>OZ223274.1:0-4066267 GCA_965140595.1 uncultured Sphaerochaeta sp. | reverse complement strand
ACTGTTCGTTGAAATTGGCGACACCGTACTCGTGGATGGCAGAAGGTCCGCTGATACCCAGCGTCTTCTCCATCTCAAACTCAACAGGAAGACCGTGACAGTCCCATCCGAATCGGCGGTTCACACGCTTGCCTTTCATGGTTTGGTAACGGGGAATTGCATCCTTAATGGTCCCGGGGACCAGGTGGCCAAAATGGGGAAGGCCTGTGGCAAAGGGAGGCCCGTCATAAAAGACGAACTCATCCTCAACCGGACGCATGGTAATCGATTTTCCAAAAATATCCTCTTGCTGCCAAAAAGAGAGGACACTCTCTTCCATTGCAGGGAAATCAGCCCTTGTAGTTACTGGACGAAACATAGACGCTCCTTGTTCCCGAAAGCCTTGGTGGACTTCCGCATTGGTCCTATTCTATTCAAATTAGACTGAAATGACAACCTTTGCCAACCATTATTACAGTTGACCTTTCGCCTTTGTACGGGTAGTGTGGCAGTATGCAAACCTTCCCTGTTCCTTCATCGATACAACGCTTTTCCTCTCGCTTCAAAGAAGCCGGGTTCTCCCTCTACATAGTAGGTGGGGCAATTCGGGATTATCTGTTGGGTTTGGAGAATGAAGACTTTGATTTTACCACCGATGCCGAACCAAATGAAGTGAAGGCATTGTTCCGTCATGTCATCCCTACGGGGATAGAACATGGAACCGTCACGGTCATATTCGAGAAACAGATGTTCGAGGTCACTACCTTCCGTAGTGAGGGGACCTATGTTGATGGAAGGCATCCAAGTTCTGTGACCTTCATCCGGAACCTGGAAGAAGACCTCAAAAGAAGAGACTTCACCATCAATGCCTTTGCAGCAGACTGTACTACTGGAACCATCATCGATCTCAATGGCGGATTGAACGATCTGAAGGACAAGACCATACGTGCCATCGGCATTCCCCAGAAGCGATTTGAGGAGGATGCTCTGCGCATCTTCCGTGCATGCAGAATCGCTTCAAAACTGAACTTCAGCATTGAAGAGAACACCCTTCTGGCGATGAAGCATGAGAAGGATAACTTGAAGAATGTCAGCTCTGAACGCATCCGAGAAGAGCTGTTCAAGCTGGTGGCTTCAGACCACCCTACGGTTGGGCTTCATTACATGCATCAGAGCAGCGTGCTCTCCACCCTCTTTCCCTCTCTTGCCAATGGTGATGGGATCGAGCAAGGAGGCATGCACCACCAGGACATTCTGCAACACAACATACGTGCTTGTCAGGCAGCAGCTGATAGGTCCTTCCCCCTCTCTGTGCGCCTAGCCGCCCTATTCCATGACATGGGAAAAAGCGAGGTTATCGAGAAAGGGGAAGGGAAAAACACCTTCTATGCACATGAGGCTGTCTCTGCAATTCAGACCAAAGCCATCATGCAGTACCTGAAATCAAGCAATGAGCAGATACGCGTAGTCACTCATCTGGTGAAAGAGCATATGTTCAACTACCAGAGCAATTGGAGCGACAGTGCAGTAAGGCGATTCATGAAGCGCGTGGGGCTTGAAGATATCCCCCTGCTCTTCCAGTTGCGAATCGCTGACCAGATTGCCATCCATGGCGAGCCCAATACAACCCTCATTGACGAATTGCAAGAGCGAATCAACCAGATTCTTGCAGCAAAAGATGCCTTGAGCATCAAGGATCTGGCCATAGACGGTAATGATCTGATTAAGATGGGAGTCCCTAAGGGAAAAAGACTTGGAACAACGCTCGCATATCTGCTGGAGGTTGTTCTTGATGACCCTAAACAAAACAATGCGGAGCAACTGCTCACCATTGCCAAAAACTATCAGGAGAGCGTTGGGACTACCACAGAGTCATAGGCTAACTTGGCAGCATTCTGCTCAGCATCCTTCTTGCTACGGCCTTGGGCCGGTCCAAAGCTCTGGTTGTTGACTTGTACCTCTACATAGAAAGTAAACTCATGCTCAGGTCCTGTTTTCTTTACCAAAGTATAGACCGGGCACTTTCTCCACTTCTTTTGCATGTACTCCTGCAAACTAGTCTTGTAGTCGCGATGGTAATCATACTTGATCACCGCATTGATCTGCCCCTTGAGGTAGAGCATGACAAATTCTTTTGCCACTTCAAACCCACTATCAAGATAGCAGGCGGCAAAGAGGGCTTCCATGCAGTCTGCCAACAGGGTCTTCTTATCCCTGCCCCCACTGTTTTCTTCCCCTTTTCCAATGAGCAAATACTTATCCACATCCAGTTTACGCGCAATCATGGCAAGACTATCCTCACTTACGACTACGCTCTTGATTTTTGAGAAATCCCCCTCCTGCTTTGCAGGAAGATTTCTTAAAAGCCAATCAGCAACACACATTCCCAAGACACTGTCCCCGAGAAACTCCAATCTTTCATTGTTTCCCACATCTTCTGTTGTTTCATTTGCAAACGAGCGGTGGGTAAAGGCTAGGTTAAGAAGGTTGAGATTGTCACATTTCATGTTACTTGCTTCTTTAAAAGCAATAAGCTCCCGTTCTCTCGAAGGAGAGATAGCGGGAGCTTTTCCAAAGGCAAATGGATCCATAGAAACTATGCCTTAGAGCTGAGTTGAAAGAAAATCTACTGCATCCTTGACGGTTTCAAACTCGTTAGCCTTCTCATCAGGAATGGAAACACCCAATTCCTCTTCAATGGCATATACCAACTCATAGGTATCCAAGCTATCTGCTCCCAAATCCTTCCTGAAGGAAGCATCCATAGAGATTTTCGCAGCATCAATTTCCAGCTTATCAGCGATAAGTGCTTTTACTTTCTCAAAAACTTCTTTATTATCCATTACTTTAATCTCCTAAAAATGGGAACTATTTGTCTTGTAGTTCAACTACCTGAACACCACGATAAAAGCCGCACTTGGGACATACACGATGAGGTACTACCATGTTACCACACGTACCACAACGAGAAAGGGTTGGAGAAACAAGACGCATGTTAGCTGCCTTGCGGGAAGCTGCACTAGCTTTTGAAGTCTTATATTTAGGTGTTGCCATATTGAAAATCCTCTTATCCTACGCAAATTTTTGACACTTAGGGAAGAATAACGAAAAACCCCTATTGCGTCAACAACTAAACCCATTTTCCACCCCTTTGTACAAAGCTAGGAAGAAAAATTGATGAAAAAAATCTTATATTTTGAATGAAACATGAAATTCACTTTGATTTACAGTCAATTTCCTTATGTAATATCATATCACTTTAAGTTTTTATTATATACCTTCAGTACAGATATACAGCTTGCATGTACTGAATCATGACAATATTATAGCTAAATGGCAGTATTATACTCTTTAGCGATAAGATGAAATGCTTTGAGATTCTATTCCATACAAAAAAGAGAAAAATGTAATTATAGACACAATCTTTCTGATTCTCAGCCCATTATTCTCTACCATCAAAAGAAAGATAATCGTTCAATGAATACGTAATTCAGTGCTGTTGATACTTGCAGCCACAATACCAGTAAGACTAATGAGGTTCTTGCTGTTGCAAATTATATAGTAAGCTAACCCCAGACCTACCGGTACTGAAGGAAATCACAGCGAATACGATTTTTTTTGGGTGGGGATGAGGAATCTGTTGTCATTATCATGATACCCTTTACGCAACTTTAGGAGAAATCAAAGATTGACAATACAAAAAAGCCTATCGAAACCAAATGGCAGTACTCCCTCATAGGAAATTTCAGCAATATCAATCAGGGGGGATGAGACTGCACGTGCTCAGCTGGTCTTGTTTATGGAAATGCAGACTGCTCCAAAAGATTCTGAGGCTTCACCACGAAACCCCTGATCTGCCAACTCCGCCAGAAAATGGATCATAGTAGGACAATAAAGCACGTTAGTGTATAGAAGAAAGCCATTAGTATCAGCTAAGGGCCTTCTTCCCCGCCCCAAATCAGTTCAACAACTTGATCCTCTGGCCTATCATCTTCACTACCAAGGGTGGGACCATAGGGGAGATATCAGCCCCATAGGCCGCCATTTCCTTGATAGCACTAGAACGAAGTTGGAAATACTTGGGACTGGTAGGCATGAACAGCACCTCCAGGGAGCTATTCAGCTGCTTGTTGGTCATGGCAAGCTCAAACTCATAGCCGAAGTCCACCAGAGCCCGTACGCCTCTGATCATCACCCCTACCCCATGTTCCTGGGCGAATTGGACAACCAGACCCGGATATATCATCACTTCTATGTTGTCATACCCCTTAAGGATTTCCTTGAGCATTACCATACGCTCACTGGCAGTGAAAAGACAGGCCTTCTGTACATTGTCAGCCACTACGACAAAAAGCTTATCATAGAGAGCCGCACTGCGTTCGATGATATCGATATGTCCATTGGTAGGAGGATCGAAGGAACCTGGAAGCATCGCCACATTTTTAGAGACTTTCATTTCTTATTTGCCTCCACATACTTCTTCATGATGTCAAAGCTCTCTGGTGTTTCCCAGATAATTCTCTTGGTAAAGGAAAAACCTGTTTCATCATTCTCCTCAACAACAGCGAAGGTTCCCCGCCCAATATAGCTTACCTTCTGTTTTTCAGTAAGGTGCTCATCATTGGAGAGCTTTTCCAAGACACAGTCAAAGTGGCAGAAGCCCCCATCGGGATGGGTAAGTGCACTGGCAATGTTTTCTATGACCTTACCACACAGAGGACATTCCAACAGAGGTTCCTCTATACGTTTGACAGGCAAGGGAGGAAGACTGCTACGATAAGGGACCTTTGTCTGTGAAGGCAACAGGGTATTCATTGGCTTTTTTTCAAGATTAGGGGCGCCTTTGGGTTTAGTACCGCGTTTTTTTCGTTTGCGGTCCCTCTTGCGGTTACTGGTATCCCGTTTAGGCTGATTGGCGGAAGGGTTTTGTTTCTTGCTCTCTGGTTCCATATGATCCTCTAAAGCTACCCTATCCTGTTTTAGGCTAATGGGCAAGATACTAAAAAGCAAAAAGGACGGCATCATTGAGATGTCGTCCTTTTCGTATAGCAATGTATAGGAAAACTAAGCTTTCTTTCTGTGAATGAGTTCCTTGACCTTTGCCTTCTTGCCAATCTTGTCGCGGAGATAGTACAGCTTGGCACGTCTCACACGGCCCCTTCTGATAACCTCAACTCGCTCGACACGAGGAGAATGCAGGGGGAAAATCCTTTCAACGCCGACACCATAAGAAATCTTTCTTACAATAAACGTGCGACGGATACCACCATTATTCTTAGCAAGTACGATTCCTTCGAAGATCTGAACACGTTCGTTAGCACCTTCGATAATCTTGAAAAATACCTTAACGGTATCACCAACACTGAAGTTCTCAGCGTTTTCCTTCATCTGTTCTGACTCAATAGCCTTAATTACATCCATTGTCTACGGTCCCCTTCGCCCTATGTTCTTTCAAATCTAATAACATCTTCCTAGAGTTCACATCCAAGGATGCCGTCTCCAAAAGATCAGGTCGGTTCAACAAAGTCTTCTCCAACCGCTTCTTCAGTCGCCATTGACCAATATTGGCATGATGTCCGCTCAATAATACCGCAGGGACACTTTTTGAGCAATAGGTCTCAGGCCTAGTATATTGGGGATATTCAAGCAATCCGTCAGAAAAACTCTCTTCAGCAAGTGAGTCGGAACTGATGACCCCTTCAATGAGCCGGTACACGGCATCAACAATCACCAGTGTGGAAACCTCCCCACTGCTGATCACATAATCTCCAATACTAATCTCGTCATCAACATATAGGTCAATCACCCGTTGGTCAATACCTTCATAATGACCACAGATGAAGACCAACTCATCTTCCAAGCTCAGGTTTTCAGCATAGGCCTGCGTGAACTTCTTTCCTGAAGGCGAGGGAAAAACTACTCGCTTACCCTTTGCTTCTATCGAATCAAGGGCATCACACAGGGGAGCACACTGAATCACCATCCCTGCCCCACCACCAAAAGGAGCATCATCGCAACTGCGATGACGATCTTTGGCGAATGTACGGAAGTCGACTATGTTGTACTGCACCAAGTTGCTTTCCACAGCACGCTTCATGATTGAATTCTTGAAGAACCCCTCCACCATCTCGGGAAAGAGGGTGACTATATGAATCTTCACGCCAAGATCCAAGGGGCAATCAATTCAATGGTGCGACTCTCCAAATTAACATTGCCGATAAATTGCTCCAAATACGGAACCATATATCGTTTGCCGTCAGTGGCAAGTACTTCCAAAAGCACAGTCTGTGCCCCTTCCAGAGCCTTCTCTATTGTTGCCAATGTCTCACCTTCATGCACCAAGGTGCATCCGATGAGATCGGTGACATAGTATTGGCCCTTCTTTAGAGGTGCAGCTTTACTTCGTTCAACCATCAGGCGACAACCTGCAAGGGCTCTGGCATCCTCAGGGTTATCATACCCAGCGAATTTCATCAAAGCTTGTGTTCCCTGCATCCTGAATTTCTCAATGGTCACAGTAAGCTCTGTACCATCCTTATAACGCAACACAACTTCCTTGAGTTTCTTCAAGTTGGTGCAGTCATCGTTATTGGGGAGGATTTTTACTTCACCGAGGATACCAAAGGTACTTTGTACGGTTGCAGTATAGAGCATCTCTTCCATAATCAATCCAAGATTTCCAGTACGGCACGTTTGCCACTTTTGGTGGCAGAGGCACTCAGGATGGTCCTGATAGCCTTTGCAATGCGCCCTTGCTTGCCAATTACCTTGCCGACATCTTCACTGGCAACCTTCAGCTCAAGGATTGTGGACTTTTCGCCCTCAACCACATTGATACTGACTGCGTCAGGGACATCAACGAGGGATTTTACAATGTATTCTACAAGATCCTTTTCCACAACGTTCTCCTGGAACTTATTCCTGGACAGTTCTGGTAATGGTTATGCCATTGCGGTTCAGCAACTGTCTGACAGTATCGCTTGGCTGTGCCCCTTTGGCAATCCAACTGTTGATCTTTTCAACATCAAGAACCACCTGTGTTTCCTTATTGGAAAGGGGGTGGTACTGTCCGACCTCATCGAGAGTCCGGCTTTTTGTTGCAGCTCTGGAATCCATTACGACGATTCTGTAATCAGGTCTCTTCTTGGATCCAAACCGCTTCAATCTCATGCTTGTGCTCACTTCAATTCCTCCTACGAATTCAACTCTACATACCCATCTGTTTAAGCATTGCAGCTTGGTATTTTTTATTTTTTGCTAACTTTCTCATAGTAAGTCGCATTTTCTCAAATTTTTTGATCATCCTATTCACATCAGAGAGTGAAGTTCCGCTACCAGAAGCGATTCTCTTTCTCCGAGTAGGGCCCATTATACGGTAATTTGTGCGTTCCGCATAGGTCATGGAGTAGATGATTGCCTTTTCTCGGATAATTTCTTGCTTGTCAAAATCATCTTCGCTTATCTGCCCTTTCGCACCTGGAATCATGTCAAGGATCTGGTCCATCGAACCCATCTTGTCCATACGGTTAAGCTGGTCCAGATAGTCCTGCAAGTCGAAGGTATTCTTGGCCATCTTCTCTTGCATCTTCAGCGCATCAGCCTCGCTGATGGTCTCCTGAGCCTTCTCGACAAGGGAAACTACATCTCCCATTCCAAGGATACGACTGGCGATACGATCAGGATAGAAAGGCTCAAGATCTTCAATCTTTTCACCTACACCAATGAACTTGATCGGCTTGCCGACAACAGAACGCAAGGATAGAGCAGCACCACCACGGGTATCACTGTCAAACTTGGAAAGAACGACACCTGTGATGCCGACTTTCTGTTCAAACTCCTGTGCAATGGTGACTGCATTCTGACCGGTCATGGAGTCAGCGACAAAGAGTGTCTCATCAGGCTTGAGCGCATCCTTGATGCGCGTAATCTCAGCCATGAGGGACTCATCGAGGTGCATACGTCCACTGGTATCAACGATAAGCACATCACGTTGCTCTTTCTTGGCAAGCTTCAGTGCAGCAGAGGCAACCTTAACAGGGTTTTTCTCCCCTTCAATGGTAAATACAGGGACTCCAACTGATTCACCGAGGACCTGCAACTGCAGTATAGCTGCAGGGCGTACAAGGTCAGCTGCTACCAGCATGGGCCTTCTGCCCTCTTTCTTCAGTCTCTGTGCAAGTTTTGCACTGGTTGTGGTTTTACCAGAACCCTGCAAGCCCATCATAAGAATGACAGTGGTGGTGTCAGGCCCCTTGAGCAGGAGTTTTTGATTTTCTTCGTCGCCAAGCAAAGCAACCATACGGTCATAGACAATTTTCACAAACTGTTGGCCAGGATCAATTGACTTGAGGACTTTCTCCCCCATAGCCTCTTCCATGGTACCGTTTATGAACCGTCTTACAACGCGTAGGTTGACGTCGGCATCAAGCAGGGCGACCTTGATTTCCTCAACGGCGTCCTGAATATTCTTCTCTGTTAATTTGGACTTTCCAGCCAGCGTGCGCATGATGCCAGAAAACTTGTCACTAATTGAATCAAACACTATTCTTCTCTATTATAATGGTCATACAAGTTACATCTTATACCGCAATGAGGGATGTGGTGTCAAGGCTTCGTTTGCACGGAACCTGACTCATCGAAAGAGACCTCCTTGGCCTCATCGTTGAGAATGACAGCCTCACCCTCAACCTTATCTATGCGATAGCTTACCATCGTTGAGACTCCCGCTTCCATCTGTGTAACACCCAACAAGGTATCGCTTCCCATAACCGTATGTTTGTTATGGGTAATGATGATGAATTGGCTTTTTTTAGAAAACTCTTGCAATACTGAGAGGAAAAATCCAATATTCCGATCGTCCAAGGCAGCATCGATCTCGTCCAGGACGCAAAAGGGGGATGGTTTCACATGATAGGTTGCAAACAAGAGGGCTACAGCGGTCATGGACCGTTCTCCTCCTGAAAGCAAGGCGAGGTGGGTAAGCTTCTTTCCTGGTGGCTGGGCAAGGATGTCGATACCGCTCTCAAGCACATTTTCTGGGTCTACAAGCTTGAGTTCAGCCCTTCCCCCACCAAACAACCGACGGAACATATCTTGGAAATTTATGGAAATTTGCTTATATGTGTCAAGAAAGAGCTGTTCGCTTCGAGTCTTGATCTCCAGGACAACTGAGACAAGATCCTCTTTTGCCTTGTTCAAGTCGTCCATCTGCTTGGTTAGAAAATCGTATTGTTCCTTAACCTCACTGAATTCCTCTTCGGCCATCTGGTTGATATATCCCATCGAGGCAATTTTTTTCTTAACTTCATCCAAATTGGCTTTCAACACCGGAATGTCTACAATATCCTCAGTCAGTCGGCTTTCGTACTCTTTCAGACTTTTGCCATAGTTCTCAAAGAAGTTGGTATAAATACCTGTGATGCTGAGTCCTAGTTGTTCTATCTGGTAGCCAAGCTTATCCGTATCACTTTTTATAGTCTGTAGCCTCTCATAGGAGGAGTCCTTCTTCTCTTGCTTTCCCCTGATGGCAGAGCCCAAATCCTCTATCTCTACGATTAGGTCCTTCAACTCCTCATTCATGGAAGCTATGTTCGCTTTCATATCCTTTACTTCAGTTTCAACCGAACGAATATCTTCTTGTGTCTCATAAATGCGCTCTTGGGCTGTTTCACTCAGGTTAACTGCATCACGATACTGATATTCCTGTTCAGTGACAGAACGCTGCAGGTTGGCTATCCAATCCTTGGCACTCTTCTTCTGTTCCTGGAGTTGGTTCAAGGCGACCCTCTGGTCTGCGATGGCAGCCTGGTAGGCTTCCAGCGATGAAGAGAGTTTTGCATTCTCCTCGCGCAAATAACTGATACGTTCACGGTTTGAGGAAAGTGCCTTGCGTTTATCCGCCATTGAGCGGTCAACTGAATGTTTTTCGGTAATAATGCCTTCAGGGGATATGAGATCATCAATGAAGGAAGCTTCATGGCTGAGATATGTCAAAAACAGTGAACGCAGGGAAGATAATCCAGTTCCCAGGGTGCGTTGGAATTTTAGTTCTTGGAGGAGTAATTCATCGGAAGAAAATCCCGAACTTTGCAGTTTCCCCAAAAATTGCTCGTGTTCAAGAACAGAAGTGGAAATATATTCCAGCCGTTCTTCAAAAGCAGAAAGGGCAACCTTCTTCTCTTCAAGGTTGTACCCAGAGGCTTTCAGCTTTGCCTCAAGTTCGATGACAATGACATCAGTAAGTTCCTTGAGTTTCTCGGAAAGAAGATCCATATCTTCATCGAGATTCATGTCTTCTATCTCAGTTTCGCTTATCTCCTGATTCTGACTTGTTATGAGGCTTCGTGTCTTGTCGATTCCTTTTTGGTTTTTTTCAATCTCACCGTTGAGCTGCTCAATGGAATCATCAATATCGGCCATAACAGAGAATTTTTCGTCTATCTCGCTCTTGTCCCGTTCCATACGCTCCAAAATAGCAAGGGAGCGCTCTGCAGCTTGGTCCTTTTGCGTGAGGAAGTCCCGAAATCGTTGGGTAAGGAGGTCCAATTTGTCTCCCCTTCCCTTTATGGCCTCATCAAGGCGTTGCAGCTCTGTCTGTATGGCGATGCGTTTTGTACCCAAACCCCTCATGGTATCTTGCAATTCAGCAATCTCTTCATCAAAGGAAGTAAGGGAACCTTTTTGCTGTTCGAGTTCCTTCTCTCCCCTTATCTTCAGCTCTTCCTTACTGTTCTGCAGCATGATATAGGATTTGAGGGTGGAAAGCTGTACGTCAACTTCAAGGGCAAACTGCTCTTTCTTTGATTCCCTATAGCTTATGGCCTTTGCAGCCTGGTTTTTCTTGGTTTCGTAACTTCTGCGCACTTCACGCAGAATGGTCTCTACCTGCATGATGTTCTCATCTGTCCTGACCAGTTTGCGTTCTGCATCCTGACTTTGGGATTTGAACCGGGAGATTCCTGCGGCCTCTTCAAAAATGTAGCGCCTGTCTTCAGGACGAGAGGAAAGTATCTGGTCAATCTTTCCTTGTTCAAGGATAGAGTAGGCACTTTTACCTACCCCTGTATCAAAGAAAAGTTCCTTAATATTCTTGAGCAATACGCGAGAACTGTTTATATAGTATTCGCTTTCTCCGCTACGGTAGATTCTGCGTTTGATCTCTATTTCACTTTCGTCAGTGGGTAAAAGGCCCTGTTCATTGGATACGACAAGACTGACCTCCGCAACTTGTAGTGGCTTGCGTGTGTCTGTACCGTTGAAAATAACATCTTCCATACGTCCGGCCCGCAGGGTTTTGGTGGATTGCTCCCCAAGGACCCATTTGATTGCATCGACAATGTTACTTTTTCCACACCCATTGGGACCGAGCAAGCTGGTTATCCCACTGGAGAAGTCCAAGCTTACTGAGTCCGGAAAGGACTTGAAGCCGAATATTTTTAGGCTTTTGAGAAACAAACTGTACCCTCTTCTATGCTTGACGCAGATTTCTTCGTGATTATACCATATGATGAGAAGGGTTAGAAGTAGGAGAAATTGCAAATGGAAGAGTCACCGGGAGAAGAACCAACGAAAGAGCCAAGGGAATATTCATTGTTCATCTTTGATGAACCGAAGCTGGTCTGTGGTATCGATGAGGCAGGTAGGGGACCTCTGGCCGGGCCTGTCTGTGCTGCTGCTGTTATCCTAGGTGATGATTTCCCCTTGGAGTTGCTCAACGACTCCAAGAAACTTAATGAACACCAACTGCAAAGGGCAGAAAAAGTCATCAAGGAGAAAGCTATAGCATGGGCTGTAGCCTTAGCCACTGCCAGGGAGATAGACTCCATTAACATCCTACAGGCTTCACTACTAGCTATGAAACGAGCATATAAGAAACTGAGCAAAGAGTTTCCGATAGACCTGGCCAAGGTTGATGGCAACCAAAAGCCGAATCTTGATTGCCCTACCATTGCGATCGTAAAAGGTGATGCTACTGAGGTTGAAATAATGGCTGCCTCTATTTTGGCAAAGTGTGCCAGGGATCGTTATATGGTCCTAGCAGACAAGAAATGGCCACTGTATAATTTTGCCAAGCATAAGGGCTACCCTACCCAGGAACATAGGGATGCATGTCTCTACTACGGGCTTTCCCCCATCCATCGAAGGTCCTTTCATATTGTAGGATCAAAGAAAAAGGGTGACTCTGTTACCGGAGAGCTATTCTAGTTAGAAAAGAAAAAAGCAGCCAAGCGGCTGCTGATAATACTATTTGGTCTTTTCGTTTTGCTTGATGAAATCTAAGGATTTCTGCAATTCTTTGAGGAACTCCCCAAGATCTTCTTGGTAGACAATGATCGACTGTCGGATAAATCTTTCACTCTCTGGTGTTCCCTTGCTCTCTACCATATTGAGGAACATATCCCCATAGATGTTTTCCTTCACATTAAAGAAATAGGTCCTGTCATTCTTGACAAGCCTCGATGAATATACTTCCCCACGCTGTCCCATGCTGCTCTCCTCGCTTTGCAAAACGTTCAAATCACTACGCTCTATTGATACTTCATTTAATCAGTGAAGAGGCTTGCATGTCAACAAGGGAAGGGGTAAGGCCTGTCCCTTATGAATCATGCAATCCCAAAAAATAAGACTATGCATTATCCAAGATACACCTTTTCATTATGCCAATTTATTGCCTCTTGTGAGGGTCGATCAAATACATTAGTAGGGAGATTGGGTAGGTTCCTACCATGAAAGTCATAGTATATCTTTCCATTTCCATAGTCTTCTTTCAGGTGATGGCTTACTTCAACAGTATAGTCCTTGTTTATAGTGATATAGCTGGTCAAAAAGCGTATGAAATCAGAAATCCATTTTGAATAGAGTACTGCCCAGAAGGGTCTAGTGCTGCAAAGGAGAATGTCTTTTCAGCACAACGGCGATTATAGGCTTCAGTAACCAAAACCCGAAAACTAATCGATTGGTTTTCTCCAACTCTAGGTTCTAAATAGAAAGCGCCACTTCCTTGCAACCTTTCTTGGACTTGTTGAAATAATCGGAAACCTTCAGCTGAATTCGATTCATAGACTTTACCCTGGACTATACTGGGGGACCAATCTTTGGGGACAGGGATCCATTGATCCTCAGAGAAAAAAAAGGGATGAGCAACGACAATACATCCTATATTGGGGTTAGGGGTTCTATCCCCCCTGTATTTCCAAATTTTCTGATCCAATGCTTCCAAAGTATCAGGAATACATCCCAGAGAAATGAAGGACAGAGAATTTGACAAAAAATTATAATTCCATGAAGCTTGAACATAAAGAGTTCGTGACTTTAAAGGTACTTTTACCCCCGGGTTTCCAGATTGATTTCATTTAGAGAGATTGTGGTACCAATCAGAACAGTGACATATGCTTCCTCCGTATGCACTTCCCTAGTATATTAATACTACTTGGCTTATAGTTGACTAGCAAGGATTCTGTTTCGTATATTTAGAACTTCTCTAGCCCGAATAAGATTTATTCCAAACATACGGCAAATAATCCGGTAGAAGACATTCGCTTCTTTTTCTGAAGGTACTTGACGAAGATTTGATAATGTTTTAAAACATAGAGCGTGTCGCGCCTTTCGTATACTGGTATTACCTCAGCCTTCCAAGCTGAAGAAGCGGGTTCGATTCCCGCAAGGCGCTGTAAAACTAAAGCCTTTCATAGTAAAGAATAAAGAAACCCATGCTGGAAAGTGTGGGTTTTTTTCATGGTTCAAAACACCTAAGGTTCTCGAGTTGGAATTCAGCTCTTGTTGCTTCTTGGTTTTTCCGTCATTCTCACTTGCATAATCTCTCTTCACTCTGTAGAGTATTTTCAATACAGCTATATATACCTGCCAGAAAGGATTGTTTTCCTATTTTAAGGCTTTCTGCAAAACACTTCCTTCTATATAGTTTTGTCAGTACGATAGACAGGTACGAAGGAGATGGTGATGGCAATCGACAAAGATAAGATAGAAGAACACATCCGAGGATTGCTTGTAGCCTTAGGAGAAGACCCAGAACGAGAAGGCCTTGTCGATACCCCTATCCGGGTTGCAAAAATGTACGAGGAACTATTTGAAGGCATACAATATACCAACGATGAAATTGCTACCATGTTCACCAAAACCTTTGAGGATGATCTTGATATGCCCAGCAGTTCCAATGACATGGTCATGTTGCGTGACATTGAATTCTTCAGCCATTGTGAACACCATCTTGCCCTCATGTATAATATGAAGGCTACCGTAGCATATATTCCCCGAGGCAAGGTCTTGGGATTGAGTAAAATTGTTCGCATTGTCGATATGGTAGGAAAAAGACTGCAGCTTCAAGAACGAATTGGCTCAGATATTGCTGAGATCATGCAAAAAACGACAGATTCTGAAGATATAGCTGTCATCATTGAAGCTCAGCATGCTTGCATTACTACCCGAGGCATCAAGAATACCCATTCGGTCACTACCACGACCACGGTACGGGGAATCTTTAAAACTGACGGCAATCTGATGACTAGACTCATAGGGCTCAACAACAAGCGTGTATAACAAGGAGAGTGTCAGGTGGAAAACGTAGAGAAATTACTTGTACATCCGCAATTCCTCACCTACATGGCGTTGAACAATGAAGCAGAACAAGACAGGAAATATTGCAAACACGATTTTTCTCATCTTTTTGATGTTGCAAGAGTAGCATATTGCATGATCTTGGAGAGAAACCTTGCAATTTCCAAAGAGACCATTTACCTCACAGCCCTTCTGCATGATATTGCAAAATGGAAACAGTATATGACTGGTGTCGATCATGCAGTGGAAGGTTCCACTCTGGCGAGAGAAATCCTTCAGGGCCTTAACATTGAAGCTGATGAAATCTGTGAGGCGATAAGAACCCATCGGAAAGCTCATCTGGTAAAAACGGTACTTGGACAGATCCTGTATGACAGCGATAAAGCGGTCAGGCCCTGTATCGTCTGCCCACATATCGATACATGCAAAAATTTCAGAACGGGGAAAAGCCCAAGTTCACCTATTGATTGAGGAGTAACAATGACGAAAGAGACTCACATTGCAAAGACAGTCTGGCAGTGGGGAAAACGCACCTACATCATGGGCATCCTCAATGTCACTCCCGATTCATTTTCTGACGGCGGACAATACCTCAATGTTGACAAAGCCGTTGCACAGGCCTTGCGTATGGCCTCAGAAGGAGCAGATATCATTGATATCGGTGCTGAATCGACAAAACCTGGCTATGCACCAATTTCCACTGAAGAAGAGTTGGACCGCTTACTACCTGTGATACAAAGACTCAGGGCTGAAACCAATCTGGTGCTCTCAGTCGATACTTATAAAGTCAAGACAGCAGAACGGGCCCTTGCCTCCGGGGCCCATATGATCAACGACATCTGGGGATTGAAACGGGAAGCAGGAATGGCAACTCTTGTGGCGACAAGCAAAGCCCCTGTGTGCATTATGCACAACCGTGACAACACAAACTACCACAACCTTATGGAGGATATCCTCTCAGATCTTTCCCAGAGTATTGCTATTGCACTGAAAGCAGGGGTCCAGGAAGAACAGATCATCCTTGATCCTGGTATAGGATTTGCAAAAACGGTTGCACAGAACCTTGAAGTGATGAAACATCTTGAAAGATTAAAAAGCCTTGGCTATCCAGTGCTACTTGGAGCTTCGAGAAAGAGTTTTATTGGAAAATCCCTCGGTCTGGGCGTGCAGGACCGCTTGGAAGGAACCCTTGCGACAACGGCAATCGGAATTAGCAAAGGTGTTGATATCATCAGGGTTCATGATGTATTACAGAATGTAAGAGTGGCAAAAATTACAGACATACTAATGAGGGAATAGCATATGGATAAGATACTCATTGAAGATTTGCAGGTATATGCCTACCATGGGGTAGAGCAGGCAGAAAAGACCAATGGACAGATGTTCTTCGTCTCACTTCAGCTGAGTCTGGATTTGGAACAAGCGGGACAGCAAGATGATTTGAATCTGACCATCAGTTATGCTCAGGTGTGTAAAGACGTACAACAAGTACTGCAAAACCGTACCTACAATCTCATTGAAGCTGCAGCGATGAACATCATCGAGTATTTGTTCCATACCTATCCTTCCCTTTCGGAAGTTTTCGTTCAATTAAAAAAACCTTGGGCACCAATGGGCCAACACTTGAAATATGCTGCAGTGGAAATGGACCGGAAAAGGAATGAAAGAAGTGAATGGTGATGAGGTTATCGCCTACATTGCCTTGGGCTCCAATCTTGGGGACAGGAAGGCTCAGCTCGATCTGGCAATCGAGCTACTCAGAGAGGCCGAAGGAATACAAGTCACCGCTGTATCCACCTTTAAGGACACAGCTCCTGTAGGGTATATCGACCAACCTGACTTTCTTAATGCAGTTGTTGAACTACAGACTATCCTCTCGCCTTATGAGCTATTGAACCTGTGCAATTCCATCGAACAGACCTTGAAAAGAAAACGTCTAGTTCATTGGGGGCCAAGAACAATAGATCTCGACCTCCTTCTGTACGGAGACCTTGTGCTTACAACAGATAAACTTATCATTCCTCATCCCAGAATGCTTGAACGAAAATTTGTCATGCAACCTTTGTTTGAGATTGCACCCAATGCACTCTACCCTCCTGGGAAAAGGACTATTGCAGAGCTGTATCAGGAAAATTTTAGTGCAGGTTGATTTTTCCACCTATCCGATAAAAAGCTTCGCTCCCCCATACGCAATCAAAGCTAACGCAATACTCATGAGGGTTCCGACCAGGAACACTTCCCTAAATGCGTTGTCATTGCTGAACTCTGCATACCTAACCAAGGTTTTGGCAGCAATTACCAGTGTGCAACTTGCTATTGCTCCAAATATGCACAACAGCAGGATGATCAACCTTTCAAGATAACCAATCTTGTATCCAGCATGAAGGGTCCCCTGCCCTTCATCTGCATTACCTGAAACAAGCGAAGAGAGGACCCTGGAAACGATGACACTGCTTGGCTTGAATATGAGCAACAACGCGAATCCAATACCAACCAAGGAAGCAGGCAGTTGTAGAGGCAGAGGAAATAGCATTGCCATGCCCAACAAAACACCTATATGGATACTCTGATCGACGAGAAAGGATTTGAATGAGCAGTACCTTCTGGTTACACTATCTACAAGAAAGTGTGTTACCCCAAGAGCAAGTACAAGCAAACCAGCCTGTCCAAGCGAAATTTGAAGGAAACACATAAGGGGCACAAAGGGAATTACATACAACAGGGAGTGAATCAACACACCTGTTACTTGCTCTTGCTTATGTCTGGCAAGTGTATCTGCCTGCAGATAAAAATCCCCTATCAGATGGCAACAAAGCAAAATTCCATAGTATTCGTACATATCATGGTACCTCCTGCAATTTTTCAACAACCAAAGCTTCAATTCTCCGTAATTGGGCAAAGTTGTTTGTTCGTACCACAGCATCAACATATTGGCGTCTTACACCAAGGGCTTGTGCTATACGTCCATTCAACCCTCGTTTCCATGATTGGCGTAGAAGGATATTCCCATCAACGCCATCAGGTGCTTCAAAACTTGATTCATCAACTGTTATGGAAAATGACGGCTTATAGGATGGTATGGCTTTCTTACAGAGAAGTTGCTGTTGCATCAGAAACGCTTCAATCGAAACTATGTCCGTAACCAAATCATTCCATTGGGGAACAAGATGGGAATCAAGGAATTCTGCATAATTGTACAGGATGGTTGTTTTTGGTTTCATAGCCTGAATCAGCAACAAGTAGGCTCCAAGTAGCCCATTGACAAAACGATCGCTTGGACTTGCAGAATTGCATATGAGAGATTGCTCTTGCCCTTCATGACACCGTGCTATAGCTTCTCTTGCCCTATGATATGCAGGACCATCAAGTTCAGTGGTCATCCAATCAGGAGAAAAGACATCCAATGTACCAACACCAATACCACAACGAAACTGTACAGGATATGCAAGCCGGGAAAAAAAGGCAAAATACTGATAGGCAGCCTTGGCAGAATAAAAAAGTCCCTGCATTTCATCGCCGGCACTGAACATGACAGGTTTGCAAAGAAGGCTAGCAAATAGCGTATTGCAAATCTCAATAGCAGCTTTTAGATATGACTGTAAAACAAGGCGATCTTTGAACTTTCGCGATTGTATCACATCAAAAATAAGGGCTGTGTAGTGAATTTTTTCTTTCATAGGCTCTCCATCTATGAAAAAGACTATACCAACAAACCTATTTTAGCAATAGTTTTTTATATTATTATTGATAAAGCAATACTATTATATTGTTTTTATTATTTAGCAATAGTTTTTAAATGCTAAATAGAGTCATAGAGTAGGCTACCTTGTACACTGTAGTAGTATACAAGAAGCACGAACATCATTATGGACGTGTTTCTTGCTTCACACATGCTCCACTACAGGCCAAACCTCTTCTTCATCGCTTGCACATTCTTTCCAAACTCGGAGCTTGCCTCATTGAGGTCAGAAAGTATTTCTGCATAGGATTTTCCCACACTCTCTCTTGCTGCCCCTATGGTAGTGAGGCATTCGTTTTCATCCATGAAAGCGACAGCCTCAACCAGATGTTCATGATCCTCTTCAGGGATGACCATGAAACCATGCTTGTCTGCATGGATCAGGTCCCCAGACTTTATTTCACAGCCAAATACTGTAACCGGATCTCCCCAAGATATAGATGCTGAGTAGGCATGTCCTACACACAGCCTTCTTGCCAATGCTTTGAAGCCTGCATTGGTCATCTCATCAACATCACGTATGGCACCATCTGTGATGGTCCCAATGCATCCTAGGGCACGATGGGTATTTGCATTAACTTCACCCCAGAAGGATCCAATAATCTTTGATGGAGAATCCAGGTCTTGCACCACCACAATCTTAGGCCCTGGTAGCGAAGCAACATAGTCCAGATACTCTACCCTATTTTTTGCCCTATCCTGGTAGTGTTCCTTGTTCCCTGGCTGACAGGTCACTGTGATCGCATACCCTATCATCGGTCCCATCTGGGGCATAAAATCCCTGCTCTCGTCTTTGTTGCACCGTAGGTTCAATCGCTCGTCCTGGGTTATCGCCTCCCAACCATTGTATATGGTGGGCGTATTCCACCGTTTAAGTTTCAACATATCCGCATGTGTCAGCATAGTCACTCCTTAGAAATGTGTGCCTGCATCTGGAGTATACCATGCACTGTAAGCTTCATGGAAATACAATAGTCCTCTGGAAAACATGCATACATACATCCATATGAGGACTATCCAGAAACAAGAGCTTGCATTGCTGTGTTGTTTCCTTTCTATCCAATTTTTCTTGACTTGAACCATACTTTTTTATTCTTCTGCTATACATCTAATGCCAAATGCCATTTTATTTGTTATACTGATGCATTGGAGGAACGATGCAAGAAATACTCAGACGGTACGCCCGTCTTGTCATAGAAATACAACTCAAACTACAAAGAGGCGATGCCCTATCTATAAATACAGAACACAGCACCATGAGTTTTGCCAGGATGCTGGCAACCATGGCCTGTGAATCGACGTTACAGACTGTCAGCATTGTGGAGACAAACCATGGGAAGGTAGCACAGGTCGTAGAGTTCGATCCTGTTGAAAAGAGAATCAAGAGACCGCCGGTAACCGGTTATGTTATGTGTCATCTTGTTGACCTTGACAGCGCACCCTACGTTACAGACGACAATGTCTCCTCAATACCAGAAGAAGTTGGCAAGCTTGGAACCTATGGGCTACTCAGTGATCCCGTATTCCTTGACCGTCGCATCGCTGTTCCTTGGGCGAATATCCCCTTGCCAGGCCCTCTTTGGGCAATGCAACTCTTGGGGAAGGCCGCCTCAGAAGAGGATATGTGGGCCCTCTTCGCTAAAATATACCGACTTGAAGATGATCATGGCCTGAAGTTCTGGCTTGATCAGGCAAATTTGCTTCAGTATCGCAAACAGGTGCTCTCCCAAAAAGGTAAGCTCAAGCTTACCATCAAAGGGGAAGGTTGTGATCTACAGGCTACTATCGCTGACAAGACCAAATGGACAGGAGGAAGCTCCTCAGTTTCAAGCGGACGCACCTTCATGCCAAGCCTTCCTATGCAACATATCCATGCTTCGCTAGATATCAGCATGACTGAAGGTACTGTAAAAACCTTGAGGCCCTTCCTCCTGTTGGGAAAAGTGGTTGAGGAGGCTTGTTTTACCATTGAAAAGGGGAAAGTCATCTCCTATAGTGCAGAACAGGGCAAAGAGGCCCTGGATGCTTTTTTTGCAGTGGATGAAGGTGCAAGCAGGGTATCTGGTATCTCTTTGGCAGATAATGACACCATTGAAAGTCGATACCTGACTCAGGCGATCCACCCTCACTTCAACCGTGAGATAACTACAAGCCTGGTATTGGGTGGCTTCAGCCTAAACACGCTTACAGAACAAAGTACTGACGAAGAGATCGACGCCTCAAGGCTAGGGCGTTCTCTTGTAAGGCTAGAACTCCCCATGGGAGGTGATTCACTAACCATACAAGCTACTGATGAGAAAGGCGAACAGATACTACTCATGAATGAAGGCATATGTGAGTTATAGGAGAGAGCAATGAATCAGACTTTATTGGACACCTATGCGGACCTGGTCATTCTCAAGGGAATAAACCTCAAGGAAAATAAAAGTGTAACCATCATGACAGGACCGGGCACCTACTATTTTGCCCGAGCCCTTTCCAAGTCGGCCTATCGTCATGGAGCGAAGTTTGTTCAGGTACTCCTTGACGACCTTGATGTGCTTGCCTCTCGTCTGGACAACCAGACTGACGAGCAACTGAAATACTCACCGGCCTTCATCCGGGCTCTTGATTATGAGATGTGTGCAGAAGGTTGGGCCTATATCAGGATCGACAGTACCGAAGACCGCTTGGACCATGCCCCTCTCCAACAAAAGAAAAACCAGACCTATGGCACAGCAAAACGTGAGTTCTCCGCAACCCGCCTGAAAAAGACCATGAGACATGAATTGCCATGGTGTGTGGTCTGCGCCCCAGGTCCACACTGGGCTCGACAGGTCCTTGGAGAACATGCTACGACCAGTGACCTCCTGGATGTGTTGAAACCTATTCTGCTGCTCGATAAGGAAGACCCTTTCACCGCATGGGATAAGCATGGTGCAATGCTGCAAGCAAGACAGGACAGGCTCAACAGCATGCATGTCGACAGCCTGCACTTCAAGAGTCCTGTTACAGACTTTACCATAGGGTTCACTGAACAGGCCCGATTCATTGGAGGAAGTGAGACACTGCCTGACGGTACCGCATTCTTTGCAAACCTTCCTACCGAAGAGATCTTCACCACACCTGACCGAATGCGCGCCAATGGATACATAACCACCACAAGACCGGTGACGGTACTCAACAGCCGTACCGAAGAGGTACGTCTTGTCTTCAAAGAAGGGAAAGTGGTCGATTATTCGGCTAAAGTGGGTAAAGAGATCATGGATACTTTCTTTGCTATCGATGAGGGGACAAAACGTATCGGGGAGTGTGCACTCGTCGATGAGTCCAGCCCCATCGCCCAAAGCGGACTGATCTTTGACTCCATCCTCATAGACGAAAATGCATCCTGTCATATCGCCTTGGGTGATGGCTTCCCTTCTTGTCTGACCAATGGGTCTCATCTGACTACAGAAAACAGTCTCAACGAAGCAGGATGCAACACCTCTCTGATGCATGTTGATTTCATGGTTGGGTCAAAGGATATGAATATCACCGCACGCACACGTGAGGGTATGGATGTTCAGATAATGAAAATGGGGCACTTCACCTTCTAGTTCAGGGTCGCAATGAGCTTGAGCCCGTCAAGGGTATGCATGGGTGAGACTTGGTTGATGCGTCCAATAAGAGGGGTTATCGTAGTGCTCAGCCCTCCGGTCGCTATGACATAGAGTTCCTTACCAAGTTCCTGCTCACTTCGCTCTATGATAGAGGTGACCATGCCCGCATAGCCGAACATGATGCCACTACGTATGGAATCCTGGCTGTTTCTGCCAATTACCTTGGCAGGGACTCTTAGTTCTACTTGCGGTAGCTGTGCTGTGTTGCCATAGAGAGCGTTAACAGCGGTAACAAGACCTGGGGCAATGGAAGCCCCTAGGACAGAGCCATCTGACCCTACAGTACTGAAGGTTAAAGCTGTTCCAAAGTCAACGACCATGACCGGAGAGTGAGGATGCATATGGTGGGCCTGGGCAAGATTGCACAGAAGGTCAGAACCCAGTTCAATGGGGATGGTCTCGTTTCTGAGACCAGTATTGATGAACCTGTCAACCATTAGGGGTTGGACATCAAAAAGACGGATGATATTCTTCTGCACCGAGCGGGTAAGATTAGGAACAACCGAACTGATGACAGACCGGTTGATATCCTGTTTGTGTATACCCGCATGGGTCAACAGGCTCTCCAGGACTACAAAATACTCATCACTGGTTTTCTTCTGGTCACTGTAAATACGAAACGACTCCACCCATTTCTCATTATCATGGACGGCTATAACAATATTTGAGTTTCCAATGTCTACTGCGATGAGCATAAGGCCTCCTACAGAGCTACAGTATGGGAAGAATCAGCATACAGTTCATTACGAAGAGTCTTGATAGTCGGGTCACTGTAATACTCCTCAAACTTCATCATCCTGTCAATGACACCATTGGGGGTAAATTCAATGATACGGTTAGCTATGGTCTCGACAAACTGATGGTCATGACTATTGAAAAGCAGTATGCCCTTGAAGTCAATGAGTCCATCGTTCATTGCACTGATAGCTTCCAAGTCAAGGTGACTGGTAGGCTCGTCAAACATCAGAACGTTGGACTGCTCAAGCATCATTCGAGAGAGCAAACACCGCACCTTCTCTCCACCGGAAAGAACTGTACAGTCCTTCAGGGCTTCATCACCACTGAAGAGCAACCTGCCCAAGAAAGAGCGGATATAGGTATCATCCTTTTCCTCACTGTACTCCCTCAACCAGTCAGTAATGGGAATATGCTCGGTAAACATATGGCTGTTGTTCTTGGGAAAATAGGAAAGGCTTGTAGTGACGCCCCAAGTGTAGGTTCCTTCGTCCGGCTCAACAGATCCACTGAGGATGTCAAACAGGACAGTCTTTGCAAAGTGGTCAGGCCCCACAAAGGCAATCTTATCTCCGTTGTTGACGACCAAGTTGAAATTATCCAATACCTTGACCCCGTCGACAACCTTGGTCAGGTCTTTCACCTCAAGGATATTCTTTCCAGGTTCACGTAAAGGCTTGAAGGCAATATAGGGAAAACGCCTAGAGGAGGGTTTGATATCATCAATGGTAAGCTTGTCGATGAGCTTTTTCCTGCTGGTAGCCTGCTTTGCCTTTGAAGCATTGGATGAGAAGCGCTGGATAAAGTCCTTAAGTTCAGAGATTTTCTCTTCCCTCCGCTTCTTGTCGTCCTTGCTCTGTTTTCCTGCCAATTGGCTAGAAAGGTACCAGAAGTCATAGTTTCCTACGAAAAGCTGGATCTTACCAAAGTCGATATCGGCGATATGGGTACAGACAGTATTGAGAAAGTGACGGTCATGGCTCACAACGATGACGGTATTATCAAAGCTTGCCAGAAAATCCTCCAGCCAATGGATGGACTCAAGGTCCAAATGGTTGGTAGGTTCATCCAACAACAGGATGTCAGGATTGCCAAACAAAGCTTGGGCAAGAAGGACACGCACCTTGATATTGTCTTCAACATCATGCATCTTCTTCTGTTGCAATTCAGTGGCAATGCCTAGACCATCGAGCATCTGGGCAGCCTGTGCTTCAGATTCCCAACCGCCCATGTCGGCAAAGTCACCTTCAAGTTCAGCTGCACGAAGACCATCAGCTTCAGTGAAGTCTTCTTTTGCATAAATTATGTCACGTTCTTTCATGATGGAGTAAAGTTGCTCATACCCCATAATGACAGTTTCAAGCACGGTGTAATCGTTAAAGGCAAAGTGATCCTGCCTAAGGACAGCCATGCGCTCTCCTGGGGTGATAATGACATCCCCTGTATCTGATTCTATCTCACCAGAAAGAATCTTCAGGAATGTGGACTTACCAGCACCATTTGCTCCAATGATGCCGTAACAGTTTCCTGGGTTAAATTTTATGTTGACTTCTTTGAACAGAACCTGAGTTCCATATGAAAGCCCTATGTTTGAAGCGGTAATCATCTCTATGTATCCTTATAGGTAGTATAGCGAAAAAAAAAGGCAACCATCAAGGCTGCCCCTTCTTACATTTTAGTTCCTAGGGGAATCGAACCCCTATTTAGAGACTGAGAATCTCCTGTCCTAACCATTAGACGAAGGAACCATTATCTGGGATGGAGGGGCTCGAACCCCCAAAGGCAGAACCAGAATCTGCAGTGTTACCATTACACTACATCCCAATGTCAAATCCTGTGGTAGGATACGGAAATGGACATCTTTTGTCAAGTGGGGTTTGAAAAATCCCCCCTATTCAGCGTCATATTCCAACAACACATCAACAGGATACTTGTGCAGTATTTTTTCGTAATTGAGAAAGGGTAACCCGATAACGCCAAGGACCCCTTCGATCTTCGCCCCATTATCCTCAAAGATAGATGCAGCTGCTGCTAGGGTACCTCCAGTTGCAATAAGGTCATCAACAAGCAAGACGTGGGAATCCACTTTTACGTCCACTTCCTGGACACAGACCACATCACAGCCATACTCAAGCTCAAAGCTTTTCTTGTAGGCTTTCCCAGGGAGTTTGCCCAGTTTTCGAACCAGCACCAAGGGAACCCCAAGCCTTGTAGCTAGTGGAGCTGCAAACACGAATCCACGGGCTTCAATGCCTGCAATACAATCGATATGCTTTCCTTTGCACAGAGCCTCAAGCCTATCGATACAATACGTAAAGGCTGTAGGAACCGCAAGAATGCCGGTAATGTCATAATAGAGAACACCCGGTTTCGGAAAATCGGGTACCTTGCGAATTACGTTGTCCAAATCATACTGTGTGTCCATAAGCCTCTCGTTAGGGGTAACTTTTTTTGAATGCACTTACGCGGGCACTCGCTGATTCACTGTAATCAGAGCGAACCCCATCTTGTAAATAATTATAGGCAAGGGCAGCGATCATAGCCCCGTTGTCAGTGCAAAGTTTAAGGGAAGGAAAAGCAACCTCATAACCACCTTTTTCCAAGGCGGAAAGTTCACTGCGAAGCAGGGAGTTTGCGGCAACCCCACCCCCGGCGCTAATCCGTTTGAGACCTGTATCATCCAGAGCCAGGCGAACACGACGCATCAACGTCCCTACAGCCACCCTCTGAAAGGATGCCGCGATGTTTTCAGGGCTTTTTTCACTTTCCCCATCCCAAAATTGGTCACGCTGGTTTATTACAGCACTTTTGAGCCCGCTATAGGAAATATCATACGGATGCTCGCCCTTGCTCAAGGCAGAGCCAGGAAAACGGAAGGCCAGAGGATTTCCGCTCTTTGCAAGACGGTCGATGACAACGCCCCCGGGATACCCAAGGTCATAGTGTTTGGCCACCTTGTCAAAGGCCTCTCCGATGGCATCATCAATGGTAGTGCCCAAAACCTCTATCGTATCATAGCCATCGACCCTACAGATGACGGTATGTCCTCCAGAGACCAATATCCCCAGATAGGGATAGGCCAAAGGTTTTTCCACTTGGGAAGCATATAGGTGAGCTCGTATATGATCTATGGTAATAAAAGGAACATCCAAAGTAGCGGCAAAGCCCTTTGCAAAGTTCAGTCCGACAAGGAGGGACCCCAGAAGACCAGGCCTACTGGTTACAGCAACAGCATCAATATCATCGATACCGATACCGCTCTTCCCTATAGCTGATTGCACTACCTGTGCAATCCACTCAGTATGCAGACGTGAGGCAAGTTCAGGCACAACCCCTTCATAGGGTTTGTGCAGTTCTATCTGCGTGGCGACCACATTGCTCAGAATCTCCTTACCATCGCGAACAATAGCAGCAGAGCATTCATCACAGGAGGTCTCAATGCCTAGAACGTTCATATGTCGTCATCCTCATCGCCAAAACCGTCGTTATCTTCATATTCATCATCAAAATCAGAAAATTCAAAGGGCTCGAGATCAAAGTCAAACTCATCTTCAGAGACCATCTCTGCTATATCACTAAGCTCCAGACCATACTCAAGGGCACCGGGAAACATATCAAGAAGAAACTGGGCAACATCAGGTTGCCAGCTTTCTCCCACTCGTGTGGGAACCTTGCTTCTATGAGTGTTCAGCAGCATCACCACTTCCTGTGTCACTGCATGGCTAAATAATTCTTTAGTTTTCAAAATATCCCCTCTTCAGTCCATAGCGTACTGACAAAGGAAGGCAAGGTCAACTGATATATATTTCCAACCTCAAGCCATACAAAATCATGAAGCAAAACCAGTAGTCTGAAATATTCAAAAAAGAAAAGAGATCAAACCCTCCCATACCAGAGAAATTCCATCAGGTTTTTCAGGCAAGGGTGGTATGACAGAGGCAGTTCCTACCAGATTCTTTTGCCTTGTAAAGCTCTCTATCCGCACCTCTGTACATCTCGTCAAAATTTGCAGTGGAGGAGAAACATAAACCGAGACTTATCGTACAGGAAACCGGATTACCTTCAATTTGCAATACAGTCTCTTCCACTTGATGACGAAGGTTCTGTGCCCATGCAAGAGTCTCTACCTTGCTTGAAGAGGCATGAAAGATGGCAAACTCCTCACCTCCCATCCGACCCATTATATCAAGGCCTACCATGTTCCTGGTAGCACAAGCAACCACAGCCTGCAACATTTGATCCCCTACCATGTGACCATACTTGTCGTTTATCAGCTTAAAATGATCAATGTCAAAAAAAACAAGAGAATTCTTCTGTCCTTCTTTAAGCAAGCGCTTCTCTACCTTCTCAATAAAAGTTCGTCTGTTATAGATACCAGTTAGGCCATCATGTTCGGCGCGAATCTGCAATAAATCGCTTTTCCGTTTCTGTTCGGTGTTATCCTTCAGCAAGGAAATGGTTCCAATAACAACACCACGTCTAGTCTTGATGGCATAGACACTGCAATCATAGTAGGTATCAGAGTGGTAGAAGGAGAACTCCCCTTCCTTACCCTGATTCACGAATTCATACCATTGGGGAAGTTCTGTGACAAGGGTGGTACTCAAGTCACTGAGCGTCGGGCCCATCATGGAAAGAGCTGCTTGGTTGGCTTCAAGAAGCTTTCCATGAGTTGAGGCGATAACTATACCATCGCCTAGAAAGTGAAATACCAGTTCACGTGCCAAAGGGGAAAGTTTCAATAGGTCATAACGGTAAATGCCAAGGAGCATAAACAAAGCGGAAACTGCAAACATACCAGAGATAGGAACCAACTTTGCAAAAGTATCAGTCATTATCACCTTTAGCAACGAATAGAAAGTTCCAACCATCATGCCAGAAAATACAATCATACTCTGTTTTCGAGAAACAGTGGTTGTCCTCAATGCATAAAGGCCCAGTATCCCCAAGGCGATGAGGGAAAAAAGGATGTTGAATGAAATCAGGAATTTTGCCAACAGGGTAGGCATTATGACCAGAGACTCTGATAACGGAGTCTTCAGTACAGTGATGCTTTCCCGCATGAGATGATGATAGCCATCAGTCCAGACCAGCAAGATCCCAATACTCTGGAAAGTATAGGAAAGATAGGCAATAAGCTTCCGTTTTGAATTTCCGATGCCAGTATAGACAATTGCAAACAGAAGGGAGGCAACAGGAGTAAAGAAAACGCCTATTTGGGTGAAGTTCCTCCAAATGACCTTTACATGCATTTCAGAGGATATCAGGTCAGAGAAGGAACCTATCGACCAGAGGAGCATGAACAGAGAGGCAACAAACAACTGCTTTGCCCCATTCTGATCACGGATATTCCAGATTGTAACGATAACGATGAGCATCATGACAATGGAAAGAAGGTTGATAAAGAGAATTGGAAATGAAACCATAATTACTCCTCAAGTGCTCAGCAATGATACCATAGGATTACCATCCAAGAAACTGTATTCAAATTCTTTTCTCAATTCCAGAGAAAGAAAAGAAGATTCATCACGCTTGCCCAAGACCTTTTCATTGGAATACCTTGCCCTTTCTGAACTTTTGAGATACTCTTTCTAAGATTTTGAGCGCCAAAATAGCTCAGGGGTAGAGCAGCTCACTCGTAATGAGCAGGTCAAGGGTTCGAATCCCTTTTTTGGCTAAAATAATTTTGCACAAACTCTTCCGAATTGGAAATGATAGCTGATATTTGGTTCCCACTACTTGTAAGGCTAACACTATAAATAAGCTTTCACCTCTCCAATCATCCTTTTGATTGTGGGTCCCTATACTCGTGCTCGACCTCGATTTCCCTAACACAGGAAAGAGTATATCACGTATCCTGTTGCTGCCAGATCTGCTTCAGCTTCCTGAAAAAATCTGGCGGCTCTTCTGCCTAACAGGTGCTAGGACATCGTACACCTCCATCACTTTTCTTCAATACAACGAAAAAGGACACTGAAAGACCTGACTTGAAGTGAAGTGTTGCCCCTTACGTTTTCAAACCCTTGGCATGCCCAATTTGTCTGAGATACTGAATCTGCACATACTTCGCCCCTTGGTCATCCTGCACCACACCAAACACCTCCAGAGGCCATTGGGTGCAGAGAAAAGAGTAATAACGGGCGTACATATCAGGAAAAAGGACTGTTTCATACAAAGCTGTCTCATCCTCGAAAGAAACAAAACTCATGTTTTGTCCCTCTTTGGTCATCACTTCCTTCTGGGTAACCTGCCAACCGATCAGATGTACCTGACGATCCACATACATATCCAAGTCACAGGCATGTATCCTTTTCAGAGGAGAAAGGAACTTCGACCAGAGTATTAACGGATGAAAAGAACGAAGAAACCCCAAGGTCTCATATTCACGATGCAATTCATCCTCTGTTCGCTTAACGCTACCTTGCATCAGTGGTGTTTTTAGGAGAGGGGGCATCCTATGGTTGGAGAACAGATCCCCCTGACCGTACGCCTCAGTCCCTCGGTTGGTAACCAACAGTCGTTTCAGCTGTTCACTCCTAGGTGTGCTGGGGGCAAGCGAATCACAACAGCCCGCGCTCACCAGAACTACGAAATCATCCCTTTTGATGGACAGTCGGAAAGAGACATCCTCTAGCGACAAAAACCTCCCTCCCTGTTGCCTTTCCCCTATGAGGGCCTGCATTGCTGAGCGTGAAAGGTTGGAAATGGCCATAAACCCAACAACAAGCGTTTGGCCCTCTGCATGGTAGGATATCTTACTTTGATTAATATCCGGTCCTGAGATATCAAGACCCATCCTCCGAGCCTCACTGATATAGGCATGAGCACGATAGTACCCCCCCTGATTGGACAATACGGCAGCCATGAAGGCTGCGGGATAATGAACCCTCAAATAGGCAGACTGAAAGGAAACCATTGCATAGGAAGCGGAATGAGGCTTGCAGAACGAATACCCATCAAATGAGAGCATCATGGACCAAACTTCCTTGACTTTTTCTTCCTCGATACCATTGGTCTTACACCCCTCGAAGAACTGTTGTTCATATCGAGCCAACTTGGAACCGCCGGCTTTCTTTGCAATGACTTTGCGTAGTGCATCAGCATCAGTTTCATTGAAATTGGCCAATGCCACCGCTGTCTTGGAAACATCCTCCTGATAACAGAGTATCCCATAGGTCTCGTTAAGGATGTATGCAAGACGCGGATGCAGAGGGTTCCAAGGTTTCCCCTTCAATCGTTCGACATATTCACTGATATACTTGTTCGCCGCCGGTCTTATGATGGAAGAATGAATGACTATATGGTCAAAATCTCCCCTACCGGTTTTTTTTTGTAGCTGTCGCATAGCAGGGGATTCAATATAGAACACCCCCATTGAGTCCCCTTGTGCCAAGGCTGCAATCGTCAGGGGGTCTTCTGCTGGTCGCCAGGTCAGTTCATTGATGGAGATACCTTGCTCCTTCAGGTTGGCCAAGGCATCCCGAATAACCGCCAATGAACGGTTTCCCAACAAGTCAATCTTTACGAAACCAGCTGCTTCGGTTCCTTCTTTCTCCCACGAAAGCAGTGGATAACCATCACGGGAAAGACCTACAGGAGCATAATGGCTCACTGGTTTGGGTGTGATGACAAGGCCTCCACAATGCATGGACAATTCTTTTGGAAGGCCTTTCATTCTTGTGGCAATCGAACAAATGGTGTGCCACAGGGGGTCGGGAACCTGGGCGAGGCCAGAGGCAAACAAAAGATGCTCGGTCCGGGTAATCTGCGAATCGGGAATTCCATAGCAACGGGCGGTTTCCCGTATCGCTGAACGAAGCCTGAAACAATTATGATTGGCAACCCTTGCACAATGTTCACGACCGAACCGTTCGAATACCGTTTCAAAAACCCCAGAGCGTTCATCCCAAGCAAAATCAACATCAATATCCGGGGGGTCAAGTCTGGCCATCGACAAGAATCGTTCAAAATAGAGGTTATAGGCAATGGGATCGACATTCGTAATTCCCAGTGCATAGGATACAATCGAAGCAGCAGCAGAACCGCGTCCACAAGTCCTGCTGCTCATTGCTACGATATCGTGCATTACCAGAAAATACGCAGCAAAACCTTTGCGGTCTATGATATCCAGCTCATACTCAATCCGTCCAACTGTAGCATCAGAGAGCTCCCCATACCGTTTTTCAGCTCCACAGAACACCCTTTTCCTGAGTTCCTTCTGGACATTTCCATCCGGAGTCTGGTAATCAGGAAATATAAGCTCACCAGAAAAGGGGTCAGCTAGGCACATTTGGGCAACTGCTTCAGTTGCAGATAAAGCCTCGGGCCAAGATTTGAAGGCTTGCTGATACGCCTCTGGATCCAAAAGGACCCCACCTTTTCCTTCTTGATCGCCTTCTGAAAGGGTGCCCACTGTCTTTGACGTAGCAATGGCACGCAACACAGTATGAACCTCTCTATCCTCTTCTTGCAGGAATGTGGCATCCTCCAAAGCAATCAGGGGAATCTTCAGACGCCGCGCGGTGGTAACCGAAGTCAAGGATCTTGGAGAAACAGCCGCATAGAGGCATGAATTGGTTTGACCAAGCCTATCAAGAATGGCAGGAGAAGAAGAGGCGAGAATCAGGCCTTGGGAATTCTGCGTAAGTGCCGCTATGTAATCGAAAGAGCTATCCCTACTCCGTTCACTCAAGAGCTTGCACAACCTCGAAAAACCGATGCCATTCCTCACAAAGACAAAGACTGAACCATTTGGACACAGCAGTTCCGAACCTGTAATCAGTTTGATACCCACCTCTTTGGCCGCTTCCCTGCAGGCGGGAAGACCATACAGATTGTCCCTGTCCGTGATGGATACGGCTTCACAACCGTAATCAGAGAGTTTCTGGAACAACTGTGAAATAGGAGCGGTTCCCCAAAGCAAGGAATACGCTGAGCGTAGGGCAAGCCGGCTAGACATGGAATACCGCTGAAGCATGGGTAAGAATGGCCGTACCAAACCGAGTTCGGGTAGCATCGACAGCAGCTTGCAACCGTTCCTCTCTGGAGAAGCCTTCAGGTATGAACAAATCAGGTTCCTTCCATGCAGGGGAAAGATTCTGAAGGGAAAGGGTGAAAGCCAAGATACGTACCCTACGGTTCATGGCTTGCATAGATGCATACCAACTTGCACTAATAAGTTCCTGATCGAGAATCCATTGGCCCTTCGTCCTTCGAAGCGCGTCACTACTTGCCCCATCACTCCAGGCAATGGAGATCAAAACCGACGAGCATCCCAACCGCTGTTTACGCATAGACAAGCCTGCATCCTCAGAGGCAGCAATAACTGCCGCACGAAAAGCATCAAGTTCATTGACAGGCTCAGCAAAATCCACTCTACGGAAAATCTTCCGTTGTCCTAGGATCATGGAATCCAGAGGAGAAGCATCTAAACCTCGGGCCGCATTCCTCAGAGCCAAGCCTCGTTTGCCTAGAAAAGCAATCACCTGCATATCATCCAATACTGCAATCTGGCCGATTTCCCTAATCCCAGCAACAGAGAGCAATCTGCCGATGGAAGGGCCAACCCCGGGAAGCAGGGAAACATCCTGACGGGAAAGGAATATTGCCTCATCTCCTTCCCTAATCTGGGTAATGCCACAGGGACGGATTGCCCTGGTACCAATTTTAGCTACCAACTTGTTGGCCGCCACGGCTACTGCGGGTTCCAGGCCCAATCGGGTGTGTATCTCATTCCGAATACGCATGGCACAATCAACGGGAGGCCCGAACAAACGCGTAGTTCCCTTTGCATCCAGATACAGATGGCCTCCACTGTCACATTGGATGGTCGGAGAATACTGTTGGGCGATCTCAGTTATCGCTGCATCGGCTTTTGCATACGAAAGGGCATCAGGAGAGACCAATGACAAGGAGGGTAACAGACGAAGGGCTACAGCAACAGGCATTCCTGCCCGTATACCTTCTTCAAAGGCTCTTCTAGAAGGGTTGATGATGATGCGTCTGGCAGAACCTTCCTTGGCAATCGCAAAGGAGGTATCGGCAAGGGATGGTTGTTTTGCAATTGCTACGGCGGCAGCAAAATCCGTCACATTGATGTGGATGATGCTAGAATGCTCTCCAATCATGGGGTCGTCCCTTTTGCATCAAGAAGAAGGCGTAGCTTCCTGGCATTCTTGACCGCCTGACCCCGACGATGATTGTTGAAATACACCACTACCATACGAGCTCCCATTGCAAGGCCCCTAACCCGCTCTGCAATAGTCAAAAGTTCTTGTTCTGAATAGAGATAATCATATCGGGCGGCTGCATCAGAACCCCACCAGGTTTCCTGATTTCTCCCGTGCAGACGAATATAGGCTAAAGGAGCGGTACTGACATCCATGAGAGGAGGGTTGCCTTGGACCTGAGGGAGATCCAGGGAAACGAACGCAACCTTGAGGGACCGTAATCCATCCAAAGTCCTATTGTTGTACCATTGGGCATTGCGAAATTCCACAGCTAAAGGAACATCACCAAAAAATCGAATGAGTGCATCCAGATACTTGCGGCGATCTGGTTCGTAGTGAAACGAATAGGGAAATTGGAGCAGAACAGAACCAAGAGAACCTGTTTGGAGGAGCGGTTCCAACGCAAAGCGGAAAAGTTTCGCCTCACTCTTCCAATTTGTAGGGTCAATGGCATGGGTAAGCGTTTCATGGGCCTTGATGGAAAATACCAGGGAAGGTCCTTGTTCGTGCATAGCTCTGAGTTGATCGGCTTCAGGCATACGGTAATAACTGAAATTCAATTCTACCGTCTCAAACAAACGAGAGTACAGAGCCAGGTATTCAGTGGGACGAGTCTTCTCCGGATAGACAGGGCCAACCCATTCGGTGTAACTATATCCTGAGGTTCCAATCAATATCGTTGCCATACCTCTGATATACTATACATCCGTTAAGTAATCAAGAGAAGACCAACAATCTTATCCTTTTTAGGGATATTTCCACATTTCACACCACAGCTGACCACCATCTCTCAACCCTTTTTCGAGAGGGGACAAACAGCCGTTCAGTTATTTGATAAAAAGAACAAAGGCCCAACCAGGAAAAACGAGTATGCTTGCCACTATCCCTATAAGGGAAATGAACGAATTTTCTGGAACTTATGCAAATCAATATCCGCAACTATCTATCCCAAACCATTGTTTCAAGTATCGCAGAATTGCAGTTATCTTTATGTATAGATACAATTAATACTGAACCAAGAGTTAATACTGGCGGTGGAGCTAACGCTAACCAGAAAAGATGATACCAAGGAAGGTTTCTGATACTTGCCGGTCCAAAAAATGAATAGTCCTTCTTCAGTCTGGTAAGAATACTTTGAACCGTTTGCTGGTAATTGAGGCCTGAGTCATTTCTAGGATTTTTATATTCTTCCACTTCCCATGGGTTGTCTGAATTCAAGAACAGATTATAGCTGTCGATATCACTTTGTGCATCCAGCATCCAGTTTCCATTTCTTTCGGACCCTTTCGGTGTCGCCGTATATACTAAGGTGTGTTCCAACTCGCCGTCCCTTAAGAAAACATAAAAACTATGATATGTGAAAAGGGTCTTTTTATTATCAATTGAATACGCTCTTCTATTAAATGCTTTGAGCTCACGTCCCTCAGGAGAATCTACAACACTTTCTAAGTATTCCTGTACTATACTAGGATTGTTCGGATTTCCTCTTGCAATATTGTCAGGATTTTCGTCAATGTCTTTGATGGCTTTCATCGAAGTACATCCAGAAAGGAATACAGAGAGCAGTAGCATAAGAATACATACCGTAAACTGTAAAGAGAAAGGCTTGATACTATCCATTTTTTTCTCCGCAATCACTAAACTCTGCATGCTAAGATGAATAGAACTGTCTGAAACATCAAAAACTTGTGATTCAACAACCTCATCTCATGATCAATTAGTTTCCAAACCATCTTTTAGATCTATCTTCTTTACTGTAACATATTTACTCACCATCTGCAAAGATTATAGATCTTCCTTATTCATCATTGTCAATCTTTTGTCCAGGTAATCCCAGCAACAGATTCCGGTAAAGAATCTCCTCTCTACATTTTTCCTGGGTGAGACATCTGTATGATACAAGTTTTTCTTTCTTCTTTTCCTTATAGGGCAACCCCCAGACCTAAAGCTGGGGGTTGCTCAGAAATTACTATGCTTTTCTTTACTTGCTTAACTTCATTGCTATTCTTATTATTTATTTTTCACAATGATCGCAGCCTGTGCTGCAGCAAGACGGGCAATGGGAACGCGGAAGGGAGAACAGGAAACATAGTCCAACCCTACGGTATTACAGAATGCAATACTCTTGGGGTCTCCACCATGCTCACCACAGATTCCCAACTTGATCTTTGGATTGGTCTTTCTTCCAAGATCACTGGCCATCTGGACCAGCTTGCCTACTCCATCTACATCGATAGTGGCAAACGGATCGTAGTCATAGATCTGCTTGTCCACATCATTGACATAGGGACCGAGGAACGAGGCCGCATCATCACGGCTGAATCCACAGGTCATCTGAGTAAGGTCGTTGGTACCGAAACTGAAGAACTCGGCCTCCTTTGCAATCTCATCAGCAGTTATTGCAGCACGAGGAACCTCAATCATGGTACCGATCTTATATTCGATATGCATACCCTGCTCATCGAATATATTTTCGATAACCTCAAGGGCTACCTTCTTGCAGAATACGAACTCCTTGTAGTTACCTACCAGGGGAATCATAATCTCAGGATGTACTGCAATACCCTTGCGTTTCACGTTGATGGCAGCTTCCATAATGGCCCTGACCTGCATCCTCAAGATCTCAGGATAGATGATGGCCAGGCGACAACCACGGAATCCGAGCATGGGATTGAACTCATGCAGTGATGCGGACTTTTGTGCCACTTCCTCGACAGTGATGCCCATCTGCAAGGCAAGCTCATGGCGACTGGTGTGATCGTTGGGAAGGAACTCATGCAAAGGAGGATCAAGCAAGCGCACGGTAGCCGGTCTTCCGTGCAACTCGGTAAAGATCTCCTCAAAGTCCTGACGCTGCATAGGAAGCAGGTCGGAAAGGGCTTTCTCACGTTCTACAACGTTATTGGCAAGGATCATCTTACGAATTGACATGATACGGTTTCCGCCGAAGAACATGTGCTCGGTCCTACAAAGCCCGATACCTTCTGCCCCAAGGGCAACAGCCATCTTTGCATCAGTAGGAGAATCAGCGTTTGCATAGACTCCAAGAGCCTTCAGTTCATTAACATATCCCATGAAGGTCTTGTAATCCTTGAAAAGGGCAGATTCTGACTCTTTCATGTTTCCATTGAGGACTTGCACAATTTCAGAAGGACGAACAGGAATCTTGGATGCATAGATTGCACCGGTGAATCCGTCGATTGACATGTAGTCCCCTTCATAGAGTTTGACCCCATTCACTTCAACTAACTTCTTTGCCTCGTTGATGTGAAGATCTGATGCTCCAGAAACACAAGGGCAACCCATTCCTCGGGCAACAACCGCTGCATGGCTTGTCATACCACCGCGACTGGTAATTACACCCTTGGCTACAGCCATACCGCCAATATCTTCAGGACTGGTCTCAGTGCGGAGAAGGATCACATCCTTTCCCTCTGCAGCCATCTGTTCTGCCTTGGCAGCAGTAAAACAGATCTGTCCTGAGGCTCCACCTGGGGAGGCATTCAAACCACTGGCAACTTCTGTAAGGCCTTGGTCCCGGATGCTCTTGATATCCAAAACAGGGGCAAAAAGTTTGCCGAACTCGTTGGCAGGAACTCGGCTAACCGCAGTCTCCTTGGAAATAAGACCTTCATTGACCATATCCACCTGACTTCGAAGCCAGCTGAAGACGGTACGCTTGCCATTACGGGTCTGAAGCATGTACAAGGTCCCTTCCTGGATGGTGAACTCAACGTCCTGCATATCATGGTAGTGTTTTTCAAGGGTAGAACGAATATCAACCAACTGTTGGTATACGCTAGGGTTCACATCCTTGAGTGTATCAATCGTCTTGGGTGTTCTAATACCTGCTACAACGTCTTCACCTTGGGCGTTCATCAGGTACTCACCGTAGAACTTGTTCTCACCAGTTGAAGGGTCACGAGTAAAGGCTACACCAGTACCACTGGTATCGCCCATGTTTCCAAATACCATGCTCTGGATGTTGACGGCAGTACCTAAAAGCCCTCGGATATCATTCATTTGGCGGTATTTGATGGCACGTTCATTATTCCAAGAGTGGAATACGGCATTGGTTGCCTTGAACAGCTGGTCAAGAGGATCGGTAGGGAAAGACTCCCCGGTATACCGCTTGTAGATTCTCTCATAGCGCTTGATAACCTCTTGGAGATCTTCACTGTCAAGGTCAGTATCCAAGGTTACGCCTTTTACTTCCTTAACATCCTGCAGTGCAGTTTCAAACTCGTGATGGGGAACTCCCATAACGACATCGCCAAACATCTGGATAAAGCGGCGATAGCTGTCCCATGCAAATCGTGCATTGTTTGTTTTTGCTATCAGGGCCTGTACCGAAATTGGGGTAAGCCCAAGGTTGAGGATAGTATCCATCATACCAGGCATGGATGATGCAGCCCCACTACGAACCGATACAAGCAAGGGATTTTTTGCATCCCCAAGTTTGGCACCCATCTCTTTTTCTAGTTTTGCAAGGTTTTCAAGTACTTCTTCACGCATACCTTCGGGGTATGTTTCTTTGTTAGCGCTGTAATATGCGCACGCTTCGGTACTGATAGTAAAGCCCGGAGGGACCGGAAGCCCGATGCTGGTCATCTCTGCAAGGTTAGCGCCCTTGCCACCGAGAATCTCTTTCATCTGGGACGTTCCATCTACATCTCCGGAGCCAAAAAAATAGACATACTTGGGTTTGTTCTTAGCCATTATTGACTCCTCTTTTCTTTTTCTTCTTATGGACGTTGAAATCGTAGCTGTTCAAAGAGTAAGTGTCAATGAAAATCCCGCTGAAATAGCAATTTAACAATTCCAAATGCTTATTAGATAAATATTTAGCTATTTTGTTTATGAAACAATATTTCAATTTCAATAAGAATAGTGAAAAGGAAAAATACACTTTCACTGAATTTTCAATGTCTGACAATTTTCTCCAGAAAATCTTAAGGAAATGAAAATTATGCTTAGTGAAACAGAGGTATACCACAATAGGTTTCTGTATTTTTGTATAGAATCAAAGAGAAAAAAATCCATAAAAAAGCCTCTCCTTTGTTCGATCTACTCGAAAAAAGAGAGGCTTACACTTGAAAATCTGTTCCTTAGGGTTGCTTGCCGATATAGGCAAGAATACCTCCATCAACATACAGGACATGACCATTGACGAAATCAGAGGCACCTGAAGCGAGGAAAAGGGCCGGCCCTGTCAGATCCTCTGTGGTTCCCCATCTTTCTGCGGGAGTCTTGGCAATGATGAAACTGTCAAAGGGATGACGTGATCCATCAGCTTGCGTCTCCCTAAGTGGAGCTGTCTGGGGTGTGGCAATATATCCAGGTCCAATGCCATTGCACTGGATATTATACTTGCCATACTCACTGCAGATGTTACGGGTAAGCATCTTCAGCCCACCCTTGGCAGCAGCATACGCACTGACCGTCTCGCGTCCAAGTTCGCTCATCATCGAACAGATATTGATGATCTTGCCAGTCTTTCTCTCCATCATGGAGGGAAGGACTGCCTTGGCTACAATAAAGGGTGCGGTGAGATCAATATCGATGACCTTACGCCAGTCAGAAGCCTCCATCTCGTGCATGGGGGTTCGACGGATGATACCGGCATTGTTTACCAGGATATCCACAGGACCAAGATCCTTAGTGATGAGGGCGTTTGTCCTGCTGACCTCACTCTCGTCAGTGACATCACACACATACCCTTTCGCTTCAATGCCAACAGCCTTATATGCAGCAAGCCCCTTGTCAACCAATTCGACATTGATGTCGTTGAAAGCAATCTTTGCCCCTGCTTGCGCATACGTGCTAGCAATGGCAAAACCAATTCCATAGGAAGCACCGGTTATCCAGGCTACCTTTCCCTTAAGGGATAACATATCTTTATAATCCATCGTACACTCCTACCTCAAATCCTCTGTCTTGATACCATCCATATCTGTGTAGGTGCGGTTTTCACCACACATTGACCAGATAAAAGTATAATTGCTGGTACCAGCACCACTATGAATCGACCATGAGGGGTTTATGATAGCCTGCTCGTTATGCATTGCAACGTGTCTGGTCTGTTGTGGCTCACCCATGAAGTGGAACAAAGTCTGATCACTGGGAATATCAAAGTAGAAATAGACTTCCATTCTACGCTCATGGGTATGTGCTGGCATGGTATTCCAAACACTACCCTTCTCAAGCTGTGTAAGCCCCATAGAAAGCTGGCAAGTATCCAGTACGTCAGGGTGGATGTACTGGTTGATGACCCTAGCATTGCTCATCTCGGAAGACCCTGCAGGTACATGCTTTGCATCAGCAAACACTATGTGCTTGGCAGGAAAAGCATGGTGAGCAGGTGTTGAATTCATGTAGAACTTAGCAGGTTTTTCTGAATCCTTGCTGGAAAACAGAACCTTCCGGGTTCCCATGGGAAGATACAGACCATCCAGGTTAACGATATCATAGGAAACTCCATCAGCTTCAACGATGCCATCGCCACCGATATTGATGATACCAAGCTCGCGTCTCTGCAAATAGAAGTCAACACCAAAATCAGCCATAGCATTGATGTTCATACCAAGTTCGAGCGTCTTCTTCACAGGCATGGCGCCCATGGTCACGATGCGGTCAATATGGGAATAGACTCCGGTGACATCATCTTCCTTGAAGATATCAGTGATGAGAAATTCCTCGCGAATCTCTTCTGTGGTCATTCTCTTGAATGCTTCTTTTCCAGTTGAATAACGAATATCCATTACGTAACTCCTTAGTTATAGTATTATATCTTACCCCTGATAACATCAATAGCCTCTTGTTTCATAGTCTTTAATGCCTGTTGCAGGTGGTACATATCATTTCCAAGTATCAACATGTTGATACCTCTTCCAATTGCCGCCTCAATGTTTTCCTTAGTCCCTGGAACAACAGGGCACATGACAGCGATCCCTCTTTTCTTACAGCCTTCTTCCAACTTGATGTATGCATCTGCCACACGAGGGTCCTCAGTGGCATAGCCTACCTTAGCTCCAATGGAGAGCGAGTAATCGATGGGACCAAAGTTAATCCCATCAATACCAGGAACATCGAGAATCTCATCAAGGTTGTCAGTAAATTCAAAGTCCTCATCCATGGGAATGACTAGGGTATCGGCATTGCTTTTTGCAACATAGTCATCCCACGAGAAACCCGGCCCTCCAAACGATGCGCTTCGAACGTTAGACTCAGCACCTCTTCTCCCCATAGGAGGGAATTTGGCAGCTCTGACCATCTCCTGTGCATCCTCTTTTGTTCGAGTGTGTGGGACCACAATTCCTTCAGCACCCATCTCCAGCACCTTGCGAATCTCTACCTCATCAGTTCCAGTTACCCGGACAACTGAGGGAATATTGGTGAGTCTTGCTGCCATGATGAGCTTCTCCATATTATTGGGACCATCAAGAGGGCAATGTTCGAGATCGAGGTAGACAAAGTCATACCCCCAGTTTCCTATTGCTTCGACGGTACAGGCAGCTGCTGTAAAGCAGGTGATACCAAATACCGGGCCATTTTTCATACGTTCACGTAGTGTCATATATATAGAGCTCCCTTGTAATTTCTGAAAATAATTTGGGGCTTAATTTTATTTCAGAGATTGCTGGATAAAATACTCAAGTCTTGAATCTCGCTTATATATTGCAAATCCTGAATATCCTATGTCTTCAATTTTTGTCTTTTCACCTTCTGCAACCTGTATTAGCTTATCAATTATCCGATCAGATACGGAATCAATTGACTCTGTTCCTTCAACGATTGTACCGGCATTAATATCCATATCACCTTCCATCCTTTCAAAGGAATCCGGATTGCCACATACAATTATCGTTGGCATCAGTTGACTATTGACCGAAGCACCAATTCCCGTTGTAAATAGTATTAGCTGACAACCGGCAGCGGCCAAATGCGTCAGACAATGTGAAAACAACATCGTACCATCTTGCAGATACACGCCACCTTTTGTAGGTTTCTCAAGTCTTTCATCACTATATTCCAATACGCCTTGGATAGGCCGGGTTCCTGATTTGTGAATCGCTCCAAGGGATTTCTCTTCAATTGTAGACAACCCACCCTTCACATTTCCAATACACATGAACTCGACTTCGGCACCTGGAATTGTCCACCTTTTCTGTTCTAGCTTAAGGGTTTCCTCTAGCTTCTTTGCTACATCCTCGTTAACAGCTCTTGCTATCAAGGCATCTTCGCCACCGATACATTCTATGGGTTCAGTAAAGATTACAGTTGCCCCGGCATCCACAAGCTTATCAACAGCAGCCCCTACACTAGTATTTGATGCAATCCCTGAGGTTGTATCAGAACCACCACATTTTACCCCAATTACCAGTTTACTGATATCTACAGAAACTCGTTTAGGATTCCCAAAGTTCTTTTTCATTTCATTAATTATTGAGATACCCTTCTCAATTGCGTTTCTAGTCCCTTTCTCATCAACAACTTCAATCACCTCAACAGGCTTTTTAGTTTGCATGATATCGATGATCATCTCAGGTCTCACACCCTCGCATCCAATACCAAAAATGATGACCCCGACTATATTAGGATTGTCTGCCAAACCTGCAAAATTGTTCATAACCTGTTCGTTCCCTGCAGCGGGGCACCCATATGCAGAAGTTACTGTAATCACATCGTCAAATTTATTTGCTATATGTCTAACTATGCCTTCTACCGCATCACAAACACCTAAAAGCAGGTATTTATTTCTTAGCCCTACAGATCCATCTTCTCTTATATACCCTTTAAGTGTCATCTCATAATCCTCCAGTCCAATTTTTCTTGCAGATATCATTAATAAAAACTTATGCGCCTAATCAGATACCCATATCCTTGATCATTTGATCAATTCTTTCCTTGGGAATGCTAATGCGGTTACTCTTTACATTTTGTATGTGGACAAGTTCAGCCTTTCCAATATCCTTATAGCAAATTCCAATTTCCGATCCATATTTAATAATCTTATCTCCCTCTTGTATCTTTGTAAGGGAAACCTTGAACCCAAATCTTAGATTGTCAGCTGCTGTGAGGTGTTCTAACTCAAACCCGTCAGATGAAATCACCAAAAACTCATCACCCTTTTCTATATCTGATAACACAGTTGCAACATTATCACTTGAATTCATTTTCAAAACTTTCTTTTTCATTATTTTCTCCTAGTCATATAAAAAATTTATTATTGTTCCATCAACAAGCTGGGAAGGAAAAGTGTTATCTGGGGATAGATGGTTAATAACAGGAGAACCACGAGAAGGATCACATAAAAAGGTATTAATTCTTTTATGAGTTTCTCTATCGATATCTTTCCAATATTTGCTACCGTATACAGACTCATTCCTACTGGAGGAGTCAGAAGTCCAATCATAAGATTTAAAATCATCACTATTCCGAAATGGACAGGATCAATTCCAACCTTGGTGATAATCGGCATCAAAATGGGGGTGACAATTAATATTGATGCGGTAGGATCCATAAACATGCCCAAGATGAAAAAGAAAAAATTTAAAATCAACAAAATCAAAATGGGATTTGTTGTCACACTTGATAAGATGATTGCCAATTTCTGTGGTACTTGACTTAAGGTGAAAAGAAAACTAAGCCCAAAAGAAACAGCAATGATAATTCCTACAACAGCCGAAGTCAGAAGAGAATCCAATAGTGTTTTATACAACTTCTTGAATGTAAGCTCTTTATATATGAACGCAGAGACCAACAGTGCATACACAACAGAAATTGCAGCTGCTTCTGTAGGTGTGAATATTCCACTAAAGATTCCGCCCAAAAGAACGACAGGAGTCAACAATGCCCAAAGAGAATCAAAAAATGATTCCCTTAACTCTGTGAACCTAACTTTTGAGTTCTGGCCATAACCACGTTTGACTGAAATAAAATAAATCAATAGCATCATTGCAACTGCAAGAATAATTCCTGGTAGAAAGCCAGCTAAAAACAACCTTCCAACGGACACTCCTCCACTTGCTGCATAGATGACAGCAGGAACGCTTGGGGGAATGATGGGGCCAATTGTTGAAGAGGCGGCTGTAACTGCACAAGAAAATTCCGGTTCATACCCATTATCATTCATCGCCTTTATTTCAATTGATCCAAGGCCACCAGCATCAGCAATTGCAGAACCAGACATTCCTGCAAATATAACGCTACAAAGGACATTTGCATGAGCCAACCCTCCTCGTACATGACCAATAAGACAATTTGCAAAATGAAATAAGCGTTTTGTAATACCGCCCTCGTTCATTATATTCCCAGCCAGTATAAAAGCTGGAACCGAAACTAATATGAAACTGTCCAAACCACGGACCATCTGCTGAAGTAACGCATTCAGGGATATCTCATGTAATATGGAATGTATAAATATGGGCAACCCAATAGAAAATACTATTGGTATACCAAAGGCTACACTAACAAGAAGCAAAATTATTAATATACCCATTACCGTACTCCCCTTCTTCCGATTTGAACAAACTTTTGGCCTAAAAACATCACCTGGTTGATAATCATAGCCGCTGCTGAAATTGGAATCGTTATATATAGATACAACAGAGATAATCCTGTAGTAGGCATTGAAATAAAATTAAGCCCTACTGCTAGACTAGAACCAGCAACTAACATAAAAAAGAGAAAAATTAATACATATATATCTGAGATAATGCCAATGATCTTTTTTGAGGAAGATCCGCTCACTTTCTCAATAAACATATCAACCCTAGGATGTAACAGTTTGTTATGGGCAACAATACTCCCCATAAAAACCAACCAAATAAAGAATATGCGAATAACTTCTTCAATCCATATCAGGGGGCTACGCAAAACATATCGAAATACAACTTGTGTTAATACAGAAAGAATGACTAAACAAAAAAGGAGAACAGAAAATATTTCAAAGAAACTATTTATCCTTTTTATAAGTCCTTTAAGAAATTTCAGTTTTATCATGTAATATTGTATCCTTGAGACTATTTCATATATAAAAAATATGTGAGGGATGGTTATCCCCCACATACATTTCCTATCCACCTACATCGTTTGAATTTTATCAAAAAACTCCTGTTGATCAGCATTGAACCAGTCTTTTAGTCCTTTCATTGCTTTAACACGGAAAGCTTCGACATCTGGGGTTATCACAGTCATCCCCTTTTCTTCTAGCTTAGCCAATGTCTCTTTCTCACTTAGTTCAATTAATTTGTCATTATATCGACCCGCTTCATTTATCGCTTCCAGAACAATTTTCTGATTTTCGGCTGATAGCTTCTTTAATACTTTCGTACTCATATACACAGTATTCTTGCTTAAAATATGTCCAGTAAGATTTATGTACTTTTGGGCTTCAAAATATTTATTGGAATAGATAACTCCAACAGGATTTTCTTGACCATCAACTACTCCTTGCTTGAGCGCAAGATACAAGTCCCCAAAACTTAAAGGTGTTGGAGTTCCTCCAATCACTTCAATTGCTTTGATAAAACCAGGGATTTCTGGGGTTCTAATTTTAAGACCCTTTAAATCATTTGGAACTCGGATAGGAGTTTTTGCAGTCGTAATATGCCTTAAGCCATAGAACCAGATAGGATCAATTACAGTAATACCAAGTTTTTTTTCAAGATCATCATACATTTGCTGCATCATAGGGGAATGAGCAACCTTGAAAGCATGAGCATAGTCTCTATACATGAAAGGTCCCATTACCAAATCCCAAAGTGGAATATTAGCAAAAGCAGGAGCACCAGGATCAGTCAAAATGATATCCAAAGATCCAAGCATGAGATTTTCAAAAATCTGATGTGAATTTCCCATCTGGTTGTTAGGATATAGCTGAACTTCAATTTCTCCTTTTGAACGTTCTTCTACAAGCTTCTTAAACATTTCAACACCCAAAGTATGTGGATGTTCCATTGGATAATGATGAGCAAATTTAAGTACAGTTACTTCTTTAGTCCCAGTGGTACCCTCCACTGCCTCTTTTGTTCCTTGTGCGAACATTGGAATAGTGATGATGAGAATAATCATCAATAGCAAAAAAAAACGTTTCATAGCTCCTCCTAGTTTCTCATTTGAAATCTAGTTTCAAATCATAATTAAATCATAATCTACATTATTTCATCTGTCAACGAAAAAATAATTATGAATTTTATGGGAATAATATAAAAATGGGGGTGTAGATTACAATTATAGACTAAACATATCTACTGGTTATATATTCCCCATTTCTCTAGATATTTTTTGAGCAATAGATATTACTTGTTTTGCAACAGTTGGAATTAATTGTTTCTCAAAATCCCTAGTTGTAGCTGTTATGCCGACGGCTCCCACTACTTCATTATCCTTTCCCCATACAGGAGCAGCTAAGCAGCGAATATCTTCAAAAAACTCCATTTCATCTACCGAATATCCATTTTTTTTAATTGCTTTTAATTCTTCATTTAGTAATGATATATTTGTAAATGTATTAGGTGTATGTTTAACTAATTCTTTATCTTTATAAAAAACATTAAGATCTTCAGCTATATTATAGGCTAGGAAAATTTTTCCATGAGCTGAGCAGTGCAAATCAATCAACGTACCTACTGGAGAGGATGGACGTATATGCTTATGGCTCTCAATTACTTCAAGAATTAAACTCTTCTTCCCTGATAAAACAGCAAAGTGAGCTGTCTCATTTGTCAATTCTTGTAATTCTTTCAGATAGGGAATAGAGATTCTTCTTATATCTCTACTAGATAAACCAAATAAGCCATAGTGTATTATCATATACCCAATTGTATACTTGTCATTTTTTTTCAAAAGCCAGTTTTCTTTTTCTAAAGTCTGTAAGATTCTAAACAAGGTAGTTTTTGGAATATCTAGCTTAGCAATTATTTCAGAAAAGGTAAGTCCATCTTTAAATTCTGAAATAATATCTACAACTTTAATAGTTTTCAGTAAAACTGGAATTTGATAGTCATTTTGCATATGGTAATCCTTATTTGAAATCGTGTTTCTTATATAAAACTATTTTATATTCTTGATGTCAAGACTTTTTTATAATAACTGAACCATACTGAATCACAACCACTGAATTATTAGTATCTATAGGAGGTGGGTTTAATCCTCACTCTCTAGGAGCAAAAACCAAAAGTAACATCAGTGGGTTTCTGAATTCTTTTACATCCCTTCCTCCACTTCATCTGAAATGCGCGCTTCTTATAATAAAGGGATTGCCCCTAGATTCCATACCAAGCCCTACTATGAAGAAAGACCGGACAACTTTCATTGACCGGCCTTTTCTCTCTATATTAATCACACCACTTTGGGGTGTTGGTTACGCAATGTAGCTCTCAAGCATTTGGCTCTTCTGTGGGACTCTCAATCTCTCAAGGGCTTTCTTTTCGATCTGACGGATTCTCTCCTTGGTAAGGTTGTAGATCTCTCCAATCTCCTTAAGGGACATAGGAATCTTTCCGTCCAGGCCAAATCTGAGTTCGAGAATCTCCCTCTCCTTGTCACTGAGCGTAGACAATACAGTGCTGATGTCTTCCTTGAGTGCGACGTCCAACAGAGAATCCTCAGGAGAACGAGATTCATCCTCTATGAAGTCTCCGACGCTACTGCTACCAGAATCGAAAAAGACAGGAGCATCAAGGCTCACCAGCTCACGGCTTATGCTCAACAGGCTGTTCACATGCTCTGCATCAAAACCTGTAAGGGCCCCAATATCCTCAGCAGTTGGATCTTCAGTGCTGTTGTCACTCATCAGCGAGCGCTGGGCCTTCTGTATCTGCAACAGCTCGTTGGTCCTATTCAATGGCAAACGCACTGCCCTACTCTTTTCATTTATAGCTTTCATGACGGACTGTCTGATCCACCACACGGCATAGCTGATAAAGTGGTATCCCTTATCAGGATCAAACTTCTCAAGGGCGGTCATCAGACCAATGTTGCCTTCATTGATAAGGTCAATAAGGGGCAACCCCTGGTTCTGGTATTTCTTGGCAACATTGACCACAAAACGCAAATTTGACTCAATCATCCTTTTGCGGGCAAACTCATCACCTTCCACTGCGCGCTTGGCTAGGCTTAATTCTTCTTCTTTGGAAAGCAAGGGAATCTTGTTAATATCCTTCAGATACATGGTAAGTATGTTAGCATCATCGTAAGCCAAAGTATTTCTTTTGTTATTCAACATCGTTTTAGTAGTTTTCATGAGCAGTTGCCTCCATGGGTTATGTAAAGGTAAATGCAGATAACGTGCCAACTAGACGATGAATATTATTAATATGTTACATCATATTGATATAAATATTTTGTTTTATATTTTATTTTGGAAATTACCTAAATATCATGTTTTAGGGGGATACTAACAGCCATTTTAGTATCAAAACGACACACAGAAAAAATTACAGGAGTATTTCGGGACAATATGACCCTAATAGGGTATTTTCCCTCAACCAAAGGCACAATCCGACTCATCTTCGTCCATGCACCAGGGGAAATCGAGCTCCAAGGATGCATACCATGAAGCAAGGTTATCCGTATGGAAAGGAAGTTCACTCTCGGACAGAGCTTCCCTGATAGAACCATACTCTTCCTTCAGGAAGTCATGAATCATATCCCCTTCACACAAGCTACAGCAAATTCTTTCCTTACCCATCAAATAGATGGCAAACTGTCGTCGGAAAAAATCGAGCCAATCCTTGTCTGCAGAATGGGCAGCCTTACCTCTTATGAGAAAGGTATCCGTATAACATCCAAGGGAACTGACAAGATTCTTCGAACGTGCAAACAGAAATGCCATCTCATAGAAGTACTGCCAGAGTTCATCTAGCGAAGGGTTCTCTGGGAGGAATTTTGGAGTGGTTGGTTTCATCAACTCCGTATTGTTTCTTTTTACACTGTCCATAATAAGATGCCTCGTTCATCCGTTGTAAATATAGTCATGAGCCCGCTAATCGGCAAGTGCAAACAACAAGAATTTGCGCACTGTGCACAATCTGCACATCAAGGCATAAAACCATGCTCGAAGAGGCTGAAAAAGACGAATTATTGTATGAAATGGGTAATCGTTCAAATAACCTTGCCACTAGGGTTGTTATTCACTATATTATCACAGGCGAAGGCTATACTTCGCGACACTTTAATATTCAATTACTTGGAGGATGATACACATGAAAATTAAGCCATTGGCAGACAGGGTATTAGTGAAGATCGAAGAAGTGCAAGAAAAAACCGCAAGCGGAATCTACATTCCTCAGACTGCACAAGAAAAGACGCAAATCGGGAGCGTTGTTGCCGTAGGAGAAGGAACCGACAAAGTTAAGATGACCGTCAAGGTTGGGGATAAGGTAATGCACGACAAGTACAGTGGTACCTCGGTCAAGGCTGATGGAGATGAGTTTTTGATCCTCAGCATGAAGGATATCCTTGCAATCATCGAGTAGCAGTATCCTCTTGTACATCAAAAAGGTGGAGTTGGTAACAACCCCACCTTTTTTGGTCAATATTTCTTACTTCCCTCTATCCTGACTTGATGACATAAAACTGTCAAATTATTCCAATACCTAACCCAGAAACTTACATGCAGTTTTTAGGATTTCTTCGCTTGCTACGTTTCCCCGGTCCCATTACAAAGAGTCAAATAAATCATATTTACTGAATTTGAGAACCCTTGCGTTGCGCAGATCAGGAAATACATATGCATCCTGGATATTTGGAACATATCGCAAGTATGCTACCCTATATGCCCAGCCCCCCAATTCCTAGGGAAAAATATTGGCATAGGGATGACAACAGCAAAAGCTTCAGGATAAGAAAGAACCCTGCAATGAGAAAGTTCCATGCACCTCAGTAGAGATTACTGGTGTTCTTGTAATTTGGTTTATCTAGATACCAATCTGGGTACCTTGTCCCTCCAGATTCCGCCCAGGCGCCAAAATAATAGTATCCATCCACAATCGACTTTCTTTCCAAGGGGTATTCCCAATCGCCTGGGATCTGTATTGCCCAGGGAAGATTGTGCTCTGACTTGTAGTACTCTTTATTCTCCAAAGTATTCGCTTCATCCAAGAAAGTCTGGTTTGCCAAGGATGTAGGAACATAACCAATGAAATGCACTTCACGACCATATCCTGTAGCATTATCGACTAACATGAAAACATCATAGGGAACGGAACCCAAGATATCCCTAGAAATTGGAGAAGTGAATTCCAGATTAAAGGAAATTGATTGCGGGTCAAGCTCGGTATTGTTTCCAGTGTTGAACAAAGTAGATGGATACACACCCATTACCGAAGCCGGTCTCTTGAAAATCAAGATTTGAGACCTCTCTATCCCCTCTCCTTCCGAAATCACTGTAAAATCTGATCCCATCGGATCTATATCACTATTGGAGTAGGATAAATCGCTAACTGTAAAATCACTAGTAAACAAGGGAAGTGTTAAGGCAAACCCATTGGGATACCCCGCACCACTTGCTACAATGGTATACTTCAGTTTCATGCTGACAATCTGGTTGTCTGCGTTTCCATCTATAGCATACTCATACCCAATTACCAGGTCGTTGAAGTCATAATCCCCAAGATTCGGCCACATATCCTCATAGGCAAGAGTACCTGTGAGGGTTTCAGTTGTAGTACGTGACCCATCATCTGGAAACGCGTCTAGGGCATCAACAACCCCGTCATCATCCTGATCAAAATCTGTTGCAATAGCATGTGAGCCTATTGGATTCTGTACAAGCGCTTCGTCACCGACGACGATGGCAAATACCATATCTCTGAAATTATAATCAGTAGCTGTGTGCGTATTGTCTTCCATTCCAATGAGAAACACCTTATCTCCATAATATACTATGGAAGCATGGGCCTCTCCTGCAGGATTTAGTTCAGCTTGAGAATAATAGATATCTTGATATCCTTTTTTCCGTACCTGTCCGGAAGCGTTTGACCAACCGTTGGCTATCAGGACAAAGCCAATGGAGTCCCCTGCAGCAATCTTTCCGATATACACGGTGTCTCCGCTCTCTAGGTATTTTTTGTCTACATTCCCATATGAGGCATTTGGAAATACTAAGGTAATATCATCAACGCCGATTGAAGTAGGTTTATTTGCTGTAGGATAGATATAATACCCCAAGGTATTATAAAATCCAGCCTTTTCATCGATAAAAGTCATCCATACGTCATTCTCAGCAGACATGTCTAGGGTTCCTACGGTGAGACCGTCCGTAAGTTCTTGAGGAGCCTCATCTGCATTTTTATTCCATCTAAATAGGGAATTGTTCAAATCCTTGAGGAAATTCTTTTCAAGGGAAATCGAAAATAGAGATTTGGGTATCCCATCTGATGGATAGTCATCATTGACAAACCACCAATACGTATCCCCTAACTGGATTGGATATCCAAGTGTTATATTCGGAAAATTATCACTGGTGAATGTATATTCAATATCTATATTTTTTGAAGTATATGCCCTGGAAACAGTTTTTTCAGCAGCCTCAATTGAAATCCTAACTTCTTCTGGTAGACCTATATAACTTGGTTTCAGTACAAGATACGTACAACTGAGAGGAACTGTAACTTTCGTAGACAATTTCCCGTCTCCATCGGTCGTTCCGGAACCGACAGCAAAATCTTTGATGGATTGGTTTTCGGTGAACGAATCATATGCCGACCCATAGATGGCTATCGGAACATTGGGAAAATTATCACCAAAATCATGAGTTACCAGAATAAACTCTGTTGTCCGGAAATTAAAGTCATTGGGAATAGTAAGGTCTCCAATGGGTTTGGGTAGTGTGGCATTGCTAGGAGTATCACCACAACCAACAAAAAGGAGAACACTGAGCATCGCTATGACTAAGAGTAAAGATATGGGGCGGTTGTGCAAGGGGAGCCTCCAAATAATACTAGGTAATATAATTAATGGTAGTAGCAGAAACCCCGTAAAGTAAATTAGGGAACCCCATTTTCTCTAGTATTAGGAACTAATAATATGTATATTTTCAAATTTGGAGTATGTATCCTTCTTATTCACATAGGTATTTCTGAATTCCTTGCCAATCCTTCAGTATTCTACGTACAATACCCTTCTCATTCCTGAATACTGGTAGTTTTTTTGAAAAACTACCAGTATCAAATTACTTATAACAAGCTCTAGTCCGCATACAGGAAGTTCTCAATCTTATCACAGACAGTACAGGTCTCGGTTTCTGGGTGAAAGCTCTCAGGAAGGGATCTCATCATAAACACCCCGTAATTCTTCAGTACGACCCGGCTATCGAGGATAAGGACAACACCCCTATCACCGGTATTGCGCATCAGACGACCAAATCCTTGTTTCAGTTTCATGGTAGCTTCCTTGAGAGCAAGATGGTAAAAGCCACTTCCACCACTGTTGTCCAGCGCATCACAACGAGCCTTGAAAACAGGGTCGGTTGGAACACTGAAGGGAAGCTTGACAATAATGACCATGCGTAGGGTATCCCCTGGGGCGTCCACCCCTTCCCAGAAGGATGAGGTGGCGAACAAAGTACTGTCCTTCTCTGCTATGAAGCTGTTGAGCAGGGAGTAGCGATCCATATCCCTCTGGCAGAGGAGTCCCAGTTTCTCTTCTGCAAACCGAGGCTTCAGTCGATCACTGACCTTTTGCAACATCGCATATGAGGTAAACAGGACCAACGCCCCTCCTCCTGCAGACAATACAGCTGAGAATACTGTTTCACACATGTAATTGACATACTCATCCTCATTATCCTTGGTCAGAAGCGGGGCATCACTAGGGGTCAGTAACATCAGGCGGTTCTGATAATCAAAAGGAGAGGAAAATGTAGCTTTCCGGTAGGGCCTCATCTCATCATAGGGAAGGCCTACCCGGGCACCCCAAAAAGCAAAGTCATCGTTCAGATCCAAGGTGGCCGACGTACAGACCACAGTAGCTAACTTCTTGAACAGGGCATCCACCAGAATGGGTGCAATGGAAAGGGGGGTTATGCAGACCTCGACGGAGCGGATATTCCTATAGGACTCCGCATTGAACCAGTGGACCTCATCGCCCCAGAGAGGGAAGTTGCAGAATTGGGAGAGGACCTCACTCATCTGGGAAATCCTCGTGCCGCGTACCATCAGCTCATTTACCTTGGTGGCATACTCCTCAGGGGCCTTCTGACGCTCAATAAAATAAGCTATCTTGGCTGCTAGACGCCCACTAGCCTGGGCAACCTTAGTTGCCTGTTCGACGAACTGGCCAAGACGGTGCTGTTGTTCCACCTTTATCAGCACAGGTTGGAAATTGTTCTTTTGGAACACCCCCATCAGATACTGGTCCAACGTTCCCACTTCACCACTCAAAAGGTGTATGTCATCGCGAATCCTGTCGAATAGCTCAGGTTCAGGCGAGAACTCACTCAGCTGGTCCAAAAGAGATTTTGAGGCGAATCGGCCTGTGCGTTGTATCCAGGAAATCTGGCGTAGCATCTCCTTTGAAGTATACTCAGCAGTAAAAAAACTGGAGGCATTGCTCTCGATGTTATGCGCCTCATCAATGATAAGCCTGGTATAGGCAGGAAGTACAGCCTCCTCATCAAAGCCAATATCGCTTTCATGGCGGCTATGCGCATCGGTAAAAAGAAGATGGTGATTGCTGACAATGATCTTCGCTTCCTTTATCTTCTGCTTTGCCTTGAAAAAGAAACACTCCTTGAAGTACTCACATTTATGGGTATTGCACAAATCCCCATCACAGAGAACCTCACCCCAGATTTCACCCAGTCTTCCCGGATAATCACTCCGAAGACCAGTATCAGTGGACATAGCCCATTCATTCAGCTGATATAGCTCACTCTGAGGGTCCTGGGCAAGCAGGGAGGCATCATTGCGCACTCCGATAAACCGCTGAAGACAAAGGTAATTTCCCCTACCTACAGCAAGGGCTATCTTGCAGGAGAGATTCAGGATTTTAAAAAGCATCGGAATGTCTTTTTCAAACAATTGCTTCTGCAAATTAATGGTAGACGTTGCTATGACCGTCCTCTCATCAGGTTCCTGCATCGCGTGGTATAGGGCCGGAACCAGATAGGCAAAGGATTTGCCTATCCCAGTACCTGCTTCGATGGCAGCAATGGCATGCGTATCATAGCATTCACGCACCAAATCGGCCATGAGCAGCTGACCTTCTCGGTATTCGTAAGAGGAAAAGCGCTTCTCAAGGCTTCCTCCCTTGTCAAAGATCTCGTAGATGTCATTCTTGGTCAATTTGGTATTCCTGTAATTTCCTATGCAATGTCTTACGCCCGATGCCCAGAACCTCTGCGGCACGGGTCTTGTTTCCCCCGCACATGACCAAGGTGGACATTATCAGCTTTTTCTCAGCTTCAGCGAGCGTGATGCCCACATCTAGGGAGAGCTGTGCTGAAGAGTCAGAAAGTCTGACCGAAGGGGGGAGGTCCTCAACTTCTATCATAGAAGAACGTGAAAGTACAACAGCACTTTCGATAGAATTGCGCAGCTCGCGTATATTACCTGGCCACTCATAGGAAAGCAAAGCCTTTTTTGCACCATTGGAGAAGCCTTCAAGACTCTTTTCGTTTTCCTGATTGAACTGGGTGAGAAAGGATGTCATCAACAGGGGGATATCATCCTTTCTATCACGCAAGGGAGGCACTTCAAGATGGACAACATTGAGCCTGTAGTAAAGGTCCTCACGGAAGGTCCCCTTCTCAATTTCTTTGAGCAGATCTCGATTGGTGGCACATACGACGCGTACATCTACTGAAACGGGCTTTTCCCCGCCTACACGCTCAAACTCCTTCTCCTGAAGTACACGAAGCAGCTTTACCTGGGTGGCACTGTTTATCTCTCCTATTTCATCAAGGAAAATGGTACCTCCGTCAGCAAGCTCAAAACGCCCCTTCTTCTGGGCGATGGCACCTGTAAAAGAACCTTTTTCATGACCAAAAAGTTCACTCTCCAGCAAAGACTCAGAGAGTGCGGCACAATGGACCTTGACAAAAGGACCCTTACTACGGTTTCCCAACTCATGGATGGCATCAGCCACCAGTTCCTTACCCACCCCGCTCTCACCTGTAATGAGTACAGAAGCTCGAGTGGGGGCAACTTGGGCGACAACCTCCATAAGAGATACCATCTTCTGACTTTTCCCCACGATGCGGTCATAGCGGTTACGTGCCTTGAGGGTAGCGACCTCTGCCTTCAGTCTTTCATGTTCGGCATAGAGGTCAGTGGTGGAGAGGGCCTTCTTGACCACCAGGGAAAGTCGGTCCAGCTCAACAGGCTTGGTAAAAAAATCAATAGCTCCCCTACGCATAGCATCGACTGCTGTCTCAATTGTCCCGTGACCGGTAAGAATGATGACAGGCAACCTTGGATAGGCTCCTGTTATCTTCTGCAGCAACTGCTCCCCGCTCAGATTGGGCATCCTAAGGTCGGTGATGACCAGATCCACATCCTTTTTGCCCATCAGGGCCCAAGCTGATGCACCATCTTCTGCAGTGAGGCTCTCATAGCCCTCCAATTCCATGGCCATGGCTAGGCCATTGCGGATATTCTTCTCATCATCGACAATGAGAATACTACGTTTCATAGGAACCCTCCTTATCAGGCTCACTCAGGCTCAGGCGCTCACTCTTTGGTATGGGAAAGGAGAGAGTGAAGATTGATCCCTCCCCCAGCCTGCTCTCAACGGTGATATCCCCTCGGTGTTCCTTCATGATCTTATAGACAACGGTGAGCCCCAGGCCGGTTCCTGTTGCCTTGTTGGTGTAGTATGGCTCAAAGATCTTCTGCAAGGTCTCGTCGTTCATCCCTATACCAGTGTCCTGGACGCTGATAAGTACCTGGTTCCCATCAGGGCGTGCATGCAAGGTCAACCGACCTCCCTGTTCCATAGCATTCATGGCATTCTTTATCAGGTTGAGCAGAACCTGCTTGAGCAAGTTCTCATCAAACTCCAATTTAGGCAATGATGAGGAGATATCACAGGTAAGGGTCACCTTGTTTTCGGTAAGTTCAGGTTCTACAAAGGCTGCTATCTCGTTAAGAGTCTTCATCACCGAACCAAGGCGAAGACGGGTGTCCAAAGGACGTACAGCAAAAAGGAAATCCACGACAATGCTGTTGAGACGGTTGATCTCCTCTTCCAATACATCAATATAGCGTTGGGCATCATCAATGCTCAGACACTCTTTACGCACAAAAGCCTTTTTCAGTAACTGCAGATGGATCCCCATGGCAGCTAGAGGATTCTTGATTTCATGTGCTACCCCAGCGGCCATGGTAGTCATGGAGGCGAGGTTCTCAGAACGTCTCATCCTTGCCTCGTTGGCATTGTGCTCGGTCACATCGCTGAACATCAGCACATAGCTGGCAAGGCCCTTCTCTTCTGGCATCTTATAGGTGAAAACCGTGACAGCAATAGTCTGGACCTTGTTTCCCCTTTGAAAGGTAAACTCATTGTCCAGGTCCTCAGCACGATTATAGACAGAGAGAACGATATAGCGCAGCACATGCTTGTCCTCTATCACCTTGGAGAGTGGGAAACCCTCATAGGATCGCCTTCTAGCCATGGGAATGAGGTTTGGACAATGTGAATTAGCATAGTTTATGATAAGGTTCGCATCGGTTAGGATCACCCCATCTTCGATTGACTCCAGCACATTCTCTAACATCTCCAGCTCTCTGGACTGGCTTTGCATGATGTCGACAATCTGCTTAGTATCAAGCTGGTCAATCTTCTTGATCGCACGTTGGACAAAATTCTTCATGCTACCTCCATAAGTTTCAGATAGAGGGCTTCGAACATCAGGCGCTTGTTCTGATTATAGAGAGTTGCAGTACTGTAGCTTTCCGATACCAAATCCGAGAGAGCCTTGGCCCGTTGCCAGGTGATCTCCCCTTTCCCGAGCATTATACCCAAGCTGGAAAGCACCTTCTTCAGAACATACTCATAACTGCCCTGTTCATCAACAAAGGCGAGTAGTCCGTTGAACTGCTCCTCCTTCAGGTAGGTATGGTTCGTCAAGGAAGTCAGTAGCATATCGACGATCTCAGTATGGCGTGCCAAATCGAGTCCCCCTCCTTGCAAGAAAAAGGATTCCAGGCTTTCGAAATGTTCGTTTCCAAGAAAGAAGGGTGTCAGCAAGGCGTTGACCTCATCCTCTTGCAAGGGAGGAAAGCTATACTTGCGAACTCGGCTTAGGATGGTCTGCATAATCCTGTTAGGATACTCTGAGACCAGAAAGAAATATGTATCTGTAGGAGGCTCTTCCAGCATCTTCAACAGGCTGTTACGGGCTGAGGCATTGGTTTGCTCCAACCCCTCTATGATGATGAACGTTTTCTGTTCCCCCATGCTTGTGCGACGTATCCATTCCTCCAGGGACCTGACCTGGTTGACCGATATGGTGGTATTCTTTCTTGAGGCCGCCAAGAGCGGTTTCAGCGCTGTCTTCAGACTCTGTGCAAGAGATTTGGCTTCTCTTTCGGTAAGCTCACTCTTCTTGTCAGAAAGCGCCATCAGGAGGTCGCTGACGTTCGATGCACTCTCGTAGTTGGTACTTTGTGCAGCAGTCTGGGTAGTGCCCAACAGGGATGCGTGATACTGCAACAAGAGGATACGCACCGAGCGTATAAGGAATTTTCTGGAGAAATCAGATCTGAGACGGATAAAACTGCTCAAGGCAGTTTCTATGACACTCTGGTGATCGCGATGGCTGACAATAACCAGATTCTGCATGGTTAGGGCCTCAAACTTCTTGCAGCTTGCACAACGGCACCCACCCTCGCCCTCTTCCTTGCATGATAGGACTCGGGCAGTTTCTATGGCACTTGTCATCCTCAGCGAATACCGTGTTCCTCCAAACAGGTTCACCTGGGTAAAGGTCCCTCCCATAATCTGGTTGGAAAGTTGTTCTGCTATGTCTTTCTGGCTTTTTACAAGATCATCAAACATTGGCAGCATTCACCGTCAGGGTAAACCAATTCACCGTCTCAGGAACCAGGGGTCTCACCAGGCGCAAGACAAACTGGCTTTGGTCAAGGATAGAGGAAAGGTTAAAGGCCGTCTGCAATTCCAGTATATACAGGATGAAGGCAGAAAATACCAACACCTCGATAACCCCCCAGATGAAACCCAACAGGCTGTTTACAGCCCTAAGGCCAGTGACATTCAGGGCTGTATCCAAAAGGTTACCCACCACTCTCATCAGGACATACCCGGCAAGGAAGAGCAACACGAAGGAAATGAGGCTTGAGAAGAACATTGCCAAGCCAAAGGAGGCCAACAGAACATCTGCAAGCACCTTGGTAAACATCAGGGAAAGAAAGAAGCCTACGATGAACCCTGCCCTATGGGCGAAGGAATCGGCAAAGCCTGTAATCGTGTCGGCAATTCCTCCGACGATGGCCAGACAGAACACGATGATATCAATCGAGTTAAAGTAGACCGATCCAATTGTTATGCCCCAATCCATATTATTCTCCTTTTCGTATCAGGGAGGCTATCATTTCGGCACTCCCTGTCACAGCTAATTCCTGTGCATTCCTAGAAAGGATACCTCTTTTAAGAGGATTCTCCAACAGGTCTTCAACCTCATGAAGAAAGATCTCCTTATTCACTTCACCAAGGAGTGCCCGAGCCGCTCCCTTCTGTACCAGTCGCTGGGCATTATCCACCTGATCTCCCCTGCTTGTAGCTCTTGAAAGCGGGATTATCAAAGAAGCACAGCCAAAACACAGGATTTCTGCTATGGTCCCGGCTCCACCGCGGCTCACTACCAGAGCACTTCTTCTATAGAGGGTACCCAGTTCTACTCCCAGATGAGAGACAGCACAGTAGTTTTTTTGTTCAATGGGACGATAATCAGCCTCTCCACATTGATGGATGACAAAACCAAGTGAGCAAAGCCTCGGCAGGGTATCCCTCACCAGGGCATTTATCTCGCCCGACCCTTGGCTTCCGCCTAGGACCAACAAGAGAGGCAAATCGGAAGGGATGTGAAAATGGGAGATATCTTCTTCAAGAAACAGCTTTTTTCTAAGGGGATTTCCTGTGACCACCACCTTGTTAGCTGGTAAAGATCCTTCACTGCCACAAAAGGGGATACAGACCACCTGGGCACAGCGGCTGTTCAGGCGAGTGGCGAGACCGGGGGTCGCGTCACTCTCATGGGTCAGTATCCTGATGCCAAGTATTTTTGCTGCAAAGACAGGAGGAACCGAGACAAATCCCCCCTTGGAGAAGAGCACATCCGGGCGTTTCTTGTACAAAAGGACAATGGCTTGGAAGAAGGCGGTAATGATCCGGAGAATGTCCGTAACATTTTTCCAGGACCTGTAGCGTCTGTACTTGCCACTCTGGATGGGAAAGAACGGTATTCCAGCCTGTTCCACTGCGCTTCTTTCACGTGCATTCTCCCTGCCTATCCAGAAGGCAGAATAGTCTTCCGTTTCAAGAAGAACCTCATGTACGGCAAGGGCCGGATAGATATGACCGAGGGTCCCTCCCCCTGTAAAACAGACCAACATGCTCTGAGTATAGCACGCTCGGTAGGCCTAGCATAGCGATTCTGTATCATTTTGATACATAGTGGGTATATTTGGCACACTATTTACCATAACCTATGCTTTTCTCTGACCCCAGTTTTGGGTATACTAATTAAGGCGTGTCAAGGCATGCCAAATACTGCACAAGAGAGTCATCATGGGAACGTCAATATTTACCAAGCTGTTCGGAACTAAACAAGATAAGGACCTGCGTACCCTCAGGCCAATCGTAGACAATGTCAACAAAGAGGACTCTTGGGCAAGACAACTCAAGGATGAGGATTTTCCTCTCCAGACGGAACTGTTCAGAAAACAGGTCCAGGAAGGCACTTCCCTTGAAGCACTCCTTCCTAAGGCTTTTGCTTTGGCTAGGGAAGCGGCATCCAGGGTTTTGGGTGAACGCCACTATGATGTGCAGGTCATGGGAGCTACAGTGTTGCACAGGGGACAAATCCTGGAGATGAAAACCGGTGAGGGAAAGACCCTTACCTGCGTACCTTCAGCCTACCTCAATTCCCTGGAGCAGAAGGGTGTACATATTGTCACGGTCAACGACTACCTTGCCCGACGTGACTCCGAGTGGATGGGCCCCATCTACAAGTTCCTCGGCCTCTCAGTGGGGGTTATCCTCTCTGACATGGACAATGAGGCGAAGCGTCTTGCCTACGATGCGGACATCACCTATGGAACCAACAACGAATTCGGCTTTGATTATCTGCGTGACAATATGAAATGGTCAGCTGCGGAAAAGATCCAGCCCAAACACCACTACTGTATCATTGACGAAATTGACTCCATACTGATAGATGAAGCCAGAACCCCGCTTATCATCAGTGGCCAAAGCGAGGACGACTCTGCCCAGGTCATGGGTGCTGAAAAGATTGCATCCTTTCTTACCGAGTGTGAGAAGGACCCGACAACCCAAGACTACTACGAACAGGATCCGCTGGCCCGTTTTGAACGCAACGCCCAACCATTTGAGGAGAAAGGGGACTACAAGCTTGACGAGAAGCAGAAGAAGGTCTCCTTCACCAACCAGGGCATGACCCATATGGAAGAGTTGCTCAACAAGCACAAGGTCATCACAGGAAGCATCTACGAGGATGAGAACTTCGAATATGTGCACTATGTGACCCAGGCAGTCAGGGCCCTGAAACTCTACCACCATGATGTCGACTATGTCGTCGTCGAGGGACAGGTACAGATAGTTGATGAGTTTACCGGACGTATCCTCCATGGCCGACGCTATGGCGACGGCCTGCACCAGGCTATCGAAGCCAAGGAGAAGATCAAGATAATGGGCCAGAACAAGACCCTGGCGACGATCACGTTCCAAAACTTCTTCCGTATGTACGACAAGATAAGCGGTATGACCGGTACAGCAGATACTGAAGCCCCTGAATTCCTCAAAATCTACGGTCTCGATGTCGTGGTCATCCCTACTAACAAGCCGATCGTCAGGGAAGACTATCCTGACTTGGTCTACTACAATGAACAGTTCAAGGTCCAAGCCATCTGCGAAGAGATAGCACGTGTACACAAGATTGGCCAACCGGTCCTGGTAGGTACCATCTCCATCGAAAAGAGTGAGATGCTTTCCCTCCTACTCAAGAGGATGGGCATACAGCACGAGGTGCTCAATGCAAAGAACCATGCCCGTGAGGCCATGATCATTGAAGAGGCTGGAGCCAAGGGAGCAGTCACCATCGCCACCAACATGGCAGGACGAGGAACGGACATCAAGCTCGGAGGTAGCCTCGATGCAAGGGCCAGGAAGGTCTGTGGCACCGATGCAACACCAGAAGAGTTTGTCGAAGCCATCAAGAAGGTCACCCCTACCTGGAAGAAGGATTATGAAGAAGTGAAGAGCCTTGGCGGTCTTTACATCATGGGAACCGAGAGGCATGAGTCCCGCCGTATCGACAACCAGTTGCGTGGTCGTTCCGGTCGTCAGGGAGACCCCGGAACCAGCCGCTTCTACGTATCCCTCGATGACTCACTGATGCGACTTTTCGCTTCTGAAAATATCAGGGGTATCCTGGGAAAGATTGGGATGCAGGATGGGATGCCCATCGAACATCGCATGCTTTCCAATGCCATAGAAAAGGCACAGAGACGCGTTGAAGACCGCAACTTTGAAATACGTAAACATCTGCTTGATTATGATGATGTGCTCAATGAACAGAGAAATTTCATATACTCTGAGCGGGATGTGATCCTCAACGAGGAGCACTTGCTTGAAAGGGTGCGCACCAGTTGCCATGAGATAGCCCTCGAAATAGTCGATGCCATGCCTAAGGATATCAAGGACAATGATATGGCTTTGAAGTTTATTGAGGATGTCCAGGCAGAGTTCCACCTCACTATCCCTGCCCTTCCACCAGAATCGACAAGAGAAGAGTATAAGGCACACCTGAAGAAGAGCATTGATGAAGAGATTGATTCCAAGGTAAGCCAAACCGGAGAAAAGCCTTTCAACGACTTCCTCAGGTTCAATTACCTGCGTCAAATCGACATCCGGTGGCAAGAACACCTCATGGCCTTGGAAGACCTCAGAGATGCTGTGGGACTACGCTCCTATGCCCAGAAAAATCCATTGGTGGAGTATAAGGTCGAAGGCTTTGAAATCTTCAACGATATGCTAGAGGGTATCAAGCATTTCATCGCAGATACCCTGGTCAGGGTACAGATTACCCAAGCTGAGGACAAGTACAGACAAAAAAGTGCTGCCCATAAGACAGTCGAGTCCCACAGAGCTCAAGGCGCCTTTGCAAATGCCAATCCGGGCGGAAAGGTCCAAGGCGGTGGAGATGTAAGTCCTGTAACGGTGAGGCGTACCACTCCCAAGGTAGGACGCAACGACCCCTGCCCTTGTGGAAGTGGCAAGAAATACAAGAACTGTCATGGCAAGAATGTCTAGACTGGAACATACGAGTATGCTAGGTAGACACCAAAACAAATGATTAGATGAGAGTACAAAAAAGTTTCTACCGAAGCTCTTTTGTACTCTTCCTTAGTATAAGGGCCTTGGAGACGTTGAGTTTCCTGCGATACTACAGGCTACTTAGCCTGTTCTTGAGAATATCCACCGAATTCTGGGCAATGAACTGCATGGGCCCATGCACCGTTGTCAGAAGTGGGTCGAGGAACCTCACTGAACTCTGGTCGTTGAAACCCACAACACTGATAGCCTGGGGAACTTGTATCTTCTTCTGGTGCAGTCTGGTGAGAGCTCCTGTCACTGTGGTGTCATTAGCACAGAACAGGGCGGTAGGACGAGGCTGTGATGCAAGCAGGAACGAGACAAGCGAGTACCCCTCATTATTGGGAAGGCGCTCCCCTTCGTAGATGAGGGTCTCATCAAAGATGCCCTTGTCCTCCATGAAATGAAGCCTCCCCGCCACAAGCAGCGGGGTATCAACCCCATAAATCCAATTTGATCTGCCCTTCATAAATCTTTTCATACTCATTGAGGTTGCCTTGGTTCTGAATATACTCCTTGATTGTATCTTTACTGGCATACAGCCCTACGGTATTTGCATAATATCCACTTGTCCATAAGTTCCCACCCTACAATACATCTTTCTTTATTTTCGGATGCCTTCTAAAAATCTCTCGGGCAGTCAGACTCCTAAATTATAGTTACCAACCTTGTTACAGGCATTGTTGAAATTCCCTGCACAAGCATGTGCACATGATTTTCTTCTAGTCCTATCTCTACAAATCGTATCTCATATCGTTTATCTATTCCAATACAGACTTCTTTCAGAGTCTCTTCTACTACAGGCGTAAATACTTTTCCCCTGTATTTTGCAGGAAATACCATATGGTACAGCAAAAGTGTTTTGTTATGGCTTTTATATACATGCTCGTCCATCTACCCAGTATACACTACATATTCTTTACGCCCCAAGGGGCGGGGAATGCCCCCCCCTCTGATTCAAAATAACACACAGTCATTTATGCGAACGGCGTGAATTTTTTAATTCAAATTTCGTAAATCCTTATGCAACAGCTGAATTCACGTATATTTTCAGCTATTGTAGCAGTTGCCAAAGGAACTTAGAGCATCATTATGTCGACAAGGAGTTATATGAATAAGGTAATGAACAGGTACTTTCTAATCCTTCCATGAGGAGAACTCTTGTATGAACAATAGGTATGCATATCCTATAACTGGGTTTCTGCCAAGATAACCGCTACGGCTGATGAAGAACCATTCCCCCACTCTTCCCTGCTTCTTCAATGGCCTCTCTGTTACCCTCTGCCCAGAGAACCGAATAGAGATTATGGGTACGTTCAGGGTCACTCTTGTCAGAGAACCCGATGCCTATCATATTCTTCTTGATGATGGATTTAATCCACGCTACTGCATCACTGTTGGTCAAATCTATGATGACAACATCAAAGGTTGTTATTGTAACAGCATAATCCTCCCCTGCCTGGTTCTTCACACAGACTCCTTGTCATGAGACTTCCTGATACATGGGGCAGTCCATGGTAAGGAAAGGGTCGATGTATCCCAATATCCTTACGTCTCGTTAGTTCATATCGTTGATACCCTAGGCCAAGGCTCATGCCTTCGCCTACCTAGGGGGAATGTTTTCTTTACCTGCCTAAGTTCTGACTAAGGGCGCCTACTGATTCTGCAAGGCTAGAGGTAAGGATCAGCGAAAAGGTTTCAGGTATTTGCCAGAACTGCAGTTTGTTACCTTTGACCAACACATGAATGTTGGCGAAAATGCCTATCACAATAGGTAAGAGTATTGGGATAGAGATTCCTAAAACAGAAAGCTTTCACTTAGGATTCTCTTCCTAATAACTGGAATATCGACCAGAGGTTTGAAACCATAGGGTCATCGGCAAAATCTTCTACCAACATCTTTTGCAGAGCTTGTACAACCTCTGCATATGAGGGTACTCTGGAAACGTTATGCAGTTCATCTGGATCATTGTCATGGTCATACAACTCATCTACAGAAGTAGGGTTCCAAACATACGTATACCGTTCATCGTGTATCATACGTTGGGTATACAATCCAAATTGTTGACCATTGTATTCACTGAATACATGGTCACGTATTCTACATGTAGGGTCCGATAAGACAGGAACAAGAGATTTCCCTGAGAAGCTAGGAGGGACAGGACAGTCCAACAGCTCAAGAAAGGTTGGTCCCAAATCTAAGCCTGGGATCACAAACTCCGTTGCTACACCAGGTTCTATTGTATGTTTATGAGAAATTATCAAGGGAACATGTATCACTTCCTCATACATCACATAATGCTTATCCATCATTCCATGACTCCCAGCAGAATCACCATGGTCGCTTGTATAGACAATAATCGTATCCTCAAGCAAGTTTGCATCATCCAAATACTTGAGGACTCTTCCAATTGCATCATCAACTTGCGATATCATGGCAAAATAACAGCTCAAATAGGAAGACCACTCTTTCCATGTCCAGCTATCAATTCCCCAGCTTCTTAGCTGTTTCGGCTGGATTTCAGGCTTATCAAGAAATGAATCAGGAAAATTCCCCCATTGGTGAATATCCTCCCTTGGATAGAGATCAAGGAATTCTTTCACTGGATAGCAAGGCAGATGAGGCTCAGCAAAATCCAGTCTGACATGCCATGGCCCTTCATCCCTATTCGATGTTCGAATGAACTCTATGGCTTCTCTTGCCTTACTATGCGTGCTTGTACCATCCAATGGCGATGTGTCGAAAAGTCCATTGGCAAAAAGAGTAGCGGGAGTACTTGGCATTTCCCTGTGTACATCTTGATGACATACTGCTAGATTCTGTTCATCGACATACCTTTCAGGACTGTAATAATCGTAGCCAAAGGCCAAAGGGCTTTTCTCAGGATTAACATGCCACTTGCCAATATAGCCCATTCTGTAGCCATTAACCTTCAGAATTCCCGGCCAGTGGGGAAAGGCGTCAGGATCCAACCCTTGTATCTTGGAGCTGTTGTCAAAATTCCAATGCCCTCCATGCTGAAAGGGCATTAGGCTTGTCAGTAGCGTTTGCCTTTCAGGACAACACAAAGGACAAGGGGAATAAGCCTTGGTGAACTGGACTCCATCTTGGGCCAAGTTGTTCAGATTTGGGGTCTGTATACTTGCATTACCAGTATAACCAAGACAATCATACCGTTGTTGGTCAACATGCAACAACATAAGATTCTTCTTGTTCTTCTTTCTTGTATCCATCTTCCTTCTCCAGTTCTAGGGTTTTCCTTTATGTATGTACATACAAGTCACTGCTTAGCAGTGACTTGTATGATTTGTTGAGCTTAAATAAAACTCGATAATTTCTCCTACGACTTCAGTCTATGCAACTCGATCGTATAGCTCCCAGAACCTAATTGAATATATTCACTTTCTTGTGTTTCCTTTGTGGAAATTGAAATCACTTCATAGTCCTGAGTCTTCTTTTTAAGGGTTGCCACTGTATTACCAGGAATGGAAACTTCCCACGTAGCACAATTTTCCTCTTTTACCCATGAAGAAGTAATCAAGCCTTGCACCGAATTGAAACTCCCTTTTGCAGAACCTAGGGGACAGGCTTCAGGAAAGGTAAAAGAAAGATGAGTATACCCTTCATCACCAGTAAAACCCAGAATATGCTCATACATCCATAATCCTACAGACCCATAAGCATAATGGTTAAAGGAGTTCATGCCAGGTGTCTGGAAACTCCCGTCAGGACGTATGCCATCCCAACGTTCCCAAATGGTAGTTGAACCCATCCTAATCGGATACAACCACGAGGGAAAAGTATCCTGAAGCAACAGCTTATACGCTACATCGTGCCTTCCAAATCGGGAAAGAACGAAAAGCAGATATGATATGCCAAGAAATCCAGAGGAGAGGTGATAGTCCCTTGCTTCAATGTCCTTGACAAGTCGGTCAAGTGCCAGTTTCCGATACCCTCCAGGCAGCAAATCAAACATGAGGGCAAGGATGTATGAGGTCTGTGTATTAGAGCCTACTCGCCCTCCAGGGGTGACATACTCTGCATTAAAGGCTTTCAGAATGTTCTCATGCTGGATTTGATATTTTTTTGCATCTAAATCTTTTCCCAAAACATTTGCAGCTTTGGCCATGAGCCCTGTTGTGAAGGCATAGAAACTAGTTGCTATCTGATCTTTATCTGTTCCCCCAAAGGTGCTATTAGAATCAGCTGGCTGATCAAGGGCAAGCCAGTCTCCAAACTGAAAATCATTCTCCCAGAGGTAGTTTGGGCTTCGGCTACTGACATAAGCATTCCACGCCTGCATCATGGGATAAAACTCTCGCAGTTGATCAAGATCCCCATAGGCATGATACAAATTCCAAGGACAGATGATAGCTGCATCTCCCCATCCTGCCCCCCCAAAAGGAGGATGATTCATACCCCCCAATACATTAGGAACAACGACAGGGACATTTCCGTCGCAAAGTTGTTCAGACGCAAGATCACGTAGCCATTTGCGGAAAAAGGGAGCAACCTCGAAGTTAAAAGCTGCTGTACTGATAAAGACCTGGGCATCTCCGGTCCATCCAAGGCGTTCATCTCGCTGGGGGCAGTCTGTAGGGATATCAAGGAAATTACCCTTCTGCCCCCAGATGATATTTCTTTGCAGCTGATTGAGATCCTCATTATCACAGGAAAACTCACCCACAGGCGGCATATCAGAATGAATAACGACACCTACAATATCTTCCAAACTTAGAGAGGTCGGCTGTTCGAGTATCCTCACATAGCGAAATCCGTGGAAGGTGAAAGAAGGTTCAAAGTATTCCTCATCAGAGCCTTTCAGTATATATGTATCCTGAATTCCTTCGATACGAAGATTCTCAGTGTAGAACTCACCCCCAGAATCAAGTACTTCTGCAAAGTCACAACTGAAACGGCTTCCTTTCTCACCCTGTAATCTGACACGCAACCATCCAACAAGGTTTTGCCCCATATCAATGACAAGGTCCCCTTTGGGTGTGGTACTAAATGATTTGGCCTGTACATACCCCGCCTTTACAACTGGAACTCCCTCATGGGGGTACAGCACTGCGTGCGAAAAGTCTTGCACCTGCACACCAATCCAATCATTGTCGTCAAATCCAGTCTTGTCCCAACCAGGTAGTTCTTTCTGGGCGTCATACTGCTCGCCATAGTATATGTCTGAATATATGATAGGACCAGTGGCAGTCTTCCAGGACCCATCGGTCAGAACAATATCAGTTGATCCATCGTCAAACTGCAGATGCACCTCTGCACAGTATGCAAGCGTGTCGCCATAGTTATTGATATTCCCTTCGTACCCGTAATGACCGGCATACCAGCCAGTACTTATCTCTGCACCAAAACAATTATTCCCCGATACCATCAAGGGGGTAATATCATATGTCTGGAATAGAATTCGCTTATGATAATTGGTACATCCGGGATTGAAGAGTGTCCTATCCAGACGCGTACCATTGACATGAGGGATATAGAGCCCTCTAGCTGTTGCATAGAGTCTGGCTTGTACTATATTTTTATCAGTATGGTACTCTTTCCTGAGCAAAGGCACAGAGCGCAAGGGCGTATCAAGAGGAATCAGGGGGGAACTGATCCATTCAGCAGACAACGTCTCTATTGAAGTCTCAAAAAATGCTATTTCGCTGAAATCTGACTCTTCACCATTGTCTGTCCTGACCTTCACCTTCCAATACACTCTTGATGCAGAAGGGACTTTTTCACCTGGATAAGCAACTAAAGAGTTCTTAGGTGAGACAACCCAATCAGTATCAAAAAGTAGGTTCATCCCATGTAGCAATTCTTTTTCGGTTCTTGCACCTTGTATCCAATACGCGTCCTGAATGATAGCAGAGGTAGTACCATCCACTATCCAAGACAACCGTGGTTTATTGAAGGCCAATCCTATTGGATTCTTAGCATACTCGCTGGTCAGTTTTGTAGCAATAATCGAGTTCATTTCCATTCCTTTACAGTGTTCATATTTTTTTTGTCCAAGTAGGAGTCATAGGACCGGCGATATCATGCAATACCTGCATAGCTCTTCCATTTTCATGGGGCAACACTCCATAGTGTTGAATAGTTCCTGCTTGAGATTTCACCAAAACTAGCCGAACCAGCAAATCTCTTAGTAACGATCCATATGCTTCATCATCAGAAAGGTCATGCTGTTCCCTAGGATCATCCTGAAGATTGAAGAGTTGCATCAGAGCGTCATCATACAAGGAGAGTCTCCATCCTTCAGACGTGAATAGCGTATCCACATGGCCTTCCCTGTTATAGGGAGACTGTACGATAATATCATATGCAGGTAGAGCTGTTCCCTGCAATAATTGCATAAGTGAATGTCCTTCCACAGGAGGGATGTCAGAGCAATCCCCAAGGTCTGTTATGGTAGGGAATATGTCCAGGGAAGAACAGAGATGGTCAATTTTCTCCCCTTGAGGAATACCGTTGCCAGAAATGATCAGGGGGCAACGAACAGCACTATCATAGTGTTTGACTCCTTTGGTCATAAAACCATGGTCACCCATCATATCACCATGGTCAGTAGTGAAAATAAAAACGGTAGAATCCAAGACACCCTGCTCTTCTAGTGTTTCAATGATCCTTCCTATCTGGTCATCAATGAATCTGATCTTGCCATAGTATAAGGATCTTAATTTCTGCAAAGCTTTTGTATCTTTCGCAATCGAAGAAAATCCGGCAAAATCAAGGACATTATTCAAAATATCAGTTTTATACCGCTTTACTGCCATGGGGATGGGAAGTTCAATGCTATCGGGGTCAAACATCTCATCATATGGTGATGGAGGGTCATAGGGATCATGAGGATCAACATAAGAAAGATGACAAACAAATGGATGATCACTATTACGCTTGATAAAATCTACGCCTAGGTCTGTAATCCAGGTTGTCTGGTGAATTTCCTTGGGCATTGGGGAGCAGTACATATGATGCCAGGAAGAAGCGTCCTGCTTGGGCTTCAAATACTTTTTCCTAGCGTTTTCCAAAGGAATCCGAAGGTCTTCCCTATCCTCTCCATACTGATCTACATAGTTCATCGGCCAAGCGACAGACAGTGCAAGTTCATACTGATCAGGATGTTCTCGTTTGACCCAGTCAAGCCAAAGGCCAAGCCTTGGGTCTTCTGTCGGTACAGATTCATCATAACCCACATAAGAAAAATCCTTGGGAAGCGGCTGTTGCATCGGACTGAAGTGAAACTTACCAAAGCCACCCGTATAGTAGCCTGCATCTTGTAAAACATGCATAAAAGTAGGAAATTCCTTGGTGAGGTGCAAGTTATTGGTGGTCATTCCATGCACTTCAATTGATCTTCCAGTAAAGATGGTGGCTCTATTGGGGGCACATACAGGACAGTGGGCATAATACCGGTCAAACCGACACCCTTTTTCAGCAAGGGCATCAAGGTTAGGTGTAGCGGGGACCTTACTTCCATAACACCCTAGGAATGAAGCTCCCAATTGGTCCGCCATGATAAAAACAATATTACTCTTACTCATGATTTTATGGCTCCTGCAGTTAGTCCTTCAATATAGAAACGACTTCCTGACATGAATAGAATTACCAAGGGAATGGTTGCAAATACATATCCAGCCATCATGGTTCCAATTTCCAGGGTTCCTGTTGCAGATTCAAAAACTCGCACAGCTACTGAAATTACTTGTTTTGAGTTTGAGTCAATGGTTATCAGCGGCCAGATGAAATCGTTATAATAATTTATCATATTCATAATGCCAATGGTGGTCAGAATTGGCTTTGCCAGAGGAACCGCTATCTTGTACAGTGATTGAAATTCTGTAGCTCCATCAATCCTAGCTGATTCAAACAAGCTTGTAGGCTGTTCACTCATAAAGGTACGGCAGAGCAATATCCCCATCACTTGACCTCCTGCAGCCCAGTTTAGAATGAGAACCCATCGTGTATTGAGTAGATGAAAAGCCTCCATTAATTTGAATCTAGGTGTAAGGGTCAAAATCGCAGGTACCATCATCAAGGCTAACACTGACATGAATAAAAACTCTTTTCCAGGAAAATCCAGCTTTGCGAACACATACCCAGACATGGCTGATAAGGCAACGGTAAAAATTGTTGCTACGGAAACAACAAAGACAGTGTTGATCATATTGCCATACAGAAGGCGCAGACTATTCTGGTAGTTCTCGGTTGCTATAGGATTGGGCAATGACCAGAAATTCCCATAGATTTGTGCATTGGATTTCATGGACAGGACAATCATTAGAACAATTGGGACAAAGGTCAAGATCAAAAGGATGCCCAGTAGAATTAGAAGTAGAGTTTCCTTACCCATATATTTGTTACTTTTCATAGCATATCTCCTAATTCTGGCTCTGTGTACGAATTTTCATATTGAAGAATGTTCCTATGAAAATAAAGACAAACATTGCCACTCCCAAAGCACAGGCATACCCATAATTCCCAAATGTCGTAGCATGATAATACAGTTCCAATCCTGGAACATATGTTGCCGTACCAGGACCACCTCCTGTCAGAATATAAATTGGCATAAAATTCTGTATGGCTCCGATAAACTTCAGGATGATAAGGATTTTAAACTGAGGAGACAGCAAGGGAAGATGTACCCTGGTAAAATTCCACCATCTACCTGCACCATCAATCTCTGCTGCCTCGAACAGTTGGGTAGGAATATTTATGAGCCCTCCGTAGTAGATAAGAAAAGCAAACCCATCAATCCAAGGGAAATTTATCCCTATGATAGAGCCTCTGGCAGTGGCAGCTTCACCAAGCCATACTCTTTGTAATCCCTCAAGATTCAAAACTCCCAATAGCTGATTCAGCAACCCAATGGTTGGATCATATATATTTTTCCACATCAATATGGTCACTATCATGGGAACAACCAAAGGCAACACAAAGAGGAATCTGAACCAATATCTAGTAGTAGGAGAGCGAAGTGCAAACACCAATTCAGCCACTAAAAGGGGTATGGTGACAACCTTGACCATATCAGCTATGCCAAACAAGAAAAGATTTTTTAGGCCAATGAGAAAATATCCTTCGGTTACCATCCTTCGGAAGTTTTCAAAACCGATAAAACGGATCTCTTTGGAACGGACGTTCCAATCCGTAAATGCACGGGAGAACGCTTCACCAATAGGAAAATACATGAAAATAAAAAGCATGATAAAAGTTGGTAATAAAAGCAAATATGCTGTCTTATGCTTAGTGAGTGCCTTACCTACCTGGCAAGTTATGGTACGAAAGTATTGAAAGGAACAAACTAGTGAGACTATCAATACTAGCCCTAGTGCCACAATCAGATAATTCAACCAATATGCGAGACGGGCAATATTCCGACTCGTAAGGAATGTATCAAGAGAGATTCCGTACACAGGCTCACCAAGAGAGCCTATGAAAAGCGTGTCGTCGGAAAAGGTAAAGGTAGAGATGGATACCGGAAGTGTTGAGCTGTATAGCACATTCCAATCACTTGAAAGAACATAGAACTCTCCTGCAGCACCACCTAAGGCAAACAAGTTAGCCTTTTTATCATATGCAAACCCGTTGAGGGTATCTGAAAAAGTGAAAGTCTCTGTCCTTGTAATCACACCTTCACTGTCAATGTCATAAAGGGTTCCGTACTTGGTAGCAACAGTAACACCTTGATTATTTAGATTAGGTGCCAAACCTCGTATTTCAGTGTTTACTGTTGTAGTGAACAACTCTTTACCATCAGAATCCAGGGCTATAAGTGCAGAACGATTGTTCCCTACAAAGATACGTGAGTCATCACTGCTGAAACTGACACAATAACACGTGGAGGGTATGGGGATCTGCCAAACAAGCGCCCCAGTTTGAAGAGAATATTTGTAGATGAAATGTTTCGTTGGGGTAGTTCCAGCTGAAACGACCATGAAAGAGCCTGTGCTATCGATATCTATATCATACACCCGTCTTTGCACATAGAAATCTTTTACTAAGGTTCCTGAAATTCTATCAAGCACATAAATATGTTGGTCATCAGAGGAAGCATACAAGGTGTCCTTAGGTCCTAGGACTAAATCACTGACAACATTTTTAGTCGGGAATTCCCATTTTTTTTCTCCTGAGAGCAACAGCCCCTCCACTCGATTCTGATAACTTCCAACGTAAAGCATCTCTGCATTATCATCATAGGTTAAGGTCTGAACTCTGTCTTCTACAGGAATTATTGTATTGTTCTGCAGATCACCTACATTCCCGGCTTTTTGCTGAAAGAAACTTGCTGTCAGTATAAGAAGGATTGAACAAAGTCCAACACATACCCATCTTTTGTGGATTTTCATTCTAAGCTCCTGAGTAAATAGGGTTGAAGCTACCATATGCCGGGCAGAAAACTGCCCGGCAAAAAAACTTTTACCGATCAGCTGCTGGCTGATTCTGTGGATTCTTCAAATCTTCAGGAGTAAGCTTCAGTGCAAGGAGCAAATCAGGGAAGAACTTGTCAATATTATTTTGATGTTCCTTACCCCATTGATCGATAGTAATCTTATCAGTGAGATACTTGTACGTATAACCATACCACTCACGGATGGATTCCTTGACACCAAAACCAACACCACGAGCAACAAAGTTTGAGAATCCTTTTTGGCAGTTTCCAACAAAATTCATGCCATCATAGAGTTTGGCATATTCAGGAGGAAGTTCAACTCCATAGACAAGAGGAGGTCCATTTGGAGTACCATCGTCATTGAGCAAGCCTGTCATAAACTTTCCATATCCTTCTGGTGATGAAAAATACTTCAGGAAATCAATGGTAAGATTATTCTGGGCCTGATCTTTCTTGACCGCTCCGACAAATCCTACTGCAACTTCAATACTCCTCGCTGGAGCTTCAAACTCAGGGCCTTCCATGCTTGGAGGAGTGAATGTGCCAAGGTCAAACGGCTTTATCCCACCAATATCCTTACCACCGACTTGAATTGCTTCACCAGTTGTGAGTTTGTCCATATCTCTCTTGAATTGGGCGATTCTCCAACCGCCATCGACATACATGGCAGCTTTTCCCTGGTAGAAAAGAGGTGTAGCATCTTTTGTTCCGAAGAAAGCATCACCTCCAGCATACTTGGGAAAAACTTTCTTCATGTTTTTCCATACAGCCTTCAGACCAGGAGAATTTGCAGAAATATCACCATCTTGCAGGGCTTTTGCAGCTCGTACCTTGTTGGACGTGACGTTACCCTTGTCGTCGTTCCAAGGATCAGTCGGGTCATACTTGTAGGTCCCATCAATATCTGGATCATAGTTAAAGTCACCGGGTTGGGCCTTGAAGTATTCAATGCTGCTTCTATACGCTTGGTCATAATATATCTGTGCAAGCCAACCCATTTGGGTCTGCCAGAAACTATCATAATCACCAGCAACAGCGAGGGGCTGATATCCTGCTGCTAACAGCTTTTCAGAGACTTCGATCAACTCATTCCAGGTCTTTGGTGCCTTGACTCCCACTTCTTCAAAAATTTGCTTATTATAGAAGAACATGACTTGGACTGACTCTAGGCAAAGTCTGGTAAACTTATCACTTTCAGTTCCTTGCATCTGATAGACAAACTGTTCTTTCCAAGGTTTGTTGGTATAGGGACTGTTGTCATATACATACTCGTCAAAATTTATGGCTTTGGTTGCTTCTACTTCACGGGCAAAGTTAAAGTTTACCAGATCAGCTGTAGGATCTTCTTTCGAAAGCTGATTCTTCAACCAGTCAGCATACCCCTCAGCTGGTTTCAGATCTACATTGATCTTCACATTTGGATGCATTTTCGTGTATGCATCTGCCAAAGCCTTCCAACCACCTGGCAAGCCAGGAGCACTCTGCAGATTAATGTTAATCTCACCTTTCAAAGTATCAACCTTTGCCGCTTCCGGTATTTGTGTGATACTTTTCTCGTCAGTTCCACTTGCCGTTAGTGGTATTAGCACTAACGAACACATTACCAAGAAAAAAATGATTTTTGTTTTCATTCCTCCCCCCTCCTTGTATTTCTTACTATTGTTTAGCAGGACCTGTTGAGTCCCGAATAATAAGTTCACAGATAACTGAATCCATTGTCTTGATTCCTGTTTCTATTTCCCCAAACAGTTGCTGGGCTACCCTTCTGCCAAGTTCCTTTTTTGGTACATTGATGGTTGTCAGTGAGGGAGAAACCGATTCGGAAAAAATGATATTGTCACAACCAACTACTGAAATATCTTCTGGAATCCGTAGTCCTTTTTCGCGTATAGCTTTCATTGCACCCAAGGCCATGAGATCATTGATGCAAACTACAACGGTCAAGTCGGCTCTTTCTTGTATCAGTCGTTTCATATCCTGATAGCCTGATTCAAAATCTGTCCTATAGGGAAAATTCCCATAAAACAGCAAAGTATCATCTGTACAGAAGCCAATTTCTTCTCTTTTTTCCTTAAAAGATACAAGTCTTGTATCATGAGTATCAGCGGGTAGACCAACCAAATACGCAACCTTCCTGTGACCGAGATCATATAAATACCTCATCAATTTGAAAATGGCTTGATCATAGTCGACTTCCATGGTTGAAAACCCTGCAGAACGTACAGCTTTCTTAGCTTGTCCACATACTATGGGAATATTGTATCGTACGAATTTTTGGACAATTTTCTTTTCAAGGGTCTCGTTGGTTATTGCTAGAAAAATACCTGCAAGATTTTGCCCAAGAAGCAAGTTGATATAATTGTCAGCATTACCCTCTGAGGTACAGATTGAGAGGATATAGTTATGTAGTGTTGTACTCTCTTCCATACCTGCTGCAATCTCACCATAGTAGGGGTTACTGATATCACTTACTAAAATTGCCAATTGATTACTACGCTTGGTGTTCAACATTTGGGCGGCATTACTGGGGATGTAATTTAATGCTTCAATTGCTTTTGTGACTTTTTCTTTCAGTTCGTCACTGACATACTTTGAGCCTGCCATCACATTGGATACTGTTGCCGTTGATACTCCAGCAAGCTTCGCCACATCTTTTCTTGTTGCCATAGTTTCCTCCAGTTACCCGGGTAACTTCATATATGATACCATGTATTCTCTACTTGTCAATACTAATCTGCTACCAGCAGTTTTTCTTTTCGCTTTAGTTGTTTTCAACCGAACAGGTCAAAACTTTTACGATCAATCGTTAAATTATCAGAAAATAACAGTTGTGCTCAATTTGCATTCCACGCTACTGCATACTCAGGCCAGTCCAATCAAGAGCTCGGAAAACCCTCTCGAGCTTTCTTGTTTCCCAAAGGATAGCCTCTCATGCCTGACAAGCCCAAGCTACAGTGCTCCCATCTTCGATGCCTGCGACTGGTCAACAGAAGGTCTTTCTTAGGGTAATCTTTATTTTTCTATGATTCTCACTCAAATTATTTGCTCCTACTCTTTCCTTCTCCTTGTTCTCTACCACCCCATTTCTCCATTATATCAAGCTCTACTTGGGGGTTTCTCCCAAGTTCCTTATTTTACTGACTTCCCCAACCACCCTGTAATCCTTGAGCGTTGTTTTTTCTATACTTTCCAAATACTCTTTTACATTTTTCTTATCAATGGTACTGATCAGGGCTTCGACCCGCCCAAAGTTGCTGCTGTCGATCGGAATTTTCTGAGACTCCTTAACTTCTACTCGTCCAGGCCAAATGCTGAAACCAGCCTATGTACCCGATTGTTCTTGATTCTTGCCTGATATTCAATCACATAATCCTTAAATGTTTTTCCCGCCTCAACTACTATTCAGACCACCTTTGTATGGTACAGTGGATGGCAAATGGTGTTTTGCTGAAATAGGTGGTTTTCCAGACAGAACGGGATAAAAAAGCTTTTGGATATAGGTGCTATCGATTACGTAACTTCATATTGACCGAGCCACTTAGCCAGCATATTATTCATAAACGAGGTGTATGCCTTTTCAGAATAAAAACCGACTTTTTAACAAGGAGAATGGATGCTTAGTACATTGGATTCGGTTCGTAATGCATAGCAAGAGCTATTGCATACTACTATAATTTTTGGGCAATAGCTCTTGCTCAATCCTGACATATACGTAGGAGGAGCATGATGAGCTACAAAAAAGCAAACGAAGTATTGCCGCATAATGTATTGCGTGCAGTTCAACAATATATAGACGGCGAGTATATGTATGTACCACGTAAGGCGGAAAATAAGTTGCCATGGGGTGCAAATACAGATACAAGGAAAAATATCAAGGCAAGGAACAGGGAAATTCTGGACAAGCGTCTGGCAGGGCATTCTGTTTGTGACTTGGCTGAACAATATTTCTTGTCGGAAAAAACTATATACAAAATTATCAACGCCAACAAAAATGGCTAAAATCAAAGTGCCCTGACTTCGCTTGGGGCGCTTTTTCCTTTCTGAAACAAGAAGTGGGATGCATTTGAAAGTTATATACCATAGTATGACTTACATATCTCAAACGTAAGGAAAATACCTATGAACACCTCTTTTACTGATACGTATGACAGATCTTTTCTTCTGGACACCATGATGGGACCAAATGCCATGCGCATTACAGAAGAAATGGCAAGTTTTCTTCCCATTTCTCCTGGCATGCGTATTCTTGACCTAGGTTGTGGAATGGGAATTTCTTCCATTTTGCTTGCAAAAAAATACGATGTGACAGTGTTTGCTGCCGATTTATGGATTTCTCCCAGCGAAAACGCAAAACGCTTCGAAGAGTTGGGACTTGATTCAAAAGTATTTCCGTTCCTCGTTGACGCAACCAAAGAGATCCCGTTTGCACATGAGTACTTCGACATGATCATAAGCGTGGATTCCTATCAGTACTTTGGGACTAATGAAAACATGTTGCCGAAACTACTGCCCTTTGTAAAAAAAGGGGGTTTTGTGGCTGTTGCCGTACCTGGGTTCATTCAAGATTTTTCCGAAGGCCAATTGCCAAAGGAAGTCCAACCCTTCTGGACACCGGAGTGGTATTTTTATTCCTGCACTTGGTGGCGGGCGCTATGGGAAAAAGAATCCGGCCTTGCAATTACCGTGCAACGTGAAATGGACTCATGCAAACAAGCTTGGGACGATTGGCTACAATCGCCCAACCCCTATGCTCAACGTGATATTGCAATGATGGAAGCCGGAGCCGGAAAATATTTCAATATCATCCAAATGATAGGTAGGAAACTGTAAGCAAGGGACAAATGTAAAATTGTTTTTGCTATTCATCCGAATTGCCATGCACAGTGCCCCAAAGAGGAAAAATCGGGTTTTTCTCTTTGGGGACCCTTTAATCCTTTACAAAGATGTCAAATAGATGCTGACAGCTCCAATTTTATTCTCTACATTACCTGCGTTGACAAAAGGGTTCACCATAGGCAGACTATATGAATCAGAATGACCAATTGATAGTTTAAACAGAGTAGTGATCATACCTCGGCATTACTATGAGCGTTGCACGGTCAGACAGATGCATTTTGAGAAATACCTGATGATTTGTTTACATCAATATCCAGGAATCTCTGTAAAGGAACCGAACATGAAGAGCATTACAATACGGAAGATTACTGAACTTGATATACCGGAAATTGTAGACATTTGGTACGAAGCTTCGGTCCAAGCTCATGATTTCATTCCAACCAGTTACTGGGAAGCAAATAAGGAATTAATGAAAAGTACCTATATAAAGATGTCTGAGACCTATCTTGCAAACAACGGGAAGGTAGCCATGGGTTTCATTTCATTGATAGATGACTATCTTGCAGCAATTTTTGTAAAACCAGAGTATCAAGGTAATGGTGCGGGGAGTTTATTAATAAGATATGCAATGGAACATCACAAAAGCCTTCAAGTAAAAGTATATTGCAAAAACATTAAAAGTGTTGAATTCTATACATGGAAAGGTTTTTCAATAGTATCAGAATCAAAAGATGAAAATACAGGCGAAAATGAGTTTGTGATGCAATGGTACAAATGAAGCTGGATACAACAGCAAATACAAGTATTCTTGCCCCTGCTGAGCCTGTCCGTATCGTCGTACTGACTGTCCATCCGTAACCTGGTCGGAGTGGTCCCATATAGAGCTTATGTCCTGTTGAAATTCTTCCATTTGGACAACGGCGTTGTGTTCTATTTACAAATGGGGTTAAAGCCACAGGAAATGGTATTGGTCCTTTGGCTGATAACCAAAGGATTCGATCATGCTGTAATTACCAAGCTTAAGCTGATTATTCATACATTGGCGCAGAACTTCAACGAAACGCTAATCGATGTTAATTATTACAGTGGCAAAACTAAATACTTGAAAACTCAAAAATAAACTTGCTGATTACTGGAATAAAATAATCTTGCACAAGAAAATTCTACCTTTCTTCATCTTACATAACTCGTTGACAACACAAGTGATACACATCGCCTAAACAATCGAAATAATCAGGCTTGCAACTCAGTCGTAAGGTAGTAACTATCGCCACGGTAATATCCTTGGAGGAACTCTCCAGCCTTTCCATCAGCCGTGTAAGAGACTCTTTCAATATATATCAAAGCATTATCATGAGAAATATCAAGCTGCTTTGCCAGTTGTGTATTAGCATTAATCGCAAATATTTTCTGACTAGCATGTGTCCATTGAATATCGTAGTTCTCTTCCAAAAACTTACGAAGTGATTTCACTGAAAAGTCATGATTAGGAACATCGGGACACAATGCCAATTCAAAATAGGCGCTTTCAACACACATCGGAACATCGTTTGCGCAACGAAGGCGATATACGTGAACTAATGGTGTTCCTTCTGCGATATCTAGAGCCTCTGCAATCTGTATAGTTGCAGGAACTACTTCATTGATTAGCATTTTTGTTGAAGAACTAATACCCTTTTTTTGCATTTCTTCAGAAAAATGTAATACACGCTGCATGGTTTGTTCGACTTTCTTCTGTTGTACACAAGTACCATACCCTCGTTTTTTGCTTATTAATCCGTCACCCAGCAACATATCCATTGCCTTCCGTACAGTAACCCGACTAATTTTGTATTGGTTCATTATTTCTGTTTCTGTAGGAAGCAATGAACCAGGAGAATATTCACCATTTTTTATCTTTTCATAGAATTTATCATAGAGTTGAAAATATAATTGTGTTCTCCCACTAAAATCTAAACCTTTATCCATATAGTCCTACCAAATTAAGTTTTTCTAAGTTAAGTATAAATTGCGTTGTGTACAATGTCAATTTTAGCCTATTCTGCCTGTATAATTCAAACATTCTTCAATATACAACTAAAATTCATGCAAAATATTTTTTGCATGAATCACTGCACCAACTACCCCAGCATAAGAATCTCCACTGGCAAATACAAATTCTAACGAGTTTCGAGGATATGGCATTCGAACGTGTGATCGAATACGAGATAATAAGAAGTCTTTTGGGAAATCTGACATTCCAATTACCCCCCCTCCTAGAACCACACAACGAGGATCAAGAATACCGATTTCAGTTGCAATAGCAAGCGCAAAATACTCGATTATATCCTTGACCTCATCAGCATTTCCATGTCGTAGAAAAATTTCATTAACCGGGCAATGGAAAACATTCTCAGCAAGGTCTTCGAGTACACGTCCACATGCCTTAAGCTCAATACAACCTTCTTTTCCACATCCACAAATTTCTTTGGACCCATAGAGAGGTATATGCCCAAGTTCACAAGCTGAACCAGTGCTTCCTACATAGACTTCCCCATCGATACTAATTGAATTTCCTAATCCTGTACCTAAATAGAATCCAGCGACAATCCCTTCTCTCGGTAATTGACTTCTGTAGATTTCATATAATTGCAGAATATTGACATCCTTCTCCAAAATGACAGGAAAGGGAAATTCTCGTTCGAGTTCGGATTTTAGCGGAATATTGTCAAATCCACTCACCATTGGGGAAGAATAGACATAAGTACGATCACGATCCAACAGAGAAGAAAGTGCAAAAGTTATGGCTACGATATACTCAGGTTGGTACTCTTCAATCAGGCGATGGATGATTTTTGAAAAGAATGCCACTTTATTTGGAGCCTCAGATAGTTCCTGAGTAGACAATCGATCAAACACTATTACTTCAAGATCTTCCTGAACTATCCCGAATCGTAGATGTGTTCCTCCAAGTTCAAACGAAATGTATGATCTCATATGCATGCAGCCTCAATTCTCACTTCTTCCAGAACTTCCCAACAGATCCATTTTGTGTTCATATATAGATGCGAGCAATGGTCGAATTTTCAGTGTAAATATTCTACTATCGATTGCACTTTTATTCTCTGAAAGAATTTTCCGTGTCATTGCCAATGCTGGAATCCATCCGTCAGAAGCAATATTCACTTTGCAGACAGCTCGTTTTGCTGCTTCTGCCACCTGTTCTTCGGGTATCCCGACTGCTTCCGATACATTCCCTCCATAAGCATTGATCATATCGATGTATTCCTTTTTAATTGCTGAAGCTCCATGGAGAACGATTGGAAACCCTGGAACAATCCGTTCAATTTCTTCAAGAATATCAAACCGTAAGCTTGGTAGGCTTCCATCCGGATTGGGTTTCATTTTGACAAGACCATGACATGTTCCGATAGATATTGCCAGACAATCAACTTGCGTTTCCTGTACGAATCGTTTGACCATCAAGGGATCCGTATACCGTGCCTCTTGTTGAGCTTCATTGGAGACAAATTCTTCTACACCACTTAGAACACCAAGTTCTCCCTCAACAGTCACATCATGTGCGTGGGCATATTCTACCACTTTCCTAGTCAATTCAATATTTTTTTCAAACGGAAGAGCACTACCATCTATCATCACAGAAGAAAAGCCACTCGAGATTGCATGGACACAATGATCAAATGTCATACCATGATCAAGATGCAGTGCTAAACCACAATTCTTACCAGAGTATCTAATCCGATCTGCAGCAGCCTGTGATAACCTAGCAATCATTTCAGATCCCAGTTGTCTATGCAAATTTGGAGATGCAAGCAACATGACAGGTGATTCTTTCGTAATCATGGCATCACAAATAGCATTCAACTGTTCAATGGAAATGAAATTTAGCGCCGGTACAGCATATTTTCCTTTGTAAGCATCTGCCAGCATCTTAGCACTATTTTCCAATCCTAATTTTTTGTATTCATACATCATAAGCCTCCTATATTTTTCTTCTTTGGTCTAATTGCAAAACTCTTTCAAAGTTCAACTGGGAATATGTTGGCAGTTCTCCTACTAATGGTCGAATATAATCCAGGAATGATTCTTTGATAAAATTTTTATCATTATTTACATATGATAATGGTAACAAATGCCCACCATTTATCGCCTTTTCAACTGGAACAGTAGCCCAGTCTGTTACATAAGGATCTGATGAGAGTCGTTTGATATATATCATCTTACCATCCTCACCCGCAAGCGCCAGTAAAACTGCCTGTTCGCCTAATTGAATAGCTTCTTCAATATCCACTGTAGCAGTTAAATGACTGGAACAACGTTGCATGAGACCTAGGTCAATTCCTCTTATTTTGCAGGAGAAATTTTTTCTCAATTGGCTGGTCAAGTACGGAGTTATACCTCCCATATTCAGTTCAGGATGTTCCACATCAACATCCTGGTATTCGAATAGATATTTATTATGTTCATCTCTAACACCTTCAGCAACTACAGCGATACATTTACCTTTATTTTGTAAGACTGTCCGTATGTCGTTTATGAATTTTGAAATCGAAAAACTACATTCAGGAACATAGATGAGATCTGGACCATTGCCATGATTATGAGCGAGTAGGGTTGATGCAGCAAGCCATCCTGTTCTTCTTCCCATTACCTCAACAATCGCAATGAGATCAGTATCATAGGTCCTAATATCATGAACCAATTCACTTATTGATGTATTCACATAGCGTGCGGTAGAGGAGAAGCCTGGTGCATGATCGATCCCGTCAATATCATTGTCGACAGTCTTTGGAATAAACAATATTGAACAAGGAACATGCTTTAGACTTAGATAAGAACGTAAATCATTACAAGCCCTTAATGTCCCATCTCCTCCATTATAGAAGATATAGCGGATATTGTTTTTCCGAATCACTTGGATAATAGCTTCATATTGGCCATACCCCTGGGGGCCATCGGGAATTCTGTGTCTTGATGATCCGAAAATCATTGAAGGTGTCTTGACCAACAAGTTAAGGTTTTCTTCGGTGATATCCGCAGTATCATATAACAATCCATGGACCAAGCCATAATTTCCATAAAGTACGGCATATAGTGTTCCAACTTCTAATCCCTGCGCTCTCCAACTTCGTATAACACCATAGGCAGAAGAATTGATGACTGCAGTAGGCCCCCCTGATTGTATATAAAGTGCATTTGGTTTAATTTCCATGGGTCAGTCTCCAATTAGTTTCGCTTTGCGTAATTCATGGTCTTAAGTGCTTCAAGTGTCACTACTATTAATACAAGCAACCCTTGGATGAATTGCTGGTAATATGCGGAGACCCCCATCAAATCCAATCCATTTGTAATTAGGCCAACAATGATAACTCCGAGGAAAGTTCCGAATATTTTTCCTTTTCCACCGTAAGTAACACTAGTTCCACCAATTACTGCAGCCATGATGGCCTTCATCTCCAAAGCATTACCTAGAGTAGAAGGTGCCGAGTTTGTACGTGATATGAAGATAAGCCCTGCAATTGTCGTTAATACAGCACAACTGATATAGGAAAAAAACAGAATTCGTGTATTCTTAATTCCGGCTATACGTGTTGCCTCAGGGTTGCCTCCAACAGCATAGATATTTCGTCCCGTAATGGTATTTTTCATAAACCAACTTGCAAACAAGTACAATACAATGATAATTATCGCTGGAAGCGGTATTATTCCGAAAACCATTCCCTGCCCAATGAATTGAAAGCTTTCTGGAAGACCTGTAAGAGTTTTCCCCCGTGACAATACTGTCTGCATACCTCTAGTCATAGTCATCATGGCAAGTGTCGCAATCATCGGAGGTATTTTCATGATACCAATAGAGAAGGCATTGATTGCTCCACAGATAGCAGCAATCGCCAGACAGATAAAAATTGCAATAGGCCAAGCAAGTCCACTTTTCATTAGGGATGCTGCGATCCATGCACACATTGCCATGACTCCACCGACAGAAATATCAATTCCACCAGTAAGAATAACCATGGTCATCCCAATTGCAGTTATCCCTTGAAGCGATACATTCTGCAGAATATTCATCATGTTACGCGTTTGCAAGAAATAGGGTGAAATAATGGGCATCAATATAAAAAATGCTATGACAATCCCCAATCTCATAGCATCATCCGCCACTGTGTTTCGTATTACTTGTATGTATTTTTTCATGATTTCCCTCACGTTAATGTTAATGTTAATTTTTGTTATCCAATCATGCTCAGCAAATCATTCTTTGTAACCAAGCCTGAGTCTACACAATCAACCAACTCTCCTTTCCGCAAAATAAAAATTTTTGAACAGTTGGCTAGAAGTTCTTCAATCTCTGAAGAAAAAATTACTACTGAAGTTCCCTCTTCAGCATATCTTCGGAGTATTTTATAGATTTCCGATTTTGCCAGAACATCAACACCTCTTGTAGGTTCATCAAGCAAGAATAGACGAGGACTACTCGCCAGGCACTTCGCCAAAACTACTTTTTGTTGGTTTCCTCCTGACAATGAGACAACTGGCTGTTCAATTCCTACCATGTTCACCATCATAGTTTCAGCAACTCTCTGTGCAAATTTTTTTTGCTTAGAAAAATCTATTCTCAATCCTTTCTTAAAACGTTTATTAATTGAAAGTGTTTCATTTTCACGAATTGAAAGAAGAGGAACAAAACCTTCATGCTTTCGTTCTTCAGTAAGTAAGGCAACCCCTTGTTTTAGCATACCTTCAGGGCAAGGATTTTCAATTTTCTTACCATCTATATAAATATTCCCATTATCAAAAGAATCCAAGCCGAAAATAGCCCGAGCAATTTCTGTCTTACCAGCGCCCAACAAACCACAAACACCAACAATATCTCCTCTATTTACCGTAAAGGAAATATCATTGAATTTCCTAATGCTACTAAGATGCTCAACTGTGAGAATTGATTGTGGCGAGGAAACTTTAGAAAAAGGTTTAAACTCTGAATTCTTGACTCTTACGCCCATCATAGCTTGAACTAAATCATCTTTAGTATATTCACCTTTCATGAATTCACCATTGACGACACCGTCCTTAAGAACTGTCACCCTGTCAGAGAGTTGTATGACATCTTCCAAAAAATGTGAAATAAAAATTATTGATACACCCTTGTCTTTTAAGCGATAGATAATCTCAAAAAATTTTTGTTTTTCTTTTTCATTGAGACTGGAAGTTGGTTCATCAAGTATAATTACCTTAGCATCTCGTGTGAGAGTTTTTAATATCTCAACAATCTGCTTCTCAGCAGTCCTAAGGCTTCGTACAGGGAAATCAGGGCTCAAGTCAATTCCCATCATATCCAACAAGGTATGAGCATTCAAAGAAGTCTGTCGACGATCATATAATCCAAGAGGAGTTTTTGCCCAATTTCCAATAAACATATTTTCTGCAACAGTCATATCTGGACATACATTCAACTCCTGATGAACGAATGCGAGACCATACTGTTCTACGTCCTTTGGACTTCTAATTTTGACTGTCTTACCAAAAATAAGTATCTCCCCTGAGACCTGGTGATAAATTCCATTGAGGATTTTTATGAGAGTACTCTTTCCAGCACCGTTAGCACCCATCAGAGAATGGATCTCTCCTCTTTTCAAAGAGAAATTTACTTTATTCAAAACGATATTCCCGGAGAAAGACATGTCAATGTCTTTCATATGAATAATTACTTCAGGATTTACCACACTTTCAAACATTCAGACACTCCATGATTATAATCATGGGATGTGGAATATCCACATCCCATCAAATTAGCCCTTCTGTTTAGTTTTCCATGGAGGAGGCACCCCATAGTGCGCCTGCTGCCTTCAAAGAAGCAAGATTATCCATTGTGACAATGTTTCCAAGAATCAAAATGCTCTTTTCTACAGATTTTCCATCCAAATTATTCTTAATCGCCTTGACTGCTGCTGCTGCCCATGCATAGGGATCCAAGCCATATGTAGCATCAATATTTCCAGCGATAACTTGATCCAATCCAAAACCGTCACCATCGACAGAATAGACATGTACATGCCTCGGGTCGTCAAGTGGAAAGAGTTTCCCATTTTCAGCCAAAGCAGTCATTACTGAAGGGAGTATATAGTCGGTACAGCTGAAGATTGCGTTGATATCTGGATTTGCCTGCAAATAGTTTGTCACAGTACCAAGCACGACTTCCGCATCCATTTCTGTTGCCGATTCTGCTACGACCTCTACGTTCGATGCATCTTTGATGGCAGACTTAAAACCTTCGGTTCTGTTAACGGTAGCAGATGAAGACAATGGACCACCGATGATGAGTACTTTCCCTGAGTTGTTACCAATAGTTTCAAGATACTTCTCCCCTAGCAGTTTTCCAATAAGTAGGTTGTCAGCTTCAACGGTTGCAAGAGAAGGCCCTGCAACCTGACGGTCGATAGCAACCACTGGGATACCTTGGGTCTGAGCTTCATTCATCAATGTAGAAACGGCCTGACCGTCAATAGGAGTGATTACAAGTCCATCAAGCCCTTTCAACATGGCATTATCTATCTGTGAAATCTGATTTTCCAAATTATCATTTGGATCCAGGATTTCAGCAGACCATCCATACTCAACAGCTTGAGCAAGAAATCCTTCGCTGGCAGCTGTCCAGATAGGAGCACTTAGACCAGGAATAGAGTAAGCAACTCTTATCGTATCGTTCTCCCCTTCCTTTGCACCTGCCGAAAAAATCATTCCGATGCTTGCCAGAATACACAGACTCATAACAAAAGCTTTCTTCATATTTTTCTCCCTTTTGTTTATAACATTATCTTATTGTATTATTGTAATGTTATAATGTTTAAATTTGATTTATGCTACCATGAGAAAAACACGCTGTCAAGAAAATATTATCAATATTCACAACACAACTGTCTCGAATATGAAAACTCCCACTCATACCGCAAATGAAATATTCCAGTAGGGGGAAAGCTGTGGTTTAATGGGGGAAGGACTGGGGAGAGGATCCCCGAAGGAGAAGAGAAGAGGAAGCCCTTTGTCTGTGGGAACTTTCAATGACTTCCTCTTCGCCAATACATATGGAAACAGTAACACCGGCCCGGATCAAGTTCAAGAGAATAGCTATCCATCCTTAAGAAAAGGCAATGGTAAGATGCTGTGCAGCACATGCCTCAGGCCGCTTGAGCCTCTCATGCCCGACAAGCCCAAGCTACAGTGCTCCCATTCCTGCTACCCGCGACTGACCGACAGAAGGAACTGCAATGAGCATGCAAAACTTGTGGCACAGAGTTACGAACGCTTTGAGAGGATTTCTTATACCCAGAAGCGTTTTAACCGTCTTTGGTCCCAGCAGGTAGTTTTCCGTCCTAAACCTTTTCATTCCCTAACGAAGCGAGAGTAACGAAAGCATTACCATGGGTCCACTACCAATCGAGTGTTGGGAAAGCAAGGGGAGATACCCCGCCCCTTGGGGCTGATAAGGAGGCAACGCCTCCTGGGTCCAAGGCTTGCCCTGAGATATTGATACCTTTCTTTCCAACCATCATTTGCTGAGCACTCTATCCACCACCAACTGCCGGAATTCGGGTGTTAGCATACAGAAGTACGCGGTAAAACCCGTAACACGGACAACTAGATCCGGATAATGTTCTGGATGACGGTTAGCATCTAGGATAACATTCTTATCAAGAATATTAACGTTGATTAGTGTTCCTCCTAATGAAAAGTGAGTAAGAATTAGTGCCTCTACTAAAGCTACTGGGTCATTATCTTCTAGAAAAGGATCAAATTCTAATTGTAAGGGTGCAGTATTTCCATATCCAGGTTGCATTTTTGCAATTGTTGATGAAAGAGTAAGTGCATTGGCATCGCCATCTGCCCTAAGATTGGGATTTGCTCCGTGAGTGATAGGCTCACCAAAGCGTCTTCCATCAGGAGTAGCCCCTACCACTTTCCCAAGCAGGTGAGATTTTGCCCAAGAGAATAGACCGGGAATAAATACCAATTTTCCGGATTTTTGGGATAGCACCATCCTTGAGAAATTTTGTACAATCTGGAGAGCCCAACGATTCCCTTCTTCACTACTAGCATATTTTTTGCTATGTGCCATCATAAGACGTAACTGTTCTCCATCTGGTCCAAGCCAGCTGGTTCTAAGCTGGACATTGATAGCTTCCCATGTTGTACGTTTTTCTATCTCTATGCGTTGTTCAAGAGCTGCAAAGCTATCTGCAACAGTTCCTAGACCAGATGCATCGATTGCGAGGTTATAATACATTGCTCCACCACTACTTATATCCAAACCTTTTTCGATGGGTCCATGACTTAATAGGTTTAACAGGAGTTCAGTTTCATTTTTATCTTGAATTCTCAGATGAAAACGCATCGCATCAGCACATGCCTGTACCGCTTCTCTCATGTGGAACAGGAATAAGTCCCAAAGTAAGTGTGTACTTGCAACTTTATGCGTAATGATATCACCTTTAATCACTGGAACATACCTTCCAATATCACCACCCAGACCTGGATATCCACAACGTTTCATCATATCCTGCCATGCAATTTCAAACACCTTAGCTAAATTTACTTTATACAAATCATTGAGGGTATATTCCATTCCAGGAAGAGACATCCAGTTGCACCCAACAGCTATACGTTTCCTTGCAAGTTCTTTGTCGTAGCCTAAGGAACAAAACCCTTCTACCAAAGCATTATCCCCACTAAATCGTGGCCAAGCTTGTTTATATGTGACAAGAAGGTATACTGCCCGATGAAATAACGCCATATCCATTCCATCATGTACTCGCAGTGTTAGATTTAATGACACATTGATTTTCTCAGCTGCGTCTAAAATGATATAAGACATCTCACAAGACTGGTCTTTTCCTTTTGCATCAGGACCACCAATTTGCCAATACACAGGATCATTAATCAAGAAACAGCCCACATAATATACTGCTTCCGTTCTTGTGATTTTACCATTCTTAATATCATGGTCATAATACACTTGCAAGAGCGTATCTAGCTGCCCGCCGGCTCCATCACGGTTGAACGTACGCGAAGCAAGGTGAAAGTATGTAATCCATTGTAAAGCTTCAAGTAGCGTCTCTGGTTTGTTCTCAAGTATAGCCTCATTGATTTTCTGTTTTTTTTGAAGCGCCTGTTTCTGGAGAGTCTCTGAAGTGGATTTTGCTTTTTCTTCCAAAATATCAATATGGTGCTGGATCCAGGTTTGCACACTTCTTATAACTCTTGAGTGACAATCATAGAATGTTTGTTTATCAGGATTTTGCAATCTGTACTTCTCAATTTTTTTTAGTAACCCACCCCATCCCAAGGATAATCCAATTTCATAGTCAGGACAAAAATGAGCATCAAACCCGATTCCTGCATCAATTTCATAGTGTTTCAACCGATCACGTAAAAAAGGGTCAAGCAAATTTACTCGGTATTTGGTTGGGCGCATCTTGGACATAAAGTACATCCATCTCCCGCATAATGCGTCATCCTCATCAATATACGTGTCATGTTTTTCCATTAAGTCACAGAAGTTTTCAGTCCATCCTTCGATACCATAAAAACTTCCATCAGGGTCATTGGGAATGATTTTCCAAGCAAAGGTCGGAACTATCCTGCCATAATCATCTTCATCGAGATATCCTTCATATGTTAATTTCTCTTGGGTTTGTTGCAATTTATTTTTTCTCAACCGTGCTAAACGTTCCCAATAGAACGACTCTTTCATACACCCATCTCCTTCTCTACCAGGGCTTGGAGTTCATCTAGTGTTCCAGATTCCAAACCTCTAGAAACATTATATTCTAAAGGAACACCAAACTGCTTATGTTTTGGAATTCCTAAAGGATGATATCCTATTAGACGATAACGTTTTACATGTTTTAATGTTTTTATAAAACCAATAATCTGATGTATATCTTCTTCAGTGTCATTCATAAATGGAACAACAGGAGTACGAACCTCGTATGAACATCTCATTGCATCAAGGGTTTTCAGATTACATATCACCTGCTCATTACTCGATCCAGTCCATTTCCGATGTTTCACATTGTCCATAATCTTAAGATCAACCATGTAATGATCTACAAATTTCATACTGTCCATAAAAGGTAAACTTAAGTTGGTTTGTACAATTACTGATAGAGAGGCTTGCTTGCATATTTTTAGCATTGCGAGAAAATCAGGCATCTGAAGAAAAGGTTCACCTCCCGAAAAAGTAACTCCTCCCTGCGACGCTTTGAAATATGGTAAATCTTCAAGGATTTCTTCAAGTAGCTTTTCTGGTTCATAGGAAATACCACATAAGGAAAAGACCCCTCGATAACATTCAGATATACATTTGCCACAACTAGTGCACCGTTCTCTATCCAAGTGAATTGAATCATCAAAATACTGTAGGGCAGATTCCGGACATCTTGAAATGCAACGTAAGCACCCATCGCATTCCTCAGCATTCACACCAAGAGTTGCATGACTGTCCAAGGCCTCTGGGTTATGGCACCAGAGGCAACGAAAATTGCAGCCCTTAAGAAATATTGTTGTTCGAATACCTGGGCCATCCTCTAAGGAGAACCGTTGAATCCGAGAGACTATCAACGACATACTAACTCCCTACTTCAGTGATTCGCCAAACATACCAGCAATGAACATATCCTGGAAAAACAAGAATAGAAGAATGGGAGGAAGTATCATAATAATTCCCATAGCAGTTAAGCCACCCCAGTTCGTACCCCATGTCCCTAGAAATGCAAGAATGCCTTGGGCAAGAACACGTTTGTTTTGACTTGTTGTCAAAGCATATGAAAATGTATATCCATTCCAACAATTGATAAAAATATAAATCACTACCGAGACGACCCCTGGGCGAATCATGGGAAGCGTAACCCTGAACAAAGTCTGGTAGGGGTTTAACCCATCAATTAGAGCTGCTTCCTCAATTGCTTTTGGTGTATTAATGATAAAATTCCGTAGCATCCATATTGCCAAAGGGAGATTAAAAACCATACTTACAATAATGACGCCCCATATTGTGTTATATAATCCGAGTTTATTGAAATATGAAACCAAAGGGACCAAAATCGCAGTTGATGGTAGCATGGGTAAAATCAGGAGAGACATCCCAAGAAAATTTCTTCCACGAAACCTAAACCTTGCAAGTGCATAGGCAGCAAACAATGATATGGGGAGTGCTAGAATGATTGCTCCAACCGACACTTTTAAGCTGTTGAAGAAATAGAGTAATATTTCTTTTTTCCCCAATATGTCTTGATAGTGTTTCAAGGTCAGACTATCGGGTATCAGTCCATAATCATACTTTGGTGTTATTGAAAGTTTCAAACCCCAGATGATTGGAAACAAAGCAAATATTGCAATCAAAAAATATAGAAGGAAGAGAAGAATTTGTTTAACAATTTTAGCCATAAAGGTCCCCTTTTAGTAACACTTTTAGATAGAGGATCATAAATAGCAGACTTAAGAGAATTAATAGTATTCCAATTACGGCCCCATTATTTAAGTCAAAATTCACAAAAGCACTTTTAAATAGTCTTACGGCAAGGGTTTCGGTAGCATAACCGGGTCCCCCTTTGGTAAGTGCATACACGGATTCTGAATCCTGTAGTGTCCAGATAGTAACCATCAGAACACCAATACAAAGCTGATTAGAAGTAAGAGGGAGGGTTAAGTAAAAGAAACTTTTCACTTTACCCGCCCCATCAATAGTTGCCGCTTCATACAATTCATTGGGGATGGTAGACATTCCTGCTGAAAGAAAAAGCATGATAAACGGACAAGAACGCCAGAAGCTATGCAAGATCATCACTAGCAATGCATAAGATGCATTATTGAGAATATATACATCCCCACCTGCAAAGTATTTGACAAGTAGATGAATTATTCCCATTTCAGGATCAAGCATGGAACGAACCATTAAGGTGCTAACAACTGGAGCACAAATCCATGGAATCAGATACAGGCTGCGAAAAAATCTTGCAAAGCGATTATTTCTCGTAACCAATAGTGCTATTGCATAAGCAAAGGGTATGGTAAGAAAAATATTCGCTATCACATAACTAAGTGAGATTCGCAGATTTGTTAAGATTCTCTGCCCCTCAAATAGCAACAACCGGTAATTTTCGAATCCCACAAAGCTTGTTTCTCCAGACAATGCAGTATGCTCAAAACTCATGTACAGTCCACTAAATATGGGAGTCAGCAAACATACACTGAGGAGAAGAAGGGCGGGTGCTAACATGACAAGGCTCGTTCGCTTCTGGCTCTTACTCATCTATTGCCCCTGATACTTCGAATTGAAACCATTCTGAGCATCCATTAAGATTTCAGGAATCTCAGACCGGCTTGCTGACATAGATTGCTGCAATGCGGCAAAGACTACGTCTGCTAATTCACCATACTGAGCACTCTCTGGCATCGGTTTTCCATTGGCGATTGCCTCATAATAGGTCTCGAAATAGGGAGTACGATACTCTGGTTTTTCCCATTCTGACTTTTTAATCGGAAGGCCCGCATCTGTATAGGTTTTCAGATCAGCTTTTGTTAGCAAATAGTCAATAAACTTCCAACCGGCGTCCTTGTTCTCGCTTTTTGAATACATTGAAACATCCCAACTGTTTGTAAAACCAGATCCACCAGTCGTTGGATAATGGAATACACCGATCTTGGTCATAGTTCCTTCAGTTGAAGCAGGGAAAATCCCATTTACAAAGCCATTGTCTTCCAATGCACTCACCCAGTAAGAACCCCAACCAAAGGCAATTGCTGCTTTCTCTTCGAGAACAGCATCAAATACGTTTCGGTTATAGGTATTCACTACAGATGCGGGATTTACAATCTTATATGTATTGACCATGTCCCACAGTAAGGTAGCAGCTTTTACTCCTGCTTCTTCTGCAAAAGTAGCTCTTTTTTCTACCTTATCATACAAATTGCCACCAAAACCCCATACCAACGGAGCATAGGTTACTTCGATGGTTGCACGATCTGGTCCAAGTGTAAGCCCAAGACCCCATTGATCAATCGAACCGTCTCCATCCTTGTCAATTGTGAGTTTTTTAGCATATGAGATAAGTTCATCGAGATTTCTGGGCGGATTTTCTGGATCAAGATTTGCTGCTAGAAATAGATCTTTATTATATAAAGCTATACGTGAATGGCTTCCCAAAGGGATACCAATTTGCTTTCCGCCTTGATTTCCCTGCTGATAAGTGGAAGCCCATGAAAGCTCTTCAATCTGTTCCCTAGTCCAATTCTTATCCAAATAAGGCAGTAAATCTTCAAACGTCCCAATTGCTGCATGTTGTGGGAGCAATTGAGGAGTACTGAGTGTGACATCATGTGAGGTAATCCCTGATCGATAATCACTCATAATCTTGATGTCAATTTCATCCCATTGGAATTGCTCGAATTCAACTTCAATATCAGGATTCTCTTTCTCAAACCCTTCTTTTACTATGTTGAACCATTTGTAACCAGTCATTTCTCCTTCTTCCATTGAGTCGTAGAAATGGGCTACCCTGAGGGTAGTCTTCCCTCCCTCTTTGGCTCCAGCTGTAAAAGCAGGTAAGCTGACCATCAGAAGCACCAACAAAAGACACATAATGTTCTTTGTGTTTTTCATAACAAAAAACCTCCTTTTTTTGTTTTGTATGCACAGTATCATAGAGGATATTGTATTTGTCAATTTATTTTTTAACTAAGTTAAGTTTTTATTAATTAAGATAGATACTTTTGATTAGTTTTATGGCTATAGTTTACATTAATGGCATTTAAATTTTTTTAACCATTGACAATTTTCAAACATAGGATACCATTCAACCTAAGAGGTACTGAATGAATTCTCAAAATCATACATATTTTTCCGATACATGTGTACACATACTTTCTTCAAGTCATAATGATATTGGGTTTTTGGATTCTCCCTTGGCCACAACTCTTTTTCGGAATACAAATATTATTGAGCAAGCAATCATTAGAATGGAAGAAGATCCAACTTTTCGGCATAGCATGGAATGCGTTCTTTATCTGAAAGACTACCTGACCTTACATCCAGATATGAAAGAAAGGTTATGCAGAGTTCTTGTGAATGGTCAATTTGGATGTGGTGCTACATTCACCCAATGCTATGAAACTTCCCTTACCAGTGAAGCTTTAGTTCGCCAATTTTATCTTGGGAAACGTTGGCTTGAAAAGACCTTTCCCGGTGTACACCTTAGGACTGTATGGAACGTGGATGTTCCATCTCGTGCTAAACAAAGTGCACAGGTAATGAAAAAATGTGGAGTAGAGTATCTATTCATTAGCCGAATGGATGCTGGATTTTTCCATTGGTACAGCCCAGATGGTAGCAAAGTCAGCGGATATAGTACCGGACATTACCATCATAACAGCTTGAATCAAATTCTTGATCTAAAATATGAAGTATATGAACAACATGATGCAGACCAAAAAACAGAAAAAATTCAGGGCAATATCGAAAATGGAAGAAATAGCCTTACAACGTATCTCGATGCTGTTGCCAGCTATTATCAAAAGAGGTCCATCCCTCCTTTGCTTGCACTCCTCTCAATTCGCGACTATGACTATCCGATCAATTTGAAACCTTATCTTGAAGAAATCCGGAAAAAAACGACACTTCCTTTTTTCATGTACAGTAGTACTGAGACATTTATGGAACAAGCGGAACGGGAACTTGACCCTATATTGCACTATAATCACTATCATGGGGAACGCCCAAATCTATGGGTATATCACCAACCTACGCATGCGAAGGCCTTCTGGTACAATCGAAATGGAATGAATTTGCTTGAGGAAGTGGAACGTCTCTCCTCTGTTGGTCTATTAGAAGGAATTCCTTATGAACAGCAGGAAATCGATACAGCTTGGGAAGAATTACTATATCTTGATCACGGATGGGGAGGGGCCAACGGACATATTACAGATGAAACATACCTCCAAATATCTAAAAAGGGATATGAACGAGCATTGCGATTGCACATAAATATTAGAGAAAAAATTGCTTCACTGATTGCTGTCCCCACAAAGGGAAGTTTTCTTACTGTATTCAATACAACTTTCAAAAATAAAACTGATTCAGTAAGCTGTCTGATAGATTGGAGATCTTTAGGCTCAGTATTCTTTTCTGTTTTAGATCCAACAGGTATTGAGATTCCTTTTCAAATAGTAGAAGAACCCTCACCTTATCATATTCGCATTCTTTTTCCTGCTACCGTGCCAGCACTGGGACATGTAAGATATCTGCTTTCACCCATCAAGAAAGCTCCTGAAGAAATCTCCAAGGCGATTATAAGAGAAACGGTTGGAAAGATTTGTGTAGAAAACCATTTCTATACTCTTGAGGTTAGCCGTGGGGGCATCACAAGTCTGCTAGATAAAGAAACTGGAGAACAATTAGTAAACCAAGCCTTTCCTTTGGCTCTCTTTGAAGTGTTTGTTGTTGATTCTTGTGGAAATGGATCGGGTGAGTTCTCAGAGGTTCAACAAGCAAATCCCGTATTTGGAACCGATCAAAATAAATATTGGCTGGGCAGCGGATACACAGAAAGCTCAAGTCGACAAAACATTCATTGGAGAATTGCCCGTTATGAAGGTCTTAACCAACCTGATGGAAAAGTCGCAACATGTATCATCGGGGAAGCCAAATTCCCACACTTTGTACTGAAACAAGAAATTATTGTTCATCATCACCTTAAGAAGATTGACGCAAATGTGGGAATTGAAGCATGGGATGGAACGATGTACAAGGAGATCCGAATAAACATTCCCTTCAAGCCTGATGGGACGACTTTATCTTACGCAATACCACTTGGAATCTTGGAAATAGGAAAAGATGAAGTGAATGGGGCTGTAGGGACCATGATGTTTACAAACGATGGAAAAACGGTGTTCTATCCTACCCCTTGCGGCGAAATTCATCCCCGAGAAGTTCAATCCTGGATAGCTATTTCCAAACCCAAGTATTCGATCCTATTGGGTTGTCCTGATACACCAACCTTTGATTTCGATCAAAAGATTGGGACAGTTCAACCAATTCTCCTTGCCTCTCGACACAGTTGTCTTGCTACAGCCAATCCCTATCACCAGAGAGGTGATCATCATTTCTCTTTCTCCCTCACAAGCCAGACAGGGAAACAGGAGGATAGGATTAATGCCATTGAAGGTGTACAACACTGTTTAGAGGCCACAATCTCATATGGGTGTATAGAAAAACAAGGCCTTCCATTATCTCGTTCCAACATCAACATTGAAGGCCAGGTAAAACTTAGCGCTTTGAAAAAGGCAGAAGATTCAAATAATTTGATTCTTCGCTTGTATGAACCATACGGAAGAACAGCTCCATTCTCAATAGAACTGGAAAGGGGCATCAGCTCTGTCATGAAAACGGATTTGTTAGAATATGGGGGGTCTCCATATTCTGCAACAAGGCTTTCAGATACCCTAGGCCCTTATGCAGTAGAAACTTACTGTATTACTACACCACAAGCACATAAAAAAGCTAAATAGGGTAAAGTATAGTAAAGTATAATAGTATACAGGGAAGAGTATCTACCATGAACAATATCAATTTTGAGTCGATGAAAAATACAAATCGCTTTGAGATCCTTCAGAAAGTGTATCGAGAGCGAGATGTAAATAGAAATCACATCACACAAGCTACAGGTCTGACAGGTGCTGCTGTAACGAAAATAATCAACGGTTTGATTGAAGAAGGCTTTATAGCAGAAAAACCTTACTACAGTGAACTCCGCAAGAGAAAAGCCAGATACCTCTCGATTAGTACAGACCGCTATTACACTATTGTTTTAGGTATTTCTCGTAACTCTGTTATCACAGCAATCGCTGATATCAATGGAAAAATTTCCTATTGCAATGAATGTAGTATAAGCTGGGAAATGTTCGATAAATATGCAATTCTGGAACGTCTCCAAGATATAAAAAGTAATCTACCAGCAGAAGGCACATGCATTGGATTCGTTTGTATTACTCCAGGTATCCGCTCGACCGATGATTCAATTAGTGGAGTTAGTGCTCCTTTTTTCTGGGATATCCAGATTCTTCGCGATTTGGTATATGAACAATTCCACCTTCCCCTATATACAGAAAATGACAGCAATGCAGCACTTTTGGGTGAAATGTGGTTTGGTGCAGGAAAAGATACAAATAGCTTTGTACTCTATAATATTGGAAAGGGAATTGGTGCCGCCGCCTGTTTGGATGGCCATTTACTCCGTGGATTTCACAATAGTTCAATTGAAATTGGGCATGTGACAATAAACTTTCTTGGTCCTAAGTGTGCCTGTGGAAACCGTGGATGCTTAGAACTGTATGCGGGATTGGACAATTTGCATGAGAACCTTGAAGTATTCAACCAACAGCGAGGAAAGAAGGATTCTATTGAATCAGTCTTTATGAAAGCACGTGGTGGGGATGTAGAATGTCAAAACTTTGTACAGAACTATGCAGACATGATAGCTGAGGGCGCAATAATACTAGCAAATATGTTTACTCCTGAAAAAATGGTTGTCACCACTAATGAAGCTGAATTCATCCATCTACCGCCCATAGTTGATACAATTAAGGACTCTATTTTTACGAGAATCTTCTCATTAAGCCAGCAGAAAATTGAGATCTTATCATCACCTCTTAGAAAGAATGGCTATATTTTAGGTGCAGTAGTAGTATCTATGAAAATGTGTTTTTTAGGCATATAGATCTTTGATCAAAAAAGAAAGCAACCTCTTCTGACTTAGGGTAATCTTTACTTTTCTGCGGTTTTCACTCAAATTATTTACTTCTACTCTTTCCTTCCCCCTGTTCCCTACCTCTCGGAGTGATTCCATATAGAGCTTATGTCCTGTTGAAATTCTTCCATTTGGACAACGACGTTGTGTTCTGTTTACAAAAGGGGGCAATGCCACAGGAAATGGTATTGCCCCTTTGGCTGATAACCAAAGGATTCGAACATCCTGCAATTACCAAGCTTAAGCTGATTATCCATACATACCGTTAGGGCCCTCCCGCGACTCATAACGAGAATGGCGGGCTGAAGCCCAGCTTCTTGTAAATCACCTTCTGCTTATCCAGAAGTTCACCGCAACGGAGTCGCTTGCCGGGCATCTGCACACAGTCAATGATATCAAGGGTATCAAGCAAACTTTGAATCGAGTAGGAAGAAAACAGGTTTTCATCCTGCATCTTCTTCTTGATGTAAGACAGGTATCAACGCTATGAACTGGATGAAGAGTTTGCCTTCCAGACTCTTCTGGGAAGAGACAAGGGTCCGTCTCATACCCAGTCGGTCCTTGAGATCGTTGAAAGCTTTCTCTACGACATCCTTGTTCCTGTAGAGCTGGAGAGCTTCAATGATCCATCTTCTGGTTGCTGATGAGAGCGAAGAACCCATGGTACCTCTTCGCCTTACTTACCGCTTCCGGAATAACCGAGGCTTTGGTGCCCCGCTTGGGAGTAGAGGTGGTAGTGAAATATTTCTTGTACTGCTTTTCATGATCGGGAACACGTTTGCCGCTTTCCAGCTCATCCCGCAACATAATCAGCTGAAGATCAAAGTTCTTCTCATCCTCGGCGGCCTTGTCGATGTTGAAGAAATAATGGATATAGATTCTTCTCTCATCAGAGACGACATCATTCTTATAGGGACGCACCTGCTCATAGTTCCAGGAAGTGAGTACGGTATGGTGATAGAGCTCATAGGTGCTGTTGTAGTGGTCAAAACTTCTGAATCCATCGTACAGCGGTTCAAGGGTACCTCGTAAAAACTTGAGCCCCATAGGAACGGACATCAGGAATTTGAGATGCTCCTTATACAGGGCATCGATATTCTCCTTGCTGTAGAATATGACCAGCGAGACTTTTTCATACCCTGCATCCCTGAGGTCACTCAGCAAAGGACTCAGTGTTTTCGAGTCGGGAATATTACCTGCAAGCTGCCGGTAGTAGTACGGGAGCTGGGAGGCGCTGCCGAACACCAGGGCAAGATTGATCTGAGGGAGTCTGTCATGCTCCTTGTTCTTCCCGTATTTGACCTGTTTCAGCTGGTGTGAGTAGCTGGAGATGCTGGTCGTATCGTACGCCCAGTACTCTCCATCAGCCTTGCGCTTCTTGAGAAGGGAGAAAAACTGCTGCCGATGTGATTCATCCACTGCTGCGAACAGTTCACTGCTTCTCTGTGACGCAATATCCTTACCGAATGGATGATGGTGCGTATGGGACCATTTGCTGAACCGTGAGAGAGGAGTACGATCCTCCAGGAGTAGAAAGTAAACGATGGAAAGGATCTGCGTATAGGATTCAGGGAATATGATTTTCAGGCCTGAAGTAATGCCCAGTTTCTTTCCGATACAGTCGAACAGATAGGTGGCACCATAGAATGATCTTTTAGGCAGCGCTTCAGCAGTTGTTTCAACAACTGACTTGTTCCTGCCCCGGCCATCCGTTGAGACGATCTCTCCGGTGACATCGTCAACACGTCCGACAAGCACCCGTTTGCTTCTGGACTGCTTGAGTTCCTTGACCCAGTACGAAGTGGATTCATATGCGTATGTTATCCCTGATCGCTTATCCTTCTGATAGACAATTGCCATATCCGTTCTCCTCGTTATGTATAATAACACATAACGAGGAGCAAGACAATAGAACTTACTAAACAAACTGCAATGATAAGAGAAATTATATATGATTTAGTACCTGATTCTCGTTAGGTGTTTCGGGAAGGCAGGATACATACCGTTAGGGCCCTCCCCTGACCCGTATAAAATGGTCAGTGGAAAATTAGAAGAACTTTGACCAACGACTCGAGATATGAAAGCAAATTCTTAATCTGGTATTACTGACCATAGCATTATCAAAGTGAAACACCCTGAGAGGGCCTCCTCTCAGGATGTTTCACTTTGATGTATGTGGGCTTGCTTATGTTCCGGCCTTTCTTTCGGATACAGAGTATCTCCCTTATAGGGCTAGGCTCCCCATGGGATCCCAGGGCTTGAGAACAAGGGGGTCCATCTTGAGCATTTCCCTTTGGTCCTTGCTCAAGTATTTCATATTAACCACAATCTGGTAGGTAAATTCATTGAACCAGTCATCGCTCATGACAAAAAACCCTTTTTCACCGGGTTCCTCACCCCAGCTATTCTGCACCCTCCAACGGTTTGGCTTGCCATTTTCATCCAGGTTGACCCCAGTGAGTACCATGGCATGGGTCATCAGGCTCTCACCATAATCGAGACGTTGGGCCTTGTCCATTGGAAACGTGGTAGAGAACAAACCTTCCAGATCATAGGTATCCAAGGCCATCATCCCACTTTTTGAGTCAGAACTCTGCCCGACATCACAGCCGAACCAGACACTCTTGCCGTCCTTCATCTGTCTGATGGCTACTTCCTTCAATTCCTCAATGGGGAGATTTAGATAGGAGACCCGCTTCCCCCCTCGCACATTGCCAAGATATTGCACGGTATAGGTCTTTTCATAAGGTTTATCTGAAGTCGGAGCATTGATAAGGCTTACATACTCATTAAGATCCATATCAACATAGTCCTTGTAGAATTCCTGGGGAGTCACGTTGGAGATTCGGATGAACTTTCCGTCTTTATCCCGGGTCTCATAGGTGAATTTTTTTGGTGGAATGCCAATCGAGATGCAAAGCATGTCGTATATCTTGGATAATTGATCTTCTTTCAATTCCCGAAGTTCCCCAAGGCTTTTCCCCTGGCTGTTACTTGTTCTCAAAACATAGGCAAATTCACGAAGCTTCAAGGTGAGGAGTTTGTTCATCGTCTTGGTCTCACCTGACACCTTGCTTTCAGGCATTATTTCTTTGGGAATAACACCATATTTACGTACCAGGTTAGAGAACATATCCCACTGGCCACCATCGCCAAGTGGATCCTTAAGCAGGTAACTTACGACCCTTCCTTCAAGCGGTTCTTCCAAGGTTTCCAAAATATTTTCCAAAAAATGGTTCGATTTCTCAAGTTTGTCCCAAAACAGAGGATAAGCTTGGGAAAGTTCCATATTCTTTAGGTTGAGTTTATTCATGATTTCAAGGCGCATTACGTTCAATGCAGCAAACATCCAACACCGACCCGATTTTTTTTGATTAGTGATATCTCCGGCTTCTATAGTGAGGGAGAAGCTGTGACGGTTTTCGATTACGGCTTCTGTATTAGTGCAGCTCTCAAGGATTCCATTGGCTATCGTGGCATGCATTGCCACCCTGTTTTTCTTGTCGGCCTCAAAGGATTCTTCAAAATCCTTAATAGTAGAAAATTCAATATGTTCTTTCATTGATTACCTTCTTATTCATTAAGATACCAATTTCTGGGACTGAAGACTATAACCAGTGCTAGGTTTTTAGGGGATACCATGCAAGTTACTGTAAAACAAACGCTAACTAGGTGTCGCACTGTTCACAAGCAAGCCACTGACAGGACTTTCCCTACTGGTTGTGGGAGATGAAAAAGAGGCCTCCCCTTCTGGGAAGACCTCCATATGCTTTGTTGAAACGAGAAATTAACGACCGACAGCAGTCAAGACACCATTGATTCCAAGGATATCGTTCTCGAGGGTTACTGCTAAGGTACCATCGAAATAGTACATTGAGGCAGGATCATCAGCATTCTTGCTGATATTACCGGTTTTTTTGGTGGACTTGTCATCAATTAATTTTCCGCTTGCAACTTTGCTGTCCCATACTTTGGCCCAGTCAATAGTTGCAGATGTCCCGTCAGCTGAGAAATCTTTACTGATGACCTGAGGATCGCTTCCAGCTATGTAGCCGATTGCCCTCGTCTCGAAAGTCCCGTTAGGGAAGCTGAGCTTGCCATTCTTGTCTGTGACAATGCGGTAAGCAGATCCACGGTGGACATACTGGATGGTGATCGTACCATCGGCAGCCTTGGAAGCATTAAGATTATCTCCCTCAATCTGGGAGATGGGGTTTACCCCAAAGAGGAACAAGCCGCGAAGTCCGCTGGACAAAGTGGTCTTGCCTTCTACATCATAGAGATAGGCCTGGAACAAATGTGTTGACCCAAGAAGAGAAGCACCAGTTACTGCATCGGCTTGGTCTTTCTCTACTGCCATGTAACGTATGTTACCTGTAAAAGAGAAAAAGTTGGCCTCGTCTGCTTCTGTAAGGTTAACCTGGTACGCAATCTTAAGATCAGCAGATCCGTCAGAAACCGGGGCCTTTACAGCAGTTGTTGCAGCTGGTGCAGCAGGGGCTGATTTTGAACAACCCATCATTGAAAAGGAAAGGACAAGAACGATTGAAACAAGAAGTACTACACTGATTCTCTTTTTCATTAAAAAAACTCCTAGCTAGAATATTTGAACAGACATTTTAAAGTATATGTATTTATCGATTGAATCAAGATAAATGCAAAGTGATTCGATAGGAGTTTGTCAAATATTGTATTATTTTTTAAAGCATGATGTTCGGATTAATCTAATGGAATTAATCTACTCTTCAAAGCAAACCAAAATAACAAATAGGTTTATTCCTTATATATTTTAAACATATATGTATATCATAACAATAAAAAGGTGTCAAAAAACACTCTATATATCCCTGAATCTATAGTCTGATTTTATTCGATAATACTTTATATTTTTGCTTGGTTTTTTAAACACTTGCCTTCCCATATACACGTAATCATACGTTCAAAATTACAATGTTTCATGATAGATCCTTCTTGATCAAAGGAAATTATTATTGTTAATGGAGTAACTACAAATATTGATAATGCTATAAAATGGAGTATAATTAAGCTCATGAAGGAGGTGCCGAGTCATAAGATATATATGTAACCCACGATATTAACTTAATTACTAACAGGAACTGAGTATACAAGATTGTCAAGGAAAAGACGAATGGCCAATTATTTCGAAAACCCCTCAGGATTTGATAAAAAAAGATTTATGATTATCCCATATTTTCTTTATGGCATGCTGATTGCCTATAATCATTATCAATATTTTCTTGGATTACATCAAAATTTTCTGACAAGCATCGTTGGGATAGTATTCTCATTTCTTTTGGCCTTATTACTTTATAACAAGATAAGACAGAAGCACGAGTATAAATATTCATTTTATAACATCCTCCTTGTCATTCTTCCTTTCATACACTTTTTTCGGGTATCCTTTTTTGGCTTAAGCATTTCAATAGAGCTTATTATTTTATTTTATTTATTAATTCTGAAGGTAAGAACATTACAATATCATTCTGATAGAACTCTGAAGGTGAAAATCTAAAAGGTGATCCTATCTTTAGCAATCCTTTCCTGAGATTGCTGAGACTAAAACCATTTGAGGAATTAAGATTATCATCTTTACTTGTTTATATGTCTCAGTTTAATTAAATCAATGCAAATATCTAACTGCCATATTTTTACAAAATGACAACGGTACTTGTAACATTGCTCATAGGAATTGCTTTCTTTCGCCTGCACGTATCCTGATATTCTGCATGCAGAAGCTACAGAGTGACTCCAGTCTTACCTAACTTCCTTATGGACACATTCCATTTCGATTGTCACAAAAGCATTCTCATACGCATGTCTTTCTGCAAATAGAGTATCTTCAGTCATATATTGAACGTTGCTGAAGGACACTCCTTTCTCTTGAGCTGCTCTACAAGTATAACAAACTGAATGATTGGAGATATGTCTTATCTGGGATATTTCATTCATCGACATCCCTTGGGACCTAAGCTCAAGAATACGCTTGACATTGATTTTTCTTGTCATTTGGGCCTCCTCAAAATTTGATACCACAACTTAACTATTCCATTGTCACTATTCTGAGATACAAAGACTTGTTCTACAACACCTCTTTACAAAACAGTATTTCTTGTGTAGAAAACATAGTATGAATATGTACAAAAAGATCTTATCGATCACTTTTATGCTCATAGTCAGTATCAACCTAACTGCCTTCGCTGATACACTTAGCGAATCCGAGGTACTGGCACGCCTGTTCACCGATGGTCCTGCACATGTCGAATATACCAGACAGTTCGAATCGGCAGTGCCCCAATCCACGATGGAACAAATTATCGCCCAGATCACCGGACAGCTGGGAACCTTTGTGGAAGTCGAGGGAAATTCCAACCCTTATCGAGTGATGTTTGAGGGAGGAACAGCTACCACGTACATCAGTCTGGAGGGTAAAGGACATATTGCTGGACTGCAATTTACGGAAATCATCTCCTCACTTGGGACATTGACAGATGCGGTTCAGCGAATAGTCAAATTGAATGCAGACACATCTGTTCTGATCAGGAAGAACGGTGTGAATCTGGTGGCCCACCACGCCGATACCCCTCTGGCAGTAGGATCGGCCTTCAAACTTGGTGTACTGGCAGCTGTTGATGACGCAATACAGGCAGGCAAGCTACAGTGGGACCAAAGCGTATCGCTTAACCCTTCGTGGAAAAGTCTACCTTCAGGCATTTTGCAGGATTGGCCTTCCGGTACCCATGTGACAATAGAGACCCTTGCCACGCTGATGATCTCTTTGAGCGATAATACTGCAACTGATGCCCTCATATCTGTAGTTGGTCGAGAAAACGTTGAAACATACCTTCCTCACAGTATTCCCACCCTCACCACTGGCGAACTGTTTCGCCTCAAGAATCCCGTAAATAACGATCTTCTGTTGAGGTATCGCTTATCCTCAACCAGTGACAAAAGAAATATCTTACAGGAACTGAAAACTCGGGAGCTTCCGCAACCCAATCTGTTTGCAGATGATCCAGTTGCTATTGACGTGGAGTGGTTCATGTCCACTACGGAACTCGCCGATCTGATTGAAGTTCTGGAATATCTGGACCTTATGACCACTAACCCCGGATTGGCGATTAGGGAACACTGGCAACGGGTAGCATATAAGGGAGGATCGGAACCGGGGTGCTCAACTTCACTACATTTCTTATAGATGAAGAAAACAACCGCTACACGGTATCAATCACAGCGAACAACTCGAAGACACCATTACCTGAAAAGGAGATCATGGATATATACCAGTCCATCCTAAACTATCTGTAATCCGATTCACCGATATACTGCTCGTTCATGAGGAATAGGAATCTCCAACAAATCGATGATGAACCAATACAATACTTCCTGTTATGGCATATATGCTAGTTCCAACAGGTACTCCTACTCTGCTTGGCAATATCTCCAATATAAGATTCTTCTCTCTTTTACATCTTTGGTGATATTGGTCATGACTCTTTGCCAGAATAAGTTGGCAACAAGACCCTCATCAACCTCAGCCATGGTTCTTGTTGCCATATTTTGCTGTCCAATTTCAATGAGTTTCTGCACAAACAATTTTCCTAATCCGTTTCTCCTGAATTTCTCCAAAACTGAGAACTCTGCTATCTGTAAGGTTTTTTCTCCCTCATTTTCATGTACTTGTTCTTGTTTCTTTTCTGGGCCATTTTCTTCAAACCATGCATTCGCAAACCCAACAGGCTCATCTGCCAATTTCCATACCAGAAGGATTCTTCCGCCCTCTTGGATTCTTTGAAGTAGTTGTTGCTCATAAGCTTGAGCAAACATTTCTTTTGATAATCCATCATCCAGAACTGAAGGAAAGTTTTCGCAGAGATAGTTCACAGATAGTGTAAGAAACTCTTCCCAATCAGGAGTATTTGGAAGGATATACATCTGCTTTAGTTCTTTCATGTGTGAGAAGTTGATTGTAGTCAGTTTGGGCTTACTTTTGGGCTCTTTCTTGGTATCTTGCATATCGGATACCCCCATATCTTTGGTCTAGAAAAACTGTGAAGGATCTAGTGCAATTCCAGACTGCTCTATGCTGAAGAAAAGAGTAGGTTTCTCATAGGAGGTGCCACTGGTGCCAATGCTGCCGATAACCTCACCTTTCGAGAGAGTCATGCCTATCTTTACCTCAACATTCTCCAAGTGGGTGTACGTGGTACGATAGCCACCTTCATGGCTTAATTCCACGAACTTCCCCCTGCCCTTCACTTCATTTCCGGCACTCACCACGTTTCCTGCAGCCGATGCGACAACTGCAGAACCGGGGCTTCCTACGATGAGAATACCGGAGAGGGACTCAATTGCCCCTGTAGCGGGATTCTTATAGGGTTGGCCGAACAGGGCTGTTATAGAGCCTGTAGCAGGCTTCTGAAACTGGATGGGGGCGATATCCGCCATCTGGATCAATGACTGGCTTGAGGTATCAGGAATAAAGAGACGTTGCCCGACTGAAAGGTTCTCGCTCTTGAGCCCATTGAGCTCCTGCAAGGTCTTCCACCCCAGGTTGGTGCTATACTTACGGGCGATGGTTGAAAGCATATCCCCTTCCCTAACCGTATATAATTGACCATCACGGTCGGGAATTTCCAGAGAAATACCCGGTTTCACCGCCTGAATATTCCGTATCTGGTTTACACTGATAAGGGTCTGGGTCTTGAGACTGTACAGAGCTGCAATGCTGTTCAAGTCTTCACCATCTACTACCACATGCTGGGCATACTGCACAGTCTTGGAATTGGTTGCAGCAGATAAAGGCTTGGTGTCACTTAAGGATCTTGCCTGATTCTCAGGTACTACAGGTTCTGTTGCATTTGGAGTTGGGACATTCTGATCGACATTGATTGCAGTAGGGGTGAGCACCTCCGGAGCGTCTATGACCTGTTCCACTTTCTTGGCAGTTGCCTCAGTAGCTAGGGCACTCGCCTCACCACGGTCAGGATTATTGGGGAAAAACTGGTACCAGACAATTATCACGACGACACAGATAGCAATCCCCAGGGCAATAGTCCAGATAAGCCCCCTTGAAGGCCTATCATAGGTTCCACCTCGAGAAGACCTTCTTGCTGGTCTATCCATCATATCATCATAGTTGTCTTTAGCCATAACTCGACATTACCTTTCCTACATAGTAATATAAAAGAATCATGGATACCAGTCCAAATCGATCATATTACCGGTTCTTCCTCTCGCTAACGCTGTTATTGCTCCTGATTTTGCTTATCAGGATAGGTTATATCATCCATAGCCAAAGCCCACAGAGGAAAACCTACGAGAATCCCCTTATTTCCAAAGAGGTAGTACGGGGGACCCTTTACGACCGAAATGGCAAAATTCTTGCCATCCAAACTCCCTATTGGGGTGTATTTTTTCACCTGAAGATGATAGACGACCTTCCTCTTGTATCTGAGGTCGTAGCCCCCTTTGTAGGCATGAGCCCAAAGCAGATACAGCAGCAGGCAAGTAACTATACCACCTATGCACAGATCAAGAAAAAAATCGATCCTTCTCAGGTCTCAGCCCTCCAATCGGAATTAAAAAGAACAGGTCTTACCAATCAGGTATCAGTGGTAAAAAGCATGGGACGGGATTACCCCGCTTCCTTCCATGCGTCACAGACCATAGGCTTCACCAACATCGACAACGAAGGCTCTGAGGGGGTGGAGCTTACCCAGGAAGCCTTTTTGAACCCTTATCCTGCAATTGGGACAGAAGAGTCAACCTATGGGGAGGATATAACCCTCACCTTGGATATTGACATACAGTACCTCTTGGACGTACAGATGCAAAACATTGCTGATGAACACAACCCAGATTACGGTGTTGCCATAGTGCTCGATGCCCAGAATGGGGACATTCTGGGCATGAGCAGCTATCCTTGGTATGATCCCAATTCTCTCTCAAAGTCTACTGACATCCAAAAACGTAACCATGTGGCAAATTACCTGTACGAGCCAGGATCTGTATTTAAGATTTTCAGTTTGGCAGCAGTCATGGAAGCAGGACAGGCTGACCTGGGAGAACCATTCTTGTGCGACGGATCCTACACCTTTACCACGGGTAATGGCGCGAAGACCACCATTGTCTGCACGTCCCCCCATGGAGTGGTCGATCCCAATACCATGATAGCCAAGTCATGTAACGGCGCCATATCACATTGGGCAATGCAAACCGATCCCGAACTGTTTTATGCTACGCTTAACGACTTCGGCTTCAACTCCAGCTATGATATTAATCTTCCCTCAAAAACCCGTAGCTTCATCGCCGATCCGTCTTCCTGGTCAGGACGATCAGAGGCAACCATATCCTTTGGTCAGGAACTTTCCACTACGGCTTTGCACCTTGCTGTTGCTGCAACAGCATTCACCAATGGGGGGGAGGTGCTGCTACCTCATCTCATCCTCAAACGCAGTGACGCCAAAGATGGTTCAGTTCTCTACAGACGGGAGCGTACCATCGCAGATAGGGCCGTTTCTGCCGAAGTCGCAGATGCTATCCTTCTTGCCATGGAAGATGCTACCAAAAGTGGTGGCACTGCCATATCAGTTGCAGTGCAGGGTGTACGCATCGGGGCAAAGACAGGAACATCACAGATCATGAATCCAGAGACTAATAGGTATGAGGATGGAACGGTCCTTGCCTCGACGCTTGCAATCGTCCCCTTGGACAAGCCCAAGTACATCATCTATGTAGCTGCCGGCAATCCCAAGGGAGACACCCAATGGGGAAGCAATATTGCCTCACCTGCCATTGGCAAGATCATTGAGTATCTGATTAGTCAGGGAAAGGTTGTGAGCGATCGTTCAGACAAGAGATAAGGCATTGTCCTGATCTCTGGCTATCCCTTTATAACATAGCCATATTCTGATTTTTTACAAAAAAAACGGCAGCCACAAGGATTGCCGTTTTTGCTAGCTAACTAATTAACAGAAATTAGAATATGAAGTATAAAGCCATCAATGCTGTCATAATCCATACAGGAACAGTTGGAATCTGTGAAACATCCTTATGGAAAATTGCTCTTAGAATTTGGATTAAAACATAGACGAACATTCCAATCACGATACCACCAACATAATCAAACATGAATGCCGTTACCATCATCATTGCTCCGACTGGAACAAACTCTTCAGGTGTAAAATCAACGCTTACAAGGGTTTCTAACATTGAAAGACCAACAATAACGCACATTATTGTTCTGAAAAGTATTCATGTACAGGAAATCAATGAAAGCAGACAAGAACATGTCAGATCCCTGTTGGGAAAGGCCCCATTGGTAGGGATTAAACATATACCTACAGACCAAAAGTAGAGTGAGTATTGTAAACTAGACCCAAACAGTACCATTATGATGCGCTCATCCTTGATGAATGATGGCTAGATTTCCTTCATGTTCATACTACCCAATTCATGGTACTAAGATGAAAGCACAATATTCTGTCCCAGTCTACCCATGACACATGGTCCAATACGGGGGGTGACCGATCTCAGGTAGATTCGATTACCGATAGGATCGGTCTTGAGTCTATTCTTTTTGTTTCAGGTGAGCTTAACGTGAGAAAAACCGCAGGTAAGCCAGCAATCTCATTATGTGCTACTTATTACTTGCGAAGTATCTTGTTGGACAAAGCAAAAACGGGTGCTCTCCCTTGCTAATCTCCATTTGTTATGTAAGATTAATACGTTTCGAAACCTTTTTGGTTATTCTGTGTTACAGCGGCTAGACAAAAGGATAACAAGGTACTCAACTCCTATAGCTAAAGCATCTTCGTCCATCAAATACTTAGAATTGTGATGTGGGAAAACAATTCCTTTGGCTTCATTACGGGCTCCAATTTCCATAAAAAAACTTGGATACTTTTCGCTGTAGTAACAAAAATCTTCGCCAGGTGTAATTGGATCCATTCTAAAAGGAGTCGCTTCAATAAATTTCTCTTTGATGAGGTTTTCAACATAACTGGTAAGTTTTGGATTGTTTTCAACTGAATCATATCCTCTGTTATAGGCAAACTCAACTTGAGCTTCGTTTGCCATACAGATTCCCTGTGAAATTTCTTGTAATCTTCTTTCAGCAAGGTCTCTGGATTCTTTGCTAAAGGTTCTTACTGAACCAGTAATGGTAACATTGTTTGGAATAATATTATACGCCGATCCGGAATCAACACTACAAACTGAAATAACAAGCATTTTGGATGGGTCTGTGTTTCTTGAGACTATAGTCTGTATACTTAGTATTATCTGAGCAGCTATTGGTATGGGATCTATGCATTGTTGAGGCATGGATGAGTGTCCACCCTTACCTTTTACTATAATTTCGAAACTATCTGTACTTGCAGTAAGGATTCCTGAACAAAATCCCAGTTTTCCTGTTGAAAAGTTTGAGGTCAGATGCATAGAGTAGGTTTCATCAACCCCTTCAAGAACTCCAGATTTAACTATTTCAATTCCACCTCCAGGTGGAAGCTCTTCGGCATGTTGGAATATAAAGCGAATTTCACCTTTCAATTCTTCTGTATGTCTTACTAAGATTTTTATGGTAGACAGGAGCATGGCCGTATGCCCATCATGTCCACAAGCATGCATTACTCCAGGGTTTTGGCTCGTATAAGGGAGGTCATTTTCTTCTTCTATTGGTAGTGCGTCAATATCAGCACGCACCGCCAGAATTGGACCAGAAACATCTGTTTTCAATATTGCCATGACACTTGTTGGCGTAGGTCTAGATAGTTGTAAACTAGGACCAAAACCTTGTAAGGTTCTTTCAATAAAATCAGCAGTTTTATACTCTTTAAATGACAATTCCGGATTCTGGTGAATGTGTCTCCTATACTCAACAGTTTTCTGAAATTCAGCTCGTACTTCTTCATGGATATTAAACATATTACATTCCTATTTCTATGTTCTGTTTGCTTATAGTATCTAGTATCTAGTGCTTTTGTTCTGGCTCTGGTTCTGGCTGAGCGCCTGTAAATCGAGAGTAAAACCACGCAAGCAAGAAAGGATAACCTCGTTGGTTGCTTTCAGCAGGTTATCTGGAACCTTCTGCCCATTGGTAAAAAATAACAGCGGAAGATTGTTGTTCTTGCTTACACTCAATACATTCCCGATATCCTCAGTCTCATCGAGCTTGGTAACGACCAAGGACTCTAGAGGGTACGAGGAAAACAATGTTACAAAGCGATCGAGGTCCCTACCCTTATGGGAGGCGCTTACTGCAAGGGCACAACTGCATTTCTCTTGAGGCAAGACCATAAGCAAACTCTTCAGGTGCAGGGATAGTTCCCCTTGGTTGGCACTCTTGCCCATAGTATCGACCAAAACCAAGGAATACCCTTCCAAGAGGGGAAGTAGCTTTGATACCTCCTCTTCGCTATGGGCATGAAACAGATCAAGACCAAAATCCTGGGAGAACAGTTCTATCTGGTGGGTTGCCCCTGTCCTGTAGGAATCAAGGGAGAGCAGGGCGACCTTCTCTTCCTCTTTTCCGTACAGGCTTTTCAGGTAGAACAGTGCCATCTTAACCAGGGTTGTGGTCTTACCCACCCCGGTGGGGCCTAAGAGTACGAAGAACTGCTTTGGCTTAGTGTACTGGCCATGGTTGATCGCTACACCTTCAATGATATATTCGAGTAAGGCCATCTCAAGTTCCTCGAGAGTATCAAACTGCCTATCTGCAAGTAGTTCTGTTACAGCCTCTTGGATATAGCTATCTGCAAAGTCATTCTCCTCAAGCAAGTATTGTACAAGCTGCTGTTGGTGTTTTCCACTTTCTATGGGAGAATCAGGATGTCTTGAACTATCATCCACTTCATGTTTTTCAATTCTTTCAGTGCTCCCTATGTTTTCTATACTGTCTTGTGGGATCTCTTCATCGGGACGTCTCTCCTTGACCAGGTAGAAGGTAATGGTACATCGCCTTTGCTTCTGTATGCCTTTCTTTATTTGGTAATCCTTACGGGTATGCACACGTACAGAGGTCCCGTACACTGTACGGGCCTCTTTGAGTGCAGTTTCATAATCCTGTGCATCAAGGGTGATGAATTCCACAAAAACTCCTTGTTAGAGAATGAACTTAGAAAGGTCCTGGTTCTGAATCACATCCCCAAGACGCTCATCGACATACGTATCGGTGATGGTGATCTCCTGGCCACTGAGCTCGTCGGCACTGAAGGATAGCTCCTCCAGCAACTTCTCCATGATGGTGAAGAGCCTTCTTGCACCGATATTGTCATTGGTGTTGTTCACTTCATAGGCAATATCGCTAATGCGCCTGATAGCATCATCAGTAAAAACAATGGTGACTCCTTCGGTCTTGAGCAATTCCCTGTACTGCATCGTGATCGCATTGGCAGGTTCGGTAAGGATCCTGTAGAAATCACTAGCGCTCAAGTCATCAAGCTCAACACGTAAGGGGAATCGTCCCTGCAGTTCTGGAATCAGGTCACTGGGTTTGGATACATGGAAGGCACCACTGGCGATGAAGAGTATGTGTGTGGTGTCGATGACTCCCCACTTGGTGGATACGCTGGTTCCTTCCACGATGGGAAGGATATCGCGCTGCACACCTTCTCTTGATACATCAGGACCTCCTGAGGCCGAGCCTCCGGTCTTTGCAACCTTGTCTATCTCATCAAGAAAGACAATGCCCATTTGCTCAACACGTTCCTTTGCCTCATCAACGGCCCTATCGGTGTCTACAGCCTTATCAGTCTCCTCTTCTGTGAAGATCTCCCTGGCTCGTTTTACGGTAAGTTTGCGTGCATGGCCTTTGCCACCACCAAAAATGGAGCCAAGGTTCTGCATGGCATCCTGCAGGTCTTCCATGTTTGCCTGTCCAAGCACTTCGATGCCAACCTTTTTTCGGCTCTGTACATTCACCTCAACCTCACGCTCATCGAATTTGCCTTCTTTCAGCATCGTACGGAATTTCTCCCGTGTTGCCTGCTTGCTGTCGGTATAGGGCGTACCCGCTGGGGTTATGTCTTTTTCATTGGGTACATCCGGTACATTTCCGACCGAGGGGAGCAACAGGTCAAGCAATCGCTCTTCCACCCGTTCGGCGACCTTCCCTGCCTGCGCTTCGGCAAGCTCGGTCTTCACCTGCTGGACGGCTATTCCCATCAAGTCCCGAATAATGGACTCGACATCACGGCCAACATACCCCACTTCAGTGTACTTGGTTGCCTCGACCTTTATGAAGGGTGCATTGGAAAGCTTGGCTATACGGCGGGCGATTTCTGTCTTACCCACCCCGGTAGGCCCAATCATGATGATATTCTTTGGCGATACCTCATCACGGATACTATCAGGAAGGCGTTTGCGGCGAGTTCTGTTGCGAATGGCCACAGCTATGGTTCGCTTGGCCTTATCCTGTCCGATAATATATTTGTTCAGTTCCTCGACTATCTGTTTGGGTTTCATTTCATCGAGTTTCTTGGTCACACTATATGGCATACTATTACAGTTCCTTGACGATGATTGAATCATCGGTATAGATGCAGAGTTTTGCAGCTATCTCCACACTCTTGACGGCGATCTCCTTAGCACTAAGCTCAGGAGCTGATTCCAGATAGGCCAACGCAGCAGCGAGAGCGTAGTTTCCACCACTTCCGATTCCTATGGCATCCCTTTCAGGGTCAACGACATCCCCTGCCCCGTTGATGAGAAATATCTTGGTGCCGTCACTGACTAGCATCATAGCCTCAAGCTGGCGCAACTGCCTGTCGGTCCTCCACTGCTTGGCAAGCTCTACAGCCGATCGGGTAAGGTCCCCGTTATACTGCTTCAGCTTCACTTCAAACAGCTCAAATAACGTAAAGGCATCGGCTGTGGTCCCCGCGAACCCTGTGATTACCTTTCCATCAAAAAGGGTTCGTACCTTATGTGCATTCGACTTGAGAATTGTATCCCCGGCGGTAACCTGACCGTCTCCTGCTATGGCAACTTTTCCATTCTTGCGGACAGCTACTATCGTCGTTCCTCTAAAACTACTCATTCTGTTTCCTTCCATGCGGGTGGCATGTTGCATAGACCTTGGCCAACCGCTTCTGTGATACATGGGTGTATATCTGGGTGGTTGAAATGCTGGCATGTCCAAGCAATTCCTGTACCAAGCGAATATCGGCCCCATTGTCCAGCAAATGGGTAGCATAGCTATGCCGCAACACGTGCGGAGTAAAGCTTTTCTGCCACCCAAGTGTTTGTCTATACCTAGCAAAAATACTACCAACGGTGCTCTGCGGCAACTGTTTTCCTGAATCAGAGCAAAACAATCGCTCTGTTCTTCCAAAAAGGGAGTGTTTCAGCGAAAGGTAGTAGTGCAGGAGAACGTGCGTTCTCTCAGTAAAAAATACATTCCTGACCTTCTTTCCCTTACCAGTCACACGAATCTCTCTCTCCTTGCTAGAGACATCCTCTTCGGTAATGCCCAAAACCTCACTTATACGACACCCCGTGTCATAGAGCATACTGAAAAGCAGCATGTTACGGGTAGAGGGAAAATCCCCATAGCTCAAGGATAGCAATTCCACAACCTCAGAGACTGTCAATACGGAAGGAAGGCTAGAGCGGCTCTTTTTAAGGGATATCAGGGAGAAGGGGTTTACCTGCACCAGATCATTTCGAAGTGTATAGGCATAGAACGAACGTGCACTACTGAGCATCCTGTTAATTGTAGATTCGCTGTACGTCTGTTCAGAGGTAATATGACGCACATACAGTCGGGCATCGGGAGCCTTCATCTCCAAAAGGGTGCACGTATAGCCCTGTAAGAAAAGCGTAAGCTTACCCAGATCTGATGCATATGCTTTTATGGTATGTTCGCTCGATCCCTTGATATGCCTGTGATAGTCAAGGAAGGCTTCTACCACCTCTTGGTCATCATGTTTCATTGGTTAGACTATAACATGAGTTGCCATACCGGTATAGCGGACCATACTTTTTTGGAGGGATAACCTGCCTCTGGTGCCGATAGTCCAGGAAGTTTGCTATCTCACTGTATCCATTGACTACAGGACACCCCTCCTCTGCCAACTGACGTGTCCCTCCACACCATGGGAGGTCACGCAATCCACTGTGATGGACCACCACCTCACGTCCCATATCCAAAGCAAGACCAGCACAGTGTAACGATCCGGAACGCACTGGAGCCTCTACAACCACCAACAGGGGAGAAAGGGCTGCGGTAAGGACATTACGAGAAAGGCACCTGAAGCGAATGGCCGAATCATCAGGTTCAAAGGCTGACAAGAGGTTTACCCCCGTAAGCAATCGATTCTTGAGGATCCTAGGGGTATCCAGGCCGCAGTCACAAGGCACAAAGGCTGTAAAGCTCCCGTCATTTGCTGCATAGAGGGCTGCCCTATCTATTCCTTGGCTATGGCTGGTCACCACAGAGACCCTGTTCGCCCCAGCTTCAAGTGCCAGAGCGTACGAGGCATTCTCCCCTGCAAGGTCTGCCTTACGGGTTCCGCAGAGTGAAAGCAGCTGTTCATCTTTCTTGGGCAACCTACCCCTATAGAAAAGCCTGAAGGGAGGGTTATCCTCCTCTGAAAGTAAAGGTGGATACTCCTCCATACCGAGAAACACCACGTGATTGTTTGTATTGGAACTGTTCTTTTTCGAAAGAAATGCCTGCATCCTTGTGACTCTGGAAGGAGACCAATGACCAGGGAATCTATCTCGCAATTCTTGTGCATTGGGGTTCTGCCTGGCAAGGGCAAGCATCTGTGGCCCTGTGAGGGGTAATACTGAGATGGCTAGCAACAGGGATAGTTTCATACATCCCTAAGGGTAAGAACTATCCTTGTTGCTTCAGAACATACCGAAGGTCGAGGTGATTACCTTCAACAGCAACAGGGCAAGGACAAAAAGCATGACAGGCCTGATAACCTTTACCCCACCCCGTATGGCCAAGCCACTGCCTATATATCCGCCTATGATTGCACTGATCGCACAGGGGATGGCGATGGCATAGTCGATGCTCCCAAAACGAATGAAGGTTGCGAGGGCAGCCATATTGGAGGCTAGGTTGACCACCTTCGCGGTCCCACAGGACTTGAGTAGGTCCAGTCCGATTACCGAGGTGAAGATGATGGTGAGAAACATCCCTGTTCCTGGTCCGAAAAACCCATCATAGGCACCCAAAAGAAGCCCTGCAACTGCTGACAGAGGGATGGACAACTTGGTAGCCATTGGTTTTGCCTGACCAAAGTCAGGCTTTAGCATGATGAAAATGGCAATGGCAGGGACTAAAAATATCAACAGGTAATGCAAGTAAGCATCGGCAAAGTTTGTTGCGAGGTAAGAACCTACTGAGGATCCGGCCAAGGAGAAAAGGATGGCGACAGTGCCGACCTTCCAGTCTACCTGGTCATTTCGGATATACCGATAGCAGGCAATGGTGGTACCGCTGGCCGCAGCGAACTTGTTGTTGCCCAAGGCTACTTGTGGAGGAAGCCCTACCGCCACATATGCAGTAAGGGTAATGAGCCCCCCACCTCCGGCTATGGCATCGATGATCGCTCCGAAGGCTATGATGGGACAAAGGATGAAGAGGATGCTCATCAGGTTTTTTCTTCCTTCAGATTATGGTAGGTATCATAGGACTGTTTAAGGGAACTGGTCTCAATATGGGTATATATCTGGGTTGTCTGGATATCACTATGGCCAAGCAATTCCTGCACACTACGAAGGTCAGCTCCCCCTGCAAGCAGATGCGTTGCAAAGCTGTGTCGCAGGGTATGCACCTTGCCTTCAAGGCCCAAAGGCCTGGCATACTGCTGAAAGCGCTTGAAGACAGCTTGGCGAGTTAGCTTTTTGCCACGCCTTCCGACAAAGAGGGTCTGCTCCGTTGCCCTTGCTTTCACTAAGGCTGGCCTCACTTCTGCAAGATAGTGATTGAGAGCGGTTGCCGCCACTTCCCCTACGGGAACGAGTCGCATCTTATTGCGTTTGCCCAATACCCTAAGGGTTGTCTTGGTGTAGTCGCCCACCTTGAGGTCACAAGCCTCACTTATTCGCAGACCACAAGAATAGATAAGTTCAAAAATTGTCCGGTCCCGCTTACCCAAGAGTGTCTCTGTCTCGATGGAGTCCAGAAGAAGATCAACCTCCTCTATGGTAAAGAAGGTGGGGGCATCACAGGACCTTCGGGCAGCGCCCATCTGTTCAAGGGGATTGTCCTCACGAATCTTCTGTTTTTGCAGATAGACAAAAAAAGATCGCAGGGCAGAAAGATTCCTCGCAACCGTACGTTCTGTAAGGCCTCTCTCTTTTGCGGAGGCCACCAAATAGTGCTCTACCTCTGAGAGTTTTATCTCTTCAATTGCTTGCGTGATGCCCTTAAAAAAGAAACCGACTTCCGTTTCGTACACCTCAATGGTGGCCTTGGATAAGCGTCGCTCCAAGAGGAGGTAATCGAGATACTCCTCAAGCAACGCTTGGTCGGTTTCTTTGGACATCCTTATTTCTCGTCAGAGTTTCTGGAATAGCGCAGTACAGCAGGGATTGAGTAATCGTCGTCTTTTCCCTCGGGCACCTTCTTGATCTGCTTCTGCAGGTCCTGCCAGCGGTTCACCTGGATGGAGCCTGCATCAGGCTCTTCCTTGTTGGCACTTGCTGGAGCCCCTTCGTCTTTCTCTTCACCCTTGGAGGTTGAGGCATAACGGCGCTTGATCATATCCATATCAGAGACTTCACTTCCTGTTACCTCAGGCTTACGTTCAAACCCTGTAGCAACGACAGTAACCTTGATACGATCACCTAGCTCTGGGTTGAAGGCCTGCCCAGCAATAATCAGGGCATCCTCAGCACACCTCTCAGTGATGATTTCCACGACATCCTGATATTCCTGCAAAGTGAGGGTATCACTGCCTGAGAGGTTTACCAGCACACTCTTTGCCCCCTCAATGGAGGCATTTTCCAGAAGCGGATTGCTTACTGCCTGCCTGGCAGCATCTACAGCCCTATTGGAACCTTCACCAAAGCCGATACCCATAAGGGCATCACCCTTACCTTTCATAACAGTACGCACATCAGCAAAGTCAATGTTTATCTCACCGGGTTCGGTAATAAGTTCACTAATTCCCTGTACTCCCATATAAAGCACCTCGTCGGCCATGAGAAAAGCCTGCTTGATCGGGGTGTTGTTCTCTACAACCTTCAGGAGGTACTGGTTTGGAATGATGATCAGGGTATCAACCTGCTTGCGCAGTTTCTCGATGCCGGCCTGGGCAAGAATAAGTTTTTTCTTTCCTTCAAAGGCAAAGGGTGTGGTGACCACCGCAACAGTCAGGGCATTACAGCTCTTTGCTATTTCTGCGACAACCGCGGCGGCTCCCGTACCGGTACCGCCTCCCATACCAGCTGTGATGAAGACCATGTCGGCATCCTCCATCTCACGACGGATATCCTCTTTGCTCTCCTGGGCTGCTTTCTCCCCCACTTCAGGTACACCGCCAGCCCCCAGACCACCGGTAAGTTCCTTGCCTATGGGAATCCTTACCTGTGCATTGGAGCGCTGCAAAGCCTGCATATCGGTATTCATTGCAATAAAGTGCACTTTCTTCAGGCCGCTGGCAATCATACGGTTGACCGCATTACCCCCAGCTCCACCAACCCCGATCACTTTGATGACCGTTGCCGAAGCCTGCTCATCATGTACCATGTCTTCCACTTCAAACATTCCGAAATCCATATCAAATCCTTTGCCATCAGGCTCTTATATCTAAAACAACGTTCTGAAGAAACTCTTGATCTTGGAGGCGGCCCCACTCTCTTTGTGTCGGGGTCTAGCCTTGTGCGCCCTTGCCTTGGGAACAGTCTCCTTGACCTTCTTAGCTTCACTTTTGAGAAGACCCAATACAGTCGTATACATTGGGCTTATATAGGAGCGGTCAAGACCACCTATTGCCTCTGGAAATCCCAGACGGGCAGGAAGGCGGAATATCTCACTCGCAAGTTCAGTAACCCCACTTAGGAGGGCACCTCCACCTACTAGAACAACACCACCACCGAAGCCACCCTGGACATTTGCCTTTTCCAGATCGTTCTGCAATCGGGAAAATATCTCAGCCATTCGTGGCTCTATGACCTTGCTCAGCTCCTTCTTAGGCATCCTGATAGCGGGAAGCCCCCCTACCTGAGGGATGACCACCATATCCTCACTCGATACCGAAGGAACATAGCTGTGCCCGGACTCGCACTTGATCTGTTCAGCCACAGCTCGGGTCTTGTTCAATATGTAGGCAATGTCACTTGTTACTGCCTCTCCCCCCAAGTTAACCCCACCGGTATATACCGGAGAGCCCTTGGAGTAGGCTATGATGTCTGTAATACCGCTGCCTATGTTGATGAGAATGGTCCCCATCTCCTTCTCTTCTGAACTGAGCACCACTTCAGAATCTGCAAGGCTCTGCAGGACAAGACGCTGCACTCCCAAGCCCGACCGCTGTATGCATTTTCGCTCATTCTGGCAGATGGCTGATGAGGCGGTGACTATGAGCACCCTGCTCTCCAGACGGTGACCAAGCATGTCGATGGGATCCTTGATCCCAACCTGTGAGTCAATCTGGAAGTCCTGAACCAAAGTATGGAGAATCTCCCTATCCTGTGGAAGTTCAAAAGCCCGGGCAACCTCAAGTGAGCGGAAAATGTCCTCTCTCTTGATTTCCTGATCCTTGCTGTTGATACCAACCACCCCGGTGCTTGCAATCCCAACGATATGCTCTCCACCGATACCTATGATCACCTCAGCAATCTCTGCCCCTGCCTGTAGCTCCGCCTCATTTACCACAGATTGGATGGTCTTCAGTGTCTGTTCAATATTTACGATCGTGCCCGAACGCACGCCTTCACTGGGGCGTTCGCAGATGCTGTCGACCATAAGCAGGCCTTCTCGGCTCACCGAACCAATCACACACCTGGTCCGGCTTGAACCTATATCCAGCCCCATCAGCATTTTATCACCTGCCATTGACACAACCCCCCTTATGGACTGCCCTACTTCCTACGTACCATGGCCCCATTGTAGAGGTCATAGCGTATGATTTGCGAACTGAGGAAAGAAAGCGACTCTCTCTGGTCCTTCTGGACCAGTTGTATGGCTTGGGTGACCTGTGCTGCTGAGACAGGTTCCCTCAACCAAATCTGGGCATGTAAAGCGGAGAGTTCCAATACCATCTTTCCAAAGCTGTTACTGCTATTATTATCGTATTTTATGCGAGTTATCAAGGTGCTATTTCCCTCAAGTGAGGCAGCAAGCTCCATAACCTGTCCAAATGCGGCGTCCACTCCATATTTTTCCATCAGGGAGGCATACCCAAGGGGAATTTCCACCTTCAGAGCATGGTCCTCAAACAGATCCCAATCCTCACTCTGCAATGGGAGCAAGGCTTCAGAACGCAAGACATAGACGCCCACTGTCTGCTCCTCGGCATTTTTAGCAAGGACCAAAACTGGAGTACCGACCAAGGTGGCCTCGACCAGTAACGTCGAGGGGAATTTCCTCTTTATCCTAACCGAATCAACCAAGGCTAGCGATTCAAGCTCCCGGCTTACCCTCTTCAGGGAAAGGGATACCAGAGATTTTCCCCTATATTGTGAAAGTGCACTCTTCAAGGCATAGGGTATCGCAGTCCGGTCCTCGGCAATGCTGAGCATGACCGAATCTATATACAAGGAGGGTACATGCGATAGGGAGAAATAGGCAAGGGGGAGGAGTACCAACAGAACAAGAGCCAATACCTTGAGCTCAACGCGAACCTTACTCATGATTCATCCATTTCAGTGTCAAAGAGAAATTCCTCGCGCACCTGTTGGGAGAGAGTGCTTTTCTCCAGAGGAATTCGCCCACTGGAAATCAGTAAGATTCTATAGAGCAGGGCACACAAGCAGATTACCACAAAGAGGTTGGTACCTCCCTGGCTGAAAAACGGCAGGGGTATGCCCGTTGGTGGCAGCATACCGGTGACTACCGCTATATTGATGATCGCCTGCAACAGTATCATCGTGGTTATACCGAAGGCAGTGAAGCTGAGAAACCGGTCCCGGCTCTGCATCCTGAGATAGGCATTGTAGCCAAGGATTGCGAACATGGCGAAAAGGGCTAGGATAAAGGCGACACCCACAAAGCCGATCTCTTCACAAATGGAAGCAAAGATAAAGTCGCTCTGGACCTCGGGAATGATACCAAGCTTGTATATTCCGTTTCCGAGTCCCACTCCGAAAAGGCCTCCGGAACCGATAGCCTTGAGAGAGTTGGTCACCTGGTAATTAATGCCCCCGGGATCGATCTGGGAAAATAAGAAAGAAAATACCCGTTTTACCCGATAGGGTTGGGAAAACATCAGCATAGTGGCTGGCACGATCAAGAACGCGAAACCCAACAATAGTTTCGTTATCTTCATCCCTCCAACCAGGAACATGGCTACACATAGCCCCAGATACAAGATGGTGGTGGAGTAATCTTTCTGCAGGAGAATCATCGCTGAGAAAATCAAGGTTACCACTATGGGCAATCCAAAGCGTGCCAGGAAGGAAGATTCTTCCTCTTTCTTCTTAAAAATGAGAGAAAAAAGAAGGATTGTTCCCACCTTGACAAATTCTGAAGGTTGTAATGAGGGAAGGCTTCCCACTTGCAGCCATCTGCGACTACCCAGTCGCACTTGGCCGTAGGAGGTGAACAGGGTAAGGCTCATCAGCACTAGGCAGACCAGGACAACAGGAATTGCCAAATAACGAAACCATGAGAGCGGCATAAAGCGTATCACCACAGAGCAGAGAAATGCAAAGAGCACAAACATCATCTGACGCTGAAAAAAATAATAATGGGGAAGATTGTGTATCAGAGCCTCATTATAGGAGGCACTGTAAAGCATGATCAGGCCAAGGGCAATGAGAATAACCACCACACACAAGAAGGTGAAGGCACTTGCATTGCCTCCTGTCTCATTGAGTGTAGCTTGAGTTGATTGCCAGTCATCATAGGAGTGTTGTCTATCCATCCCTACCCTACCACCCTGTTCCCAGGAACAGGAGAAGACCCAACAGGGCAAAAATCCAAGAGACCAAGGTGAACCTTCCAACTATCGTTCGTTCTGCAATGCCCTTCAACTCATAGGCATGGTGGAGAGGCGCTATGGAGAATACCTTCTTCCCTGTGCTTCTGATTGCAATTATCTGTATCAGGCTGGAGGCAAACTCCATGAGGAACAGACCGCTGGCTACCAGCAATACCACCTCTGCATTGAACATCAAGGCTGAGACGGCCATATAGCCACCGAGAGCGTGACTGCCACAGTCACCCATGAAATATCTGGCCGGCTTCTTGTTGAACAGCAGGAATGCCAGAAGTGAGGCTATAAGTGCCAGAGAAAAAGAACCATTCGCCTTGAAGGAAAATAGGGCGATAAGCAACAGCAAAGGAAGCGAAGACCCTGCTGCCAGGGCATCAAGTCCATCGGTGATGTTCACAGCATTGACAAAATACAAGATGTACAGCAAGGCAAAGAGGTAGTAACCCCATCCGAGAGAAAGAGTCTTCCCTTTGAGAAAGGGCAGGAAAATGCTCGTAGTGAGGCTGTTGCTCCTCCTGAGGAGGAACAGCAGTATGACAGCCACTATTGCTTGCAAGATGAGTTTTGTCAGGCTTTGTATACCATCACCATTGCCTTTTCGTGCCTTGGCTATGTCATCAACCATTCCTATGGAAGCAAAGAGCAACAGGCCCAACAGGGGAAAAATGACGGTACTTTCAAAACCGTGGGCGCACAAAAGGGTGGCAAGGGCTGTACCCAGACTAAATGCCAGGCCTCCGATTGAAGGGGTACCCCTCTTGCCACTTTGGGTGCTCTCCAGTTCGGGCTTTATGGCCACCCTTATCACCGGGGCGTATCTGATGAAGCCTAGCGAGATAAGAAATGTTATGCTGAAAGCCAGACCCATCTCCAGAAACATCATTCTCTCCCCTTAACCAACTTGACTTAGAGCGGGAATCAACCGCTCCATTGCTACACTTCTTGAAGCCTTGAGGAGAAAAAGATCCCCTTGTCGGCCTGTATTGACCACATGATTTTCCAATTCGCTAAAATCGTCCGTATAGAAAAGAGAGGATGTATAGCCTCTCTTCTTCAGCAGATCGTAGGCACCTTTCATCTCCTTCCCATACAGATAGGCAGATCCCATCGGGGAGGCATAAAGCTGTCTTGCAACCAGAGCATGGGCCTTTTGGCTCTCTTTTCCCAATTCCTTCATGGGACCAAGAACGACCTTTTTCTCACCTTTCCATGCCAAGGCCTTAAGGTAGCCTAAAATTGAAGAGGTGGAATCAGGGCTTGCATTATAGGAGTCGTCTATGATGGTAACTCCACTTTTATGCACGTAGGAACGTCCTTGCATGGGTTGGAACCCTTCAAGACCTTCTGCAATGTCTTTTCGGGTTGCTCCGAGAGCAAGGCCAACCTGTATGGCCCCCATCACATCACGGATCAGGTGACGTCCGACACAAGAGACATGGAAGCGCTCTCCTTCAAAAGTGAGGTCCCATCCGTCAATTCCCCTGTCCACAGCTTGCATATCGCTGAGGCCATATTGTCTCAGGGAAAGGTGCGATCTCTTTTCCAGTATCGATGTATAGGGACAATCATCAGAGACAAAGCCCATCTGCATCCCAGAATGAAAGAGCTTGCCTTTCTCTGCAAGGATGGTTGAGCGACTGGTAAATTTCTCGAGGTGAGAGATGCCTATGTTGGTCAACAAGCCAATATCCGGCTTAAGCATATCCACCATCCTGTCCATCTCCCCCACATGGTCGATACCCATCTCAAAGATACCATACTGGGTATCGTCTTCCAACTGCAGGATGCTCAGGGGCAGGCCTATCTCACTGTTTAGGTTACCAGGTGTCTTGATAGTCTTGCCCAGTGTCTGGGCTATGGAAGCAAGGGCTTCTTTGGTAGTGCTTTTTCCACAGCTGCCGGTTATGCCGACGTTGGTGACCTGAGGTAGCATCTTACGATATTCGCGTGCAAGGTTCTGCAAGGCGGTCAGGGGATCAGGGACGAGGATGAGAGCACACTTGTAGGGCCCTAACAGTGCAAGGGCGTGTTCCTTTTCCGAGAAAGGGACCACAACAGCACTACTGCCTTGTTTGGCTGCATCTCCAACATATATGATGCCATGTTCTCTTGTACCTCCGAGTGCAAAGAAAAGCGAGTTGGAGGAACACTTTCTGGAATCTATCTGGACATCCTCAATACAGCTGTCTGAAGGACGCACAACAAGACCCCCGCACATGGAGGCAACCTTTGCAAGCGGATAGCGTTGGTTGGAAAAGCCCCCTACTTTTGCCATCAGATGCTCCTACCTACCATGACCAGCGTATCGGCATCAATCTGCTGCAAGAGAATATCCTCTCGCCAAGCCCCTTCTGCAAGCGCCTCGGGCATGGTTTTCTGAGCAATCTGGGAGCGAAGCAACCTCTGTTGCTCCTCCAGATTCTTCAACGATGAAGAGAGGGTCCTGTACTCGACTTCCAAGGCCCGGTTCACTGCACTTTGCCAGACAGGTACGAGCATGCTGGCCATGATAGCGAGCAACATGAGCATGGTAACGGCTTGTTTCATCCGAACCAGTGTATGACTTTGTGTCTTCTTTACTTGTTCCCGATCAGAGGTATACCAATCTTGTTCCATACTAGAGCCTCCAACTACTAAATCTTCTCGATAATCCTCAACTTTGCACTGCGGCTAGGAGGATTCTCCGAACTCTCTGCATCTGTAGGTATCAGAGGTTTTCTTGTCAGGATCTTGATTGTAGGGTTATCACCCTCCCCCAAGCCCTTGAAGAACCATTTCACCCTACGGTCTTCCAACGAGTGAAAGCTGATGACCGCCAATCTTCCACCACTCCTAAGGGCATCAAGCGCCCCCTTGATGGCAGGTTCTATCCTGTCCAGTTCCCTGTTGACCTCTATGCGGATAGCCTGGAACGAACGGGTAGCAGGATGGATACGTCCATAACGGTACCCGGACGGGACAGCCTTGTAGATGATAGAGGCAAGCTCATCGCTTTGCGTAATTCTACCCAATTTGCGCTTCTCCACGATCGAACGTGCAATCCTGCGCGAATATCGTTCTTCACCGAACTGGAAAATTACATTGGCCAATCGCTCTTCCTGATAGCCGTTTACCACATCGAGCGCACTGATGGGGGCATCCTTGTCCAGACGCATATCCAACAGCTCACCCCGCTTGAAAGAGAAACCACGTTCTGACTCCTCATAGTGAAAGGAGGAGATCCCCAGGTCAAAAAGCACAAGATCGAGCTGTGGGCCGTCATACTCTTCAAAAAACTCATCAAACCAGATGTTACGGGGTGTAAAGCGGGAGCCGAATTCCTTCATGCGCTCTATTGCCTTTGCCTGAATAACAGCATCCCGATCCAGACCGGTAATCTGCAATTTCGGATAGGTAGATAGGAAGAGATGGGTATGCCCGCCTTCCCCACAGGTACAGTCGACCATGTAGGACTCCCTATCCAAGGGGGGGGTGAGATACTCGAGGATCTCCTGGCTCATTACTGGATAGTGCACGTATTCCATCAATCTTTCTCCCTGATCATATCACTGAGCGACTGCGCTGCATCCAGGAATTCAGCATTGCTCAAATCCATGTAGTGTTCGTACTCATCCTTGTTCCACAGCTCCAGATAGTTTCCCGTCCCAAGCAGCACACTCTCTTCGCGTACCAAAAGACGCACGCTCTCGCGTAGTTTGGGAGGGATGTTTATCCTTCCGACCTTGTCTATCTCACATAACTGTGCAGGCGCTATCATGCCTCGCTGCAGATTGCGCATTTTACGATCGAACATAGCACCCGGGCCATCAACAATCATATGTTTCAACTCTTCAAATTGTGAGGGGAGCATGAGCCATAGGCAGTTTTCCAATCCTCTGGTCACGTACAGGGCATCGCCTTCGAGAGCGCTGCGTAGCCGTGAAGGGATAAGTATTCGGCCTTTGTCGTCTATGGTGTTGTAAAATTCACCGGTCAACATCTCCCATACTCCTTGTAAAATTCGTACAATTTTGGGATTTCTTCCCACCTTGCTCCATTAATGTACACTTCTTACCACTACAATACAACCTTCGTTAGGTGCTAATTTGTGCTGTGATGGGAACATAGTCGGAAGAACTGCTTAACAGGTGTAGACCTTTTGCCTTGTTTTCTCATATTTTGGCAGAAATAAAAAATCCCCTCCTAAAAAAGAAGGGGATCGACTAGCCTAAATATACTGGTTTATCTGTCGGGATTGAAGATGTTGTAATCAATATCAGGGAAGAGTATGTCTCGTTTCCTGACTCTTCCCCTGGCAGGTAGGTAAAACAACAGGAAACAGAAAAATCCAATCTATACAGGGCCTTTTGGTGTCAGGTATCCAAAGAAATCAGAAAGGATGCGTATCGTATGTGATAGATCAAGCCTTTACTGTTTTTTTTATCTGCAGGTATGTGCCATAAGCCTCTTCCCATTCCGTAGAATACCGAGCAACAAAGTTCTCAATCTTTGCCGAAGCACAGACAACCTCAACAAGTTCATTTTTTGTTGCTATCTCCCCATGCCCCTCCAACTGCGATAGCATATTCCCTAAAGTCGTGGCCTCTGCTGGGCCAGCAATAACATCTCGGCCAGTGGTATCTGCGACAAATTGGTTCAACAATCCGACTCTGGAGCCACCACCAACGATACAAATCATTGAATACTGAGTACCGGTAATGAGTTGCAGCTGTTCAAGAGACTCTCTATAAGAAAGAGCCAAACCCTCTAGTACCAGACGAACCAACTGAGCTCTATCATAAACACAAGCCTGAGCAGTATCGTGTAAATAGTGCCTTATTTCATCTTCCATATTCACAGGAGCAAAAAAGCGATCGAGGTCAGGGACAAAAACTGCTACATGGGCAGCACTACCTCTTGCAGCTCCAAAGAGCTCATCGTATGAAATCCTCTGGCCATCCTCCAACTCCCAATGCCTGATCAACTCCTCAATAATCCACATCCCCATGATATTTTTTAAAAAGCGGGTACGACCATCAACACCCAACTCATTGTTGTACTTGGCAAGTAACGCATCATCAGAAACAATCGGATTTTCCAAGATTGCTCCAAACAAGGACCAAGTCCCGCTGGATACTACAGCCACATGATGCAAATCAACTATAGGAACAGCATATAGAGCACTTGCCGTATCGTGACTACCAACAGAAACAACCCGCGCCTGTTGGTTCAAATCATACCGCCTTGCAAGAGCCTGAGTAACACTGCCTAAAGATACACCGGGCCTTACCAAAGGAGCAAACAACTTCTTTGGAAGACCGATTTCTTCAATGACACGTTCATCCCAACATCTATCAGATAAAGAAAGCAATTGCGTTGTTGAAGCATTGGTTGCCTCACACGTTATTTCTCCAGTAAGGAAATAGGCCATAAGGTCTGCAATAAGCAATAGAGTCTCTGCTCGTTCAAGAGCTTCAGGACAATTTTCCACCATCGACAACAACTGCAAAGAAGTATTAATTGGCTGAAAGGAAAGACCTGTAGAACGATACCAAGACCGTTGATCTTCAAGAGAAGAAAATCGTTTCATGTAGGGTCGTGTACGTGGATCCCTATGGTGATGTGGCAAAGTACAGATATCACCCCTGACATCCAAAAGTGCAAAATCAACAGCCCAACTATCAATTGCAATACTAGCAATATCAGGTAATCTTTTCATACCCTTCAGCACTTCAGTAAAAAGAAACAGAACATCACATTTTACAGCAGAACCAATCAAAATCTTAGGGTTGGGAAAACGGGCAATTTCTTGTAGCATAATCCTATTACTATCAAATGCTCCACAGCTAATCCTACCTGAAGTATTACCAAGATCAATAGCTGCACACCGCAATTCACCCATCAAGAACCTCCAAAAAATACATTTGGTCATGAGGGAATCGATTCCCTTATGACCAAAAAGAACATCCTAGAAATCAAATGTAGCACAATTACCCTTGTTATAATCCTCAGGAGGCCCCATAACAACAGTGCTTCCACCATCTCTTACAGAAATTTTACCTACAGTAGGAACTTCCATGCCATCAACAATCTCATTCCCCATAATCAACTCATGAGCAAGATAAACAGCAAGGTATCCAAGTGTCGCAGGATTCCACAAGGTCACTTCACTGATCGCCCCACTTGTCAAATAGGGACAAGAGTCCGTTGGCAATCCGGTTCCGACAACTGCGATCTTGCCCACACGACCAAGTTCTTCAATTGCCTGACCAGCACCGATTGGAGCAGGTGAACTCATTGTCACAATGCCCTTAATGCTTGGATATGCCTTGAGCATGCTCAAGGATTTGCTATACGCTTCCTCTTGTTTCTCATTCGTAGGAATACGCTCTGTAACCAGATTCAATCGGGGATACTTAGTCTTTGCATACTCAATACCATAATCAATCCATGCATTCAAATTCGCAGCCTCAAGGCCACCTGTGATGATTCCATAGTCAGCATCATCTGTGCCCATGTGCTTAACCAACAGGTCCCAAATATGTCTGCCAAATTCCACATCATCAATCTGATGAACTGAAATATCGACTACAGACCGGTCAGCAGGAGTGTCCCAGTCAAGTACCTTGATACCTAAATTCCGTGCCTTTTTCAGCACAGGAGTAAGGGCTGCAGCATCATTTGGAGCAACAGCAATTGCATCCACTCCCTGGCTAATATAGTCCTCTATCATCTTCACCTGAGCAGCAGCATCACACTCTGTGGGACCATTGTAAATGACCTTAATGCCAAGATCTTTTCCAGCCTGTAACGCACCCCTTTCTGAAGCATTAAAATAGGGTATGCCAATGAGTTTTGGCATAATCAGCACGGTAGGCACATCGCTCTCTTTCTCTTGAACTCCACCAGCCCACAAGACAGTTCCTATTGCCATGAGCAACACAACAAGTACGAAATACAATCCTTTTTTCATATACATCCTCCATTTATTTCACCCTTCAAGGGGTGTAAGAATCCTAAATACTATTTTCATTAAGCCGGTTTTACACTTCTTCGTAGATGCATTCTCGTCCCAAGCACATCCATCACATAGTTTATTACCAAAGCAAAAATGAGAATCATTCCCATAATAATCAAAATGGCAAACCTATTGACACCTAAGATATTCATACCACTAGACACAAATTGCAGTAACACAGTCGCCATGATGACACCACTTACCTTTCCCTTCCCACCGCTGATACTCACCCCCCCCAAAACAGTGGCGGCAACTGTCTGCAGAAGATAGGAAGACCCAAGGGTGACCTTACCAGAATTATACCGGGATATCATAATCATAGCGGCAACCCCAGCGAGCAAGGCAGAATAGACATACACCTGCAAAAGTATCCTTTTAACCGCAAATCCAGAATAATTTGCCACAACAGGACTAATGCCTATCATGTAAACCCGTTCTCCCCAAGGAGACTTCTGCAACAGCAACCAGGTAATACCAGAGATCACTATGAATATAATCAGGGGAAAGGGAATCCCAAGGATAGCCCCTCCACCAATGAAGAAAAACGATTCAGGAAACCCCGACACAGACCCACCTTTTGTGAGAATTAGCCCTATTCCCTCATAAATTGCCTTTGTACCGACAGTGACCAAAATTGGTGTCACCCCTACATACGCAATAAACCACCCATTTACAATTCCTGCCAAGATTGCAACAACCAAACCAAAAGCCATTGCAATCAAAATCAGAATCCAAGCAGGTAGCTGCAGACTACTACTCAGAATAAAAGCCGAACCAATCCCACAAAGTGCAGACAAGGATGAGAGTGATAGGTTGATACCTCCGGTAAGAATGCAAACCATCATAGCTAGAGAAAGCAAACCGAATTCTGGCAATTGATACATCATAGTCAGAATATTATTTGCACTCAAAAATCTCTCAGGAGACAACAGAGCAAATATGAGGAACACTACAACACATAATATTAAAAGCATCCGTTCATATTTCATTGTTCACCTCCCCTTATGTTGAATTTCTTACTATCCATACAGACCTCAATTACCGCATACTCTTGTTCCTGCCTCTTTGCTTTCAGTACATCTATGCTCACAGCAACAAGAATAACCGCTCCCACAAACACCTGGTGCCCGTAGGAAGAAACCCTTGCCATAATCAATCCATTCTCAATTACTGCTAGAATGAACACCCCCAAGAACGTTCCAAGAATACTGCCCTCTCCACCAAAAATATTTGCACCTCCCAACACACATGCAGCAATTACTATCAATTCAAAGGAAGAAAAGGCATTCGGATCTACATGACGCACTATGGAAGTATGCATCACACTCGCTATTCCTACCGTAAGGCCTAGATATCCCCATACAAACAATTGAATTCGATCAGGGTGGTATCCAACTCGTTTTGCAGCATCAATATTGCCCCCAATGGCATATACACCCCTTCCGGTCTTTGTGTAGTTCAGAATCAAGTAGGTCATCACACCCACAACTAACCACACAAGTGTCTGTACAGGAATACCTAGGAATTTAAACTTCCCAAACTCAATAAACCCCTCTGGCAACCCCGTAATCCAAGAACCTCCAGTAACATAGAGTTCAGCACCCCTAAAAATATTCAACGTTCCTAACGTCACCACAATCGCAGGAATGCGTAATTTTGCAATGAAAAATCCATTGACCAATCCAAGGGCAATTCCAGAAACGCATCCAACCAATAATGCAAAAAGGATATTACCTCCCGATGCAACAAGTAGTCTCCCGACAATAACTGTAACAGCAGCGGCCATTGATCCGACAGAGACATCAATACCTGAGGTGATAATCACCAATAGCATTCCCATTGCAACAATGCCATGGACGGAATAGCTCCGCATAATATCGTTAATATTGCCATACGTAAGAAACGATACATTGGCCATTGTGATAACAGCCATAAGCAATATGATCATCAGTACCAGGCTCGCTTCCTTATGACGTATAAGGCTCACCAAAGTAGAATTATCTTTTCTTCTCATTTTGATACTCCCATTGAATTCATCCTTTGAGTGCCAAATTCATAATCTTCTCCTGGTCTGCATCTTTTGATAGGAATTCTCCGACAATCCTTCCCATCCGCATGACCAAAATCCTGTCACACAACGCAAGAATCTCAGGCAATTCAGAAGAGATTACCATTACACCTATCCCCTCTTCCGAAAGGGTACGAAGCAATCGATGAATTTCACTTTTCGCCCCAATATCAACCCCGTGGGTAGGCTCATCAACGATTAACACCTTTGGTTCACTTGCCAGCCATTTTGCCAACACAACTTTTTGCTGATTACCACCCGAAAACTGCTCCACTAACATATCAGGGAAAGCGGGACGAATACCAAGTTGTTCTATCCATTTTCTAGCCAACTCACGTTTCTTTTTTGCAGTAATCAGCCCTGCCCGATCAACCAATCTGGATAAGATCACAGAACCCACATTATCTTCGAGCGATTTTGGAAGAAAAAGCCCTTGGGTATGCCGAGACTCAGGCAAATAGGCAATCCCAGAACGTACGGTTTCCTCTGTCGAAGAAAGATCGAGGGTCTGACCGTATAGTCTCACCTCCCCAGATTCTGGTTCATTACACCCGAAAATTGCCTTGGCAACCTCCGTTCTTCCTGCACCAATCAATCCTGTGAATCCCAATATCTCATTCTTGTGGAGGGTAAAAGAGATATCAGCATAGTTATGCTTTTTACACAGATGCTGTACCTCTAATATGCTCTCTTTACAATCACGTCCGGAATACCGCTCGTACAGTACATTCCTTCCCACCATAGCACTGATGAGACTTTGTTCTGTAACACTGGCAGTCTCAAAAGTCTTCACATACCGCCCATCCCTGAGAACTGTGGTACGTTGTGAAATCTCAAAGACCTCATCAAGCTTGTGACTCACAAACAGAATACTCATCCCTTGGTCGCGCAACTTATTGATAATGCTAAACAGAGCCATCACTTCATCATTTGAAAGAGAGGCAGTAGGTTCATCTAGGATGAGAATCCGGGCAGAATTGGCCAGACCTCGTGCAATCGCCACCATATTCTGCATGCCAACAGATAAAAACTTCACCTCAGTATGTAGATTGATAGTAATTCCAAGTTGCTCCAATGCAGCATTCGCAATTTCACACATCCTTCTTTTGCTCACCAAAGACTTTTTCTTGATGGATTGGCTAATTGAAATATTTTCCGCTACAGTAAGATTTGGAAACAGACTCAAATCTTGGTAGGTTACTGCTATGCCATGCTCCATAGCCTGCAGAGGGTGATCAAAAACTATTGATTTCCCATCAATAGTAAAAATACCCGAATCTGGTTTCAGGACACCTGACAAGATTTTTATCAAGGTTGACTTTCCTGCCCCATTTTCGCCCACCAATGCGTGGACCTCTCCCTTTCTTATGGAAAAGCTCACTTCTTCAAGCGCCTTTACCCCAGGATAGAACTTGGTAAGTCCTTCAATGGTGAGTATGGTGCCCATACCATTATTCATAAGTCTTACTCTTTAATTCATTGTACAGGTCAAAGGCTTTCTCGGGCGTTTCATTACCGTGCACTACTGCATGAACAGCCTTCATCATAGCGATCGGAGCTTCTGACTGGAAAATATTCCTTCCCATATCAACGCCTGATGCTCCTGACTGAATGGCATTATATGCCATACGTAGAGCGTCGAGTTCAGGACGCTTCATCCCACCAGCAATCACTATGGGAACAGGGCAAGAGGCAACTACTGTGTCAAAATCCTCCTCAACATAGTACGTCTTCACATACTGGGCTCCAAGTTCAGCACAAATACGCGTTGCAAGACGGAAGTATCGTGCATCCCTTTTCATGTCCTTGCCCACAGCAGTCACAGCTAGGACTGGCATACCAACTTTTAGCCCTGCATCGACTAACCGTGTCATATTCACCACAGACCGAGACTCAAACTCACCACCAATAAATACCTGTATCGCCATAGCACATGCATTTACTCTCACTGCATCATCAATATCCATGACAATCTGCTCATCGGATAACTCCTTGAGTATGCTTGGGCCGCCAGAGGCTCGGACCACAATGGACTTATTCGTTGAAGGAGGAACAACGCTCCTCAGTATCCCCCGTGTCAACATAACAGTATCGGCATAGGGGACAAGGGGAAGGATTGAAACATCAACACGTTCAAGACCTGTAGTAGGACCCTGAAAATACCCATGGTCGATAGCAAGCATTATTGTCTTCCCATCTTGGGGACTAAATATTCTTGCCAGACGGTTCTTCATCCCCCAACCGTATTCATTTGAACCCTTTAAAAAAAAGGCTTCGTTTTTTTGTGGAATATCGGTGTAATAATTTTTCCCTTCTTTATCTGCCTCTGGCATAGTACGGTTCCTCCCTTTCCTTTTGTATCTTCTCTTGTATACGAACACGTCCCTTCGGAAGACTTTAAGCCTCTTGTTGGTCTCTTTGGACTAATGATCTAAAATCCTCAAGAGTTAGGCCACGCCTCTCAAGTTCCTCTAAAATTGCCTTGACAGCCCATCTTGCACCATCACCAACAACTGCACAGCATTTATCATCTTTCTCATGTGCCCCTGCATCACGGAAAGCCTGTTTGTCGTCATCTTTTCGTAGATCAAAAGACCGACCAAATATGGCCTTATGTATCTCTTTGCAAATGACCGATCCATATTTCTCTACGTATGTGTCATGCATTGCTGAGGCCATATGGAAGGAATCGTATTTATCTGCTCTCCCTTTCACACTCCCCTCTTCCGCTCTAGTTCTCCCAAAAAACAGACTCATCATCATCACTGCCCCTGAATAACCACCACAAACTCCATCAGTACACTCACCGACTCCACCAGCGAGTCCACTTGCGGCTTTATATACAAGGTCATTTTGAATCCCAAGAGCATCCTGAATCGCAGCTATTGCACACTGCGCACACCCTCGATATTTCTGCTCATAGAGGAATCCCAACTCATAGGCCTTTTCTGCCATAGCTTCATTGTCAATCTTGTCACTCATCATCCATACTCCTTTGTAACAGGTACCACTTTTCATGCGGACCTATTAAATTTTCTTATTGTTATTTGTACGTTGAACCACCATCAATGATAATTTGCTGCCCTGAAATGTAACTTGCATACCCACTTGCAAGAAACAGTGTCATATAGGCAACGTCTTCTGGCGTACCAAGTCTCCCTACAGGAATCCTCGTTACATAGGATTGTCTTCTTTCAGGATCTGGCTCCCGTTTTCGCAGCAAGTCTGTTTCTATAATTGCAGGTAAGAGTGCATTAACGGTTATGCCTTCAGGAGCGAGCTCTTTTGATAGGGAACGAACCAGGCCATTGATCCCTGCTTTTGCTGCTGAGTATCCAGCTGACCCACCCCCACCGGTAATTGATCCAGCTGAACCAATAAACACCATACGACCCCACTGTTGCTTTTTCATGTTCTGCATGACCTCCTGTGCAATAAAAAATGCACCTGAGAGGTTAACTCCAATCAGTTTCTCCCACAGAGCCCTATCAAGCTGTTCTACTTTTGTTGGGGCTGTATACCCTGCACTATTCACAAAAATATCAAGCCGGCCGCCCTCTTTCTCAATTAACTGTGCAAGGGCAACGAGAGTCTCCTCCTTACAAATGTCAGATGCAAAAGGAACATATTTTCCAGCACCCGAACACGGTTCCTTCAAGAGACTTTCTACAGCCATCTCATCCTCGCTGATCGGTAAATAATTCAGAATTACTTTTGCCCCATGTTGGACAAAGAGTCTACATATCTGCGCCCCTATACCCTTTGCCCCACCAGTAACCAGTACCGTTTTTCCCGAAAAATCAAATTGCATAGACCTCTCCATTTATACAATAATCAGTTCAATACCCTGTTCTACAAAGAAATTCCGATACTCATCAGGTATTCCTTCATCGGTCACAACCACATCCAAGTTCTGAATACTTGTAAAATAGGTAATACTCACTTTTCCAAATTTTGTTGAATCAGTTACCAAAACTACTCGCTTTGCAGAAGCAATCAAAGCCTTTTTAATATCTGCTTCAAAGTAGAAGTAGGTAGTAAGCCCTAAGTCCTTATCGACTCCAGCAGTAGAAATAAATGCAGTATCTGCTCTCAGGTCCTTAATAATTTCTAGCGATTTGTTGCTGTAAAATATATTGGAATCCCTATCATAATAACCTCCTGAAAGGATAAGTTTTGTGTTGGGACGATTATAGAATTCTAGGGCGTTCTGAAAGGTGTAGCACAAAACATTCAGGTGCATCTGTGCATTAATGCTTTTGGCAATAAATGGTGTTGTAGAACCAGAATCCAAAAAGATCATCTCATCAGGTCTTACCAATGAAGCGGCAGCCGCACCTATCTTACTTTTTAGTTCTGCATTTTTCTCAATCTGCTTGCCCAGCACATAAGGATCGACTGGACGACTCATCATATTAAGTAACAGCGCTTTACCGTGCAACCTCCGCACAAGACCGTCTTCTTCCAATTCATGTAAATATCGCCTAATTGTCATAGTAGAGACCTTCAGTATATCAGCAATTTCATTGACGGACATTTCAGAGGTTTGCCCCAAGAGAGCTACAATATGATCTTTTCTTTTCGATCTTTCGTTTGCCATTGATTCTCCTAAAAATTGATTGTTATATCATATAATAAACACTGTTTTGTTTGTTTGTCAATTTTTTTATAATATTTTTTTCTTTTGTAGTTCATTTAAACATTTTATTTATCTATCTTTGTTCTTATAAACATTTTTTCACATACTCGAACACCCCGACTTCTTGCTCTTTTTCACCTCAACAGAATACCATTCGGTACCCTGTGTTCCAATCAAACAACAGTATTACCTGATACCTTGAAACACCTCAGAAACCTTGCCTGTATAGGTAGTCAAGATGGTTTTATATACCTGTAATCCGTATTGTCCATCTAACAACCGTAGAGAATTGGGGTAGCATCACAATGATCATTATCCAACTACTATTTCCCCTACTGGGCGGAAACAGAAAAATCCCCTCCTGAAAAGAAGGGGATTTTGAATCATCGACAGAACGGCTTATCGATTGGGATTGAAGATGTTGTAATCGATATCCGGGAAGAGTATGTCACGCTTCTCTGCTTTGACCAACCATTCGGTGTTCACAGCATTCTTGCACATGTTCCCATAGACCACATTGAAGTTTCTCAGATGGTCAGTCAGACGCTTTTGCGCATACTCACTGCTGGTCTTGTTATAGAGGATGAAGGGCCAATCGCTTGCCATGGAGAGCAATACCTCTCTGGCGGCCTGGTTGAGGAACCTCTGTTTCAGACTTATCTGGTCACTGAAGCGAACGGAAAGCTCTTCCATCCGTTCGATAGCCTTGTGGATGTGGCGGTAAGTCCAGGCATTCGATCCGTCAAGCCACACTGAGCTATAACCGCCCTGACCCCATGAGGAGAACGCAGGTCGAGCGACCTGAAGGCTCTCCCCTTCCTTTGCAAGAAAGGCTGAGGGAGTTACCAGGGTAACCTCCTCTTCATGTTTGCCACTAAGGATCAACACCTGTTCGAGCCATTGCACGCCCTCAAACCACCAATGACCAAAAAGTTCTGCATCAAAGCCAAGGGTATAGAGAGGATCAGAACCCATGGAAGAGGAGAGCACATCCCCCTTCTTCTTCAGATTATAGAGAAAGTTATGTGCATGCTCGACAATCTTTTTCTGGGCAAGGGTGCGGTTATAGGGACGCTTCTGATCAGTATTACCGGTGATGGCCCAATACTTGAACCCGGTAAATACGCGAACTTCAGGCTCGTGGATATACTGACCGATGTATTCCATAGGAAGGTCATAGCCAATGTCCCTATAGAACTCACGATAGTTTCGATCACAGGGATAGCCGCTGGTATTTGACCAGACCAAGCTTGTCGCTTGATAATCACGAGGGAAAGCAGCTACTCCATTAGGACAGCGAATAGGACGGTAATCACCACACTTGACCTTGTCAGGGGAGAGCAACATGCTTTGGCTGGCAACCTGGAACCAGGTAATACCATGATATTTGAGGGTCTCCTCAAGGCCAGGATAGTAACCACACTCAGGCAACCAAAATCCCTTGGGCATATGTCCGAAGGTAGTGAGGAACGATTGGATGGCAAGTTCAACCTGTGCGTTGATAGCAGTCGGATACTCCTGATAGAGAGGCAAGAAAGCATGGGTAGCTGCAGTGGTGATCAGTTCCAGATGTCCACTGGCCTCAAGGCTCTTGAAGCCATCGAGGATGTTGCCCCTATAGAGGTCATTGAAATCGGTAAGGTTCTGTTTCAGCTGCTCTAGGTAGAATTCGGCCATCTCCAGGAACTCAGGCTGTTCGGCAGCACACCGTATCACCTCTTTCTCACCAAGCTCACGATGAAGTTCCATATAGGCGTTGAACCTGTTCTGCAAGGCCTCGTCTGTGACCATGCACATGATTGTTGAAGAAATGCTTACAGTAAGGTTGTAGGGAACCTTCTCCTCGCGTAGCCTGTAGAACATGCGTAGCATAGGAAGGTAGCTCTCGGACATGGATTCAAACAGCCAATCCTCCTCCAGAAACCGTGGATATTCCAGGTGGCGTACATAGGGAAGATGGAGATTGAGAATGAAGGCAACGGATTTTTTTGACATTAAAGCACACCTCCGCTTAAGGTCTGTGCTATTTCCTGCAGCACGGCATTATCGACGATCTCCCCTTCTTTGGTGACCAGAGAGGAGAAATGGACATTGAACAGATTCGGATCCATGGCCATCTCATCGTAATGGTCGGTCCAGTATGAAGAATATGTGGATACGTCCTTACTTTCGGCAAGGGACATCTCCAGGCCTTTCTTGTTCTTATAGCAGAGGGCAACTCGATAGGAATGCCCCATATCGGGGAGATTGACATTCCACTGGGTATCATTGACACCTACTGTAATATCAAAGGTCTTCTCCTCACCAGTAAGCAGGGAGGTGGAGGATACTCGTAGGAAAAGCGAGCCTCCAAGGTGTTGGTCTTCGCCGAACACCTGTATTTTGGTCGCTGGGGAAAGTGACCAGTATGCATACGCCCAGACAGGGTCCCGTAAAAGAAGATGGATAGCTGTCTCGGCATAGACATCAGGGAGATCCTCAACACCAGGCAAGCCCTGCACATTCTGCATATTGCCCCTGAAGTCGGTAAGAGAGTTACAAAATCTCTTGCGACTAGCCTTATGTTTTAGCCCTGAGGAGCTACTATCATCATCCTGATCGCCATAGGCTTCCTCAAGTTCGTCAATGAGCTCTTCTCTCTCTAAAGTTTGCCAGTTCTCCAACCCTTCTTGCTGTGCAATATACTGCAGTTCAGTAGTGGACAAGGAATCAATGTTGATCAGAATCATGCTTGCTCCCCGGAATGTTTTCTATGCAATACGTAATCAAATCAATCGTAAAAGAAACGGTTCCCTTAGTCAACAGCATGCACAATGCTCCACTAGTCGAAGAGGGTCTCCAAAGCCAAGTCAATCATAGCATTGAACGTGTTTTGTCTCTCTTTTGAGGGAATCTGCTCACCGGTGAGGATAGAGTCGCTCACACTCAAGAGCGTCAGGGCATCAATACCGGCGAGATGAGCCAATGTATAGAGTTCACACGTTTCCATATCGACAGCCAAGGTACCCAGGGTACGAGCGAGCTTAGCCTTGGCATCGCCTTGCATGTCATAGAATTGGTCACTGGTAAAGACATTTCCCACCTTAAAGCCGACCTTGGCACTCAAAGCATGGGTATAAGCTTTCTGTAAAAGGGAAAAGGAAGCTGTAGGAGCATGCTGATAGAGACCGAATCGTGACCGATTCATACCACTGTCAGTGTCTGCACCCTGAGCTATGAGGATGTCCCTCAGCCTAAGCTTTTCATCAAGGGATCCGCAGGTACCGACCCGTATGAGCCGTTTCACCTTGAAGGTATCTATCAGCTCATGAGCATAGATGGAAAAGGAAGGCATACCCATGCCGGTTCCCTGCACCGAGACACGGTTGCCTTTCCAATAGCCGGTATACCCATACATACCACGTATTTCATTATAACAGAATACATCGCTCAGATAGGTCTCAGCTATGTGTTTTGCCCGAAGAGGATCTCCAGGAAGCAGAACACTTTCGGCGACGCTTCCTTCTTTAGCTACAATATGTATACTCATTCTCTGGTCTCCTTTCCCTCATATTCGACCATTAGAGGCGGTATGGCAAGGGAAACATCCCTGTTTGACCTATCATTGTCACTCATTCCTATGATATACTCAGTCGTGAATTATGAATAAGATAGAAAAAACAACTGACCTGATTCTCCATGGGCACTTTTATCAGCCGCCTAGAGAGAACCCACGCACAGGAATCATAGGAAAACAGCTCTCAGCGTCCCCATATCCGGATTGGAACGAGAGAATTTATTCCGATTGTTATAATGCAAATGTCCACTCCCGATACCTCTCGGGAGTCAGACGAATCCTTTCGATGACGAATAACTATGAGTACATCAGCTTCAATTTCGGGCCTACCCTGCTCAGCTGGCTAAAGCGAAAACATCCTGAGACCCACTCACTGATCATCGAGGCAGACAAAAAAAGCATAGAACGGCTAGGTCATGGCAACGCCATGGCACAAAGCTTCAACCACACCATTCTCCCCCTATGCACGGAAGCTGAGGCAAGGGCTCAGATTGTCTGGGGGCTGAAGGACTTCGCTCTTCGCTTTGGAAGAGAGGCCGAAGGGATGTGGCTACCTGAAACCGGCATCAATCCCATGGTCATCGACCTTCTCAGCGAATACGGGCTGAAGTTTGTCATCCTCTCTCCTTGGCAGTGTAAAAGCGTTGAAAATGAGAAGGGAGAAATGGTTGAGCTCAATGGCAAAAGTGCCCCCTATGGCAAGCCCTTTATCCTTACCGGTGAAAAGGGAGGGACAATAAGCGCTTTCTTCTACAACCCGAGCCTTGCCGAGGGAATCAGTTTCGGGCATCTGCTCAGGGATGCTGACAATCTCTATGCACGACTACTGACTATCAAGAGGGAAGAGGAGCAGGAGCTTATACACACGGCCACTGACGGGGAGATATATGGTCATCATGAACCGTATGGGGATATGGCGTTAGCCGCCCTGATAAAGAAGGTACATGAGCGATCTGACTTCAATCTGACCAACTATGCATCCTTTCTTGAGAAGCACCCTGCAGTACTCCATGCCCAGCTTCATGATGGGGAGGAGAGTAAGGGAACCAGCTGGTCATGCGTCCATGGAGTCTCGAGATGGTACAAGGATTGCGGCTGTCACACAGGTGGCGATGAATCCTGGAACCAGAAGTGGCGAACCCCCTTACGCATGGCCTTCGACAACCTTGGAAGGAAAATTGATACCTGCTTGCAAAGGGAGATTGAACGCATATTCTCAGGGAAGCTGGAACCACAACAGTTAGTTGAGATGTTTGGACCTGTAATCTCCAACCTCACATCCATGGAAGAGTTCCTCAATGACATACACAGCCAGTATCCATTTGACCAGAAAGAGCGCACAACCATTGCGTCTCTCCTTCTGGGCATGCAGTACAGGCACTTTGCCTATACAAGCTGCGGATGGTTCTTCAGTGACCTTGCAGGATTGGAACCCAGACAGAACATCGTCTATGCCTTGATGGCAGTCGACCTCTACAAAGGGTTCTGTAAGGAGGGAAACCTGTTGGAATCCCTCTTGGGGGACCTCAAGCTTGCCAAGTCAAACCGAAAACAAGATGGAGATGGCGAAGACCTTGCCCTCGAGGATCTGGACATCCTACCAGGTGAGATTGAGGCCACCCTCTATTTTGTCCTTAACCGCAGGATTGCCTTGAAAGAGGACCAGAGAGACCATTATGGTTTCTTCAAACTGGAAAAATTCGATTTCAAAGATGAAAAAACCCAGGTTCTGGAGATTTCAAACCAATTCTCACTGGTGAGATACCAGTGCACAGTCCTTGACCCAGCCCCTGGGAAATCTGAACTGACATATACCCTAAGCCTTAGAGATATGAGAAACGGGGAGATAGAGAGCCATTTCATTGATTCTGAGGACATTCCGCCCAGAATGCGTGATGAGCTTTTCAAGCTAATCGACAACGGCATCTGTCGTCTGGAAAGTTTCGAGATAAAGAGGATCGCCCGAGAGATCCATCACTATGCTGCTCTCGCAAAGGCAACGCCCTACCTCCCGATGGGCTCGCTCTACCAGGAGAACATAGGCTCGTGCCTAAGGGCGATGAAAAGTCTGTTTAGATACGGGACCCTACCCTTATGGGAAGAGTTCAAGGAGTCTTTCATCATCCTAATCGGATTTTTCGTTAAGTATACGAAACCCACCGACCGAGACATCATCCAACGTCTCTTTGATTCGGAAATGGCATATCTTGCTGAAAAGATACAGGCTTACGGCTTGTATGACAAAAATATCCATTTCATTCTGGAGTTCCTTCAGATAGTCAGGGAGCACTCCTTCCAGCCAGATCTTACCCATATCCAGCATGCGGTCTACCCGTTCCTGAATGGGGATAAAAAAGCGCACAAGGATACTGATATAGGTCTCATCAATACATTGGGCAAAACGCTTAACTTTGATATCTCTATCAAATAGGCTCTTGTTGCAAAGCAGATAGCTTACTGCAAAAGAATAGTACGAGTAACAAGCTTGATTAGGGAAAACCTCCAACAACTGCTGGAGGTTTTTTCTATGCATAATTGACATTTGTATTTCTGGCTTCAAGGTTAGGACAATAGGTATCTGTCTTTTCAAACAAGCTCAAGGCTGTAGATGCATTTCAAATCCAACTTCATGCAACACATAACCATCATCAAGTAGTTCATCATAGATTCCCTCAACTCTTTCAAACCCGTTTTTCATATAGAGGTTTGTCGCAGGTTCATTTGTATCCACAACAAAAAGTCTCAAATAGTTGGCGCCTTTCTCTCTAGCAAGGGCAATTGCCTCAGCAAGCATTTTGCTGCCAATTCCTTTTCTCGTACAATTGACATTAACTCCTAGCCGGTCAATATATAATGCTTTATCCAGTGCTCTTTCCCATTTCATACAATTCGCTCCTACATGGGAATCGCATAAGGCAAAAGCTGAAGCTATTCCGTCATTTTCCTCCAAAACATACAGACGGCCAGTTTCAATATCATCATGCAAAAACTCACATGGATATATCTCATCCCAAATCCGGATATTGTCTTTATACATACTATCGACTATTTTTTCATACATGGCTTTAATCTGAGACAGATCATTCATAGTAGCTAATCTTAGCTTCAAAGCACCTCTCCCCCATTCTCTTATTTGCTGGTATTCATCTTAATCATGTCATCATGATTTGGTGTGGCCTTTTGGTGAGCATTATCCTGCATATGTTACTGTCGCATTGCATAAAACAGGAATAAGGGTGCTAGTCAGCAAATCAGATATCCAATGGCTGTGAAACTGAAGTACAAGGGCAATACACAAGTAACCAATAGAATACAAGTCCCATTTCAAAGCAAACATCGTCAGGTTCGCATTTCCGCTTAGGAAGGTATTGCAGAATATTCCTAAGCAAGGTTCAGTAGTATACGAGGACTTTCCTTACGTCTATCTAGATCTCTTCTTCAGCGAGCACATCCTGGTAATCGGGGTTCTGTATCATGACACGCTTGGCATAGGAGCACAGGGGGACAATTTTTTTGTGCTCCTTCCTTGCAAGCTCTGCAACCCTGCGAACCAAACTTCCGCCCACCCCTTGCCCGCGCAAGCTATCCGAAACATAGGTGTGATCTATGACCAAGGTACGCTCATCCCGAGGATGGTAGATGATTTCAGCTAGAGGAGTATGAGCGTCCTCCCCCATATAAAACCCGTTCTCTTTTTTCTTGCACGACAGCATCTGCCTATCTCCTGCTATGTAGCGTTCAACATCTGTTTTGCATGGACGAGGCTCACTTCACTCGCATCATCCCCACTGAGCATACGAGCTATTTCCTGTTCCCGTCGTGGACCACTCACGTGCTGGATATGGCTGAAGCTCATCCCATCTGTAACCTCTTTGGAGACGACCAGATGTGCATCAGCCTGACTTGCGATAGAGGCTAGGTGCGTGATGACCAGTACCTGGTGGCTCTTGCTCAGTTTCTTCAGCTGCTTGGCAACTGAGAGGGCGACACTCCCACCTATGCCGGCATCCACCTCATCAAAGATCAGGGTCTCTACCCTGTCATGATGACTGAGTGTGGTCTTCAGTGCAAGCATGATTCTCGAAAGTTCACCTCCGCTTGCCACATCCTTGATAGGACGGCTCTCTAGGCCCGGGTTTGCACAGATCATAAAGGCTATGGAGTCTGCACCATTGACCGAGGGTGTAGCGGGAGCTACCTCGATGGTAAATAGCGCTTCCTTCATGCCCAGCGTCCTCAGGGTCTCTTCTATCTCTTTTTGCAGAGTCAGAGCAGCCTTCTTCCGAGCCTCTGAAAGATGGGTGGCCGCCTTGTGCATAGACAGTTGTGTCTGCCCAAGCTTTTTCTCCAAATCCAGCAAAAGATCTTCACCCTGCTCACTTTGCAGGAGTTTCTCTTCACTTTCTGCCTTGAAGGAGAGCATCGCTTCGATTGAGTACCCATACTTTTTCTTCAGTCTCTGCAAGAGTGCGAGCCTGCCTTGCATCTGGTCAAGCTCCATTTGTGAAAAGGACATGGAAGACAGGTAGTCACGCAGGCTCTCATAGATGTCCTCAAGCTCGATTGAGGAGCTTTCCAGCCTCTGGTGAAACTCAGTGAGGTTAGCGTCGCTTTTGGATGCCAGCCCTATCTGCTTACCTGCCTGATGGAGGCTGCCCAAGAGACTTGATCCTGCATCAGAACCATGGAGTAAAGTGGTTGCCAAGCTTAGGCTGTCATGAATTTGCTCAAAGGAGGAGATGGTACGTATCTGTTCAGAGAGTTCCTCATCCTCACCTATCTGGGCATTTGCTTTGGATATCTCGTCAACTGCAAATTTTAGGAACTCTGCTTCTCGCGCACTGTCCTGCAGGTTTCTCTTAAGCTGTTTCTGTTCTTGCTCGAGGCTTTGTACCATTTTGAAAAGGTCCTGGTAGACTTGTTTTTCTGCATGGCAGTTACCGAAGGCATCCAGCACCACCAACTGGTTTGCAGAGGAAAACAAACTCTGGTGGTCCCTTTGTGCGCTAATGTCCAATAGTTCTTCACCCAGAAGGGTAAGGTCACCTCGGGTGGCTGCCCTTCCCTGGATAGACGCACTTGAGCGTCCGTTGCTTCTGACATTTCTGGAGAGCAAGAGAGTCCCATCATCGAGGGAGAGAGCATTCTCCTCCAGATAGGTACCTATCAAGGGGGGAACACTGTCGCCGAGGAAGAAGGTGGCGCTGACGGTGGCAGAATCACAGCCGCTTCTGATGGCCTGTGCATCAGAGCGTTCTCCCAGCAATAGGGCAAGAGCTCCAAGTATTATGGACTTTCCCGCACCGGTTTCTCCGGTTATGACACTGAACCCCTCACCAAAGTCGATGACTACATCATCGATGAGGGCGTAGTGATGTATTTCAAGGCGCTCAAGCATGGAGACCTCCTCCTGACCAGTTGAGTTTATCACGTATTACTTCAATATAGTTACGCCTTTCGCTTGTGACTAGGAGCGCTTTACTCCTCGATTTTTCCACAACGATGACATCCCCCTCTTGTAAGGTGAAGGTTTGCTGCCCATCGATTGAGAGCATAATTCCTGTACGCTGTCCCTTTAGGATGGTGATGGACACCTTTGATTCCCCACTGATGACCAGTGGTCGGTGTGAGAGGGTAAAGGGACAGACGGGAGTGACTATGAGGGCTGACAGGTCTACATCAAGGATAGGGCCTCCTGCTGCAAGGCTGTAGCCAGTTGATCCTGTAGGCGTTGCAATAATGAGCCCGTCAGAACGAAAGAAGCCTGCATGGGTCTTTCCAATGGCAAGGGAAAGATTGATGACCTTGCTGATACCACTTGAAGTCACGACCATCTCATTGAGGCCATGGCCAGAGAATACCCGCTCCCCATCCCGCATGACAGCTACACGAACCATGAGCCTACGGCTGATTGAGTTTTTCCCCTTGAGATAGTGTTCAATGGCCTCTTCCCACTCATCAACTGATATTTCAGTGATATAACCGAAGGTTCCCAAATTGATGGCCAAAATGGGAATACCCAGGTCCTGTAGGTACCGTGCACAGTAGAGTACCGTCCCGTCCCCTCCTAAGCAGATGACCAGGTCTGTGCCATTTTCCACCACAAGGGCCTCAGTCTCCTCACAGGTGCGGAATATGGTTGCACGTATGTCTCTCTCTTCAAGATAGCGAACTATCGTCTCAGAAAGTTCATGGGAGGCAGTCTTTTGCCAGTTGGCTATGATGAGCACCTTGTGTAGTGTTCGATTTTTCATTGCTACTCCTTAGGGTAGGTGTGAGATTACTTTCATCAGCATCTCAACATCACCTTGTCTGAGAAACGGATAGGTTGGAAACGAGAGTGCCCGCAGAAGAGGAGGCACTGCATTCGGATACAAATCAAAGCGTTGGCTGTGGAGGGTCCCAAGGCTATCAGCAAACGTCTTCTGGGCAGAAACCTGATATTTGTTCGCAAATTTGATGGCATCCTCGGCTTTGGAATCCAAGACAACACAAAAACCATACCCATTTGGTTCGAAATCAATGTTTCCTATGCCAAACAGCTTATGGGGGGTCTTCAGCAGGGATTGACGAAAAAGTGTATAGAACTCCTTGCGTTTGGTCATCTGGAAGGGGAGATTAGTAAGCTGGATGATACCCAAGGCCGCATTCATGTCAGGTAGTTCCTCATATTTACGAACTTCTGCGTAGAGTTGCTGTAAAGGGGAGGCAAATGCATGGTCATTGAAGACCAGAGCTGCCCCACCTCCGGTGGAGATAAGGCAATCCTGTTCGAAAGCACAAACAATAAGGTCCCCGAAGGAGCCTGCCTTCGTCTCTTCGTACGTACTTTCAAGACTCTGGCTGATATCCTCTATGATCTTCACACCCAGCAAACGATAGTCACATTCGTAGGGAATCTGGCACAGAGGTTCATGGATAAGGAGAGCCGTAGCTCCTTCTGAGACGAGTCTTGTTGCTTCAGAAAGGGAGAGACATCCATGTTCAGGGTCGATGTCACCAAGAAGGACTTCAGCTCCAAGGCTCTCTATCGCCGCTTCATATACACGAGGGGAGAGGATGCTCACCCCTACAACACTCCCCTGCCCTATATTACAAAGCTTCAGGGCGGCGACAAGGGCATCGACATAGCTTCTGAGGGCTATTCCTTCCTTTGCACCTACAAGGGAACAGAACTGTTTGAGAAATTCTTGGGCCCTCTCTCCAGGACCTATCCTCTCATCAACCATGGTCTGTAATACAGCATCCATATCCTTTCGGCGTATGGTGGGTTTGTAAAACGGAATCAGTGCCACTCTGTCCTCCTCGCCCCAGTATACCTGCTATTGCAGTTGGTTTCCACAGAATACCAAGAAAGAGAAAAGAGAGCAAATCACATGTGGTCACATACAAGCGAATACTCCTTTGATACTCAAGAGTGGATAGTACTTTACACCATGGCCTGCCTGGAAGCCACGGATATTGAGGCTTCACAGTTGATCTTTAGGCCTGGATATCATTCTGGAATCCGGCTTCTCATGTTCTGTCCACATACAGAGAGAAGGTGTCTGTATGGTTCAGCAATGGTGTGCCAGACTTTCAGGTATTCATACAGTGCTTATGGGTGCTGATCACATGGGCTTTCTTGCCCGCAGCTATGCTTTCCTTAGGGAATATACCTAATTATACATATCTATATACATTGCAGGATATTGAATGTTGCGAGGAGCAGAAATTGCGGATATCATAGGAATAACACAAAGGTACAAGGAGAGTTCACCGTGAGAATATGGAAAATGATTCTTGCTTTTGCTTTACCGGCTATCATTACCTTAAGTGGTTGTATGAGTGTAGAAAGAAAAGTTGAAAACGAGGTGATCGATTATAGAGAACCTATGAGCTGGCTCTCCTTGCCTGATGATATGGAAGAATATCCTGTAGATGTGTTTTTTGTGTATCCAACTGTATTTCAAGGGACTGGTGTACAAGACATAACAGACATACAACAGATTGAGGCTTCGAGAGAGCCACTTTACACACAGGCAAGTGTATTCGGCTCTTCTGCAAATATCTATGCACCCCTTTACCGGCAACTTGGTAAGGCTGGGTTCGGGGAACCAGATTTTGAAGAGCAACTCCTCATTGGGGAAAACGATATCAAAGCTGCCCTACTTTTCTACCTTGAGCACTACAACAAAGGAAAACCCTTTATTATTGCAGGACATAGCCAAGGATCAAGTTTACTCATTAGTCTTCTCTCGAAAATATGGGGTAAAACGGGAGCTGAAGAGAGGATGCTAGCAACCTACATTATTGGATATAGTATCACAGAAGACGACATACACGATAATTCTGCCATTAGAATGAGTGAAGGCCCGTATGATACTGGATGCTTTATTTCCTACAATACTATCCTTGAGGGAGCTCAGGACAAGTCAGTTCAGATTCTTCCAGGGGCTCTGGTTACAAACCCACTTAGCTGGGTTTCTTCTCGGCAAAATGGGGAGTATGTAGCAGCAGAAAAAAATCTGGGAGCAGTATTCTTCACAGGCAAGGATTATCAGCAAACCATATACCCCAATTTCACTTCAGCTCAGGCAAAAGATGGTGGGCTAGTTTGTGAGCCAAATGACAAGACCCTCCTATCAGAGTATCCCATAGAAGGCATTTGCCATAGAGATGACTATTCTCTATTCTACAAAAATATTGAAGCTAACGTTGCACAAAGAATTGATGCGTATTTTAGCGATCTCGCCCCCGATTACTCACATGAATTCAATTGGGCATCTAAGCCAGAAACAAGGGAAAAACCAGTAGATGTATTCTATGTGTACCCGACAATCTATGCTGGCTCTTATCCAAGAAATATGAGTATTGCAAATGCGGAGAATAGAACAAATGTCCAAAAAATGCTTATTGCGCAAGCAGGAGTCTACGCTGAATCAGCAAATCTCTTTGCTCCTTACTATCGACAAGAGTCAATGCGTGCGAGACTGGATTTTGAAGCTACAGGCAAAACGATAGATGAAACCTTTCAACTCGGATACAACGATGTTGAAAATGCTTTTGCCTACTATCTGGAACACCTCAATAATGGGAGACCATTTATCCTTGCAGGCCACTCACAAGGCACTTTGGCATTGATTGAACTCATGAAAAATACGTTTGATAATGCAGCTCTTCAAGATAAGCTGGTTGCAGCATATCTTATTGGCTTTTCACTAACAAAAAATGATCTTGCTCAATATCCTTGGATGAAAATAGTTCAAAGTTCTGATGATGTTGGAAGGATTATCACTTTCAATACTGAAGCTCCCGGAGCTCCTGAATCGTTTATCCATCGAGAAGGGGCCATTGCAGTAAATCCTTTAAGCTGGACAACAACAGGGGACAAAGCAACTTCAGATAGCCATCTCGGGGCAAAATTCTTTAGTGTATCTACAGGAGAACTCTTAGAGGAGATTGACAACTTCTCTTCTGCTCAAGTAGATACAAAAAAAGGAGTTCTTCTCATAACAGACATGAAGAACCCAATACAAGAGGATATTGATCTATCTGATTTTGGTATTTTCCCAAACGGAATCTACCATAAATATGATTATTCCTTTTGGTATAATAATCTTAGTGAAAATGTAAAAACAAGAATTGCTGCCTATCTGGAAAAGCATTGATGGGAATTTGCTGTCCTATGATTGAATCAGCAGAGAGTAACGAGACACCTTTACAATGGTTTATGGATATGCGTCTCAAATTCCAGTCCTAGTTGGACCTTGGCCAGGCAGACGGGCCAATCTACCTAGAATTTTGCGATTATTTCCTACTGTAGATTGTGAGATGTGCTGAAGATCGTCTTGTACTTTCCCTTGAAGTATTCTTTTCCTGAACAGCAACAGTGTGTAAATCTTGAACCTTTTGAGGATATTGCTGTCTTTCCTATTCTGTGCCAGCTTGCTTTTCAAGCTGGTCAGGATCGCCATGACATCGAATTTCATCCTTCTTCCATAGGACTCGATCATTCAAATAGGAAACAAGTAACCGTTCAGGTTATCCTTGGATGTCATAGTAGATTTCCACCGAGCTCAACTGATGGCAGGAATCATATATATTTGCCAGGACACACTTCTTGGTACACATAAGATGAAGTCATATCCTTCATAAGATAACAGGGGGCGGAGTCATATGGGCGACGAGATCGGGAAATTCCATCATCAACAGTCGCACAAAAGGTAAAGGCACGTAAAACGCAAAGAGGCTCGTATGGTCCCTTACTGGAAGGAGTCCATACGAGCCTCTTGGCTAAGAGTGTAGCACAGTATTACGTGAAAGGGGTATACGGGAAGAAAAATAACAAAATTGCATCTGGTATTTGGGCAAATAAAAAGGCCCGGCGGCTACCTACTCTCCCACGGAAAACCGTAGTACCATCGGCGTGAGGGCGCTTAACTGCCGTGTTCGGGATGGGAACGGGTGTGTCTGCCCTGCTGTGGCCACCGGGCCGGCCAACACGAGGAAGCACGGAAGGATCCGTACGGCCGGTCTTGGCAGTCCCGATTCGGACTGGAAGAGATCTAGAACAGAAAGAGAAATGCAAATACAGGAACCGCTCAGGAAAGAGAAATCGGACCAAAGAAGAAAAAAAAGGCCCGGCGGCTACCTACTCTCCCACGGAAAACCGTAGTACCATCGGCGTGAGGGCGCTTAACTGCCGTGTTCGGGATGGGAACGGGTGTGTCTGCCCTGCTGTGGCCACCGGGCCAGCCAACACGGGGGAGCGCGAGATTGCTCTCGTGCGCCCTGTCTTGGCAGTCCGCATGTGTCGGGACCGGAACAGTGATATGGTCAAGCCTCTCGGATGATTAGTACCGGTCGGCTGAACGCATTGCTGCGCTTGCACCTCCGGCCTATCGAACAGGTAGTGTCCCTGTTTCCTTATGCCCGCTCTAGGCGGGGGGGATGTCTCATCTTGGGGAGGGCTTCCCGCTTAGATGCTTTCAGCGGTTATCCCTTCCGAACGTAGCTACCCGGCAGATGCCGTTGGCACGACAACCGGTACACCAGAGGTTCGTCCACTTCGGTCCTCTCGTACTAGAAGCAGGACCCCTCAAACATCCAACGCCCATGGCAGATAGGGACCGAACTGTCTCACGACGTTCTGAACCCAGCTCGCGTACCGCTTTAATTGGCGAACAGCCAAACCCTTGGGACCTGCTCCAGCCCCAGGATGCGATGAGCCGACATCGAGGTGCCAAACCTTGCCGTCGATATGAACTCTTGGGCAAGATCAGCCTGTTATCCCCGGAGTACCTTTTATCCGTTAAGTGACGGCGCTTCCACGCGCTACCGCCAGATCACTAAGACCTACTTTCGTACCTGCTCGGCCTGTTTGCCTCGCAGTCAAGCCACCTTGTGCCTTTACACTTGAGAGATGATTCCCAACCATCCTAAGGTGACCATCGCGCGCCTCCGTTACTCTTTGGGAGGCGACCGCCCCAGTCAAACTTCCCACCTGGCACTGTCCCCAGACCGGATTACGGCCGGGGTTAGAAAACTGGAGAGGGAAGGGTGGTATTTCACCAGCGGCTCCGCGCAGCCTGACGGCCACGCTTCTCTGCCTCCCACCTATCCTACACATCCCTGTCCAGGTCTCCATGCCAAGCTGAAGTAAAGGTTCACGGGGTCTTTCCGTCTAACCACGGGTACCAGGCATCTTCACCTGGACTTCAATTTCACCGGATTTCGCGTTGAGACAGCGCCCATATCGTTACACCATTCGTGCGGGTCGGAACTTACCCGACAAGGAATTTCGCTACCTTAGGACCGTTATAGTTACGGCCGCCGTTTACTGGGGCTTGGATTCGCTGCTTCGATCGCTCTGACAACTCCTCTTGACCTTCCAGCACCGGGCAGGTGTCAGTCCATATACTTCCCGTTGCCGGTTCGCATGGACCTGTGTTTTTGGTAAACAGTCGCATGGGCCGTTTCACTGCAACCCCCTTGCGGGGGCCATACTTATCCCGAAGTTACGTATGCATTTTGCCGAGTTCCTTAACGCGAATTCTTCCGTGCGCCTTTGCATTCTCAGCTCGCCCACCTGTGTCGGTTTATAGTACGGTCCCCCAGAGACGCTCCTTAGAGACTATTTCTCGGCACGACGACTACGCGCACTTCGACCCGCCGTAACGGGTCTCGCTCACGGCTCGCCTCAGCCCCCGGATTTGCCTGGGGGCCTCATAAGCTTGCCGCTCCGGCCGGGACTACCGTCGCCCGGCTGCGTTTCGCCCTATGCGTCGTCCCATCGGGACTCTGGGAGGTGCTGGGATGTTGACCAGCTTCCCATCGACTACGGCTTTCGCCCTCGCCTTAGGGGCCGACTAACCCTTGGGTAGATTGACTTTACCCTGGAAACCTTAGGCTTTCGGCGGACGGGGATCTCACCCGTCTTTTCGTTACTCATGCCTGCATTCTCTCTTCCGTCCCGTCCACGGGCGCTTCCGCTCCCGCTTCTTCCGTACACGGAATGCTCTCCTACCGCCAGCACCCCAAGGGTGCTGGCCCGCGGCTTCGGTGGCGTGCTTAGCCCCGTTACATTATCGGCGCATGACTACTCGACCAGTGAGCTGTTACGCACTCTTTGAAGGGGTGGCTGCTTCTGAGCCAACCTCCTGGCTGTCTGGGCAATCATACTTCCTTTCCCACTTGGCACGCCTTTGGGACCTTAGCCGGCGGTCCGGGCTGTTTCCCTCTTGACGATGGCCCTTATCAGTCACCGTCTGACTGCCGCACATTGTATCGCGGTATTCGGAGTTTGGTTAAGCTCGGTACCCAGTGACGGGCCCTCACCTATCCAGTGCTCTACCTCCGCGACAGTCGGTGCGACGCTAGCCCTAAAGCTATTTCGGAGAGTACCAGCTATCTCCAAGTTTGTTTAGTCTTTCGCTCCGAGCCACAGCTCATCCCAACCCTTTTCAGCGGATTTAGGTTCGGCCCTCCACTGGATTTCACTCCAGCTTCAGCCTGGCCATGGCTAGATCACTTGGCTTCGGGTCTACCGCACGCAACTGCTCGCCCTGTTCAGACTCGGTTTCCCTACGGCTCCGGGACTCCTATCCCTTAACCTCGCTGCATACGGTAACTCGCAGGCTCATTCTACAAAAGGCACGCCATCACCCGACTTGCGGGCTCTGACCGCTTGTAGGTCCACGGTTTCAGGTTCTCTTTCACTCCCCTCCCGGGGTCCTTTTCACCTTTCCCTCACGGTACTATGCGCTATCGGTAGCTGCCGAGTATTTAGCCTTGGAGGGTGGTCCCCCCAGATTCCGACAGGATTTCTCGTGTCCCGCCGTACTCAGGAAATGCGGCCATCCAGGCGCAACCGTTTCGCGTACGGGGCTTTCACCCGCTCTGGCCGGCCTTCCCAGGACCGTTCCGCTACAGTTGCGCTTTCTGACTGGACGGGCAAGCCCCGCCGCACCCCTACAACCCCGCGCACCCGAAGGCACGCGGTTTGGGCTCCTCCCCGTTCGCTCGCCGCTACTGGGGGAATCTCGTTTGATTTCTACTCCCGCTGGTACTCAGATGGTTCACTCCCCAGCGTATACCGCACGCACGCTATTTTGTTCACGTGCGTGCGAATGTCATCAGGACATTCGGGTTACCCCATTCGGAAACCCGCGGATCATAGGGTATTGGCCCCTCCCCGCGGCTTATCGCAGCTAATCGCGTCCTTCTTCGCCTGGCAGCTCCTAGGCATCCTCCGTGGACCCTTATTCACTTGACCATATCATTCTTCCAATCCCTACGCTTGTGCTTTCAAAAACCAATGCAAATACAAATTCTTCCGACTGGAGGCAAGGGGATTCGAACCCCTGACCCTCGGCTTGCAAAGCCGATGCTCTAGCCAGCTGAGCCATGCCCCCGACTGAGGACAAGCTTTTCTAGGGAAGGCAAAGAGAACGGAAAATCAGGATCGGCGACCCCTCGGGGCACTTGTCTGCAGGACTTGCACCTGCTGGCCGACGGCCTTGGTTGTGTCCGGGGCTGTGAGGGCCCCAGACTCCCTTTCTTGGTAGAAAGGAGGTGATCCAGCCGCACCTTCCGGTACGGCTACCTTGTTACGACTTCACCCTCCTCGCCGGACGTACCTTCGGAACCGCCCCCCCTTGCGGGTTGGGCTGGCGACTTCGGGTACCCCCGACTCGGATGGTGTGACGGGCGGTGTGTACAAGGCCCGGGAACGTATTCAACGCGCCATGCTGATGCGCGATTACTAGCGATTCCAACTTCATGGAGTCGGGTTGCAGACTCCAATCCGTACTGGGACCGGCTTTGTGCGATTCGCTTGGCCTCGCGGCCTCGCTGCGCTCTGTACCGGCCATTGTAGCACGTGTGTGGCCCAGGACATAAGGGCCATGATGACTTGACGTCGTCCCCACCTTCCTCCGGTTTGTCACCGGCAGTTCCGTCTGAGTGCCCACCATCACGTGATGGCAACAGACAGCAGGGGTTGCGCTCGTTGCGGGACTTAACCCAACACTTCACAGCACGAGCTGACGACAGCCATGCAGCACCTGTGTGCAGGCCGCAAGCGGCCTGTGCCTTTCGGCACCATTCCTGCACATGTCAAGCCCTGGTAAGGTTTCTCGCGTATCATCGAATTAAACCACATGCTCCACCGCTTGTGCGGGCCCCCGTCAATTCCTTTGAGTTTCACCCTTGCGAGCATACTCCCCAGGCGGTTCACTTAATGCGTTAGCTTCGGTACCGAGGGTCGACCCCCCGCCACCTGGTGAACATCGTTTACTGTGCGGACTACCAGGGTATCTAAACCTGTTTGCTCCCCGCACCTTCGCGTCTCAGCGTCAGTACATGGCCAGATGTCTGCCTTCGCCATTGGTGTTCCTCCAGATATCTACAGATTTCACCCCTACACCTGGAATTCCGACATCCCCTCCTGTACTCTAGCCCTGCAGTTTCCAGCGCGTCTCCCCGGTTGAGCCGGGGCATTTCACGCCGGACTTGCAGGGCCGCCTGCACGCCCTTTACGCCCAATGATTCCGAACAACGCTCGCCCCCTACGTGTTACCGCGGCTGCTGGCACGTAGTTAGCCGGGGCTTATTCCGGGATTCACGTCATCACGCGGCCATTGCCTGCCACGCTTATTCCTCCTCCCGAAAAGAACTTTACAACCTCACGGCCTTCATCGTTCACGCGGCGTCGCTCCGTCAGGCTTTCGCCCATTGCGGAAGATTCTTAGCTGCTGCCTCCCGTAGGAGTCTGGACCGTGTCTCAGTTCCAATGTGGCCGATCACCCTCTCAGGCCGGCTACCCATCGTCGCCACGGTGGGCCTTTACCCCGCCGTCTAGCTAATGGGCCGCGGACTCATCCCCCGGCGGCGCCGAAGCGCCTTTCCCCGCAAGCACTTCTGTGCTCGCGCTCGCATCCGGTATTGATCCAGGTTTCCCTGGGCTATCCCGGACCGGGGGGCAGATTGTCCACGTGTTACTCACCCGTCCGCCGCTCTAGGGGCCCGAAGGCCCTTGCCGCTCGACTTGCATGCTTAAAACGCGCCGCCAGCGTTCGTTCTGAGCCAGGATCAAACTCTCCGTCATAGGATTGCGGGGCCGAAGCCCCACAGTTGCTATTCTGTGATAGTGTGCCCTGTCTTTCTCGCAAAACGAACGTAGCTTATCTCATCTACTGTTCATCACTCGGTAATTGACTGGGAAGCCCCTTGCGGTCACTTCCTCTTCTTTTCCGTTCTCTTTCCCTTCCCTACGCTTGCCTTTTCATAAATCGCGGGTCGCCCAGTCTCCTGTACTTCCCTGCCCCTTCTCTGAGGCGCCCGGTCAACTTACCCGATTTCCCGCCCTTCCGTCAAGGCCCTGCGGCCCTTTCTTTCAAGCTTTCAAACCGGCTTCTGCTTGCCGAACAAGATGGGATACTACCTGTATATCCGCATCCTGTCCATAGGGTTTTCCAATAAAAGTGAGAAAAGTTTCAAAACGCTATTTCCACTTGTCCAATATGCGCCGCTTCGCTACTATGCCGGAAGGAGATAATGCTATGGAACAAGATATGAGTAAGGGTAACCCTACCCGTCTCATCCTTCTGTTTTTGTTGCCCATCATGGGAGGAAACCTTTTCCAACAATTCTACAGTATGGTCGATACTATAATAGTAGGACGGTTTCTTGGAGTTAAGGCCCTTGCATCTGTCGGATCTACAGGTGGGATTACCTTCTTCGTATTGGGCTTTGTGGTTGGCCTCACAGCTGGCTTCTCTGTAATTGTCAGCCAAAAATTTGGAGCAAAAGATCTGAAAAGCATGAGAAAAGCCGTTGCCATGAGCATCCTTACTGCAGGGGTGGTCTCTCTTGTTGTATCTACTTTGGCAGTGTTGCTGTGCAAGAGCCTTCTCTCTCTTCTGAACACCCCATACGACATCATTGATGATGCCACATCCTATCTGACAATAATCTTCATCGGCATTGTAGCCACTATCTACTATAATTTGCTTGCATCTATCCTCAGGGCATTGGGGGATAGCAAATCCCCTCTGTTTTTCCTATTGATAGCCTCAGTCCTCAATATTGCGGGGGACCTTGTCGCAGTTCTCCTTCTAGACCTTGGGATACAGGGCGTGGCCTTGGCAACAGTGCTGAGCCAAAGCGTCTCGGCACTGCTATGCTTCTTATATATAGTAAAGCGCTACCCTTCACTGCATCTCAGCAAATCAGACTGGGTACTTGACTGGACAATGATAGGGAACCTCCTACGCATAGGAATACCTAGCGCCCTTCAGCTCTCGGTATGTGCCCTAGGGGTGATGTTCGTACAGGCATTCATCAACAAAATGGGAAGCGACACTGTCGCTGCCTTCTCTGTTGGCGTCAAGATCGAACAGTTGGCTACTCTGCCACTGGGGACACTCGGTGTCGCAATGACCACCTTTGCAGGACAAAACTTAGGAGCAGGAAAACTCGATAGGGTAAGACAGGGCGTCAGAAGTGCAACGCTGTTGGTCGTGCTCTTCAGTATCATCGCCTTTACACTGTTGCTCGCCTTCGGAGATGAACTGGGGCGCCTCTTTATAGATACCAATAATGTGGGAGTCATTGAAAAGGTACAGCTATACCTGAACATGACATCCCCCTTCTATATCCCTCTTGGCCTGATTTTTGTCCTACGCAGTACCTGCCAAGGTATGGGATCAGGCCTCATTCCTATGCTCTCCAGTTTACAGGAACTGGTGTTTAGGGTTTTAGTGGCCCTTTCCCTGCCCACCTATCTGGGATATATGGGAATCTGCCTGGCGAGTCCCATCGCCTGGGTTGCGGCATCCGTCTTGCTCTTCTTTGCCTATAGGCTCCAGATGAAAAGGCTCTCGCTTCTTCTACAAGTGAAGCATTAAGGTATATCCAGCCTCTTTTGAGGCATGAACATCTACGCATACCAAAGTCGGGGGTACATAGGCGAGTCTGTGAGAATACAGGTTGCCCGTACCCCACGATCCCTCTCTCTTTTGGGCTTGACTGCAATGCAACAACGGCAATTCAGGCTTAAAGCAAAAGCCCTGTTCTCCCTATTGGGCAAGGAGCAACCTACTGCCCTTATGCAAATTCCTTCAAAAAAGGAGTATGCAAGCCTGGAACTAGCTATGGTGCTTGCCCTGTTATTGAGCAGAGACCAACTGCTGGGGACCTCGTGTCCTGACATTCTGGTTTTGGGCAGGATAAACATTGATGGAAGCATCGAAGCGATGCCCACACTCCTTGATGCCATAGAGGTTGCCTCAGCAACTGGGTGCAAGTTGCTGATAACCCCGACAACAGGACATTCCTATTCACATGAAAATCTAGAAATTGTCCAATGCAGTGACATAGCTCTGGCTTTACACCAATGCAGGCGTTTCATACTCTTCCATGAAGGAGAGCAATCTCCCCCAGTTGCAAACAAACCCGGTGTAACAGAAGTCCATCCGTTTTTTGGAATCATAGGGTTGGAGAAGGCAAAGAAGGCTTTGGCCCTCAGTGCAGCAGGGAGCTTGAATATCCTCCTCTATGGCCCTCCTGGAGGAGGAAAGACCTTGCTGCTTAACCCCCTTGAAAAGCTACTTCCCCCACTCTCTGAAGTAGAGCAGGAAGAAATCGCCCGTATCAATGGCAAAATCCCGAAAAAAAGACCTATTATGGAGATCTTTCCTCATATGGGAGAGAAAGATCTCCATAGGGGTAATGGGGAACAATCATTCCTTCATCTTGCTCACAGAGGTGTGCTCATAGTCGATGAGCTGACCAACCAGAAAGAGAAAACCCTCAAGGCCCTCTCATTTTTCCTTGAAAAACAGAACTTTGGCTCGTATCCAGTCAGTTTCACATTAGCATCAGCTATGAATGGCTGCCCTTGTGGGAACACAGGACGGGAAGATGACCTGTGCATATGCAGTGAAAGTCAGCGACAACGACATTGGAATAAAGTGGGTTCATCACTGTTGGATAGGTTTGATATATGTCTGAACATACTTCCTGAAAACCTCATGACCTTACCAGTTTCCCAAGAGGATCCGAATCTCTTGAAAACCATCACAGAAGTATGGCAAAAACAGCAACAAAGGAGCGAACAATCATACCTCAAGCTCCTGCCCTTATTAGGTACCAGCTTACAGGGAAGGAAATTAAGCATGCGCTCATGCTTATCGGTATGCAAGATCGCAACTATCATAGCAGATTTCAAGAAAAGCGAGGTTATCACCAGAGAAGATATGATTGAAGCCTTATCGTATAAGACATATGGAGTTGACCGACATTGGCGATAAGAGAAAAAGGGTGTGAAATATTTCCTGCAAGTAGTTGACACCAGTTCTTGCTTCCTGCTATAGTCCAATACGTTGCAGGGGCCGCTAGCTCAGTTGGTAGAGCAACGCCCTTTTAAGGCGTGGGTCACAGGTCCGAATCCTGTGCGGCTCAAAGTGCCTGTTACGTGTAACATGCAAGATCATGTCTCCTTCGTCTAGTGGTTAGGACAACGGGTTTTCATCCCGTCAACAGGGGTTCAATTCCCCTAGGAGATGTTGCATCACTGAAGCTGTCGTATAAACGACAGCTTCTTTTCTTTAGACCACTGAAGCAAAAATCCAAAGGTTTATGGTTCATGGGAAAAATCTGTGGGAAGTAGAAAATCCTCACACATAACAAGAGTATAAAAATAGAAAGAGGGCAATCCTTCTGTTAGTATTGAAGTAACAACAAATCAAGCTAACAAGGAAGGACGCCCATGGACCAGTATAGCAACACTATCCTACATTTGCCAGATTACCAGGTGACAAGCGAAGCAACCATCGAGGAACGGCAGATGGATCCCGATTTTTTCAAGATTCCAATATTGCTTTTCCTGTAATTTCTGCATGTTTCACCTTGTTCTCTCTTCAGACAGCTTTTTCAAACTGACTATTATACAAGTTTGCATAGAATCCCTCCCGAGCCAGAAGTTCTTTGTGGGTACCTTGTTCAACGATATCGCCATCCTTCATGACCAAGATCAAATCGGCATTCTTGATCGTAGACAGCCGGTGGGCAATAACAAAACTTGTCCGGTTCTCCATGAGGGTATCCATGGCCTTCTGTATCAGTATTTCCGTACGGGTATCGACACTGCTCGTAGCCTCATCAAGTATGAGGATCTTCGGATCGGCCAGGATCGCCCGGGCAATAGTGAGTAATTGCTTCTGTCCCTGCGAAATATTATTGGCCTCTTCGTTGAGCACCTGCTCATATCCATTGGGCAGGGTACGCACAAAATGATCGACCTGGGCAGCAATAGCTGAGGTCTGTATCTCTTCTTCCGAAGCCCCGAGCTTCCCGTAGCGTATGTTGTCGGCAATCGTACCATTGAAAAGCCAGGTATCCTGCAATACCATGCCAAAAAGGGAACGGAGTTCCGCCCTCTTGAACTTCTTGATATCGAGTCCGTCAATCAATATTGCACCACTATTCACATCATAGTAGCGCATCAAGAGCTTTACTATGGTTGTTTTACCAGCCCCGGTAGGACCGACAATGGCAATTTTCTGTCCAGGCCTAATTGAGGCGTTAAAATCATGGATTATTGTCTTATCAGGGTTATACCCGAATGATACGTTAGTGAACCTAATATTCCCATCAACATGCACAATAAGATCGGTATCGGGAACATTTTTGTCATGTTTGATCGATAATGCATGTTCGGTTTCCGAAGCTCCTCCGGTTCCCCGAGAAATTCAAAGACTCTCTCTGCCGCTGCAACAGTCTGTTGGAGAATGTTTGAAATATTCGCAACCTGGGCGATGGGCTGGGTAAATGAGCGAACATACTGGATGAAGGCCTGTATCCCACCGATTGTCATTGTCCCTGTAGCAGCAAGATATCCCCCAAAAATACAGATAGCAACATAGGATAGGTTTCCGATAAAGGTGATTATGGGCATCATGAGACCGGACAGAAAATTCGATTTCCATGCCGAGCCGTACAGTGCATCATTATATTCGCCAAAAATCCTGGAAGAATCCTCTTCCCCATTGAAGGCCTTTACAACAACATGTCCTCCAAGCATCTCCTCGACATGTCCGTTCACCTTCCCAAGGTACTTCTGTTGGTCCTTGAAGTGTTTCTGCGATTTTTTGACGATGCTCACTACCACGATTAGCGATACAGGAATAACACACAGGGCAACCAGGGTCAGACGCCAACTGATGGAAAACATCATGATACCGATACCGATGATTGAGGTTACCGAGGTAATGATCTGGGTCATGCTCTGGTTCATGGTTTGGCTGATAGTATCGACATCATTGGTAATCTTGCTGAGTACTTCACCGTGGGTTGTCTTGTCATAATACCCAAGGGGCAGGCTGTGCATTTTCTCGCTGATGTTGTTCCTGAGTCTGAACGTAACCTTTGCGGCTATACCGGACATGACATATCCCTGAAGGTACATGAAAATGGCACTGGTAACATACAATCCTATCAACCAGAGGATGATTTGCCCGATTTTTCCAAAATCGATGCTACCGCTTCCCGCAATCTTTGCCATAAGGCCTGTAATCAGTACATCTGTAGCCTGACCTAGCATTTTGGGTCCGATAATCGTGAATACAGTGGATATTACGGCAAGAAGCCATACGAACAGGATCATCCAAACATATTTCCCAAGGTAGCCAATCAGTTTTGCCATGGTGCCAGAAAAGTCTTTTGCCTTCTCTCCAGCCATCATACCGTGCATTCCAGGGCCCCCACCCATGCGACCTCGGTCCGTAGAACCTCTCTGGGGTTTGGATTTTTGTTCATTTAAAGTCTGACTCATGCAAGTTCCTCCTCGGAAAGCTGTGAAGAAGCAATCTCATAATACTGTGGACAGTTTTTCAGCAGTTCTGAATGGGTTCCCCTTCCAACGATTTTTCCTTCATCAAGCACGATAATCTGTTCAGCTTTCATGATGGTACTTACCCGCTGGGCAACAATAATAACAGTGCTCGCCGCTGTATGCTCTTTCAAAGCCCTTCGTAACTTCATGTCTGTCTTGAAGTCCAAGGCAGAGAAACTATCATCAAAAAGGAGAATCTCAGGTTTCTTTATCAGGGCCCGAGCTATGGACAACCTCTGTTTTTGTCCGCCTGAGACATTGGAACCACCCTGCGAAATTACCGAGTCAAAACCTTCTGTCTTCTCACTGATAAAATGCACTGCCTGGGCTATGGTGGCGGCAGTCTCCACTTCTGCCTCTGTAGCATCATTCTTTCCATACCGTAGATTCGAGCCAATGGTACCGGAAAGGAGAATCCCTTTCTGGGGAACATAGCCTATCCTATTGCGCAGTTCCTTTTGGCTTACTTGCCGGATATCGACTCCGTCGACCAGGATTGCCCCTTCGGTAGCATCATAGAAACGCATGGTCATATTGGCTATTGTCGATTTTCCCGAGCCGGTCGACCCGATAATGGCTGTCATCTTACCTGGTTCAGCAACAAAGGAAATATCCTGCAAGGCATTTTCTTCGGCTCCATGATACCGGAAAGATACATTTCTAAATTCGACAAGCCCCTTTTTCTTTTCATCGAATTCTTGGGGAACCTTCGGGTCGGTAATGGTATTCTCGGTTTCGAGAACCTCAGCTATACGATTCGCAGAGACTACTGCCCGAGGGGCAAGGATAAACATCATTGAAAGCATAAGGAAAGCCGTGATTATCTGCATGGCATATTGCATAAAAGCCATCATATCGCCTACCTGCAGGGTTGAATTTGCAATCTGATGGGCTCCTACCCAAACAATGGCCAAGGAGATTCCACTCATCACCAACGTCATCATAGGCATGAGCAAGGACATTATTCGGTTTACAAAAAGCGTGTTATCCGTCAAATTTTCGTTGGCGACCTCGAATCGTTTCTTCTCATAGTCCTGTGTTCCGAATGCTCGTATAACCATCAGACCTGTAAGATTTTCCCGCGCAACAAGGTTCAATTTATCAACCAGGATCTGGATTGCCTTGAACTTGGGCATGACTATAGACATTAAAACCATGATTGTCCCTATGAGAATGAGACAGGCAACTGCGATAATCCAACTCATCGACACTGATTTGTCCAGAGCCATGATTACGCCGCCTATACCTATTATCGGTGCATAGCAGATCATTCGGATTCCCATCATAAAGAAACGCTGGATCTGGGTTATATCGTTGGTACATCTTGTTATAAGGGAAGCAGAAGAAAACTTGTCAAATTCATTGTTCGAAAAACTTTCAATTTTTCCAAATACCTCCTTTCGAAGATTCCTTGCAATTTTGGCTGCAATCCTGGAAGAAAGGAAACTCACCAGGATAGTTGCCAAACCTCCCAGGAGAGCAACAAGCAACATCTTTACCCCTATCCCAAGGATATAGGAAGACTGATTTGCAAGCATATCGAACCCCAGTTCACCAAGGAATAGTCTGGAAAGCATAATCCCACTTTGCTTGAGGATAGTCCCGTTGTTTTGCAGGGCCTTCTGGTGGGCAGTATCGATTACTTGGGAAGGGAGCTGGTTTACAATCGGAAGCACCTTATAGAGCTTGACGATATCCATCGTTGAAGAATTCATATTCATTTGGCTACTATCAGATTGACTTCCCATTGCCTGAAGGCTATTTATCATCGTCCAGGTAGCGATTCCAAAAACCGTATCAAGGGCGGATGAGTCTGCCTTGGTCTGAATATCTTTCACATAGAACTGCTCCCCGGCCTTAGGATATGTCTGTGCATAGGAATCATCATTCTTTGCTACCAGCCGATAGTTCTCCGAAACCAAGGTTTTTTCTGTAGAATCCATGAAGGATGTGACCAATTGCATTCCTTCCTGGCTCAAAGCCTCAGGGGAAGCATGCTCCAAACCATTCTGTTGGAGACCTACATTAACGATATCTGACATAAAATTTGGAAGAATAAGCTGACAGATTGCCTGCACAAAAAGTATGATAACAGTCAGGAAAAAGCCAAGAAAAAAAGGTTTTAGGTATTTTGCTAGTTTAGTCAAGGTCTTCTTCCTTTACATTATCCTGAGAAGAAAACTCCTTCAGTTTAGTTGTTATTTCGGTCAACCGGTTCACCAGAAAAATCAACTGGCGGGTATTTTCTTCACCCAACTGTGTGATGGTTTGATCCAACTGGGTATTAAAATAGGCCTTCCCCTGCGCAAGGGCCCTATCACCGATATCTGTAAGGGTAACCACGATCCTCCTACGGTCATTCGTGTCAATTTCCCGATGCACATACCCTTTCTTCTCTAGGGAATTGAGTATCTGGGAAACAGCAGGTTTCGTGAAATGCGGATGATTGTGCATCTCTGAAGCTGAAATATCGGTACTGGAACATGGAATGTCACGGGAAACCCTATCCATGACAAAGAATTCGCCCATAGTCAATCCAATTCCCTGGGGAAAACTTCTCCCCACTTTCTTGAATCGCTGCATGGAAGCAATTAGTTGCTCTTTCAATAAAACATTCATTTTTATTTGCATCCTTAACTATTCTATATATTAACTATTAAATATAAAACAATAATACTGAATATCCACATCTTATGACAAGATGGTTTCTATGGTTTTTTTTTATGTGAAGAAAAATAGGAGAGAATAAGACCATGGTTTCGAGAAGTGCGAGAGGTGAACCGGCTCTTGGCAACAGCAATAGATGTATCCAAACTACTGCTATGGCTATCTAATGTGCCAGGGAATGGCGCCAACCTTGCTGAGCTATGAATGACTATGAAATCTTTCTTATTCCAGTATCAAGCAATTATACATCTATCTAAATTTTCGGATGTATCTCTCCAGTTCCGTTGGTATACATCTCATACCTTGTGGCCTGTATTGGCCAATAATGGCGTATTGATAGGGAGAGGCAAGAATTGTCTCTTCTTATTATCTATGGTCCAAATATTGACAGATACCATTTTGTGTAATACACATTAGAGACAGGGTGAGTATCCGAACCGTCATATCTCCCAAACAGACTTGGTATTTACCCTGACAATTACCCTTCTTCCGAGCTGCAATCTGTTTGTCTTGTAACCACACCCACAAGCATACAGGTTGTGGCTCTCATGATTCTAATGCTTTTCAGTTTCCTGCACCAACAAAACTTTTCCTCCCCAATTAATTGCCAAAGCCCCTAAAGGCGCAGTTACGAGAATGCTCATCACTGCCATGGCCAGGATAATCTCACCAGGTCTTGTAGGCATACCTAGGGTTTGCATCATCAGAAGGGGAGAAGCCCCAATTGCGGCCTGAACCGTTGCTTTAGGAAGGTAGGAAAGCACTACAAAAAGCCTCTCTTTCTGGTTTAGGTTGGAACCTACAGTGCACAGGTACGTCCCTACCGATCGTGCTAAAAGAGCAAGGAAAATCAAGGCCAGACCTTTCAGGCCAGCATCAAGGGCGGCTCCTATCTGCACTTGTGATCCCACAAGTGCAAAAAGGAGAATCTGGGCAAAAATCCAGATTTTCCCCAATTTGGAGGCTATCTCATGTGCCATTTTCTCGCGCTTTTCCAGTAGGACGAAACCAATGGTCATAACCCCTATCAGGGCAGCAAAAGGAATATTCCTTTTTTGCAGGGCAGTACCCAAACTGACCAGCATGATTGATACTCCTACTACAATGAGTGTCCGTTTGGTTGCCCGTGGGTTAAAACGTTCAAACATGGAAACCAAAAGAATTCCTACGACCAACCCTACTGCAATCCCTGTCAGAATGGAAAGGGGAATGCTTGCTACCTGCCACCCAATGTTGACCTGCATTCCCCCATATATACCAATGAGTATGCTATAGGCGACAATGACCGTCACATCATCAAGGCTTGCACCAGCTAACACCATGGAGGGGATACTTTTTTTCTCCCCCCTTCTCTCTTCAATAAATCTGATCATAGGCGGAACCACTACAGCTGGAGAAACAGCAGCTAGAATACAGCCAAGGATTGCCGCTTCCATGCTGCTGATGCCAAGCAAGGAAGGAGCAAGGCTGAAGATGAGCAAAGCTTCACAGGTTGCAGGGAGGAATCCCAACAGCAAGGCATGTCTGCCTACCTGGTGCAGACTCTTCTTGGAAAGGTTGAGCCCAGACCGTAGCAAAATGACAATTAACGCTATGAGACGGAGGTCCGCACTAGCTGCCAAAAGGGTTGGATCGAGAACATTGAGGGCCGCAGGGCCAAGGGCGACTCCAACGGCAATCATCCCAACCAAGGGAGGGAGTCCTATGCGGGAGCACAGCCATTCAGCTAACAGACACAATAAAATAATTAGGGCAAGACTCAAAGCCATAGCTAACTCCTGGTAACAGGTATCCTGTCATGTTTTTGCTAGGAGTTATCAGCATCGTCATAAACGGGCGGTTTACTTCCTCAAAGGAGGATTAGAAGGCGAACCCCATCGCCTGATGACATTCTAAGAAGCAAAAGGTTCCCCGTCAACGTATACCACCTGTACAAGAGAGGGTTTGTGTGAATAATACTACAAGATAAGGAGTCATACCAATGAACAACATTTCCAGAATCAAACGAATTTGTGATGCAAACGGCATCTCAGGTTTTGAAGATGAGGTCCTCCTGGCTATCCGCGATGAAGGTTCCAAGCTTGGGACCTTTACAGAAGACACCATGAGAAACCTCTACCTTACATATACAGGCAACAAGGGCAATCGCCCGGTCATACAGCTCGATGCCCATACTGACGAGGTGGGATTCATGGTGAAGTGCATACGTGACGACGGTATGCTGGAATTCATTCCGATCGGAGGCTGGGTCACCAGCAATATCCCAGCCCATCGCGTCAGAGTCAGAAACTCAGAAGGCGTGTATATTCCAGGCCTGGTGGGAAGCAAGCCTCCACACTATATGAGCGATGCAGAACGAAAGGCCGCACCAGAAATTACCAGCATGATCATAGATATCGGATCCTTCAGTTATGAAGAGACGGTACATACATACAAGATCAGGGTAGCTGCCCCTGTCGTTCCTGAAGCCAATGTATCCTACAATGATCAAAACGGACTCCTTATGGGAAAGGCTTTTGACTGCCGTTTGGGTTGTACTTCCATTCTAGATACCCTGGAAGCCTTGCAAGACCAAAAGCTCAACGTTGACCTGGTAGCGGGCTTTGCAAGTCAGGAAGAGGTAGGATGCAGGGGTGCCATCATCACAAGCAGAACCATTGATGCCGATGTGGCCATCTGCTTTGAGGGTGTTCCTGCTGATGACACCTTCCTGCCCGCCTACCAGAGACAGACCTCAGTGGGAAAAGGACCTATGCTTCGTCACATCGACAGCAAGACAATCATCAACCCTCGTTTCCAACGTTTTGCCCTAGACGTGGCAAAGAAGTGCAACATCCCCGTCCAGGAAGCCGTTCGTTCTGGAGGCTCGACCAATGCCAGCCAGATACACCTTTCACATAGAGGCATCCCTACTATCGTCATCGGAGTTCCTGTCAGGTATGCCCACACCCACTGGGGCATAAGCAGCATCGAGGATGTACAGAATGCTGTTACACTAGGTGTTGCCATCATCAAAGCCTTGGATGCTGCGACCATAGCTGGCTTCTGATTTTATTTTTGACAAAGGGTCGTTGTAATGTCATACTAAATTTTGTAGGGAGGCGTGTATGAAAGAGATTCAGCTCTGCATGAGTGAAATGCGTGATTTTTTCCAAACTGGGACAACATTGGGTGTTGCATGGAGGAAAAAACAACTGAAAGCGCTGAGGATGAGCATCTCCGAACATGAAAGCGCTATCCTCAAAGCCTTGCATGAAGACTTGGGTAAATCTGACTTTGAAGGGTATGCTACAGAACTGGGCATCGTCTACAGCGAGATAGACCAGCATCTAAAACATCTTGATGCGTGGAGCAGGCCCAAAAGAGTACGCTCCACGGTCCTTTCCTTTCCTTCCCGCTCGTTCATCGTAACCCAACCGCTTGGGGTGGTCCTTATCATGAGCCCCTGGAACTATCCATTCCAACTAGCCATCGCTCCCTTGGTTGCGGCCATTGCTGCAGGTAACTGCGCTGTGGTAAAACCCTCACGCTACAGCAGCAATACCTCACGTGTCATCGTAGAGATTCTGGCTAAGGTATTTCCCTCTGACTATATCGCGACCTTTGAAGGGGGAAGTGAGATGAATACCGCCCTTCTGAACTACCGATTTGACCATATTTTCTTTACCGGAAGTCCTACCGTGGGAAAGATTGTGATGCAGAAAGCTGCGTATTTCCTCACCCCGGTGACCCTCGAGTTGGGAGGGAAAAGCCCGACTATTATCGACGAGGGAGCTAACCTCAAACTTGCAGCAAAAAGCATAGCATGGGGCAAATTTCTCAATGCGGGGCAGACTTGCATAGCACCAGACTACGTCCTAGTCAGGCGGAGCCTGCAGGAACGATTCATTGAGGAGCTCATCGGGGCCATCCAAAGCATGTACGGTACCGACCCGCTGAACAACAGTGAATTTCCCAAAATAATCAACCAGAAGCACTTTGCCCGCCTTACCGAACTGCTTGAATCGGGAACCCTTACCTATGGGGGCCAACTCGACCCCAAGCTGATGAAGATAGCTCCTACCATCCTTACCGAACCCAATCTGCAATCTCCCCTGATGACAGATGAGATCTTCGGCCCACTTCTTCCTATCATTGCCTACGACCAGTTTGAAGAGGCCTTTTCGTTTGTCGAAGAGAGGGATCACCCTCTCGCCCTCTATTATTTCGGGAAGAACAAGCAAAACGAGAAGCGTGTGGTGAACACTCTCCTCTATGGCGGTGGGTGCATCAACGACACGGTTCTCCATCTCTCCAACCCACACCTTCCTTTTGGAGGGGTTGGATCCAGTGGGATGGGCAAATATCATGCAAAAGAGGGTTTTAATACATTGAGCCATAAAAAAGCAATCCTAAAGAAATACACTTTCTTGGATATCCCTCTTCGGTATGCCCCTTTCAAGGGGAAATTCTCCCTTCTCAAACGCTTTATGCACTAAAGGAGCCTCTTATGAAACGAACCTCTGTCTTGCTCGCACTGTTTCTGTTCCTATTTTCCTTTTTGATCGCAGCCCCCAACTTCACACAAGCGGACCTCCTTATGGACCTAGAAGAGTTCTCCCAATGTGAAACAGAACTCATGGTGCAAAAAAACCTTGCCATCACCGACCAGGAACAGGCTGAGGTGCTGTGGCGCCTCGCTCGGTTACAGGTCTCCATCGGGGATGAACTGCCAGATGATGATAAGGATGGCAAATACATTGAATATGAAAAAGGTGAGGCCTATGCACTCGCTTCCATTGAGAAGTATCCCAATGCAATGGCATATCTCTGGAAATCTTCCAATAGCGGAAGGTGGGGACAAACCAAAGGGCCTCTGAATGCCTTAGGAAAGGCTAAAGGAATGCTCAAAGACCTTACCGTGATAGTCAACGAATTCAACACTCTCGATTCCACAGAAACCTGGTATGTGCTCTCCAGTCTGTATGATGAGCTTCCAGGCGGATTCATCTCATTTGGCAACAAGACATGGGCCATCAGTTATATGCGCAAGGCTATGGAGACACTGCCTACCAAGGTTCTCAACCCTGGGCACTACAAAAAATTTGCCGAAGAACTCTACAGCCGCAACTGGAACGCCTCCAAGCGGGTAAAAGAGTTCAAGAAAATGGAGAGCGACTGGAAAGGATCAGCCACCAATATTGAGAAATACCGCTATTATGAGGGTAAGGATACTGGGGCAGTAAAGCCTTTCTATTCATCAGTCCCTCTTACCCAGATGAGTGACCGACAGGAGGCTCTCATGGTTCTCGCATACGTCAAGGCCAAGTACAAGGTATTTGCCAATCTGCAACCCAGTGATGCCGAGACGATGGCAGAAATTGAGGAGCTCTACAGCAAGTGGACCTAACATGCCCTGTGGGCAAAGAGTACCATATAGAATTATATCAGGAGGACCAAGGCTCAGAGCTTTGGCCCTCCTGTTTAGTTTATTGGGTAAGGCAACATGAATAGTTGTCATGGCACTGTTGGGGAAGTTGAGAAAAAATCCATTCGAACAAAAGATCAAACTGACGTCTCACAACCGAAGGTACCAGTCTGTTTCAAGCATATATAATAATCCAGGGAAGGACTTCTGCCTCCCCTGTCATCATCTGGGCTTCTGAAAGATCAGCAGGGTGAAGCAAGAGGTGTATTGCTGTTACCTCTATCAAGGGTTCACCTTGTCTTCAATAATCCAATGCTTCAGTTCTGTCCATAATAGGCATTCTTGCCATGTTTTCTCAGGAAGTGCTTGTCCAGGAGGATTTTCTGCATATCCTCTTGCTTTTGGTTGTTGAGCATCATTGTGTGCCAGGCCATCATTGCAACCTCTTCCAGGACTACAGCATTATGCACAGCTTCAGAAGCATCAACGCCCCAAGAAAAAGGGCCATGGCTATGTACGAGCACAGAAGGAACAGCTACAGGGTCCAGTGAGGCAAAGCTCTCTATGATTACATTGCCTGTCTCTTCTTCGTAGGATCCTGTTATCTCTGCCTTGCTCATCTTCCGGGTACAGGGAATTTCTCCATAGAAGTAGTCAGCATGGGTGGTTCCCAAGGGAGGAATGGATTTTCCGGCTTGGCTAAAGATCGTAGCCCAACGACTATGGGTATGTACAATCCCTCCAATGTCAGGGAAGGCCCGATAGAGTGCAAGGTGTGTAGGGGTATCGGAAGAGGGTTTGTATTTCCCTTCTACCTTTTCACCAGTAACCAGATCAATGACAACCATGTCCTCAGGCTTCATAAAGTCGTAGGTCACACCCGATGGTTTTATCACCATCATTTTGGCTTCCCTATCGACTGCTGAGACATTGCCCCAGGTAAAAGTCACCAGCTTGTACTGGGGAAGTTGTAGGTTTGCCTCGTATACTTGCTGCTTCAGTTGTTCCAACATGGGTAATCACTCTCCTTATACTACAGATTCTAACACATTCTACGCTTGTCCATAGAACTATACAGCAATCTTTTTACTGTAACCAGCCCCACCACATCCTCCTTGTCCAGGACAATGAGAATGTTACCCTTGATCTCGTGCATCACTTCAAGGGCTTCATAGAGGTCAGAAGTATTGGGAATTGTTATGTTTTTCTTGTTGATCAAAGGCTCTATACGTTCACTCTGCTCAGGCTTCGCCGTATAGAGCTCCTTGTAACTTATGGTTCCCAACACATCTTTACCGTCGATGACAGGGAGTACGCCAAGATTATGCTCGTGCATAAGGGCAAGTGTCTCCCTCACACTAGAATCTGGGGAGCAGGATATAATGTGTTTCTGCATGATTTGCCCTACAGTAAGCATTTTGAAGATTGAGATCCGCTTATCAAGCTGAATATTTATGCCCCTTCTTGTCAGCTTCTTCGTGTACATGGTCTCCTTGTACAACAGCTTCGCAACAAAGTGGGACAAAACGGCTCCCAACATCAGGGGGAGCATGATCTGATAGTTTCTTGTCATCTCAAAAATCATGATGATGGAAGTGAGTACACCCCCAGTGACTCCAGCCACTACTGAGCCCATTCCTACTATTGCATAGGCGGCAACCGGACCGGTAGTTCCAGGAAAAAGCATATTTGCCACAATTCCCACTGAACCGCCAAGAGCAGCTCCCAGAAATAGAGACGGAGCAAAGATCCCTCCAGAGCCTCCAGATCCTAGGCTAAGAGCATTTGCGAGAACCTTCAGCACAATGAGAGATACCAGCATACCTAGATAGTGCATCTCATTTGCCAGAATGCCATCCAGGAAGTCATACCCCACCCCATAGACGTAATACGAACCGAAAGCCTTCATGGAGATCAGACCAAGGCTGCCAACGATTATGCCACCAATTACGGCCTTGAAGACGGAAGGAATCTTGATCCTTTCAAAAAAGTCCTCTATGGAATAGACCAAATGGATAAAGGCGACGGAGAGTAAGCCTGCTGCCAAACCCAACAAAGCATAGTTCAGCAGTTCAAACGAAGAGACCATCATATATTGGGGTATGACAAAAGCAGGATGGGTTCCCAGGATCATAGTCGATAAGTATGTGGAGACAATGGAAGAGACAACCAAAGGCATGATGGTCATAATGCTGTACTCAGGAAGAATCAGCTCCAAAGCGAACATAACTCCGCCGATGGGAGCATTGAATGTTGCACTGATTCCTCCTGCAGCCCCTGCTCCTACCAGTATGATGGTTTCCCGGGGGCTTAGTTTGAAAACTTGGCCAAGTGTAGATCCGAAGGATGAGCCTATCTGTACGATGGGCCCCTCCTTTCCTACCGAGCCACCGCTGCCAATGGTAAGAGCCGAGGCAAGGGTCTTTACCAGGGCCACTACGGGCCTGATCTTCCCCCCATTATTGGCAACGGCAAGCATCACCTCAGGAACTCCATGGCCTTTAGCCTCGGGAGCCCATTTCTGAGTGATGTAATTTGCCAAGGCAATACCAACAGCTGGGACAAGAATAACCAGGTTCCCCCATGGAGAAAGGGAGGTATTATGCCTAAAGGAGAGTGTTCCTGAAAACAAAAGGTTGTGGAAAAAATCAATCAGGAACCGAAACCCAATGGAGCCAAAGGCAGCAACAATGCCAACAAACACACAGAGAAAACTCAGATAGATGGTTCTCCAGACCTGTTTGTTTTCCTCAAATAGAATTCTCTTGAATGGTTGAGAATCTCCCTCTTGCACAGGTTTACCCATATTTTCCACCCTCTATACAGCCCTAAAAAAATACGCAAATCTTCACTATTGTCGGTGGAATACCATTGTAAAAACATTGAAGACAAATGTCCATTAAGGCCAAGAAAATTGTTTGCAATGGATACAAGAAATATGTACAGGATAAAGCCAATCCAAGGCACTAATCTGACTTCTCAGTCTTTCATAAGAAGAAATTGCCAGGAGTATGCTCAGCATTGGATAGGCAGGTTGAAACAACCTTTGCTGTAGTATTTCATTCCATTAGGTGCCGTACTTTCCTCCATTCGAATCTATAACAAGCAATTTCTTGCCGATGGTGTCAACCAGAAATAAATTCCAAATCACCTATTTCTTCCTTTTGCTTGACTAAAAAGCATAAATTTTCTAGAATGTATTTGAATACAATCATATAATGATATATAGGAGAATCTCTACGTATGACACGAACATGGGCCCTAGAAAATCTTGACTGTGCACACTGCACCTCAGAAATAGAACGCAAACTCTCTTTAGAGACAGGGGTAAAAGAGGCACGCCTTAACTTCATGACAAAGAAACTCACTATTGAGAGTGAACAGGACCAAGGGGGCCCATTCTGGGAAAATCTCGAACAGGTTGCAAAATCAGTAAGCCCAACCCTTATACTTGAAAGTCTGGAATCCAACAGCTCAAAAACATGGAACGTTGAAGGCCTGGATTGTGCCTCTTGTGCAAACAAGGTCGAACGTGCCATTGCACAGATGGATGATGTCTCTTTTGTCTCACTGGACTTCATGAGAAAGAAGCTCATTGTCAAGACATCAGAGACTAAGGACCAAGCTTTCTATAAAAATGTGGAATCGGTTTCCAAAAAAGCAGAGCCAGGGATTGTGCTTATAAGTGAGGAAGCCAAAACTACAAAGAGGTCTTCCTCATGGATACATTTCAAACTAGGAAGACTTATCCTATCTTTCGCTTTGATTCTTGGAGGGTTCTTTGTGGGAAATCCACGCATCTCCATGCTTTTCTTCATTGCCTCCTACCTTGTCAGTGGCTACGATGTGCTTATAAAAGCTGGAACGAATATCCTCAAGGGAAGGGTGTTCGACGAGAACTTTCTTATGAGCATAGCCAGTTTGGGAGCAATGGCCATCGGACAGTTCAGTGAAGGGACTGCAGTCATGCTCTTCTACCAGACAGGAGAGTTCTTCCAAAATGCTGCAGTCGATACCTCCAGAAGGTCAATCAGCGAGGCTATGAACCTGAAAAGTGAGTTTGCGCGTCTGGTTACAATGGACAATTCTATTGTCAAGAAGGTTGCTCCTGAAGAAGTCACCGTGGGATCGCGAGTACGGGTTTTCAATGGGGAGAAGATTCCCCTCGATGGAATCCTGCTTGAAGGAAGTACCTCTCTTGATACAAAAAGCCTCACAGGCGAAAGTGTGCCTCGTTTCGTAGAGACTGGTTCTATAGTGCTCAGCGGTTCGGTGAACCTGGGCTCTGTTGTCGATATTGAGGTTACCAAGGCCTACAGTGAAAGTACTGTAACCAAGATTATGGCCCTAGTGGAGGATGCCAGTTCCCATAAGGCCCCTACAGAACAGTTCATCACCTCATTCGCCCGATATTATACTCCCATTGTGGTCATTCTTGCCACCATGATAGCCATTATCCCTACCCTGATTGTAGGGGACTTCTCTACCTGGCTCTACCGCGCCTTGGTCTTTTTGGTCATCAGCTGTCCCTGTGCTTTGGTACTATCAGTTCCTCTCGCCTATTTTGCAGGTATCGGAAAAAGTGCCAAGTATGGCCTTCTGATAAAGGGAGGCAACTATCTGGAGGCCTTAAGCAAGCTCGAAGTCATGGTCTTTGACAAAACAGGAACCCTTACCAAAGGTGAGTTCTCTGTTGTGGGAGTCGCTCTCAATGAAGGGACTTCTCTTTCTGAAAAGGAAGCGACAAGGCTCATCGCAATCCTTGAAAAGAGCAGTAACCACCCTATTGCACAAGCACTTGCTTCCTATGGGAAAGCAGAGCAGAGTATCGAGGCACAATCGGTAACCGAGCTATCTGGAAGGGGCATTGTAGGAACAGTTGAAGGGAAAAGTTTGGTTGCCGGCAATATGCTTCTCATGAAAGAGAAAGGTATCTCCCTTCCCTCCTCCTTTGGGGAGAATGACAAGAGTTCTGAAAGTTCGGTCCTTTTGGCTGTTGATGGCTTGTTTGTGGCTCGTTTCACTATTGAGGACACCCCCAAGCCAGGGGCTAAGGAAGCCTTGGCTCAACTGAAAGCTTTGGGCATCAGACGGACAGTTATGCTCAGTGGCGATTCGAAGGGAGTTGCCGAAAAGATTGCACGCCAAATAGACTTGGATGAGGTCCAAGGCGGATTGCTTCCAGAGCAGAAGGTTCAAGCCTTTGCCAAACTGGAAAAAGAATCAGGACATACAGCATTTGTAGGGGACGGGATCAATGATGCTCCGACCCTAGCTAGGGCCAAAGTAGGTATTGCAATGGGTGCGGGAGGCAGTGATGCTGCCATCGAGGCGGCAGACGTAGTGATAATGACAGACGACATCCTTGCCATCCCGATGGCCATGCGAATTGCGAAAAAGACCAAGAGAATTGTTGTGCAGAACATATCGTTTGCCCTTGGGGTAAAATTGGTCACCCTCGTGCTGGGAGCCTTGGGTTTTGCCACCATGTGGTGGGCAGTCTTCGCTGATGTGGGTGTCGCATTCCTAGCGATTCTGAACTCTTTGCGCATCCTTTTGGGTAATCCTTCGCGTTGATTAACCTGTCCAAATGTGATATATTACCGCAGATTGTTGAAGGATATACCTATGAATGAGAAACTGACACGAAATATTGGAATCATGGCACATATTGATGCCGGAAAGACTACAACCACTGAGAGAATTCTCTTCTATACAGGAGAGAATCATCGCATCGGGGAAGTCGATAATGGTGAAGCTACGATGGACTTCATGGAACAGGAACAGGATAGGGGCATCACCATTGCAAGTGCCGCCACCACCTGTTTCTGGAAGGACCACCAGATCAACATAATTGATACCCCAGGACACGTAGACTTTACAGCAGAGGTTGAGCGCTCTCTGAGAGTGCTCGACGGGGCAGTCATGGTCATTTGTGCAGTAGGTGGTGTCGAACCACAGACCGAGACAGTATACAGACAGGCTGATACATACCGTGTTCCCCGTATTGCCTTCATAAACAAGATGGACCGTCTCGGGGCCAACTTTGAGGAAGCCCTCAAGGAACTGAGCGTCAAGCTTGGTGCCAACCCCATCCCCCTCTTCTTCCCTGTGGGTGCAGAGAATCAATTCAAGGGCATCATCAACCTGATGAACATGAAGTTCATCACCTATGACGCGGGCGACCAGGGGAAGACCATCGTAGAGAATGAGATTCCCCAAGCCATGGCAGAAGAGGCCTCTGAGTGGAGAGAGAGGCTTATCGACAGCGTAGCCTCCTTCAGCGACGAGATCACCGAACTCTATTTTGAGGGTGAAGACATCCCTCTGGACCTCATTATGGCAACCTTGAAGAAGGCAACCATTGAAAGAAAGGCTCTTCCTGTCTTTGTAGGTTCCTCCCTGAAGGATATCGGGGTGCAGTCCTTACTAGATGGGGTTATCGAACTGTTGCCCTCCCCTTCTGAAGTCCCCCCACTCGTGGGAATAAACCAGAAATCAGGCCATAATGTTGAAGTGGTCTATGATAAGGAAAAACCTCCTCTTGCCCTTATCTTCAAGATCCAGGTAGACAGGGAGGCTGGGCCTCTCAGCTTTGTACGGGTGTACAACGGTACTCTGCGCAAAGGGACTACCATCATGAACATCACCAAGAAGAAACGAGAGCGGATCAACAGGATTATGCGTATGCATGCAAACCGCCCAGAGGAGCTCAGCGAGCTTGAAGCTGGAGACATTGGAGTTATAGTAGGCTTCAAGGAAGGAAGGACTGGGGACACGATTGGTAGCGAAGGGGCACAGATTTTGCTTGAAGAAATGCACTTCCCTACTCCAGTCATCTCTGTAGCTATCGAGCCCAATACCCTCAGCGATGGGGACAAGTTGCGTTCTGCCCTAGCTATACTCAGCCAGGAAGATCCTACTTTCACCCATCGCGACGATGCAGAAACCGGACAGCTAATCATCAGCGGTATGGGAGAGTTGCACCTTGATGTGCTGGTCACCCGCCTTACCAAGGAGATGAAGATACAGGCACGGGTAGGAAAACCGCAGGTTACCTACCGTGAGTCCATACTGGCAACTGCCAGTGGCAGCGAGCATTTCTCAAAAGTCATTGCAGGCAAGGAAAGCACCGCTACAGTTGGCATCACAGTACGCCCCTTGAATCGGGGAAGTGGAACGAACTATGTCTGTTCTGCAAAAACGAGGGGCATACCCGAGATATACACCGAGGCTGTTAAGCGTGGCATAACCAACTCCTTCAAAGGGGGTATTCAGATGGGCTATGAGATTTGTGACCTGGAGGTGGAGGTGACCTCGATCGAGTACAATGAATTGACCGCTTCTGAGTTTGCATTTGAAGCCTGCGCTGCAATGTGCTTTGATAAAGTTGCACAACAGGCGAATCCAGTCCTCATGGAGCCTATTATGAAGGTTACCATCGCTGTCCCTTCCCTCTTCGTAGGGGAAGCCATCTCCAGCCTCACCAGCAGGAGCGGCTTGGTCAATAGTATTGAAAGCAGACCAAGTGGTGAATACATCCATGCACAGGCACCACTAGCACAACTTTTTGGCTATTCGACAATACTAAGGTCTGCAACTCAAGGAAGAGGGACATTTTCCATGGAGTTCAATCATTATGCACAGAAACAGCATTAATGTCGAAAACCGTGAAAAATAGCCGGACAAACCCTTGCCTAATACAGGTTTCCGTGTCTAAAATACTAATGAGGTAATGACTTAGTAAGAAAATTCAGTTTTACTAAACACGTTTAGTATCTAATATATAGTGATTACTGAAAGAGGAGTACAACATGGCTAGAACTTACAACTTACAGGACATCTTCGCAAGAAACTTGAAAGAGAGACGTAGAAAACTCGCTTTGACACAGGCTCAACTTGCCGACAAAATTGGTGTTTCCACATCTTTTGTGACTGAAATCGAAACATCTAGGAAGGCCCCTTCCTTTGCAACAATCGAGAAAATCAGCGCAGCTCTTGATGTACCTTGCTGGACCCTGTTTTGTGAAGACGGAGACAAACTGCCCAATGACGTCACTGTCATGGATCAGTTCGCTTACAAACTCAAACAAGACATCAATCACATTATCGATGCCAATGTGAGTTTTACAAGGTAACATATATATATTCATCTCCATCCTCTAGAACTTAATAAAAGGATTAGGTAGGCTTATCGTCGTGCGTTAAGCCTACTTTTTTTATCTTTGGTACAAATCTATTCCAAGCTCCAATACATCAGAACCAGGTTGTCAACTCTAAGGGTCACACCATATAACACCTAGAGTCCACACAGGAGCTGTTTATCTTGACTATGCCTAATCCTTGGCGAATCCCATATTTCCAAAAATATGTATCCGAAGTCCATTGTCCCTATACACAACATTACAGGAAGAATTCTTTCTATGTTTTTGGATGCGTCACAATTGGAGTTCAAAAGAGACCATACCACTAAGGGCAATGTATTGAACCAACAGTAGATACTGAAAAATGATCGACAGTTGGCCACGAAGCCATCCCCTACCGAATCCTATCACGACATAGACAGGTACAGCACCTCTTGACGGTATTGTGCATTCAGGAATACCCGAAGAGTTCTCCATCTCAAAATTTCGCTCGAAAAACCAAACTTCTCTCAACTTATACCACAGAGCCTACGTCACAACAGCTACTCAAAACGTTTGGTGTCTCTTGTCACGCCACAACTTCGTACAAGCCATAGAAATCTGAAAACCCTGATTTGAATGCTCTGGATACCTTTCCATCCTGTCATAAGTTGTATCTCAAGCAACTTATACAGAAACATATCACATGAATAACTATGTGATATGTTACAAGTTAACACAAACATCTTCTAACATGTGACATTTAGCATCTTTTTATATTATAACAATTTAGCTCACTTTCCCCTTGACTACTTCTCACATATACCACACTATATATATGTAAGAAGAACAAACAAAGGAGAGCAGAAGTGAAGAAGTTAGCAAAAACCTTAGCAATAACCATTCTCTTGGCAATAGCCGCTACTTCCTTATTTGCTGCCAGCGGCAATGAGACCGCAGTCCTGAGACTTACAGCCTATATACCGGAAAGAACTTCCTTCAATACCCTTGATGACGAGTTTGTCGTAGAATCCAATTCCTATAACTTCTCCTATTCGGTACAGGAATCTGCCAGTACAAAGATGTTGTTCGTAGTAGCAAACTAGATACAATATAAGCGGGTCCGGACAGACAAGCTTGCAAATATGTGGAGCCAGTGAATTTGGGAAAAATCACTGGTTCCTACTTTTTTTGCTCCGCAGTCATGCATTTTTGTCTTTATGGGTAAGCCTATATAGGTTTCATACGAATAAGTGAAGTGGATCTGTTCGTCAATTAAAAATGAATAGCCAGAACGTATCACAGACTTGTCCAATGTCTGTATTGCCAAGAAGAAATAAGGGCATCTAACAAATCGCCAATCAGACCAGCTAGCATTTTCTTTTCTGGAATTATCATCACTCAAAGCAAGGTTCTGTCCATCCCCCTGTATATATAGACAGTAAAATAACTAAGATCCTCATCTGTATAGGTTCATACATATCCTAAAATTGCAGTACAGGTCCCTTGGAAGGGATTGTAAAAAAGAATTCTTTTGACATATGGGGTTCTGGGGCTTACCATTGGTTCATGCATTTTTTGTAGACACCGGGCAATTGACGGTGATCAAAGGAGGAATTATGAGCGTTGTCAGCACAGACCTGAGGAATGTTGCCATCATCGGCCACAATGAAACCGGGAAAACTACTTTATTGGAACAGATGTTGTTCTATGCCAAGGTGATTTCCCGGGCAGAAACTGTAGATAGTGGAAGAACCACCAGTGACTTTACTGAAGAGGAGATTGCTAACAAGATCTCTATTCACGCTTCCCTCGTTTCCTTCAATTGGGAAGGAAAGACCCTCAACATTCTCGATACTCCGGGAACAGCAGCATTTATCGGAGAGACCATCTGCGGATTTCGTTCTTGCGAATCAGCCCTTATGGTAGTAGACGGACGCGATGGTGCTCAAATTGAGACCATCAAACTATGGCGTCACCTTGATGAGAGAAACAAACCACGCGCAGTGTTCATAAACAAGATGAACCGAGACCGTGCTGACTATACAGCAGTATTGGAAGACCTCAACAATACATTCAAGACAACTTTCGTTCCGGTAGTCATCCCCATGGGCACAGGAAAAGAGTTCACTGGGGTCATCAACCTTATCGAAAACCAGTGTTATGTGCTTGGTGATGACGGCAAGGAAAAGATCATTGATATTCCTGCGGACATGCATGAGTATGTCGAAGGATATCGCACTGCCCTCATAGAAAATGCAGCAGAGGGCGCTGATGACCTTATCGAACGGTACTTTGAGGTCGGAACCCTGGACAAGGATGAGATCAGGCGCGGTCTTCGTGAAGGCCTTGACCAAAACCGTGTCGTACCTGTCTTCTGCGGAGCTGGAGCACTTGGTCTGGGCGTCACAAGCATGCTGAACTTCATCCGCTACAACTTCCCAAAACCTTTGGGCAAGAACGAATGGGTCTATGACAAGGAAGGAAATGTTACCCCCTACCCCATAACAGAAGAAGGACCGGTAAGTGCAGTAGTGTTCAAGACAACACTCGACCAGTTCAGCGGCAAACTCAGCTTCCTCAAGGTAGTGACTGGCACTCTCACCGGTGATATAGAGCTGTACAATCCTTCATTGGGCAAGAAAGAACGATCCGGTAAGGTGTACAGGATGACTGGCAAGAAACTTACTGAAGTTGACGCCCTCGCTGCCGGTGATATCGGCATCATTGCAAAGAGCAACATTGCAGCGACAAACTCAACCCTTCTGGAAGATCAAGAGTGTAAGTTTAAGTTCAAGAAGGTCGGCTTCCCGCAACCTATCTATGCTCTGGCCATATCTGCTGACGATAAGAAGAGTGAAGTAAAAATGAACGAGGCCTTGCATAAGGTCAAGGAAGAAGACCTGACTTTCATGATCCACTTCAACGAAGAGACCAAAGAGAGTGTTGTTTCTGGAATGGGAGAATTGCATATCAACATGATCCTTAACAAGATCAAGGATAAGCAGAAAATTTCCATCCAGACAAAGCTTCCCCGTGTCGCCTATAGGGAAACCATTACAAAGAAAAGCGGTGTTGTAGAGTACTCTCACAAGAAGCAGAGCGGAGGGCATGGGCAGTATGCAAGGGTCCTTATTGAAATAGAGCCCATCGCTCGTGGTGAGCAGTATAGCTTTACCAACGCCATTAAGGGAGGATCGGTCAGCAAGGGCTATATCCCAGGCATCGAAAAAGGTCTGCATGAGCAGATGCTGGACGGATTCCTGGCAGGCTATCCTGTAGTTGATGTGGGAGTCACCCTCGTCGATGGTAAGGAACATCCTGTCGACTCCAGTGAGATGGCATTCAAGCTCGCTGCCAAGGGAGCGTTGAAACTTGCCATGGCCAAGGCAGCGGCTGTGCTGCTTGAGCCGATTATGAAACTCGGTGTATTCATTGACAATGAGTATCTAGGGGACATTCTCTCAGATCTCTCCAGCAAACGGGGAAGGGTTCTGGGACAAGAGGATATCGGACATCTGCAACTGGTAAAGGCTTTGGTTCCACAGTCAGAACTGTTGAACTATGCCATTGACCTCAAGTCAATGACCAGCGGCACGGGAAGCTTCGAGATTGAATTTGATCACTACGAGCCGCTACACGGCAAGCTTTCTGAAGAAGTCATTCAAGCCTACAAGGATTCCTTAGAGGAAGAAGAGTAGGCATATGGGGGACAATCAGAAATGAAATTTGTTTTTCTGATTGCTTGAGAGTGAATTTGTATTGATTTTGGAAGGGAGTTTGCGGCGGCAAGCTCCCTTCCCTCTTTATGTAGGCTTTGTATGCTTTTTCCTCTTTTAAAATGTGTTTTGTATGTTTTTTTCCTCCTGGATAGATACTTTTTCTGGCATTTTCACTGACAATACGTATAATTCAATGAAGGCTCTCAAAAAGGATAGCCAAGGGAGAAATATGAAAAAGAATATTGTAGGTGTGCTTTTGGTTTTGATGTGTTCTGTGGTGCTGGTATCAATGTTGTCCAGCTGTGACTTCTCACCAAGAAGCAAAGCTTTGGTTATAGTGAATGACAGTACCGCCGCAATCGATCATGTTTCAATCAGACAATATATTTCTGGATCGAAAATGTCAGATCCGAACGCTTTGGCTGAGGGGGAAACTATTGCAGCAGGTAGCAAGAAAACTTTTTATATTGCCCCCTATACAAAGGATTCTGTATACCTGGAGATTGACGATGATGCTTTGGGCTCAGCGAATAAGTCTTTTATCTATGACTATAGGGTAAATGGAATAAATACAAAAATTATCGCTACCTACGACGGGACAGACATCACCTTAAGTGGAAGCAATGCAAGAATTCCACAGAATAGCTGATATCCATCCAATGAGAAGCATGTATTCCATTAGTTTGGTACATGGGATGTTTGTATAATCTTGAATTACCAATATACGTAGAACCTATTGTCAGTACATGGAATAATTGAGATGGAGAAAAGACCCGGCTACTTCAGTAACCGGGTTTTTTAATACGATTACAACGGACAAAGCCTTTGGATACATAGTCAGACATGTAGGACTATTCGATTGCCCCAAGCCAATGACCGGTGGGACGGGAAGCTTTCCGAAGTGGTCATTCAAGCCTACAAGAATTCCTTAGAGGAGGAAGAGTAGGCGTATGGGGGACAATCAGAACCAACCTCATAGTGTTTTTCTGATTGCTTGGGAGTGAACTTGTACTGAATATGGAAGGGAGTTTGCGACGGCAAGCTCCCTTCCCTCTTGTAGCATTTGTATGTTTTTTCTTTTTTTAAATGTTGTTTGTATGTTTTATTTCTGCAAAATTGATACTTTTTCTGGTATTTTTCCCCATCACGTTTATACTGCAACGAAGGCTCTCAAAAAGGATAGCCAAGGGAGAAATATGAAAAAGAGAATTGTAGGTGTGCTTTTGGTTTTGATGTGTTCTGTGGTGCTGGTATCAATGTTGTCCAGCTGTGACTTCTCACCAAGAAGCAAAGCTTTGGTTGTAGTGAATGACAGTACCGCCGCAATCGATTATGTTTCAATCATGCAGTATGTTTACGGGACAAAAGGGAGTTCCCCGAATGCATTGTCTGGTGGGGAAACTATTGCAGCAGGTAGCAAGAAAACTTTTTATATTGCCCCCTATACAAAGGATTTTGTATACTTGGAGATTCACGATGATACTTTGGGCTCAGAGAATAAGTCTTTTATCTATGACTATAAGGTAAATGGAATAAATACAAAAATTATCGCTACCTACGACGGTACAGACATCACCTTAAGTGGAAGCAATGCAAGAATTCCACAGGATAGCTGATATCCATCCAATGAGAAGCATGTATTCCAGAAGTTTGGTACATGGGATGTTTGTATAATCTTGAATTACCAATGTACGTAGAACCTATTGTCAGTACATGGAATAATTGAGATGGAGAAAAGACCCGGGTACTGTAGTAGCCGGGTCTTTTCATACGCTTGCAACAAATGAAGAAAGTTGATCCATAAGCAGATATGTGAGATTATTCGATAGTCCACATTTCAATGACTAAACCAAGAGAGGCCCCTCGGTATCGTCGGAAGAAAAACTCGAGAAAACTCGGCAGACAACATAAAGAAGGCCATGAAGGACAACAAGCGGTACAGGACCTACACAATGCAGGGTATTGGAAGCGTGGGACGACAGACGAGATGACAACTAAACAGAAAAATCTCTATGGGGCCTTCGGTTTTCCTCTGCCTTCCTAGATATAAAACTCAGGACTTCAAGATAAAATCCGTATCCAACTATTGTGAGTATAGTTACAAGTCACCGAAATGGTTGTAAAACAACCAGGTTAGAACTTGCTGCAAAACTTAATGGGAAAAATGTTATGAACCAACAGTCTTAAGGAAGTCCTCTGGAAATTCTGTATTTTTTTTGGGGTATCTTGAACTATTTCTAGCATCATTGTATGTGAATATATCTGGGTATTGGGCAACCAATTTGGATATCTCGTTACTTATCCTAGAAAGATGTTGATGTAATATCTTTACGGCAGAGGCTTCTTGCCGATTTTCAATTGCAGTGATTAAATTCAAATGTGCTTCCAGAACGATGTCTTGAGTCCCTCCGATAGAGGAGAGGCTTAGTAAGCGCAGTCTATGTTCGTTGGCGGTGAAATTTGTTGCAAGTGTCCAGCAGGATCGCTTATTGATCGACTTGAAGGATTCTTCATGAAACTCATCATCTTGCTTTAAGAATTTTACAATCTCCTTGTTTTGAAGAGAGTCCTTTTGTTTACTAACCAGATTTCTCATATGTACAAGATTTTCCTTTGTGTGGCTTTCAACAAATTCCTTAATTGCCGACTCTTCAAGACTTTTTCTTAGAAAACGTTCCTCACCTACCTTGTCAAGATTAATTAAAGAGACGCGAGTCCCAATCTGCGGGAAAATCTCTACAAGATTATCCACCGCTAATTTTATCAGTGCTTCCCTGACAGGGGATCGACTTACTTCAAGTTCTTCGGAAAGTGAGGCTGCGCTCAAAGAATACCCTGGGATATAGTGGAGATCGAGAATTCTGGATTTTAAAATACTGTATATATCTTCTGCTGTTGTCTGTCGGTTGTTTTTGTTCATCGCTTCTCCAAGTATTAAGCAAGAAACCAAATTCAAAGATTTGATTGTCAACACCTAATAATATCATAACATACTAATATGTTAGAATCAAATGATAATACTACTACCTATATGTAGTTCAAGTATATTATTACAAAGATATTACTAACATTTCAATGAGGTAAGTATAAATATTTCATAAATTTATTGATTCATATACTTTTTGAAATTCTTACATATAAGAAAAAATATGAAACTTTGTAATTTTTTGTAGCTTATATTTTTAATAGAATATGTATATAGTAAAAACTACCAAATATATCATTTTATTATACATAAAGAAAAGAATTGACAGATAAAAAAACCTGTTGTAACATGCTAGTATGTTAATAAGCATGGAGGTTTATTATGAAGAAAAGTTTTATGCTAGCTCTTGTTGTTATGAGTGCTGCCGCATGCATCTTTGCTGGAGGGGCATCAGAGTCAGGACCTAAGACTTATACTCTAAAAGTTGGAACTGTACTCACTGAAAATGATCCTTTATATAAAGGACTTGAATTGTTCAAGAGCAATGTGGAGAAAAGAACTGACGGGAATGTCACAGTAGAGCTTTATTCTGGCTCTCAGCTTGGTGCTGATGAAGATGTTCTGGAACAGGCAAAAGTAGGTGCTGGTGTAGGTATCATCACTGATCCAGGTCGAATGAGTAATTACATCAAGGACTTTGGAATTCTTGGTGGACCCTATATTGCAACCGACTATGAAGATGCACTTCGTCTTATGGATACTTCAGTCTACAAAGAATTGGTTGGAGAATTTGAAGCCTATGGATTCAAGATTCTTTCCTTCAATTACTTTCAGGGAAGCAGAAACCTATATACTAAGAATCCGGTAACAAAGCCTGAAGATTTGAAAGGACAGAGAATTAGATCCTCAGGATCTGCAATCGTAACCAAATCTCTTGAAGCAATGGGTGCAAATACAACTGTAATGCCTTGGTCTGAAGCGTATCAAGCGCTCCAACAGAAAGTTATTGAAGGTGTGGAAGTTCACAATTCAGCAGCCATAGGTGCCAGTATATATGAGGTAACCAACTATGTAGCGGAAACGGGCCATTTTCAACTCCTTACCGGTTTGGTTATTTCTAATGATTGGTTCAAGAAGCTTCCAGCTGAGTATCAGACAATCTTGGAAGAAGAATCGTACAATGCAGGTAAATCCGCATCGGCTGTTGTTGTTGCCAACGATGCTGAGTACCTAAAGAAGTGTATTGAAGGTGGTTTGATCCTGACAACAGTTGATAAACCAGCTTTTATTGCAGCGGCTGAAAAAGCTTATGATGCAGTTGGATATAGAGAATTAAAAGACAAAATTGACCAGGAACTTGGTCGATAGAAGAGAGGGGTCAGCGTGTCAGTACATAAAATTGAACAATTATTTGTGTGTTTTGGGCTTTCAATGTTGATAGTACTGGTATTTTTAGCTGCAGTATTAAGATTTTTTGGAATTGATATGTCATGGTCTACAGATCTGGCACAGTTGACCTTCGCCTGGGTCTGCTTCATTGGAGCAGACCTGGCTCTCTCCCTAAAGAGGCATATGGGAGTGGATATGTTGGTTATTAGATTTCCTGCAAAAGGGCAGCTGATTATTGGATTTATCACAAGCCTCCTAATCCTCATCTTTCTTATCTTTGTAACAGTGTATGGAATAAATCTCAGTATTGTGAATAGGCAGAGAAGTTTTCAGACTTTGCCGATAAGCTACTCGTTCGCTACTGCTAGTGCTCCTTTCGGATGTGGTTTAATGATTATTACGATTACCAGACAGATTCTTGAAATTTCTAGAAGTCTTTTCATGAAAAATAAAGGCAGGATTGGCATATGATATATCTTGTAATAACATTTGTTGTTTTGTTAGCTTTTGGGATGCCAGTAGCCTTTGCCGTAGGTATTTCTAGTGTATTCTACTTTTTGACAGAAGGCGTTCCTTTCCAAATAGTAGTACAGAGAATGGTCAGCAGCACACAATCCTTCTCTCTTCTGGCAGTGCCTTTCTTTGTACTGGCAGGAAATTTGATGAATGAGACTGGTATTACACGGAGACTCATTAAGTTTTCTACGGTAATTACAGGCCATATGTATGGTGGTCTTGCTCAAGTTTCAGTCGTTTTGAGTGCCCTTATGGGTGGGATTTCTGGTTCTGCTACTGCGGATGCAGCCATGGAAGCGAGAATCCTTGGGCCTGATATGGAAAAAAAAGGATATTCGAAAGGTTTTACAGCAGCTATTCTTGCAATGGGGGGATTGATCGTCTCTACGATTCCTCCCAGTATTGGATTAATCCTATACGGAGTTACAGGTGAAGTCTCTATCGGGAGATTGTTCCTTGCTGGAATTGTCCCAGGTACCTTAATGACGATAGGATTGATGCTTGCTGTATATTTTATATCCAAGAAACGCGGATATGCTAGAGAAACAGTGAAGCCGGCTACATTCAAAGAAGTCCTAAGAGGATTTTTCGAAAACATTTGGGCAATTATGTTTCCTGTCATTCTAATCGTGGGTATTCGATTTGGAATTTTTACACCATCCGAAGCAGGTGCTTTTGCTGTTGTCTATGCTTTGATAATTGGATTATTGGTTTATAAGGAATTGACATTAACTAAATTGATGGAAGTATTGCGGCAAACAGCTGTAGACCTTGCTGTAATCATGCTTATCATAATATGCTCGAATTCGTTCGGCTATGCTCTGGTTACTGGACAGGTTCCACAGACTTTGGCTAGGGGTATTATTGCTGTAACCTCAAATCAGTATCTGGTTCTTCTCATTGTAATGGCCTTTGTATTTATCATTGGCATGTTTATGGAAGCGACTGCAAATGTGTTGATTTTGACTCCAATTTTTCTTCCTATTGTAACGCGATTAGGATTTGATCCGGTTCATTTTGGAATATTATTTATGATTCTGGTCACCATGGGGGGGATGACTCCTCCAATCGGAGTTACCATGTATTCCACTTGCTCTATTCTGGGATGCCCGATTGATATATACACAAAGGAAGCCATTCCATTCATTGCAACAATTGTTTTTCTTTTAGTAATTTTAGCAGTTTTCCCACAAATTATCCTATTTTTGCCCAATTTAGTATACGGGGTTTAATGTAACGAAAAACTGCCCAATTCGGATGGGTATGAGGAGTAAATAATGAGACTTTCTTTTAATGAAATTCAACAAGAAATTAAACGGGTATTTATGAAGTACGGTATGAATGAAGAAAAAGCTGATACCTGTGCAAGAATTCATACTGAATCAACCAATGATGGTATATATTCACATGGAACAAATAGGGTAACGCGGTTTGTGGACTACATCCAGAAAGGATGGGTAGATATCAACGCAGAACCTACTCTGGTCAATGAATTTGGAGCACTTCAAGTATATGACGGAAATATGGGTCCAGGAATTCTTAATGCCTTGTATGGAACTGATAAAGCAATGGAATTGGCCGATAAGTATGGCATTGGAATGGTTGGTCTGAAAAATACAACACACTGGATGAGAGGTGGTACTTATGGTCTGTATGCCGCAAACAAAGGCTATGTTGCCATCATGTGGACTAATACCGAATCCTGTATGCCTCCTTGGGGGGGAAAAGAATGCCGTTTAGGAAATAATCCATTTGTGATGGCACTTCCAGGTCCTCATGGAAAACCAGCTATGCAACTTGATATGGCCATCAGCCAATATGCGTATGGCAAACTTCAGGTGACTCGCCTTGCAGGTAAAAAACTCCCTTTCCCTGGTGGATTCGATAAAGATGGCAATATTACTGATGATCCAGGTGCCATTGAAGAATCTATGCGCATCATGCCTATCGGTTACTGGAAAGGTTCGAGTTTCTCCTTCATGTTGGACGTTTTAGGGAGTGTGCTGACAGGGGGAATAGGTGCTGCAGATTTGGATAAGAAGGGAATGGGTAGCTGTGGTGGTGCATCCCAAGTCATAATTGTCATTGATCCCAAACAAACCTGTAATGACGAATATATGTCTGACATCGTTGAAAAAGCCACACAGTATATTAAAGATTCTGAATTGGCAGAGAACTCAACAGGAATTTTTGCCCCAGGGGAAGATTACGTTTCCTTTAGAAAGCAACACGATGAGCAGGGAATTTTTGTTGATGATTCCGTTTGGAATGAAATCAAAGCCTTATAAGGAATACTTACATGATAATTGACCAAATACTACATGCTGGCAGATACCAGCATGTAGATGTTAATATCGCCAAAGCGCTGGCTTTTATATATGAACATAAGGATGAACAAAAGTCAGTGGATGGTATTTACGAAATTATTCCGAATCAAATTGTCGCATATATTGTCACAAAGGAAACAGTACTGGCTGAGGATGCAAAGATGGAAATTCATAAGGAACATATGGATATTCACTACTTGCTTGAGGGTTCTGAAATTTGTGGATTTACTAAGCATTTTGGAAAAGATTCTGAATATGATGCTCAAAATGATATCGCTTTTAGTAACTGTATTGATGAGACCAGTATTGTAGTAAACCAAGGTGAATTCTATGCTGTCTGGCCTGAAGAACCACACAGACCGCTTGTATGTACCGAGGGAAAACCCGCAAAGATAAGAAAAATTATCTGTAAGGTTTCTCTTTCGGAATTGAGGTAAATAATGAAAGCCATAAGGGTAGAAGAGCCGAACAGAATCGCATTGGTTGACATCCCAATGTCTGAAATCGAAAAGGGAAATGAAGTCTTGGTAAAAATATTGGCTGCAGGTATTTGTGGTAGCGATATTTCTATCTATAAAGGAAAGAGTCCTGTAGCAACCTACCCTAGAATTCTTGGACATGAGATGACAGGAATAGTTTCTGCGATTGGAACTTCTGTAACACGGTTTTCAGTTGGCGACCATGTTATCATAAAACAGACTGAAAGTTGTGGTCATTGCTATGCTTGTACACATGGCAGAGATAATGTTTGCAAGGAATTACAAGTCAGAGGAGTGAATATTGATGGGGGTTATCGAGAATACTTGACTATCCCTGAAACCTCGGCATATAAAATTGCAGAGCGTCTTGATTTTAAAACCTCTGTTCTTATTGAGCCCTTTACGATTGCTTTCCAGGCTTGTTCAAGAGGACGGTTGCAATCTGATGATGTATTGCTTGTGTATGGTGCAGGTGCTTTAGGTGCAACGATAATAACAGTGGCAAAAACCTTTGGATGTAAGATTATTGCTGTTGATATTACAGATGAGAAACTTGAACAGGCAAAAAAATTAGGTGCTGATGTTGTTCTCAATGGACAAGATGCAAATCTCAAGATGGATATCTTGCTTGCCTCAAATAACTATGGCCCCACAATTTGTATTGACAGTGTCTGTAATCCAAATTCTGTAGAATTCTTATTGAATATAGTAGGAAATGCAGGTCGGCTTGTTACTATGGGATTTGATACCCGACCTTCAGCAATTCCACAGTATCTGATTACGGCAAAAGAAATAGACATCATTGGTTCAAGATTGCAACATGATAATTTTGAGAAGGTGATTGCTCTTTTTGAGAATGGAAGCATTAACCCAGACAATATGATTTCACACATTTTTCATTTTACGGACATCACAAAAGCCTTTGAGCTCGTGGACAGCGGGAACTTTAGAAAAATCGTATTGGATTTCTCTTGATAGAAATCCAATTTTTGCAGAACTTTGAATATGGTACTATTTTTATGAAGATTTCCAGCTCGTACTACCTATTTTTTGAATAGTATTAAACCTGATGTATGAAAAGGTATTATTGAATGAAAATGATCAGGCGATACCTTGAGAAAGCTACATGAGGCAGGAGAAAAATGCCTTTGCTACAACTTCATACCGGTAATCGACTGGGATCGCAGTGATTTGGCCTTTGTCTTGGAGGATGGAAACCAGGTCTTGTCCTATATGCATGATGAAGAGGATTGAACTGTCACAATAGAACCATATCCCTCCTCTTCAAGTAGAGTACTTGTTACTCAGTCTGTGTTTGAAAACTCTGATATGGAATTTCAATGCAAGACTACCCAGACCCCTATAAACAGTGCTACTAAGAGCATATTGACCCAGGTAAAAACAAACAGATATCTGCCTACATCAGAAGGCTTGTAGTGGGTATAGCATGTAAAGGAAATGACTGAAGCCATCGATGCAATGAGAGTTCCACAGCCCCCAGCTTTGACTCCCAGAAGAAGTTGTCTGCCATTTCCGGTAAACTGGGAAAGCAATAAGGTTGCCGGAACATTACTTATGATTTGACTCGCAAACAGAGATGTGAGAAATACCTTACCTTGCAATAAATGGTGCAAGGCATTCTTCACATTCTCAAGCTCACCTAGATTACCGACAAATATAAAGATGCCAATAAACGTCAGAAGTAAGGAATAATCAACGTTCTTTAGAAGTATCTTCTCAGAAAACACTATAACTAGCACTACTGCAAGATACCAAGGAACCAAATAAAATACGACTCCGATTGAAAGCAAAAAAAGCGCCAGATACCTCAGCAACTTTCTTGTATCCAATTGAGGGACCTCTTGGATTTGCATGTGAAAATCTTTGGATTGGGAAGGTATTAGGAGAAGCAAAAAACCAATAAGCAAGGCTCCAATACTCACTAGAGGAAACATAGAGAGGAAAAAAGTCTTCAAAGGTAGTGCATAGAAGGAATAGATAAACAAGTTTTGTGGATTCCCTACCGGAGTAAGGGCACTTCCCACATTTGCTGCAACAGTTTGTAGCACAACTGTCATGAGAATTGGTTTTGTTTCATTACAAAGAGAAAAAATTACGATGGTAAGGGGTACAAAAGTTATGAGAGCCACATCGTTGGTGATACCCATTGAGGCAAAAAATGTAATTCCAACCAATATTGAGGCAATTTGCCTCGGATTATGGGCAAATCGTAAAAGAAAAGTAGAAAGTTTAGTAAAAAAAACATTTTCCGAAATCCGGCTACTACCACCATAAGTGCAAATGGACAACCTAGTACCTTCCAATCAATATAATACAGGTATGAGAGAGAAGGAAAAACAAAAGCCATGGATATGAGTGCGAGCACCCAAGAGATTGATAATATTGATTCTCTTTTGAAGAAGACAATAATTCCGGATTTGTTCATGAAATTTGGTTCCTCTTGTGAATGAGCAACGATATATCTGTTTCTGAGATTTTGCAATTGGGGGATAGTCCTAAAATGTACAACCTAATCTGTACCATGACAGAAAAGTTCGTAGGCAATCATGTCACATTGGTTAAAACACCAGATATCACAAGCAGTGAGGACAATCCAAGGGAATTATTGGCTATCCTATCCTCCCCCATAAATTTCCACATTTCATGTCCCAAAGTATTCTCGCTTTCATCTATATCTGCCTCGAAACTATCCTGAAAAGCTACTCAATCGGCCACAGCCTTTGCTACTGTGACAACATATATTCCCATGAAATTCTTGATACCAATCGGGTTTTCACCTATAAAAAGTTACAAAACTTTATTGATTTCCAGTGTCTAGAAGCGGCAGGAGGCATTGGGTACCATTGGGTTTCAAGCTACACTTTTAAAGATTCTTACTAGTAATGTATATCTCCATGGATATGATTGGACATCTAGAGAACCACTTGTCGAATCCCTGCCTAACGATAATGAAAGGCTACGTGAGATTGCAAAGACCGTTCTTATTGATTGAAACCTTAGCATGCCAACTGTATGAGGGGACAAGTTTCCAAATAGACTGGAACAGAAGTTGTTCCTATAAACATCAGATGGCCTCTGAGAGTCCCCCTCTCATGGATACGTAGAGGAGGAACCAGCTAGTTGGTTATACGCTTTATTGGTTCAGGTGGAAGCAAATTGCAAGAAATTTTTAAAGAGCCAGCATTGCCTCTGCCAAAGAACTGTCTATCAGGAGATGATTGGCATATCCTTTCTGCATTGCCAGTTTTACCAACGGTGCTTTATGCTCTCCAGCAGCTGCTATGATGATCTTGCATCCGCGGTCAGCCTTCTGACCTAGCAGTTTGAGATTGATCGACTTGATAAGGGATGATGTTTGATTGCTTCCAATAGGTGAAACAAGGGATGGACTGTCAATTACTTCCCCTTCCTTATCCAGAAGATAGTAGTTCAAATCCCCTATTGCTCCACTTTGGAGTATTGTCTCAAGGTGAGAAGACCCCAGCGATGCTGTGATCATCTGGGTATACAACCCTTGTTTGGAAAAGGTGCCTATACCGAGCAATGCAGCATCAGCGAGCTGCATTGCACCAAAGACCTCAGCTTCAGAGGTAGGGTTCGATTCTGAACATCTCCCTTCATTGCGATATCTGTAGGAGGATATCAGGGAAGTCGCGGTAATGGAAAAGTCAGCTGGAGTCATGGTGAAGTTCAAGGGAAATAGCTGTAAATTTCCAATGCTACCCCGCTTCATGTGATCCAAAATGCGGGCAACGGTATAGCCGTTACTGACTCCAAGGGAGAAGCGATCGGAGGCTCTTGCCCACTCTTCTATCCACAAGGAACCAAACCAGCCCAAGATCATCTCCTTGAGAAGTTGCATTTTTATTGGTCGTGTCTCCACTACCTGGACACACTGCCTCTTCAAACCAGTGAAATCGGCCACCTTTTGTTCCATAGCCTCATTCCGAGCTACGCTTCGAATCCTCCCATCTAGTTCGCCTCTGAAATAGGCATCCCTGATGAGATTCTCAATACCATGTTCTGAGATCAAATGTGAGAAGGTTTCGGGACCCAAACCTGCGAATACTTCACTTATGAAGACTTTCTCAGGAGAGAGGGAATGCTTAAGCCTGATATCCAAGGCTTCCTTTGACAGGGAAGAGAGTTCAAGGAACTCAGAGAACTCCAGCGAGTAGAACTCACAAATGGCATTGAGGTTCTCGATATTTGAGGAGTAGCTCTTCTCCCAACTCTGATAGGTTCGCAGTGGCACCTGCAAAGCATCTGCCACTGTTGTCTGTGAGAGCTTTTGAAAAAGGCGCAACTCCCGAATAAGGGTGGTAACACGGTCCAATAGGCTATTCATAGAGATTAAGATAGCATGAGTTGCAAAAAAATGCAAGAACTTGCGTATATGAAATGCTTGATATACATTATCTTGTGTGATATTGTTACTATATCAGAGTATGCAAAAACTTACATACTCAAGGAGGAAAAGATGAAAAAACTTGCTTTATGTTTGACTGTTCTTCTCGTAGCTACCACTTTATTTGCCGCAGGCAGCAAAGAAGAATCACCAGAAGGAGAAGTCACTCTACACTGGTATTCCCATGCCTCGTCGCTGGGAAATACAGAAAAGACCATTATCGAAAAGTTTAATGAGACAAATCCCAACATCTCTGTGGAGGTAGTGGAACTACCCGAAGCAACCAATGACAAGCTTCAAGCTCTGCTTATCGCATTGCAAAGTGGAGACAGTTCCATTGACTTCTTCAATGCCGATGTCACCTGGACTGCAACCTTTGCCTCAGCACAACTTATCGATCCCCTGGACACATGGTTCCCTGCTTCTGAACAAGCAGGTTTCCTTCCTGGAACCATTGAGGCAGCAACCTATAGAGGCAACCTCTGGGGCATACCATTTAGAACTGACGCCGGAGTACTTTACTACAGAAAAGACCTGCTTCAAAAATATGGAAAGGATGTTCCCAAGACCTATTCCGATCTCTTTGCAACTGCACAGGAGATCAACAAGAATGAAGGCGGTAGCCTCTATGCCATGGTAGGATCCCTTGCAAATGGAGAAGGCCTCACCTGTAACGCTGTTGAGTGGTTCTATTCAAACGGGGGACAAGTCATCGACAAGGATGGAGCTATCCTTATAGACTCTTCCCAAAATCGCCAGATCCTACAGATAATGGCAGACGCTTATCAGGACAACCTCATGCCTGAAGGAGTCCTCTCCTATGGCAGTGGCGATGCCCGATCTTCCATGTTCCAAGGAAATCAGGTATTCATGCGTGCTTGGCCCAAGGCATACGCTATGGGGCAAGATCCTGCCAAAAGTCAGGTAATGGGCAAACTCGGTGTCGCACCTCTCCCACGTGGACCACAAGGCACCATGGGCAAGAGTACCCTTGGTGGCTGGCAGCTCTTCCTGAACAAGAACTCAAAGAACAAGGCTGCTTCGATCAAGTTCATGAAATTCTATGCAAGCGAATATGCACAGAAACTGCATGCTCTTAATGACTCCTTTATGCCTGCAAGAACAGCACTGTATACTGACAAGGACATTCTGGAGAAATACCCGTACTACAGTGACTTCCCAAAAGTATTGGAGACTGCAGCACCTCGCCCACAGTCACCGTACTATGCTGAGATATCCTCTATCCTCTCTTCTGAAGTGCAGAATGCCATGAAGGGCAGCAAAAGTGCCGACCAGGCTCTCGCTGATGCCCAAAAGGCCATGGAACAAGTAGGGAAATAATATCCGCCCAAGTCTAAAAGGTCCTTCCTTCTTGAAAGAGAGGGAAGGACCTTTTCAAAGAGAACTATCCTATGAAGACACTCACCCGAAAACAGTTTGGTTACCTATGCATGATACCTACTCTGTTGATATTCCTAGTATTTGCCATCTATCCAGTATGCAGGACCATCATATTGAGCTTGTATCGTTTCAGGCTGCAGACAGGACCCGTTATGACATTTATTGGCTTGGACAATTATGCCCATATGCTTGGCGACAGCAGGTTCTTTAACGCCCTTTTCTTTACCTTGCTGTTTACCCTCGTTACCGTTGGTATAGAGGTAATCCTTGGCCTGGTATTTGCCCAATTGATGAACCTTCCCTTCAAAGGACGAGGAGCTCTTCGTGTTGTAGTGCTTATCCCCTGGGCCATCCCCACCATAGTAAGTGGCTTCATGTGGAAGTTCATGGTGCATGACCAGTATGGAGTTTTCAATCAGATACTCACAACATTGGGTGTCATAGATAGCTTTCTACCCTGGCTTAGTCGAGATAGTACAGCACGCCTTGTCCTGGTCATGTCTGACATATGGAAAACAGCCCCCTATGTGTCACTTCTTGTACTGGCAGGACTGCAGACTATACCTACCACTCTCTATGAAGCAGCTGCAATCGATGGGGCAGGACCCATTCGACGCTATTTCTCCCTTACCCTACCACTACTGAAGCCAGTATTGGCAACAGCTGTCCTATTTCGGCTCATCTCATCCTTTAAGGTCTATACCGTAATAGTGGCATTGACGAATGGAGGTCCTGGATATGCGACAGAATCGCTTACCATGTATACCATGCGTACGTACTTTGATGCAGGAAACTATGGCTATGGATCAACGCTTGCAACCTTTACGTTGTTCGTCACCTGTCTGATAGCACTCTTGTTCACTGATGTCATCAGAGGCAAGATCGACGGCGGGAAAAGGAGCAAAACATGAACAAAGAAACAACCCTACACAAGACGTTATTCTACCTCTTTGCCTTCTTCTTTATCCTTACCATAGGATTCCCTTTCTTCTGGCAAATACTCAACTCCTTCAAAATGGAGAAGGATATCTTTGCTCTCACCTGGTTCCCTCGCCAGTATACAATAGAGAATTATTACAAAGCCTTCACGACAAGACCCTTGCTCAACTACTTGGGCAACAGCTTTGTCATTGCAACCTTTGCAACCACTTTCTCCTTGGCACTTGGGAGCATGGCAGCCTATGCAATAGCAAGGACCCCCATACAAGGAAAGACTCCTTTCCTTATCCTAGTCATGTCCATTTCGTTGCTGCCACCCATTGTCATCATAAGCCCCATATACGGGGTCATCAGAGCAATGGGACTGCTGAACAGTTTCATGGGCCTCATCATAGTGAATGTGCTCTTCACCCTGACGATAGTAATATGGTTCTTGACCCCCTATCTCCATGCAGTCCCCAAGGAACTCGAAGAGGCAGCAGAGATAGACGGGGCATCTCCGGCGCAGGCCTTCACCAGAATAGTCATTCCTCTCCTTGGCCCCGGAGTCTTTACTGTAGGCATCCTCGCCTTTATCCAGATATGGAACGAGTATCTCTTTGCCTTAGTGCTTAATCCCATCAGAATAAAGACCGTAACCGTAGGGCTGAAGATGTACGAATCAAACAACTACATGCCTTGGGGCACGATCATGGCAGCAGCGGTAATAATTGTAGTCCCCCTCATCACACTCGTCCTTCTCCTTCAGAAAAGGATAATTGGTGGTTTGATGACAGGAGGTATCAAGGAATGAGTAATAATTTACCCTGTTCCTATGCCAGCTACCAAGGTACTAGGTGGCACCGCCGCCTTGTCTTTGGTGAGTTCATCCTCCAGTTCGACCAGGCTCCTGAACGTGAGGTCATCATCGACCACATCGCCGAGCAATTTCCAAAAAATGAAGCCTGGGAAAATAGGATTAGGACAATCTGTACAGCAGACAATGACACATGGAACCAGCTTTCCCCTGGAAAGTTGGTGGAACTGCTCAGAAAAGATAGAATACAGTATATTCCTGAAGCTAAGCTTCACTGGCGCAGTTCGTCATTCGTCCCGCTGAAGAAATACCCTGAAGGAGAAAAAGTGCCTGAGGGAAAGAATAAGAAACAGACACATGCCACCGGTCCAACTGATAGTGAAGGTAGCCTGAACTCCCCTGTCTTTGTCTTCCCAGACATCTATGATACGTATCCTATCGATGAGCAGGTATCCATTCTCGTTGCAAAATATACGATACATGCTGATAAAGGACAAAGATCAAGCAACAATACTGTCATTGTATGTATACCAGAAATTCATAAGGCTCTGGCATGTTCCATACAAGATTACCCAGTAAAAATTTTACCCAATCCTACTGAACTCAGAGTAAAGACAATGAGAGCTATAAGCGAAGACCTCACCATCCTATGTTCTGATGTCTGGTATGCCTTGGCATTCTTGAAGGAGGGAATCCCTGTCCACTCCTATTTGGACAGGAGGGAGTGGTTTGCCTCAGTGTTGTTGCATGACAATATCCCTGACAACAGTCCCACAACTACCCCAGAACAATCAACATATGGAGAACTTCTTCTTACCGATGTGAAAGACAATAGGACCTTGCGCGAGTACCGGTACCTAACACACATCCCTTCAAATGGAGTAGAAGCCGACCTTGCTAGAGAGGAGGCAATACCCAAATGGGTAGGACAAGCTGAAAAAGAACAACGACTTACCTTGGATAAAGGGTTTTACAAGAAAGGCGAAGACAATACATGGATACGATCAGAGAGAGCCGCCAGCAACACAGTGCATGTTGCCACTGCATTCTTTGACAAAGAGCATATACATATCAAACCTATCTTCTTTTCTGGAAAACATTCACCTCTCTCACTCCCTTATCCCAATGGAGGTTTTTTCACCAGTTTCAACTACTATTTTACCGAGAACCTCAAAAGTTGGTATACAAACCAGGATAAGAGAACCCTTCCGTGGGATGACTTCATGTTGGATTACCTTGCCTTTCCCCAAGGCGACGGCTTGTATGAATCCGTTCCTCTATATCACAAATCACTCCTGGGGTATGGCAAAGACGGGACGTTGTTCGCCTGTGAGGGTGAATGGAAGTCGATCACCCTTTCCCTAAATGGGGATACGTCGTTCGTATTCACCAAACAAGAGGTTTCTGATTCTGAAGCCACTCTGCAACAAGAATCCAATAGAGGATCACACACAAAGAATACTAGTGAGATTCACTTCCCTAATGACACCAAGACAGTGGGAGACGGGCTCTGGTGTCTGACATTCATTCATGATTATCTGTGGGATGCTTCAGAAGGCCCTGTAAAGGTTCCTCCTTTTGGCGTGGTAGTAACCACTGAAGAGAGAATCGAACAGGTGGATACAGTCACATGGAATGTGGAGTGGGAAAATCTTCCGATCGAAAAAAGTAAGATTGCCTGGTTAGCAGGCGGATTCAACCTGTTGGTAAAGGACAGCAAAAACTTGGTGGCAACAAAAGAGGAAACCTATGCTCACCTAGAGAAGGAGGGGTGGTTCACCCCTGCTTCCCTACTGACTCAAGAGACTGCTTTGGATGTTACTGGGGTACAGCCACGTTCGGTCATCGGATATGGTGGTGGTAAGATTATGGTTATGTCGGTATCGGGAAGAAACAGCAAATCGAAGGGGATCACGTTCAGTGATGCCGCTTCACTTGCCATACATCTGACAAAAGAAATGAACAATACTCCTCTGGAGTTTCTTCTTAATCTTGACGGTGGGGCCTCTTCAGTACTGGGATGCAAAAAGGACAGAGAGGCTTCATGTTTGCTAACCAAGCCTTCACCATCCATAACAAATCCTGCCGGATGTCCAAGATGTGTGCCTTCGCTATTGACAATAAACCTGAAGAACTAAAAATAAGAGAAGTTCACTGATGATTATACTACCGAACAAGATAGTATTGAAATGAACAAAGTACGTGGAGGATATATGAAAGAGCTTTATGTCGTGATACCAACCTACTGGCAGGGTAAAATCACAAGAAAACCTCAGCCAGAGGATCTGGTATTTGACCACCCTACCTTCCTTGATGGTGATGATACGCTGTCCGCTTCACTGGAAAGTCTTGCCAGGACTGATACACCTAAAGGTTTTAGGGTCCTGGTGTTAAGCTGTGCAGTACACCCTTCCTTAGAAGAAGAGGTCATAGAATCAGTTGACCGGATCATACAACCATATTCGGACAGACTACACATAGGCCATTTCCATACAAAGAAGCTGAAAGAGGTCCAACAGCGACTTGTTGCACTGGGGTTCCCAAAAGACTACCTTAGCCTTGATGGTTATGCTTCTATCAGGAATTGTCAGCTGGCAATTCCTGCTATATTGGGTGCTGAAGTCATTTCAGCCATCGATGACGATGAATTGGTGGAAAACGACTACCCTTCCAAGGTGTTGGAACATCTAGACAAGCCTGGTATTGATGGTATTGCAGGCAGATATCGTTATGAAGGGGGAAAGACACTTGTCCATGACCGTTTTGCCTCCATACACAATCCTAGCCTTTTTCAAATGAAGCAGGCTTACCAGAATGAGGTGTACAGGAAAATAGAGCAGTCAAAAGAGCCCATAACAGATACCTCTATCGTATTGGGCGGAAACATGGTGTTCTCCCGTAGGCTATTCATGCATGTACCTTTTGACCCATTTGTTCGTCGTGGTGAAGATATTGATTATATGATCAATTCAATGATGGCGTCCTTCCAATGGAAATGTGACAAGACCTTGATGATTGACCACCATCCTCCTATTTGTAAGGAGACAAACAAACTGCAAGAGGATGTCATGCGATTCCTGTATGAGAAAGCTAAGATAGAAAAGAGCATAACAAAAGAATGTCTTAAAGCAGTAAGGGCAGAAGAATTAGGCCCCTATCCAGGAAACTTCCTCAAGGGAAATCTCCAAGAAGAGGCTTTACGTGTCCTTACAGACAGGCCAAAGGAAATAGAGAAAGAACCTTGGTTCCTCTCTGCCGAAGAAGTCATCAAAAAAGGTCTGGCTTTAGGAGAAAAGGTTGACGAATTCTTTACATATGCAGAACTTTGGCCAAAAGTGATACAGGCGCTTTGCTCTGATGCAGAGACAAAGAAGAGCTTAGAAAGGTTGTTCTGAGCTATACGCCCCCTACCAACTACTGAGATAGCCTTGGATGGGAAGCTGTCAGTCTTATGCCATAGCTACCGCTTCTCCACCCACACTTCATTGATGGGAAACTCCTGAGCCAGGCCCTTCTGCTCGAAACTTGTGGTTGGTCTCCATTCCTTGGGAGGGGCAAACCCCTCATAGGGGTTGACAAGAGAGGGGACCTTTGCAAAGACATCCAACATCTGGTAGGCATACTCTTCCCAGTCGGTGACGCAGTAGATATATCCTCCCTTGTGTAGCTTACTGGCCAAGAGTGTGGCCAAAGGTTCCTGAATGAGCCTTCTCTTTTGTTGTTTTTTCTTAGGCCAGGGATCGGGAAAAAAGATATGGAAGCCTGCAACCGAACCGTCTGCAATCATATGGGTAAGGACATCTACTGCATCGAAGCGCATAATGCGCATGTTTGACAGATTGTCCTTGCCAATGAGGCTTAACAGCTTAGCAAAACCTGAAAGGAATACCTCAAAGCCGAGGTAGTTGTATTCACTTCGTTCCTTGGCAATTCTATGGGACGAGGTACCCATTCCAAACCCTATCTCGATGATCACCGGATTGTCGTTGCCGAATACTTTTTTAAAATCAAGAATCTCTTTCTGAAACTGTATGACATGGGTCGGATAATACTGGCGTAGAGCCTCCACCTGGAAAGGTTTGAGACCAGCTGACCGCAATACAAAGCTCTTAATCGTCCTTGGGGTGCCAAATTCTCGGTCCTCCACCTTTGCTAGTGTCGGTATCTCATCAAATATGGTATCCATCGAAACTCCTACAGCAGTCGCTGCAACTGTTCCATGAGGAACAAAGCCTTGTCGCGCAAGGAGACTGCATCAATTTTAATATACATGAAATTCATCCGTCTGGGATCTAGGGTGACGCGCTTGTTGCTCAAGGCTATGAGGGCCATCACCTTCTGGACATTCAGCTTGGCTACCTTTCCGAACTCCAAGGTTACGGTGCCCCTGCGGTCAGTCAGATGTATAATGGAAAGTTTGCGACAGAGAATCTTGATCTCAGCGATATACAATAGGTTCGCAACCTCTTCAGGAAGAGGTCCGAATCGGTCTGCCAACTCACTGTTGAGCTGTTGCAGGCTTTTTTCGTCAGTAATGGAGGATATCTTGCGATAGATATCGAACTTGACCTGGGGAGCCTTGATATAGGAGTCGGGAATGAAACCTGTATAATCGAGTTCAAGGAATACTTCCTTCTCCTCTTCTCGCTCGCCACCCTTTTGCAGGTCTGCAATCGCTTCATCAAGGATCCTGATATACATGTCCAGCCCTACCGAAGCGAGCTGTCCGCTCTGTTCCCTCCCGAGGAGATTACCCGTTCCCCTAATCTCCATATCCTTCATTGCGACCTTGAAACCTGATCCCAACTCCGTATTCTCGCTGATTATCTTCAGACGTTTTACGGCTATCTCGCTGAGGGAACTTCCCTGGGGGTAGAAGAGATAGGCATAGGCCTGACGATCATTGCGTCCCACCCTGCCACGCAACTGGTAAAGCTGACTCAGCCCATAACGGTCTGCCCGGTCGATGATGATAGTATTTACATTGGGGATGTCGATCCCATTCTCAATGATGGTCGTCGATACCAGGACCTGGATACCCTGATGGACAAAGCGACGCATCGTATCTTCAAGCTTTGAACTGTCCATCTGACCATGGGCACTCTCTATGATAAGTTCAGGCAGATTCTGTGAAAGCTGCATCACCACATTCTCGAGGGTCTCTATCCTGTTGTGCAGATAAAATACCTGCCCACCTCTAGCAACTTCTTCACGGATGGCGCGGTAGATGACGTACTCATCAAACTCATCAATTGTGGTCTTGATGGGCATCCTGGCTATGGGAGGAGTAGTAAGAAGTGACATATCACGAATCTTTAACAGCGACATGTACAGTGTCCTGGGAATGGGAGTTGCGCTCAAGGAGAGAGAGTCGATGCTGGTTCGCATCGTCTTGATGCGCTCCTTGTCCTTCACTCCGAAGCGTTGCTCCTCATCTACGACAAGCAGTCCAAGGTCGCGATAGAGAATGTCCTTTTGCAAAATCCTATGGGTACCAAAAAGGATATCCACCTTACCTTCAGCAACAGCAAGCAGGGTCTTTTTCTGCTCTTTCTTGGGTACTATTCGTGACAGGTGTGCACATCTGATAGGAAAAGAACCCACCCGCTTGATAAAATTGTCATAGTGCTGTTCTGCAAGGATGGTCGTCGGAGCAAGAAATGCTACCTGCTTACCTCCCATGACGGCCTTGAAGGCAGCACGGAAAGCTATTTCGGTCTTTCCATAGCCGACGTCTCCACATACCAGACGGTCCATGACAGTCGGCCTCTCCATATCTTCCTTGATGTCCTCGATACAGCTCAGTTGGTCAGCTGTCTCATCAAAAGGAAAGGAAGCCTCGAACTGCAGTTGCCAATCAGTATCCTTGGGAAATGAGAATCCGACACTATTCTTACGTTTTGCATAAAGGGTGATAAGGTGCTTTGCCAGGTCCTCTGCACTCTTTCGGGCTTTTTTCTTCTTGTTTTCCCAACCCTGTCCTCCAAGTGTATCCTTTCGGGGTGCACCCTTTTCACTACCTATGTAGCGCTGGACCAAGTTGGCCTGCTCGATGGGGACATAGAGCATCTCATTATCGGAATACTCTATCTTGATGAAGTCCCGTTCACGATCAAAGCTGGAAACACGATCGATCTTGACGAACTGGCCCACCCCGTAATTCACATGTACGACATAGTCGCCTTCATTGAGGTCAACAAAGGAGTCCAACGGTGATGACTGGGTATGTTGCAAGGTCTTGACTACCTGACGGCGACGACCGAAGATCTCATGTTCGCAGATGGCAATGACCTTCTCCTTAGGAATGGAAAAGCCTCCTGATATCTCTTGCGTCTCCCACTGGAGAGCAGGAAAATCACTGAGCATCTGCATAAGGCGCTGCCTCTGCAACAGATTCTCGGTAAAGATTGTTACCTGCCACCCATCCTTATGCAGGCTCAGGAGCTCCTCTTTGAGCAGGACGAAATTGCCAAAATAGGAGCGCGGCCCACCAATGTCAAACGAGTAGACATCATCCTTTTGGCCTGAGAGGTCCACCAGTGTCATAGCCTTGGTCACACGCTTCTGGAAAGCAGGGAAATCAAAGAGGAGCCTGTCGGGCTTCAATGCATCACGATCTTCCAAAAACGCCTCGCGGTAGAGGGCTTTTGCCTCGAGAGTGAGACTGTGATAGCTGGTGGCCAGTCTCTGGTCGCCTACAAAGCAAAAGTAATCATCTTTGGAAAAATACTCCTCAATGGAGGAGGTAAGCAATTTGGCGTTGGAAGCATCGACCAACGATAGGGAGAAGCTGCTGATTTTAGATGTGGTCTCTTGAGTGACAGGGTTGAAGATACTAATCTTGCCCACAGTATCCCAGTCGGCATAGATCCGGTAAGGATTGTCACTCTCATAAGGAAAGATATCCATGACTTCGCCACGTACGGAGAACTCACCGGGGGCACTGGTTGCCACAGTGTTTATGTATCCCGCCCCTCCAAGCTCTTCTGCAAGCTTGATTGGATCGAAGGGAGAATTGATTCTAATGGACAGTTCTGCATCCCCAAGGGCCTTAGGGGAGACCATCTGACTGACAAAGGGTCTCAGGTGTGTGACGATAATGCCACGAGTGCAATCCTTGATGGAGGACAGCCGTTTAAGCTGGGTATACTCGATGTCATCACCGGTAAAGGTCGAGTAGAGTTTCCTGCCATGACTGGGAAGGTAGATGGTTCGCACCTCTTCCTTGCTCAGGGGCGTCTGCATGACACTCTTGGTATCAACTCGTAAGCCGTTGTCCTTCAACAAGGCAAGGGCACTCTCTTCTGTGGGGCAAATTACCCAGATACGCTTCTTTTCATGACGGCTAAGCAGACGCAAAAAGAGAGCCAGAGGATATCCTTCAAGGCCTTGGACAGAAAGAGAGGAGGCTCCTGTGGCATACGCCTTGTAGGCAGGGCTGCTTTTAATATACGATTGAACGATAGTGGCGATAGGCATTTGCATAAGCGCCATTACCCTATCATGAGCAAGAAGGTTATGCAATAGAATGGAAATACAACTTACCGGTGAAAAACTCGATATACTCTCAAAGGCCGTAGAAGATGCTGGTCTCTATGCAAAGGAACAGCAAAGGGAGATACACCGCTCCTACAAGACTGACGGTTCGGTCATCACCGAAACAGACCTGTCGATCTCCAAAAAGATCTTATCTGTGGTAAGTACCCTCTTTCCCGAGGCGAACATCATCAGTGAAGAAACCCTCACTGCCTTTGATAAGGATGCCCCCTACACCTTTGTCCTGGATCCCATAGACGGAACTGATGTTTACTCCCAAGGCCTGCCCTCCTGGGCTGTTGCCCTTGGTGTCCTGGACAAGGATCGCAAACCTGTTGGGGCCTATATCTCAGCACCCAGGTGGGGAATAGGACAAGATTCCTTGTTTGTCCGTCTCGACCCAGGATCAGAACTGCTAATCAATGGTGAGTCTTGGGCCCTTACAGGCGACAAGGACCGACCCAGGCAGATAACCATGGGATCGAGTGGACAGCGGCTGATGGACTTCTCCAACTTTCATGGCAAGATAAGGATTTTTGGCAGTAGCATCCTGCATATGCTCGCTCCTGTCATCTATTCACATATCCAAGGATGTGTGAACCAAAGCTGTTATATCTGGGATATAACGGCAAGTCATGCAGTGCTACTAGCTTGTGGGATGGACATACAGTATGTCGATGGGTCGAATTTTATCTACGATGACAGGTTTGTCCTTGAAAGAAAACCTTTCTCCCCCTCGTTCTATGCAGGGAATCTGGCGTGTCGTACTGAGCTGGCAAGCATCCTACCTGCTAAATAGAGGGAGTAGGAATCTTGTCCTTCTCGTACCAGTCCCTGGCAAGATAGATAAACGGGGTATCGAAAATGGCAACCACCCACTTCAGGACAAAGGTGCTGACAAGTATCTGGACCAGTACTGAAGTGGGATATACCCCCCAGAAGGCTATGAAGGTAAAGACCAGCGTATCAATGAGTTGGCTGACAAACGTACTGAAATTGTTTCTGAGCCAGAGATATCCCCTACCCGGCTTCTTCTCTTTCCAGAAGGCAAAGGCCCATATGTCGTGGGTGTTGCTGAGTAGGTAGGCTATCAGCGAACCGATGGCAATGCGGGGCATGAGGCCGAATATGGTCATGAGTGCAGGGTTTGCAATATCTGATGATGAGGGTTCGAACAGGAGGGCCACCTGCATGAGGATCGTCATTGAAAGCAAGGCAAAGAAACCAAACTTGACAGCCTTGGCTGACTCCTTCTTGCCATAGATCTCACTGAGGATATCGGTGACCAGGAAGCTGGAGGCATACACAATGTTGCCAAGGGTAGCCTCAATGCCAAATATCACCACATTCTTGGTGACCTGGATGTTGGCAAGGATGATGCTGATAGGAATCCAGATGTAGAGGCCCAGCTTTCCCCAAAACCTATAGGCAACCATGATCGCTGCAAAATCCAATGCCAAAAGCAAAAACCATAAGAGTTCATTCATCATCGCCCATCCTCAGATGTAGTCACACCTGTCGTAAGCTCAGGGTGTATCCATCTAGTGCATAGTAATCTATGACCTCTTGAAGAAAGCTCTGGCGTACAGTAGCCACAATATCCAAATCTGTGGTTGCTAATGCCCTTCTAAAGGACGGGTCAAACCCCCTACCTTCCAGTTCGAACTTCCCCAATTCATCGAAGACGGCAAGCTTTGCAGAGCCCAAATGTTCGATGATCTGGGTGTTTGCCCAGGCAAATACAGCATCATCGACAAAGAACCTTCCCTGCTTGCGCCCAGAGGGCATGTATTGTTCACAAAGTGCCACCCGTTCGCTCCCTGAAAAGAGGTCTTTCAGTCTATAGCAGGTTTTTCCTGCCTTGGCAAGGGAAACGAAGCCACAAAGTTGGTTGTCAGGATAGTTTTTTTCCTGGAGGTATGCGAGCAAGGTCGTAGTCTTTCCACTATCATACCCACCTGTGATAAGGGTAATTGTCTTACTTTGCACCAAGAAAACCCTGTAGGACATCAAAGGCCTTCATGGAGTCCTCTCGCTTGATGACAAATGTCAGTTCATTCATGGTGGAAACAATCTCTATGACATTTATCTGCTCCCAGGCAAGACGACGCACCGCTTCATAGACCACCCCAGGGGTCTGCAAGAAAGCGCCTGTAAAAACCAGAGAAAGGGCAACCAGGTCCTCCATCTCATGCAAAACCTCCTCTTCCTTGGCAAGATCAGTGACCAGATCCCGATACTTTTCGCTTACTGCAAGGGAAACCTCATGACTACCTATGGTGATGTTCAGAAAGTCACCCTTCTCGGTAGAGACTTGACCATAGAGGGCTCCAAGCTTGCTGATGAATCTGTCACGCCTGACCAGATTCAGGTCGAAAATGTTGGTCTTCATCACAATGCCATACTCAACACTGCTATGCTCTTCTTTCATGGTACGCATCTTAAGCTCTTCCCCATAGCGTCTCAATGCCATGACAATAGCCGAGCTTTTCACGTCCTTGCCATAGGCTTTCTCTACTTCAGTATGAATTGTCTGGGCGTAGTTGCTGAAAGAGAGGATACCGTTGATGAGCATCTCATGTATAAAGGGGGACTTGTCCACGATTCGTTTGACGCAACTGCTAACCGACTCTGCCATCATATACTCCTTATATAATGTTATTATAATCACAAGTAAAAGAATATTGCAACAACATGTAGTATATTTGTGCGGTAAATTACAAAATTCTTTACCATAAAAAATAGTAAATATCTGAAACTCTGTCAGCTCCTAGTGTTTATGGCTCTCGTAACTTTAATAGCTACTACAGAAATACCACTAGATGTTGAAAAATTGCCATTTTTTTGCTATAGTATCTTTAGGAGGAGCTTCATGCGGTGTCCACATTGTGAAGAAATGAATGATAAGGTTCTGGAATCCCGCCAAAATGCTAGTGGTACAGCCATACGCAGGAGACGAGAATGCAACACCTGCGGCTATCGTTTTACCAGTTACGAACATATAGAGGACAAGCCCCTGATGGTCATCAAACGGGATGGTAGGCGTGAACGTTTTGACCTACATAAGATAGGCAGGGGCATTCGTACTTGCACAGACAAGCTGGATATAAGTGAAAACAGGGTTGAGACACTACTACACAACATTGAGGATGCCATCATGCTCAAGGTAGGGAGCAAGCGCGAGATAACCTCGTCTGATATTGGAGACGAAACACTCAAGCAACTCAAAGAGGTCAACCTAGTCGCCTACGTACGGTTCGCTGCTGTGTATAAGGCCTTTGATGACCTAGGTCAATTCATTGCTGAGATACAACAGCTGGGCAAGGAACTGCAATAGTTACCTGGCATCAAACCACTTGCCGGTAAGTGAAAGTTCAATGGAATCGTTGAGGTGCTCAGGTTTGAGAATTTCGTTGGCGCAATCTAGGGCGAAATTGTCGCTCATCCCAGCAACATAGTCATAGATAAGATGATCGAGAGATCCATCGTGTTTCTGGTAACTCTCCTGCATATCCTGTAGGTGATGGAAAAATCCCATAGCAAGCATATTCTTCTCTGAGGCATAGAGCTCCTCTTCAAAACCACAAGTCTCTCTGAGCATCTTCAGATAATCGACAATCAAGGTTATCAGGCGGGTAAAGTACCGCTCATACCCCTCAAGCAACGGGCTCTTATAAATATTGGCATAATTGAAGGCTATCATTGCCTCAATGGCTTCAAAACAGTAATCACTGAAACATATGCCTTCCTTACTGTTGGAATGCTCTATGACATCATTGACCAGGGTGTCTATCATCTGCGCATTCGTAGTACCCAGGCGCTGGGCAACCAGGGAAGGCAACTGTTCGGCCTTGATGATGTTCAACCTGGTGGCATCCTCAAAGTCTCGCCCGATATAGGCGATGGAATCACTGAAACGCACCACCGCCGCTTCGCTGGTGGTTGGGATGAGCCCCTTACGTGAGCTCAGATCATCAAGATTCTTTATCTCAAAGGTTGGCTGTATCGATTGCACCAGATGCTCGCCATTATGACATACAATGCCATCCCTAACAGCGTAGGTTAGATTAAGGCCCTTGCCATGTTCAGCAAGGAAGTCAACGACACGCAAGCTGTTCAATTCATGTTCAAAGGGAGCAAAGCCCTCTTTCTGCATAAGAGTGGAGAGAATTTTCTCCCCAGTATGCCCGAAGGGGGTGTGACCAAGGTCATGCCCCATGCCGATGGCCCAGGCGAGCTCGGTATCAAGGTCGAGACCACGGCATATGGTCGAGGCAATGGATGCGACATGGAGGCAATGCTCCATACGAGTGCAGATGTGGTCATTGCTTGGAGCAAAAAAAACTTGCGTCTTATGCTTGAGCCGTCTAAAGGGAGAGGAGTGGATAATCGCTGTGGTGTCTCGGTAATATGCACCACGCACATCGCCTTTTCGCTTGTTCTTTCGTAGTTGCAACTGTTCCAGGTCCAGGTTCTTTGCCATTTCCATAGATATTCCCCAAATAGTGTAGCTATGGTATCATAGGAGATCATCCTTGAAAAGCGGAGGCATCATGATCGAGACGTATGGACTACCCATTGTTTGTCTACTTTTGAACTTTCTGGCATTTACTGCTTGCCTCAGGTTTCTCTTCTCCAGACAGGGACTGTACTGGGTGGTGCCCCTCATAGTCACCCTATTTCTTATCTGGCCCAACGCCATCAACCTATATACGATTGCCTCCATGGAGACCTCCAGGGCCAAAGCCTACACCTATATGGATTTCCAGCCGCTATTGCTTTCCCTATTCTGGTATGCCATGATCGTAACTTTCCACTTTGCCTTGAAAAAGACAATCAAAGTGAATCATAACATAGAGCAGGTTCGCAAAAACCTCCATGAAGCGCGCTACCAGATGAAGACCGAACGCATCACACTCGAACGCAAGCAGAGAAGACAGCGGACCTACTATGGCAACACACCTGCCAGAAAGCCTGTCTTGTTAGCCTATAGCGGTGAGTGGACAGATTTGTTTGATAGGTCCTGACGGTGGCTATACTCTTTTTTTGTGGAATAAAACATAGTGGAAAGACCAGTCTGGGTAGACTTGTTGCACGAAAAACAGGTTATCGTTGCATTGATAACGATGACCTCATCCTCAAAGATCGTCCTGAACTGACTTCCATTCGACAGTTGTACAGGAACGAGGGGAAGACTGCTTTTATGGCTCAAGAAGTCTCTTCACTGGAAGGTTTTCTTTCAACCAAGCCTACAAATACCATCATTAGTCTAGGAGGGGGAGCTTGCGACAACACACGCCTCATCTCCCTTATCAAGACATCTGGGAAAGTAATCTATCTTAAGGTAGAGAAGGAGGTCCTGCTCAAACGTATTCTTGCAGGCGGAGTCCCCCCCTTTCTTGATCCCAATAACATTCAAGGATCGTTCTCTGAGCTGTATACGAGTCGGGATGCTCTCTATGGAAAGTTCTCTGATATTGTGATAGAATTGTCTCCTTATACCGATATCAACGAGAGCGCTGAATATCTTTTTTCCAGACTTTCTGAGGAGTTTATTTATGAGTCACAATAGTTTCGGATCGGCTTTTACCGTCACCACATTCGGGGAATCCCATGGTGAGGGTCTTGGGGTCATCATCGATGGCCTTGAGTCAGGCTTCAAACTGGACCTCGAGGCAATACAGGCAGAAATGAAACGGCGAAGGCCTGGGGCAAACCCCCTAGGCACAGAGAGAAATGAACAGGATGAGTTGGTCATCCTCTCCGGCATGTATGAGGGTCTTACCACAGGCACCCCTCTTGCCATGATTTTGTACAACACAAACCATCGCTCATATGACTACTCGAACCTCAAGGACCTTTTCCGCCCAGGCCATGCCGACTGGACCTTCTTCAAGAAATTCGGGGTACGTGATATTCGCGGTGGAGGCAGATCCTCAGGAAGGGAGACCAGTGCAAGAGTCGCTGCAGGGGCCGTAGCAAAACAGATACTTGCCCAACAGGGCATAGCCATCTTTGCAGGGACAGTGCAGGTTGGATCCGTAGTTGCCACAAAACGAAACTGGGATGAAACTGACAATGCCCTCACTTGTCCAGATAGGCAGGCTTCCCTTGCGATGGCCTCCCTTATAGAGGAAATACGTTCAGAGAAAGATAGCATCGGAGGCATCATCGAATGCCACATCACCGGCCTTAAGGCAGGACTTGGCGAGCCTGTGTTCGGCAAACTACAAGCTCTGCTCTCCCATGCGGTGATGAGCATTGGTGCAATAAAAGGAATCCAGTTCGGTGATGGTTTTGCCTGCGCTACCATGCGAGGCAGTGCTTTCAACGACCAAAGAACGAGTGAAGGCTTTCTCTCTAACCATAGCGGGGGTATCCTCGGAGGCATATCAAGCGGCCAGGAGGTCATTCTCCAGGCAGCTGTGAGACCTACAGCTTCCATTGGCCAGAGCCAGAAGACTGTAGACAAGCAAAATACCACTACTGATCTGGTCATAGAGGGACGACACGACCCCTGTATCTGTCCTAGAGCTGTGGTGGTCGTTGAGGCAATGGTAGCCATCACACTGCTGGACCTCTGGTATACCGCCTTTGGAAGACAGAGATGAGAGACAAACCCCTTATAGTCCAAAGCGACAGGACCATGCTCCTTGATGTTCACCATAAGGATAGCGAATCATGTCGCTCTGACCTGGTGAAATTTTGCGAACTGATAAAGAGCCCCGAGCATGTGCATACCTATTACTTAAGCGCCATCTCTTTGTGGAACGCAGCTTCAAGCGGAGTGAAGAGCGATTACATCACTGAGCGCATCCAGTTCTGGTCGCGCTTTCCGGTCAGTGAGAGTGTGCTTTTCTATGTCAACGACATAGCCTCGCGCTTCGGTAAGGTAGTCCTCTGTTCAAGTGAAAATCCCATGTACTACAGGCTTTCCATCGAAAGTGCGAGGATTAAGGCAGAGATGACTGCCCGCAAGAATATTGCAAAGATGCTGGTGCCCAATGACGAGCAATCTTTTCTCATTGAAAAATATCATCGCGGTGAGATAAAACTGCAACTCATCAAACTCGGCTACCCAGTCGATGACCAAATTCCCTTGGAAAAGGGTATTACCGTGCCCATGGCCCTGAGGGAGAAGACCCAAGGCGGGTATAAATTTGGTGTCAGGGCATACCAGAAACAGGCGGCCCAGGCTCTCTTGGGAGATCTTGGACCGGGATGTGGATATGGGACCATCGTACTGCCCTGTGGATCAGGAAAAACGGTGGTAGGGATGCAGATCATGTCCCTTCTTCAGACCAAGACCCTCATAGTCACCACCAACATTGCGGCAGTCCACCAGTGGCGAGATGAGATCCTTGACAAGACAAACCTGAAACGCGAACAGATCGGTGAATACACTGGAGAACGTAAGGAACCCCGGGATGTGACAGTATGTACCTACCAGGTGCTCACCTACCGCCCTGACAAGGAGGGACCCTTTCCTCACCTGGAACTCTTGACCAAGGGCGAATGGGGCCTGATCATCTATGATGAGGTGCACATGTTGCCCGCTCCTGTATTCAAGGTCACCGCAGAACTCCAGGCAGTCTATCGCGTCGGCCTGACAGCAACTCTTGTTCGTGAAGACGGACGTGAGGATGAAGTGTTCTCCCTGGTCGGCCCAAAACGCTTTGATGTCCCTTGGAACGAGCTGCAACAGCAGGGCTTCATTGCAGAAGCCTTCTGTCATGAGGTTCGAGTCGATCTCCCCACCGAGTTGGAAATCCCCTATGCCGTCGGCAACAAACGCGAAAAGTTCCGTATGGCAAGCGAAAACCCGTTGAAGCTGGATGTGGTCAAGGCTCTTGTCGAACGCCATCCTGATGATTTTATTCTCATCATCGGGCAGTACATCTCCCAGTTGGAGACCATAGCGGCTTTATTTGGACTACCCATCATCACCGGCAGCACACCCAATGCCAAGCGTGAAGAACTCTACCGTCTTTTCAAGGAAGGAGAGATCCATATCCTGGTGGTAAGCAAGGTTGCAAACTTTGCCATAGACCTACCCGATGCCTCAGTAGCCATCCAAGTCTCAGGAACCTTTGGGTCCCGAAGTGAAGAGGCCCAAAGATTAGGCAGGATACTCCGCCCCAAAGACAGGGCTAGTTTTTTCTATTCCATAGTTACACGCTACTCCAATGAAGAAGAGTTTGCGGCAAACCGACAGAAGTTCCTTGCAGAACAAGGATACTCCTATGAAATTGAGGTATGGCCCCATTGACCGAACATGCAAAAGAAGCTTTCAAGACATTACTAAACAGGTATTCAGAAGAGAATTATTTCTATCTTGCCCGTAACTACCTAGGCCTGATCAAAACCCCATTCCATAAGCCTGCCCTGACAACTAAATTGTGCAATTTCCTATCTCAAAAAGAAATACAGGATAAAATCCTCGCCCTCATCGATGAGATGGACCAGATCATACTGAGTTTGGTAAACATTGCCGGCCCCCTCACCGGGGAAAATATTATCAGTCTGCTTGCAGGTAAATGGAGTTATGGCAAGTTGGTACGCAGAGTCTCCAACCTGCAGGAACGTATGATCTTGCTCAATGATGGCGGCTCCTTGATCTTCAACCCCCTGTTTGAGGAAAGGGTGCGTCTTCTGTGTTCCCTCAAACCTCTACTGGGAGAAGGTCCTGATGAGTTACAAAGTGGAGCCTATTGCTCTACCGAGTTTATGCGTGCCTACCTGAATATAATGGATAAGGAACAGAAACTCGCATATAAGGAAGAGTACAGTTCCCTCTTTCCGTCCTATAGCTCCGAGCAATTGAAATTACTGTTTTCACTCATAGGGGAAGTCTTGAGCAGGCAATGTGTAATCAGTACTGATAGACAGGTATCGGTCGACTTCGAGAAAGCCCATCAGTTACTCTCTCTCAATGACCGCCAGTTATTGTGCCTGCTCATAGCAGAACCATTTCTCAAGGAGAAAGAGCGAACTCAAGCGGTGGTTTTTGCCAACAACCTAATTGCACTATTGGAAAAGGTCGGTTCGTGTGACACAGCATCACTCAAGCTTCTGCTCAAGGTCCTCTCCCTCAAGACTGGTATCCAGTACGATTCCTCCTTGCTTGACAAGCTGAGCACTTTAGGGGTGCTTAGCCTGAATGACATTTGGCATGCCAACCAGATTGAGGAGGAAACAGGAAGGTCGACTCTTGTCATCGATTCGGACAATACAATCAGCTACAGTGGTAGCTGTACGGGATTTGATATTCTCTTTCGCTTCTCAGACCTGACTATCCTGGACAGGCAGACCAGTTACCAGGTCACGCCTCAAAGCTTCACTCGTGGCCTGGACAACAACCTCTCTTGGGCGCAGATTCATACCTATCTGGAAAAAAACAGCTATCCTCTGATGAGCGACTCCCTATTGAAAATGCTTACCATTACACACGAACGGTACCAGCAAATAACTATTTATGATGGAATCGTTCTAGTTACTGAAGATCGTGTAACAAGACTGCTTACTCAGCTTGAGAGCCTTCAAGACCACATAATGGCTACCATCGCCACAAACACCTTTCTTATGAAACGATCGACCGAACAGACATGGCGCAACATCCTGGTACAAAGCGGGGTCTTGGTTCCTGCAAAGAGGACAGGAGAACGATTGGAAACAACTGCAAATGCAGACAACCCCCTCTTTGAAAAGCTCGTACAAGAGAACAAGGTTCCCCCAATACCTGTTGATATTCCCTCCATGCAAAAAAGAGAACCTGTCATGCTGGACAAGACACTGCATATGGCAATCGAAACAGCTAAGCTTACCAAAGCCGAACGATCTGACCTTGAACAGCGATTCAAGGCAAAGATGATTCTCATTGAGGAACAGGTTGTTGCCCAAGTGGTAAATGGAGTGATTGAAGCCGGTGGGTTCGACTACCAAGGGAAAGTTGGCCTTTGCCGCAACGCTGTGGGCAAGCATAACATAGCTCTTCAGCTGATGCTCCCAGAGCAAGAATTGATTGTCCAAGCCCTGGAAATCGCCTATACCGCGCAAAAGGAAGCACTCCTGAAAGCGGCGGTAATGCCTGATATGGAAGTGAAGATCATCCCTGTCAGCAAGATATTCCTGGTGAGGCAGCTTCGCTACCACCTAGTTTAGATTTCCGGCTGTATCCAGTGAGGATAGTGGTACCCACTAAACGCCTCAAATTGGAGCTTGCCTTGCTCGAGCAGCATTTCAGATCCTCCAATGACACGGCACCCAGCTTGGGTGGCCCTCTTGAAAAAGGGGGTCTCTTTTGGTTGGTAGACCAACTCATAGACAATCTCTGAGCCAGTGAAGACAAAGGAAGGGACAGGATCCCCATCGGTATGGGGCTCCATCCCGACACTGGTTGTCTGTACGACCAGGTCTACGCTGTTGCTGTAAAGATTGCAGTTCTCCAAAGTATCATAGCTGCTCATAGTCTCATTCGCCAACTGACGGGCCTTTTCCAGGCTCCTGTTCAGGATGGTCACCTTGACCCCATGGTTGTGCAAAGCCCAGACCACTGCCCTACTTGCACCCCCTGCACCTAGTACAAGAGCTGTCCGAATATGCTCTTGGGCAAGATCATCTGCGATGGGAACAAGAAAGCCATAGTAGTCAGTGTTGGTACCTTTCCACATGTTTTGGATCCTGGTCACCGTATTGCATGCCCCGATTTGCTTAACCTCACGTGTTATTCTACCAAGATAAGGCTGGACATTTCTCTTGTGTGGTACGGTCACCGAGAAACCGTGAATCTGCAGCATCTCTGCTAGCTTGAAAAATGCCCGTACAGAATCAACGAGGAAAGGCACATAGATTGCATTGTAGTGGATCGCCTCAAATCCCGGGTTATGGATCCTAGGAGAGGCTGTATGGTAGACCGGGTCACCTATAATACCAAAAACGTGGGTCTTCTCATCCACCTTGTCAGCATGGTAAAGCTCACTCATTGTCCTTGCAGAGAGATGCCCTAAAGCGGCTTGGGTATCGGAGCAGAAGGTGAGCATCGAACCGCACTTCTTGTAGAGAAGGCGCGTGCAGATGCCGAAATCCCCCATCCCGACAATAATCTTATCTTGAATTGAAGAAAGCTCAGAATGCACTCGAAAAAGGGAGATAACATCTATCATGCTCTTGGGGGTGACAGCTACCTTGGGAATATCACCTTTGGAAGCAAGCTTGGAAATCCTTCCGTATATATCAGCCGGGACACAGGTAAAGTCATGCAGGGATCTGATGATTCTCACCCCACGGTCTCTAAGTGATCGCTCAAGGTCGACCTTCTGCTCAAACATAGGGTCCTTGAACTTGAGGTCACTTTTTTTCACGTCCTCTTCGATATCAACATAGGCATAGTTGCCCTTAGCTGTTTCATACAGGGTCTGCAACCGTTCTTTCTCGCTGAGCGTACACGCACCCCCATCACTTTTGCGACGGAATGTCAGTATGATAGGCAGGTCCACTGTCGAGGGAAAGGACGAGGCAATCTTCTGCTCATCGGCATTGAGGTGATCAAGACGGAGTTCGGCGAGGGAAATCCACGCTCTGTTTTGTTCCACCAGGTTCCGGTTCTCCTCTAGGGTAGAGCCGGTAAGGGTAAGGCATAGCACTGTAAACCTCCTGGAGTTGGGTGGATTGTCCTAGAACACATGCTTGTGTTAAAGTTATCATAACGTCAAATAACGGGCTTTTCAACACCCGTTTACATAAAGGGGCAGTATAGTGGCAACGTTGCAGGTTCAAAGCATGCACCTTGCATTTGCAAACAGGGATATTCTTGATGATGTATCGTTTATCCTGACAGAAAAAAGTCGTAGTGCGCTAGCCGGAGGCAACGGAAGTGGCAAGTCTACACTGCTGAAGGTTCTCAGCGGCCAGATGGCCGCAGACAGCATGAATCTGAGCAAAACTCGGGAACTTCGCATCTCTTACCTTCCCCAAAGCGACATACTCTTTGAGGAGGGAAGCGTATACTCTGAAGTGGAGCGTGGCTATGAGCGCTTTGATGGGATGCTTGCTGAAAAAAAACATCTGGAACAGGAACTTGCCCTCTCTACCGAGGAAGGCAATACCTACCCTCTGCTGGTGCGTCTCTCTGCCATCCAGGACGGATTGCTCGAAGAGGGGTACTTTTCGCGCAAGGAAAAGATCGAACAGATACTCTCAGGCCTGGGCTTCCTAGCCTCGGACTTTGACCGCCAGTGCATGGAATTTTCCGGAGGGTGGCAGATGCGCATAGCCTTGGCAAAAGTTCTGGTCGAACATCCGACGATCATGTTGCTCGATGAGCCGACCAACTATCTCGATATCGAAGCCAGATACTGGCTAAAAAATTATCTGAAGGTATACTCAGGCGGGATACTTATCGTTTCCCATGACCAGGCTTTTCTGGATGATAGTGTCAATGAGGTCTTCGAGCTATTCAATGGCAAGCTCACCCGCTACAGCGGAAACTACAGCAAGTACCTCGAACAAAGGGAACTTGAGATCGCACAGCTTGAGGCTGCCTACAAGCTACAGCAGGAAAAGTTGGAAAAGACAGGGCAGTTTATCGACAAGTTTCGCTACAAGGCAACCAAGAGCAAGCAAGTTCAAAGCAGGATCAAACAGATAGAGAAAATGGAGATAGTACAAGTCCCTTCCCATCTGAAACAGCTCTCCTTCACGTTCCCTCCCGCCCCCCACAGCGGAACAGATGTCCTGATGGTAGAAAACCTAAAGAAACAGTATGAAAATCAAATAGTCTTCAATGACTTTTCCTTTCAGGTCAACCGAGGAGAAAGGCTAGCGGTGACCGGCAAGAACGGATCGGGCAAAAGTACACTACTGAGGATACTCTGTGGTGAGGACTCAACCTATGAGGGGGTCATACGCCAAGGCAGTGGGGTCAGCATAGGCTATTTTGCCCAGGACACTGAAAAGACACTCGACCCTACCCTCACTGTCCTTGAAGAGGTCACTAGCGTAGCTGCAACTGCAGACATACCAAAACTGCGCAACTATCTCGGCTCCTTCCTTTTCAGCGGCGACGATGTATTTAAGAGTGTCGCTGTTCTCAGCGGAGGGGAGAGAAGCCGCCTTGCGCTTCTGAAAATTCTGTTGCACCCGGTGAACCTGCTTATATTGGACGAACCGACCAACCACTTGGATATCAACGCAAAGCAAATGTTGCTCAAGGCCCTTGAACATTATGATGGGACCATGGTCTTTGTCAGCCATGATGCCCATTTCATCGAGCATATAGCAACCAGGATCCTCTATCTTACCGATACCGATTCCCCCGAGTTCTTCGATGGCGATTACTCCTACTTCTCCTACAAACTTGAAGAGAAGGAAAAAGTTGAAGCAGAGAACCAGAACAGGGATAAAGAACTAAAGGATGATAATCCTCCGGCTTCCGTGCTTTCCTACAAGGAAGCAAACCGGCAGAAAAACCGTCTGGCAACTTTGAGACGCCAAAGTGAGGAACTCCTTAAGAGGCACGAGAAGATGGAAACCACCATTGCCTCTCTGGACCATAGTATGGCTTTGGAAGAGAACTACAGCGATGCAATAAAGATAAAATCCCTGGTTGAACAAAAAACTGAACTAGAGAAAGAACTGGAAGCGAGTGAGGAGTCCTGGCTTCTACTCAATGAAGAGGCAGAAAACCTGGAGGCCTCACTTGGCCAGACTGAATGAATTCTTTACAAACGTAGTACTGGCTTCCCAATCATTGGCACGCAAAAAACTGTTGGAAGACCTAGGTATCAAGGTAACCACAGAGCCTACGCATTGTGACGAGAGTCACCAGGAAACAGATCCAGCCAAGGCTGTCCATCTCTTGGCCAAACGCAAGCTCGAGGAGTACATGAAGGTTCACAGCAAGTATGAGAGGCCTGTCATTACATGTGATACCTTGGTCTTTTGTGATAACCTTCTCATCGGCAAGGCTGCAAACAGTGAGGAAGCAAAAACCCACCTACGCATGTTCAGCGACAAGGTCCAGGTTGTACACTCCGGATGGGCCCTGTGGTTCAATGACACTATCTACGATGGGTATGATGAGGCTCAAGTATTCTTCAAGGCTTTGGATGAGAAGGCAATCGAGGAGTATCTCAAGCTTGGGGAGTGGAAAGGTGCTGCCGGCTCCTACAGGATTCAGGAGAGAGGAAAAGAGCTTGTCCAGAGAGTAGAAGGTGATATTGCAACGGTTATAGGGTTGCCACTTTTACAGATTTCTGAAATACTATTTCTCAACTGTGCCCGTTAGTGATGGCGCAGAATATCCGCCCTTGCGAGGGTGAGTAATAGATGAAGGGTGACGCACGAGTTCTTGTACGTAGTACAGCTGTGTCGTCAGACAGGAGGATTATGTCCGTAGTAACCATGAAAAGCCTGCTAGAATCAGGCGTGCATTTCGGTCACCAGACCAAAAGATGGAATCCAAAGATGGCTCGTTTTATTTTCAGCCAGAGAAATGGAATCCATATCATTGACTTGCAGAAAACCTCTGCTTGTATCGTCGAAGCATATGACGCAGTCCGTGCTGTTGTAAAACAGGGTAAGAGCGTTCTGTTTGTCGGTACAAAGAAGCAGGCTCAGCAGGCTATTGAAGCTGAAGCTAAGCGTTGTGGAATGCCCTACATCAACAATCGTTGGCTCGGTGGTATGCTGACCAACTTCTCAACCATCAAAAAGTCCATCTCTACACTCAAAAAAATTGAGAAGATGGAAAATGATGGCACTTTTGAATCCCTTACCAAGAAAGAAGTCTCCCTGCTTACCAAGCAGAAGATCAAGCTTGAGAAGAACCTTGGCGGTATCAAGGACATGAAGGATCTCCCTGGAGCAATCTTCATCATTGACACCAAGAAGGAAGCTATTGCCGTAACAGAGGCAAAACGTCTTGGTATCCCAGTAATTGCTGTTGTAGACACAAACTGCGATCCAACTGACATCACCTACCCAATCCCTGGAAACGATGACGCTATCCGCGCCATCAGCCTTTTTGTCGAGATTATTGCCAATGCAGTAATCGATGCTGACAATGAAGCCGGTATCCAGATCATCGAGACTCTCGGAAATGAAGAAGAGACTGTCGAAGAGGTAGCGGTAGAAGAAGTTGAGGAAGAGGTTGTCTTCTCCACAGAAGAAGGTGCTGAAATCACCGATTTTGTAGAAAAGAAAGTCAAGGTGATCGAGCCCGTTGCAGAGGAAGAGGTCGCTGACGACAAGAGTGCAATCACCGTCGACGAAGAGACCCTCTACGAGGACTAAGGAGCAAAGTATGGCTATAACAGCTGAAGATGTGAAAAGATTGCGTGACGCCACTGGCGCAGGCATGATGGATTGTAAGAAGGCACTGATGAAGTCCGATGGAGATTTCGATGCTGCCAACAAGTTCCTCAAGGAGATGGGTTTAGCTGCCATCGCCAAGAGACAGGACAGGGCGACAAACAACGGTCGCGTCTTTGTGAGAGTAACCGATGACAAGGCTGTCATCGTTCAGATCTCCTGTGAGACCGACTTTGTTGCTGGAAACGCACAGTTTGCTGAACTTGGAGAGAATATTTGTACAGTTGTAGTGGAAAAAGGCTACACTGAGATCAACGACGAATTGAATGGCATGGTCAATGACCTGATAACTGTCATCAAGGAGAACATGGCCCTTAAACAGATCATTGTCATTCCCCTTGGTGAAAATGAATTTGCCTCCAGTTATGTCCATGGCGAAGGCTCCCTTGGGGTTGTTGTAACATTCAAGACCGATAAGCCCGCTCTCGCCAATGATGAAGTGGTCAAGGAATTTGCAAACGACTGTGCTCTACACGTTGCTGCTTTCACTCCTTCCTACTTCACCACCTCTTCGGTCGATCCCGCCTATGTTGCAGACCAGACTGAAATCTTTACTGCCCAAGCAGCACTGCTTGACAAGCCAGCAAAGGTTGTAGAGGGGATTGTCAAAGGCAAGCTCAGCAAGCACCTTGCAGAAATCTGTTTCCTCCAGCAGAAATTCGTCAAAGACGACTCTGTCTCTGTGGAACAGAAAGCTAAGGAAGTCAGCAAGGCAGTCGGTGGAAAAATTGAAATTTCAAACTTCACCTATGTTCTTGCTGGTTCTGCTTCCTGCGAAGCCTAACGTTCATCGATTCATTCCAACCGCTCACACCAGTGAGCGGTTGTCCTATTGGAGATTTGTATGCTACAGGTATTAGAAACTTGCGAAAGCAAAATGCAAAAAAGTCTTGAAAGTCTTGAAAAGGACTTTTCCTCATTGAGAACCGGACGTGCTTCCGTTTCCCTCTTAGATAAGATTCGTGTCGAATACTACGGTAACGAGACTCCTATCAACCAAGTTGCAACCATCAGTGTCCCTGAAGCCAGGATGATCGTCATCCAGCCATGGGACAAGAGTGTCCTCTCCTCCATCGAGAAGGCCATTCTCAAGAGCGACCTCGGTCTCCCTCCAAACAATGACGGAAAGCTTATCCGACTCAACTTTCCCCCTTTGAATGAAGAGAGAAGAAAAACCTTGGTAAAAACTGCAAAGGCTACTGCCGAGCAGACTAAGGTCGCCATCAGAAATGTTCGTCGTGAAGCTATGGATGAGCTGAAAAAAATGCAAAAGTCCGGAGACATTAGCGAAGACCAACAAAAAGATGCTGAGGCAGAAATCCAAAAATTGACAGACTCCTTTAGCATCGAAGTGGGAACACTCGCTGATGCGAAAGAGAAGGAGATCATGGAGATCTAGATGGAAGTAACACCCGTTGTCCCTACGCACCTTGGCATCATCATGGATGGGAATGGAAGATGGGCTCAAAAACGCGCCCTCCCCCGGACTGCAGGCCATCTTGAGGGCCTCAAGGCTCTCAAGAGAGTAATCAAGGAAGCCTCGGTGCTTGGCATCGGGTTTGTTACCTTTTATGTGTTCTCCACGGAAAACTGGAAACGAAGCAAACAGGAAGTATCCTACCTCATGCATGTCTTGGTATCCAAGCTCCATGGAGAGCTTAGCTTCTATAACAAACATGGAATACAGGTTCTTGTCTGTGGAAACCTAGAAGGGCTCCCTAAGGACGTACAAGAAGTCATAGAGGCTACTGTCAAGGCAACTGAGAACAACACCAGTATCAAGTGCATCCTTGCCATAAACTATGGAGGCCAGGATGAGATCTGCAGGGCGGTCAACCGCTGTCTTGCTGAAGATCCCCAAAAGATTCTAACTGAGTATGACATTCGTTCACATTTGGACTTGCCCCAGGTACCCCCTGTCGATATGATAGTACGTAGCGCAAACGAAAAGCGCTTGAGCAACTTCTTGCTTTGGGACAGTGCCTATGCTGAGCTGGGATTTTATGAAAAGCTCTGGCCGGACTGGAAGGCAGAAGATGTCCAGACAATCTGCAAGGATTACTCACAAAGGGTACGTAAGTTTGGGGGGGTAGAATGAGTTCTCTGGGTCAAAGGATACTAACTACAGTCATTGCAGTGCCAGCACTTTTTTCTATCATCTTCTTTTTGCCCTACTATGGGTTTCTTGTCCTTGCTCTGGTTGCAATGCTTACTACGGCCCTTGCCACCGCCGAACTCAAGAAGCTTTACTTCCAAGCTGAGGGAGCTCGCATAAACTTTCCTTCGTGGATAGCTGCTCTGCTACCCTTCTCACAATGGCTGGAAATCGCATTCTTTCCACAGCTGCCACTGCTTGAGCTGACTTTAGTTGTCATGGCTCTGGTAATATTCACAACCGAACTCTCCTCCGGACCAAAGGATGAATATGCCAAGACATTCTCCCGAATAGGTGGGGGAAGCTTATTGCTGATCTATCCAGGGCTCCTACTGACATTCATCGTTCGCCTGACGGCCTTGAGTCATGCTTCAGCATTCCTGTTACTCTTTTTCCTACTTGTCTTTGGCAATGACGTATTTGCTTTCCTGTTTGGAATGTCTTTGGGAAAGAACAACAAGGGTATCATTAAGGTCAGCCCCAATAAAAGCATTGCAGGTTTTGTCGGAGGGACACTGAGTACAGTCGCCCTTTCAGTTGTCTTCTGCCTCTTCTACCCAGGGGTAAGAGAGATGGTAAGCATTCCCCAGGCACTACTGCTTGGTTTCTTGACCAGCGTCAGTGCAAACATTGGAGACCTCATAGAAAGCGCATATAAACGTGCAGCAAAAGTAAAAGATAGTGGCCACATCATCCCCGGAAGAGGGGGGCTGTTGGATTCCATAGACTCCATGCTCGCCAGCGCACCTGTGTTCTGGTTGTTGCTAACCCTGTTCTAAGCTATGAAAAAAAGGATTGTTATCCTAGGATGTACAGGAAGCATCGGAACCACTGCAATCGAGGCAATCCGTGACAAAAAGATGGATGTCACTGTGGTTGGACTTTCTGCCCACAGCAATGAAGAGGCGCTAGCCTCTCTTGCCCGGGAGTTCTCCTGCACTTCGGTCTGCCTTACCGGTAGGAAACCAAAAAATAATTTCGGGCTTATCCTATTCGACAGTCTTTCAGACTTGCTCTCATCCCTAGATGCAGATATCGTTCTCAATGGAATCGCTGGCTTTGCCGGACTCGAGGCTTCATTACTCTCATTGGAACAGGGCTTTGACCTTGCTTTAGCCAACAAGGAAAGCATTGTATGCGGCGGTTCCTATCTTTTTGACTATGCTAAAGCACACCACAGCAAGATTATCCCTGTCGACAGTGAACATAGCGCTCTTGTCGAACTGGTTAAGGACCGCACACCAGACCAGGTTGAATCACTGATCCTTACCGGCAGCGGAGGTCCTTTCAGAAACCTACCTGCTGATCAATTCACTCAAATTACTGTAGAACAGGCCCTAGCCCACCCTACTTGGAAAATGGGCAAGAAAATTTCTGTCGACAGTGCCACCTTAGCAAACAAGGCCCTTGAGGTCATCGAAGCCTCCTATCTCTTCAATCTTCCCGCAGAGAAAATCGAGGTGGTCATCCACCCCCAATCAATTGTCCATTCCATGATCCGCACCGTTGATGGCGCAGTCTATGCCCAGATGGGAATACCCGATATGACTCTTCCCATCGTCAATGCACTAGTTGAAAATGGACTGAGTTTGGTTCGCCCTTTGGATTTCACCAACCTCAGCCTTACTTTTGAAAAGCCTGATTACCAACGTTTCCCCCTCCTGGCTCTCGCCTTTTCCATATTGCAAAGAAAAGGCAGTGCAGCCCTAGCTTTCAACGCTGCCGATGAGGTTGCCGTATACACCTTCCTCGATGGCAAATGCTCCTATCCCCAAATGATTCGGGCTATTGAAAAAACCTTGGAAAGCCCCTGGGACCACGCCCCCTCTTCGTTTGAAGAGACCCTCGCCCTTGATCGGGAAGCGAGAGAGCTGACAAGAAGTCATCTATGAACAGCCTACTAATCCTCATCAGCAAGTATCTCATAGGACTGTTGGGTATAGGATTGGTAGTGGTCATCCATGAACTGGGCCATCTTTGGGCAGCGAAAACTTGTGGTATCGATGTGGAAGTCTTTTCTTTTGGCCTAGGTCCCAAGCTTTGGGGAATCGAACATAAGGGAACTGATTTCAGAATCAGTATCCTTCCCTTTGGCGGCTATTGCCGACTCAAGGGATCTGATGATTTGAGTCAGGCACTCCTCCAGAAGGACAAAAATTTCACCCATATTGAACAAGGTTCGCTGTTCTCAGTGCATCCTGCAAAAAGAATAGTAACCTATCTTTCAGGGCCCCTGCTGAACTTGGTCTTTGCTATACTACTCTACTCTACTCTAGCCACAATTCCTTATGAAGTACTGTCTACAGAGCCTGTCATTGCAATGATCAACGACTACCCCTCTCTCTTCTCTCATGCAACCAGTCCAGCCTATGAGCAAGGACTGAGGACATTGGACAAGGTACTTGAATTGAATGGTATGGTAATTCGGGACTGGGAAGCCTTGGAAGAACTTCTCACCGATAGTGATGGCATACAGCTATTTACAGTAGAACGTTCAGGGGAGTTCCTGACTGTCCCAGTAGAAGGAGAAAGGACCGAACAGGGCATACGTTATGGAATCACTGTCATTCGTCCTCCTATTGTAGGTACTGTCCGACCTGCTACCCCTGAAAGCGATGCAGGGCTACAAAAGGGAGACCGTATTCTTCTTGCTAATGGGACAAAGGTAACAAATGACCTCGATCTTCTTGCCGCACTCGAAAGCGATACGGAGATGACTGATCTCCTAGTCCTAAGAGGTACTGATGAGATACCAATCTCTTTCAGGCCTGATTTGAATGCACAGGGAAAAGGCGAGTGGAATTTTTCCCTCGCCTCTGAGAACAGATTGATGGAGACTCCCTCATTCAGTCTAGTCACTGGCTGGAATACAACCATAAAGATGACCAAGGATACCCTTGCTTCACTCATGCTACTTATTGGAGGGAAGAACCAAAACGTACGTCAGGAGTTCACAGGTGCTGCTAGGGCTGCCCTTATGATCGGGGATATCACTTCGTTAGGATTGGAGAGCAACACCAGCAGCGGAATTAGGGCACTGTGGTACCTGTTGGGGGTGGTGAGCATCTCATTGGGCATTGCCAATCTGCTTCCCCTGCCCGCCTTTGACGGAGGTCAGGTACTTACTGCTCTTTTCGAGTGGGTTACAGGTAAGCACATAAAGCCAAGAACCTATTGGATTCTCCAATTGGTCGGTATTGTTACAGTTTTTGGTATCTTTGTGTTTCTAGGATTTGTGGATATGCTCCATTTCCTTTCAATTAGGCGTTAGGATTGTTCCCAGAGACATACTTGTGGCTGAATTCCATCTCTTCAAATCTTACGATATTGCTGACAAACGCCAAGGAGAATATACCGGTCTCACCGTTTCTATTCTTGGCCATGATTATCTTTGTTTCCTGAACATTATTCTTGCGCCGTTCATCCTCATCATCTGTGCGGTTCTTACCTACATCACGATGTAACAGAATGACTACGTCGGCATCCTGCTCAATCGATCCACTGTCACGCAGGTCAGAGAGTTTAGGCTCTACCCCATCTGCTTGCCTACCTACCTGACTGAGACAGACTACAGGAAGATCAAGTTCACGGGCAAGTTGTTTCAGGGAGCGGGAAATGATGGAGATTTGCTCATGGCGAGGAATTCGGGCATCTGCTTCAGCATCTATGAGACCAATATAGTCAACAAAGATAATTTGAATATCATGCTCGAGTTTCATACGCCTTGCTTGGGCTCGCAACTCCATCAGCTTCATGTTTGGTGTATCCTGGATGTAGAACTCTGCATCATAAAGAGAACCTGAAGCATCAATGATGGCATTCATTTCGCTGTGTTTCAGCGTTGCCTTACGGATATGGGAGAAGTCAACCCGACTGTGTCCGGTCAAAAGGCGCTCCATCAAAGAGGATGCGCTCATCTCAAGCGAGAAAAACCCAACCCGGTACTTTTTCTTCACGATCATATTTAAGGCAATGGAGAGGGCGAAAGCGGTCTTTCCGATGGAAGGACGAGCGCCTACTATGATGAATTCCTGCTTCTTAAACCCACCGGTAATGGAGTCAAGAGGGGCAAAAGCGGTTTCGAAGCCGTTCTTTATCCCGGTGGTACTTCGCTCCTCAATGTCACTGATGGTTGTGGTTATAAGGTCCTTGATACTGTAGTAGTTGTCACTACCGGCAGTCTCGTTGTTGAGTTTTGAGAGCGCCTGCTCACCTTCATCAATCACCTTCTGAATATCCTGTGACTCATCGTAAGCATTATCCTTGAGCTTCGATGAGAAAAGCAACAGCTTACGCCTTTGTGCTATTGCCTTGAGAATCTTGGCATAGTAGGCAGCATTGGTAGTGGTAGGAACATCACTGGTGAGGGTAGAAATATAGGAGAGTCCACCACACTTGTCGACGAGATCATGCGCCTTGAGATAGGAACTCAAGGTGATCAGGTCTAGGGTTTCTGAACTCTCCTGACGAAATGCAACAATGGCACCGAACAGCTCCTGGTGTGCAACCCGGTAGAAATCATCCTTGCCCAAAAAGTCAGTCACTTCTACAAGGACCTTGTCATTGAGCAGGATTGCACCCAATACAGCGCGTTCAGCCTCTTCGTTTTGAGGGGGAACGCGCCCTAGCATGCTATTCGACGCCATGCTATTACTCGATCTCTTTGGCAGCTTCTTCAGCTATTGCAGCAGCTTCAACATCCTTGGCAACCTTATCAGCTTCCTTGGTTGCTTCTTGTGCTTCAGCAGCAGCTTTCTCTGCAAGCTTGGCGGCTTTTTCAGCAGCCTTTGCTTCATCGGCAGTAGCGGCAGCCTTAGCCTCTTCAGCAGCAGCTTTTGCAGCCAACTTTGCCTCTTCAGCGGCAGCCTTTGCGGCAGCAACCTCACGGGCTTTTACCTGGCTCTCACTCTCGACAACTACAGCAACTTCAGCACTCTCTTCCTCATACAGACGGATGCGTACCGAATAGTTACCGATCATCTTGATGGTATGGGAGGAAACTTCAATTCGCTTGCGTTCGATTTCAAAACCCAACTTGGCCAGTTCTTCCTGAACCATTGCTGAGGTGACTGAACCAAAAAGCTTGCCACTCTCACCAGCAGAAAGGACCAAAGTAATGGTCGTTTCATTCAGTTTGGACTTCAAGTCTGAAGCCTGGGTACGCTTTTCATTCTTGCGTTTTGAAATAGCTCGTTCACGAGCGGCGAATAAAGACATGTTTGTCTTGTTGAACAATACAGCCGTTTTGGTGGGCAACAGGTAGTTACGGGCATACCCATCCTTTACAATTACAACGTCTCCCTCTTCTCCGAGGTTGGCGACATCCTGATTGAGAATGATTTTCATATGAAAACTCCTTACTCGTCTTTTCTAAATACTATCCAAGTCTCCAAGACCCCTAGCAGGGGCAACAGGAAGACAACCAATATGTTCAAACCAGGTACTAAGAAAGCTATCAAAAACAGGCTTATCATCAAGCGTCCTCCACTGATAGGAAGACCCTTTCGACGTACAAAGTGCATTACAATAGCCATACCTTGTACAGCATAGAGCACACAGGTGCCCAAAGCAATATTCAATGCCAGGGCGCGTCCCATATAGGGAACCTTGAAGACCATCAAAAGCAGAACCACTGTCCACGATCCAAGAAAGACCCATAGGGTATCATATGGAACGGACCAATAGGTGATACGTTTTGAAAAGTCATCATTGTATCGTCCTAGATAACTCATAGCCATGAAGGAAGCAAATCCTATCAGCCCCATACAGAGGGGAGCCAGAACAGATCCACTGACCATCACCGACAAGCGGTAAACCTTCTCCAGCTCTCTCGCTGAGAGAGTACCGGAGCCACCATCCAACTGTCCGAACAAAGCACGGAAGGACTCGAGCATTATAGCATCGACCTGTGCAACTGTCTCAGAACCACTGGAAAGCCAGATAACCAACCCTATCGAAGCAACCACACCAAAGGCACAGGATGCTAGATAGCGTACTATTGTCCGTTGATCGTCCAGATAAATCCAAACAGCAGAAGCGACCAACAATACAATTGGAATGAACAATCCGATGCTCAACAGCAGTCTTCCTGCAGGATCCGAAAGCGCTCCACGCGCTTGGAACAGGGAGACGATCAGCGTTAACAGCGCCACGGCCGCTACGGGGATCAGTGCATATCTTCGATCGGAAATCTTTGGCGCCAGAACCATGAGCGGGATGGTGAACAGGAAATTGCCAAGCATGAAACGGGAGAGAACAAAACTCACTCCTGCCACCATGGCTGCCTTACCCATCAACTGTTTTTCACTCTGATTCATAACGTCTAACAAAGCTTACTTCTTCTCAAAAGGAAGGTAAGCGAGTACGCGGGCCTTCTTGATCTCGTTAGTGACGCTTCTCTGATGCTTAGCACAACAACCGGTTATACGAGCAGGAAGAATCTTCCCTCTCTCGGTAATGTATCTGCGAAGCATTTCAGGGTTCTTATAATCAGGGATAAGGTTCTGGGTACAGAACTTACAGACTTTCTTCCTAAAGTTTGGTCTGCGTCCACCGCCACCTGAGCGCCTGTCTCTACCACCTCTGCTATCGGAATCCTTGGAATCTCTATCGTCATCACGCATGAATTTTTCTCCTTAAATACTAGTTTCTGCTCTAAGCAGATATTAAAATGGGATCTGGTCGTCATCGAACTGCTCAGGTCCGCCAATGTCCATATCAGGCATTGGGGGGGGAGCTTGGGTCCTTGGTGCGTATGATCCCTGGGGTTTCGCCTGGCTGTCGGTACGACGGCCTTCTGAGCGATCACCACCAGAACTGGCTAGAAGCTGCAAGGAATTGACTACGATCTCAACGCGGGAACGACTCTGTCCATCCTGTTCCCAGCGGCTCTGCCTCAATTCACCTTGGATAGAAACCTGTCTGCCTTTCTCCAGATACTGGTTCAGGCCTTCGGCGCTCTTTCCAAACATGGTGCAATTGAAGAAGTTGGCTTCATCCTCCCACCTGTTGTCAGCCGTCCTCTTTCTACGGTTAACAGCGAGAGAAAAACTACAGATAGCCATACCGCCACTGGAATAACGAAGTTCGCTTTCCCGAGTAAGACGGCCAACCAATGCGATCACGTTCAAGTCATTTGCCATGCTTATGCTCCAATACTTATAGATTTATTTTTCTGTGTTGACAAACAGAAACTTCAAAATGGAGGTACTAAGCAAGAATTCCTTCTCGAATCCGAGGATAGAGGAAGGGTCTGCCTTCATTTCGAAGTAGACATAGTGGCCTTTTTCCTGTTTCTTGATATCGTAGGCGAGGTACTTAACGCCCATATCTTCCTGCTTGGTAATCTCCACACCAGCTTTTTCGAAAATGCTGGTTACTAGTGCCAAGCCATCCTGTGTTTTATCTTCGTTTGCATCGAAGATGATAGTGAACTCATAATTTCTCATGGTTCCTCCTTACGGACTAAATGATCCGCCTAACTAGCGGATAAAGAGGTTCTCAGTACACTAGCATATTATAGAGTTTACAGTCAACAAAGCAGAGCAAGATATCCTCTCTCAAGACAAGCTCTTGCGTATTCCCATCAATACAAAGTGAAGCCAGGTCTCTTTAAGCTTGCAAAGAATTTCAGCCTTATCATCGGGGCAAACTCTCAGCGGTGTCTGACCTGACATGTTCTGTCAAATACTCTCTCCAAGTAGGTGGAAAGGGAGATGAAACTGAGAACTTCACACGATTGCCTTTAAAGAGCAAGGCTTTTTCCCGAACCAAAAGCAACGAATTACTCTCAGGTTCCCTACGTATGCAAGTAATGGATGCTTCTTTTTTCAGATATAGATTCTTACAATCCTCACAAGGAGTACTTCGCCCCTTCAAAACCTCATAGCAATATCCTTTGGCAGGAATACTTGTGAGACCAAGCCTCTTGAGCAGAGTGTCATTGACGAATAACAGTTCAGAAGTATCAACATTACAAAGGTATATTTCTTCTTCTAACTGCAAAAACAACCACTCCCTATCTATGGGCCGTTCTTTTCTCTGGGGGACAGAATGTTCTCCATACAGGCAATACTGATCCTTACCTCCCCTCTTTGCCTGGTATAGGGCCAAATCTGAATTGTGGTAGAGTTCTTCAAATGAGGCTCCATGTTCAGGAAATATTGAGACACCGACACTGCAACTTAACTGCATTTCCTCCTCTGGCTTCCCAAGCGAGCGTAAAGCACTACACATGTTTTCAGCTTTTTTCATAGCCAGTTCAGCTGAGGGTATTCCTGCAATAAAAATTGCAAACTCATCACCTCCGGGGCGGGCAATGATGTCTGTGGGACGGAATACCCCTCTAAGGGTATTTGTCACCTGACGCAATACATTATCGCCGTGGTCATGACCATACGTGTCATTCACCCACTTAAAGTGATCAATATCAAGCATAAAAAACGCACCTATACAATCATTTGTCGAACAGAAAGCTATCTGTTGGGTTACCTGAGCCTCCAAAGCCGAACGGTTCAGAACCCCAGTTAGAGGGTCAAGTTGTGTCTGTAATGTCTTTTCAGCCAGTTTGCTGACAATATAGTCCGAATCTTGGATAAGGAATTCACAGACCAACCCCTGCTCCATTGCATTGTCTTTTATTGAGTAGGACAAAAGTGCCCATCTATATCCTGAAAATAGTTCGTTGTAGCTCGCTCTTCTGAAAGGAATCTCCTTTTGCTCTCCTTTGGGTAAAGCTAAAGGGATCAAGCTTTTCGAGTTTGCAAAGGCCACAAAGGCTTTTCTATCCTGAGGATGGACATACTGTGCAGCAAAATTGGCTATAGCTTCATATGTATTGGAGAATTTATCAGTCAAAAATGCTATACGTCCTTGAAGATTACTCTCGACAAGAGCTCCAGAATTCACAGAGAAATTAAGTCTGAAGTATTCAAGTTTCGTCTCAAAGGGAAGAATCCCCTGTTTCTCATCTGATATCACAAACAGATAGGTTGGTGTCTCTTCGTTAGAATAGAGATAGGTACCTGTAATATGCACCAGGCAAACTACGCTGTCAGAACGAGTAAGGTGAACCAGTAAATCAATATCAGTCTTAGCTTCTTTCGCTTCATGGATGGCCTTGACTACACGAGATTGGTCTGATTCAAGAACAAAATCAGTAAAGGAACCCTCAACCTGCTTAACAAACGATTTGGTACCCTTCAAGACTACAGGGTACCCAAAATAAGAGGAAGCTTTTCCACTGCAGTACAGTACTTTGTTGTCTGGTCCCAGTTCAACAACAAAAAATCCGAGTGAAAATTTGGCAAATACCTGAAGCCACTGTTCTGGGAATGAGGCTTTTTTCATTAGAACCTCCCCTATTTTACATATACCATACTATCATAAGGAAATGGAAAGAAACAGAAAAATATTTTCAGGGCATATGCGATAAGTCTAGGAGGTCAATCAGTATCCGACTGGTCCAAACAAACAGATATTGGTAAATATGAAGAAGGAAAAGGCAGGCATCCTCTCATGTCCAGACAGAGAAAACCGCCGGAGCGACCGGCGGTTTTTGTGTTTGTGAACTGCACTTAGCAGTTGAATAAGATTGAAAGAAGTCTACTTCTTGTTCTTATGTCTATTCTTTCTGAGTTTTTTCTTTCTCTTATGAGTAGCAATCTTATGTCTTTTTCTTTTTCTTCCACAAGGCACTGTAGAGCTCCTTAATCCACCGGTTGAGTTATTGGCAAGCCAATTCCGATGTTTTTGTAATTACCGTGTCATTATGCAAAGATGAGTTACTAACGTCAAGGGGTAGAGAGAATCTATTTGTCCTATGAAAGATTTCAGGGGATAACCTATGACAAAAGGGGTTAATATATGATACCTTATCGCTGTAAAGCTGTTTTATTTATAGTAGTGGAATAGTAAATAAGGAGTGTGCATGAAGGTTCTGATCTTTGGGTTGGGTATTAATGGAGGCGGTTATTCCGCAGCCACATACTTTCTTGACCACGGTGCTGAGGTAAGAATCACTGATCTGAAAGGAACGTGCGACCTTGGAGCTGAGATGGAGGCCCTGACACAGCGTGGGGCTACCTGTATTGCAGGAGTGCATCGCAAGGAAGATTTTCTTTGGGCTGATATTGTTGTGAAAAATCCTGCCATCCCTCCCAATCACCCCTTGCTCTCTTTTGCAAGGATGGTCGTCAACGACTTTGCTTGGCTTTTCTCCTCGCCTTGGTGTTCTGAAACCAAAATCATTGCCATCACTGGCACTAAAGGAAAAACAACTACCAGTGCAGCAGTAGCCCATGCCTTGGAAAAGTTCGGCTACGAAGCCATGCAATGCGGCAACATGGGTATCAGTGCATTCTCCGTGCTTCGTGAATGGGAGAAAAGACATGACGAGCAAAAAAAACTGCCAGACTTTCTCGTATGTGAATTCTCCTCCTGGCTTGTTCGCGATACGGTAATGGCAATGCATAAAGAGTTTCCACCCTTGGAAGTATGTGCACTGACAAACTTCTATCCGGATCATCTGAACTCCTATGAAAGCATCGAGAATTACCTTGAAGACAAGTTGGACCTTTTTTCCCCTTCAACCAAGATGGCTGTAGTCCCTGATGCCCTGATCAAACGGATAAGAAAACAGACAAAACTTGATAGCAGACATGTCAGAGGTATCGATAGGACCTGTGCCAAGGAAGTTGAAGAAATGCCCCACCTCAAAAGTGCCTATGCCATTCTTCTTTCCTTGGGGTTCAAATGGAAAACAGTCCTGAAGGCATTGGAAAGCTTTGCAGGGGTACCTCATAGGATTGAGCAGGTAGGCGTGCTTGATACCATACTCTTCATCAATGACAGTGCCGCCACCATACCTGAAGCTGTCCATTTCACCTATGCACGGTTCAGAAATATGGCTTGCCATCTTATCTGTGGAGGTACTGACAAGAACCTCAAGCCCGATGCGATGCTAGATGTGCTGCAAACAGCTTCTAGCATATCATTGTTGGATGGTTCCTTTACCAAGGATAAGCTCATCCCCTTGCTTGAACAACACAAGATTCCCTTTTACGGGCCGTTCTCTTCTATGGATGATGCTACCCTAAAAAGCTACACCTCAGCAGCAGAAAAAGCCAAAGACCTCCCTGAGCTTCCACAGGTAGTGCTGCTCTCACCAGGATGTGCATCCTTTGAGATGTTCAACAATGAGTTTGACCGAGGAAACCAGTTCAAGAATTTGGTAGGTCTCCTTCTTGAGGTTTAAACCTTAAGCAGGTAATGACATCTCGGGGAAGAACCTTGCCTCACCACCCTTGAATTCAGAAATCAGAACACTCTCAATGAGGTACTTGCCCCAGATATCATGGTAAAGTTCATTGTCACTGCTCATATAACAAAGGTTTCCAGGGGTGGAAATCCATTGAATTCAATTGATGAGTAGCTACTGGTATATGCTCCGGTGGACAACCAATACAAACGGTCTCCAACTGCAAGGCTCAATGGTAGCTCATACATATAATCCTCGTACATCGTATCCATGCTATCGCAGGAAGGACCTGCAAGTATAACTCGTTCTGCAGGACCTGTACGTTCACACACTATTGGATATTTGATTGATTCGCCAAGCGTCTCCATCAGTCCTCCAAACTTGCCGCAATCCTGATATATCCAGCGTTCCAAGGCAGTGCGGGATTTTCGGGAGATCAGCACAATCTCCGAAACTAGCACCCCACTATCGCCTACAAGGGATCGACCCGGTTCTATGATGATCTGTGGCAGGTCATCCCCATAGTCCTCTTGGAGGTAGCGGAGAATTTCCTGGGCATAGACACCGACAGAGTGAGTTCGCTCTTGGTAGACAGCCGGGAATCCTCCTCCCATGTTGATACACTTCAGCTCAAGGTCTTCGTTTTCCTTAAGCCAAGAGAATAAATAGCTTACCTTTGAGAGGGCTGTATCCCAGGCGGTGATATCGCGTTGTTGCGACCCCACATGAAACGAGAGTCCATAGGGTTCCAAGCCCAGCTTTCGAGCCAACACCAGCAAGTCACCTGCGAGGTCAGGGTTACAACCAAATTTACGGGACAAAGGCCAATCTGCGGTCAGGCCACCTTCTGCCATCAACCGCACCAGAACCCTGGACCCAGGGGCTGCCATCGCAATATTTCTGAGATCAAGCTCGCTGTCGGTCACAAACAGACGGATACCCGCCTGATAGAATTCCTTGATATGGGCGAACTTTTTTATCGTATTGCCACAACTCATCCTCTCTGCACTTACCCCCAGTTTCTGAAGACGACGCAGTTCGTAGACCGAAGCAACGTCGAAATTTGAGCCCAACCGAGCAAGCAACGAGATTACTTCTGGAGCAGGGTTTGCTTTCACTGCATAATAGATACTGGTGAAGGGCAGATTCTTTTCAAGTTCATGGTACTTTTCTTCAATCACTTCGGAAAGAACCACTTGAAAAGGGGTTTCCTTCGTACGGGAAAAGGCCAACACACGTTGCCACCGTTCAGCAGTCAAGTTGTCGTTTATATCGCTATTCATAGAGGGACTATGAGGATATTTTTGTTTCACTGTCAACAGGTTGCTCATGATATCAGCAAACTATTCTACAATTCTTCCATTCGAGCATAGTTTCCCATAAACCGATAACGACTAGATTCCGTCTATAAACATTAGCTCAGGTCAAAACTTCACTCGCCTGGATTTGGATATTTTGAATAATTACTCATGCATACTTTGCTGAATACTGATGATTCCGACGCTCATGCATGACGAATCCATTTCCCATATAGTTGCAATTGGGTGCTGATGTACAGAGGGGGAAGAACAACCTAGGCGAATATTTCTGGATTCCTCCGGACAGGGCATAAAGACCAAGTACTGCTCATGCAGACCTGCATACTAGTGAATGACAAGACTCAACCAGATACGAATATTCTTCAAATCTGGCCAGGCGTTTCCCATTTTAGCAACTAGAAGAAAAATTCTTCATGCACAACCTATGCTTGAACCCCTTCTTGAGGTTTAGTCTTGCGGTTCATCCTGTAACGGAAGTGCTCCATCACCGAATAGGTTCTCCATCGGATGAAATGCAGGACATAGTCAGTGGTCGGAGTACGATAATAACTCTGCCCTCCAAAAGAAAGCTTGAACAGCTCTAGACTTGCAAGATGCTCTCCCCTGCCCTTCGGGCCGGGAATTCCATGCATGTCATAAAACTGGCACCCATATTCACAAGCCATGCGAATTGCAAAGTCCTGCAGTATATAGGAACAGGAGATGCCATCCTGACGCAGAGTTGCACCATAGAGATATACTGCTTCAGAACGTGATATCAACAGAATCAGCCCCCCAACAATGGTCGAGCCGTCCTTTGCCAGGATAAGTTTGCACGCGACATCCCCATTTACCTTACCATCGAGGGTAAGCAAGGCCCTCAGGTATTTTTCTGACCTTGGGGTGAACCCATCACGGCGGGCAGTCTCGAGGTAGGTCTCATACCAACGCTTGAAAGATGCAGTTTCCCCATTCCATAAAGCCACATGATACAACGAAGTGCTTTTGCGAAGTGCACGCTTGGCACGGTCACGATAACCAAGAGTCACCGCATTGTAGCCCCATTGCAGGGCAATGCGCACTGTCCCATCGGGTTGGACGCTCTCTTTTGCCGACCGGAATCGTCCCCCAGTCAGGTACATGACATTTGGGTCGTTCACCTCATCCCATGGCAGGTCATACCTGATGGAAAAAACACTTCTTGGTAGAGTCTTTTTCAGTTCCTTTGAAATACTGGTCAAAAAATCGGATACAGAATGCAGGGGGTTATGAAATACATCGGGGCCGAAGGGAATGTAGGCAATACAGGAGAACAGGAACAGGCGCTTCACCAACACAAGCATAGAAGAGGTCCACCCCTCCATCTCAATGGTAAAGGCGTAGGGTTTCCAGCCTGCACCGTGCTTTACGGCAGCCCAGTAGCTACTCTGTAAAGGGGAATTACTACAGGACATTTTCTTGTAATCCATCGGAACCAGTTTCATAGTGTCTCCATCCTACCATGACGTATATTAGAAAAGGGGCCAAATGGCCCCTATATTTCAAGCTTATTCCGTTTTGGAATTAGCCTACAGGACCGTTAAGATATTTTTTTGAAGTGAGGCTCTTTCCTTCGGCACCTAGTGGCCTTCCATCGATCTTCACTATGCCATTTTCTGTTACTATAGGCATTGCGAAGAAATGATCAGCCTTCACATAGGAAAGAGTTTCTTCAGGAGTCTCAAACCCCTCAGGTTGCAAGATGGTACCCACCTCAAATTGTGGGGCGAAAAGCACTTCACAGGTAGAATGTTCCTCAGCCTCTGGATCGCTGGCGGCAAGTAACATACCCCGGCTTTTCACGCCACGAAAATTGGCAGGCTTGAGATTGCTGACCAATACTATGTTCTGATCCTGCAGTTCCTCTGCACTGTAGTATGGGACGATGGAACTGACTATGGTACGACTTTCCTCTTCCTTACAATCGAGTGTGAGAATGTACAGCTTGTCCCCATTGGGGTGTTTCTCCACATCTGTAATGCGAGCAACCTTGAGGATGACCCTACGGTTGAACTGTTCTGCGAGGCTTTCTTCTGTTTCTTTGGTATCCATTTCTTTCTCCGGTACTTTGATATTCTTGTTTTTAGAAGCTGCTTGCTCCTTCTCCGCCCGCTCATCTTGCGATCCAGCGAAACGGGTACGCATCTCAGCTATCAGGCTGTCTTCAAGTTTGCTGAAAAGTAGGGAGGTTTCCCCTACCTCCTCAACACCGATGAAGGATCCCAGATCGCTCCAACGGGCATCTTCGCTCCCGAGGAAGGAAAGGATTTTATTGCTCGTACTGGGCATATACGGCTCAACCATGATGCCTAGGTCACGAATGAGATAGACTAGGGTCCTCAACAAGGATGCAGCCTTCTCAGGATTCTCAGTTCTCATCTTCCAAGGCTCTCCATCCTGGAAAGCCTTGTTACCGACAGAGGAAAGGGCAATGATCTGCCTGAGGGCATCACGTTCTTCAGCGCGTTCCAAGTAAGCATCAATAGCCTTTTCCTTCTCCAAAATTTGTTCTTTAAGTATTGAATCAATCTCACCCTGTGGGAGATTGCCATCATAGAACCTTCTGATGAAAGTAAGGGTTCGGTTAACCAAGTTGGAAAGGTTCCCAATGAGCTCCCCATTGACCTTCTCTTGAAAATCTGCCCAAGTAAAGGTGACATCGCTCTTTTCAGGACGATTGTAGAACATATAGAAGCGCCAAGCATCGACTGGAATGCCAGTATCCTTTACATCATTTCCAAATATCCCTATGCCCAAGCTCTTGCTGAACTTGCCACCCTCATAGTTGAGATACTCGGTACTGCTCATATGATGGAGCATGGTCCACGTGTCCCCGGTAGCAAGCTGGCAGGAGGGGAAAATTACCGTATGGAAGGGAATATTGTCCTTGCCGATAAATTGAAAAAGTTCAGTATTCTCAGGCTCGTGCCACCACCTCTGCCAATCAGATGTCCCTTTGGCGGTAATGGATACATACCCGATTGGTGCATCGAACCAGACATAGAATACCTTGTTCTCAAAACCGGGCTTAGGTACGGGAATGCCCCATTTCAAGTCACGAGTGATGCAACGTTCCTTCAAGCCGTCCCTAATCCAGGATTTGGTGACCTGGATGGCATTGTTTGCCCAAAAACCATCCACACTAGCCTCCTGCATCCAAGCTTCCAACAGGGGAAGCGCTTTGGGAAGGTCAATGTATAGATGGCGAGTCTTCTTGACCACCGGCTTTGTACCACAGACACCGCAGTGGCTGTCCAACAATTCTATGGGATCGAGAAGAGTCTGACATGCATCGCATTGGTCACCTCGAGCACCGGTGCTTCCACAATGGGGGCAGGTGCCTTCGACAAAGCGGTCTGCAAGGAAACGCTCGCACTTAGGACAGTACAGCTGTTCGTTCTCGTGTTCGTTGATGTATCCGGCAGCATCGACCTTGGCAAAGATTTCTTGCACGATTTGGGTCTGCTCGGGGGTGCTGGTCCTGCCAAAATGATCGAACTTGATATCAAACCACTGATAAATATCTTTGTGAATTGCATTAAAATGATCACATAGCTCTTGAGGGGACACCCCCTCTTTGAGTGCCTTGGTTTCAGTGGCTGTTCCGTATTCATCAGTACCGCAGATGTAGAGGGTCTCATACCCCTTTGAGCGGCAGAAACGGGCAAAAACGTCTGCTGAAAGCACTTGGGTGAGATTACCCAGATGCGGAATGTTGTTTACATATGGTAAAGCGGATGTTACGAGTCTCTTTTTCATAAGGGACATAATAGACTGCTTGCAACTTAATTTCAATGCCAAACAGTGCATTAGAATCCATATTCCGACCTTGACGATACCTCTTGGAGTAAGTACATTAGAGGTGTGTCTATCCGACACATCAAGGAGAAATCATGGATACCATGCAGCAGCCACAGAGGCCTGCACGAAAAACGAACAATATCAGCCCTAAGCTGGTTATTTGGGTCATCGTTGCCATCGTGTTGGTCATGCTGGTTCTCAGCAGCTTTTTTGTTGTTGACCAGACCGAACAAGCGGTTGTACTTCGCTTCGGCAAGTTTAGCCGCACCGTAGGACCTGGACTTCAGACTAAGATTCCCCTCGGAATTGAAGCTAGTTACAATGTACCAACCCAAGTAGTCCAGACAATGACATTCGGCTATCGATCAAGCCCAACTAAGGGGTCCTTGTATGCAACCCCAGACTATTCAAGTGAGTCTGTCATGCTCACAGGAGATCTCAACATAATTGATGTCGAATGGATCGTACAGTACAAGATTGAAGATCCTGTAAAGTGGATGTTCAATGTTGAATCAAGGGAAACAACCATCAGGGATATCAGCCAAAGCGTCATGAACAAGCTAGTCGGCGACCTCCCCATCCTTTCGGTCATGACAAGTGAACGAACAAAGATTGAGGTTGAAGCTCAGACAGAGATGCAAAAGGTGTTTGACAACTATGCCCTTGGGGTAAGGGTTGTGACAGTCAAGTTGCAGAACATAGTTCCCCCAGTGGGAGCGGTCCAAGATGCCTTTGAGGATGTCAATAAGGCAATTCAAGACATGAACCGCCTCATCAATGAAGGGAAACAGAACTACAACAAGATCATCCCTTCAGCAAAGGGTGAAGCGAACAAGATTATCCAGGTTGCCCAGGGATATGCGGCAGAACGTGTAAACCAGGCACAAGGTGATGTTGCCCGTTTTAACAGTGTCCTTGAAGTATACAAGCAGAACGAGGAGATTACCCGTACAAGACTCTATATAGAGACTATGGAAGCGATCATCAATCCTATCGAAGGTGGCTCAGTCACCTTGGTGGACAAGAACCTATCAAACTTCCTGCCTATCCAGATGCTTGGGGGTGAAAAATGAAAACCAACAAAAAACTCATAACAACACTGGTAATAGTAGCCATTTTTCTTGTCGTCTTTATCCTACTCGGACCTTTCTACATCCTGTATGAAGGCCAGCAGTCAGTACTGACCCGTTTTGGTAAGATAGTCAACACTGAAAAGGATGCAGGGCTGAAGTTCAAGATGCCTATTGTCGACAACGTAGTGATATATCCGAATAAAATCATCTCTTGGGATGGGGCTGCACAGCGCATACCTACCAAAGAGAACCAGTTTATCTGGGTTGACACCACTGCCCGCTGGAAGATTGCAGACCCTGCCAAATACTATGAGACTGTAAATACAGTCAGCAATGGTCTTGCTAGATTGAATGACGTGCTTGACTCTTCGATTAGAACAATCATTAGTGAGAACTTCCTCAACGAGTCGGTCAGAAATACCAACAAGATCAACAATATCAAGGTAGAGGAACAGGTGCAGGCACTTGACAGTCCAGAGGATGCCGAGACCTTGCGCAACCTAACTGTCACCTATACTAAGCAAGAGACCATCAACATTGGTAGAGATGGCTTGAGCCAGATGATGTTCGACCAGGCCAAGCAGTTTACCGACGCCTTTGGCATCGAACTCATTGACATCATCGTCAGACAGATTCGTTACAGTGATGACCTCACAGAGAGTGTCTACCAGAGGATGATCAAGGAAAGGAATCAGATTGCTGAGGCCTACCGCTCCTATGGTCGTGGTCAGCTTGCCCAGTGGCAAGGTAAGACCGAGAACGAGGAAAAGGTAATCCTCTCTGAGGCATATGCCAAGAGTGAAACCACAAAGGGTATTGCTGATGCTAAGGCAGCGAGCATTTATGCCAAGTCCTATGAGGCTGATCCGGAATTCTTTGATTTATGGAGAACACTGGAGTCTTATAAGAAAACCATTCCTTCTCTGAATAAGATTCTCAGTACTGATATGCAGTACTTCAACCGAATCTACGGAGAAGCTCTCGGCAAGTAAACACTCTATATATATTTAAAGGAAGGGATTATCAAAATATCCCTTCCTTTTTTTTTCTCTCTTTGCTAGACTCAGGGCATGAACAAAAAATACCTCATAGCCTTTGATTTTGACGGCACTTTATACCCACTGGTCCCCTATGACAGCGAGCAGAGACTTGTTCTTTCCACTGCAAAGGGGCGTGGTCATCTCAATCGAGTTCGGGCCAAACGCATGGTACTGAAAGACAGACAAGGTAGAATGGGACTTGGGGAGTTCAACCAACGCTACCATGACCTGTTGGGGGGATGCACTCCCTCCCATATCGAAAAGGTTGCTAAAGACATATCCTCTCTGGTGGATCCCAAGCAATTTACCTTGCTCAAAGACCTCTCGGAGAAGGCTGACCTAGCCATTCTCAGCTGTGGCACTGAGAATATTATCCATGCCTTTCTTTCTCTGCATAAGATTGACCATCACTTTTTTCAGGTAAGTGGGAAAAGCCTTATCTTCAACAAGGATTCAAAACCGGACATTCTATGCACCATAGGAAATCCTGAGGAGAAACGTGCAGTCTTTGCCAATCTGAAGAAGGAATATACCCATACAATTGCCATAGGTGACGGACCTACAGACATCCCCATGCTACAGGAAGCTGACCTGGGACTTATCATAGACTGGAACAAAGGAGAAGCAAAATACAGTTTTGCAACCTATACTGACTTGCATACGACTTTGGAGCGTTGCCTCACTTATCTCGAAAAGGCAGATGAGGCATGACGGACTGCTACCTTCCAAGAAAGGAAACAGAGACCTATTGCCACTAGGAGAGAGAGCCCAATCCCCAACACAGTTGATGAGACAAGGAGTATCGGGACAAAAAGAGCAATACCCTCCACAATGAACACTCCCAGAGAAGAACCCATCCCCAGCAATCCATTCATATTACTCTTCATCGCCTGTTGGGGAATACTCCAGTTGAGCAGAGGCCGTTTGTAGTCTATGGCAAGGCTAAAGGCAGCAATACTGAATAATGACAATAGTATAAAAGGTGTCATCCACAGAAGATGCCACAGAGGAAGCCCGAAAAAAAGCAAGGAAAAGACAAGGTATACCAGGTCCGTAACCCCAACCAGCAAAAGATGGAATACCACCTTGGCCTTGACGAATCCACTGGGTTTGATGGGAAGAACCTTATCAAGGGCAAATTGTGGGCCCTGGCGGCTTACACTGGTGCTGCTAAGCATGGAGACGCTAGAAATGAGCAGCACGGCAAGGACAAGACCATAGGGAAGATTGGGAGATGAAGCTACCAGAGCAGCCACTCCCTGAATTTCTCCCAATACTCCGGTAAGGGCATAGACACCAAGCAAGATCAAAGGTATCAGCAGCTCCCCTACCACCTCTATCATAAAGACCGACTGACTTTTGATAACCTCAAACTCCCGAACCATGAGGGTTTCGGTTTGGCTCATACCTTTGTATGATCCCAATTTCCCTTGTTTTCCTTTTTTCCGTGTCGCGCTTTGAGACGAGAACACCAACGAAAGGGAACTTGCATACCTTCTGCCGACAATCAGACAGACAACTGAAGAGAACCCCAGCAAAAATAGGGCCTGAAGGATAAAAGCTGACCAAGACCACAACATTCCTGCCTGTGAGACAAAGAAAGGGAACACACTGATAAGGGTTTTGAAGGTGGCACCTACAGAAACCATCATCGACTGGTAGTCAACCATGAAAGAGGAACCATCTTCCATATTTCTGCTGAAGGAAGTGATCATGACTAGGGAAAAACCCAATATGACGACAAATGAAAACAGCTGTTCAAACATTCTAAAGCGTCTTCCTTTGGAGAGACGAACCAAAGCTGTAGTCACAAACAAGGCCAAAGAGAGTGGTAACAGAGGGCCTAACAATAGAAGGGCAAGGCTTCCCACAACAAACAGGATGCTTATACCTTCCAGGAATGCTGCAACCACTATGGCTGGAAGCAGAATCCCTACATATAGAGGAAAATAAAGGACATATGCAATAATCAGGCGGCTTACCAGCAACTCCTGTTCACGAACAGGAAGCGTGGAAACCAACGAGATGTCCATACCACGGTAAATGATGGATGAAAGCCCAATGGATCCGATTAGGAAGAGGAAGAAAAACCCTACAAGGGAGGCTAGGAACATCCCAAGATAGGGAATATCCAATAGGGTCCCCAAGGTTTGATACGTATAATAGTTGAAGGCGATCATCATCTCAAATATACCCAAGCTGAAAATCAATAAGGCAGCAATCACTATCTGAAGGATTTTCCCTTTCTTGGAGTTTTTGGAAACGGATAAGCGAGAGAAATATGTATGTAGGGGTCTCACGCCATCCAAGAAGGCCCTGACCAGTAACAAGACTACATTACTACGCATCAGAGTGGTGTCCCTTCGGTAAGATCCAGGAAAAGCTGTTCCAAATTCCCTTTGCCCCTCTTTTCTGAGAGTTCCATTACAGTCCCTTCAAAAAGCAGGCTCCCCTTACCTATGATACCGATGCGATCACAGACATCCTGAGCAACCTCCATACCATGAGTAGAGAAGAATACGGTATTGCCTTTGTCTGCATGGGCCCGCATTGTCTTTTTCAAGAGAAAAGCGGCCTTGGGATCGAGACCGACCATAGGCTCATCAAGAATAAGCAGTCGGCTCTCATGCAACAGGGCTGCTATTATGCCAAGCTTCTGCTTCATCCCGTGCGAGTAGGAAGAGATCTCATCATCAAGTGCACGATCCATTTCAAATAAAGCGGAAAGCTCTTTAATGCGTTCTTTTCGTATCTCTTGGGAAAGTTCAAATATATCAGCAATAAAGTTCAGATGCCTGGAACCGGTCATCTTCTCATAGAAAAGAGGCTCATCACCAACATAACCAATGCTTTTCTTAATGGCAAGACTATCCTTACCGACCTCTTTTCCCTCGACAAAGATGGATCCGCTGTCGGGAAAAAGCATTCCTACCAACATCTTGATGGTTGTGCTCTTCCCCGCACCATTTGGGCCGAGGAAGCCAAATATCTGCCCACTTTCAATAGTGAGGCTCAATGTATCCACCGCATTGGGTTTCTTGGGATCGTAGCGTTTACTTACCTGTCTGAATTCTATCATGTATCCTATTCTCCAATTGCAGTATAAGAGGAGACTAGAAAAATGACAAGAACTATTTAGACCATTTTCGAATTAGATTATAAGTTATGAATGAATATGCATAGATATCGTAAATTTGTCAATAATTAGTGATAATCTTGATTTTTAGGAATATTTATACATACTTGCTTGAATATTTTTACATATTTCAGTACACTCCCACTATATTTATTACATCAAATAGGGAGATTTTATACAATGAACAAAGAAAAAGTGATTCTGGCATACAGCGGTGGCCTTGATACTTCAGTAATCCTCAAGTGGCTTTGCAACAAAGGCTTTGATGTCATAGCCTATGTGGCAAACGTCGGACAGAATGAGGATTTTGATGCAATTGAGAAGAAAGCCTTCGCGACAGGAGCTTCCAAAGTCTACATCGAAGACCTACGCAAGGAACTTGTCACTGACTATGTATTTCCTGCTCTCAAGGCCAATGCAATCTACGAAGGCACCTATATGCTGGGCACCTCCCTTGCCCGTCCTATCATAGCCAAGCGTCAGATTGAGATTGCAAGAAAAGAAGGCACTGTCTATGTAGCCCATGGGGCCACAGGCAAGGGCAATGACCAGGTACGGTTTGAATTTGGCTACTACATGCACATGCCCGAGGTGAAGATCATCGCCCCTTGGAAAGATCCCGAGTGGCTCTCAGAGTTTGAAGGTCGTTCTGATATGATTGCATATGCCAAGGAGTATGGTATCTCGATTAAGGCTTCCACAAAGAAACCTTTCAGCGAGGATGAGAACCTCATTCACATCAGTCATGAGGCCGGAATCCTTGAGGATCCCTCACTCAGATGTGCAGAAGATGTATTTTGCATCACCCTCAGCCCCCAGGAGGCCGCTGACAAGGAGACAAGACTGAGTTTTGAATTCAAGGACGGAATCCCCCTCTCAGTGACAAATGAAGATGATGGAACAGTAATCACCGACCCCTTGGAGATGTTGCTTTATCTGAACAAGGTCGGTCATGACAATGCCATCGGTCGTGTTGATATGGTGGAGAACCGCTACATAGGGATCAAAAGCCGAGGGGTGTATGAGACTCCAGGTTGTGAGATCCTCTGGAAAGCCCACCGCAACCTCGAGGGAATTACCATGGACAAGGAGGTCATGCACCTACGTGACTCCCTGATGCCCCAGTACGCAACCCTCATCTATAACGGCTACTGGTTTGCTCCTGAGTTTGAGATGCTCACTGCAGCTTTCGAACAGAGTCAGCAGAAAGTGACTGGCACAAGCAAGGTGGTCCTCTATAAGGGCAATGTCATCTTTGCAGGAATCAGCAGCCCCGTCTCTCTCTACAACGAGGCCCTGGGCTCGATGGACAAGGCTGGTGGCTATGAGCCAGTGGATTGCAAGGGTTTCATCAACATTAACGCCATCCGCCTGATGGCTAACGCACAGAGGGGATAGGCACTTATATTTTTGTGTAATTTTCCTGACTTGTATGGTATGTTTTTTTTGGAGAGTACGCATGAATACACCAGAGATACTTAGGAAAGCGGCAGAAACAGCAATGCAAACGGTCAACTCAAATTTGGGTGGACCGTTTGGAGCCGCTATCGTAGATGAGACGGGCAAGATTTTCCTTGCATCCAATTCAGTCCTAGGAAGCAATGACCCAACAGCCCATGCAGAGGTCAATGCTATTCGTAAGGCATGTGAAGAGAAACAGAGCCATGATTTGACTGGGTGTACGCTTTACACCACCTGCTATCCCTGCCCGATGTGCCTCGCCGCCTGCATTTGGGCAAACATCAAGGAAGTCCATTACGGTTGTACCCCTGAGGATGCAAAGAGGATCGGCTTTCGGGACGACTTCATCTATGATTTCATAGAAAATGGTTGTACCGATACTGAGGTGCTCTCTTTACATGCTGAGGACAAAGAGGCCTGCCTGGCCCTGTTTGAGCACTACAAGGAACACAACAAACAGCTGTATTAGACGTTAAGAAATATAGAGAACACTATCCACCCGCTGTTTGCAGGTCTCTTCCAGATGTTTGGTAAAGTCGACAAACCAGGGAGTATCTATGACAAGCTCGTTATTGGAAACCAGTATGCAAGCACAACAGTGGATGCAGATGGAAGGGTCTCCCTTGGCTAAGCTGCCTGTAGGACAGACTGCATAGCACTGACTGTTGAGAGTGCTCCCCTTTTTTTTGACAGTGGGCATGTAAGGAGGGTCTGCAACAGGCATATATTTCTTGTACGGCCTGTTTCCAGGAGGATGGACCGTCTCAGTCTTGCCGTTGAGATAAACTGCAAGGCGGTCAAGAATCTGGAAGTCCTCAATATCAGGACGTTTGGAACCCACCTTGTCGGAATAGCTGTGTTGACATCCTATCGAGGCTGCCCCTATGAGAGGGACCCCTTTTGCAAGCAAAAGGTCCTCCATCTCAACCAAGGCATCCTCAAATGCACGGTTGCCAAAGCTGGCAATGGCTATGGCTTTGCAGTTGGTACAGGTAACTTGATCTTGAAAATACTCGGCAAAGAGACGCGGCACCCTTCCACCATATACGGGGTACGCAACGATGAGGGTGGTATCCACCAGTACCAGAGGCTTGCCCCTTTGGATGAAGTGGGTCACATCATATTCGACAAAGTCTTTTTTTGTAGCTTTGGCCACAGCAAGGGCACAAGCCTTGCTTTGACCGGTAGGACTGAAGATAAGGAGGGTATAGGTCATAACAACTCACTATAGTGTTCGATACCCAAAGCGAGGATATCATGAATATGTTCATCATTGAGACGGTAGACGACGTTTCGGCCATCCTTTCTGAACCGCACCAGGCGCCTTGCCCTGAGCAACTTCAGCTGCTGGCTTATGGTACTTTGTTGCATACCCAACTCTTCACTGATTGAGTTTACCCCACGCTCCCCTCTTTCCAAAAGAAAAAGTATCTTCAAGCGGGTAGGATCCCCAAACACTTTGAAGAAGTCAGCAATATCAACAATTTCTTCATCCAAAGGCATCTTCATATCCTCCATTAGGGACCTCCTGTCACCTAGAGTATACAGGTAGAGGAGAAGAAAGAAAAGCCGGAATAGAGATCCACTACACCAGGAGAAGAAGATTCTCATGACATCATATTTTCAATACAGCAAAAATAGGGTACAGTAACCATCAATACATGATTTTAGGGAAAACGAGATTGGTATGCCACATACAGCATACAGGTGACACTACCCTTACCAAAACACACTTGAACCCGTATTGCTTACAAGGCGATCATCCAAAAGACAACACCGCAACCAAGAATACCATACACCTGAGAGGAGGCATACAGTGGACATCAACAAGGAAGGAGCAAAACTGATCATAGGGGACCGTGAGGTGCCAATGACTGTTATCACGGACAATATGGGAGGTAAATCCCTTGATATCACTAAGCTACGCAATGAGACAGGATTCATCACCTATGACCCTGGCTTTGTGAATACTGGCTCGTGCATGAGCTCAATTTGCTTTGTCGATGGGGAAAAAGGTGTACTCAGGTATAGAGGCTATGATATTGAAGACCTTGTTGACCATTGCGACTTTGTCGAGGTGGCCCACCTGCTCATCAAGGGGGAGCTTCCAGACCTGCCAGAACGACATAAGTATGCAGAAATGCTCAACAGGCATTCCCTGTTGCATATCGATATGCGTAACTTTTTCCGTGACTTCCCTCAGGAAGCCCACCCCATGTCCATCCTTTCGGCGATGGTAGCTTCCCTCTCGGCCTTCTATCCAGAAATAGCCGATGTGGACCCGGAAGAGAATGTTGACCTTACCGTCAGCAGGCTACTTTCCAAAATGCGTACCATCGCGGCATTCAGCTACCGACAGATGAACGGTCTGGACTTCAAGGAACCTTCCTACAAGTTCTCCTATTGCGAAAACTTCCTGAACATGATGTTCTGGACACCAGTCAATGCCTATGAGCCTGACCCCTTGCATGTGAAGGCTTTGAACATCCTGCTCATCCTACATGCTGACCATGAGCAGAACTGCTCAACCAGTGCTGTAAGGCTTGTGGGAAGCAGTGAGGCAAACCTCTATGCTTCAGTAGCAGCTGGCTGTTGTGCCCTTTGGGGGAGCAAACATGGAGGAGCTAACCAAGCGGTCCTTGAGATGCTTAGTACCATCCACAATGATGGGCTGAGCATTGAAGAGGTCCTGGAGATGTCCAAGGACAAGGACAACCCCTTCCGTCTCTCAGGTTTCGGACACCGTGTCTACAAGACCTATGACCCCAGAGCCAAGATAGCAAAGAAGCTCTGCGAAGAGGTCCTTGGTGCCGATAGCAAGAAGGATCCCCTCTTGCAGATAGCCCTTGAACTGGAACGCGTTGCCCTAAGTGACCCCTACTTCATCGAAAGGAATCTTTACCCAAACGTAGACTTCTATACTGGGATCATCTTCCATGCCATGGGAATTCCCGAATCAATGTTTACAGTTCTCTTTGCGATGGGCAGACTCCCGGGCTGGATAGCCCACTGGTTGGAATGGAGACATGACCCGTACCAGAAAATCGGGCGCCCTCGCCAGGTCTATTCCGGACTTCAGTCACGGGAGGTCTTACCTCTTGAAGACCGTTAAGGCACTTATCTTTGATTTCAATGGCACGCTCTTCTGGGATACGCTGTATCACCAGCAGGCGTGGGCATTCATTGCCGAAAAATATGCAAAACACCCCTATACCGAAGACCAGATGCACCTTCTCAATGGCAGAACCAATAAGGAGACCATCACCTTTCTTGTAGGGGAGAATCTCCCTCCAAACCAGATCAGAGAAATATCAGCCGAAAAAGAGCGACTCTATTGTGAAATTTGCCAAGAAGCCATGCCCCTCAGCCTTGCCCCTGGAGCCATACAACTCTTCGAAGATGCACATAAGAAGGGCATCAAGCTTGCCATTGCCACCAGTGCAGGGCAGGAAAACATGGCATGGTATAAAAAGTGGTTCTCCCTCAATACCTATTTCCCCGACTCACTCATCATCACCGATGACAATGAACGCAAGGGCAAACCCGATCCCGCAATCTATCTTGATACGCTCTCTGCTTTGGGGTTGGATGGTCCCTCTTGTGTGGTATTCGAAGATACGAAAAGTGGCATCCTCAGCGCGGCGGGAGCCGGCATTGATAGGATCTACGCCATAGCAAGCGAAGGTGCGGACATAAAGACAACAGCGGCCATGGGAGAAACCCATGGCCTGCTCAATAGTTTTGCTCAGTTCGTCCTAGAGTAGGGAAACTAGAAGCTCTCCGAATGCTCTTGTACCTAACTTTTCACAAGGGATATTCTCTTGCTCCATCAAACGATGAAAGTCTGCTGTGACCTTACCACTGGCAAGGATTTTCTCTACTGCAAGAAAAATCCTGTCAGCGGCCGTATCCCAGCCTAAGTACCTAAGCAACATCTCAGCTGATAGAACTAGCGAAAGGGGATTTACGATATCCTTGCCTGCAATATCAGGAGCTGTCCCATGGGTAGCCTCAAAAATGGCAAACTTGCTGTAATAATTAATATTCGCCCCTGGGGAAATACCTATGCCCCCCACTGTCGCGGCCAGAGCATCGGAAACATAGTCCCCATTGAGATTCAATGTTGCTATTACATCATACTGATCTGCCTTGATCAGTATGTTCTGTAGGAAAGCATCGCAAATGCAGTCCTGGATAACCAGAGCATCCATACCTTCACGTTCAATTGAAAGCATGCCACTCTTATCCTTCTTTGCACCAAACTCCCGCTGTGCAAGTTCATAGCCCCATTTGCGAAACCCACCCTCGGTGAACTTCATGATGTTCCCCTTGTGTACGAGAGTAACGCTTTTGCGCTTGTTCTCCAAAGCATAGGTTATTGCACTGCGGATCAGCCGTTCGCTTCCTTCACGGGAGACAGGCTTGATGCCGATGGCGCTGGTCTGTGGAAATCTGATATTGGTGACACCCATCTCGGTCTGGAGAAAATCAATGACCTTCTCCACTTCAGCACTTCCCGCTTCCCACTCGATACCAGCATAAATATCCTCAGTATTCTCGCGAAAGACAACCATATCGACCTTTTCAGGGTATTTAACCGGGGAAGGGACCCCACTGAAGTAGTGTACTGGGCGCAAGCATACAAACAAATCCAGGTTCTGTCTAAGTGTTACATTCAAACTTCGGATACCCTTGCCCACAGGAGTGGTCAGGGGTCCCTTGATAGCAACACGGTACTCCCTTATGGCATCGAGAGTCTCATCGGGAAGGTAGGATCCAGTCTTATCCTTAGCCTTCTGCCCTGCAAGCACCTCTTTCCAGACAATGCTACGCTCTCCCTTATATGCTTTTTCTACAGCAGAATCGACAACACTTTTCATGACAGCGGTAATCTCAGATCCTACACCATCGCCTTCAATGAAAGGGATGATGGGATGGGATGGAACCTGTAGGTCGTTACCTTGTATGGTTATGACTTCTTCTTGCATCATGCTTTCTCCTTCAAGACGTTGAGCAGTCCCCCTGCAAGCAACATCGCATGTTGTTCAGAGGTGATATCACAGTTGAGGGAAATAGATATGCCCTTGGTCTTGTTCAACAGAGACACTTCATCGGTTCCAATCTGTGTACGGATATTTTCAAGGACAAGCTCATCACCTTTCGACAGCATTGCATAGTCATCCTTGTTCTTAAAGGTCAGGGGGATAATGCCAAAGTTGCAGAGGTTGTTCTGGTGGATACGTTCTATAGAAAGGGCAATGACCGCCTGGACTCCCAGATACATCGGACATATTGCGGCGTGTTCGCGACTACTCCCCTGGCCATAGGAAGTACCGGCAACAATGAAGTTAGCCCTACCCTGTTTCTGGTTTTCCTGACAGCGTGAGGCAAAACTTGAATCAATCGGTTCAAAGACATACTTGGAGTACTCCACAATGTTTGAACGGTATTTGAGTCGCGCACCTGCAGGCATGATATGGTCGGTGGTTATCTTATCCCCCACCTTGATGGTCACCACGCCCTTGATATCTCTTTGCAGAGGGGTATTTTTCGGTGGATCACCGATGTTCGGGCCTCGGAAAATCTCAACGGAGCTTCCATCCTCAGGAGGGAAAATCAACATGGAGTCATCGACGAGGAACTTCTGTGGAACCGTAACCTTAGGATAGGAAAAGCCATGAGAGGAGAGAGGATCTGTGATCTTGCCAGTAAGGGCACCTAGGGCAGCCACCTCCGGGCTGACCAGATAGACCTGACCACTCTTGGTGCCGCTACGGCCCTCAAAGTTACGGTTGTTGGTCCTCAGAGAAACTCCATCGGATCCTGGGCTCTGGTGATTGCCTATGCAAAAACCGCAAGCACTCTCCAGAATACGAGCACCACTGGTAATGAGTTTGGCAAGGGAACCGTCATTGGCAAGCATCATAAAGACCTCACGGCTTCCGGGGGCTACCCCCAGGCTTACCGAAGGGTGCACAACCTTCCCATCAAGAAGGTCAGCAACCTTCTTCATGTCGACATAACTGCTGTTTGTGCAGGAACCAATGAGCACCTGGTCAACTTTCTTGCCAGCAACGTCCTTGACCAGGACGATATTGTCAGGAGAGTGTGGCTTGGCGATCCTTGCCTCAAGAGTAGAAAGGTCGATCTCAAAGAGATCGTCATATGAAGCATCAGTGTCAGAGGCAAGAGGCGTATAGGCCTCTGCCCTGTTATGGCCTTCCAAGAATCGGCGGGTATTCTCATCGGAGGGGAACAGGGACGTAGTCACCCCTGCTTCTGCCCCCATATTACAAATCGTTGAACGTTCAGGAACTTCCAGAGTAGCTACGCCCTCTCCAGTATATTCAAATATGCAGTTAACATTACCTTTGGTTGTGAAGTGCTCCAACACGGCAAGGATGACATCCTTTGCTGAGACCCAAGGGCGAAGTTTGCCAGTAAGGCGAATCTCGACAACTTTGGGGGCGATGAGGTGGAAAGGTCCGCCGGCCATGGCTACTGCGACATCAAGGCCACCGGATCCAATGGCTATCATACAGAGGCCACCACCGGTGGGAGTATGACTATCACTGCCCAGAAGGGTAGCTCCAGGTTTGCCGAACCTCTCTAGGTGCACCTGATGGCAGATACCGTTACCAGGACGGGAGTAGATCACACCCTTGCTTGCTGCAACACTCTGCAGATAGCGATGGTCATCGGCATTTTCAAAGCCAACTTGTATAGTATTGTGATCCACGTAACTGACTGCGAGTTCATTTTTTACCCTGGGTAGACCCATTGCCTCGAACTGGAGATAGGCCATGGTCCCTGTCGCATCTTGGGTAAGGGTCTGGTCAATTCGGATACCAATAGGGGTCCCTTTCTCCAAGGAGCCCTCCATCAGGTGAGCGGAAAGAATTTTTTCGGTAAGTGTCTTGCCCATATGTGCTCCTTTGTTCTAATTTCTCGTATTGTAACCTATAGAAGGCAGGTATGGAAACCACTTTATCCCTCCTAAGCGATGACAGCCCTCTTAGTTCTAGCAATGGCAACGCCCAGTTCAACAACGACCACCACCAAGGTACCTACTCCAATAGCAAAAAGTACCAAAGAGAAGGAGAATGTCTCATAGAGATACCCTCCCAACACAGCACCTATGATGGTACCTACGGTGAGCAACACTTCATGCACGATCATGCGATGGGATCGATTGATGCTTCCACTGGCCCCATGGAACATACTTTGGGCGTAGGCTGTGGCAAAAAGGATGCCGAACAGAAGGAAAAACAGGCCGTAAGCAAACATACTGGAAAATCCAGTGAGCAACAGACAGGAAAAAGCAAAGAGTGCCTGTACCAAAAAAATATACCGTTTCTTGAAATGCCAGAAACCAAACCGGCCAAGCAAGAGGAAACTTATACAGGTGGCAACTCCTCGAAAGAGCAACAACAAGCCGGTGAAGCTTTCGCTGATCAGTAGTACATCCTGGGCATAAAGAGGGAAAATTGTAAGAATGACGCTCATGCCAGTATAGAGAATTATCACCCCGACCCAACAGTAGAACCGTAGAGGGGTACTCTCATCAACCTTGTCGGTAGTCATGTTTTCTTCTTTCTCACTTTTCATTGCCCGAATTCCAGGGACCAGAGCACTGCTGGTTGCAATCATCAGTAATACCAAAAGAAATAGTGCTATAGAGACAAAAAATGGCAGGGTGGTCGAACGCTCAACGAGAAGACCCGCAACAAAAGAGGAAACTCCTACTCCACTTGACCAAGAGAAATTAAAGGCATTGGAAACTCGGCTGAGTTGGGCCCCTTCCTTACCACGGGAGAACCATCCCTCAATTTGAGGCCAGAGCAAGCTCATAAAGGCCCCATAGAATGCCAAGGAAACATACGCTACGGCAATGCTGGCAGTTGAGGCAAAGAACCCTACCGAGACGGCCATCCCCAGAAGAGATATCTCAACCAGGTTCCTGGGCTTGTAATGGACGGTATAGGGAGAAAGGAGTATACAGAACAACAAGTATGCACTGGTGCTAACAGAAGCGGCAATGCCAATCTTATCTGCTGTGAGATGAAAAAAACCACGGAGATGGTAAACCATGGCAAGATTGACCATGGCAATGGTGAGCTGAGCAACAAAGGACGCCACGTTGAGCACCCAGAATTGTATCGAATCGACTTTTTCTTTGGTGAATTCCATCACAAACTCCCGGATAGGGCAATGTATAGCAAGTTTAGATACCCTAATGCAAGAAGCATTATTGCGTAAAGAAGAAATAATGGATACATTTGGACTATGAATAATGACATTCTTCAAAATGCACCGTTTGTCGCAGCTGCTCTTTCGGTTTTCATTGCGCAAATGCTCAAACCGTTCATCAACGCTATCTTCGAACGCCAGTTTGACTGGAAGCTCATGGTTAGCACCGGGGGTATGCCTTCAAGCCACACTGCCGGGGTGATTGCCCTGACTACCAGCATAGCCATAACCGAGGGCGTGGGTACTGTATATTTCGCCATAGCGGTTACATTTGCATCAATAGTCATTCATGATGCCATGGGCATAAGGCGTGCTGCAGGCAAACAAGCTGAAGTCATCAACGAGTGGAGCCGCCTCCTTAGCGACATCCACCGCGAAGGCCAGTTCAACCCGGAAAACCTCAAGACCATGCTTGGTCACTCATTCAGCCAAGTGCTCGGAGGAACCTTCCTTGGCCTGATCATTGGCCTGACAACCACCCAATATCTTATAGCCATGTAGCCATAGTACATATTGCTTTGTCTACGCTTGACTCTTTTTGTATAAGTATCCATCATACTCTTTACTTGTTTAAGGAGTTCATAACATGAAAAAAATATCAGTTATTCTATTGGTCCTCTTGTTCACCCTTTCGCTCCCCTTGTTTTCCGGTGGAGCAAAAGAAGAGACAGCCAAAACCTATGTATTCGCTTCCGATGCCACCTGGCCCCCCCTTGAGTTTGTCGACAATGGGGTGTTAACCGGCTTTGAAGTTGAGCTCATCCCCCTTATTGCAGAAAAAGCAGGGGTTTCAATGGTCGTAAAGAACATCCCTTGGGATACCATCTTCGCGGGCCTTGCCAACGGGGCTTATGATGGAGTTGCCTCTGGTGTCACAGTGACCGAGGAAAGGAAAGCAGTCATGACCTTTTCCACCACCATTCTGGAAGTTGGACAGGTAGTCATCATCCGCACAGAGGACAGCGAAAAGATCAAAAGCATCAATGACCTTGCTGGCAAGAAGATTGGAGTGCAGATCGGCACAACCGGAGACTTCGCCTTAAGTGACTATCCCGTGGAGAAACGTGCCTATGACGACATTGGCCTAGCTATCGAGGACATGCTCAATGGCAACGTGGATGCAGCTGTCTGTGACTCGCTCATAGCCAGTGACTTCGTGCTTGCCAACGACAACTACAAGAGCCGTCTCACTGTAGCGGGCGGACCTTTCACCAAAGAAGATATTGCAATCGCTGTTCGAAAAGACGATACAAAGCTGCTCGCCTTGGTCAACAAAGGGCTTGAGATTGCATCTGCTGACGGTTCCTTTGATGCATTGAAAGAGAAGTGGAATCTGCTGTAAAAGCGACAAGTACGTGAGAAAGGGGGAGCTTAGGCTCCTCTTTTTTTATCCAAACAGAGATACAATGCATACCATTTTGACTTTTCCCATTGTGTCGAGAGTTGAATCCATGTCAGTTTTGTACTTGCTGTGGCACAGGGGATACCCTATGTTCTTTGTTTTTTAAGGTAAGTAAAAGTCCTACAGCTTGAATTAGAATACTTCATACCCTATTATAAAACTGTACTAAAAAGATAGATTTAGCGAATTATATGGATAAAACCGACCTTTATCAATATAGATGATGAGTTCTCGTACTTTGGTATCGATAATATCATCAATAACGAGGAGATGATCGATTGTTACAAGCAAGATTCAAACACATCCTGTGCCTATCACTCTTATTACTATGTCTCTTACCATGGAATGCTTTTTGTATAGTCACAGCCGACTATATTCCAGAGGCTCCCATTACCTTTGATACAGCCCCAGGGCCCTTTGCCGATCAAACTGTTTTAGGAGCAAAATTAGGCACATTTATCATCTCATCTACGACTGGGGAAATCTATTCTCCTTCATTGGTGAACATAGGAGAGGCCAGTGGTGCGACCCAGGTTACCGGGCTCATGAAAAATTCTGCAAATGGTCCATTCAACCAAAACACCAACGCCTTTTATATCATCAGTGCCGCTTATCCCAATGGTTTGGGAGGAACACCGGTGTTACAGGTACTCTATGATGATGTTAGGCCTATCATAGCATGGCAAAATAATACAGTCACACAAAACCCCTTGTATGTTGAGCTATACTTTGTCAACACGAACTCGACCAATCCTAATGCAAGCAGTGGCTGGAGACCCTCACAGTATTTCAAGCTGGATACCCCGTATTCACTACCTTCAAACTTTAATCCATATTTTAGTGTAGGCGTGGCTGAAGCACCAGAGACTAATGTAGGAACATACACTAGTGGTGGCATTATAATTGAGACAGAAGGGAGATATGTGGTTACCAATGGCAATGACGGACCAGACAATACCCCTATTATGGACTCAGGAGCTTATACAGACCCTGACAATCCAGGATCTCCTGGATTCACCTACGGAGATGCCCCTGTATTGCCTTCGGTCTTTTTCAATATAGTAGACTCCTCGACAAGTTTTTCCCTATCCTCAGCTTATGGCACTAATAAAGCAACAATAACCCAAGCAAGCGCTGAAGTGTTTAATGGAGATAGTGGCACATATTATCAGCTTACACTGACCTTTACTGATACTAGCAGTGCCACCTCATTCCAGTTGTTTCCCAGCCAAGGAGTTGGCACTCCCATCGACTACAAACTTTATCTTGGCGATGAGGAAGTAATCAAAGCGGTTGCCATGAACTGGGAAGATTTGGATCCTGGAGTCGTGAACACCAAAGATATCAAGATTGGCGGTATCAACCAAGGTGATGCAGCTTCTAAATTAAGCGGGACCTATGAAGGGACCATTGTGGTAAACATTTCCAATCTAAACTAACAACTCTGAGGTGTTGCACGGAGAGCCCTCTACAATGTAGGGCCCTCGCAAGCTTCTTCAAATGAGCATTATTCTTTCAAATTGAAGTTCTCTGAGATTGAAGGGAAATTCAACCACGCTTTCTCCCATGCAGTACCAATGCAACGAGGCCGTTTCTTCTAGAACTTGTATACAAAGGATAGACTCATTCAATTCCTCTTTTCTTTATGCATCAAATGACAGTTTCATCCTTTTTCATGTATATTTATTCTATGCATATTGACAATATATGCATAATTATGCATTATCACGTATATCACATTAGGAGATTATACCATGAAAAAACTTACTACTATTGCTCTTGTCATACTTTTGGTATCGATTGTCCCCCTCTTTAGTGCTGGGACAAAAGAAGATGCTGGAACCCCATCCTATATCTTTGCCGCAAACTGTGCCTGGCCCCCCCTCGAGTTTGTCGATGAGAACGGTGACATCGTCGGTTTTGAGATCGATCTGGTAAATGAGATTGCCAAGGTCCAGAATGTACAGATAACAATTCAGAACGTCGCTTGGGATGGAATCTTTGCTGGCCTTTCCAACGGGGCGTATGATGCTGTCGCGTCAGGTGTCTCCGTAACTGACGAGCGGAAAAAGACTATGGGCTTCTCTACTCCCATCATGACCATCACCCAAGCAATCCTGGCTCCCAAAGCTTCTACGGACCTTACATCCACAGCTACGCTGAAGAACAAAAAAGTCGGAGTGCAGCTCGGGACTACCGGCCATATCTTCCTTGAGGCATACCTTATAGACAATCCTAACATGAAAACGGATATCAAGGCCTACGATGAGATTGGCTTTGCCGTAGAGGATATGCTCAATGGCAATCTTGATGCAGTGGTCACAGACTCAGTCGTCGCAAGCGAGTATGTCCTTTCCAATCCCAACTATGCCAGCAAATTGCAAGTTAGCGGTTCGGCAAGTGATTTAGGTGATCCTGAGCCAATTGCCATTGCAATGCTCAAAGATAATACGGCTCTGATCGAACTGGTAAATGATGGGCTAGCTAAGATCGTAGCTTCTGGCAAAATGGCTGAACTGCAAAAAAAGTGGAACATCCTGTAATCATATCAAGAGAGACCAATCAGAGAAAGCCGCCTAAAGGCGGCTTTCTCTTGTCCCACTGCTTTATAATTCTGATATTCCAATATCAATTATTTCCCTATACCTTGAATATTTATTCAATCGTATTGACAATAGATGCATAATTATGTAGTACTACCACTAACGATACAATACTATAATCAGTGAGTTACCATGGATAAAGAAAAAAATACATATGACGACCTGCAGATGCATACAGCAAAGCAGAAGATGGTTTCGGTTGATCCGACCGACAACAAGAAAAAGCACCCCATCATACAAATGACAGATGGTGTGCTTATACCGCGTAAAGGGGACGGGCATGTGCTGAACTCCTGGAGATTAACGTTCTTCAGCGCTCTAGCCCTACTCTCTGGGCTGATAATATTCAAGCCAGACCCCTACAGGGACATCTTTATGGTTGTCATACAAGGTACTCCAGTAACATTCCAGGCGACCATACTTGCCATACTGGGGGCTATTGTCATAGGAACCCTTACCGGTTTAGGATCAGTGAGCAAAAGCCGATGGGTCAATATGCTCAGCGGTGTCTATGTGGAGCTTATTCGCGGTATCCCATTGCTGGTCCAATTGATCTTCATCTACTATGCCATGGGACGGTTCTTCAGAATCCAAGGAATGGTTGCCGCAGTTGTCGCACTTTCCATTTGTTTCGGTGCATACATGGGAGAAATTGTGCGAGCGGGCATCCAGGCCATCCCTCGGGGCCAGATGGAAGCGGCCATTGCAGTGGGACTGAGCAGGGGCCAGGCCTTCAGGTATGTCATCCTGCCACAGACAGTCAAGGTCATCCTTCCAGCAGTTGGCAATGAGTTCATCTCCATGCTCAAGGACTCTTCACTGGTATCAGCGATTGCACTGAGCGACATCCTGAGAAAAGGCAGGGAGTACATCTCCCGCACCTTTCTCTCCCTGGAAACAATGCTTATCGTCGCACTGGTCTACCTGATCATCACGCTTGTACTCTCACGCCTCGTAGGGATGCTCGAGGAAAGGTTGCATAAGAATGGCTAGAATACGCATAGAAAACCTCGTTAAGGACTATCATACGGACAAGGATGTCGTCAAGGCTGTACGAAATGCCTCCCTCACCGTGGAACACGGAGAGGTCGTGGTTATCATAGGGCCTTCCGGAAGTGGGAAAAGCACCTTGCTTCGAAGTGTCAACAAACTGGAAATCCCTACAGGTGGACACATCTTTATCGATGAGGATGATGTGGTAGACCCCAAGGTGGACCTACGAAAGATCAGAGAGGAAGTGGGGATGGTATTCCAGTCCTTCAACCTCTTTCCACACCTCACCGCCTTGGAGAATATCACCCTTGCTCCCCTTAAGGTCAAGAAGATGACAAAGCAGGAAGCCGAAGAAAAGGGCAGGAAGCTTTTGAAGATGGTCGGACTTGAGGAAAAAGAAAGCGTGCACCCAAACCAGCTTTCCGGAGGACAACAGCAGAGGGTCGCCATAGCACGAGCCCTTGCCATGGAGCCTAAAGTGATGCTCTTTGACGAGCCAACAAGCGCCCTAGACCCTGAGATGATCAAAGAGGTATTGGATGTCATGCTCAACCTTGCAAAAAGTGGCATGACAATGCTGTTAGTCACTCATGAAATGGGTTTTGCCAAGGCAGCAGCGGACAAGGTGGTATTTATGGATGATGGGGAGATAGTCGAAGTGGCTACCCCCCAAGAGATGTTCACCAACCCCAAGAGCGACAGGACCAAGCTTTTTCTGGACCATATACTCTAAAATACTTGTAATCCATACCAAAATACCTGCCTATATTGTCGCTATGGGCAGGTTTTTTCATAGTAAACCATGACTAGTCTGTAATATGTCTCACAAACGCTTGTTGCTTTCTCGCCATGGATGTATGGTTTTTCCAAGGAGTACCTCATAATGCAACAGAAAACCCAACAGAGCTGGCTCGAACGCCATATTACTCTCCACACCTACGACGATCCAAAGGCAGAAAAGGCTAATGCCATCACCCACTTGGTGGGAACCTCATTGGCCGTTGTTGCCTTCGTCATAATACTTGCTAGTCTCCCATCGATCCCTACCCTTTCCTTGAAAATTGGAATGGTCATTTGGGGCCTTACCATGATCTTGCTTTACGGGGCATCGAGTCTCTATCACTCGCTTCCCTATGGCGATGGAAAAAGGCTATGCAGGATATTGGACCATAGTAACATCTATTTCCTGATAGCAGGCACCTATACCCCAATGCTGATGTATGTGGGTACTTCCAAGGCATACACAATACTTGCCTTGGTATGGGGCATCGCCTTTGTAGGCATCCTGTTCACCCTTCTGATATGGGGGAAAATGGGAGCATTGCATGTGGCACTCTACATCGCCATGGGTTGGTTGGTAGTGCTTTTCTGGGGAGATATCGTCCCCTATTTGCCAGAGGGAATCATCGCCTGGATTATTGCAGCAGGACTCACCTACACAATAGGGGTATTCTTCTACGCAAATAAGCGCATCCCCCACTACCATGCCATCTGGCATCTCTTCTGTATCGGGGGAAGCGCCCTTTTCTTTATCGGCTATATGATCAAGCTGGTCTAGTCCAGTAGCTCTTGTATATCTGCGTACAGGACCTCTTCAGGAACAAAGCCCAAATAGCCCTTTACAACCCTGCCCTCCTTGTCAATGAAAACAGTGGTAGGCAGGCTGTTGGTCTGGAAAACTGAAGCAAACAATCCGTCGTCATAAAAAACAGGTCCTGTAAACGGAAAATCCCTGATAAAGGCGTTGACAGTTTTCAGTGTCTCACGCTGCCCATCGAGTGCATCAAGGAAGATGAAGCTAATCTCATCTCCATACTCGTCAAAAGCTTTCTGGAAGTGAGGAAGCTCCTGTTTGCAAGGTGGGCACCATGAGGCAAAATAGTTGATTATTACAGGTTTATCACCCCTGACATCATTGACAGAGGTCATTGTTCCGTCGAGTCGGGTCAGGGGAAGATTTGGCACCAAAGGAGGCTTGTTTTCTTCAGGCTGGTCGTCGGCCTCAGCTTCTGCAGCAATGCTATCGTCCTGATCAGAAGCAGGTGCTTGATCTGTAACCGGCGAGACCGTAGCCTCTGGTTGTGGGTCTGTTATAGGTGCTGCAGGCTTAGTGCCTTCCGTAGTCTTCGGTTCAGAAGCTTGCGGTACCGTCGCAAGAGTCGGCGTAAAGGAGACCGTCGGAGCATTCTCCTTCAAAGCATTGTAGGCAAAAGCTGCAATGGTGATCACCACAGCAAACGAAATGATAGTTATCAGAAGGGTTCGTGTATTCTTTTTCATAAAAATTAACTCCTAGAGAAACAATGCTGCCGGGTTGAATCCCAACACCAAGGATATACCAAACGCCAGCAGGATGAGACCGCTGACCACTGAAATGCCATTTGAATGTTTCTTAATCGAAAGAAACACGCCCTCAAGCTGTTCAAGAAGAACTGCAGCAAACAGGAAGGGAATGGCCAGGCCCATAGCGTAAAAAAACAGGGTAAGCATCCCTTTGTAAATGAGGGCTGCATTTGCAGCCTGCATTAGGGCAGCTCCCAGGAAAGGACCAACACAGGGTGTCCACCCGAGGGCAAAAACAAAACCAAAAAGAATTGACTTGGGAACGTTCATGTTTGCCATGCTCTTGAGTTGAAACTTATGATTTGTATTGACTGCCTTAACCAGAACCACACCCAGATTATTCAGCGCAAAGAGTATCAGAAGCCCTCCCCCTATCCTGTTCATCAGGAGTAGATGGTCTTTCAAGAACTGACCTACTGTGGTTGAGGCGGCACCTAGGGCGACAAATAATATGGTAAAACCCAAAACGAAGGCCAGACTATTCTTTATCAGCACACCCTTTTTTGCCTCATCGGCAACGCCACCTGCAAGATAGGAAAAATACAGGGGTAGGATTGGAAGAATACAGGGGCTGATAAAACTAATGATTCCTTCTAGAAACGCTGTTAGATATGCCATGGCTGAGCATAGCACAACAAAAAAAGGTTCACAAGAGGTTGAAAATCCACTACAGTCATCTTATGGGCAAAAAACAGAAGGAGATAGAAGGCGAAAAACTCTTTGATCTCCACTATCAGGACATTTATTCCGAGCGCTGGCCATCGTTGCGCCTCGCTTTGCTCGAAGAGCGAAAACCCGTCGCCTTCAGTGAGCACTTGGAAGCAACCTATTATCTTGATGAGGCTTCCATCGTGGCAGCACGCCTGCTAGGAGTCAAAAAAGGGGACCATGTCTTGGACATGTGTGCAGCCCCCGGCGGTAAGAGCCTGGTATTGGCGTCATCACTGCAAGGTAGCGGCAAGCTGGTAGCCAACGATCGATCGGCAACGCGTCGGGGCCGGCTGAAAATCGTTTTGAAGAACCATCTGAGTGAAGCTTGGCAAGAGAACGTACAGGTCACAGGCCACGACGCCTCCAAATGGGGTCTGTACGAACAAGAGATCTATGACCGTATCCTTTTGGATGCACCCTGCTCCAGTGAACGGCATGTCCTTAATGATGCTAAAGCCTTGAAAATGTGGAAACCTTCCCGGCCCAAAGCCCTGGCCATCCAGCAGTTTGCCATGCTGGCCGCAGCCTTGGAAGCAGTAAAGATTGGAGGGTTTATTCTTTACAGTACCTGTTCAATCGAGCCTTCTGAAAATGAAGGTGTCATCGAAAAGCTGTTTGCAAGGCGTCCCGGTAGGTTTTGCCTAGAGCACATAGCAGTAACTGAAGCAGAGCAGAAAAGCTATGGTTCCATCATGCTGCCAGACAGGACCAACGGAAGGGGTCCCCTATATTTTTGTCTTATCAGGAGAATCTTATGAGTAGTGTTGCAATAGTTAGGTGTGAAAATTATGACCAAGAGAAGGTGGACCTCGCTGTAGAACAGGCCTGTATCGCTGCAAATATGCCCTCTGTCGTTGGCAAGAAAATTTTGCTCAAGCCTAATGTGCTCTCCGATGCCAAAGAAGACCGATGCATCACCACCAACACCGCTGTAGTGAGGGCAGTGATTCACCTACTCAAGAAGCAGGGGGCAAAAGAGATCCTTATCGGGGACTCCCCTGGCTTGCAAGGCCCCTCTTTTACCCCAAGGGCCTGTGGACTGGATAAGGTGTGTAAGGATGAGGGTGTGAAGTGGGTAGACTTTACCCAGAATCCCAAGACAAAGCTTGTACCCTATACCCGTAACAAGAGCCTTCCCTTCGCCTCTGTCTTAGAGGAAGTCGACTTGCTGTTTAGCCTGCCCAAACTCAAGACCCATCAGCTGATGTACAGCACGGGGGCGGTCAAGAATCTTTTTGGACTGGTACCCGGCCTACACAAGAGCCCCTGTCATGTCATTTTTCCCACCCGTGAGCTTTTTGCCTCTTTATTGGTAGGGATTCTCTCCCTTGCCAAGCCTTCCTTTTCGATTATGGACGGCATCATCGGAATGGAAGGACCTGGGCCTGCCAATGGCAAACCAAGGCATATTGGCCTCATACTTGCTGCTGAGGACGCCCTTAGTCTGGACTACGCTCAGGCGGTAATAATGGGTTATGATCCTCTTACCATCCCCATCATTACAGAAGGATTAAAGCGAGGAGAGGGGTCGATACCCACCTCCTACCCAGTCTTAGATGCCACAACTCTGGTGATGGAAAGCTTCCAAAGAATAGCCCAACAGAAACAGACAAGCTTCTTCCATGCCCTCATCGCCCCATTCTTCCTCAGCAAGTATATTCAATGGAAAGTGAAACGCGAGCGCAAGGCACCTATTTTCCTTACCGATCCTTGTATCCAATGCCGCAAGTGCATTAATATCTGTCCGGTGCATGCATTGCACCTTGAGGGAAAAAGCATCATCATCGATAAGAAGGTATGCGTGCGTTGCTATTGTTGCCATGAAGTCTGCCCGGCACATGCCATAGCGGTGGACGAACACCATCATGAATAAGGAGATGCCATGAGCTTCACCACGCTCTTTATCAGTGTCCTGCTCTCTCTCTTGCCGATTAGCGAACTGAGGGGAGGTATACCCTACGCATACTTCAACGGTGTATCCCTGCTTCTTGCTGCGCCACTGTGCATTCTGACGAATGCGCTAGTTGCTCCAATTGCATATTCATTTTTAGCTACCGCACACAAATTTTTTCATACCCACTGGGCTTGGTATACTTCCTTTTTCGACCGCTTCGTAGCCAAGGCCCAAAGGCGCGTCTATCCCAAGGTAAGCAAGTACGGTTATTGGGGCATCCTGCTGTTTGTCGCGATTCCCTTACCAATAACTGGAGCATGGACAGGAACCCTAGGATCCTGGATGATGGGCCTTGACAAGCGAAAGACCATGATGGCAGTATTCGGCGGAGTCATCGTCTCCGGTCTCATTGTCACCTCTCTAGTAGTTTTGGGGGTTGGAATAGACTCGGTCTTCATCAAACGAATCTGAGGTATCATGCATTTCAATCTAGAAAAAGAACTCAATACGGAACAGTGCCAAGCTGCTTCAAAGCTTGACGGCCCACTGTTGGTCATTGCAGGGGCAGGCAGCGGAAAAACCCGCATGCTCACCTATCGCATCGCACATATGCTCGAAAGTGGTATCGACGAGTCGAACATCCTTGCCCTTACCTTCACCAACAAGGCAGCAAAGGAAATGGGCGAGCGCATCAGAAGCTTAACCGGCCTCAAGCTAAAGAAGCTTACCAGCACCACTTTTCATTCCTTTGGCATGGGAGTACTCAAACAGTACATCCAACATCTTGGCTTCAAGAACAACTTCACTGTCTACGACACCAATGACAGGATGGCCCTGCTTAAGGAGGTCATCCTTAACCTTGACTATGTGGTGGAAAGCTTTGACCTCTACGAGCTTTCGGCCTTATTTTCTGATATCAAGACAAAACGTAAGGTCTTTGCAACCGGTGCCTCTGATAAGATCCGCAACCTTTACGGTGAGTATGAGAAGCATCTCAAGGCGTACAACGCGGTTGATTTTGATGACCTCATCATGAAACCTTTGGACATCTATGAAAAGAAGCCTGAGATTCTCGAAGCCCTCAGAAACCGCTACACACATATTTTGGTAGATGAGTTCCAGGATACCTCCCTTGCACAGTACAGGATGGTAGAAATGCTAGCCCAGGAGAGCCGCAACCTTTGTGTGGTCGGTGATGACGACCAGAGCATCTACAGCTGGAGAGGGGCGAACTATGAAAACCTGGTAATGTTTGAGCGAGATTTCCCTGAACACCTGGAGATAAAACTGGAACGCAACTACCGCTCGTCGGGAACCATTCTCGAGGCGGCAAACAAACTTATCGTGCACAACCAGGCAAGAAAAGTGAAGAATCTCTGGACAGACAGTGGCAAAGGCAGCTCCATCAACCTGATCCACCCCTCTGACGATGATGATGAGGCTACCGTGATAGCTGACCGCATTATCGAAGCACACAAGAAGGAGGACAGATCGTTCTCTGACTTTGGGGTACTGGTACGTACAAACAGTCTCATAGCAAACCTGGAGACCAGGTTTACCGAACGGGGCATCCCCTCTCAGGTTACCGGAGGCCAGAGTTTCTTTGACCGCAAAGAAATTCGTGACATTATCAGTTATCTCAAGGTCATAGCTAACCAGGATGACGACATCAACTTGCTAAGAATCATTAACACCCCGAGAAGGGGCATCGGTCGCACAACTTTGGAAAAGATGCGCAAGGTTGCAGAGGATCATAAGTTCTCACTTTTCGATGCCCTCTCCCTTATGGCTATCGCTACCGATGGTCAGATACGTGAAGGGATACAAAAGGCCATTAAGCGGTTTGTCCAGTTGATAAACGAGTACCATGACCAGCTTTTCGCAACTAGAACCAACAAGGCCATGGTTCTTCGTGCCCTGATCAAGGAGATAGGGTACAAGGAGCTGCTGGAAAATGAGCATCCTGAGAATGAGGGCCTGGTCAACTTCAAGATGAAAGGCATAGACATGTTATGTAACATGCTCGCTCGTTGGGAACGGAATGCAGAAAAGGGCAATGCCTCCCTATTTGACTTCCTTAACCGGCTCAGCATAAACGGCAAGGAAAAGGTGGATGAGGATGACAGTGGCAAGATCGCCCTGATGACCATTCATGCATCAAAAGGTTTGGAATTCGATACGGTATTTCTAGCTGGAGTGGAAGACCAGTACATTCCCCATGCCCGTGCCATCGAGGAAGATCCCAAAAATATTGATGAGGAGCGAAGACTTTTCTATGTCGCCATAACAAGAGCCCGCAGGGTCCTTGTCATCTCTTCCTGCGAGAAGCGAAAACGCGGACATGATCTGGTGACCAGCCTCCCCTCACGTTTCCTTGAGGAAATGCCCAAGGAACTTTTTGATGAGGAAGATCCCTCAAGACCTCTGGAAGCGACGGAGATATCAGATAAACTCAGGCTCTTCCGTGAGCGTCTTGCCGCAAGGAACGCAGCATCCTCTTGACCAACAAGCATTTGTACTAAAAGCATATTTTGGGAGGAAATCGAGAGGATAGTAGCTAGTATTCATAGTACTAACATTGTTATACTAGGATATGATTAGACGAATCTTAGTTTTGTTAGTAATCCTTCACAGTCTCACCTTCCTGCCACTCTCAGCGGAAATAGTTGCTACGTATGCTCCATCGCCTTCGCTTTCCTTCACCACAGGATCATCGCCATTTGCAACAACAGACTTCGTGGCACACACCATAACGGCCACAGCAGGGGAACAACTCTATCAACCAAGCCTGGTGAACGTACAAATATCCAACACCTTCCAATTTACAGGACCGGTGACGTGGTCCAACCACTGGCAGACAGGGTTGCCTGTCTATCAGACACAAAGTACTATTTTTCATTTTGCTGCTGTCACCACAGAGCTGGGAGTGACGGGATATCGTAAACTCTGGGGCAACGGAGGGACAGCTCCCCTTTCTACTACTGAAAATGCCCTGAGTGTCCCTGTCTTTGAAGTCAAGTTCTATTTCCTCAGTGACCATGAAGCCTCCCACTATCAGCCTGGTGCGGTCTATACTATGACCGGTGGAACCATTGGCTCATTTAATGTGGCAGTTGCCCCCGATGATCAGGGTATTTACCACCAAATAGGCAACAACATCTATGTTTCGATTGATGGGCAAACAATCCCTCCAGGAGGTGACCCTCCTCAGAATCCCTCTACTGTCATACCCCCAGGAACCCCTGCCCTACCATATGGAGACCCACCAGACAATGCAACCTATGGATTCTCAATCATAGACGAGCAGACCTTTTCCATGCCCGATGGATATGTAGCCAACACAACCCTGATAGCCAAAGCTCAGCTTAACCTCAGCAATGCCCTTGTAGCGCATACATATGGGGTGGACATCAAGTTTTCCAAACTGAGCGGCAGTTCAGCTTTCTCCTTGCAACCAAACGGGAATCTTTTGGGATATCCAATTCCTTATCAGCTGAAGTTCCTGGCCAGACGGTAGTCAAGGATGTCAGCATCCCATGGACTTCCCTTTCTGATGGAATAAACACTCAGGACATTCTCATCACCGGCATATCCCCTGCCATAGCAGAGGCAGCACCTTCTGGACCCTATATTGACACCATCGTAGTTACGGTTACCACGATCGCATAAATGGCATACGGTAGAAGTTTAATCTTGACGCCACAATATCATAAGCATAGAATCAAGATATGCAAAGACGGCTGTTTCCTATCCTTTTGGCTATGGTTCTCATCTCTATTCCCATTTCAACAGTAGGGGCTACGTCTGACTATACTGTGACCTATACACCAGAGTCATATATCCAATTCATGAAAGGCAGTGATACCCCTGGTTATGTATCTCCTCCTAATGTTGCCAATGAATTTGTTGGGTTGCTAGGAACAATGGTACTCACCGTCAATGATCCTCCTGCTACCTTGATACATCCTTCCATACTATATACAAATGGTACAACGTATTTTCAGTTCAGTGGTCTGAGGGCAAACCCTACCCCAAGTGCAAGTAGTTTCGGATTTTACATTGAAATAGTGACCTATATCAATTCGTCTGCAACGCCTAGCTATAGGGAACCAATGACCCAAGAATTCGTTTTCCTGACAGACCAAACCATCTCCAGCAACATCTCTTCACTTAAAGTAGAATTTTACTTTGTCTCCTGGGAAGACAGCTCAGTATTCATACCAGGAGAGCACTATGAATTATATCAAGGAACAATTGGCAACTTCAATTTGGCCGTTTCGTCAGAAGAAAACATATGGAACGATACTGACTACATTCTTCTAGAGGGACAGACCATCGATCCAATCACAAATGAACCTTCAAATCCCATGCCCATCGTTGGGGGTGGACCAACTTCTACACTTCCCGACACAGTTCCCTATGTCGATGAGTCTCATCCACCTCAAGTCTTGCAGTATCTGCTTTCCATTATCGACGAACAAACAATCGAACTTTCTGATGCGTATTGGCCAGACAGGCCAGTAGTAGCCAAAGCCAAAATCGACCTCATCAATGCAACCCCTGGGACAAATTACAAGGTAGACATAAAGTTCGACAGCAACAGCGTAAACCTAGGGAAATTCCATCTTCATCTGGATGGAGATCTCAACCAATACGGTATCCCCTATTCCCTCTATTTCAAACAGGACATTGTGGTTCCAGGAGAGAACATCCGATGGAACCAAATCTTAAACTATCCCGTGCAGACGATCAAATTGACTGGAGTAATCCAAGATGATGTCGAGAGAGCCCCGGCAGGGACTTATCGCGATACCATCACGGTAACAATCACTGCCGTTGACTAACAAAGAGTAATACGTACAAGAATACTCACTCTTCTTGCATAAGGGTGCTAAAACTGTGTATTGTCATGATGAATACTTGGAGGATAATACATGTTTGACATCGATTACGCAAAAACCCCGGTAACGGATTTCTATGGAAGCAACTGCTTCACAGAAACAGAGATGGGAAAATACCTCAGCGACCCAATAATCAGGGAACTTAAAGAGGTCCAGCGTGGTCAACGAGAACTCACCTCCGATCTGGCTGATTATGTGGCAAGTGCGATGAAACAGTGGGCACTCACCCGAGGGGCCACCCACTTCTGCCACTGGTTTCAGCCCCTGACAGGCCTTACTGCCGAAAAGCACGACTCCTTCATCACTCCTACAAAAGGGGGCAAGGTCTTGCTCGAGTTCTCAGGCAAGGAACTCATCAAAGGTGAAGGTGATGCCTCTTCCTTCCCAAATGGGGGATTGAGGGCCACTTTTGAAGCCCGTGGCTATACAGCCTGGGACACATCCTCTCCAGCATTCCTCAAGGATGTATCTGGAATTAAGACTTTGTACATCCCTACTGCATTCTTTTCCTATAATGGTGAAGCCTTGGATCATAAAGTTCCACTCTTGCGTGCTAACCAAGCCATAGAGAAACAGACTCTCAGGGTCCTACGTGCCCTTGGCAATACCAAAACAAAGCGCATCATCGTCAATGTCGGCCCTGAGCAAGAATACTTTTTGGTCGACAAACAGTACTATGAGATGAGACCTGACCTTCGTATCGGTGGACGTACGGTAATGGGAAACCTTGCAGCAAAGGGACAGGAACTCAATGACCACTACTACGGTGCCATCAGTGACAGGGTCACCATATTCATGCGAGAGCTTAACTATGAATTATGGAAGCTTGGCATCAGTAGCAAGACTCAGCACAAGGAAGCTGCCCCCAACCAGTTTGAGATAGCCGTTGTCTATGATGCAGCAAACCTCGCTGCTGACCATAATCAGCTGCTTATGGATGTGCTGCAAAGTGTTGCCCTACGTCATGGTATGGTAGCCTTGTTGCACGAAAAACCATTTCTGGGAGTCAATGGCTCGGGCAAACATGACAATTGGTCCCTTTCCACTGATGATGGGACCAACTTGCTTTCACCTGGTTCAAAGCTGGAAGATAATATCCAGTTCCTATTGTTCCTTACCGCTTTCATCAAGGCAGTGGACGAGTATGCACCTCTGATTAGGTGTGGGGCGGCTACTGCTGGCAATGACCATCGTCTTGGCTCTGCTGAGGCCCCTCCTGCCATCATCAGCCTCTACCTTGGCGAACAGTTGAGCACTGTCCTTGAGGATATCGCAGAAGCAAAACCCAGCAGCAAAAAAGACCGTCAGTTCGTAAAACTAGGGGTCTCCATGCTGCCACAGCTTCCCAAAGACCTGACAGATAGGAATCGAACCAGCCCTATTGCTTTCACAGGCAACAAGTTTGAATATCGTATGGTGGGATCCTCACAGACAATTTCCAATGCAAATGTCTATATCAATACGGCAATGGCAGAAGTATTAGAAGAAGTTGCAGACAGGCTGGAGAAGGCTACAGACAGAGACCTCGAAAGCCACTGTATCATCAAGGAGTTCTACAAGAACCACAAACGTGTCATTTTCAATGGCAACGGGTATGATGCTGCATGGGAAGTAGAAGCCAAAAAAAGAGGCCTACCCAATTTCTGTGATACTGTCAGTGCTCTTCCTGAAATGATGAGCGAAAAGAACTTGCATCTTCTGGCAAGTCAGAATGTCCTTTCAAGAAGCGAAGTTCAGTCACGCGTAGAAATATCACTGCAAACCTATAGCAAACAGATCAATGTCGAAGCTGCTATCATGGTCGAGATGTGTAGGAAATATGTCATCCCTTCTGTGACCAAGTATTTGGGGATCTTGAGTCAAAGCATTGCTAACCAGGAAGCAATAGGACTGGAAGCTACGGATCAGCGAAAAATTGCAACCACACTCTCTTCCACACTAAACAAGAGCATAGCCGCTACTGAAGAGCTCCATATAAACATAGCTAAGGCCCTCTCCTACAAGGAAGAGGTCCTCAAGCAAGCACAGCTCTACCGTGATGAGGTATCCAATCAGATGCTCGCTCTCCGAAGCCATATAGATATAATGGAAACCCATACGGACAAGGGGTTGTGGCCATTCCCTAGCTATGATGACCTGTTGTTCAGGCTGTAAGGGTACTAGAGTGCTTTCAATGAGATAAGGTGATCAGGAAAAGGATCGGCAGGTAAAGCAGATCCTTTTCTTGTATAACAAAACTGCATCACACATATTTGAAAACCAACTGATACATACTGGTAACAAACCTAATCCCTGCTGAAGGGCAGATAAATTAGTGTAAGTTACAAAATGGTAACATTTCAGGTATCGTAGATCATACCAAGTCTGTAATAGACCTAACTCGGTATCTTACATACCGCTTCTAACAGCAACTTATCATACTGTCTATCCAAGGAGTCCCATTGCTCATCTCTTATTTAGCCTGAACAGTATCCCTTCGTATCCATCGAGAGTAACATTCTCATAAGAAAAACGGGGTTGCTTTGAAATGGAAATAGTGGAAAAAATCTCTTCACAGCCTGTACTGCGTAAACCAAATTCACCAACTGATACTGATTGCTTTTTCGATGAGAAGTTCAAGACCACAAGAAACTGTGTCTCACCAAGTGTACGGGTATAAACCATAAGACTGGTATTCTTTTGTTCTAGGAATACGCACGAGCCTTGTCTTAGAGCAGGTTCATTCGACCGTAATTCAATAAGTGACCTGTAGAAAGAAAGCATGGAATCCGGTTCGAGCTCTTGGTTCTCAACCGAGTACCAATTCGCTCGTTTGGTAAAAGGTAACCAGGGATCGCCTTCTGAAAATCCATAGTTACCCCCTACATTCCAGACCATAGGACCACGTTGGGCATCACGGCCCTTATGGAAAGGCCAATAGCGAAGTCCAAGAGGATCCTGCATATTCTTTCTGCAAACAAAAGAGTTGCACATGCCTAGTTCTTCACCATAGTAAAGAAATATTGCTCCCCTTTGAGTAACTTGGAAAAAGGTAGCCAACCGAGCTTTCTGCTCATTATTGGAGAAACGCGATATCGATCGGCTCACATCATGGTTGTTCAATACCCAAGTGGGGGTACGGTGCATGCCAACGGCTTCATACCACCGCTTTGCGGAGCGTTGCCACTTCTGTGCCGAGAAGCTGGTAGTGATGAGAGAGAAATCAAAGGAGAGGTTCAACTCATCCCCGGTTCGCCCCAAGTAGGAGGCAGCAAGCTCCGGTTCTCCAGGATTCTCAACCATGATCTCTCCGACAAGCATCCTATCAGGAAAGGAATCGACAAGCTTTCGTAGCATTTTGACCTTTGAATGGGACTCCGGCCTATTCCTGTCAAAAATATGGCGTTGCATGTCATATGGACGGGGTCTAGTTCCAAAAACCCTTGGATTGTCACGGAAAGCATCATCCTTGATGATGGAATTGATCACATCCAAGCGGAATCCATCAACACCTTTCTCGAGCCAAAACCTAACCTCGCTCAAAATGGAATTGACTGTAGCTGGATTTCGCCAGTTGAGATCAGGTTGCTGAGAAAGAAACGAATGAAAATAGTACTGGCCACGAAGCTTGTCAAATGTCCATCCCTTGCCGCCAAATGCCCCTTTCCAGTTATTGGGTACCGTATCCTGCCAGATGTAATAGTCAGCCTTTTCGGAATTCTTTGACTCTCGGCTTTCCAAAAACCAAGGATGCTTGTTGGACGTATGGTTTAGGACCAGGTCAAAGATCACTTTTAAGGAGTGTTCATGGGCCTTTTTGATCAAAAGGTCTACATCAGCCATAGTGCCGAAGAGGGGATCAATACCACGATAATCAGAGATGTCATAGCCAAAATCTGCCATAGGTGAAGTAAAAATGGGATTCAACCAGATGGCATCCACACCCAAGCTCTTGATATAATCTAATCGCTGGATGATACCTTGCAGATCACCAATACCATCATTGTTGCTATCCTGAAAGCTTCTGGGATATATCTGATATACTATACAATCTTGCCACCATGCTAAGTCCATGCAAAACTCCTAAACGCTAGTATACAACAGGGTAAAGGGGAGCGAAACAGGAAAAACCAATTTGAATAGTTTTGAACCGTGAATCTTCAGCCTCAATGTCGACAAAAAGAAAGAGTCGAATATTTTCTTTCATGGGTCACTGCAATTCTTTGCAACAGGTGTACTCGCTCCAACAGGAGGTATCTTGGAAAAGAGAAAAGATATGATAATGTTACATCAATTGAAAAGTTTGCTTTATAATCCTACGTTCATAATGACAATATCATCATTCCTTTTTGGCTCTCGAAGGGAAAGCTTTAGCTCCCTACGAGATAGTGGTTGCACAACTAGGATTTACTGTAAATCCCTTTCATTGCTGTCATGAGTCCTTATCCTGTTTATGGGATTTTTTCTCTTTTACTCATCACACAAGCTTAAGCATATCTTAGATAGTTAGGGTATTAAAATACTTCAGTTATATTGTTCTTGTATTTAACTTATATCTTTTTATACATTATTTATACTATGTATAATAGTAATTACTATTTTTACTATCAATATATATGTAATATTGTATCATATACTTGTTTAATTAAAATTAATTTTATATTGATAATTATAGCTTCACTAGTATAATCACACTGATTACAATCATTTCAATATTGTACTTACTAAGATAAAGTATGTTTTTGCATATAAACACTAAGATACACTACACTTTTGCCAGTATAGTTATAACAAAAACAACACTAAGAAAAATGGTCAAAAAGTATTTCAGTCCTGTCCATGTTTTTTAGAGAATTCTTTTAGGGAAAACCGTATGCCTGCAGCCCAACCCAAACCCATGCTCGAAAAGAGTTCTTCCAGTTCTCTTTTAAATGAGGGTTCAATGGAAAAGGTAGTAAGGATCTTCTTTTCCTTTTTTGGTTTTCGTGTCTCATTGGAGAAAAGCTGTTTAGCCTTTTGACTGCTGATGCTGCTTTCTTCAACCTGTTCATTCTCATTCTCAATAATTCTTTTTAAAGCCATGGCTATCTCCAAATTTCCAAGTTAATTGTATTGATTGCTTCAAGAGTGGTCTGTTTCAAACCTTTACCTCTTTTCCTGAAAAGTTGGGGAGCTGATCCTGCTTCCTGAGCCTTCCTAAAAAGTGGGTCAACGGGAATCTTGTATACAGTAAACTTACCTTCTGAAGCAGCAAGATAAATATCCCGATGCTGTTTTATTCTATTATCAAAAGAGTTAATGATAATTCTTGAATGTTCTACTTGAGAATGAAGGTTCTTCTGAAGTTTGGAAAGTTCTTCAATAAATATTTCCAAACCATCAAGACTAAAAACCTCTGGAGTCATTGGAGAAATTATTTCATCACTAGCAATAAGAGCTGCACGTTCCAACCTGCCAAGACCAGGAGAGAGGTCAAGAATAATTCTTTCAAATCTAGAAGATAAATCTTGAACGAGATCTTGAAGGACAAAAGGTTCTTCAGCTAGCTTGGTCTCAGCATAATTCTTAAGGGTTCCCCCGATACCAAACGTAGGTAACATAAAAAAATTTGGAATTTGGGTAACTGGAACAATTGCGTCTGAACTGTAACATTTACCTTGAATCACATCAGCCAATTCAAAAACAGGTGCATCCTCTAAAAACCAAGACGAAGCATTACCTTGAGGATCAACATCTATTAGAAGAGTAGAATACCCATCAAGAGCTGATTGACAAGCAAGTGTACCAGAGACAGTTGTTTTACCTACACCCCCCTTTTGCAGGTGGAAAGAAATTGTTTTTGTCATATTTACCTTTTTATCAGTATATACTCACTCTTTTGATAGCACAAGTATAATTATTTAAAATAACTATATAGATATTTTTATATAATACAAGTAGTTTTTAATATAATTCTATAGATTTTTTATATTTATAGTCATATTACATACGATATATCTCGTATAGTTATTATATCAATTTCCTTTGTTTCTATATAACTTATACTATGATAAGTAATTTACTTTTACTACAATGTGAATATAAAAAAATGTAATTTCACAAGCAAACCAATCATACCGAAGTATCACACTACCACAAAATATGTCTTCTAGCTTCAAATAATACCGACCTATTACCAGACAATACGATGCTCTAGTCACCATGTTTGGGAGCCAAAATGAACCAATACAATATGTGTAAAATTCAATCCTTTCAAACTTTAGTTCATTTTTCTTTGTAATATACGCACGATCACTTTGTCTTGAACATTTTCCAATTTGAGAAAAGTCTATTCTCATATATGGAACTATATATCAGTCTTAGCTTACTATCATACGTTCCACTCAAATTATTTTCATGAGAATGCATGGGGGCAGGGTCCTGCCCCCATGCATAAATCATAGATTGTACTACTTATAATATGTAGATATAGGTGTAACCTAATACTTATAAATTACATTTTGTTTAAATATTTTTTCTACTTGTTTCTATATCGTTTCTACATTTTTTTAATTGTATATTATATTTTTTTATAATTGTTTTTATATCATATCTATTCTTTTCTATATAAATTCTAATCTTTGTAATAGTATTGTTGTATTATATATATTCAATACTACCATAATAACAAATATTCCCATATGTTTTTTATCATAAAATGCCAGTATATTACTTATAATACTCATTAATAACTATAACTACCTATATAAATTTTTAGTAGTTTTTATATAGGTTATATTGGCATTATTAGCACATCTGATACTTCATATTAGATTAACTACACTATTCCTGTCTATGAAAATTCACAATATCCTGCAATTGCATCCCGTAGCATATAGGCACTATCCTTAGGGATCCTCTCCTGGGTTTCGAAATCAACATAAATAATACCAAACCTTCGACTATAGCCCCATGCCCATTCAAAATTGTCCAAGAACGACCATATGAAGTATCCTTTGAGATTGATTCCCTCATCTATGGCTTGCTTACAGATGGCAAGATGCTTATTGATATAGTCACACCTGAAAAGGTCATGCACTCGGCCCTCTTCCACGGTATCATCATTGGCACAACCGTTCTCTGTTATGTACAGGGGAAGTGAAGTGTCAAAAGCTTGGATATAATGAAGGATTCTCAACAGACCATAGGGCGTTACGGGCCATCCCTGATTGGTTACTGGCTGCCATAAAGGCACTTCACTGTACTTAGTCTTCTGGGATTCGTCATAGACCACTGCCCCTTCCTGATAGTAGTTGATACCCAGAAAGTCAATTTTCTCAGCTATGATCTCCATATCCCCTACTTCTATAGGATAGGTGATACCCAAACCTTCAGTCACCAGTTTGGGATAGCCCTGGTTGAAGAGAGGCAATAGGAATACATCAGTATTGAAGGCACGCGCATATTCACTGGCCAGAATATCCTCCTTCTTCCTTGATGCAGGTCGTGGCATGATAGGATTGAGCGTAGTTCCGATAGGAGCTTTCAATCCAGTCTTCCTGTAAGATTGCATGGCTAGACCATGAGCTAGGTTCAAGTGATGAACAGCCTTGATCGCCTGTTCTTCATTCTTGATTCCAGGGGCATGATCTCCGTTGAGATAGCCCAAGTATGCGGCACAGAAAGGTTCGTTAAGGGTTATCCAACGATCGACATATGGGCCCAGATGCTTATAGCAGGCCTCTGCATACGCTTGGAAGTGGTAGGCAGTCTCACGGTTTGCCCACCCACCTTTCTCTTGCAATACTTGTGGAAGATCCCAATGGTAAAGAGTTACCACCACTTCAAGACCTTTCTCCTTCAGCGCCTTGCTCAGACGGATATAATAGTCTACACCCTGCATATTGACTTCACCTGTTCCATCAGGGATGATCCTCGGCCACGCAATGGAAAAGCGATAAGCCTGGAAGTTAAGGTCAGACATAAGCTGTATGTCCTGTTCGTAGCGGTGGTATTGGTCTACAGCAATACTGCCATCATCACCGTTCATCACATTACCGGGGATCTTGGAGAAAACATCCCAAATACTTGGCTTTCTACCATCCTCATCGACCGCACCTTCCACCTGATAACTTGCTGTTGCACATCCCCACAAGAAATTTTCATCAAACTGAACCTGTTGCATGCTTTTCAATCCTTTTTCAGTATTTAAGAAATGTACACTTTCTAGATATCAAGTATACCAAGCCCTTATCAAGGGCAAGTAAATACTAACATAACCCATGAAGGCACTCAACCTTATGTAAATTTTTGAACAAAGTTGTTTCAGTGAACTAATTAATACAATTCAAATATATTTTCTATAACTTTACGTATCATTTAACATTGTTTCTATATTATTTTTATAGTATTTCTAAACTAACTAATTGCCAACGCAATTCCACAGGATCTGCATAGACAAGAGCATTGATCCCAATATTAGTGGCTGCCTCACAGTTTTCTGAAAGATCATCTACAAAAAGGACCTCTCCAGGTTTTATCTGTTCGGACTCAAGTATCTTAGAAAAGAAAGCTCTTTCAGGTTTCACTTCATGTAACTGCAGAGAAGCATAAACTGCATCAAAGATATCATATTGGCAAACGTCACGATGATATGCAAAATGAGCTTCTTCCGTATTGGTGGCACAGACCACTCGATACCCTTTATCCTTGAGCTCTTCTATGATGCTCACTACATAGGGATCAAGTTCTGGCTTAAAGTATCTACCCCACAGCGAATCGTTAGACATTGGGATCACTATACCAGTCATTTGTGAGAACTGTTGCCACATCTGTTTCTCATCAATGGCTGCTTTGCTATGATCTGCCAGTAAGGCGGGAAGCTTGGGATTGAGTGAAATGAAGCTATCATGATCTGTTATACCCAAATCCCGTAATATAAGGCGTTCCAAAGAGGTATCGGAGTGTTTGGCAACCACTCCTCCCATATCAAACATACAGAGGCGAATTATTTTTTCCATAACGCAAGCTTATCAAAGGGAAGAGAATTCTTCTAGTGCTTTTATAGATTCTAGAAATAGGATATTCTAAGGAGTATCAAGGAGTGAAAACATCATATGAGCCTATTCTTCCCAGCAGACTACACCCAAAAAATGAATCAGATCCAAACTGAACGTGCCATCAAGTACATCAAGGATACCTTTGAAAGCGAACTGTCAGCAGGACTTAAACTCAGTAGAGTGACTAGCCCTCTATTCGTACCCCGAGGATCAGGTATCAACGACGACCTCAATGGTATTGAAAGACCGGTACGTTTCCAGATCGGAAATCTCAATAACATGGAGATGGAAATAGTACAATCTCTGGCCAAATGGAAGAGGCTTGCCCTTGCAGATATGAAAATGCAACCAAACTTTGGCCTTTATACTGACATGAATGCCATCCGCCCTGATGATGATATTGATGCCATACACTCCCTCTATGTCGACCAGTGGGACTGGGAGATGGTCATGAACGAAAAGGATAGGAATCTTGAATTCCTCAAGAGCACAGTCAAGAAGATCTATTCTGCTCTGAAACGAACAGAGTTTCTTGTCAGTGAAATGTTTCCCCTCTGTCCTCCCACCCTACCCGAGCATATCACCTTCATCTTTTCGGAAGATGCACAAAAAGAATACCCCGATCTGACTCCCCCACAGCGCGAAAGCGTCCTGGCAGAGAAGTATGGGGCAATCTTTCTTATAGGCATTGGCTCTCCGCTAGCCGATGGAATCAGCCAGGGAGGAAGAGCTCCTGACTATGATGACTGGTCCACCCCTAGTGACGCTGAACATATTGGGCTAAACGGGGACATTATCGTGTGGGATACTGTACGAAAAGACTCCTTAGAAATCTCATCCATGGGTATACGTGTAGATATCCAGACCTTGCTCAGGCAGCTGGAAATAAGAAAATGTCCTGAACGCTCTGAGCTATACTGGCACCAGAGACTGCTCAAAAGTGAACTTCCCCAGACAATTGGAGGCGGTATTGGTCAAAGCAGACTCTGTATGCTGTTGCTAAAAAAGGCACATATAGGTGAAGTCCAATCCTCTGTATGGCCCCAAGAAGTTCTGGATGAGGCAAAAAAAGAACATATCACTCTGATGTAGGAGCGCAGCATGAAACTTGTCAGTTGGAATGTCAACGGATTGCGGGCTTGTCAGAAGAAAGGCTTTGAAGCGTATCTTGCCGACGTAGATGCGGACATATTCTGTCTGCAGGAAACTAAGTTGCAAGAACATCAGATAGAACTTGAAATCCCTGCCTATCATACCTATTGGAGTTTTGCAGAGAAGAAGGGGTACTCAGGTACTGCGCTCTTCTCAAAGGTGGAACCCATTTCAGTTGAGCAAGGCATCGGCCATGAGCTCGACAGTGAAGGACGGGTGGTGACTGCAGAGTTCGATGAGTTCTTTGTTGTATGTTGCTATACACCCAACAGCCAGGACAAGCTTGCTCGCCTTTCGGTTCGCATGGATTGGGACGATGCCTTCAGGGAGTATGTCTCTTCCCTCAAAGACATCAAGGAAGTGATCATCTGCGGAGACCTCAATGTGGCACATAAACCCATTGACCTTAAAAACCCCAAGGCTAATGAAAAGAATGCCGGCTATTCCATTGAAGAGAGGGAAAGATTCTCCCTCCTGTTGGAAGAGGGTTTCATTGATTCTTTCCGTTGTCTCTATCCAAATCGTACTGATGCTTACTCTTGGTGGTCCTATCGCTTCAACGCCAGAGCAAACAATGCCGGATGGCGTATTGACTACTGGCTTGTTAGCGAGGATTTGAAGAATAGGATAGAGGAAAGCAGTATAGATGCAGATATCATGGGCAGCGACCATGCTCCGGTAGTACTTACCTTACTAGACTGATAGTATTCTCTGTTCGTATCCTTTTTTGGATAGGGAAAGAACGGATAAGAAAGCCTGAAGGAATCATCCTTCAGGCTTTTTCTGTCTACTGACATTTAGCTATTTTCTCTCTCTTCGTCATACAAGAAATAACGACTTCTACAGCAGGTAGGCAGGTATCTCACCTCTGCTTTCAAAGACCTTCCTGTTCTGTGTGGAAAGGATTTTTTTACACATTCTTACAGAGAGGGGGGTCACCTCAACCAATTCATCATCCTTGATGAACTGAATCGCCTGCTCTAGGGAGAGCTTGGAGATAGGAGAGAGAGTCACAGCTTCATCATGGCCTGAGGCCCGCATGTTTGTAAGCTTCTTGGTCCTTGTCGGGTTGAGAGTAATGTCAAGGTCACGATTTCGTTCCCCTACTATCTCCCCTTCATAGACAGGATCACCAGGTACGATAAACCACCGGCCCCTGTCCTCTAACTGCCACAACGCATAGGGAACAGCAACACCAGAGCGGTCACTGACCATCGATCCGCTGAAGCGGTCAGGGAAATCACCCTTGTATAATTCGTAACCCTTCATATAGCTGTTCATTATACCCATTCCTCGGGTATCGGTCATGAACTCGTCATGGTATCCGATAAGTCCCCTTGCAGGGATCTCGAACTTCATCTTGACTCTTCCACCTTCAGTATAGGTGATGTCACTCATCTTTGCCTTACGTCTTGCAAGCTTGTCCATCACCTGACCGCTGCTCTCTTCGGGGCAGTCTACAGCCAGATACTCAATGGGCTCGGTCTTTTTTCCCTGTTCATCTTGCTTGAAAATCGTGCGAGGTCTTCCAACACAAAGTTCAAAACCTTCACGGCGCATCTGTTCTACGATGATTGACATCTGGAACTCACCTCTTCCCTTTACGGTAAAGGTGTCATCAGAATTTTTCTCAACCCTGATGGATACGTTTCGAAGGATTTCCTTCTGCAACCTCTCCCAAATCTTCGCAGAAGCAATGATTTTTCCTTCCTTTCCTGAAAGGGGACTGATATTCTTTGAAAAAATCATGGCTACCGTAGGTTCGTCTATGCTGATCCTGGGCAAGGCCTTAGGATGGGCATTGGTACAGATGGTATCCCCGATGGAAACATCCTCTACACCAGCTAGGACGATTATATCCCCACTTGCAACATTGGTTGCGTCATGGAATGTTGGGCCATCATAAGCCTGTAGCTTGGTAATTCTCAGTGCGCGAAGAACACCATCTTCCTTGACACAGACCAGAGAGTCATACATATTGGCTTTTCCGTTGATAATCTTACCGATGGCAAGACGTCCAAGGAAGTCACTGTAGGAGAGGTCACTGACCAACATCTGAAAAGGCTCTTCATCATCATAGGTAGGAGCAGGGATATAATCGATCAGACAATCCATCAACTGATGCATATTGTCATCAAGATCAGTAGGGTTCAATCCACACTGCCCATTCTTTCCTATTGCATAGAAAACAGGAACTTCCAACATAGACTCATCATCACTGAGTTCCAGCAAGAGGTCATACACTTCGTTGAGGACTTCAACACTCCGCGCATCTTGGCGGTCAATTTTATTGATGACAATGATGGGGGTACGATTCAGTTTCAATGCTTTCTCAAGCACAAAACGCGTCTGTGGCAAGGGTCCTTCGGCAGCATCAACAAGCAGAACAACGCCATCAACCATAGATAGTCCCCGTTCAACCTCGCCCCCAAAGTCTGCGTGTCCAGGGGTATCTATAATGTTTACCTTTACCCCTCTCCATCTAATAGCACAGTTTTTTGCACTGATGGTAATTCCACGCTCCCGTTCAAGGGTTCCGCTATCCATAATTCTATCCTGGTCGTCTCGAGACACCAGACCGCTCTGCTTGAACAAGGCATCTACCAAGGTAGTTTTGCCATGGTCGACGTGAGCGATGATGGCTATGTTCCTAATATGCTTATTTTGTTTAATCATCAATAATTCCTTCGTACACAGTGTATCATGAAAAGGTTATGCTACTTAATACTCCTAGACATTCTTCAGAGTTTTTTTTCCATTAAAAAATTTAACAAGTATCAAGACAAACATACAGACTAGCACAATGCTGATTGTAGCAAGGCCACCGGCTATACCAATTTTCTGTGCAACAGAGCCTACAATGATCGGCATGCTGATCGCACCGAGGGTTGCAGTGGCAATAGTTGTCCCGACAGCAATCGTTGAGGCATTATATTTGGGGTTCATTGTGGCAAGTACTGTCGGATACGTTCCGCTCATCGCAAGGCCAAAACCAAAAATGCTCATGTAGATGAGACCATAGTCCCTTGAAATGATCATAAGCAAGAAGAATATGATCTGAAAAAAGCCCAAGAGTACCAAAAGAAAGTTCTTGTTCAGTTTGGTGGAAAGGAAAGCACACAGCAGTCTCCCAATAAGTATGAATATCCAGAGGGCTGAGCTTGTTGTTTGGGCAAGGGAGGGACTGAGAATACCGGAATCCGTGAAGTAGGTGACCAGCCATCCCATAATTGAAGCCTCATTACAGAGATAGAAGAACAAGATCGCCGTATTGAGCCAATAGGTTCGGCTTTTATAAAAACCGGTGGCTTCATCCTTTTTCTTTTCGATGCTTTTCCCGGAAAGGGAAGAACGGCTGAAAAAAACCATTACAAGAATCTCAAGGAAAACCACTGTCCATAAGCTGGTCCTCCAGTAGACACCAAACACAGAGGTGGAAAGTATCGCAAGGAAAGGAGCCATAAAAGCCCCAACAGCAAAGGAAGCATGCAAAAGATTCAAGGATGCTGTCTTATTCTCTGCTATGTCACTCATCACCACATTGGTGATATTACTCATGGTCCCTCTACCAATGCCTGTAAGCAAAAAGGCAAAGAGCAGGAATAAAGGATTTCCTGTAAGGGTCATCAGCAAAAAACCAATGACAAATCCAAGGGAAAGAACAATTGTACTTCTTTTCCGGCCTATAAGATAAGGAAGAAATCCACTGATAAGCAATGCAAAGAAGTTTCCCACCTGGTGAGCGGAAATGACCGCACCACTGAGCACATAGCTCATGTTGTATTCGGCTTTCATGAACGGGAGAATTGTCCCAATTAGGGTGTTCATCATTCCACTGACGAAAAAAGCGAAGTACACTGTGTACATCAAAGGAACATCTTCCTTCTTAACACGCAATATCTTAGCAATCGATACCATGAGATAACTCCTGAATATGTGATAAAGAGGGAACAAAACAGAATTGTAAGCCCCTGCCCTAATGTAATACAACTATTTGCAATAAATGTCCACCGCAAAAAAAGATACTGGTTATTCAGAAGAAATCCTTTTCCATCAAAGTTGGCAATAAGGTATCAGCACATGAACAGGTAGGTATCCAAACAGCATAAGGATACAACCTACATGACCTGTAATCTGTTTCAGAAGTCATCAATCCTACCGTTCAATCAACCAATTTGAGAGATTGAACGGCAGGAGGATTCCAAGGGTATACATTCAGGCTATTCTTTCATTCCTAGTGCAGAAGTCCCCCTTCGATTCGATCAGCGAGAGACATGAGCTTTTGTTCAATGCTCCTGATAATCTCTAGGAACGCTTCATCATTTTTTCCTGTAGGGTCTTCCAGCAGCCAGTCTTCCCTATGCTTACACGGAAGAGTCGGACACTGAACACCACAGCCCATGGTTATGACAATATCGACTGCAGGCAGCTCTTCAAGAAGTTTTGGCCTCTGGCTCTCAGCCATATCAAGATCAAACAACTCCTTGACCAGACGCAAAGCATCTGAATTTATGGAAGGCTTTAGCATTGTACCAGCAGAGAAGCAGATGAAGGTCTCTGCATGAAATCTCTTTCCAAGCGCTTCCGCTATCTGGCTCCTACAAGAATTGTGAGTACATATGAAAGCTACTATTGGCTTACTATCACTCATGCATTCCCCCTTGTCTCCTTCAGAAGAGCGACCACTTCATCTTTGGAAAGGATCTTCCCGGAGGAAAGCACCTTACCATCAACAACAAGTGCTGGCGTGGTCATGACCCCATATCCCGCGATTGCCACAAAATCAGTTACATGCTCAATGGGGGGATCCATTCCCAATTCTACAAGAGCTTGTCTTGTATGTTCCTCAAGCAGATTGCAGCTTGAACATCCTGAACCTAGAACCTTGACTGGGGAGGATACAGAATCCTGGTGTGTTTTTTGATTTTTTTTGTTTTTTCCAAATCCAAATGGTGCCATTCTAAATACTCCTATGCTTTTCAGACAAACAGATATCCAAAAGCGTTAAACATATATCCGATGAGAATAATCCCCACCGTAACGATCAAGAAAAAAAGACCAAGCAACTTAGGCCTAATTGCTTTGCGCAACATGACCAAGGAAGGAAGCGATAGGGCGGTAACCCCCATCATGAAAGAAAGGATTGTCCCGACCCCCACACCCTTTGCCCAAAGGGCCTCTGCAATGGGAATAGTACCGAATATATCAGCATACATCGGAATCCCCACAAAGGTAGCAAGCAGGACAGAAAAGGGATTGTTCTCACCTAGGACCATAAGGATTACCGAAGCTGGTATCCAGTTATGTATGGCTGCACCTATGCCTACTCCTGCAATGACGTACCAGAACACCTTCTTCACAGTTGATTGTACCTGTGTCCAGGCATAAGAAAGCCGGTCTCTTGTACTGAGAACCTCTTCTTCACCTTCAACACTCTGTATGTTCATGATAAAGGGTTCCACATGCCGCTCCATATGCAAGCGCTCTATGAGAGAGCCTCCAAGGACGGCAAGGACCAAGCCAACCAAAACATAGGCGATTGCTATTTTTAGACCAAATATACTGGTTAGCAACACCAAAGAGCCCAAATCGACCAAGGGTGAAGAAATAAGGAACGAGAAGGATACCCCCAAGGGGAGCCCTGCACTGGTGAAACCGATGAACAGAGGAATTGAAGAACACGAACAGAAAGGAGTGACCGTACCCAATAGAGCAGAGAGGATATTTGCCTTGATACCCTTATAACGGCCCAATATCTTACGTGTCCTTTGTGGTGGGAAAAAGCTCTGGATGTATGAAATTAAGAATATGAGGAAGGAAAGCAAGACAAAAATCTTGATGGTATCATACAGAAAGAACTGCAGACTTGCTCCTACCCTCTTATCGATATCCAAACCAAATGAGGTGAGCATATTCCCTACCAGCGAGTTAAGCCAGTACATAGAAAGCAACTGGTTCTGAAAAAAATTCCAAGCTACCGACATGTGCAGACCCCTTTCTCTGTGCTACAGGTGATCTGGTCAACAAAGGAGCGGAATTCTCGAAGAGTCGGACAGTTGATGGAGTAATAGGACCATTTCCCATCCTTACGTACCTCAATAAGGGAAGCCTCTGCAAGTATTTTCATATGATGTGAAAGGGTTGGTTGCGTGATGGAGAACCGCTTGAGCAGTTCACAGGCACATTGCTCGCCTTTTGTGAGCAATAAAATTATCTCCAGGCGATTTCGATCGCCAAGAGCCTTTGATAGCTGTACATATTGGTCAATTTCCATGGTATCCTCTCATATTGATGGGTATCAATATACTACCAAGACAGATAGATGAATGTCAATATGATATTGAAAAACAAGAGGATTTTCCTTGTTTTTGTTCAAAACTTACTAGGTGCTCTTGTTTTTGCCATATGAGATACAAAACAGTCTGATCAGTAACCCAAAGAGGCCAAAAGCAATCTCTTGCCTTTGGCCTCTTTGGACTGTGTAACCAACTGAACTCTTATGTATTGTCTCTACCGTAATAAGCAGCTTCAAAAATCATCTTGATGTCAGCAACATTGGGTGTACCTGGGTTGGTCAATGTACAGGGATCATCAAAAGCATGCTGGCTCATACGATCAATAACGTTGAGGAACTTTTCCTCTGAAAAGTCGACTTCAGTACAATCCTTGAAGGTGAGGGGAATATCCATCTCCCTATTCAAGCGCTGAATTTCATCAGAAATGTTCTCAATTCCTAACATTTTCTCTGCATATGCATACTTGTCAGTGCTCTTGCGGTTATACGCGATGACGTAAGGAAGCAGGATGGCATTGGAAAGACCATGGGTCACCCCAAACTCACCACCTATCTTATGTGCCATAGAATGAACCAAGCCAAGGGAAGCATTGGTGAAGGCCATACCAGCAAGAGCTGAAGCCTCATGCATTTTCTCACGTGCCACCAAGTTCTTAGGCTCCTTATATGCTGTAGGAAGGTTCTCCATAACCAGTTTGATAGCCTCTATGGCATACGGGTCAGTAAATGAAGTGGCAGCAATGGAGGCAACAGCCTCAACTGCATGTGCCATGACATCCATACCGGTATTTGCAGTAATATGGGCAGGCATGGTCATTGGGATATTAGGATCGAGGATAGCAATATCGGGAACCATATCAGCGGCCACAATGGGATACTTGATGTGGGATTGGGTATCGGTTATTACGGAGAAAGCGGTAATCTCACTTGCAGTGCCACTGGTGGAGGGAATGGCGATGAAGCGGGCCTTGTTACGTAAGGGGGGCATGGATCCGGGTTCAATGATGGATTCGAAGCTGATCTGAGGATGCTCATAAAAGCACCACATGACCTTTGCAGCATCAAGGGCAGAGCCCCCACCGATTGCAACAATCCAGTCAGGTTCAAAGGCCAGCATCTCTTTTGCCCCACGCATGACTGTCTCCACAGATGGATTGGGCTCAACCCCATCTATCAGGATAGATTCTATGCCTGCCTTCTTCAACAAAGCCTCAGCCTGATCAAGAAACCCAAATTTCTTCATGGAACTTCCACCGGTAACCAATGCTGCTTTTTTGCCTCTCAACTGAGAAAGCTTTTCTAATGCACCTTCACCGTAGTAGATAGTCCTTGGAATCGAAAAACTCATGATACTCATATGTATCTCCTCGCTTTTGACCTTACAGGTCATGCTTTTCTTATAGGGGATCAAACAATACTGGAGTTCCTTTTGCTCGAACCTTATAAGTAACAATATATCGATAAAAGTAGATCTAGTTAAGCACTATTTTAGAAATACAGGTATATTATCTAAACTTTTCTATTATTATCAATTTCAAGGCTATTATGAATAATTTATATGTTTTTTTAAGTGTTTAATATACTTTTTTCTATTTTATTATGCTTATAATCATATTTTTAAAGTTTTTATCCCACAATTCTACCAATGTATGAAACCTGCATGAAATCTCTTCTGCCCAAACAACCAGCGTCCACATGTATAAGCCTTTTATAAGGAGCTTGCATGACTGTGGCATTTAAAGGACTATATAAAGACAAGGAGTCCTTATGAATTCAAGCCGATTGTTTACTATAGGGGAAGGATACAATCATTTGGTTCTGCTACTCAGGACCGTACGATATGTCAGCAAGGCTCGTAGACAAAAATTATTGAACAAGCAATTCATGGAACGAATCATGCTTGGAGTAACACAAGTGAACGGGTGTCTCCTCTGTTCGTATGTACATACAAAGATGGCTCTGGAAATGGGAATTGAAGAAAAGCAGATCAAAGAGTTGCTTGATGGCGAACTGGACAATATCCCTCACGACCAGCTGAAGGCTGTCCTTTTTGGCCAACACTACGCAGAGACAAAAGGCAAACCTTCAAAGAGAGCCTGGGATGAGATAGTGCATGTGTATGGAGAAGATATTGCCAAGGGAATACTGGGCACCATCCGTATTATGATGGTGGGAAACATCTGGGGTGTTGTCATCGGTTTGCTCAAGGCTAGGATTCTATATCGTAAGGTTGACGAACGCAGTTCGCTGGGATATGAATTGCTTTTCATTTTTGCGATACTACCGTTCATCCCGATAGCCTCAATCCATGCCTTTCTGTCAGCAATTCTAGACACTCCCCTCTTGAAGTTTGCAGAAAGGCAAGAGGCTTAAGGCAACAAGGCTTCTATGATTATCCAAAGACCGGATAATCCAACAAATAGATAGACTATGCGTTTGAGAAGAGCTGTCGGTATCTTATCAAACAACTTCAGCCCTACAAAAGTACCTACGGCAATAGTAATCCATCCGATAGGTATAAGGGGAAGTTGTTCAAACACCAAAGCTCCGTTAATGATCCTGATGATGATGGACTCTATGTTGCAGAAGAAAAAATAGGCCTGGATGGTTGCCAGATATTCAATTTTTCCAGGAACCGCGGGAAGCAGGTACAAGGCGACCGGAGGTCCTCCAATACCAAAAAAACCATTACCAAAGCCTGCAATGGTTCCCATCAATAGACCATTTCGAGGACGGGCCTTAATATGGATGGATTGGGCAAATGCAACAAAATAAAGGGAAATTACCACCAAGGCAATGCCTAGGATGACAAGAAGCTTTCCCCCTTCCATAGAGAGACTGAACACCGTTACAAAGCCAGCTATGAGAAGTGAAGTAAAGAGCAGAGGAAATAAAGTCCCCCACTGAATTTTAGTCCAGTACCTGATCATGAGGTATCCAGTACTTGCCATTGCTATGAGTTGGGTCAGGGTTACTGCTGTAGAGAAAGCAAAAAGCCTAGGAAAGACTATCATTGCGATAATTGGAAAGCCAAAGCCGATATTTGCCTGGAGAAAAGCTCCCACAAATACGCAGGAAACAACCGCCGCCATAGTACCCATCATACCCTCTTGGCTAAGAGTGTAGCACAGTATTACGTGAAAGGGGTATACGGGAAGAAAAATAACAAAATTGCATCTGGTATTTGGGCAAATAAAAAGGCCCGGCGGCTACCTACTCTCCCACGGAAAACCGTAGTACCATCGGCGTGAGGGCGCTTAACTGCCGTGTTCGGGATGGGAACGGGTGTGTCTGCCCTGCTGTGGCCACCGGGCCGGCCAACACGAGGAAGCACGGAAGGATCCGTACGGCCGGTCTTGGCAGTCCCGATTCGGACTGGAAGAGAACTAGAACAGAAAGAGAAATGCAAATACAGGAACCGCTCAGGAAAGAGAAATCGGACCAAAGAAGAAAAAAAAGGCCCGGCGGCTACCTACTCTCCCACGGAAAACCGTAGTACCATCGGCGTGAGGGCGCTTAACTGCCGTGTTCGGGATGGGAACGGGTGTGTCTGCCCTGCTGTGGCCACCGGGCCAGCCAACACGGGGGAGCGCGAGATTGCTCTCGTGCGCCCTGTCTTGGCAGTCCGCATGTGTCGGGACCGGAACAGTGATATGGTCAAGCCTCTCGGATGATTAGTACCGGTCGGCTGAACGCATTGCTGCGCTTGCACCTCCGGCCTATCGAACAGGTAGTGTCCCTGTTTCCTTATGCCCGCTCTAGGCGGGGGGGATGTCTCATCTTGGGGAGGGCTTCCCGCTTAGATGCTTTCAGCGGTTATCCCTTCCGAACGTAGCTACCCGGCAGATGCCGTTGGCACGACAACCGGTACACCAGAGGTTCGTCCACTTCGGTCCTCTCGTACTAGAAGCAGGACCCCTCAAACATCCAACGCCCATGGCAGATAGGGACCGAACTGTCTCACGACGTTCTGAACCCAGCTCGCGTACCGCTTTAATTGGCGAACAGCCAAACCCTTGGGACCTGCTCCAGCCCCAGGATGCGATGAGCCGACATCGAGGTGCCAAACCTTGCCGTCGATATGAACTCTTGGGCAAGATCAGCCTGTTATCCCCGGAGTACCTTTTATCCGTTAAGTGACGGCGCTTCCACGCGCTACCGCCAGATCACTAAGACCTACTTTCGTACCTGCTCGGCCTGTTTGCCTCGCAGTCAAGCCACCTTGTGCCTTTACACTTGAGAGATGATTCCCAACCATCCTAAGGTGACCATCGCGCGCCTCCGTTACTCTTTGGGAGGCGACCGCCCCAGTCAAACTTCCCACCTGGCACTGTCCCCAGACCGGATTACGGCCGGGGTTAGAAAACTGGAGAGGGAAGGGTGGTATTTCACCAGCGGCTCCGCGCAGCCTGACGGCCACGCTTCTCTGCCTCCCACCTATCCTACACATCCCTGTCCAGGTCTCCATGCCAAGCTGAAGTAAAGGTTCACGGGGTCTTTCCGTCTAACCACGGGTACCAGGCATCTTCACCTGGACTTCAATTTCACCGGATTTCGCGTTGAGACAGCGCCCATATCGTTACACCATTCGTGCGGGTCGGAACTTACCCGACAAGGAATTTCGCTACCTTAGGACCGTTATAGTTACGGCCGCCGTTTACTGGGGCTTGGATTCGCTGCTTCGATCGCTCTGACAACTCCTCTTGACCTTCCAGCACCGGGCAGGTGTCAGTCCATATACTTCCCGTTGCCGGTTCGCATGGACCTGTGTTTTTGGTAAACAGTCGCATGGGCCGTTTCACTGCAACCCCCTTGCGGGGGCCATACTTATCCCGAAGTTACGTATGCATTTTGCCGAGTTCCTTAACGCGAATTCTTCCGTGCGCCTTTGCATTCTCAGCTCGCCCACCTGTGTCGGTTTATAGTACGGTCCCCCAGAGACGCTCCTTAGAGACTATTTCTCGGCACGACGACTACGCGCACTTCGACCCGCCGTAACGGGTCTCGCTCACGGCTCGCCTCAGCCCCCGGATTTGCCTGGGGGCCTCATAAGCTTGCCGCTCCGGCCGGGACTACCGTCGCCCGGCTGCGTTTCGCCCTATGCGTCGTCCCATCGGGACTCTGGGAGGTGCTGGGATGTTGACCAGCTTCCCATCGACTACGGCTTTCGCCCTCGCCTTAGGGGCCGACTAACCCTTGGGTAGATTGACTTTACCCTGGAAACCTTAGGCTTTCGGCGGACGGGGATCTCACCCGTCTTTTCGTTACTCATGCCTGCATTCTCTCTTCCGTCCCGTCCACGGGCGCTTCCGCACCCGCTTCTTCCGTACACGGAATGCTCTCCTACCGCCAGCACCTCAAGGGTGCTGGCCCGCGGCTTCGGTGGCGTGCTTAGCCCCGTTACATTATCGGCGCATGACTACTCGACCAGTGAGCTGTTACGCACTCTTTGAAGGGGTGGCTGCTTCTGAGCCAACCTCCTGGCTGTCTGGGCAATCATACTTCCTTTCCCACTTGGCACGCCTTTGGGACCTTAGCCGGCGGTCCGGGCTGTTTCCCTCTTGACGATGGCCCTTATCAGTCACCGTCTGACTGCCGCACATTGTATCGCGGTATTCGGAGTTTGGTTAAGCTCGGTACCCAGTGACGGGCCCTCACCTATCCAGTGCTCTACCTCCGCGACAGTCGGTGCGACGCTAGCCCTAAAGCTATTTCGGAGAGTACCAGCTATCTCCAAGTTTGTTTAGTCTTTCGCTCCGAGCCACAGCTCATCCCAACCCTTTTCAGCGGATTTAGGTTCGGCCCTCCACTGGATTTCACTCCAGCTTCAGCCTGGCCATGGCTAGATCACTTGGCTTCGGGTCTACCGCACGCAACTGCTCGCCCTGTTCAGACTCGGTTTCCCTACGGCTCCGGGACTCCTATCCCTTAACCTCGCTGCATACGGTAACTCGCAGGCTCATTCTACAAAAGGCACGCCATCACCCGACTTGCGGGCTCTGACCGCTTGTAGGTCCACGGTTTCAGGTTCTCTTTCACTCCCCTCCCGGGGTCCTTTTCACCTTTCCCTCACGGTACTATGCGCTATCGGTAGCTGCCGAGTATTTAGCCTTGGAGGGTGGTCCCCCCAGATTCCGACAGGATTTCTCGTGTCCCGCCGTACTCAGGAAATGCGGCCATCCAGGCGCAACCGTTTCGCGTACGGGGCTTTCACCCGCTCTGGCCGGCCTTCCCAGGACCGTTCCGCTACAGTTGCGCTTTCTGACTGGACGGGCTAAGCCCCGCCGCACCCCTACAACCCCGCGCACCCGAAGGCACGCGGTTTGGGCTCCTCCCCGTTCGCTCGCCGCTACTGGGGGAATCTCGTTTGATTTCTACTCCCGCTGGTACTCAGATGGTTCACTCCCCAGCGTATACCGCACACACGCTATTTTGTTCACGTGCGTGCGAATGTCATCAGGACATTCGGGTTACCCCATTCGGAAACCCGCGGATCATAGGGTATTGGCCCCTCCCCGCGGCTTATCGCAGCTAATCGCGTCCTTCTTCGCCTGGCAGCTCCTAGGCATCCTCCGTGGACCCTTATTCACTTGACCATATCATTCTTCCAATCCCTACGCTTGTGCTTTCAAAAACCAATACAAATACAAATTCTTCCAACTGGAGGCAAGGGGATTCGAACCCCTGACCCTCGGCTTGCAAAGCCGATGCTCTAGCCAGCTGAGCCATGCCCCCGACTGAGGACAAGCTTTTCTAGGGAAGGCAAAGAGAACGGAAAATCAGGATCGGCGACCCCTCGGGGCACTTGTCTGCAGGACTTGCACCTGCTGGCCGACGGCCTTGGTTGTGTCCGGGGCTGTGAGGGCCCCAGACTCCCTTTCTTGGTAGAAAGGAGGTGATCCAGCCGCACCTTCCGGTACGGCTACCTTGTTACGACTTCACCCTCCTCGCCGGACGTACCTTCGGAACCGCCCCCCCTTGCGGGTTGGGCTGGCGACTTCGGGTACCCCCGACTCGGATGGTGTGACGGGCGGTGTGTACAAGGCCCGGGAACGTATTCAACGCGCCATGCTGATGCGCGATTACTAGCGATTCCAACTTCATGGAGTCGGGTTGCAGACTCCAATCCGTACTGGGACCGGCTTTGTGCGATTCGCTTGGCCTCGCGGCCTCGCTGCGCTCTGTACCGGCCATTGTAGCACGTGTGTGGCCCAGGACATAAGGGCCATGATGACTTGACGTCGTCCCCACCTTCCTCCGGTTTGTCACCGGCAGTTCCGTCTGAGTGCCCACCATCACGTGATGGCAACAGACAGCAGGGGTTGCGCTCGTTGCGGGACTTAACCCAACACTTCACAGCACGAGCTGACGACAGCCATGCAGCACCTGTGTGCAGGCCGCAAGCGGCCTGTGCCTTTCGGCACCATTCCTGCACATGTCAAGCCCTGGTAAGGTTTCTCGCGTATCATCGAATTAAACCACATGCTCCACCGCTTGTGCGGGCCCCCGTCAATTCCTTTGAGTTTCACCCTTGCGAGCATACTCCCCAGGCGGTTCACTTAATGCGTTAGCTTCGGTACCGAGGGTCGACCCCCCGCCACCTGGTGAACATCGTTTACTGTGCGGACTACCAGGGTATCTAAACCTGTTTGCTCCCCGCACCTTCGCGTCTCAGCGTCAGTACATGGCCAGATGTCTGCCTTCGCCATTGGTGTTCCTCCAGATATCTACAGATTTCACCCCTACACCTGGAATTCCGACATCCCCTCCTGTACTCTAGCCCTGCAGTTTCCAGCGCGTCTCCCCGGTTGAGCCGGGGCATTTCACGCCGGACTTGCAGGGCCGCCTGCACGCCCTTTACGCCCAATGATTCCGAACAACGCTCGCCCCCTACGTGTTACCGCGGCTGCTGGCACGTAGTTAGCCGGGGCTTATTCCGGGATTCACGTCATCACGCGGCCATTGCCTGCCACGCTTATTCCTCCTCCCGAAAAGAACTTTACAACCTCACGGCCTTCATCGTTCACGCGGCGTCGCTCCGTCAGGCTTTCGCCCATTGCGGAAGATTCTTAGCTGCTGCCTCCCGTAGGAGTCTGGACCGTGTCTCAGTTCCAATGTGGCCGATCACCCTCTCAGGCCGGCTACCCATCGTCGCCACGGTGGGCCTTTACCCCGCCGTCTAGCTAATGGGCCGCGGACTCATCCCCCGGCGGCGCCGAAGCGCCTTTCCCCGCAAGCACTTCTGTGCTCGCGCTCGCATCCGGTATTGATCCAGGTTTCCCTGGGCTATCCCGGACCGGGGGGCAGATTGTCCACGTGTTACTCACCCGTCCGCCGCTCTAGGGGCCCGAAGGCCCTTGCCGCTCGACTTGCATGCTTAAAACGCGCCGCCAGCGTTCGTTCTGAGCCAGGATCAAACTCTCCGTCATAGGATTGCGGGGCCGAAGCCCCACAGTTGCTATTCTGTGATAGTGTGCCCTGTCTTTCTCGCAAAACGAACGTAGCTTATCTCATCTACTGTTCATCACTCGGTAATTGACTGGGAAGCCCCTTGCGGTCACTTCCTCTTCTTTTCCGTTCTCTTTCCCTTCCCTACGCTTGTCTTTTCATAAATCGCGGGTCGCCCAGTCTCCTGTACTTCCCTGCCCCTTCTCTGAGGCGCTCTAGCAGAATACTTTATTTTGCTCTTTCCGGTCAAGTGCCTTAGCAAATTACCTTAGAAACAATCTCAAAGTTTTCATTGCCGAACGAGATGGGATACTACACTGCAAAATGCTTTTTGTCCAGCACTTTTTATATTTATTTTTAATCCGATTATATTTCTACCTTACAATGGCGCTTTTTTACTTATATGATAGGAAATAAGCTTTCTTTAAATATTTTTTTCCGCTTGATAAGATCCCCCCTTACGGAGTATTGTACAGATGGTGGGAGGGAACGCATCATGGAACATATTAGGCAGGCTACAGAACAGGACATTCCCTATATCTACGAGATAAGCCTACGAACTGCACTTTCAGGTCTCGATGGTACAGATTATTATCATGACCCCTACTGCGTCGGACACTATTATGCAGCACCTTACTTCTTCTTCGACCCCACACTCTGCTTTATTGCCGTTGATGAATATAGCAGGCCTTCCGGCTATATAGTGGGAACAAGCGATACAGTAGCCTTCAATAGCTGGATGAACAGCCACTGGCTCCCTCCTCTCAAAGCCCACTATACAAATATAACAACATATAAAAGCGAAAACGAAGAAAATATGATCCGTCTCATCAACAAGGGACCTGGAGAAGGTGTTTGGGAGCATGTCGGCTATCCTGCCCATCTGCATATCAACCTACTTGAAAACCTCCAAGGCAAAGGTCTAGGAAAGGCCCTTATGCTTACCTTCATTGAAGGTATACAAAAAACGGGCGTTACAGGCATCCACCTTGGGGTGGATGGACGTAACACCCGTGCTTTTGGATTCTACGAAAAAATGGGCTTCACAAAATTGAAACAGCCAGCTTGGGGAGCTGTCTTTGGCATAAAGCTTTAGTCCGAATCTGAACCCCACTTAATTTGCAGATATTCAAGATCACTGGCGAGACGGGTTATTGCATTGGTAAGGCGTATAGCACGCTTCTCTTCGATACCCTTTTCATTGCCTGCAGCCTCCAAACGTTTGACCACTGACAAGAGTGTGGACTCCTCTTTCTTGAGCAGCTCAACAGCTTCAGAAAGTTCACGAAGATAAGGCCGCACAGTGTCATCAACCTTGATCGTTACAGGCAAGGATACCTCATCCAAAAGGTTGAAATGTTGCATTACTTCAGGAGCATACGCCCTGATACCTAATGTATTGGAGACAAACGAGGCAAACCAAGGGGCGACTTCCTTGTCTCCATGGACGACAAAAACCATCCGTGGCTCTTTCTTGAAAGATGTAAGCCATTTGACCAGACCCTTTTGATCAGCATGGCCGCTGATGCCGTGAAGTTGAGTAACCTCACATTTCACATCAATATGTTCCCCAAAGATGGTCACGTGCCTGGCCCCATCCAAAATTGACCGCCCAAGTGTTCCTCCAGCCTGATATCCGCTGAATATAACCGTACTCTCAGGTCTCCACAGATTATGCTTAAGGTGGTGCTTGATCCTTCCCGCCTCACACATTCCACTACTGCTGATGATGACACAACTCTCCTTACGCTTGTTCAAGGCTTTGGAACCTTCAACTGCGGTAATGGTAGTCAACGAAGGGAAGATGATAGGGTTGACTCCCTTTCTAACCAAAGCCATTGTCTCTTCATCCATATATCCTAAAATATTACCTGCAAACACATTGGTAGCCTTGACTGAGAGAGGACTATCAACAAAGACAGGGATTTCAGGAAAAGACGGACAGAGCTTGTTCTCAATGATCACCCGTAGCAGATAGAGAATCTCCTGGGTTCGTCCCACGGCAAAGGCCGGAATAATCACATTGCCACCCCGAAGGAAAGTCCGTTCGACGATGTCAGCCAACTCCTGGGCTCGCACGCTGGTAGGCACAGCATATCCCACAGCATTTTTTGGTTTCTTGTGCAAACGGTTGCCATAGGTGGACTCCATGATGACAAAATCCGCATTGTCGATATATTCGGGATCCTTGATCAGAGGTTGGTCAAAATTACCAATGTCTCCGCTAAATACTAGTTTACGACTTTCTTTTCCTTCCTTGAGCCATATTTCTATTGAGGACGAGCCCAACAGGTGTCCCGCATCAACGAACCGGACCTTGATTCCTCCACCAAGGTTGATGATGGTCTCATAGTCACAGGGTTCAAAATATTGCATCGCCTGCTGGGCATCCTCCACTGTATAGAGTGGCTCCACATCTCCCCTACCAGCACGCCGTGACTTACGGCTTTTCCACTCTGCCTCCATCTCCTGGATATGTCCACTATCGGCGAGCATGATCTCACATAGGTCGACGGTTGCCGCTGTTGTAAGGATCTTACCCTTGAAACCATCTTTTATCAGCAATGGAATTCTTCCGCTATGGTCTATGTGAGCATGGGTAAGCACTAGATAATCAATGGAGGAGGCAACAAAAGGAAGGTCCATACCTGACTCTTGTTCATCATTTCCCTGAGGAAGTCCACAATCGACCAATATGTATTTACCTGCACACTCGAGTAATGTACAGCTTCCCGTTACCTGTTGAGCTGCGCCAAAAAATGTAATGTTCATAGTTGCTCCTTACATATAGGATACGACTGAACTGCCTACGATGCAACGTATATAAGAAATCCATTTTCAGACATATTCTAGAACCTTGACAGATTCACAATGTTCCAAGACCTATCTGATGCGATACGTTCCTCTTCCAATTCATATGTTACGGCTATTAAATCACCCCTGTATCAGCAGTGTCTCTACTATGGGAGAATCCCTACATTTCCAAGAAATGAAGCCCCCTTTTCCAAAGCCAACTGTTGCAATATATCCTTTTGCTAAGCCGAATGCTTTGGCACCGGTAGCACGATATTTAGGTGCAAGAAAATCTGAGAAGCTGTACAAGAATCCAGGAGTTAGACACACCTGCAAAGAGACCCGCTGCTACACAGGAAAGACCTAAATCTCTTATGGGAAATCAAGTGGAGGAAAGCAAAACACCAAGGCTTTTTGCTGCATGCACAGAGAGTTATCATGAAAATCGACCATTCGAAGATTCCATCCTATCAATAATATCTCACTGAGATATACACGTATGAAAGGAACAAAGAAAGCAATGTTAGAGGAATTCCATAAGTCAGATATCCCTTGAAGCTGAGTGGTATGTTGTTCTTTCTTGCAAATCCAAACATGATTACATTTGCTGATGCCCCTACCAGAGTACCATTCCCACCAAGACAGGACCCAAGGGCGAGACTCCACCAGATCGGTTGGATAGCATCGGCAGTGGTAGTCGATCCGATGATTTTGACAACGGGAATAAAGGTTGCAACCAGAGGGATATTATCGAGAACCCCTGATAGAAGCCCTGACCCGAACAGTAAGGCAATACTCGTTTTCCTAAGATCACCTTTGGTCATCTCGGTCATCAGACCGGCCAACTTATCAATTACTCCTGTAAATTGAAGCACACCAACCATAATAAAAAGACCAATGAAGAAAAGTATTGTATCCCATTCGACTTTCTTGAGTATCTCTTCAAGATCCCCTCTCGTCCAAAGTACCAGAGTGAAAGCTCCTGCAAGCGCGATTACACTCGGCTCAGTCTCGAGTATCCCGTTTAACAGAAATCCAGCGATAACAACCCCGATGACGATGAGAGATTTCTTCATAAGAATGGGATTGCTGATCATTCTCTTCTCGTCCATTGACATGATCCGTTTCTTGTTCAAATCGGACACAATGAGGTTTTTCCTGAAGACGAGAATCAGAATACTCATGTTGACAATCGAAATAATCAGGATAGCCGGAGCAATGTTTACTAGGAAATCCATGAAATTCAGCCCTGCTGCTGAACCAATCATAATATTTGGAGGATCTCCGATGAGCGTTGCCGTTCCTCCAATATTCGAAGCCAGAATAACGGTTATCACAAAGGGCAAAGCTCCGATTTCCATCTGTGTGGCGAGCAAAAGGACGATTGGTGAAATCAAAAGCACGGTAGTCACATTGTCTAACATTGCTGAGAAAAAAGCCGTAATGAAAAAAAGCACTGCCATAAATGCGATTGGATTGGCCTTCACCATCTTTGCGCTTTTTATCGCAATGTATTCGAACACCCCACTTTGCTCCGTAATCTTCACGATCATCATCATTCCTATAAGGAGGAAGATCACATTCATGTCGATATGTTCGACTGCCTTGTCAAAGGGTATGAAATGGAACAACAGATAGATCATAGCTCCCAGAATGGCAGCCACAGCTTTGTTCATTTTCTCTGTAATCAGTAGGGTATAGACAACAATAAAGATAAGTATTGATATATACATATATATGGTCATTATGGCCTCAGCATCTTATTTATAATTTCATTAGGATTGATAACACCAATCATCTCATCATTCTCATCTACCACCAACAGGTGTCGTCTATTGCCCCTGATCATCATATAGAATATTTCCGGATAGGTAATGGAGCCCTTTATCAGGTAGAGATGATGATCCCTGAGATATTCGCTGACCTTCAGATTAGCCTCATTCTTCCAGAAATATGCAATCGGTTGAAACTCATTTAGCATCGACAGGCTACTCAGCCTGAACACATAGTCAGGGAATCCTGCTCTCAACAGATCGAGCAGATCTAAAACGCCACAAAGCTTCCCTGTGAGTTCACTGTATATTGGGAGGAAATATATATTGTGACGCTTCATCTGATCCACGGCTACCGAGAGACTATCTGTATCCTTTGCACTTGGCCAGACGCGTGCCAAATCCGCAGCAGTGAGGGGAGCACCCATGGTATTGCTCGAATTGCTGAGAATATCAATCAGTTCTGATGGGCTTTGACATGTATCTAGCTCAGATGACTGTTTTCCGATCAGTTTCCCTATTCCCTGAAGTATCCCAAGATAGAGATCCTGCTTCATACCTGATGTCAAAATCGAAAAGATGTATTTCACCTGATTGCCATCATCGAGAACAAGAGGGGTACTACAACGGATGAATATGATGGAAATGTCTTTGATTTCAGGAGAGTGGTTGTGCGGAAGCAGCGTTCCGTTGCCAATCCAGGTCGAACTCAGTTTTTCCCTGTCTTCAAGAAGTTCAAGAATCCTCTCCCTTTTCAACCCTACGTCTTTCGAGAATTCGACGGAAAGGAACTCAAGTACCTCGTCAATGGTTTTAAATTCTCGGTCCAGGAAGATTTTGTCCTCTGATACATACTTATGAAACTGCATAATGCTTCTCCATTTCCTCTCGGGGTAATCTCTTCGGTAATAGGGTACAAGACATCTCTCCGATGGCTTTTCGATCATTGGTCATGGGAGGGATTGTAGAGAATCCTACCGAGAAGATTGTTTCTATGATATCCAGCAACTCTTGTCGTACAGATATTGGGGGATAGTTCTTCAGGTAATAATGTTCGGAACGAACACCATAATGGGCACGTCGAAGAAGGGATGCAACAGCTGCTTCCTTTCCACTTATACCAAAGCCCTTCCAAACAGTATACCGTTTATAGTTTGTCTCATTCATCCTTTTCATGGTCTCTTCTTTACTGATAGGTTCGACACTTCCTCTTGATCAAGCAGACTGTCCTTTCTGTTCACACAGGAGGAGCCTTGTTGAAAAGGGCGGCAAGACTCATGCAGGCTGATATAATAGGTTTTTTTATTATGGACAACTCCATATGCCTGGAGGAACTCATGGGAATAGGAAATGGGGGTATCGGAAAATTCTTTCTGTCCACTGACCAATCTCATAGCCTTCCTCTCATTCTTCAGATCCGGCAAATGCCAGGTTTCTCCTAAGAGTCCTTCAATCCAGAGATTGCAAAAGACTTTTTCACCAATGCCATTCGGGCTTTCCTGTGGTATATTTCTAGCCGTTCAGTCCTGAGAAACAGGCAAATTGGTATTGGTACCAACAGGTATTTCTCCATGTCGGGAGTCTAGGATGGAAGGTGGAAAAATTCAAGATGCGTATACACAAACAAGAGGCATTCCCTATATCGGTGTATGAGCTTTTTCAGTATCTTAATCTTAAATAGGTGTGAATATGAAAGATATCTCCGAAGAGATATCAGAGCGTTGAGTTTTTTTTGAGACAATGCAGGATAGGCGAGACAAACCTGCGCCACTGTGTCTTTATGATGAGAGCATCTGGACTTTTCCAATTCTACTGAATATCCTCAGGACAAACCTCTACCGGAAACATTCATTGCAATACAATAGCTCTGCAAACCGAACTCCGGCAAGTTATGAAAAAGTTGAGGAAGGATATGGCATATTACATAGTCAAAGTAGGGATTTCTGCAATCGTCATTGTCACCATCAGTAAGACTGCTAAACATAGTTCCTTCTTCAGAGCTCTCATAGCCTCATTACCGCTTACTTCCCTTCTAGCCATCCTTTGGGTACACTTTGAGAAAGCCAAACTGGAGAAGATATCCAATCTATCCCAATCGATTTTCTCTCTCGTATTGCCATCACTGGTATTCTTCCTTCTGTTCCCTGCCCTGCTGAATCGAGGAATGCAGTTCTGTCCCAATCTGAGCATCTCCTCAACCGCGACAATCATCATGTATTTCATACTCGTATGGATATTGAGGTTGTTCAGTATCCCTATCTTGGAGAAATTCGAGAGAACTGTCAGAAAATGACACGATGAGTTGAAGAAACTAGAAATTTGGGGTTGAGCTCTCTTTCATCATATGGTCATTCTTGTAAAGAAAGTGTCTCCAGTAGGAAGGAATACCCTTTATTTTATTGTCAGACTTCCAACCTATCGTATGCTTAGACAGCGGTTGAAAGCTTTTCGATGGCTTCTTGTTCATCTGCAACAAAAAAAATCTGATTCCCATGATTGCTTTCATATATAAAAGCCTTAAGAGATTTACTTGAATACATGGAAAAATCACCAATAATCGCCAACTTCTTCGAATAATTGACAACCTTTTGCAAAATGTCTCCAGCAATTCCTGTACTCAACATAAAAAAATCCTCAATAATGGTTTCTTTATAGAGTGCAATTCGGTGACAGTGATCATAATAATCCACTGTTGCCAGTAAATCCAAGGCAGATTGCGTATCTGTAATTATCAAGGTATCGCTTTCTATAATTGCAATGGGAATTCCATTTTTTATAACTATGTTTTTGTCCATACCCTTCTTAGTCCCTCCCATAATGAAAGTTTTTCACTATGCAATACCTTCTGTCAATAGGGTAAGGGCAAAAATGAAAAGATCCCTCAAGGCAGGATAGTGCAACACTATTCTTGCAGAATGCTCTCATTATGGGGTATCCTAGAATCCTATGGAGAAAGGTATGGATACACACAAGCGTAAAAATCGGGAACACCAGGTTGCAAGGACCATCAAGGCCCTGAAGAAGAATAATATGGACGCCCTATACATCCCTTCGATGGAGGAACTGCTTCCAACTGTGCGTTCCCTGCTGACAGCAGGAGAGAAAGTTGCCGTAGGAGGCTCCATGAGCCTTAGTGAAACAGGGGTATCAGATCTCTTGCGCAGCGGCGAGTACACATTCTTTGACCGCTACAAGAAAGGACTCTCTCCTAGTGAACACGAGCAAGTCCTTCTTGATAGCTTCACTGTAGACTCCTACTTTGCCAGCGTAAACGCAGTTACTGAACATGGCGAACTCTATTGTGTTGATGGCAATTCAAACCGGGTTGCAGCAATGCTTTACGGCCCCAAACAGGTCATCCTCATCGTTTCCTGGGATAAGATAGTTCCCGACCTCAGATCAGCTGTATTACGGGTAAAACACATTGCAGCCCCAGCTAATGCGGGGAGGCTCAACTGTGATACATATTGCACGACCAATGGCAAATGTATCAATGCAACAGTCAGTGAAGACAACCTTATGGCCTTGAATGCAGGGGCCTGTGAACACACCATTTGCTCTAACTATGTGGTGTTTTCCCGCCAGAAAACACCTAAGAGGATAAAGGTCCTCCTGGTCGGTGAGAGTTTCGGATATTAAAAATCGGAGGATACAGATGACAACAGATTTCACCTACTATACGCCCACAAAAGTAGTATTCGGCAGAGATGCTGAAAATCAGATAGGTTCTCTCATACAGGAACAAAACTGTAAAAAAGTTTTGGTTCACTATGGATCAGGTAGTGCAAAACGCTCAGGATTGATTGACAGGATTGTCGCTTCCCTCCAAGAAGCTGACATCAATCATGTCCTGTTAGGGGGAGTTGTCCCCAACCCAAGGCTTTCAAAAGTGCATGAAGGCATAGCCCTTGGAAGCAAGGAAAACGTTGACTTTATCCTTGCTGTAGGTGGAGGCTCGGTCATCGATTCGGCAAAGGCCATTGGCTATGGACTCTATCATGGTGGAGAAGTCTGGGACTTTTACAGCCAGAAAAGGCAAATCACCGGATGCCTACCCATAGGGGCTGTGCTGACCATAGCCGCAGCAGGCAGTGAAATGAGCGACTCCGCCGTCATTACAAATGAGGAAGGGGATCTGAAACGTGGGGCTAACTCAGTATATTCACGACCCAAATTTGCTATTCTCAACCCCTTGCTCACATATACCCTACCAACCTACCAGACCATGAGTGGAGCCGTGGACATCATGATGCATACTATAGAGAGGTACTTCCTTGCAGGGGAAAGCATGCATCTTACAGATGAGATTGCAGAGGGCTTGCTCCGGACAGTAGTCCGTTTCTCACTCGTCCTTAAGGAGAACCCAAATGATTATGATGGGCGGGCAAACCTCATGTGGGCAAGCAGCCTTTCCCACAACGGCCTTACAGGGGCAGGAAACAGTGCTAGAGGTGATTGGGCACCTCATCAGCTGGAGCATGAGCTAGGGGGCATGTTTGACGTTGCCCATGGTGCTGGAATTGCAGCGATTTGGGGTACTTGGGCACGATTTGTGTACAAGAACAAGCCTGAAAGGTTTGCCAGGTTCGGAGCACGTGTATTCTCTGTCAAGCAAACAGGCAATGTCGAGAAGGATGCCCTAGCGGCAATCGATGCGATGGATGACTTCTTCAGAAGCATCAACATGCCGACAAACCTAAGAGAACTGGGCATTAAGCCGACAAAAGATCAGATCGAGGAGATTGCTGAAAAATGCACCTTCTTTGGCAAACGGACCTTGGGCAGTGTGATGGTTCTTGGAAAGAAAGAGATTCTCTCTATCTATACCAACGCCCAATAAATATAATCAGGATGGCAAGAGCCTCTATTTCCCTTGCCTGATCCTGTTCATTCGCCCTCTTCTATTTCCCAGAGATAGATCAGAAAATACTCTTCAAGGCTCCTATGGGGGCCTTTGCTATTGGTGAAGCGTCTTCCTTTCGCCAAGCTCTGACGTTGTAGGAACGAACGATAAAGCTGGATAGCAGAAGAGCCCTCTCCTTTTCAAATACAGATTCTCCACGTTCCACAAGCAGCTTGCGAGCCTGGACTCTACTGATCGCAGACACCCCCTGGTCGTGCATATACCCTCTCAGAATCTGAATTTGCTCATAACTGAGAGAGAACAGATACTCTTCCATTGCATGTGTCATGCCCTCAATCTTTGCCTGAGATATGATAAATGAGTGCCAAACAGAGGAGAGTCCAAAGGAAAGACGCATTAGTTCGATAGTGCCAATTAGGGTCCCTAGAACAGGTACTATGGTATGCCGTACTATCCGAAGTTTTCTGAGGTTTGGTGCAAACTCACTCTTGTTGACACTGGTTCGGTAATCCCACATCTTGATTAGCCCTTCTGTTGCCCGATGCAACCAGATTTCGTCACCTTTACTCTCAGATATTACCGATATATACAAATCATCTGCCATCAGGTCAAAAAGCGTGTTGTGATACCGGTCTTCCAAAGCTTGGTGCAATAGGGAAAGAGCAGATTGCTCATGGGATATCTTCTCCAGAAACCCAAAGAGATGGAGCTTGCTTACCAGAAAAGAACGACCAACCACCGCTTTGACCGGAAGATTAACTACAGCATCAATACCTTGGTTCTTGAGTTTCTCAGAGAGAATTCTCCATGACCTGCCATCTGGCTGTCCATTGAAATCCAAGTTAGGCGAAGGAGACCTATTCGCAATTTCTGAAAGCAGTTTTACATCACTTCGTAAAGCTTGGATATGAGAGAAAAGGGTTTTCGAAGATTCACCTAGAATCACTTCACACCGGTCAAGTAAATCCGACTCGGATTTTGTAAAGGTAGAAATCTGCCGCATACTGCATATACCTCAAGGATTGATTTGCTCACCATAGAAGGGAAAAATGAAAAAGTCCATATTGAACTAATCCTTTCATGTACGTTGATGTTGTAGGAAAAAGTGACAACAGCCAACAAAAAGACCAGGGCACTGCTTTCGCAATGCCCTACCTCTGTATCACATTCTTGGAGAGAATCTACTATTCCATAAAGAGGCGCACCACTTCATCCTTATCTTTAGCCTGTTCAAGCATCCGCCTGAAGACATTGGATGTACAGGTCCTGGCAATGGAAGCCAAAAGCTCCACATGTGCTGAGGCTTCAGATGAAGGGGCTAGCACCATGAAGAAAAGTCTGCTCTTCTGTCCATCAGGCGAGTCAAACTCAACAGGGAATCGGCTGACCCCCACAACCAACATCACATGTTTAATCACATTGGTCTTGGCATGAGGAATGGCAATACCATTACCAATACCTGTAGAACCGAGACTTTCGCGGTTACGTACTGATTCCAGAATGTCCTCAAACTGCGAATTGGAGTATCCTTTGGCTTTCGCCACAACTTCAACAAGTTCGGTAATAATTCCCTGCTTATCACTTGCAGTAAGGGGAACTTTGACCAAATCCTTGTCTAAAACATCCAGTAAATTCATGTGCTGCTCCTTACGCTTCAAACTCAAGCCAGATATCATCATCGTCACGAACCACCAAAACAGGGCAAGGTGACGTACGCATCATCCTATCATTCTCACTGGAAAGCTCCTCTCGTCTTGAACGGATATCGGTAATACCCCCAAGCACCAGAAGATCAGCATGCCGCTCCTTGAGCAGTTGTTTCACCACCACATGGGTAGCGCCTTCCAATTTGACAGTTTCAATCTCCAATTGCAACTGTGCCGCCAACTTGACGACATGTCGCAAATATCTGTCCGCATCGGCTTGTAGATCACGCAGGTACTCATCACGCTCTATAGCAACAAAGATACCGGCCTTCACCAACTCGCTGAGAGCTTTCGTATTCACCACATAGACTGCAGTCAGTTTGGCCCCATGTTCAACAGCCATCTTGACACCATACATTGCAGCAGTCATCGAACTCTCAGATCCGTCAAGATACACCACGATATCCTTAAACGGGACTCCCATGCGAACCTCCTTTCTCCATCGTATCATCAACCACGACGGAGGTCATCCTTTTCTGCTTAGGATCAATGGCAATTTGTGCCTGTTCCATCCTGTCCTTGACCACTTTAAGTAGGATAAAGTTTTCCCTCTCCTGCTCTTCAATGCGTCCGCGCATCCAATTAATGGTCTCCTGGTTATCGGGAATTACAATCTTCTCCAGAGCATTGACCTTGCGGATGGTCTTCTTTACCTCACGTGCAAGACGCATGATAGAGACCTTCAATTCTGCAAGGCGTCCCATCAGGCTCAAGGTAGTGCGATAGCGGTCAATTGACAACTCGGCTAGAATGCTGGTGCCTTCACTGCTGAAATAGGGACTGTTGTCAGTAAAGGTCGTATCGACTTTCGGTAAGGTCACCCCCATTACCCTTCGCTTGCCCAAATCAATGGAATAGTCAATGTTTACAGCACCACTGAGATTGCCCACCCTAAGTCGTCCCATCTTCATGATGGCATCGCTAAGGGAAGCCTCAGCCTCCTTGAGGGCTTGAACAACCCTGCTTTCGTAGTCAACGGCCTGATCTACCAAAGTCAGCAGTTCGGCTACAAGTATCGAACGCTTCTGGTCTAACAAATCATACCCTAATTGGGCAAATTTCAGGTCATCAGCCAACTTGAGCAAGTTGCTCCGCGTAGGAGCAAGAGTGGTATTCACGCTTCCTCCTATTTGCCGTAGTGTTCGGCTATCTCCTCATCGCTGAGACGCTGCAACTCCTCTGAAGGAAGTTTGCTCAAGGCCTCCCATCCGATGTCAAGAGTCTGTTCTATACTGCGATCTTCGGTAAAGCTCTGATTGACAAATGTATGTTCAAAGAAATTACCGAACTCCAGATACTGCTGGTCAAGGGATGTAAGCTCCTCTTCTCCAATTACAGAGGCAAGGTTCTGCACATCCTTCACATGGCTGTAGGATGCGAATAGCTGATTTGCCAAGTGCGGATGGTCTGCCCTGGTCATCCCCTCTCCGATGCCGTCTTTCATAAGGCGAGAGAGCGAAGGGAGACAGTTAATCGGTGGATAAATACCACGAGCCTGCATGGATCGATCAAAAACAATCTGTCCTTCAGTGATGTACCCCGTTAGGTCAGGCACTGGATGGCTGATATCATCATTAGGCATTGTCAAAATAGGGAGCTGGGTAATGGAACCACTTTTCCCAGCTATCTTACCTGATCGTTCGTACAACTCTGCAAGGCTGGAGTAGAGATACCCTGGATACCCTTTTCTAGAAGGAATCTCCCCACGCATCGTGCCAATCTCACGTAAGGCTTCACAGTAGTTGGTCATATCAGTCATGATAACCAAAACCTGTTTGCCTTTTTCAAAGGCCAGATACTCTGCAAGAGTGAGTGCAGTCTTGGGGGTGATGGTCCTTTCAATGGAAGGGTCATCGGCCAGAGAGAGAAAGAGTGCTACATTGTCCAGTACTCCTGTCTCTTCAAAGCTATCGATGAAATATCGAGCCACATCATATTTTACACCCATAGCGGCGAATACAATGCAGAAGTCAGCACCACTGCTCCGAACCTTTGCCTGGCGCGCAATCTGGGCCGCCAGCTTGTTATGATCCAGACCGTTCCCACTAAAGATCGGAACTTTTTGTCCCTGAATCAGGGTGGTCAAGCCATCGATGACAGAGATTCCTGTCTGGATAAAATCCCTTGGGTATTCCCGAGCAGTAGGATTGATGGGCTCTCCATTCACATCCTTCTCGACAGCACCTTGGGGTAAGGTGGAACCATCACGGCTTTTTCCCAACCCATTCATGACACGACCTAGCATCTGCTCTGAAACGGCCAAGGTGAGAGGCTCACCCAAGAAACGCATTCCTGTGTCAGGAAGGTCCAACCCATCGGTTCCTTCAAAAACCTGTACGACTACAGCCTCATCACTCGTATCCAATACCTGTCCAGAGCGATGAGTCCCGTCAGGAGCGATAATCTCAACAAGTTCACCATATCCGACAGGATGGGTGTTCCTCATATAGACCAAAGGGCCATCAATACGGGAAGTACCACGGTACTCTCTTCCAGAAAGCAGGTGACGGTCAGTGTGTACAAGCAACGTTTCTTCTTTAGTCCTCATAGATTCCCCCAAGCTGGTCGATTGAACGCTCTAGTCTCAATTGCAGCTTATCAAAGGCTGGCAAGTCATCGTTCTCGATGGTGAGACGCATCCTTGCTATCTCCTGAACAACCTTTAGCCGACGAATCTTAACCATCGGCACGCCTTTGGCTATAGCTTCAGAACCCTTCTGGTAGTACTCAAGAATGATCTCGAGCATCCTCACCTGCTTACCTACCGAACAGAAGCGGTCGACTTCATCAAAGGCGTTCTGTTGGAGAAAAGCCGTCTTAAACAAGGAACAGACCTCAAGAATAAAGTTCTGGCTATCTGGAAGCGCATCAGGACCGACCAACTTGACAATCTGCTGTAAGCGTACTTCCTTTTGAAGAAGTTCCATAATCCTTTGTCTGTTTATCTGCCAAGTCCCATCACTATGCTTACTCCACCAGGGCTGTACATCAGTGAGATATTCACTATAGGAATCTATCCAACTTATTGCCGGATAGTGGCGACTACTTGCCAATGAACGATCCAAAGCCCAAAAGCAACGGACAAACCGTTTGGTATGCTGGGTTACAGGTTCAGAGAAGTCTCCTCCAGGAGGGCTAACAGCACCGATGACAGAAATCGATCCGGTTTCACCGGAAAGACATTTCATAAAGCCTGCTCGTTCATAGAACTGGGCAATCCTGGTAGGAAGGTAGGCAGGGAAGCCCTCTTCTGCAGGCATCTCTTCCATTCTTCCACTCAACTCTCTGAGAGCCTCTGCCCAACGACTGGTAGAATCAGCCATAATTGCCACATGATAGCCTTGGTCCCGATAATATTCAGCCATGGAGATACCTGTATAAATGCTCGCCTCTCGAGCTGATACAGGCATATTGGAGGTATTGGCTATCAGAAGGGTGCGTTCCATCAGAGATTGCCCGGTCCTTGGATCAATGAGCAAGGGGAATTCCCTGAGTACGTCGGTCATCTCATTTCCCCGTTCGCCACATCCTATATAGACGATGATGTCAGCATCACACCACTGGGCAATCGAGTGCTGAGTCATGGTCTTGCCTGTACCGAAACCACCTGGGATAGCGACGGTCCCTCCTTTGGAAAGGGGAAAAAGGGTATCAATAACCCTCAGGCCAGTGACCAAGGGTTGTTTCAAAGCGAGACGTTCGGTCACAGGTCGAGGAACCCTGATCGGCCAGTGCTGTACCATAGTCAGTTTTTTCTCTTTGCCATCGGGAAGCACTACCGTTGCAATAATCTCGTCAACGGTGTAGTCACCTTCTGAGGCAATCTTAGCAACAACACACTCTTCTATGGAAGGAGGAACCATGATCTTATGCACTACCCTTTCAGTCTCAACGACTTCACCGAGGGTCATTCCCTTGGTCAGGTTTGTACCGACTTCTACCTTAGGTACAAAGGGCCACTTTTTCTCATGGTCAAGGGCAGGAAAGGATATTCCTCGAGAGATAAAGGCACCAGAAGCCTCCATCAGCTTTTCCAGTGGACGTTGAATACCGTCGTAGATTGTTCCTATTAGCCCCGGTCCAAGCTCTACACTGAGGCTCAAGCCACTACCATAGACATTGTCACCAGGGCATATTCCGGTAGCATCCTCGTAGACCTGCACGGTGGCTCTCCCGTCATAGAGCTTCACCACCTCGCCTATCAGCTGCTGCTCACCGATCCTGACCATCTCCATCATCGACGCATCTGTGACGTCTTTGAGAATGATGACCGGGCCATTTACCCGTTTGACTTGTCCGACTATTCTGTCTTTCATGTATGTTCCTGAATCATTGTCCTAATTACGCGGTCAAACCGTCTGAGACGGATCTCGACCTGATTGTTAAACGAAACCTTGTCGTCCAACGAAGAGAGCACTACCCCAAGAGACCGTATTGGTTTGGGATCCAAAGTCAAGATAACCTCTGAACCAGTATTTTTCTTTACCAAAGCTGCGGCTTCTTTAAGATGCTTCTCAGTAGCCGGGCATTGCTTGTTGGAAGAGACCTTCGCCTCCTTCAGATCCAGGCCAAGGGCAGCCTCTGCAATCCACGCTGAGAGATGGGGCTCAATCATCTTGCAGTTCATCTTCTGGCGAAGCCGACGCATCACCGACAGATAGCTTTCATCAATTTGCTTGAGGGCGGCCTTGCGCTTCACGCTAGACATATTTGCCTGAAGGCGCAACTCAACCTGCTTCAGCTTATGCTGATATGACTTCTGCTCCAGCTCAAGCTCTTGCACAGAGCGTTTGTGAGCATCATCAATAATTTGCTTAGCCTGAAGACGCGCATCCTCCTCAGCCTTCTCTGCAGTTCGCTCTGCTTGATGGATGATTCCTTCTAGCAGGCGATTGTCCGTGGTATCCATAAGAACCCCTTTAGAGCGATACACCAATGGCTTTGTTTACCAGCGATCTGATATCCGTTTGCTCTCCATCTCCTCGTGAAGAAGGAATCTCCACTACAAGAGGAAACGATTCGGAAAACAAATACTGATCAACTGTCGGACGAATCATGTTGGCAACCACATCAGTGATGATTATGATGCCATTGTCCTTATCCTCCAGTGCCTTGTTCCAAGCCTGTCGTGCCTGATCGGCATTTGTCGCCTGCATGCCGAATACACCGACAAGGGAAAACCCCAGTACGATATCCTCGTCACCGATGACAAAATACTTCATCTGTTATGCCTTACCAAGAATCATCAGTGCCGTGATAAAGCCAAAGACTACCAGACCTTCTGCAAGGGCGATGAAGATCAAAGCCTGACTGGCGATCTCAGGTCTTTCACTGATGGCACCCATCGCAGCACTTCCAACCTTACCAATTGCCATGCCTGCGGACAAAGCTCCCAAACCAAATGCAAGGGCAGCACTAAAGCACACAAGTGCAACACTGTAGCTACCGCTGGTAGTTGCCTGAGCAGTTGCAGCAAAGGCACTAGGGGCAAAAATAAAGCCGGAGGCGAGCAACAACAGTGCAGTGGCTGCAAAGGTCATCGAAACTTTCTTTTTGAATGCGAAACTGGTCATATTGACCCTCCTAAAAAACTGTCTATTTTTGAGCAGAGAATGATGTTTTTAACCCAACCGGCTCATATGCAACACCCTTTCCTGTGAAATACCTAGAGAAGAATTCATAATAGTTGAGCCTTAGAGACTGTATCCCAGAACTCAACCCTTCAAGCACTATCACCAACAAGTTGCCAAGAACAAAAATTGCGATGCTGCCAACACCACCAGAAAGCGAAGCCAATTCCTTGAATGTATCCATCAGCGCGGCATGAGCAATCCCCAAACCGGCAACACGCATAAAGGAGAGCGTATTTGAAAGATATCCGCCAAAAATCTCCAAGAGGTCTACCACCCACTCCATCACAGCGTCCAAGGTGACTGTCCCTAACCCATGACGTTGTCCTCCCTGCCGTACAGAGAGATAGTAGGCAATAAACCCACGAAAAAACAAGAGCAGAACAGTTGTTGTGATAACCACGGAAATCCAAGGATCTGAGGGAAACTGCTTGTATCCAGTTTTTACAAATCCAAAGCCCATATAGAGACCTGTTGCAAAAAGTATCCCACCGACAATACCATTCTTGTCCAAGGTCAGCTTCAGCCAAGCCCTTTTCCTGAATAGATTGATCCAGTTCAGAACAAGACCTGTATAGATAACAATGATACCAAACTTTATAGTGAGTCCCATGATTCCATATACATTCCTAATGGGACCGGCATTGACATCCCCTGAGACTGCAGCCTCAAAGTTAAACCAAAGTGCTGGAAAGAGGGAGAAGCCAAAATAGGACCCAAACAAAACCCCAAAAGCCATGGAAGAGACACCAAGATAGGGGAGTAATTTACCGATGTTACGGCTGAGCATCCCATCTGGCTTGAGCGGATTCTTTTTATAGCTCATCTGAGTAAGCAGGCCAACCAGCAATAGGACAAACCCTTGTCCAACATCGGCAAACATCAGGCCGAACATAACCAGGTAGGCCACCATGACAAAAATAGTTGGATTGACCATGCCATACTCAGGGGTACTGTAGTTATTTACAATCTTCTGGAATGGCTCCAGGAACTTTGGTGAAGTAATGGCAACAGGAACCTCCTCACGGGGAACCTGGGTTGCCTCGGTCCACTCGATGACACATTGCCCATCGCTGGAGCGAAAGATAGAAACGGAAACCTCATCGGCTTGGTCGGTAGGCACCCATCCCGAAAATAGGGTTGTATTTCTTGTATATGAGAAGAAAGACCGAATCTGTTCACTGAGTTCGTTGAGTCTGAGATTTCCCCAGATAGAAATCAATTGTGCACTCTCTGCCTGTATGTTGGCATTGACTTCAGCCTCTATCTTGCTGCGTTGCATACCAGCTTTACGATGCTCTTCTTCCAAACGGTGGGTAATGAGAGATACGGCCTTCTTTTGTGCATCAACATCGCTACTTTCTGTCCATCCGAACTTATCCATAAGAGGAGAAACCTGTGAGACATCCCTGCGAAGGGTCAGAGAAATGTATCTCTTCCCATCCAAATAGGGTTCCAGAAGCCCCCCAAAAGATGAAAGCCTATCAGAAAGGTCTTCAGCAGTGCCATGACCAATCTCGCCGACTCGGAGATCCAGATATTCAGCCTTATCCTCATCTATATAACGATTCATCTCATCAAAGCCAAGTACGAGTTGGTTGCTTTCTTTCTGCTTGTCCTTCAGTACGAGTAATTTCTTTCCCAGATTATCCAATACCGCATTATACGCATCCAAATCAGGCTTTTCAAGGTTCTTAACATCCAAAACATCAGAAGATGGAAGGGTTACCTGCCCTTGGCGGAGAAGGGCTTCAACCCTATGGCGCATATCTTCTAGGACCACACGGTTGATGGAACTCGGACGGGAACTGAGTTTTTCCATCTGTTGCGGTTCAAGTTTGTTGATGTGGACAAAATCCATAACACCCATCTCGAGCAGGGTCTTAACAACAGCATCACTCTTTTCTTCCAAAACCACGGCCGTGAGCAATTTCATCGGCCTTGTAAATAAGTTCATGCCAACACCCCCCTGATATAATCCTCTTCATACCCGTAATACTTGCCATTGAGAATAGCCTTTATCATGGTATCCTCCTCTTTATAGAGAAAGAAATATGCAAGGCTGACTCCTATGGTAAAAGGATCGGAAGCTAGTACTTTCCTATAGACGCTCTTACGCCGCTCATGCAGATAGGCCTCAATGCGTAGATTTTGCAAAGCCATGAGCTCATCCTGATGAACACTACCCCGCTTGTCTTCAGAAATCTGCTGGATAGCCTGGTTCAGACCAGGATACAGTTTTTCAATGACTGCAAAAGGATCGCGATCCTGAGCGGAACTGTGTACAAAACTGAGTACACTCTTATTCTTATATACCTTACCCCAGGGTAAAAATAGCGTTTCAAGCTTTTCCGAATCCATCTTGTGATACCAACCATATCGAACCATCATCAACAAGTTCTTCAGGTCTATATCCACTAAGAATACCGATTGGGCAACACTCTTGTCCTGCCCTGAGAGTCTTTCTGTACTGGTCATCATATGTTCATACCACTGCAGATCAAGTTTATTTTCCAAAACAAAAAGGCCCTCATCATCCAATTGCTGTTCAGAGAAGGCATTCACCACCTCGTTGTAGGGAGTGTTGACAAGTGTTTTACAAACAGATTCCCATGAGGTAGCGTTAACCAAGGCAGTCCAGTCTATGTCATTGAGGAGTTTCCCTTTAAAGAGATATTCACTGCGAAAGCGCATAGGACGACGACGTATGATACTGCCATACCAAAGGCGAATGGTATTTTTGAGGTTGTCAACCTCTATCTTTCCCAGAAGATTCAATACAAAGTCTGCAGGCTTACCCTCCAGAAATTTTGCAACTTCCTGGTACATCTCCACCTCGTTATACAAAAGGGCAAGCTCCATTTGCTGGATATCACCTGTCCTATCATAGGCAGTGGCAACCGAGGAATGTGCACTGTCACGGAGAACCGCAACAGCTTCAACAACACTCTTGGCCTTAAGCAAATCCTCGATGATATGCGACTCACGCATCAGACCGATTCTAGCCCTTAGCTTAGCATTGATAAACCCATAGAGGGAGGTGGAGTTTTGTCTCATAATACGCTTAGATGCCCTCCAACTCAGTCCTGCAGATTTTTTCGGCAATGCTGTTGGCTATCTCATCTAATGTAGCATCACTCAGTACTGAAGAAATATCGAGGCTTGCTTCAAATTCTGCAAGTTGAAGATTGGCATCCTCTTCTGCCTGTAGCAGAAGGGTTTGGTTTTTTTCCCGTTCTTCCTTGAGGGCTGTACGAACAAGCTCACTTGCCTGTAGTTGCGCATCACTGATTATGTTGCGTGAGTTTGTAGTGGCATCACGAATGATTTGTTGCGCTTTATCTTCAACTGTGAGAACTTCGTTGATTATATCGCTTCGCACGTTAGAACTTCCTTTGTTTTCAATACAATTGATGACTATCATAGTCGTACTTTTGCATACTAGTGTCAAGTGAAGTTATAGTGAAAGGCTTAGGGTGCGCTGTACGCCAAAGAAGGGTTCTGCGGATCCTCTTCATGTACTTCAGGGAAAACCAACTCTGAAGGAATCTCTTCTCCAATGTTTTCTGATGTAACAACTTGTTGCTCTTCTTCATACTCATTAAAAGATTGTGTTCGCACCGAAGAAAAGGAAGGGATACTGGGAATGGAGGAGAGAGAAGCCGTGGGCACTACCACTTGCTGGCCTTCGGTAAATGAGGGAGCTGGGGGAACAACGGCTTCGGCTATGGGGGTACTCTGCACAGTCTCAGAGTCAATCACGATCGTCTGTTGTTCGGGTGTTTGCTGGTCTCCCATCTCTACAAAGACGAAGTCGTTATCGGTTACAGCCGATTCAGGGAATGTGTCAAAACTCCAGTCGTTCTGTTCGAAAGGTGGAAAGATTATCTTCCAGAATTTCTCCTCATCAATCTTTTCTTCAATATTGAGAGTTACACTTGCATCATAGCCGGTAACCAGTTCTGTACCGAAGACATCTACTTGCTCTTCGACCACCTCTTGGGTAAAGGCATCCTTTACGATGATACGCTGTTCAAGCTCAGGATCTGCCACCCAGAATTGCTCCAAGAGCAATACCCTATCCTTACCAGTCTTGCCAGCTTCAATTTCAGGTACGGAAAACCTGACAGCATACCAGAGATCCTCAACCTTGAGGTCAAACAGATAGTCACCAGGCAGGACATCACTGAGGATGTAGCGTCCATCCTGATCAGTAAAGAGATAGAGAGAATCATCCCGTGTCATGACCTCTTTTCCTTGTTCATTGGTGGAAAGGGAGTAGACAGGAGAAGAGTACTGCTCATATGGGGTTTTATCGCTCTGCAGCAACACACCACTTACGGTAAAGGAGGGTTGGATATCAATCATTGCCATAAAGGCCTGACGACTTCTAGGGCTAATCTCATAGACAAAGGAGCTCCCACTACCATAGTCGCTAGGACCTGTAGAGAATACCACCACAGTATTCTTAGAGTTTGTTGAGATGTTGTTGTATATAGCACTCCCCAAAAGACGTCCCAGAGGTGTCGGTGATGAGTCCAAGCTCCTCGCTATGGAAATCTCCGCATTCTTCAGCTCTCCCACCGGCTTGACTAGGAAAAAAGCCTCATTGACTGACTTTGCTATGGCAAATGCTCCATCAGCAAAGGCAAGGGATGTATTGGCAGTAAAGGTTGTCGTCATCCTTTCATAGGAGTTTGAGGCCTGCTGGCGCAATGAGAAGGAAGCGAGATCCCCGCTATGCGACCATCCTGCGACCAGTGAGTGATCCTGAGGTGTATCGAATTTGAATCCACTGAGGTTCAGGTTCAGGCTATCCTTGGTAGAGGGTCTGTAACTGATGCCTACAGAACTGCTGCCTGTCACTGACGAGAAATTCTTATCTGTCTGTTGGCTGGTAGACGCACTGGCATTGAGCTTCTGGCTGAATGAATAACCACCAGTTATTTGTACAGTCACGGTAGGATTGAAAGGATCACTGTCCAAGGCGTTTAGGGAAAGGGTTCCATTAAGGGACATCCCCTTGAATGGGGAGAAGCCAGTCGAGAAAGAGGTATTCCAAGAGGGTGAGCTCTTGCCGATACTTTGGGTAATCGAACTAGAGAGGGTAAAGCGAATATCCTTGGTAAGGTTACCGCTATATGAGAGATTTACTCCAAGAGAAGATAAGGGGTCTGCAGCCCCTACAATTAAACTAGGATAAGGCTTCAGGAAGTTTATCCCTACATTGATAGTACCGAACCTTCCTCCAGAATTTCCGCTAAATCGATGGCTCAAGGTCGCAGACAAGGAGGGAGAATCCCAACCATAGCGATCATCAATACCAAGGGTAAGTTGCATCTGGCTCGTCCCAATCATGGAAGCGAAAACACCATTTATCGTACCATTGAAAACACCAGGAGAGTAAGCAAGGTCGGTAGAGAAGGTGAAAGTATTGGAAATACCTATCTGCTGCCAATAGGTTGCGGTAAATTTATCCAAGTGGTAGGAAAGATACTGGTTATTATACCAAGGAAGATTTGGAACCCAAGCTTCACCTGACTTAGTCGAAGACTTAACCTTTGGCACAGTAAGGCCAACCCCATAGAGCGTGTCACCTTTACCAAGCAGACGGTAGTCATACCCCATGTCAACATACTCAACCGTCACATCATCAGGCCGGGCAGTAGGAATGGTCATTATCTTGACAATATTCGCACCCTGAGTAAAGACAAAATCCTTCAGGCGATACGTTCCTGCTGCGAAATCTCTGCTGAAAAGCTCATTACCATTAATGGATATTACTATCTTTGAATGCTCGACGAGGACAATCTTGTACTCGAACTGATTCCCTTTGGCCCTATCGGTACCATAAGAGTAACTCTTCTCAAACTGTAAACCGAAGGGTGAGGAACTAATGCCATCCAGTTTGTTGGTCAAACTTGAGCCCACATTACCGAAGGACAAGCGCTGGCTTGTCTCTACAAAGTCATAGAAACCATTCCATGAACCCAGGGTAAAGCTGACATCAGTAGCTAATGATGAGGATATAGAAAAAGAGAAGTTTATGCCGACACCAAAAAGAGCAAGCCGATTTGAAACGCTGAGACTGACGAGTCTGTTGTTCAGTACAAAAGTAGGAGTTGGAGCATAATCCAACAGTGTATAGAGACTCAAGGAACTAGCCACAGAAAGCTTAGCAGGTTTCAAGACGATAGCTCCGCTCATACCATACTGTTCCCTTCTGTTGATGGAAGCGGCTGTGATACTCACAGATCTCTCTGGCATGTCATCCAAACCAAAATTCAATGCAACAGTAAAGGCAGCGCTATCATATGTCGCATCAACGCCACGATCGTTTATCTGTTCAATGGAGAGATAGCTAAGATTGTCACCAAACAAGCGTCCAGAGGCATCTTTGGTTATATAGTCCCCAATAAACAAACCAAGTTCTGCAGTATTGACAGATTGAACATCTCCATCAAACTTCACCTCGATGTCGCCAACATAATCATCATTGACATACAGGCCCAAATAATAAAGACCATCCTCATAGGCAACCGTAGAATCGGCACCGACGACGAAGAAATCAGCAAAGAAATCATCATCCAAAGCTTGTGGCTTCGTCATTACAGGGAAGAACATCTCGTACTCTTCCTCTGAAAGGACCATCGGCTCAAACAGGAAAGGAACATCAGGAACATACAATTTCGAGGAAACAGTAAGGCTTCTGGGTATGGCAGGAATTTTGACAACCTCAGGGATACGAGGAAGTCTGATCAGGTGTTCCGGTGGAGGCATTGGGATGGATGGCTTTTGCTCGTCTATAATAGGAAGAGCTTCAACTACAGAAGGAAGTTCTTCAACCAACTGCACAGAAGGCAATCCCACAAAGCGGGGAATATCTGGGATGGAGGGAGACTTTCGTTCTACAGTAGTGATGGGTATGAGCTTCTCGCCTTCGGGAGAAGGTTCTGTCATAGGAACCTGAAAACAGGTCCACAGGAAAGTGGAAAGAAATAGGGTTACAAATGCAAGCAACCCACCCAAGATTACCGCATGTGCTAACCCCTTACGTTTCATATTTAATTAACCCTACTAGTCAACAGTGGAAGACAAATTCCCACTATTTGCTATATTTGATGGTAGCCTGATAAGTCACCCCAGGTGCTCTGGATAATTCTTCAGGCCAAGGAATTTGTTTTGTAACTGTCTTTTTTGCAAGAAGATTCATACCATCAAGAGAAGGAAGTGCATCAGCACCCTGCAATACCACAGAATTACCTTTGCTATCTTTGACCTCGATGATACTTGACACCAAGAGCTGATGGACTGTGCCCATGTTGACAAGTGTCACAGCCATGGTAGGCGAGCCGTCTTCTGATGAACTTGGTACTATTGATCTGATTGCCACGTTTTCAACAACCTTAGAGGGTTGGACATAGAGACTTGTGGTATAGATATAGAGAAAGTTAAACATACCCTTGTCGGTACTACTTTTCCCTTGAGAATAAGGAATCTGTTCAGCCTTCAAGCGAAAGGAAAGCTCATTGGTGACTGTTTTAGGTCCACGATATTGTACACGAACAACCCAGCTGCTTTGAGGGGGGACAACAAGTTTGTTAGGGACGATAGAGAAATACGCATCTGCAGGTGAATTTAACTCACCTCCCTGGCTATCCTGATCCCTGATAAGTGCAGATATGCTGATAGCAATCGAGTCATTGCTGTCATTTACGATTGTATAGGTCTTAGTACTTTCTGCCCCAGTAGGCTGAAAAACCTGCTCTAAGGGAGAGAACTGATACGCATGTATACTCGAAAGTGATACAAATAGGACTATCAATGCGAGTATTGTCGTTCGTTTAGCGCTATTTTTCATATTGTTCATTGAACACTCTCTTTTTGCCAATCTGTTTTGGACAGTGTACGCCATAGAAGGCTATTCTTCAAGTATTGATTAATTCACAACGGAAAAAAACTCATATTCATGGCTATTTGCCATCCTTCTCAAGGCCAAATCAAAGGTTCCTTTGAGAATCGGGGCAAATTGAGAAACAATTTGCTCTGTTTCCCCAGACATTCCGGTTTGAAACCAATCAAGAGTTGCACCAACAAAGGCATGTTTATAGAAGTCAATCAAGAAATCTAGCTGTTCTTGCTTCACCCCTGCCCTATCAGCACGATCCTGTAAAGAATTGGCAAGCAGTTTTGCTATTTCACGACAGAGATACTTGTCAAGCAATTCCCTGCCCAGACTGTTATAAATATTCAGCATCACAATGCGATTGTCCTGCAGATACGTGCATAACGAACGAATCACTGTCTGCCCGTCATCGGTCTTATGGACATTTGGATACTTTTTGGCAAACTCTTGCCCTTCATTGGCAAACATCCAATCCACCAGGTGATAGATATCACGAAAATGATAATAAAAGGTCTGTCGGTTGACTCCACATCTTGCAACCACTTCTTTTACTGTTATCTTATCAAGGGTACGCTCCGCCATAAGTTGTTTCAGCGACTGAGCGAGTGCTAGTTTTGTCATTTGTGCCATACTAATCTCCTACATACTATGTCTAAAGGTACAACATATTTGGGGAATCGAACAGAGTTCGTTATTACCAATTGTTAGCAACATCACCATACAAAGTATCATTGTTTCCATTATGCACCAAAAACCACATTGGCAACAAGAGCTCTAATGATGCACTTTGTACAATCGCCTAAGGGCATAGACCGTCCTCTACAGAAGAATTTTAGCACTAGACAATTAAAAATCCGGTTCATATGAAACTATGGGGAAAAGAAAACTACTTCTGAACGCGTTATATGAAAATTGAATCAAGGTTGAGAGAAGTGAGAGAAATCTCACATAAACACAGACGAAGCTTTAAGATACTGTCCCTGTCAAGCTTTTCGAATAACTAGATTAGTATCAATATGGTAGCAATTTGGCTTGGAATTATATACACCCATGAAGTCATGCATGCCCTTTGGGAGGTATTTCAAACAGTTTACTTAGAAAGGTGAGCATATATTTGTAATTGAAGGTATCATACACTCCAGATTAAATTTTTGTAAGATGTTACTGACATTGGTTTTGCATAATAATATCCTTGTATGTAGTTGCACCCAAGGTCTTGGAGAAAGTTGGACTGCTGTTTAGTCTCGACGCCTTCAGCTATTACATCAATCTCCAACTTTGCAGCCAAGTTTACAATAGCTTCTAATGTAAGTTCGCCCTTTGTAGAATCTCCAATAATCTGTACAATATCTTTATCAATTTTTAACACATCTATTGGAGCTTTGCTCAGAATGTTCAAGGAGGAATATCCCGATCCAAAATCATCCAAAAAAAGAGAAAATCCCGAATTTTTGAGTGATTGCAGAGTTGCTATCAATTGCTTTTGATTGTCCATATGAGTGTTTTCAGTTATTTCAAAGCAAATCAGGAAGTGAGGGATTCCATATTTTTGAACAATGCTAGTAATTTTAGCACAAAGATCCCTATCATAAAAATCAAGGCGTGAAAGATTTACCGAAATTGGTATTGGGATGATACCTTCATCAAGCAAGGAGCTTTGAAAGGTACATACGGCATCAAGGATATATAAATCGATTTCATGGATCCTGTTGTTTTTTTCAAAAACGGGAATAAAAAAATCAGGGAAAATCATCCCTTTCTTTGGATGTTGCCAACGGGCTAGCGCTTCAGCAGAAACGAATTTTTGTTTTCTGGTGTCAAATATTGGCTGCAAATAAAATATTATTTGATGGGCTTTCAACGCACTGGAAATATGTTTCATCAGTGGCTGTTCTTTCATTCTCGTTGTCTCTTGAAAGAACCTATCTGAAAAAATCATAAGTTCCTTTTTGTGTGACCAAGAAAAACTTCAGAGAAATTTTACAGAGGCATACTTTTGGGCTCTTTCGGTTGTTGATTCGAAGTACCGTAGTTTGATATAGCATACTATACTATAATTCGATATTTCGAATAATATGTCAACTTTTTTCGTCTCCGTCTGTAAGAAATTACACTCGCCTCTCATGCAGGGCAACCATGAGACCATACGTGTAAACCGAAACGAAGGATGGTAGAAAATCTGAAAAGTAATTTTTTCACCGTTTGGAAGTATACCTGAAAATGGGAGTATTCAGGATATTTTACATATCATTACAGCTACAAACACTCTTAGCATACCTGCTTTTTCTCAAAAAAAGCCTTCCCATAGGAAAAATAGAACCATTGAGGAATGATCCTGGGCAAATTTATATAGGATTACTGTACAGCCCTTTTCACCTATATCTTGCCTCAAGATCATAACTTCACCACACACAAATATGATACTATGTACACATAGCAGAAATAAGAACTTTCGGCATGTATATCTCAAATATAGAGAAACAAGGTATCTTCCTGATCTTGAGACAGTCCAACGGGAGGCTTCCATCTGGGACCATGACAGGGGTTTCATTGGAACGGAATCAGCTTGCAGTGCAAAACTAATACCATAAAAGTCAAACTCAAGAGGTTCATCCAATAATTAGGGATCAGATTGTAGTGTTTCAGCCTACTGGCTTACAAAAAGGGGCTTGACATTAGCATATAGAAAACACATTCTTTTTTTGCATACAACATATGCTACATGCATAGGACAGAGCAAGATTGTCAGTTACAAGAAAGCCATTAACTGCCAATACTATTTCATTATGATCTACAGCTAAAGAATCTATCGTATTAAACTTATCATACCAGATTAGTTTGATATTTAGAGTCTATGGCGTTTTTAGGGAGTATTTTCATGGTTGGGTAGAAAAATTGTATAAAACATGTTTTCCGAAAACATTATCCAATAGACGTATTCTTTAATTCTTTACTAAACATGACAAGTGATTCTTTTGCTTCTTTTTCTCCACCCTTGCTGAGTGTTTTGAAAGTCTGGGTTTATTATTGTATGAGCTACATTAGTTTCAGTTTGCTTTTATCAGCGTCATGGTCAATACTCTCCAGTCCCCAAGAGTCTAGTATTTCTAAAAGAACTTTATACTGTTCAAGTTTAATAAACGGTATCAATTTAGCAAATTGGCTAGCTTGATGACTTGTCCGAATATACGCAAAAGCTTCTTCCAGATTTTCATCAACATCCGTCTGAGTAGAATCCTGTTCGATCCCAAAAACAAGATACTCGACTTTCACATCAAGTGCTCTTGCAATCTTTATGGCATTGTCTGCTACAGGCATATTGCCGACTTTTCTTCCTCCAGAAATAGTGGAAGTTGATATACCTGTTTTCTCAGATAATTTTGTTTGCTTCATGCCTTTTGTTTTTAATAGGTTCTCAACACGTTGCCAAAAACCAAAACCAAGAGTAGTATCTCGCATACCTAAAGCATAAAGGGTAAACTAAAATACTTCATTGAAAAATACGAAGTTTCAAAAAAAATGGGGGAAATATACCCATATATTATTCGAAATTCCGAAATAAGACATATGACATTCGATATTTCGAAAATTATTGACTATTTTTATGATACGCCCCATACCGAAAAATTTGAAAAATATTGCTATTAGTACACATCAATCAATAGGTATGCAGCATTTACAAGAAGAATGTTTCCAGTCGTTTTGACATTTCTTTTCTTTTCAATCGATGAAATGTGTGCATCTGATTTGATTTATGTCAATATATTGGGTACCTGTTTAGCCAAAGGTAGGAGTTGCTCCAGTAGCTATCAGAAACGCTCAATACTCATCGTTGAAGATACCGAGATGATTTTCATTGTTCACTTTGGAAACATTTTCCTTTGATGGCAGTCCCTGCTTGTGACCTGTATCAAAATAGAGTCCATCATAGAGAATTCGGGCACACCCTTTTCAGTTCTGAGACACCCAAACATATTATATGCAACCTTAAAAAGGCGAAACTATGTCTACCCATGGTTACTCCATACCAGGATACCAAATTCCACGAAAAAACGAAGTATCTCTTCCTTATACCCTTTGTAGCATTTGAGCAGGGCCTTCGCCTTTGAGTGTGTGGGCTCCCGGGGCTCCCAGTTCTTCTTCACCTTTTCCCTACCATGGAGAAAGAATGTCTCCCTTCCCTTTCAGAGGGGCGGCACATATGGAATGAATTACGTTCTCCAGCTTGAAATAAGAGCTCCAAAGGCATGACACACTGTTCCTGTAAAGTTTCGCATTACACTGGAAGTGAGGAATCTCTTCTTACCGCGATTCTTATGGGTAACTGGTGACAGATATCACAGAAATGCTATTGGAATGTCTGTCGATTGATGCCACATCTTGGTACCACTTCTTTTTTTGTTACCTTATCAAGAACATGCTCCGCCATAAGCTGTTTGAGCAATTTGACAAGTGCTAGTTTCGTCATCCGTTTCGGACTAATCTCCTACTTACTAGCTTAAGGTCAACGTATATTTACATTGACCATTGCTATCAGTATTAGTTGCTCACAATTCTACCAGAGTAGAATTGTGATGTGACATTTCTTCCATTCGTTGACACTGAAACCCTTCTATGATATTGTTCCTTCCTGTCGGGTAACCGATACATTTTCGGGTTGTAGCGCAGGGGTTTAGCGTACGTGTCTGGGGGACACGGGGTCGGCGGTTCAAATCCGCCCAGCCCGATATATCCTGTAAGGATTTATTCCTTGCAGGATTTTTTTGTGCCCTAATTGTGGAGCACCTGCAGAGACCATCAGAAATATAACAAGGGTCAAAACACTTTCTTGTGGGGTGATAGTTGCATCCACCGATCTTCTTTCGATTGAAATCATCAGGGTTTTCTTCCCAAGCAAAGGCCCTGTCGGCAAATACTATAGCTTTGGGTTGCAAAAAGGGACGGCATTCCAATATGTTGTAGTTACCAAACATCAACAAAGGAAGAGCCGTCCCATGCATGACACTATCACATTCGGCCATGGCCTAGCAAGCTTTGATGTCACCGCCGACCCCATCACCGTATTCACCAGGACCAACAGGAAACAGACCCTGACCTGTAGAACCATCACAGAAGAGTTTCCCAGGGTATGCCTCAAGTGCGGAGGACCGACGGGCATTCCCTTCAAGGATCCCGAGCATCACATAACTAAACACTAAGCGTAAATTCGCTCCCCCGTATAACCATTTTACATCTGGGTGATAATCAAGTCCTAAGAGGAACCTCATGGCTACAAGTGGGATTAGGTCTGGTTGGATTGGGTATAGAGTATATAAGGAAACGGGTCAGGGATGTCTGCCTGCACCTTCAAAGGTCTTCGTCAGCATCAGAAAAGAGCCAGTTGGATTCGCTCATGGGAAATGGGTTGATGAACTGCTCGACGTTATTGTCATAGGGTGTTGTTGTACTGGCTGTAGAGCCCATCGGCACTCCCCAACCCCAGCTGTGACTATCAATGTCTAGGTTCCCAACCGTTTCGGTCAGTATTTTTCGCCCCGAATAACATAGGGCTCAGTTCTCAACGGGTCAGGCTTAGCCAAACTGAGCAGGGCTTTCTTCTCACTGATATTGGAGAAATCAATGTTCCAAGGCAAAAGACTTTCCCAGTCTTCTTCTGTGGAACAGCTGGGAATCCCGTCCAAGAGTGCCAAGAGGTAATCCACCTCGTTAAGATCGTTCAGCTTCGCATTCTGAGCAAGGGTGAACATCACGCTGGAAACCTCAGCACCTCCATCAGTATCTGAAATAACCAGTTTGAGGATCCCATTGAAAATGGGTGTGTAAATCTTTCGGCCAAATTGTCGTCAGGTGTTGCATGGAACTCGCAAGGATAGGCGATGAGCTGGTCCCAACGGTTGGGGCAATAGTTTGTTGCCTCTTCGAGCTGGCTGCCTCTGGAAGTGCACGGACTTTGGCATCATCGAGCCATTTTTTGATTTATCCAAATCCCAGATTTCATTGACCAAACCTTGCAGAGTCGCTTCTCGTTGTTCTTTTTTTCGTAGTTCACACTCCCATATAACAAACACCCTCCAGCCTTGTTCAAGCAGGGAAGCGGTTACTCGTTTGTCACGCTCCCTGTTTCTTTCAATCTTCTGTTCCCAGAAAAGGGTATTGGTTTTAGGCACCACATAGTAGGGACATCCCTCGTGACCGTGCCAAAAGCATCCATTGACAAACACCACTGCTCGGTATTTGGGAGGACGACATCAGGATGACCAGAAAGATATTTGTCATGGAGGCGAAAGCGGAATCCTTGGCGAAACAAGTATTTTCTCACCAATACTTCCACTTTGGTGTCTTTGCACTTGATGTAGGACATGATCCGACTTCACTGTGAAGGAGAAAAGCAATCACCCATAGACAAAGGATACCACATAAAAGAAAAGGGAGATAACCCATAGTTACAGCATAAGAGCAACGTGTATAAGAGGTGCAGGGGGCTAGAGCCCCCACCCCTTATAATGGGTAAATAGTTGAATAGGTACATTGCTCATAAGAAAGAGCGGATAGCTCTGACACTGGAACTGTTGTGCTTATAGGTGTAGCGCAGGAGCCCACTGCCGAAGTGCTGGTCCCACGCCTTATCGTAGCCGAAATTGCTGTCGTACTCAGAGGAGCACCAGTAGAAAGTATCAGAGAAGCCACCGATCATTGCCTTGTTTTCATACATCAATTCCAACTCCCTCCTACTCGGTAAGAACCAGTCAGAATACCCTGCTATCACTTTGTCATTACATATCTTTGCTGCATAAGCAAGGTGCCTATATGGTTCAGTAGGCCCAAACCTCTTCACTAACGTATCAGTATTCTCTTGCCCTGTCCCAATTTCAAGCCCTGTAGCCCAGGTCATTATGCCAGTTCCTCCATACACATACAGAGTGTCCTCATCTGCAGGGGCTGCCTCCAGGTACTTCCAACCATCGGTTGTAAAGTTAGGGTTCACATAGAAGATCTTTCCTCCTGCCGGGCCTAAGTCTCCTACTTGGTATATTGGCTGAAGTGTGTAGAGTTTACTTGCTGTCGTGCTGTTGTTCATTCCACTCTTTATCGCTACGGCTTTCACCGTTGTGGTCGCACTTACAGCAAAGGGAATGCTGTAGGAGGTGTTTGAGGTTGTAGGATCACTTCCATCAGTGGTGTAATGGATGGTTGCATCACTGGTTGCACAGCTCATCGTCACCTCAACCGTTCCGCTGAAGGTTTCTTCACTGGGACTTATCACAGGTGTTGCCACTTGGGCGACCACTACTTCTTGGTTTCTGCTTCACTGGGACTTATCACAGGTGTTGCCACTTGGGCGACCACTACTTCTTGGCTTGCCTCTGCTGAATTGACCATGCCATTCTTTATTGCTACAGCTCTCACAGTCTTGGTTGTGGCTATGTTGAAAGGAGCTGTGTATTGTGCCTTTGTTCCACTGGTCGTCGCATCACTTCCATCAAGGGTATAGTAGAGGGTTGCCCCACTTGTTGTACTGGCTAGGGTTATCAGCTGTCCACCTGTGGTATCAGTATTGCTGATTGTTGGTGTTGCCACCTGGTTGGCTGTATACCTCAGGCTTGCAGATGCCGTCTTTGCCTGAGTCCCATCACTGTAGGCAAGGTTCACCCTTACCTGATGCCTTCCTTCTTCTATCAGCTCTGGGGTGAAGGTCATCTGGTTTCCATCACCGTCAGTGTCTGCTGCAGCTGTCATCTCGCTGTCCCTATACCATGTGGCCGTAAGTGTGGGCGTTCCTTCAACCGTGTATACCGCGGTGAACTCCGCCACATCGGCATTGGTCTGGAGGATCGACACATTCGAGACCAGCGCCGGTTTGTCTATCGTCACCCCTCCTTCTCCCAAACCTGTGATGGTGAAGGCCTGGGTCGAGACTGCCGAGTCCAAATAGCCTGTCTTTGCGGAAAGGGCCTTTATCGTCGTCTCTCCTGTGGTCGTTATGTCAAAGGGGACAAGGTATTCTTTGGTTGTGCCTGAGAGGGTTCCAATGGCACTAAAACCGGGGGTGCTCCCATCTGTCGTATAATAGATGGCAGACCCGCTGGGAGCTGTCAGGGTCACTGTCCTGTAGGCGACAACGGGCTCCCCCTTGCTCGCTTCCTCTGACGCTGCCATGGCAGGCGATGCCAGTACAGGAAGGTCTTCGTTTACCAGCACCACCGTCCCTTCCGACTTCAAATTGCTGAAGATGTTCACCCTGTCTATCATGGCAAAAGGTATGGTCGTTCCCGAAGGGTTGGTAAGCGTCAGGTCAAAGCCGTAGTCTCCGGTGGGTACTCCCGTATAGGACAACTTGGTATTTCCTGTTGTCCCCAAGGAGGAGGAGACCTCCGTCCCGTTGCTCAGCTTCCCCTTGACCGCCACATTCGCATTGTTTGGCCAGGTCACCGTAACATCGGCACTGCCTGTCCCTGTGGTCAGGTATCGCAAGGTGAAAGTTGCAGTGGTCTTCTGCCCCGACTGGATCACTACAGAAGCATTGGTTGCAGGTGAAGTAAGAGGAGAAGCTCCGACAGATGCAGGATCCACCCCATAGCCCACTACGTTGAAGGTCCAAGTCCCAACCGACAGGCCAGTGATGCCGATCGTGCTTCCCAGTTGGAAGTTCTGTGGGGTAAACGCCACGGTGTTGTCATCGTTCCTGCTTCCGCTGATCTGCACCCAGGTGACGGCGACAGAAGTGGGGAGGATCGATCTGTCGGTACCGAAATCGAGGGTGAGGTCTCCTACATTGGAAGCTTCCTTGCAGGAAGAAAAGGTCAGGGTGAGGCTGAGCAACAGCAACAGAGTGACTGACAACACCAAACGGTTTGTTTTTTTCATATTGGCGATTCTCCTCATAGTATGGATTTAGTATGTCATAAGTTAAAACTTATTGAAACATACAATTTATTATATATATCTAGATACGGCTACGTTTTTTCAGATAGTATGTTTGTAACAAATATATACATATTGTTAGATATCTATATATTTATTATTTTTATAATGCATTCTTTCATCTTTATTATCATTTTACAGTTTCTGCTTATTTCTATCTGTATACTTTTGGTAGGTAGAAAAAAAATATATTCTATATGACAGAAGTCATTTGTATAGAGATTTCAAACAGATTGTGACCAATGATCACAACGTAAGCAGACCTTTCAAGGCCACAGGACGAGTACCCTGGCTTGAGGTTCTCGTTCTTGATCCGTATTTGGCAAGATTCATCAAGATTCCACCATGTACAAAACGACACCAATCACAACATTTACTTGCCGGCTCTTTTCACCCTGTTGTCACGATTTCGCGTAATGACATCAATATACACAGCAATATGATGACACCCTTGAGAATTGGCTGCCAGAATGAGTTGATGTTCAACAGATTCAGACCGTTGTTGAGTATTCCTATGATACGCATCCCCGTAGGGCTTTCATTCTGTTTGTTTTGGTTGGTAATCTGATATGATGTGACCGTTGTCAAGCAGAATCTTTGTTTTCTTTTTCCTCCAGTTTATTCGAATACATGAAAAGGATTAATAGACAGCAAATCAGTAGTTCGGCACTTGACCATTCTGATATGCGTGGATTGGATACCACAGGCCAATGGTCCGCCTACAGCCCTTTCTGTCTAAAAAACGTGAATCACCATATGGGTAATTGCTGATGATACCCATTCTCCCGTTAGGGACTTCCTGTTTACTATACTCCTTAAGCACTTCATCCCCCAAAAGGTACAACGCCTTGCTTGACTCAATTGCCAACAGTTGGGCCCTCTCTTGTTGTGTAAGGGAATTTGCTTTGCTTATATCAAGCAAGCCCCCCTGATAGAGACTCTCCTTGGTACCAAAATGGTAGTTATATATACTAAGATTGGCTTATTATGAATCTAATGAAGGTGTGTATGATTTCCTTTGACGCCAATGGGGGGGAAATGAAGAATAGCCTCTCTTTTGGTTGAATCAGAAGAGAATGGGGTAAAGATACCACAACCTATTGGGTAGCTCTGATTCCCAGGCGCAGGTTTGGAAAACACTACTAAGATTACTGCTACATTTAGTGGTGATTATGCAGCTCATTACCATCAATACCGGCACACAATATAATACCCAAGACAAAGCCAATGAATATCAGGTTCGTCCTGTGAGAAGGTTCTGAACACTCATGCACCAAAATGCATACACTCCGTTGTTACTAAGATCAAGATATTGTTGGAGAACCCAGAATGAGATTTCCCAACACATGAGGTCTTCTACCGACTAGTGCTTACATTACCCCTTCGATTGAAGCTTTCATAGCAATATAACTGTTTGTGTTTAATAAACATACACAAAGAACAACCCTTGCATGATTATTCCTTGTGCCTTGATACGGAATATCGTTAATCTGACATAGTTTCTTGCTTTGTGATTACCGGGAAGCAATACCGGTTATTGCCTGCCCCTCTTCCCATTGGATCACGGTCTTGTCATCGGCAAACTGATACAGGTTGACGGTCTCAAGAGCTGAGTTGGCCTTTGGCTTTGTGATGACAACAAAGGTCTTTGCCGGATATACAGTGCTCTTTGTCATATCTATCCATGTGCCACTGTTGGCATAGATAGCTTTCTTGCCTTCCAGGTTCCTGAATGGCATGATCTTAGCCTCATGCGTATGCCCAAAGATCACGATTCTTCTTGAAGCATCCACATCAAAGTATTGGAGTTTTGCATGTAGATCGGTAAGGGAACTGGTGGCAGAACCAAGAATCGCTTGCTTGGCACTTATTTTTGTCTTTACATCGTTTAGGACTTGTCTTCCTTCCCAGTTTTCAACAATTCCACTATAGAGGGTCATGTCAATCATGCCCTCTGGCTCTTGTCTTGGAAGCAGATCGTTGACGGCATACGTGTCGGTATACCCATCGGTATTTGTCCGTATGGTCTTTTCTGAAAAGCTTTCACTGACAGGCAGCTGAGTCATCAAAGCCTTCCATATCTGCTGATAATAGAAGTAGTTCATTTGGTTAGCATCACCCTTGTCAGGATTCAGCTGCTCAAATGTATTGGTAGTTTCTGGGTGGCCTTCTATCACCGATGTTGTGGCAATCCGTGTAAAGAAATACCCTGGAGGCAGAATTGAGGTATCATTGTTTGTAATGTCCCGGTTTGAGAACATGTCGGGGGCACAGAAGAAGTTGTACCTGTGACCATGTTCGATGGCAATTTCTGATTGTTCGCCAGCAACATACGTACCAAGGCCTTGCACATCTTCGCGGACCTGGTTGATTTCAGGGAAGATCCTCTCCACATCAGCTTCGCTGAAAAGCAGATCATGGTTTCCTGATATGTACGTCACCTTGATATTGTTTTCCTGTATGATCTCATTGATGACATCGATTATTGCCTTATTGTTTTCTACGATCTTGTCATGAAAGTCCGACAACAGGTTTGGCATTTCATAGTCCATCGGCAGGAACCACTCATCAAACATGTCTCCTGCAATGGCAATCTCTGCAACATTTGGGGCATCCTTCAGCATGGTCAGAAAATCAACAAAGGCTTGCTTGTGCTCTACCATTTCTGAAAAGCGGTCATCAACACCCAGATGCATATCGCTGATAATGATTATCTGCGTCCGCATATTGTTCAGTTCGGGTGTTCCTTGAAATCTGAAGGTGTTGTTTGTTGCAAAGTAGCCTACATACTCATCTTCAAGGGAACTGCCTTTTTTCGACTGGAGGGAGGTGCCAATAACAAGCTTATACGCTTCCCCTTCAGTGAATCTTGTCAGTTTCTTGGTATTGATAGTTATCTTTCTGCCACTATTTGCATGCATCTTGATGATGCATGGCACTTCAGCCTCATTTCCTTGAGCATCAATTCTATAAAGGTTTACTGCCCCAATGGTACTGGGATCAAGCTCCTCGGTGAAGCTCAACACTATTGTCTGTACTGAATCATTGAGACTGGGATCAGAGAATTCATGTGAGATCGTAATGTTTGACGTAAAATCCAACGCTTCTACGTCAAGCTGTGGTTCAATCGTTGTGCAAGAAGTAACCAAAAGAGTTACCGCAATGATTAATACGAGCGATGTGTTCATTTTTCTCATGTTTTTCCCTCATTTCTTATACAAATTCCCATCTTTTGTATTCAATGCGCCAATCCACTAGGATGACCCATAGTTCCATATTGGTATTGTCCAGATGCAAGTTGACTCAGACCTTAACAATAGTGTCCCAATGACAGAGTCTCTCATAAGTACATATTACGTGCAGAGAAAATGCAACAAATTTGGCATAATTGGTTTGTATTTGGCATATTTGGTACTGTTGATCCTATACATTAAGAACAAAACGCGTATCAAACAGGCCATCCCTTGCTGAAAAGGTATAAGCTCCATGGAAGCGCTTGACTGTATAGATCATACTTCGGGTCCCAATACCACCACCCTCTTTAGAAGAGATTGGCATATCATCTTCAAACCTAATGGTGTCCTTACAGGTATTGGTAATGCCTATGGCCAGGCGTTTGCCGGTATAGTGAGATTCGACCTTAATGAATCTCTCCACATTGCAGGGGAGTTCCAGACAGGCATGATAGGCATTTTCAATGGCATTGGCAAATAATGCAGACAATTCAACAGGCTCAATCTCCAGGTCATCGGGAACACTAGCCACTATCGAGAGGGGTATATCTTCTTTTCTTGCCCGTTCTGCCCACAGGCAAAGGATACTGTTTACAGCAGGGTGTTGGCAGTACTCCTCCTTTGGTATGCTACTCATGCCCATCTGATCTTTCAGATGGCGAAGAGCAGTATTCGTATCACCAGATTCAAGGAGCTCAATCATCATTTGAGTAGTATGGCGCAGGTCATGCCATCGTCTATTCGTTTTTTCAGCAACTTCCTTAAACAGGATATGCTGGTCGAGTTGTGCCTTGTTCTGCATAGCGAGCAAGCGCTGTTGCTCCTGTACCATATATTTCTCATGGAGCTGTTGGAACATGTAAAAGATAACTGCATAGACAGAGGTCATCAGGATTATTGTTGCTGAAGTCGCATACAGAACCTCATTAAAGCTACCTTTTTGTCCATACCTAACAAAGGAATAATACAGCACCACAGAACCTAAGATGGGGAGTATGCTAAAGATTCCCCATCCTTTATCAATCTCTTCCTGTGCAAGCAGATAATATTTACGAAAAAATAGGTGGATACACACAAAGACAAGAGCAAACAGTACGATCCGAGCAAGGTTGTAAGACACATACCGACTTCCATGGAATCGTGCAAACCACATTGCCGGAATTGAGATAAAAAAGTTTAGGAATATTGTAGTTACAATCGTAAACACATCACGTGCATCGCGTCGCTTTGAAACGTATATGAAGGTAGAGAAGGCTGGGACAACCATGATCAGGACATACCACTTTGCATATACAGCAAGACTGCCAAACATGAGCACCATGCTACTGATGAGCACCAGAACAATAAGTTCAATGGTTAAGACCAGAGAGAGTTTTTTCAGGGAAAACCGAAAGCGCGCCAGGTCAAAAATCAAGACCTGGGAGATGAGAAGCGTGATGAGGGGAACTGATATGGCAGAATAGTCCATCATCAGACGCCCTTCAAGGCATACTGGGTATACCTGTCAATGAGTGGTTTAAATTGTCGCCGTAGCATATTAATCTGCCTGGTATCATCAAGTGTTATATAACGAGCAGTAACCTCTCTGATCTTTCCCAGGTTGAGGATATACGTGCTTCCACACTTATAGAATCTGGTATCATGGGAGATCCGTTCATACAATTCTATGGAGGTCATGCGTACATGCAAGACAATCCCATCCGCTAAGTGGATGTTTTGCATATGTTTTTCAGTTTCTGCGTACAGAATATCAGCAAACAACACCTTATACAAACCTAGTGACGATTTCAATGTTATGGTTGCTTGTTTTCGCTTTGCTAGCTGAGAAAAAGCCTTGGACAATGCACAGTCAAACTGTTCTATGGAATATGGCTTCAAGATATAATGGGTCGCATTCAAAGCAAAAGCATCAATAGCATGGGTGGCGGATGTGGTCAGAAAGATAATCTCACATGCATCATTGCTCTTTCGCAGAGAGCTTGCCAATTCCACCCCCGTGATATTTGGCATATATATATCCAAGATCATGATATCAAAAGGCCCTTGCAGTTCAATATGAGATAGCACACTTTTCGCATCTTCAAATATGCTGATCCTAACATCACATTCTGGATGTTTGGCAGTATAAGCCATGCAATTTCTCCGTGACTTTGCAAGCTCTTCCCTGTCATCATCACAAATTGCAATCTTAATCATCTTTTCAATTACCTTCAGTTGTCCACAACAAGCTCACACGTTACATGATCTCAGGGGGTTCTAGATTATTTATAACCATGAAAACAGGAGAATGTATCCAATATAGGCTTCAAATACTATCATATTCCACACTGTAAAACTATAGCAAATTCTGAATAAAGCAAGCAAGTCTTCCTGACACACAGAAAAGAGTCAATTCTGATTGCACTTGTTCAGTAAATAACTGAGTACAGAACGCTTCTATCCACAGGCCTTTGTTTTGCATTCCAGTTCTAAACTGAGCCTAAGGGGCGCCTTTTCCTCACATACGAAAGTGATATGGCACCCTTACCTGCATGCAAGGTAATGACAGGTGAGGCTTCTTCTACAAAGGAAGGTTTCATTCCTGTCTTCTTCTCAACAATCTCTGCTACAGAGTATGCAAGATCGGAGTTGCCGATGTAGGACATTCCATAGGATTGGATGCCTTCCTTCTTATGTGCTTTCATGAAATTATGTACAAGAGAGGCAATGCTGCCTGTCCTGGAGAAGCGTATTCCAAGAATTTTACCACCGCCTTCTTTGGTAAGGCCAACCATTGGCTTGAAGTTCATCTTCAAGATCAGAGAACCCAATTTCTTGGGTATTCTTCCTCCACGGACCATCATTTCAAGGGACTGTACCGATACCATGATAGTTGTACGTTCTGCAATATCTTTGATTTCATTGAGCAATAGCTCAGAACTAAGCCCTTCTGCAGCTCTACGTGCAGCTTCCTGTACGACTAGACCTTGAGCTGAGGCATTGAGCTTTGTATCGATAATATCAATCCTAGCACCGTTCTTCTGGAGGGCCTTTGCAGCCAGCTGGTAGGTACGAAAGGTTCCGCTCAACTTGGCAGCAACAGAGAGAACCACCACATGGCTGTAATGTTGGGTAAGAAATTCAAAATGACGCTGTATCTCCCCTACCGATGGCATCGAAGAAGAGACCTTCTGCTTTGAGGCATCAAGGATGCCGAGCAACAAAGAGGAAGAAATCGTAATGCGATCAAAGAAAGAGGTCTCGCCCACCTGCACAATCTGGGGAATCCTATAAATGCACAGATCATCGACAACCTCTTGAGGAATATCGGCTGAGGAGTCAGTTACTATAACCGTGTCAGAAAGACGAGCATGGGCTGCAGATTGCTGCATGAACATATCATCGACTTTCTGCTCTTCAATCTGACTAAGGAGAGCGAGGCGCTCAAACATCATGGAAGGATTATCAGTATGCAGATGGATACGCATCTGGTTATCATGACTGCCCATCACCAAGGAATCCCCAAGACCTGCCAATGCCTCCCTGACATTTTGTTTCTGCCCATCTGTGACCCTAATGAGGGCTTCAGTACAGTAACGAAAGTGACTGGTATCATGGATATGCTCGGATTCCAGAAGCTGCACCTCTGGTTGAAGCAATGTTTCAGATTCAGAAAAGGTTCGCACGGGGTTAAGAATATAGAGATCAACCCCTTCCAAGATGGATACAAAGGCCTTTGCTCCAGCATCGACAACTCCAGAGCGTTTCAATAGCTCCATCTGGTTGGTTGTCTCTTTCTCCGCCTGCCTTGCACAACGGAGGGCTCTTCGCAACAGCACAGGGACAGGGGCCTCAAGGTTTTCAGAACTTCCCAATTGGGTTGCCCAACTCTTCATGACTGTCAGGATAGTTCCTTCCAAAGGAGTCTCCACCGCACTATAGGCAGCGGCAACCGCTGCCTTTGCAGCGTCTACAAGGGCTTTGACAGTAAGCTCCTCAAACTCACGGGCTATAAGGGAGAACCCTTGGAAAAACTGAGCTATGATCATACCTGAATTTCCTCGGGCCCCGATGAGAGCCGATCTGGCAAAGATATTGGAAATATCGGCAACCGATCCTTTACCGTCAGTATTGGAAAGGATTGATTTGAGAGTATGGGTAATATTGGAACCGGTATCCCCATCGGCAACGGGAAACACATTGATAGTGTTGATCTCCTGCATGTTCTCACGCAGATGATAATAGCCGAAGGTCAACGATCCATAGAGGTCTTTTCCGGTTATGTTCATACGTGCTCCTTTTCAACTGAAAAGCTGAATTTTGGTTCTGTATGGTGTATGAGACGTTTCAAGTTTTCCTTGTGGGCTACCACAATAAGTAAACTCAATATACCAAGAAATGCTAGGTTAGCCGATTCAATTGGAAGGTCCAGAATTAAGGTCCTGAAGATATAAAATGGGATGAGCAAAACATAAGTAGTCATTGAGGCAAGGGATATGTATCGGGTGAGGACTGCCACTAAGAAAAAAACAAACAGGCCAAACAGGATGGCTGAAGGGAAAAGTACAGCAATGACGCCTGCTCCTGTAGCCACTCCCTTGCCCCCCCTGTGGGAGGGAAGGTAGGGGGTAAAGATGTGTCCCATGATCGTCATCATACCAACAAACAGAAGCGAGGTTGTTGGGAGGGTAAAGGACAACAGCGCAACCAGGGAAGGCACCACTCCCTTGAGGAGATCCAATATCCCCACCAAAATTCCCAGACGCCAGCCCAGTGACCTGCTCAGGTTAGTTGCCCCAAGGTTTCCACTTCCCCTCTTACGCAGATCGATTTGTTTTCTTGATGCAATGAGATGGGATGTAGGTATGCCTCCCAAGGCAAAACCAACAAGGCAAAAGGCGGCTGTCAGCAAGAAAATACTCATCATGTCTTCCTATTCCAGGGGATGAAGATGGAAGTCTGTCTGATATACTCCTGGTAGTAAGTCTCTTGGCCATACTTCTCTTTCCATGATTTCTCCAAGAGGGGAATCCCACTGACAAACAGCAAAAGAACGGTAATGAACACAGGACCAAATGTTACAAGAAAAGTAACACCGCTCAGATAAGGCAGGACCATTATCAGAGTCCCCCACCAGACAAGGATCTCTCCAAAGTAGTTGGGGTGTCTGCTGGTTGCCCAAAGACCACTGGTAATCAGTGTGTTGGGATTCTTTTTTTTGAAGGTGTTCTTCTGGTAATCGGCAACAGTTTCATACATGAGACCGAACAAGGAGATTACAAAGCCGATACCAAGAAATGGCATGTTGACCACAAGTCCTTGTGATCCCATGGCAAAAATGATTGGGAGGAGAATTACCCACACAGCAGTTGCCTGCAACAACCAGAAGATGCCAAAACGAACAAACGAATCGCGTTTATCGTCAAAACGGTGGTCGACCTTGGTAACCAGAATACGACTGAGAAGGTAGGAACCCAAGCGCAGTGACCAGAGCACCACTATGCAGAGAAGCATGGTCTGCAGAAGATTTTTTTCTGCACGGACCACATAGATGTACATCGTTGCAAGGAAGAAACTCAAGCTGTACGAGAGGTCTGTTACAACATCAGTCTTTCTCGCAAATGCATATAGAAAAAAGATAGTATTGATGACAAAAGCTATTATGAGAGTCTCAAGAAATACGTTCATGGGTTCTCCTTAGGGCTCGCAGCCAGTGTAAGTAATCTACAATAATGATATGTTATCCTAATAGAAAAAACAACCTGTAGAGGCCACGGATTCACCATAGCAAGGAGTCTCGATTTCGTCGGAAGAAGCACGCTAAAACTAGAAAATCAGAAGGAGATAAAGTCTTTTTCCCCTCTCCCCATGGTGTATCGTAGAGAAATACCCTGATTTTCTTGAAATTTGTACATAAACTGCACAGTGGTTACCATTCTCATGTTTGAGCCTTCTTTATATATGGCACCCTTTCCAGCATCTTTGATAAGTCAGTTTTCAGATCCTTTGCCTTCACTACTTCGAATATGATAGAAGAGTTTCTGCACCTCCACTTTATAAAAAATAGATCTCGTACCTCAGGTCATCGAATGAATACTTGTCAAAAAAGAGATGCCCCTTAGGGTTATACTTGGGCTTTCTCACCTTGATCGTAAGTGTAACACACCTAAGGTACAAGCACCTTCTGTTCAGCTCAATGTGAAGCCCATTTTTTGTTTACTCTCTTCTTATCGAGTCTAGGGAGTTCTGGTGGGACTCCCCTATCATCAATGCAACGGATGGTATGATTTTCTTTTTTAGTGATGATACTCAGAGGTGTGAACGCTTCATTCCTCATCCTGTTTTTAATAATCCTCTCAGGAAGACCCTGAAACATCACTTCTTGTGGAGAAAGCACCTTCTGACATTTTAGTGAGGACATTACTCGCAGCCTTTTTAAAGGACGCAACTGATACATCGATATCATATTCGCTTGTTGACCAATTGCAGACACTTATCCTTATTGCGGATTTTCCTTTCCACTTTGTTCCACCGCACCAACAAACCCCATCTTTTTGAATTTCTTCGAGTATCTCATCTGTCATTTCATCATTGACATACGAAACCAAGAGCTGATTAAATACAATGGTATTCAGTCTGGTGAATCCCAGTATCTCCAGCTTTTCTCCAAAAACGACAGTATTTTCATGTAATCTATCCACCAATTCCGCAATTCCGGATTTACCTAGATATTTGAGTGCCGCCCACAGCTCAAATCCTCGTGCCCTTCTGGACATATCAGATATATACATCATATTGTCCCGCTCCTGGCTGTGAATTATATAGTCTCCGGTCGCCTGCATTGCAGATACGAGCGCATTTTGATTTCTGCATAAAACGATGCCGCAGTCATAAGGGACATTCAATGTTTTATGAGCATCCAACGACCATGAATCACACAATTCAAGGCCTTTCACATTGTGTTTCAATGTTGTTGATGCCGCGACCCACAGTCCAAAAGCACCATCTACATGGATCCAACATCGATTTTTTCTTGCTATCCGGGCTATTGCATCAATAGTATCATATGCACCGGTATTTACATTACCGGCCTGCAAAACAAATATGGAATTTGGTACAATTTTTGCAGGGATTTCATTCAGTATTATGCTTCCCTGATTATCTGAATTGAGTGTAACCACATTCTTTTCGCCAAATCCCAACATATGAAGTGCTTTATAGATTGTTGCATGAGCTTGGTCGCTGAGATAAATCTTTATTTCAGGGGCAGCAAACAATCCCTTCTTCTTTATGTCCCAGCCAGCTGCCTCCAATTGATGGTCTCTGGCTGCAGCAAGGGCACAGAAAGCAGCATTTGAAGAACCCGTTACAAAGCCGGCAACGGTTTCTTTTGGTAATCCCAACAAATCGACAATCCATTTTTCACATACTTCCTCTATCTTGGCCGACACAGGAGATGCAACATGTAACACAGCATTTTGATCCCATATGGCTGTAATCCATTTGACCGCTTGGCAGACAGGCAATGCTCCACCATTGACAAAACCGAAGTATCTGCCACCGGTTTGCATTACGGTGTTTTCGCTTCCTACTTTGTCCAGTAGTCTCACTATATCAAAGGGATTACAACCTTCTGCGTTCAATTGTCCGTCAAAAGCATTGAGCTTAGAGAGGCTTTCATCCTTGGGGTAAACATGTCTTTGGAAGATGTTGTCTATGTATTCATAGGAGCTTTTCCTAGCAATCTCAAACAGCCCCTTTTCTACCAATTCTCTTTTCATTCTTTCAATCTGGTTATTCAACATGGTATTCCTACTATTTCATTAGCCTTCCATATCCCGGATATGGATTCAAAGCATGCATCTCAAATGTAATTAATCCTGCCTTCACCAATGGAAATTCAGAAACTATGGATTGTGCCACTACTAGTGAATCACACTCCAACACAACTACCGCACATGTATTCTGGTCAAAATATATTTCTCTGAGTACATTATTTTGGTACAAATCATACACATGTAGTGCTTCTTCTTTATAGAGCTCCTCCAAATTTCCCTCCATTGGATTTGCAAGTTCTTTTTCTATAGCAATGACTTTCATGATTATCTGCTTCCTTTTTTTGAAAAGTACTGTTTGCGATTATACATAAGATACGATTTGGGAGATATCTTTTCGCTCTGAATCGTGTCTATCAGGAGATTTGGGAGGTTCATCCGTATATCCAACTACCAAAATATGTACCGGTTCCAGATAGGCAGGAATAGCAAACTCCGTTTTTAGAATTGTTGGGGAAAAATTACACACCCAAACACTTCCCAACCCTAAATCAGTGGCTTCCAGCATCATATGATCAGTTACAATACTGGCATCGATTTCTTCTAGGGTTTTTCCATCATATCCTCGTTTCCAAGCTTCATTGTGGTTTGCACAGATAATGAATGCTAACCGCGAAAGGGGAACATGAGTACACTTAGCCAGTTTTTCCAAACCTTCAGTGCTTTCGACAACCAGAATATGAAAGGGCTGACGATTAGCTCCAGTCGGCGCCACATGGGCAGCTTCCAGTAATATCTCTATCTTATCCTTTTCCACTTTTCTTGATATGTATGATCGAACAGAATATCTCTTTTTTGCCAAATCAATAAAATTCATATACCTTGTACTCCCTGAAACACAGCCTATAGGCTATGGAATTTATTTCTGTGGTTATATACTATGCCAGTATTATATATAATGAAAGTATGCACTTTTAAGTGCCATACTATTGAAAAAGATAGTGTAAGGAACCGACATGAAAAAAAACCGTTTGATATATCGATGTCCAATCGATGCCACGTTATCGCTTATCGGGGGAAAATACAAAGCTATTATTTTATGGAATTTAATCGATACTATCCACCGATACAGTGAACTTAGCAGGATTATCCCTCAAGCGACCCCCAAGATGCTCACACAGCAACTGAGGGAATTGGAGGCTGACGGATTCATACTAAGAAAGGTATATCCAGTTGTGCCGCCGAAAGTCGAGTACAGCCTATCCGAAAATGGAAAAAGCATAATCCCAATTTTAATGGCCATGTATCAATGGGGCAGCAATTACATGCAGGAGCATACGGTCGAATCGAAATTAGGAGAAAGCGGAAAATTTTAAGACCGTGGAAAAACAACATTTTTGTCTGGAATTGAAGGTCGTCGTTACACGATACTGTCAAATTATCCAATACAGCTGTCCCTGCAGAAAGCTGCATCTATCGTAGCGAGGCTATTTTGAGACAGAATGCATCATAATGACGACCATATGGACCATACCACAGGGAAACTCCACGGATGTCAAGTTGTCCCATGAACTTCTTCGCTCATTATTGGTTGCCAGTTCGTGATCATCCTTACGCAATGGCCTCACTATCTTTTGGTATCCAGATGCTGTGATGGGCAGCCCTCTAATCAAGAAACACCTGTACAAATGTAAATTCTTCACCACAGCGGCAGATATGGTTCTTGTGACGAATCCATCACTATTCATTGCTTCTGGCACCGCCCAACAGACGGCATTGTTCGGTAATACCATACGTGTGACCTACCGGGTATGAACATAGGTACCAAAAAGTATACTTGCAGATGAAAAGAATGGGCACCCTTCGTTCTGTTGCTTTCATTTCCAACTTTTGCAGGTATCCCCAGAAATTGACGTTGTAAGAATTGACGTTGACAAAATGTTCATAACTATGTGCAAACACTATGGCTTGCTGTCTTTACTGAAGACAATCAGAGAGACTATTCCCAAAACCACGAATTATGTATCCAGAGGGGTGTCTACCATTCTAACTGCCATGATCATGGTAGATCGGCTTAAGGGTCATCTTGTCATAGGATGGAATTCTCTTTCTCGCAACATGTACCTATTGAACTTTTTTTCGTATGAAAACAGTATCCAGATTTCTGTCTTCAAGATTAGAGAAATACGTAACTGAATACTTCTCGGGGTCAAGATTCTTCTCGACGGTTCTAACAGAGGGGCTGTAGATAAAGCACCCACCACAGAGTAGCGAATCCAATACCTCCTGATACTTATCAGCATAAAGCATTCTGTCTGAATCTTGATTAATAAGGCTTCTTCTGAAATGGTTAGAGAAAGACATATGGGCAATGATGGTTCCCCAAGTAGCAGGAAGGAAGCGGTATTCAAGCCAATTGCCACAGAATATTCGATGGTCATCGACACGATACTGATCAATTCCATAGAGATTTTCATACCCCTTCTTTTGCAGATATGTGAGTAATTGATGCATTTTACCACAACCTACATCAAGAATCGGTTGCTTCAACACACTATCACCAAGATGTAGCAAGCGAAATTGGAAGCTCCCAGAATACTCCGCACAGGGAATGTACAGTTGTTCTTGCTTTTTATTGAAGGTGTTGCTCTGCAATACACCAATAAGCTTCTCTCTATGATTTTGGACAATACTCTCCAAATCATGCTGTGAAGCTTTGCCTCCGAGAGCAATCCCCCGAAGACGAATAATTAGATCCCTGTAAACGACATTGAGCGCATCAATAGTATCCTTCGACAGTGAGATATACTGATTGTTCTGGACGCATTCCATAACCAAGTAATTATACAAGGAACCGGTCAGGGTCTGAATTTTCTCCTCAGTATCGATTCTTTGATACAAAGAGAGATTCTCCTGAAGGATGCGAAGAATGCTCTTCTCGGTTTCTTCATTCTTAAGATAAGTAATGATGGATTTCATAATTTTGGCCTGCCACACTCTTGTAAAAAGAAAATTCTTCTGCCCAAATCCGCGAGTTGGTCTCTCATGGTCCATTCTCTGCAGAACCTCTCATTTCTAATATATAGAAGAGGGAATTTCCCGAAAATACAAATCCAGAGAACTTTTTCCTCTGACCGATATCCTCACCGAACAGGATACAGACAATCATATCATCAGCAAAGAAATAAGACAATCAGGGATTTCTGAACTGGGCAGCATCTCCAAAAACAAACCTTGCACAATAATGGACGGGCTATAGAATCCCCTGTCGATGAACAGGCGGATACACTGAATTCCCTCATGGAGACGAGGACATGCTTGCCAAAATGCTTGCCTGGAAGTAACCGAAAGTACAGAGGGATGCCGAGACCATTATTTCTACAGTTATGCAAAGCCAGAGCCTACAAGTAGATGCAATAAGTGGGGCTATATACAACAGTACCGTTATTCTTAAGGCGATTGAGGATACACTGCCAGGGCAGTAACATACCATAAGAGATCTTACCATAATCTGACTACTTACTTTGACTACTTGTCTTTTTTCCTTGCTTGTATTTTATGTATTGACGTATAGTAAAACTACACAATTTTTGTAAGGGGGAGCTTATTCTTGCATACGAAAGCATCATCATCCTTGCACACGCAATAAGTCAGGGAATCTTTACCATTGTCATGATTGCACTGTACCAACGAGCGAGCAAACAAATACCGGGTCTAGCATATTGGACACTTAATATAGGAATACAATGTATCACTCCCATATTATTGATCGCAAAGATCCCTTTGCCTCCGGCCATTACCTATGGGCTTTTTACGCTCCTCATATTTTTAGGAGGGCTTCTCTTTTATTTTGGACTGGCTGAGTTTACTCAAACTACCATTACAAAGTGGTACTACTACACAATATTTCTCCTGTTGTTCCTGTTTGTACTGCTGAGTTTCTTCCTAGACTGGCAGAGTAACGTCCGTTATATCCTCGTAAGTGCAGGGTGCATCATTTTTGCAGCATGCTATATCAACCTGCTGAGACGGAACTATCAGAAACATCAAGCATACAAATCTTCATTTCTACCCCTCATACTCCTATATTGTATATTTGGGCTCTTCCACGCGCTGCGTATCGTATACCTTTCCTTGAATACGGGCACCCCGACCCAAAATATCATTCAGGATGCACCGTTTTTCCTTGGTACCCAGCTATTCACCTTTTCATTGCTGTTGGGAGTTAACCTGCTCATCCTGTTGCTCATCAGCCAAAAGCTGATACAAGACCTTTCCATTGAGGCACACGAAAAAAATGTGTTGCTCGAGAGACTCAGAATTATTGCTGAAAAGGATGGGCCGACAGGCCTCTTGAACCGTTCTACCGTGGAAGCTTACCTCAGCCACCTGTTTACACTCCCTGCTGAAATACGGAATAACTTGATGCTTTTTTTTATCGATGTAGACCACTTCAAAAAAATTAATGATACCTATGGGCATGAGATTGGTGATAAGGTACTCTGTCAGCTTGCCAAGATATTTCAGCAGATTACCCGCGAAGATGATCGTGTTGGCCGCTGGGGAGGCGATGAGTTTCTCATCATCATCCATAAGCCGGAGGGCACCTCAGATAAAATTATTGCCGATGGGATCATCAAAACAGTACATTCCTATGATTGGAACAAAACAGGCATCCCTGACCCCTTACAGGTAAGCATCAGTTGCGGATACAAGAGCGTCGGTTCAGTCAACTCTAAAAATGAACTGCTTCGTAAGGTAGACCAATATCTCTATACGGCAAAAAGAAACGGCAGAAACAGAGCTGAAGGGGACTAGGCTCCTCTTCCGGTACGTTCACTAGTAGGGATCCATGCATTTGCAGTACTGTTTATTGCAGATTCCTACACCTTTTGGTATAGTGTCAGCATGAAAAACAGGAAAACAACCACCACGCTCTTTTTTGCCCTGATAGCGCTTGGAATAGCCTTTGTCCTCCGATTCAACCCAGTAAATACAAGTGACCCCTTGCCAAGTATCCTCTACATCACCGGTATCACGGCCTCCCTAAGTTTCCTTTTTGGCTTGCTAACGAATGACTACTCCTGGACAGACCGGCTATGGAGTACCATGCCTGTAGTGTTTGCCTGGATCTATGCCCTCCATGGTGGGGTAACCCTACCATCTTTGGTTGCGACAATCCTGGTCACACTCTGGGGAGCCCGGCTCACCTTCAACTTTGCCAGAAGGGGCGGCTATACCTCAAGCGAGGACTACCGTTGGCAAATCCTCCATAGCAGAATTACAAATCCAGTTGCATGGCAACTGTTCAACCTTGGGTTCATCGCCTTGTACCAACAGGTTCTCTTCATTGCCTTCACAGCTCCCTTGTACTTGATACCCTTGCATGAACCGACAGAAATGACGCTACCGCTCTGGCTTGCTTCTCTCTTATCCATGACCTTTCTGGCCATTGAGACCATTGCAGACCAACAACAGTATACGTTCCAGCAGTCCAAGCACAACCTGCTTCCCAGACGATCAGAGTGGACAGAACAATACCAGAAGGGCTTCCGCTCTAGCGGTCTTTTTGCACGAAGTCGCCATCCCAACTATTTTGGGGAACTGGGATTCTGGTTCAGCATCTATATTTTTGCTTCCCTTGCAATCGGTAGCTTCCTCAACTGGAGTCTAGTCGGACCTCTAGCGCTCACACTGCTGTTTGGCGGATCGACCATTTTCACCGAAAGCATTACAGAAAAAAAGTATGAAGCGTACCACCAGTACAAAAAACAGGCATCTGCAATTATCTTCAAGTTCTGGTAGTAGATATATAGGTTACAAACATGTTAGGATTCATTAGGAGGAGATACTATGAACCTAACAAGATTGTTTCTTATTATCTTAGTCTTAGCAGTTCTCTCAGCTGTTGCCTTACCGGCAATGCGCATCGCCTCAAAACAACAGGAACCAGAGGTACCACCTATGAACATACCACAAGAAACACGTGAACGCTTTCAGTTCAAACCCATAGACCAGTCCTTGTTGAAGGATCTCAATGCCAAAGAACGGCAAGTTATCATCAATAAAGGTACTGAACGGGCCTTTACCGGCGAATATACCGATAACAAAGAGGAAGGCACCTACTACTGTACGCAATGTGGTTCACCTCTCTATACATCGGATGATAAGTTCGAATCCAATTGTGGATGGCCTTCCTTCGATGAAGAGCTCCCCTTTGCAGTTACAAGAATCCCCGATGCCGACGGCTCTAGGACTGAGATAGTCTGTGCGACTTGCAACGCCCATTTGGGTCATGTCTTTCTGGGAGAGGGGTTCACCGAAAAGGACACACGCCACTGCGTCAACTCCATCTCCATGATCTTTAAGGAAGGCGCTCCCCAAGCACGAGCAGTCTTTGCAGGCGGATGCTTCTGGGGTGTGGAATACCTCTTTGAAAGCGTCGATGGAGTATACCAAGCAACTTCCGGCTACACCGGTGGCAAGGTAGAGAACCCAACCTATGAGGATGTCCTTTCCAAGAAGAGTGGCCACCTTGAAGCGGTTGAAGTGCTCTACAACCCAAAGGTTATTTCCTATGAGGAACTTGCAAAATACTTCTTTGAGATCCATGACCCTACCCAGACAAATGGACAGGGACCTGATATCGGCAACCAGTACCTTTCGGCAGTATTCTATCAGAGCCAGCATGAGTTCGACACTGCAGTCAAACTCATCAATATCCTTGAGGACAACGGGCTGAAGATAGCGACTACCCTCAGGCCGGCTGCCAAGTTCTGGAAAGCCGAGGGCTACCACCAGGATTACTATGTCCGGAAGGGAAGCCTACCCTACTGCCATGCTTGGACAAAACGTTTCTAAGATAGAGACCTTTTTCACTTATGCATGCAAAATCTCCTATTGGAATTAATCCGATAGGAGATTTTTTCTGTGTCAGGGCATCAAAAACAGAGTGACTGTAGTATTGCCTAAGAAGTCAGGACATCAGAACTTATAATGCAGCTGCATACAACATATGAACCCTTCTCTAAAACAGTAGAAAGCTGATGCTCAGCAAAAACAAGGTCCAGGTGCCCCATTTCTGTAGCTACGGTCGCCACCATGCAGGAGGTTCCCTTATAGCCATGTTCGCGCTTCTCTACCTTGAGTACGGGGGCTGCGAAAATCATCAACTTCTCATTCTCGGCATATTTGTCACGAATTTCCTGAGTAAGACTTTCATCACGGGCCATGATGTAGTTGAAGGGTAAAAGTTTTCGGTCATCAAGGCGGGAGATCTTCTCGGTAGCTTCTTCATAGGAAGCTCGGCTGTCATAAACATCCATAGACTGGGGAAATGCGCATACCTGTAGGGAGAGTGAGGAGTCCTCGTCTATTCTCTCCAAGGTTGCTGCATGGATAAGGTCTGTGATGAAGGCGGTTTTTTCATCAGAATTGGTCATCAATAACGAGACAGCAAGAGGTTCTCCCAGTCCTACGCGTGAAAGAGGCTTTGCCCTCCAAAGGCAGGAGCCGCTCATATGCATATCGATACCTGCAATCTGAAGGTCATCGCCTTGCTTCACACTTCTGAAGACCAGTTCAAGACCACTGTCGAACAACATGCTGTAGTAGGCACCCTGCACAGCCGGAATCCTTTTCGCTTCCCTGAACCAGGTAAGCAACTGCTCCTCGTCAAGTGAATCACCTTTGATCAAGAGATCAAGTCCTACGTTTGCTAGATATATGGCCATAAGCATCTCCAATGGGAAAAAGTGTATCACAATCGCCCCTTGCAGAGAAAGGGCCAAAGCAATACTATCCTTCTTATGAAATTCAGTGACAAACAAGAGAGCCTCACCTTCAAAAAAGGTGTCAAAGAAGGGTTCCCCATCTGTGTAGGTTACTTTCCCACAGCCATGGCCTTCGGACTTGTCTGTAGGGATGTAGGTCTGAAGATTTGGGAGGCTGTGCTGTTCTCTGTCACCAACTTTGCCGGTAGCGGGCAGTTCTTGGCCATTAACCTTCTTGCATCAGGATCTCTCATCCTGGAAATCTTCATAGGGGTGCTTCTGATCAACTTACGTTACCTGTTCATGGGAGCTGCCCTCAACCAAAAGCTGGAAGACGGGATCCATGGACCCAAACGTCTCTTGCTAGCCCATGGTACTACCGATGAAGTATTCTCCGTAGCTGTGTTGCATAACCAAAGACTTTCCTGGCCCTATATGATGGGACTGCAAGGAGTTTCTTTCTTAGGATGGGTAGGAGGCACAGCCCTTGGCTTCCTTATAGGGATGGTACTCTCTTCAGAATTACAGATGGCAGTGGGGGTAACCCTCTATGCCATGTTCATCTCTCTCTTTGCCCAGGAACTGCGACAGAAAGGGCTTATGGTGCTCGTAATCGCTGGATCTTCAGCAATTCTGAATTCCATCCTCATCCTTCCCCTCCATATGGGCAGCGGTTGGGCCTTTGTCATCTCCATGCTTACGGCCTCAATGGTCGGGGCCCTCATCATCACAGAAGACGAGGTTTTGCCATGAAAGAGACCATCCCCATAGTTGTGTATATCCTTGCTACTGCTGCGGCAACCTTTGGAGTGCGTGTCCTACCCTACTACGCGAAATTCCTTAACAAGTTACCCCCCTTTGTAGCCAGATGCATGCGCCTATTACCCATAGCCGCCCTTGGACCTCTGGTATTTCCCGGTGTCATCCTGGACTTTTCGTCACAATGGTATGCAGGACTCCTCGGCATAGGAGCATCCTTTCTCCTCGCGTACACCAAAGGCGGCATGATATTCCCTATTCTGATCAGCATACTGGTAACCTACGTTGCCCTGTTGCTCTAACTTGACCAACGGTCGCTGAAGGTTTTAGGATACCGTATGTTTGATGCACATCGCCACTTGGTTGACGAAATAGAAACACAGGATGCCCTCTACTGTAGCTCACACAAGGATGAGTGGCAAAAAGTTGCAAAACTGGCCTATCCCGCTATTGGTGCATTAGGGGCTCTAGCAGACAGAACCTTGCCCAATCTTGATGAGATGGCTTCAATTCTTGAAGCCCATCCACTCCTACAGATAGGGGAGATTGGCCTGGACAAGCGCTTTGGGGACATGGAAGGCCAAACAAGGTTTCTACTTGCTGCCATCGATCTTGCTTTCACCCTGCAGAGAAGTTTCACCGCCCATATCGTACAATCTGATGGACTGTTCCTTTCTTGCCTGGAGCAAGCGGGAAACCGCCTGCCCCCCATCCTCTGGCACGGCTTCACAGGAAGTGTAGAAACAGCAAGAATAGCGGTCAAATATGGATGCATCCTCTCCCTGGGGCCACAGATTGCCCACACCAAAGTGGGCAAGAGGCTAGAAGAACTCTCGGTTTTTAGCTTCGCCATTGAAACCGACTATGAAAAGGAAACAAACAAAAACAGACCCTACATCCAAGCCCTTGAAGCTCAGTATGCCCTAACAGGACGTCTGATGCACAAGGATAGGGAGACACTAATAAGGAATAATCGTGCAAAAAGAGCAATTCTTACGAATAACACGCCTCCTCGGTGAGGAGACAATTGAGAATCTGCATACAAAGAAGATTGCAGTAGTCGGATTGGGGGCAGTGGGTGGCATGTGCCTGGAATCCCTTGTCCGTTGTGGAATAGGGGCCGTACGCCTCGTTGATTTTGATCTGATCAGCATCACCAACCTTAACCGCCAGATTCTGGCAACTTACCAGAACATAGGACGGCCTAAAATTGAGGTTGCAAAAGAACGTGTCAAAGCGATAAATCCACATTGCATTGTTGAGGAACTGCCCCTATTTGTCCAAAACGAGACAGTCGAGCAGATCTTCACCGATGATGTGGATCTGGTAATCGATGCCATTGACTCCCTCAATCCCAAATGTGCCCTTCTGGAAACTGCCTACAAGAAGCAATTCCCCATAGTAAGCAGCATGGGTGCTGCCCTACGAAGGGATCCCTCCCTGATCAGGACAGGAGACCTGATGGATAGCTTTGGATGCCCACTTGCCAGACAGGTGCGTTCCAACTTGCGGAAAAGGGGAATAGGAAGGGGTATTGAGGTTGTTTTCTCACCTGAGCAGGTCCGTTTCACCTACAAGAGCCCTGAAGAGGAAGAGCTTGCTGATTTCAACGAGCAGATCAGCGATCAGGGACGAAGACGAAACGTGTTAGGAAGCCTTCCTACCATCACCGCAATCTTTGGACAACACCTCGCTCATCTCGCACTGGAGAAGCTCATAGGGGAAGACACCTTGGCAGGAAGGGAGAACTGGAACCAAAACATGCACAGCCAGAGGGGCAAGCGCTCAAGCATGGCCTAAAGCACATCGCATTCCTGATGAAAAAACCTTCCCTTTCAGAGGAACTTGAAGGGAACAAAATACGAAGGGGTATGAAAGTCCGCCTTCAGTGTCCCTATAGGTGCATAACAGAGATAATGAGGCTCGTTAAGAGCATCTCCACACTTGTATATGTTTCCCTTCAACTTGATGAATGAGGTTGTCTCCTCTTCCTTCATAAGACCGAACAGGACAAGGTCTATGGCAACGTCGAGGCGGTACCGACTTTGGGTATTATTGTTCTCCAGCAACGTAAGTGTTATGGGAATCTGATCAATGACAAAAGAGGGATATAGGGTACGTCCCTCTCGCTCTTTCCCACGCCCGACAAGGGCCTTGGTACTGGCACTGAACTCAAAATTGACATATTCGTTCTCCCCTTCACGTTGAAGGAAAATCTCCATACAGCTATCAGTACAGACTTTTTGGTTATGCTCGGTACACATGCGTCTGAGCTGAGGTTCCTGGATGGAGAACCTGAGGTGCAGGAATCGTCCCTCATGGATCAGTCTTACAGAGGCCTCCACATCTTCTGCGCCACCCCAGCATGCGTGCAAGGGAAGGGGAAGGGCTCGCTCAATATCCCCCTCTGTCACTCTGACCACCATTGTTTCTTCCATATCAGTTCTCCAATTTTTTTCAGTATAGACAAAGCAGCAGCTTTCTCCAATACCCAATTGAAGTGAACAAGGGCGATATTTCCCTTAAGGGTCAAACATATCATCAGGAGATTCCCATGAAAAAATTATTCCTTATCCCTCTTGTTGCACTCTTGCTATTCACCAGCTGTGATGACAGCAAATCTACCCATACTGATCTGGTGGTTCGTTTTGCCTGTGAGAAGTTTAGTGTGCAGGAAAGAAGTCTGATCCCGACAGCAGAGGACATGACCATCGAAGAGTATAGGATCTTTGGCAATGGACCCAACAGCGAAACAGTTGATGTTACAAGCTCTTCAACAACTGTGACACTAGGACAACTGCTCATGGGCAAATGGACACTCACCGCCCAGGCTCTGAACAAAACAGGTGCTATTCTTGCCCAAGGAACACTTACTACAATGCTCTCATCTGTAACCAATACAGCGACCATCAACCTTACGGAGCTAGTGGGTGAAGGGAATCTCTCTGTAGCCTATTGCTGGAACCTTGAGCAGGTAGCCTCTGATGTACGATTGGAATTGAGCCTTACAAATCAACAAGGAGAGAGTGTTTCCATCGACGATCCAACACTGGATAAGGACAAGGGCATGGCGAACTTCTCCGCGAGTCTTCCAGCGGGGTCCTACATGCTCTGTTCCAAACTTTATAGCCAGAATGTACTGGTCAGCGGCTCTGCAGAAGCTGTACGCATCATACCAGGCACCACTACAACCGGAGAGCTTGAGATGAAGATGGGAGACCTATCTTCCATCTTTACCATGACAGTCATCAACGACACCATGATGCCTATAGGGGGGACAGTAACATGCACCCCAACATCTCCAAGTGTAGGAGCTAGCGTCACCCTCGCTTTTACCCCTAGCAATAATCTGCAGGGGGTAGAGGCAGAGGAGCTCACAGCCGCCTGGTTCTGTGAAGGATCCCCAGTAGTCGGAGACGGCTTCTCCTACACCTCGATTCCCAAGGCCGGGTCACACCGCTATGACATCATTGTCAGCCATGCAAAACTGGGAAGCCTGGGAGGTACCACCATCCTGGTCAATATGCCCATCAGATAAATCCATTTTATAGTTGTCAAGTAGAAAGTGATTATGTAGATCATGAATGAGCTACACATACTTTCTTTTTCGACAGAGTAAACCGTAACGTTCCCTCCCCTGCTCAAGACAGCAGGGGGGAAAGCCTCGATTTCAGGGCCAATACCTACTGTCTTCGGTGCAGAAGGGATGCATCAGTACACACTATGCAACAAAGACCAGGAGGATAAGAGACCCAACCTGGAAGAGAGGATTTCGCCTGTAGTACAGGAACTACAGCTCATTGACGGCAGGGACAAACCATTCGGGCATTGGCTTGGGGCGCATGGTGGTGGTGTCTATTGCAGCGACCTTTACCAGTACGACACACAGTGTCTCCCCTTCTCGCTTGACTGTCTGACGGAATACGATAGAGAAGCGTTTGGCTTCCGCTATCTCTGTCTCGACAGTCAAAAGGTCATCAAGATAGGCAGGTCTCTGGTAATCGATATTGGCTGACTTCACCACCAGGGCCATAGCTTCCTGCTCCATGAGCTCCCTATGGGATCCTGTCTGCTTTGTAGCAATGCCAATATCCCTGAGCAACTCAGTGCGTGCATGCTCGGCAAAATCCAGATACCTGGCGTGGTAGACAATGCCACCACAATCGGTATCACTATAATAGACACGTATGGAAAAGCTATGCATCAGAGTACTACCTCAGAGTTTTCAAAACGGAGTGTTGCGACATAATCGTCATAGGTCTGTGCCCTACGGATCATGACAACAGAACCATCCGATTTCAAGAGGTATTCGGCAGGACGAAGCTTTGCATTGTAGTTGAACCCCATAGCATGGCCATGGGCACCCACATCGTGAATAACCAAAAGATCACCATTCTCAATCTCAGGAAGAGCCCTATCGATGGCAAACTTGTCATTGTTCTCACACAAGGAGCCTGTCACGTCATAGATATGATCATGCTTCTGATCTTCCTTGCCAACAACGGTAATATGGTGATATGCACCATAGAGGCCAGGCCTCATGAGGTCGCTCATGGAAGCATCTGTACCCACATACTCCTTATACTTGCACGTCACATGTCGAACCCTACTGACCAGATAGCCATAAGGGCCGGTAATGACTCTTCCACATTCAAAGACGATGCTGAGGGGATCGAGTCCTGCCGGAACAATGATTTGGGTATAAAGTTCATGCATACCCTGGCTTACAGCCTCGAGATCCATTGCAGATTGTTCAGGCTTGTATGGGATGCCGATACCACCGCCCATGTCTATGAATTCAATCCTGACACCAGCTTCTTTCTGAATCTTTACACAGAGCTCGAAGAGCATCCGTGCAGTCTCAACAATATAGGTACCGTCAAGCTCGTTGGAAGCAACCATGGTATGCAGACCAAAACGCTTGGAGCCCTTCTTCTTCATAATTTTATAGGCATCGACAATCTGATCTGAGGTAAGCCCGTATTTGGCCTCGACAGGGTTGCCGATGATGGCATTGCCGGTTCTTTCGGGTCCGGGGTTATATCGGAAGCAGATCAGAGAGGGAACTTCTCCCAAGGCTTCGATCATGGTATCAATATGGGTTATGTCATCGAGGTTAATGATGGCCCCTGCCTTGTAGGCGGCCACAAACTCCTCAGAAGGGGTGTCGTTGCTGGTGAACATAATGTTCTCACCTGTGATGCCGCTCGCTTCGCTCAGCAGAATCTCAGGCAAGGAAGAGCAATCACTACCAAAGCCTTCCTTCTTCAGGATGGATAGGATGCTTGGGTTGGGACAGGCTTTTACAGCATAGTAGTTGCAAAAATGAGGGGCCCAAGAGAACAAGCTGGTAAATTGACGCGCATTCTCCACTATCGCCTTCTCATCATACAGATAGAACGGGGTGGGGATCTTCTCGGCTAGAGATTGTAGCCTTTCAGGACTCAGGGGCAGATTTTTGTCACTCATATCGCTAGATTCTCCTCAATTGAAGCTATTGCCTTTAGTATATTCTCTCGGTGTCCATAGGACGAGATCCGTATAAAATGCTCACCTGAGGGGCCAAAACCAGATCCTGGGGTGACCACTACATGGCACTTGTCCAGCAACAGGTCAAAGAATTCCCAGCTAAGCATACCATTGGGTGTTTTTGCCCAAACATAGGGGCTGTTGACTCCACCATAGACGGTAAGGCCCACTCGGATCAAACCTTCTCTGATGATACGGGCATTTTCCATATAATAGTCAACCAATGCCCTACTTTGCACATACCCCTCGCCAGAGAGGACTGCAAAACCACCTGCCTGGGCAATATTGCTCGCACCATTGAAGAAAGTGCACTGGCGCCTGTTCCAGAGGCTGTTGAGCACCCCTGCCTTGGCATCCTCGCATTCCAGGGCTTTTGGCACGATGGTCCACCCCAACCTCACCCCGGTAAAGCCGGAGAACTTGGAGAAGCTGTTTATCTCAATGGCACATTTCTCGGCCCCTTCAATCTCATAGATCGAGTGAGGGTATCCTTCTTCAGTGATATATTCGCTGTAGGCGCTGTCAAAGATGATGACACTCTTGTTCTTGATGGCATAGTCGACAAAAGCCTTGAGCTGCGATTGTGTTGCAACAGCACCTGTGGGATTGTTGGGACTGCAGAGGTATATCAGGTCAACCTTCTGTTGGGGAGGAGAGGGTACAAACCCATTCTTCTCACAACTCTCCAGATAGACAAACCCATCATAGCAGAGCGTCTCCTTGTTGAAGAGCCCGGTCCGGCCCCCGACTACGTTGCTATCGACATAGACTGGATAGGCAGGATCCTGTACAGCGATGATGTTGTTCTTACTGAAAATATCCTGAATGTTTGCAGCATCACTTTTGGCTCCATCGCTGACAAAGAACTCAGTAGGGTCAAGATCCACCCCATAACGCTTGTAATACTGGACAAGAGCTTCCCTAAGATAGGTATCCCCTTGTTCATCACCATACCCACTATACGTTGCACGGTCTGACAAGGCATCGATCTTCGCCTTCATGGCAGTACAGACAGCTGGGGGAAGTGCTTCGGTGGTGTTGCCAATGCCGAGGCGCAGGATTTCTGCGTTAGGGTTGCTCTTAAGCCATGAGCTTGTCCTTCTGGCAATCTCAGGGAATAGATACCCTCCTGCCAGTTTCTCAAAATTCTTGTTTATCGTAGCCATCTCTAGATTCTCCTCGTCAAGGCGCCAAGTGCGTCCAATTTGTCCAGCTCAGCATAGAGCTTTGTACGGTTCTCTTCATTTTCAAAGGTACACATGGGGAGGCGGAAGGATTCCTGACACCAACCATAACGTGCCATGGCAGTTTTGATGGGAATTGGATTGGTCTCAAGAAAGCAAGCCTTGAAGAAAGCCGACAAGTTTGCCTCCATGGCTCTTGCCCCTGGCATATCACCAGAAAGAGCAAGCTGTACCATCTTGGAGATGTATGCAGGACAGATGTTCGAACCTACACTGATGACACCATCGCCACCCATTTCGATTAGGTCAAGACACAGGTTATCATCACCACTGAGAACATGGAATGCACCATGGGTGGAATCTATGACGGCCTTCATCTGAGAGAGGTCTCCACTGGCTTCCTTTACCCCGACAATATTTGAACATGCCTTGCTGAGGGCCTGCATCGTAGGAGTCTCGATATTCACGCCTGTCCTTCCTTTGATATTATAGAGGATGCAGGGGATGTCTACACTGTCAGCTATATCCTTGAAATGCAGGTACAGCCCTTTCTGGGTAGGCTTGTTGTAGTAAGGATTGACCAAAAGCACCGCATCGGCTCCTGCCTCCTGAGCATGACGAGAAAGTCTTACAGCCTCACTGGTGGCGTTCGATCCTGTACCGGCAATGACCGGGACCCTTCCAGCGGCAAACTTCACGGTCAGGGCGATGACCCTGTCATGCTCATCATGGCTGAGGGTCGGGCTTTCACCTGTAGTACCACAAGGGACCAAGCCGGAAACTCCAGAGGCAATCTGCGTCTCGATGATCTGTTGAAGCATATCCTCATCCAACAAGTCCTTCTTGGTGAAAGGGGTTACCAAAGCGGTAAATACTCCCTTGAAACTGATATCTTTTTTCACTGTACACTCTCCCCTTGCAAAAATACGTCTTCGAGCATGGCATCCAGGGTAAAAAACCCTTTCCTGCCATCGGTTATCCATGAGGCAGCCTTAAGAGCACCAGCAGCAAAACCCTCTCGGGATCGTGCCCGATGAGTCAGCTCTATGGTATCATCATGACTGTCAAAACTTACTGTATGCGTTCCAGGAACTGAGCCACCCCTCACTGAAGCCACATGGATTTCTGTATCCTCACGCCTTCGGTGCAATGTATCACTGCAGATCGTCTCCTTGTCTGGGGTGTTATCCAACACCATCTGAGCCAACATGACTGCTGTCCCGGAAGGGCTGTCTGCCTTCTGGGCATGATGCGTCTCTTGGATAAAGGGGTCGTAAAGACCACTTTTGCCAAAGAGACGGGAGGCATATTTGACTACTTGGAAGAAAAGGGCGACTCCTAAAGAGAAGTTGCCACTGTAGATGATGGAACACTGCTGCTCATCAATGGCATCCCTGACCTGAGAAATCTGATCATACCAACCGGTGGTCCCGATCACTGCAGGGATGCCCAGGCGGGCATAGAGGACAATATCGTCCACCACCACAGAGGGGTGGGTAAAATCAATGGCCACCGTACAACCATTGAGCGTAGATGCATCAAGATGAGTATCGGTGACTTCAGGATCTTGTGCCATGGGGTCGATCACCGCAACCACTTCATGACCTAGGCCAAGAGCCTGACTGCGTATGAGCTTTCCCATCTTTCCATATCCGACTATAGCTACTTTCATGATGCCTCCAACGTGAAAGTAGACTACCAGAAATGGCACAATGTTGTCTATAGCATAACAGAATGTTTTTATTATAACACTAATGTTACTTTATCTCTTTTTTCTGCCATCACGTTTTTTCCTGTCTTCGCTCGCCTTCATGAAGTCTGCAAAGGTTCCTCCTGCTGTAGGGGTCTCGTTGATCACCGCAGACGGAGCATTACTGTTACCCCATGGACGATCTTCGCGGTTTTTCGACCTGATTGGACGATTATCCCTTTGGTAGGAGAGCTTGCTCGGACGTACCACCTCAATGACAGTCTCCCAAGTGTAGTTCTTCTTCTCCGTTTGGACCTTGGGGTCATCAGGCAAGGAAAAACCTTGCATGGCACTCTTTTTGGGAAGAGCCTTCTTCACTACGAGTTTTTTCTTTGGAACTACGCCAAGATGTTCCTTAGGCTTAGCAACAACCTTAACAACAACAGTGGCAGGTACTGCTTCACTACTTTCCAGGAAAACCCGTTTCTTGATTTCCTTCTCCTCGTAGGAGCAGGAGAGTCTCTGGCAGATAAAGTGGTTTTGCCCTATTTCGTCGATGACCTTCATCATAGGTCCTTTACAGTGAGGACAGGTCTTTGAATCCTTGAACCGGGGGGCATAGGTCTCTCCGCTTGAGATGACCTGCTTTACCAACTCTCGCGTACTGCCTTTGATGTCTTCGATAAAGAGGGCGCTATCCTCCTTGCCCTCCGCAATACGGGAAAGTCGCTCTTCCCACTTGCCTGTGAGGTGGGCACTACACAGCAGATCCGGGGCAAGCCTTACCAATTCCCTCCCTTTGGCAGTGGGAACCAGTTCCCTACCCTGCCGATCTACATAGTGGTTGTTGATAAGCTTCTCTATAATGTCTGCTCGGGTGGCTGGGGTGCCCAGTCCATTGCCCAGTTGTTTTTTGAGTTTCATATCTTCTACCAGACGCCCAGCATGTTCCATTGCCGAAAGCAGGGTTGCTTCGGTATATCGGCTAGGGGCTGCTGTCGCCATGCGCCTGGTTTTTACCGATCCGATCACAACAGAACCTCCTTCCTTCAAATTGAGCAAAGCTGAATTGAAGGGTTCATCTTCCTCAAGCAAAGCTTCTGCACTGCGCCTTCCGATAAGGCGAGCCACATCACGCCACCCTTGTTGGGTAGGGATGGTCAGACGGGTCTGAAACCGTGATCCCTCCACTTCTGCTACAAGGGTAGTGGTCTTGTAGAGGTAGTCAGGGCTGAGGACTTCCAGGAATCTCATGACAATGAGTTCCCATAAGGCCTGTTCATTCTTGGAGAGTTTTGTGAGGTCTACCTTCTGGTCAGTGGGGATGATGGCATGGTGGTCTGTAACCTGCAGGTCCTGGACAAAACGTTGCTCGTCAATCCTATAGCCATCTGAGACAAAGCTGTTGGCAAGAGAGGCAAAGGGGGTAAGGCTGAGTGAGCGTAGTCTCTGTGGTATGGTAGCAACTATGTCAGTGGTGATGTAGCGACTGTCGGTCCTTGGGTAGGTCACGATCTTATACTGCTCATAGAGTCTCTGCAGTGTATCCAAGGTCTCCTTGGCACTAAAGTTCAAGTGGTTATTCGCATCACGCTGCAGTTCGGTAAGATCATAGGCCAAAGGTGGCTGTTCATTCTTTTCCACCGTTTCCAAGCTGGTGATGACACCTTGCTTACCTACCAAGGAAGCCTCCAGGTGTTTGGCTGTCTCTTCGTTCTGTATGCGAATGGTATCGTCCTCAGTATAGTGTGAGGCAGAAAACGATCCGAAGTCAGCCTTCAGTGTCCAATAGAACTGCCCGGCAAAGCTTTCGATCTCATCTTCGCGGCTCGTCATGAGGGCCAGAGTCGGGGTCTGGACCCTACCCGCTGAGAGTTTGGCGTCATAATGGCAGGTAAGGGCACGTGTAACATTCATACCCACATACCAGTCAGCGGCAGCTCGGCTTTCGGCGGCACTGTAGAGGTTTTCATAGAGTGATGCATCCTTGAGGTTTGCAAAGCCTTCACTGATGGCACTGTCGGTCTGACTGCTGATCCAAAGCCTCTTTGCAGACCCTTCATAGCCTGCCAATTTCATGATCCATCGGGCAACAAGCTCCCCTTCACGTCCGGCATCGGTGGCTATGATAACACCATCGACATCTTTGCGGTTCAGTAGAGTCTTCACCACAGCAAACTGATCTTCGCTCTGGGGAATCACCTCTTGCTTGAGAGTATTGGGCAGCATGGGCAAGTCCCGTAAGGACCATCGCCGGAAGCGATCGCTGTAGACTGATGGCTGTGCAAGTTCAACCAGGTGGCCTAAGGCCCAAGTGACAATGTAGTTGGGTCCCTCGATGTACCCCTTATCGCGTTTCCAACAGTTCAATACCCGTGCAAGCTCTCTAGCAACACTTGGCTTTTCAGCCAGGACAACTTTCTTCAATTTGCCTTCCTCCCTAGCAAAACTATAGCTGGTTTGTCCAGTATGGGGCAAGACAATCAATGAGGAAAGAAGAAGAGACTACCCACAACTATTTGCTAACAAATACTATTGCTATTAACAATCATTTGACCTTATCCCCTCTTTTCTGTATGCTCTCTCTTGTAGGAAAACCTACTAACCACGTTACAGCCGGGAGATTCAATATGGCTTTTGATTTCATGCAGTTCTTTTCATCCAATCGGAAACAAGAGGACCCTGGGGAAAGGACCCTTGTCGTACGGAAACAACGCTGTCCACAGAACCATCGCTGCCCATCTGTTTCAGTGTGTAAGTTTGGAGCCCTCTCACAAAAAGGAAATGCAGCTCCTGTCATTGACTACAAAAAGTGTACAAGCTGTGGAAAATGCATACGCTACTGTATGCCCAGGGCTTTGGTAATGGAGAAAAACTAGGGATGGATATGAAACAAACCAGGAACACGGGACTTCTCCCTGGCCTGTTCCTGATCACCCTACTCTACTTTTCTCTTGGATTCGTATCCATTCTCTTTGGCTTGCTTGCCTTTTTCTGCATGGCAATCCCCTTCATCCTTCTAGCCCGATACAAGAAAAAAGTGTGGTGCTCTACCTACTGCCCAAGGGCCTCACTGTTACTGCAGACAGGGACCAGAAAGAAAACAAGGGCAATAGGGCGGCAGTTTTCCACAGGAACACTGAAAAAGGCGATGCTCTGGTACTTTGGACTCAATCTTCTATTCATCACAGGCTCAAGCATCCAAGTGGCCATAGGCAATATGCCAAGCATGGAGTTCATACGGCTTTTCATCGTCATACCACTAGTTCCACTTCCACAGCTGATCACAGTGGAGGCTCCTCCTGTCCTGCTGCATCTTTCCTACCGCCTGTACTCTATGATGCTCAGCTCAACAATATTGGGCATAGTCCTGTCACGGATGTACAGGCCGAGGATCTGGTGTGCAATCTGTCCGGTAGGGACGATTTCCAATAGTTTGTTGAGGAAACAATGATGACTTGCCCAGCCCCTCAAGAGGACTGGGTTCTCTCAGCAAAAGTAGATAGAATCAATTTTTGCCTTGCAATCCGGACCTCTGATGCCGCTTTAGGCCATCTTAGTCCCAGAATCCCATCATGAAGCCTTACACAAAAGCCTCTGTACAAACCTCCATCTTTTTATTATGGTTGTCCTATTCATGGAGGCCTTCCTTACTTTGACTGCAGGGTAAGGTTGTTGAAGTCATCCTAATCCCCCACAGTTGAGAGATAAGGATACGGTAATGGAACAACCAACAAACAAAGTAACAGCTTATATTGTCAAAGTCTTGAATGGTATGGCACAAGGGCTCTTTGCAAGCCTAATCATAGGATTGATCATCAAGCAAGTAGGGCTCTATCTTGATTCGGCAATCATCATGCAAGTAGGGCAAATTGCCCAGTATATGATGGGGCCGGCCATTGGAGTCGGGGTGGCCCTATCTGTGGGAGCATCTCCTCTCGCGGTATTTGCTTCGGCAGTTGTTGGAGCGGTTGGAGCGGGAACCTTTGTCTTTGATGCTTCACTTCTATCCAAGGTAATCATTGGAGAACCGGTTGGTGCCCTATTGGCCTCCTTGGTAGGAGCCGAACTGGGGAAGAGGATAGCTGGCAAAACAAAGGTCGATATCCTTCTTGTCCCGCTCGTCGTAATTATTGCGGGAACCATGACAGGACTCTTTCTCTCACCAGTGGTTGCCGCTTTCATGAATGCCATTGGATCACTTATCAATCATCTCACTACCCTCTATCCGATTCCTATGGGAATCATGGTTGCTGTAGTTGTTGGAATGGTACTCACCCTTCCCATTAGCAGTGCTGCAATCTGCATTTCCCTGGGCATCAGCGGACTTGCAGCGGGGGCTGCCACGGTTGGCTGCTGCGCCCAAATGGTAGGATTTGCCTGCTCTGGGTATAAGGAGAATAAAATTGGCGGACTTATCAGCCAAGGATTGGGAACTTCAATGATCCAGATGCCAAATATCATAAGAAATTGGCGCATCTGGATTCCCCCGACACTCACCGCTGGAATTCTCGGTCCGTTTGCAACCACAATCTTCCAGATGGAAAATAATGCTTCAGGCTCTGGAATGGGCACAAGCGGGCTGGTTGGACAAATAAATACTCTTGCAGTTATGGGTTTAGGGTCCTGGTGGAAAATAGCCCTGCTTCACTTTCTCCTTCCTGCAATCATCTCTGTTGCATTATCGCAGATGATGAGGAAGAAGGGATGGATACAAGAGGGTGATTACACACTGTAGGAATTCGAGGGGCAATATACGCTTCGGTCAAACCAAACGTATGGCCCTCAAGCAGTGAGAACTGGCAAGAATGATTCCCCTCGCTGAGCATGCTAGTGAATGTGATACTTCATACTGCGATACATATCAAATATTCACTTATATTATAAAGGGTAATAATCCAATTACACAAACTTATTGCATAGTGGGCTACCTTGATAGCCTATTGACGAATGAATTTCTTTCAACTTTTTTGACATCTGTATCATTTTTGGGTTTTCTCTTGACCTTTTTGACCTATCCTTTCTCTTTGCTCTATTTCTCACTGGCTTTAAGGGGCATTTCTATTCTGATGGTACAATTATATCTTCTTTCTTGACTTGATAGGAGAGTGAGTATATAGTCAGAAGCAACGAAAACGTAGTAAGGAGTCAAGAGTATGGCTTACAAAATCACTGACGCATGTGTTGCATGCGGAACTTGTTTACCAGAGTGCCCAACGGACGCTATCTCCGAAGGCGACATCTATGTAATTGATGCAGATCTTTGCATCGATTGCGGCACCTGTGCCGATGTCTGCCCAACCGCAGCTATCTTCCAGGAGTAAGAGAACCACTTTGGGTTAAGAGGCAGCAACTTTAGCTGTCTCTTTTTTTTACTATAAGGAATCTTCTCATGCACACAGACCTACCCACACTGGGAGCCCCTGTCATGATGGTGGGGTTGCTCGCAGGATTTTTCCTCTGTTTCTATGGCAATGTAGCCAAAAAATACCTCGTACCCTTACGCAGTGTGCTCTCAGGAGCCATGGTCAGCCTAGCCTTGGTTTTTCTGATCATGCAAAGAGAGGCCCTCATCGTGGCCTTGCAATCACAAAACGCCATACAAACACTGCTGGACATGCTCATCAGTAGGGAACAGTACCTTTTCAGCATCATAGCCTTGTCAAGCATCGCAGTAGGGGGACTCTTACTGTTTGCCCTGTCCAGAAAGTCAGGCACGTTTGGAGGCAAGATAGTCTCCCTGTTTACCGCACTAAGTATGGCACTGTTTATCTTTTTACTCCTATTGGGATTTTTATCCCTTTCGCTGAGTCTCGTGATCGCAGCAGTTCTCCTTGTATTCATCCTTATCTTCTGCATGCGTGACTTCGCTTCCTACATGGCTTTTGAAAACTCCATAGGTGGGGCACTGCTTATCAGCTATCTGCTTGCACGGTTCTGGTATCTGGATATCTGGATTTTCCTTGTTTGGGTCGTAATTCTCTCTGTTGCTGGAATCTTCAGCCAACTTCACAGCCTAAAAAAACATGCAAAAAAGAGCGAGCAAAGCGATGCATGATGACTCACTCCTCATTGGGACAGAACTATCGGTAACTGAACTTACCACCCTCATCAAGAGAACTCTTGAAGAGGGTTTTTATGGTTTGAGAGTTAGTGGGGAAATATCAAACTTTCGGCCAGCCTCTAGCGGCCACTGGTTCTTCACACTCAAGGACAGTACCTCAGCCCTTTCGGCCATCATGTTCAAAAGTAGTGCATGGAAGGTAAACTTCAAACCCAAAGAAGGCGATAAGGTAGTGGTTACAGGATCACTGGACGTCTACGCTGCACGGGGCACCTACCAATTGAAATGCGACACTATGGAAAAGAGTGGAAGTGGCGACATACTTGCCATGCTGGAAAAGCGCAAACAGGAGTACAATGAGCTAGGATATTTTGCCCCTGAACGCAAGAAAAGCATCCCCATCAAGCCCAAACGTGTCGGTGTGGTCACCAGTGCAACCGGTGCGGCCTTGCAAGACATCCTGCAGATCCTTTCCAGACGTGCCCCCTCCCTAGACATACTCATCCTTCCTGCCACTGTGCAGGGAAATGCTGCAGCGCAGACTATTGCCAATAGGATCAGACAGGCAAACCTCCTGCTGCTGTGTGATGTGCTCATCGTAGGCCGCGGAGGAGGTTCTTTGGAAGATCTCCTACCCTTCAGTGAGGATGTTGTCATCAGTGCGATATACGAATCTGAAATACCGGTCATCAGTGCAGTAGGCCATGAGATAGACTGGGCCCTTTCCGACTTTGTAGCAGACCTGCGTGCCCCGACCCCTTCGGCTGCAGCAGAACTGGTGAGCCAGGGGATCCTTGACCTGCGTCAGAAAGTTGGGAATCTCAACCTTGCCATACACAAGGGCATGCTCCACCGTCTGCAACTGCTTGAGCATCGAATCCCAAGTACTGATGCGATGCAAAGAAGCATGGACCATCTTTTGGAAAAACGTGAATACCTCTTGGCCAATGCGGTTCAGAATATGAGCCAAACCTATAAAGATAAAATTGAAAAAAATACCCAGCGAGTTCTTCTGGCTACCAGAGAGTTGCAAGCCCTCTCTCCCCTTGCTATACTGGCGCGAGGCTACACACTCGTCTTTGATTCACAGGGAAAAGCCCTCCACAATCGAGAAGAAGCCAAGGTTGGAGACCATATCAAGCTGACATTCATCGACGGAAGCCGAAAGGCCCTCATAGAGGAGTAATGCATGAGTTTTGAAACAGATGTATCCAGGATCGAGGAGATTGCCCAGAAGCTCAATGCTTCGGATACAAGCCTTGAAGATAGCCTTGCCTTGTTCGAAGAGGGAATGCTTTTGTCCAAGAAGTTGGAAAAAACACTTTCAGAGGCCAAAAGCCGAGTTGAAATCGTGTTGGGAGATGAGAAGGAAAGTGCTGAAATAACCCCATTCTAAGAAAGGCTCAATCATGGCAGAAAAAAAGAAGATCATATTCCTTATCCAATGTGAAGACCGTAAGGGAATTCTAGCGGCAACAACAAACTGGTTCTATACCAAAGAGTATAACATCCTTCATTGTCAGCAACACACTGACAATGTCGAAAAGCGGTACTTCATGCGTATCGAACTGGATATGCAGGACCTGAAGACTACACGTAAAGAACTAGAAGACGATTTTTCCCTTTTCGCATCAGAACACAAACTCTCCTGGGAGTGCCATTACAGTGACTACAAGGCAAGGGTGGCCATCATGGTAAGCAAAACCAGCCACTGTCTCTATGACCTGATAACCCGTAAGGATGAGGGCGAACTGAAGTGTGAGATATCACTGATCATCAGCAACCACCCCGACCTTGAGATGGTTGCAAACCAGTTCCGGATACCCTTCTATTATCTTCCGATAACAAAAGAGACAAAGCAAAGCCAGGAGGAGAAAGTCCTCACGCTACTGAAACGCTTTGATGTTGATCTGGTTGTACTTGCCAGATATATGCAGATACTTACTTCCGAGTTCACCCATGCCTGGCAAGGCAGGATCATCAATATCCATCATGGATTCTTGCCGGCTTTCCAAGGTGCAAATCCCTACCGTAGGGCCTATGAGCGAGGGGTGAAGATGATCGGGGCAACCGCCCACTATGCCAGTGAGGACCTCGACCAGGGACCCATCATTGAACAGGATGTGGTACGGGTAAATCATGAGCTCTCCCCTGATGGTCTGCGAGATGTGGGCAAGGATGTGGAGCGAAGAGTTCTCTCACGAGCAGTACAAGCACACCTGGAGAGCAGGGTCATCATCTGGAACAACAGGACCATAACCTTCAACATGGAGCGATAAAAGCTTTTGAAGCATCTTTGCTGACTTCAAAGCGAAAGGATTCCCGACAACAGCTCTTCCTTATATACAGGAAAAAGGGCTTTGGGATTGGGAAAAGCCCAAGCAAAAGGCGATGGGGAGTGTATTCCCCATCGCCTTTTAAGTAGTTATTCTACTATATTGTTTCAGATAAAAGTTCTACGTATTCCTCAAAGTTCAACTTTTCTGCTAGTATTGAGAAATACCCGAATAAAAACCCTCATTCTGCAAACACCTCATCCTGAAGAGCATCATAGCCTTCTTCACCTGTACGAACCTTGATAACATTCTCAACATCATAGACGAAGATCTTGCCATCTCCGATATGACCGGTGTACAAAGCTTTCTTGGTTGCTTCGACGACAGTCCGTACGGGAACCTTACTGATTACCGTCTCAACCTGCATCTTCGGAAGCAGGTTCATCTCCATAGGAATACCTCTATAGTACTCGCTACGGCCCTTCTGCATTCCACAACCCATCACCTGCGTGACAGTAATGCCCGTGACCCCTATATCGTTGAGCGCCTTCTTCAAGTCATTGAACTTGCTCTGGCGACTGACGACAACTACCTTGGTCATCTTTGCCTCAGTATGGGAAGAGACTGCAGCTGGAGGCACCATATGTACAGGGACGGCCTCATCGATTGAGGCAGGGCTCCCAAGCACTGAAGGAACAGCCCCTCCACCGAAAGATGGCATGAAATCAGCATAGCTAGAGGTCAGTCCATGTTCCTCAATATCAAGACCTGCAATTTCTTCTGATGCACTGACTCTCAGCCCAATCGTCTTGTTAATAATGAAGAAGACCAAGCTCATGGCAACCAGAACCCAGAGGATGACCGAGCCAACACCAATAGACTGTATAGCCAACAGGTCAAAGCCTCCACCATAGAACAGACCACCATCGAGAGCGAACAGTCCAACAAGAATGGTCCCTAGGGCACCGCACACGCCATGCACCGAAATGGCACCTACAGGATCGTCAATCTTGGCGACTTTCTCAAAAAACTCTACAGAGAAGACAATTACTATGCCGCTGATGATGCCGATAATTGCTGCACCGACTGGCGATACCGCATCACAGCCTGCTGTGATGGCGACCAAGCCTGCCAAAGCTCCATTGAGAGTCATTGAGATATCAGGTTTCTTGTATCGAATCCAGGTGAGGATCATAGTAGCAACTGCTGCACTGGCCGCAGCCAAGTTGGTGGTCACAAAAATATTTGAAACGGCAAGCAGTGTATCATCTCCTGTCATGGAAACGGAAGATCCACCATTGAAACCGAACCAACAGAACCAGAGGATAAACACTCCCAAGGCACCCAACGTAAGACTATGGCCTGGTATTGCTTTTGCCTTGCCGTCTTCGGAATACTTTCCGATTCTTGGTCCCAACATCTTAGCACCGATTAATGCGGCCACACCACCAACCATATGGACTGCTGTAGAACCTGCAAAATCATGGAACCCAAGAGTGCTAAGCCATCCACCACCCCATATCCAATGTCCACTAATCGGATATACAACTGCACTGATGATAACAGAGTAGATGCAGTAGGAGATGAACTTTGTCCGTTCTGCCATTGCCCCACTTACAATGGTGGCAGCAGTTGCACAAAACACAGTCTGGAAAATAAGGAAGGCCAAGGTAGGAAAGGAAGAACTATAGTCGCGCTGCACAAAGAAATCAGGAACTCCGATGAAGCTAAGGGCCTCCCCATTTGCGCCCAAGCCAAACATGAGGCCAAAACCAAGCACCCAAAATGCAATGCTGCCAAGGCTGAAATCCATAAGATTTTTCATGATGATGTTGCCAGCATTTTTTGCTCTGGTAAAACCTGTCTCTACCATTGCAAACCCAGCCTGCATAAAGAAGACCAGAACTGCTCCAAGCAATACCCATATCGTGTCTACAGATGAATACATACCTCTCCCTCCCACGTGAGAAAATAATAAAGGCGTCCGCTGGACAGAATCCAACGCACGCCTTTGTACGGCAGGCCTAACAGGCCTGAAAATAAGTAAGGCGATGCGGAATTTCTTCCACATCGCCTTTGATATTGTATATTTATACATAAATTCGATAAGTTTTGTCAACTACCAACAGAATAAAATTCAAAAAACTTATGTCTTGCTTCAAGACTCGAAGTTCAGCCCTTTGAGTGCCGGATGAAGAAAGATCCCGTCTTTTCTGACCAGAACACCATCAAAATAGATTTCACCCCCACCATATTCGGGACGCTGAATCTGCACCAGATCCCAATGTACCGAAGAGCGGTTACCATTGTCACAATCCTCATAGGCATTGCCTGGGGTAAAGTGGATGGAACCTGCTATCTTCTCATCAAAGAGAGTATTATCCATTGGATGGAGCACACCAGGGTTACAACCAAGGGCAAACTCCCCTATGTAACGGGCACCATCATCCACATCAAGAATTTCTTGTATCAAGGCGTTGTCGTCGCTATATGCCTCAACAATCTTGCCATCCTTGAAAACAAAGCGAATGTCCTTGAACTGATGCCCGTGGAAGGTACTGTCACAGTTATACGTTATAGTACCGTTGACAGAGTCCTTGACAGGACAGGAGTAAATCTCCCCATCGGGGATGTTCATCTTCCCTGCACAGGGAATGAAAGCCATCCCCTTGATGGAGAAGTGCAGGTCTGTTCCAGGAGCCTTGATATGAACCTTGTCTACGGTGTCAAGATACTTTTTGGCCACGTCCATGGCATCTGCCATCTTCTGGTAGTCGACCTCCGTGCAGACCTGATAGAAAAAGTCCTCAAACTCGAGAGTCCCCTTGTTAGCCTGCATTGCCATGATCTCAGTAGGATAGCGAAGAACCACCCATCTTGTATGGGGAAGACGGGTTTTCATATGCACAGGGGTATTGTACAACGTTCCATAGAGATTGGATTTCTCAGGGATGGAAGCCAATTCCCTGACATTGGCTATACCACGAATGCCAATAAATGCGTCTACCTGTTTCATTCGGTAGGTGTCAACATCGGCCCACTTCTCCAATGAAGCTTCGGTGGCATTCTGTACCATGGCCCTTTCAAGCCTCTGGTTCCAGACATTCACCAGAGGATAGGCCCCTGCCTCATATACTGCTGCAATAAGCGCTTCTGTCATGGAAGTGGGGATATCCACTGCATTGATCAAGCAGGACTCGCCTTTCTGCAGGGCTACTGAATACTCAACCAGAAGCTTGGCAAGCTTCTGTTCTCTCTGGTCAGCCATAGTTTTTGACTCCTTATTCTTATTGATTGACCCTTATCTCAAGCTGCTCTTGTGTAACAGGGTGCAGAAGCTGCACTGCTACGCAACGCAGGCCAAGGGTAGGATTTTCTTTTCCATGATAGAACGGATCACCATCAAGTGGCCAGCCACTCCAAGCCATGTGAGCCCTCACCTGATGATGAAACCCCGAAGAGAGTCTGCAGGTAAACTGCTTGGACCCATTGTCCAGATCCCCACTATAGCAGACCTTGGTGAGATACCAGATTCCGGTCGTCTTATCCAAAAGATGTTTGGGGCTCGCTGCCAGAACCGGACGGACTTCCCTATGATGCTCTCCATACCTACGAAAAAGACTGCCTATGAAGACCTCCTTGCCTTTGCTTGCATAGGGGTCCTCATACGGATAGGGGGGGAACCCAAAGGTGTAATCTGGTTTATAGGAACCACTCTGAGCCCTATATTCCTTCCAAAACAGGTCTGCCTTCTGGATGGTGCGCAAAAAGGAATAGGCTTCTCTTGTCCGAGCAACCACAACCAGACCACTGGTAGCAGTATCAAGCCGGTGAAGCACCCCCCCCTCCCAGGTATTTTTCCCTGATATCTCAAGAACCTCTGGGTACTGTTCACTTATGAGAGAGAGCAAGGTTTGCTTCTCTCCAGGATTATCCTTCAGGGGGACAGTCGGCAAGGTTGCCTGCTTGTCCACCACAAGAAAAGAGGGATCCTCATGGACCACCTGTAACTTCAAGACATCTTTCATATATCCTAAAGATACCAAAAAAATCGGGGGGAAGCACTATAATTAGGTAAATATTTCGGATAATTCATCCTACCTGCATACTCCAACTCCAGCTATATTCTGTACAAGCTTTCGACAAGAATCCTTTGCAATAAACGCTTGGTCATGTATACTTGGCCTATGCAAGAGATGCCCATCAACACAGTCACTTCCCCAAATCTAATCTTGGAGCTGATCTACCGCCTCAAGGTGAAAGATGTTATGACCACCAACGTTGTCACAGCCCCTAAGGAAACTTCCCTAAGGGATATCCAATACATCATGCGAGAAAAGCAGGTCACAGGCCTACCCATCGTGATGGGAAAAAGACTGGTAGGTATTGTCAGTATGGATGACATTATCCAAGCCTTGGACAAGGGCTACATCAATGATAAGGCTCAAGACCATATGACACGGAACCTCATTGTGCTGGAAGACGACATGCCTGTATCATTTGCCATAAACTACTTTGACCGGTTCTCTTACCACCGTTTTCCCGTATTGAACAAGCACAAGGAACTGGTGGGTATTATCACAAACAGAGACATAACCAGCACCCTGCTGGTGGAGATAAACCGCGAAATCGAGGAGTTGGAGAAACGCACCAGCACCTCAAGTCTGAGCGATGAGATGCATGGGGAAATTCATACCTACTCCATTATGAAGAATGACTTCGAGAATGCCGGCTTTGCCAGCACCGAAATAAAGAAACGGCTGAAAAAAGCAGGCGTCCGCCCACACATCATCCGTAGGGCAGCCATAGCCAGTTATGAACTGGAGATGAACCTGGTTGTCCATTCTGATGGAGGGGAACTCATTGCAGAGTACACCCCCGACAGCTTGCAGATAACAGCCAGGGACAACGGACCGGGCATTTCCAATGTCGAGGAAGCAATGACAGCAGGCTGGTCCACCGCCAGCGAATGGATCAGGAGCCTGGGATTTGGTGCCGGTATGGGCCTGCCAAACGTCAAGTCGGTTACCGACAAGTTTGAGATAGAGAGCGATTTCAATGGAACTACTGTAGTTTGCAGCATCAAGCTGCGTAGCGATGAGGAGAAATAGTATGCAAGTTAAGGATTTGACCACCATAGGGGGCTTTGTTGCCCAGACTATGGAAAATGGAGAAGAGAGCATCAACGATGCCTATACAGGAGACCTCTTAAGCGATGTCATGGGCAATGCCCCATCAGAGAGTGTGCTCATCACCATCCAGGCCCATAAGAACACTGTGGCTGTAGCCTCTCTTGCCGGTATCCAGGCAATAGTCATTTGCAACAAACGCTCCACTCCTGCTGATATGCTGCAGGCAGCCAAGGAGGAGAGTGTGGCGGTCTTCACCTTCGATGGCACACAGTTTGAAGCCAGCTGCAAGATTGCCTGTCTCTTGGGAAAGGTTGATGATTGTAAAGGTTGACCTGCATAACCACTCCTGTCTTTCCCCGTGCGGAAACGATGACCTCACCCCTGCCCTACTCGCCGTTGAGGCGATGGAGCAGGGTATCAGTATCCTTGCCCTCTCGGATCACAACAGTGCTCGCAACCTACCCCCATTCAAACAAGCATGCGAACTCTGCTCGATTATGGCTCTGTTTGGTATTGAGGTAACCACTGTAGAAGAAGTGCATGTCCTTACCTTGTTTGAAAAGCTTGAGGACGCAATGCAATTCGGTTCCTTCATCGAATATCTGCTTCCCCCCATCAAGAATGATCCACACCTTTTTGGTAATCAGCTAGTGGTGAACCTGGAAGGTGAAGTTGTGGAGAAGGTGGAAAAACTGCTCATCAGCACCAGCGGCATCAGTTTCAGCGATGTCATTGAAGAGGCACTCAGCCGTGACGCCCTGGTCATTCCAGCCCATATCGACCGATTTGCCAATAGCGCCCTTGCCAACTTGGGCTTTCTGCCTAACCTTCCCTACTCCGCCCTTGAAGCCATAAGGCTTCCTGTCGGGGCTGAAACCTATAACAAGACAATACTCACTGCCAGTGATGCCCACAGGCTTGAAGAAGTGGGAAGACGCTCGTGTTATCTCGAGATGGAGGAGCTCTCCTTTGAGGCTCTCAAGATGGCATTGGAACGTGGGCTTGTAACATACAGAACATAACGAAGGAGTACCCTATAGGATAAGCAGCAAATGGTTATATAGGTACTTTACAAAAGCAAAATGACCGATAGGCCCATTCTCTTGGGTTAAGGATCACCATTTCTCCAGTGACGACAATCTGTAATTCGCTATCCTATTTCAACACCCCTAAGCCCTTGCCTGCTTTGATAACGTTCCAGGATTCTCTTAGGGATACTGCTTTATCCACCAAGGAGACAATCAGGCTTTCAGGATATCGGGGTGGGATTAGGGTAAGTGGCCACATATGGCGAAGAATGATGTTGCTTTCAACAGCAGTGAGGGCACCGTACACATGCACTGCATTCTCAAAAGCTTCGTGAGGATGGTGAAATCCATGTAATCCTCCAGACCGGGGTCTTTCGATTCTCCAGTCATAAAAAAAGAAATCATGCAGCAACGCTCCTTGGATCAATTCTGGGAGCCGTTTCCGAAATCTCAGTACCATTGCAACTTTATAGGAGTAATAAGCCACGGCAACACTATGGTCGGCAATGGAAGAATCATGATGAGTTAAGTGGCGCAGTATGTCATACTCCTTGGACGTCACAACGAAATGTGCCATTGCTGCGAATCTGAGATCTTTTGCCAAAAGACGTTTCTCTTTGGAAACGGGAGACAGAATTGTTTCAATGAAAATGGGTACCCCCTATGATGGATTCGAGTCTGGCCCATATCGACCTTGGCATTGCATTGAATGTCGGCTCCGATTCTATGGCTCCCTGAGCAAAGGCCTTGAGAGGTTTCAGTATACACCTGAGTTCAACAGGCGGTTTCTTGTACCCCAATCCATTGTAGGACTGAAGAGCCTTCCCTTTTTTTGCCAATCGGGTAAAGTTTGCTACAAAGGTACAGAGGCACTGACTGAATCTATCATATCGCGAACGTACTACAAAGAGAAGGATCCAAACCCATAGATGCAAAGAGGACCAGAAATAAATCCCGAATGCACTAAGCGAGGTTCAGAAAAACCCTTACTTGTAAATTCCAGTGGACACCTCCCAAGAACCCCGTTGTAGAGAAGGACAGAAACCATGTAAGCAAACTGTCGTCAAACATCTCGATATCCTCTAGGGCGATTCCCCTTGAAACCTAATTATTCCTGCCACTAGAAAACAAGATAGCCGATAGTCCCGGGAAGGATAAGTATCATAACCTTCTAAGGCAATATATCTGTCCCGTGAGTACGGTAAGATTCGATGGACAGACCTACATTGGAAGAATATCACTATATGGATATGCTTTCAGCCTAAAAGGTATAGGCTACATTTAATTCCATAAATTCCCTAGCATGCTATTGTAGCAATTACCCATTCGAATCCCACCAAAGAAATACCTGTTGCGGCTGATGGATGCATCCTCTTCAGGGGGTTACGCAAAATCACGTATCAGAATCTAGCTCAGCGATTGGCCACGAAGCCATCCCCTACCGAATCCTATCACGACATAGACAGGTACAGCACCTCTTGACGGTATTGTGCATTCAGGAATACCCGAAGAGTTCTCCATCTCAAAATTTCGCTCGAAAAACCAAACTTCTCTCAACTTATACCACAGAGCCTACGTCACAACAGCTACTCAAAACGTTTGGTGTCTCTTGTCACGCCACAACTTCGTACAAACCATAGAAATCTGAAAACCCTGATTTGAATGCTCTGGATACCTTTCCATCCTGTCATAAGTTGTATCTCAAGCAACTTATACAGAAACATATCACATGAATAACTATGTGATATGTTACAAGTTAACACAAACATCTTCTAACATGTGACATTTAGCATCTTTTTATATTATAACAATTTAGCTCACTTTCCCCTTGACTACTTCTCACATATACCACATTATATACATGTAAGAAGAACAAACAAAGGAGAGCAGAAGTGAAGAAGTTGGCAAAAACCTTAGCAATAACCATTCTCTTGGCAATAGCCGCTACTTCCTTATTTGCTGCCAGCGGCAATGAGACCGCAGTCCTGAGACTTACAGCCTATATACCGGAAAGAACTTCCTTCAATACCCTTGATGACGAGTTTGTCGTAGAATCCAATTCCTATAACTTCTCCTATTCGGTACAGGAATCTGCCAGTACAAAGATGTTGTTCGTAGTAGCAAACTAAAAAAATATAAGCGGGTCCGGACAGACAAGCTTGCAAATATGTGGAGCCAGTGAATTTGGGAGCCGGTGGTCCAGTGGGCGTCCTTCCTTGTTAAATCACTGGTTCCTACTTTTTTTGCTCCGCAGTCATGCATTTTTCTGGGGAGGTCCTGCCCCATCACCAACCCTTATCTATACCAACCATTCCTACTCCTTACACCCCTTTTCCCTTATAGCCTGCAAAAAGAGAAGACCTTTTTCAGAAGATAGCGGGTACAAGACCAGAAAACAGGTTTCTCCGAGTACAATGCAAACACAGGGCTCCCCATTGGGAAGCCCTGTGTTTGCATTATATGTTCTTATGAGACTCTACGTGCTACTTTGACCTTCCGAAAATTCTCAACAAGAACAAGAAGATATTCAAGAAGTTCAGATAGAGAGAAAGGGCTCCGATGATGCTCATCTTGGTGAAGGTGTCCTCGTCCATGGAAGAACCGTACTGGTCATTCATCCTGACAAGACGCTGAGTATCATAGGCGGTCAGACCCAGAAAAAGACCGACACCCAAGAAACTGAGGATATACTCAAAGCCAGAGGAGCGGAAGAAGAAATTCATCAGTGATGCGATGATAAGACCCCAAAGGGCCATCCTCAGATAGTAACCAAGACCGGAAAGATCCCTCTTGGTACTCATTGCATATACACTCATGCCTGCAAACATCAACGCAGTTGTCAGGAATGTCTTGTAGATTACCGCTCCCGTATAGACGGCAAAGAGGGTACTCAACATAATCCCTGTAAGCACAGAGTAGGCAAGGAATGCTCCTATGGCACTACTTTGGCTCATCTTCTCAATTCTTGCGGTCAGATAGAACACCAGGGCGAACTCACCTATGATAATCAGCAGCAGTCCCATGCCATTGCCAACCAAGGCTCGCATGAGCGAGGGGTTGCTTGCCAGGAAAAAAGCAACTACACCGGTAAGCCCAAGACCTGCGGTCATCCAAAGATATACGCTCTTTACTATACTTCTTTCTCGTACGACTACATTGTTCAGCACTGTTTGTTTGTTTTGCGCCATATGCTAGCCTCCTAAAACTACTGTATAATGTGTGCATTTTCTCTTCAATAGTCAACTGTATCCCCCTCTTTGGTCAAATAGTCGGAGAAGCTAGGCAAGAGAGGGTTGCAATGGTATAGTCAAAACCATGAAAAGGTTGTTTCCCCTACTCATTGTGCTCACCATACTCAGCGGCTGCTCCACCCTTCACAACCAGAAAGAAACGGGTCTTGCTGAGATACGCACCGCTCTCAAAGAGGTAGTCCAAACCGCTAGCGAGCGCATTGAAGCCAATATGCATTCCCAAATGACGCTTATTACCCTGGTTCCTCCCTCTTCATCCTCGCTATTGGAGCAGAAGCAGATTCCTCGGCTGGAGGAACACCTTGATCTGTGGTCCAAACAGGTGATCACAGCATTCCGAGGGGCAACCATAGCCATGCCTGGTCTCCTCAATACCTATATCGAAAGATTGGTGATAGAGGATCCTATCTCTGTAATGCAAGAAAGCGACAGTAGTGCAACGCCCCTGTTATTTGCCACCTATCAGAAGGATATAGAGCGTGATGTCCGGTCCATGCTTGAAGAATTACTCCTCTCCAGCGAAGAGACTTGGCGGATGCTCACCGACAGGTATGCCATCTGGTCACGCTCGAAAACTCTTTTGGGAGAAGAGAGCCTACCCCTCCTTGGCCCTGATCCTACTGAACATCTCATCCAGATATTCCTCTCTGCCTATCTGAGCGAACTGACCAAGGAAGAACTGTACTTGAGGACAACTCCAGTATTCCAAGGTACAGGCTCATTCTATGAGATACTCAACAAAAAGGTACAACAATGAATCTTTTCGAAGCAGCAAACGAACAGAGCGCAGAAAGAAACCAACCCCTAGCTTATCGTATGCGCCCCAGAGTCCTGGATGAATACATAGGTCAGGATGCCATCATAGGACAAGGAAGACTGTTGAGAAGGGCCATCCAGGCCGACCAACTCTCCTCCGTCATTTTCTATGGACCTCCAGGAACAGGCAAAACAACTCTGGCACGGGTAATCGCAAACACCACGAAAAGACATTTCAGCACCCTAAACGCAGTGCTTTCAGGGGTAAAGGAACTACGGTATGAGATTGAGGAAGCCAAAAAACGCCTTGAGCTCTTCGAACAGAGGACCATCCTTTTTATTGACGAAGTCCACCGATGGAATAAAAGTCAGCAGGATGCCCTCTTACCTTGGGTAGAAAATGGCACGTTCATCCTTATAGGGGCGACGACAGAAAACCCTTTCTTTGAGGTGAATGCCGCCCTGGTAAGCCGGTCTAGGATTTTTCAGCTGAAAAGCCTCACAGAAACAGACCTGAAAGCGATAGCCCTCCAGGCCTTGGGGGACAAGAGCCGTGGCTATGGCTCCTTTGAGGTAAGCTTTGATCAGGGGGCCCTTGAGCACATCATAGATGTAGCCAATGGTGACGCACGATCTCTGCTCAATGCACTGCAGCTTGCAGTGGAAACCTCTGTCGACCATTTCCCACCCCCAGACAAAACACACATCCACATCACAAGTGATGCAGCAGAACAGAGCATCCAACGCAAGGCAGTACTCTATGATAAGGAAGGGGACTATCATTTTGATGTCATCAGTGCTTTCATAAAAAGTTTGCGTGGTAGTGATCCCGATGCCTCGCTCTACTGGCTGGCCAGAATGGTAAGTGCTGGAGAGGACCCCAAGTTCATCTTTAGGAGAATGCTTATCAGTGCCTGTGAGGATGTGGGACTCGCTGACCCAAATGCAATAGTGGTCGTAGGGGCCGATGCCCAGGCCTTTGAAAGGATAGGTTTCCCAGAAGGGAGGTTCCATCTTACACATGCCGCCCTCTATTTGGCTACGGCACCAAAAAGCAATTCCGCTATGGCATTCTTTGATGCACTAAAAGGTGTTGAAGAAGAGACGCAGGATGAGGTGCCAAACCATCTCAGGGATGGCAACAGAGATGCAAAGGGCTTTGGACATGGGCAGGGCTACCTCTATCCCCATGCATTCCAGGATCACTGGGTAGCCCAGCAATACCTACCGACCTCCCTTCAGGGCAAGGTATACTACCAGCCAAGTGACCAGGGATATGAGAAAAATATCCGTAGTGAGGTGAATCGCCGCAGAGAGGAACAACTGGAAAGCATAGAAGAGGATGCCTTTGTCGAGAACCTCACCTACTCCCCAGGCGACAAGGATCGAGAACGGTGGTTGAGCAGGACCACCAGCGAGAGAGGTGCGATGTTGCAAGGCATACGCACAACCCTATTCTCCGCTCTTACACTACGCAGAAGCGACAGGGTCCTCATCTGCAACGCAGGCCATGGCCTGCTGCTCTGGGAAGCATACAGACAGACCCCTGAAGGGTTGGTGGTCGGACAAGTGCAAACGTCTGCCCAGATGCAGCACATCAGCCACTATGCAGACTCGCTACAAAGCCTGGAGAAGCCAACTATTGTGCACGCGCCCTTGGAGGATACCCTGGAAAAACTAGAAGAGGGACTGGTTTTTGAGGTAATCCTAGGGCGCAACACGCTTACCCGCCTTACAGAAAAGGACCCCCTTTTGGATCTTCTCAAGATTCGTCTTGCACCCCAAGGGGTACTACGCTTTGCAGAAGGCGTGCCTTCAGAAGGCTCTCGCCTTTCGGACTTTTGTCCCACCAGTTTGCAGGAGCTCCTCAGACAAGCAGAAACAATCATATATGGAGAAGAGGGCACCTCTCTCTCCAATTGGAAGTCAGAAGATCTTGTGGGGGCCTTTGCCAAGAGAGGCTTCACAGCAAAACTTGAGCAGCAGGACCTGTTTGAGAATAGGTTCATCACCAAAGCCGACATCACTCGGTGGCTAGGAGGCTCATACCTCTCTGCTTGGAAGAGCCTATGCGTTAAAGTGGACCTGAACAGCGTTGAGGAGCAACTAATCCCTCTGATCGCCGGCAGAAGCATCAGATGGAAACACCACCTAGCCTTCGTAGAGGCTGTACATCAGGACAGAAACAGGTAGAAATGGCCAACAAATGCCTGAGAAGCTCTTTTCAGACAAGGATAGTAATTAATTGCCTAGCAAAGCCTTGCCAGAAAATGGCCAAATTTTACAAAATTTTACATAGGGTTGTTGACAAAGAAATGGGTTTAAGGCATAGTAAGCAACGTTGAAACGCACTGGTGAATAACCACTGCTTCAGCTTACCATGGTGGAAGTAGTTCAATGGTAGAGCACCAGATTGTGGTTCTGGCTGTTGCGGGTTCGAGCCCCGTCTTCCACCCTTTTCTGGCGGTAGTGAAGCGCTCGTAGCTCAGCTGGATAGAGCGCCGGACTTCGAATCCGTAGGTCGAAGGTTCGAATCCTTCCGGGCGCAACGGTACTTGTTTTGGGTTTTGGTTTTTGTTAGTATAACTTTGTCATGGGCCGCTAGCTCAGATGGTAGAGCAGCAGACTCTTAATCTGCGGGTCAAAGGTTCGATCCCTTTGCGGCTCACTCATGGCGAACCTCTTCTAGGGGTGCGACGTGCACTGCGAGAGTGGTGAAATTGGCATACACGCCAGACTTAGGATCTGGTACCTTACGGTGTAGGGGTTCAAGTCCCCTCTCTCGCATAGTACTTTTCCAATCTGTCGTAACAAGCTGATTGGTTTTTGCGAAAGTAGCTCAGCGGTAGAGCTCCACCTTGCCAAGGTGGATGTCGCGGGTTCAAGTCCCGTCTTTCGCTCTCAGGCAACTGATTACAATACTGTAGTCAGTTGCCTTTTTTATTCTTCAGCACCATTCCAACAGTTAGGGGGGACCCTATACCTTGTGTACGTTTAGTGATGTGGATTTCTCCCATCCTCTAGACCAAAACGCAAATACTTGGTATATACAATATGCTTCAGGTATGAGGGTTTTTCTCCCATTTCCCCTTTTGCAGGGTGGTCGCTCCCCTTGGATTGTAGTATACTCCAAGGGTTCGCATTACAGTAAGCAACAAAATGGCATAGCCTAGGTTATATAGGTCCCAGATGGACCGAAAGGATGAGGATAGCATGATCGCTGAAAAGAGTATTAAAGAACTGGAGAATTCCTCCGTCGCGCTGACGGTCACTGTGACCGCTGACACCATTGAAGAAGGCTACAAGGCAGCTCTTAACAAGTATGCAGCTACCATCCAGCTCAAGGGTTTTAGAAAAGGAAAGGCTCCCCTTTCCGTAATGGAAAGCAAGTTTGGTAAGGATATCCGTGAAGAAAGCACCTTCAATACCATTGAAGAAGCACTCAAGGAAGCCTTAACAGAGGTAGAGGACAAAAACAAGCCACTGCCATACAGCACCCCTGAACTGCAGGATGAGGAGACTCTTCTCCCCTTCAAGAGCAATAGTGACATTACCTTTACTGTTAAATATGATGTAATGCCTGTCTTTGAGATGCCCGCCTATACCGGACTAACTGTCACCATTCCCAAGGTAGAACTTCCAGAAGAAGAGGTCACCAAGGAACTCGACAAGCTCAGAGACCAGAATGCTATGGTCATCGACAAGGATGGCAAGGCAGAAAATGGTGATATTGTTACCATTGACTATGTCGAGCTTGATGAAGAGGGCAATGAAGTAGCTTCTACCGCACGCATGGATTTCATTTTTACCATCGGAAGCGGTTCAAACTTCTATGAAATTGACGAAGAGATCACAGGCATGAAGGTTGGAGAAGAAAAAACCATTACCAAGACCTATGCTGAGGATTCCACCGTTGAGGGATATGCGGGAAAGACCATTAAGCTCAACGTAGCCCTCAAGGCTCTGAAGTTCCGAGATGTTCCTGCTTTGGACGATGATTTCGCCCAGGATGTCAAGGATGAGTACAAGACTGTTGATGACTTGGTACAGGCAACCCGCAAGAAGCTTGAGAACGCCTTGGCTGCAAAGCTCGAACAGGCAAAGCTTGATGCCCTTACTGAAGAATTGCTTAAGGGAACCACTATCAGTGTCCCTGAAAGCATGATTGACATGGAAGTAGACCAAGCTTGGAAACGCTATGTACAGCAGACGGGTCTTACCGAAGAGCAGATTGAGCAGTTCCTCCAGTTCCAGCAGAAGACCAAGGCAGATCTTACAGCACCTTGGAGAGAAAGTGCAGAGAAGACTTTGCGCATCCAGCTGATAATGGAACAGGTAATGGAAATTGAAAAGTTTACCGCTGATACAGAGGAAGTGCAGAAGGTCGTTGACGAACAACTCGCCAATGTGACTGATGAAGCTCAGATCAACTACTATCGTACCATGATTGAAGATGATCTGAAATTCCAGAAAATCGCCCCATTCCTCCAAGAAAAGAATACTTTCAAAGAGGGTGAGGCAGTTGACTACAGTGAATTCATGCAAGATTCCCTTGGTGCATAACCTTCTTTTCTTGCAGTAGTCAATGTTGTGAAAAGGCGGTTCCCATCCAGGTTCCGCCTTTTTAATCCTAAGAATTATGAGGGGGCTTTTGCCATGAATATTCATCCTGAAAGGATGCAATCAACCATACCGATGGTAGTCGAACAGTCTGGTGTTGGAGAGAGAGCATACGACATCTTCAGCCGATTACTCAAAGACCGAATCATCTTCCTCGACGGCGAGATCAACGATGCCACAGCAGATCTTGTTGTTGCCCAGATGCTCTTTCTCGAATCTGAAGATGTGAAGAAAGATATCAGTCTTTACATCAACAGCCCAGGGGGAAGTGTGACTGCCGGCCTAGCCATCTATGATACTATGCAGTACTTGCATAGCGATGTGCAGACCATCTGCATGGGACAGGCAGCCAGCATGGCAGCCTTGTTGCTTGCATCAGGTGCCGCAGGCAAACGGTATATTCTGCCCTCCTCCCGTGTCATGATTCACCAGCCATGGGGAGGCGTACAAGGCCAGTCAACCGACATCTCCATCCAGGCCAAGGAGATCAGCAGACTGAAGAAACTCACCATTGACATTTTCGTCGAACATACCCATAAGAGCTTGGAACAGATTTCCAAGGATGTTGAGCGTGATTTCTTCCTCAGCGCCGACGATGCTGTTTCCTATGGCCTTGTCGACAAAGTAATGAGAAGGAGTAATTAATGGCACGAAATGCTAAAGTCTGTTCCTTCTGTGGCAAAGGCCAAGAAGAAGTAAAGAGACTCATCAACGGTCCTGGCGTAGCCATTTGCGACGAATGCGTCAAAGTATGCAACGACATGCTTAGCGGAGATCCCAACTTGCAGGAAACCGTTGTGGGATTGCCCGAAACCATTCCCACGCCCCAAGAGTTGAAAGACTATATGGATGAGTATGTTATCGGTCAGGAAGGTGCAAAACGCGTCCTGGCTGTTGCTGTATATAATCACTACAAGCGTGTGAAGTTCCAAAAACAGATCACTGACCAGGGAGTTGAACTGGACAAGTCAAACATCCTTATGGTCGGGCCTACCGGAACAGGCAAGACACTGCTTGCATCTACCCTTGCAAAGAAGTTGCAGGTTCCCTTCGCTATCGCTGATGCCACCACACTCACAGAGGCTGGGTATGTCGGTGAGGACGTAGAGAATATCCTGCTCAAGCTGATCCAGAACGCCAATGACAATATCAAGGCTGCCGAGTTCGGCATCATCTTCATCGATGAAATCGACAAGATAGCCAAAAAAGGCGAGAACCCATCCATTACACGTGATGTCAGTGGAGAGGGAGTACAACAGGCCTTGCTGAAAATTATCGAAGGTACAGATGCAGCCGTCCCTCCCCAGGGAGGAAGGAAGCATCCTAACCAAGAGATGCTGAAGATCAACACACGCAATATCCTGTTTATCTGTGGTGGTGCATTTGTCGGTCTGGATAAGGTCATCGAAAAGCGTACCTCAGCCCATGCAATGGGATTTGGAGCAAAGATATCCAATACCGCGGATAAGAATCTGAGCATCATCTACAACGAGCTGATGCCCGATGATTTGGTTAAGTTTGGACTTATCCCAGAGTTCATCGGAAGATTGCCCATTCATGTTGCTTTGAACAACCTTTCCCAGGCTGACCTCATGCGCATCATTGTTGAGCCCAAAAACTCCATCATACGCCAGTATGAGGCATCCTTCAGACTCGATGGCATTGAGCTCACCTTCAAGGATGAAGCTGTCGCCGCTGTTGCCAAGAAGGCTTTTGAACAGAAGACTGGTGCTCGTGGCCTGCGCTCTATTGTTGAGAAGATTATGATGGGCATCATGTATGATATCCCTTCCCTTACAGGGGTGACAAAAGTCATTGTAGGAGAGGATAGTGTACTCAATGGAAAGGAACCGGAAATTATCCGGGGCGCCTAGAATGTTCTTTACCTACCCACCCATAGATGAAGAGATTCTCAATCTATTGAGGAACCGGCAGGAGTTTGTCGTAGTTGGCCATATCAGTCCCGATGGGGACTGCATATCCAGCCAGATGGCAATGAAAGCCCTGTTGCTGAAGATGGGCAAGATCGTCCATCTTGCAAATGCAGGGCCTTTTGACCGCTCTGAGATTGCACACTTGCGAGCAGATTTCCTAAACCACATCGACGAGGACCTGCACAAGAGGAATCCTGTAGTCGTTGTAGTGGATTGTTCTGCCCGCGAAAGGTTGGGACATCTTGCCAATGAGCTGGAAGGTCTCACTACGGTCATATTTGACCATCACAGTAGCGGAGAGCAATTCGGTTCCTACCGCTATATCATTCCTCAATCGGTATCCACCACCCTGATCATCATGCAGGTATTCAAGGCACTGGATATTGTGATCACCGAAGAGATAGCCGAACATCTTTTCTTTGGCTTCGCCACTGATACAGGATTCTTCAGATTCATCAATGCCTATAGGGGTGAAACTTTGCGCATGGCAGCTGAACTGGTCGACCTTGGGGTCTCCCCTAACATGATGAATACAAAGATGACCGGCGGGAAGAATCTCAGCTACGTAAAATATCTGGGTAAGCTCATTGATCGAAGTGAATCCTTTTTTGAGGGGAAATTGATGACAAGCTCCAGTTTCCTTACTGACAAGGGACAGTTCATAACCACAGACAAGCCCAGTGATGCACTCTACTCGATGTTGCTATCCGTCAAGGGTGTGGAAGTGGTGCTCTTTTTCAAAGAAGTCTCTGAAACTACTACTGAAGTGGGTTTCCGTGCAAGCCACCAAAGTCATATTGACGTTGGTGCCTTGGCTGAAAGTTTTGGTGGCGGCGGGCACAAAAAGGCCGCTGGAGCTACCGTACAACAACCTCTCAAGACAGTACGGAAGAACCTGCTTGAAGCAGTTGAAAACCTGATCTAAAATAAAGTTGGCATACACATTGCATGTTCCTTGTGGAGATCACCCACAAGGAGCAAAGCATGTATATCGCGGGCATTTCGGACACACAAAGCAATAGGCTGACCAAAGCGGTCCTCCTATCGCAAAAACAGAAAGAGAACCAAGTATTGCACAACAAGGTTCATCTCATAACCCAACAGTTATTGTACACTCTCCCATCCAAACTCAGGCTTTTGCCTGAGGAAGATTGCTGTGAGTTCTTATTGTACTGTTATGAGACCATCGAACACTATCTCACTTCCTACAGGGAAGGAAACCTACCCTATATCGGGTACATCACCGAGGTGGTGCGCAAGAGAAGCCGGTACTTCATGGCCTACAAGCGCACCCAGAAAAACAAGGAAAGGGCACTGCTTGAAAGCGAGCAGAAACTTTGGGATGAGCCAGACTTTGAGAGCTGTGTAGCTGAGACAAAAACCTATACCCCACTCTCTTATATAGCTACAGTAGACTACTCAGTGATGCCCTCCCTGTTTGACCAGGTGCTCAACGCTCCCAAATACCATGATGCCAGTCAGATACAGCTTGACAAGGTGCAGAAGCGTCTACAAAAGAAACTGCAGCAAAGGGTCAATCGCAAGCGTTTCCTCATCATGTTGGCAATCTCTCCCCATATGACCAATTTATACCTCTTGGAAGAGATAGCATCCCTGCTTGAGGTAGATGTTCACCTACTCAACAGATTTCTCTCAACTGCGGAATTACAGCTACAGGAAAAGCAAAAGTGCAAACAACAGATGGAGGAGACTTCAAACCGCCATTTCAGACGAATCATGGAAATTCAGGCAGAATTGAACCTGTGCATCAACAGTACAAAGCAAGAGGAACTGAAGAACCTTCTCAGCTGGACTGAGAGAGTGCACAGAACAAAGGTCGAGCAGATAAGAAGTATGGAATACCATCTGAGCCACTCGCAAATAAGCCTGTTGCTGGGGGTTCCCAAAGGGACAGTTGCCTCCTCAGTACATTATATCAAGGCTCTAATCCAAGAATGTATGGACTAAATTTGACCCAATGAGTATCTTTTTACCTATGAATATTCTATTGGCAACATCAAATAACCATAAGCGGGAAGAGTTTGCACGGATCCTTACAGACCATACGATCTTCCTGCCTTCTGAACTTGGCCTGACTTTTGACTTCGAAGAGTCAGGTGAGACCTTTACTGAAAATGCATTGGGAAAGGCCCTTTCCCTTTTACCGAGCGTACCCGAGGGCTATGCCATACTTGCTGACGACTCAGGCCTCTGTGTTGAGGCCCTAGGAGGAAGCCCTGGTGTCAGGACAGCTCGCTACGGTATGGAGGAGGCGGGACATCTGCTTGAAGCAGGGAAGCGCAATGCCTATCTGCTTAAGAACCTCGAGCACTACACCACGGAAAAAGAACGGAAGGCTACGTTTGTCTGCGCCCTTGCATTGGTGATAGATACGTATAGAGTATATACAATTTCAGAATCGGTAGAGGGCTCCATCACAAAAGAACCTGATGGTCATGCCGGATTTGGATATGACCCTGTTTTTTACGTCGATGAGGCTTCCGCAACAATGGCAGCCCTCAGTGAGAAAGACAAGGATATGTATAGCCACAGGGGACGGGCTACGCGTCTGTTGAATACCATTTTGGGAGAAATATGATGGATATTATTAAACGATCAGAAGTCGCAATTGAAGATACTTGGGACCTGAAGCCCTTGTTCGCTGACGATAAGGCCTGGGAAGAGGGGATGAAAGGCCTGCAACATGAGATTGACAAGGCCCCTTCCTTCAAGGGCAAACTAGGTGAAGGAAAAGAGAGCTTCCTGGATACCTTTGGATGGTATGAAAAAACGAGCATCCTAGCTGAACAGCTCTATAGCTGGGCCTTTCTCAATTATGCTGGTGATGCATCCGATAGCACCAATGTTAAGCGGTACTCCCTAGTGAGCCAAAGTCTCGCCCAACTTGGGGCTAACATGGCATATTTTGATCCCGAACTGCTTGCCATAGATGATGAAACCATCCAAGAATACCTTAAGGATACTGACTTTTCGCCCTACAAGGTCTACCTTGAAAAATCAAGGCGCTTCAAAGAGCATGTGCTCAGTGAGAAAGAAGAACGCATCATGGCCTTACAAAGCGAAGTGGGCTCTACTGCCCGCACCACCTTTGGGGACCTCACCAATGTTGATTTTGATTTCGGGACGCTTGAAACTGGAGAAGGTGAAAAGCCTCTTACCCAAAGCACCTATAGCTCGTTTCTGATGAGTGAAGACCGGGAATTGAGAAAGAAAGCCTACAAGAAATTCTATGCAACCTACGATCAGCACAAGCATACCATCGCTCGTCTCTATGAAGGGCAGGTCAAACAGGACAAATTCAGTTGCAAGGCCCGTGGGTATGAGAGCTGTCGTCAGAAGGCACTCTTTCCTGATAACGTCCCGATGAGTGTGTATGACAACTTGATAACCTCAGTCCATGAGGCCCTTCCCTCCTTACATCGTTACTACCAGGTGCGTGCCCGTCTGATGGGCTTGGAAAAGCTGGCCCATTACGATGTGTATGTCCCTCTGGTTGCAGGGATCCAAAAAAACACTCCCTACGAAGAGGCGGTAGAAACGATCAGTGAGGCTTTGGCCCCCCTTGGCCAGGAATATGTCTCCATACTGAAGAAAGGTCTGACCACAGAGAGGTGGGTCGATCGTTATGAGAACAAGGGAAAGCGCAGTGGAGCCTTCTCAAGCGGATGCTACACTAGCAAGCCCTATATACTACTCAACTACAAGGAAGACGTACTGAGGGACCTTTTTACGGTGGCTCATGAGGGTGGTCACTCCATGCACAGTTACTTCAGTGCAAAGAATAACCCCTACTTTCAGTATGACTATACAATTTTTGAAGCGGAGGTGGCCTCCACCTTCAACGAACAGCTGGTAGCCAAATATCTTTTTGAAACGGCAAAGGACAAAAAGACCAAGGCCTTCATCCTAAGTAAGGGCCTGGATGATATTGTGGCCACCCTCTTCAGACAAACGATGTTTGCCGAGTTTGAGGACATCACCCATCACTTGAGCGAAGAGGGAATTCCCTTGACCGTAGACCTACTTAGAAGTGAGTATCGAAAGCTTCTTGAGCTCTATTTCGGTCCTTCAGTGGAGCTTGAGGAAGAAAGCGACCTGGAAGGCTTGAGGATCCCACACTTCTACTCCTCCTTCTATGTCTACAAGTATGCCACAGGTATCAGTGCTGCCATTGCCTTGAGCCAGAAAGTACTCAATGGAGGGGACGAGGAGAAGAGTGATTATCTCGCTTTCCTAAAAAGCGGAGGAAGCACCTACCCTATTGATTCCCTGAAGAAAGCAGGAGTGGATATGGCTAAGAAGGAACCAGTTGAGATGGCCCTCAAGCATTTCTCCTCCTTGTTGGATGAATTTGAAGCTTTAGTTTGAAAATTGCAGTATAAGCCCTCTTTTCAAAAAAGAGGGCTTGACGCAATAGCCCTCATTGTTGTAATGTAGCCAAGGTCAGTTCGAAAGAACGACGCCTATAACCTCAGTAATGCGGTAGTGGTGGAATTTGGTAGACACGCCAGCTTGAGGTGCTGGTGGGAGAAATCTTGTGCTGGTTCAAGTCCAGTCTACCGCATAACAACAAGGAAGCTAATTTCTTTAATAAAGGAATTAGCTTCTTTTCTTTTTGCCTACTGTACACAAAAGGTTCATGAGATGGTTCATGAGATTTTCTTGTGGGATTTCTCCCATTCTACTCTAGACTGAATCCGTTTCTCCTTGGCTTTTCCTATTGAGCGGTTCTTGGGGTATCTCCTGCTCCTGTCCCAGATCTTGAGGAAGAAGTATTGGGTGTCCCTGTATCCGTAGGCCTGCCTGCGCACCGTCTTGATCATGTTGTTGCAGCCTTCCAGGGGGCCGTTCGAGATGGGGAAGCGCACCCTTGAGACAATGCCTTCCATGCGTGTGCTCATCATCCTGTTGAACGCCTTGAGCATCGGGATCTGCACTACAAAGCTTTCCGAGAGGGCCAGCCACTGCCCAAGTCCGTCCTTCATCTCCTGTTCGTCGGTACAGTCCAGGCCAGCCTTCAGCTGGTCGCCGAGGAAGAAAGCCAGGCTGAGGTTGTCGCTCTCCCCCAACACCTGATCGAGGCGCTGGACGTTGCGTGTCGACCACTTGCGCTGTCCGTCGGGCAGGGCAAGGCCCTTGTTCTCATAGGCTATGGCGAGTTCCCTGTTATGGGACTTGGCCAGCTCATCCTTCCTCTGCAGGGCCACCCTGCTGCTGGTGAGCACGTAGCGGCTGCCCTTCAGCGCCGTGTATTTCCTCTCCGCTTCCTTGGCTGACAGCCTCTGTTCGGCAATCTCCAGCTCCAGGGCCTCCCTTCCTGCTGCATCGGCATCCTTCATGGCCTTCCTGGAGCGTATGGCCTTCGCCTTGCTTTTGCTGATGTGCTCCTGGAGCCGGTTCTGCTCCAGTCTCCTGAGTTCGGTGATGATGCGGTCGTTGAAGTTCTTGGTTATGTGGAAGGCGTCGTAGACTATCGCAATGTGGGGATATATGCTCTCGACGGCCTTGCAGTACTGGGCGTTCATGTCCATGGAGACCGACCTCACCTGCAGCATCCATTGCCTGCCGACCTTCCGGAAGAAGTGCAGCAGCTGTCGCTCGCTGTTCCCTTCCTCCAGGAACAGGATCTCTCCCGTCTCCCAGTCAAGCACCACCGTCGCATACCGGTGTCCCTTGTGCAGGGAGAACTCGTCGACGCAGATGTGAGCGCTGGGATGGGTGGGCAGCATGTCCCCGTACCTGTCCCCCAGCAGGGCCTTGTCCACTTCCCTGACCAGCTTCCGGTTGGTGAGCAACGCACTGGCAAGGCCCTTGACCGTCATGTCCGAGCGTCTGAGCAGACCCTCGATCTGGAGGTGGAAGCAGGTGGTGATGAAATGCCCGCGCTGCTTGAAAGGAATGTCCTGCCTTGTTGTCTTGTGGCATTCGGTGCAGAGCAGCTGCTGGTAGCCAACATCCAGGACAATCTTCCAATCTCCTATTACCAGGTGCTGCAGGGTGACCCTCAGATGCTGGTTGGCATGCAGCCTTCCCCCGCAATGCTGGCAGGAGTCGGGGATTTTGGTCGTAACCATGCCATGTATTGTCTGGACCATGACAGTCCCCTGTTCGGTCTGTCGTTCCTCGATGGTTGCTTCGCTTGTCACCTGGTAATCTGGCAAATGTAGGATAGTGTTGCTATACTGGTCCATGGGCGTCCTTCCTTGTTAGCTTGATTTGTTGTTACTTCAATACTAACAGAAGGATTGCCCTCTTTCTATTTTATAATCTTGTTCTGCCTGTGAGGATTTTCTACTTCCCACAGATATTTCCCATGAACCCATGAGATTCTCTTGTGGGATTTCTCCCACTCCACTCTAGCCTGAATCCATTTCCCCATGGCTTTTGCGATTGAGCGGTTCTTGGGGTATCTCCTGCTCCTGTCCCAAATCTTGAGGAAGAAGTATTGGGTGTCCCTGTATCTATAGGCCTGCCTGCGCACTGTCTTGATCATGTTGTTGCAGCACTCCCCCGCAATGCTGGCAGGAGTCGGGGATGCTGGTGGTGACCATGCCATGTATTGTCTGGACCATGACAGGCCCCTGTTCGGTCTGTCGTTCCTCGATGGTTGCTTCGCTTGTCACCTGGTAATCTGGCAAATGTAGGATAGTGTTGCTATACTGGTCCATGGGCGTCCTTCCTTGTTAGCTTGATTTGTGGTTACTTCAATACTAACAGAAGGATTGCCCTCTTTCTATTTTATAATCTTGTTCTGCCTGTGAGGATTTTCTACTTCCCACAGATTTTTCCCATGAACCTCTTTTTGCCTATTGTCCCCCAAAGTGTGTACAACCCCAAAAAAAGGGGTTCGGAACAATTATCTAATATCATGTCCAAGCAAATCTTGTGCAACAAAACCCAAATACTCTTTGATTGATTTTTCATTCAAAGTATAATAGAACCTTCTTGATTCTCCTTTCACCAAATGGAGAAGTTCAGCATTAACGAGGATGCTAATATGATAAGAGAGGGTTGCTGGTCTAATCCCAAAATGATTTGCAAGTTCCGTACTGTACCAAGGTCGTTTTGCAGTTAATCTCAGAATCTCAAGACGCTTGGGATCTCCAAAACAGGAAAAAAACTCATCGGTTTTATCTTTTGCTGAATGATTTATGATTAGTTGATCTGTTCCTGCTCCTATCACTACAGTTTGAATATTCCAGAAGGAGGAAATCATGGAATCTGAAAACAAAGAAAAATATACTATTGGTTCGTCATTTTCTCTTAGAGAGCTGATAAAACTATGCAACCCAAGTTGTTCGAAATACATATCAGGATTCTCTTCAAGCCTCTTAGTATGCCAAAGCAGCTTTTCACATTCAATATCTCTCAAACTGATGTGACCAGGTTTATAGGCCAGAGTATAGAAATCAGAATAAGTCTTATGAAGCCGTTCAAGAAAGTTTTTAGGGTCTTGCAGAAAGACGTGAAGAAGTTCTGCTTCTTCTGCAGTATCATATCCCGGATTAAGGCCCTCGTTGATGAGAACATCCTGAAGCATATGAATGGTCAATTCATCTTCTTTTCTAGCCAAAAATTCCATTCTGACATGCTCAATGAAATCTTCCGTCGTCACCTGTTCCAGCCTGTAAAGAAAATCTTCTACTGTCTCTGTCCCTGGAGTGTTTATATAAAGCAAAAAAAGATATTTAGTAGGAAAAACCATTTTCCCATTTATTAAGGCAATGTCATTCAGTAAAAATGGTGACAGCCTTCTTTCATATTCACGACACCAATGTGCCAGTTCAGGTATACCCAAAGCATTGCTTTCAGATATTTTATTACGATTGGCGAAATGATTCATCGCAAAAATAAAATCAACTACTTCATCATTTATCATTTTCATACAGCTATATTACAATAAATTTAATACCAAATCAATGTCATATTAGATATTTTTCAATCATATAGCATAAATCATATTGACTTTATATTAGAATTTAATCTAACATAAAGATACCAATTACAGTATTTATTAGAGGTAGTTTTGTTTAATGATCAAAATCGGGATACAAGAAATAATCTTCCCAAAATCTCTTGGCGATGCAGAATGCAGAGGTATACCGTATCTGCTATCGAGTAGTTCTTCAAAAATCACTTCACCACCACAGGTATAATTGGAGGTTCATAAAGAATTATGACAAAATACTTTCCCCCTACAAATAGAATAAGTCCAGCTGGCAAAACGTTTCTAATTATCTGTTTTGGACAATTGATATCAATATTCGGAACTACGATGACTCAATTTGCTTTAGGAATATGGGTCTTTCAAAAAACTGGTGAAGCTGGTGCTTACGCTGTTCTTGGTGCAGTTTATCTTGGTATTATGATACTTTTTGGTCCATTTTCCGGAATACTTGTTGATCGATGGAATCGAAAATTGGTTTTAATTATCAGTGATCTAATGGCAGGTGTATTAACAATACTTATTTTCCTATTATTTCATTTCGACAAAATGGAAGTGATATATCTATTCATAATCACGGGTATCACGGGGGTTTTTTCATCCTTTCAATGGATTGCATTTTCTACGACAATACCATTACTTGTGAAGACTCAAAACCTTACACGTGCTAACAGTGTTTTAGGTCTTGTTGAGTCCCTTGCTACAATTATTGCCCCTATTTCAGCAGCTATATTATTACCTGTTGTTAACATTTCCGGAATACTGATTATAGACATAATAACATTCATTTTGGCAGTTTCCGGATTATTTCTAATTGCTGTTCCAAACAATATACAAGATGATCAATCACGAACAAACAGTTACTTATCCGATTTTACTTCAGGATGGAAATATTTACTCAAAAAGAAGGATTTAGTTATATTACAACTCTATTTGTTTTCATCTAATTTTTTTTCAGGATTAATCCAAGGAGTTCTTTTCCCCATGATTCTGATTTACACAAATAATGATGAATTGATTGTCGGTCAGGTTGGTTCAGCTCTTGGTCTTGGTGCTTTAGCTGGAGGAATTCTAATTAGTATATGGGGAGGTCCGAAGAATTTGATAAAAGGTACCCTGATCGGTCTTTTTCTTGGACATATTGCAGGACTACTTTTGCTGGGAAATGGTAATACTATCTACACTTGGATAATTGGTGCATTTATATTGACTCTTTTCTCTCCCTTGGCTTCCAATTGTGTCCAATCTATTTGGCAAAAGAAGGTAGAAACAACTATGCAGGGGAGAGTTTTCGGGATAAGAAGACTCATATCCGGACCTGCTACCCCTCTTGGAATGATCACAGGAGGCTTTCTTGCTGATAAAATTTTTGAACCTTATATGCAGTCGAATGATCTTTTCAAATTCATTTTCGGCAGAATTGTTGGAACATCTCATGGATCAGGAATGTCATTAGTTATATTACTAGCAGCCATATTTGGAAGTATCACTGTATCTAGCGGATTTATGTCAAAAAGGCTGATGAATATTGAAAAGAATATACATAACAGCTCAGATTATCTTGAAACACCATGTAAAAATCAGGATAAAGACGATTCCAGTTCGTATTAAATCATATTTTATTGTATCAGAATTTTCATAGGAACTCTCTTTTACTCATAGGTATTTGTCATAAATTGATATTCCCACGATTCAATAGATATATTTTCACGATACATCCTTTGGTTTTGAGGGCTTCACAAGTGGACACCAATATTGAAGCCCTTAGTATATGAACCCAGTAGTTTAACTATGGAAAAATTACCACATACGCTCTGATACAAGGCTCTGTACAACCCCTTATGAAGTATAAAACCAAACATACTAACTTGAGGTGCTGGTGGGAGAAACCTTATGCTGGTTCAAATCCAGCCAACCGCATACACTAAACCCATTTCATATAATAAATTATCGGAGAGAGGTTTTTTATGGTTCAGATGTGTGGTCATTGATATTCAGGAAGTCGCATCAAAGGTCTCTCCACTTAGCCCTATTCCAATTTCTTTGTAAGCTTCACACCAACACGTAAGTACACCTTACCCAACCATTGGATTCGATGAACGCTTTCATTTGCATTTGAATCCATAATCCTTTTGTTCAAGGTGAAGAAAGATCTGCTGTTCAGTGTTTGCGTTTTTCTCTTCGTTTTTCTTTCTTCGCCTGATATTGCAGCTTCTTCTCCATCTGTTTTTGCGAATGTTTTATTTTTTGTTTTTCTTTCAAGTGTTTAGTGTTGGCTTCTTTATAACGGTCTTTGGAAGAAACATGTGAACAAGAAGGCAAGAGCATTTTTTTTAACGCTGTTGGTTTTTCAACTTTCACAAATGGTAACATCGGAAGAATTGAATCCGACCATTGTAGAATCTCAGGTCCTGTTGGTTCTGGTCCAAAAGTGTACCGAGCTTCATGATACTCACCATCTTGGAATCGTGTAATTATGGCTATCCAGAATTGTCCATCGAAAAGAATAGTACATACCGTAAAATCGTCCATCATTCACTCCTCAGGGCAAAATACCCCTACATGAGCAAAAACTGGACGACGCACAATTCTGTGCAAAGGCTACTGGACCCTTCGGTCAACCGGACTACCATACCGGTTCGTGTTTCTGTTTTGCAACAACAATACTATCCTAATGATTATGCAAAATCAAGACAGCTTCGTACATGGTACAAGATAATCTGCGCAATCACCTTTTGATAGCGCGTTTTTCGCTCGGAATGGTCCCAGCAGAGGCAATGAGAGGATTCTATGATCTGGCTGAAGCACATACCCAGGGTTTCAGAAAATGGCTGCAACCTTAATCGTTTTGCATAGAAGGGGTAGTTCACTTCATACACTACCCTCCTTCCAGAGAATACATTACAGACAGTTGTCATTTTCACATGTGGGAATTCATCAGATGAGAGATATCTACATATAGCAGTCATTTCAGATCAGCCTACCAGTAAACCAACTCAACATGGTTAACCATTTTGAGTTGGCTTTGAAAATCTACCTGGCGTATTCCTTGTCCCTGAGGTGCATCCATGGACAGAGATGAGTATCTAAAAATGAGAACAGGGCAAAAAAGGTTGTAGCAAGAAGACTTAGGCATACCATTCCCGCATACATATCCAGATAGTCCATCCTTGCCCAACTGTCCATAATATACCAACCCAAACCAGTGGAGGTTGCAAAGGTTTCGGCAAGAAACAATACAGCTGTCGCTGTCCCTGTAGAAACCCTCAAGGCAGTAAAAAGGGAAGGTAGTATGGAAGGGAGTACAACATGCACTAGAATGGAATACCGAGAAGCACCGAGGCTACGTACAGAATCAATATAGTGTTCATCCACTGCTTGGGCTGCATCCCTGATAACGAAGTATAGCTGGAAAAACACAACCAACCCAATGAAAAACACCTTGGAGAGATTTCCAAGTCCCAAAAACAACATGATTACCGGCAACAACGCCACCTTGGGCAGTGGATAGAGAATATAGGCAAAAGGCGTGAGCATTTTGTCAGTCCTTCTATTCCTGCCTGCAGCAAGTCCCAACCAGGTTGCCAGAACAGTCGCTGTTACGAGCGCACTACTAATACGAAAGGCAGATATGGCTAGGTGCTTGACTAGGGTGCCTTGAAAAAGAGCTAGAGCTGTATGGAAAGCTACTGCATGGGGATAAGGAAGAAAAGGTCTGCCTGCAAAAAAGGCCAGGGCATACCACAGGGCAACAAGCAATACACCAGCTTTTTTCATCGGGCATTCCCCTTTTCAAGCAATTTGCGAAGTTGGACACAGGTAGCAAAATATGCATCACTTTTTCGGTAGTCATCATACTTTTGGTGATTATTTTCGATTGTCGGCAAAAACACGGTGAATCCTTGCTCATCCCGTTCCATCACATGGATGGAATCACTTAAGTAGACTGCCTCTTCTATACTGTGGGTTACCATGATACACGTCATCCCATGTCGTCTCTGGGTTGCAAGCAATAGCTCCTGCATGTTTTCCCTGTTCATGGCATCAAGAGCCGAGAACGGTTCATCCATCAATAACAGATCCGGTTCGGTAACCACAGCCCGGGCGATGGCACAACGTTGTTTCTCACCACCCGAAAGCTGGGAAGGAAAAGAACGGGAGACAGAGGATATATCAATTTCTTGCATAATCTGTGTGACTTTTTCTGCGATCACATCCTTAGGCACGTTCTTCAGGCGAAGACCAAGGGCGATATTGTCATATACCCGTTTCCAAGGAAGCAATCCAAAATCCTGGAGAATAATGGCCCTGTTGCTTTGCCGCAATCCCAAATCGTTGCCATCACAAGACAGATATCCCGTCGAAGGCTGTAGCAGACCAGACAACAAATAGAGCAATGTGGTCTTGCCACACCCGGAATGACCGATTATGGCATGTACCTTCTTTTTTTCGAAGGTATGACTACAAGAGGAGAATATGTTTACTGGCTTACTCCCTTGCGTATAGGAATACGATACATCCTTGATCTCAATCATTTATATAGCCTGTACCACAAACGATTCGACAAGTGACTCATAGGTGGGAACAGAATCAAGAAGTTTTCTCTTGTTCATCCAATCGACAACCTTCTGTATCTGCTCCTTGGAGGGAACCTGAGGTTTTGTATAGGTAACAAAGGAGAATATTGGTCCGAGTGGTTGTGGAAATCCAGCTTGTGTAACCAAAAACTCTCTGTAATCGTCTGGATTTGCATTGATACGCTGCCCAGCCTCCCAGTAAGCTGTAAAGACCCTTATCAAATCACTGTGGTTTTTTTTGGTGAAAGCTGAGCCAAAAATCATAACCCCAGGAGCATCGGATAAAGAGGTGCTGTCGCCCAAGGGCTTGGCTCCTTTTGATAGTACCAGGGAATACAAGGGTTCGGGAAGACAAGCGGCAGGGATCTGGCCATTGAGCAAAAGTTCCATCCTCACTGGGATTTTGGGAACGGCAACCAGCTTAATCGCTTCTTCCCCTACTCCCGAAGACAAAACAAGAGAGTCGGCCAAATATTCAATAATCGTATTGCTACTGACCCCTATCTCCTTGTTTGCCAACTGCTCAAGACTGGTAATGCCACCTTGTGGGGAGGCAGCTAGGCCATAGCGGCCATTGGTAGTCGAAAGTATGGAAATGTCAAAACCTGCCTGCTCAAGAAACAGTGCTCCGAGCGTATCACCCACCATGCCATCAATCTTTCCAGCTTGGAACGCGGCATCACGTTCGACAGGGCTCTGAAACTTGACCAGTTCAACCTCAACCCCCTGTTTTTCAAACAGGTTCTGAAAATCGGCAACCATGAAGGGAAGGGAATCGACATCAGGGAGAATTCCAATCTGTATACGTTGCCTTTCTGTATTTGGGTTAGCAAACAGGATGCAAGCAAAAACAAGCAATAGCACCAAGAACAAAACACACTTCTTTCCTTTCATCAGTAACTCCATCGTTTGGTTTTTGCATCGGCTAGCTGAAGGGAATCCAGAACTCTGTCGACAGTAGAATCTACAATGTCTTCCACAGTTTTGGGATGACAATAAAAAGTCGGAACCGGAGGAAGTATCATCGCTCCTGCATTGCTCAAGGTCAACATGTTCTGCAAATGAATGGAACTGAGGGGAGTTTCCCTTGCTACCAGGATAAGCGGCCTCTTTTCCTTCAGTGTCACACTCGCACAGCGTTCAATCAGGTTTGATGAAAGCCCACAGGCAATGGAACCAAGACTTCCCATAGTACAGGGAATGATGACCATAGCATCTATCGGATAAGAACCACTTGCAAGGGCAGATGACAGGTCGGTATGCTCATGTAGCCGGAGGTTATCACTCGGTAGGCCAGAAAGCCATTCTTTCACCGTCTTATCGGTCTCTTCAACCATGACACGTTCACCCCAAGGAGAAACTACAAGGTGCACAAAGACCTCTTCCCTCTGACAAAGCCTCTGCAGGAGGTGTAAGGCATATACGGAACCGGTGGCTCCGGTAACAGCTACAATGATTCTTTTCATGGCAGGTAGACCTCCAAAGCTATGAATACAAAGAATAACACACTGACAATCTCATTGATGTGGTAGGCAGCAGTAGTGACATGTTTCAATTTTCCTGGGGCAACCAAGGCATTCTCAACAAACAACAGGCTTCCCACAACCAGACATCCCAAATAATACCAATACCCTACCTGGTAGAAAGAACCCCAGATAACCAGAAGCAGGAAAGAGACCAGATGGGAAAAAGAGGCTATGACCAAAGCTTTTCTTGCCCCAAATCTTGCAGGAATCGAATGCAATCCTTGTTCACGGTCAAACCCAATGTCTTGGGTGGCATAGATAATGTCAAATCCTGCAACCCAGGTGGCAACTGCAGCAAAGACGATACAATAGCTGAGCTTGAACGCTCCATTCAGGGCCAACAACGTTCCCATAGGGGCAATGGCAACCGTGGCACCTAGGAAATAATGGCAGAGCCAGGTAAATCGTTTGGTGTAGGAATAGGCAAAGACCATAGCAAGAGCTACAGGAAGCAACGCCACACACAACCAATTGAGCATACATGTAGAAACGATCAGTAGCAGTATACAGCAAATTGCAAAAATCCACAGATCAATCCGTTGCAGGCGACCTGAGGGTAGATGACGTCCCTCTGTCCTTGGATTCAATGCATCAAGGGAATGGTCGATCAACCTATTAAGGGCATTGGCCCCGTTCCTCGCCCCTAGGATAGCCAGAAAGATCCACAGGAGTTTCTGTTTGGGGATAACACCTTTGGTTTCCAGCAAAAGGGCCGCAGCCGCAAATGGAAGGGAAAACAAGGTATGTTGGATCATGACCGCTTGGGCAAGCTTCAGAGGTTTTTCAATGGCTTTTTCCAATTTCTATACCTCAATCCCCAGTTCATCCCAGATTTCGTCAATATGGCTGACAACCTCTCTGTCCATCACAATATCGTCCGGCCAAGGCCGGGTATGCCCGTCAAGAGATGTTTTCTTTGTTGCATCGATTCCCAATCGTGTCCCTTGTAGGGGTAGTGGCGAAGCATGGTCCAATGCATCAAGGGGGCCCTCTGAGAATACGATATCACGTTTTCCATCAATATTATTGAACACTTTCCACATCACCGTAGAGAGGTCATGGACATCAACGCTCTCGTCGACAACAATGATCATCTTGGTATACATCATCTGTCCAAGTCCCCAAAGTGCATACATAACTTTCTTGACCTGAGCAGGGAATCGTTTCTTGATTGAAACAATCACACAGTTATGGAATACCCCCGAGAGAGGCAATTCCATATCTATGATCTCAGGAATTACCAATTGGAGAAGAGGGAGGAACAGCCGTTCGGTAGCTTTTGCCATATAACAATCCTCCATGGGAGGTTTACCGACCACCGTTGCAGGATACACAGGCTTTTTCTTGCGGGTTATGCATTGTACATGGAAGATTGGATATTCTCCTTGTAAGGAGTAATACCCTGTATGATCGCCAAACGGACCCTCAGTATGGAGTTTCTCCTGAGGGTCTACATACCCCTCAAGCACAAACTCTGCATCAGCGGGAACCTGAAGAGGAATAGTTACGCAATTGACCATATCCACCGGTTTTCCCCGTAGGAAACCAGCGAAGAGAATCTCATAGATTCCCTCCGGAAGCGGAGCTGTCGAGGCATAGGTAATGGCGGGATCGCAACCAAGGGCCACAGCAACGGGCATCACCTCATTTCTCTCCTTATATTTCTGGTAGAAATGAGACCCGTCCTTATGGATATGCCAATGCATGCCCGTCGTATTCTTATCAAAAACCTGCATCCGGTACATTCCCACATTGGAAACTCCTGATTCAGGATCGCGGGTAAAAACTAAAGGCAACGTAAAAAAGGGTCCCCCATCCTGGGGCCAACAAGTCAATACAGGCAATTTTGCAAGGTCAGGCTCGTGATCGATCACTTCCTGGCAGGCAGCTTTTCTAACTTTCTTGGGAAAAAATGAACGAAACACAGAGAGCTTGGGGATAATGGAGGGAATATCAATACTCTTTGCCTGGCTAAACCCCCATTGTATCAAATCGGAAATTTCTTTTTGCTTCTCCTCAAGATTCTGCACGCCCAAGGCCATGGCCATACGTTTGTAAGACCCCATGGCATTCATCAGTACCGGATACTCTGAACCCTTCACCTGTTCGAACAGCAAGGCTTTTCCCCCTGCTTTACTGACTCGGTCAGTAATTTCCGTTATTTCTAGATAGGGATCGACTTCACGTGTAATCCTACACAGTTCCCCTGCTGCTTCCAATTTCTGGATAAAGTCCTGTAGATCTTTGTATGCCATACCTAATAAGTATCACAATTCAAAAAAAAAGTCTTGAGTATGAGTTCTCCCTGATTCCTAGTTCGAGAATACACAGATGATCTTTACTCATATCATCCTGTCATAGTTTCGTCGAATACAGCTCTTACTATCCATCACCATCACCATCACCTCAAAATGCTGATTCCACCCACAGGGGGACAGGTAAACACCTTCCTGATGGAATATTCCCATGCAGTACATTGATAAGGAAGGCTCTGCCATATTGGCAGAGCCTTCAATCGATTATCATATATTCATCTTACAATTGTCTTACCAGTTACCGGGAAAGGATTGCTTCCAACCTTTCTGGTGTTATGTAGCGGGCCTCATAGGCAATGCCATACCGATCGAGTTGTCTTGCGAAAGAACGCATATGGTTCTCCGACCCTCTCAAGAGGTTCGCATAGACGGCCATCGAATTGGGATCCTCTGTCTCGGAGAGATAGGTCTCCAGGTCACGGATGTCAAGGTCCTCTATGATCGCTCCGACCATGAGGGCATCCTGGGGTGATTGTGAGCCCAATTGAACCAATGATGCATATAATGCAGCCAGATCCGGATTCTGGAACTCCCCGGGTTGCGACCCTATGACAGGGTCAACCAGCCCCTGTGCCCCAATGAGGGCACCGACACTGTCCATGTGCGTCTGCTCTGCCTGCGCAATGTTGGAGAACGTCCTGAGGCCCCACATGTCATACAGTGCCAGATAGACATCACGGGCAAGCTTCTCCTCTTCGCGCATGTACAGGATCCCTTCCGAATCGGAAGAGGCCTCAGCCACTGGGGATACTGTGGCAGGAAGGTTTTGCTCTTCGCCGATGGGCTGTGCCACCAGCAACCCCAAGGCAACTATGGCCATTACGGCCGCTATCAGAAAATACTTGTGAAACCTTTTCATCGTATGCTCCTCAAGCAAGGCCAGCCTCTGCTGGCCTTGCACGTGTCCCTATGGGGTTATCTCGACCATCTCATGCCGCCGCCCTGGGAAGTGTTGCTGCGCAGGCCCGTGCGGCTTCCTGCCAGTGGAGCCTCTCCGGTCACCGGGCAAAGCCCATCAGCGTCTACACCCGCACCATACATGCCGTACCCACGCCCCTCATAGCCAAGACCGCTGCCTGCAACCACCTCTTCGCCGGTCACCAGACAAACCTGGGAGTCGGCGATTGCCCTTCCCTGGCCCAGGTATCGGGTGTCGGAGGCATCGGTTGCCCGGCGATTTCCATAGGATGCTGCCGAGACGGAAGCCACGGCCACCACTATCAGGATCATTGCGACTAAAAACTTTTTGTTCTTCATGTTCATGTTGTCCACCTTTGAGCCAATCGGCTCTTGTTTCTTTGTTCTGGCTTAACAATACCCCTGGTCGGTGGAAGAGGTCTGAACATACGATAAAGATTAGGTAAAGCCTCAAGTATTTGTATTTTCAATCATATTCTTGTTTTTATTGTTTTCAATACAAGTAATTGGAATCAGAGGACACGAACAAGTCGAAAGGTTTTCACTGTCAGGCCCCCAGAAGACTCTACGTGAATCCAAAAGAACGGCACACCCCATGTAGAGAGGTGTGCCGATATATTCTCATAATCTGTGATGCTATTCAGTCACATCACTTTTCTTTTGTTTCTTAGGTTTCTTTACGCTTAAGGAGTGCGTGAGGCGGTCAATGATGACGGCAAGGAATACGATGGAGATGCCGGCTTCAAAGCCTCGTCCCACTTCGATTCTTCCGATGGCAAGAAGGACTTCCATCCCCAAGCCTTTAGCTCCGATCATCGAGCCGATAACTACCATTGCAAGAGCCATCATTGTGGTCTGGTTGATACCAACCATAATGGAAGGTTTTGCGAGAGGGAGCTGCACATCAAACAGTATCTGTCTTTTTGTCGCACCATATGCTTTGGCAGCTTCAACCGCCTCTACATCTACTGTCCTAATCCCTACATTTGTAAGTCTAATCACAGGGGGAACAGCGTATATGATGGTTGCAAACATTGCAGGAACCTTTCCCATGCCAAAAAACATCAAGGCAGGAATCAGGTAAACAAATGAAGGCATTGTCTGCATAGCATCCAATAAGGGTTTGAAAATTCTCTCAGCCCTATCACTTCTTGCCATGACAATCCCCAGAGGAAGCCCCACAAGAAGAGCAAAAAGTACTGATGCAATTACCAGTGCAAGGGTTTGCATTGACAAGTCCCAGTACCCAAACAGGCCGATCACAAACAAGAAACCCATGAAAAGGAGCCCCGTCTTCAAGCTTCCGATTAACTTCCATCCAGCAAATCCGACAAGAAGGATGATGACGAACCAGGGGACAAAAAGGAACAGATTCTCAAAGGCAAGTACGACTTTCAGGATAATAAACCCAATGAAGTCAAAAAAACCAGCCCAGTTCATCAATAGCCAATCCATTGCATTGTCGACACCTTGTGCCAGCGGTATGTTAAATAGTTCTGGAAATTTATTCATTGGTGCCTCCATTTGAGGATATTGAATCAAAGATGGTATCACTCGATATTCTTCCCAGGAGTTTGTCATGTTCATCCACTACAGGAATCGGATAAGGATTTTGTGTAGCTATACTGAAGAGATCTTCTATGAGCACATCAGGATGAACTGACTCAACTTTTTCAATGGAAGTGGAAGGAATTGTCTTATGTTTCTCTCCGCTATCCACCAGTCTTTGCAGTTCCTTTGCTGTGACAACCCCAAGGAATTTTCGTTTCTCATTTACGACATATCCCATGCGTTTCTTTTCGCCTCGCATGAGTGTAAGGGCAGTCTTAGGCCCTTCCCATGCATAGGTAATGACAGGGATATCACTCATAATACTGCTAGCTGTAAGCACTTTCGCAGGTGATGCATCTTGCACAAATTCCTGTACATAGTCATCTGCAGGGTGTGTGATGATATCCTCTGGAGTACCGACCTGCACAACTTCACCATTGCGCAAAATTGCAATTCGATCACCTAACTTGAGAGCCTCATGCAAGTCATGGGTTACAAAAATGATAGTTTTCTGTAGCTTTGACTGAAGTTCAACCAACTCATCCTGCATTTGACGCCTGATGAGAGGATCAAGGCCACTGAAGGGTTCGTCCATGAGAAGAATCTCAGGTTCGTTAGCTAATGCCCGGGCAATCCCAACACGCTGTTGCATCCCTCCAGACAGACTTGTCGGGAAGTAATCTTCCCAGCCCTTGAGTCCCACTGTATCCAGTACTTCAAGAGCTTTCTTGTTCCGTTCTTCTTTGTCAACACCACGAATTTTCAGGCCATATGCAGCATTTTCAAGTACTGTCATGTGGGGCAGAAGTCCATAGTGTTGAAACACCATCCCGAATGTTTTTCTTCTGAATTGTATCATCTGATCAGAGCTCATTTTAGTGACATCTTCACCATTGATTTCAATTGAGCCTTTTGTTGATTTTACGAGTCGTATTAGAGCTCTGATAAGAGTGGATTTTCCACTGCCGGAGAGTCCCATTAAAATATAGAACTCTCCTTTCTTAATCTCTAAGTTGATATCACGCATTCCAACAATACAGCCAGTTTCATTTTGAATTTCTTCTTTACTCTTGTTGTGAAGATTTTTCTGAAAGACTCTCTTTGTGTCCTTTCCATAGACCTTCCATAAGTCTTTAATGACTATTTGTGTATTATTTTCGTTTGCCATGTATACCTTCTTATAGTGCTTTCAGTGCACTCTTGACTTTGGTTGCAACATCAGCTGAAACCCATTTTGTCCAAATAGACTCTTTGGTATTCAAGAACCAGATTGCGGTTTCCTGGGTTGACCAACCTTCGCTATCCATTTTAGCCAAAAATTCATTGTTCTCTTCAACTGTGGTAGAATAGGTCTTCAAAATTTCCACGACATCAGGAGCTTCGGTGATCATTGACTTGTGTACCAATATGTTCACAAGGGCAGGATCATATTCGCTTCCTTTGAGACGGACCATATCAAGTCGTCCAAGAACTGCCGTAGGTGCCCAGTAGTACCCAACCCAAGGCTTTCTCTGTTTAAAGGAGCTGACCATAGTGGCTGCAATAGCTGTACCGCTTCCTGCAATAGTAAGGTTATAGGTATCTTCAAGGTTGTTGTCAGTAAAAATCTGCTCTGAGATTTTCATCTGTGACCATCCTGCCACCCCTCCATAAATCTGTCCTTTTGAGGAGTCTTCTGGATCGGGGAACAAGGAAGCATATTTTGGGAGATCTGATACACTCTTCAGATCTGGAGCCATTGCATCAGGTCCTTCTACAAGGTACCGTGGCACCCACCAGCCCTGAGGGGCATCTGGCATATTCTGACCAAGGTCAACAATGTCCCCTGACTCAATTCCTTTCCTATATACTTCAGGGAAGTTAGAATGCCATGATTCCATATCAACATCGATGTCACCCTGCATAAGCCCATTGAGAATGGGAAGGGTATCTCCAGGGGTAAAATCTGCTTTGTATCCCTCTAAGCCGTTTTCTATAATGAAGGCCATGATTCTGTTATGCACTTGGACTGAGTCCCACGAAACATCACCGAAAACAATTGTCTTAGTATTGCTTTCAGTTTCTCCGCCAGCAAAGAGGCCTCCAGTAACAACAAGTAACAGTGCTAAGGTTATTATACTTAGTTTTTTCATACGTTTTTTCTCCTCTTTTGTATGGTTTATCCTATTACCGTACGGATTATTTCATATAAATGTCAAGCAAATCCCTCTTAAAAAGAGTGATAAAATCCCATAAATATAATATAATTCTTTATATATAAAATATTTATTATATTTTTTTAACTTTCTATATATTTCAATTATTTAATCATTTATTCAATTAATGTTACTTTTTTTCTTATTTTTCCCAAAAAATGAAGGTATTTTATGTATAAACCATAGAAGATAAAAGCGAATATACTTATTGGTAATCATTCTAAAAATCTATAGATTGCATGTTATTTATTATATAATAATAATATATTATGGTTTTTAACTAGAAACATATCACAAGTATACTAGAGGTAATATAATGTATACAAAAATTTATTATCAATAATAATTATACCTATGCATACTTATAAAGTATTAATCATTATATATTTAATACATTTTTTACTTGATAAATCACCAAATACAAGGTATAAGTATACCTATGTGAGGTAAGTTCTATGTCATTGGTATATGTAAAGAATAAGAAAAGCCAGGCCATATATGTGTATGAGTCCACCGCTTATTGGGATAAAGAAAGACAGCAATCCCGCAATACAAGAGTATGTATTGGGAAACTTGTAGACAATGAATTTATTCCCAACAAACAGTACCGGATGCAGCAAGAATTGGAACACTTGAAGCAAGAAAAACCAAGTCCCATAGTCATCACTGGATTCAGCAGAAAATTCTATGGTGCGACCTATTTGCTAGACCAGATAGGAAAAAGATATGGCATCATTGAAGATCTCCGAAGATGCTTTGGCAGCACTTACAAACAGATACTTTCCTATGCCTACTTCCTTGTCCTGGAAGAGAACAATCCCATGAGCCGTTTCCCCAAATGGGCCGCTACCCATGTTCATCCCATGAGGAATCCCCTACAGTCAAGTGAGTTATTCCAAACAATAACAGAAGATGCAATACAACAGTTTTTTCTATTACAAACAGCAAGACGAGATGAAATGGAATTCATATCCTTTGACATATCAGCAGTCTCTTCCTATGAGGAAATTATCAACCAGATCAAATATTCGGGAATCAAAGACGATGAGGTTTTATCGCATATCAATCTAACCTTGCTTTGCGGACATGACTCCAAAATGCCAGTAAGCTATAGAAAGGTACCAAGCAATATTTCTGATGTGTCCACGCTGAAGAAGACATTCAGAAATCTCTCAGATTCCATATCAGGAAAAGTGAAACTCATCTTGGATTGTGATGTATTTAGCACAGATAATGTTAATGATTTATATACCAATCATTACAAATTTCTCATGGGCACAAAAACCTCTATTCCATTCATACAGAAGCATCTTGATCCTGTAAGGGCTACACTGAGGAAAAAAGCTCAATACCACTCAGGGTACCAACTGGGATGCTACTCGGTGATGAGCGAATGGCCACATGAAAGAGTGAAGAAACGCAAAGGTGAAGTGATCAGATCAGACAAACGAATATATGTACACCTCTATTACAATGAGCAACAAGCCATCGATGACATGACTACGTTCAACAAGCGCCTCGATCTGTTGGAAGAGGAACTCTATACCAACAACAGGATCCCTGCCCACGAGAAGTTGTACGAGAAATACTTCTGTATAAAACAGGCTCCAACCAGAAAAATCAGCATCACATTACGTCAAGAAGCCCTTGAGATGAAGCAAAAGGACTTTGGCTACTCCTCCCTCATCTCAAATGACATCAAGGACCCTATCGAGGCTTTGGAAATCTATCGCTCAAGGGCCTTGGCAGAGAAGTCATTCGACAATCTCAAGAAACGGATGAACATGGGAAACACTACTGATACATCTGAGCTTTACCTTGAGGGTAAGGTGTTTGTGCAATTCGTCGCCCATATGCTCGTCTCTGCCATTGACAAAACGATGAAGGATAAAGAACTCTACAAAACCCATACCATGACCGATCTACTCGATACACTGGATGTGATAGAGCAATGCCAGATCTCTGGAAAATCACCCTACACAGGAGAGATACCAGAGAAAAAGAAAGCACTCTATGCTCAATTTGGTTTTGATGCTCCCCAATAGAAATCTCCAGTCAACACCAATAAGAGGTCCTTTCCGAGAAGAAAATATCTTAGTATTACCCTTTCGCGAATTCTGCTTTACGCCCAGCAAAGCATATCTTCGGGCCTCCTTTTTCCCACCATTTCACAATCACCTAATCAAACATCTGAACCAACATCTTTATCGCCACATAGCATAATGATACGGCAAGAAAAGTATTGACGATTTTCCTAGTCCTCTCTTTCTGCATGGTCTCTCCGATAAGGGCTCCGAACTTTGCCCAGGAAGAAACGGCAGCGAAGCTCATCATGGTAAAGCCACAAGTCGAGAAAATGAGATTAAACCAAGTGTGAGGCATTGAGCTCAAAAAGGTTGTGTATACCGTGAGGCCAAGGATGATTACCTTGGGATTCACTACTTGCAGCATGAACCCACGTCCAAACCCCAGAGGTTGGCTTTCATCTTTAGAAAATGAATACCCGCTCTTAAGCGTATGATAGGCCAGATAGAAGATGTAGAGAGAGCCGATACAGGATAGAACAGTGACCATTTTGGGCAGATACGATTGGATGAAAGCAGAAAGGAGGGAACAGGAGAGCATTATCAGAAAGAAGCCTACCGCAATACCCAACATATATCTGAAAGAACGCTGATACCCAAAGGAAAGTCCCATCGATGCGCTGCTTATCGTATTGGGTCCTGGGGAAAAGGTTGTGACAAATGCAAACATGAAAAGTGATACTACATCAACCTGCATACTGTATACTCCTACCTACTGTCGAATAGTGTATCGGTTGAGTCATTCAGACACAAGCAAAACCCCTAAACTCATGGACCCAAAAAGAGCCTTACTGTTGATTGCAAAGAATTTTCCCAAACCCTCCTGACCTATACGAATACATATGGGGGCTTGTACACATGAAGAGAAAAAATCCCAAGGGATCATCGTAGAATACGATGTATCACTTTGGATCTCTCATAGTCCTCACAGTTTTCAGTGTTTCATTCTTCGTTCAATTTTCCTGCACATACCCTCTTTTCCAACAAAAAACAGCTGATAAATCAGAACTTGAGCTGTACAGGATACCTCGGATTCAAAATAAAGAAGTCAAGCGAAAATACCGTACCATAAAAACCATTGAATAGGGCCTTGCAATGCAGTACATCACAAGGCCCTACTCATATAGCACGTCTTAGATTGGAAAATTTATTTCTTTGGTCCTGCTGCGAGAGCTTTTTCGGCCAACGTGAAGAAATCACCGACATGCATGGATACACCTGAAATATCATCAGTGTTACCTTCAACATTGGTAAACTCAATCTTTTTGGGATCTTGGGTAGAAACAAGATAGGCTTCAGTTGCCTGAGCTTGCTCATGCCACTCCTTACCAATCTTACTGGCCTTTATCATGCCATAGTTACCTTCAGAGGCAAAGACTTGCTTGTCATCCCCTGCTTCATTCACGCCACTGTAATAGACCTGTACGATATTGCCGTTGCTGACAAAGAGGGATACAAAGCCTTTCCAACCATTGGAACCAAAGTCATCTTCGCTGGCATAGTAACTGCCATTGGCATACTGACCCATCTCCTGGACACCAGAGGCAAGAGCTTTCTCTACCAAAGCATACATGCTGCTAACGTGGATGGAGACACCTGCAATGTCATCGGTGTGTCCCTCTGCATCCTTGTAGTTGATAGCCTTGAGGTCTTGTTTCTCCACCAGGAAGTTTTCAGCACGGTTAGCCTGTACAGACCATTCGTCCTGAGCCTTGCCAAACTTCACCATGTTGTAGTTACCCGCCTTGTCAAAGGCTTTCTTGTCATCACCGGCACGATTTACTCCACTCCAGTTGATGGCAGCAATTCTTCCGTTCAGTACGGTAAGAGAAACATATTCCTTCCAACCAGAAGAGGCAAACTGCTCATCGATTGCGAAATATGCACCGTCAGCATACGGGCCACGACCTACAGGTCCTGCTGCCAAAGCCTTTTGGGCGAGAGAGAAAAAGGCACTAACATGGACTGAGACGCCAGCGATATCATCGGTATGGCCCTCTGCATCCTTATAGGAGATGGCAGTTGGGTCCTGGGTTGCGATCAGATGCTTTTCAGCCTTTTCTGCTTGTACTGACCACTCTGCTTGGGCCTTGCCAAACTTTACCATGTTATACTTGCCGGCCTTGTCATAGGCTTTCTTATCTGCCCCACCTGAGATGTTTACTCCATTCCAGTCTGCTTTGGTAATTTTTCCACCAGAGACAGTAAGGGTAACTGTTTCTTTCCATCCGGAAGAAGCGAACTCTTCATCCATTGCAAAATAGATACCATCCTTGAGGTCTGATGTTGTTGGCTCAATAGTTACTTCTGGCTCTGGGGTGGCAACTGCAGCCACTGCCTTAGGTTCTTCCTTGGCACAACCCACAGCCACGAGTGCGATAAGCAAAATTATGGCTAAAAAAGCCAATTTCATAGTTCTTTTCATACAATAGTTCTCCTTGACATAAGTGTTTCACTAGTCATTTACTTACAATCATACACATATTTTATGATACTTATCTATATTTAAATAGAAAAATATCAATAAAAATTGCTCATTTTCATGATCTTTTTTATTTCATTATAATATAAACTATTAATATGTCAAATTTCTGAAGGCTTTTATCCGTTCATCTGCCTAATATATGAATTTTTTGAGGTTTCCTCAATAAATAGTGTACAATCCATAGGCATTCCTGAGGTAGAAGGGTTACAAAACTGTAAAAATATGAGAAAATCTAATAGATAAATATAGCAACAATTGCCTTATTTCTTAGTTATATGCTAGTGTATGGTCAAATTGCATGAGAGTCTGTGTTCTGTTGCCTGTTATTAGGAAATAGAAAAGAAAAATTCTTGAAGACGAGACTCAAAGGGATAGGAAATGGAAAAGAAACGTATCGTAATCCTTGGCGGAGGGTATGCAGGAGTTCATGCTGCAAAAAAACTGCACAAGGCATTCAAGAAAATGCAAGATCAGGTGGAAATCACCCTGATTGACCGCAACAGACACCACATACTCATGACAGAATTGCATGAAGTTGCAGGGAACAGAGTCAAACAAAACTCTGTGAAAATCTCATTTGACCGAATATTCTCTGGCAAGATGGTACATGTTATCCAGGATGAAATACGAGACATTGACTTCACCAAACAGGTACTCACTGGCGATAGGGCCTCATACCCGTACGACCAGCTTATCTTAGGTACCGGTGGGGAGACAGCTGACTTCAAGATCCCAGGGGTAAAGGAACATGCATTCTACCTCTGGAGCCTTGAAAATGCCCTTGAGATCCGCTACCACATCGAGACGATGGTAAAGGAAGCCGCCAGAGAAGCCGATGCCGAAAAGCGCAAACAACTGTTGACCTTTGTTGTTGCAGGAGGTGGTTTCACAGGGGTGGAGCTTGTTGGCGAACTTGCAGAATGGCTTCCTCATCTCTGCGAAAAGAACAAGCTCGACAGTAGCGATGTACGCATCATAAATTGCGAAGCACTTGGACAGATCCTCAACATGTTGCCTGAAGGCCCTCGTCAGAAGGCAGAACGGTACATGCGCAAGCAGGGCATTGAGATTATGCTCAACTCCCTCATCACTGATGTAAACGAAGATGGCTTCACTATCAAGGGTGGCGAGGTCATCAAGACCAAAACCCTCGTTTGGACCTGTGGTGTGCGTGGAACTGAGTTTGGTGAAAGACTTTCCATTACCGATGGCAAGATGGGGCGCAAACTGGTAAATGAGTTCATGCAGTCTCCTGACCATGATAACGTCTATGTTGTAGGCGATGGCATGTATTTCCAGGAAAACAATCGCCCGGTCCCCCAAATAGTAGAGGCAGCAGAGCAAAGTGCCAAGACTGCAACTGATGGAGTGATCTACACCATCAAGAGTGCGTTGGGGAAAAAGGCTCAACCACCAAAACCCTTCAAGTCGAATTTCCATGGCTACATGGTATCCATCGGTGGCAAGTACGCGGTTTCCCATACGGGAGGGTTCTCCCTATCAGGTTTCTTTGCCCAAGCAATGAAGCATATGGTAAACATGTACTACCAATTTGGCGTCTGTGGTGTCAATGGCGCTTGGACCTACCTCAAACATGAGATTCTGGAGATTAAACACAAAAGGTCCCTCATTGGAGGCATGGCTTCCTATAGAGTCCCTTCCTACTGGACAACATTTCTGAGAATGTTCCTTGGTGTGATGTGGCTCATTGAAGGTTTTGGCAAGATCACCGAGGGGTGGCTTACAGACACTACAGGATCAAAAGTCTATTGGGGTGCTGCCGATGCTGTCGGTGCGGCCTCTGAAGCTTGGGGCGATACAGCTGAAGCAACAGTCACGGCAGTAGCGGAAACTGTGAAACAGTTCGCTCCGCCTGTCCTTGATCAGCCTTTGGCCCTCTATACCTGGATAAACGATGTGTTTGTATCTCAGGCTCCCTACTTGTTCCAGATTATGATCGTACTTGCAGAAGTGGGTATCGGACTCTGTTTCCTAGGCGGTCTGTTTACCTTCCCAGCTGCTGTGGTCTCCCTTGGCCTCTCAGTCATGTTCCTCATTGGAGCTTTGGCAGGAAAGGAAATCTTCTGGTACATGGCTGTCTCCATCATGATGCTTGGGGGAGCAGGACGAGCCTTCGGACTAGACTACTGGGTCATGCCCTACCTGAAGAAACTCTGGAACAAGACTCCGCTTGCTAAGAAAACCTACCTGTTCATGGGCGAACCTGAATTCACCAAAAAGCAGATGAAGCGCAAATTAGCCATGAACCAGGACTGATAGAATGCAGGATTTTTACGAACATGCACCTGCTCTCAAGCAGGAGCTACAAAGCGTGCAGATCACCATTGAAAAAACAGTGGAGAGTGCACACACTTTTATCCGTTCACTATTACGATCACATGTGCAGTCGGGTGGCAAGATGTTGCGCCCGGCTCTTGTGCTCCTTTGTTCACAACTGGGAGAGGTTTCAGATCGTGACAAAGCCATCAGTGTTGCAAGTGTACTTGAGATGATCCACCTCGCCTCCTTAGCCCATGATGATATCATTGACTCAGCTAAGACACGCAGGGGCGTGCCTACCCTATTTGCCCAAGTTGGGGCAAAGCAGGCAGTGCTTGCAGGAGACTACTTGCTAGCCCGTGCCCTCGCCATCGTCTCTGATCAAAATAGTGAAAACCTGGTGAATGCCCGGATAGTGTCCAACGCCTTGGCTCGATTGTGTGAAAGTGAGTTGGAACAGGATGCAGGCCAAGGCGACTATTTCATCTCTAAAACCACCTACTTCAGAAGGATCGGAGGAAAGACTGCCTCCCTATTCGCACTGTCCTGCTATGCTGGGGCATCGGTAGGCAATCTTTCTGAGCTTGAACGAATGATTTGCCATCGTATCGGATACGCCATGGGTATGGCATTCCAGATCCAAGACGATATCCTCGATTATGTGGGAAATAGAGAGAAGCTTGGCAAACATACAGGCAAAGACTTGAAGGAGGGTATCCCTACCCTTCCTCTGCTTCTCGCCCTTGAGGCAGAACAAGAAATGAAAAAACAAGACAGAAAGTTGACAACTCTCTTGCGAGCTAATAAAAAACCACTTCCCAAAGGTTCCGTTGCCAAAGCTGTGGCCTTGGTGGAAACCTTAGGAGGTGTACAAAGAGCTGATTCTATTGCACAATCCTATAAAGATCGGGCACTGAGAGACATCCATACTCTTAAGAACCAAGAAATAGCAATGCAACTCTCCCAACTTTTTGAAAAGTTGGCCGTACGATCAGGATAGGAATTATTACACATGCAAGATACAGATACATCTCAAGAACTCTCTGCTGAAGAGCAAGCGTTTCATGACGGCTATGATACTACCATGCAATTTTTGGAGAACCGCATGAGGATTGCAAACTTGAAAATTTCTGATTTGGAAGGGGAACTCCATCATCTGACTGTCTATGAAGGCCAGGATTGGGTGGGAAGAGGCGAACTGAAAAATTCAGAAATCCAAGGGCAGATCCATGCCTATATTGCGGTCATTGATACTATGAAGAAAAAAAATAAGCCTTAAGATAAGGATGATATCCCCTTAGGCTTACTCTTATAGGTCAGTCTGCCAACAGCTTGTTTCCTTCAAGGCCTCTCAGGGCAGAGATCTCTTCAGTCACTTCCATGACACCTAGATATTCACCACTCTCAGAACGAACGGCATAGTACCGGATAAGGACAAACTGGGTGCCTCTCTGCAGCCAGAAGGACTCTTCATCCTTTTCCCCAGCCTTAAAAGCCTCTACCAACTTCTCAACCACATGCAAACTCTTAGGAGGATGGCAGTGTGCTACGTCCCGTCCTATGATACTGCGTGTTCTGGGGAAGACCCTCTCTTTGCCCTCAGAGAAATAGCGTACGGTATCATCTTTCCCTACAAACGTTATATCAAAGGGCATGCTATTGAGCATGGATGTCAGTTCCTCAAGGGTGAAGCTTCCACTGGGAAGCATCACCCTATCACCAGATTGCTCAAATTTCTCTTCCTTACCACTCATGCTAGAATTCCAACGATACCACGAAAGTGCATCAGAAGGCGAAGCTCCCTCAATACCTCCATTGAAACAGTAGCCAATATCTGCGCTATCACGGGCAACTGTCAGCCAAGCATCAGTGTCAAGGTTTTCAAGCAACATCGGCATGAGGATATTATTTTCTTTGGTAATCATGCTCTTCACCTGTTCCAAAAGCTTCTCGACAACAGGTAAGGCGGCCTTGTCCTTGGAGGAAAGCTCAGTAAGAGAGCCTTTCCACAGAGCTCGAATCTCATCATCCACACCCCACATCACCTTAGGAGGTGCAGTTATTCCTGCCTTCTCAAGATAGGGAAAAAGAAGGTTCTCTTTTCTCTGATAATGTACATGCAACTTCGAGAGGCTTTTGACTGCCTGGTGCAACACTATTGTGTTCTTTGCAGAACTGTTCTGGCTGAAAGCATGCAAGGCAGGTTCGAACTCCTTATTCAAGAAAATTTCCAGACCAGTGTTCTCCCCTTTGAAAACAAAAGCAGGATGGCCTGGGATGGTGTCAGCCTGTTTGCTTTTACTCACAGGCTGAAGATTATCCTCAAAGACGTAGGCATGCACATCACAGAGCTTCTGCACCTGCTCAAGTTCCATGCCATCATCCATGAGTTTCTTTTCAACTGCGGCCAAATCCTCAGCACTGACACTGCCAAACTCCCGAAGAAACTCCTCTTTCACCGATTCCGGTGTCGCCCCGCTATGGAGCTTCTCAATTATTTCTTTCAAATGTATAGTTTTTTCTTGATTCATCAAACTCTTCTATAAAGAATAAAAACCCACACGGCTACTCTTGAAAAGAGGAGCTATGTGGGCTGTATTCGTTTGGTTTTCAGTAGTACAATACCAATCAATAGGGACTGGTAATGTACTGCTCCAACTCCCCAATCTGGAAATCACGTTCATGCAAGGAAAGCTTAACCACATCTCCGATGGAAATCATACCAACAAGCTTATCACCATCAACTACAGGCAGGTGTCTGAAGTGGCCAGCTGTCATCAGCTGGAGACAGTCATCCAAGCTCTGTGTAGGATTTACATACGTAACTGCTGTGGTCATAAATTCACTAACAGGAATGGATGCGGTATTCAGATGTTCAAGCTTGCGTGAAAAATGGCGAATGATATCACGCTCAGAAAGAATACCCTTGATGTTTCTTTCCTCATCCAACACCAGCAAAGCTCCTATCTTATGTTCGGTCAACTTCAATAGTGCATGAGAGAGAGAATCTTCAGCACTGATACTAAATATTTTACTTCCTTTCTCATCCAAGATCGATTGAACATTAGCCATATACTACCTCCGTTTTTTAGTTGTAAGAAAACCTTCTAATTTATGGTAGCCCACCAAACCACAAAGCGCAAGATAATATCACCCATTGTATATAAAGATTCATCTTTTGCTAATAAAAATTCATATGGCATATATAACCATACAGATGTCCAAATACCCACTATGATCAGGGAACGTATGATGAGCTGATCGGACTACCATCTATCGTATCGATGAATTCTTGGTTACAATAGGGTATAGTCATTGCTGATGTAACTACTGGTTAACATCCAGATACAGAGAAAATCACAGAAAGCTCATTGTCATTAACAAACCCTTACTGTATATATAGACAAATACAATCTTACATAAGGAATATTTTGCATGAATATCATACTGTATGGAGGGACAGCAATACTGCTCTCTCTTTCCTTTTTAAAAGACAAGGAAAAAAGTCTCATGGCTCTCAAGAAAGCTTTGAAAGCATTAGGAAATATTCTTCCTCAGCTATTAGTTGTCATTCTTATTGTAAGCCTATTGCTCTCCCTTTTGGACTATGACTTGATTTTGCGCATCATCGGCTCCGAATCGGGGTGGTTTGGTGTGGTACTGGCTTCTTTTGTTGGATCGGTCACCCTTATTCCAGGATTCGTGGCCTTTCCCACTGCAGCACTGTTGTTGCAAGGGGGGGCCGGGTATATGCAGATAGCGGCCTTTGTCTCATCCCTGATGATGGTAGGCATTGTGACGCTTCCTGTTGAGATGCAGTATTTTGGTAAGCGTCTTGCGATCATGCGAAATGTATTGGCTTTTTTCTTCTCTTTTGTTGTGGCTACTGTAATTGGATCTGTTGTGGAGGCCTTGCTATGAAAGCATTCTTAGCACGCTACAAGACGTTTTTCATCGTACTTGTATTTATAGCCCTCTATGGTTCCTTTAACTGGGAAGTCGGACAGAAAGTGGTTGAAACCACCATCTACCAATTACGGGAGATGGTTCTGGTCATCCCTCCTATCTTCATATTGCTGGGGCTATTGGATGTTTGGGTACCCAAACAGACCATGGTCAAATTCATGGGCGACAAATCTGGCATCAAAGGGATATTGCTTGCCCTGCTAATAGGATCAGCGGCAGCAGGTCCGCTCTATGGCGCATTCCCAGTAGCTGCGGTATTCATGAGAAAAGGGGTTAAATTCACCAATATTCTCATTTTCCTAGGTGCCTGGTCGACTACAAAAATTCCGATGTTCCTCTTTGAGGTCGCCTCTCTCGGGGCAGTCTTTGCAGTCACAAGGCTCCTGATTGACATCCCAGGAATCATCATCATTGCGTATTTGCTCGCAGCTCTGTTGCCAAAATCTGAAATTGAAGCTATCTACAACAGGGCAGAAAACCAATAAACTATTCAATCGACAAGGAGCGAAAGGTCTTTCAGACGTGCGAGATCAATGATTCGTATGGTCTTTGCCCCTAAGCTCTCAATAATGCCTTCCTCTTCCAACTGGGCCAACTTGCGGCTGAGGGTTTCCCTAGCCAGTCCCAGATAGTTTGCCAACCCCTCCCTACTTAAGGGCAGGGTTATCTCGAGGTATTCACCGTTCTCCTTTCCATAGGTATCCTTGAACTCCAGCAAGAGAGAGGCGATCCTTAGCTCAGCGTTACGTCCGCCCATGCTCTGCATGACCAGTTCAAGGCGACTCATTCGATTTGCCATCGCCTCGATAATCTGCAAGGCTACAGCGCTATGCTCTACCAAAAGGGATGCAAACTGGTTCTTGGAAAGGATACAGACTTTGGTCTCCTCAAGAGCTTCCACTGAATAGGGAACTTTCTCCTCAGTAAATAGGAATCGAGCTCCAAAGTAGTCATTTTCAGGAAATATGTAGAGTATCTGCTCACGCCCATCAATGGTTGTCCTATATGCTTTGGCACTGCCTTCACGTATGACGGTAAAGCCCAATGGGTTATCACCCTCATGGACAATAATTTCCCCCTTCTTGTAGGTCCTATGCGCCATCTGAGCTGTGAGGGCATGCATAGCCTCGCGGTTAAGGGTGGAAAATAGGGGTACATTTCTAATGCAAAGGTCATTGTTGCAGCCACTGCATGGTTCAAAGTTATCCACAGGAAATCCTCTCTTGTGTGCAAATGTGATTTGAATCACAGAACAAAAAAGTTCTACATGGTAAACCTTTTGTATGGGCTCATGCACCCTACTACTATAACAGGAGACACACATGAACGCTACAGATGTACAAATACAAAAGGAATCATTCGAAATCAATACTCGACTCTTCATTATGGAGAACTATACGCCTTTCGATGGTGAGGCTTCCTTCTTGGAAAAGCCAACTGACAAGACCCAAAAGCTCTGGAAGAAGCTCTCTGGCTTGCTGGCCATTGAACGGGAGAGAGGGGGTATGTATGATATCGATGAAAAGACCATCTCTACCATCACAAGCCATAACAAGGGCTATATTGATGAAGACCTTGAGGAGATAGTGGGCCTGCAGACCAATGAACCGCTCAAGCGGGCCATCATGCCTTTCGGCGGTATCCGTCTGGTCCATACCGAACTCAAGGCCTATGGAAAGACTCTTCCTGAAAATATCGACCAGGTATTCAAGTACCGCAAGACCCATAATGATGGGGTCTTCGATGTCTACACCCCTGAGATGAAAATGGCTCGTCACACCGGTATTATCACAGGTCTTCCAGATGCCTATGGAAGAGGAAGAATCATCGGCGACTATCGCCGGGTTCCTCTGTATGGAACTGACTACCTTATTGCACAGAAAGAATATGCCAAGAAGAACTTCCTCTTTGATAGTATGGACAGCAATACCATCCGCGACAGGGAGGAGATCAGTGAGCAGATCCGTTCCCTGCAGGAACTGCATCAGATGGCACTCTCCTATGGCTTTGACATTGCAAAACCTGCCTCTGATACAAAAGAGGCCATCCAGTGGCTCTATTTCGCCTACCTTGCTGCCATCAAGGAACAAAATGGTGCAGCAATGAGTCTGGGAAGAGTCTCCACCTTCTTGGATATCTATAGTGAGAGAGACCTTAGTAGCGGCAAGTATACTGAAAGCCAGATCCAGGAGTTTGTCGACCATTTTATCATGAAGCTTCGTATAGTCAGGTTCCTCAGGACTCCAGCCTATGATGAGTTGTTCAGTGGTGATCCAACCTGGGTAACGGAGACTATTGGAGGGATGAGCCATGATGGGCGTCATATGGTAACAAAGATGAGCTACCGTTTCCTGCATACCCTTACCAATCTGGGCCCCGCCCCTGAGCCCAACCTAACTGTTCTCTGGAGCAAGAGGCTACCCGAACACTTCAAGAAGTATTGTGCAAACCTCTCCATCGAAACTTCTTCGATCCAGTACGAAAATGATGACCTCATGAGAATTGACTATGGTGATGACTACGGCATTGCTTGCTGTGTCTCTGCCATGGCCATAGGCAAACAGATGCAGTTCTTCGGAGCCAGGGTGAACCTGGCAAAGACACTGCTGTATGCCATCAATGGTGGCCGCGACGAGAAAAGTGGCGAACAAGCAGGACCAAAGACCCAGTCCATCACAAGCGAATACCTTGAGTATGACGATGTTATGGAGAAGTTTGAGTTCATGAGTTCTTGGCTTGCCAAGCTCTATATCGACACCCTCAATGTCATCCATTACATGCATGACAAGTACAGCTACGAGCGCATTGAAATGGCCCTGCACGACGAGAGCATCCTCAGGACCATGGCAGGAGGCATCGCTGGGCTCAGTGTTGTCTCTGATAGTTTATCAGCTATCAAATATGCCAAAGTAAAGCCCATCTACGATGCGAATAATCTGGCTGTGGACTTTGAGATCGAAGGGGACTTCCCCACGTTCGGCAACAACGATGACCGCGTCGACGGCATTGCAGCGGATGTGGTGAAAATGTTCATCTCCAAGATGCGTAGCCACCATACCTATCGCAATAGTATCCCTACCCTGTCAGTGCTCACTATCACAAGCAATGTGGTCTATGGGAAAAAGACAGGATCGACTCCCGATGGAAGAAAGAAGGGAGAACCGTTTGCTCCTGGGGCAAACCCGATGCATGGACGTGACACCAAAGGGTGTGTGGCAAGCATGAAAAGCGTTGCCAAGATCCCCTACGACTATGCTCAGGATGGCATATCATATACCTTCTCCATTATCCCAGGCACCCTTGGTAAGGATAGGGAGATGCAAACAGCTAACTTAGTCACCCTCATGGACGGCTATTTTGCTGAAAATGGGCACCATATCAATGTAAATGTCATGGAGAAGAGTACACTCCTCGATGCTATGGATCACCCCGAGAAGTATCCTCAACTGACCATCCGTGTCAGCGGATATGCAGTAAACTTCATCAAGCTGACCCGTGAACAGCAACTTGATGTCATCCACAGAACATTCCACGACAAAATGTAAGGAGGATAGTTTGAACATACAAGGAACTGTACACTCGGTTGAGACTTTTGGAACCCTTGACGGACCTGGCTTGAGGTATGTCCTTTTCCTCCAGGGCTGTTCATTGCGATGCCGATACTGTCACAATCCCGATACCTGGTCAATGAAGGGTAAAAACGTAACAGATAGCGAGCAGGTGGTAAGAGATATCCTCTCCTACCGTTCGTTCATTGCCAAGGGAGGGGTCACCCTCAGCGGGGGTGAACCGTTGATGCAACCTGCCTTCGCTCTGGACATCATACAGCGCTGTAAGGGAGAGGGATTGCACACAGCCATCGATACATCAGGCAGTGTACCCCTTGAACTGACCAAAAAGGTCCTTGATGAGGTAGACCTTGTTCTCTTGGACATAAAGAGCCTCGACGACAAGCAGAGTTTTAGCCTGACAGGAATGGGAAATGCCAATACTCTAGCCACCTTAGAATACTGCGAAAGCATTGGCAAGAAAGTATGGCTACGCCATGTCCTGGTTCCAGGATGGACACTGGACAAGGGACGGCTTGAAAGCCTTGCCACCTACCTCAGGGATTTCTCTTGCATCGAGGTAGTCGAACTATTACCCTACCACAGCATGGGACAATACAAGTGGGAGCAACTTAAGCTTGCATACACCCTCAAGGGTGTTCAGGAGCCATCGGCCAAAGAATTGGCTATGGCCCAAGAGGTATTCGAGAAGAAGGGTCTGAAGGTCCTGATGAGTGGTATTGTCAGAAAGAAGGATACCAAGGTCGGCTGATGCTATGAAATGGCTAGCTCCCCATCCACTGGATGAAAGGAAAACTGATTTTGGAAAAACCCCCAATAGCACCTAGAGAAACCCATAAATTCTTACAAGGAAGAAGGCCGATTCAACACACCTGTGTTAATCCGGCCTTCCCATATTTGTATTTCTATCTTTGGTTTCTTTCACGAAGTCCGGAGCAGTAGAAGCTTTTGTTCTTGGTGCCTCTTACTTGCTTTCGCCCATGATCCTGTTCTTAGCGCCTGAAGTGAGATCCACCTTGGACGACTTGCCTGCCTTGGCCTAGAGTCTGGTAGCTTGTTTGCATTCTCTGCATCCCTTGGCCTGGGGTCTGGTAGCTTGCTTGCATTCTCTGCATCTCTTGGCCTGGGGTCTGGTAGCTTGCTTGCCTATTTTGCCCCATTGATACGCTCTGCCTGTAGTTGCCCAGTCCTGTTCTCTCATTTTGGAAAGCTTGCTGATTCTGTCTTTGTCCCTGACCAGCCCACAAGGGAAGGCCCTCTGCTGTACGGAAGGTATAGCTGGTATCATGGGTGCCTACCGTCACTGCTGAGATATCAGAATCAAGCACAAACCCTTTGACTAAAGCTTCGGATCCTTCCTTGAGGTCGATCCCTTGGGGATAGATGACCTCATAGTTTCCCAGATGCAAGGCATACTCCTTATCTGTAGTGGTGAGATACCACTCACCATCAACTTCGGAGAGCATACCCGACACAACATCCAATTGTCCCAAGCTGACAAAATCACTTCCTGTAAGATCACTATTTGTTGCGGCAAAAACCCCTACCGATACCATCACGAGAAGAATGGCTACCATACTGATGTTTCTTTTGTTCATTGAAGACCTCCAGTCTCTTTTGATAGCCTAACAATACTTTCTCGTCATGGAGTTACTACTCACATATGGTAAAGATTAGGTAAATGAGATGAGGGCCTTGGTCGTATCCTTTGAAGTAATTGTGATGGTCCAACGATGGGCTTCAACTATAGCCTTCACTATTGAAAGGCCAAGACCGGTCCCCTCACTAGAACGGGCCTCTTCCCCACGATAGAGACGGTCAAACATATGAGTAAGCACTTCCTGACCAATTATACCCTCATTCTCTATGCACAGTGACTGGGCCTTATTGTCCACCCCCACGGTAACCATAAGCTTTATCTCTGTCCCTTGTTTGCCATATTTGATAGCATTTGCAAGCAAGTTCCCTAAGGCTCGTTCCAATAGGGAGGGATCAGAGATCAAGATTGCCCCTGAAGAGACTACCTCTATGCTCATTCCCTTCTGTCTTGCCAGTTGGGCATACTGCTCACTCAAGGCGTATAGGAACGAATCGAGGTTGACGTTCTGTAGTTTTGGTCTAAACCCAGGGGTCTCCAGATGAGAAAGCAGAGCAAGACTATTCACCAAGGTTTCCAGTTTTCCTGTTTCAATGACCAATCTCTCCAAGCGTGAGGTCTCCATCTTGAAAACACCGTCAACCATGGCTTCAAGTTGTGCACGCAAAACAGACAAAGGAGTACGCAAGTCATGAGCAATATCCTCTGCCCACTGTCGTCGTAATTGCTCTTCCTCTACCAAATGAGTCTGCAATACCTGAGACGCGACTGCAATGTCATTGAATTCGGCAACCTTGCCTAGAACAAGAGGGACATCCCTCTCTCCTGCGGCCATACCTTGTAAAGAACGGACCACACTTTTGCTTTCCCGTTTCAACGGACGAGTAAACAAATAGGCAAGAAACAGGGAAAGGACAGCTGCAATCACTAGCCCCCAAAGAAGCAACAGCTTGGAAGCGGCAATGAGAAACCCATTGGAAGCCTGCTCATCAAAAGCGGGTAGATGCAGGGCATACTGGAAGATTAAAGTACCATCATCAAGTGTCACATCATTCCACTGTGGGATATCCTTAAGGTTCTTGAGAGCCATCATTGCCCGACCAGCCCCTCTTTCCGCTTTCTTGTAGTAATAGAGCAAGGCACCCTCAGAATCGGTGACTACAAGGTAGTCTGGAGCAAAGGGAAGCCCTTCAAAAGAACGAACCAAATCCATTTGTGTCACTTGAATGCCTGTACTTGTTGCTTCCCTTTGCAGGTCCTCAAGTGCGGTAATGACATACTGATGTAAGGCCTTATTCTCATCTTCATGCCAGACCTGCATGATTTCACCAAAGCCAAAGGTAAGTAACAGTGCAAGCACCAAGGCGAATATACCAAGAGAGAAAAGCACCAAAGCCAAGGACCGAACAGAAAGACGATTGAAGAACTCTCTTGATTTTTTCCTGTTCATAGCACTTCCTCTCCAACCCATTTATACCCAAATCCCCGAACAGTCTCTATCCACTGCCCCTCACCAAGCTTTGACCGGAGATTCTTCAGATGAGTATTCACAGTACGGTCAGAACCATCATGGAGGTAGTCAAGACACTCACCAAGGATTCTTTCCCGGCTGATGAGTTCTTCGGGGTTTGAGGAAAGAAAATCCAGAATCTTCCACTCCACTTTTGTCAGGTAGACCTCTTGTGCTTGTACCGAGACTGTATGCTTTGTTCTCTGTATCTTTAGACTATGATTGCCAATTTTCCACTCACTGATATCACCACTCTCGGCACCAGGTGTTGCATGGGAAATATCAAGCCTTCTCAGAATAGCCTGTACACGTAAAACCAACTCCCTTGGGGAGAATGGTTTAACAATATAATCCTCCGCTCCTAGTTCCAAGCCTAGGATTCTGTCGCTCTCTGCCTCCTTGGCTGTAAGAAACAAAAAGGCAACTTCGCTATGCGCTTCATGAATACGCTTGGCAAGCTCAAAGCCATTACCATCAGGGAGCATCACATCAAGAATACATAGGCGTGCTTTTTTGAACTCCAAGGACTCGACAACCGAGGCAACAGTGCTAAACTGTTCAACCTCATAATCAGAGAGTTCCAGATAGGAACAAATCGTTTCGCGTATGGCATCATTATCTTCCACTACATATATCATGGGTCAAGTGTACGCTCAGAGGTATGGAGGAAGCAAGAACGGAAGGTGAAAATCTATACGCTACTGGAAATATTTACCTAATCTTTACCTACTCTTGCTATAAGGTATGCCAAGAGATGGCAATACTCATGATGTACGGAGGTACTTCATGATTTCCAAACGTTTTTTTCTGATCGGTATCATACTGCTCAGTCTCTTTCTTCCTCTCTGGGCATGTGAGATGGAGTTCAGGATCTCAGGGCCTGCAATGACAGATATGAGAATCCTTCCAGGTTCTACGATAGCTCTAGAAAAAGATGCTGCCTACACCCTACAAGTAATCTTCTCTGAAGATCATCGCAACTGCAAAGTCCCCCCTGAGGATACACTCTTCATGCTCGACAAACAAAAGTGGAGAGTGGACAAGAATGAACAGGGTGTTGTCCTTCAAAACCCTATACTCTGGGAAACAACAACCAAAAGGACCAATGAGACAACTATCTCATTTGTAGCTTCAGAAGTTGGACAGAGAATTCTAACTATCTGTCGGACATGCACAAAGGGAGGCTATGATGAGGTCATCATCTTCTCTGTCTCGTAAGACAAAGCGAGCAAGAAGCATTCGTACCATCATCCAAGCAACCTTATTTCTTGGTGCTCTGATGCTTCCTGTAGGAATTTTCCATATGATCTGTCCGATGGGAGGAATAGCAACTCTAACCCGCCTTGCTAGCCAAGGGTTGTACATTCCAAAGACAGCCTTCGCCAATATCATTCTCATTACAGGGGTACTTCTAACCACACTTGTGGCAGGGCCTGTCTTCTGTGGGTGGATTTGTCCCTTGGGAAGTATCCAGGAATGGACAAATGCCCTTGCAAGAAAGATAAAAATTCCCCAAGCAAAAATTCCCCAAAGCATTGATAGGCTACTAAAGGTACTAAAATATATTGTTCTTGCACTCATTCTCTATATGACTGTAAAAAGCTTCAACCTGGTATTCATCAATGCAGACCCCTATTATGCCCTAATACATTTTTACACTGGAGAAGTTGCCCCCCTTGCCCTGATCATCCTCCTCATCACCTTAGTGGCATCCCTGTTCATTCAGCGGCCTTGGTGCACATGGTTCTGTCCTTTGGGAGCGGTCCTTTCTCTATTGGGAAGATTCAGCATCTTGAAAATCAAAAGACCATCTGATACCTGTATTACATGTGGAGCCTGTAGCAAAACCTGCCCAGTTGGACTTGATCCAAGTGCACAAGATACAGTGAAGGACAGCAGCTGTATCAGATGTGGATTATGTGAAGCCTCATGTCCGCCCAAACTACGCAAAATCAGGCATACCTTTACGATCTCACTCATCATTGCGCTGCTCCTTACATCATTGTTCTTCCTTACACCGCTACTGACAAGACAAGGGGACTCTCCCCTTGATGGTACAACACAACAGGCAACCATAAGCATGGTTACAAGGCTCGATGAACTTGAGACAATCATGGAAAGCAATTCAGCAGAAATACTCAACTTGTTGGGACTTCCAGACGACTATGACCTGTCAATACGCTTAGTGGATATAGAGGATGACTATGAAGAGAAAAGTTGGCAGTGGATTGAAAGCATAGTAAAAAATCCTCAAGAAGCACTTCCTGAGGATGAGACAAAAAATAGGGACTATGAGTAAGAGCTACCGATCTTGTTGCTCTACCATCTCCAAGGCGGAGAGGTCATAGCCCTGTTCAAGAGCTATGCCCTTCATATGCTCTAGCAATTCTGGAGTAATTTCCGCTGTCCTTGAAAGGAACCATAAGGATGAACGATCTGGATCACCTACCAAAGCCCACTTGTAGTGTTCATCATCAAGGCCAAAAACCCAGTAGTCAGCGGCAAAGAGATGGAAGAACCGTACCTTCAAGGCACCGGGAATTGCATCATCAGGTCTCCAGGCAATGGCCTTGGCCTTGGTATAATTACCGCCAAGTTTATTTTTAAACCCACTGTTTATAACCTGGATCCGACCATCTGATCGAAGAGAATATTGGGCGGTAACCCCAACAAGTTTCTTTTCAAAGCCATGGGCAAACCTTGCTATCTCATACCAGCGTCCAAGATATCTCTCAAGATCCAATGATGGAACAGTTTTCAACGATTCTCTTTCAGTATTCATAAACTTTGGCCCTCCCGGACCATAGGTCATTGTACTGCAAGTCTTTGTTTTCTGGTAGTCCTCAGCTGTTCAAGGGTTTCGTCAAGCATCTCCTGCAAAAGGACAAACCTAGCCCCCTGTTCATCCTTATTGCTAGTGAGCAGACAAGAAGCGATATGCTCAGGAATACTCAATGCCTTCTCTTCCAGAAGCTTTCCCTTCTTTGTGACTCGGACTTCAACAGTACGCTCATCGGAAGGCAGGCGCTTCCTCACTACGAGGTTGGCACTCTCTAAGCGCTTCAGTAGTGGAGAGACAGTCCCAGTATCAAGACTGAGGGCAGAGCACAGCTCTCCTACAGTAGCCTTTTCATGTTCCCAAAGGTACAGTAAGGTTATGTACTGGGCATAGGTAAGGCCCAACTGGTCTAAAAGAGGCCGATAGGCAGCCATGAGCTCACGTTCCAAGGCATAGAAACGAAAGCAGAGCTGGTTGGAAAGCAGAAGCTGTGGATGTGCCATCACAGTACCCCCTCTATAGAGGTTTTCAATTCTTTTGGTTCAGTCTTGGAAGCAAAGCGTTCTACGCTCTTACCATCCTTACCCACAAGGAATTTAGTGAAATTCCATTTAATTGAACCTCCCAATACTCCTGGAGCCTGTTTTTTCAACCAAACATAGAGAGGGTCGGCACCCTTCCCATTGACCTCAATCTTACTCATGAGGGGAAAGGTCACCCCGTGGTTCAATTTGCAAAACTCAGCAATCTCAGCATCACTGCCAGGTTCCTGATGGGCAAACTGGTCACAAGGGAAAGCGAGTATGGTAAACCCCTTATCCTTATACTCCTGATAGAGTGCCTCAAGGCCAGTGTACTGACCGGTAAAGCCACATTTGCTTGCAGTATTGACGATAAGGACGGGCTTATCACGAAGGGCAGCTAGAGAGAATTCTGATCCGTCGTTGCTTTTCACTGTAAAATCATATAGGGAAGTTTCCATAGAATAGTACTCCTCATGTCTATTTAGTTGTGTAAAATATAACAGAGAGCAATAGTATTTGTCAAGACAGTCATTTCCCTACAGGCCAAGTTCTTACCTAGACTATAGAATCTGGATACACCTACATGAAAGGATTACCTAATATGAGAGACTTCTTTCAGAAACATATGCATAGAGAAATAATAAAGAGAGATGTGTCGCAGTACCTGGGATCTGCAATTGGTTTATCTAATGCAGAAAATGAGAGTCTGCCTGACAGTAATCGCATATTTCAGGAAGCACCATATTCACAAACACATCAACAATTTCAGGGTCGAATTGCGTTCCGGAACACCTCTTCAGCTCTTCGATTGCAGTTTCCTTGCTCATCCCATTTTTATAGCTCCTTTGACTGGTCATTGCATCGTAAGAGTCGGCAACACTAATGATTCTTGCTTCAAGTTGTATTGCTTCACCCTTGAGACCATTTGGATATCCGCTTCCATCCCAGTGTTCATGGTGGCTTAAAACAAATTGAGCCAACTCAGAAAACTCAGTAGTGGAACTCAGTATCTTCCAGCCAATCTCGGGGTGTCTTTCAATATCCTTTCTTTCATCGATCGTAAGACGTCCCGGCTTATTCAGAATTTTTTCATCTACACCAATTTTACCGATATCATGAATTAGGCCGGCAATTCTCATTTGATTGGTTGCATCCTCGTTGAAATTCATCTTGACTGCGATAGACTGGCAAATATTGCTCACCCTATTTGAATGCATCGCCTCCCGGTTACTTTTTTCAAATAGGGTATTCATGATAAGGTCTATTGTCTTGCTTCTAATACTTGAACGCTCATACAGTTTATGCCTGTACATATGGTTCTCAGCGTTGGCCACTACCTCAACAATAGATTGACTATCCATCGTCTTGGTCTCATATCCAAAGGAAATTGAAAGCTCCAGATTGGAAACTCTCTCTTTTGAGGCCAATTCCTTCATACTATTTGTAATTTGCTCTGTCTCTTCTGCAGTGGTCCTAGGCAAAATGATGACAAACTCATCCCCTCCAATTCTGGCGAGGACATCATGCTCTCGGCATGCCCCCTTGATTGTTTTTGCTACACACTTAAGAAGAGCATCTCCTGAATCGTGTCCAAAAGAATCATTGATGAGTTTCAGACCATTGACATCACACATGATAATAGAGAGGGGGTAATTCTTCCTTATGTCCAAGCTCTTCAATTTTTCTTCAAAAAATCTTCTGTTATACAATTCTGTAAGATGGTCGTGGTTGCTTAGGTATAGCAGTGCTCTTTCAGTTTTTTTTCGCTCCGTAATATCCTGAGTAGCGCCCCAAAGACCTGTGATAGTCCCGTCTGAACTCCTAACAGCCTCACCACGTACCCACATCCATCCATGGGTTCCTTCTGAATCCACCGTTTCCAGCTCCAATTCGTATGGGACTCCGGATGTTCTCGTATCTCCAAGGGCCTTTGACAATCTTTCCCAGCTGTCCTCTGTGAATAGCTTCATATGTTCTGTAAAAGGAGGAGGTGGACATGTTGAATCAAAGCCATACATTCTATAGAGCTCATCCGACCATATGACCTGATTCGTCTCCAGATTCATCCGCCATGTTCCCAAATGGGCAATTCGTTGTGATTCCAACAAATCATCCATATTATGCTGAAGTTGCATTTCAATATTCTTGCTTTCTGTTATATCAAGAAAAACGACAATTCCAGCCTTGACTGCATTGGTTGAATCTTTGATCGGGGCAGCTTTTGCAAGCACATACCGATCTTCAAGATTATCCCGCCTAATGATGAACTCTTTACTGCAGCTCTCACCGTAGAGAATAGCTCTGGCCAAAGGGACCTCATCCTTCGCATATGGGGTGCCATCTAGATGCAATATATTCCAGCTATCCACATAGCTGTTGATATCAATATCCTTAACCAGTTTCTCCTCTGATTCATTTCTGATGAGAAGGCCAGCTTTGTTGACATATCGGAGCTTACCGTTGGGAGCGTCTGCAATCGCAATACCTGCCTGGCTATTTTCAAATGCAGCTTTCAAAATGGACTGGGATTCCAACAACGCCTCTTGAACCTGTTTCTGTTCGGTAATATCTAGACCAATTCCAGTAACGTATTTTTTCTCATTCCAAATGAGAGGGACACCACTTGAGCGGACTGTTATCCTTTCTCCATTTTTCTTGATCAAATTGGCTTCCACTTCACCATATCCTGTTTCAAAAACGGCATGTACAGCAGCTCTGACCTTCACCATATCCTCTTGGTCAAACCATTCTTCAAGAGTCATATGGGACAGTTCCTCTGTTGAATAGCCGGTCATCGTTTCATGTTTCTTATTCCATCGTATAAGTTTTTCACTCTCGTCATACACATACAGGTATCCTGGTATGCTATCAAAAACAGCCTCAATTAAGGACTGTTCCCTTTTCACAGCATCCAATAAGCGCAGTGTCTTTTTATTCGATTCCAGCAAGGCCTTCGTTTTTTCCTCAACCAATGCGGCAAGCAATTCCTTTTCATCACGTTTTTGAATATTTGCTGCTCTGATCTTTAGCATGGCACGAATCTGGGCCGTCAGTTCAATCTCATCGATGGGCTTGGCCAAAAAGGCCTCTGCACCACTTTCCAGCGCCTTGATGCGGTGTTCCTTATCACCTTTGACGGCAGTGATGAAAACAACAGGGATATCACGTAGTTTTGGATCTGCCTTCAGTCTTGAACAAACCTCATACCCATCCATATCCGGCATGATAATATCAAGAAGAATCACATCAGGTTCTTCTGTTTCTGCGAGTTCAAGCCCTTCTCTACCACTCAGGGATGTATATATCAAAGATTCAGGGAACTCATCCTGTATCAAAGCTTTCAAAGTGATCAGGTTATCCCTATTGTCATCGATTGCTAATATTTTACTCTTCCTACTTGCCATACAGCACCTCATTAATTACCATAAAGAATTCACTCGCAATGATGGGTTTTCCAATAAAAGCATCAAATCCATGGGACAGTATGGTTTCGCGATCATGCTTCATGACACTGGCAGTCAAGGCAATGACTGGGATATGTTGCGTTTGAGGCATTCTTCGCAACTTCCCAAAAGCTTCAATTCCATTGAAGTCAGGTAAAGCTATATCCATCAGAATTAGGTTCGGCACATGTTTTTTTGCCATATTCAGGCCTTCACGAGCAGTAAAGGCTTCCAATACGGTATGATGATTTCCCAATAGCGCTTTTACGGTAATCATATTGTCCATATTGTCTTCAATCACCAAGACAATCGGATTATCCTCAATGGGTCGATTCTTTGCCAATAGCTGGTTATCCATTGTTTTTTCAGGATAAAGCATAGTGACAACCGCTTGCTGGAGTTCCAGTCGTTTGACATCACCTTTTTGGATAAGTTGATGCACATTGTTACGGTTAAGAAATTTCAGCTCCTCTTTCGTGATGTGTTTTGCTGTCAGTATTAAAACTGGAATATTGGCTGTCTGCTCAGCATTGCGAAGCTTTTCAAGCACTTTGAACCCATCGACATCTGGCATCATAAGATCAAGTACCATGGCATCAGGTATCCCTTGGTCAATAATTACGAACGCCTCAACAGCATCGTGGGCAGAATGCACCTGACACCCTAGATCCTCCACAAGATCTTTGATTTGGATAATTGACGAATCATTGTCATCGACCAGCAAAATAGTCTTGCCTGACAAATCAGGGAGCCTTTGGGACAAGGCTTGAACATTTTCAACTTGATTGTCGTCTGATTCAGACTGTCCGAAATTTCTCTGCTCCGCATCATAATGGAGAGGAAGCGTCAACGTAAATTCCGAACCCACATCAGGTGTACTTTTTACTGCAATAGTCCCATTAAGCAGATTTGCATATTTCTTTGCGATGGTCAGACCAAGTCCGGTACCTCCAAATCTTCTGGACGTGCTGCCATCGGCTTGCCTAAACTCATCAAAAATATGAGGAAGGTGCTCCTCTGAAATACCAATTCCTGAATCTTTCACACAGATTACGATGGTAGTCCCTTCTTGTATAGCTGTGATCTCTACTGTTCCCTTCTCAGTAAACTTCACCGCATTGCTGATCAAGTTCTGTAAAATGTGTCGAAACTTGGTTGCATCGGTATCGAGGACTATTGGAGAGTCCTTTGCTGCATGCAGCAGTTCGATATTTTGCTGGTGCGCTTGTGGATGTACCATCGCCACCACTTCAGCAATAATACTGTGGGCATTGAACTGAGTGATCTCTACTTCCTCACGCCCTGCTTCAATACGCGAGATGTCAAGGATATCGTTGATCATAGTCAGAAGATTTTTCCCATTACGTTCAATGATCTCCAAATAACTGCGCTCTTCTTCAGGAATCCTGTTGGCAAGCCTGCGACCAAGAACTCCAGAGAGGGCAATCACAGAATTGAGTGGAGTCCGTAATTCGTGACTCATATTCGACAAGAAATTTGTCTTGAGACGACTAGCTTCGTCCAGTTGCTTTTTTTGCATTTCAAGTTCTGCGTTTTGCTCGGTCAACTCATCTGCCTGCATCTCCAATTCTCTGGTCTGTTGTTCAAGTTCCACATTGGTCTCTTGAAGCTTCTGTGAAAACTCATGGATCCGTTGTGAAGCCAATACAGCATTAAGACTTGCTGTGATCTCATTGACCAACCCCTGTATCAAACGAACTGAATCCGCTGAGTATTTCTTGATACTCGCCAGTGAAATTCCCGAAACAACCCCTTCTCCACTAATTATAGGTATCGTTATGATTTCTTTAACCTTGAACTCACCAACTACTGTAGAGAAAACAATCTGAGTATCTGGAGGAATATCTGTTATATGTTGTATTTTTTTTGTAGCAAGAGCTGCACCCAATTCCCCCTCTTTGCTTGCAACAGAAAATGAACAAAGTTCATCATGTTTTACACCGATGGACTCATAACACTCAAAATTACCATTTGTCCCATTCAAAAAATATATTGCGCATACCTGTGAATCCGTCAACACCAGAAGATTGTTCAATAATTCCTGGCAAAATGGTCGTAGGGTGCTATATTTAAACATAACCGAGGAGATAAGAGCCGCATTGTCCCTATATTCCCTTCCTCGTTGAATAATTTCGGTCATGTTGTCAAATGCCCTTGAGAGCTCTCCCAGCTCGTTTGGGGATTCATTGTGGATACGTGTGTCCAGCTTTCCTTCATTGATCGCGTCAATGGCATTGGTCATTTTTGCTATCGGAGGCAAAAAGCTTTCCCGAAGATAGAGTCCCAGAAATACCAACAGAAGAAGTATCCCTATACATAAGAATATCATTTGTCCGGTGATTTGGGTTCTGTGCAGCTGCGCATCCGTAATAAGTTCATTGCTCTTGTCTATTGCGAAATTGCTAATTACTTCTAGGTTATGTAAAATCTTATCAATCTGCATCCCTCCAACACCGTTGGATTTGGCTCTACTCATCACTTCTTCAACCTGACCTGACCGTAGTAATCGGATTGTTTCGCTCCGTATGGCTTTTGCCTGTGTCAATGCATCTGACACCTTATCAATATCGCTTTTTGGCCCCAAATACCTGTCATACAAAACCGTAAGCTGCCGATCGATATCTGATTCATAAGCACTGATATCACTGAGGAGTTTTTCAATCTCCTGTTGGTCATTCTCAAATGGTACTAGTCGCATGTTCCTATGTATCAGCAGAACATCTGCCTTTATTTCCCCTTCTGCCAGATGTACTGTAAAGGGATTATTATATAGTCCGGATGTATTTTTCCATAAGGCGTCCACCGCTAAGAAAGAGTTTGCAACCAAAACCAATATGATAAAGAAGACCACACCTAGATAGACATTAATTTGTTTGGAAATCTTACGGTCTCTTAGTTTCATTTCACATGACTCCTTTGTTTGTAAATAGGTGAAGGCGGTACAACCTGATACAATTCACTAAAGTTCCCAATAGCTTGCCTCTCAGCCTCTCCTGTGATCAGAAAGCCTCCCTTGTCCATTGAATTTATCAGTTTCTTAACGATATCATGTTGGAGGTTTGGCTTATAGTAAAACAGCATATTGCTACACACAACAAGATCAAAATTTCCAAATATACTCTCTTGCGGGTAAGAAGACCGGTTGTCCAGCAGGTCATAGGCAGAAAAGTTCACATGATTCTTCAATAGATCACAGACTGTATAGGTATCTCCTGTTTTGATAAAAAACTCCTTCAAATCTTTTACCCTGATTCTCTGGATATCATGTTCACTGTATTCACCTTTGAGACCCTGAAGCAGAGACGATTCGGAAATATCTGTCGCAATTATGCGGTAACGCAGTTGTCTTGTTTTCTTCATATGGATGTTTTCAACCAGCATTGCTAGTGAATAGGCTTCCTGCCCTGACGAACATCCAGCTGACCAGATTCGTAACTCACTGTTTTCAGATTTCCCTGCAAGAATACTTGGGAGTATCCACTGTTCCAAGTGTGCAAAAGAGAGGGAATTCCGAAAGAACTCAGTATGGGTAATATTCAATGATCGCAATAGTATGGTTGCCTCATCAGGAGTACTTGATACAAATTCCATATACTCAGAAATGGTATTGGTTTGTGTGGCTGCGATTCTTTTTTGAATTGATTGTGTGAGGAAAGAGTCATCGTATTTTGAGATATCCAAGCCATAGACGATTTTGACAATTTCAATCAATTTGTTACTCATCTGAACTCCTAGGATTTCAGTATAGTACATTGGCATCAGAAACATAAGGGAAATCGATTCCAATATGAAGCATTTTCTTTCATGGGTGACACATAGGCTTAAACAGATACTCGAATTGCTTCGAATATCTGTTCTAAGGATTACCTTGTTCACAAGAGAGGTACTGATTTTCGGAGATTTTCTCGTGTAATTTCCTGTTGAACTGGAAAAGCTAGAAACTATTTTCCTTTACTAGAAATGATACTGCAATAGAGCAGACAACCATTGCATATCAGAGACATAGGCCAAAGTCTTGGGAATCTTCGAAATGCAGAGTATGGCACTCCCCATTAGTGAAAATAGGGTGCTAGGAGAGCTGCTCCTACTGCTAATCGACCATTCCTAGCATTGTATATTCTTGCTACATCACCAGTATTCGCCCTAACGCTCCTGTTATGCACAAACAAAGAATGAAGGCCATGTCCTCTACTTGGGCATGACCTTCATTCCTTGTACCTTAGTATCTATCTTAATACGTTAGTTCAGATACCAATTTGCACGAGAGCATTATTTCTCGTTGCTAGAACGAGCCCAGAGGTTGATATTTCCATCTTGGGCGTATTTATCGATCTCCTTAAGTTCATCAGAGGTGAAAATGAGATGATCTAGTGCCTCTACATTCTCCTTGATCTGAGCAGGAGAACTTGCTCCGATGAGTACTGAAGTCACTTCCTTACGTCTAAGGACCCAGCTGAGGGCCATCTGTGCAAGACTTTGCTTGCGCCTTTTGGCTATCTCGTTAAGGGCCCTGATACGACTGAGATTCGCTTCTGTCAGCATCTTGGTAGAGAGAGACGACCCCTCCTTTCCAGCCCTGCTGTCTTCTGGAATGGTAGTGAGATACTTGTCAGTAAGCATTCCCTGTGCCAGAGGGGAGAAACAGATAGTGCCAATACCCAGATCGCCCAAGGTATCCAATAACTGGTCCTCCTCCACCCAGCGGTTAAGCATGGAGTAGGAAGGCTGGTGAATCAGTACAGGTACACCACGCTCCTTAAGGATATCATGAGCTTCACGAGTCTTGGCTGCCGAGTAGGAAGAGAGGCCGACATACAGGGCCTTCCCTTGCCTGTAGGCAGTTTCCAAAGCGCTCATTGTCTCTTCAAGTGGAGTATTTGGATCGAATCTGTGTGAGTAGAAAATATCGACATAATCCAGCCCCATGCGCTTGAGGCTCTGGTCTAGACTGGCAAGAAGATACTTGCGACTCCCCCACTCCCCATAGGGTCCAGGCCACATGGCATAGCCAGCTTTGGTGGAGATGATCAGCTCATCACGGTAGGCACTAAGATCCTGGGCCAAGAGCTTACCAAAGTTCAGTTCAGCCGATCCAGCAGGTGGACCATAGTTATTGGCAAGGTCGAAGTGTGTTATACCCAAATCAAATGCGGTATGGATCATTGCCCTTGCATTGGACAAGGAAGTCATATCACCAAAATTATGCCAGAGGCCGAGAGAGACTGCTGGAAGTTTTAGCCCACTCTTGCCACAAAAATTGTACAGCATTGAGTCATAGCGATTCTCTGAAGGTGTATACATAAATCCTCCTAGTTTGCATTGTTAGCGTAGAAGAGACAAAAGCCCTTGCTAGCTGTATACCCTCTAAGCATCACCCTTTGGGCAGGCTTCTGTCAACCTCCTGATGAGCCTCTCTTTTGAACTTTCGAAATCGTCAACTGAGGGCCTTTACAAAAGAAAACGGCATACGCCTTGATAATGATGATACTATAGTGCTTCAAGTCAGAGGGGAAAATGGGGACAAGCTTTATACCACCATACGTGAAGTCATCTGATCGTTACAATTCACCTATACAAGAACAATTGCATATGGAATCAATATCCTTCAAAAGGTCAGGAAATGAAAAACTGGCTTTGCCCTGTACCACAAAAATACGTTGAAGATGCGCAAGAGAAGGTGTATGTGAAAATTATCAGAATAATCAAAGTTTTCACCATTTCACAGCAGAAGTGTTTATCACCTTATGGGAGAAAACTTCTTCTGCCATCTGATGCAACGTTTCGCATCACGTTCCTCATATTGCTCAAGAGCAGTAGGAAGGTCAAGGGTATACTCATGTTCCCTATTCTCACCCAATGCAACAATTCTCATAGTATACCAAGCTGTAATTCCTCCAGGAATTGTCCTTTCAAATCTTGGAAAATCAAAGTCAAACTCTTTACCCCGTAACCACGTATTGTCAATTCGAGGATCAAGAACCATTGCGCGCCCCAGACCAATAATATCTACAACGTCGTTAGCAATGGCATCAACAGCCTGGTCAAGCCTTTTGAACCCTCCAGTCAGCATCAGAGGTACATTAGTCACCTTTCTAGCGCGTCGAGCAAAGTCAAGAAAATATGGGCCGGCACCTGATCCTTCAGAGCTTGCCTTTGCCCCTGGGAAGTATGTTCCTCCACTAATATCTATGAGATCGATTGATGTTTGACCAAGAAGCTTTACCAATACCAACGCATCAGCCTCTGTCAATCCACCTTTAAGTTGATCTGACGAATTGATTCTGATGCCAACAGGGAAGGACGACCCGACACTATCCCTTACTCCTTGAATTACTTCAAGAACTATACGGCATCGCTCTTCGATAGAACCTCCATACCCATCGGTTCTATGGTTAAACAGAGGGGAAAGGAATTGACTCAGTAAAAACCCATGGCCTGCGTGAATGAGAACACCGCTGAAGCCCACAGTCTTTGCCTGCAATGCAGTTCTTGCATACATGGGAACTAATGCTTGAATATCATCAATAGACATGCCAGAACATTTAAGACCATCAAGATCAAGTGGTGATGGTCCTTTTGGTTGACTGATAGGTATGTGTGAAAGCGCTCCGGCATGGCCTAATTGCGCCCATAGGTGTGAACCATCAATGACTGCCCGACTTGTGAATACCTTAAGCATTTCATTATTGGAATTTGATCCAAGAACCAAATTCCCTGATTTCTCTGGGTATCGAGGATCTCCTTGCACTTCACCGACTAAAGACAATGCGACTCCACCTTCCGCCCATCTTTCGTAAAGTCGAATCTGCGCTTCGGTGGGATTGCCTTCTCCGTCTCCAAGAGAATCGGACATAGGGGATTTTGCAATTCTATTTTTTACTATTGCACCACAAGGAAGCATTAGGGAACTCTGTAGTATGAGACTAGCGTGAGAGGAATCTTCTTTTGATTTTTGGTACATCATTTTTTGCTTCTCCTATGGTAAAGATGTAATATTCAGCAAAAACATAATGCCTATACGCATAAGGTTCTTCCCCATATGACATCAATGGCTCTTTCTCCAGTATAGTCAGAAATGTCCCGATTGTGTCTGCATTTCGGCAATAGAAGAACCATTGGCCGTGACGCTCAGAATAAATCAAACCCGATTGCTTCAATAAGCCTATATAATTCGATACGGGTGATTGCGATAGTCCTGCTTTTTCAAATATATGGCCAACACACACGCCATCAACAGGGGAATACTCATGTAACGCAAGGGAGAAATTGCATCTGTCCTTGAGCAAATCGAGAATGTTGCTGTGGGCTGGATTATTGAGTACTGCAATTAGTTGTTGATCATTACTATATGAATATATCATATTTAGATTATACTCAAGATAATACTTACCCTATGATACAGGAGAAACACATGGACAAGAAACAACGATTTATGCCAACTTCAATTCTCGTTACCATCACCTTTATCCTTATGGTAACTGTCAATGCCCTTGCAAATATCCTTCCCATTGCCGGGATCACCACAGGAGAGGTTTCAGACTCCTTTCCCAACCTTTTTGCTCCTGCTGGTATTACCTTTTCCATCTGGGGAGTCATCTACCTGTTACTTGGCCTCTACACCCTCTACCAGCTGGGATTGTTCCAGAAAGAAAATCCTACCGATAGGGAGCTCCTTACACGAGTGGGCAATATTTTCGCTTTCTCTTCGCTCATAAACTCCATCTGGATTTTCTGCTGGCATTACAAGGTCATCTTCCTTTCAGTTATCCTGATGCTTCTCATCCTTCTTTCCCTGATAACCATCCATCTTGTGCTCAAGAACAAACCGATGACGCGTAAGGAGTGGTTCTTCATCAAGTTGCCCTTCTCCATCTATTTTGGATGGATAACTGTAGCGACCATTGCCAATATCACTGCCCTTCTGGTTACCCTGGGCTTCAATGGATGGGGCCTCAGCGAACCAGTCTGGACAAGCACACTCATAATCATAGGCACTCTTATCGGCATGGCTACAGCCATATCGGCAAAGGACATCCCCTATGTTGCCACACTCATCTGGGCCTTTGCAGGGATTCTCATCAAGCATACCTCAGCTTCTGGTTTCAACAATGCGTATCCGATGGTCATCATCACGGTACAGGCAGCTCTGGGTATATTGGCAGTAACGATTGTCCTCATCTTGTTCATGAAGAGAAAACAAGCTGACCACCGCTGATACATACCATTTACAATCGGCAATAGTAAGCAAACGTAATCCCTCTCAACTCAGATATACGATCAAAGGATTTATTCACTGTTACCTGTCTTGAAGGGATTACAGGATTGCCAAATATCAAATTTCTCAAAAAAGTGTTGGAGAAACAAAATCATACGAATCTGCTAATCCTCTTTGACTACCACTACATGCAAGGATATCTTTTACCAAACCAGTGCCCCAAGATGAGATTATCAAGCAATTGGCGAAGCAGGAAGATACCAGACAAACCCACCCCCACGTGTAGTGGTCTCAAGCCAGAGACCCAGATCAATCTTCCATGTTAGGGACGCATCATAGAGGGTAGCATATACAGGCTCGCCTTCCCCTGCTTGTTCAATGCCGACAAGAGTAACCCAGTGCCACTCATCAAGGTTTTTCAATGATCCTTTGGAAAGGTTGAGAAATGCAACAGGAGAATCCGCTTCAAACGAGGAGACCAAGAAATCAACCACCTGAGCAAGGGAGGGTCTCTTCTCCTTTGCCTTGGCAATCTTCAAGGTCTGCGCTGTAAGAGCAAAGGGAAACTTTGGAAGAAAGGCCTCTACACCCGTTGTAAATTGGCTGAGGAGATGTACCCCCATGATACCAGGGGTAACCAGACTCCACAGCTCTTGCATCAACAGAAGTGCTTCTTCCTTATCGATTTGTCGGGGGGATTGCTTTTGCTGGAAGTAAAGCATCAGGTTGCTTGCTGTAGTTGGTCCGCAACCAGCTCTCCTTTGCCAGAGCATAGGATACCACTCCTGATCAGAGCCATAGACAAAGGTACCCTCTTTATCATGGATATGGAGATATTCTGGATTGTGTATTGTTCTCTTTATCAATGTTGGCCTCACTGTACAGTTTCGTAGGGCCAGTTGATGATTCCACCAAAGTCGTATACCTCAGTATAACCAAGTGCGAGCAGCTTCTTGCTTGCCTGCGCACTTCGAGAACCACTTCTGCAATATACAAGAATCGTAGCATCGCTCTCAGGCAAAGCAGAGGGTTTTTCGCTTCCAATAGTTTCATTCGCTATATTGATGGCATCCTTGATATGAGCACCTGCAAATTCACCGGGGGTGCGTACGTCAAGGATAATGAGACTTTGTCCACTGTCTATCATTCCCTTTGCCTCTTGTGCCGAAATCTTACGATAGGGAGCCTTTTTCTCGCCTACTGCAGAAGAACTCTCACTCGTTCCCTTGGCAAAGCCCCTAGAGACAAGAAACACCAACAAGAGAATGATTACGACAACAAGTATGATAATGATAGTTTTATTCATGATAAGATCTCCTACCATTAAGATGGCAATTCTCCTCTTGTTGGTCAAGAGAATAATTGCCATAAACAACAAACTATCAAAAAGTAAGGGAAAGCACTACATCTTAAGGTTCAATACCATCCATTTCCAGCTGTTTTTCCAGATATGCCATCATAATTTCCGATTTGGCTTCTGCCATCTCAAGCTTGCGCTCCAAGGCATCTGTCTGCTGCTTGTAGGCATCCTTGAGGTTCTTTATAGGATAGGAAGAGAGTACCCAGACCGTTCCATCTGGAGCAGTATACCGCTCAGCTACAGAAACACCCCTTAGGGCTATGTTGACAGTCTGTACACTCAGGTTTTGCAATACCTCAAGGGTCTGCTGATTCCTCAAGGACTCTCCAGCTTCCTCTACAAAGGTCACCAGAGCATTGTCTACTGTAGTGGAAGCCCATCGTCCGATGGCATCCTTTGCTGAGGACTCAGCACGTAACAGGCTAAGCTGAGGGGTAGACTGTTTTGCAGACCCCACATCGTAGTGGAGTGTTCTGGTACTCTTTGGTGTAGAGGTTGTCCAGTATGGCGATCCATCGGCATTTGGCTTGGGAGTACTTGCACAACTTGTTAGGGCAAGCAACAAGCCAACACTACATACAAGGACGATAAGTTTCTTATTCATTTGGTAGCTCCTTATTCTGTGATGGAGGCAAGGCTCCAGTACGTATCACTCTCTTTGTCATAATATCGGTCAACTATGGTAAAGCCCTGAAGCAGTCCCCGCTGGGCTTGGTACAGGATATTCTCCATAATACTTTCACTGCCATCTCGTGTTGTGGTCAGGGACTTGGAATAGGCATGTTCAGTATTGAAGTCCAGAAGATTCTGCGCAGCGGCAAAATCAGAGGCCTCAAGGGAGTCATTGAGAAAGTAGTAGGCTCTGCTGCTTCCTATACCAAAACGATAGCCATCCACTTGGGGAAGCCGGACAAGCCAATCAGGTCTGCCATGCGAGCTAACACTCGCTGTATAGATTCTCTTTGTATGAAAGCTATCGGGATAGCGGGCAAGCACAACGGCTCCTGCCTTGGGATCAAAGGTGACAGAAAGAACTACAAGCGCTTCTACAACATCCTTGAGGCTTGTATCATCATAATAGGCTTTTCCTTTCTGTGCAAAAGAGAGAAGCCCTTTGTTGCTGTTGGACTGCATAACTAGGGTGTTATCCATGGCAAGCGCTTTCTCAAGGAGGATGCTTTTAGCACAAGCAAGAATAGCCTTCTCTACCATGCGTTCCTGGGTGGAGTATGGTCCTGAGATACCCAGATAGACATTTGCAGGATGGCTACGCAAATCTAGAAGAGAAAGCTCATTATCCTCAACTATCATATCGGATACTCCACCAGTGGTAGAGCATCCGATCAGTGAGAAGAGAAGAATACAAACCAGCGAAATCCTTCTCATTGCTTACCGGTCTACACTTTTCAGGAGGTTAGCAAAGGCATCCTTCATCTTGGCATTTGCAGCTGCAGCTGCATCATTTTCCACAAAGGCTTCAGCGACAGCTTCAGCGGCAGGCTCAAAATTCTGCTCAACGTTTGCTAGAGGAATAGAGCAAAGGACCCATACGCCACCATCTGCATCGACCCACATCTCTTCAGTTGAGACTCCAGAGAGAGTGGCTTCAGCTACCTGCTGGCTAATGGTTTCCATAGCATCCATCGCTTGACGATTGTCCCCAGTACCGGCATCATTGACATAGGTGACGACAACTTCCTTGACAGAAGTGCTTACCCATGCTGCAATCTTGTTCTTCGCCTCAACAGTTGCCCGTTTGATTGAGTTCTGCTTGTTGCTCATCATTCCATATCCAGACTCAAAGTGCATGTCCTGGCTCGATACTGTCTTGTACACCCAATCTGGTTGGGGGATACCCTCAGCACCAAGAATAACTTTCTTATCAGGGGCAGGTGGTGTGGCATCTTGTTTCGTTGATGCACATCCAGTAAGACCAAACGCCATGACAATCACGACCAGTACGATAAAAACCTTCTTCATGAAAGACCTCCAATAAGAGAAAAATTATGTTGTATCCCCAAGCCTTTGTTGCAAGAGGGCAAAAAACTCGGAAACTACTTCAGTTGTGGCCTGGACCAGGGCTTTCTTCTGGGCCTCTTCGATGCTCAATGCCGTTTCACGTTCACTTTTCTGATATGTGAAAAGTGTGGAACTCCCACTATTGAGCTGCGCAGAAAGTGTGTAGCGTGCATATTTGTACGGGCTGTCCTTGAGTTCAAGGGGCGTACACTCGTACTGCAGGTCCAAGAATGCTGTGGGATTGGCATCCAAAGGGACAACTGAGAATCCAAGATCCACTAACTTCTGGGAAAAGGCAGAAAAAATCATCTGATGGTCTTCAAGACTATCAACTGCAACAGCCACCTTTACAGAGGAGGCCATCACTGCCAATTCTCGTTCCAAGGGAATCAAGGTCGAATTCTGGCTCTTTTTCAGGAGCACCTGTATCTGATCAAAAAGATTCTGTTGCCGTTTGGAAAAGGATACGGCTTTCAGAAGGGTAAAATAGCGCTCCAGAGGATCCGAAAGTGAAATGAGCTCTCTTCTCACGGACATGATCGAGAGATCCAGTTCATCAATCTCCTTCTGGTAGAGTTCTGCTGTCTTCTTACGATGGAGTGCAACCCGAACGTATACACGTGCATTGTCATCGGAATAGGTATTCACAACCTGAGCCCCAACGATTCTGTCAGTAGATGAAGAGACACTGCCCTGGTCCATCATCTCAGACTGTTCGGTAAACTTCATCTGCCCTGACCCATCATCCTGTGCTGTGGACCGGGAAAGAACGGTGGTTACTGACTTCACTTGGGAATTGAACACTTGGGAAAGCGAAGAAAGGGCGGAATCAACCGCCTTCTCCCGTGAGGAGCCGCTACCAACGGCACAAAGATATGTATCCTCATCATACTGTTTGTCATAGAGAGTATCGAGCCAACGTGGAGAAGTGCCTGTTGACATCGAGGTACAACTGCTACTGAGAAATAGAATGGCAAACAACAAAAACAGATAGGAGACTTGTCTACGATGCTTCATGGTTGCTACACCTTTATCTAGTACTTATATTTGCTTTGCTTGATCATCTTCTTGATGGTTTCCTCACCAACCCAAACCTTCTGATTTGTCTCAATGTCGATCAGTTCGGCAGAGACATAATAGGTCCTCACGGATTTCCCGCCTACCTGGTCGAGGTTGGTCCTTACAGAACCCTGCAAGAGATAATCTGCTCCGATTTCCTTGCCTAGGGCCTTCGCTGTCGATTCGCTTGCAAAGTACTGCTGCTCCTCGCGTTCATCACGGACAGTTGCTCGGAAGGAAACATCGGCAACCATGTCGACCTTACCTGAGTTGATAAGCTCCATCTCATACCGCTTAGCTATGATGGAGGTATCAATATGTTCACTACTTCTATTGAGGAAACTTCCTACAATTACCACAGGGTTCTTCATCTTCTTCATCCTGAAATTATCCACCCAAGGAGAGTTCAGGCTGTCCTTAACCAAGGAGGAGGCAACAAGACGGATATCAGTATCATTCCAGTTACCGCTGAGATCTATATCAGTGTCTGATGAAAGCCTATCCACAGAGACCGTGGACTGACAGGATACCATCAAGGAGATGAGCACCGCCAGAAGAATACCCAGACGTACAATCTTTTTCATATAACACTCCCTATTTCAACGATTACTACTAATTATATACTAGGATAGGGGACTTTGTACCAGTGTTTCCCCCAAAGGCTTCAGAAATGTAAAATATCTATAGCTTAAACAGTAACCCAGAGAAGGGGTTACAACCAAGCTATGGTTCAGTATACAGCACAAAAGGGCCTATGTGAATTCAAATTCAGAAATATATATTCTTATAGACCAACTATCTATACCAGGATAATGGGTTTTCTGTTGCATCTGACTTTCAAAGGTGGTACATTTTTTAATAATAATGATACAATTCATAGGTATTGCATGCAGGGAAGGTGGACATATGAGGAAGATAGCATGGTTGCCCGCATTTTTACTGGTCATCCTTTTTGGAGGCTGTTCCTCTGTCATTGATATATCAAATACTGAAAACCTCTATTCGCAAGGCAACTTCTCAGCAGCCTATGCAAGCCTGCTTTCCAAAAGGGAGTCCATAATTAAGCGACAAGGTACGCTCATCATGGATATGGACGCAGGACTGCTCTCCCGCCTAAACGGTGAGTACAAGCTTTCCAACGAACAGCTTTCCTCATCAGAAAGGAAAATCCAAGAAGCCTATACTGAAAGCGTCACTGCAAATATTGCCTCCTTCATTGTCAACGACAACACACGAGACTATCAGGGAGAGGCATATGAGGACATCTATATCAATGTCTTCAAAGCCCTGAACTACCTGCATATGGGAGATGAGGAATCAGCCCTAGTAGAGCTGAACCGATCGATAGAAAAACAGTCGTTGCTCAAGCAAAAATATGAGACCCAAGCAAGGAAAGTCACCAAATATGCAGATGACAAAGGTATTGCCAATACCAATTTGGACACCTACTCCATTGCCTTTTCTTCCTCAGCCTTGGCAAACTACTTAAGCATGGTTGTTGCGAGAGGAATTGGCGAAGACAACCAGTTCAGATACTCGCTTGAGCAGATAGGACGTTCGTTCCAAACCCAACCAAATCTCTACCCTTTTGCAATTCCTGCCTCCATCGCAACTGAAGCTGAAGCAATCCCTGAACAGAAGGCAAGACTTAACCTTGTGGCATTCAATGGCTTGTCCCCTCAAAAACATGAAGTTGTGGATATTGTCTATGTCTCAAGGAACAACTATGCAAAGATAGCCTACCCTGTATTGGTTGCAAGAAAGTCCCCCATCCAAAGGGTGGTAGCAACCTTAGAGGATGGGACAAGCTTCAAACTGGAAAAAATTGAAAGCCTCAGTTCGATAGCCATTGAGACTTTCAAAGCATCCTCCTCCATCTCCCGCCTGAAGGCAGTAACACGTTCGACTATGAAAGCAATGGGAATAGCAGTCTATGACAGTGTTACCAGCCAGGATGAAGGGCCGACAGCGGGAGAAGAACTCCTCGGATTGATAATGAAACTGTTCAGCTATGCTAGTGAAAGTGCTGATGTGCGATCATCCCATTTCTTGCCATCCACAGCATGGGTCGGGGCTGCGAACCTGGATCCAGGCGAGTATACGCTAAAGATTGCATTCCAGGATCAGGGGGGGAGGACTATTTACACCCAGACCATCCCTAAGGTCAGGGTAGATCTCTCAACCAGTAATATTGTAGAGGCAATCTGCCCCCAATAAAGAGAAGCCCCCATACACATGGCGTATGGGGGAGAATACTTCGGTCCAAAGAATCAATTATCATCCTTATCAAGGATCATATCCTCTTCCTCAGAGTGGTGCTTACCGCTCCTTGTCTGTTTGGGAGGCGTATACCTATCCTGATCATCCCATTCAAAGGTCGCTTCGCGATCTACAGGTTTCCTGATAGTTTCTCGTTTCTTATTCACATTTCGCTCCTTTAGCCAAAGCTGGCTTGATCAAATTGCAAAATAGAAAAAGTTAAGGCTGTATACAACAGTCAAAGGATATATCGACCATATATTTTGCTTTTCTGGTACTATTCATATCCTATCTATAGAATCGTACGAAGTTAGTCGTTCGTCAAGAGAGAAAACCGTATTTCCCTATGCAACAGATACCTTTGAGGCTATAAGACAATACACCATATGAATATACAATCTACTGGACAAGTGCTCTTGGAATATGCTACATACATAAGGAGGAGAAAGCCATGACAAAACACAAAGGATCCTGCCTTTGCGGAAAGATAACCTTCGAGATATTGGGTGATTTTGAGAATTTCTTTCTCTGCCATTGCGAATATTGCCGTAAGGATACCGGGTCTGCCCATGCCGCCAATCTATTTTCCTCCACAGCCTCATTACACTGGCTGACAGGGGAGCATCTGGCCAAGACCTTCGATTATCAATCAAGCGGACATATCAAGAGCTTCTGCTCCGAATGCGGCTCTGCTCTTCCGAATCTCCAAATGAATGGAAAAGTATTGGCAGTCCCCGCAGGTTGCCTAGATAGCGATATTCAGCTGAGACCTCAGGGCCATATTTTTCTTGCAAATAAAGCAAATTGGGACTATGACCTAGAGAAAATACCTGGATTTGCAAATCTTCCTGAGTACAAAGAGAATCAAGACAGATGAAAAAACTCTATTATAGCGCTTTCTTTTCAGCAATCATCGGACTTGCATGGGGTGTGTTTTATCGGGAATACACCAAATTTTCAGGTTTCACCGGTACGACAACCTTGAGCTTTCTCCACGTTCATACCCTTGTCCTTGGTTGTCTCTTCTTCCTCATTGTCCTAATTTTGGAAAAACTCTTTGCCCTTACAAGTCAGAAGCAATTTTTACCTTGGTTCATTTGCTACCACATAGGATTATGGGGATTGATCACAACGCTGGCAATCAGGGGAATCATGCAGGTAAAGGGAACAGACATGGTAGGTTTCAATCATATTGCAGGAACCTCCCATACGATTTTGGGCGTCGGGCTTATATGGTTCTTCCTACTCCTGAAAAAAGCAATTGCAACCGAACAGTAGTCATAACGAGGGGCATTTGACTCATAGAGCCTCTTGGGTTCTATTCCAGATTCAGACTCTCCCGGTTCTTTGCAGTCCCTTCAGTCACAATGAGGCATCAGAATTGGAGCGGTAAGAATCGTGTAGCTTTTGCTTGTATCTGGTACATATAGTTCCTTGACAACAAGGCTAGCAACCTCCTACAGATTGCTGGGAATTGGCTGGTTGTTTTTTGCTGTCCTTATGTTTTTTCTTGTTTCCCTATAGAAAATTCAACAACATACACACTCCCCTCGCAATGTATGTATCCTGCTTCTGTACTCTTTGTCACGAAGATGAAGCTATCCGTCATTCCCTGGAGAATGCATCATTCTCAAAAATTGAATCACATATGAAGATGTAAGTAGAGCCCGATATATGGAATATTACGCATATTTGGAATCAATTTACCCCACATCTTTACCCTTCACCCAGATTTTTGATTGTACTTGTTTGGAAGTATCTCGTTGACTATCCGATTACTGGTAGCCAATCGGAAACAATAAAGGATACGGCCTTTCATCCAAGATCCTTTGCCCTATTCATACCAAGAGCAGCAATATGGGAATAGGTTCTCAGATGTAACCGAATGGATACTTGACCAAGGACAGGCAAGTCTGTACTGTATATGTAACCGTTAAGTTACATAAAAGAGAAAGGATATCCTTCATGAAAAAACCAATTGCTATCATATTGCTTGTATGTATTGTAAGTTCAATTTTTGCCAAAGGCTCCAAGGAAATTTCCTTGGGAAAGGAAACCCTTAACCCACATCTCCCACAAGTGGAAATATCGGTAGTCCCGGGGTCACATTATCTGCATGATTTTCCGCTTTTCCTAGGTATATCCCTGCATAATCCACCCCAGATGGTACTATGGGCCGAGACTCTTGACGGGCAATTCATCGACACATTGATGGTTTCCAAGAAAATCGGTGAGATGAAATGGATAAAAGGCTCAAAAGACCCTATTGGAGATGGACAGATCAGGCGACTTGAGGCTCTTCCTGTATGGGAATGGAAACGAGGGGTACTTGCCTCCGATGGGTTGCCCCTACCAACGGAGGACAGCCCGATACCCGATGATATCAGCCATGCCACACCAAAATCTGATTTCTCGATAAAGACCGACGTAGCAAAATCTAACAATGAGGCATATCTCTACTTCGAAGTAAACCATTCAACCGATTTCAACATAAAGTATCCTGCTGACGCACTCAAAGAAAGTGAGAATTACAATGGGGGGCTTATGGGAAGCGGACAACCCGCCTTGGTATATAAGGCATATGTAAATTTCTCCACTCCAGAATTATCAAGCAAAACCTTTGAACTCATTGGCCATAGCTCGCCTTCGGGAACAGATGGGAGCATATATACCGATATGCAAGGAATTGACAGTGCCCTGGAAATCATTGACTCAATCACTCCAATAATTTTAAAAACGAACTAGCATATACTACCTACATGCATATTTCTGTCCTTATAGGTATTTCAGCGATCCAATCTCGTCAAACCCTACTATACAACCTACTATAATCACTGGTTATTGTAGACTGTAGTGATTTCTATTCCCTGTAGAAAAGGGAAACGGTACGAAAAGCTTTGTTGCGTTAATCAGATAGCTTTCTTGGCAAGTAGACTGAATTGACAATTTGGATGCTTATTTTGGAGCAACCAAAGCCTTTTCCAATAAGTTGGCAAGGGTAGAGCAAATCCTATCCCAACCTTCCTTACTCTGAATGTCTACCCCATTGAACATCTGTACGGTAGAAGAGCGCATAGTAAGGTAGTAGAGGGCCGCAGAGCTAAGAGCTAAGGCTGCCTGTACATCAAAGGAATCTATATCCTTTTGCTCAGAGACTGTCGAGAAAAAAACTTTCGCCTGCGCGGTAACTTCCAATCCCTGCTGTTCTCTCGCCTCAGCAAAAGTCCGGGTCATTTCGTTTTCCTCACTCAATTCCTGAATCATCAAATTCAGTGCAAGAGGGTCATTCTGCAGGTTCTCATGCATAGACTGAAAGCTTGTATAGAATAAAGCCTTGAGATCAACCTTTCCTTTATCTTTTGGCATGGAAAGGTCGATCAATTTGGTTTGGGTAAGGTCGAGCTCCTTTGCCGCGGCCCGCATTAGGCCCGGGAGACCGTCAAAATATCGATAGATCAAGGCTTTATTCACCTTGGCTTGCTCTGCTATGGAATTTATTCCTAGAGAAGCGAAGCCAGTATTCTTCAATAATTCAATGGTTGCATCGATGAGTCGCTGCTGGGTCAGCTCTTTGTTTCTTTCTCGTTTTGGGGTATGTATATCCATACCCAATAGTAACCGAAGGGTTACATAGATACAACATCATTTTCCCCATACACAGCCAGAAAATCAAGGAAGCTGAAGATATATGCATACAAAAACCTGGAGTCATCCATGCAAGGACTTAGATAGGCCTTCCAATGCTATCAATCCATAAGCCCAATATTTGGTCAAACCATGTTCGGTTCAATGAATGTAATGTATCTCGAGCAGGCACTACCAAACAACCAGGATGATTGTCATGCTTCTGTGTTGAGGCTCCTTGAGATTGGGTTTGGATACTTTCGTTGGCTCTAAGGATTTTACACCCTAGCCTAGAATCCACGCTACTACCTATACTGCTGATATCTCCTCCCCATCATCTGTTTCAACTTTCTCAATGATATAGGCGTACAAGTCCTGAGGCACACTGGGTTGCATTCTGAAGTGCATCTCGACAACTGCAAGGACCTTGCCTTTATTGCTGGTTTTGGTCTTCTGTTCATTCGATACAAAATGCATCTCCCCCATATAGTAGAAGGCTCTGCCTTCATCATTACTCTTCTGTACAAACAGCAGAGTCTGCATAGGCCCTTCTTCTCCTCGTATATATCTTGGTTCTGTAGAATCAAGGCTGACACTGTTGCGGGTTTCCCACTGGAATATGTCCCTTGAAAGGAATTTGTCATGATAGTCGATGCTCGCATCAATATTTTCCCTATCTTTATGATAGGTCACAAAGACAGGGCAGGTACTCGTTGCTTTGTGTACCTTGTACCCATACATGGTTGCAGATTCGTCTTTCTTCCAATTCAGTAAACGGCATACTTCTTGTCGGGTATATTTCTGATATAGCACAAGGTCATGCTCACCGCGCCCTTGCAGATAGTGTTGCCTGTACTCACACTCCCCTAGGGCAAGAATATCATCAACCTCTTTACTGTACGCTTCATTGCTCAACAAACCGAGGAACCCATCAGTTGGTACTAAAAAGTCCATATTCCAAACGCAATACGAAACCTCTCCAAAAGCTAAAACCTGTGCTTTCTGAAAAAATCCACCCTGCAAAATATCAATTGCAGCGCGAATAGAAGCCTTTTCGGCTGGAAATCCATACATATTCATTATCTCATCTTGAATGTGTTCTACGCTAAGGCCTGTTCGCCTTTGCATAAGAGATGCCAGCACCATCGCCTCGTAAGGACGCAGACCAGTACAGAGCACTTTGGAAAGGAAATCAAGACTTTTCAGGTGCAAGGGAGAAAGGGATACAGTATCACTGAACCCGATACAACTCTTGAACTGATAGTAGTTCTTGGAATACTCAAGGAAAGCTAAAGGCGTAATCGCATGCACACGGATAAAGTCCATCATCGTGGGAATCCTGCCAACCTTTGAGTGAACCTTCAGGAACTCTTCCTTGAGAAAATTCTTTCTCTGAAAGGAGACTGCATTGATGGATGTATAGATTCTCTCTTTGGCAATCTTGTCAAAGTTTACAGTAGAACAGCCTTGCAAACTCAAGCTTCCTCCACTGACAAGTCTGCGTAGAGTATCCTTCTTGTAGCTATTATCCCCATAAAGTGCTATAGGAATCATATAATTATTTGAGTAGTTTGCTATAAAATCGATTACAGTCAGATAAGTTTTTCCTGGATACTTACGCAAACCTCTGCCCAACTGCTGAACAAAGATTATGGCTGACTGGGTAGGCCTGATCATAACAACTTGGTTAAGGGAGGGAATATCAACGCCCTCATTGAAGATATCCACAGTAACCAGGTATTCAAGCATCCCTTCCTCATCACCCATCTCCAGACGGGCAAAGGCATCATCCCTAGCAAGAGCAGAATCAGCACCGCTTAAGGCTAGAGTCTTCAGACCCAAGGCATTTAGTCCTTCTGATATCATGTGTGCTTCTTCATTGCGACCGCAGAAGATAAGACCTCGACGGCGATAGGTACCAATACTGTAGCGGTCTAGCATCTGCTTGATATGTATGGTCCGTTGACGTATCTCAACTGAGGAAAAGAGCGAGAGGTCGTCAAGGATTTCATCGTCCACACTCAAATCCGATATGCCATAGTAGTGAAATGGACAGAGCAAATCGGCTTCCAAAGCCTGGTTCAGCCTAATCTCATAGGCAATGTTATGGTCGAATAGGCTGTAGATATCAAAATCATCTGTACGCTCGGGTGTGGCTGTCATACCCAAGAGAAAAGAGGGCTTGAAATAATCCAGAACCTTTCGGTAGGAACCGGCACCACTACGGTGGACCTCATCCACGACGATATAGTCAAAATGGTCAGGAGCAAATGAATTAAGAATTCCATCTTTTGAAAGGGTCTGGATCATGGAAAAAAGATACTGGACATCACAGTCAGAGACTCCTCCCCCCAAAAAACCACAGGAAATCTCATTACCCAGTATCTGTTGGAAACTGCGCATCGACTCTTGGGCTATCTGTTGCCGGTGCACTATAAATAAAAAGCGTTTGGGCTTCTGAGCCGCCACATCGAATGCAGCAAGAAAGGTCTTCCCTGTACCAGTGGCTGAGATGAGCAAGGCCTTGGACTCTCCTTGAGATCGGAGTTCATCTAGTGAGGACAAAGCTTCAGCTTGCATATAGTTGGGGACAATCTCTCCTTCTTCATATGCTCTTTGCAGTATTGGATCTTCAGCAAGAATAGGAATAAAGCCGGATTTTCTCGTATAAATCTCATAGATTTTTCTGTATTGCTCAACCCAGGCAGGACTTACAACAATCGCCTTTCCCCAAGCTACGTTAAACTCTTCCTGGGTTTTCTGCAGCAACTCACCCTTGGCAAGGGAGACTAGATGCACATTCCATTCCCTATTGGTTGCAAGAGCCCCATGAGTAATGTTTGAGCTGCCCAAGATAAGTGAGGAGTATCCCATGTCAGTATGATGAAACAGATATCCCTTTGTATGGAAGGATTTCTCACAATAGACACGGACATCTATATTGGGAAACGTAGTCATAAGGTGCTCAATTGCATTAGGGTCGGTAAAATTCAGATAATCGGAAGTAAGAATTTTTCCTCTGACTCCCCGGTCCCCTGCATCATGGAGGCCCTGTTGCAACATTGCCAAACCACCGGCTGTGATGAATGCAACCGAAAATTCAAAGGAGGTGCAGCTTTCCAGTTCCTTGAGCAAGGAAGTAAGCACCTTGCTTCTTGGAGGGTCGTTCAAAACCAGATGTGGTCTAAATTCTCCAGAGGAATCTATAGATGCGTTGAGAAACCCTGTCTCCAAGCTCTTGGGAAGCAATTCACCTACATTTTGTTGCTTCATCTGCTATTCCAACAAGGAGGACACTGCATTGACGATGGGAAGGTCGGCTTCTGCCCAAGAGACAGTAAAGAGCTGATCTTTCTCCAACCACTTGGAAGCCAGATGTTCGCTGAGGGTAGGTTCATCTCCAACGATCTCACAAAGATACCCATGGAGGGTCAAGGAGAATGTGTTGTACTGGTGTTCAACACTGAGTAGAAGCCTTTGAACAGCAATATCTGTTCCCAGCTCTTCAAAGATTTCCCTGACTATGGCATCTTCACCCTTTTCCCCTGTTTCGAGCTTTCCACCGGGAAACTCCCATTTCCTGGCAAGCTGACCACCCTCTCCACGTTGGGCTGCAAAGACCTTGTTGTCGCGTATGATAACCGCAGCAGCCACCTCTATATGTTTCATTGTTCGTCTCCTCTGGTGAGTATCTTAGCAGCTGTCCTGGCTATGATCCAGAAGAAAGGAAATTTTTCTCAGATTAGGCCAATGGTTTTGAAAATATCAGGCAGAAGCTCCGATACTTTGTCTATTTGCTAGGATTTTTCGCACACTGCCAAGGTTTTGATCAAAAATATCAAGAATTCCACAATGATTTACAAGTAGACAGTATTGCTAGATTGACATTATATGACACTCATGATAATATGCAGTTGCTTTAGTTTTTTGAGTTGCAGCTCGTCCGTTTTCCTATCTTAGTATGTATGCATTCTTTACTGAATCCTCCAGCAGACAGGCAAAAAAGTTCAAGACTGCGCCAAATAGAGCAATATTATGAATACAGGCAAAGCCTGTAAAGGATGCTTTTAATGGCAAAGAAAATTTACGTTGGTAACATGAGTTACAACACCTCCGAAGAAGAACTTCGGGACCTGTTCGCACAGTACGGTAACGTTCTGTCTGCTAATATCATCATTGACCGCGAGACCCGTCGCCCCAAGGGCTTTGGTTTCGTAGAGATGGAAGAGGATTCTGCTGCAGAAGCCGCTATCTCACAGCTCGACGGTAAGGAAATCGATGGCCGTAACCTCCGCGTTAACGAAGCTATCGCTAAGCCTCGCCCGTCTTACAACAATAACCGCTACTAGTCCTCGGACGACCTAGCAAAGAGGGAACCTGCAAGGGTTCCCTTTTTTACGCCCATAAGACAGTGTTGATACTATGCATAAGTCCCGAGTGCCATCATACAATCTCACCCGAGACTTCCTCATTACAATTATATGCATATCCAATTGGCATATTCGGGAACCAATACCTTCTGTATGCATCTATTTCCCTTTTCGAACCAATTTTGCCACAGGCTCCCAAAAAAACATAATCATAATAATTGAAAACAGGACAATCGAAATAGGTCTACTGATAAACGGTAGGAAACTACCATCTGTTTTTATAAGTCCAACTCGAAGGTTCTCTTCTATCATAGGACCAAGAATTAATCCTAGGATCATTGGAGGCAATGGTATTTCAACTTTTTCCATTAGAAACCCTAGTATTCCAAATAGAATAATTACGCCAATATCAAAGACACTGCTCCTAATCGCAAAAGCTCCCACAATTGAAAAAATGATAATACCGGTATACACGATTGTTCTAGGAAATTTAAAAATTTGCGTGTAAGCCTTTATACCAACAAATCCAATAATGAGAAGAAACAGTTGTGATACTAAGCCCACAGAAAAAATCTGATTAATAAGAAATCTTTCACCTTCAAATATTAAGGGACCAGGTTTCAACCCATACATTAACATTGCACCCAAAACAATAGAGGTTATCGTATCTCCCGGAATTCCAAATACCAAAGCAGGTATCCATGATCCTCCTAACGCAGCATTGTTAGCACTTGTTGGAGCAATTACCCCTTCTATACTGCCCTTTCCAAATTCTTCACTATGCTTGGAAGTTCGCTTAGCCCCTCCATAGGCTACCCATGCAGCAATATCTGCCCCGGCACCAGGTAACGCACCTATAATCGTCCCGATAACTGAGGATTGAAGAATAAGACGGAAATGTTGAACAATATCTTTTCCAACTGATGAAAAGGAAACTGATATTTTTTCTTTTATGGTAGAAAGAGTCATGTTATCGGTACTTAGTATTGAGCGAAAAACCTCTGAAAGACCAAAAAGCCCAATCATGACAGGGATAAATCCAATCCCACTCATTAGTTCACTGTTACCAAAAGAAAATCTAGGATAGCCTGTTGCAATATCAATTCCAATCGTAGAGAGGAGAACCCCAAGGACCATAGCCAGAACGCCTTTAGTCTTTGAACCGCTAGAAATAATGGCACTCATAGAAAGTCCCATGACTCCAAGCCAAAAATACTCAAAATGGGTAAACTTCAATGCAAAATTTGCAAGCAAGGGAGAAATGAATATAAGAATCAGAATTCCTACTACGCCACCAATTGATGAACAGATTAAGTCTAAGGTTATTGCTAAAGAGCCCTTCCCCTGTTTACATAGTTCATACCCATCCAAGACTGCAGCCCCTGATGCAGGGGTTCCTGGAACACGAAGAAATGTAGCAGGAATATCACCGGCGAAAATGGAGGTGAAACTTACCCCAATAATCATAGCTAATCCAGCAATAGGGGGCATATGGTAGGTAATGGGGACAATTAGGGCCACAGCCATCGTTGCTGTCAGACCGGGCATCCCACCAACAAAGATTCCAAGAAACATTGCCAATATCCAAGGAATAAGAACTGGCATCTGTAAGACACTAAGTAATGCATCCATACTCATAATCCCCTATATAAGAATTCCCGATGGGAGTCTAGTTGTAAAAATTTGAACAAAAACGATATAGATTATTGCCAAAAAGATGAATGAAATTAACATATTCTTCCACCATTTAGTTTTAAATCGCCAAAGCACTACATACAAAAACACAAAAGATGTAGTAAAAAACCCTAGTATCTTTAAGAAGATCACAAAAAATATAAGCATACCTATAAGTATCAAAACGGTAGTAGCTTGGGGTTTCTTCAAATCAATCACAAGCTGGCTAACAGTATAATCATTTTCCGTTGCCTTACATTTCATACCTAGAAAAATTTGATAGAATCCGATAAATAGCAGAATGATTGCTAATACATTCGGGAAAAAGCCCGGACCTGATAGTTGCATACTACTTGCAGCACCTTTCGGAAAGGTTCTTGTCAACACAAGAACAATGGCTCCAAGTAAGATACAAATTATTCCAATAATATGTTCTCTGTTGATGCGTTTCAACTTACTCCTCCGTGGTTCTTCCTAAAGGAACTGGAAGCTATTGGAAACAGCTTCCAGCTCTAGAATACTCTAATTTTACGGATGTAGCATAAAATTATTTTCCGTAACCTGAAAGCTTAAAAATTTCAGCAAGGTCATCAAATTGCTCTTGCATGAATTGAGCAAAATCCTCTCCATTCCTAACCTTAATACCAAATCCCGCATCATTCATGAATTTAATATACACATCACTTGCTACAATTTTCTGCAAAGCGGATTCTAACGCAGCAACCACTGCATCAGGAGTCCCTACAGGTACGGCGAACCCTCTCCAAGTACCATACGACCAATCAATTCCTTGTTCCTTTAGTGTTGGGATAGTACTGAACTGCGGATTCCTTTTGTCAGCCATGATAGCCAAAGTTTTTAGCTTCCCGCCTTCAACTTGTGATGCAACTTCAGGATAAGAACATGTAATAACATCAACATGCTTCCCTAACAGTTCAGTGATAGCTGGGGCTGCCCCTTGAGAAGGAACATATTTTACCCTATTAGGATCAATACCATAGGTATTTAGCATTGCAATTCTAGAAAGATCCCAGACGGTACCAATACCACTTCCAGAAAATATAAAGGTTCCAGCTGGCTTAGAAACAATTGCATCAAGAAGTTCCTTTACCGTGTTGTAAGGTGAATCAACAGATACTGTTACTGCAGAGGAATCCTCATTAAACTGGATAAGAGGCCTAAAATCTGCTGGGGTAAGATCAGAATACCCTAAATATTTCAAGGTATTTACTTCAAACGTGAGATTCCCAATGGTATAGCCATCAGGGGCAGCCTTTGCTGCTGCATTATGACCAACAGCACCAGCACCACCAGTTTGGTTCACAACTTGTACAGGGACTTCAAGTTCTAGTGATAGTTGCTCTGCTAGAAAACGGGCAGTCCTGTCTGTTCCACCACCAGCTGACCAAGGACAAATAATGGTGATAGGTTTGTTAGGAAATTTTGCTACTTCTTGTTGTCCATTTGCAAAAAGACCACTTACAACCATACTCAAAAGCAATACTGAGACCAAAATCTTTTTCATACACTTCTCTCCTTTTTTTTCCGAAAAACTAAAATTCTAAACATTACAGCAATATATTTTCTTTCTATTCATTTCTTACCGTATTGATAAGCCTCTTAGGAATTCCTACAATTTCAACTTCAACAATATCACCTTCATGCATCGGCAGAACATGTGACGGAGTACCTGTAGAAATAACATCACCAGGATATAATGTTCTCCCTTGGGAAAAATAAGACACTATATACGCACAACTAAAGATAAAATCTGCACTTTTCCCTTCCTGTACCAGTTCATCGTTAAGGTACGTTCTTATTGTGGCATTCTCAGGATCAATATCGGTATCAATAACCGGCCCGAAAGAGGTAAAGGTATCAAAACTTTTACTATAGGTAACCTGGGTACCGGTATAGCTCATCTCTCTTTCTGTCACATCATTCAAGGGGCTTACCCCTAAAATGTGTTTAAGAGCTTCACTTTCGCTGATGTTCTTAATTTTATCCTTAATGATAATAGCCATCTCGCCTTCATAATCTGTACGTGTCGCCACTGCTGGAATCACTATTGATTCTCCAGGATTGATCACCGCTGATACTGGCTTAAGAAAATTCGCAGGTTTCTCTGGAGTCGGTAAGCCCAATTCTGCTACGTGATCGGGAAAATTTAGACCAACACAATACAGGTTTGTGGGAACACAAGGAAATAGCAGTTTTACTTCTTCAGGTGTATAGGTATCGGGAGTCTCCGTATACTCTCCAAATATAGAACCCTCAAGACGATGTATTAATCCATTTTTTAGGAGCCCATAAGACTCTTTCAATTGCGTATCTCGAAATCTTACAAATTTCATCTTTCCTTCCTTTTTATATTTCAATAAAGTCCAATAAAGCCAATTCTTTTCGCACTGCTTCCACCTCTTCCCTTGTGGCAGGTACAAAGGGTCTTCTTGGATAAGCCTTGATAATTCCTCTGATTTCTAGCATTGCGTACACTGCAAGCTGTGTTGATCGAGCTAGATACATGATTTCTCGCATCCGATTAATTTGAAACTGTGTGTTCTTACACGCTTCAAAATCACCAGAAACACCTTCCAAATACATTTTCTTATTAATTTCAGGGAAAGCATTGGCCAATCCTGGGATAAAGGCTTCACAACCCAAAACACAAGCTGAAGCAAACATTGCTTCTGTTCCTAAAACCACATCAAAAGATTCATCCTTAAGACTTCTCATGTACGAGGCATGGGTAAGGATGTCGAAGGTGGCATCTTTCACACCTGCCAACCCTATCGCTTTTAATTTCTGTATGGTACCAAGGCCTATTTGATACCCTTGGAACCCTGGATTGTTATACAGGTAGACGGGAATGGAAACCGAATCGATAAGAGCCTTATAATAATCCATCAAATCATCTTCGTTGTGAGAAAAGTAGTAAGGGCCTACAGAAGCTATTGCAGCAACGCCACTTTTTTCTGCATGGACACTAAGATCAATAGCTTCCTTATTATTGGTAGTTCCCACCATTGGTATAACCGGAACACGACCAGCTGAGGTTTCCATGGTTATTTCAACTACGCGTTTTCTCTCAGTTAGATTCATCATTGGCCCGGCCCCATAGGACCCAGTTATAAATAATCCATCAACCTCATCACTGAGATAATTTACTAGTGTTTTCAAGCTACCATCATCTAAATCCCCATTCTCTTTAAATGGTGTTAGCATAGGAGGTACTACTCCCTTCATCTTAAACATATATTTCTCCTCATACTTCAAAAATTGTATCGACATTCACATAAGTCCGGCTTCTTCTGCCAAATAGAGCGATCCTTGTATATTTAATTGGTCAATCTCATCAGTATCACTCATGCTCAAGATTTTCCCTTTCCATCCAAGTTGATTCTTTAAGAGATATTCATAAATTCTGCAGCGAGCTAAAGAACCAACAAGAATCATGGTAGTATTCTGCAAGAATCCCATTTCACCAAATTTTCCCAATGCTTTCATATCCTCACTTGCAATTGCAGCTTCAATGAACAGCCTGCGTTCATACCATTCAGTATGGAGCAGTACATCCATGAACCTTCCCATCAAGAGGGTTCTTAAAAATCCGGACTCCTCAACACATGCAAATGCACTACGAATGACTTGAGGATCCAAATACTTGTCTGGAATCTTATTTGTCCCTTCACTAAGTGATTTTCCGATCGAAGTCTCTTTCATTATGGCGGCAAAGATTTGTCCCGAAAGTGTAGTAAGACTCCCACAAATTCTATTTTCAGCATCTACTGATATAAATTTAGTGTGTGATGATAAGATGACTATTGTTTGAGGTGATACAGATTTCCCATTCCTCAAAATTCCTGCTACTTGGGCCTCTTCACCACGCATGAAATCCAAGGAATTTATTTTATCAAGAGATATAGTATCTGGAGAAAATCTGTTTTTAATCCCTGGGATAAAATATATGGGTATTGGAATTGGCAAGATGCTGGCATCTTCAACTTTAACCATATGTGATGCCAAATCCTTAATTCCAACGGGTGCCCAAAGGTGGGGAATTTCCAATAATCCAATTTCAGATGTAATCATTCCAGCAGATATTGCAAATTGTATATCAGCTATTTCTAAATGGGCTGAAGCAATTGCATTGTAAAAGGCTTCAACTATCCCATTCTTTAGAATTTCAGTATTTCCAGAAATTGAGGTGTCCCTAACTCCAACCCCTTTTGTCCCTTTCCCCAGAATTTCTCCAGACTCATGTATTATATAGACTCGAGTATTTGTTGTTCCACAGTCAATTGATGCAATATTCATGGAGTCCCCTATTTTGTTCATATATAGAAATATTTTTTATTTATTGTAAAATACTACCAATATTAGAAGAATTTTCTTTTTTATCAGGCACAGAATAACACATCCGTTGCAATTGTCAATGGAAAAAAAGAATTTTTTTCTATTTACACTTATCCTTAGATACCCTAGAATAGGAGAGACCTCATGAAAGGAGACTACTAGTATGTATGAAAACAAACCTGTATTATCGACGATCAATGCAAAAATTGAAGAAATGACAAAGATGCAGGTAAAAATTGCAAAATATGTACAAAAATTTCCTCATAAAGTAATTAAATTCTCAATATCGGACTTTGCCACAGAAACAGGGAATAAGAGTGAGTCCTCAATAGTAAGGTTTTATAAAGTCCTTGGTTTTTCTGGGTACCATGAATTTAAAGTTGCTTTAGCAACAGAAATTGCGGGTAAATCTTACTACCACACCTACTCCGAGTTAACTGATAATGATAAAATTAATGACATAAAAGAAAAAATTTTTAACGGCCTTATAAAAACACTTCATGAAAACTATTCCCTTATCACCGATGAGCTGCTTGAGGAGGGTGTGGATCTTTTGTGCAATGCAAAAAGAATTTTTTTCTTAGGATATGGGCAATCGGGAAATCTGTGTGCTAATGCTTCGTTCAAGTTCATGCGACTTGGATTTGAATGTTACTATAATCCTGATAGCCATTATAATTCTATTCACCTTGCTGAACCACGTGAAGGGGACGTAATATTTTGTATATCCTTCTCAGGTTTAAGTAAAGATGTTGTTGTTCCAGCAAAAGAATGTAAACCTATCGCAAAAATTATTGCACTCACAGAATCCAGGAAATCACCACTTGGTCAATTAGCAGATGTATGCTTTGTAACCCATACAGAAGAACTTAACTATCGTACAGATGTTATGATGGCAAGACATGTACAATGTATGGTTATTGATATGCTCTATATTGCTGTTACTATCAAAAAAGGAGAGACAGCAACCAAACGAATGTCCCAGGGGCGACAGGCCCTTTCATATTTAAAATATTAGAGGAATACCGTGGAAAAACCCCATTTCATTGCTACTTTTTTTGAATTATCACTAATGATAATTTTTTGGGCATTTACACCTGTAGCAATTTCCTATGTAAGCAATACATTCTCTCTTCTTTTTCAGATTTGGATTCGCTATATAAGTGCTGCTCTTTTTTTCTGGATGCTCATTATTATAAATCCCTCACTAAACTCTCAGCTGAAAAAGGTCATAGAAAGCCCCGTATTCTATCTCAGGAGATTAACTCTTACCGCAGCATTTACAATTTGTTTCCAGCTCCTTTTTACTCTCTGTTTTTCTCTTATAGCTCCAGCTTTTGGTGTGTTACTCTATCAAAGTCAGGTACTTTTTTCTCTACTCCTTGGCGTTCTATTCTTTAAGGACGAAAGGATACTAATCAGAAAGCCCATAACAATACTGAGTATGCTCGGAGCAATTATGGGCGCTGTGATTGTTATCCTTTGTAAGGATGAGGGAGTCACCTTTACTGTGAGTATCGGCATCTTGATGGCTGTGGGAGCCGCAATATCATGGTCTTTTGTTGGTGTGAGCTTGAAAAAGGGGAAGCCCCTCGGGTTACCACCCATACTTTCTGTATCCTTAGTGTTTTCTTTAGTTATCCTGCTTATAACTCCAGCTGTTTTCATTTTTGATTCTTGGTTTTTAGAAACCCCTAAACTTGATCATTGGTTAATTCTCATAGGTTCTGGTATATTGGGAATTGCTGGTGGTCAAGGACTTTATTACTACCTTTTGCCAAAATTAGGGTTAATCACAACCTCTTCTGTTCAATTGCTGGTACCCTTTATCACAGGTATTTTCTCCTTTTTGATGTTCAGAGAAAACATAACAATTCCTCAAATATTTGGAGGATGTATCCTGTTGATCAGTTGTTATGCTATCCTGTTGCAAAAAAAGAAACTTCTTCTCTAAAAAGATAGAACATAAAACAAAAACTAATTTCAGATGGAAACATCGCAAATAGACTGAAAAGTGTGGGGCAAGTCGAAATGTACAAGGAGAGAGGATACAGAGGCACGCCACCACCCGTATTCTTACTGAACAACCAAAAGTTCTTATTAGCAAGACAGAGAACAGACATCTAAGTCATGACCAGACAATTCACTTCGGACAGTGAATCAAAACCTGTAAAAAATTGAGCCTATTGCATAAGAGCTTGTGGTTTAGGTTAGGCCCTATCGATTGCAGTGAAGAGCCATGGATAATCACAGGAAGCTCCTGTGACAATTGCTAGAAATAGTAGCCATACAAACCATAATTCACTAGTTCTTTTGCTTGAGAAGAGGCGAAAAACATGTACCCTTATCCCATTACACATGTTTCAACCTAGAAACCAGTAGCACATGCCATTCAAATTTACCAATGCACACAGTCGGCCAGATCAATTCCTCACCTTCCCAATAGTTTCAAGAATTCATGCTCAGGCACAGCCTTGGAGAACAGGTATCCCTGATACTGGTTGCATCCGATTTGCTTGAGGAAAAGTAGCTGCTCTTCTGTCTCCACCCCTTCAGCCACTACGGTGATACCAAGTTCCTGGGCAAGCATCAACACTGTCTTATAGATGGTTATTGCATTGGAATCAGGATAACTTGCGATAAAGGAACGGTCTATCTTAATCTTATCCATAGAGAGTTCCAAGAGATAGGAAAGCGAAGAGTACCCTGTACCGAAGTCATCAATGTAGATACCTACCCCAATCTGATGGAGCCGATCCATAAGCTTGTCAGTGGTTTGTAGGTTTTCCACTGCTGTTCTCTCAGTCAGTTCAATGGATAATAATGAGGGGTCTACGCCCTGTTGCTCCAACTCAACACCTATGAAGTCAATTATGGCCTGATTTGAAAACTCTTCGGCACTCAAATTGATGGCCAGGATGAAGTTGGGCTCTACCCTACGGAGGAAATCCTGGTTGGATTTGAGAAACCTTACAGCTTCTCTAATCACAAACTCCCCTAACATTGAGGTCAGATGATTCTCTTCCATCAAGGGAATGAACTCATCGGGAGCTATACCTCCCAATTCAGGATGAATCCACCGAATCAGTGCCTCAGCACCTAAAATTTTTCCACTTTTGACTTCAACTTGAGCCTGGTAGTAAAGACTGAGGGACGAAGATTCGAAACCTTCAAGAATAGCTGCAAGGATCGCTTGTTTACGCAAATAATGGTTGTGAACATCCGAATCGAACAACAAACTCTTACCTTTCTTTGTGTCCTCAACCATTTTTGTTGCCATGGAAGCTTGCATCAGAAGGGTTGGTAGGGAAAGGCCTTCCCCTGCATACTGTGAATATCCACATATTGCTTGCTTGCGTACAAATCTTGAAAGAGAGACACATTCCTCCTCAATCTCCTTCAGGAGGGTTCTTATCCTAGCCTGTACTCTGCTAGCATCATCCTCATGCAGAAGAACCACATAGGTATCAGCAGAAAAAGCATACACAGGTTCATATTGCCCAAGAGTTGAAGAGATAAATAGAGAGAGGGCTATGGAGAAACCACTTTCGATGATGAGTGAATAATGAGAATCACTATCTACCTGATGTTGCAAATGAAGCAATAGACAGTAACTAGTCTTAGAGTTCTTGCCACAACCCGCAAGCAAAGCTTCTGGAAGAAGAATCTCATTCTTACTGACATAGGAAACAAACTCAGAAACACTCCAAGATGAACTTGTATAGACTTCTACTGTATACGTGTCCTTCCGTGTCCCGGTTTTAGCTCTTGTCCTAGTACGATTCGTCAGATACATATTTCCATTTCGGTGCCTAATCCATATGGGCATGCTAGTAGGAACATCATTCTTTCTTGTAGTTTTATCCATATGAGGAGGAATCATACACGGCAATAACGTATGCGTGTCCTTCCCTATCAACTCATCTTGTGAATATCCAGAAATGACTTCGAATGCATGATTACAGAAGGTAATACGATTATTTTCATCAAAGACCAAAATCCCATTTCCCGAATACTCAGAGACGAGAGAACTAATCTGCATCTGCACTTGGCCAGCCTTACGAAATTGCAGGAAAATCAAGGACACCAGCCCCAGTATGAACAACAAAGAAGCAGACAACCACTTTAAGGAGGGATGCTGCAACAGCAGGTTTTGGCTCATATGGGGTAATTCTGCTAAATCATAGTAGCTGACAACAGTCCATAGCCGTCCTTCATCAGGATGCCAAGTAAGATCATTGGTAGCTATATGTAATACTGCCTGATATACATATGATTTTTCATCTGAATTATAGGACCCCGAATTGTGTGTAAAAAAAACAGCCTCCAGATCTGGAATTTCTTGGAACAAGGATACATTGGTTCTCCCTTCATAGAGGGATTCAGAGCACTCTTGCCCTCCTTGATGAATCCAAAACCCATCGTTGTCTACAAGGCCAAAGGTAATATTCTTTGCCATCGTGTTTTGATAGTCACGTAGGAAAGAGAGAAAGGAACACGCATCATAGTCAACGATGACCATACCAAAGAAGGAGCCATCATGGTAGGCAGGCAGAGCCAGCACCATTGCAGGTCCTGTATGCGCATCATTAAAGCTTTGCCGACTATCAAGGCTTATCGGCGAAACATACATCGTATTGGCATCATGGCTCTTGCCAAAAGAATACAAGGCAGAGCCACTACGATCTTTCAGGGAAGAGTGATCAGAAATACTAGCAGGAACATTGGGAAAATGCGTAATCTTTACGGTCTCCATGCCGGTCGAATCGAGAAACCGAATGTGGTTGATATAATTTTTCTTATCAGCTATCCGTAGGAAGAGCTGTTCGAGCATGGTACGGTTGTACTCTCCGCTATCCTGGGTATATTGGGAAAATTCATTTGAATCGAAGACTATGAGGAGGTCAGAAACAAACTGTGAGAAAACAGATTCAAGCTGGTTCTCTATTATGGCATTGCCTTTTTCTTGCTCTGTTAAAAGAAGCTTGGAGGCCTGTTGCTCCAATGACTTTTCATAGAAAGAAAATAACACAAGGAATAACGCAACCAAGGGCACAACGAATAACACAGTACGATTCACTATGCTTCTCAAGTCTTTCGCATGCAATCTCAACCTAAGCCATTCCTTCCAGAAAAATGAGCGCAAATTGATACCTTCTATAGCAGTCTCACTTCTCCGTCTTGAGAAAACAATACCACGGCTGAAAGGAAAAATATAGCTACTCCTTTTTAAGAAGAGTTACTGAACAGCTACAGTCAATTGTAGGCCCGCCAGTATCCATGACGGGCCTTTACGTTCTATTGCATGAGGATTCTACAGATACTCAGCTTTACCAGATTGTACATACGTGTCAGTTATGCCTCGTATTGTCTCGACTGCTTCCTTGCAACGTTCCTGAGAGCTGGAGGCAACTTCCCATCTGGTCATCCCCTCTTCACTGCGTGATATGCGCTGAGCAACCTGTAACCAATCACCGTTGAGACTTGTAGTTCTATCTATCAGTTCAGGCAATCCCCAACGCATCAGAGTCGCATCGAGGTCGCTACCATCTTCCATATGCTTAAACACATTCATCCCCTGTGCAGAAAAAGCATGCTCCTCCTCTTCCATCACAGGCTCCATAAACTTTTCGGTAAAGAAGTGGCAAGGCCACTCCCTTTCTCGATATATCTGGTTCTGTAGCAGCAAAGCCTTGGGAAAGATCATCCAAATCATAGGGGAAGTTCATATAGTAGTGTGCAGACTCTTCAGAAGCTACCAAGTACTGGTTCTGCAGGTTCTGCCGTAAAGCTTCCTTTATGAAGGAATGTCCATTTCTAATGACATGCACCCCAATTCCATGTTGTGCCTGATCTACAACAGAGAGGGGATTAGCTTTCACATCGTAATACATATGGGGATGCCAAGCCTTGGAGGTTCCTCCATCAAAGAAACCCGAGTCATAGACTTCCTTGAAATAACTGGAAATCTCAGGGACCAAAAGAGAAAGGTTGAATGAAGGGGCGAGCTGTTCTCCTTTGCTGTTCATGATATCCATCCTGTCGCCATCACCATCGTAGGCAAAACCAAAGGCAAAGGGTTCCTTACGAATGAGATCCCAGGTGGGTTGTATGCTCTTCTGAACTATAGGATTGGGATCTCCAACAGGGAAATTCCCATCAGGGATAAGATTGCGAACCCTGACATTTGCTCCCAAAAGCCCCAGAGCTTCAGTCGTCTCTGTACCGGCAGCTCCACTGAGATAATCGGTAAGGATGGGAACTCCAGAAAGACAATCTTCTTCTACCCCAGCCAACCTCATCGAATACTCGATAAATTGGTCCAGATACCGTGCTATGACAACCTTTCCACGTACAGAAGCATTTCTTTTTTGCACCTTGTTTTCAATGTAAAACTCTCGAATACAACCAATCCCCCCCAAAGGGCCCTTTTCAATGTCCTGAAAAGTAGCAAGACCGTCGTTGGATCAACTAATGGAGAGGACCTTTACAGTCTTATCCCTGAGGGAATGCTTCTTATCCGTATAGGAAGCATACAAAACCAAGGCTTCATAACGACTTTCCTTGTTGGCCAAGGCAAAGGCAGCACTGTTGCCTCCCAGAGAGAATCCTCCTAGAGCCCAGTGTTCAATCTCAGGATACTGTTCAGGATACGAATAGGCCGCTCCTATATCAAAGATTGCCAAAGAAAAGGGCATCTTGACCAAAAATACCTGGATGCCTGCCTCTGCAATCTTTCGTGCTGCATAGGCAAAGCTTTGTGGCGTCACATTTGCTCCTTGGTAGTAGACTAGGGCTTTTTTGGCTTGTATTGTTGCCGGCTCAAATAGTATTGCATCTCTATTTTCTGATACGGTAACCAACCCATCAGATTCCATTGCTTGGAAGTTGATCGCATCAGCTGGTGCTTCCTGATTGAGGAAGAGCAACATTGTCGTGATGAGTATGACTAGTATCAGAACAGGAATAAGGACTCTTTTCTTCATATCTCCAGTATAGGGTAGCAGAGAAATCAGATACAAGATTTCGAACCTCAGCTTTCCTCAATTCTCGTATAGCAGGGTACCAATGACTTGCGAGGTATGCGATACTATTTGGGAGACTCAAAGCCCGTAAAGGAACGATATGAAAGCATATTACGAACCAATTGAGCATATACTAAGCGAGCTCAAAACAAGCCCTACTACAGGGCTTACTTCTCAGGAAGCCACTGCCAGACTGGAAAAGAATGGACCAAATAAACTTCAAGATAAACCTAAAACAGGCAACTTCAAACGTTTCCTATTGCAGTTCAAGGATACTATGATCATCATCCTCATCGGAGCTGCTGCCATTTCGTTTGGTCTGGCTATATATGAGGGGTCTGGATTTTTTGAACCGCTTCTCATCCTGCTCATCGTCACCCTCAATGCAATTCTGGGCGTTGCACAGGAGAACAAGGCAGAGAAAGCCCTTGATGCACTCAAAAGCATTACTACAGTCCATGCTAGGGTGTTGCGTGACGGAAGAGAGGAAGTCATTGAAGCCTGGGCACTGGTAATCGGTGACATCATCAGCTTGGAAGCTGGAGACATCCCCCCTTCCGATGCCAGGATACTAAGCAGTGCAAACCTTCTGTGCGATGAGTCTGCCCTCACCGGAGAATCTCTGCCTGTAGAGAAACACAGTGATGCCACTGTAGCGGAGAATGCCTCCCTAGGAGACCGTTTTTCCATGATCTTTTCCGGATGCCCTATCGTAGGAGGTACTGCCAAGGCCGTGGTCACTGCTACTGGCTCAGATAGTGAACTCGGCAAGATTGCCCTATTGATGGAGGGTGAGGAAGAACAGGAAACTCCCCTACAGCTCAAGCTCGCTTCCTTGGGCAAGAAACTGGGCATCGCCGCTATCCTGGCATGCACAATCATCTTCATTGTCGGGCTCTTGGACAAGATGCCCATCAGGGAGATATTTCTCATCGCAGTCTCCCTTGCCGTCTCAGCAATCCCTGAGGGGCTGCCAGCCATTGTAACGGTAATCTTGGCAATCGGGGTGCAACGCATGGTCAAAAGCAATGCTATCATACGCACCCTTCCTGCTGTGGAAACGTTGGGAAGCGCTTCGGTCATCTGCTCGGACAAAACGGGAACCCTCACTCAGAACAGGATGACAGTTACCCAAGCCTACTCAGCTGAAACCGATACTCTGGAATCAATTACAGGTAAAAACTCGCCCCCAATACAAGAGCTCCTACGCTACGCAACTCTTTGTTGTGAGGCAACAGTGGATTTCTCAAAAGAAGAACCCCAGCTCATAGGCGATCCAACAGAGACTTCGATTATCATGGCAGCTAAGAAAAATGGTATTGACCAGGCAGAACTGGGCCAGGCTTCACCGCGCTTGGGTTCCCTACCCTTTGATTCAGATCGTAAAATGATGACCTCAATCAACCGGATTGATTCCCAGAAGATAGTAATCGTCAAGGGGGCTCTTGAAAGCATAGCGCCCCGTTGCACCAACATAGAAAGTGCAAAAGCAACAGCAATGATGGAGAACTTAGGTAGCCAAGCTCTGCGCGTGCTTGCCGTAGCATACAAAAGCATCCCTACCATTCCCTCGACTCTCGATAGTGACTCAATTGAGAGTGATCTTACCTTCATGGGTCTACTGGGTATGATAGATCCTCCACGAGAAGAGGCAAAGGAAGCCCTTCGCCTCTGCAAAAAGGCTGGAATCAGGGTCATCATGATAACAGGAGACCATCTGGGAACAGCCACAGCCATTGCACAGCAGCTGGGTATCCTCAACAAAGGGGAACTGGCCATAGACGGGCAGACCTTGGGCACAATGGATGACAGAAGCCTTGCAGAGGCTGTACATATCATTTCTGTCTATGCACGAGTCTCCCCCTCGGACAAGATCCGTATCGTCAAGGCATGGCAGGATAGAGGAGATGTAGTGGCCATGACCGGTGACGGCGTCAATGACGCCCCAGCACTGAAGGCAGCCGATATCGGCTGTGCCATGGGGATCACCGGAACTGAAGTGGCAAAAGGGGCAGCTGACATGACCCTCACTGACGACAACTTCGCCACTATTGTCGAAGCGGTCAGACAAGGAAGGGGCATCTATGCAAACCTGAGAAAGGTAGTGGGATACCTGCTTTCTACCAATATTGCAGAGCTGTTCACGGTTTTTCTTGCCATGATCATATTCAGGCAGACCCCACTGCTCTCAATGCAGTTGCTCTGGATAAACCTCATCACAGACAGCCTTCCTGCCATTGCCTTGGGTATGGAGAGCATCCAATCTGATGTGATGGAGCACAAGCCAAAAAGTAAGACAGAGGGGCTGTTCGCCAATGGACTGACATTTCAGATCATTGCACAGGGAAGCCTGTTTGCCCTGCTGACACTCGTTGCTTTCCTCATAGGGTGGAAGAGCAGTGCTGACATCGTAATGGGAAGGACCATGGCCTTCTCCACCCTTGCCCTCCTACAACTCGTCCAGGCCTTCAACATGAGAAGCCAGCACTCCCTGTTCACGACCGGCTTCTTTACCAACACGACACTGAACAAGGCCGTGCTGGTATCAGCTCTGCTGTTGGCACTAGTGCTCTTTGTGCCCCCAGTCGCCCACATCTTTGCCCTTACCATCCTAACACTACCTCAGTATGCCATTGTCTTAGGCTTGGCTTTGTTGCCACTTCCCATCCTGGAGCTGGCAAAGAAATTGGGACTCATCAGGTATCTTGCCTAAGGAAACAAGGTTTAGTTTAATACACAAGAAAATACAAAATCCTTCGTAATATCTCGAAAAAATTGGTACCAAAATTATTCATATTCTTTACCTGCACTCTTCCTTCCCCATGCACCCTGCCTTCCCGAAACACCTAACGAGAATCAGGTACTAAATCATATATAATTTCTCTTATCATTGCAGTTTGTTTAGTAAGTTCTATTGTCTTGCTCCTCGTTATGTGTTATTATACATAACGAGGAGAACGGATATGGCAATTGTCTATCAGAAGGATAAGCGATCAGGGATAACATACGCATATGAATCCACTTCGTACTGGGTCAAGGAACTCAAGCAGTCCAGAAGCAAACGGGTGCTTGTCGGACGTGTTGACGATGTCACCGGAGAGATCGTCTCAACGGATGGCCGGGGCAGGAACAAGTCAGTTGTTGAAACAACTGCTGAAGCGCTGCCTAAAAGATCATTCTATGGTGCCACCTATCTGTTCGACTGTATCGGAAAGAAACTGGGCATTACTTCAGGCCTGAAAATCATATTCCCTGAATCCTATACGCAGATCCTTTCCATCGTTTACTTTCTACTCCTGGAGGATCGTACTCCTCTCTCACGGTTCAGCAAATGGTCCCATACGCACCATCATCCATTCGGTAAGGATATTGCGTCACAGAGAAGCAGTGAACTGTTCGCAGCAGTGGATGAATCACATCGGCAGCAGTTTTTCTCCCTTCTCAAGAAGCGCAAGGCTGATGGAGAGTACTGGGCGTACGATACGACCAGCATCTCCAGCTACTCACACCAGCTGAAACAGGTCAAATACGGGAAGAACAAGGAGCATGACAGACTCCCTCAGATCAATCTTGCCCTGGTGTTCGGCAGCGCCTCCCAGCTCCCGTACTACTACCGGCAGCTTGCAGGTAATATTCCCGACTCGAAAACACTGAGTCCTTTGCTGAGTGACCTCAGGGATGCAGGGTATGAAAAAGTCTCGCTGGTCATGGACCGGGGATTCTACAGCAAGGAGAATATCGATGCCCTGTATAAGGAGCATCTCAAATTCCTGATGTCCGTTCCTATGGGGCTCAAGTTTTTACGAGGTACCCTTGAACCGCTGTACGATGGATTCAGAAGTTTTGACCACTACAACAGCACCTATGAGCTCTATCACCATACCGTACTCACTTCCTGGAACTATGAGCAGGTGCGTCCCTATAAGAATGATGTCGTCTCTGATGAGAGAAGAATCTATATCCATTATTTCTTCAACATCGACAAGGCCGCCGAGGATGAGAAGAACTTTGATCTTCAGCTGATTATGTTGCGGGATGAGCTGGAAAGCGGCAAACGTGTTCCCGATCATGAAAAGCAGTACAAGAAATATTTCACTACCACCTCTACTCCCAAGCGGGGCACCAAAGCCTCGGTTATTCCGGAAGCGGTAAGTAAGGCGAAGAGGTACCATGGGTTCTTCGCTCTCATCAGCAACCAGAAGATGGATGCCATTGAAGCTCTCCAGCTCTACAGGAACAAGGATGTCGTAGAGAAAGCTTTCAACGATCTCAAGGACCGACTGGGTATGAGACGGACCCTTGTCTCTTCCCAGAAGAGTCTGGAAGGCAAACTCTTCATCCAGTTCATAGCGTTGATCTACCTGTCTTACATCAAGAAGAAGATGCAGGATGAAAACCTGTTTTCTTCCTACTCGATTCAAAGTTTGCTTGATACCCTTGATATCATTGACTGTGTGCAGATGCCCGGCAAGCGACTCCGTTGCGGTGAACTTCTGGATAAGCAGAAGGTGATTTACAAGAAGCTGGGCTTCAGCCCGCCATTCTCGTTATGAGTCGCGGGAATCCAGGATGCACGAAAGAAGGTTTGGTTTTTAATATATCCATACGAAGCAATCCAATCTTTTTCTTCAAAAACTTTCAATATCCGTTCATTGACAATGGAGATTCTAAATTTTGGCCGTTTCCCATCAAAAATACTGAGAAAATAAATTGCATTCAACGCCTCAAGACACTGCTTACACTGTAAGTAGTCCAATCCAGAAACTGAAAATGAAAAGATATCTAAGCGCTTAGACTTTGGCAAAGAGATATCTGACAAGATCTTAATCAATAACGAATAAGAAATTGGATATTCATTACTAATAATCTCATCAATATTCGTTTTGGCTATAGCTATCACAGTTAATTGAGAAGAACTGTTTAAATCTTCAAAATCCTGTATGAGATAGGTTAAGTCATCTAAATGGAAATTGTGTTCTAAAATATATGCTTCAACCTCAGTTTCGAAATTAGCTTCTCTAACGGAAATAGGCTCATTCGTATAATTGAGGAGTCTCTTTTTATTCTCAATACTCAAATTTGAATGGCAAACATCAAGCGCTTCATCCAGCAAGAAATTTTGCTTATTGATTGTTTTTTTTATATATTCATTTTCATATTTTTCAATATAAGCAATAATATTCTTGGGATAGTTTTTTCGCATAAAGAGTAGAACATCTTGATTCATGGGAATGATTTTCAATCTTATCAAGATTTCCATCTTATCAATATCAATACCTTTAATTTCAAAACCGTCAAATCGATGGTCAAGAGATTGTAAGATTAATTCATATTTTTCATTCTGCAACGTATTGCATTCAACAGTAGCCATAAAAAATGAGATCCAATTGTCTTTATCATATGCCTTTGATAAATTAGCAAAACTAAAATCAAAGCTATCAGGAAAATCATTTACAAATCTACAGAGGACATCATCATACCCTCTCCCCTCTTCAAAAAAATAACAAAGGATATTCTCTTCCGAGTAACAAATAAGATTCTTTTTGATGAGTATCGTCCACCATTTTTTGTCTTTTACATTTCGTAAACCGGTAAGCTGAGTATCTAGATATTCTATATATTTTTGTTTATACGTCTCACCTAAACTAGCATCATTCAAGACAATTTCTACTACTTCCTCCTCATCGGAAACTTGATTATTACAATTGCCTAGCATGATTTTGAAATATATATTCATATTCCTTTCAACATAAGAAGTGAGAGACTCATCTTTCTTCGATAAGATCAATGTCAGATTCTTATGTGAATACTCTTCATTTATTGGAATCTTATATTGGTGTTCAAGTATTGTTTCAATCATATTCCAATTAAGCTCATATAAATCATGAGAATACACTTCGTCCCATAAATCAATATTTGAGTTTAAATAATTAATAAAGTTAAATTGTACATTGACTGTTTTAAAAGATTTCAGCAGTTGTTCAGTATCAGGTTTTTCAATCTGTAAAAAATTAGGACATTTTGAAACAAATGAAGAAAGAACATTTTCATTGTTTATGATTTTCAGGTCTTCTTCTGGTGAAACATAAAGAGTCTCTAATGCATAATGATTTTTAAGAACTTCACTAAAATCACTTCTACTTAGGATTTTTACGAAAAGATCTGGCCAATGATGATTCAAATATTTTATAAACTTAGGTGCCTCTCGTTCAGATGCAAGAAATTGAGCAATAAAGGGGAAATTAAGACTTTCCTTCAATTGTAAGATAATTCCTTTTAACCTTTCAGTATTGTTGCTTTGATTCTGTAACAAGAAACAAAGTAAATCAAAATTTAGAGTTTCCTTTTTTGAGAAATCAACTACACGTAAACGAGGAATTATTTTCCCGGGATTATTTAGGGAATAAGTGAATTCCTTTGCTCTCTCGTCTGTAACACTTCTTAAAAATACTTTATCTATACGACTTATACTATCTTCATAAAAGTAGGTCATATAGTCTGGATAGGTTTCATCAATAAAGCCGTTACGCACTAAATATTTCAGAAGATCAAAGTAATCACTACTTTTAATTTCCTTAAAATCGTTGATTGAACCAATCCCATTCATAGAGCTAGATTGAAAAATATTTTCTACATTTGTACGGTTTATGATTTCGGATAACTTACTGTTTTGCAAAGCCTGAATCTGAAATTCAATTTTCTTTATTTGCAATTGCATTTTTTCAATTTCACCATCGGATCGCTGTCTTAACAACTCTTTCCTGTTCACCTTTGCTTTTAGAAATTCAGCTTGACCACCATACCGATTTCTTGTGCTTTGCTGACTAAAGATTAAGTCAATCTCCCAATCAGAAATTGTGTTTTCTTCATTGATTTTATTAATTTTATCTTTTGAAGATTGTTTTATTTCTACTAGGTTGCTTAGCTCATTATTAATAAATAAATCTTTTTTAAAAAAAAGGTTATGAACAAATCCTTTCCCTAATTGCAGATCACTGAAATCACGCGGGAAAAGATTTTTATATACAATCATTGCTAATAACTTATTAGCATTTTGTTCTGTAGTTCCAATTCGTTTATTATATATGATAAACTCATTATAGATATTTTTAAGTATTCTCATGTCATCAACATACAGAGAAATACCTTGTAAAAAATTCTCATCAAATAGTTGAAAAATGCCGCCTTTCTTAAAATGTTTTATGAATTGATCATATGAGTTTGACCCATCTAATATTGATACTATTGGTAGTATAAAATCAAAAAACTTCGCTCTATCTTTTGAAATAAAGATATCATCTCGTAACAAGTAAAAAAACCTAATAGGTTTATCTCTTTGATTATTTATCAATGTGTTGACTTCACGCAGACCTTGAAATATCTGATTAGTATTGTACCGATCCATATCCTCAAACACCACTACATCTGCTCCAGCATTTTCAAATAGATATAAAACTTCGTTTAAGTATTTATCAAAGAAAGAATCATTGACCTCCATATTTAATTCAATTTCATTTCCTTGAACACTTACTTTTTTAAATATATTTTGATTTTTTTGAACCATAATTAGATTAAAAACAAACTTCAAGATGAGCATTCCCATAAGAATATAGCTAATAAAATAACATATTGGATTTGTTGACCACTGTAATACCATCTTTAGCTTTGGTATCTGTAAGTTGTCAACATATTGTTGCCAACTAGTAAAAGTAAAGGCATAAGCTAAAACTATGAAAAACCCCAATATCCCCAATGCAGTAATAAATGTTTTGAATTTTGAAGCTCGACGTTTAATTTTGAAGCAGGTTTGAGGAATTTTTTTTGGCTTAATCTGGTGTATTAATTGATTAAGAATTTTCCCTTCAATAACATTTTCGTCAATGGGATTTTCTGAGTTTTTTTCTGGATTGTTTTGTAAGGAACTTTCAGAACTCTTCTGATTCTCAAAATATGCCAGTGAAATATGGATAAATTTTAGTTTGGGTTTTATTTTTTTATAGGTTTCTATTACACTACTTTTTCCAGCACAATATGCACCTGTAATTCCTATGTTTTGAATATCTGAATTTTTAAAAATAAAGTCTAAACCATTTTTATATATACCTAACTCAACATTTTGAACCGGCGTGAGTTTTTGGAAATTCAAATTTTCTTTTTCCACAAAGAGCTCTCCTCTCATGCATAACTATTGGTCAATTTTCATATACTACCACATTTCATGCATGAACCCCATTACAATTTAGAAGCCATATATAATCTCTATTTATGTATACACATATTTTGGAAATCCAACAAAAAAATATGAGAACATGGTGACAAATGACAATCACCTACTCGCCTCTTGGGGGCGTAGGTGATTATCGTTTGTTCCATTTGCTTTGTAATTATTAGTCTCTTTATTTTCTTTCGTTCCTTGAGCCACTCTGAGTTGTTCTTTGTTTCTTTCTTGTTTTAGCTTGGTATTGAAACAATTGTTGGTAAGAGTGTTTGGCCCTGTACAACAGAGCCCTACTTCACAAGCAAAGCCTCACCCCATACCCTCTTCTTCTCTTCAAAGCTCAAGGTATAAGCAGGGCTGGTAGAGGGAAGAGAAAGAAAGGTGATGCCTTTTGGGTAGTAGCCGATAAGCTTCTTATACAGAGCCTCAGCCTTCTTTCCATTGAACAACACCTTCCTGATATTCTGATGGCTTTCCAGAAAGGGCTTGAGGTCATTGGGAACCACTTCCTTATAGGCAGAATCCAAGGATCCTTCACGCCTGAAGTTTGCAAGCACATCCCACAATGCTATATCATGTTCCAACAGGAGCAGCCATTTCTCTTCGTAGGTCTCAGTCTTCCTATCGAACAGAGAGTGCATTATCGGCCAGAACGCATTGCGTTCATGGCCGTAATACTGCTGTTTCAACAAGGAGCGCACACTTGGTCCTGTGCCTAGAATGAGCGTATGGGAGCTTTCCCTCTCGATAGGGGGAAAGCCCTCTTTCATCCGAGGTAGGTGCACACGCTATCGGCACAGGCGATGCCATCCAGAGCAGAACCGATGATGCCACCAGCATAGCCAGAGCCTTCTCCACAAGGGAACAAGCCCGCGAGCTCGACGTGCATATTGGTGTCTTTGTCACGCAGGATGCGTACAGGGCTGCTGGTCCTGGTAGCCCCTGCTATGAGAACTGCCTGATTGGTCAAAAAGATGTGGGCCTTTTTGCCAAAGATTGAAAAAGCCGTTGCAAGGCGGTCAGCGATGAAAGAAGGCAGCAAGCGGTGCAAATCAGCAGGGACAAGACCTGGACCATAGGACGTGTCGGGCAGCGTCTTGGAAAGACGATGGTTTACAAAGTCTGCCATCCTCTGTGCAGGAGCGACATGAGCGGGCCCACCAGCCTTATAGAGGCGTTCCTCCAAAGCTTGCTGGAAGTGCATAACCCCAAGGTTCCCTCCGAACTGCTCCTGAGGCAGATCCTGTGGCTGCAACTCGACGACCATGGCACTGTTGGCATACCTGCCGTTTAGCTTTGAGTTGCTCATTCCGTTTACCACCAAGGTACCACTCTCATGCATGGCAGGAACAATATAGCCACCAGGGCACATGTTGTAGGAGTAGACTCCACGACCTTCGACATGGGCTGAGAATACATATTCGGCAACAGGAAGGTACTCCCCCCTACCCTTTTCGTTCTTGTATTGGATCTGGTCAATGAGGGTTTGGGGATGTTCGACCCGCAAGCCGATAGCCAAAGCCTTTGCCTCGATGGCAATCTTCTCGCTTTCCAGATACTCGAAAATATCCCTAGCATTGTATCCAGTGGCCAGGATGACAGGGCCTTCGTAGGTTTTCCCACGAGAGGTGGTGACTCCGGTTACCTTTCCCTCACTCTTGACCAGGGCTACGACCTTCGTTGAGAAATGCATCTCACCTCCGCTGGCGAGGATCGTCTTGCGGATATGTTCCACTATCTGGGGAAGGTTCTCCGTCCCCAGGTGGGGATGGGCTTCGTAGAGGATATCTTCAGAAGCCCCATGCTGGCAAAGCAGGGCAAGTATCTTGTCCACATCACCCCGTTTGGAAGCCTTGGTATAGAGCTTGCCGTCACTATAGGCACCAGCTCCCCCTTCACCAAAGCAGAAGTTGCTCTCAGTCTTGAGTTCGTTGCGTGCAGAGAGGGCAGCAGTGTCCTTCTTGCGATCATACACATTCACACCCCGTTCGAGCACTACGGGCTTCAAACCTTGTTCGATAAGGCGTAAGGCAGCAAACAGGCCAGCTGGCCCGGCACCTACAACTATAACCTGCTTCTTGTCTCCGACAAAACCGAAGTTCGTCGTTTCAAACAACGCTTCTTCTGATTCTCCGGTAAAAAGACGAACTTGAATCTCCACTACCGGTGGGTTGCGCCTTGCATCTATACTCTTGCGAAGGATACGCATTCTGGTAACATCACGTATGGGCAAGCCGGCCTCTTTGGCCGCCTGCTGTTGCACAGCCTTGTTGTCGCTAGCTGTCTGGGCAGACAGTCTCATTGATATATCTTTAGTCATGGCTTCATTGTACTGAGCACCCCTCATAGAGGTCAACGCAATGGAAGCCTAAAGCGCAAAAAAGAAAGCGTGTTACGAGGAAGGGTTTTCTTCATCTATCTATAGCCTTTCTCTGTACCTGTGATAATTCATCTCAATCTCTATAGCATGCTTTCTGCATTATACAGCTGTAACTATTCGCCCTCTTGTGATAAGGTCTTTTGCTATGGACAGAAACCTCATCATAGGACAACTGCTAGGGCTGCTCACCGCAGTCTGCTGGGCACAAAACTCACTTGTCTACCGCCACTTGGGAACTAAGGTAGGCTCTGATGCTGTCGCCCATATACGCATGTGGATTGCCCTGCCGGCTATCATCCTACTCGCTTACTTCACGGAAGGAAGCTTCTTCCCGACCAACCTCTCGAGCCAGACCTATCTGGTGCTCTTTGCAAGCGGAGCCATCGGGTACTTCATCACCGACATGATGCTCTTCCATGCCTATGTGTATCTTGGAGCACGAGAGTCGATGGTCATCATGACGCTCTCTCCTGTTGCCACTGCCATCTTCTCCTATTTCCTCTTTGCCGAGCAGCTCAGACCAATTCAGATACTGGGGATCATGCTGACCATCATGGGCGTCATATCCATGGTGGTGGGTGGCAGAAAGACCAAAGGGGCACAAAGCGAGGAAAAACAGAAGGCAAAGGGCATCCTGTTTGCAATTCTTGCCTCCATCCTACAGTCCATTTCGTTCCTCCTTGCCAAATATGCCTTGGATTCCACAGGACCCGTATCGACCAACCTCCTGAGAAATATTGGAGGCCTTATGGCCTTCATTCTCTACAGCTTCATCATAAAGAAAAATGCAAAAGCGCATTTTGCAGCCTTCAAAAACCCCAAATGGCTGGCCCTTCTCTTCCTTGCAGCCATGATCGGACCGGTGTTGGGCATGTCCAGCCAAATGAAAGCTTTCACTTTGGCACCAGTGGGAATCGTCACCACCATCACACAGACCACCCCGATCCTCCTACTGCCTATAGACAAGTTCATATTCAAGAAAAAGATCACCGCCTCAAGCCTGTTAGGAACTTTTATCTCTATTATAGGTGTAGGCATCCTGTTTTTGGCTGCCTAAGTGGCTATTGAGTCTATTGTACTTTTGCTGAGAGAACCCAGTCCTCTTGAGGCTCTGGGATGTATCAGCCTTGACTTTCACCATACTTGCCAATTGTAGAGGCATCTCCAACAAGGCATGCAAAGTACCTGTCTGAGCCGAAAGTACGTTCTCTCCAAAAGGTGTGTCTTAGTAGAGACTTCGGTTCCTACGCAGTTTTCTGTGAAGCAGGAAGCCCATCGGCCTTTATTGATGGGTAAGTCATTGTACACGCATTCCCATTTTGGTACTCTTAGGGCATGAATGTACTCTCGTTAGAAAATATCTCAAAAACCCTCAATGAAGAGCCTCTTTTTACAGAAGTGAGCTTCGGTCTTGAGGGAGGCGACCATGTCGGGCTCATCGGACAGAACGGGACCGGCAAGTCCACTTTTCTTCGCCTTCTACAAGGCGAGCTGGTCCCTGACAGCGGCACCATTGCAACTGCCAGGGATACTGAGCTCATCATGCTCACCCAACAGATACTCTTCAGTGAAGATGATACAGTTCGCTCATACCTCTACAAAGGGGAGGGAAAACGCATTTCCCTTGTGAATGCCTATCATCAGGTAATTGACAAAAAGCAGAACAACCAGACTAAGCGAGAGCTCATCTCCCTCACCGAACAACTTGACCTTACCCAAAGCTGGAACCTGGAAAGTGACTATATTTCCCTTTTGGGAGAACTCGGCCTTTATGAAAAACTTGACGAACCTATACGGAACCTCTCAGGAGGTATGCAGAAGAAGGTGGCCATAGCAAGAGTCCTCTGTGCACAGCCTACTCTCTTGCTTCTGGATGAACCGACCAACCACCTTGATATCGATACCATTGAATGGCTGGAGAAGTACCTTAGGGATAGTTCCATGACCATGATCATAGTCACCCATGACCGTTACTTCCTGGATGCGGTATGCAGTGCTATTCTGGAACTTGACCAGGGCAGCATGTACCTGCATCCAGGCTCCTTCAGCACCTTTCTGGAACGAAGGGCAGAACGTTTGAGCATGATGCAAAAGGAGCAGGACAGACTTTCCGTTGTCTTACGTAGGGAACTGCAGTGGCTCAAACGAGGTCCCAGGGCAAGGACCGGCAAGGATACAAACCGTCAGGATCGCATCAAGGGGATGCTTGCAGAACAAAAGGATGTATCAGAGACCGTCCAAAGCAACTTCAGTTCCTCAAACAGAAGGATGGGAAAGAAAATCCTGGAGGTGAGAAACCTAGCGAAGAAGTATGGAGAAAACCCAGTTGTCACAGACTTCTCCTATTCCTTCACAAAAGGACAGAAGATCGGAGTGGTAGGACCCAACGGCTCAGGCAAATCCACCCTGCTGGACCTTCTCTCCGGACACGCCCTGCCCGACAAGGGTGAGCGTGAAGCTGGAATCAACACAGTGTTCGGGTATTACGATCAGGAAGGACGCAACCTCAACAGTGATAAAGGCATGCTCCAGTTTATCCAGGATATCAGCGAAAGAATTACCCTAAGTGAGGGGCAGACCGTCACCGCAGCAAGGTTTTTGGAAATCTTCGGCTTCCCTGCAACCATGCACAGAAATGCCATAGCCACCCTCTCAGGGGGAGAAAAGCGCAGACTTTACCTTATCTCCCGTCTGGTTACAGATCCCAACTTTTTGATGCTCGACGAGCCGACCAACGACCTGGACCTACCAACCATGGAGAACCTCGAGCAATATGTGCAAGACTTCAGTGGATGTACCTTAGTCGTATCGCATGACAGGGCTTTCCTTGACCTTACCTGTGATGAACTCTTTGTCTTGGACATGGGAGGGAACATCTCCTTCTATCCAGGGCCTTACAGCGAATGGAGAGCTTATGAACAGGCAAAGAAAGAAGAGGCACAGCTGAAGGCACTTGCTGAGAAACAACGAATAAAACCAGAGATCCCATCCCGAAGAAATGAAAAGAAAGGACTGAGCTTCAAAGAAAAAAAGGAATTGGAGGAACTCAACACCAAGATGGAAGCTCTTCATAGCCTACAGGCAAGACTGGAAAAGAGTTTTTCTGATGCCCAGGAGACAGAACTGGGCACCCTTGCAATGAGGACAGAGACCTACCATAGGAACAGCGAAGCATTGGAAGGAATGGAAGATCGCTGGTTGGAGCTTTCAGAAAAGGAGTAGCTCATGAGAAGCAGATTTCAAGTAATCCTGTTACTGCTTGCATGCCTTATTCCTCTTCATGCTACAGAAGTCACCCATTTGCATATGGGAGTTGGAAACGACTTCTATACCATGGGACTGGGAGACAACCTTGATGATGGGCTATCCTTTGGTGGTCACCTCATGATTGCAGTTCAGGATAGAGTTTTTTTCACTATTGATGCCTTAGGATTCACCGATAGGATCAAAACCAAGTATCGCTATGACCAAATCAACGTAACCCTCCATTCCCCTCTGAATTTTCCCTTGGGACCTCTCATCAATACATTCACGCCTTTGATGGGGATGAGCCTTGAAGGAGACTTTGGCTTTGATAGGATACAAAACAACATACACCAGAGGATCAATCGTCCCATCCTGAACCTTCCTTATGACAGTGCAGAGGCACATACCCATCTCATCCTGGAATCCATTATCCAGACAATGATTCCTCTAGGCTGGATGCAAATAGGCCTTGAGGCGTCCTATCGCCATACCTTTGGTTGGGAGAACGCTATCCAAACTCTTGCTGTATTCAAGATGGGCAGCGCCCTTTCTTTGAAGGGTGGATACTCTTTTTTGGATGCCTTTAGTGGTGGTGACGCCCATCATACGATGATGGACCGTCTCAGCGGACCAACCTTCTCCTACAACTTCGATGGGGGCCTGATAACAAATTCCTGGGTCTATCATAAGAATAGCGGAGCATCCTATGGAATCATTGGCATCGACCTGATGCAGATATTTCAACCTGTTACGTATGAACATACTGACTTCACCTACTCCCTAGGAGCTCTTTATGACATGCTTGGGCATCAGAACAAGTCGTTCTCCCTTGCCTTTGGTCCAATCATCATACAGACACTGCATAAAAGCGGTCCCATGCAAAATGATCTGGAACACCCTGACCGACGCATGACCGTCGCCTCCTGGATGGTTGGGTATCAAACGGAATGGGAGGCTACGAACATCGTATATCCCTATTTGAAAACAATGTGGGGATTCCAGCGGCAAAACCTAGAGACAAGCCCCACCAACGTCATCATTGAAGAGCTCAAAGGTACCGTTGCCTTGGAGACTGGAATCAGATTCGGAGGTGATGGACAATGGGTAGCAAAAAACAACAGCTATCGTCCTAGAATTTCTGCTTCGATCCAGTATGTTTTTGACACCAAGGCCGTTAAGGCGATGGACAGTGCATTTGCCCAACATATTGGGCCTTGGATTTTCCTAGTGGGCGTAGGCCTCGATATCGGACACGATCCTCATAAGAGAACAGGAGTATCTTTGGCAACCAACAGTGAGCCACCATTGAGGCCAACAGAGAAACTGAACTTTTCATCCCCGACCCTATAGGCAAGAACGACAAAAGGTCTAACGTTCAAGCCGCTGCCCAATACCATTGAGGAAGTCAACCTCCCAGAAACAACAACCTCCTCATCCCAGAACACAGACGCATTATTCAGGTAGAGGGAACTCTGTGCTGTCAGGCTAAGGCCAAGGCCTGTCATCCCCCCATAGGGAATCGGTTGATCAAGCAAGCCTAAGGGAATGTGGTACCGTACAGAAAGGCGAGCCTTCGCCTGTGCCTCAAGGCCATGCTCAGAGAATCCTTCATACCACAAAACATTATCAAGAAGAGATGCATCACTGTCTGTGACGACATCGAGCTTCAAGGCCAGCATCTGAGAAGAAGAGAACATACGTAGCTGCCCACCCAAAGACCCGACTACACTATAATGCACTGGAATTAGTGAGTTCAGACCATTGGTCTGTATCCCCAAGTAAGTCAAACCGTAGGGGGCGCCAAAGAAATCTTTGCTCCTTGGACGAGCATTAATTTTATAGCCAAGTAACGCAGAAACAGAAGGCAGAATATCTCCATCCTGAGTGGCAAACCCCAACGAACACCCTAGGGAAAGAAGCTTGGAATTGTACAAGGATGCTTGGTAGAGCAAAGGCAGGGAGAGGGTAAGATTTGCCCTTTTCTCCTTGTCAAACGAGACTTGCAAGCCTACAGAATAGGGACCAGGGTCATACAGATAGTCAACAGACCCAAGCAGCCGTGCATTGTCAATATCCCATCCAACCTGAGCAACAAGCTTTTGTCGTCTGAGCAAACTCTGGCTATGCAACCATAGACCTGGCTGCAGTCTGTTCTCACTGACAAAGGGAAAGGGAAGCACCAGATCGAAACGGGGGTAGTCAACAAAAGACTGTGAGGAATATACGATTGCATCTTTTGCGGTACGAGAAGGATCATGAGCAATCGGCCCTTGGAATAGAACCGGTGCATGATCGAGCAATGCAAGCGGTATCCGCTTCAAGGCCCGTCCTTTTGCCCTATAGGTCTCGTACAGCAGTTCATCACCATCGAATCGGGCTTTCAAGATGCCTTGGGGATCAGAGAGGAGCTTCTCTATCTTACCCAAGGAGAAGTCATAGCTGTACAGGTCCATAAAACCTGCTTCATCAGAAACAAAGAGCAGGCTTCCCTCAGAGTAGACAGGGGATCGTATCTCGCTTCTGGTTGGAGGGATCAGGACCGAAACACCTCCTTGTCGATCTATAGCCAAAAGTGAAGAGTTCCCCTCCACTATCTCCACCACTGCGACAGTGTCTTTCCCAACGATGACAGGTTCAAAGACCGAGCCTTTGGGATTGTCATAGAGGGTCTTGATTTCAGCAGTCTTCTCATCGATGCTGACAAGGCTGTGCCTGTCTCCACTTCGTTCAATAGCCACCATGAGCTCGCCATCAGGGCTGAGGGCCGGCTGGGAAAGCATTGCCTTATGGGTAATGCGACGTATGGTGTCCGAAGAAAAGTCGTACAGCATCAGGTCGCTATAGCTGACAGTGGCAAGAGGTAAGGAAGAGGGATGGTAGGGATCGGCCCAAACAAAAGAAAACAATGCTTTGGAAGGGGAAAGAGCTATCGAATCCCCATCGATATTCGGAAGGTATTTCAGTACCTTTACACGTCCATCAGGAAAATAACGGACCAGGGAACCTCCCTGCAGTTGAGTATAGGAGTACCCCATCAGACCAATATCTGTAGAGGTAGGTAGATAGTAATCACCAAACCTATCAGGGGAAAATTGTTCTCCAAGTGAGGAATATTGAGGTAATTCAGTCTTTTGTTCCTCTATTGCCAAGGTGAACAATGCTTTGCTTGAAAAACCGGTCTCTTTCTTCAAGGCCCCATTCAGGCCAAAGAAGGGAAACCAAGCGAAGTCCGTGTTTACTCTGGCAAAACTCTCTTTGCCATAATGGCGCATCAGATAATCGACCATAAGGTAGCCTGTGCTATAGACTCTTCCAGAGGGAGGAAAGGCGGAGGCATACCGTCCTTGGGCAAGGGACCAAAGATGGTCCTCCAGCATGGGAGACTGCCAAGTAAGGGCGAAGAGAGGCGAATCACCCCTTCCCCCTTGGGCATACTCACTCTCTGCATAGGTGGCTATCCCTTCAATCCACCACAGCGGCATCAAGGCAGTATTCATGGCAGGCACTTCAGGTCCTAAGAAAGAGAGGTACTTTGCAGGACCCACAGGGGCAGTGAGATGCAGGTAGTGCATCAGTTCATGGGTGTAAAGGCTTCTGAGCCAGGAAGCAGAACGGGAGCCCAAAAATCGATCAATTGGGCTGGTCAGGTAAAGGATGATAGATGCGGGAAAGGGGGAGAACATGCCGTTGGAAACAGCTGTTCTCCCACTCAGGATGACAGGAACCTTTCGTTTTGGCAGGTGATCAAGCAGATTGGCAAGCTGAAGTAACACTTCATCGGCAAAAGAAGCAATGTCTTGCGCATACTGAGCATCCTGTTCTTCAAAAATAATGGTGGTATGCTCAGTCTCTATCCTGTCCCAAGAACCTGCAAAGAGGGGCAAGCCTATCAACACGAAGGAGACCATGAATAGTAAGGATTTTCTCATCCAGTCATTCCTCTTCTCTATACTTTACACCAACAAAACCAGTTTGCAAACCTCTTAGGCATGTGGCACAAAATAGGTTCCTCCTGTAGAATGGCTCTATCTTTTCAAGGGAGTTTTTCATTGCAGGACAACACAGCAACCACAGTTGCGAAAAAATCATCATTCATATCTTCACTGCCCTTCTACTATGGATGGGTTATTCTTGTAGTCGGAGCAATTGGCGTTCTGGCAAGCATACCTGGTCAAACCATGGGAGTTTCCGTCTTTACCGACCATTATATCAGAGAGCTCTCCCTCACACGGGTGGGAGTATCCGGATCATATATGATTGGAACACTGGCAAGTAGCCTTATCATCCCATTTGCAGGCATTTTCTATGATAAAAAAGGAGCCCGGCTCACCGCTGGTCTTGCTACATTTTTCCTTGGCCTATTCCTGATGCTCCTGGCATTTTCCCAGACTATCGTAGGTGTACTAGCAACCACGTTCTCCTTACCCCTACAAGTAGTGACAATGGTTGTCCTGACCTTAGGCTTCTTCGGCATCAGATTCTTTGGACAAGGGGTCCTTACCTTGGTAGCAAGAGGCATGGTTGCCCGTTGGTTTTCCTCCCGAAGGGGCCTTGCAGTAGGTCTTATGGGCCTGGTGACTGCATTTGGGTTCTCTTACGCACCACAGCCGCTACAGAGCCTGATAGACTCATTAGGCTGGTCAGGGGCTTTGGTTGCATTGGGCACACTGCTGCTGGTCGGATTCCTACCCCTCTTCCTTCTTACATTCAGAGATGACCCTGGATCCTGTTCCATGGAAATGGAACAAGGTATGACAATAAAAAAACTGGCAAGAGGGAAAAGCACTGGTGACGCCTTGAAGCAAAAGGATATTGCACAAGCACGTAAGGAAGGACGTTTTTGGCTTATCCAACTTGCCATGGGTTTCTGGGCCCTCTTCAACACCGCTTTTACCTTTCATATCGTTTCCATCTTCTCAGAGTTCGGACAAACAGCACAAGAGGCTGTATCAATTTTCCTGCCCATCTCAGTCATCTCTGTCATTGCCCGGTTCGGAGGGAGCTATCTCAGCGACAGGTTCCCCATCAAAGGCCTTTATGTGATATTTGGGATTACGATGGTCCTATCATCTTTCTCTTTGATCTTTCTTGCCATTCCGTTGGTTCGTCTTCTGTTTCTCCTATCTTATGGTATCGCATCGGGGCTATTTGGGATGCTGAACATCGTCACATGGCCCAAGCTCTACGGTAGGAAGCACATAGGAGCCATCAGTGGATTTGCCATGTCCATCATTGTTGCTGGCAGCGCTCTAGGTCCTTGGTTCTTCAGCCTTATCTACAAACTTTTCGGATCCTACAAGAATGCTGGCTTGGGGGGATTTCTCTTCACCCTGGCTCTGACCATAATCCTAAGCTTCACCAAGTTCAAACCTGTAATGTCAGAATAGACAAAAAGTAGGATCTCTGCAGAAAATGAGGATGTACCAAAACAAAAAACATTACAGCCTCTATATGTAGCAAACCTGCCCAAATGGCAGGTTTGCTGTGTATAGAGGCTGTAGGTCCAATAGAGGAATATAGGTTTGGAGGGTACCCAAACCAATGAGAGGGCATTAGGCTATCTCGTGAATCCAACCCTCTGGGGCCTCGATCCTACCCATCTGGATACCTGTAAGGGTATCGTAGAGCTTCTTGGTGATGGGTCCCATGCTGTCCATACCACTAGGCATCGTAATGACACCCTCTTTGGTTGTTATCGATCCTATAGGAGAGATTACAGCAGCAGTGCCACAAAGGCCCCCTTCCTTGAAGGAACTCACCTCAGTGAGGGGAATATCGCGCTCTTCTGTCTCGAGATTCAAGTAGTGTTTTGCAACATGCATCAGCGAACGACGCGTGATGGAGGGTAATATGGTCGGACTCTTGGGAGTGACGACCTTGTTGTCTGCAGTGATAAAGATAAAGTTGGCCCCACCAGTCTCTTCAACATTGGTGCGTGTTGCGGCGTCGAGGAAAAGGTTTTCGGCAAAGCCATTGGATTTTGCCTCATAGCCTGCATACAGACTCATGGCATAGTTGAGCCCTGCCTTTATATGACCGGTTCCTTGGGGAGCCGCACGATCATACTCACTGACCACCAGTTTCAGCGGCTTGATGCCACCCTTGAAGTAAGGGCCCACTGGGGTGCAGAACATCCTGAAGGTATACTCAGGTGATGGAGCCACCCCGATGACAGGCCCACTGCCAAAAAGATAGGGCCTGATATACAACGTTGCTCCACTGCCATAGGGGGGAACATAAGCAAGGTTTGCCTTAACCACCATGTCGAGCGCTTCAATGAACCTATTCTTATCGAAAGAGGGCATCAGCAACCTTTTGGCAGTATCGTGCATGCGTCTTGCATTGAGGTCGGGGCGAAAGGTCACTACCCTACCATCTTCTGTAGTGTATGCTTTCAGCCCTTCAAAACAGGTCTGTGCATACTGCAGGACACCAGCACTTTCACTGATAGTGACATTGGCATCCTCTACCATCTGGCCTTCATCCCAGACGCCATCCTTCCATTGGGATACGTATCGGCTATCAGTCTTGATATAGGTAAAATTAAGACTTCCCCAATCGATGTTTTTCTTCACCATACAAACAATCCTTCTGGTCTGAGATGACCATAATGTGAGTACATTTTGGAAGATTGTAACACCAACGTATGCAGAATGTCTATTTATATGCAAGAAAAATGTAGGTATTATTGAGTATTTATGCAGAAGTCTTGCTTTCATGCATGTTCTCAATAAAACCCATATGCTCGGACTCTGATAAGAGGTATGTGGATTTACTTGAAAATAGGTACAACCGAGCTAGCAGGGAGAACAGCAGACGCTAACCCGCGGAGCATACCTTGAGGGGTATGCTCCGCGGTAAAAGGATCTAGCGCATTTTCTTCACTATCACTTCTGCTGCCTTGATCAGAGGATACCCAGCAGGGGATCCTGTAAGCAAGGGATGAGTGCCGATCTGCATGGTAAGCAATTGCTTCACTGTCACCCTGTTCTGGATCAGGAAGCCAATGGCGTTGGTGAGTTCGCCGATACTCGGACCTCCATAGACCTCTCCACCCAATATCATGCCACAGTCACTTGCCACTATCAACTTGACAGTCTGCTTGTGCGTATGAGAAAGGTTACCTGGATGGGTATCCATACCGGTAAAGCTTCCACAGACCACTGAGAAGGTCTCTTGAATCGCCTTCTCTTCGGTGATGCCAGCCGTTCCGAACGCATGAGGGCCGATCGCAGTTGCATAGATGGCAATCGTACCGGTGAAGGGTTTGCAAGGGCTGAGGAAATAGAGGTTCATCCCTGCAGTACGGGCCTCTGCACATGCAGTGGAGGCAAGCATGGTGCGATCGACCTTACGAGTGATGAAGTCACGTTTTTCTGCACAGTCACCTACTGCCACAATATCATTGTTACACGGTAGGACGCGCATATACTCGCAAATACGGATGAAGCCATACTCATTGAGCGGCAATCCTGCCTTCTTGGCTATCTCCGTATTCGGTGCATAGCCCATCGAAAGGATGACAGCATCGGCTGAGATCTTCTCTCCTGTGGAGAGCAACACACTGTGAACACCCCCATCCTTGCCTAGAATCTCTGAAATGCCTTTTCCAGTAATCACATTGACACCTCGCTCGGTGAGATGTTCTTCTGCAATCTTGCCAAATTCTGAGTCGAAGGCCCTGTTAAGGATGTGTTTCTCAATCTCCAACAAGGTAACCTTGTAGCCACGCTTGTTCAGTTCGTCTGAAACCTCAACACCAATGAAGCCAGCCCCTACGACCAGAACCTCTTTAAGCTTGGAAAGACCTGATAACATCGCATCAAGATAAATCTTGTCCTTGGGAATGGTATAGACTTGCTTCAAGTCAGAACCCTTCAACCATGCAGGTTTGGTAGGAACCGAGCCTGTCGCAAGGATCAGCTTGCCATAGTTGAAAATCTCACCACTGGCGAATACACACTGGTGCTCTTCGACATGGAGGTCGACCAGCTCATCAATCACTATCTCAACACCCACACTAGTGAGCAACTTGTCAGGGAGGATATCCTTGCTGGTATCTTCTAGAGTTCCAAACAGGTAAGGGATTCCACAAGGGATAAGTACCTGTTGCTCTTTACGAACAAGCAATACTTCTTTTTCGGGATAGGTTGTCTTGATAGTAATGGCAGACTGCAAACCAGAGGCTCCTCCGCCAATTACGACTACGTCAGTTTTTCGCATATATTCCTCCTAAGGTTCTCCTTATTATACCCTTAATGAACTATTATTCAAGAAATAACTCTATAAAAGACAAATACATAGCATAGCAAAATACTTGCAAATAAAACGCTTTACCTTTTCTGATCTCTGAGCTGCTTGCCATTTCCCCTAGGTCCAAAGACCTTACACATTACTGAATACTCCCAAATATCCGATAAGGAGAAAGAGCAGAAATGGTACGTACGCCAGATCTTGAAGAAAAGTCATATATACTGCTTTTTTCAGGCAAGAAGAAAAAGACTCCCTAGGATGAAAAAGAGAACCCTCTCATTCTTGCGTTTGCTCGTAACCTATAGTATCGATAGGGAGAAAGGTTGTGTAACTGAAATAGTACTATGGAGTTACCCCAAGGAGTTACCTATGAGGAAACTGCGATTTCGTTATCTGATACTCGGCCTTCTTCTTTCGATCACTTCGCCCCTGTTTGCAGAAAACATGGTGGAATTTGACAAAAACTGGGCTTTCTCCTGGGTCTTTAAAGCCGACACCATCGAATTCACCATGAGTGCACCAACGACAGGATGGATAGCCCTGGGTTTCAACCCCACAAAAAGGATGAAGGATGCTGATTACATCCTTGCCTATGTGGAGAATGGACAGGTCTATATAAGCGACGAGTATGGGACAGGAAACACCAGTCACCGAAGCGATGTCTCCCTCGGGGGAAAGAAATCGGCAAAGGCAATCTCCTCCATAGAGGAGGCTAAGAAGACGACCATTACGTTCTCCTTACCCCTAAACTCAGGAGACCAGTATGATACTGTCTTTGTAGAAGGCGAGAAATGCAAGGTGCTTGGCGCCTATTCCACTTCAAAGAACTTCAGTTCAAGGCATAGGAAGCGGGACTCATCTGATAGTATCCTCTAGTTCTTCAGTGCAGCATCAAAGGCTACTAACGAGGGAGAGAAGTTTATTCGCTTTACAAAGGCACAGCTTTCACTTGCTCCAGTGGTCCTGTCCATGCCTGAATCTTCCCATTCCACAGAAAGGGGTCCTGTATACCCTGCGCAGTTGAGCTCTCTGATAATGCCATCAAAATCCACATTTCCGTGCCCCACCGAGACAAAGTCCCAACTCCTACGGGTATCACCAAAATTGAGGAAGGACCCCAGAACTCCGCCACGCTCATTCTTCAGCATTTTTACATCCTTCATATGGACATGGTAGATCCGGTTCGAAAAATCCCTGACAAAAGTCACTTCATTGACCCCCTGCCAAACAAGATGGCTCGGGTCAAAATTGAGACCCAAAGTCTCGCGATAGTCAAATAGCTTTAACAGCCTCTCAGTGGTATAGTAATCAAAGGCAATCTCTGTGGGATGCACTTCCAGTGCAAACTTCACACCACACTCATCAAAAACATCAAATATGGGTGTCCAAAGGTCATAAATTTGACGGAATCCATCTTCTATCATCTTCTGTGAGGTCTGTGGATAGGAGTACCAACGCGCCCAGATAGGGGAACCGGTGAACCCGTTGACCACCCTGACCCCAAAGGCTTTGGCTGCCAGTGCTGTCCTTTTCATCTCTTCGACAGCCCAAAGCCTGATGGCCTCAGGTTTTCCCGCCAGTGAATCGGGAGCAAAATTATCCAACCGCTCATCCCAGGTGTCTCCGACACACTGGCCAGTAAGGTGTGCACTTATTGCTACACAGGTAAGAGAGTACTTATTGAGAATCTCCCATATCCAAGGTATATAGGTATCGTCTTCCAGAGCCCTACCTACATCAAAGTGAGCATGAGTTGCCAATTCCAACCCATCATAGCCCATATCCTTGGCCAAAAGGCACAACTCTTCCAACCCAAGATCTCCAAACTGACCTGAAGCCAGTGTAACTAACCTACTCATGTATTTTTTCCTTATAACAGTACAGGACTGTTTGTCCTTGCAGACTCATAGATGGCATCTGTAATCCTCATCAGAGTCAGGGCCTCATCTGGTGTATTCAGAGGATCTTTGTTCCCAAGGACACTCTCCACAAAATTTGAGGCATTGGCTACCCGTCCCATACTCTCATCCTTATCTGTGATGACCTGACGGTTAACCTGTTTGCCAAACTCCTCGGTATAAAGGCTGCACGTGTCAATACTTGTCTCATCATACCCATCACGTGCGAAGAGGCGCTGGACCTTTCCCCCTGCCTTGCTACCCTGAAAAACGACAGATACCACCTCGCGTTCATTCATTTCTGCCCAGGAGTTACGTATCGTGAGACACTGCCCATCCTCAAAGGTGACCATGGCATGGGCCGAGGTCTCCACATCCATTGCCCCTTTCCCATCAGAGATACCCCAAGGCCCCTTGAAAATGGGGTTGTCCATAAAATCATTGAAAGTAGAGGCAAGCACACACTTGGGCTTTGGAAAACCCATGAAGTAGAGTGCAAGGTCCATCATATGCAGGAGATCAATCACAGGCCCCCCACCAGAGAGTTCCTTGTCTGTGAACCAGCCCCCAAAACCAGGAATGCCTGCTCTGCGAATCCAGGTCGCCTGGGCTGAATTGATCCGTCCGACAACCTCTTCTTGCAGATATGTGGCCATAGCCTGGGCCTCTGGACGGGCCCTATTGTTGAACCCGAACATCAAGGTCTTCCCTGACAGTTCGGCAGCATCAAGCATAGCTTGCATCTCAGCGGCATTTCTTGCTGGGGGTTTCTCACAATAGACATGCTTGCCCCCCTGTAATGCCTCAATGGTAAGGGGTGCATGAAACTTGTTGGGCGTCACGATGGAAATGGCATCGAGAGAGGGAAACCTTTGCAACATCTCAGTAAGAGAGGCGGCAGTATGCTTGATACCATATTCCTTGGCAAAGGAAGAAGCCTTCTGTTCGTTGAAATCGGCTACACAGAGGACATTCGCTCCGGCTTGGGCAAACCCTTCACAATGGTAGGATGCCATGCCTCCTGCCCCCACTATCCCTATTTCCATACCCATGCTTATCGCCCCTTCTTGGTGCTTTGTGCCAATACGGCAACGATGATGATAACCCCTGTGACCAGGCCGTTAAGGAAGGGAGGTACGTTTGCCATGATCAGGACGGTGTTGATAATGCGCAACATCAGCACACCAAGGAATGTACCGAGAATCTTTCCTTTTCCTCCATCCATGGAGGTCCCTCCAATGGCTACAGCCGCGATGGCATCCATCTCGTAGCCAGAGCCTGCACTTGCCGCCTGAATGGAGGTGAGCCTGCTTGCCAACAGAAAGGCCGCCAAACCATAGAGAGTCCCCGCATACACAAATATGAGGGTCTTTACCTTGTTGACGTTTATTCCTGAAAGTCTTGCCGCCTGCTGGTTTGACCCTACAGCATAGACATAGGTACCAAACTTTGTCTTGGACATCAGCATAGCGGTAAGGAAGGATACAATGATCAGGAATATCATAAGATGAGGAAGACCAAGGAACCTTCCTGCAGCAATATTCCTAAACGGGGTGTACATCGTGTTGTCTACGGTAAAGGGGCCTCCTTGTCCCAACTGATTGATCACCGACCTCCAGGCACTCATGGTGGCAAGGGTAACGATGAAGGGAGCTATCCTGCCCTTGGTAACCAGAAGACCGTTGACCAAACCAACTATCATCCCTCCTCCTATGCAGAACAGTACTGTTAGGGTGAGGCTATGGGTGGAATTGAGAACCATCACACCAAGGCCGCTTAAGAGAGCTACTGAAGAACCGACTGAGAGGTCTATCATCCCAGCTGAAATAATCAGACTCATACCCATCGCACAAATACCTACAACAGCCCCCTGTACAAATAGATTGGTGAGGTTGTTCCATGAGAGGAACGCAGGACTGACAATAATGGCGACGACCATCAGAAGGACAAAACTCAGCCAGTGACTGTAATTGGTGGTGATATTCCTCCAATGCTCTTTCCAGTTAATATTTTTCATTGCAAAATCCTTCACTCTAGATTCCCCCTATATGTCCCTGTCGAATATTCCATGATTGTGACTTCAGAAATTTCAGATCTGGATAGTTCTGCGGCAACCTCTCCTTTATAGAGGACAACGCAGCGGTCAGCCACCTGTTGTATTTCAGGAAATTCACTGGTAAAGAACAGCACTGATTTGCCTGTGGCTGCGAGTTCGACCACTAGCTTATAAATTGCATATTTTGCCCCGACATCAATGCCTTGTGTAGGATTGTCCATGATATAGACATCAGCGTCGATCTCGAGCCAACGGCTGAGAATGACTTTCTGCTGATTCCCTCCAGAAAGGGAAGTTATCGGGTTGAGGTCACTGCTGACACGGATGTTCAATCGTTTGCGACTCTTCTCAAACCGAGCATGCTCTGTCTTTTGGTTCACAAACAGGCTCTTGTGTTTTGCTACCAGGTAGGCAAGTGAATTATTGGTACGGATATTCAAATCAGGCAAGATACCCCTCTCCTTGCGGTTTCTCGGGATCATGGCGATATCGCTTCGCATGACAGTACGGATATCCTTTAGGTTCAGTGGCCCTCTTTTTGTCTCTATATTGCCTTTTTCTAGCTCTGTCGCCCCGAATAGGGAGGTAGCCAGCTCATCAGTGCCCGAACCTTGCAAGCCAGTAAAGACGACTATCTCACCTGGATGCAACGAGAATGAGACATTCTTGAACGTTTTTCCCTGCAAACCGGTTGCCTTGAGGACAACCTCATCTGAGATGGTAGTGGTAATGCTATCTTTAATATGAGCCTGGACAAAACGTTTGCCCACCAAAAGCTCGGTAGCTTTGTGATCGTCAATGTCCTTGATATCTCCACTTTGGATGAAGTTGCCATCGCGAAGCACTGTGTACTTGTCGCAGATGTGAAATATTTCAGGCATCTTATGGGAAATATAGATGAAGGTCACCCCTTCCTTTTTCAAATTCTCCATTATACTGAACAGCTTAAGGATCTCTCGGTTATTCAAAGCCGTGGTAGGCTCGTCCATGATAATGAGCTCAGAGGAAAACAGAAGTGCACGCGCGATCTCAACCATCTGCTTCTGGGCAGTATCGAGCTCTCCCACCACGGTGGTGGCCTTGATACCAGAATTCATTGAGTCCAACACCTTTTGGGCACGTTCGATTTCTTTTTGCTTATCCACTTTCCATGAGTATTTTGAATATTCCTCACCTAAGAACATGTTCTGGTAGACACTCAGGTCATTGCAAAGGTTAAGTTCCTGATGGATAAACCTGATCTTCAGACTATTGGCTTTTCCAGGAGTCATCCCTTCGACGACAGTACCATCTATGACGATGACCCCACTATCAGGGGAAAACGTACCTGCCAGCACATTCATCAAAGTCGTCTTGCCTGCCCCATTCTCACCCAACAGGCCATGGATCTCTCCAGGTTGGGTAGTGAAGGAGACATCTTTCAACGCCTCGACAGGGCCGAAGGTCTTCACTATGTTCTTCATTTCCAGAATCATGAGTTTTGCGCTCCCTTCCATTCTACACGAGTTGCCCAGGGGGGGTAGGAGAACCTGCCCCCTGAGGGCAACTATACACTACACAAACATTATGTCTACAGGCTATAGCGGGTCTTGTAGAGGTCTCCCTGCATATAAGACTTGTAGTTGGTTTTGTCTATCATGGCAGTGGGTACCTTATAGCTCTTCTCAAGCTTTTCCCCTTGCATTGCCTTCCAACCGAGATCCACTGCATCGCGGACCATGGAGGGAGAGAAGGTGTAAGTCATGAAATCAATGCCAGTAAGACCTGAATTGTCAAACAGTTTCATGAAACCTTCGCCGGCTGATACACCATTGATAAGTTTGATATTAATTTTGGCACTACCATTGTAGTTTTTCAGAGCCTCGACGATACCAAAAACTATCTCATCATCATGGGTCCAGATGGCTTTGATGGATTCAATCTCAGCCTTGCTCTTTGTATTGAGGAAACTCTCCATTTGCTCCATGGCAGTCTGCTGACTCCAGTTGGTGACAAAAGATTGGACCAGGTTGAAGTTCTCGCTCGCTGTGGAGAGGAACCCATTGGTTCTTTCCATGGGAACGGTAGAACTATCGCCCTTAAACTCGAGGTAGTTTACCTGTCCTTTGGCAAGGTCAGCTTTGAAATACTCATTGAAATACTTTCCAGCCCCTACTCCGATGGCAACGTTATCGCCAGAAATTTCAGCAGTGGGAACCAAGCCATCAATGAAACGGTCATACACAATAAGGGGAACTCCTGCTTCCATAACAGACTGGGCTGAGGAGCGAAGCTCATCCCCTGTTACTGGCCAGAGTACCATGACTGATGGCTTCATACCAAGGATGGTTTCAACAGCATTGCTCTGCTCACCACTTTCGGCAGCAGTCATGAAACGGTAGTCAAACCCATGTTCTGCAGCGAGGGCTTTAACCTGAGCCTCACAGTGACGGATGGACTCAGCGGTAAAACCGTGGTCAGCGCTGGGGGTAACTACTCCCATCAATTGTTTCTTGGTAGCCGATTCTGAAGCACCGGCAGCAAAGACGACACTGGTTGTAACCAGCAGGATGGCTAAAACGGCCAACATTTTCTTCATACGAACCTCCTAACAGGCAAACAAAGTGGTGCCTGTTTTTAATTAGTATAAATCTTTCAGAAAACAAGTCAACTTTTTTCGTAATTTTTGCAATATCACTACTATTTATCAAAATTATTACAATAATTTACTATATTACTGATAACTCTTGAAAAATTTTACATATTTTTCATATTATTCTTGAAAACAAGGAATAGACCTCGTACACTACAGCATAGGAGCACAGGAAGATGAAACAGCATAAGAAAATTACCTATTCAAAGATCTCAGAGCTATCAGGTATATCCATTGCAACCATATCTAGGGTCATAAACAACTCTAGCAATGTCAGGGAAGAGACGCGAAATGCTGTAATCGAGGCGATGAAAAGCCTAGGATATGATACTTCTACAATCGAAACACTTTCGCTGAAGAGCAATGACCTGATCATCTTCAACATCCCCTCCTTGGACAACCCTTTTTACAGTCTCATCATCAAGGGGGCAAAGGCGGCCGCGCAACGTAATGGATACAACATGCTGATAAACGAGGATCCCATAGATGACAAATCCTTCGAGGCTTTCTTGGGATTGTTAAAAAATACCAATGCGGCAGGACTCATCACCACCAACTGCATATCCCGTTCAAACCTACTCAAGCTCAATGCCACCCTCCCCCTTGTTCAGTGCTGCGAGTGTATTCCTACAGCAAACATTCCTTTTGTCACCATTGATGACGTATCGGCTGCACGCAATGCGGTAAGCTATCTGATCTCTCTGGGAAAAAAGCGTATAGCTTTCATCAACGGACCAATAGAATATAAGTATGCTCAGGACCGCTTAAAGGGGTTCCTGCAAGCCTTGGATGCTGCCCATATAGAAAAGGATAGTGACAGCATCATCCAACTGCAGGAAATAAACTACGATATGGCTGTCTCAGCAACGTTTCAGTTGCTGAACTCCGAAAAGAGACCGGATGCATTCTTTGCAAGCAGTGATGTGTATGCAGCGGCTGCCATCAAGGCAGCAAGACGCTCTTCCTTGAAGGTTCCCCAAGATATAGCCATTGTGGGGTTTGACAACATTGAGCTCTCCTCTATGTGTACCCCTTCCATCACAACGGTCAACCAGCCCAAGTTCCAGCTGGGATTACTCAGCTGTGAGATGTTAATAAAGAGGATCGCCAAAGAGCAGATCCCCATCAGTAACATGTATATGGATACAGAGCTTATCGTACGAGAAACAACCCAGAGCTGTATTACCGACTTCAGATAATCCTTGCCTGTTTTTCAGCCTCCAAAGCGAGGGCCGTAGACAAAAGAACATGCTCTTGGGTCATGGATATCTCAGTACGATTCATGCAGTCGAGGATGAATTCTCCAAAAAAGACAAACCCCATTTTCCCAGTCGCCTCAAACTTTTGCTCGCCATCCTTGTCGACAAGATATACAGTATCACCAGTTGCGGATTGTGCAACATCAAGATACTTGCGTATCTCGATGGAACCTTCTGTACCAACGATGAACACACGCCCATCACCCCAAGCAACCAACCCATCAGGGGTGAACCAGTCAACTCTGAAGTAACAGGTCGCCTTATTATCTGCAACCAGGCTGCACTCACCCCAGTCAGAGAACTCTGGGTGCTCAGGGTTGTGGTAGTTGGTCTTGGCACTGTGCATGATCTCAGCATTCTTTGCCCCTGTAAAGGTAAGGAACTGCTCAATCTGATGACTTCCAATATCTGTTATGATACCACCACTTTTTTCCGGATCAAAAAACCAATCTGGCCGGCTTTGGGCATTCAACCTGTGGGGAGCAAGAATCGTCATAGAGACCACTCTTCCTACTCTACCTTCCTTTATGAGCTTTTCAGCAAGGACAGCACCTTCCACATGAATTCTCTCTCCAAAGTATATGAAATACTTGCGAGAGCTAAGCTTACATGCTTTTCGCACCTTTTCTAGTTCCTCAAAGGTAAGCAGGCCAGGTTTATCTGTAAAATAGTCTTTGTCATGAGCCAATACAGCCAAACCCAGATTGCAGCGTAAAAATGGTTTGATGGCACTTGCAACCAAGTGGATTGAAGGATCCAGAAGAATGCTCTCAACAGAAGAGGCCTTCTTGGCTTGGGGATATCGCGTGCAGAAATCTTCCATCTTCACAGAATCATCATCAAAGACAGAAACCAAGGTTGCACCAGCTTCAAGTAGACCATTTGTCATGGCAAAGATATGCCCATGATCCAGCCCGATCACAGCGAAGCAGAAAACACCTGCCTCGACCACTATAGGGGCTTTGCCTTGGAAAACCGGGGCATAGTTCATTCCATCCATCTTCTGCATCACATTTTCTCCAATCTGACCCGCTTGCCAAGCTCAGCAGAGGAAGATTTGACCATGAGCAGAGGAACGTCAACCGTATGCTTGAGATGATGGGAAACGCTGCCATACAACAAGTCACCAAGACCTTTGTGACCATGAGTTCCCATTGCCACCAGATCATAGTTGCCTTGGTTGATCTCTTTCGCAAGTTCAATTTCCGGCTCACCACTGAGAAGAAGCTTGGTTACGGAACCTGCGTGTACAGCAAGGAACCGCTCAAATATGTCTTTCATACAGAGGTCGGCCTGTTCCTTGAGTGCACGATCCTGATCAAGAGTATGCGAATGGACGACATGGACCAAGGTAACATCGGTTTTTGAACCATCCAATAGTTGGATAACGAGATCGATGATTGCCATATCAGCTAGAGAACAATCAATGAGAACGAGTATATGGGTAAAGGGAGACATCAGGCACCTCCTGAAAAGGTAGAATACAACAAGTATGCGTTTAGCATAATGACAACGGTTGAAATGCCGATCATTGCAATAAATTCGAAAAGATTGCTTCTGAAGGCCCCCATGATTTCTTTTTTCCGGCAGAGATAAAGCAAGGGGATCAGAGTAAAGGGAAGCTGAATGCTCAAAATCACCTGACTGAAAATTAGAATTTTATAGGTATCCATTCCTATCAAAATAATCAGAAAGGAAGGGATGGCAGTGATGAAGGTTGCAACCCTATAGAGCAAGGTCTTGGGATCCTCAGGTTTGCCGAGAAACCCTGTAATGACATTTACCTCAGCCATCGAGGAGGTTATGGATGATCCTACCCCAGAAAAAACCAAGGCTATGGCAAAGAAGAACCCTGCAAGGGGGCCAGCTAGCGGAACCAGGGTTTTCGAGGCTTCTTCGATACTGGTTATGACCATCCCATTCCCATGAAATACCCTGGCCGCAACAATGATCATAGCTCCGTTTACCAGCAATCCCAGTAAAAGAGAAGAAGTGGTATCAATACGTTCATATTTGAGCAAGGACTTTTTCTCCTTGTCGTCGATACCCCATTGTCGAGAGTGGATTACGTTAGAATGCAAAAAGATATTATGTGGCATCACGACTGCCCCGATCATCCCCATTGCTATGTAGATGCTTGAGGTATTCACTCTGGGGACGAAGAATGCAGGGAGAGCTTCACCCCAATTAGGTCTGACAATAAGCAGTTCGGCAAGATAACAAAGGGCAATAATGCCGAGAAAGGCTATGATGGTTCGTTCAAGTTTGTGGTACCTTTGTCCTACGATAAGGAACACTTCCAGAACTACTGTAATAAGGGCCCCTAGCCAAAGGGGAAAATGAAACAGAAGTTGAAAGCCAATGGCACCCCCAAGCAATTCTGCGATATCGGTAGCGACACATGCGGCAACTACAGTTGTACCAACAAAGACAGTTATGGGTCTTGGTAGATATTCACGTATATTTACTGCCAAGGATTTGCCTGAAGCGATGCCAAGTTTGGCGGCTGCCTGTTGGATGACCATGAGCATGAGTGTGCTCAAGGTGATAACCCATAGCAAGGTATATCCAAACCTCGATCCGCCTTCGATATTTGTGGCCCAGTTCCCTGGGTCGATAAATCCCACCGTAATCAGGAAACCAGGGCCCAAAAAGGAAAATAGTTTCTTAAGCCTGCCTTTCACTTCCATAATGTCTGAGTATACTCCTCTACCTTGTGGAATCCAATATGGTCTGACAGGTTATCCTATAAATATAGGGCGAAAGTGATATTTTCTTACAGCGTCAGTCCTATCCCTTCACGGCTCCTATCATGATGCCTTTGACAAAATACCTTTGGAGGAACGGGTAAAGTATTATGATGGGAAGCGTGCTGGTTATGATGACAGCACTCTTAATCGAGATGGCTATGCTCGTCTTGTCACCAGCACCGGCAGCATCACCGACCATGCTTGTACCCGTTACTATATTGCGTAGGAAAAGCATGACAGGAAACTGCGAACTCTTGAGATAGATAAGGCCATTGAACCAGTCGTTCCAGAAGAAAACTGCTGTGTAGAGGCCGACAGTGGCAAGGGCCGCTCCACTGAGGGGAAGGACAATCTGTAGAAGAATGCCCAAATAGTCCAGGCCATCGATGATGGCCGCCTCTTCCAAGTCATCTGGGATAGTGCGAAAAAAGTTTATCAAGAGAATGAGATTGAACTGGTTGATCGCAAAAGGCAATAACATCGCCCATCGTGTATTGACTAGGTGCAAGGTTGAGATCAAGAGATAGGTTGGAATGAGCCCTCCTGTAAAAAACATGGAAAATATCACCAGCTTCATCAGGGCCTTCTGGCCCCAAAGCTTGTTCTTACTTAATGGAAAGGCAAATAGAATCATCATTGCCAGAGATATGGCTGTTCCTGCAAAGGTATAAAGAATGGTGTTCCCATATGCATGGAAGAAATTCGGATAGCTGAATATCTGCAGGTAGGCCTTAACATTGAATCCTTTTGGCCAAAGGAACACCTCATTGTTAATGATCGCCTTCGGACTGGAAAGGGAGAGGGCTATCATATAGATAAACGGGATGAGACAGAGTACCAACGAGGTAAACATCACCAAATTGACAAAAAGGTTGAAAAGAAAGTTAGAGCGTGTTTTGTATTGTTTCATATCAGTATATCCCATCTCCGGTCAGGCGTTTACTCAATGAGTTGCTGCCTGCAACCAATACGATGCCTATCAGGCCGCTGAACAACCCAATGGCCGTTGCATAGGAGTAATTCTGGTTTGCAAGGCCCGTACGGTAGACCAGAGTGTCGATAATATCGCTGACCATACTGTTGTCGGGGGTATACATCAGAAGGACCTTCTCAAAGCCAAGGGAGAGAAGACGCCCCACATTAAGGATCAGCATCACCATGATGGTGGGCATGATCGAAGGTATGGTGATGTAGAAGATCTGCTGGCTCTTGTTCGCTCCGTCGATGGTAGCAGCTTCATAGAGGTCGGCAGGGATACCTGTGATGGCAGCCAGATAAATGATAGCTGTCCAGCCGGTGTATTGCCAAGTGTCAACAAGCACATACAGAAGACGGAAATACCTACTGTCATTCATGAAATAGATTGCATCCAAGCCCAACAGTTTCTCTCTCAGAATATTGATTATTCCTGACGATGGAGAAAGGAGTTCTCCCAGAATGGCTATCACCACTACAGTGGAGATGAAACGTGGCATATAGGAAACTGTCTGCACCACTTTCTTGAAAGCAAGATGGTGCACTTCGTTCACCAGGATGGCAAAGAGGATGGGGATAGGAAAGTTGATGACCAAATTGAGCAGGCTCAACACCAACGTATTCCGAAAGGCTCTCCAGAAGGCAGGATCCTCAAAAAATCTTTTGAAATACCGAAGGCCGACCCACTCGGTCCCCCAAGCACCCATCCCAGGGCGATAACGGCGGAAGGCAAGGACATTGCCAATCATCGGGGCATACTTGAAAACAAGAAAATATAGCAGAGGAAGAACTACCATCAGATAGAGCTGCCAATACCTTGCAAAGTACTTTTTTGGGGAAATCGTATTGACTCGGTTCTTCTCTGCCTTCATCCATACCTCCAAATAGAATCAGCCCTGCCCTAAGTGTGAGCAGGGCCACTAAGAAATCCTTGTATTACAGATTGGCGTTATACAAGGCTGTAAATTTCTCGATGCCCAAGGTCTTCATTTCCTTAACATAGGCATCCCAATCACGGGTGATATCCTTGCTACCGGTCAGGAATGCAGAGTTCCAACGCTCAAACGCATCAGAAAGAGGAGTTTGCAGGGTTCCTGCATCCTCAGCCTGACGATCGTCAAACTTTGCATTGGGAGGAATGGCTTGGATGACGTTGCCTATGGCCTCAACTTCCTTATTGATCCTTGCATAGTTAGCATCATACTTGGTCATCTCACGCGCATTGATCCATACCATCTGAGTGACATCACTACCACAGCCGTACTTCACCTGCAGACTCTTGTAGATGCCTTCGCTTGAGTTGAGAATCTCAGGGACGAATACAACCTTACCATCCTTCATAGTGTAGGTAACCCCTTCAACACCAAGACACCAGAGTTTGGCATTCTCGGTGGAGAAAAACATCTCGTCTACAGTACGGACCACCTGTTCAAAGTCAGGACGCTTACTGGTCTTGTAAGGGAAGAGGATTCCACTACCTGTCTTGCTTTTGGGCTGGTGATGTGCCCCGGCAGGGCCTGCCAAGGCTGGATACATCTCCAGCTTGAAGCCAGGAATATTGCTGGTGGCCGTCACACCCCCAATCTGATCATAGTAGGCATAGGTGGCCATGGAAGCGCCAGTGGCCAGCTTCTGCGACCACCTGTCCCCATCAATGGGCTCAGCCATCTCAGGATCGAGCAACCCCTCGGCGTAGAGCTTGTGGAAGAAGCTGACATAACTCTTGTACTCTTCACTGATAGCTCCTGCAAAATAGCGTTTGGCCTCATAATCCCAGCTGAGGGTATTTGTGCCACTTGCACCATTCTTGCCCAGGGATATGCCCCAAGAGGGCATGGTCATGCGGTACAGCACCCTAGGTCCAGCCAAAATTGTCAGAGGATAGGAAGAGGGGCTGTTCTGCTTGAAGACCTTCAGTACATTGTACAGCTCGTCAAAAGTGGTGGGAGCATTCAGGTTGTACTTTTTGAGCAAGTCCTCACGCAAGATCAAACCACCATCATAGAAAGGAACATCAAACAGGGCAGGAAGAAAGTACCGTTTACCATCCTTCAGATTCAACAGGGCAACATCATCCTCAAGGCCAAATTCCTTCACTCTTGCATTGAAGTTGGGGGTCCATGCAGCGTAATCACTGATGGGAACCAAGGCTCCATTGAGGGCAAGAGCTGCATTCTCTCCCTTAGTTGACTGATAGAGAATGACATCGGGTGCATTGGTGCCAGTATTGAGGGCAAGAGAGACCTTTGTCTGGTAGTCGGCGATGGGAATGATCTCAAATTCCACATCCGCATTCACGCGTTTCTGTACCTCAGTAACAGTCAGCCAATCCTGCTTGAACGGAAGTGTTGCATTATCTGAGTAGTACAGGGAGAATTCAACAGGTCCCCCACTCTTCTTCTCTTGCACCCCTTGAGCACTCAGGGTAAGTGCAACTGCCATGAAAACCAACAGAGAAACCAATAGGGCTTTCTTCATAGACCCCTCCTTTTGTATGTGAAAAACCGCATTGCGGTATTCCGTACAACCAGTCACTCAAAGTAGGCACAACTTCAAGCAGAGTGAGTGAGTAGCTCAACTCCATTATAGGCATTGAAACTGATATAGGGCAACAAACATTTTTACTGAATTAAAATAGTAGTATGAAAAAAATTTTCATTACAAGGAAATATCTCTCATCACTACAGGATGGCCCATTGCTGGGATCGTGACCAATGTATTGGTCTTGCAACAGATTGCCTCATTGAGAAAAATGTAAAAGGTATGGGTTCCAAGACCAGAATCAGATATCAGCACCAAGGATACGTCGATATCCTCATGACTATGACCAGATTGTTCTTCTTGCTACCAAGAGCTTCTACCCTTCCCACTCTTTTGAACCCAAATAATCCGTATAGATTCCAGGATTTGACCCTTCGATTAGAGTCGCGCCAACAACCTTCTCATAGAAGTGTTGGGGACCTACCCCTCCTATGATGGCGTAGGCATACCCTTGGGCCTTCAGGGCATACAGACTTTTTAGCAACAAAGCCTTACCAATGCCTTTCTTCTGTTCGCTTTCCAAAACTTTGGTGGGACCAAAGAAATTGGGAGCTGTGGCGTTATAGCAGGCATAGCCTACTATCTCCTTTCCCCTTGTGGCAAGGAACAGGGAGATTGGAGTATGGCTGAAACAGACATCAGCCTCCCCAACGGCACCCTGAGAGGAGTACTCTCTTATCCAAGAAAGAATGCGAAGCTTGTCTGGAGCCATTGCACGACGAATCTCAATGCCATGACCATAAATCTGGGAGAGGATGTCGTTCATTTCAGGCAACTCATATAGTTTAACCAACATATCAGGCATAGAATCCTCCTATAGTTTGACCGGTAGCATTCCGGTGGGAACAAGTTTCTTTCTCAGGACCTTGGCAAAAGCATCAAGGGCTTCCCGCCTATAGGCAAAAATCGCATAGCTATGTACAGACTGGGGAAGGCTAGAAAGGTCATACGGATTTCTTAGGGCGACGGAACAGACAGGGATTCCCAACTTTGCCAACTCTTCTACCAGAGTGAGTTGTCCCGTATAGAGGTGACCATTGTAGGTTCCTACCACAACCGAGGTGTAGAAGGAAGCTTTCGTGACAACCGATTTGATCTCCTCAGCTTGGGGGTCATCAGAGAGGACCATCGAACCTCCTCCTAGGAGCTTCTCCATCTCCGGAGCAAAAGAAAGGGTATCATGCATGTTGGAAACATAGGTGGCATTGAAAAGCCGAGGAGAGACAAACAACGGCTTATCCCCCAATTGGAAGCCCTTATCATTCACCAAACAAATTGACTTCTCCACAAGGGCTTTGTTCCTTTGCTTATGGTATGCACACCCCACCACAGAGAAATCAATTTTCTCTTGCTCTGCGAGCATTGATTTTGCCAGAAGGATTTTCTCTGTGGAGATAGAAAATTCCCCCTCTGAAAGCCTCCCATCAGATAAAGCCTCATGTACCAAATCTATGGCTTTGCAAGCCAATTCCACATGATGGCTGATACATACCATGTCTGCTCCTGCCTGCAGGGCCGAGAGCGAGGCATCAACTGTGCCATAATAACGCCCTATTGCCTGCATCTCCATGCAGTCGGTAAAAATAAGCCCCTTGAAGCCAAGTTCTCCCTTGAGGAAGTCTGTCAGGATACTACGGCTCATTGTAGCAGGGAGTTCTTCTTTTTCTAGGGCAGGAAAAAGGATATGGCTGCTCATGATCCCTTGAATCCCACCGTTGATGGCAGAACGGAAAGGGGCGATATGTTGCTCAAGCTCTTCCTTGTTAGAAAGGACTTTAGGAAGTGCTAGGTGTGAATCAAGGTGGGTATCGCCGTGACCTGGAAAATGCTTGCCCACTGCCATGACTCCCTTGCTCTGTAAGCCTTCTACCATAGCTAGACCATATTCAATAACCTTCTGCTTGGTATCACCAAAGCTACGCACCCCGATGACTGGGTTTGCCTTGTTGCTGTTCACATCCAGGACCGGGGCAAAGTCACAGCCAATGCCCAAGGCATTCAGCTCACTGGCGGTAATGACACCAGCCTCATAGGCTGCTGAGCTCTCCCCTATAGCACTGAGTGCCATTGCTGAGGGAACATTGGTACAGTCCTCACTGAGACGGGTAACCATACCCCCCTCCTGGTCGATGCTTATGATGGCATCGGTACCGCACTCCTTTCGGACAAGTGTCTGAATATCCTCACAGAGTCTTTTCACCTGCTCTTTACTCTCAATATTGCGAGCAAAGAGTATGACATTGGCAATCTTATGGGTTCTGACAGCCTCCATAAAGGCCTTGTCCATGGTTGTTCCTGGAAATCCACAAACAAAATGCTGACCGATCTTGGTAGTGATGTTCACGATGTCTCCTTTTATTGGTAGAGGTGGAATCTCTGTTTCTGCTCAGCGAAAGACGCACTCTCATGTTCCCATGTATGGATAAGACAGGAAAGGTCAGAGAGAAGCATGGCTATGGTATCCTTGCCTGCCAACCTCTCAAAACTCATCATTCCCCCTTGTTTATCCGCTGGCAAGAAAGAGAACTCCTCGGGATAGTGTTTTGCTATAAGGCTTATCAGAGTAAGGGCTGTCATAACGGGTCTGAACTGGTGTTTGTCCAAGACATGCACGTGTAATCCTTTACATCTTTTTCCTACATACTTGCTTGAAGTCGGAGTAAAGTGGGCAGGGGTGAACCCCACCCCTGGCAAATCAAGAGAATTTGCCATCTTTGTCAGGGAAAAAGGCTCCAGGTAAGGACTCCCTATCAGGGAAAAGGGGGCACTGGTGCCCCTTCCCTCACTGAGATTGGTCCCTTCAAAGAGGCACATCCCTGCATAGACAAGGGCAGAAGAGAAATGTGCTATGGCGGGGCTTGTCATGACCCAAGGCCTAGAAAGGTCATCAAAATACATACTTCGTTCCCACCCTACTAGGGGGATAACCGTAAGATCACTTCCTATGTCTTCCACTGTGTTAAGGTACAGTGCAAGTTCCCCTATACTCAAACCATAACGGATAGGTAGGGCGGCAGGGCCTACAAAGCTGAAAGATTCCTGACTGAGGAAATTGCCTTCAACAACCACCCCTCCAAGGGGATTGGGACGGTCAATAACGATTATTGGTAGCCCCAAGGACGCTGTATCAATGAGCAGGTTTTTCAAGGTTGCTATGTAGGTATAAAAGCGCAATCCCAAGTCTTGGATATCAAATACCAATGCATCAATACCCTCAACCATACGGGGAGTAAGGTGCTGGTTCTCCTGTTGGTAGAGGCTGAATACAGGAAGGGATGTGTTGAGATCAATGCATGTTTCGATAAAGGAGCCATCTGCACCATCGGAATAGAGACCATGTTCAGGGGCATAAAGAGCTCTCACATCATATATTGAAGAAAGCACCTCGACACTGGAATGGAGAGAGGAATCCACTGCACTGGCGGTGGTGACAAGACCCAAGCGCCTTTTCCTGATAAGGTTGGGGTCTGATGCTATATGGTCCAGTCCATTTAATCGCATAGTATCTCCTTCTTATGTATGGTACGACAGCTTAAGGCCTAAGGCAACAGACAAAGAGAGCATACCACAATTTCGTAAATAATTTTCAATTATTGAAAATGGCATCGTAAAAAATATTGTTGTAACTAAGGAATATTCAGCTTATACTGCTTCTAATGAAACCCTTGATGGAAACTGAACAACGCAATCCACTCTCCTATAGGATCGACTCCAAATCAACTTTGGAAATCTTGGACATAATCAATACAGAAGACAAGAGAGTCCCAATTGCAGTGGAAGCGGCAATCCCCAGAATTGCCACCATTGTCGATGATGTCGTTGCCTCCTTCAATAAGGGAGGGCGCCTGTTCTATATTGGAGCGGGAACCAGTGGCAGACTTGGTGTCCTTGATGCCTCGGAGTGTCCCCCTACCTACGGGGTGGACCCTTCCATGGTGCAGGGCATCATTGCAGGAGGGCACAAAGCCCTGACAAACTCAGTCGAATGGGCTGAAGATGATGGGGATGCCGGTATAGAGACCCTCAAAGGGTATGATTTCTCTTCAATTGATGTGCTTATCGGAATAACTGCAAGCGGCGGTGCCCCATTTGTAGTTGAAGCGATGCGCTATGCAAAAGGGTTGGGAGCAAAGGTTGGGGCTATCAGCTGCAACAAGGAAACTGCTGTCTTTGACCTTATCGATGAAAACCATCGCATCTTTATCCCAGTAGGCCCTGAGATTATCACAGGCTCTACCAGGATGAAAGCGGGCACTGCTCAGAAGCTGGTGCTGAACATGATAACAACCACTGCTATGATTCGCATAGGCAAAGTCTTCAATAACCTTATGGTTGACTTGAGACCGGTCAATGCGAAACTCATCCTTCGTGCACGAAGGCTCATCACTGAGGTTACAGGATGCTCGGAAGATCAGGCAATAGAACTATTTGAGTCATCAGGGCACAACACTAAGGTTGCCATAACCATGGGTTTGCTCTCTGTGGACAAACAAGAAGCAACACAGCTGTTACAGCTTAATGAAGGAAGCATCTCTCGCGTTCTGGAATCCCTTCACTGATAAAAAATTCATTACTTCTTTGCTTCCTTCAATTTGCCCACATGACTGACTGCCTTCCATGTTGTGGTAATGGAGTGCTCTGCATCAGGACTTCTTACGATAAGACTGCTGTACAGGATATCCACGACCACCAGTTGATTCAGCCTGGAAAGCGTTGCCCCCTGACGATAGAGCGCCTCACTGTCAGGGACAGTGAGCACCACGTCAGCAAGCTTGGAAAGGGAATTTCCCCCTACCCTGGTTACTGCTATGACGGTGGCTCCTGCCTTCTTTGCCTGTTGGGCAACCTGTCGCATGGTCTTAGTCTCCCCCGAATAGGAAAAAATAACAGCAACACTTTTTGTATCCAAAGCACAAGCATTGACAATCTGCAAGTCTGGCTCATTGGGAAAACTGGCATACATACCTAATCTTCCCAGTTTCTGATAGAGATCCATAGCAGCCAGAGCAGAAGCTCCGATGCCTGCAAGAAGAATCTTCTCGCTCTTGAACAGACTCTCCACAGCAATCTCCAACTGTGAACTGGAAAGCACTTCCTTAAGTGAGTGTATACTTCCACAGGCAGTATCGACCATCATGGCAGCTATGGAAGAGACCCCTTCAGCCTTACGTAAGTCGAAGATATAGGGTCCTTCACTACGAGAGGAAGTATTTCCATACACCTCCTGGGCCAAGGCAAGCTTAAGATTACCATATCCTCCGAACTGTAATCGCTTGCAGAGCCTGACAACTGCGGCAGTGCTACTGCCGCTCTCTCTAGCCAGGGTGGTGATGCTCATTTTCACCGCCAAGGCAGGGCTTTCAAGTAGGTATGAGGCTACCTTTGCTTCTGACGGCGATAGGTAAGAGAGCGCTTGTTGTAAAAGTGTGGTACATCCTTGCATGCCTCTTAGCATAGCACACTGTTTTAAATTTTCATCAACAATTGAAAATTTATGTTGCAACGAAGAGCACCCCATCCCATACTTGCCGTATGAAAGGGTTATATTACGCACTCGATGGAGGCGGTACTCGTTGTCGCCTAGCCATCTGGAATGAAGAGAAACAGGTTGTCTATCAGGATGAAGGAGCAAGTTCCAATCCTTACGCAGTAGGCTTTGATGGAGCTAAGAAAAATGTAATCTCTCTCTTGGATACAGCCAAGGCACAGCAAAGTATAGGAGAGCTGCCCATCAAAGGATTCTGCTTTGGTAGTGCAGGTCTTGCGCGCAAGCAAGAACAGCTCAAATGGAAAACAGTCTTTGACGAATACTTCAATACAGAGTTTCCCCGCATCCTTGCCAGTGATGCAGAGATTTTGCTCACGGGCTCACATATGGCCATTAGCGGACTCGGCCTCATAGCCGGGACCGGCTCGATTTGCATCGGACGCAATGAAGAAGGGAAAATGGTCCGATCTGGAGGATTGGGGAGCGCCTTAGGTGATGAGGGTTCGGCTTGGTGGATAGCTATGCAAGCAGTGCGAAGGACCCTCAGGAGCAAGGAACAGCGCGACATAGAGACCACAATGGACAAGGCTATCCGTTCATTCTTTCATCTGGCGGATTGGCAAGATTGTGTTCCATTCTTCAATGACAAGAACCTCACTAAAGCAGTTGTTGCTGATTTCGCTCCCTATGTAACCTCATATGCGAACAGGGGAGACCTTCTTGCCAAGGCGATCCTGGATGAGGCCGCAGAGGAATTGGTAAAACTGGTCCTTTCGGTCCAAACGCGACTGGAGCAACCATTTACAACTCACCTCACCCTTGCAGGAGGGGTGCTTGAACATGACAACACCATACGGACTTTGTTCCTCAAGAGACTGCCTCCTGAAATCGTTGTCTGCCCAACTAAAGGAACGGCTCTGGAAGGAGCTCTGATCTTGGCATATGCTTCCCAGGAATGAAGAAAAGGAAAGCATACAAACGCTCCCAGAACTAGAAAGCGTTGTCCCTTGAAAGGGACAACGCAACATAGGGTATTACGTACAATGGGTCGGGTGTCTACAGAAGCTTTGCAATCTCATCCGATACAGATGCCAAATCGTGCGTAGGCTCAAAACGCTGTACCACATTACCGGTACGGTCAATGAGAAACTTGGTGAAATTCCACTTAATCGAGGGATTTTTCGCATAGTCAGGATCCTTTTTCGTCAGGATTTCCACGAGAACAGGGGCGATTTTATGGTTCATATCAAAGCCCTTGAATCCCTGCTTGCTTTTCAAGTAGGTATAGAGAGGGCTCTCCCCCTTTCCGTTGACTTCAATCTTGGCAAAACGAGGGAACTGGGTCCCAAACTTGACGCTGCATATCTTGTCGATCTCATCAATTGATTCAGGAGCCTGCCCTTCAAACTGATTGGAGGGGAAGTCTAGGATTTCAAATCCCTTGTCCTTGTATTTCTTGTAGATGGTTTGCAGATCATCATACTGTGGGGTAAACCCACATTGGGTGGCAGTGTTCACAATCAAGAGCACTTTGCCTTTATACTGGGATAGGGAAACTTCCTCATCTTTTTTGTCTTTTACTGAAATATCATATATGCTCATTCAAGTCTCCTTTTATATTGTTAGCAATTATATTTTTTGCAACTTATATATGTATAGTACTAACCCTACTCTTTTTTGTCAAGAGAATTTCCTACAGCAGCACTTCTATCGCCGAAGCAATTGCTTCAAAGCTTGCTGTCGGTTCAAATCTGGCAATAACGGTGCCTCTGCGATCAATGAGAAACTTCGTAAAGTTCCATTTGATGGAGGGGTCCTGTTCATAGTTAGAATCTGCACTGCTCAGGCGTTTGATAAGAGAGGCCGTCTTCTCATGTGTTGGATCAAAACCTGCAAACCCCTTCTCCCCCTTCAGGAACGTGTAAAGAGGAGCTTCACCCTCACCGTTTACATCAATCTTGGCAAAACGGGGAAACTTGGTCCCATAGTTCAGCTTGCAGAACGTATCAATCTCGGAAATCTCCTCAGGAGCCTGCTCCTTAAACTGGTTGCACGGAAAGTCCAAAACGGTAAAGCCAGAGCGGCCATACCTCTCATACAGAGCTTCCAATCCCTCATATTGAGGAGTGAATCCACAACGAGTAGCAGTATTAACGATTAGCACTACCATATTACGGTAGGTGGAAAGGGGAATGCTATCGCCCTCCATTCCTATCACACTGTACGCATATATACCCATAGCCAACCTTCTCCTTCTTTAACTACCCCGAACTGATAACAAACCCAAGGCGGTAGACACCACTTCCTACTCGATAACGCTCAAGTGTATCAGGTCCGCAAGTGGCTGTGCCCACACCACGTACCCTAGAATCAAGGTAAAGATAGTTATAGGCACTTTGTACGAGCATATCAGAGTGCAACTTCTCCCAGAGCTCGGCTTGAGTAAATTCCTGCAAGGAAAAGGAGAAGTGCTCATTTGAAGCCAGGCGTATCCTTCCCTTATCACCATCAAACAGGTCTAGATATCGTACTTCTGTGCGTTGCCCATAATCCTGAGGCACAATATACGGCACATAGAGCTCATGTACTGTTGCTCGGTACTCATCTACTATACACCCTGCCTTGCGGTCTGGATAGTTCTCCTCTGGGCCTAAACCAAACCATCTGAGAGAAGACCACCGTTTGTTTAAGGCACAACTGAGTCCTATGCGCGGATAGTCGTCCCCTATGACAGAGTTCAAGATTATACAAACCTGCAGATGCAGCTTCTTATCAAAGAAGGCCCAATTCTGTTCAAAGAGTCCTAATTCAGTGCCTCGCGCTGTCTTGATGCGGTGACGGCTTGTCAAAGAGCCGCCCTCTGCTTTCAGTTCCAGATTCTCCAAGACCAACTGATCAAGGCCGTGTTCGACCCAAGCATTGAAGGCCTTATCCTTCTGGGTATCTATGGGAAAAGTCTTCATTCCGTCATTTTCTGTGGGAGGGCGATAGAGACAGAGCGTCAAAGGCGACTCCAACAGTTCTTCCTGTCCGGCAAACTTCAGAGAAGAGAGCAGTCCTTCCTCGTTCAACGATGCCGAATAGGCCTCGGCGACTAAGGAGTACCCCCCATTCTTTACCAGGTCAAAGGAAGTAGTGGAGGTTTCCAGTAAGGGGAAAACTGCACAGGATAAAGAGAACTGGTCCCACGCTATGCGATGTCCAGCTTGTGCCCAGAAGGTGTCTGTGGCGAGAAAGGACTCAAAGAGAATGGAGCACTCCCCTCTTGCCATACATGCCTGCACTGCCTTTGAAACCACTTCAGGTACAGTAAAAGCTCCAGATTCGCCAGGTAAAAGACGAGGCACCTCAATCTCACCGAAGACAGGCTCTTCTTCTAGTACGGATATAATACGCCAATGGATCAGAATACCCTCCAACGTGGAAAAGTCAAACTCATTGTGCAACGTGAATATCCCTTGTGAAGGATGATCACCAGTGATGCGTATACTCTGCTGCACCTTGAAGCACTCCTGCATTGCAGGCTTGAGGGAACGGTCAGGAAAAACGAGGCCGTTGAGGCAGAAATCATAGTCTGTAGGTACATCATTGAAATCACCGCCATAACGCCAACGGGGGACTTTCTGGTCCTCGACATCCCTAGGGCCTACGGGCTTGCCCCGATCATCAACAAGGATACCCTGGTCCACCCAGTCCCAGATAAAACCGCCTTGGATTCCTCGGGAGTTCCGTATGGTATCCCAGTAATCGGAAAGACTTCCGTTTGAGTTTCCCATGGCATGACTGTACTCACACATTATCATGGGCCTGTCATCAGAGGAGGCTTCGGTGCTCCTGTCCCATGCTTCGATAAGAGCAAGGGAAGGATACATAGGGGCGACAAAGTCGGTTACCGACCTCCCCCGTTTCAGACTATCCAAGGTGGGAGTGCCTTGCCCCCACTGTGGACGGGTTGCCCCTTCATAATGGATAGGACGATGGGTATCAAAGCGGCGCAACCACGCTGCCATCGCATCATGGTTGGGACCATACCCACTTTCATTACCTAAGGACCAGATGATTATCGAAGTGTGATTGAAGTCCCTTAGCACCATCCTTTGTAATCTATCCAAGAAACAGAAAGCATAACTCTCCATCCGACAGATACTGTCGTAGAAGGCATGGGTCTCCACGTTGGCCTCGTCCATTACATAGAGGCCATAGCGGTCACAAAGCTCATACCAACGTTCATCATTGGGATAGTGGCACGTACGTACAGCGTTGAAGTTATGCCTCTTCATCAAGAGGATATCCTTAACCATGCTTTCGGTGGTGAGAGTCTTTGCCATACGGGGGTCATGTTCATGGCGATTCACGCCCTTGATGAGTACCCTCTTGTTGTTTATCAACAGCTTGCGGTCTCTAACCTCCACGTTACGGAATCCAAAGCGCAGACAACGATGCTCACTAACACATGCAAGACTCAAGGAAAGGGTATAGAGCTCAGGTGACTCATGGCTCCAAAGGAGGGGACAGTCGACACTCAAGGTGGTCTCACATAGTCCAGACCTGTTTTTTTCCAAGTTCTTGGAGACTACCAGCTGGCCTCGAGGATCATACAGGGATAGCAACAAGGCAGGCTCATCAATATTTATATAAGGTCCAGACAGAGGCACCCGTATATGCACTGTCCCCTTTTCCAGGGTACTGCCCAGAAAACTCCGTATCTTAACATCTTCCATTGAAAGATAATCGGTGGATATCAGACTGATACTGCGGTGCAAACCACCAAGCCACCACTGATCCTGGTCTTCGACAAAGCTTGCATCGCTGTAGCGGACAACTACAAGAACCAGAAGGTTCTCTCCGTCTCGAAGGTATGAAGTAAGGTCAAAGGATGCAGGAAGGCGACTATCCTTGGAGCTTCCTATGAAACTCCCATTGAGGTAGACCTCAAGGTAGCTTTCAGCACTGCCGACCTTCAGGACAGTTCGCTTCTTCTTCCACATAAGAGGAAGGGTAAAGCTCCTGCGATAGACCCCTGTGGGGTTATCAGAAGGGGTAAAGGGAGGCTGTTCAGAGAAGGGCATGATGACGTTGGTGTAGTGTGGCTTGTCGTAGCCCTGCACACTCCAGGATCCAGGGACAAGGATGGGTTTCCACAAAGCAGTTGCTCTGTCGGTGACTACACTTGCCTCCACTTCCAGTGGATTGTTGTAAAACAAGAAATCCCACTCCCCGTCAAGGCTGAGATAGTACGGGTTATCAGAAAGGTCACGTCCTTCTGGCCCCGCCAGAGCATCCTCCTTCGCCTGCCGTTCAGTAGGAAAAGCAAGAGGAAGGGAATTCATGGGTAGCCTGTTCATGCCTGTGATCTCAGGCATCTGCCAGGGTGTATAGTTGGTAAATAGTTGTTTCATAGCAAACTCCTCTATTTGACTGAACCCAAGACTCCTTCAACAAACCTTCTTTGCTGGGTGAAGAAAAGAATTAGGGTCGGTAACGTGGTGATGGTTACCGATAGCATCAGTATACCATAGTCTGTTGTATAGCCTGCTGTGAGACCGGTGATGAGTAATGGCATGGTCTGACTATCCTGACTTTGCATGATGATCAGGGGCCAGAGATAGTTGTTCCAGGCAGCCATGAAGGTGATAATAGCGGCGGCGGCAAAGGTGGGGGCCATGATGGGTACATAGATGCGAAAGAAGATGCCGAACTCCCCAAGTCCATCAACACGGGCAGCATACACTGTCTCCATCGGGAAAGACGCTGAGCTCTGCCTGAAGAAAAAGATGAGAAACGCTGTGGAGATGGTAGGAAGGATAAAGCCCATGGTGGTATCGAGTAGCTTTGCCTGGCTAAACATTCGAAACAGGGGAATCATGATGGCTGCAAAAGGCACCATCATCGACAGCAGCAAGAGCCCCATAAGGGTGTCCTTGCCTTTGTCCCGATAGATCTGGAATCCATACCCTGCAAGAGAACATACAAAGAGGCTGGCCACTGTACCGGCAATGGAGTTGCGCAAGGAGTTCCAGAAAGCATTCCCCAACCGTACGGTTCCCAAAAGATGCTTGATGTTCTCTATGAGATGGGTACCAAAAAACATTTTCCCTTTGATGATATCGACACTCATGTTAGTGGAGGCGACGATCATGAAGTAAAAGGGAAACACTGAGAATACACAGACAAGGATGAGAAATACATATTTTAGCCAGAATCTCAATGTTGACTTTTTCATTGTTTGCCTCCCAATTTAAACTGGATGGAAGAGAGCAAGGCTACCATGATCAAAATTGTGTAGGAAACCGCAGCAGCATAGCCAAATTGCGGATTGTAGACAAAAGACAAATTATAGATATATTGCGAGATGGAGAGCGTAGATATCCCTGGCCCGCCATTGGTGATAGTCTTTACCTCGTCAAATAGCTGTAACGTCCCATTGGTACTCATGATGCTGGTCAAAAGGATGATCGGCTTGAGCAGAGGGATGGTGATATAGAAAAATTGATGCGATGAGGAAGCTCCGTCAATGCGCGCAGCCTCATAGATGCTACGGTCTATGTTCTGCAATCCAGCCAGATAGAAGACTGTATTATACCCTGTCCAACGCCAGGTGATAGTCAGGATGATGATGAACTTTGCCCAGAAAGGATCGGTGAGCCAGCTCAGGGGGCCGTTGATGAGGCCCATACCAATAAGAGTAGTATTTACAATGCCATCAAGGGAAAAGAAGGACTTGAAGATGAGAGCAGAGGAGACAAGCGATGTTGCACAAGGGAGAAAGATGAGAGTGCGGAAAAATCCCTTGAAGCGGAGACTCTTGTCATTGAGCACTGAAGCGAGTACCAGTGCCAACAGGAGCATTACAGGGACCTGAAATACTAAGAACGTCAATACATTTCCTACAGAGGTTAGGAACATCTCATCCTCGAAGAGACGGGCATAATTCTTGAGTCCTGTAAACTTGAGGTTTCTACCCTTGCCAGATTGTAGAGAAAGCATAAAAGCACTGATCATCGGGTAGAAGTTCAATACAAAAATGAAGACGGCTGCTGGAATGACAAAAAACCAGCCGAATAGATTGATTTTTCTTGTCAGTGTATTTTTTCTCATGAGGTATTCCCCTTTGTAGATGCAGAGAATGGTATGTATAGGAATCCGATTATCACCTACCCTGCCACGATAAACCAAAAGACAACTAATCCGATACCACCAGTATAGCGCGGTATCGGATATAGCAGGTGAGGCTTCTTACTCATTCATCAAGAATTCAACATTCTTCTGAGCTTTAGCAAGGGCAGTGTCAATATCGCCTCCCTTAAGAATTTCAGAGAGCGCACGAGCACTCGCATCACGTGCCTCATAGTTGTAGATTCCGTACTTTACTTTGGGAACTTTACCTGCAAAACCGACAAGATCTTCATAAATCTTCTGACCACCGAAGAATTCCATCTCTACAGAGTAGGCGGGAGATTTAGCTGCGGGCAACCATGTTGCGATAGCGCCACTAGTTGGTAGAATAGTCTCATACAACTTAACACTTCCACCAAAGGTCTTTGCCAAGAAATCGATGGCAACATCCGGATGCTTGGAATTTGCCATGACCATCCATCCCGATCCTCCCTGGTTAGAATAGTTGACAGACTGGGGGAACGCTCCGAAACGGGGAGTATTGGTCACTGCCCACTTGCCACTCTGTGATTTCTCAGCAGAGATAGAGCCAATGATCCAGCATCCGTTGATGGTTGAAGCGACTGTACCGTTGTTCAGGGTTGCAATATACGCATTCCAGTCAGCCACCAGCAGACAGATTCCACTTTCAACCATCTCTTTGGTCACCCGTAGGCTTTCTTTAAGCACTTCGTTGTCCTTGATATACGCTTTCCCCGCATCGTCGAACATCCAAGTTCCACAACTTTGGAGCATCATCATCGGGAAGTCGGGTTCATTGGCTACAGTGGAGATCATGGCAACACCAGTCTTCGCCTTGACTATCTTACCAAGTTCAATGAAGCGTTCCCAAGTGATATCACTAAAATCAGATACCTTGAGACCAGCCTCTTCGATAATATCCCTACGCAAGAAGGTTCCAGTGGCCCCATTGTCAAAGGGCACTCCATAGTTTTTCCCCTCAACCGTACCGACATCGACCTTGAATTGGGCAAACTGGCTCAGATCTATCTTCCCATTAAGAGCTATGTACGCTTCAGGATAGGTCACTACATTCTTTTGGATGGCATTATCCTGCATCAGTATTATATCTGGAAGATTTTCAGTAGCATTTGCACTGATGGAGGTAATGAGCTTCTGTTGAAGGTCAGCCCAAGGCGTTTCGACTACGTTCACTGTTACGTTGGGATGATCAGCTTTGTAGATCTTGGCTGCTTCATTCATTGCGTAGATATTAAAAGTGGGATCCCAACACCAGACGGTGAGAGTTACTGGAGCATTCGGGTCGGTAGAGGCTACAGGAGCTTCAGACTTGCCCCCAGCAAATGCCAGACCCGATACGAGCAACATAAGTACCATAACACTACAGATGGTTTTTTTCATACCATTTCCTCCTAAGATTTTTTTACTAACAAATTTGATTCTTTGTCCTTTCTTTTAGCATATGATGCTTTATTCGGCTGAGGAAGTTACAGAAATACCGAATGCCCTTCTTTTTCCACCCTAACTCAGTACAAAAGTACTGACTTAAGGGAAAGCATGATATACTCAAGGTCATGGATGCACTCAAATCCCTAGAATCTGGCACACAGAAGCCTTATCGGCTAGCCAACCAAATCCTAGTAGCCTTTTTTCTGTTGGTAGCCTTAACCCTTTTTGTTTTACGCTATGGCTTCATAGCAAAAGATGAATCGGCAAGGATGACTGAATTCTACAGGACCTTCTATGTGTTCTATGCTGTAGCCTTCTTGTGCATACAGCTGCTTACGTATGAGAGTAATCTTCTGGGTACGTTGCTTTTTCTTTTTATCAGCCTGGTAGCACTTGTCGTCCTCAGCTACTCGCTCAATGATTTTCTTACCATACGTCTTTTCCTCTATCTTGGGTTGCTTACTGCAACACTGGATAAAACAGCCTGGCCCATAAACATAGTGGTTTGCTTTGGATTCTCCTTGGGTATCACCTGTTTGCAGGGCCTCCACTCTTTCCTTGGGGAAAATTCTCTTGCTATGGACCTTAAACCTATTGAAAAGGATGAGGTGATGACGTTCTTCCTTGTGCTCCTTACCTATGGGCTAATGCTATCTGGCATCGGACATATTCTACAAAAATCCTATAAAGAAAGACAGGAAATAGCAATTCTCAACCAGACCATTACCAAGCTTACCATTTTCAGCCAAAGCCTTCAGAGTTATGCACGAACAGCTGAGCAGCAGGCAGCAAAAATCGAAAGGTTGCGCATTTCACGCGAGATGCATGATATCACCGGATACATGTTTACCAACATCATCGCCATGATGGATGCCATCATCTCCACAGGTTGTCATTCAGGAGAGGAAAACAGCGAGCGGTGCATGACCGTCAGAGGCCAAGCCCAGGAAGGGCTGGCAGAATCACGCAAAGCATTGTATTTGTTGAGAGATACAGTGGATGATCAGGAACAGGGCATCAAAGCCATATTCAAGATCAAGACAATTTTTGAAAAAACGACAGGGGTGAAGGTCAGTATTGAAGCTGGCAACCTCCCCTCATCCTTTGGCAATACGATCGACCTTATTCTCTATCGGGTAGTACAGGAAGCCCTTACCAATGCCTTACGTCACGGCCATGCGACTCGAGTACGCATTCTGCTGTGGATTCAACAAAAATGCGTACAGGTCATCGTGCTGGACAATGGTAGTGGTGCGACCAAAATCACCAAAGGAATTGGATTGGCAGGAATGGAGGAGAGAATAAGCAAGATGCAAGGAACTGTTCAAGCCATGAATGCACCAGAAGGGGGATTTCAACTTACCGTTACGATCCCTCTTGAAGAATAGCACAATGGAGGGAACCTGTGATAAGAATACTTTTGGTCGATGACCAACCCTTGTTTGTAGAGAGCCTGAAAATATCCCTTCAAGGGTATGTCGATGACCTGATAGTAGTAGGGATAGCAAAAACTGGCCAAGCCTCAATAGAGATGGCTCAAAAGTTGCAACCAGAGGTAATCCTTATGGATGTTCACCTGCCAGACATGAATGGTGTGGTTGCCACAAAAAGAATACTTGAACAGAATCCAACAATAAAAATAATCATGCTCTCCACATACGATGAGAACGAATTTGTCAGAGAAGCCTTGAGAGTCGGAGCATGTGGGTATTTGCTGAAAGACATCTCCCCTACTGAACTGATAGCAGCAATACGAGCGATGCATTCTGGACTGGTACAGATATCTCCCAAGATAGCAGAAAAACTCATCAACACAATGTATGACGGGACAAGCCCCAAAATTCCTGAAGTATCAGATCGGTTTGAGTGGTTCAATACCCTCACTGACAGGGAAAAAGAGGTGTTCAGGCTTATTGCCACAGGCTTTGACAACCAGCAGATAGCAGACAAGCTAAACCTTGCCGAACAGACCGTGCGAAATAACATCAGTATGATCTACTCCAAACTTGAGGTGAAGGATCGTTTTGAAATCATACGATTGGCGAATAAAATTTCCTATCACTGATACATAAATGTGACCTAAATTCATACACATTTCAGTAGTTGTCACCTAAACCTTTCTTTTATGTTATATTTGTATGGTACATGTATATCTCACCAACACCAACAAAGGAAGGCAAGCTATGAACAAAGAACGATTTTCCATAACAATTTTCATTTTGATACTGCTTCTTGGCATCCCCCCTCTTGCTGCACGAGATAACAATATTGCAATTGGGTTCCAAGCTGGTTTTGCCACAACAGGAGTCGTTGTCGATGTAGGACTTGGTCCTCTCTATCTTAATGCAGGCATCAACTACCCTCTTGGGTATACCTATATTGCGGCCAATGCTGGAGCAGAAGAGGAAGCATTCCCCAAGGTTGCTACCCTTACCCTTGATGTTTCCACAGCATTTGCATTGAGCGATAACTTTGACTTCAAGCTAGGACTTGGAGGCATTCTCCTTACTGACTTCGGGCCTCTAGCTGGAGGCTTGGTCGGACCTGTACTTAAAGGTGAGTATTGGATACCCAATAAAAACTATGCACTATTTCTCAACATCAATGTACCGGTCATGCTCTTTGGTGTCTTGATCGATGATGCAAATGGAGATACTAGTGCTGCAGTTGATTTCAATCCCCTATATCCGCTGTTGGGCCTTCTGACAACCTCAGTAGGGGTACTCTACAGCTTCTAGGGAAAGGACTTCAAACAATGACGTCCTCTCCCATCACGAAATAGGTACTCTGTATTCATGCGGAGTACCTCCTTTTCATAGTATTTGGATAAAGGATATCTTCCATGCTGATCTTCTGCAAAGACCTGCATGGTATCTCTGCTGGCTCATCTTAAAGAAGAGACCCAATGAGTATGTTACGCCATGATACGTGAGACCCTGAAAAATCATCTGTGAGAAATTTCTGACGAGACATGGTACATCGAATACCACAATACAAGACATATTTGTTACAAAATTTCCCTATACCTCATTTTATATGGAAGTTATTTGTATGTACAAAGCAAAAAACAAATGTGCTCTACAAGTAACATTTATCTTGACAAACAGAAGGCTCTGTCCAAATACTAGATACATATTTATGGATTATCAGCAAAAGGAGAGAGATGAAATGAACAGTACCATTACAGTTATTGTGGTAGCGTACATGTTGATGATGTTGGGAATTGGATACTTTTCATCGACAAAGATCAAATCGAATACTGACTTTATGGTCGCAGGTAGAAGACTTGGCCCCCTTTTGATGGCAGGAACCCTTGCTGCAACTGAAATTGGTGGAGGAAGTTCTTTAGGTGTTGTAGCAAATGCCTATGGACCATGGGGTGTCAGCGCTTCCTGGTACATTATTGCAATGGGTATCGCATTTGTGATTCTCATTCCTCTTGCTCCAAAGTTTAGGGCATCCGAGGTAAAGACTGTCCCTGAATATTTCAGAAGAAGATACGACAAGTTCTCGGGTGGCTTCAGTGGTATCATCATGCTCATGGCTCTGGTCGGACTCACCGCCGGTCAGTTCAAGGCATCGGCATCCATTCTGGAAGTCATGCTCGGCCTTGACTATACCACCAGCCTGATCATCGTCACCGTTGTTATCACCGTCTATGCAGTCATGGGTGGACTCTGGTCAGTAACACTGACTGACTTCATACAGGTATTCCTCATTGTAATTGGCATGATAATAGCCATTCCTTTTGCCCTCAAACTGGCAGGAGGTTGGGCAACTGTCCGTGCTACAGTTCCTGAATCACATTTCAGCCTGACGCAGGGTATTGGCGGCTGGGGACAGATTGCAGGCTTTGTCATCATGTATGTGGCAACATTCTCCGTCGGGCAGGAAGCTGTCTCCCGCTACTATGCTGCCAGAGATGGAAAAGCTGCTGTCCAGGGATCGATTATCGCTGCAATAGTCAATTTTGTCTTTGCCTTCATTCCTGTCATCCTCGGTATCACAATGCTGAGTCTCTTCAACCAGAATCTATTGGACAGTAGCGTAGTTGAAGCTTTGACAAATAACAGCCGCTACGCCCTTCCTGCTCTTGCAGTGGCAACCATGCCTGCAATAGTCACAGGAATCCTCTTTGCTGGCATCATCAGTGCAACGATGTCCTCTGCAGACTCAGACCTTCTGGGTGCAGGATCCATCTTCAGCAATGACATCTACAAGATATTCCTCCACAAGGGAGCCACTGACAAGCAAGTCATGCTTACTACCAAGATTACCATGGTTGTCGTAGCCCTTTTCTCGCTGGTAACTGCCCTCTATGCGAACAATATCCTTACCCTGCTTGCTTTCTCCTTCACTCTCAGAGCGGCAGGAACCTTTGTACCCTATGTGATGGGTCACTTCTGGAAAAAGAGCTCCAGTGCAGGTTCTATTGCTTCCATCCTTATCGCCAGTGTGGTGTTCTATCTCATGGACAGGAAAATCATCCCTTCCGTCCCCAAAGTAAACAACATCATTCCAGCTTTGTTGGTCAGTCTGGTCGTATTCTACGTCTTCTCACTCCTTTTCCCTCCCAAGAACAAGACATTTGATCTTACCTTTGAGGAGTAAGGGTGGAGGTAACATTTTAGCTTAGGTTTGTCTAGTGATGTTGGTTTTTGACTAGGGTATGGACTTAATACTAGTGATAAAACATCTACATAGAGCAGTCATCAAGCGATGGCTGCTCTTTTGTACGGGTACAAGTGAAAAGCAATTTACTATCGCAAACAATACTTAACAGCATAAAATATCACTGTTAGTGTTACTTAAACCAGTACTACTTGGGAAAAACCTATGAAGACATTGACCCTTGTGCGGCTCGATACCCTACATTTCGGAGTATCCACAGTATAGTCCTCACTGGGAACATCAGATGCAACCGCACTGATCCCATTCAGATGCTAAAAGCCCTACGTATATTGGGGAAGTGCTTGAGCTTACCCCAGAGGGAGAGATACCCCAATCAGCTGAGGGTCAACTGTTCATCAGGCTGTGGCAAGCACTCATGAAATTCTGCAATCACCATCATCTTGCAGGTTTGTCGGATATGAAAAACCCATAGTACCGGATCCAGAAGACCATAGAGAAAGACCAAACAAGAAGCCGTTGCAATTTGCAACGGCTTCTCTATGGTAATAATTAGGGGTAGAATACCGACCAATCGGGCTATGTCCTAACGATTGACCCAGTACTGCTGGGGAACAGGGTTTGCACCTTCCCAGATGATCTGACGGAAGTGTACAGGGTCGGTATTGCCTTCACTGTTGACAAACATTACCTGGCTATCCTCATTCAGATCCAAGGCTTTTCTCAACTCTTCAAGCTCTGAATACTGCATGATAGCGGCAAAAGTACCGAGGGTCACTGCCCCACTCTCACCACTAAGAACAAACGGGTCGCCGTTAAGGGGCGTTGCATATACACGCATACCCTTTGCTGCGATAAAGTCGGGCACCTTCATGAAACAATCGGCATCCTCCTTGAGAATCTCCCATGCAATGGGAGAAGGCTCTCCGCAGGAAAGACCTGCCATGATGGTATCGAGATCACCCTTTACTGAGTGAGGCTTGCCATCATTAGCTAGGGCACTCTGATAGAGACAGTCAGCCTGGTCTGGTTCGACCACAATGCATTTTGGTGCATCCTGACCGAAAAGGGCATGATAAAAACCTATCACAGAAGCTGCCAGTGCACCTACTCCCGCTTGGATGAAGATGTGGGTAGGTTTGACAAGACCAACACCTCCGAACTGCTCCTGAGCTTCGGTTAGCAAAGTCAGGTACCCCTGCATGATCCAGGTAGGAATCTCGGTGTAGTTGTCCCAGCTGGTGTCACTGATAATGGTCCAACCATTGGTCTTTGCATCGATGGCAACCTGACGTACTGCGTCATCATAGTTACCGTCAACGATGACAACCTTTGCCCCATTGCTCTTGATAGCGTCGATTCTTCTGGCGCTGGTCTCTGAATGTACATAGATGACACATTTGAAACCAAGTTTCTTTGCTGCCCATGCAATCCCACGACCATGGTTTCCGTCAGTAGCACTTGCAAAGATTATATTACCGACCTTTTCTTTCACTTCATCGGAAGCAAGGTAGGCAAAAGGAGTGTCCTCGCCGAGGATACCAAGCTGTTTCTGCAGATAGCGGTACAGGGCGAATGAACCTCCAAGCACTTTAAAGCTGTTAAGTTGCAAGCGGCTTGACTCATCCTTGACCCAGATGCCTCCTACGCCAAACATAGAAGCAAGGTTGGGAAGGCCTTGTAAGGCACTCATCCTGTAGCCAGGAATCTGCTTGTGAAAGCGACGAGCTGTCATAGCTTCCTTCATTGAGAAAAGCTTGGTTGCAAGGTCAACGTTCTTGACCTTATGGTCTTTCATGATCCACGAAATTCCCAGTGGGGTATCTGCCATCCTATCCTCCAAACGATATAATTGATCGTATCTTTAATTTTATGTCTATATTCTACTATATTCATAAAAAATTCAATAGGTTATTGCTCATATGGCTAATTAATTGAATTTATTTACTTTTATTGAAATATCATTTCAATTTCTTTATATTTCCCGTAATAGCCAAAGACGGAAAAAGAACCAAAAGCCACTGCATCAAGCATATTCCTCTTTGGTTCCAGAAGCAATCTTTGCATACAGGAATTAATTTCTAGTAGTACTGACGCAAATTGTATGCACTACTTCATTCGCGATACAACATGTTGCGACATAGTACCACTAGTACACTATGATAGTATCGTCTTTAGGAAAGGTCCTATAGCTTATTTTGGGATCAATACAGGTACTCTTACAGCAAAGAGCCAAATTCTAGGACTACTAGCTGGAGAGCTATAGAACCACTGTATAGGCAGGATCGGTGACAGAATACCGAGAAGAGTCCTGTTTGAGACCCTCTGAAAGAAGAATTTCTTTTTCTTTGGTCATAAAGACAGCCTCGACATCGTCAAGATCATTTATCAGGGCCATCCCATCCTCATAACCAAGGGCATACAGGGAAGTAGAAAGGGCATCAGCAAGCAAGGAATGCCTGGTAACAATGCTGACACTGGTATAGTCGCTCTTGACAGGGTACCCTGTCCTTGTATCTAGGATATGATGGTATATTTCTCCATCGAGTTCAAGAAATCGTTCATAGGGTCCTGAGGTGACAAGAGTCTGGTCCTCAAGAGAGAGTATCATGACATACTCACCACGAAGAGCATCGGGATCCTGTACCCCAATTTTCCAAGGCTTGCCATCGGTCTTGCTACCAAGGGTCAGCACATTGCCCCCCAAGTTGACAATGGCATGCTCTACCCCATGCTCATGAAGGATCTTGGCAACCTCATCAGCTGCATATCCTTTGGCGATGCCTCCGAGATCAAGGACCATCCCTTCATCCTTCAGAAATACAGATGATTCCTCAGCATCAAGAATAACACGGTCATAGCCAATAAGCGGCAATAGGGAATCTATCTCATCCTGCGGGGGTTTGCGAGGGTTGTCCCCACCAATATCCCAAGCTTGGACCAGTGGGCCTACAGTAGGATCGAAAGCCCCATGACTTAGGGCAGCTATCTCCAAAGCTTTCTGGATGACTGCAAACGTATCCTCTGAAACTATGACAGCTTTCTTTCCTGCATATTGGTTAACCTCAGAGACTTCACTCTTTTGATTACGGAGGCTCATCCTGTCCTCGATCTCTTTCAGACGGACAAAGCTTGCTGAAAAAGCTTCGTCTGTAGGATTGTCATAGATGGTAACCTTACAGACAGTGCCCAGCATAAAAAATGATTGTGACTGGGGATCAACTTGTTTCTTTGAACAAGAGGCAAGCAAAACAACAAGGAGGACGCTGCCTATAAAAATGATTATTTTACTGTTTTTTCGGTTAGTATACATATTCAAGTGTGCATTATGGAGTTTTATAGAGGTAAATGCAAGAAAGGAAGCCCTGAGTTGAGAAACCGGGCAAAACCCTGGCTTTCATGTTTCCTCACTTCAAGGCAGAGTAACAGTACCGTTTACTGGTATGTATCTCTTCTCTAAAAAAACCTGACCTTATATACTACTTTTTGCTTTTCCCTGATTGCTGACCTTTTTCATCTTTGCAGCAATGGCATCAGAATCTCCAAGATAATACTTCTCAAGAACCTTGAACTCCGAGTCAAATTCATAGACCAATGGAATGCCTGTGGGAATATTTATCTTCATGATCTCATCAGGGCTTAAGTCTTCAAAATACATCACCAAGGCACGTAGGGAATTGCCATGGGCTGCGATGAGCACCCTCTCGCCCTCAAGCATCTTTGTCTTGATCTCCTCTTCAAAGTAGGGGACTGTTCGGGCAATGGTATCCTTGAGACTTTCACTAAGGGGTAGCTGACTTGCGTCCACCTTCCTATACGTTTCCTGCAATGCAGGGTTTCTCTGGTCTGAGAGGTCCAAAGAGGGTGGACACACATCAAAGGAACGTCTCCAGATCTGAACCTGCTCCTCACCATACTTGTCTGCCGTCTCGCTCTTGTTCAAGCCCTGTAATGAGCCATAGTGCCTTTCATTGAGTTCCCAGCTCTTGATGACAGGTAACCACTGACGGTCCATCTTCTCCAGTACAAGATTGAGGGTATGTATGGCACGTTTCAGAAAGGAGGTATAACAGATATCAAAGTCAAATCCTTCAGACAAAAGAAGGTCCCCTGCCTTGGAGGCCTCTACCACCCCACCTTCTGAGAGGTCCACATCAGTCCATCCTGTAAAGAGATTCTCAAGGTTCCAAATGCTTTCGCCGTGTCGTAAGAGTACAAGTTTCATACAAGTCTTTCCTTTCAAGCCAACGTCATCATGCCTGCCTATAGAGCTTGGTTCAAAGTGAATCACGATATCCCAGTTAGCTAGTCCTAACAAAAAGGTACTATTTGATTCGCTACCTGTCAACTGAACGGCATTGGAAGAGATACATTCTTTGGAGAAGCATTATATGAGAAAAGGAGTTTTCAGGCTCTTATAGTAGGAAGAGAACAAAGGTAAGGAAACACTTTGAAAACTGTTGGGAACCAAGCCTCCCAACAATCAATGGAGGTAACATTGGTTGTATGAGAGACTACCTTACCTTTGTTCTTACAGACTATGCATATGCACAGGAGTCTCGAACTCCCAGATTTGGGGCAAGGTACGCCCTTCTCCTGTTACTGAGATCATATGGCGCCAGAGAATATTTTCAGAAGACGTTCCAATCATAATCTCAAACTCTCCTGGTTCCACTATCCGATTCTCCCCGTCGGCGACAAACGAAAGCATTTCAGCACTGAGGGCAAAGGTTACCCTACTTGATTCTCCCCTCTGCAAAGAAACCCGTGCAAATCCCTTCAACTCTTTCACAGGCCTAACGATTGAGGCAAACATATCATGTGCATACAGTTGTACTATTTCGTCACCTGCAATCATTCCTGTATTCGTAATGGTCACACAAATGTTGACTGTCCCATATGAGGTAATCTGCTCAGTATCGACTGAAAAGTCATCATAGGAGAAATCGGTATAGCTCAAGCCATACCCAAAGGGATACAAGAAACCGAACTCCTGTTGCCTTGGAAGACCTTTCGCCTTCGGTGTATGATTGTAGGCATAGGGCAGAGAACCAGCACATAAGGGAAAGGAAAGTGGGGTCTTTCCACTTGGATTTGCCTTACCGAACAATACGTTGGCTATAGCCTCTCCTCCCCCTTCTCCTGGCAACCATGTACAAAGGATAGCCATGGCCTTCTCCTTGGCATACCTGAGGTCGTAGGGACGTCCGCTTACCAATACCAAAGCTACTGGTTTCCCAGTATCCAGGATAGCATTGACAAGTTGCTGCTGTACTCCAGGGAGTACTAGGGTAGAGACATCTGAGCCTTCGCCCACGGTTCCCTGTTGGAAAAGACCAGCCAAGTCCCCTACTACCAGCACTACGGCATCTGCCTTTTCGGCAGCTTTAACGGCGTTTTTAATACGACTGGTGTTTTCACTAAGCTTGTGTGTGGGCTTGGTATCTGTTAGGGCAACATCCCCAGGGAAAAAAATGGCTTGTTCCACCTTGGACTCGTATAACATGCATCCAGGTTCGTAGATAATATTTGCCATTGGAGAGGCTTCCCCTATCGCGGATCTAATGGTCTTGGCCTTTGTTGGAGCTGTTGGCGCACTGCCTTTTGCGCCTTGCAGGTGTATAGGTGCCGAATAGCCGTTATACATTGCATAGGGATGGTCTGCAAGTGGACCTATGACGGCCACCTTTGTACCGAGGGGAATGGGCAACATCCCCTCGTTCTTAAGAAGCACCAAGGATTTTGTTGCTGCCTCTAGGGCCAACTCATGATTTTCCTGGCTGTTGAGGCTGATGGAACCAGTATTGATGTATGGATTCTCGAAAAGACCCTGCCGGAATTTCTCTCTGAGGACATTCAACACTGCCCTGTTCAAATCCTCCATGGAAAGCAGACCTCTTTGTACCGCCTGCACCAAGCCCATTTTATACGTGGTCCCACTTGGCAACTCAAGATCAAGACCAGCATGTAAGGCCATGGCTGCGGCATGGGCAAGATCAGGGGCAACCTTATGATCATTAAACAACTGGGCTGGAGCTTCATAGTCTGCGACCACTAGGCCCTCAAAACCCCATTTCTTTTGTAACAGGTCAGTGAGCAAAGCATACGAACTGGAACAGGGCATCCCATCTATATCATGATAGGCTGGCATGATTGCCCCTGGATGTGCAGCTTTCACCACCATCTCAAAAGGCAGAGCAAACGTATTAAGCATCTCTCTCATTCCCATATGGACAGGTGCATGGTTTCGTCCCCCTTCGCTATAGGAATGTCCTAGAAAATGTTTGAGTGTGGCTATTGGCATGCGATTTTTTCCCTGCATACCCTGCACATAGGCAATGCCCATGCTACCAACAAGATAAGGGTCTTCTCCAAAGGTCTCTTCTATCCTTCCCCAGCGAGCATCTCTTGCAACATCAAGTACGGGAGCCAAGCCTTGGTGCACACCCAACGAAGACAACTCCTTCCCGATAGCACTACCAATACGCTTCATCAGGCCAATATCCCACGCAGAGGCACTGTTGAGACTTGAGGGGAAAATAGTGGCTCCGACTACCATTGCCCCTGTCAGGCACTCCTCGTGCAACATGGCAGGGATGCCAAGTCTTGTATTGTGTATCAAATATCTCTGTATTTCATTAACACCTCTTGCTACAACTCGTGGATCTTTTGCCTGTGTCCCAAAGGGACGGGTCAACTGACCTATTCCCAAGCCAAGAACCGAATTCCTATCAAGGTGAAGACGTTCATCAGAAAATGAGGTTTCCTTGACCGTAAAGTCTCCATTCTCTTCTATTTCCAACCAGGCTGAACAAAGCTGTGAGGCTTTCTCTTCCAAGGTCATCTTATGTATAAGTTCTAAAGCCTGTTCCAGCATAAACCAACTCCTTTACTCCTGTAGATCGCACACCGTGCCTTTTTTTGGATCTCACGTATGAACAACAATACTCACCACGTCGGCAATACACAAAGCTTGAGATTGCCACATGGCTACTCCTTGATGGCTCCAAGGGAAACGCCTGCAATGATATATTTGGAAAGCATAAAATATATGATAAACAAGGGCAGTACGGTGAGAGCCAGTCCCAAATAGACAGAACCGTACTCTGTCTTGTAGATATCGCCCCTAAGTAGGCTGACCATTATCGGCATGGTGTATTTATCCTTGTCGGTCAGTAAAATCAAAGGGAGGAACAGGTTGTTCCAACTCAACACAAAGGTAAAGATCGCCTGCGTTGCAACAGCTGGTTTCATGATAGGCAATACGATGGTATTGAAGGTATACAGTTCCCCTGCCCCATCTATTCTTGCCGAATGGATGATATCGAGCGAGAGATTGCCCAAAAGGTACTGACGCATGAAGAAAACCATCGAAGGTGAGGCGATTGCCGGCAAAATGAGTGGAAGGAAGTTGTTCGTCAGATTTACTTGGTACATGAACTGATAGAATCCAATGCTTGAGACTTGAGCTGGGAGCATCAGGACTGCCATGATGAAAGTAAAAAAGGGTTGGCGCATTTTCCAGCTGTAGACTACCAAGGCATAAGCGGTCAAAGAGGAGAAATAGACTGCACACAGGGTCGCCCCAGAGGAAATTATCATGGAGTTGAAAAACCCTGTTATGGCATTGAAGCTCTTTCCTGAAAGAATCTTAAAATTGTCCAGCAGATGTGTTGAGGGAAGAAGGCCAATTGAATTCTGTTGGATTTCAAAGGTTCCTCTCGTTGCATTCATAAACATGACCCAGAAGGGAAAAACACTGAGGAAAGCAAAAAAGATACAGACGACATATATGATCGTCTTGCTTAGGTTACGCGAACCTTTTTGACTCTTGTTCATTGGTGTTCCTCCTTCTTTGCAGCTTTTTCCAGTGCACGGATGTGTTTTCTCATCTGTATTTCATCGCGGTCCCTCAAGAGAAAAAAGAGAATGGAGGAAAGCACCACAATGATCAGGAACATGATGAGACTTGCCGCTGCGGCGCGGTTATAGAGATAACTGCCGCTGAAGGCCTGATTATAGATAAATACACTGGTAGTCAGGGTCGCATTGTCAGGACCTCCAAAGAGGAACAGCTTGGGGATGTCAAACATCTGCATACCTCCGATCATGCTGGTCACCAAAGTGTAGAGCATAATGGTTCTCAAACGTGGGAGGGTGATGCGGAAAAAAATCTGTGTAGCAGAGGCTCCGTCAATTTCGGCAGCCTCAAACAGGGTGGGGTTGATACCAAGCACTCCTGCTATCAGGATTATCATAGTATAGCCATACCACATCCAGAACTGGATGAAGGCAACTATCCCCCGAGCTGCCCATGGATGCAGATGGAAATTATAGGGAGCATCAATAATGCCGAGTCTCACCAAAAGGTCGTTGACCGGTCCCACAGGGTAACCAGATAGGCTATAGAACAAGATTGCTATGGTGGCAGCTGTAATGATGTTCGGCATATAGATCAGTACCTTGAACAGTCCCTGCCCTTTCACATGGATGCTGCTGTTGGTAAACCAGGCGGTAAGCAACAAAGCCAAGCTAATTTGAGGGATGAAGTTCATTAACCAGATCAAAAAAGTGTTGGAGAGGGATTTTTTAAAAGTCGAGTTATTCAGGATTACTTGAAAATTCTGAAATGGTTCGTCCAATATATGGATGGATGTCTTCATCAGGCCCCTAAGGTCAGTAAATCCGATGACTATCGTATACACCAGAGGGTACAAGGAAAATATAAGAAAAGTAAGTACAAAAGGTATGGAAAAAATATACCCGAACTTAGCGTAACTGATGCCTTTTTGCCTCATGGACGTCCACCTCCAATTCATTAGGAAAGGACCGGAGTTTGCACCCCGGTCCCATATGCAGTTTACAGGGAAGCAATATCCAGGTTATCGAGGACCTGCTGTTTGAAATCGGCAAGGGCCTGTGCCCTTGACTTGTTTCCTTCGGTGTACTGACGTACCTGATCACGCCAGTAGATGTTGATGCTCTCATCATACTGGTTCTTGTTCTTACCGGTAGCAAAAGCTCCTGCAGGAACAAATACATCAAACATGTTCTGACCTCCCAGGAAAGGAAGCTTTCCGTCTGACATTTTCATGACGGTTCCTGAAGCAACGGTATCTTTCGTGCCACCAGGTCCATTGAGGGTACCATTTGCCCAGAAATATTGGAGTCCAGTTTTAGAACTGTCGAGGGTAATCCACTCGATAAGATCCCCTACTACACTCTTGTTTTTACTGTTAGCATTCGCAAGTACCCATGTACCACCCCAGAAAAAGCCAACGGGAGGTTCAGCTACAGCCCAATCTCCATAGGTGCCTTCACCAGGAGCTGAGCCGCCGGAGTTTCCAGCCATGACATAATTGATGAGCCATGCAGGTCCGAAGAAACCGAAGATCTTTTTGGGGTTGGCGTCTTTCATGTCGCCAAACCATGCATCGGTCCAGTCCCGGGTATCATTGTGATAGCCATTCTTCTTAAGCAGCATAGCCTGATCGAGGAAAGCCTCACGAGCGGGGTCGATATACAGCTTGCCATCAACTATCCAGCCCTTTTCAGAACTGCCTTCGATCGCATGCCAGACATCTCCATCACCTGATACAATGCCAAATCCCTTTGCTTTCAAATCTGCGGCAGCCTTGTAGAACTTGTCCCAACCTGGGCCAATCTTTGTCTTGATGACAGATGGATCATCGGTGCCCCAAACTGTTTTGGCAATAGAACGACGGTAAATGAATGCACCTCCTGTTGCCTGATATCCCAAACCAACCAGCTGACCATTGCTGTTGGTCCCAATTTCCACAGTGTATGGTGCGATATCAGCTGTTTTCAGGAGATTGTCTACGTCTATTCCCAGGTCTTTATAGGGTGCGGCATAGGGAGCTGCATCGCCTTGGGTATATTTTAGGACGAAGGCAGATTCTGCACAGTAAATATCAGGGGCGTTGGAAGAATCACTCATCAGAGCCTGGTCCAATGCAGGCTGGTATGCACCATCTGTGGTAGCAACGATGGTGCTCTTGATCTCGTAATCGAAATCAGGATGAAGCTCCTTATACCTTTCAAGCATCTTGGGCACTTCATCAGTGAAGCTCCATAGATTGATCACCTTAGGGCCCTCTTGAGCCGACTCATTAGTACCGGCAGCAAACAGAGACAAACTGATGCCAATTATCAGCATGCTGAATACCAAAACTCTCAAACTTCGTTTCATATCGAGTCCTCCTTATTGCATATGCCAAAGGGCATAGGAATACTTTTTTGTTTGACCCTCCAGGTTTTCTAAAGTGGTCCTTTCCTAATTCCAATCATACTCTCCCACTAGTCAGCCCATCAGTAGCCAAATGCCTAGACTTGCCCTAGGACAAATGTCCTAGGGTAAATAGACTACCAAGTTTTTTAAATACAATATGTTATGTATATTTAGCCTTTTGAGAAATACTATAGACCTAGGAACAGACTTGGGAACCCTATCTCTTTTTTACAAACTCTGACTGGATCCATTTGATGGCGAATTTTCGCAAAGCACCCGCATCGCTGATAGTTAGTTTCTGGCGGATATTATCCCGATAGGCATTGATGGTCTTGCTTGATAGGTTCAGGAGCTTTGCAATTTCAGAAACTCCGAAACCCTGACCTATCATGCGAAAAATCTGCATCTCTCTGACACTTAGCTGGGAAAGAAGGTCTACTTCAGCCTTTTTGGTATCCCAAGAAGCATACGAATCGATCAGACGCTCCTGCATGGCATCCGAGAGGTAGATTTTTCCATTCAAGACGTTTTCGATAGCGCTCATCAATGTTTCTGTTGCCTCCTGTTTCATGACATAGCCACGAGCTCCTGCCTGCAGTGCTTTGGAAGCATAGATGATTTCGTCATACATGGAGACGACAAGCTGGTATATCTGGGGATTTGTATTGTGAATCGCCTTTACCAGTTCCAATCCATTTTCATGATGGAGTGAAACATCGACCAGGAGGAGATTGGGCGGGTGTGCCTCTACGAGGGTCAAAGCCTCGGCGATGGTATTCGCTTCCCCTATGACTTTATACCGTTCATTGGTCTCAATCACATTCACCAATCCTTGACGGAATATGGGATGATCATCGACGACAATAAGTTCAGTTCTTCTGCTCATGTATACCACTCCTGATACGAATGTTAACAGATGTCCCTTTCCGGGATGAATCAATTATCAATTCAGCTTGAGCCATGCTTGCCCGACTATGCATAATTCTCAACCCCAATCCTCCTTCCCTGATTTTCTGGGGAAGGCCGATTCCATCGTCAAGAACCGAGGCTAGTCTGTAGAGGCTCCCATCCGAGCCGACTTCATTTACCAATGAAATATTGATATGTTGAGCTCTGGAATGCCTGATAGCGTTGTTAAGAGCCTCTTGGATAATATGGAATACATGCAAGGCAGCAGTGACATCTTCAATCACAAAGTCAGGTTCTGCATGGATATTCACCTCAACTTGGGACCTGCGCAGTGTATCCCCTACCAAGGCCTCGATCCGTTGTACAAAGGTGTGTGCTTCCATTTCAAATGGAAGAAGCCCTCTTGAAATGGTCTTTATCTTGGTTATCGACTCATTGAGCAATACGCTGATATTTTCAAGGGTTTCAACAGACATATTCCCAGAATTTGGCTTTGCCTTTGCAAGGGATGAGACAAGCAGTGATACTCCCAAAAGGTGCTGACAGAGGTCATCATGTAAGTCTTGGCCAATACGCTCCATGGTTTGGGTGGAAATCTCCAACACCTCTTTCTCAAGTTCTCCCCTTCGCTTTATCTCCAAGGAAAGGTCCTTGTTGGCGACGATGAGATCCTTTGTACGCAACTCTATCTGTTCTGACAGGATCTTTCCGTGCGACCGTATCTGTTCCAATAAGAGAATTCCCTTGAGATTACTGGAGACTTGTTCCTGTAAAATGTCGTATAAGGCAGGGATCTCTATGCCAATGGGAACTATCAGGTAGCCCAACTGCTCGCTTTCATAAACCAGAGGCATGAGAATCCATTGTCCTAGCCTCCAGGAAGATTCGATGAAGGATGGGAGCAAATTAACTCGCTTGAACTCCTGAGGTATTGTGTTTTCTTGATTTTCTTTTGAGATATCCATAAAGTAACGGACTTTCTTCTTGCCCCTGTTGAATACCACTAGGTATCCCTGCTCTATGCCAAACATCTGCAAGCCTTTCTTGAGATTCTTATACATGGCAGAGAGATCAAAGACCCCTGAAAGGATGGCGCTGACTCTACGCAGGGTCTCAAAAGAAGACTCTGCAGCGATACGCTTGGTAGCTTGGCAGCTTCCAACTTTCTCAGCAGTGAAAGCCCTAGCCGCTCCCATAAGTGTAACCAGGGAATTCTGGGAGGGATGGCCAAGCTCCCGACACTGGTATTCGATATACGAAAGGTATTCATACCATCGGGAGATCGATCCATTTTCTGCTCTTGTACTCTCTATTGCTCTGTTGAGACGAATGATAAGGGTATCGTAATCATTCTTAGCTACCAGGGTTGTAAGCTCATAGATAGAGCTTCGTTCCGCATCGCTGGCATAGAGGGGAATTTCCTGTAGTTCAGTGGCATAATAAAAGAGCGGCTTACAACCACAAGACTCCCTGATGATGGGAGTGCACTCCAAGGTAAGATGCTCTTCCTCTCCTCCCAACATCAAACGAGAGAGGATATCTACGCTCATTGTCCCCAGCTCACTCATTGGCTGTGCCGCAGTCGTCAGAGGAGGCAAGGTGTAGAGGGATGATTCGATACCGTCGAAGCCGATCAAGGCAACATCTTCAGGAACACGAATCCCCCTCCTTCTGAGTTCCTCCAAGGCACCCTGTGCCATCCTGTCATTCAAACAGACAAGGGCATCAAAATCCAGACCGGTCTCACAAAACGTACCAACACCCTGTACCCCTGAATCCTGAGTGAAAGTCCCGGTGAATATCAAACGATTATCGATAGAAATGTTGTGCTTTTCCATCACGGAATAGAACGTCCCCAATCGGCTATTGGCTTCATCATGACTTGCCGGTCCGCTGATCAGGGCTACCCTCTTGGGTTTGTGCTCTTCAATGAGATGCTCCATAACCTGTGTCAGTGCCCAGGTACCGTCAACTATGACATCGGACATGCCGGGGATTCTCATTCCAATGGAGACCCTAGGAAGATCTGCCAAAGGGGCAAAGAAAGCTTTCAAGTCCACTGTAGTCAGAAATGTTTCGAGGGCGGATGCAATAATGATCAAACCATCGATGTTTCGTTTATTTGCCAGATGGTAGGCAAGATTTGATGAGGCTTCTGATGCAATGGGGGAACCGAGTCGGGAACCCAAGAAAGAGATGGACCCAAATCCCTTTTCTTGGGCACGTTGGGAAATGGCATGCCAAACCGTCGATTGGTAGGCATCATCCAGTGATGCTGTAAATACCCCTATGCATCTTTTCTTGGAAGTCATTGAATACAATACTCCTTAGAAGGCCTGTTAGGATTATCATAAACCATCTAGGGAGGATTACAAGGTTAGTTAATAATTTAGCTGTAAGTGGCATAAATATATACATTCGTTACAAAGAGGCCTCATTCATTTCTGACAGTACATGCAGTCACTTTGTTGTAATGCCTGATAGGCACTGATAGGGCGCTGTAGGTAGTAAGCGTCCTTATCTTCCCCATTGGAAGAGGAAAGGACTTTGCCGTATTTATCCAGGAGAACAAAGCCGGGTATCCAAAATTTGGGGACATCAACCAGATTCATGATGTTTGTCCTTTCTCTGAACTCATATTTGATATAGGGAAAGGGATATTCTCCCTGGTTTAGGAAGGAAAGCAAGTCCCCATTACTTTGGTCACTGACATGGCCTGCAAAGATTATTTCCACATTTCCATACATTCGCTTGAATTGGGTATAGGTCTGTTTAAGCTCCTGCTCATACTCTGAGCAGTATGGGCACCAATCAGCCGCGTAGTAAATCAGATAGTAGTCGGCATCGACTTGTACGGTGTTTCCCTCCAGGTCAAAACAACTTCCTTCGATAGTTGAAGAAAAAAGCTCTGGCCCAGTTGGAGAAGCTTCACTGACCCTTGATACAGTGCAAGAACCCAACAGGCAGATTGTAGCCACCAGGAAAAGGTTAAGATAATAACTTCGTCTCATCAAAATACTCCATCTCAAATTGTGTTTGTGATGGAGTATACCATATAGATCCCATTTGTCTTCAGTTTTACACAATGACTCAGCAGCAGAAAAGGTTTTTACACCTCATCTGGAATATGTGATTGTTTACAAAGCCTTATACCAGACATTCATGCTCTCTATGGTCCCTGAGATATCAGTATTATTCTTCAGCCTGCCTCCATAGGTGTAGCCTGCCTTTGAGAAGGTGATATTCATCCCTTCCGAGATGGCACGGGCTATGGTGAAGGCTGTCTGTATTCCCTGTTCTTTTGCCTGAATTTCCAAAAAGCGCAACAGGTGCAAGGCGTAGCCGTTGCCCCTGTGCTCCTCATCGGTTGCAAAGTCAGTCATTTCGGCATACTGATGCCCTTCTGAAAGATCACACTCAGCTGAGGCAAGGGCTACAATGGTGCCCTTTTTCTCTATTCCAGCAAAGATTGTGTCACCCTGCATGGCAGCCTTCAGAAACGACGGCTTGTCGATAGGAAAGGGATAGGAGTCAAACACCCCTTTATACAGTTGCGCCATCGCAGGAACATCCTCAAAGGTGCACAGTCGTACTGATTCTCCTTCTTCCAGGGGAGGCAGTTCGACCTCTTGTTTCCCATAGGCAAGGGAAAGCACATCCTGGTAGGTATACAAAGGTTCTTCATTCTCTCTTTCAGCTTTGAGGTATTTGCTCAGGAAGAGGCCGCGCTCAGTACCCCCATACAGGCCATAAGCTGAGGCCTCTACACCATATCCGGCCTTCATGAAGGCCTCAGCCTTGGATTTGGGAATCTTTGCAAAGATCTTGCCGTAACCCTTTTCATTGGCAAGTGAGGCAAGGCTCTCCACCAGGGTATCCGGATGGGCATCCTTGATGTCCATCAGATAGATCCTGCTGTTATTATCTCCGTGTTGTACTACAGCTCCGTCAATGGTAATTGTCTTATCATGCATTTGCAGCCTCCTCGATAAGGTGGGCCCTCGTTTCTCGTTCCAACCCTTCGGGGGACATGGAATAGCTGTCCTCATAGTCACAAAGCAGCTTCTCTATGCCTATCGCTTTGTATTCGTCTGCTTCGGTAAGAGGCAATTCAAGATTACATTTTTCACAGTCGCGGTCACAGGTTGTAGGCACATAGTTAGTGGGCTCCTGATAGGTGGTAATGACCCCTTCGTAGTTACGGAGGATAACCTTATTGGTTGACCATGACAGCAGGTAGTTGGGCATGACAGGAATCTTGCCTCCTCCTCCCGGTGCATCGATAACGTAGGTAGGGACACAAAGCCCACTGGTATGGCCCCTAAGGCTTTCCATTATCTCAATACCCTTCCCTACTGAAGTGCGGAAATGGGACAGGCCTTCGGAAAGGTCACATTGATAGATGTAGTAGGGACGAACTCTGCTGTAGACAAGCTTCTGCACCAGGCTCTTCATGATGCGCGGACAGTCGTTTACTTCATTAAGCAACACTGACTGGTTCCCTAAGGGGATACCAGCATCAGCAAGTTTGGCCAAGGCCTTCTTGGAGGAACTGGTCAATTCTCGAGGATGGTTAAATTGGGTGTTCAACCAGAGAGGATGATGCTTCTTGAGCATGGCGACCAACTTATCAGTTACGCGATACGGAAGCACTGCAGGAATTCTGGTACCGATGCGGATAATCTCCACATGGTCGATCTTCCTCAGTTCGGTAAGTATCCAATCCAGATACTCGTCGCTGAGCATGAAAGGGTCTCCCCCTGACAGCAATACGTCACGGACAACTGGATGGTCTGCTATATACTGGATGCCTGCCTTAATCTGTTCCCTATCAGGAATGCTGTCCACATCCCCTACTCTGCGCTTTCTGGTACAGTGCCTGCAATACATGGCACAGGTATTGCTTACAAGAAGGAGGACACGGTCTGGATAGCGATGAGTCAGACCGGGAACAGGACTGTCCACATCTTCATTCAGAGGGTCTGCCATATCACATTCAAGGATATCGAGTTCACGTACTGAGGGGAAACCTTGTTTGAAAATGGGATCATTCTCCAGGGAGTCGGTTTGCATAAGCGAAAGGTAATAAGGGGTAATGGAGAGAGGAAACTCTTTGATAGTTTTTTCGATATCCTCTCGCTTATCGTCATCAAAGTGTACATCCAACAGTTTCTCAAAGGTTTCGACGTCTTTGATACAGTGACGGATCTGCCACTTCCAGTCGAGCCAATGCTTCTGGTCTACATCGGATTCGAACCGGTCTGCTATCTGTTGTTGTGCTGTGGAAAAGGCCATAATGAAACTCCTTGCACCTCTTGTAATCCAAGTAAAAAAAACGAGTTGATTGGCTTTGTTCATTGGACAAGCAGGTGCTTGATTTGCCTAAAATCCTCTTTATAGAATTTCAAGCATTATGTAATTATATCACAGATAAGCAATAAGTACAATATATGATAATATGGTGAATAGTAAAGTGCCTGCAGAAGAGAAAAAATAGGAGACATCCCTCCTCCAAGAAATGTAGAGAACATGTTACTACTAGCAACTCATATTTATTCGAATTCCCTGTTGGAGTCATTAAAAAACCGGTAAGTTTGGACACAAACAGTACCGATAAAATGCTACTAAAAATAACGTCTGAAGTGCTACCTATGGAGAAGCTGATAGAGCAACAAATCCTCCCCAAAATACCCAAAAATGAGATAGAAACTGGATTTTATGTACCTATTAAGTAGGTCTTTAGCAGTATGAAATACAACCAACGCTTACCATTTCATGCTTTCAATCCATCCGTAATAAACGAGTCAAAGCCCCCACCTTGCGCGAACAAAAGCCTTTCCCCATCAATCTACAATGATACAATCGCATATGTCCCATATTGGGGCATACACATATATACTCCTCTTGACTAATACCCTAGGGGGGTATATATAGTAGATATGAAACAAGAAGTTAAAAACAAGATAGACCCAAGACTGGCTAGGATCGAAGGCCAGGTGAAAGGAATTAGGAGTATGGTGCAGAATGACCGCTATTGTGTGGATATCCTCTTACAGCTATCCGCTGTCATTTCTGCTTTAAAGAAGGTGGAGGACCTGGTGATGGAGAATCATCTGAATACGTGTGTCACAGATGCCTTGAGGAGCGAAGACGAGAAAGAGAGCCAGCTAAAGATATCTGAACTAATGGATGTCATGGCAAAGTTCCGTAGGCAGTAGATAAAAAAAGCAAGCTACTGTTTCCAGTAAGCTTGCTATTAGGCGATGCCAGGATTGAACTGGCGACTTCCACGATGTCAACGTGGCACTCTCCCGCTGAGTTAACCGCCCATTCGACATGAGGGATAATACTTGAATATCTTGAAACTGTCTAGTGGGTACAGGAAAAAAGTCCTTCACTGGAGATTTTCCAACAAATGAGTTATATTATTACCAAGGAGTTTACTAGGATATGAAAACAATTATCATAACACAAGGCATGCATTGTAACGGATGCGAGACCAGGATGGTAAACGCCCTCAACAACCTTGAGGACATCAAAGGGGCAAAAGCTGATGCAAAGTCAGGCAAGGTAACCATCAAGCATAAGAATGCCGAGACCATCGATGAGGCTAAGGGTCTTATCGCTGAGATAGGCTTTGAGGTAGTGGAATAATGGAACAGAAAAAAGTTGCAATCGGAGGCATGACCTGTGCTTCCTGCTCCTCTGCGGTGGAGAGGACCCTGAACAAGCTTGATGGAGTCAAGCTTGCCCAGGTGAACCTTGCTACAGAGAGCGCGACCATAGAGTTTGAGGGGGACAAGCTCTCACTCGATGATATAAAGAAAGCTGTCTCCAAGATCGGGTACTCCGTTTTGGAAGAGCTAGACGAAAAGAAAAGGATGAAACAGAAGGCAAAAGAGCTGGTTAACCTAAAATACCGACTCATTGTTTCCTCTATCCTCACCATATTCTTGCTAGTGCTTGCCATGGGACCTATGCTAGGCTTGCGCCTACCAATAGGCATGGTCAGCAATAGCCTCTTACAGCTGTTTCTTGCTATTGGGACCATTATCTGTGGTTCGGCCTTCTTCACCAAGGGCTTCTCCAGCCTCTTTAAGCGCGAACCCAATATGGATAGCCTGGTAGCGCTTGGAACAACTGCAAGCTTCCTATACAGCCTCTGGGGCATTTTCCAGATCTTTACTGGCAACATGGATGCAGCACATCATCTCTACTTTGAGGGAGTGGGTACCATACTCACCCTTGTGATGCTGGGCAGATACCTAGAGAACCACTCCAAAGGCAAGACAGGCGAAGCAATTCACAAGCTGATGGAACTGGCCCCTGCCACTGCCACCGTCCTGCGTGATGGCAAGCAAGTGGTGATCGATGCATCGCAAGTGCAGGTCAATGACATTGTCATGGTTAAGCCTGGGGAGAAGCTCCCTGTCGATGGTGAGGTCCTTTCAGGAACGTCTTCCATTGACGAGTCCTTGCTGACAGGAGAGAGCATGCCCGTGGATAAAACCATGGGAAGCACTGTCTATGCAGCAACATTGAACACCACTGGAACGCTTCAATACCGTGCTAGCAAGGTGGGCTCTGATACTGCCCTAGCCAACATCATTGAGCTTGTACAACAGGCACAAGGGTCCAAGGCCCCCATTGCAAGGATAGCTGACAAGATTTCAGGAGTGTTTGTACCCATAGTCATGGGTATATCAATACTAACCTTTTTAGCCTGGTTCCTTACCGGGACCATTTTCGATACTGCCATTATCAGAGCCGTTAGCGTGCTGGTCATAGCTTGTCCCTGTTCGCTTGGCCTCGCTACCCCGATCGCCATCATGGTCTCTTCGGGTAAGGGAGCCAAGCTTGGCATTCTCTTTAGGCATGCCGCAGCCATTGAGCAGTTCAAGGATGTTGGGACTGTCATTTTTGATAAAACCGGTACGCTGACAGAGGGCAGACCAGTTGTCACTGATCTGTTATCCAAAGACAGGAATGAATTGCTGAGAATTGCCGCAAGCTTAGAAAATAGCAGTGAACATCCGCTTTCCAAAGCAGTGGTGAGCAAGGCTGAAGAACTGAAGCTTGTCCTTTCCGAGACAGTGGACTTCAAGGCTATTGCAGGTAAAGGCATTGAAGGATCGGTTGACAAAAAACAGGTCAGAATTGGCAATTTTGCCATGATGGCAGACAATGCCATAGGAATTACGAAAGCAGAAAACAAACAGCTTGAAGATCTTGCCGACCAAGGCAAGACTCCCCTGCTAGTTGCCTTCGATGGCAAGTTGCTTGGAATCATTGGTGTTGCTGATACCATCAAAAAAGAAACTGCTGATGCTATACAGCTGTTAAAAAATGAAGGCATCAGGACAGTGATGCTTACTGGTGATAACGAGCGTACCGCTAAAGCAATAGCCAAGCAGGCTGGTATCGATGAATTCCTTGCCGGCCAGCTTCCAGACCAGAAAGAAAAAGCGATCACCGAGTATGCCAAGAAAGGCCATGTGGCAATGGTAGGAGACGGTATCAACGATGCTCCGGCTCTTGCCAAGGCTGATGTGGGAATTGCTGTTGGCAGCGCTACAGACGTCGCTAGGGAGACTGCAGATATCGTCCTTGTGCGGAATAATCTCAAGGATGTAGCAAAAGCCTTCCTTCTCTCCAAGGCTACGATGCGTAATATCCGTCAGAACCTCTTCTGGGCTTTCTTCTACAACATATTGGGTATTCCCGTGGCAACAGGGGTGCTGACACTGTTTGGCGGTCCTCAGCTATCTCCTATGATCGCAGCGTTTGCGATGTCGATGTCCAGTGTCTGTGTAGTACTGAATGCTTTGAGGCTAAACAGTTTCAAGTAAAAATAACTAAAAGTACAACAAAGAAACCCTCAGAAGAAAATTCTGAGGGTTTTCCCTGTATAAAGCGGGTAAAAACCTTGTGCAACCACATAAGGGATTTATACTAAAATCAGAAAAAATCCCAATTTAAGACAGATAAGGAGTTTTGTATGAGTATGCGAAAGGTGGTATTGGCATGTATGGCAATCGTTCTGGTCGTGATGTTTTCGGGTGTAAGGAAGCTCCTACAGTTCTCACGAATGAGATCAATGCAGATTGGATTGAAGTTTCCACAGAGTGGACAGATTCCGATGATTCCCAGCTTAGCTATGTCGTTAGCGGTTCATCCAATCATTTAGATATTGCCTGGTATACCAATCCTTCGGATACAATAATGGGATTCATTGAGGAATACACCTATAGCAATGGAAAACTGGAAGGAACCTACACCAGTTTTGAGAATACAGACCCTGATGAAGAATTTGACATCTCCCTTACATTCTCCTATGCAGCACCTACACTGACTGTTGGGGTTGTTGCTGATGGAGTATTGGGTAATAAGACGCTCTATCTTATACCTGTGGACGATTAATACAAATACATTCATACATTAAGACTCCTGGCCCCCAGTCAGAATAAAGGGGCCAATATCGTTATGAATCAAATACAAACAAAACTATTTTTTATGGATACAGTACATTCTGAAAATACAATCCATACCAAGTGCGAATTAACCTCCATATTTTCACAAAAACCATCTGTTTGGAATAGTGTAATTATTTAGGGATATCCTATACTTATAGTAAGTAATAATATCCTGAGGGTTATATCATCATGAAATTCCTTCTCTCTTTCAAGTAGAAAAGATATTTGCAGCCTTCCTTGCCCCAATCTTAAAGTATGCTGTCAATTCTATTTTAATTCTTTCAGGTGACTTGGCAAAACTTGCATTACTGCCTGCATAATACGACGCCGATTGCTCGTATTGTACAGGGATTTTGTTTTTGTAACTCACCTAGCAGTTGCCACTATATGGATAAAGGAAATATAGACTACTTGCGAAGAGATATTGAATGGGTAAATGTGGTATTGACATCGTGCTTCTGATTCTCTTGATGGTGACGATGATCGGATGGGAAGAACCTTCAGCTGATGATCCTGGAATTGATTTCGTCATTGAGGATATTGATGAGAATTGGAAGCTTACTGATTAGAATGAGGATACCAACATTATCATGAACGTATATTCCTACCCTACTGGCATTGGGACAAAGAAGCCCCATGGCTCCAGCACCTATGATTGGTATGGACATGGAACACTGACGGATAAGATACTACTGGTTTTGAAAGTAGTGACCAGGACATAACCATTACTTTCGTATACAAAAACAATCATATCAAGATTCTCTGTGCAGGAGAAGGAGCTCTCGATGGCAAGACCTTTGTTTCAGGAGAGGGTATACCTTCTCCATAATCACTTCAGTATTGTGAATATTGCTCGGCATGAACTATCTCTATAAATTGTAATTAGAACAACCGCCTCCCGTAAGACTTGCACCCCCAAGAACCTTGGGGGTGCAACTACATTTCAGTGAATAGTTTCTAGAATACGGAATCCTTGTCATAGAACTGCATTACGTTGTCCTTGGTGACCAACACAGAAGGAAGTACTACGGAAGTTGGAGAACTTGCGGTATGGAAATCAGAAGACTTCTTACCTTCAGCAACATCAAGACAGTAGTTGATGGCATCATAAACCATGCTTGGATGGTAGGTAGCCGTAGCCTTTACCAGAGGATCACCAGCGATAATCTTCTCATAAGCAGCCCTTGATCCAGCACCACCGAATACGAGCTTAATGTCAGTACGTCCACTCTCCTTGATAGCTTGTAGAACACCAGTCATGACATCATCATCCTGACAGAACACTGCATGAATTTCAGGATATTTCTGCAGATAGTTTTCCATCAGCTCGAGACCCTTCTGGGTGGACCAGTCGGCAAAATCGTAGTAACGTCCACCGGCAAGGTTGACCAGACTCTTATCTGAAGTCATCTCATCGAAGAATGCGTTCATTCTCTCACCATCGATGACAACAGGCATTCCACCCATAGCCACATACTTCGTAAGATTGTTTGCCTTCATGTATTCACGCATGAATTTGCCTGAAACCTTACCCATTTCGCTATTGTTTCCTGCAAGATTGACATAGCCGAACGTTGTATCGGTGAGGCCACGGTCAACAACAATTACTTTTACTCCGGATGTGTGGGCTTCTTTTACCACAGGAGTCAGAGGAGCTGACTCATGAGGAAGAATTACCAGGTAATCCATACCCCAAACCATCAGATCTTCAACATCGGAGAGCTGCTTTGCATATCCATCGGCATGGAGAATCTTGAACTCATACTTTCCAGGATATTTCTCACTAAGCTCCTTTACAGCCTTGTCAGCCCACCAGCCAACTCCACCTGTCCATCCATGGTCAGGAGAAGGAACCGCAATACCAATCTTAGGTACGCTTTTCTTTGTTTCGGCAGCACCTTGTGCAAAAACAAAGCCGACGGCCAACAGTAGGCAGAGAACGATCATCAACGTTTTTTTCATCCTTTTTCCTCCAAATGAAATTACTTATTTGTTATTGTTGTACTGCATAAGCACAGCAACAATAATCACAAGGCCCTTCACAGCCTGTTGCAGGAAAGCACTGATGCCGCCCATAACAAGCATGTTATTGATCACTCCAATCATGATGGCACCCATCATTGTCCCGATAATGCTGCCCTTCCCTCCGCTCATCAGGGTTCCTCCGATGACAGCAGCCGCAATGGCATCCATCTCATAGGAAGAACAATCACTAGGATTGATACAGTTCAAGCGACTTGACCACATCAAGGCAGTAACACCAACGGTAAAACCTGTTATTACATACGGCAGCAACTTGATAACAAACACATTAATGGCAGAATAGCGGGCAACCTGTTCATTGCTCCCTGTAGCACAGAGATACCGACCAAAACTTGTGTTATTCAAAACAATATGCAACAGGATCCCTACGCCAAGAAAACACCAGACTGGAATAGGCAAGCCCAATACCACCCCACTCCCGATCTTCCCATAGGTGTTGTTCCCTGAAAGGATGGTTCCAGCATTCGAAAAATACTGGATGAGAGATCGAAATATGGACATAGTGCCCAGTGTCACTATAAATGGAGCCATCTTGAACTTGGAAACCAGAATTCCATTCACAAAACCACAGGCCATACCCAAAACCAATGCGAACACGATGGTGAGCACAATTCCAAGTATCGATTGCCCCCCAAACATATTCAGAAAAAATATGGAAATACCTCCGACAAAAGCGGTCATCGAGCCTACACTGAGATCAATACCACCACTGATGATAACCAGTGTCATTCCTAAGCCTATAATCCCAGTATAGGATATCTGGCGGAGAATATTCGTAAGGTTCCTCATCTTCAGGAAATTCGGCCAACCCATAATTGTGGCAATAATAACCAGGATAACAAAGGCCATACCCAATGAATGGTCCTTTACCCTGAACTTTTTAGCATAGGGGCCAATTTTGTTTTCACCCATCTTTTTATATTCCTTCCTTGATACCAGTAGCATTGAACATGATGTTCTCTTCGGTAATCTCTTCGCCTTCCAGACATCCGGTAACACGCCCCTCGCGCAGTACATATACCCTACTGCAAAGCCCTATGATCTCTTCCATTTCTGATGAAACCAAAATACACCCTATTCCAGAAGATGCCAGATGATGCACAAACTCATAGATTTCACTTTTTGCATTGATATCAATACCTCTGGTTGGCTCATCAAGAATCAGTATTTCAGGATTGGTATCCATCCAACGTGCCAAGTATACTTTCTGCTGGTTACCGCCACTAAAAAACTGAAGAGCATTTTCCAGCGAGGCTGCCACAATATTGAATTCCTTGACATACCGCTTAGCTTCCAAGGCTTCTTTGGCCTTATCGATAAAACCATTGCGGATATATTTTTTCCGTAACGATATGAGGGATATATTCTTGGGAATATCAAATCTTTGAACAATTCCCTTACCCTGCCGATCTTCACTGATGTAACCCAGTTTGTAACTAACTGCATCTTTAGGGTGTCTTATGGTAATTGCATTACCGTTTCTCTCTATTGTACCCCTGTCAAATTTTCGCAACCCCATGAGAGCTTCCATAGTCTCAGTACGACCAGCACCAACAAGTCCTGCAAACCCCAATATCTCCCCTTTCCTCAGGGAGAAACTAATGTCATGTAAAAGTCCTTCAATGGAAAGGTTCTCGACAGAGAGCATCTCTTCCCCAGTAGTACGAACAAGCTTCGGAGGAAACACCTGACTGAAATCTCGTCCTACCATCTTCCGTGCCAAATCTTCTTCATCAACGTCAGAAACTTCATCAACTCCTATCAGAATACCGTCACGCAGGGTAGTCACTCGGTCACAAATGGCTTTTATCTCTTGTAGTTTGTGGGAAATATAAATCATCGTTACCCCCTTTGCCTTGAGCTTGCGCATCAAGATAAAGAGGATTTCTACCTCATGACCTGTAAGTGTCGTAGTAGGCTCGTCTAAAATAAGAATCCTTGCATCAAGAATCATGGCTTTAGAAATTTCAACCATCTGCTTCTCAGCAACACTTAACTCACTCACCAGACGATTTACATCAACAGGCATTTTCAATTGTGCCAACTGGTGTGCTGCCAACTCTCTCATTGCCTTTTTATCCAGTAATACCCCTTTGTGTATTTCATTACCTAGGAAGATATTTTCATAGACAGTCAAGGAATTGATGAGGTTGAACTCCTGTGGCACAATACCTATGCCTAGGTGCTTTGCAGTTATATAATCAGGAATCGAGACAGGTTTGCCTTCAAGAAAGACCTCCCCCGATGTTGCTTGATATATCCCACATAGGATTTTGATCAGTGTAGACTTTCCGGCCCCATTCTCACCGATCAGGCCCATTATCTCCCCTGATCGAATGCCAAATGTTACATCATTCAACACACGAACAGAGGAGAATTCCTTTACAATGCCAAACAGATTGATTATGTCTTGAGATTTCTGGGTTGTATCCATCAATTCTCCATGGCCCCATCAAAGTCAACCTGAGAAGAATTAAAATCAATTTTACGCACTAGAGCCAAAGCCTCAGTAGCCCCAAAGATTCTATCCATTCCGTTGTCTTCCCACTCAACAGAGAGAGGTCCCCGATAGTTTGCAGCATTAGCTTCCCTGATGATAAGCTCAAAATTCACATCCCCATGACCTGGGGATACGAAGTTCCATCCTCGGCGCAGATCACCAAACTGAATATGTGATCCAAGAATGCCTGTTCTCCCATCTAGCTTCACATAACAGTCCTTGATGTGCACATGATAAATCTTGTCTGCAAAATCACGGAAAAAGAGGGCAGGATCAAGACCTTGCCATTGCAGGTGACTAGGATCAAAGTTAATCCCTAAAGTCTCCCTGTTTTTAAATTTCTTAAAAAGCCTTTCAGTGGAGTAATAGTCATAGGCTATCTCTGAAGGATGCACTTCAAGGGCAAATTTCACCCCTTGCTTGTCAAATTCATCAAGGATAGGTGTCCAAAGATCATATATCTCCTGATAACCAGCCTCAACCAGTTCCTCGCTAGTTGCAGGGAAGGAATATACATATTTCCAAATTGGAGAACCCATAAAACCAGTGACTACCTTGCATCCCATATGTTTTGCAGCCTGGGCAGTGTACTTCATCTGTTCAATACCCCAAGCTCGTATTGCCTTGTCATCACCTTTCAGATTCTTGGGTGCAAAACCTGCCAAACGGGGATCACCAAAGGCATCACCGACACATTGTCCACCCAGATGATTTCCCAATGCGTAACACTCAAGGTTATACTTCTTCAGAATTGCTTTTTTCTCAGCAATATAAGAAGGATCCTCAGCGGCTCTTTTCACATCCATGTGGTCGCCCCAACAGCAAATTTCCACACCTTCATATCCAATCTGACTAACGGTCCTACACATTTCTTCAAATGGTAAATCTGCCCACTGTCCTGTAAAAATTGTTGCTAATCTCGCCATTATTACTACTCCTCCGATAGTGTATTTCTAAAACTTAACCCAAACAGATCCCTTCTGACTGCTCTCAACACACTTGTTGATGAACACAACCCCGGCAAGCCCCATTTCAGCGGTAGGAAAATCATAGTCTTCAGAAGTAAGGACCTTCCCGCTTAGTTTCTTTCCCAGAGCTTGTATGAAACTCTTGTAAATATTGGCAAAAGACTCATACAACCCTTCAGGATGTCCGGCAGGTATTCTTGAATACTGTTGTGCTGAGGGATGGAACTCATCACGTCCCCTACTCCATTTCTGTTGGGGAGCATCACTGGGGGTAAACGTAAAATGATCAGGGTCTTCCTGACTCCATTCAAGTCCACCTATTTCACCATACACTCGTATTCTCAAGCCATTGTCATTCCCATAGGCTATCTGGCTGGACCAGTACAAGCCTTTGGCACCACCTTTATACTCGATCATGACAGATGCATTGTCATCGAGAGTACGCCCGTCAACAATGCTATCCAGACGAGCAAGAGCACTGTCTATCTCCAAGCCAGTGACTGTGGCTACCAGATTCTCAATATGACTTCCTATATCACCTAGACAGTTCGATATTCCCGCAGTCTTGGGATCGATTCGCCAGGGAGCCAGTTTGTTGTTCTCATCGACTGGCAGGGCAAGCCAATCCTGGGGGTATTCTGCATTGACGAACGTAATCTTCCCCAATAAGCCATCCTTGACCATTTGGCGCATCTGCTTGACTGCGGGATACCCTGTGTAGGAATAGGTAACTCCGAACAGCAGATCTTTCTTTTTGGCCAATGCGACAAGTTCTTCGCTTTCCTCAATTGTCCAGGTCAAGGGCTTATCACAAACTACTGATATCCCTTCAGAAAGGAATGCCTTACAGATGGCAAAGTGAGATACATTTGGCGTGACACACACGACAAACTGTATGCCGTCTTCTCGCTTAGCCTCTTCTCTTGCCATTGTGGCAAAGTCTGTGTAAATCCGGTCGTCAGAAAGGCCCAACCCTGTTCCAAAAAGCTTAGATTTCTCAGCATCTCGAGAAAAAGTGCCCGCAACGAGCACAGCAAGATTATCAATTCTGATGGCTTTCCTATGGACATCTCCAATAAAAGCACCAGGACCGCCACCCACCATTCCATATCGTAGCTGTTTCATGCAACCTCCAATGCACGCGCGTGCATAACTGGTAAAAAAAATGTGTTCCCACAAACGCCGTACCATTTGTTATGGTATCACAAATCAGAAAAACTGCAAGTGCCAAAATAAAAGATGCCTATCAGAGGTATTTCAGCAAGTATTCCATCGAGCGTTTCTTCTCTTCCAGGTTAGGAAAAAAATTCTGGTTTTTTGTCTCAATATCTATACTACCCTTATAACCACCATCTTTCAGTAGCTGTATGATGGCACCCCAGTCGCTATCCCCTTCTCCGGGCAGCACTGAACTAATAGGCTTGTCTGAGGAATACAGTCCAATGACCTTGAGCAGAGCCCAGTCCACATGGGCGTCCTTACCATGGACATGTTTCACCCGGGGAAGCCATTCCTTCAATTGAAGCAAAGGATCGAGGAAGGCTTCTACCTGGTGACAGGGTTCCCACTGAAGGCCAAGTCTAGAATCGTCCAGAGCATCGAACATGAGTGACCAGGCATCACCGTTTATGGCTATGTTCCAATTGCCTCGCTTCCAAAGGTCACCCATACGACAATTCTCAAAGAGGAGCCCGCGGCAGTCATGCTTGTACGCCAAATCCAACAGAGAGGAGAAGGTTGCTTTCCAAGTTGACAGAGAATTTTCCACACTTTTCCCTGTTACCCTGCCAGCAAAACCGGTCACATAGGGGGAGCCAAATAGGGAAGAATGGGTGATAAGTGATTCCCACCCTGACAGGGTATCAACGCCTGCCAGGGTATTGCCAAAAATGGAAAGGGCAGAAACTTCCAAAGAACTGGAATTCACTGTTTCAGCAAGATGAGGCAGATCAGAAGTTCCTAATGATTGCCAAAATGCAATATTTATGGTTTCAAATCCCATAGAAGAAAGCATCTTCAAAGAGGAAGGGGTAACTTCATTTGCACATAAAACAGCACCTAGCTTAATCGCCATAGTTTCATCTCCTCTAAAATTTCTTGCACGAGAAGTCCATCATATAGTGTTGGTTTGGCAGGAATACCTTTGTCTACCCAATCAATGAGGGAGGCATAGGTTGAAGTAACAAGAGAGGGGCTTTCAACAACAAACGTTTCCATATCCAATGAGACCTTGACCGAGTTTCGGGAATGTGAAGAATCCAAGGAAGCCTGCCCCCGCGACCCAACGACAGTGATCCTAACAGCATCCACATCAGTTGGGGAGACTTGTGTACAGGAGAGGTTACAGGAAATGCCTTCGGCTACAGTGAAAGATCCTTCATATGCAACAGGGACAGAGCCATCAAGAAGAAAGGTATCACAATACTCTTCATCCAATTGAATAGTTCCATCCAACACCAGGTCCTCAAGTGTATCGACAGCAGAGGTACCAATGAAGGTAACCGAATCGAACAAAAAGAAAAGAGCATCTACAAGATGACTTGCAAGATCTCCAATACAGCCCCCATTGCTATAAGCCGATAAGAGGCGCCATTTCCAGCGAGGATCAGTCCTCCAGTCTCCCCAGGCGTTTGTGAGAACCCATCCTTGGTTATATTGTATTGTTACCGATAAAAGGGTCCCCAAGGTATCATCCCTAAGAACTTTTCTAAGGGCATGGAGAGCTTGCATATTGCGTTTTGAGTAATTCACCACGGCAGGCATCAGAACGGCGTCATAGGCTTGTAGGATACATTTCGCATCAAATAGGTTCAGCCCCATCGGCTTTTCTGCAAAAAGGGCGAAACCCAATGAAAGAGCCGTAATACAACATGAAAGGTGATACCTATCAGGAAGTGCACAAGAGACTGCATCTGCCTTATTTTGCATCAGAGCAAGATCAGCAAAGGTGGATGAGCTCCAAGGGACAGAATACAGAGAGCAGAAGGCTTTTAGATTTGTTGGGTTATGGTCGATAGCCCCCACAATGACAGCCCCAAGTTGCTGGAATTTCTTGGCCTGATAGGTACCCATCCCTCCGCAGCCAACTACAATGACTCGCATATCAGATTCCAAACTCAGTTGTCGATTTACGAACGACAAAGTCAGTGTCCGACCATTTTTGCTCAGGCGAACTCTTCTTCTGTATCATGTCAATTGCCATTTCAGCGGCAATGATTCCCATTTTTGTAATCGGGTGATCGACTGTAGTCAGGGGGGGAGCACTTGTCCCAGCAGGCTGAAAGTTGTCATACCCTATGACTGAAATGTCTTGAGGAACACGCAGACCTTGTTCCATACAGGATTGCATGAAGCCGAAGGCTTGTCGGTCACTGGCTGTCATGACCATGGAAGGTCGTCGTGACATTTTATCAAGCGCCTCAAATCCAGATCTTCTGGAGAAGTCCCCTTCAATGATGTGTATATGGATATGATTAAGAGCTGCTTGTTCTTCAAATACAGCAAGGCGGTCTTTCCCGTTCTTAAAGCGAAGGTCACCTGTGATGTAGGTTATTGAGGAGTGTCCTAAGGAAGTTGCGTGTGTTATGCCTTTCTGCATGCCGATATCTGGTTTTGCATAGATACTTGCTGCACCCTCCTGGTAGTTGTTGACCAGGACAAAGGGTATTTCATGGTCGATCATCGGTTGAAGCCCCTCAAAGTTGTCCTGGGTAATAGCAAATACCAGGCCGTCAAAGCTATGGGAGTTGATCAGCTCATTGTAGGTCCGGTATTTTCCCAAGTGGTTTTCAAAGACAATCCCTATGGTGTAGTCACGTTTCATGGCACCTACGAGCAGTCCGTCAAGCAGAGAGGGGAAGTACGATCGGGTAAAGGGCATGATATTCTTGTAGTAGGGTACTACAAAGCCAAGAGACAGACTCTTGTTGCTTGCAAAGAGTGTGGCAGTGCGTGAGGGATAATAGCCAAGCAGTTCTGCCTGTTCGCGGACTTTACGTTTGATATCACCACTGATCAGGGGAGAATCGTTCAGGGCACGGGAGACTGTGGATTCAGATACTCCTGCTGCCTTGGCAACGTCTGCTCTTCCTATACTCTTATTCATGTTTCCTCATATTCCAGGGACGTAATAGGTTCATTCCCCAACGAAGCAAGAGTAGCAGAAGCATTACCATGGTTCCATTACCGAGCGAGTGCTGGGAAAGCAAGGTGAGATACCCCGCCCCTTGGGGCGGAAAAGGAGGCAACGCCTCCGCTTTCCAGGGCTTGCCCTAGGGTATTGATACCATTCATTGTAGAGGGAAACGCGAGAAGAGGCAAATAAAAAGCATAGCGGGACCTGAACGTAAAAGTGACCCATCAAAAGATGGGCCACTCAGTATCTAACCGAAGTTAGCTTTGATTAGAAAGCGATGTATACGGAAGGAGTGAGGGTGAACATGCCATCAACAACATAGGTTGCATCAAGAGCATACTTCACGCCGCCCATTGTGTAAGAAGCACCACCATAGACGGTTGTTGCAATGCTTGAGAGGTCAGCAAGTTTGATTTTACCATACACGCCAACATTCTCGATTCCACTGTAGGAAACTTTAGCAATAACGTTGCTGGTTCCATCAAGAAGCTGATATTCAGCCCATGCTGCGACATCACCAAAGGAAGCCTTGGCTTCAGTGTAAAGATTGTTAACAGCCGTTGCATTGTCGCTTCTCTCGAAGTGGTAAACATCAATTGCAGAAACGGTAAGACCGAAGTCCAAACCAGCAAGAGCAGCTACGTCAACAGCGACAGAACCGGTGACACCTGCAGAAGTAACTAAGAGGAACATCTACTACTTCAGCATAGTTAGTATACCCAAAACCAGCCTTGATTCCATCAACAGGAGTTGTGGTCACACCAAGAACAAAAGGCTTGTTGGCGGTATCGGTAGGATCAGCACCCATGTAAGCAGTGAGCAAGGAACCATAACCAACGGTCACATCAAATGAATTACCAGTAGCGAGCATCTTGAGTTCAGCAACAGCATCATTTGAGTCTGTGTAGACATCAGCTGGTTTGAGAGATCCCTTAGAACCAATGCCCAAGGTTACTGTCAAATCACCCATGTCCATGCCCTGAGCGGCAAGAGCCTTGTCAAGATAAATGCTAGCAGTGGCTGCATTGTCACTATCACCAGTAAAGGCAAGAGCATCAAAACTCACTTTCCAGAAATCACCTGTTACAGAAATCTCTGCAGCATCAGCATAACCAACAGTATCAAGATGCTTGTTAGTAATGCTATTAGGGTTGAAGTTAAGGTTGTAACCAGCCTTAAATTCACCAGACAACTCGACAGGAGCAGCAACGATAGTTGCAGCAACCATAAGAACCAGCGCCAGAGTCAATACAAACTTTTTCTTCATGACGTAAATCTCCATTTTTTTGCGTGAGAGTTTATTTGTAACATCAGTATGTCGATGCACTTTGTGAGTAGAATGGAAGAAAGGTGTTGGAGCTGTGGAATTGTATGCTTGAAATATGTGGAAAAGGGTATCTGTGTGTAGGATTCTTGTATTTGTGTGTTCTTTGTGTTCATACAACTCCTTTATGTAGATAATGAGAAGGTTACAAAGACAATATCACTTATATTGTCAACATTATTGCAGTACATAATCGATTGCATTATCATACAATTATGATATATCTTTTCGCATCAGACATCCACGGTAGTGCATATTACATGCATAAACTTATGGAAGCCTTTACAAGAAACAGAGCCTCCAGATTGATTCTTCTGGGAGATCTGTTGTACCACGGCCCTAGAAATGATCTTCCTAGAGAGTATAACCCTAAAAAAACATATGCGCTACTAAATAGTGTAAAAGATTCAATTATATGTGTAAGAGGGAATTGCGACACAGAAGTAGATCAAATGGTACTAGAATTCCCTATGCTTTCGGATTACTCCAGTCTCTTTCTGGATGAATTGGACGGTAAGATGATCTATCTGAATCACGGTCATCACCCAAAGCCTCCATTACTGCAAGGGGACATTCTGGTGAGCGGCCATACACACATACCAATGGCAACAAAGCAAGATGGCATCTTTCTGGTCAATCCAGGATCAGTTGCGATTCCAAAGGGCGGCTTCCCTCCTTCGTACTGTATATATAAGGAAAGGACATTCACCATATTGGATTTCGAAGACAACACGCTCATGAAGCTGAGTGTGTGATAAGGTTCCCTTTTGTTCATCTATTTTGGGAGAGCTCTTGTTCTGGTGTTCCCAGGTTTTTCTACTTATTGCCTTTTTCGTTTGAAGGGATACTGCTTGGCCTGCTTACCGTACTGATTCCCGCAAATCTATAGCCATACCCCCGCACTGTCTCGATCCACTGCGAACCCAAGGGGCCCATCTTTGAGCGTATGTTTTTCACATGGGTATCAACGATACGGTCATAACTTTCAAAGCTGTAGTCAAAGCAATGTTCAAGTATCTGTGATCGTGTGATCAGGATGCCACTGTTGCTTACCAGATAGCTCATGATCCTCCACTCAGCTGCAGTGAGGGGTATCTGCTTACCATCCATGGCAAACAAATGGGAGACCTCATCAAGCTGCAAGAAAGAATTCCCCAAGGACCAAGAAGAACCACTGCGAAAGGCAGAAGCGCTCATGTCTATGCGCCTGAACATGGCATGTACACGAAGCACAAGTTCCTTAGTCGAGAAAGGCTTGCAGACATAATCGTCAGCACCCAACTCAAAGCCTAGGATACGGTCACTCTCGGCAATGCGCGAGGTGACAAAGATTACAGGAAAGGTGTAGGTCTGCTTTAACTTCTTGATAAAGGTGAAGCCATCACCATCAGGGAGGAGGACATCCAACAGCATCAAATCAGGAGACTGTCGGGCTATTGCAACTTGCGATGTATGCAGGTCTTCAAAAGCTTGCACTTCATACCCTGAAAGTTCAAGGTACTGCTTGATGCCTTCTCGGTCTTCAGTATTACCGTCAATGACATACAGGAGTTTCATAAAACCTTGCCCATCCTTTGGTTTCTAGCTTCACGTGAGTGGTGGATAATTATACCCATACTGTGAAGAATATGTCAAACATATATGGTAAAATCGTAAAAACTGCAAATATACACACCTTTTGCTCACATGAATAACAAACAAAACCAAGGGATTCATATATTGCCAACCCCACACGATGACGCTACACTACTCTCTGTGAAGCACCCCTACCCTACCTTATTGGTAGATACCCTAATTCTTCTGGTCAGCATTGCAATCCTGCTGCTCATAGCCTCTGCCTCCCTCGGAGGCGGAAGTGGGTATGTAAACGTGGAAAGCCCTGAAGGCTCATTCCGCTACTCCTTGGCAACAGACAGGGAAGTGGTCGCCCACGGCCCCCTTGGGGAAACCCATATCATCATTGAACATGGCTCTGCCAAGATTATAGACTCCCCTTGCCCTACTAAAACCTGTGTACACCAAGGGGCCATATCAACCTCGCGCGGCTGGATAGCCTGCCTGCCGAATCAGATCCTCCTTACCATAGTCTCTTCTGCAAACGACGAAGAGGAGGTTGATGATGTCTCGAACTGAGCGCAAGATAGCTTTCGTAGCTGCAGCCACATTGCTTTGCTCAACATTGGAATATCTCATTCCCAAACCCCTCCCCTTCCTCAGGCTGGGACTGGCCAACCTCCCCCTCCTACTGGTGCTTGACATATTCACCTTCAAGTCTTTCTTCATCCTGCTCCTTCTCAAGTCCATTGGACAAGGCTTTGTCAGCGGGACCCTGTTCTCCTACCTCTTTTTCATTTCCCTTGCAAGCACACTCTCTAGCGGTCTGGTGATGAAAGGGACCAAGTCCCTGTTCAAGAGCCGGGTCTCCTTGGTGGGCTGTAGCATCCTCGGGGCTTTGGCAAGCAACCTCTCCCAACTCGAGGTTGCCTCCCTCCTTATATATGGGAAGACCATATGGGTAGCCGCCCCACTTATGCTTGGCATAGGTATTATCAGTAGTCTCATCCTGGGTTTTGTGGCAGAACGATACAAAACAAAAGGGAGCATAATCCCTCTCCTGGCTCAAGACACACTGACTCTTGAACTGCCCCTAATAGCTGAACGCGAACATAATGGGAAGGTCGCCCTAGCCGCGTTGCTTGCAATAGCGGCCATCCTCATTGTGGACAAGCTGGTATTCCTTGCTTTGATTACAATGCTGATGTACCTGCTGCAAAAGATAGCCAAGCGAAGGATCAGGGTGATTCCTCCCTTGATGCTTCTTGTCTCCATGCTGCTTCTCAGTCTCTTTGAACCTTATGGGAAGGTGCTTTTTTCCTTCGGATCTGTGGCTTTCACCCAGGGAGCGATCGAGGTTGCCATCATAAAGGCCCTGAGACTCATCAGCCTATTGGCGGCAAGTCAGTGCATCAGTGCCAGCAATCCCAAGCTCAGTTCGAAAAATCTTGCCTACATCCCTCTAACGTTGGGATACTTTACCCTGCTATCAAGTTCCTTTAAGGGATCGAAGGGTTCATTTATCCAGAGAGTGGACCAGTCATTGTTAAAGACTGCCGCCGGCAGTGTTGAGGTAAAGGACAAAGAAACCAAGAGAATCCCAACCATACTCTTCCTTGGTGTTGTACTGGTAGTTATTGGCATTACAATAACAAGTATAGCAGTATCTTAATATAAATTTTTTCATAATTAATTACATTTTTCTCACATATAGTCTTAATTAATATATTTATTTGAATATTAATTCTGTTCATTTTAGTTATTGCTACAACATTTCTATATTTTTTTCACATAGTTGTACAAACCTCTTGACCTTAATAGATATTTTTTTATACATTAAAACCATCAAACAGGCAGGAGTCAATTATGACAAAACCAGAAGCAACACCAGAACTCTTCGAAGGGCAACAGGAACTACAAGGACTCATCGAACGGGTTCACCGAGCACAAGTCAAATTTTCCACCTTCTCCCAGGAGCAGGTAGACACCATATTCCGCGCAGCGGCCATTGCAGCTAACGATGAACGGATCAGCCTGGCCCTTGCGGCAGTACAAGAGACCGGCATGGGAATCGTTGAGGACAAGGTCATCAAGAACCATTTCTCTGCCGAATACATCTTTAACAAGTACAAGGATGACAAGACCTGTGGCATCATAGAGAGTGACAAGGCCTTTGGTATCCAAAAGATAGCAGAGCCCAAGGGTCTGATCTGCGGTATTATCCCTACCACCAACCCTACCAGCACTGCGATTTTCAAGAGCCTTATCAGCCTAAAGACCCGTAACGCCATCATCTTTAGCCCACACCCACGTGCCAAGAAGTGCACCTGTGCAGCTGCCAGGATAATCCTGGAAGCTGCAGTGAAGGCAGGAGCACCTCAAGACATCATCGGTTGGATCGAAGAACCCTCAATTGCAAAGACCGATTATCTTATGAAGAATCCTCTGATGAATCTCATCCTTGCCACCGGAGGTCCTTCGATGGTCAAGAGTGCCTACTCTTCAGGCATCCCAGCAATTGGTGTCGGCCCTGGCAACACCCCGGCCCTCTTGGACAAAAGTGCCGATATCAAGATGGCTGTAAGCTCAGTGTTGATGTCCAAAACCTTTGACAATGGGGTTGTCTGTGCTTCTGAGCAGGCAATAATATGCCACAAGGATATTTACCCTGCAGTCAAGGAAGAGTTCAGCTCCCGCGGTTCATATTTTCTCAGCACAGAGGAAATTGCAAAGCTACGCCTAGTCATCCTCGATCCAAAGCGCAACAGCGTCAACGCAGCCATTGTCGGACAGAGTGCCGAAAAGGTCGCGCAGATAGCTGGCTTCTCCGTTCCCAAGCATACCAAGGTGCTTATCGGAGAGGTGACATCTGTAGAGGCTAGCGAACCTTTTGCCCACGAGAAACTCAGCCCGATCCTAGCCATGTACAAGTGTGACAACTTCGGAGAAGGGACTGCCATGGCTGCCAAGCTTGTCGCCCTCGGAGGCTTTGGGCATACCAGTGTCCTCTACATAGACGAAGAGCAACAGGAAAAGGCCAATGCATTCAGCAGAACCGTAAAGACCAGCCGCGTGCTGATAAATATGCCGGCAAGCCAAGGAGCTATAGGGGATATCTATAACTTCCGTCTCGAGCCCTCCCTTACCTTGGGATGTGGATCTTGGGGCAATAACTCCATTAGTGAAAACGTAGGACCAAAACATCTGCTCAACATCAAGACTGAAGCGGCCAGGAGGGAAAATATGCTCTGGTTCAAACTGCCACCCAAGACCTATTTCAAATATGGATGCCTCCCCCTTGCCCTTGGCGAGCTGAAAGGCAAGAAACGTGCCTTCGTCATCACAGACTCATTCCTTTTCAACAGTGGCATGGCCGACAAGGTGACTGACATCCTCGACAACCTTGGCATAGAGAATGAATGCTTCCACCAGGTGAAGCCCGACCCAACGTTAGCAACCATCACCGAAGGGATGAAGGCCATCAACGCATACAAGCCAGATGTGCTCATCGGACTTGGTGGAGGATCACCCATGGATGCGGCTAAGATCATGTGGTTGCTCTACGAACACCCCGAAGTTCAGTTCGAGGGGCTGGCACTGCGTTTCATGGATATCCAAAAGCGTATCTATTCCTTCCCTGATATGGGAAAGAAGGCAGATCTTGTCTGTATCCCCACCACCAGTGGAACGGGTAGTGAAGTAACCCCTTTTGCAATCATCACCGATGAGAAAACCGGTATGAAGTGGGCTATCGCCGACTATGCCCTCACTCCGACGATGGCCATTGTCGATAGCGAGCTTGCCATGGGACAGCCTAAGGGCCTTACAGCAAGCTGTGGAGTTGATGTGCTTACCCATGCCTTGGAAGCTTTGGCCTCCAGCATGTCCACAGACTATACCAACGGCTTGAGCCTTGAAGCAGCAAGGGTAATCTTCAAGTACTTGCCTACAGCTTACCGCGATGGCACTGACAAGAAAGCCCGTGAGAAGGTCCACAATGCCTCAACCATTGCCGGTATGGCTTTCTCCAATGCATTCCTTGGATTGTGTCATTCGATGGCACACAAGCTCGGGGCTGCTTTCCATGTCCCTCATGGAATGGCCAATGCCCTCTTGCTTTGTAATATTATCAGATACAATGCTACGGATAACCCGACCAAACAGGCGGCCTTCCCACAGTATGAGTACCCCTCGGCTGTCAGCAGATATGCCAGGGCTGCTGATTATATTGCCATGGAATTGAACGACCAGGAGAATACCCCGTACATCACGGTCTCCTCCTCATCAACACAGGCACAGAAAGTTGAGGCCCTGATTGAAGGGATCGATAAGCTGAAGAAAGAACTGAACATACCCTCTTCTATCAAGGAGTGGGGTGTGAACGAGGATGAATTCCTTGATGCTGTGGACAAGCTTTCATTCAATGCTTTTGATGACCAGTGTACCGGGACAAACCCCCGCTACCCTCTCATCAGCGAGATTAAGCAGCTCTATCTCGACAGCTTCTACGGAAGGGCCTGGAAAGAGAACTGACAACCAAGCGAAATCTTAGGTTTGGGGAACATGCAAACATATACGTTCATGCAGGGGGATGTCCTTAGGGGCATCCCCTCTTCAACATAACAAGCCCTATGAATTTTTCATCATCAATAAATAATCACATATGAAACTTTATTCAAGAATTTCTAATTATTTAATCACTAAAGATACTTTATATTGTATTTTATGTGTTACAAGAGTATACTTGTTCTGAAGCGAGGATTACCCAGATGCAACTGCAAGACTATCTCAGTGATGAAGCAATTCTTACGGAATTGGGGTCCCGACTGGCACGACTGCGTATCGAGAGTGAACTCACCCAGGAAGAACTTGCACACAAGAGTGGGGTATCAAAACCCACCGTTGCTCGACTGGAACAGGGCATGCCAGTACAAAGCACAACACTAATTAGGGTCTTCCGAACTTTGAATCTCCTCTCCTCTCTCGATGGTGTCATAGTAGCCGAATCAATTCGTCCTATGGAAACTCTTCTGCAACAAGGGAAAAAAAGACGGCGGGTAAGGAAGCCTGAGCTCAAGGAAGAACCGCTACCAAAGAAACCGTTCCAGTGGGGTGATGAACAATGAATACCATAGCTGAAGTGAGACTCTGGGATACCAGGATCGGGGCTGTACAGCTAATCCCCGGACGAGATCTTGGCGTGTTCCAATATGACAAGGACTTTATTGCAAGCAACATCGAGGTAGCCCCCTTACAGATGCCATTGGCCGCTACTCCATATTCATTTCCCGAATTGTCCAAGGAAACCTTCCATGGTCTCCCAGGGTTGTTGGCAGACAGCCTTCCTGATACCTTTGGGAATGCCGTCATTCTTACCTGGTTAGCCCAACAAGGCCGGCCACAATCAGACTTCAATGCCATCGATCGGCTTTGTTATACCGGAACAAGAGGAATGGGAGCTTTGGAGTACTATCCGCTCATAGAAGCAAACCAACCTTCTGCAGTATTGCATGTTGACCGTCTGGTGGAACTTGCCTCCCAAGTACTGGAAACAAGGAAATCCATGTCTGTGCTCTTTGACCCAAAAGATATGGACCTCGACAAACATGCATTCAAGCAAATCCTACAGGTAGGCTCTTCTGCCGGTGGGGCAAGGGCAAAAGCTGTAATCGCCTATAATCCCAAAACCCATGAGACACGATCAGGGCAGGTACCGGCACCTGCAGGATTTGAATATTGGCTCTTGAAATTTGACGGAATCACTGGTAATGGTGATAAGGATATTTCGGATGACAAAGGCTTCACTCTGATAGAGTATGCCTATTCCTTGCTTGCCAAGAAGAGCAATATCACCATGGCCGAATGCCGTCTGTTCCCCGAGAATGGGAGAAACCACTTCATGACCAAACGCTTTGACCGCCTGGATGATGGCCAGAAGGTTCATATGCAAAGTCTGGGATCTATGGCTCATTTCGATTATAACCTTCCTGAGGCCTATAGTTACGAACAAGCTTTCCAGGTAATGAACCGTTTGGATATTGGAAAAACAAGCATTGAACAATTCTTTAGAAGAATGGTGTTCAATATTGTAGCAAGAAATCAGGACGACCATGTGAAAAATATCTCGTTTCTCATGGACAGACATGGCACTTGGAGCCTAGCCCCTGCGTACGATCTTACCTACAGCTATAGGCCAAACAGCAAATGGGTCTCCAAGCATCAAATGAGCATGCAAGGAAAAAGGGATCAATTTACCCTTGAAGACTTCAAAGAGTGTGGAAAGCAGGTCAATCTGGTCAGAGGCCGTGCATTGGCTATAGTGGAAGAGGTGTGCGAAGCGGTAAAAAGCTGGAAGGATATCGCTCAGAATGTAGGTATTGAAGAAGGGACAACTGAGTATATATACAACCAATTCAGATTATTTAAATAATCATATATGATTCTTTAAGTGTATATTTACCATATAATTAATCTTATATGATTTTTTATAATGCATTTTTACAATTTCAAATAACCAGCAGAACGCAATGGAAACTGGTGGGGAACCTATTCTGTCACTCTCCAATTATACGCCTGTACAAGAAAACCTTCTTATACTACTATACATCCATGTTTGACTGTAAACTCATTTGTACAGATATAGATGGCACATTGCTTGATGGCAACCACAAGATTTCCCCGGAAACCAAACGTGTTTTGAGAAAAGCCTATGAAAAAGGTATTACCATTGCCCTGATAAGTGGCAGGATAGCATCCAGCCTGGAGCTATTGCAGGACGAGTTGGGAATACATGGGCCGATCGGATGCTACAGCGGAGCCCTTGTTGTTGATGATGGCAAGATCCTTGCCTCCCATCCCATCACTTGGGAAAACACCAAAGAGGTGCTCTCGTTTGTAGAGGGAGAAGGCCTTGAATCCTTTATCTACACCAACAGACGATGGTACATCAACAAGACGAGCCCATGGATGTCCATCGAAACTTCTATTTCCAAGACAGAAGGCGAAGTCATACCATTTGGCAAATTGCCAGGACATTGTGCGAAAACCAATGAGGTACCCTATAAAATTCTGTGTATGAGCGAGGACACTTCTCTTGTGCTTACAATGGAAGAACTTTTGCTTGAAAAGTTCTCCCACACCATAAATATCTATCGTTCAGGTTCACGTTACCTAGAGATTTCAGCAAAAGATGTCAACAAGGGCCATGCCCTTGAGGAAATTTGCAAAGCCTATGGGTACAAAAGCAGCCAGGCCATGGCCATTGGGGACTACTTCAACGACCTCGGAATGCTCAAGGTAGCAGGTCACTCAGTAGCAATGGCTAATGCACCTGATGAAGTCAAACGCCATGCCCACACAGTTACAGCCTCTAACCTTGAAGACGGGCTAGCAAAAGCAATCGAGGCCATCCTATGAGCTGGCGGTGGGAGAATCCCCTTGCCATATACAAAGGGTTGAACCAACCGATCTATGTGCTTTTTATTGCAACCATGATCAACGGGGTAGGAATTTTTGTCTATCCTTTTCTGGCCCTCTACCTTACCAAAAGGCTTGGGTACTCAGCTCTTGAGGCTGGGACCTTCATGACCATAGCCTCCACGCTCTATATCCCGGGATCCTTCATAGGAAGCAAACTTGCTGACAAGATAGGAAGAAAGCCTGTAATGGTCATAGCCCAACTACTCATGGATGGGTGTTACATTCTCTGTGGATTTTGGGAAGGTAGTGGAATTATTCCCTTTATGATTCTCCTTGGGCTCTTCTTCGATGGAGCGGTAGACCCCGCAAGAGAAGCCCTCAAGACAGACTTGACAACAATCGAAGACCGCCAGGTCTCTTTCTCCCTACTCTATCTGGGTCACAACCTAGGCTACGCCTTTGGTCCGATCATCGCAGGCTACCTCTTCTATGCCAATCCAAAATGGTTGTTCTGGGGCAATGCCTTAGCAGGCATCCTTGCCACCTTCTTGGTGATGTGGAAAATTAATGAGACAAAACCTTCAAAGGAACTCCTACAAGAAAGCCTGGACTGGAAGACAACAGAAAAAGGAGAAGAGGGGGGCATCATCAAGGCTCTGCTTACCAGACCAAAACTTCTCTTCTTTGCCATTTCTGTTACCTTTTTCAGCTACGCCTATAGTCAGACCCTCTTCGCCCTGCCCTTGCTTACCACTGACCTATTCGGTATGAAAGGAGCCCCACTCTACGGCAAGATGATGACACTCAACGGAATAGTGGTAGTTCTCTTAACCCCACTGTTGGTAAGCAAACTCAGAAGGTTCCACCCTTTGGCTAATACCGTCCTATCTGGTGTGCTGTATGCTGTTGCATTCGCCCTCTTCGCTTTTGCCCGACTACCAATTAGCTTTCTGGTACTTACGGCTGTCTTTACGCTAGGAGAGATTATTTCAGCAACCAACGAACACTTCTATGTAGCAAATAATACCCCTATCAGCCACCGGGCACGATTCAGTGCAATCCTTCCCATCATCATGGGAACAGGGCATGCAATTGCCCCTATGATAGGAGGAGCAATCATTGAATCGCACAGCATGAATCTGCTTTGGCTCAGCACAGGTGCTTCTGCCATGGTAGGAAGCCTAGGGGTATATGCCATCTATCTCTACGAGAAGAAAGAACAAAAAACAGCGAAGAAGGGCCAACAACCGGACTAGCATCACTTTGGTCTGTCATATGAGCTCCTGACCAATTCCAGGAAGTCGTTCTCTTCCATGGGTTTTGCAAAGATGAAGCCTTGTACACGTTCAATACCCACTTCTCGGATCAGAGCCAATTCTTCCTCTGTTTCCACTCCTTCTGCAATAATGCACTTTTGCATTTTATGCAACATTTCAGTCAGCAGGATTAATATCTTAGGGTTTGCTGTCGCACTTTGAATGACCGTTCTATCGAACTTTACATAATCGTATGGCAGATCTATCAAGGCTCTCAGATTTGAATATCCCGAACCAAAATCATCCAAGGCAAAGGAAATTTCCTTCGATGACAATGCTATCATCACATCAGCTACAGCTTCATACGACTGGAGAACCACAGATTCGGTTATTTCGAATCCAATCCTTCTCGGTTCGACTCCTTCTTTTTCAATATTATCCAAGAGGGTTTTCCCTATGGCCTTGTTCCCAAAGTCCTCTCCTGAAAGATTGACCGAAATGTAATCCAAGGTATTTTTTGGAAGCCGTTTTACCATCTGGCATACCTTTGTCAGTAGTATCTGGGTAAGATGTACGATCAAGCCAGTCTGTTCGGCCAATGGGATGAAAGCCCCTGGCTGCAGGAAGCCTAGATGCTTATCCTCGATTCTCATCAGAGCTTCTGCAGATATTAGTCTGCCTGTCTTTACCTCATAGATGGGCTGGTAGTACACCTGTACCTGTTCAGGCAACCTCACAGACTCCCTCAGGGCTGAGATCACGTTCAGTTTATACTGATTATCAAGGGTAGATTCTCGTGTATACACGATCATGGACTTCTTTCGTACAGTTTTCAGTTCCAAAAGTATCTGGTCACTAGCCCGTTTGAACTCCTCAAGATTTGCAGCCTGTTGAGGAATATTTATGACTGCAATATTGACCTGTATGAAAACAATTGTGCCTTCAAGCTCCCAAGATTGGTTCATCCGCTCCCTAATTGTGGCAACCAAAGTGTCTGCCATATCCGCATCCTTATCTGAGATACAAAGACAAAACCGATCGCTCTCGATTCTGAACACCTCGTTGGCACTACCCAATGAGCTGAGAAACGCTGAAAGGCTAATCAACATCTTATCGCCAAGCAGCTGACCATACCTGGCATTGAAATACCGAAAATTCTCAATGTCCAAAAGAATAACCGAGTAAGAGGATTGAAACCTAAAGATTCGAATGAGTTTTCGCTTGAGAAGTGCCTCTGTCGGGAGCCCTGTCAAAATGTCAGCTTGAAGCGAATCTCGTTGTCCTACCAAATAATTGAGAACCATCATGAAAGAATTGACCATCATGAACTGGGCATAGCTGTGGGTCATCCAGAAGGTGGCAATTGAAGTCAGGAAGGTTATAGGCATTAGCATCGAGACAAACAGGAAGGATCCCTGCAAATCCTTTCTGTGGCCTAATGTGGGGAGTATCATAGCCAGACAGTAAAAAATTGACAGGACAATCATGAAATAGGTTCCTGGAACCGGCAGAAGATGTTCGTATCCAGGATTCATTGGATAGAAACGCTGTTCAGTGATGTCAGCAACTGCTATGACAGACAAAACAACCAAGGGAATGACATGAATCCTGGTGAGCATCGTAACAAGCTTTACATCATCAATGACATTGATCGCATTGAAATGCATCCACATGCTTAAGAGAAACGGAAAAGAGATAAAGTGCAAGGTCCATATGATACGGCCAATATAGAGCGGATACGTAAGATACCCTTCCTTGCCAAGGCACACCAATAACGAGATTATGATGAATATCGAATAGACTATGGCCAGCTCGCAAAAAAAACGACTTCCTCGGCCTTTCCTTAACAAAGGGAACCTCTGGATATCAATAAAAATCGATAACATCAATACGATCGACAATAACGTGAGTTCAAAATATTGCATACTACTCCTTTAGGGGTTTCTTCCCAAAAACCATTTCTCAAAAACAAAGCTCCCCCTATGTGATTTGAATCATCACATAGGACAAGCTTTTGACAGAAATGCGGTTTCTGTCACTGTTGCCCACATAAAATATTTGTTAGTATACCGTAATAAATTTGAGGTGAGAGGATTATCAGGAATCAGGACCCCTCATAGGAATATGCATTTGGATTATTCTACCGATACTACATGATCCTAATCATGACTTATTGACAGTTCGAAAATACTAGAGGCTCTCCGAATCAAATCGGGCAACCGCTTTCCAGCGATTGCCCTTGTTTATCCTGTTTCCGGTATTATAAAATTTGTTTTCTCTGCTTGCCTCTTTTCCTACAACAACTGAAGCAATCGCTCAACCGCCTCCTTGGGAAAGTCCTGCTCTAGGGTGTTCATTTCAAGCTGCACTTTCAACAACTCCTTGGCAATGACATCCTGGGGAAGCAGGAAACCACTCTCCCTATGCAGGTCTTCCTGGAGAATTCTGTTTACCCTCACCAATGTTGTAGCAAGTTGTCTGACAATGGGGTCTGTTGTCTCATTGGCAATGTCACGGGCAAGTTTTTCCTGCTTGGCCTTACTCTTTGCCAGTTCTCTTAAGGCGTCTACTGTCGTCTCACTCTTCTTCTGTTGGAAAGCATAGTGCTCTGGCAACAGGAAAATCGCATGCGAAGGACAGGCATCAACACAAAGTCGGCACCCATCGAGACATCTTGAAGCGTCTATCTGGCCGGTTTCGGTATCGGTGGCACCAGTGGGACAAACAAACAGGCAAACACAGTCCTTGGTACACAGTCGTATATTTCTTACAGCATGCATCAGATGACCTCCTTTTTGACAGGAAGTATCTTAAAGCTGGGTACCTTACAGACAGGACATACATCAGGGGGCTGTACTCCCACATAGACGAACCCACAAATGTCACAGACATATACACCTGTGTTCTCCAAGAGAGAATTGCCTTGCTTTTCATATCTGGCAAGAAGGTTTTTCACAAGCTTTGTTACCTTCTCGCCCCAAACCAAGGATCTTTGGGCACCCCTATCTTGTTCTGCTTGAATCGCCTTGGTTGCATTTTCATATCCTTGGGAAAGATCCTGTTCTACCAAGTCAGATAAAGCCTCAAATGAACTGCCTGTCTGTATTTTTGCTTGTTTCAGTGATTGTTCCCCATAATATGCTGACAGTTTCCCAAAAAGATCAGCCTCTTCCTGTCTCATCTGCTTTGTACAGGTCTTGGAGAGATTGGAACAGACTGCACTCAACTCTTCTGGCGACATTTCTCGTAGACATTCTTCCATATAAGCCTCCTACATTTGGTTTCACTAGAGAGTATAGCATCCTCTGACGTTATTTTGGAAAAACAGGTGATTTTATCTGAGAGTTCATTCTTTTGTATAAATCCAAATAGTACAGAAATATACCGGATAAATTCTTATTGTTTGAATGGCATTTATTCTGTATCTTGAGTTTGCTTCATTAGATTGGCTAGTATTTATACATTCTTATGACGAAATACTGACATGTGTCTAATTTTGGTTGGATACTTTTGACTATGGAAACAATGATGATTGGGGAAGCAATCCGTCAGTTGCGCCTTGCACAAAATATGACACAACAAGAATTGATGGATCGGGCATATCTCACCAGAAGCCAGATACACTATATCGAGAAAAATAAAAGGACACCCCGCAAGCAGACGCTCGAAAATATCAGCAAGGCCCTTGGGATGTCCCTTTTTGAATTGATCTCCTACGTTTTTCAGTAGTCGCCCAGTTCACCGACTCCAAGCATATCGTCGATGGAAGCCCCGGGGGCTACCATTGGATAAGCCTTGTCGTCAGTGGGAATCTCACATTCGATGACTACAGGAGCGTGCAAGTCCAAAGCCTCTTGCAGAATAGCTTTGGGATCATCACCTAGGCCTATTCTACGACCATGAATCCCAAAAGCATCTGCCAGTTTGATCCAGTTGACACCACCATCCAAGGTGGTTTCGCTATAGTGGTTGTCAAAAAAGAGAGTCTGCCACTGGCGCACCATACCTAGGGTGTGATTGTTCATAAGAAGGATAACCACAGGAAGGTTATAGCGTGCAATGGTAGCAAGTTCATTACAGTTCATGCCGAAGCTTCCATCCCCCGCCACATTTACGACCCTGCTCGTTGGATTTCCGATCTGGGCTCCGATGGCAGCACCAGTACCATATCCCATGGTCCCTAGTCCACCACTGGTCAAAAAGTGACCAGGTTGTACATGTTTGAGAAACTGGGCCGCCCACATCTGATGCTGTCCCACTTCCGTAACAATATAAAATTCTGGAGGAAGAACCTTTTGCAAGCTTTTGAGGATTGTTTTCGCACGTTGGCTCTCATTATCGAAACGGATAGGATAACGCAACTTGTACGAACGCACCTGATCCATCCACTTCTCATTTGTAAGAGGCTTTGTGATGCGCTTGTTCAATTCAGAGAGCACTACCTTCACATCGCCGATGACATGACAGTAGGTCTTGATGTTCTTGTCAATCTCAGCAGGATCCACATCGATGTGAATAATCCTTGCATTCTGGGCAAACCCACTTGCCTTGCTTACCACACGGTCACTGAAACGGGCACCCACGACTACAAGCAGGTCACAGGCTGAGACACACATGTTGGACACCTTCGAGCCGTGCATACCCACCATACCGGTGAAACGCTCACTATAGGAGCTAATAGCCCCACATCCCATCAGGGAGGTACATACAGGGGCATCGATGAGGTCCACGAACTTGTCAAGCTCTTCAGAAGCCTTTCCCCTAATGACGCCCCCACCAACATAGAGCATCGGCCTTTCGCTCTCTTCAATTAGACTGAGGGCCATCTCCATGCTCTCTTCACTGAGGCGTTCGGTCCTTGGGAGGATAGATACTGGCTTTTTGACCACATAATCGGTGGTATGGACGGTAACATCCTTAGGGATGTCAATCAGAACAGGACCCGGCCGACCTTCCTGAGCAATCCTGAAGGCATCACGGATGGTCTGGGCAAGCATAGTCACATCCTTGACGATGTAGTTATGTTTGGTAATGGGCATCGTGATGCCGGTAATATCGACTTCCTGAAAACTGTCCTTGCCCAAAAGAGGCAACGTCACGTTTCCTGTAAGAGCGACGAGAGGAACGCTGTCCATATAGGCAGTGGCAATACCGGTCACCAAGTTGGTGGCTCCAGGACCGCTTGTTGCAATACACACCCCAACCTTACCGGTGGAACGGGCATAGCCGTCCGCAGCATGGCTGGCCCCCTGCTCATGGGCAGTCAGTATGTGCTTGATACGCTTCTGATTCTGGTATAGGGCCTCATACAAGGGCAACACAGCCCCGCCAGGGAAGCCGAATACTACATCGACACCCTGTTCGGCCAAACACTCAATTATTATCTGTGCTCCGGTCATCTGCATGGTAGGTTCTCCTTGTTCATTCGGTTTTATTGCTTGAAAATTGCGCCAGTAGATGCACTGGTAACCTGTTTGGCATACCTTGCAAGGTAGCCAGTGGTTATAGGACTAGGCTTACATTTCCAATTCTTCTTGCGTTTTTCCAGTTCAGCATCATCAACCAGCAATTCAAGCTTCCCTTGAGGGATGTCGATGCTGATGATGTCCCCTTCCTGTACCAGGGCGATAGGACCGCCTTCGGCAGCCTCAGGACTCACATGCCCGATAGAGGCTCCTCGCGTTGCTCCGCTGAAACGCCCGTCGGTGATGAGCGCCACATCCTTATCCAATCCCATACCGGCGATGGCAGAGGTTGGACTAAGCATCTCGCGCATGCCAGGGCCTCCCTTGGGCCCTTCATAGCGAATAACCACCACATCACCTTTCTTGATCTGGGAAGCATAGATTGCCTTGATGACATCCTCTTCGCTTTCAAATATCCTTGCAGGCCCCTTGTGGACAAGCATCGCTTTATCAACTGCGCTACGCTTAACCACTGCCCCATCAGGTGCGAGATTACCCTGCAATACAGCGATACCGCCTGTAACAGAATAGGGGGTATCGATTGCCCTGATAACCTCAGTGTTGTGGTTGATCGCACCTGCATACAACTCTCCGATGGGTTTGCAACTTACCGTTGGAAGCGTTCCATCCAAAAGCCCTTTCTTATCAAGTTCTCCCATCACAGCCATCACGCCCCCTGCCTGATAGAGATCCTCAATATGGTAGGGTCCGGCTGGGGCAAGGTGACAGAGATTGGGAACCTTAGCACTGACAGCATTTGCCATAAAGATATCCAGATCTACACCCGCTTCATGGGCGATGGCAGGAAGGTGGAGCATGGTGTTGGTGCTGCACCCAAGGGCCATATCAACAGTAAGGGCATTTTCAAATGCCGCCGCTGTCATGATGTCCAAGGGGCGTATGTTCTTCTTGAGAATTTCCATGATCATATAGCCCGCTTCCTTGGCAAGACGGTCACGTGCACTATAGACAGCAGGAACTGTTCCGTTGCCGGGAAGCCCCATACCGATGGCCTCGGTAAGGCAATTCATACTGTTGGCCGTATACATTCCGCTGCAGGATCCGCAGGTAGGACAGGCACTGTCCTCGAAGGCTTCAAGCTGTTCTTGGCTCATCGTACCCGCGGCATTGCTGCCTACGGCCTCAAACATCGTCGAAAGGCTCATGCCATTGACCGAGCCTCCTGGGACATGCCCTGCCAGCATCGGACCTCCTGAAACAAAGATGGAGGGGATATTCAACCGAGCGGCTGCCATGAGCATTCCAGGAACTATCTTGTCACAGTTGGGAACAAAGACCAGGGCATCAAAAGGATGGGCGGTAGCCATAATCTCTATGGAGTCGGCTATGATCTCACGACTGGCAAGGGAGTACTTCATACCCGTATGCCCCATCGCTATTCCATCACAGACGCCGATAACAGGAAACGATACAGGGTTACCCCCCGCAGAGCGAACGCCTGCCTTTACCCCATCGACAATCCTATTGAGGTGGATGTGTCCGGGAATGATCTCATTGGCACCATTTACAATGCCGATCATAGGCATATGAATCTCGCGGTCAGTCCAACCGAGAGCCTTCATGAGGGAGCGGTGAGGAGCCTTGTCAACCCCTTCAGTCATCACACTAGAACGTTTCTTGCTATCGTCCATCCTACAACCTCCCTATTACAGGGCATGGGCGATAAGGTCGCCCATCTCTTTTGTACCGACGAGCTTCATGCCCTCGGAGTAGATGTCAGCGGTGCGATAGTTCGCATCGAGGACTTTGGAAACGGCTTCTTGTACAGCATCAGCTTCCTCAGTCAATCCAAAAGTATAGCGCAGCATCATCCCCACAGAGAGAATGGTGGCTATCGGGTTGGCTATGTTCTTTCCGGCAATGTCAGGTGCACTGCCGTGGATAGGTTCATACATGCCAAAACTATCCTCCCGAAGTGATGCGGAAGGAAGCATTCCGATGGAACCGGTGATTTGGGAGGCCTCATCGCTAAGGATATCACCGAACATGTTCTCAGTCACGATAACATCAAACTGCCGAGGATTGCGGACCAGCTGCATGGCAGCATTATCAACATAGAGGTGGCTCACAGCCACATCAGGGTACTCTGGCGCCAGACGTTCCACTATCTCGCGCCAGAGCTGGCTGGAGTTGAGGATGTTTGCCTTGTCAACAGAGCACATCCTTTTTGTACGTTTCCGTGCAATCTCAAAGCCCTTACGTACAATACGCTCAATCTCTGATACGGTATACCTCATCGTGTCATAGGCACTATTCACATCTCGCCCTCGCTCGCCGAAGTAGATGCCTCCGGTAAGCTCGCGTACCACCATGATATCCAGACCTTCCCCCACTATTTCGGCCTTTAGGGGGCAAGCTGCAGAAAGCTGCTTGTAAATGATGGCAGGACGCAAATTACAGAACAAACCCAATTCACCCCGAAGCCCCAACAGGGCCTTCTCAGGGCGGATATCACTGGGAAGCCTATCCCATTTGGGCCCACCAACTGCCCCTAGGATGATGCTGTCACTTTCGGCACAACCCTTGAGAGTTTCTGGAGGAAGAGGCTTGCCTGTTGCGTCAATGGCGCACCCTCCGGCCAGATAGGTGCTATAGGTAAACTCGTGGCCGAATTTCTTCTGGATACGGTCAAGAACCTTGACAGCCTCTGCTACGATATCGACTCCAATGCCGTCTCCCGGCACTAATGCTATATGCTTCTTCATGCTTTATTTCCTTTCTCTACCATATAGGGGGCAAGCCCACCGGCTTGGATCAAAGCTTGCATAAAGGGAGGGAAAGGTTCGCTCTGGAAGGTTTGTCCACTGCTCTCATTGGTGATGAGACCTGTTGAGAAGTCCACACTGACCACATCGCCTGCCTTGATACCATCACAAGCTTCTTCACACTCGAGAATAGGCAGGCCTATGTTCAGGGAGTTGCGGTAGAAGATACGGGCGAAGGTGCGCGCTATGACACAAGAGATCCCACTCTCCTTGATAGCTATGGGAGCATGTTCACGGCTCGAGCCACACCCGAAGTTCTTGTCGGCTACGATAATGTCACCCTGCTTCACTTGTTTGATGAATTCAGCGTCTATATCCTCCATGCAATGCATGGCCAGTTCCCTGTGGTTTGAGGTATTGAGATACCTCGCAGGAATGATAACGTCGGTATCGATGTTGTCCCCATATCTGAAGACGGATCCTTTAGCTTGCATTATCGCACCTCCTGGACTTTGGCGGGGTCGGCGATGTACCCCTTGATCGCACTTGCAGCGGCAACAGCCGGACTTGCAAGATAGACTTCACTCTTCACATGGCCCATACGACCGACGAAGTTCCTATTGGTGGTGCTTACCGCACGCTCCCCCTCTGCCAGAATCCCCATATGCCCGCCAAGGCAGGGTCCGCAAGTAGGAGTGGAGACAGCACAACCGCTATCGACAAAGATATCAAAGAGACCTTCATTCATTGCCTGCTTCCAGATCTTCTGGGTAGCAGGGAAAATGAGACAGCGTGCCCAGGGGGCAACCTTATGACCCTTGAGGATGGCCGCAGCCTCGCGCAGGTCGCTGATGTGACCATTGGTGCACGATCCGATGACCACCTGGTCGATCTTCACCTCACCGACTTCGTCTATGGTGCGGGTATTGGAAGGAAGGTGGGGAAAAGAGACCGTACTCTTAACCTTGGAAAGATCTATGTCAATCACCCTATCATACACTGCATCCGCATCAGCCTCATAGATTACAGGCGTACGGGGACAGTGCTCAGCCAGATAGGCAAGGGTAATAGCATCAACAGGGAAGATCCCATTCTTCGCACCAGCTTCAATGGCCATGTTGGAGATAGTAAAACGGTCATCAATTGTCAAAGAGGCAACTCCGGGACCCGTATACTCCATACTCTGATAGAGAGCTCCGTCGACACCGATCATACCGATGATGTGCAGGATAAGGTCCTTGCCGCTGACATGGGTGTTAAACTTTCCTGTCAGGTTGAACTTGATGGCGGCGGGTACCTTAAACCAGGCTTGGCCACTGGCCATGCCACATGCCATGTCAGTTGACCCCACTCCAGAGGAGAAGGCACCGAGAGCACCGTAGGTGCAGGTATGGCTATCGGCCCCGATGACCAAATCCCCAGCACCGACCAGCCCCTTTTCAGGTAGCAAGGCATGCTCGATGCCCATCTGTCCCACATCAAAGTAGTTGGTAATCTCATGTTCACCAGCAAACATTCTCATGGCCTTGCACTGTTCGGCAGCCTTGATATCCTTGTTCGGGGAAAAATGGTCAGGAACGAGGGCGACCTTGTCCTTGTCAAAAACCGTCTTCTGCCCGAACTTGGGGAATTCATTGAATGCAACCGGAGCTGTAATGTCGTTACCTAGCACCATATCAAGATCAGCCATGATCAGCTGCCCTGCTCTTACCGAGTCCAGCTTTGCATGGTGAGCAAGAATCTTCTGTGTCATTGTCATGCCCATATTGGCGTCTCCTTACTCTATGTCGTCTGTTGGGGTAATCCCATCAGCGATCAGTTTGTATTCTATACTGTCACTCAAGGCCAGCCAGCTGGCCTCGATGATATCCTTGCTTACTCCAATGGTTGACCAGGTGTCCTGACCATCGGTCGAATCAATCAGAACCCTGACTTTCGAAGCAGTTGCACTGCCCGAGTCCAGGACACGGACCTTGTAATCGGTGAGGTGCACACTCTTGAGAGTCGGATAGAATTGCTCAAGCACCTTGCGCAACGCTTTATCCAAAGCGTTTACAGGGCCTTCCCCCTCTGCTGCAGTAATTGCACTTTCGCCTCCCACCTTCACTTTCACCACTGCCTGATGGGTTGCCCCAGAAAGGGGGTCAGCATAGGGCATACTGCCAAGCGTCTGAAAATGCACCAAGGTAAAGAAGGGGCGGTACAACCTGAGATGGCGTCGTATGACCAGATCGAAGGAGCTTTCAGCCCCTTCAAACTGGTAACCTTCTGCTTCCAGTTTCTTCAGTTCGTCCATCAGAGTGATGGTCACAGGGTCATCCTTATCCAAGTCAGGGGCAATCGCTGCGATGCGTTTGGTCATCAGAGCCCGCCCGGCAACCTCACTCATCAGGAGACGACGCTCATTGCCTACAACAGTGGGATCGACATGTTCAAAGGAAGAGGGGTTCTTCTGTACCCCGTCGATATGCATTCCACCCTTATGGGCAAAGGCACTACGTCCGATAAAGGGCGTACCATGACTGATTCGTACATTGGCAACTTCAGCAACAGCACGACACACCGGGGTAAGATTTTCCAGAACAACCCCATTGAGACAGTCATGCCCCATCTTGGTCTCCAAGATGGCGATAATGCTTGCCAGGTTGGCATTCCCACATCTCTCACCAAAACCTAGCAAAGTCCCTTGCACCTGCCTTGCACCACGTTCGATGGCAGCAATCGAGGATGCAACCCCGCACCCAATATCATCATGGGCATGAATGCCCAGGGGGACAGAGGGGAACAGCTTGGCTGTCTCCTCTGTGATAGCTGCTACCTTGGAAGGGAGCATTCCCCCGCGTGTCTCACAGAGCACCAAGGTTGAAGCACCTCCAGCCAATGCGGCCTGCAAGGTGGCAAGGGCATACTCCCTGTTAGCTTCAAACCCATCAAAATAATGCTCAGCATCAAAGAACACCTCACTGCCTGAGTCTACGATGAAGCGGACACTATCCTCAATCATCTTCAAGTTCTCTTCTAGTGTTGTCCTGATGATATCTGTTACATGAAAATCCCAGCTCTTGCCGAAAATAGAGACTACCTTCGTATTGCTCTTCACCAGGTTCTGCAGGTTCACATCATCCTTGGCCTCAATACCCCGTCTTCTGGTAGAACCGAAGCTCACAAGAGTCGCATTCTTGAGAATCATATTTTTCGCACGTTCAAAGAACTGCAGGTCCTTGGGGTTGGATCCGGGGTTCCCCGCCTCGATATACTGCACACCCAAAGCATCGAGGGCACGTACGATCTTCAGCTTGTCCTCAACGGAGAAGCTGATCCCCTCGCCCTGACTGCCATCACGCAGAGTCGAATCAAACAGGGCGACCTTACTCATCAGATAGCTCCTTTTGCTTGTCACTATGGCTACTGAGCATGTCATTCTCAAAATTTGGGGCTGAAGTTACCTTGACTCCCTGCATATAGTGGGGCTGGTCCTCGTCAAGCATCCGGTTCACCGCTGCAAGACAAGAGAGAATGGAAGCCTCGATGACATCGGTGCTCAAGCCCCTGCCACGGTATACCCCATGGCCGTCGCTGATCTTCACCATGACTTCGCCAAGGGCATCACGATGCTCAGTGACTGCCTGGAGATTGTAGTCCTCAAGGCCAAACGGATGACGAATTATCTTCTCAACTGCACGCAGCGATGCATAGACTGGACCGGTACCACAAGCGACCTCCTGGTACTTCTTCTCCCCTTTCTTCAGGGTGACACAGGCGGTGCTTGTCATCATGTTCCCACTATTGACCACAAAGGAATCAAGCTCCCAGGTGACAGGAGAACTCTTGCTGGTGCTTTCCACCAAAGCTATAAGGTCGCGATCGGTAATGGTCTTCTTGCGGTCAGCAAGGCTCTTGAACTCACCAAATAGGCGTATGACCTCATCCTTGCCAAGGCCGTAGCCCAGATCAACAAGACGTTGCTCAAAGGCATGCTGGCCACTGTGCTTTCCAAGTACGAGACTGGTAGTAAGCACGCCTACACTCTCAGGGGTCATAATCTCATAGGTGAGGCTGTTTGCCATCATACCATGCTGGTGGATACCACTTTCATGAGCAAAGGCATTGGCGCCCACTATAGCCTTAGAGGGGTTCATCTTTACTCCAGTTATGGAGGTCAGCACCCGTGCTGAGCGGTAGATTTCCTCAGTCTTTATGGTAGAGTGAAAACTGTACTCATCGTTTCGAGTCCTGATGGCCATGGCAATCTCTTCAAGTGCTGCATTTCCAGCCCTTTCGCCTATACCACAGAGAGTGCACTCGGCCTGTCTTGCCCCTGCCTGCAAACCGGCCAGAGTATTTGCCACGGCAAGCCCCAAGTCGTTGTGACAGTGCACAGCAAGGATCGCCTTGTCCACGTTGGGTACACGGTTCATGACAGAACTAACCATTTTCGTCATATCAGAAGGAGTGGCATAGCCTACCGTATCCGGCAAGTTTATCACCTGAGCACCTGCAGCTATGACAGCCTCGACAACCTGGCAAAGGTAATCAAGGTCTGTGCGGGTGGCGTCCTCCAGGGAGAACTCCACTTCGCCACAGAGGTTTCGAGCATACTTCACCATCGCAACCGCCTTTGCCAAGGCTTGCTCACGGTTCAGTTTCAGTTTGTATTGCAAATGTAGGTCACTGGTAGCAAGAAAGGTATGAATCCTAGGCCTCCCGGCCTCTTTCACTGCCTCCCAGGCTGCGTTGATATCCTTCTCCAATGCCCGTGACAAGGAAGCGACTGTCACATCCTTCACTGCACGGCTAATTGCCTGTACGCTGGCAAAATCCCCGGGGGACGCTATGGCAAAACCCGCCTCAAGGATGTCCACACCTAGAGACTCCAACTGCTGGGCCATACGAATTTTTTCGTCAAGGTTCATGCTGTAGCCTGGTGCCTGCTCGCCATCTCTCAAAGTGGTGTCGAAAATATAGATTCGATTATTGTTTTCCATAGTGTCCTTCCCAGAATTATTAGTGTTATTTCTTCAGCCAGCTCATCAGGGAGCGCAACTTCTGTCCGGTCTTCTCCAGAAGGCTCTCACTTTCAATACGCTTCTTGGCATTGAAGTAAGGTCTCTTGACCTGGTTCTCCAACAGCCAGTTGCGGGCAAAGGTCCCTTCCTGGATATCGGTAAGGATTCCCTTCATAGCCTTGCGGGTGTCATCAGTGATGATCTTGTCCTGAGTGATATAGTCGCCATACTCTGCGGTATCGCTGATGGAGTAACGCATGTAGGACAATCCGCCTTGGTTGATCAGGTCAACGATAAGCTTCATTTCGTGACAGCACTCGAAGTATGCCATCTCAGGCTGGTAACCAGCTTCCACCAAGGTGTCGAATCCTGCCTTGATGAGGGCGGTGACTCCACCACAAAGGACAGCCTGCTCACCAAAGAGGTCAGTCTCAGTCTCTTCCTTGAAGGTTGTCTCAAAGATACCTGCCCTACCGGCTCCAAGTCCCTTTGCATAGGCAAGGGCAATCTCCTTGGAATCTCCGCTTGGATCCTGGTTTATGGCAATCAGTGAAGGAACGCCCTTTCCTTCCTGGAACTGAGTACGAACCGTGTGACCAGGGCCTTTGGGTGCAATCATGATGACATTTACATCCGCAGGTGGGTTGATCTGGCCAAAATGAATATTGAAGCCATGAGCGAAGGCAAGGTACTTGCCCTTGGTAAGGCCTGCTTCGATGCTGTCATGATAGATCTTCCCCTGTATTTCGTCAGGAAGAAGTATCATGATGACCTGGGCCATCTTCGTTGCCTCTTCTACTGTGGAAACCTGGAGTCCTGCCTCTTCAGCGATTTTCCAGCTCTTCGAACCCTTGTAGAGTCCGACAACTACATCAACTCCACTTTCGTGCAGGTTCAGCGCATGGGCATGGCCCTGGCTACCGTAACCGATGATGGCGACTTTTTTGCCGTCTAGCTTTGAGAGATCAGCTTCCGAATCATAATACATTGTACTCATTGAATCCTATCCTCCGGCCAAATGGCCTTATTGTTTGAAGCGCCAATGTGGCGTTATGTTCTAGTTTTCATCTTCACTGTAGCTTATGGAACTCAGAGGTCTCGATCCACGCTCTAGGGCAGTGATACCAGTACGTGACATCTCTACTATCCCATAGGGACTCAACAGGTCATAGAAGGACTGGATTTTATCCAGGCTTCCTGTCATTTCCAGTGTCACCGTTGAAGAGGTGACATCGATGATCTTCGCCTTGAATATCTGGCCAAGTTCAACTATCTCTGTCCTGCTTGATGCTGTGGTTGAGACCTTGACCATCACCAGCTCACGCTGGATGGACTTGGTTTGGGTCATTTCATAGACTCGCTTCACATCGATGAGCTTACCTACCTGCTTCTTGATCTGTTCCACAATATCACGATCGCCTGTGATGACAATGGTGATACGGCTAAAGGCGATATTCTCAGTCTCTCCTACAGAAAGGCTGTCAATGTTGTAGCCACGACGGCTGAAAAGGGAAACGACGCGCATCAACACACCGGGTTGGTTATTTACCAAGATGGCTAGGGTGTACCGTTTTTCTATGATTTTCATGCTTTCTGGCTCCTTTTTTTTGTCTATGCAATGGGTATAATCTATCCGTCCCCTGTATAAGGGGAATTTTTCCACGGACCTAACAGAGATGCTCTGTCGCCGTGGCTAGAGAATAATTAGGCTTACTACAATAAGAAGAAGGGAGATGGGGAGGGCAATGAGGAGGAGGTTTGCTAGGATTACATTGTCGGCAAGAAAACTACGCATAGAAAATGCGCCAGAACGAGAAGAATCATGTGCACAGGCATAGGCGCCAGAATGCATTGTTCTGTCTTTTTCATCTGTATGGTGACTCACCTGCCTTGCAAACCCTTTCACAATACACTCCTCAAAAATGGCTGAATAGCCTTGTAAAGGTTGTAACGCGGTTTTCCTAATCGTGTCAACCCTCAATACTGAAAACCCTAAAAAAATATTCATCTGGCAGTATTTTTATGCAGTAAACATGCGTTGAGTCATACTGATATTGAATGCCCATGGGTTTGGCGCTACACTGAGAGTATGAGCAAAAAGACTTGGAAACTTGGAAGAAGATCCCTGTTTGGGCGACTCCTACTCTACTTTATTATAGTGTTGGTAGTCCCACTGGGACTATTCTCCACCTTCTATACTTTGACTGGAAAGGGCAACCAAGTCCGCTACCTACAGCGCCAGGCTATGGACATCATAACACTGGATGCAAACCGTTTGGGGACCATCCTAGAAGACTATAGGCATAAGGCATACACCCTCTCAACCGATGATCTGGTTGTCCAAATCCTGCAAGAGGATGTCCTTGATGCAAATACCAGTGCATCCAGAGAACTCTACCAACTGCTCTTTAGCGTGATGAAGGGAGATACCTACCTCGCAAGCGCCCAACTGGTGAGCAACTCTGGGAAGGTAAGGATATCGACACACGAATTCCCTGAAGTCTTTGACCTGCGCTATCAGGGCAACGACTGGGATATGAATAATATCATCAGCCAGAATCAGAATGTTTCTCAGACAGCCTCACTTATCAGCATTGGTGGGCACAGGACAGCGGAGAATGGTCGCCAGGTCCTGGCTTCGATACTCAGGAAGGTCTATGATCGCTCTGGAACCAATCTAGGATACCTTGTAGTTGAAATATATGCAGAAGCTCTTACCGACGGTATCAACACAGACAGGGTGCTTGGCGAAGAACTGCTGATAGACAATGTGGGTTTTTACGTATCCTCACTGACACACCCTGAAAAGTTCGGTTCCTTCAATTTGTTTCCAGAACTTGCTTCCTTCAAGGGAGATTTCTCCAACAAGGTAGTACAGGAAGGGACCTCCATCTTCGCCACCACTGCCATACCAGGGACCTCCCTGATCTTGGCCGGCATCATCAGTTCGGTCCCCTTCCAAGAGAACATGAACCAGTGGCTATGGGCATTTACCATGATGATGGGCATTGGTACCATTCTGGCAATAGCCATATCCCTACTCTTCTCACGATCCATAGCAAAGCCTATCAGAGACCTTGCCTCTTCCATGGAAGAGGTGGAATCTGGAAACCTACAGACAAAGAAAGAGTATGCGAAGATTAAAGAATTCGCTCAGTTGGACCATAGCTTCAATGTCATGGTCGCCCAGATCAGGGGTCTCTTGCACCTTACACGCGAAGAACAGCAGAAAGTTGCTGAAGCTGAACGCAAGGCTCTTGAAAGCCAGATGAATCCCCACTTCCTCTTCAATACGCTGAATACCATCAAGGCCTTGGCAAGGATGCACGGCGAAGAGGAAATCTACACCATCACCATTAAGCTGGGCAAGCTGCTACGCTCTACGATAGACAACCATGAGAGTGAATGTACCCTCAAGGAGAGCATGACCCTGATCGACTCGTACCTCACCATCCAAAAGATTCGCTTCGGGGAGAAGCTGCATGTGACCACGGTCCTCGACCCCACTTGTGCAATGGAGAAGACGCCCAAGCTGATTATCCAACCTCTGGTGGAAAATTCCATCGTCCATGGATTGGAACCAAAAGCAGGCGAATGGAACATTGAGGTCCTGGTACAAGAAAGAAATGGGAGAGTAAACATCACCGTTAGGGACGATGGTGTCGGATTTCCTCAAGGAACACTTCCAGAGAACCTCGATGACCTTGCAAATTCAACCCACGTTGGTGTATACAATGTATATAGGCGTCTTGCCCTCAAGTATGGAAAAAAGATGAGTTTTTCAATCGTATCCAAAAAATTGGAAGGTACGGTGGTATCCATCTCGTTCCCCATAGGCAATAATGAGACCAAAGGGAGTACCGTATGAGTTACACTGTAGTATTTGTTGAAGATGAAAAAATTGTGCGCGATGAGATAGTCTCATCCATACGATGGAACCTACTCGGCCTCGAGCTGGTAGGGACTGCCGGTGACGGTCTTGAAGGGGAGAAGCTCATCAAGGAATTGGAACCAGATATTGTACTTACCGATATCAGGCTCCCCGGTCTCGACGGACTTGCCATGCTCTCCCGTTGCCCTGTTAACCATGCCATCATCCTGAGCGGACACTCTGACTTCAACTATATGAAACAGGCCATCAGGCTGGGGGTTTTTGACTATTTGCTCAAGCCTGTGGACGACGAAGAGCTTGAAGAGACACTTGCCAACCTTGTCAAAAAGATTGAGGAAGAGGATCGCGACTTTGAACAGATGAAACAAGACAAAAAAGCCAGTGCTGCAGAGCTCATTACCCTACCGCGCAATGTTAGCAACCATGTCATAGACAACACCATCGCGTTCATTGCAGAAAACTACTCAAGTCCTGTGGGATTGCAGGAGGCAGCAGCCTTCCTGGAACTCTCAGAGAGCCATCTTTCACGCCTCTTCAAGGAGGTCACAGGCCTGAACTTCCTGCAGTATCTCAATGCTTGGAGAATCAACAAGTCGGTAGAGCTGATGAAGGATCCCAAGCGTAACATCGGGGAAATCGCGACCAACTGCGGCTTTCCTACCCCTGGCTACTTTGCCAAGATTTTCAAGCGCTTTACAGGCCTTACCCCAACCCAGTATAGGGATGAGCATAGCGGTCAGTGAGATCAGCAGCAGCAGGATATATTTCCCTACATGCAAAAAAACCTGCATTTCAATATGACGTGCAGGTTTTTTTGAAAGAAGTCATAGGAAAGTGAAAAACTGCCCTCAACTATGTTTGAGTGGGAAATTTTCAGATTGCTAAAGCTCATAAACAAAGAAATCAGAACTTGAAAGAATCGAGTTGGTACCTGATCGTTGAATGCGATGATACGTTAAGAGTCCTCGACAAGATTGGGGTTATGAACAAGGAGAAAGCATTCCTTGTACCTTTATTGTCTCTGATAGATGATGATTCCTACGCGCTCGATGTGCATACGCAATTCGGCGTTATCAATCTGAGACCATAATGAGATATCGAAGGAGTAGGGAAGAAGATTGTCGATATCTTCCTCAATTTTGCCAACCAAGGAATCATTGAGGTTCTCCCCTGCAAGGGTTATATCGATATCCGAGCCAGCATGATAGGTTCCTTTCGCACGGGAACCATACAGCACTACGGTGTCTAACGCCTCGTATGAAGGGAATATCGCAGTGAGTGGATTGAGAATTTCTGGCTTAAGGCCAATAATTTGCACTTCAGGTTTTGATTTCATGGGCAAGGCCTTCACATGTTTTCCGAAGATCTTTGAATTTATGGATATATGAGTTGATGACATTGGTAACAATTGCGTTTGCGACTTCTGCATTGTAGGTATGGTTGCTACGGTTGCGATCCCGTATCATTTCCATCCAGGCTTCTCCATCCTGAATCAGGCCTACAGCAAAAGCTGCTCGGACAGTATCTTTCGAACCAAACAGCTGTTGTGTTCCCTGATCTTTGGGATAATCACGAAGCACATTCCAGCTTCACTCATGCGTGTACTCGAAGCATTGGATCATCCCTTGCTGTTCCAATTCACTCAGAGACCTTTGCTCAGCTAGCGAGACAGCTGCCTTCAATTGTGAAAGTGCCCGAGTAAAATTTGCTAGACGCTGAATCCAGCGGATATCTTGATGCTTCTCCATACTGCTTGATTCTCCTATAGTACAGTTTAGTATCGTACAAAAAGAGATTGCACTCAATTCCCATGTTCGGCAATGTAGTGCGTAGCTATGCTGGTTTGGGCTTGGTCACCTTCTTTTCCCTCTGTTTCGCCTGCACTTTCTTCGAGTCAACAGGAAGGGACTCCTAGGCTCTCCAACTTAATGGGGAAGTTCTTCCTGAAATCCGGTTCCATAGTTCATATTATAAAGAACACACATGCATGACCACAACGCCAATATCCTCTAGTGCTTTTCCCTGAAGCCCCCAACCATTGTGAAATACATGACCCTACTATCTTGTCAATATACCTTATAGGGTTTAGGTATAATAATTACCCTATAAGGTATATTGACAAATTAACCCCTGCAAGGTATATACTATGAGTTGTAATACTCTTTGGAGGTTCTATGGAACATCTTATACTTACTCCTTACCATCTTGCAGTCGCCCTACGGAATCGCCGAAAGACTTTGAACCTCACTCAGGCAGAAGCGGCAGCAAAAGTTGGACTGCTCCCAAAGACAATCTCTGCCCTTGAGAATGATCCTGAGAGATGCACACTCGACAGTTTCCTAAAACTCCTTTCTGCAATTGATTTCGAATTGACCCTGAAACCTAAACCCACACATGCAGATGATTCACAGAAAGGAGAATGGTAACATGGACAAGGCCTTGGATGTCTGGATGAATGGAAAATTTGTTGGTACATGGACACAAGGACCAAGAAAAGGCCATCTCTTCAGATACACCGATTCCTGGCTTGATAGTCCTTCTGTACGCCCCCTCTCACTTTCCCTTCCCTTGAGCCCTTCTTCCAAACCTTTGCAAGGGCAACACATTGAAGACTTCTTTGAAAACCTTCTTCCTGATAATTCTGACATCAGACAGAGAATTCAACGTCGGTTTGGCTGCAAATCGACTTCACCCTTCGATTTGTTGACCGAAATAGGCAAAGACTGTGTGGGTGCTTTACAACTATTGTCCTCAGGCAAGGTTCCTTCTGATATCCATACTATTGGGGCACAAAAATTAAGCATGCATGATGTCGCGAATATCGTTCGATCAATCAAGGCAGGAAACATTCCGGAAGATTCATACGATGACCCTTTCAGTATTTCACTTGCCGGAGCCCAAGAGAAAACCGCGTTGCTCTTTCATGAAGGTGTATGGTGCAAGCCAATCGGATCTACGCCCACGACACACATCTTCAAACTGCCTTTGGGGAAAATTGGAACAATGCAAGCAGATATGGCGCTCTCAGTTGAGAATGAATGGCTTTGCCTCAAACTTCTTGAAGCTTTTGGCCTGGAAGTTGCAAAGGCAGATATTGCAACCTTTGAAGACCAGAAGGTTCTCGTTGTTGAACGTTTTGACCGCCGACTCGCCTCTGATGGGACATGGTGGATGAGACTCCCCCAGGAAGACCTCTGCCAAGCAACTGGCACAAAATCCAGCATGAAGTATGAATCTGAAGGAGGACCAGGAATTTCCACCTTGAGCAAACTCTTGATCAATGCCATTGACCCACAGTTGAACCGAAAAAAATTCCTCAAGGCACAAATTCTTTTCTGGTTGCTAGCAGCCCCCGACGGTCATGCAAAAAACTTTAGCATCTTTCTTGAAAGTCAGGGACGGTACACGTTGACCCCTCTGTATGATGTAGTGTCCGCCTACCCAGTCCTTGGACATGGCATAGGAATGATTCCACAACAAAAATTGAAAATGGCAATGGCTGTGACAGGTACAAGCCGACACTACGAATGGGATAAAATCTGTAAGAGACATTGGATTGAGCAGGCCCACATTGTAGGAGCCTCCAATTTGATGGATGACATCATCAGAGAAATAGGACAGAGCCTCCCCACGGCCATCATTGATGTGACAGCAAAGCTTCCTCAGGGTTTTCCCGAAGAAATAGCCCTGCCTATCATGCAAGGCCTACAAGAGGCAACGGATAAACTCCTGTTCTGAAAGGCCTCCCTTCGCCCATATGCTTCGAAAAACAAAAAACCTGCATCCATAGTGGAATGCAGGTTTTTGCTTTAGGCAAAAAGTACTATCTTTGTACTCTACGTGAATTGGTTACCATCAAAGCCCAAACGTTTCGTTCAGCTTCTCTGTAGCACTCTGCCTGATCCCATCAGTGTAGAGCAGGCACTGCATACCCAGTGTGGAGGCTTGGACAATATTTTCTTCATAGTCATCTATGAAATAGGTCTTGGTTGCCTCTGCTTTTTCCTTGGCAAGGATGTGTTCGAAGAACTGCCTTGAAGGTTTTGAAATACCCATCTCATGGGAGGCATAGCTCTTGTCGAAAAGGGCAAGGGCGCCCATCCTTTCCAGGATGTCCCAATGGGGAGCAAAGGTATTTGAGCCGCAGACAACACGCTTGCCATCAGAACGGAGAGTCTTGATAAGGTTGACCACCTCTTCATTGAAATGTGGGGTAAAATCCTTTGCAAAAGGGTTTCCTTCCACTTTGACGCCAAACTTGGTACGAACATGCTCCCAATATGCTTCTATGGGGAGACTTCCCTCCATCAAGGCAAAATCATAGTTGTGATAATCTGCCTTGAACTCCCCCTTATCGAGGCCCAGACGTCTGGAAATCTTCCCCAGCATATGGATGTTCTTGACCACTACGTTTCCCATGTCAAAGACAAAGAGATCACACCCTTGTGCAGGATCATTGATAAAGGAGAGATGGGACCGCAAGTCCTTGGCCTCTTTTACAAGAATATCAGCCTTGAGCTCAGGATTTGAGCTTGCGCTGGCTATGCCCATCTGTCGCGCCTTTCCGATGCTCTCCTGGTTTTTGGAAACCAACAGATAGCGGCTGTAGGGAAGATCCCCTAGAGGCGGGAACATCTCCAACTCTGGGCAGAGTGTCACCAGAGGAGCAAAGAGAGGATCACTACTGTGAAGGTCAGTACAAATTCGATCAAACATATTTAACCCTTCCTTGACTCATATACGGCTGAGCCACCTATAAAGTACTTGGTAAGGGACATAAAAAGCAAGAACATGGGTATCGATGCCAACAAAGCTGCTGCCATCATCGCCCCTTCGTCAGTACTTCTCTCCAACGCAAAATTTGAGATGTATTGGGGAATGGTCTTCATTTTGTCACTCTGGCTTACCAACAGAGGCCATAACAGGTTGTCCCACTGCCCTCGGAAGGAAAGAATCGCCAAGGTAGCTATAACAGGCTTGCAGTTGGGGAATACAATCCTAGTAAAGATTCCAAACTCACCCATGCCATCGACACGGGCTGCATCGAGAAATTCGCCTGGAAAGGTTGTAAGGTACTGCTTCATCTGGAAGATGCCGAAGGCACTTACCAGGAAGGGAAGAATAAGTCCTATATAGCTGTTTTGGATACGAAGTACCATTACGACCATATACAAAGGAATCATGATCGCTTCAAAAGGAATCATCATGGTTGCCATGATCATCATGAAAACAGTAGTTCTTCCCTTGAACTTGAATTTTGCAAGGCCATATCCGGTAAGAGCTGCGAGCATGACTGTCGTTATGGCCACAGTAGTGCTGACAATCAGGGAGTTGGAAATATTGCGGAGGAAAATGTAGGTCCCATCATTGCCCATGATAGCCTTTGCAAAGTTCTCCCATTGCAACCCTTCAGGAATCCAATTGAACGGCATCCGGACTATCTGGCGAGAACTCATCATTGATGCAGTTATCATGAAGACGATAGGCATCAGGGTAAAGAGGAGCATGGCAAACAAGAAGAGAACTATCAGTACTTTGGGCAGTGTTAGGGTTTTCAGTTTTTGCATCATATGCTCCTAGTATTCCACATTCTCGCTCTTCGTGGTCTTGAACTGGACCAAAGTCAGCGAGAGCATAAGGATGAATAGTACAATACTCATGGCACTGGCCCTGCTGAGGTACTGCTGCTGGATACCAGTAATGTAGATATTGAAGGTGATGACATTGATTGGTGCCCTTGGAGCCCCATTTGAGTAGAGCATGTACTGGGTACCGAAAGTCTTTAGGCACTGTAACATGGCCATGACCGAAACCAGTACAACGGTAGGCTTCAAGAGAGGGAGGGTAATTCGCCAAAATGACTGCCATTTATTGGCCCCATCAATGGTCGAGGCCTCATAGATGGTAGGGGGAATGGAAGCTAGACCGGTAATGAACAGAATGACGAAGTACCCAATATATTTCCAGAAATAGATGACCATAGTGGATACCTGCTCCATGATAGGGTCAACAAGCCAACGGTGGTCAGTTCCCGGCGTCCCCATCAGGGCATTCACCCACTGGTTTCCCAAGCCTCTAGGATCAAAGATGAGCATCCAGATGGTTGCAGCCACCACAGAGGAAAGAATTGCAGGACAATAGTAGGCCACCTGCAAAAACTTCTTGCTCTTATTGCTGGAAAGATAACTGATAAAGACAGCTATGATGAGGCTTAGGATCAAAAGGGGGATGAAGGTACCCAAGGTGAATACCATGGTTGATTTCAGTGAGTTCAGGAAGGAAAGCTCATTGCCAGCGGTATCGGGGTTGAACAGACGCAGGTAATTGTCAAATCCGAGAAACTTTGGAGGAGCTTTGCTCAATGCTTTCCTGTTAAAGAAGCTCATGTATAGGGCATTGAGGATAGGATAGAAATTAAAAACCGAGAAGAATACAAGGGAGGGAACAACAAAGGCAACTCCCCATCGCGCCTGTTTTTTCTCGATGCTGAAACTTTTCTTGGAACCCATAGAGCCTCTCCTGAAGAGCGGGCAGAAATGCCCACAGTTTGTGTGATGCAGACCACATTGAGCCACATTGTAAGCTCAAGCAGATGAAGCATGAACTATCAGTGAAGATAGAAAATACAATAAAGAAAAAAAGAGAAGAGGTCCTGCCGGACTAGCCGGCAGAACACTCTCAACAACAACTATTGTTCGTCAACAACTTCTTGTGCAGAAGCTCTGAGTGTAGCAAGCACCTTCTCTGGGCTCACGCCACCAAGCATGACAGATTCAACAGCATTACGGATCAGAGTCTGGATCTGTGCAGAGTTCTCTCCGTAGTAAATCATGTGTGAACGATTCATGTCATCGATGAATACCTGACTGTAGGGCATATTCTTCAAGGTTTCGGAAGCAAACAAAGCCTTGGTTGGCTGGATAATGTTTCCACCACGGGTCAAGTAATCCTCACCATGGCTGAGCAGAAAGCCGGAAAGTTTCCAGGCAGCCTTACGGACAGCTGGAGAAGAGTCGGCATTCACCATAAAGAAATGGCCATAGTAGCAGGCAGCTACGTCACGAACGGCATCTTCGAACACGGGGTAAGGAATGACCATCCACTCACCACTGTTGAAGAATTCTGGATTGTCCTTCTCGATACGCCCTTCCTGATAGAGACCTGTATGAGCCATGGCAATGTCATTGTTGTCCTTGTTGAACAAACTACGGGCATTCTTATAGGTAGGAGAACCAAGGTTACGACCACTAGGTCCCCATTCCTTCATGTAGGTAAGGGCCTTGATCCAGGCATCATCACCAATGATAGCCTTCTTGCCATCAGAACTGAGCAATTCTCCGCCAAGCTGTTCTACCATAGGAACAAAGAAAGTCAGATAATACGGATACCTGAAGTCAAATCCACGGCGAATGAGGATGTCACCATCGCGGATGACAAGTTTCTCAGAGATGTCTGCCATCTCTTCCCAAGTCTTGGGATAGTCAGTTTCAGGGTTGAGACCTGCACTGCGGAAAACCTTCTTGTTGAGATAGATGGACCAGTTGGTCAGTTCAAGAGGAAGACCGTAGACCTCACCATCAACGGTGACTGTGTCCAAGACGCCAGGGATGTACTTGTCAAGCAGATCTTGCTTGTTGGCATATCCGGCAGCCTTGTAGTCGACAGGAGCGACACGGGCGTTAGAGATATACGCATACTGGTTCTCGATGGGCAGGTTGAACATATCAGGGCCCTGATTTGCAGCAAATGCAGTCTGGACCAGCTCAATCTGCTTCACCGAAGCCTGGGTGGAACGAACAACAGTGATGTTGGGATTCATTTTCATGAACTCTGCAATCAACTCAGTTTCCAACTGGGTCCTGGCAGGGTCCTCATGGGTCCAATACTGGACAGTTACCGGAGCGTTCTCATCTACAACCGTTTCCTGTGCACCTGAAGCAAAAACGGAAGCGGGGATAAGGAGCGCCAAAACAGCGAACAACAGTAATGATTTTTTCATACTGACCTCCTAAAGTCATTTATGCTTTAAGTATACACAGGGGTTTAGTGGTATCACAAGGCAATGCTTTTGAGATTATTGTTGTGTTTTACGCACAAAAAATGCCCCCTCATACATCAGGGACAAATTTGTATTTCAAACAACATATTTGTTAGTATAGGGAGTAAAGAGAAATGCTCAGCCCTTCTTTTCATGCTTTTGCATGAAGATGGCAAGTTTCTCCATCGTCTCGCTGGAAATATCATGCTCGATGAGACAGGCATCCTGTTCTGCTATCTTTGGATCGACACCAAGCATCTCGCTCAAAAATGTGGTTAGGGTCTTGTGTCGGAAATAGACCTGAGAGGCCTTGATCTCCCCTTTATCCGTCAACTCGATGTCCCCATACGTCTCTTGATGGATATACCCATCAGCCATAAGTATTTTCATGGCTCGGTTCACACTTGGCTTTGACACACCAAGACGGAGGGCTACATCAGTAGTCCTTACCTTACCCTTATCCTGGTGAATAGCCAAAACGGCTTCCAGGTAATCTTCCCCAGATTTTTGCATTACCCATCGTATCATGCATCTCGTAATTTGTCATCCTATACTAACAAGCAAAGGATACTTCGGAAAAACCATTGACACATATGTTTGTTTTAACTAACATATATATGAGCAAAGAAGCAAAAGGGAATGCAAATGGCAATGACAATGGATGAACTAACCGTTGGGCAACGAGCAAGTGTAGGTGCCATAACAGCACCGAAACAACTCAAGCGAAGGCTCATGGATATGGGCTTCACAAAAGGTGTGGATATAGAAGTAGTCAAGATGGCCCCTATGGGCGACCCCATGGAAGTAACATTACGAGGATACAACCTCTGCCTTCGAAAGGCTGAGGCCCGCGTCATAGAACTACAATAGACATGCAAACAATATCCCTAATAGGCAATCCCAACTGTGGGAAAACCACTCTTTTCAATGCCCTTACAGGCACTACGGCATACGTGGGCAACTGGCCAGGAGTCACTGTAGAAAAGAAAGAAGGTTTATGGAATTCTTTCAAGGTATTGGACCTGCCCGGTATCTACTCGCTCTCCCCCTACTCTCCCGAAGAAAAACTTTCAAGACGGTATATCTTGGACGAACAGCCGGATTTGATCATCGATGTCATCGATGCGACAAACCTCGAGCGCAGTCTCTACCTCACCACACAACTCTCTGAATTGGGCAGACCTGTCCTCATTGTCCTGAATATGCAGGACCTCCTGGAAAAGGAAGGCATCACCATTGATGAGAAACGCCTATCGCTGATGACAGGCTGCCCTGTCGTCTCCATATCTGCAAGCAAAGGCATAGGTCTTGAACAATTCAAGACAGAAGTCGAGAAGGCACTTGAAGAGAACAAGGCCCCAGCATGCCCGCTCTTTTCCAATTTTGTCGAGAAATACATCAACACTTTGGTGATCGATGACTACTTGCACAACATCCCAAAAGGAAGACAGAGCAGATGGGCCGCAATAAAGCTGTTGGAAGAAGATGAACTGTTCCTCGCCACCATGCCCCCATTTCCCAAAGAGTTTGCCTCAGATATCGCAAAAGCACAGGAAAGTCTGCGCGACCATTATGATGACGATGTCGAGGCGATCATCATTGACCAACGCTACAAGGTAGCCGAACACATATCCAGAGCCACACAGGTCAAGATACAACAAAGAAACTCATTCAACTTTGATTCCATCGCCACCAATCGCTTTGCGGCTTTACCCCTATTCATCGCCATCATGGGGGGAGTCTTCTATCTATCCATAGGATTGGTTGGGGGCATCACAACTGGATTGCTGGAACGCCTCTTTGAGATGATTGGAACCAACCTGACTCTCCTGCTTGATACCTTGGGGGTATTCCCCCTCCTATCAGGGATACTTACAGGAGGCATCATATCAGGAGTGGGTGCTGTGCTTACCTTTGTTCCTCAGCTCTTTGTACTCTTCCTATTGTTGAGCATACTTGAGGACTGCGGCTATATGGCACGTATTGCCTTTATCCTGGATAGGATGATGCGCTCCATCGGACTATCTGGCAAATCCATCATTCCTCTAGTCATAGGCACCGGATGTACAGTGCCTGCCATCATGAGCACCCGTACCATAGAGCACCAGAAACAACGAGAACTCACCGTTCTGGTCACGCCCTTCATCCCCTGTGGTGCAAAGATGCCAATCTTCGCCCTCATGATCACCTACTTCTTCCCGGGACAGTGGTACATAGCACCGATGATATATCTGATAGGGATAGTAGCTGTCGTCCTGACAGGCTTTATCATGCGTGCTTTTGACCGACATAAGGAAAAGAACGTATTCATTCTGGAACTTCCTCGCTACCAGATTCCTACAGCAAAGAATGTCTGGTTACAGACCAGGGAGCGTACCTTGGGATTCATCAAGAAAGCAGGTACGATAATCCTACTTTCATCAGTGATAATTTACCTGCTCTCCTCGTTTTCCTTCACCTTGCAGCCTGCAAACCCCGATGTAAGCATGCTTGCCATGATAGGACGCGTGATCGCACCTGTGTTCAAGCCCCTTGGCTTTGGATTCTGGCAGGCCAGTGTAGCTTTGCTTACAGGCATTGCCGCCAAAGAATCTATCGTATCAACACTGAGCGTCACTATGGGTGATGCCGGGATAACATCACTGTTCACCCCTTCTTCAGCTTTGGCCTTCATGACATTTATCCTCCTCTCCTCTCCCTGCATCGCGGCAATCAGTGCAATGGCAAAGGAGCTAGGAGGCAAAAGGAAACTACTGTTTGCCCTCGCATGGCAGACTGGCATCGCCTATTTGGCAGCACTTCTCGTAAGAGGTCTAGTGTTGCTCATCGTATGAGGTACCTATGTCTATACTACCTATTCTAGCCAATATCATTGTCGCCGCCATCATCGCACTTTTGCTCTGGTATGCTATCCATACCCTCCGCAAACAACAAAAGGAAGGTGGTTGCGGTTCCTGCGGAAAGTTGGACGAAGAGGGAGAGCCCTCCTCTGCTTGCAAGGGGTGTGCCTTTTCGGGCTCCTGCCATGTCGTCCAGAACAAAGACGAGAAAAAGTAAGGGCCCTACGTGTTTCAAGGCAATCGAAGTGGCCAGCAATATGCATTGGGTAGGGGGGTATTACAAAATACCTTCCGCACGGCACAGAGGACTGGCATCAGGCAAGGTTTTTCCATGTTGTCCCCTGAATGGGAAGAGAACTCCCTACAAGATTATAAAGACACTCTGAAGTCTGATGATGTTCGCTGCAAGCTAGACAAGGAAGGTATCACCGTAATTGAATTTGCAATTACTGAAGTGGTTCAAACACAACAAGTAAAATGTAGTGGAATAGAAGCGGACTAAAGAGCATTGCCTTATTACTGTTTCCAGGGTATGGCGGAGGTGTTTCCCGATTGCATCAAATGCATTCAATAAGATTGGATTCCTTGGAGATTTTTACTGCAACTCAATGAAATACCGTTACTAGGTATCGTTTTGCAAGAAAGGTAGCGAATCAGAGACCTTTCAAAGGATAGGAGGTAAATGGGCCAGAAGCTGAATGGTTCATGCTCGGTTACCTATACTTCTTAGAACCATTTTTGGAGTTCAATTATATTCCCTTCCGGGTCTCGCGCATACACGACTGATATCGGGCCGACTCCGTCGATATCAGCATCAATCACCTCGCCTAGAAGGGATCCCTCATGGGCAAGAAGGAGCTGAACACTCTGCTGTACATCTTCAACGGCAAAAGCAATATGACCAAACCCTTCGAGGTTAATAGCCTTATCATTATTCACTTTGTTCTCGTTATACTCGAAAATCTCAAGCGTCGGGCCGTCACTTATTGAACCGGGAAGGGACAGATGGATTCCTCTGATATGAGCATTTGAGATTCCGGTGAGATTATCCAGCCACGGCCCTTTCAGGTTCCTCATTGGAGGTTTTTCTGTACAACCGAACACCTTGATATAAAAATCAGCCAGAGTTCTCCAGTTTCTACTTATGAGATTGACATGAGAGAATTTTGAATTCATAATATTTTTCTTTGCCTCCCTACCACACCATTCTATTGAATACATGATGTCATGTACATTGAATTCGTACAATGAAGCCTAATGAAGCTCATGAGCTAAGACTTACCCATCAAGAAGTTCCTTGTAGAGGTCAAACTTGAGTTTTTACCCTCAAGAAACCTTTGGCGGCTCATTTCTTGCTGCTGCTTGAGCTTTTTGGGGTTGCCGTGGATATGGGGAAGTCCAAAGACATGCCAAGAGATCCTCTTCTTTGCCGGATTCCAATCTGCTTATACTTTTTCGGTTCTTGTTGGCTACTTGGCCTTCTCTTGCTTATCTTCTGCGTCCCCCCCCTTGAGGTCGCCCAGTTTCTTGTAGTGGGAAAGGTATGCCTTTTTCAATATGCCCTGGTTGAGGGCCGCATCTGCGATGTGCTTCAGGCTCGTAAGAATAGGAGAGGATCTCGTCAGTCCCCTTTCCTGTGATGTTCTGTCTCATCGACTTGGCCCTGAAAGCCCATACAACATATGAATAAATATGCAACAGGACTGGATATTTCTTCAATATCCAGCTAAACTCCACCTGAATGCCTTTTTTGGCACCTGAAATTTAGGAGAGGAACACTATGAAAAAAATTACTATTGCCCTGCTAGCAATCTTGCTGCTCACTTCCACAGTTTTTGCTGCCGGATCAAAAGAACAGGCACCAGGGGTCGACAACTCACTTCAGAAGGTGCTCGACAAAGGCAAATTTGTCCTAGGCCTCGATGACAGCTTCCCCCCCATGGGTTTTCGTGATGCCAACAACGAGATTGTAGGCTTTGACGTTGACCTAGCAAGAGAGATCACCAGCCGCATGGGCGTAGAGCTTGTCCTGCAGCCCATAGATTGGAATGCCAAGGAACAGGAATTGAATACCGGTAACATCGACTGTATCTGGAATGGTTTTACCATCACCGAAGACAGGCTTGCTGCCATGACCTTCACTCCAGCCTATGTCAACAATGCACAGGTTGTTGTCGTCAAATCCAGTTCTCCCTATACAACCCTCGCATCCCTTGCCAATAAGAACATCGGACTGCAAGCAGGATCTTCTGCAGCAGAGGCTTTGGACAACAGCCCTGAATTCAAAGCAACCGTCAAAAAGGTTGTTGAGTTCAAAGAGAATCTTACAGGCCTGATGGATCTGGAGATTGGTGGCATCGACGGTCTTATCCTTGACCTGTTGGTAGCAAATGACAACATCAACCGCAGTGGGAAGGACTTCAGAATTCTTGAAGAACACCTCACCAACGAGGCCTATGGCGTCGGATTCCGTAAGGGAGAACAGAAGCTTGCTGATGAAGTCTGGTCTCAGATGAAAGCCATGGATGCTGACGGGTCCTTAGCAAAGATAGCAACCGAGTGGTTTGGTGCTGACATCACGGTTGTCGGAAAATAAATAATTCGCTACTATGACGGGGAGCTTAGGCTCCCCGTTTCTTGTTTCTGCCTATTTTCCTGAATTTATACCACCCTTTCATCACGTATCTATAAGATTTAGGGTGGAAGCCATACACTACTTCAGAGGAGATTCACATGGTACAGCTACTCCTGCAGATGCTGGAAGCAACACTAACGAGCCTCAGGATATTTGTCCTTACGCTCCTATTCGCCCTGCCATTGGGAGTCTTGGTGGCTAGGGGCAGGATGGCAAAGAATCCTATCGTCTCAGCCCTGGTCAATGCCTACATCATGATCATGAGGGGAACCCCTCTGATCTTGCAGCTCATATTCGTCTATTTTGCCCCATACTATATCTTTGGTGCTTCCTATGACCGCTTTACAGCGGTCATCGTTGCATATGTCATCAACTACGCAGCATACTTTGCCGAGATATATCGCGGAGGTATACAGTCAATCCCCAAAGGGCAGTTTGAAGCCAGTGAAGTCCTTGGCTTCTCCAAAATACATACCTTCACTCATATTGTGACACCTCAGGTCATCAAGGGCATCATCCCAGCAATGGGAAATGAGGTCATCACTCTGGTAAAGGATACCGCCTTAGCACAGACCATCGGAGTTGCTGAGCTGTTCCGCGTAGCCCAAAACGCCTCGGCAAGACAGTTCTCTACCATGCCAATCTTCATTGCAGGGGTCTTCTACTTCGTCATGAACGCCTTCGTCGCAAAAAGCTTTGATAGGCTTGAGACGAAGCTCAACTACTACAATTAGGAGAAAGTATGCAGATCGTATCAGTAACTGACCTGGAAAAGAGCTTTGACGGACTGGAAGTTCTCAAGGGTATCTCCTTCACCCTAAACAAGGGAGAGGTCCTCTCAATCATAGGACCGTCGGGCAGTGGAAAAAGTACGCTCTTGCGCTGTCTTACCCAACTGGAAACAGTGGAAAAAGGAACCATAGAGGTTTGCGGAGATACCATGGTTACCACTGGCGACACAGGGGAGGTTCTCTATGCCCCAAAGAATACCCTGCATACAGTACGGCTGCACTTTGGCCTTGTGTTCCAGAACTTTAACCTCTTCCCGCATATGAGTGTGATGCGCAACATAATTGAAGCTCCGATGCATGTTCTAAAGAAGACTAAGGCGGAAGCTGAAAAGATTGCACGAGATCTCTTGGTGAAGATGGGCCTCGAAGATAAGGAAAATGCCTATCCCTGCCACCTCTCAGGAGGCCAGCAACAACGGGTCTCCATTGCTCGGGCTTTGGCTCTCAATCCAGAGGTACTCTGCTTTGACGAACCCACCAGTGCCCTCGACCCCGAGCTTACCGGTGAGATCCTTAAGGTCATCAAGACTCTTGCAAAGGAAAAGATGACCATGATTGTCGTAACCCATGAGATGTCCTTTGCACGAGATATCTCCGATAGGGTCATATTTATGGATGACGGGCTCATTGTCGAGGAAGGGAAACCAGAAGAGCTGTTCAACCATCCGAAGAACGAGAGGACACAAAGGTTCCTCCAGCGCTACGAATAGCTTTTCAACAAGGACCCGGAACAGACACCAGTAGGCTCTCCTTCAAAAAAGGAGAGCTTTCCATTTACCATTACCAGAACCATCCCGTCGGGCTTTGCCATAGGATTACTCTCTGTTGAGTTATCCTCGAGTGAGACAGGATCAAAAATCACCAAGTCAGCCTTATAGCCTTGCCTAATCCGTCCCCTGTCTGTAAGGCCGAGGCGAGTTGCTGGTTCTGAGGTCATTTTGTTTATCAGCACTTCCAGAGGAAGCAGGCCCTGTTGCTTCCAATACTTGTATAAAAGATGTACAGCCGCCTGGTAGGAACGAGGGTGGGTCTTTTTTCCTGCATAGAGGGCATCCGTACCAAAGCACATCAACGGATGGCTCAGGATTCGCTTCAGTGAGTCCTGACTCTGGGTGATGTCTGTCATCAGGGCAGAGCCCTTTTCTGCCATAAGCAAATCAAAGAACGAATCAAATGGCCCCTGAGCCCTGAGGCTTGCTATCTCTGTAAGGGTAAGCCCTTCATACTGCTTGTTACTGTCGAGGGTTATGACGGATATATTGTCCCATCCACACAGTTCATAGAGACTATCCCATCCATTCGGATCCTGCATTTCCTCTTTGATAGCAGCCCTTTCCTTGGGACTTTTCAAGATCTTTTGCAAATCTTCCCTGTTGAGCCTAAGGTAGTGGGGAGGAAGCAGGCTAAAAAGACTTGTTGATCCATACTCATAGGGATACTGGTCAAAAAGAACATCGATGCCTTCCCTCCTAGCATGCTCGATCAGGGAGAGCATCTTGGGAACCAGTATCTGGTTTACCCTTCCGATAGCCTTGAGATGGCTAATTTCCAGACGCACTCCAGTAAGTCGAGCAAGGTCAAGAACCTCTTCTATTGCCTGTAAGACATCATTGCCTTCACAGCGCACATGGACAGCAAAGAAACGGTTGTGTTGTTTGGTTACACGCAACAACTCAAGCAGTTCCCTTCTGTCAGCAAACAGGCAGGGAGCATAGTACAGACCACTGGAAAACCCTAGACACCCTTCCTTGAAGCTCTTTTCCAACATACGGCACATGACATTGACTTCAGCCGCAGTTGCAGGACGATTGGCATTGCCCCCAAGGGCCAGAAAACGCAAAGGACTATGGGCTTGCAAAAAGGCCATATTGGTTCCACTGCCCTCTTTGCGCCAGACCTGGGCATACTCAGCAAAACTCTTCCATGCAAAGGGAGTATAGGGCCCCAAGGTGTCCTTGGCCTGAGTATTCAGGGCTACAGTATCATCAGAGAGAGGGTACACCCCTATACCACAGTTTCCCGCGACTTCAGTAGTTATACCCTGTAGAATTTTCGGATCCATTGCGGGGTGCCGCAATACCTCAAGGTCACTATGCCCATGGATATCAATGAATCCTGGACATAATACAAGGCCTGTAGCATCAAAGGCAGAGCCGGAGGGGATATCTCCCCCCTGGGAAACCTTCACTATCTTATCACCCTTAATTGCAACATCACCGACGAAACGATCCTGTCCGGATCCATCGACAATGGTTGCGTTTCGGAAAAAATAATCATATTTCATTAGTATTCTCCTTGCGCGAATAGAGCGCAATTTCATGATGCAACGATTGTTCGAGCATTCTCATGGTGTTCTGATAATTCCCCCTCGTTCGGGTAAGCATCAGAGAAGCCTTGAACTCGTTGACCTGATTGATATCGACAAAGGCTGGTGGGAACCCACTTGCTAGCAGTTCCCCTGCAAGAGCCAAGGATGCGAAGACCACATCATAACGACCAAAAGGACGAATGCGAAGTAGTTCACCAAACAAAAAAAGCGAACGTACCATAGGATGGAGTGTCTTCCAGTCCATTTCATACTGACGCAACAAGATTTCCATCCTCGTTGCAATAGGCAAACCAGTGTCCTCATTCTCCATCTCAACAGGCTCAAGTTTCCTATACATTAGGGCCGCTTCATCATCAATGCCCTGCAACAAGGAACGATACAGTTGGAAAAGACTTCTTTCAGTATAGAAGGGAGTTGTTTGCACCGTCTTATATCCAGGACCAAGGCCACACTCCTGGGCAAATCGCACCAGGACCGATCGTGCATTGAGGGCAAGCAGCTGGGTATCAAATGAAACCGAGGGAGAAAAACATCCGGAAAAAAGCAATGCAAGATCTTCATTACCCATTTCCAGGTCCTCACAGGCGAAGACGCCCAAGACAAATCGGAAAACCGAATTCCTGAACATAAGCATAAAGTGCTGCTCATCTTTCTGATTCACAAGAAATTCTTGCTTCCTGATTTCTAAAGATGAGAAGTTCATAGTTCCGATTCGCATATCCATATTCTTAAGATGGCGCAATTGTCGCCCATCAGAAGGTTTTGCTGCATCGAGAGGTATATTCCATGCCCATCCACTACGAATGACTCCATCGATTCTCCCCTCAGAACAAAGGATGCGGACTCTGCGCTCGGAAATACCCCATTGTAGGGCGGCTTGCTTCGTGCTCATATACATACTGTACGCTCCAACTAATGTTCCTATCAGGGAATGTTATATCATTTTCTATCATAATTCAATCTATTCCCAGAAGAAATAGGGCTTTACCAAATAAGGCAGATTCAGGATAATACCATGGAAGGAAGAGCCTTCCATACTTCTTTGGAGGGACCAAATGGAAACATATGATGTTGTCATTGTAGGAAGTGGACCTGCAGGAATGGGAGCAGCCTTCACCATTGCAAAAGAGAGACCTGATCTCAAAATTCTCATGCTTGATAGGGAACGGGCCTCTACAGGTGGTATGCGCAACGACTGCAAGATGAATTTTACCTTTCCCATCGGATTCCCTACCGAGTACTGGAAAGCTGAAGATGCCGATCATTACCTTGAACAGGTCATTGATTTTCTAAAACCCTCATTCCTGCCCAAGACAAACATAGCTATTTACCAAAAGAGGGCAGAACGTCTGGGATGTACGCTTTTGGACATAAGGCAGACCCACCTTGGCACTGATGGCGGACTACTCCTCATCAAAGAGCTATTGAAACAGCTTGAGGAGCTTGGAGTTGAACTCGCCCTAGGCGAAGCTATGGAGAACATACACAAAGAAGAACGGTTCATCACCACAGAGAAAAGAGAGATTGGCTACAAGAAACTCCTGGTGGCTCCTGGACGAAAGGGCTTTCATTTCCTACAGGATATTATGCATACCCTCAACATCCCCTTTGTTGATAATATTGTAGATATCGGTATCAGAGTGGAAACACGTATCGAACACTACCCTATCGTAAAAGACTACTATGACCCCAAGTTCTATTTTCCAGACAAGGTAAGGACCTTCTGTACCAACAGCGGCAATGCCCATGTGGTGCGCGAACGATATGCCACGAACCGTGGGGACCAATGGCACTCGGTTAACGGCCATGCATTCTCGGCTGACACACATAATGACAACGGCCTTGTGAACTTTGCCATCCTCAAGACCGTACGTTTTACAGAACCACTGGCAAGCGGGCAGGCTTTTGCCGAAAACCTCGGATTGCAGGCTGCCCTGATGGGCGGGGGAAAGCCTCTCATGCAGCGAGTAGGAGACTTCCGCCTTGGTTCCAGAAGCAAGGAAGACAGTTTCAGTGGCGACCTCTATGACTTCGAACCTTCGCTGAAAAACTGCTGCCCAGGTGACATCTCCCTTGCAATACCGGCAAAGGTGCTGCGCTCCATCTGGCGAGCGATGAAGAATCTCGACACTATCGTGCCGGGAGTCCTTCACCCATCAACCATCATGTACTACCCTGAAATCAAGTTATATGCCAATAAACCGACCTACCTCGATGAACGCTTCCGTGTCACAGAGGATGTATGGTTTGCAGGCGATGGAGCAGGCACCAGCCGTGGTATAACCGGTGCCTGGGCAAGTGGAATCAGAGCTGCTGAAGGAATGGTTGCGACCCTATAAGTCGTGCTCAAACCTATCGTTGAGCCAGGTGGAGCAAAGCCCTACCCAAGCCTGACATGCACTATTTGGGGTTCCCACCTCATGGTTGCACATCGATAGGCCATGACTGCCTTCAGTGAAAAGATGAAGGGCAAAAGGAACGTCCTTTGCCTTCAAAGCAGAGGCAAAGTGCATACTGTTCTCCACTGGCACAGAGGTATCTGAGACTGTATGCCAGATAAAGCAGGGAACCGTAGACTCTGTTACCTGGTCTTCCAAGCTGAACAACTTGCGATCCTCTTCATTCTTACCACTGACCCAATCAGAACTTTCCTGATGGCCTATGCTGTGTTTTGTAGATATGACAGGGTAGCAAAGCACTGCAGCATCGGGGCGGTTTAGCCCTCCTTTTGTATCAAAAACCGAAAGTAACCTTGGATGGTCATGCAGTGTTGCCAACGAAGCGGCAACATGCCCACCAGCACTGAAGCCCAGAATGGCTATGCCATGGGGGTCGCACATCCACTCGACTGCATGCTCTCGAATCTTGATGACGGCTTCACTTGCCTCAATGAGGGGGTTCAGTGAAGAGGCATCCTTTTGTACCGAATAATCCAGTATGAAGACGTTGTAGCTCATCGAGAGAAAATGAAGGGCTACCGGGTCCCGTTCCCTTTCCGAACGAAAGCGATATCCACCTCCAGGGCAGATTACCACCGTAGGTCTGATATTTCGAATTCCCCCATCCTGGGTAAAATCCTGAAGATAGCCGGTAAGGCTCGCCTGATTCTTTCCAACTGCTATTTGTATGATTCTCATAGTAAAGATACTACCACAAGTTGCCTACAATTTTCTATCAGAATATTGAACCGAAACGGGACAGGCTCTCTTTTTGTTTTTCCGCAAAATAAAGGAACAATAGTATCTTCTTACGCAATCTTTCTAAGGTATTTTAAGCGATGACTCTTTATCCCCATTGACTGTTATGCTACCATCTAAGGGCTACTTTCCAGAAAGGATAGGACAATGAAACCAATACAAAGAACTACTATCTTCACCCTAGAGGGAGTGCCTTCATTCAAACGGGCTCTTCCTTTGGCAACCCAGCATGTGGTTGCCATGATTGTAGGCTGTGTTACGCCGGCCCTCATTCTCTCCAGGGTAGCACATCTTTCAGCCCAAGACAGCATCATATTAGTTCAAGGGGCTCTAGTTATTGCTGCTTTGGCAACTTTTCTACAGCTATTCCCTATAGGGAAATATCTTGGTTCGGGACTTCCCGTTATCTTAGGTGTCAGCTTTGCCTACCTGCCCAGCATGCAGGGAATAGCCGCAGGCTATGATATCGCCACAATATTCGGTGCTCAGTTGATAGGGGGGCTGGTCGCCATCTTTGTAGGTGTATTTGTCAAGCAACTACGCAAATTCTTCCCTCCCCTCATTACAGGGACAGTTGTATTCACCATCGGGCTTTCACTCTACCCCACAGCCATCAACTATATGGCAGGAGGTGCAGGAAGTCCCTCCTTCGGCTCTGCTCAAAACTGGATTCTCGCCCTTGTAACTCTCACAATAGTGACAGTGCTCAACCACTTCGGCAAGGGCATCTTCAAGCTGGCCTCAATCCTCATCGGCATCATTGTAGGCTACGTCATTTCACTGTTCCTAGGCATTGTCGATTTCTCTTCCATCGCAACAGCAGGATTCTTCCAAGCTCCGACGATCATGCATTTTGGTATCAGGTTTGAGATATCTGCATGTTTTGCACTAGGCATCCTCTTTGCCATCAACGCCATCCAGGCTATCGGAGACTTCACGGCCACCACCGTAGGATCCATGGATCGCGAACCCACAACCTCAGAATTGAGAGCAGGTATCGTAGGATACGGCTTCACCAACCTGCTTGGAGCCCTGATAGGAGGACTACCCACCGCAACCTACAGCCAGAACGTCGGTATCGTCACCACAACAAAGGTCATCAACCGCATCACTTTGGGCCTTGCCGCCACGATACTTCTAGTGGCGGGGCTTGTCCCTAAGTTCTCAGCTATCCTTACTACCATCCCCCAGAGTGTCCTCGGAGGCGCCACAATCTCTGTTTTCGCCTCCATTGCAATGACAGGGATGAAGCTGGTAGTATCTGAGGAGATGAACTACAGGAACACTTCCATCGTAGGACTCTCGGCAGCATTGGGAATCGGCATTGCCGACTCTTCAGCTGCCATCTCAACTTTCCCCCAGTGGTTCCAGGTAATTTTCGGACAATCACCAGTAGTCATAGCCACAGTAGTTGCTGTTGCTCTGAACATCATGCTTCCCAAGCAAAAAAAGGAATTATAAATGCAAAGAGTCATCCTTGATGTTGATACAGGCCTTGATGATGCAGTAGCCATCATACTGGCCGCTGGTTCGTCAGCTATCCATCTGGAAGGTCTGGTTGCCACCTCTGGCAATGTAGGGCTGGAAAGAACCCTTGAGAACACACTCAATGTCTGTGAAGAGGTAGGAATCGTTGCCCCCGTCTATGCAGGATCATCAAAACCCTTAAAAAGGGAGCGCGTCCATGCAGGGGCCTTTCATGGGGAAAGCGGACTCGATGGACCTGTCTTCCAAATGAGAAAACACCAACAGGTACAAGAAGGCAGCGGCATCCAGTTCATCATCGACACCATCATAAATAATCCCGGCGAGATAACATTGGTCCCTGTCGGACCCCTAACGGACATAGCTCTTGCCATGAAACAGGAGCCAAAGATTATCAGATCAGTAAAGGAGATCGTCCTAATGGGGGGATCCTTTGTGGGAGGCAATGTTACAAGTGAAGCGGAGTTCAACACCTATGCCGACCCTGAAGCCGCCCAGATGGTTTTCTCCAGTGGAGCTCCCTTGGTGATGTTTCCCCTTGACTGCACCACGAAGGTCAACCTTTCCCCGGAGGCGCTCACACGGTACAAGACCTTTGAAGGGAAAAGTGCAAAACTGTTCTGCTCTTGTATGGACACCTATATGGCGAACTACCAGAGAAAGGGAGTCGGGTACCCAGCGATGCACGATCCTCTCTGCATTGCCTATCTGATCGATCCCAAGCCTTTCACTTATGAAAGGCATGAAGTCTCTGTAGAGCTTGCAGACCAGGCAACTTACGGAAAAACTCTCAGGGGTAAGGATTGTAAAGAAGGTGGTGTCCTCATTGCCAAAAAGGCAGACACCTCTCATTTCTGGCCGCTCATCGACCAGGCACTTCTCACTCTGGACTGAACTTTTCTTCTAGTGCCGAATTACCAATTCGGCAAAACTCGCCCTGATTTTAGGGCGGGCCGGCTCGGCAGGGTATCCGAAGGGTACAACCATGGAGACTGTCCAATCCTTGCGTTCCAGGCCCAGAAGGGCAAGGACCAAAGCCTCATCAAACCCTTCAATGGCACAGCTCTGGATGCCCAGATCTGCTGCTCCGGTCATCATATTGGCAACGGCCAAGTATCCCTGGCTACGTGACCAGCTTTCCAAGCGTCCTTCTTCCCGAAGAAAATTGTAATACGGACGGTAATCCTCCACAAAAGCAGAGAGGGACCCTGGAAAACGTGAGCCACGCTCTTTTACCCAAATGCCATCTGGATCCAGATAGGTATGAGCCCTGGAAAGGGTGATGATGCTAAGAGGAGCCGTCAAGACAGATTCCTGCTCAAAACAGGCAGTAAACAGTTGTTTTCGCATTGCAGACTTTTCAATCACATGAAAGGACCAGAGTTCCAGACCAAAGGAGGTAGGAGTCAGCCGGCCATATTCCAATATGGCGAGAATATCTTCTTCAGCTATCTTCTTGTCAGAATAAAGCTTGCAAGCGAATCTAATCTGCATAGCTTCAAGGAAGGTCATAGGGCCTCCCATGCAGTTTCCAAGGCTACCGATAGCATAGGATAGAGAGCAATCATTCTTCTTTCATCAGCAAGGCCGATTCCAGTCACACAACTGTCTGTCATGGTTAGGATAGAGAGGGCGCGTTTATTACACCAAGCCGCTGTTGCATAGAGAGCATAGCTCTCCATATCTTGTGCAAGGGCACCCATCCGAGCCCATGCTTTCCAACTATCTTCGCCCAAGGCATTGTAGGAGGAGAACAGGTCACTGGAAAAGACCATCCCCAAATGATTGGCATACCCAAACTCTTTTGCTTTCCCGACTGCTTCTAGCAGTAAAGAAGCATCACAGCAAGGGCTCAGGGTTCCTTGTAGGTTATACTGGTGGGCCCATGCAGAGTCGGTACTGGCAGTCATGGCAAAGACCAGATCACCTACCCCTATCTTTTGTTGCAAGCCACCACAGGTTCCGATGCGGATGATGGCTTCAACATCATACTCTGTAAATAGTTCATAACTATAAATCCCAGAGGATGGACCACCCATACCGGTAGAGAGCACACTTACCTCTTTACCTTTATACAATCCCGTATATCCCAGGACATTACGCACATCAGTAACCAGACGTGCATCGGTAAGAAATTTTTCTGCGACCAACTTTGCACGCAATGGGTCCCCTGGGGCTAGGACAATAGGGGCGATGTCACCCTTCTTCGCCCTGTTATGTGGTGTCATCAGGAAGCCCCCTTCTCATACGGTTTTCCTGCAGCACGAGGTGCATAGTTCTTGCCACTGAACAACACCAGGGCGACCAAGGTGGTCACATATGGCAGGATATTGAATACTTCGGTAGGCAGAACACGTAAAGCCGGGATGTTATTTGCTATGATGGCAAAGGCCTGGGCAGCTCCAAAGAGGAAGGCTGCTCCCAATACCCCAAGAGGTTTCCATCGGCCAAATGAGACAGCAGCTAAGGCAATGAATCCCCGTCCGTTAATGGTATTGGAGGTATATTGGATGGTCTGCGTCAATACAACACACCCTCCGGCAAGACCTGCAAGGACACCACTGGATAAGACTGCAAAGTATCGCATCCTCTTGACGTTGATCCCCACACTCTCTGCCGCACTAGGATGTTCACCGCACGATCGCAGATGCATACCAAAGGGGAGCTTATAGAGCATGACCCAGGAGAGGACTACCACTGCGATGGCAATATAGGCTGTGGGATAGATCCCCAGAAAGTCAGTCTGCATTCCCATCCTGAATTCCTGGGTCCGGTCTGCAGAAAAAAGAATTTGCGAAGCAAAGATTGTCACCCCGCTGGCGAGCAGGTTAATACCGGTTCCGCTTATGGTCTGGTCCGCATTGAGGTTGATGGCTGCCACAGCATGGATAAGGGAGAAGGCCCCACCGGCGAAGGCACCAGAGATCAAGGCAAGTATAATCGAGATATGATGGGGCACTCCTGCACTCTCCATCAAAACATGAGCTGATGCTGCTGTACAGGCCCCGATAGCCATAAGTCCTTCAAGGGCGATGTTGACAACACCCGATTTCTCACAGATCATGCCCCCGATGGCAGTGATGAGGATGGGGGCCACTATCATAAGGATCGAAGGGAACATTCCAAGTATCATACTCATTTTACCCCTACCTCCTTTTGTAGTGTTCGCTTGTCCAAATACTCACGATACAGTTTCAGGGCAGAACGCAAGGCAATGAAAATGACAATGAGACCCTGAATGATGAAGGTAATTTCCTTGGGGATTTGTTTGCTCTGCATCAGGGCCTGGGCATTTTTAAGCATACCAAAGAGAAACCCTGCAAGCATGGTCCCCAAGGCAGTGGAATTACCGACCAGAGCAACGGCAATTCCTTCAAAGCCATAGTTATCCATCCCTGATAGTACTCTTCCATACTTGAAGGATCCGAGGGCTACGATACCCCCAGCAAGGCCGGCAAATGCACCACTGATAGCCATGGAAAGAGCGATGCTCTTCACTACGGGAATACCGCTTGCACGAGCGGCTTCCTTATTGAAGCCTGTTGCACGCATACCATAACCAAGACTCGTCTTTTCCATGATAAACCAATAGAGCAAGACAGCGATTATCATCATGAAGATACCGTTGTTCAACAGCGAATTGCTCGTAATCTTCTGAAAGAAGCTATTTCCTATCAGAGCAGACTCGGGAAAGTTGGCTGTCTTGTAGGTGGTCGCCCCTGGAAGTTGCAGGCAGATGATTCTAGAGAGGTAGAGTGCAATATAGTTGAGCATGATGGTAGAGACAACCTCCGAAACCTCATACTTCGCCTTGAGAACGCCAACAATACCTCCCCATAAGGCTCCGATAACCACAGCCCCAAGGATTGCGAACATCCAATGAAAGTAAGGAATAGTCGGTCCTAACAGGGCTATTGTCTGAGCCATGGTCAAACCCATGATGTACTGCCCTTCTCCTCCGATGTTGAACAAGCCAACTCGGTTGGCGAATGCCATGGAAAGACCACACAGGATAAAAGGAACCGAATAGTTGAGGGTCTCGCCGATATAACGGACATTCATCTTGCCATTGTCTATGTTGTACCCAGAGAGCGCTTGAAAAATTGCCTTGTACATGTTCAGGGGATTCTTTCCCACCATGGCAATAAGAACTGTCCCACATAAAAACCCTAAGAGGACAACGAGGACAGAGACAGCTCCATCAGATTGCAGGAACCTCTGCTTTTGCTTTGTATGCATCAAACCATGGCCTCCTCTTTTTTCGAGCCTGCCATCATCATACCAATCTCCCTCTCCGTAACCTCATACTGCTTGTTCACCGCTACGATACTCCCCTTGCTTATGGTGGCTATTCGATCACAGAGATTCATGATTTCATCCAATTCGAAAGAGACCAGCAGGATGGCCCTGCCCTTTCCCCTTTCCTCTATGATACGTTTGCGTATGTATTCGATGGCACCCACATCCAAGCCTCGTGTCGGTTGTGCGACAACCAAAACTTTTGGCGACAGGGCAATCTCCCGAGCCACGATGACCTTCTGTTGATTGCCTCCAGAGAGAGAGGAAGCAGGGGTTAGGGCACCTTCTCCTGCACGTATGTCAAACTCTTCAATGAGTATCTCGGCATCAGAATGCATCTTGGAGAAGTTCAACAGTCCATACCTATTCTTATACAGGTCCTGATAGTAATTCTTCAAAGCACAGTTCTCATAGATGGAAAACTCTCCGACAAGGCCATACTTGTGTCTGTCTTCAGGGATGTATCCCAAACCCCGTTCGATACGCTCCCTGATGGTCAAGCGGGTGATATCATCACCATCGAGAAAGATCGACCCCTTGCTGACAGGACTCAGGCCAATAATGGCTTCAAGAAGTTCTGTCTGTCCATTGCCATCGACCCCCGCGATACCAACTATCTCTCCGGCGCGAATATCCAAGCTTAGGTTCTTGACCTTTTCAAGGCCTGAGGCATTGTTGACACTCACTCCTTGCATTGCAAGGACAACATTTTGTGCCTGCATCTCAGGCTTGTCAATCTCAAACTTTACTGCACGTCCTACCATCATCTCGGCAAGATCTTGTTCGCTGACAGAGGCGACATTCACAGTCCCTATGTACTTTCCACGTCTGAGCACAGTACACCGATCGGCAACAGCCTTAATCTCCTTAAGCTTATGGGTGATGAGGATGATAGTCTTACCCTCCTCACGCAACAACCTGAGAATATCCATCAGTTCGTCAACCTCCTGGGGGGTAAGAACTGCGGTAGGTTCGTCAAATATGATGATGTTCGCATTGCGATAGAGAGTCTTGAGTATCTCCACGCGTTGCTGTTGTCCTACTGAGATTTCCTCAATTATGGAATCGGGATCAACTGCCAGACCGTACTTGGCACTTATCTCTGAGACCCGTTGCCTTGCACTAGCCAAGTCAAGGATACCCCCCAACTTGGTGGGCTCCATACCCAGGACAATGTTTTCTGTTACTGTATAGTTCTGCACCAGCTTGAAATGCTGGTGCACCATCCCAATCCCCAACTCTGTGGCAATATTGGGATTCTTGATCTCCATCAGGTTTCCATGGATGGAGATGGTTCCACTGTCAGCACTATAGGCACCAAAAAGGATGGACATCAACGTTGACTTGCCCGCCCCATTCTCACCAAGAAGGGCATGTATTTCCTTTTCCCGAACCTGCAGCGTTATCTTGTCGTTGGCAACAACTCCGGGAAAGGTCTTGGTGATGCCCACCATCTCAATTGCATACTCACTCACCCTCAGCTCCTTACAAGCTCTCTCTCTGGTCACTGTTTCCAATGACCAGGAAGAGAGCCGGCAGATATCTGCCGGCTTCGAAACAATTAGTCATCAAGAGCAGAAAGGCCCTTAGGAGCAGCACCATTTGCCATTGCGTCCTTGTAGGTCTTGTACAACTTAATCTTTCCAGAGATAACATCAGCCTTTGCCGCTTCAACCATCTTCACAACTGCCTTGGAGAGCTCAGGGTTTGCCTGAGAATATCCAACACCTTCGTCTTCCATTCTCATCTCTACAATGCCACCGGTAAAAGTCTTGGCTTCAGCTTCCTTAAGCACCTTCAAAGAGGAGTTCTCAACGCGCTTGAGCATGGAAGTAAGGACAGCACTCTTGGTATCGGTATAGAGACCATCAGAGAACTGATCACTATCTACGCCAATGGCCCATACATTCTCACCCTTCATCCTGTATTCCTTGGCCTGGGCAATAGTTCCATTACCTGTTCCGCCAGCAGCACTGAAGATGCAGTATACGCCACTGTCAAACCAATTCTTTGCCTGGGCTTTTGCCAGTTCGGGCTTGCCCCAGTCATTGGCATAGTAGTCAACGATGGTGGCATTCGGGAAAACAGAGAGAATACCCTGTACATACCCCATCTCAAACTTGGTGATGGTGCTTCCAGGAACTCCGCCGATAAAACCAAACTTAGGATTGCTTATGCCATCCTCTTTGGCTTGCAGTGCTGCAACCAATCCGACGAGATAGGAGCCTTCCTCTTCACTGTAGATGAACTCCTGCACGTTGGGCTGGCCTACCCAGTTGACATCAACAATGACAAACTGCTGATCAGGATACTGTGGAGCAACTTCGCCAAGGGCATCTGCCCAGGTAAAGCCGGTAACCATGATGATGTCATAGCCTTCATCCGCAGCTTGGCGCAGATTTGGGATATACATGTCCTGGGTCTGGGCGGTCACCACATCGTAGAGCTGTCCACGTTTGGTGGGGTTTTCCACTGTATCGCCGTAGAATGCAACAATACCTTTCCAGGCAGCTGCGTTAAATGACTTGTCGTCGATACCTGTGGCATCGGTAAGCAGACGGATTGTCGGTTTGCCGCTGACATCAGCGGGAGCCTCTTTGGATCCCTGTGCAAACATGGTTGTTGCAACGAGCAACACCATTAAGAGAACTAGTACTTTCTTCATGTACTCCTCCTTAAAATAGGTAACATGATACATGCTACGCATTGTACCACAGGATTTGGCATTTGAAAGTTTGTTCTACGGAAAAACATAGGGACGTACTAGCATTACACCAAACTTGTGGCAAGAATTCATATTTTGTTGACAAATGACCCAAAACAGGCTCAGCAAGAACCAACGAGTTCCTACATTCTTCCCAGAATATGCTTTTCAATGGCCAAGGCAACACCATCATCATCATTGGAAGCTGTCACCACATGGGCATGAGCTTTTACCTCCAAAGAGGAGTTATCCATTGCCACAGCGAGACCAGCAATGGCCAACATGGGGACATCATTGAGACCATCACCCACAACCATAAGAGATGATCGTTCTTTTCCCAAAAGGGATAGCAAGACATCCAACGAAGCCGCTTTTTGCACACCCTTGGCAGTTATCTCCATAAAGCAGGGCTCGCTGAAGGAAGCGTCTGCACGGTCTCCGAGCAGAACCTGCAGCTCCTCTCGAGCAGGGCCAAGCAAAGAAGGATCTCCAACGACCATGACTTTAGGCTGGGGAGTTTTGATCATAGAGCGCAAGTCTTCCACCCTTCGGATGGGAATTCCATTGTTGTAAGCTTCCTTCTGTACATTGGGATCATCAGGCATTTCGGTGATAATGCCTTCCTCATCATAACAGAGGGAAGCAAGGCCTTTCTGCTTAGCAAAGGTGAATGCTGTCTGAATGGCATCAAGGCCTACTGTCCGCTCCCATACCACCTCATTGGTTTCACAACGTATCAGCTGAGCCCCATTGTAGGCCAGAATATAGGCGTTGCGACCAAACAGGCCAAGTGAGAGGGCAAGGGGAGCAATTCCCAATACAGGCCGCCCGCTGGCAAGAGTTACGCAAACCCCCAAATCCAAGGCAGCATCAATGGCTTGCCTTGAACGCAAAGTAACTTGTTTCTGACTGTTGGTAAGGGTGCCATCGAGATCGAGGGCAAGAAGGGAGTACTGCATGAAGGCTCCTCAAAAGTATAATGGCCCTACTGTACACCAAACGAAAAGAGAGAAGAAGAGGTATTGAAGGGAGAAACCCTCAATAATCAACATCACTTAGTGTAGCCATTTCCCAAAATACTGGGCAGACAGCTGCTATTATTGGCCAAATGGGATCTGGACGGCGCCCAATAACTGACGTATCCTAAAGAGGTGATGAATACGCATACTCACTATACCCAGGAATTGCTCAACACACTCCAAATTGAGGGCTCTTATAGAACGGACGAGCTTGCAAGGATATTACAGGTAGAAGAGTCAAGTATGCTTAGAAAAGGTGTAATAACCCGAAGAAATCAAAATCTTCTCATTATCCTCGTCACTCTAGAAAAGAGGGCCGATGCCACCCCATATAAAGATATCCTTGACGGAAGTGTCCTCCATTGGGAAGGACAGACGAGGGGCAAACACGCAGAAAAGTACATGATGGAGGCATCTCATGAGGTGTTTGTCTTTATCCGCGAACAACAAAAGATACCCTACACTTACTATGGGCGAGCGATTCCAATTCGATACAAGATATTCCCACCCGGGAAATCTTCCCAAGTGAAGCTCAATCTCTATGAGTATGAAGAGAAACTAGAACAAAGGTTCCAGTATCAGGGCGAAAGCGTATCCTATGACAATGGGTCTAGCTATGCTTCCCTTCACACCGAAACAAACCGATTGGTTCTGGTTCGTACTGCCCAAGGCAAATACCGCAAGGATGCTTTGAGGCTTTGGGGCAACAGGTGTGCAGTAACAGGTTTGGAAGAACCTAAGATTCTCATTGCAAGCCACATCAAGCCATGGAGAGAGTCAAAGGCCGAAGAAAGAGTGGATGCGAGAAATTCCCTAATCCTCTCACCCACCTATGACAAGCTCTTCGACCTGGGTTTCATAACCTTCAAGCCTGGAAATGGAAAGATAGAAATAGCAAGAGACCTTACTCAAACTACAAGGGACAAACTCAAGATTGACGATTCGAAAGAGCTAAAAATGATTCCAGAGGGCACTGAAGAGTACCTCACCTATCATAAGAAGCATATTTTCGAATACATCTTGAGCCCGAGAAAAGAAGAAGAGCTACTGACAGTCTAAAAAATCACTTGCTTTCCCTAGAGCTTGCCTAGATTCATTCCCTTGGCAACGTTGACTATGAAGTCCTGCACATTGGTTACAATCCCGGTTGCACTGAGGCTTCCCCTGTCCTTGAGCTTGTTTACGGCAAATTCCGAGATATCGACACTATAGATGAATACAGGTCTGACCTTTCCCTCAACTACCCTGAAGGATGGAGTCATGTTCCCCGTTGCAATGGAATGCAACTGCGTTGCAAGACTTATCACCGTAGTGGCCTTGCGAATGACAGCTCTCATGGCATCCTGGGCTTCATAGACATTGGCGTACACTTCAGGCAATGGTCCGTCATCACGTATGGAACCACCGAGAACCAGAGGCTTCTTCTGTTTCACCATTGCATAGAGTATTCCATCCTTGAGGTTCTCCTTCTCAATGAAGGTTTCTATGGACCCATAGCCACGGACCATATTCAAGACATCCAGATGGTTGTAGTGCCCGTTGGGCATACTCTGCTGTGTGTAGATATTCTGGCCCAAGGCTGTCTGGAAATATCCTGCCTCAAGGTCATGTGTGGCAAGGGCGTTCCCAGCAAGGATGCCATCGATGTAACCATTTTCAATAAGCAGCTGCATTGCCTTTCTTGAGTCATTGTCAAAAGCTACGGCAGGACCAAGTACAAAAACAATATTTCCATGCTCCTTCTCATACTCCAGCAGTTCATACAACTTATCATAGTCCCTGGAGAAGGCAGTTTCCCGAGACCTGCCAGAACGAAAAACAAACGTATCCTCATGGGAATCCTCTGGAAGAAGAAATCCTGTGGCATGAACAAAAATCCCGTCTTCGCCACGTTCGGTCCTTCCTACCACAACCTGGTCCCCTTTCTTGATGCGCCGTCCTTCAACAACCTGCAGTGTGCCCCCATCATCAAGGATAACAAGGCAGTCCATCCGGCTTTCCTCAGCAAGAAGCCATGTACCCCCTACCTTGTAGTATTCGGGAAACATCGAGGTGCTGTGAAACCCCTTGGGAGCTACCCCATCCCTTACAGCTTTCTGTAAGGATACATCTGGACTCTGTGCAAACATAGCAAGGGAGAAATCGGGTGCATGATATTCGGGTAGGGTAAAGGACATAAACAAGACCTCTCTATAAACGTATTCTACTTATCCGATTATTGGAATCATTTCTCTTACTACTATCGGCCACCTTGACAGCAAAGGCAAGAGAAAAAGCCAGGGGTGCAGAACAACAAGGCTACAGGGAAACACCAGAATCGTTCTATGTCTTTCCTATTCTTGACAGACTCGGAAGGGAAACAGTAGGATTTGTTAGGTAGCAACAACATATTATAAGGGGGCATATGAAATATTTCTTTCTCTTTTTAGGATTTGTAGGAGTTGCCCTAGGGGCTTTAGCGGCAGTAGTGCCATTACTCCCTTCATTTCCTTTCCTACTGCTCGCCTTCATCTGCTTTGGGAAAAGCTCCGAAAAACTTGATACATGGTTCAAAAACACGAAGCTCTACAAAAACAACCTTGAAAGTTATATCAACAAGCAAGGCATGACCCGAGGCAATAAGATACGGATGATGATCACAATAACACTAGTGATGTCGTTTGGGTTTGTGATGATGCACCAGATCAGAATCGGTCAGATTATCCTAGGTATCGTATGGATAGGACATATTCTGTATTTCTCATTTGGGGTAAAGAACAAGGGCTCCAATATACATCAACAAGAAAGGTTCGAATGCGTTGATAACAGAGAATAACCGGTAGTTTTTGGGCTATGAGATTCCTCGTAGGTCTCTTCTGAATCAAAAACAGACACAAAGCTCTCCACTTCTGTTTGGCAGACATGGAGAGCTTTCCCTGTACTTGTTGCAGTATCGGGCAGAGAGGATTTGAACCTCCGACCCCCTGGTCCCGAACCAGGTGCGCTAGCCCCTGCGCTACTACCCGTCAGCCTTTTGAGCCGGGGTAAAATATAGCTGTTGCCCCTCTTATTGTCAATAAGACACAAAATCCCTTCCGCCCGCTTTCCCCTTTTGCACATCATTTCATTGACAGTGTCTAGCCTTAATGGTATTTTTCATAAGAATATCCGCAAAAGTGGAAAATGTTTGGCAACAAAGAGGTTTATGATGTCTTCAAATGACAATACAGATGGAAAAAAAGAGGGAGAAGAGTCCAAAGGACTCGACTTCAAGAAAGGTAAAAAAAGCGGCACCAATGGAAAAGAGCAAAAAGTTGTTGCTGTAAAACCCAAAAGTCACATAACCCCAGGCTGGGTTTTTGGTATGATCGTACTATTGCTCATTGCTGTTTCCTTTGTTTTGGCACCTGCCATCCAAGCCTTTGTAGGTCCAAAAAATGCTGATGGCATTGTTTTTGGTAAATATGGCAAGGAAGACATCAAATACGCCAATGGCAACTATTTCTACGACCAAGTGCAAAACTTTGGTAGCCAGTACAAGAATACTGGCGGCAATGCCACCCAGACTCTCTACCAGGTCTGGAAAAGTGCCTATGACAGCACGGTCCTATTCACAGCAGTCAACCAATTGGCCTCCAAGGCAGGTATCATTGCTGCAGATGAGGTTGTCAACAGATCAATCATTAACAGTGGGGCATACAACAAGGACGGAAAGTTTGATGTTGAGCTCTATCAGAAAGCAACTGCTGAAAGCAAGGCTTCTGTTGAGAAGTCCATTCGCAGGTCTGTCCCTTACCAGATCGTAATTGATGACATTGGTAGTGCACTATCATCCTCTTCTGAGGCTGACTATGTAGCTAAAATGGCTTCTGCAGGACGTACCTTCAACTATGTCGACATTAATTCATCTCTCTATCCTGATGAAAAAGCAAGTGCCTATGCCCTACAGAATAAACAGTTGTTCTACAGTATGGACCTTAGTATTATCAGCGTTGAGACAGAGGATGAGGCAAAAGCGCTCTCTTCTGCAATCATAAGTGGTGAGAAGACTTTTGAAGAGACAGCTCTAGCCTCCAGCAAAGACAACTTTGCTGCCAACGAAGGCAAGGTTGGCACGGTCTACTACTTTGGTCTTGTCTCAAACTTCAAGAATACTGAAGATGCCACCAAGCTACTGACAGCAAAAAGCGGTGATGTGATTGGACCTCTCGAAGGGACCGGAGCTTGGTCGATCTATCGCCTTGACTCCACTCCCCTCGAAGCAGATTATGCTTCTCCTGCTCTACTATCAACTGTCAAGGCCTACTTGGCTTCCAGTGATGATCCAGTAGTGGATGACTACCTGCTCACTGTGGCAAAGGACTTTGCACTCGAGGCCAAGGATGATTTTGCCCTAGCTGCTGAGAAAGCAGGACTGGATTTGATCAACGTAGCAGGAACTCCCTACAACATTGCACAGTCCACCTATATGAACAACTTCAGCAATACCGATCCTCAGGGTAAGCTTGCTAGTGCTGTAACTACAAAAGAATTGGGACAGAAACTCTATACTGCTGAGCTAGGGACTATTCTCGAGCCCATCAAGAGCAACACTTCCTATCTGGTCATACAAGCTGATAAAGAGGTAAATGACGATAGTATGGGTAGTTACATCCAAATGTTCTACAACTATCTCAGTGGTTCACAGAACCAGCAGGATTTTTCTCAGAGCATCTACACCTCTGATCAATTCCAGGACAACTTCCTTGGAACCTTTTTCTCAACAATACTTGGTCAGGGCTGATAAAAAAACTTCTATTTTGAAAAAGCTGGCTCCGGCCAGCTTTTTTTGTGCCTGCACCCCTACCCTGATGAGTGAGGTTATCCAAAGCTGGAATGAAGTGTAGGCTGTAGCTCCCATGCAAAGGAAAAATATCCGTCATGCTAGAGAAAATATTTCCACAAAACTTGTGGTAAAGACATATACTGTAGATGAGTGGGGCCTCAAGTAGCCCCACACTGGAGGTTTGCATGCAACATGAGATTACCAAAACCAGAACGCTCTTGGATAAGAAGGGGCATATTACCGAAGAGGGGTGGGCAAGAAAACCTCTTTGGAACTACGCACGCAAGGACATAAAAGCCCCGAAGCTTGCAATAAAAGAGTGGGACTACTATGCACTAATCAATCAGGAAGAAGGGTATGCGGTCACTGCCACTTTCAGTGACCTTGGGTATGCTGCCATGTTTGCAATCGCCTATTGTGACCTCACAAAACAAGCCTGTGTGCAAAAGGATTCCCTTAAGGTTCTTCCCTTAGGAAAGCTGGGCCTGAGCCCGAGCTCAACAGAGGATAGCCAAATTTCCTGGGCAAACGAGGAGCTTCGCTTCGCCTTCATCAAAAAAGGGGATAAGCGCCACCTTATGTTTGCATGCCCTTCTCTGGTACTGCCTGACGGAAGGGTCGGCCTTGATGTGAATGTCACCCTTACTCAAAAACCTGCTATGGAAAGCCTCAACATTGCAACCAGCTGGAAAGAGAACCGAAAAGCCTTCTATCTCAACGAGAAGGTCAGCTGTATGCCGGCAGAAGGGTCTATCAGACGAGGTCTAGATAAGAAAAACCTTCTTTTAGGTGAGACATGGGGAATCCTAGACTGGGGACGTGGGAGGTGGACATACCAGAACCGTTGGTATTGGGGCTCAGCCTCTGGTCTGCTTGATAATATTCCCTTTGGCTTCAACCTGGGGTATGGGTTTTCTGACCGAACTCCAGCAAGTGAAAATGCCCTTTTCTATAATGGGGTAATTCACAAGCTTGAGGAAGTCACCTTTCACATCCCCAAAGATGGTTACTTACGCCCTTGGAAGATCAGTTCAAGCGACAATCGTTTGAACCTGAACTTTGAGCCGGCAGTCGATCGCTCTTCAACTACGAATTTTATCCTGATAAAATCCATCCAGCACCAGGTATTTGGATATTTTTCCGGGACAGTAATCCTTGATGACAAGACAGAACTTGTGCTGACACGATTTCCTGGTTTTGCAGAAGATGTATTTAACCGCTGGTAAACAAAAAGGGGATAAGGAATGCCTTTGTCTTGAAACAACTTGCGCATTTGTATAGAATATTCAGACATATGTGTATTTCGCGGCTGTCCAATACTCATGCAGCCATTTAAATATCAGGAGATTCATGTCAGATTTAACAAACTTTGCGGAGCTCGGACTGTCCGCACAAACTATTTTTGCGCTCAAAGCAAAAGGCTTCGAAGAGCCAACTAAGATTCAGTCAGCGTGCATTCCGCTCCTTCTCAAGGATCAGGTAGATGTAATCGGCCAAGCCCAGACAGGTACCGGAAAAACGGCAGCCTTCGGCCTTCCCATTCTAGAAATTGTAGACCCCTCAGCCTATCAGGTACAGGCACTCATTCTCGCACCAACGAGAGAGCTTGCTGTACAGGTATCTGAGGAGATCAACTCCCTCAAGGGAGACCGTCACCTCGAAATCGCTGCCGTATATGGTGGGGCTTCAATGGAACTGCAGCTTCGTAAGCTTCGCAGGGGCGTCCACGTAGTTGTAGGAACTCCAGGACGTATCCTGGACCATCTTCGAAGAGGATCCCTCAATCTTGAAAACCTCAAATTTGTCGTGCTTGATGAAGCAGACGAAATGCTCGATATGGGCTTTGTGGATGATATTGAGGAAGTTCTCAAGCAGACGCCTGAAAACAAGCGTATGCTCTGTTTCTCAGCTACTATGCCTGCCCCTATTCGCAGACTTGCCGAACGATTCATGAAATCACCCCAGTTGGTGAAGATTGAACAGGATGCTATAACCGAAAGCCTTACCGACCAGGTCTACATAGAGCTACGTGAAGGTGACAAGTTTGAAGCCTTGACCAGAATCATCGATATGGAAGAGAGTTTTTATGGCTTGATCTTCTGCCGCACCAAGTTGCAGTGTGATGAGATCGGACGCAGGCTCTCAGAACGTGGCTATGGGGCAGAACCATTGCACGGGGATCTCTCACAAAAACAGCGTGAGCTTATCCTCGCCAAAATGCGTGAAAAAACTATTAATATCGTGGTAGCCACCGATGTGGCAGCCAGAGGTATCGACATTCAGGACCTTACGCATGTCATCAACTTCTCCCTTCCTGAAGATCCTGAAGCATATATTCACCGTGTAGGACGTACAGGACGTGCAGGGAAGAAAGGCACAGCCATTACGTTTGTAGCTACCCGTGAGTTCAAGCGCTTTACCTTTATCAAAAGGGCATCCAAATTTGATATTCGTAGGGGTACTGTTCCTGATGCGGATGATATCATCAACATAAAACGCGAAAGGATTCTCACTACCCTTGCAGCTCTTGCCGACAAGGATGTCAACTATGACCTGTTCATGCCCCTAGCCACCCAAATGTTGGAGGGCCATGATCCAGAAGAGCTCGTTGCTGCCTTGCTTGAGCACTTCTACAGTGATGAGCTTGATGTATCCAAGTATAGGTCCATAGGCGGCAGCCAACGTTCCCGAGACGATCGTGATGATCGTGGTGGGGATCGCAGGGGGTTCTCTGAAAATGATGGGTTTACAAGACTCTTCATCGCAAGAGGACGCAAGGATGGCTTGGACAAAAGACAGCTCATTGATTACCTCATCGATCAGGCAGGGGCCCAGGACAGGGATCTTCAGGATGTCTCCGTACGAGATAATTTCTCTTTTGTCTCTGCTCCTGTCGAAGTTGCTGAAAAAATCATACAGGTATTCTCTGACCGTGGTTCTGAGGGTAGACCACTCGTGACCAGGGCAAAACCGGACAACCCTAATGGAAAGAATCTCTCAGGAAGGACCCGAGGCGATAGGTATGAAGATCGTCCCTACCGTGAAGGAAGACCCTCCAGAGGTGGTGGTGGATATGATCGCCCAAGACGAAGGGAAGGCGATGACTTCCAGCCGTATGGGCGTGATTCACGACCAAGCGACAATGATCGTCCTGCCTATTCCGGCGATCGTGATCGCTTTAACTCACGACCTCGTCCTGCAAAGAGCAGAAACTTCCCAGCAAAAAAACGTTATAAGGACTAAGTCCCACAAGAACCCCCAATCTACCATACGATTGGGGGTTTCTTTTCTCCTAACCTTCCCTCATTGGGATTAAATGGGTTCCATTTTTATTCTGAGCTATGATATGATTATCGGACCAATCCCCCATCAAACATAGCCCCTGCTCTGGTTGATGGGCAACCTTCAGGAGCACCATGAAATTCGATATCTTGTCTTTCGTTGGAAAGCACAGCAAAACCACCTTAGTTTGTATTGCCATTGTAACCATATTTTTTCTCTACCATGCAGTATCCCTTGAGCTCAGCGGAGACTACTCGGACCTTTTGTATCAGATAGAGGATACCACAGTCTTTGAGGGAGGAACTGGGCAAGCATCCCCTTCAAATCTTGAAGCAAATAGCGAACCTCTCATCCTTGATACCCAGGTACTCAATGCCAATGCCAACCTACGTGCAAGTACTGATTCTTCCCTAGCCAATGATGAAAATGAAGGAGACTATCCCTATACTGCCTCATATCTTGTCATGGTTGAAGCAAAGGATCTCTATACTGCAGAGAACCTTACCCTGATCGAAAAGACCATGGGCGAACTGAGTGCTACCAAGGAGTTGAGCAGTAGCTCCTCTGTACTGAACTTTGTCACCTTGGAAAAACGGGGTACCCGCCTGATGAGTGTCCCCTTCGCTCCTAACCAAGGACGAGCACTCTGGACAGAGAAGGAGGCCGCACTACTGAAAAGCCGGGTGGAAAATGATCCCATCATCAAGAACTATCTGGTAAGTGAAGATATGAACAGTATGCTGTTCTCATTCCAGACCTCAGCCTTTACTGAAACCAGAGAGCTTGAGCTTGCAGCCATGCTTGGAGCCCTGCATGAGGCTGGAATGAAGACCTATATCAATGGAGGGGCTGTCATCAGCAATCGCCTGATGCATTACCTTGGTCGTGATCTCAAAGCCTTGCTTGGCCTGTGTGCCCTTGCCATATTGCTGGTCTACTACTTGAGCTTCAAGGCAAAGCGAAGCATGTTACTTCCATTTTCCATGTCAGTCATTGGCATCATATGGACATTCGGCACCATGAAACTGCTCGGGTATGCCCTTACTGTGGTAAACATCGTTACCCCCTGTATGGTACTGAATCTTGGGTCCTCCTATGCAATCCATGTCATTGGGGAGTACTACACTGACTACACAAGTGGAGCAACCTCGATTGAATCGACCAAGAAGATTCTTCGAACCATAGCCTTCGCATGCCTGACAACGGTAATTGGATTTCTCAGCCTCCTCTTTTCCAAAACCCCGGCCCTCAGGGAGTTTGGAATTGCTGTAGGAGTTGGAGTCACCTATTGTGCCATACTCTCTGCTACGTACCTACCAGCACTTCTGACGCTCGTATCTCCTCCCAAACCCGTTCAGCTTGAAACTTATAGCGGGGGATATCTGGCACAGATCGTTGGCTATGCCAGCAAAGTCGTCTTGCGACGATGGCCAATATTTGTTTTGATCTGGCTGGTCGTCATTGCCGGGTACTTCTACACCAAGGATCTGGTTCGAATCAATACCAACTACATGTCCTATCTCCCAGAGAAGGATACCTTTGGGAAAGAATCCCGACATCTAGCCCAGAAGATGGGTGGTGATGCTCCCTTCATTGTCACCATACAAGCCCCTGATGGAGAAAAAAATTTCTTTTTGCAAAGTGACAATCTCACCAAGGTATATGCGTATGAACAGGCTGTACTTGATGAGAGCGATGATGTCATCCAGATACTCTCCTTTGCCTCCTATGTAAGTTTTGCCAATTCAGTATATAGTGGAGAGGCTGGAATTCCTGCCTCGTCCGGCTTACTCAACCTATTGAGCCGGATGGTAATACTGATGAATAACCAGAGTAAGGCAGACATAGGGGCAATCCTCAGCGAGGATGGGTCAGTTCTCTCCCTCTTTATCCAGAATTATGATTCCCAAGACAAAGGCCTCATGACAGTAGCAAGTGCAGAGCGTGTTGAGGAGGTCCTGCAAGCAAACCTTCCCCTGTTGCCCAATGGCACCAAGATACTTATCCGTGGAGAGCCCCATGCTTCCCTACGATTTTCAAACCTCTTGCTTTCTGACCAAAAAAAGAGCACCTATATCAGTTTTCTCCTAGTGTTCCTCATTGTCCTGGCAGCCTTCCTTTCGCTGTCACAGGCACTGTTCGCCCTTATTCCCATCCTAACAGGGGTAATGGCAAACTACATCTTCATGTACATACTAGGAATTCCCTTTGACATGATAACAGTAACCTTTGCATCCGTTGCGGTAGGAGCTGGCATCGATGATGCCATCCACTTCCTGCTCAGATACAAAAACAACCTTCGTTATGCAGACCTCCCCCTGAAGCAGATAGTAGCCATGACAATCAAGGAGACAGGAAGACCCATCATACTGACTACCCTTTCTATCATTGCTGGGATGCTGATGTTCCTCTTTGCCTCATACACTCCGGTACGATATTTTGGAAGCCTGATGAGCATAGCTCTTCTCAACTGTATGCTGTCGACAATATTTGTGATGCCATCTTACATTATTCTTACTGCTAAGGTAAGAAACCGATTGGGCAAGAGACCCAGGATCCGCATATGAGCAATCAGACTCATACTTGGTGATGATCATACAGAATAAGGGTAGCATACTGCCACAACACAAGAGGGATACCACATGCTAGGAGCCTTCTTATATGTCGATGCAGGAAAAGGGCATTATGTCCCTGCCCTAGCCTTGGCTGAAAAACTGGAACAACAAGGTCACCAAGCAATCGTTGAAGACATGTTCTTGGTCTGCAACACCTCTTTCTGGTCCTCATATTGCAAGAAAGAGTGGCGTTTTATGCTTAGGCATCCTCGCATAGAAGGAACCTATCACCGCCTCCATGATACCAAGACAATGGCTGTCATCTTCCGATTCCTCGCTGTACATCTCCCTCTGAAGAGGGGCTTTCATGTATGGTACAAAAAGACAAGACCAGACTTCATCGTCTGCACTAACTTTCTGGGTGCCAATGTCATTACCCCTATCGTACAAAAACTTAAGCTCCCTATACCGGTATTCGGCTATGCTGCCGATGTATTCAATAACCCTACTGCAGGGTTCAACAAAAAGCTGGATCTTTTGTACATACCCACCTTTATTGGTAGGGACCTGCTTCTGGCTAAGGGGCATCCTTCAGAACAGGTCAAGGTCTGCCCTTTCCCCCTAAAAAGCGAAATCGAAGATCTTCCAAAGCTTACCAGACAGGAAGCGAGAATAAAGCTTGGCATCAACAACTCGTTTACCATACTTCAGAATTTTGGTGGTGAAGGCATAGGCAACACAGAATTTGTCTATGAGGTAGCAAGAAGAGGTCTTCCCTGGCAGGTAATTGTGGTTGGCAAGCTCACCTCTTTTACAAAACGAAGATTTGCATTTTTCCAAAGACAGTACCCTACCTTTTCTCTCCATACACCAGGCTTCATAACAAATATTGGGGAATACATCTACGCTTCAGATGTGCAGGTCGGGAAGGCTGGAGCGAATGCCCTTATGGAAAGTATGGCCCTTTCTCGCCCATTTCTGGTATCTGACTTGCTCTTTGCCGCACGAGATACCACAACATTCCTGAACAAGTATCGGGTTGGATGGAGCGAAAACAGGACAAAGAACCAGATAGACATACTCCAGTCCTATTCCCAGAACAAAGAAGAACAGGAAGAGATGGAAAAACGATTCACTTCACTTCCCCTGAGCTTCAGTAGTGAGGTTTTTGTCCTTGATATCCTTGCAGAAGTTACCAGATGGAAAACAAAGCATGACAACAAGGACTGAAATGTTTGATAAGGGTGCTTGCTGTTGCCATCCATTTCGCTTATTCTAAGACCATCATGAAAATAGCACTCTTATATGTAGATGCAGGCAAAGGCCATATTACCCCTGCCAAGGCACTCTCTGATGCCTTCGAAGACTTAGGACACACTACAGTAGTCGACAACCTCTTGCTAGAGGTATGTAACGCTCCTGTTGTCAATTGGGTAAGCAAACATAATTGGAGAATGCTCCTCCACTTCCCCCGCATGGAAGAGTTTGTCAATCCCAGAAGTGATTCTCATGCCAATGCCAGGCGCACTCGTTTTCTTGCCACACACACCCATGCGCCGAAAGACTTCAAGCTTTGGTATGACAAGAACAAACCTGATTGCATCGTCGTTGCTCATTTCCTCGGTGCAAATCTGATCAAGCCCATTGTTGACCATCTGGACTTGAATGTCCCTGTCTTTGAGTACTCCACTGATGTATTCTTTACCCCTAACATAGGCATCAACGACGATCTGGATAGGCTCTACATCAGCACAAAACTGGGAAAAGAGCTGACCATATCCCAAGGACAACCTGAAAATTCCATATCCATCTGTCCGTTTCCTTTAAAGAAATCAATGAGAAATCTCAAGACCCTGAGCAAAGAACAAGCCCGAAAAAAATTAGGGCTGGAGGACAAGTTCACTGTCCTGCTCAACCTGGGGGGAGAAGGAATAGGCAAGACAGACTTTCTTGAAGAGGTACAACAGCGAAGGCTCGATTGGCAGGTCATTGCCGTCGGTACCTTAAGTAAAAGTACTTCCATCCGCTATACCAACTTCAAGGAAAAGTATCCTAGCTTCGCCCTACATACCCCTGGATTTGTGGATAACATCCAAGACTATATCTTCGCCAGCGATGTACAGGCAGGCAAGGCAGGAGCCAACGCCCTTATGGAGTCCCTCTATCTTAAAAGACCTTTCCTGGTTTCCAATTTGCTCTATGCAGCGCTGCCTACCAGAGAGTTCATGCAGAGACACAAGGTTGGTTGGACTGAAGACTCAGTGGAAAAACAGGTATCCATTTTTCAGGCCTACGATGAGGACAAAGAGGAACAGCAGGCAATGCAACAGCGCTTTGACAAGCTCCCGCTCTCCTTTGACACGCTTGCGTTCGCTTCCATGATTATTGAGGACTCCAAGACCTTCTATGCCAGAAAGTCCAAAAAAAACGCATAGAAACAAACTGAAGGTAGGCCACAGCACACAGTCATAGATATCAGCTGAGGACAAGGAAGAGACCTCAATGCCAATACCCAAAAGGGTACGCTAGAGCGAATATTTAGCCCCCAGGTAGAACTGGAAGTCATAGGTGGGCTTCCATGCTTCCACCTTGCTGAGCAAATCTATGCCAGCATACCCTTGTAATGCTTGAGTAACATTCCAAAATCCTGAGAGACCAACATCTATATACGCCTTGGCATCGCCAGTAGGAGTGTTTCTAAGATCTCCAAGAGTCCAAAGACTGCTCATATCCAATTCACCATGGAGCATACAGAACAGATGAGCAGAGAGGGACCAAGAAGCGTACTCCTTATATCCTACTTCAAGATTGCCTACTATGGCATCGCCACCATAGCGGTATCCAATGAAGCTCTGGTCATAGATAAGCTTATCAGGAAACCAGCGTCTGAGAGCAACTACAAAATTCAAGGAATCAATTCCATCGGTTCCCACTTGAGTCTCATCACCATCGATACTTCTCAGGTAAAGGTATGGATCAGTATACACCCCTTCCAAAGAACCAAAGAAAATTCCCTTAGCTATTGGTTGCGCATATTCTATACCAAGCATATAGGCCACGCCATCAGGATGACGTTCACCAAGAGGTAAGTTCTCTTCAGTTGCTCCAAAGGAGAGCTCATCAATAGCAAGCTGACCGTAGAGGTTCCAGTAGTGTGCCAGGGCAACATCGAATTCCATTGATGCAATGGAATTTGCATCACTACGGATAAAGTAGTTGTGATAGAGCATCATAGGATTGAGTATTCGCAGGTCAAATGCCCCATGTTTTGGTTGATACATAATTGCTTCATTGAGCGACAAACCTACCCTGCCTCCGAAAAGCCTCCACTCAAGCCGATGAGCCATGAACATCTTGAGCCCGACTATCGGGCGTGCTTGATTCTCTTCGGTGATAGTCGTATCCCATATCTCATCAGGGTGCGGGAAAAATGAAGTCACAAAGGTATATTTGAACGTATTGCTATAGGCAGTGAAACGGCCTTGGTTGTGGTATTGAAGGTGGTCGCCAAGCAAGAAGTTTCCAGTCACTCCTGGTCCCCAGGAGAGCTTGTCACGCCCTACTTGCAAAAGCCACCCTTCCCCTCCCCAGGCACCAAAAGCACGATAGGGGACATTTGCATCTATCTGACCAGAAAGTTGCATGTTTGATGTCAGTACATTTTTTCCATAGAGAACTGAAGTTCCAACGGTAGGAAATGTTACCTCATCAAACTTTCCAAGGGTAAGCTCAAGACCTGCATATGCATAAAAATGATCGGCCAAGGCTATCTCCATAGGGAGAGAAAGGAGAGCCTCTCGCTTGTCATAGGCATAATACCAGTCATCATTGGTTGTAAAATCAGTGGTGTTGATGTGTAGGTAGCCTTCGAGAGCAACACTTGCCCCTAAGGAAAAAGAAGGCAGTTTCGCAGAAAGCATGGTACGAATATATTCATAGGTAGGAATTGCTTTAGGGGTGAGGCCCTGCTTATCAATCCTGCCAAACATTAGAGAGAGCTCATCCTGACTCCAGGGACCTGCTGTAGAGGGTAAGGAGAGAGCCTGAGCCACGTATAGCTGACGGATAGCCTGGTAGACTTCAGAGTCAACAGGATGGATTTTAGCTTCATTAGCATGCAAAGGGGAAAGCATACACAACAACAAGAGCATACCAACTGGACCAAAGGTCTTTTTTGAATATTTCAGACTAGAAGAACAGCCCCATGCCAATGGTGAGTTCCCACTCAATCTCGGTAAAATCAATTTCTTTATCAATAGCTTGCCTCACATCCTGTAGGTTGAATCCCAATGAACCTCTGATCGGATAACTGGGGTACTTGTTAAGTATAGCCCACCCCTCAAGACCTGCACTAGAGATAATGATTGGTTTATCAGGATCAGACTCATCCTGGAATATACCGATATCAATGAACGGACTTGCATAGGACTTGGCAAATCCAAAATTTATGAATGTTGTGGTCAAGTTCAAGTTGATGACAGAGCCAAACTCACGTTCTGTCTCCAAATTCATAGCAGTGATCGTATTGGTAAGATACCCACGCATAGAGTCTGCAATTTCTTCGTTTTCAAAGTAATCCCCTTTCTTCTTGCCAGCCACAAAACCCTTAAACTGCACAGAAGGGTTAAAATGTTTTGTTGCAAAAGGGAACCATGATAGGGTATTAGTCACATACCACGTACTTTTACTCTCCCAGTATTCGTCCTGCGGGTAGAGATCCGTAATGTAATTCACAGAAAATTTAACACCCTTACGGAAGTTACCCTCCCAGTTGATATTCGACTTGCTGATGGTATTGGTAAACAAATAGGAGTAAGGAACTGGAATCACATTGGGATCATAATGGAGTATGGCCCCCACAGAAGAAGACCACTTCATGCCAAAGGGAAGAGAAATACCCGTTCCCAAAATTGCCCCAACGTCCATGTACGAGAGCACTCCACTACCAACAGCAGACTCGGACTCTGCAGAAATTCTGAAACTTACTGGGTGTGAGAAAAAGGTCAGGTCGTGCTGATCAAGATAGGTCAACGTAAATAGCTTTGTAAGCTTTTCATATACTTTTATCTGATTATACAATGAATAGGAACTTTCATTCTGTCTAAAGGGACCTAGCTTCCATACGACTCCATATTCATCAGGATTCCAGGAGGAGAAGTCTGCAGTGGGGTTAAAGTCCGCCCAAGGGGCTATACTAAGCTTGGTGCCTTTGATCATAAGGTTGTTCCAATTAAAAGATACATTGAACTTGCCTGCATCAAGGGTCTTTTTTGTTCGTTCATAGACAAAGGAGAGGTCAAGAGATGTTTTGCCGATGGGAAGGGAAGAAATCTTGAGCTCTAGGGCATCCTGACGATTCTCCCACCCAGTCAGGCCACCATTTCCCTGTGAGATACTTCCACTAACATAAAGGTCACTGAAGGTTCCCATAAGGTTTTTATCATACATCTTCACACCCAAGCGAAGTCCGATAGTGTCATTATCAAATTTTGGGTATGGGATAGTTAGAAATGTCGAAGCATCTTCAACGTAAAAAGTAACGACATAGTATGCTGTTCCCCTACTGTAGGATTCCAAGGCATAGGTCACCTCAACTTCAGTGAATATCCTCTTGTTGACAAGAAGCTGTCTCTTTGCTGAAAGGGCTTCCACCATGGCTTCTTCAGTCAGGAAAATAGGGTCTCCCTCCGAGGGGACAACCACACTTCGTAAGGCAAATTCTTTAGTCTTTCCTTGTACAGAAAACGCATAATCTTGAATCACAAAGGCATTGACCTGATCGGAAGTGACCAAGGCCTCTGCAGAAAAGAGAGCAGATACTGTCATACATAAGAGTATGATTACCATACCTCTTTTTACGCGAAAACTATTCATGTCACCTCGACCGCTAAACTACCACATTATCAAAACATACGGTGAAAATCATAGAATAATCACCACCAGATGTCAAGAAAACAGCACTAGCATATATGCTCATAGGGCATATCAATATTCTATAAGAAATGAATTTTCAATAATTCATTAAAAAATTCAACCAAAGCAAGTTTCGGCATTATACAGAAACCCTATACATGTACAACAGAGAACCATAGCAAAGATTACAATATATTGGAGAATACCACCCTATTTCTTCAAACCCCAATATTTGTTAAAGCCATGCAGTGCATAGACAAAAAAATACCAAAAGGAGGCAAATATATTCATGTTAAGGAATCTTCGATAGACAACCCAGCGATCTTGCGCTGCTTTCATCTTGTTCCCAGATCGGTTCTGGTCATACAAGCGATACTGAACCAAAATATCTGAAGCCCCTACAGCCTTACACCCTCCCTGAAAGAGCGTAAGCCAGTAGACCATATCCTCATGGGAGTAGGATCCATCCATTTTATATTGTTTTCCCAAAGAGCCTTTCATCACCACAGAAGAACAGAGTATGAAGTTCTCCTTGAGAATATCCTTCATGTTGCAAGAGGTGGGTATAATCTTGGGCTGCCCAATCGCAAGGGAGTCCTTATCCATGAAAGCGTAGCTTGAGTAGACGAAATCAGATCCGGAATTTTCCAGCAAAGCAATTTGTTTCGCTAACTTTTCTGGCTCCCAAATGTCATCGGCATCCAGAAAAGCAATGTAATCACCTTTTGCTTCTGCAAATAAACGGTTTCGGGCTTCTGCCACACCCCCATTCTTTTCCAAGAAGAATATCTTGATACGTCTATCTTCTGTAGCCAAATCTTTGAGTACATAGCCAGTATTATCAGTAGAGGCGTCATCTGCAATGAGCACTTCCAATACACCATAGCTCTGTTGCAAGGCTGACACTACACTTGAGCGAATCGTACGCTCACAATTGTAAGCAGGAATCACAACAGAACAAAGTTTCTTATGCTCAACCATGCAAGGATACCTCCAACCTAGAAATAAATTTTTGCCCCTACAGTCATCACATGGTCATAGGAAGCATCCTTCCAAGCTGAGAATGAAGTACTCACTCCATCGAATCTATCGCCACCAACTATGTCGCGTTCCCAGATAGTGGTAAACCGATACTTGGCATTGAGCTCGATAGGCATACCCACAAACTTCTTGGCTACATGCAGCTCAAGGCTAAGGGCATGTTCAAAGACATTATCCCAGAAGACTTTTGATTCATAGCTACCACCATATCGCATAAACTGCTCAATGGTGTATCCATACTGGCCGCTGCGCACCTGATACTTGGCAACGGCCTGAGCAGTCCAGCCCTGGGCAAAGCCCAGGTCGAACTGCAGGAGGAACTCCTGGGAGTTGGGGTTCAAGGGATAGCCAAGGTTCTCGCCTTTGTTCACATAGGCTGTCTCATTATAGGTTTCTGAGATGAGGAAATCCCCATCACTTTCTTTTTCAATCTTGATGCGCCCGTCTTCGGATGTCCAACTATCACCATCACTTATATCGTAGGTTTCTGGAGTCTTGCCATTATTATAATCAACAGTGATTTTCCCAGTACCTGAATCATATGAATATTCATTTCCACGTTTGGAAGTGAATACAGACGTACCAGTGCTAGGTTTTTCAAGCGTCCCCACCTGTTCCAACAGCGGATAATGAGAATAGAAGAAAGGTGCCAGATAAGTCCACTGGAGGGTAACAGAGGAGAAGGTGCCGATAGGAAGAGGAACCGTTACCCCTGCCTGGAAGGCAAGAATATTCCTAGGGGCTGTCAGCATGGTTTTCAGGCTACCTATCTTGTTCACTTCAGTGGTGGCAATGCTTCCATAGAGGCGAACCTTGTCAGCTATGGTGTAGTTGAAATCAAGACCAGCGAGCATGTTGTCTATATCACCGAGGTTGTTCTGCTCGAACATGTAGATGGTAAGGGGGTTGAGGTATCCAATTTCAAAGCGTTTACCCCAAACCACAGACTCAAAGACTGCAAGAGTAAGATTTGGTGTTGCATCAAGTTCAACCCTGTGGGCACTGAAATTATTGTCAAAACGGTAGTAAGGCTTGTCTTTTTGGAAATCATCAGAAAAGAACCTTTCATCTCCAAGCTTCGCTAACGAAAATTTGCCCATGGAACCGGTCAGGACCGTATAACGAAGCCATGAAGTGATGTCAAGGGAGAGCTCAATTCCATCAATAGGCCGTGCAGAGCCGGAAACCATCAGATTATTCAACCCTGCTCCCCAGTCTCGCTTGATGGAGCCCCATCTGAGTCGCAGGGCCCCATCGAAGAAAGAAGCAGCTAACTCAGGGGCTAGGACCAGACCAGTGTAGAATCCATCTGAGGGAATATCTCGGAGTTGGCTTCCGCCATCAGAGAGCTGCATGTAAAACCCTTCTGCAGGAATTGTAAATTCCGTTGGAAGGAACACGTTATTGTTCAGTCTATCCAGGTTGAGGCCAAAATTCATGGTAAAGGAAAGGTTTTCCCCTAAGTCGCCCTTTATGAATGCAAGGAGTGAGTTTCTGGAATCATACTCCCCTGTTGCCATGCTCACTGTCTGAGAAGTGGCAAGGTTGGCTCCAATAGAGGCACCCATCTTTTTCTCTGGGTTGTACGTACGGAAGAAACCCGTTGAAAACACATCGCTCATGCTTGAGTCCGTATAGCCGTAGGACAGCTCAAACTCCCTAAGAAGAGAGGCAAGCTCTTCTTTCTCTGGAGTTGAAAGCTTCGTATCTTGCGCTTGCATTTCCTCTAGCAGTGCCATAACCTTATCAGCACTGAAGGGTCTGGCTGAAGTCTGTCTCCCGATAAGGCCACGAATTTCAGCGATGTCAAGAATTGTATATACACGATGCCCAATAGGGACCGAAGTGTGTAGTGCTGCACTCAAGGAAGAGAGAACAACTATCGAGAGGACCACGACCAGAGCCACTGTTTTTTTCCAAGACTTATTCATCTACGACCCACCTATTCTGTTTCAATTGTCGCAAGTTGGGCGACAAACCAATTCTGCAATGCTGTGATCCTTCTAGTAAATGCAGAAGGAAGATCTACCTTATACCCCAAGATAGAGACTTCAGGATCACGGCCTTCGATGGAAATAAGGGCTGTCAGCAACACCCCCTCATCAAGAAGGTAGGTTCCCATGTTTATGGAAAGGCTATCCTTAGGGACCGCAGTAAAAATACCAAAAACTTTCATGGAACTGATATTCTTTATTGCTACAAAGATCTCCTTCTCACTATTGGTATACTTATGGATATACCGGTTCCCTCCAAAGGAAGAATCCCGCTGAAAGACATAGCTTTCAGCCGTACGAGGAAACGTGGTAGCAATAGGGTCAGGAAGCAACTTGTTTAGATTTCGGTCATCTTCCATATAGGAAGACGTCTCTATGAGTACCTTGGGTTTGTTGCCCGCACGCCAGGAAATATAGGTAAGTCCCTCCTGGGTAGAAATTGCGCGAATTTTGTTGAATATGGTAAGCTGTCGTTCACTTGCATCCATGGATTGTAATTTTTGCCCATAGGGAATATAGCTCACAGCAGCAATGGAGAAGCCATCAGCCATATTTTGGGCGAGTTTGGCTCGCGAGGAAGCTTCACTTCCCTCTACAAAAAACTGGGCAATAGGTTCGCCCTTGACTGACCTACCATCAATGATAGCCCCTCTTTCCAAATCCTTGTATTGGCTTTCACTCAAGGAAGGCAGAGCCTGCCTGACTTCAGCAAATGCAAAAAGAGAGCACATTGACCATGCTCCCATTACCAAACAGATACCTAATTTTTTCAACATCTACAACTCCAAATTCTAATAAGCATTCTCGTTTATAAAACCCCTAAAGAAGGTGAATAGTACAATTTTCATATCAAAAAGAAAACTCCAGTTGCGTATATAATACAAATCAAACTCAATCCGCCTTTCCAAAGAGGTGTTTCCTCTCCATCCATTTACCTGAGCCCAGCCTGAAAGTCCGGCCTTTGCACGATGGCGCATCCTATAGCCAGGAATCTCATTGTTGAATTTCTTCACAAGTTCAGGACGTTCAGGTCTTGGACCAATTAGACTCATGGAGCCTTCTATCACATTGAACAGCTGAGGGAATTCATCAAGACTGGTCTTCCTGATAATTCGCCCAATCTTGGTTACACGTGGATCATTCTCTTCTGTCCAGTGTTCAGTGTCCTCAGGAATATCATTTCTCATACTTCTGAATTTGTACATGGTAAAGACTTTAGCATCTTTAGTCACCCGTCTCTGTTTGTAAATTACTGGCCCTGGTGAAGATAGCTTGATCAGTAGAGCTATGACTATCAACAAGGGAGATAGCACGATCAGACCAAAGCCAGAGACAACAATATCAAACAAGCGTTTTACAACACGCTGAAAAAATCCTATGTCTGCTGCATTCAAGTGCAACATCGGTATCCATCGAAAGTCGGAAATCTGTGTCCCGATATAGGACTCAGGCAAAGAGGGCAACAATACCACTTTTTCGTTCAACAGGTTCAATCCTTGAGCTACCATTGCTTCCTGTCGCTCGTACTCCTTACCGGGATACCCAATGACCACAAGATCAGGTCTTGTCGCCTTCACTGCCATGGCAAGGGAAGCATGGGCAAGCTGCTCATACTCTGCTATTTGGTCACCATTGCCATCATACTGTCCAACAATGGTAATTCCTTGTGTTCGTTTGCTATGCAAGGCTGTCTCATATTCAGCAAGCTTCTCGCCAAATCCAACAAGAAGAATTCTTCTAGTATATTTTCCCTCTCTGTATGCTTTCTTGATGTAATTTGATACATAAGTTCGCTCGAAAACCAAAAAAATGAGAACAAAACAAAAATGCATAACGATTGCTATGCGGCTTACCTTATCGGAAAACAGGAAATACAACACAACAACCAAAAGAAGTAAAGCTTGGATAACGCTTTTAAAAATTTTGGAAGTCTCTTTTCTCCATGAGTGCTCAAGCTCTTCTTCATACAGATGGTTCCTGCTTAAGAAGAATATATACGTCGCCAATACTACCACTGATAATTGGACAAACGCCCCAAAGGAAGCGACTCTGCCTTCAGGCATCACATAGAAACGCAAATAACCGGCAAGAAACCATGAAGCGAGAACCGCCAGGACATCTCCAAATACCTTCATAACCAAAGGTGAATTCTTTCTCGTCTTCATACTCCGTATTCCTTCAACTCAAACATCAATTTTTATTTAAAAAACACATCCAGAACAGTTTCTCCTTTGGGATACTCATGTTCTTGAAAGCCAATAGTATATCTTTTTCGCTACCACGCGGCGGTTGGAACCACGAGGGAAAACCCTTTCGACAAAAGACCGGTTCTTTTTCTTGGCATCTTGCTCCCCTACCCGCAGGGCAAGGACTCTGTCAGAAAAAGTCGAACGTGTGGCAAAATCCCAAAAAAGGTACGCAAAATCTGAAAAAGGAGCATCCCAGGGTTTCTCAAATCCAGCATAATGGACGATTTTAGGATTATTCCTTGCCTTCATATAGGCCTTCAGCACAGAATGGGGTCCCCTCTCTATGATTGGTATCCTACGGTTATTGCAGTTCACTACAGTATTCCAACTGAGGGAGAGCAAGTGCAGGTGCCCTTTGCACTCTTTATTGAGAATATCCTGGTCATTATACCGATATCTGCGCTCCCCTGCCAAAAGAAGCCACTCATCGACACTATGCAGTCTGTCCATAGCCTTGAGATCAAGCACAAGTACGCCCGCTTGCAAATATGGATCGTCATCTTCCATATGCAATACTTCACGCATGTACGTTACGAGAGAGGGATCATCCTTTCTTTGACCAGGTATTTCAGGATCAATTGCAGCGCCTATTGCACAGGAGCCAAGATCTGTGGCAAACAGGTCAGCTACATCAGAGAGGATGACAGTGTCACAATCAAGATACAGCACCTTCTTGTACTCAGGGAGGATCTCACTTATAAGGAACCGATAATAGGTCTCAAGGGTGATATGATCAGTGGTGTTCTTTTGAAGTTTTCTACCTGATAGCATTGCCGCTGGGTTATAGAATCGCAGTGACACGTTGGCCCAACGCCCTACCATCAGGTGCAAGCGTTGTTTGGAGTCCTCTGAAAAATCTGACTCCAAAACGACAATATCATACAGGTTTGAGAGGTTCGTATGCTCCAACAATGATTGAATGCAGACTCCTAAAAAAGGTGCAAAATGTTCATTGGAAGCGAAGATTACAGGGATTGCATCCGTCTTTATTGCTTTGAGGAATAGAGGTGTACTGCTCTGTCTGAACCTGACCATCGGGAAAGGCTGTACCTTCTTGGAAGCATCCTGCTGAGTATGCATCACAAAGAGTTGCGTTACCAGATTGCCAAGCTCTTCTAGAGCCTCAATCTCTTCCCTGCAATAATCATCAATGTCCCTATCGGCAAAAAACTCATCATACAATCCAAACAACATTGAACAATACTCGTAAAAGAGTTCACGTTTCATGACAAACAGTGAGTTCGATCGGTACAAGTGGCCTTTACCGTACTCATCAGCCAGAGACTTATATTGAGGATAGGTTGTTACAATAAGAGAGAGGAACTCTAGCGTATCCTCATTTTTCAAACCTCTGATGGCCTTTAGCTTATCGTTTACGGTAGGAAAAGAAGGTGTGCCCTTGTGAACATTCTGAGGAAAGGATACCACCAGGTCAAAACCCGTTATGGCATGTGTTATCTTATCCGTATCATCAAGTGCATACTTTGACAGGGCTGCCTTGCTCAGATGAGACTCCCCAATATTTTCATAATCATTGGTAGTGTGTTTTGTTCCAGAGAAGTCTAAATATTCTTTGGTGGTACAGAACCCGATATAATCAGGTTCTGTCTTTTTCCAAGATTCATGTAGAGCTGAAAAGATTCCATACGGGGAAAAGGATCCTTCCTCCTGTACAGCAGGGAAAAAAACCTCAGTGGAGGGGAATACATCTTGAGGTGTTCCGACAACTACAATTTCTACAGATGACATCAAAACTCTCTTATTTTCATTGATTTGCACATATCGACTCTTATACTACCACCATTTGACTCCTTTCGGAACTACTATCAACAGATAAAGGCGGAATACTGCAGTCTTATGCTACTGTTGCATGACGTGTTGAAGCTTAATCAGCATAGAACTGCAGCAAATTAGATATGCAGGTGATCATCGTAGCGGTCACTGAGAATCCTTCTGCAATACGAGTCTTTTTGTTTGAGAATCTTTGACCCTCGGGTAATCTTGCAAAGCGAAATCCCATGATTGGCGGCAATCTCACGCTGGGGGATGCCTCGATAGAGGTCTTTCATCAGGTTCCAACGCAAGGCAAAATCCTTCTGTTCGCTGGGAGTGAACACTTCCTCAAAAAGCTTTCGCATCTGCATCTCATCTGTTGTCTTGGCAAAGATCTTGATCAGGTCTTCCAAATCACTATCCATCGTATCTACCCTCCTATGAGTCCTTTGGTAATACTACTGAGAGAAACGACAGCGGTCAAGCAAAGTCATGAGCTAAGGCACAGGCCTCTAGAGTAGGTGCCCTATTCTTTGTCCCTATGTAACATCTCTCATGCATTTCTTTTGTACAGCTTGCATTTCCTGTACTCAATATGCTTTTTTTTTCCAGTTCTCGTCACTACACTTACCTATGTAGCCAAAAAGATGCGCTTAGCGTATCATGTGTAAGTTGGGATTGCCACACGCTCTATCGCATCCCAGCACAAAGATCCCTCTCAAGGAGACAACCCTTATGAAATATACCCCATTCTTTGAAACCAAACTTTCCCAAATAGCCTTGGGCTGCGACCACTATGGTGCAGCAATTCCAGAAAATACAGCCCTAACACAGCTGGATGTGTTTTTTGAACAGGGGGGGACCCTCCTTGATACCGCCCATATTTATGGACAGGATACAGAGGGCGGCCCTTCTACCAGTGAACAGGTCCTTGGCAAGTGGCTCCGTTCGAACAATACCCGTAACCAGATGATAGTCGCTACAAAAGGCTGTCACCCATATAAAGAAGACATGAGCCGGGGCAGAATAAACGAAAAGGATATGATGGGCGATATCGAACGAAGTCTGGATCAGTTGCAGAGTGACTTCGTTGACATCTGGTTCTTCCATCGAGACGACCCAAGCATGGGTGCCGATGAGATACTTGACATGGGATCTCTTCTTGTAGAGAAAGGACTGGTCAAACATCTTGGCACATCCAACTGGACTACCAAACGCATTGAGGAGGCAAACTCCTGGGCAAAAAAGAACAACAAGAGTCAGTTTGTCATCAGCGAGATCCAGTGGAGCCTCGCCCACTGTACACCTGAAACCTGGGGAGACGATACCCTTGTCTGCATGAACGAAACGGAAAGAGTCTGGTATGAGAAGAATAACTTTCCTGTCATGGCTTTTGCCTCACAGGCCAAGGGCCTCTTCTCAAAGCTAATCGAAGGAAAGGGCGAGAGCTTGAGCGAGCGAGCTCGCGAACGATTCCTAACAGAGGAGAACCTTGCAATAGTGCCCCGTTGCAAAGCCCTTTCAGAAGAACTGGGTGTATCTCCTGCAGCAATCTGCATGGCCTACCTAACCAGTCAGAAAAACCCAACCATAGCCATTGCAGGCTCGAGTAGGGTCTCCCAGATAACAGAGACCCTCGGAGGCGCTGACTTGCGTCTCACACCCTCTCAGATAGCCTATTTGCGATGACCGGCTATAGGACAGGAGTTGTACTGACCCTCCTCTCATCAAGCTTCTTCGGCCTTATGGGTCTGTTCAACAAGATTGCCAAGGAGGGAGGGCTGGGCCTCTACGAACGCATCACCCTCAGGTTTCTGGTAGCGGCTCTACTTCTCTGGATAGTGCTGAAGGTCCAAGGCAAGAGCACAGCGCTCCCCAAACACCTCCGTTGGCGCTTGTTTGCCTCCTCATCGGTCTTCTTTGGAGGAACGAGCTATCTTCTCTTTCTCTCATATGCTTACATTCCAACATCCCTGACCACAACGCTCCATTTCATATACCCATTGTTGGTCCTCATATTTGCCATGGGCTTCGACGCATACAAGCCTTCATTATTGCAAAAATGGGGAACCTTACTCTCTCTGGGAGGTCTCTACCTGGCCGTCAGGCCCTCGGGGGAAAACAGTACAAACCAGGCTTTGGGTATAGCCCTTGCCCTAGGAAGTGCCTTAACCTTCTGTCTCTATGTACGGTTCCTTAACCAAAAGGAGATAAAGAGCCTGGACAATACCCTGCTTATGGTGCATATCCTCACCAGCGCAGCAATCGTATGGGCGATACCTGCTGTCATAGAACTGATACGATATCCCCATGTTCCTATCGTGTGGACCAAGGCTGTGGGTGGCATAGCAGCTCTGGCTATACTTTCAACCGTGCTAGGCTGTTCATTCTTCTCGCTGGGTATACGAGCAATAGGGAGTGAAAAAGCCTCAATACTCAGCGTGTTTGAACCAGTGACTGCAATCCTAGCAGGAGTACTTCTTCTAGGGGAACGTCTGCCAGCCACTTTTTCTCTAGGCGCAATCTTGATTATTCTAGGATCATACCTAGTATCCAGAAATGAAAAAATTCCTGTATCCATACTCGAAGAAAAAAAGGATCTCAACGTATGACAAGCACCCTCTCGCAACCCTTGCTCTTTCTCTTTATCATATTCCTAGCAAACCTGCTCAAACGAGTAGGTTTGTTCTCAGAAAAAGATGGGCATGTGCTCTCGCTGATCACCTTGAACATAACCCTACCAGCAGCCATAATTGCTGGTTTCGAATCCTTTAAACTGATCCCTTCCTTGTTTCTGCTTATACTCCTGGCTATAGTTGCCAATGCCACTCTGATGGGGATTGCATACGTGGTAATGCGAAAGGAGTCCAAAGGCATGCAAGGCTATGCCCTCTTCAATACCTCGACCTACAATATCGGCAATTTTTCCTTTCCTTTTGTGCAAGCCCTTTATGGGGGACCGGGTCTGGTAGTTGCATCCCTCTTTGACCTAGGCAATGCCCTGATGACTACCGGGTTTGTATACTCTGTGGGCAGCTCAGTGGCAATCAGCCAAAGACCGAGTATCAGGGACATATTGAAAAAGCTCTTCAGTTCAGTACCTTTTCTCACCTACCTGATCATGATCATGCTCGCACTTGCTGGTCTCAGACTGCCAAAGTTCCTCACTGAATGGATGGCTGCCATCGGTAAGGCAAACCCTATCATAGCAATGCTGATGATAGGTATCATGCTTGATATACATTTTGAGAAGGGTTGGATGAAACAGGCAATGAAGGTCATCAGTATACGCTATCTGGTAGCCATTGTATTCTCTGTCTCAATTTGGACACTTACCAGCTTTTCAAGCATGGTCAAGGTCACCCTTATACTACTCTTCTTCGCACCAGTTTCAACTGTTTCGACTGCTTACACACAACAGTGTACTGACAAAGGGAAATTGTCATCCTTCACTTCGTCAGTCACTGTCTTAATCAGCACAATTTGCTACATCTTACTGGTCCCATTCCTAAGCGCTTAATCCAGAATATAAGAGTTCAAGAGATTCTGTAATTTTTCCTGTTTGCCACTTTTGTACATGATGGAGGCAGTGCGACCATATTGGGCAAGGGTACTAAGGTCCATAGTCCCTTGGGCAAAAGAAGCTCCCTCACCATCATCAAAGGAAGCGTAACGTTCTGCTACAAAATCATCGAGGACCTTGTCCTGGATAATCTTATGGGCAGTCTCAAGACCGAAGGCAAAACTATCCATTCCGCCAATATGTGCAAGGAAGAGATCCTCATTATCAATGGAACCTCTTCTGCGTTTGGCATCAAAGTTCAAACCTCCATGGCCTAAGCCACCACCACGTAGGATGACCAGCATAGCAAGGGTTGTCTCATAGATATTTGAGGGAAACTCATCAGTATCCCAACCATTCTGGGGATCACCTTGGTTGGCATCGACACTACCCAGCATACCATTGTCAGAACACACCTGCAGATCATGCTCGAAGGTATGGCCTGCTAAAGTTGCATGGTTAGCCTCTATGTTACACTTGAAGTCATCCTGCAGGCCAAACTCCCTGATGAAAGCTATAGTCGTGGCGGCATCATAGTCATACTGGTGTTTGGTAGGTTCCATTGGCTTGGGTTCGATGAGGAAGGTCCCCTTGAAGCCGATACTACGACCGTAGTCACGCGCCATAGTCAAAAACTTTGCCAGATGCTCGCGTTCACGCTTCATATCCGTATTCAGAAGGGTCATGTACCCTTCGCGTCCACCCCAGAAGACATAGTTCTCACCACCAAGTTTGACATTGACATCAAGGCAAGCCTTCACTTGCACAGCAGCGCGGGCAACAACCGAAAAGTCAGGGTTTGTTGCCGCCCCATGCATATACCTAGGATGGGTAAAGACATTGGCGGTATTCCACAAAAGCTTCACTCCAGTCTCTTTCTGGTGTGCAAGCAAGACATCGCTGACCTTCTGGTAATTGGACTCGTACTCCTTCACACTGGCGCCTTCCGGGGATACATCAGCATCATGGAAGCAATAATACGGAGTACCCATCTTGGTGAAGAACTCGAAAGCCGCATCCGCTTTGGCCATGGCCTGCTTCATGGGATCGGAGTTATGAAATGGGTGTACCATCGTGGAACTGCCAAAGGGGTCGGTTCCATCGGCACAAAAGCTATGCCAGTACGCAGTGGCAAATCTTAGGTGCTCCTCCATGGTCTTTCCTGCAATTTTCTTTTTTGCATCATAGAACTTGAAGGCTAGTGGGTTTTTGCTTTTTTGGCCTTCAAACTCAATTTTTCCTATCCCTTTGAAATACTCTTTGTCACCTACAAAATAATCCATAGTGTTCCTCCTATCTGAACATTGGCGTCATAGCCTGTACATATCCCTGATAGCGTTCATACGCTTTTTCATATCCTTCACGATTCTCTTCACTGGGAACGCACCCTTTCTCTTCGTCAAACTGAACATGTGAAGTGGCAACTTCCTCGATGGTTTGGTCGCTATCTGTCCAAAGGGCCTGCAATGCGGCCCCAAGGGCAGCACTCTCAACGATGCTGGGTACCGAAAGGGGAAGCTGCAGAACATCAGAGGCAATCTTTCTCCAGATGGCACTCTTTGCCCCTCCGCCAGTAAGCACCAGGTGCTTTGGTTCAAAGCCAAGCTCCCCAAATGCTTCAAGTCCCCCCTTCATCGCATAGATGGAGCTTTCCAAAGCGGCTCGGGCGATATTCTCCACCTTCATGTTGGAGAGGTCGAACCCTGCAAGGACACCCTTGCCATGGGGTAGATTCGGGACTCGTTCTCCATTGAAGAAGGGAAGCATTGTAACCCCCTCGCACCCGATGGGGGCCTTGAGAGCCAGCTCATCGAGCTTCTTCACATCATACCCAAAGAGAGAGCGGATGCTCTCAGTGGTAATGGTGCAGTTCATAGTGCATAACAGGGGAAGATATCCCCCGCTAGATGAGCAGAATGCCGCAAGACGACTCTTATTGTCCGAAACAATGCTATCGCTATACCCAAAGAGCGTACCACTGGTTCCCATACTCATGGTAAGGGAACCCGGCTTTACACATCCGGTTCCAAGAGCTGCCGCCATGTTGTCCCCACAACCTGAGGAGACAGGTATACCAACAGGTATGCCCAGCTCCTTTGCTGCTTGGGCAGTCACCCTGCCACAAGCTTCCCCTGCATTGACCAAAGGCGGCAACATAGAGAGTAATGATCTCTTTCCATCGATGGCCGAGAGGACTTCCTCACTCCATATTTTTTTCTTCACATCAAAGAAAGCCGTTCCTGAGGCATCACCCGCCTCGGCAGAATAGACTCCTGTTAGATAGAAGTTGATATAGTCATGGGGAAGCAGGATATGCTCAAGTTTGTCATAGGCTTCCTTGTTATGCCGCTTGAGATGAAGTACCTTAGGGGCGGTGTATCCGACAAGAATCTGGTTGTCAATAAGGGAGAATACACGATCCTCCCCTCCCAAACGCTCGGTCAGGATGTCACACTCCGTGCTAGTTGCAGTATCACACCATAGCTTAACAGGAGCGAGGACTTCACCCTTGCTCCCCACTGGCACAAAGCCGTGCTGTTGAGCGGAAACCCCAACTGCAGTAATTTGTTTTCGTAAGTTGGGGTCAATCTGGGAGAAGCACGAGCGTATGGCATCGAGAAACCATATGGCTTCTTGCTCACGCGTTCCATCATCACGGCTTATCATGGCATGAGGAGCGCTCACACTTGCCACTACTTTCTTCTGTGCTGCATCATAGCAAAGCACTTTGGTGCTCTGGGTTCCAGTATCAATTCCGGCAACAATTTGCATACAGATTCCTCCTAACTGTATATAGCATCCAGTACAACAAGCAATATAACCATAGACAAGATTGGAATAACATATGTATTATTGACTTATGGAAATTATAGATGCGGTCTTTGTCTATCAGATGCATGAGAAGCAGGAACTGCTATGGCACCAAAGGGTACATTGCCATGAAGAGGGTGCGTTCGAAATCCACTACTTTGTCAGTGGAAGCGGAACCTTCACCAACGGCCGCAACTGGTACACTATCGCCCCAGGCTCCCTGTTTGTCACCTTAGATGAGAAAGAACACAGCATAACCAGTGACGAAGGGGCGAACCTGACCTACTACGCCACATTGATCTCCTGTCCTGAGCAAAAAAGCCTGTTTACCAAACTGGAGAACAAACACCCCTTGCATATAGGGACAAACTGGAGGTTCTTCTTTGAAGAGGTTCGGGACAAGGCTCTCAGCTCCAAGGAGGAGCTTCGCCTCAGTGCATGCCACCAACTTCTGGGTTTTCTCTACAACCTACTCGCAGGAAGCGTATCAGAGCGGACCACGGGCTCCCATGTGCGCCTGGAAAAGGCCATAAGGCATATGCAGCATCATGTGTTTGACAACCTCAGCCTCTCTCAGATAGCAAACCATGTAGGCCTAGACCCCTCTTATTTTGTCCGTCTCTTCAGAAAACGGATGAATACTACCCCTATGAAGTACTACTCAAACCTAAAACTGGAGGTTGCAAGAGCTCTTTTGACCAGCGGAGACCTTTCCATCAAGGAGATAGCGGCAAAACTGCAGTTCTGTTCTGAGTTCCACTTCTCCAAACAGTTCAAGGCCTCTACTGGGTCCTCTCCCTCACTCTACCGCAAGACTCACCTACAGCTGTTGGGAAACTGAATCTTCACCTGAATACCTCGAGGGCTAAAGGAATCGAGCCCATCGCCCCGAGACGGGAGACAGCAAGGCCCGATGCCTTGCAGGCATACCGTAAGGCACTCTGATTATCATGACCAAGCGATCGTGAAGTGAGGAAATATCCTATAAACGTGTCACCGGCAGCGGTGGTATCAGCGACAGGAAGGTCATAGATAGGTTCATGCAACCTAATCTCCTTATAGCCGTAATATGCCCCACCCTTGCCGGCAGTCAGTACTATCTCACTGGCAGGATAAGCTTGTACTAGGGCATCCAACACCTCACTGAAGGAGGCTCCCTTCTCAGAGTTTGCCAAGGCAGCCCCCTCAATCTCATTGACAACGAGGATGTCTACAAGATGGAGAGGCAACCCTAGAATTTTCTCGTCAAAGGGGGCAGTGTTGAGACAGATTTGCATACCTCGCTTCTTTGCTTCTTCAATAAGGTAGGATGTATGTACGATCTCATTCTGAAGGACAAGCATATCCCCTGCATCGAATAGGGCGAGGCTTTCATCTATCTCCTCTTTCTTGATCTGCAAGTTACCTCCACCATAGAGGACGATGGCATTTTGCTTATGCTTATCCAGTTGAATCAGAGCCTGCCCTGTAGCTCCTTCATAGAGACGAATGAGTGAGGTATCTACCCCATAACCAGTGAGGAGGTCAACCAAAAACTGCCCATCCGTGCCAATCTTCCCTGCATGCGTGACATTGGCTCCGGCCTTGGCCAAGGCGGCACTCTGATTTGCTCCTTTGCCACCAGCACTTCTGAAGAAGGAGGAGCTAGAGAGGGTTTCCCCGGGCTCCACCACATGGTCGAGGGTGAATACCAGATCAATATTGACCGATCCATAGTTGAGAAATTTCATATAAAACTCCTAGAGCATTGGTGCTGTCAACCTGAGCAAGGTTCCAAACATCTTCTTGTACCAAGATCGGGTGGCGAGAAGTTCCGGGGTTATCCTCCGACTTACCTCCATTATCTTGACAATATCAGTAGAGACAGACTCAACTACCGAAGATCCATAAAACAACACAGCATTTTCAAAGTGCAGGTAGAAAGAACGATAGTCCATGTTGATGGTACCTATGATGGCAACCTTGTCATCAGCAACACACATTTTTGCATGGATAAAACCTGGGGTATATTCAAAAATCTTGACCCCACCTTCGATCAACGCATAGTAATTATTGCGTGTGACTGCAAAGACATACCACTTGTCAGGAATACTTGGGGTGATGATACGGACATCCACCCCACTTTGGGCGGCAATCTTCAGGACCGTAATCATCTCGTTATCCAAGACCAGGTAAGGTGTGGTTATCCAGACATACTTCTTGGCCATACTGATGATTTGGATATAGGCATTTTCAGCCACATTATGGTTATCCAAAGGGTTGTCTCCAAAGGGTTGGACAAACCCATCGGTCTTGTACTGGATAGTAGGTCTGAAAGGGGCAAAGTCCACAGGCTTCTTTGCAGCAAAGCTCCAAGTCTGAAGAAACATCAGAGAGAGATTCCACACGGCATCACCTTTCAGCTTTACCCCAGTGTCCTTCCAATGTCCGAAGCGAATCTGACGATTGGCATACTCATCGGCAAAATTCAGACCTCCGGTATACCCGATGTTGCCATCTATAACCACAACCTTGCGATGGTCGCGGCTATTGAGACGGCTGTTGAAGTGTGCCCGGAGGGGATTGAAAGCTATGACCTCAAAGCCCAGAGTTCTGAGGTGACGCTCATAGTAAGCCGGGATAGTCGAGATAGAGCCTACGTCATCGAACATCAGACGGACAAGGACGCCTTGCTGTACCTTGGCAACCAATTCGGAGACCAGAGCTGAGAACACCTCCCCTTCGGCAATAATGAAGAACTCAAGGAAGATGAAAGACTTGGCTCCTCTGATTTCCCTGAGAACATCAAGCAGCCAATCTTCTCCATCTGCAAAATATTCCACTTCCGTGTTGCTCCAGACTGGAAAACCACTGATACTGGTGATATATCTCTCCTGCCTGGAAAGTGTCACATCATAGGACTCAAGGGCTTGCGTGGGCAAATCAGCTGAGAGGGAGATGTTCTCCATCCCTTTTTCATGAAAGGCATTGAACTCCTTGAGTTGTTTCTTGAGTCTCGGGGTCAGTTTCCTGGTACCTAAAAAGATGTACAGAAGCCCCCCGTACAAAGGCAGAAGCATGAAAATGAGCATCCACCCTATCTTATAGGCTGGATTCAGATGATCACGTGCACTGACAAAGAGAGCCATTGCAATGGAAATAGTGGAAAATATCTGGATCCAGAGGGTATCATTCTTGGCAAAACCAAAGATATTGATGAGTACAGCTATCTGTAACAGGATGAGGACCAAAGAAAGAAAAAGTCTTCCTGTTAGAAATTTCAGTAACTTTCTCATTGCCCCTCCCCTACACCAAAATTGAGTATAACACACTAAAATAGGAGAATCAAAGCATCTCAGGAAGATGGAATGGAGAACTCACAACCGCAGTAATGCTGACGATAAAGCCCAAGTTCACGACTGAGAACCAGGCTTCTGTCAAAGCCGCCCTTCTTCTTGAAATCAAGCTCTTCAAAAAGAGGAAACTGCTCTCCTACACGAAAGATAGTCTTGCTATTCTTAAACCGACTGACAGTAAGGGTTGTACAAAAATGCTCAAAGCCCAGTTCTTCAGCCTTGTTGGAAGCTTCACTGAGGTTGTAGGCAAAGCATGCTTCACAGCGCTTTCCACCTTCCTTCTCAGTTTCCAAACCCGAAACAGCCTCTAGCCAACCCTTATGGTTCCAAACTTCCCGAATGACCGGTAAATTATAGGCATGAGCTACAGTAAGCAGTGCTTCATAGCGAAGGTTTGCTTCCTCTTGAGGGTAGATATTACTGTTTGAAAAAAATAAGGTGGGCTTCCACCCATCGGTGAGCATTTGCTCTATACTTGCAGTACTGCATGGTCCACAACAAGCGTGAACCAGAATATTTCGATCATTCATGTCTGGAGTGTACAATTTGCAAACCGCTCTTGCAACCTCCAATCATTCACGATACATTATTTGTTGTGTTACAAGGAGACCTTATGAAAAACAAGAAAAATCTGGGACTTTGGCTGTCCCTTCTCATTATTTTGAGCATTTCTGTCCTTCCTACCACCCCTCTGGTCAAAATCATCATCGCCATTATTCTGGTCGGAGGCTTTGTTTTTTGGAAAAGAAGCATCTTTTTCTACATCCAGGGCAACAGGCATCTTGTCAAGAAAGATCAACAAGAGTGGCATAAGGCCTGGCCGTTGTACCAGAAGGCATTACGTAGTGGTCTGGTCCCTGCCTATAGAATCACTATTGCCAGCATGTATATCCAACGTGATGATGCAAACGAAGGCAAGGCCATTATCGAGGCCTACCTTGCACAAGAAAAAAAGAAGGAGGACAAGGCCCTGACCAACATCGCCAAGACAATGCTTTCGATGGTTTTTTGGTTGGAAGGTGATATGGATAAGGCGACAGCTTTGGTCAAAGAGGTCTATGACAGTGGATATAGGGACAAAAACCTGTTCATCAACTATGGTACCTATGCTTTGGAACAGGGTGATTTGAATACTGCACGTATGCTGATTGAACAAGGAAGCCAGTATGAGAAAGAGAGTCCAGGCATCCATGACAACCATGGTTGGCTTTGTTTGCTTGAAGGCAAGTGGGATGAGGCTGAGGAACTCTACACTACCCTAGTGGGCAGAGGGCCTACATTCCCCGAACCATTTATCCATGCAGCACAGGTCAAGATACACTACGGAAAGGTGGGAGAAGCAATAGAACTGTTGGAAAAGGCCCTTCTAGTCCGTTACTCCAAAACAACCAGCATGCATAAGGAGACCATTAGGGCTATGAAGGAAAGACTTGAGGACCCCAAGACAAGAAGAACCGGAGCTTTGGAGATTGAACAGAATACAGCCCTTGTTGCTTCAGGAAACCTCCCCCCTGCCCTAATAGAAACTTTTGAGGAAGAACAAGGGCTTGTACTTACTGGATTTGCCAAGACTAAAAAAAAGCCAAAGAGCAAACAACAAGCAAAAAAACAGGACTTGCCAGAAGAGGATTACACCCCCAATACCGACCTTACGGAGGCCGACTTGGAATATGCAAGAAAGCATGAGGAAGCAAAAGGCTAGACTATGACATTAAACCATAGCCCCCAGACGAACCCCGCCACACTCTGATCCCATCCTCCATAGACGGTGACAGGAAGGGTTCTGATGCCCAATAAGGACAATTCCGTGTGCAACTCCAAGCCCAAGGAAAGGAAGGGTTGCAAGGAGGCGTCCTTACTCCACAACAGATCGATATAGGCACCCACACTACTCTTCTCAAAAATAAACAGCTCCGCAATGGTGGGTTTGAAATTACGTGGGGTGTACCCCAAGGTGAGTGTGGTTACCACCAGATGATTCGCAGGGTTGGAGGTTACACTTGATAGGTCATGCCCCTGGCCGTTCAGAGCCTCGTTGTTTGTCCTGAACCCGTCAGAAAGGAAAAGAGGAACATCACCCTTTCCATCGAGAGCAAACCTTGCGGTCCCTGAAATATCCCCAAACAACCCTGTACTCTTGTGAAGTACTGTTGAGTTCAAGGTTCCAGACAAAAAGGCACGGCTTTGTACATAGTCACTAAGCAGCTGGTAGGAAAAGGAAAAGAGACCCTTTTCAAGGCCAAGGTCCTGACTCTGAGGAAGCATCAACAGGGCCTCTGCAGTGGAAGAGAAAAGAAGGGTATTCTCTGGCCAGAAGTGGGCAAGATCTCCAAGTCCTGGGTTTGAGATATGTTCCAAGCTCTCCAAGAGCCTAAGTCTGAGTGTATCATTGAGCAAGAAAATTCTGCCATCAAGAAGCAATCCTGTGGAAAAGACAGGTTTCTTTGTTGCAACATCCCAAGCAAGGGCACTATCAAAGGAGAATTTGAAATGATCGAGGAAATAGTAGTCCAGTTGGCCCCGTAAAGCAGGAGCTGCACTCATATTCTGATTAGTATATGTCTGGTAAGCTACTCCGGTGTTGATGAAAAGATCAAGATCACCTGTGCGGAGGGTATATTTCATTCCTAAGAAATTGGTATCCTTGAGCAGGGAGTCATCATTATCACTTCGTTCTGAATCAAAGCCTAATCCCAAGAGATGGGTAGTATCCTGCAGTTTGCTATGTGAGAAGATATTGTGACGTTCAAGACTTTTGCCTATTTTTTCGGACAAGATTGCACGCCGTTCTACTAAGATTGGATCCATAGGTAGTTTGGGCAGTACGGCAAGAGCTTCTTTTTGCAATAGTGCAGATTGGTATCCCTTCCTTGCCAAGTCCTCTACAGCTGAAAATTCCATAAATGAGACATCTTCAACAGCACAACGAATCCAGATGACATCTGGAACGTGTTCCTTAAGCTCCTGTACCCCTTTTCTTCTCTTTCCTATGTCAATGGAAACATTGAGGATCGTAAGAGGGTCCCGAAGGTTCAGGGTATCCACATCATAGAATGTTGTTGATACGATCACAGAGTCGGCATACTCATAGGCAAGGCTCACTGGAGCAAGATTGGTGATGCCACCATCGAGGAGGAGATGCCCCTTGTACTCTACTGGGGGAAAATATACAGGCAGGGCATAGGATGCTTGCAGTACGGTATAGAAATCACCTTCTGCCATATGGACCTGGCGACGGGTTACCAAATCTTCTGTAATGACAACTATAGGAATAGGCAGTTCCTCCAACTTCAGATCAGGGCCGAGGAAGGATGCCAAGACCGCATTGAAGCGCGAAGACTCCATCAGGCCACCACCAATGGGGAAGGTCAGGTCAAACAGGGATTGTAAAGATACACTGGTAATACTTTCAAGAATTTGATCGACAGACATGCCGGCGGCATACATCAGCCCTATGATGCTTCCCATGGAATTGCTGATGATGAAATCAGGGACTATCCCTTCTTCTTCTAGCATCCTGAGCACTCCGATATGGGCAAATGCACGCGCTGATCCTCCCGACAGAACGAGCCCCACAGGGGAGCGCAGACCACCAGTTCTCTCTGCAATCCGAGCTCGGAAAGCTTCATCCCCATACATAATGGGTATATCAGCAGATAAAATATCAGCACTTGCGTTGGTAATTTGCTCGCTAGCAAGGATTGGGGTGAGATCGAAAGTGTTTTTATAAAAGTTTTCACGAATAATACAACTAAACTAGCAATATTCCGAGAGAAAATATCGAAAGTGTTTTTATAAAAGTTTTCACGATGCCCTCCATCTGTCCATACTGTAGAGCAAAAAGGCCTAAAAAACAATCTTAACAACAATGAAGCGTTTTTCACTAAACTAGGTTGCTTTTTCCCAAGGGAATTGTTACCATGGAATCCGATAATGCCGGCGTGGTGAAATTGGTAGACACGTCAGACTCAAAATCTGATGGATGCATAATCCGTGTCGGTTCGATTCCGACCGCCGGTAAAGAACCTTGTAACAATGAAAGTTACAAGGTTTTTTCTTTGGCTCATGAGATTTTCTTAGGATCTCCCTTCCTCCAGGTGCCAGTATTTTCTCTGTCTCCCCGTCAGCACCGTCACATTCATCGGAAGAAAAATATGAAAGGTATTCCTAATATCAAATACACCAAAAATTCAATACGAAGACCGTTAGGTTTTCTCGAGAGAAATGACCCAATACCCATAGATTCTCTATCCGTTAATTTTGATGTTGTTGTCTATATATTTTCGGTGTACACCCATTTTGCTTTTTAAATACCTTATAAAAATATGGGACATCACTAAAACCAACAGAAGAAACAATTTCAACAATTTCAATATTTGTTGTTGTAAGCAAATCACACGCTGCATCCATTCTTTCTTTATGTAAAAACTCGATAAAAGTCATGCCTGTATTTCGCTTGAATAATTTCCCTAAATAAGATCCATTCATTCCAATTTCCTCAGCAACAGTAATAATTGAAAAATCTTTAGTAGAATAATTTTTCTTTATGATGTCCTGCACTTCAGTTATCAAATAAGCCTGATGGCTGTTCTTATTTTGGATAACAACCTGTTCTGATTGTAAAATCGCATCTTCAAATGCCTTATATATAGAATCAAGCGTTTCAAATGAAGATAAATTATATAACAAAGTATTAATATAAATTGTTTTTTCAATACCATTATTAACCTGAAGTTTGCTGAGTAAATCATCTAAAGTAACGGCCAGTTGCAATAGATTAAGTTCAAAGCTTTTATAAGAACCTTTAGAAATAACTTCAAGTATTTCCTTTAAATCCAAAAGAGCAGTAGCCACATCAAGTTGTAGAATGTTTTGTGAAATACGTCTTAAAAGTGTTTCTGGAATACTACAATTATACATCTCCCTAGTATCAAGCATATTTGAGGTGACGATAGTTCCAGGATCATATAGAGTTCTATATGGAAGTGCCTTGTATAGTTCAGCATATGAAGATGATATTTTTGAGAAATCAGACTTCGATGAAACAAAAATACTAGCAGTAACACCAAATTTTTCTTTAATGGACTTACCTACTCCTTTCAAAACCTCTATTACTTCATCCTCTATTTTACTTTCTTTAATAACTAAAAAGCATTTTTCATCATCATCAAAAGTAGAAATAATCACTTGAAAATTGGACATCAATTCATATGCAGTCTTACATATATCATACTTAAGCATACTGCGGTCTTTTACTCTTTCATACTGGAGTGAAACTTTTGAGTAATAAGAATTAATGGAGAATAATATAAACAATACTTTACAAGAAACATTGTTCTCTACACCTATTAATTGATACAAGTCATTCATATCGGTTTCAGACATTTCTTTGGTAGGGTTATTGTGCAAGAAAGCAAGAATCTGCCTACGCTTATTTTCATAAGACATCTCCTGTTTTTTCTTCTCTAAATTTGCCAAAGTTTCTTTATGGATTCTGTTTATCGTGAATATTCGCTTTATTACTGATGTTGCTGCAATAATACAAACTGCAAACAAAACTGCTAAAAGCAGTAGTGAATAGTTATACTCTTTAGCTTGAGTGATAGTGCTTATATCACTTTCATCTGCAATAAGTACTATATCAATGTCACTATTCATAACACTTTGAAAGCATACTATATATTTTTTATTATTTATTCTTATAACGAATTTTCTGTCTCTATCTCCTAAGCGCAAAAGAACTGTTTCAATTATATTTCCCGAATAGTTCTCATAGTTTCCTGCAACTACTGTATACCATCCAGTACCATCAGTAAATAAGAGTAATCTATCATTATTTTCAGGAACAGAACTAATTAATTTTGAAAGAATATCTTGTTTTATATTAATCATCACAACATTCGATTGATTTGCTTGTCTCAATGTATTATATCGCATGAAACTAATATAAGAAGAAACTGATTCATAAGGATAAACTACATCGACTGTTCTGAATATTGGTTGCATATTCTTATATTCAGAATAGTTCTGCATTAGTTTTAAAGCTCCTTCATCATAAAAATCTGCAGGAGAATAGACTGCTTCCAATGCATTGGGAGATGCTACATGAATTATGTTGTTACTATGATTGTATATATAAATTGAGTCAATAAAAAAGTTAGACTCAACATATGATTCTAGTCGTTGCAAACCAAAATGAAGGTCTCTAGCTTGAACCGATTCATAGTTCAGCAGTTTAGATATCTCTGAATCAAAACTAATACTATCAAAAACATCCTGAACGGAATTTGTTATTGTATCAATGTATAAGACATCACTAGCAAGAGCTATCTGTCCATATGACAGCAATTGTTTCTGTGAAGTCGTTTCAAATAAAAACATGAAACTATACACAGATACAACCAACACCAATAGGATGCTAACGAAAAAGAGTACAAATAAATATGGGAATTTATTAATATGAGTAGATTTCATAGATTAAGTTTAAGCTAAAAATAGCACATTACCTAGCACGAACTAGATAATGTGCTGATAAGGCATGTGGAATTAGTTAATTCCATTTTTATTGTAATAATCTTCCATCTGCTGAGATACGACTTCTACTAGTCTATCAATACCAGCAGCCTTGAGTTGTTTTCTATATTCTTCTATTGCAGCTTCGACATCATCAACAAGACCAATATTTATTGGATGTCCATATTGTTGAACTACTTGGTTCACTGCTGCTTGCTCTGCCTGAACATCTGAATAATCAAGGGAAACGGCACCAAACTTATTTAGGGTTGCAATGGATGAAAGCCAATTTACTAAATCATCAAATCCTTTCCATACGCCGGCATCATTACGCATAAGGTTTTTTACACGCATTGCATACTGTGCTCCACTCATACTATGATTATTTACAGTTGAAGGATCTACACCAACTGCTGGTTTTATCAGGTTTCCGTTTTCCGTAAGAGAGAAGTGGAGTCCCTCTATGCCATACATCCAGAGGTCAAAAAGCTCTTGATCAGTTTTAATTATTTCAAGAACTCTAAGAGCTCTTTCTGCATTAGGAGAAGAGGCCGGAACAGCGTACCCATTCTCTGTTACAGGGTTCACATATGAATAACCTGTAAGATTTGCAAGACTCCAATAAGCACATTCAGATTCTGGAAGCTTTGACTCCATGTAACGCATCATATTCTTTGCGCCATCTGCATTTGCTTGTGTAATTGCACTTGTTCCAACCTGAATACTACTCCATGGATCCATTGTGCTTGAAAGAGCGTTAGTACTCCAATACCCCCTACTTGCCCACGTCTTCATCTTGTTTGCCCATTCAACATATTCATCAGTAAATGGATAAGCAATGATGTTATGGATATCATCATAGCCTTTGACCATTATTATTGATGTATTTGAACCGGCGATTGGCTCAAAACCGTAATATGATTTGAACATCTGGAACAATGTCTGCTCAGGATTACCATCAATGACCCTTAACCCTTTTTCTTTTGCAGCAATTGTATCTGCATAGGTCTCAAAAGACTCAATACTTGTGATTTCACTAAGACCATATTTCTTGGCAAAGTCTAGACGATAGAAAATACCATTTTGAGCAAAATTCGACTCATAAGATGGAATCATGTATAATTTGTTATCTACTTTTACTTGTGAAAGCTGACCTTCTGTAAAATAACTAAAAACAGTTGGCATATATTTTTCAAATAATTCAGTTAAATCTAGGAAAGCCCCATCTGATGCATATAGACTATACAAATTGGGATTTACATACATCAAATCTGCTGGTTCCCCAGTTGTTAGTATCAACTGATATTGATTTCTGTAATTATCCCAACCAAGGCAAGTAACGTTAATTTCTGTATTACACTTCTCTTTTAATAATTCATTAAACGTACCTATTACTTTCTCTGTATCCTTTCCTGATGATCCGGAACTATACATTATCAATTCGATATACTCTTCAAAAGGATTGCCACTGATAGCCTTTGAAGCCTTTGAAGAGCTTACTTCTCCTTGACCTTTTGCGAAAACCGCGAATGTACAGAAAAGAACCAATAAACCAATAAGAATTTTTTTCATATTTCCTCCATTTACCTATTTTTTGCACCCAATTCCTGAGCACCGTACTTACTTATTTCATTACATATGACCACTTCTCCAACTAACTCTACAGCATTTATGCTAATGTTATTTCCTAGAGCATCTTCATTTTGAGTACCTAAAACAACCATTCTGAATCTATGATTTTCATGCGCAAGATTGTGAATCGAAAAAAGACTTTTTCTAAACCTTTTCGAATCAGAAAATGTATCAATTGTTGAAATCTTACGTTCATCAATGTATATTTCAGCTTTTCCAGACTCAGAATCAGCTAGTCCAATGATGTTCAGAGATGTCCCATTGAATGTGAAGTCTATCTGACTTCCTTTCTCAGAAGATACAAGCAATGTACGATAGTAATTATCAGAATTATTACCAACTTTCATCCAATCTCCAGACAATTTTATGGCATTGTCTAATATTGAGTAACGTCTGCAATACTCTGAAAGATTTTCTATTTTTTCGATCTTAACATTGTCATATTTAACAATGTTATAGCCACAACCAAGCACAATGTTTCCACTTGGGATTTCTGTATTAATTACAGCTCCAAGCAATTCTCCATCATGGTATGCACTTATTTGATTTTGTTCACAAGTAATGGCAAGATTATGCCAAGTACTATGAGAAAAATTCAAAATTCTTCCTGCTATTAAAACAATTTGGCCACAAGACAAAAGCCATCTTCCATTATAATATATTCTTACATTATAACATTCTGGAATATCACTACTTGCAGGTGCGTAATTGCAACGCGCACCAAGTAATATATATCCCTCATAATCTCTTTCTGGCATTTCTTCCATGTAAAAATCAAAGCTTACTTTGTAATTTGTCAGTTCCTGACCACCAAAAATTGTGTACGGCAATGGAGTTGTCCGCCTTTCCCAATCTATTGGTTTCATGGAGTTGGTTAGAACTTGTTTTAAACAAAAGCCTCCATTTTTACCACCGTCACTTATTTCAAAAGCTCCTGATTGATCAATTGTAAATCTTGGCTGCTTTCCAATTTCATATGAATTAAAGTCATCAGAATATGGAAGATTGAATCGCGTTTCCATCGGAATATGGAACTTGGAATGCCCTTTTTTCTGACCTGTAGTAGTTGTTAATGTGCAAATAGATTTAGGTTCAATTGAAACGCATACTTTATTATTGATGATGTTTATATCATCCATCATACTGAACTGTTGTTTTTCATTTGTTACCCAAGAATGAAAACATGGTTCAATACTGTTTTCAAGCTTGAACTCAAAGTTCTCTATAGCATCACTTCTATTTAGAATTATAATACTAATATCTTTAGTTTTGGGGTCCTGTAATGTTAAATAACTATATTGAGATGAAGAGTAACATGCGCTGTCAATATAACACCAACCTGGTTCTATAAATTGAGTGAACTGCGCAACAACCCATAAACTTGATTGAACTTCGTAATACCCCGTCCAAGGATTAGAGGCTAGCAAAATACTTTTGCAAGTATAGGGAACATTGTCGTATATTGCTTCAATGATAGGATGCATCACATATTGTACCATCTTTCCCGATGCATAAGACCGAATGATTTTGTAAGCCATATCCAATGCAAAAGAAAAATCATGTCGATATGGAGCAATGTCTTCACTATCAAAAATAGGGAGATTGCAATCTTTTGAAAACTGGGGACTATCCTGTTTATAGTGCCTAGTAATTACAGAAATGCTTTCCCTTAAATCAGCATTACCTTTAATAATTGGTGATATATTCCAGTTTTCTGTACTATCAGCACCAGATAATTCCACATTGCCATATCCATCTCTATCAAGCCTTGGCCTAAGTACGTTTACAACCCAATCAATATCATATGACCCTTCATTTTCATCTGGTGCAAGATAATCAAAATCAAGTCCAAAAATTTCCTTAGCGCCTTTAAGAAAATTTAAGTAATACTGATACTTCTTTTCATTGTCAGTAATCCAGGAAGGGGTGCCCCAACGTATTGCATCAAGCAAAATACCATTGTTTCTTTTTTTTGCTTCTTGGGCCATCCACAGACCAACTCCTCTTGTGATGTCGTAATCCGTTTCTGAACGCATATGGCTTGGTTCCGTGCCACAAGTACCATTTGCATCAGAACCAATTTCGACTTTTAATGTTTGAAAACTGGCGCCAAATTTAGGCTTAAAGAGAAAATTCAAAATATCCTCTCGTTGATTCTCGGGGTATTCATACAAAAGTTTAGTCATGCCATTACTAGTGACACCACCAATACCTTTAAAAGTACGCCCAAGTTTTTTGCCATCTATTATCACTGTAGCCACCACGACATTTCCCCCTCAGATACTACTGAAACCTACTTAATAAGTATTACCATCCACTTGTGGTGTTGTCCATTTGAAAAAAAAGACATTATTGTACAAACAAGAAAAGCAGTTATCTGAAGTTGGAAAGTAGATAATATCCTGTCTTTAACGAAAGACTGGGAACCGTTGAATATCCTAACGTATGGATTATTCAACGTAGCACGTAACCTTTACACGGTAGCTTGGTATTTTTCCTTTTACAATGATCCTTCGAATCTGAGATCTTTCCCTCTCTCTTGTATCACGCCATTGACATCAGTCAGATACTTTTAGTGCAGCTGACATAAAACCCTAGATACGATAATTATGACTGCTGCCAATTCCTGTAAGCAATTGGACAACAATTACTTTTCAAGAATTGATTATTACCTAAAGGATGGCTGATTTTATAGCTATGAGTACGCAAAAAACAATCAAATATTGTCCGTGTTCATAACAAGAATGCTAAGACCACCATTAGTGAATATTCGAATGTTTAAGTACAAAAAACGAGGTTTTGGGATCACCTAAACTATGCATTAATTAACTATTTCTGGCCAAGTTTAATTCCCCCCATAGAATGATTCAAATACTACTCAGATTACCGGATTCTATGAATGGGGAGCCTAACAGGATATCTGCCTCTATGGAATAGAAAATTAGTAAAAATTCTCAATCCTTAACCATCGGCCCTTCAATATGTGAGCCGCCATTTTTGGGGATCTATCTCTAGAAAAGAGACCTTTGTGGTTTCCTCCGGCTCTCATTGGACCTTGTTGAGTGTCAAAATCTGCAAAGCTCCACGGATGTTCTCCAATCACAAAATCACGATTGTCCAAGCATTCATTCATTGTATTTATATATAAAACTTGAAATTCTTCAGTGAACATTTCAGGAATAACAGAATGAAGTCCTGGCATAGCATCTGCACCATACTCCGATAAAATCAGAGGCTTGTTGATTCTCTCCCAAAAATCAAGCTCCTCATTAAACGCATTTTTTGCACTATCTAGACACCCAGAAAGATTGTACCAGCCATAGTATCGATTGATACATACGACATCCATACTACGCGTTGTAATATCTTTGGTGTAATCATTTTGGCAACAAACCACAGTAACAGGACGATTTTGAGGGTCCAGAGTATGAGCAATTTCATACAATCTGTGCCAATAATTATATGCATCATCTGGAAAATGTTCAGTATCTGGTTCATTTCCAAGACTCCACATCACAACTGATGGATGATTTTTATCTCTGATTATCATCTGCTCAAGAAGCTGTTCATGATAAGAAGCTGTGTCAAGTTGAGTGTATGGATTGATTTGACCTTGGAAATTCAATCCAACTGCAGGGAGTTCATCAATAATTACAATGCCTTCTCTATCGCACAAAGAATACATTTCCTCTGCATATGGATAATGACTGGTCCTAAAAGAATTGGCATTTATCCAATGAAGCAAATCAACATCTTTTACATTCAGACATTGATCTATGCCTCTTCCTCTAAAAACAGAATCTTCATGCTTCCCAGCACCTTTAAAATAGAATGCTTTCCCATTTATTAAAAACCGATTATCTTCAACCTTAACTGTTCGTATACCAAATTCAACGTCATAGATATCTTCCTTTGATGTAATATGAGCAGTATATAAATAGGGTTTATCTGGTTTAGGAAACCAGAAATTTGCATTCTTTATCCTTAGTGAGCCATTTTTTCCAGTACCGTTTGCAATTACATGTTTGTTTTCGTCTAGAATTTCAATGCTCAAATCCTCTGAAATGTTACTAACTATTTCGAAATCTACAATACTATCCGGACCATCTATACTCGTTGTAATTGTTATATCATCGATATATTCATTTGGAGTTGTATAAATTCTCACAGGCCGTGTAATCCCAGCATAATTAAAAAAATCAAAATTTGGTAAATTGTAAGAAAATAAATCATTTTTAGCATGTTCTATACTTGGAATGCCGGGATTGTCGGAACCAAAAAAGGCTGTTCCTGACTCATTACCAACAGGAAGACTATTGTGATTTATTCTGTTATTTACTTTGACTAAAAGAGTATGCTGTTTTCCACATTCGATATCAGTTATATCAATTTCAAAGGGAAGGAAGCCTCCTTTATGAGAATAACAAAATGAAGCATTCAAGTATATTTCTGCGTCATGAGTTACTGCATCAAATCTTAAAACCCTACGTTGACTACTAAAAATTGTAGGTATTATGAATTCGGTTTTGTATTCAACAATTCCACTGTAGTATCTTGCTCTAGAATCTGTAAGTTGATTGTTGAATGATCCTGGGACATATACAGACTGCCAAGACCTATCATCTTGAAATCTAAACTTCCAAATCCCAGAAAGAGAGATTATGCCTCTACTTTTGTTTATGACGGGGTACATTCCATTTCCTCCTAATGATCAGCCTTTAATGCTTCCAATCATAATACCTTTAACAAAATATCTTTGAACAAATGGATACAAAAGAAGAATTGGTCCTGTAACAACAAGTGCTGTAGCCATTTTCAATGTTTCACTTGGTAAAGCCACCGTGTCAAGAAAAACTCCTGCAGCAGCAGCTTGTTTCATGTATTCTGCATTTGAAAGCATCCTATATAATAAATACTGAAGAGGATATAAGTTTTCTTTTGTGATGTATAGACTTGCATGATACCAATCATTCCAATAATTCAGAGCAAGAAAGAGCCCAACAGTTGCAAGACCTGCTTTGCAGAGGGGAAGAATCACTTTTACATATATTTGCCAATCATTTGCGCCATCAATTTTGGATGCCTCAATTAAGCTATAAGGGATGGACTTCATAAAATTCCTCATCAGGAAAATATTCCATGGACTAAGGAGACATGGCAGAACTAATGCCCATAGTGAATTTTTTATATTTAGATACTTTACAAATAAAATGTAATTTGGTATTACCCCTCCACTGAACAAAGTAGTAAAAAAAATAAAGAATGAAACTTTATTTCTTTCAAGAAAATCCTGTCGTATTAAGACAAAACCTGTCATTGAGGTTAAAAATAATGATAACATCGTGCCTGTTCCAGTAATAAAAACTGTAACAAGATAAGATTGCATCAAACTTTTAGAGCCTTGAAAGATTGAGCGATACGCATCAAAAGAAATGACTGTTGGCCAGAGTTTAAAACCCTCTGTTAAAACTGTATTCTCGTCTGAAATGCTTGCAACAATGATTAACCAAAAAGGAATAAAACATATCAATGTAATAATAGTCATTAGGCCATAACCAAGCATTGAAAATGATCTTGTCCCTTCATCAGGTTTTATTTGGACTCTAATGGATTTCATAATAACTCCTTTTAAAACAGTGCAAGCTCTTCATCAAAATGTCTAACTAATGCATTGACTACGAGTACTAAGATACATCCAAACACAGACTGAAATACTCCCGCTGCAGAGCCCATCCCAATATTAAAATTGACCGTCAATGATCGATAAACAAATGTATCAATAATATCGGTTACATTATATAAAAGGCCATTATTGCCTATTAATTGGTAAAACAACTGGAATTGACCTTTGAGAATACTTCCTAGGTTAAACATAACTAAAAGAATAAATGTGGGTCTTATCATTGGAAGTGTAATATTTGAGATTTGCTGCCATTTTGAAGCCCCATCTATTCTTGCTGATTCATATATCTCTTGACCAATACCACTAATCACAGAAAGATATATAACACTGCCATAACCAAGGCCTTTCCAAATTTGAATGGTAATAATTATTAATGGCCATACTTGTGGTTTTAGATAAAAGTTGTATTCAGAAAGTCCAACACTTCTAAGGATTGTATTTATAACTCCATTATCTATGTTGAAAAGAGTATAGGAAAAAAGTCCTACTAAAACCCAAGATATGAAATATGGTAAAAAAATGACAGATTGACTAATTTTGACAAATCGTTTGTTCTTTAAATCACTCAAAAAAACAGCACAAATGATCTGTGCAATATTACCACCAAAAATAAAAGCTAGGTTGTACAGGATTGTATTTTTAAGTAAACGGCCGAAAATTCCACTTTTGAATAAATATTGAAAGTTATTCAGCCCAACAAATGGACTTTTGAAAAATCCCAGTCTGAAATCAAACTTTGTAAAAGCAAGCCAAACACCTATCATAGGAATATATGCGAAAAGAATAAAATATGCAAAAACAGGAATGAGCATAATCCACAATAATTTATTTCTCATAAATCGATGGCGTAAGTCAGTTTTTGTAAAAACATTTGTAGCTTGCGAATTTTTTTTCATTAAACATCCTCTAAAATATGGAACTCAAAAAGCAAAAATCATTGTTTTATAATAAACACATGATTTTTTGATTTCAATTTGAAATTTAAGCTTTGATTGTCTTTTAAAGACATTGTCTAGAACTCAGTTGCCATCGGAATAGTATTCGAAATGATTCAAGAGTTCTTTTGTACGTAGGGGGACTTAAGGCTCAGCAAAAAGTATACACTCGGTACCGATACCAAGAATAAAATCCATATTTTTGCAAAAAGCGACCTACACAGGGTCAGCAGACAACAACTTAACAGTATATAGCATCGTTTACCTCGTTAGATTGAATGCAAATTTCATTCTCAAAGAAACAGCTAATGAATTACAACAAGTATACCAAAGAATAAAACTGGCCTATTTAGAGAAAACCAAGGCCAATATGGAAAGCGGAACAGGTTTCTTTAGATAGTACGCATAAGATGTCAGTATACCAAAAAAGCACTTTGTACAAATGGATACATGCTTTTGGCTACGATGAGGGTTAGGATGACAGAAAATCAAGCAAGGACCTTGCCAACTTGGGAAAACCAGTACAGCAGAATCCTGTTGAAATACAAAAGTTCGTATTGAAGTATTTATGGATCGGGATAAGTTCCCCAAATAGTCTAGTGACATCGTTCAAAAGGGATATGAATAGCAACCTCTATCTAGTAGTACCGACAAAACTGCAGACTGTGGGCCTTTCTGAATTGCTCTTGGCTACAAGCCAGTAATTCTGCGATAATCCACATACCTTTTGCGATAATAACGAGGCGGACACAAAGTGTCACTATATGAAGAGAAAAAGGGGATGGGAATATTTAGTTGGATTTTGTATGAAAGTAATCCAAGACTACGTCTGTAGGCCTTGGGGTACATGCCTCCAAGTGGCATTTCTACCCTTTTTCCATTGTAGCAATTTGGTTCAGCTTCTCATAGGGTACACGGTGATCCTTGGTAACCCAAATTCCCGCCTAAATTATCACGAGGCTTAGTCGGGTACGGCGATCCCAAGTGTTTCAAGAATATGTTTCTGTTTCTTGGTAGCCTCGGAGACGATATTCTAATAACGACCGGAGTACTTGATCCTTATCAGTGTCCCCCTCTCCTTTTAGGTATTTATACTGTATCAAAAATACGAGAAGCGGAGACAGTGAACCAGATAGCAGCAAAATACGAGTTGAATCCTCAGATGGTCAGCCAGTGGAAACGGGAATTCGTCGCCCATGCGAGGGAGGTCTTCGACCATCACAATCACGGTGAGGCGAAGCTCCGACGGGAGCTGCAGAAAAAGATACATGAAACACGGTATCGAGAGATAATCGGCCAACGCTGTTACAAACTGGATTTCCTTGGAAAATTTCTTGACGAACATCAATTGGAATGTCCTTTCCGTATCCTTGTCTGCGAAACTCTTAACCATGCATGAAGTATACCTTAAACACGTATATACGGAAACAAGGTATATAAGAAGCTTTGATGCCAGGTAGTATAGAATATTCTTTATACTTTCTGATCTTTAGCCTTGACAGAGGACTTAACACCAGTAAAGACTACAACCAGTAAATTTTTATTTGTACACGGGTGTATAAATAACCTTATAAAATGGGAAGAAATTAGAAAAGGATCAAGAAAATGAAATACTACGTATTGGAAGGCACGTTTACAAAAAATCTCCCTGAAAAAATTGAGTTGCAAAAAATGATAGACGCACATCTTGAATATTTAAAACTCGGATTTAGTGACGGATCAATACTTGTATCTGGCCCAAAAACAGGAATAGGCGGTGGCATTATCGTTGTCAAATGTGATGATATTCAAAAATTCTGCAAGGATGATCCACTGGTTCAAGCAGGTATTCAGGAGTATCGAATTACAGAGTTCAAACTGTATAATTGCCAAGATTATCTTAAAGTTTGGTTTGATTCAGTAAAATAATCCAACGGAATTCAATTGTTACCTAGTACTTTTTTCCATGACCAATTTTGCTTCGAATTCGTTGGTAAAGGTTCTTCTTTGCTTGCCCATGCTGATATGATACCTCCATATCAGCAGCCAGGACAACCTGTTCCACCTTATTCCCATGTTCTCTCCTGTCTCATATCCTAGGCTCATTATGGGAATCGGTTGGACATTCTAAAATTAAGACCTTTGTATATGTTGGGAAGTTTAAGTTCCCCTTTTCGGTTATGGAGAAATGTATTATCATACAGGACTCCAAAATCAGAGAAATCAAGCAGTCCAACTAACGGTTATACTATAAAAAATAGAACCTTACTTGTATCGGCCAGACTCTATGATTGACTCAAACATGCAGAAATTTTTGTTTTCCCATAGTCTGCTCGTAAGTTGGCAATGAATCTATTTCTTTCTTGATAACCAACTTCTCGGCTTCCAAGGCGACTTTTGTCTGCAGATTGGCAAAGTATTCGTCACTGGCTCCGAAGTAGTGAGCAAGACGCAGGGCGGTATCCATTGAGAGTTTTCTCCTGTTGGCCAGAATCTCCTGGATACGGCTTACTGGTACATTAATATCCTTTGCAAGCTTGTATGCACTGAGGCCAAGGGGAACCATGAACTCTTCCTTCAGAAAGCCCCCAACCGTCAAGGCTGGCATGTAGTTATCCATTTCGTCCTCCTAATGGTAGTCGACTATCTCGACTTCGGTTGCGATACATTCCGTCTCATTCCAGACAAAACATATTCTCCATTGGTCGTTGATCCTTATGCTGTGTTGACCTTTGCGATTTCCTTTCAACTGTTCCAAGCGGTTCTCCGGAGGAGCATTCAGGTCACTGGTCTTTATGGCAATATCAATCGCCCAGAGTTTACGCCTGACAATAATCTGGATTTCCATGGAATACTTCTTGACGAATATTGATTGAAATATCCTTTCCGTATCCTTGTCTGCGAAACTCTTTATCATGCATCTAATATACCTTAAATGCGTATATACGCCAACAAGGTATATCACCATATAATTGTATCGAAACAGAAGCAAAATCCAGACAAATCGGCTTCCAGTATTTTCAAGATCAATGGTATTTTGCCACTATATTTTCACAGGAACCTATGTGCCCTCTTTATGCCCATTCCTTGATATACATGCTCTATTTCAAGAATGCAAAGTACCTGTTTGGGGATGCAAAATAAAGATTTTCTGATAATACATAAGAAGATGCTGCCGATCACCGGTAAAAGAGAATGGCCTTATTCAGTGGTATGAATAAAAAAAGTACACATAAACAATGTGAGTTTAGTGTACTTTTTTTATGTCTTTATAACACATCTCTCATGCAAGCATATTCTTGTAAAAGATTCATAAAGCGTCCTGAGAATGATTCGAATGTCCGACCCCTTCCTTAGGAGGGAAGTGCTCTATCCAACTGAGCTTCAGAGCTCCTTCACCATTACAAGCAAGTCTTCATAATAGCCTTCTTTGTAACGGAACCCACAGGGAATGGTTCCCACTATCCGAAATCCATATTTCTCATAGAGTCCGATCGCAGCAGTGTTGGTGGCCACTACTTCCAGTTCCATCTGGCTGAATCCTGCCTGTTTTGCAGAAGAGAGCAAACGCTCCATCAGCAATGATCCTATGCCCTTACCCTGTTGTGTTTTGGCCACTGACATCCCTATCTGGCATCGATGGGCGATTTTGTAGGCAGAACCTACAGGGGAAAAATCACAGAGCGCCACCAGTTCAGAGCCGACAAAACCACCCAGCATCAGTCTTTTCTCTGATTTTTCTGCGCTTTCCAAGAACGTAGCTTCATCCTCAATGCGTATCTTCCACTCATCACTATAGAGGGTAAGAAACGTGGACTCGGCATACATGGATGTCATGTAGTGAACCACCTGGGAGGCATCCGTTTTTTTAAGTGGACGTATGACTACCTCGCTCATATCTTTAAGTTGGTATATCTGAGATTTCCTGTTCATACAACAAGCATACCGATACATGCCATTTCATGACAAGGGTGACAGCTTGGATTATCTGGATATTGCCAGTCGTTTTGTGATGGACACAAAAGGTACTTTAGTAGGGCACTCACACTGACTGGATCTTATAGGGATCCCAGAAAGGCAGGATACTTCTCAGTTGCCTTTTGCTAGCCAGAGCATAGCCTGTTGCCACAGCTTCTGATACCCATCCCACTGTACGAAGTCTTTGGGACACCAATGGGGACCGATGTCGGTCATCCATGCAAAGCTCCTTCCCTTTCCATACTCCCAACTGGCAAGCAAAGGATGCCCGTACTGTGACTTTGCAATCAAGGTCGCCCCTTCCTTCATCACAGCCTCCTGATACCCCAACAAAGGAGGCCAGGCTCCTTGTACCCCTTCCACAATAGGATGGTCAGGTTCAAGCACTGTTGTAAGAGCACCCTCGGGTGTCTCAACCCTGTCGTCAAACGTATGGATGCTTACAGGAAGGATTTCCTCTATGGGCGTTCTGAAATATTTGGCAAGGCCTTGGATGCCAGCAAAGGAGAGATACCCTCCACACATACAGAAACCACCCCCCTGCTCGACCCACTCCTTGATCAATCGAAGCCTATTAGGGGCGGTTTTGCCTTCGACAAATACCTTTTTGGAAAGCAAAAGGGTGTTTGAGCCAATATCGCTGAGAATTACCACATCATACTTCTTAAGCTCTTCAAGTGTCTCAGGAAAAGATTCAGATGCACTATGGGAAGGCATATGGGTACACTCAATATATCCAGAATCATCAAAGGCTTTCTGCAAATATTCATGCCCAGTCTCATAGATTCCCGTAGAAAAATGATCAAATCCTTTCTGATGAGAACCGGTAGATACCCACGACTCGCCTACCAGAAGCACTTTGATTTTTTTCATATCATCCTCCCAATCATTGTTGTTGCATCTGTTTCTTTACAAAACGTGTGCTATTCTCGGTAAAATAATTCATTACCATAACAAGAATAAGTACTCCACCCCAGATTAGTGATATGTAATAACTGCTGATGGATGGGAACCGATTAAAACCAGTTTCAAGCATCCTCAGAAGGATGATTGACAACACAACGCCACTGATCTTTCCTTTTCCCCCAATTGGGTTGACTCCACCTAACACTACTATAAGAACACACTGCAATGTATAGACCGAGCCATAATCAGCACGGGCTGAATTATAGTTGGCCAGCATAATCAGCCCCCCTAAGGCGGCACAAATACCAGACACCATGTAGGTCTTAATAAGAAGACGGTCATTTTTCAAGCCACTGAACTTAGCCGCAGTAGCACTGGTACCCAACATATAGAGTTTGGTACCAAAGACAGTGCGAGAAAGTAAAAACCAGATGACCAAAGCCATTACGACAAAGATGACCAACTGCACAGGCACAAGTGAAGCAATCTTGTTGTTAATCGTGTGGGAATAGTCACGGGAGAATTTGCTTACAGCATTTCCCTTGGTAAGGGCCAGACACAAGCCAGTGAAAAGCTCCCCTGAACCCATGGTTGCAAGAATGGGTGGAATATGAAACTTGGAAACCAATATCCCATTGAAAATCCCAGCTGCTGCTCCCACTAGGATACCTAAAGCAAAAACCAGAGGTATAGCATACCCAGGAAGCCCTCCTGCGGCATTGGTCAAGTTGAGAAGGAGAAACGCCATGAGGATGGAGGTGAAGTTTGCTACACCAACTACTGAAAGATCGATACCACCGGTAATCATGCAAAGCATGACACCAAGGGACATAAGACCAAATTCAGGAAATTGTGAAGCCATAGTCTGAAAATTCAAGACAGAATAGAACTTGCTGAATCGGGTAAGGGCAATAAATATCATCCAGGCAATGATCATGATTATCAGACGCCACAGATGGCGGTCTGATGCATACATTTTCTCGAATCTTGCAAAAGGAGTCATATTCTTTTTCATACTACAACCTCCTTACCCAGTGTTTTCGCTGAACGTACCCGATTCATGTGTGAAACCTGATAGGCACTTACCCCAGTACCGATGATGATCAACAAGCCGGTAAAAACACTCTTCCAAGAAGTTGGGACACCTATCAGTATGAGTGAATTCTCCACAATCACGATAAGAAGCGTACCTAGCATACACCCCAGTAAAGTTCCCCTACCACCTGTAATGGCAGTCCCTCCAAGGACTACGCCAGCTATGATGTTCATCTCCATCCCTAGCATATTTGTAGGATGAGCCTGCTGCATCATGCAAACTCTCATGACTCCAGCAAGACTCGCAATCATACCCACCATGACATACATGATAAATTTGGTATTCCTAACCCCGAAACCAGCCCTGTGGGCACTGTTTCACTCCCACCTATTCCATAGATACCCCTTCCGAACATGGTATAACGCATCATAAAATATACGAGGAACAGGACTACAAGGAATGCAATAATCGCTACAGGCATCCTAGAAGTCAATCCAGATACAGGGTTTCGAGCAATGAATAGGGATGAAGTGCCAAATTCCTTCATTCCGATGGGGATTGTAGTCAGTTGCTTGGAATTGAGCGCTCCTTGCATGACTCCCTTGAAAACGCTGGAGGAACCCAAAGTCACTATCAATGCAGGGAGTCTGAAATATCCAATGAACAGTCCGTTAAAAGCTCCTAGGATTGCACCTAAGGCTAAGGCGATAAGGATAGCCAACCAGACCCCACCTTGATAATTCATATCAAGGAGAAACTTTGTCGTGGCATACACACTTAGGGAAGCCAAGGCAGGAAAGGAAACATCAATGCCACCAGAAATGATGACCATGAATGCCCCTATTGCGAACAGGCCGGGCACGACAAGAGCAGAAGCTATATCCACCAGATTGTTTGAAGAAAAGAATTGGCCCGAACGAATCTCAATAAGCACGCACAGCAGCATGAGAACAAGAAAAATATAAGGCTCATTGCGCCGTGACAGCTTTCGTAAGGTATTGGTAATTGTTGTTTTCACGACTGTAGCCTCCCTACATCATGTACGATAAGATCGTTTTTTCATCAGTTACTGCAGCATCCAAATCAGCAACTATCCGCCCAGTTTTCATCACTAGGATTCTGGAACAGTTTTCCAACACCTCAGGCAGGTCATCGCTGACGATAAGAAGGGCAAGCCCCTCTTCTGCAAGTTTCTGCAGTATTTCATGGATATCATGCTTTGAGCCTATATCAACACCGACAGTGGGGCCATTCAAAATTAGGATATCCAAGTTAAGTGCCAACCATTTTGCCAGTACAACTCTTTGCTGGTTGCCTCCCGATAGGGTCTGGCAGGCATTATCAGGATTCGGAGTACCAATGGAAAGTTCCTTGACCCATCGCTCAATTTCAGCTGAACGTCGCTTTTGGTTCAGTACACCAATCTTGTTGGCAAGGCTATCTATTTCCGAGATGACAATATTGTCTGCTATGCTTTGTGTAAGAAACAGACCTTCACTCAATCGGTCTTCAGGCACATAACCAATCTTATTTTCCATAGCAACCTGTGGACTGGAAAGCCTCAACTGTTTCCCATTTACAAAAAACGATCCATGGTCAATGGGGCGAAGGCCAAACATGGATAGGGCCAGTTCAGTCCTCCCTGAATCGAGTAGACCAGTTATCCCGATAATCTCCCCTCTTCGCAGGTCAAAGCTAACATCTTCAAACGCCCCTTCCATACCAATGCCCTTTGTCTGAAAGATGGGTTCTTCGGATACATTCTGTGGGATAAATGTCTTTTTCTGGAACTCGCGGCCTGTCATGTAAAAAGAGAATTTTTTAGAATCAAGGTCGGAGGTGCTCCCTGTGGCAACAAGCTCCCCACTACGAAGGATAGTGAACTTTTCCGATATTTCAAAAACTTCATTGAGTTTATGACTGACAAAAAGAATTGCAATCCCACGCTCCTTGAGCTTAAGGATAATATTGAAAAGGTTGCGCACCTCTTTTTTAGTCAGGGAAGTCGTAGGCTCATCCATGATGATCAATTTTGTATTGAACATAAGAGCCCGACTTATTGCGATCATCTGTTTTTCAGCAACAGTCAGAGAACCTACCAGAGCATCCAGATCAACCTTGAAGTTGATCTTCGCTATTGCCTCTGTAGCAATCTGGCGCATGCGTTTCCAGTTCACTAGTTTTCTTCGATCTGCAAGTTCACTATTGAATGCTAGGTTTTCCATAACCGTCAGGTTAGGAAAAATGGAAAAATCCTGATAGATAACTTGAATTCCACTCTGGATAGCATCAATGGGAGTTATCTTCTCATACTTTTTTCCATCAAACTCCATATAGCCGGAATCTGGAGAATACACACCACTGATAACTTTGATGAGTGTTGATTTGCCGCTTCCATTCTCTCCTGCAAGGCAGTGAATCTCACCAGAATGAATTTCAAACGAAACATTCTTAAGGGCCTGAACCCCAACAAATGACTTGTATATGTCAACGGCCTTGAGTAAGCACTCTGCCATGGCACACCTCCTACTACAACAATTAAATCACTGTTACACATTTCAAACAACAAACAACAACATTGCCCTGCCAAACAGGGACGAATGGCAGGGCAATGGATCAGAGCAATAGGCTAGAATCCGAAGTCATAGACATTCTTAGCATTGATGACGATCCAACCTTCACCTTCAAGGACAGTCTTGCTGCCGGGCTTGAACTTCATGTTGGTATATCCATCAACACCCAAGTCGACAACACCTTCGATCTTCTTTCCATCCAACACTTGTACTGCAAGGGCTATCATGGCCTTACCGGCAAGAGCAGGATCCCACAAGGTCAAGGACTGTACGACACCGCTTTCCAGCAGGGCTGCGTTGTCGAGAGGCATTCCTGTACCAGAAGTAAAGGCCTTTCCGATTAGACCCAACTCTTCAATGGCACGAGCGACACCTGGGGCATCGTATGAGGAAGTTCCCATAATACCCTTAAGGTTAGGGTATTTCTTGAACAGCTCTTTTGCTCCATTGTAGGCAACATCACCATTGTCGAAAGATTCGATACGTTTCTCCGCTTCGAGCAACTGCATCTTGGGATACGCCTCTTTCTGACGTGCTACACCAGCATCTGCCCATTCATTGTGAGAACCATTGGTGAGGGACGCAACCATCGTTGTGTATACACCTTCAGAGTTCATAGCTTCAGCAAGGTTATCCATGATGAATGCGCCATATCCTGCATTGGAGAAAGCCTCAATATCATAATCGACATTTTCCAGTGCAGAACCTTCATGGGTAATCACCACAATACCCGCCTTTCTGGCCTGTGCGAGTACAGGTTCCAACGACTCAAGATCTACAGGAACTACACAAAGGGCATCAACACCCTGAGCGATGAGATCCTGTATAAGCTGTGCCTGTAAAGTAGCGTCAATCTGTGCAGTACCTTTCTGATATACATTCAAACCAGTTTGTTTCGCATACTCATCAACACCAACCTTCATCCGGACAAACCATGGGTTGGATGCATCCTTGGGCACCACCACAATCTCATACCCGGTTTTCTTCTCAGCCTGACCAGCTGCAAACACCATAGGAACCACCATGAGAACAATAACCAAGAGAACCATAAGTTTCTTCATCTGTATTTCCTCCTTTTACAGTGACATCGTAATTTTAGCCCACCCATATTGAGAAGTCAAACATTAATGAACTAATTTAGTAACGTAAGAAAAATTATTTTGAAAATGTGCGTTTTATTCAGAAAAAGACAATTTAAACAGTAATTTCTTTCACTAATTGTATGAAAAATACTAAAATTCACTAAACTTTGCCTAATTATTTGACAATCAATAAGGAGAAGGCTATGCTGGAAGCATGGGAATAAAAGAAATAGCTGAGAAGGCTGGAGTTTCAAAGACCACGGTCTCGTTAGCATTGAATGGGCACAAAGGCGTCGGTCATGATACCCGAATGGCAATCATTAAAATTGCAAAAGAGATGAACTATCGCGTCCCTGGAGAGCGCACGTACACCCTTCCTCACCACGGAGTGATAGTTCTGGCAAAACTCAGCAAACATGGGCTGATACTCAATGAGGACCAGAACACTTTCATCGTCAACTATATTGAGGGAATCAACCAAGTCGTAAAGGAATATGGGTACTCTTTTGAAATTATCACCCAAACCCTAGAATCGCTCACCCCTTTCATCTCAGAAATGAAAACCAAACAACCCAAAGGGATACTTGTCTTGGGAACGGAACTTAGCTCTCTTGATATCCAATCCCTGAAAGCCTTAAGTTCTCCATATGTAATTATTGATACCTATTTCGAACAATTGGAAGCCGATTTTATCAATATGGGAAATATTGGCTCTGTCTACAACATTGTCAGCTATCTGGTGAAGAAACATCATACAGACATCAGGATGGTGACATCCACTGTAAGTTCAGGAAACATATCGATGCGTGAACGCGGATTTATCCAAGCGATGCATGAGCATGGGCTTAGCCTTTCCGAGCAAAGCCTCATACCAGTAAAACCTGGTTTCAATGGCTCCTATCTGGAAATGCTTGCCTATCTTCAAGGGGGAGGCCATATACCTCAAGCACTCTTTTGCTTTAATGACATAGCAGCCTTTGGAGTCATAAAGGCCCTCAAAGAGGTTGGTTACAAGGTTCCGAGGGATGTCTCAATTATTGGGTTCGATGACCTGCCCATGTCATCCATGATGGAACCCAGACTGACTACAATCAGAATTCCTAACCAACATATTGGAGCTTTGGCAGCCCGTACTATCGTAGAGAAAATCATAGCAAAGACCAAAGAAGCCCCATTAGGCATTCTAGTCCATGGGAAACTGGTGATTCGAGAAAGTGTTATTGACAGATAAATACGTAAGGAGGTGCCAAACATGGCAAAGTATTCAATTATTCTAGGTAACTTGGGAAATACCTGTGACAGGTTCCTTTCCAGTGGCTACAAGGACGTGCTTCCCAAGGAAGAGCTCATCAAACAGGCATCGGAAATCGAAGGGGTGGAGGGAGTCGAACTTGTAGGGACATGGGATGTCTCCAGTGACAATGTCGAGCAGATCGGTGAGATGCTCTCAAAATACAACCTGCGCTGTGTCTCCATAATCCCCGACCACTTCGGCCAAAAGCGCTGGGGACGAGGCAGTCTCTCCGCAAAAGACCCTGAGATCAGAAAACAAGCTATTGACTATACCTTCGAGTGTGTGGAAATGGCCAAGAAATTGGGATGCTCGACACTGAACCTTTGGCCAGGTCAAGATGGCTATGACTATGTGCTTCAGTCTAATATTGCTCTTGAACGTCGTTACCTGATGGAAAACATCAGAGAAATTGCCAAAGCATCCCCTGATATCAATTTTTCCCTCGAGTACAAACCAAAGGAGCCCCGTAATTTTTGCTTCATGGCAAGGGCGTCTGATACCCTGCTTTTGGCAAAGGAAACAGGATTGGACAACGTTGGTGTCACCATCGACACAGGGCATGCGTTTGTAGCCGGCGAGAATGTGGCTGAGTCCATCGTCATCCTGCAGGAATATGGAAGAAAACTCTTTCACATGCATTTCAATGACAACTATGGGCAGTGGGATGACGACATGATCATAGGGTCTGTTCATTTCCCATTGTTTGTGGAAACCCTTTTCTGGCTCAGAGAAACCAACTATACAGGTTGGCTTTCCATGGATCAGTACCCGTACAGGGAGGATGGACAGGGAGCATTACGTGAAAGTGTAGCATTCTTGCAGATGATCGAATCCAGACTTACTGATGATGTGATGCAAGAATTGAGAGATTTGGTCAATCTGGGGAATGCAGTAGAATCCCAACGCTGGTTGCGCCGCACTTTCTTCAAATGACTGGAGAGCAAACCCACTGGCATAGCCGGTGGGTTTGCTCACTTCCAAACTCCCCCCAATCCAGAAAATCCAACAAGACGATTAGACCTGATACGTACGCAATACAACAACTTGACCTGTATTGTATATGGGGGTAGACTCTATTTAGAACAATTTCTAAATAGCGAGGTGGTATGGGATTTTCACAAACCATGAAAGCAGTATCTGATCCCGTGCGACGGGATATACTCGACATACTCAAACAAGGAAGGCTCACAGCCGGAGATATCGCATCCAGGATAGATCATCTCACTCCGGCAACCGTCTCTTACCACCTTTCCCAATTGAAAAAAGCCTCCCTCGTCACAGAGACCAAATATAAGAACTTCATCTATTATGAGCTGAATGCCTCAGTCTTTGAGGAGATAATGCTCTGGTGTGCCCAATACACAGGAGAAAAAAAGAGCCATGAGCCGCAAGATTGACAAGACGATGCTTATCACTACCCTAGTATGCATGGGGCCTCTCATCCTATCGGCCGTCCTGTATGGAAGGCTTCCCGACCAGATCCCAATTCATTTCAATCTGGCCGGTGAATCGGACAACTACGCCTCAAAAGCCTTTGGCGCCTTCATTCTGCCTCTCCTCCTTGCCTTGTTGAATGTGTTTCTTCAATTTGTTCTAAACAACGATCCCAAGAGGGAGCAGGGACAACCCCTAAGAGATATGTCCAAGTGGATACTTCCGATTTTTTCAATCCTCCTGACCCCTATAATCCTATTCAAAGCCCTAGGCTTTGACATCAGGATAGAAAAAGTGATTCTAGTCCTTGTCGCACTGCTCTTTTTGGTCATAGGCAACTACTTGCCAAAGTGCAAGCACAATTATACGGTAGGGATAAAGATTCCCTGGACCTTGGCAAGTGAAGAGAACTGGAACAGGACGCATCACTTTGCAGGATGGACCTGGAGCATAGCTTCAAGCTTGCTGTTGGTCTCTGCATTGACAGGTTGGTTCACCTCAGTCGTTGTCATAGTCACTATGGCTACGATGATTGCAGGCCCGATAATCTACTCCTTCCTCTTATACAGAAGGACACAAAAGACATCTACCGATACGCTTTGATGTTCAGTTTATGCTCTTCATAGGTAACAGCTGGATAGAGACGCTTATCCAAACCATGCAGGTAGTAAAAATACGGGCTTTCCAGAGGAGTCAGGGCCGCTTCAACAGCTGCTTTAGAGGGACTGCATATACCCGAGGGAGGTAGTCCCACCTTTCTTCTGGTGTTATAGGGAGTCTGATCCTCCAAGGCTTTCTTGGGTATAGGATTTTCCCAGTCATCAAGTTCATAGCGTGTAGTCGCATCGATGCCCAACGGCTCTCCTGCCTCAAGACGGTTGTATATTACTGAAGCTATAAGAGGCATCTCCTCAACATTCTGTGTCTCTGCCTGAATCATAGAGGCAACTATCAACACCTGTTCCAGCCCCCATTTTGCAACCTGTTCAGAACCCAGGTGAGGTTGCACAACAGCCAACATAGCCTCAAACATGGCCAGGGCAAGAGCAGAAGCGGTGTCTTCACTGGAAACAGCATATTCCCCACTAAGTAGCCAGCCTTCAGCAAAAGAGAGCGAATGCGCCTCCTTCAGAGCCTCAGCTGAGGCGAGGAAATCTCCTCCCTTGGCATAAGAGCGGTTTTCCAAATACCTATCGATGGCAGCCAGTGTAAAGGCAGGACTCACCTCAAGGACGAGCTCTCCTACCTTTGCCGTCAGCTGTTTCCCAATGGTTTCATAGGCCATCCCCTTCTCCATGACAAAGTTGCCGCTACGCAAGGTAGTGGCAATATTGTTGTCCACGAAGAACTGCAACAAGGAGGAGTCATCATCGACGACCCCTTGTTCCTTGAGTAGCAAGCTCACAGCACGGGCACTCATACCTGGTTCTATAGTCAGTTCTATGAAGGGGGATTGCAAAGCTGAAGTGACATACCTACCTACTGGTCCAATTTCCTTTCGGAAAGCAAAGAAAATGGCAAGGGCACACACTACAAAGGCAATGAGAAAGACTGGGAAGCGTAATCGTAAGGCAAGTGTGGGGCGATAGCCCCGCCTCGAGCCTATCTTGGGAGGGACTACCCTATCCCGGACCACTGGTTTTCTTTTTGCAGGTGCAACACTTTTCTTTGCTGGAGAACCTTTGACTTTGCTTTTTGTAGCTGGGGAGGGTTTCCTCTTAGTCTGTGTGGCAGGATTTTTAGGCTTGGGTGAAACCTTAGAGTGGATACCATCTCCAGAAGATTTCTTGGTTACTGGCTTGGAAACATCTGCTTTGGGTTTGGTAACAGGTTTTTTCTTCTCTTCACTGCTCTTAAGCACCCCGGGTATATCTACCCGCATTTTTGCGTTTGATACTGAAACTCTCTTTCTCGTGGGAGAACTTACCAGTTTCGCCTTTGCTTCCCCATTCTCAAGAGTAATATGCTCACTGAAGGTATTTTTTCCTTTGGTGGTCTTAGGAGATTTTGACTGGTTGGGTTGCTTGTGTTCCTGCTCACTCATGCTCAGACAAAGCCATCCTTGGTTGTAGTGACGTTATTTTCTCTTGTTTGCGTGCAATGGAGAGTTCCACTTGGGATATCTGCTTGTTACTCTGCTCTATCTGAGTGCGTAAGTGGCGTATCTTTTGGTTCTCCAATTCGATCTGAGCTTCCAATTCTTCAACCTTCATCTGGTTCTGTAAGCCAAGGATTTCATCCTCCAACCTATCAACCCTACGCAAGTGCAATGAGATTTGCTCCATCAGTGCCATGGCGGCAGAGCCTACCTGTTGGGAAGAGGTATTCTGCTCCAGTTTGTCATACAGCACTTTACCATAGAGATTGCTTACCTTGGTTCTCAGTTTTTCCATCTCCTTGAATTGGACTTTACTTGTCTCCAGCTGGTACTTTGGGCTTTCTTTCTCTTGCGTACGCAATTTGGCTACTGCACTGTGATGGATATCCAGCTCCTGTTGCAGGGCCTGTTCCTTCTTTTTAAATTGGGCAAGTTCGGCAACAAGGGTCTCTTTGCCAAAACCCGGAAGATCTGTTTCACAACCAAGCTTAGCCAATATTGAGCCAGCCTTTATCAAGAGAGGAACCACTTGCTTTCGGGTGTGCTGCAGACGCAAGGTAAGAAAGGAACACTGTAAAGCATTGAATGGCCCTTTTTTGTCCTTGCATTGTTCCAAGGCATCCTGTAAGGCCCTGATTGTTGTATGATGGTCTGCAAATAAGGGAGTACAGGTCTCTTTCAGGTAATCTGGCAAGGTCTCTGACCCAAAGGCCTCATATGCGATGGCACCAAGGCGAGAATGAAGATTCTTTCTCGGTCCATTCAAGGCCCTGATATCAGCTTCAATCTGCTGTATCTTGCGTGATCGGTCTTCCAACTGGCTGATAAATCCCTTTATCCGCTCATAGGTTTGCCGTGTCTCCTCATATTTGGTGTCCACTTCCACAAACCGATTGAACTCATTCGTTGCAACCCCAAGGGGGGTTATCTGTTCTATCAGAGCTATACTGAAGCCCAGTTCGGCATAGAGGGTGTAGAGGTCACTGCGGTGACTCTCTATCTCCTTCTGTTTTTGCAGTATGTCGGCTTGAAAGATTCCCATAGCACGATAGTATCACAAATCAAGGTCTCTAGGTATAGAAAGAAACAGTCCAAAAAACGCTAAATCCTTGCATTTCCTTGACAAGGGTATGAGCTGTTGGGTATTCTGAGCCAAACTGCTCAGGGATGGACAGGGCACATGCCCTTACCCTGAATAGCCTTGGAAGAATTTTGCTTTGCACGTGCCAGCGTGTTCTTCTTCCTTGTAAAGTGCGACCGCAAACAAGCGGCATCCACTTGATTGCCCATTGCGTTTTCCTCGCTGTGGACACTGAGGCAGGCTCACCAGAGCACTTGCTTCCAATCCCGCGGCCGGGGGAGGGACAAGACTGCCACACAATAGGAAACACAAAGCTCACAACCCGCTGGTACGGGTCAGAAGAGTAAACGAACATCTAAGGAGACATGCTCATGGAAAATGACAACAAGAGCAACGCAAGCGAAGAAGACCTGCTTATAGGGACCATTCAAGTACTTGCAGGAAAAACTAAGGCCGATCCAAATCCAGAAGAACTGGAACAGTTAAAGCGCCTCATCAAGAAAAACGTACCCTTTACGCTACGCAGTTATTTTATGGCCTACCTACTTCGTGAAATGCTTAATGCCAACTCGCCCAAAACTAGAACAGCGGCACCACAAAGGACACCAAAAGGCAAACCAGCACAAAAGAGTCCACAGGCCGAAAGCAAGAAACAGGAACGGGCACCTCTGAAGAAACGGGATGAGAAACCTCTTCCAGAAGGTGCAAGAACCCTCTATCTCAATATTGGCAAAATGAAGCGCCTTTATGCTAAGGAACTCTCCCTTTTGCTCCAGAAAGAGCTTGAGATTACCAGAGAGGACATCTTCAGTCTCCGCATCCATGACAAATACTCATTCATCTCAATGACTGAAGAAAACTGTGAAAAGGCTATCGAGAAACTGAACGGTATGGACATCAAGGGCCGTACCGCTGCCGTAAGTTATTCCAACAAGGAGTAGATTGTGTTCGTCGAACAGATTGTTGTGGGACCCTACCAGACTAACTGCTACATAATGGGCAATGAGGAGACCTCCAGCGCCTGGATCATTGATCCGGGCAATGAAGGAGCTCGTATTATCAAAGCCATTGAAAACCACAACGTCAAACCAGTTGCAGTCCTGCTTACCCACACCCATTGGGATCATATTACAGCCTTGGGTGAACTGAAAGAGCGGTGGCCACACTTGGAGGTTCTTGTCTCAGAAGAGGATTCGTACTACCTGGGCTCCCAGGCCTATGAGCGATTCAGTAAAACATGTTTTGACAAGAGCTTCCTGCAGAGGTATGAAAAGGCACTGAAAGGAATGAGTGAAGCTACAGGGTTTCTTACAGACAACCAGTTTCTTCAAGACAGCCATCTTTTGGTCATGCATACACCAGGACATACAAAAGGAGGCATCTGCCTCTACCACGAACAAGGTCAGTTCATGTTTACCGGAGATACTCTATTCGCCGGAAGCATCGGCCGCACTGACCTTGAGGGTGGTTCCTATGAAGAGATCGTCAAGAGTTGTAAAAAACTGTTAAGACTCCCCGCAGAAGTACAGGTACTTCCAGGTCACGGACCGGCAACCACCATAGGTGACGAACAGAACAACCCGTATCTCTGAGAAAAGAACCGAGCAGTACCCTCGAGATTCATTGGGCAATTGCTGATAGACGAACAAGACAACCTTACTACAAAAAATCGATGGTGCTATCCCTAGGGGAAAGCACCATCGATTTTTTTTACCTAGAAGATTATCAGATTATCGTCTTCCTGGGGCCTCTTCAGCACTCTTGCAATCGATGCAGAGTACTGCATAAGGAATGGCCCTGAGTCGTTCCTCAGGAATCTTCTTGGTACATTTGAGACAATGGCCATAGCGTCCGTTATGGATACGGGCCAGAGCGTTCTCTATCGACCGGAGGCGATTCGCCTCATGTTTATTAATGGCTTCCATCTTCTTAAATGCAATATCGTCAGCAGCAACGTCTATGCTATCCTTGATACCCATGGCATTTACCATCTCTCTGAAGTCACTATTATCCTCTGTCAGCTTGTCAAGCAACTCTTTTCGCATTACGTGAAGCTGCTCTTCCATCTCTTGAACAAACATATCGGACACAGTTTGCCTCCTAAAATACGCCTTGGCGTCCCCTTGGATTTAATGAAACATAAGATGGAGATTACGAGCATAAGAGTCAAGACCCTTACCACGATTTCAGCATTATTAGTTGATTTTCCTCAAAAATACAGCACATTTCGTCTAATACAAGGGAAACCAGAACATAACACCTCTCCCAAATCGCAGGTAAAAACTAAGGGAAACCCAGCATACCATGAGAACCAGGACAAGTACATCATACAATTTCATTTTTCTGGCAAGGTACCAAGTCCTTTTTGGGTGTTTGCCAAATCCCCTGAGAACCATCGCATTGGTCACAACATCGATACGGTCGAGAGAAGAAAGTACCAAAGGTGCCAGGATTTTCCCGACCGAAGAGATTCTTTGCTTGAGCTTTACATTTTTGGAGATGTCCACTCCTCTCGCCATCTGGGCATGCAGAATGTGAGTATAGGATGAGGTAACCTCCGGCAGATACCTCATCGCCAACCCCACAGCATAGCTGGTCTTGTAGCGTATACCAATCCTGTTCAGCGATGAGGAGAATTGTGAGGGGTGGGTAGCGGTCACAAACAACAGGGCCATAGGGAAAATGGAGAAGTATTTCAGGCAGACCACCAAGAGGTAAAACAACGTCTCGACAGTAAGGGCATAGTGCGCGGAGGGAGATCCCAGCAATATGTGCTCCGATCCCAGATAGCGCTGGCCTTGGTCAGGAGAAAATAGGTATATGAAGATGGCATTGATCAAGATTACATATGTCATTGCAATGATATAGGGGATAAACTTCTTCATGGGAACCTTACAAGAAGCAAGAGCTGCCTGAGCAATGAACATGGAAGGGATAAGGATACGAAGATCAAAGGTAGTGAGGCACAGCACTATCCAAAGCATGAAGAAGACAAGTTTTGTAACCCCATTCAGCGAATGGACAAAGGACGGGGTATCTTCATAGCTAAGGGCAAAGCCAAACTTTCTTCCACTATGTTTCGAGCGGACCGCCTTTTTCTTCTTTCCTTTCTTTTTCAGTTCAGGTTTTCTCTTTGGCTGCAACAGCTCTTCCTTTTCAAGTGAGACAACATCAACCCCTTCAGGGCGACGAGTTTTCTCCCCTTGGACAAAACAGTCGATAAAGGCGGGGATATCGTCAATTCCACATCGTTTTGCCAAAGTGTAGAGGCTGGTCACCGTCAGGTTGGCCTTAGCGAGTAGCTCCTTGTTGCTGAAGACCTCACTAACGCGCTCATCGGCCAACAGAAGCCCATCTGAGAGCACTAGCGACCGGTCTGTATACTCCAAGGCAAGATGCATGTCATGGGTAATGAAAAGAATGGTGAGTCCTGTCCTTTTGTTCAAGGAACTGAGGAACTCCATCAACAGTGAATAGCGAACATAGTCCTGACCTGCGGTAGGTTCGTCTAGAATGAGAATCTTTGGTTCTGTCACCAGGATGGAGGCTATGGTGACCCGTTTTTTCTGGCCAAAGCTCAAGGCCGATATGGGCCATCCATGGTATGGCCTAAGACCACACAACTCGAGGACATCCATAACACGAGGGCGTATACTCTCTTCGGAGTAGCCTCTTTGGCGCAAGGCAAAGGCCACTTCGTCATATATCATGGAGTGACTGATCATATGGTTAGGATTCTGCATCACAAACCCGATCAAGGAAGAGCGTTCGGTGACCGAGAGAGAAGAGATGTCCTCTCCCTCAAAGCTGATTGTCCCGCTGTCCTGGCTGTTGATCCCCATGAGAATCTTAGCAAGGGTCGATTTTCCGGCCCCGTTCTTTCCCAGAATGCTGACCATTTCTCCTGCATTGATTACTGAGGAAATGTGTGAAAGAACTTCCCGAATGCCATCATACGAAAAAGTGAGGTCGGATATGACGAGCTGGCTTTTTTGTTCGGCTTGTTCTCTCCTCTTTGGTCTTTTCTGATACCAAGTGCGAACTCCCTCACAGTAAGGGGCAAGGTCGATGGTACCGATGGAAGCGATACCTTGGGCACCTGAGAGGTCAGCACCACTTTGCCTGAGGGCTGAGAGGTAAAGAGGGTCCCGAATGCCCTTCTCCTCCAATAAGGAGCCTGATAGCAGCTTCTCTGGTGTAGTATCACAGACTATCTTGCCATCCTCAATCAAGAGGATACGATCGACCGGGGCTGAGAGCACATCCTCAAGACGATGCTCAATGATAATGATGGTCTTACCCGTGTTTTTGTGCAACTTGTCAATAAGCGCGATGGCCCGCTTGCCTGTCTCAGGATCGAGATTGGCGAGCGGTTCGTCAAAAAGCAGGATGTCCACATCGTCCACCAGCACACCGGCAAGGCTTACCCTCTGCTTCTGTCCCCCGGAAATCTCCTGAGGACTCTGGGTAAGAAAATCCTGCATCCCCACAATATTGGCCATATCGTTGACCAAGGGGATCATTTCAGATTGGGCAATACACTGGTTTTCCAAGGAAAAGGCGATATCTTCCTCCACAGTAAGGCCTACAAACTGTGCATCACTATCCTGTAGCACAGTCCCTACATGGCGGTTGATCTCATAGATATCCGTCGTTGCCACATCGAGGGAGGCGACAGAGAGAGAGCCTTCAATTTTTCCCTCGAAGGCATTGGGGATGAGTGCGTTGATACAGTGGCCCAAGGTACTTTTCCCACTGCCAGAAGGCCCTACGAGCAAAACCTTCTCACCTTTGAAAATATCCAAGGTGAGACCTTTGATCGTAGGGAACTTCTGAGCCTTGTAGGTGAACTGAAAATCCTTGAACGAGATAATCGGCTCTTGCATGCCTACTTTTCGGTATCGAGGGTAAGGTTGCTGTTGTCCTTATTGCGCTTGGCCACAAGCAACATCAATAGGGTCCCAAGAATGCCGATGACAACAGTATTGGTGATGGCGATGATCAACTGCTGGGTGATGACCTTGTCCAAAGGTTCTGCAAACAGCAGGAAGTCCAGAATCGCACTGATGAGGTAGCCAAAGAAGTTGCCTAAGAAAGCAAGGGTGACGTATATGCCAATCTGTTTTCCGGAGAAAACACCCTTATCCAAAGCACGTTTGGTCAGGATTGGGAAAAGGCCGATGACAACACCGACAATACCACTTCCTAACATCCAGGTAGGCCATACACCCCATCCGGCAAACATGTCGGTAAGCCAGTGACCGAGGAATCCAACCAGAAACCCTACTATGGGCCCATACACACCAGCGACAAGTGCTAGGATAGCCATAGCCGGCTTGATCGTGGTATTGGCAAATACAGGTACACTCAACAGACCACCAACCCCATACAGGGCGGCTCCGATAGCAATGATCACAACCATCTTAACCGGTTGCATCCCTTTGGACTTTTCCATACGAATCCTCCTATTGTAAGCGCTTTATACGCCTATCATACCACCGAAAAGGTAATCTTCCACCCTTCACCGGTACCAATGGCATAGGTGGAGGCAAAGCTTCCCTGGTTGAGTGCAAGACCAAGATTGAGCAGGCTGTTCACGTAGATGAGGGGCTCCCCCTTCCCTACATCGGTAAAGCCTTTACAAAGCTTGACCGGATACCCATAGACAATCCTTCCATCCTTAGAGATGGTGACCTGCATCATCGAACCAAAGGGTATGCCCAACTGGTCAAGGAATTCATCGCTGATGTTGGTCCAAAGAGAACCGTAGCGGGTATCGAGGATGTCGATGGCACCGACTAATGTATGTTCCCCCTCAAGACGGCCTTTCTCAAGCTTGAGTCTTACTTGCCGGGAAAGAACAGGACCAATGTCCTCAAAGGTAACAAGGGAAGCGGCGAGACGAGCTCCTGTGTAGGCATAGACATCACGCCCATGGAAAGTATAGCTTCTCTGGCTTCCTGCAAGACGGTTGGTGTCTTCCGAAATCTCACGGACCTCTAGGATTCCGACATGCTCGGCTATGTGGGTAAGGGTACCGTTGTCAGGGGTAACAACAAGGTGTCCACTGGAGGTTAGGGCGACGACGCTCTTACGGTTGCTGCCCACCCCGGGGTCAACCACACAGACAAACACCGTCCCTGCAGCCCAATAGGTCATTGCCTGCATCAGGCGGTATGATGCTTCCCAAATATTAAACTGTGGAATTTCATGGGTGAGATCTGAAAGACGAAGATCATTGGAGACAGCATTGGCCACCCCGTGCATGGCACTGACAGCTCCATCAGAAGATCCAAAGTCGCTCATGAAAACGACGGTCTTTCTTTCTTGCCAGGTGCGAGCCTGTAAGAGGTCATTCTTACGTTTTGTTTTCACCCTGTTTGTCCTCCTTCTTTTCACCCATATCTATCAGTTTTCTCAATTTGAAAAGATACACTACCAAAAAACAGGAGACCAACAATACGACAAACCCAACCAAGGCAACCAGCAAAGGATTTCCCTCGTAGACCAAAGATAGCAAGACATAACCGGTGAGCATGGAAAAGAGAAGTACTAGCATGGTAATGGCCAGAGAGACAAATTCCTTTCGCGTCATTGGTGCAAAAACTCCTCAATAATCGCAGAAAACTCCTCATATGTAGTAGCCTGAGCCAGATGCGGATGACTTGCCAGTATCCCTTCAGGGGCTCTAAAAAGACAGCCTGCATCAGATTCTTCAATCATGGAAAGGTCATTATAGGAGTCGCCTGCAGCAAAGGTCCTGAAATTCAACCCTTTCAATGCCTTAATCGCATGGTATTTCCCATCACGAATACGCAATGTGTAATCCTCAATCATGCCATCTTCATCAATACAAAGATTATTACACCAGATGGTCGGCCAGGCAAGTTGTTTCATCAAAGGTTTGGCAAACTCCGTGAAGGTATCGCTCAGGATAAGCACCTGTGTCTTGGCTCTCAATTCACTGAGAAACTCCATCGCCCCATCCAAAGGCCGGATGGTCGCTATCACATCCTGAATGTCAGCAAGGGTGAGTTTTTGCTTTCTGAGAATCTCCAGCCTCCCCTTCATCAGTATGTCATAGTCAGAAATATCCCGGGTAGTAAGACGCAACGCCTCTATACCAGTCTTCTGTGCAACGTTAATCCATATCTCAGGAACCAGCACACCCTCCAAATCAAGACAGACAACATCCATCATTTCAGTACTCCTAAGCAGTGATATAGAGAAAATTACCCTGTAAAGGCTAACAGAATCAAGACTCCCAAATATGCAGAACTTTCAGAAAGAATCTCTATGGCACCCAAAACATCCCCAGTCACTCCTCCAATACGTTTAATGCTCATGTGCAAGAGAAAGCCTGTCATTATAAGGGCGAAAAGAGAGGCAGCACATGCAGGCAAGAAAGAAGGACTGTCAAAGAAGAAAAGAGCGGCAATACCCATGAGAATTTGCAATAAGGGCCCCACCATATGGGATGGACTGCTCTGTCTTACCAAATTTGAGGCAGTTCCTTCCCCTTTCCTTGCATAGGGGGAAACACTGGCCGCTATGACCACCATGGTCCTCCCCAAGGCAGGAACAAACAGTAAGATAGGAATAAACTCAAGTAGCTCTGCGATGGCAAAGACCTGAAAAAGCAGGGTACAGACCAACGTAATGAGGGCAAAGGCACCTACACTGGAATCACGCATAATGCGTAACGTTGCATCTTTGGTCCAGCCTCCCCCAAATCCATCGGCAACATCACACAGGCCATCAAGGTGAAAGCCTCGGGTGAGGTAGGCCATAGTGGTAATGATCAAGGAAGAGCGAACAAAAGGGGAAATGGGCAAAAGGGCAATGCCAAGAGAAAAAAATCCCAGGACAAGCCCTACAAAGGGAAACCAAAATAGGATGCTGCTTTCTTTGGTACACTCCCTACCAGGAAAGGGGAAACGGGTAAGGGTGCGAAAGGCACCACCAAAACCACCCTTTCTCACAGAATCTTACCTTTGAGAGCCAAAGGAAGACCGGCAACCAACAGGATGACATTTTTGGAGATCGCTGCAATATCCTGGTTCATCCATCCAGCGATATCGCGAAAAGCCCTGCTCTCTGCATCGGAGGGGATGATGCCCAAACCCGTTTCGTTGGTAACCAGAAGAATGTCACAGGGAGGGTTCTTGAGGGCGGTGATTAGTTTCTGTATCTCTTTTGAGGCATCTCTCTTATGGTAGAGAAGATTTCCCAACCAGACGGTGAGACAGTCTACAACACATACCTCTACAGAAGGGGGAAGCTCATGTATTGCCTGGGCAAGGTCCAGCGGTTCTTCAATGGTGATGAACCTATCAGCACGGTCCTTCTGATGAGCGGCTATACGCTCTTTCATTTCCCGGTCAATGGGCTCTGCTGTTGCAATGTAAGCCCTGCAGGAAGTTCCTTCAACGACACTGAGGGCGTAGTCCTGGGCATAGGAACTTTTGCCACTGCGCCCGCCCCCTATGATAAGACTACTCTGGCTTTTGAGCCGGGTATGGATTCGCACACCACTTGTTGTGGAGGAGACGGAACCTTTTGACTCCCGGATGGATGACACATGGGATTTTGCCTTCTTCAAATCAATTGTTGCCATAGCTTGCTTTCCTCGCTTATGCCCATCATAGCACGGCTTTGGCGCAAGAGGGAGAGGGATGTAAGAAAGTCATGCTGGTTGAATACTTCAAGAGTTAGCACCCGTTCTTTTTCATCCTCATGCTGTTTCATCAGAAAGGAGAGAAACCTCTCTATGAGCTGAGGATTCCCTTTATTTAGGCTCTGATGGTCTTGAGCTTTTGCATCGACACCATGGAGATGGCAGACTCTTGTGTTAGGCAGCAAGGAAGTACAGCTATTCTCCGCATCATATCCCATCATCCAGACATGCCCGATATCAAGGGTGACTGCCAGGTTGTGCTTCTCTACTATGGGTTGTACCAGCTCAAAGGGATAGCTGAGAGTCTCTGCACAAAACATCTGGCTGTTGAGAGTGCTTTTTTCCAACAGACGGGTAACACTCTCGTCGAGACAGGATAACCACGCGGGGATATCTTTTGAAGCTGTAGGTCCATATAAGTCAGGGGTCAGGTGCAGGATATAGCCAAAAGGGTCCAAATTCTGTGTAAGGTCAAGAATTTTCAGGTAGGTATCCAAGGTCTTCTGACGTACACTCTTGTCCGTTGAGCCTGGATAGACATCTAGGGGGAAGTGAACGGTATAGGTAAGGCTATGTTCCTGAGCAAGCTCATTCAGAACTCGTATTACACTTCTTGTAGGCAGGTTATCCTCGCCTTCGCTTTCAAACAGAACCAATTCGATATCATCGACTAGGGGGGCAAGATAGCGTACATTGTTCAGAATATCATCAGGAAGAATGTAGCTGGTTGTTCCTATTCTCATACAAGTATCCCCTTTTCCTGCAACAAAGCGGTGCTGTCCGTTACACCACCACCTTCAAAACTGGTCATTTCAGAAAGTATCCTGCTAGCTTGGCTAATGATCGGCCAGGCGGTCAGTGCGCCTGTCCCCTCACCCAATTGCATTCCCAGAGAGAGAACTGGCTGGTTCAAGTCCAAATATTTCAAGAGAAGGTCATGACCCTCGAGTGCTGAAAGATGACAGGGAATGAGGTAATCCTTACATGCAGGCTCCAAGGCACAGCTTATCAAGGCAGCGGCAGTGGTTATAAAGCCATCAAGCAAGACAGGCATGGAAAAGGATGCTGCTTCAATGATACCTCCTGTGATGGCAGCTATCTCAAAGCCTCCAAAGGTTTCTAGAACTTCCAAGGGAGAGCGAGAAGGGTGCTTGGCCAAGGCACGTTCCAGTACAGAGCACTTGTGCTCCAAATCCTCATCACTCAGACCGCTACCCTTTCCGGTGACTGATCGCACACCCAGGCCTGTGATAGCACTGGCAATGGCTGAGGCACTTGTTGTGTTACCCACCCCCATCTCACCGAATGCAATGGCGTCAAAGCCTGCCTGCTTTTTTTTCCGTACTTGGACCCTTCCAAACTCCATCGCAGCAAAGCACTGTTCTTTTCCCATAGCCTTGGTTACGAGGAAGTTCTCAGTCCCAAAACCCACTTTACAGTCAACAACCCCATCTGAGGGGGAGAACCTATGGTTGACTCCCATATCCACTACGGTGAGGTCCACGCCGTTGCAATGGGCGAAGAGGCCACAGGCTCCCCCGCCTTTGGCAAAGTTCACACACTGCTGGGCAGTTATCTCCTGGGGGCTGTGGGTTATCCCTTCAGCGTAAACGCCGTGGTCTCCTGCAAACAGGAGTAACGCAAGGCGGGAAAGCTTCCTTGGGGTAATGAGGGCTATTCTGATAGCCAAGCGCGCTAGCTCACCTAGACTACCTGGAGGCATTGCCTTGGCAAGTAGAGCCGCTTCCAATTCTTCTAGTCTTCTCTTGTCGATCGGTTGTACTGACATGGGAGCATTGTAGGGATTTATTCACTGGCATGACAAGAGCAAACACGATACAATAGCCAACATGCAACAAGCACTATATCTTTTCCTGGACTTTTTTACAGGTATGGTAATCTCTATCATGGTGGTAGCCAATACCCAACTGGGTGTTGAAGTGACCATGGGGGTATCCCTCATAGTCAATCACATCATAGGCCTCACGTTCCTGTCAATAGTGTTGTGGGTGGGAAAGAAAAACAGAAACATCAATGCACAGCGAAAAAGTGCTCCTCTCTACCTCTGGTTCAACGGGGTGTTCGGTCTGGCCATCCTCAATTGCAACTACTACACCATCATCTACACGGGGGCTTCTCTCGCTATGGCAAGCACGGTATTCGGGCAGAGCTTCTTTTCTGTGGTATTTGACCTTACGGGCTTTATGGGCATGAAAAAACGCAAACTCAGTCCCAAAAAAGTTGCAAGCCTTGGAATCAGTGCTTTAGGCATTACCATCATGGCTCTCGGAGGCGAGGGGGATTTTGTATTTGGGTTCATTTTGCTGGGATTCTTGGCGGGGGCGCTGACCATGACGCAAATGGTGCTCAACAGCACTTTCGCAAGCTACAAGGGATCGATATTCGCTTCCAGGCACAACTTCCTTACCGGCCTTATAGCAGGGCTGCTTTTTTACTTCATCACAGCTCCCCAGGCGACGATTACAGGCTTTCAGGCTCTACCCTCTACCTCAGCCCTGCTCATCTTCAGCGGAGGCCTCTTGGCTATCTTTGTGGTGGTATCGACCTCGTATGTCATCATCAAGGTACCTGCAATCTATTCAGCTTTGTTGCTCTCTTCTGCCCAGATACTGATGAGCCTTGCTATTGATGCTCTGTTCTTTGATGCCTTCTCTGTCAATCTTTTTATCGGTGCTTTACTGATGCTTATCGGTATGGGTGGAAACCTACTTGCAGACAAAAAGAAAACTAATCTTCACTGAGACCATACACGCCTTCTTTTTCCTGGACAAACCCCTCATGTTCCAATTGCTCAAGAGAGTTGAGTATGCGCTCTTCTTCAAAATTAGAGAGAAGACCGTAGATTACCGAAAGCTTTTTTGAGCCTGTATCAGTAAGCAGATGAATCAGAAGCCCACGTATCTGACGGTTGGAGTTCTCAAATTTCTTCTGTTTGGTATAGTGGGCACTACGTTTGTTTGCGTTGGGAAAGAGAGCCTTGAGCAGAACCCCATAATCCATCAAGGCATAGTACCAAATCTTCATATCCTCATTGATAAGACTCAATTCATGGAGTAACAGCTCAAGCTCCTTGTCCTTGACTTCCTCCTCATCAGGATAGAATGAGGTAAGCAGGACCCGGCGGATATTGGTCTCAAGGTAAACCGACTTCTCCCCAAAGCAAAAACTACGTATGGCGGCACTGGTAGCTTTGCCCACCCCAGGCAAACTCTCAATCAGAGCCTTGTCATTTGGTATTGTCCAGTCCCACAATTGGGTCATTCTAGCGCTTCTACGAAGATTCAGGGCACGCCTATTGTATCCAAGGCCTTTCCACACGGAAAGCAACTCCTCGGTCGAAGCTTCTGCCAAGGAAGAAAAAGATGGCCATCGAGAGAGAAAAGTTTTATATTTTGGCACTACTCTACCTGTCTGGGTTTGCTGGAGCATCACCTCAGAGACCAAAATGGCATACGGGTCGCTTGTCTCCCTCCAAGTAAAAGAACGGCCATGCTCAGTGTAAAAGGTTAGTATCAAGGTTTTGAAAGCAAAGAGGTCCTCTGGTGTCTGGGAAAATGTGTGGTGAACGTAGAGCTGGGCTTCCTCTTCTGTGAGCCGGGGAAAATCATTCATTTTTTCTCGCCGAAACTCTCAGGCATGATGAAATCACCCTTGTGATAGGAGCTGATGGCCTCTTTGTCTTCCGCCTGTTCCCTGCTTTTTTCAGATGGATTTTCTCCACGCTTGAGCTTATTCTGTTTACGCAGGTATCGTGCAAGGGCGTTTTTCTTCTCGCTTTCACGCTGGTAGCTCTTGCCACTGCTTATGAGAATGGCGATAGGTCTAAGGGATTTGACATTGGCGCAAAGAATCTGCATGGCACTGGTAATGGGTACAGAAAGGAACATCCCGGGAAGGCCCCAGATGTATCCCCACAAGGTAAGGGAGACAAGGATGACAAAAGGTGAAAGGTTAAGCTGCCCTCCCTGGAGTTTGGGATCGATGATATTGCCTAGGATGGTCTGGATGCTGATGGTCATGATACCAACATAGATTACGTTGGACCAGTTTGGGGCAAACTGAATGAGTGCCATCACGATAGTGAGGGTGGTTATGATCATCGACCCTATGGAGGGAATGAAATTGAAGATGAAGGCGAGCACACCCCAGAGTACAGGCAGGTCGAGACCAGTCACTAGAGCAGTCAGATAGAACATGACTCCGGTCATAGCACTGATGACACCCTTGAGAAGCAGATACTTGGAAACCTGGCGTGTAATGCGTTCAAAGAGCACTGCAATCTTCAAACCTTTGTTCTTGGGCACTGCAGCCAACAGCTTAGGAATGGCACTCTGCCGTTCCAGCATGAGAAACAGGAAGAAAATGAAGACCAGCATTGCAACCTTAGTGATTGAAAGGAACTTATTGGATATGCTCGTCAGGCTACTGATAGCGAGATTCGACCAGTTGACGGGAAGAGCAGCCAAAAACGAAGATCCTGTGGGCAATTCAATGAATTGAGAAAGTTTGCTGGAGAGCAGACGGTCGAGGGAGACAACCTTGTCTGCATAGAAGGGAATAAGCCTGACTAGAGTGTCAACAGTCATGATGACAAACCAACCAGCTGCAATAAAAATGAAGAGCAGCAAGACCATGACTAGGGTAACTGAAAAGACTCTGGGAATATGGAGCTTGTCCATCCGGCGTACCAACGGGCTAAAAATGAGAAAACAGAAAAATGACAGGATAAGAGGGATGGTGACATCCTTCGAAACCTTGAGTACGGCAAGAATTGTAATGGTCACGAGAATTCCGAGGAAAATCTGAATGTATCTGTTGTTTGCCTGGGGTGTTTCTGTCATGAAACAACTATAGACTAGCTTGGAAAAAGCTTCAATATCTGTTATGACTCTATAGTATGGATCAAAAGAGTAATTTGGATAGGATTCAGATCGTACTGGTTGGCACACAAGACGGTGCCAATGTTGGTTCTGTCTGCCGTGCCATGAAGACAATGGGCATCACGCATTTGGCCTTGGTAGGTGACAGGGAGTATGATGAGAATCGGGTGCGGACCCTTGCCTTGCATGCAAGGGATGTCTGGGAGAATGCTAAGCGGTATGGATCTCTTTCCGAGGCTCTTGCTACAAGCGTTCTTACTATCGCTTCAACCCGACGTCAGGGAAAGTTCAGAAAGGATAGTGTACTGAATCCTGAGCAACTGGCCACACGGGTACAAAGTACTGGAGAAGGGCTTGTATCCATTGTATTCGGCCGTGAATCCGATGGGCTCACTGACGAAGAGGTCGCCCAATGTGCAGCTGTGGTAAGCATCCCTACCAGTGATGATTTCCCTTCCCTGAACCTCTCCCAAGCTGTCCAGATAATCACGTACAATCTCTTTGACAAAATCAAGACCTGGCCTATACAGGCCGTTCCGGTGGAACAAGCACGCTGTGAAGAAGTTGCTGTAAATGCAACTACAGCTATGGATGAGATCGGGTACTTCAAGCAGGCTCATGAGAAACTATGGACCTTCCGCTTTCTCAGGGATGTATTTGTACGATCGGCCCTCACCGAAAGTGAGATCCAGAAGATGGAGAAGGTCTTTGTGAAAATGAGCAAGATCAGGGCCCATAAGGAACCCAAGGAAGATGTTTAATTCCTTTTTCGACCCTCTTCCCCGTGTAGTTGCCCATAGGGGGGATAGTGCCCACTTTCCGGAAAATACCCTAGAGGCTTTCACCAGTGCCTACAAAATGGGCGTCGATGTCATTGAAACTGATGTCCATCTAAGCAAGGACGGCTTACTCGTCATCTGGCATGACAAAACCCTCGATCGAAACACCAACGGGACAGGCATGATCGAGGACCACACTCTTGAAGAGCTCAAGGCTTTTGATGCGGGCTATACCTTCACCCTTGATGGGGGGAAGACCTTCCCCTTCCGAGGCAAGGGAGTACAGTTGTGCACCTTGGAAGAAGCACTCAAAGCCTGTCCGGCCCAACGTTTCAATGTTGATTTGAAGACCAAGGGCGAACCTATTGTTGACGCCTTCATCGCAGTTCTCAATCAGAACCAAGCAAAAAAACGAGTGGTGGGAGCCTCTTTTCATTTCTCAAATCTCAAGCTCCTACGCAAGAAAGAACCTAGAATCTTAACCAGTATCACAGGAATTGAAGTGCGTCTGTATCTTTTCTTGCAGAAGATAAGAATGCTTCCCAAGGTGCTAAACAGGAAGCGGCAGATCATCTTCCAAGTCCCTCCAAGCCAGGGGCCTATCACCGTCATTACTCCCTCGTTTGTCAAAGCCATGCACAAGCGCAATGCGATCATTCAAGTCTGGACCATAAACGACAAAACCGAGATGGAGCGCCTGTTCAGAATGGGTGTTGACTCGATCATGACCGACAAGCCTGCTTTGGCGATGGAAGTTGCCAAAGCACTCGGCTTATAACACCAGCTAAGGAGATTACCCATGCAACCATCAGATGTGTTCTTCATAAATTTGCGCTGTAGTGATGGGGACTCTCGCTTGAACAGGCTGGAACGTCTTATCACCAATGCCGGAATAGGAAAAATCGACTTCAAAGGGAAGTTCGTTGCCATTAAGATACACTTCGGGGAGCCAGGCAACCTTGCCTTCCTACGCCCAAACTATGCTGCAACAGTCGTGAAAATTGTAGACCGACTTGGCGGCAGACCTTTTCTGACTGACTGCAACACGCTGTATGTGGGGGGAAGAAAGAATGCCCTTGACCATATGGAAAGTGCCTACAAAAATGGCTACATGCCCTATGTTACAGGCTGTCATGTCATCATAGCAGATGGGCTGAAAGGAACGGACGAGGTTCTGGTCCCTGTACGCAATGGCGAGTATGTTGCAGAGGCAAAGATAGGGCGAGCCCTCATGGATGCCGACATAGTAATCTCTCTTGCCCACTTCAAAGGCCATGAGGCCACTGGGTTTGGCGGAGCACTGAAGAACCTCGGCATGGGAGGGGGTTCTCGCAGGGGCAAGATGGAAATGCATAGCGAAGGCAAGCCACAGATCAATGAGAGCCTGTGCATCAAGTGTGGTTCTTGCATCAAGATCTGTGCCCATGACGCACCTTTGATAGCCAGCAAAAAATCCTGGATAGACCATGACAAATGCGTTGGATGTGGCATGTGCATAGGAGTCTGTCCAACCGATGCCATCCAACCGGGGGACGGGAGTTCCAATGATAAGCTCAACTGCAAGATCAGCGAGTACACACAGGCAGTATGTGATGGAAGGCCATCTTTCCATATCAACGTGGTCATCGACATTACTCCCAATTGCGACTGCCATGGGGAGAATGACCTGTCCATCGTCCCGGATGTGGGGATATTCGCGTCCTTCGATCCCGTGGCCCTCGATAGGGCTTGTGTTGACATGGTCAATGCCCAATCTCCCCTCCCTGGTTCCAAGCTCACAGAAGGGAAAAAGGGCAATGGGGATAATCTAGACAACAACCACCCCCAGACAAACTGGAGGACAGGCCTTGAGCATGCAGAGAAGATCGGATTGGGAACTCAGCATTACAGGCTCGTTGAAGTATATTGACGGATATCTGGCATGGCAATGACAGGTAAATACAGGATAAAAACAAAGAGCAAACGGGCCACTTATGGGACACGTTTGCTTTTTGTTGATGAGGACAATCTCTTTGCTTTAGTAATCCAGCTACCTAAAAACCGGTAAAACATCCTCTATTCAATGGACCATCTTCTTCACATCAAGGTTTTCATTTTCAATGTCCTTGAAGTATTTGTAAGTATTAACTTTTAGTTCGCCACAGGCCTTCTCATCACAGACGATTATAGCCTTGGAATGAAGTTGCAGGGCACTACAGGTCCAGCGGTGGGAAACTCCACCCTCCACAGCGGCCTCCAAAGCAAGGGCCTTGTTATGCCCGTTTACCAGGATCACTACCTCATTGCTATCTGTAATGGTCTTGATACCTACTGTCAAGGCTGTGGAAGGGACCTTATTAATATCGTTGTCGAAAAACCGGCTGTTCATGACTTTGGTGTCATAGGTGAGGCTTTTCATACGGGTCTTGCTACTAAAACTGGAAAAAGGCTCATTGAAGGCGATGTGTCCATCTGATCCGATACCACCCAGGAAAAGTTCGATACCACCATAGGAGGCAATAGCTGCTTCATAGGCTTCACATTCGGCTACCAGGTCCTTAGCCATACCATCCAGGATGTGTACATTCTTTTCCTTGATGTCTATGTGACTGAAGAAATTCTTCCACATGAAGGTGTAGTAGCTCTGTTCGTGCTCGCGCTCGAGGCCTACATACTCATCCATGTTGAAGGTTACTACATGCTCAAAAGAGAGATATCCTTCCTTATTGAGCCTGATAAGCTCAGCATACGTACCTAAAGGAGATGATCCTGTGGGAAGTCCGAGAACAAAGGGGTTTGCCTCAGTAGGTCTATACGCTCTGATCCTGTTGGCTATATGTCGTGCCGCCCAAAGGGACAGATTCTCATAATCGTCTTGAATAATTACTCGCATTGCTAATCTCCTATGTAGCTCCTAGCATAGCCAAAATAGCGATGCTATACAATCATCAGAATCACCCTACCCGTTCGATGATCCCACCACAGAGGATTACAGAACCGTCATATAGGACCAGGGACTGTCCAAAAGTAGCGGCCTGAATCTCAGACTCAAAGATAGCCGTGATCGTACCATCTTCATTCTGGTGTGCCTTAGCCACCTGAGGCGAGCCTGTAGAGCGTATCTTGGCCTGGACTGCAACTTCGCCTGAGAGATGGTCGCTAAGGCCCCAGACGAGATTCCCCGCTGTTACCGAACTCTGGTAGGTATGTTCGACAAACCCAACCACGACCTCATTGGTATCGGCTCTGAGTTCTAGTACATAGAGGGGCTTCTCTGCGGCAAGCCCTAGGCCTTTTCGTTGTCCTATGGTGTAGTGCCAGATGCCATCATGCTTTCCAAGCACATTGCCCTCGAGGTCTACAATATTCCCTTCAGTATTGCTTACTTCCAACAAGTCGGTGTAGTCACCACCATAGAAGTCCTGACTCTCCTGTTCATGCACCATGTGAAAGTTGTGCTCTTCATCGATGAGACGCACCTCATCCTTGTGCATCCCTCCAAGGGGGAAAAGTGTGGTGGCAAGCTGCTCTTGGGTGAGGCGGTAAAGAAAATAGGATTGGTCCTTCTTCAAATCAGCAGAACGGGAGATGGCATACCTGCCGTCCTTTTCAACGATTCGAGCATAGTGGCCTGTGGCAAACTTATCGAACTGAAGGCCTTTAGCCCTTGCATAGTCGACCATGGCTCCAAACTTAATCTTGGAATTGCACCATACGCAGGGATTAGGAGTCTTTCCATTCATATAGTCATCATTGAAGTTTCTCAGGACCTCCTGCTCGAACTGGTCACTGAGCTCAAGTGTCTGATGCTCAATACCCAAACGCTCACAGATATCTTTAATTTTCTTCAGGTCTTTTGTCTTATCAGGGTTAAAGCAGGAGTTAGTCTGCTTAGGGGTGGGAAGATCAGATCGGTTATTCCAGATTGTCATGGTGACACCCACAACCTCATGTCCCTGCTGTTTGAGCAGATATGCGGCAACTGTTGAATCAATGCCTCCACTCATGCCTATAAGTACTCTCATAGCACCTCCAAAAAAGTATCAGAGATCATAGTATAAAGAAACCGCCTTGGAATTCCAAGGCGGTTCTAGTAAGCGAGAGCGACGGGGATCGAACCCGCGATCTACGGCGTGACAGGCCGTCGCGATAACCAGCTTCGCTACGCCCTCGTAGCAAGTAGCAAGCTACAATATCGCTGTAGTTTTGTCAACAACCCCCATAAAAAAACTATAAAAATCTCTACAATTACTCAATGAAACCCAATCTCATTGGATTACTTGACCATATAATACAAATCCTGGAATAGGAAAAACCAACATTATTTTTATCTTGACCTGTAGCATTACAACTTTCATACATGCGAATATTCGCTGAAGGCCATCAGTACAGGAAGATATTCCTGTTCATCCTCAAACAATTAAGTATGAGTTACCCCACAGGATGTCCTGAATTCAAGGATGCGGACAAGACTGCATTTGAAGATCAACCCTACCCCTGCAACTCTTTTCTGAGTTGCAAGCTCTCCTCTCCTTGCGTATACTCTGATATAAGGAGTCTTTTTATGCAAGAAACCATCCTGCTTTTCTTCCAGAACATCAGCAACCCTTTTTGGGACTCATTTGCCAATTTCGCTTCAGCGGTTGGAGAACAGACCTTCGTCATAGGCGTGATGCTCTATATCCTATGGAACCTCGACAAGAAAAAAGGCTTTACCATTTGCTCCACCCTGCTTTTCTCGGTCATGTCGATGGGACTGCTCAAGGCAATCGTCAAGGCTCCAAGGCCATTCCAGGTATTGGAAAGCATCAACGGCAAGCGCCTGGCGACAGCTACCGGATACTCCTTTCCTTCAGGTCACACTACCACAGGAGCATCCTTCTACAGCTCTTTGGCCTTCGCCTACAAGAAACGAGCGTTGAGCATCCTGTGTGCCATCATGATATTCCTAGTAGGTACCAGCAGACTCTATCTTGGTGTGCATTGGCCGATTGATGTGTTTGGGGGGCTGGTTTTGGGTATCGGCATCACCTTTCTCGCCTATGACAAGTTGAGTGCATTGTATGAAAACAAAGAGAAGCGCTATAGCTTCACCATCATTGTGGGGAGCATAACGTTTGTTCTTGGGTTAGTTCTTGCCATCCTTCTCAACCTGCACAAGGCAGACGAAGTGGCCTTCACAGACCTCATGAAAACCCTAGCACTCGCAGGTGGAGGCTACCTTGGCTTTGCCTTTGAAACCAAGAAGGTCAATTACTCTGTTGAAGCTTCCTTACGGAAAAAACTGGTGCGCTTCATCCTTGGTATGGTGGGAGTGATCAGCATCATGGCATTGAAGGCACTGATACCGGAAGCAATCTACTCAATTGGCGCATTCATCCGCTACGCCCTGTTAGGATTTTGGGCAACCGGACTGTTCCCCCTTATAGGAAAAAGAGTTCTGTTTTCTGATGCTCAATAACCTTTGCCTCTATACCGCTTGTAATGAGGAACCTCCTCAATGTGAGCAGGTCATCAAGGTTACCCTGACACTGCTTGCCAAATAGCTTGCCACACATAATGGCATCATCAAGTGCATAATGTGCCTGGTACTCCATACCGAAGTGGTCACAAAGATAGGTCAGCTTATAGCTGAGCATCTTAGGCCACACTTTTTTTGCTATCATATAGGTACAAAAATAGGAGGTTGCCTTTGCTTCAAGGTCATACGCTTCAAAGCAACCCTTCAGCACACCCATGTCGAAGACAGCGTTATGGGCAACGAGAATGTCACGCCCAATGAATGAGCGTAGCTCAGGCCACAAGGCATCAAATTCTGGGGCTGCGAGACACTCCTCATCCTTGAGCTTGTGCACGGCTGTCATCCCAGGATCAAAATACGGGTGCTTGGGTCTGATGAGCGAGTAGTAGGAATCAAGCAGAGTCCCCTCTTCATCAAAGCGTGCCAGTGCAACTGCACAGGCACCTCCTGCATAACTGTTTGCGGTCTCAAAATCTATTGCTACATAGTTCATATTTGTTTTCCCAACATGATGGAGAGAATAGTCTTGTCAGTCTCTTCCATCCCTTCATGGCTAATCCTGGAAAGAAAGTCCATGCTTTCCAAACTGCTCTTCCCAACAATACCACTCTCATTTCCGGGGGAGTACCCACGAAAAGCCAGTTTACAAGCAAGATTGGCAGCCTCTACGCAGGAGTAGATCTTTAAGGAACAGGTCATCTTTGCTCCATCGCATATGATGCCAGTAAGGTTACCTATCATCGTATTAATCGCTCGATCCATAATCTCAAGATCCCCATCGAGCAGGTACACAAGGCCACAGGCAGTTCCTATGGCTGCAGTGAAAGCCCCACAAAGAGCACTGAGTCGATTTTTCCTTGCAGTAAGGGAGAGACCGACCAATTCACTGAGCACCAAAGCCTTGCCCAGAGCTTCATCACTCTTCTTCAGGTAGGAACCAACAACAGCAAGGGGAACTGTCAGGGTAATACCCTGGTTGCCACTGCCACTGTTGATGATGACCGGTAAAGGACAGCCAGCCATCCTTGCATCGCTTGCAGCGGCTGCAAGAGCTGAAGCAAGGCTGAAAGCTTCAGAAAGACTTCCAGGCACCTGATTGAGACTTTCAGCAGCAATTCTGCCCACTGACAGCCCATACTCATTACGCACAGCATGCTCTGCTATGGCAAGGTTCGTATCCTTTGCATCGAGACACAGATCAATGGCCTGACGAGGGGCAGAATCAGCATAAGCGAAAAGGTCAGCTAACGTTGCCTTACCTATAATATCCTCATCAGATTTGTCCAAAACAGAACTGCAGTTGTCCACAGGCAGTGAAAGCAGGACCTCATCCCCCTTTTGCAGGAGACTGAACCGGTCATGTTCGCCGCTTATGACTGCTGTTGCAGTTTTATTGTCTTTATGAGCTGTAACCTTAATGTAGAGTGGAGGAACAGAAGTACTGATAGAGAGGGAAACTGAAAGGTGTCTGGCCAGACGGAGCTGCTCCTCACCAATCTCACTGAGAATACTCAAGCCCTTCTCCACATCACCTCCGCAGACCCCTAGGGCCACAGCGGCCTGGATACCCTTAAGCGAGCAGTTAGGAAGGCCGACACCCATGGCATTCTTGACCATGTCACGGCTGGTGACAATTTCAACCGACGTGGGGATATCCCCAAGCAAAGATCCTGCCTTGGCACCTGCAAGGGCTGAGGCAGCCGGTTCTGTGCAGCCCATGGCAGGCCTCATCTCTTTCTTTAATAACTCCAGAATCTTATCCATACAGAGACTATACCACTACAATAAAGGAGTCTCTACCCCACAAAGTGTATTAATCGTGACAAAGGCACCTGTATAGGAGAGCCACTGCTGTTCTGTCTCAAACCCTGCAGACAACGATGCCAGCTTGGCCTTAAGCAGGTCGGTTTCAGAACCGTAGCCACTATTGAACAAGAGCTGTTGCTGCGCAACCTCGGCCTCCAAAGACTCTTCCTTAAGTTGCAGATATGCCAAATTCTCATGGGCGAGGTGCAGGGTAAGATAAGCCTCCTCAACTTGGGTCTGTATCGCTTGGTAGACCTGGTCCATATCAAGGTGAGATTGACTCTCCTTGATGACATTACGGCTTACCTCATGGAACTTCTTCCCCCCATCCCAGATAGTGGTCTTCATACCAACTGATATGTTGAAGCTATAGTCATCCTTATCCTGCCAACCATCCTCGAAAACGGGAAATTTAGACCCTCCATACTCCAAGGAAACCTGCATGGCCATATCAGGTTTCCAATACAGTGAGCCTTTTGCAATGGAGGTGGAGAGGGAAGCAAGCTCGGTCATCAGAGTGGCTATATGCACCTGTTCCTGGCTTTTTGCTGTTGCCATAGCCTGGAGAGTCTTAAGATCATAGCTGAGCATTGAGTTCAGCCTCTTCTCATCAGGCTCCCAAACAAGCTCATCATTCTCAGCAAGAGATAGGTTACACAGTCGCCCAATTGCTGAACGTTGCCTCTGCTCTTGTTGGGCAATCTGCACCTTTGCCACCTCTATCTGTCGGGCAGATACTTTGGCGGCAAGCACATCCTCCTCCAAGACCAAAGCATTGGCAAGAGATTCTTGTACTAGGGATACCAATATTTGAGAATAGTGGATTTGCTCATCCAGCAGGTCTTCCATTTTAGAGAGATAATGCTGAGCATAAAGTCTGCTCTGCAATTCTGCAAGCAGGGACTTCTGCAAGGCCAAGCGCTGGACTTGCCGTATCTCCACAAGCTTCTCTGTCATGGCAACGCCATTTTTCAACTTCCCCCAAGTCCAGACAGGTTGGGTAAGGGCGAGGGAAAACTTGTAGAGAGTTGGTTCCGATTCTATCTTAAGGGGAGAAGGAAAGACAGGATTTGCAGGAATGTCGAGAATTAGTATGTTATGCAGATACGTACCCGATATCTCCAGATCAATGGTAGGACCATACCCTGTCTTGGCGTCCTTGTTGTCCAGGAGGGAAAGTTCCTGCTCACCTCTTGCCTGTTCCAGCTGAATGTTGTCGGCAAGCAACAAAGCCTTCAACTCAGATTCAGTGAAGGTAGCTGCTGTTACTAGCATTGAGGAGAGTAAGCATATGGTTAGCAGTATAAGGGTTTTCTTGTTCATGATCGTTGGGCCTTCTTGCGTAAGACGCTTCTTTCGGTGCGGTAGTACAGGACAGGGATGATGAAGAGTGTTATCAGGGTGGAAGTAAACAGTCCCCCTGCGATAGCCTGACCCAAGGGTGCGTATATCTCAGCTCCTTCCCCCGTGGCCAAAGCCATGGGCACAACTCCGAGCATGGTGGTGATGGTCGTCATGAAAATGGGCCTGATCCGTGATGCACTGCCCTCTGTAATGGCCTCCACCAACAAAACTTCACTTTCCAACTCACTGTCATCCTCATCATTCAGGTTTTCCTTCGCACCATCCCTGTTTTGCTTTTGTCTTCTTAAGAGGTTCACATAGTCAATGAGGATGATACCGTTATTTACCACAATACCACCTAAGGCTATGACTCCAAGTAGTGAGACTATGCTGATTGTAGAGCCAAAGCCTAAGAGACCCAGCACCACACCGATAATACAGAACGGTATGGAGACAATAATGATGGCAGGCTGTCTGAACCGCTCGAACTGGATGACCATCACCGTATAGACAAGGAACCAGGCAATGAGCAGGGCAGAGACAACGGGAGGAATGGACTCCTCAATCAGTTGGATCACTCCTCCTGAGAGACTACTCACACCCTCAACCAGGGGTTCGGTAGCAAGATATTCGTTCATCCGTTGCAAGACCAGGGAGGTATCTTCATCGACAAGTGAAGCTCCAATGGTTATAGTCTTGGCTCGATCCGTATGGTTGATCTCACTTAAGGTAGGCTGTATCCCAAGCTTCGCCACCGAGGAAAGGGAAATCGAAGTTCCTCCCATAGAGTAGAGCTGTATGGCATTGAGGGTATCTTCTGTGAAGGGTTTGTCTGTAGCATCGCTACTTACCTTGATGGGATAACGTTCACCATTACTATCAGTGAAAGTAGCGACTTCCATGCCCTCTACAAGGATTCTGCTGGTCAGAGCAGCCTCATAGCTGTTGATACCCAATCTATTAATACTGTCACGGTCCATTTCCAGTACTAGCTGGCTTGCATCAAAGGAGGTATCAATCCGAGTGGAGACAACTGCAGGATCCTGCTGTAGGTGAGTCTGAATACGTTGTGCTTCCTGAAATAGCTTGTCTAGGTCTTCACTGACCAAAGTGATTCCATAGCCACCGCCTCCGGTAACAAAACCCAATAGCTTGTCAAAGCCTCCATTCTCAAGGCGGATGGTCACATCAGGTACCTCATTAGCAATAAGACCCTGTAGGGTTAGCATAATCTCGTGCACCCCTCGCTTACGCTGGGCCACCGGGACCAGCACCACCCTGGAGTAAGCCATGTTTGGACTGCTTCCTCCTATGATCGTATCACTCATCCCCGAATAGGTTATCACATCCTGTAGCTCAGGCACTCCAGAACGGATAAGGCTTTCTATCAGAGCGCTACGCTCTCGACTCTCTTGTAAACTATAGCCCTGGGGAAACTCCATGTGGACATAAAAGTCACTGTTGTCGGTTGAGGGCAAGAAGGTAAATCCAATCTTTGTTATGGTGAATGCTGAGAGAACCAGAATACTGACACAGATTACCAGAATGAATGTGCTGTGGGTGAGGCTCCAATCCAATGCACCCTTATATTTCATTTCAACAGAAGCCATCATACGGTTGAACCTTCTGTTCTTTGTCTTAGGTGGAGTCGGCCGCAACAGGAGTTTGGCAAAGAAGGGGATAAAAACTACCGCAACCAAGAATGAGCCTGCTAAGGCAAGAATCAGAGTAAGGGCAATATCCTTGAATATATTGCCAATGAGCCCACTGAGCATGGAGATAGGGATGAATACAACGACCGTGGTAAGTGTTGAAGCAAGGATAGGGGGGCCAACCTCGTCGCTTGCCCGATCGATGCTCTGGGTAACGGACAAATCTCCTGCCCTATAGTAACGATATATCTGCTCAAGCATGACTATCGAGCCGTCAACAACCATTCCCAAGGCGGCTACCAATCCTGATAGACTCATCAGGTTGACGCTAATGCCAAGAACACGCATACCAATGAAGGCAAATAGCAGTGACAAGGGGATAGAGAAGCCAATAATGAGCGTCGACCGCGTATCGCCCAAGAAGAGGACAATCACCAAGATGGCCATGAGAATTCCCGCCAACCCACTTCTGATAACCGTGTAGAGAGAGGCCATAGTGGTCCTGCTGTCGTCCCCTATGATGGAGAAGTTGAGAGCTCCCCCACTCTTTTGTTCTTCCTCTTCAAGCAAGGTCCTGATGGCCTTATTGATTTTCACAATATTCCCATCGGTCCGCTTGGTCACGTTAGCAACCAGTAGCGACTCATTGTCGGTCTCGACAGAATAGGTAGCGTCGGGGTATCGCAATGAGACAGTGGCCACATCTTCGAGTCTGATGGGAGTCCCCATCTCGGTATACCCGACGGCAACACTCTTGAGATCTTTCAAAGAGGAGAATTCACCCCCGTACCTAAGATCGAGAGTTTTCCCCTGATATTCTACCGTTCCAAGAGGAAGACGACTGTTTGCATAGTCGATGAGGGTAAATACTTGCGTTACGCTGAGCTTCTTGGCAGAAAGATCATCCAATCGAAGCTGAACACATGCCTCAAGCTCCTTCTGTCCATGGATGGTAACCTCTGCGACCCCCTGAATCTGGTTTATGGATGGAATGAGTTCATCCTGGACATAGGAAGTTACCCTTCCCAAGTCTTTTCCGCCAGAAATTGAGAAGGTAAGGACGGGAAGCATGCTAGCTCCCCCTACCAGGGCTATTGGTTCCCCTTCCAAGTTTTTGGGAAGCTCCGATACCAGGCTTGTTATCCTATAGCGCACCTCTTCAAGCTGGTCGTAAGGATCGACTCCATCCTGGTAATAAATGGTGACAAGGCTCATGGATTTGCTTGAAACAGAATCCATTGATTTATAGTTAGGAAGGGTAACAAACTCATCTTCGAGGATATTGGTGACTTCTTTTTCCACATCCTCTGCCCCTGCTCCAGGATAGAGGGAAAGGACTATGACAGAGGGCATATTTATATCACTCATAAACTCGATGTTCTGTCCAGTAAAGCTATAGATACCAAAGGCCATAAGTACTATGAGTAGCATCCCGATGATTACCGGGTGCCGTATCGCCTGCTTTGATACCCTCACAAGAGGTCTCCTTTGACACGAACCTCTTGGTTATCAAACAGGATATGCTGACCATCGACAACGAAGTAACTCTCCTGATAAGCGTCAGGGACCATAAAGAACTCATCGTCTTCAAGCTCAACAGGGATATGCACGTATTCGACTCGATTTGTATCGGGATGGAAGATATACCATGAACCATCACTTTTCCGTATCGATTGGCTCATGCGAAAGACATTCTCTCTCTCCTGGTAGGTGATACTGACTGTCACTGCCATCCCGGGACGTACAAGCTCGTCAACAGTATCCAAGAGAGCCTCAAGGGTAAAGGTTCTGGATTCACTCTGGACAAAGGGATCAATATAAGAAAGCGTTGCATCAATAGGGGAATCCCAACTGGGATTGGTCATTGTAACGTGTAGCTCATCAATGCTGTTCCAAAACTTCTCATAGTAGGTTTCCGGTACCTCAACCTTGACGACAAGAGAGGATAAATCTGCCATTACAGCTAGGGGTTGCTGACCTCCGGTCAGGTTTCCAACAGAACTGTTCTTCAGCAGGATGGTTCCTGCTACAGGAGCCTTGACGGTTGCATACCCAAGTTGCAGATTTGCAAGGTCATATTGAGCCTTGGCAGCATCACGTTGAGCTTTGAGTTGGTCATAATTCTGTTCAGTTGTCGCTTTCTTTTCATAGAGGGAAGCTATCCTGGCAAAGGTGCTTTCACTGGCAAGATAGGCTGCTTCAGCTTGTTTTACCTGCTGTATGAAGGGTTCGTTGTCAATGGTAGCCAACACCTCATCTTTCGCAACTGACTGCCCTACAGAGACAGGAAACGTCTCTATGGTGCCTTCTACCAAAGCTATGACAGGTATCGTATCCTGGGCCTGCACATAGGAAGGGAAAACCCCTCGCTTTGAGACGCTTCCTCTTTGGGGCTTCTGCACAACAACCAAAGGTTTTGGTGGAGAGTAGACACTCGTATCCCGTCTGTCTAGGAAAATATCCACAGCAATCAGGACAAGAAAAATGATGGCAACCAAAACGGCATACCTTGCTATAACTGACAATACACTTCCAGAACCTTTTCTCATACTTTGACACCCTTACACGTGTCTAAACGTACTGATAAAACATCACAGAGGCAACAGAGATGTTACCTTGGAACGTCAGCAATGAAGAGATTTCCATCCACTTCCAGGTGATACTCAGACAGGGAAGCCGCCACTACATAGCACTCCCCCTGGGTGATGCTTACCTGTTCATCTCCATTGGTAAAGGTTGCCTTACCTTCAGTACAAAACAGGAGCTCAATGCTCTTTCGATCATGTATGTGGTAGTTTCCTGATGAGCAAACCATCAGGTGAAATTCCTCAGTTGGGGTAAGCAGATGCTTCCTTCCTGACTCACCTACCAAGGTAAGGACAGGCTCCACTTCTTTGCCCTTGATCTCCAATATCTTCAACAGCTCGTGCACATCGACCTTCTTGTTGGTGAGGCCTCCTCGTAAGACATTGTCTGAAGAACTCATCAGCTCAATGCCATTGCCCAGAACATAGGCATGAAGCGTCCTAGGCTCAAGATAGAGAGCCTGGCCTTCAGAGAGATGTTTGACATTGAGTAGGAACGGACAGAACAGACCGGGGTCCTCAGGATACATCTCAAAGCAGGTCAGCGCTATTCCCTTACTCTCCAAGAATAGACCATCAGACGAGGAGAAAGGAAGGTCCTCTCTCGTACGCAAGGAAGCGATGTATTCCTTGATAAGGGGTACAAGCTCTTCCTTCTTCATGGTGTAGAGTATCTTAAAAAGCTGGGCAAGTTTTTCATCTGGTGTTTCTGCATCCAATTCAGAGAAGTGTGTAACAAATCCGACAGGGATGAGAGACTTCAGTAAAGGAAGAATCTTCTCCAAAGGGCGGAAGGCACACATTGCAGTAACAGGGGTGAGGGCATAGATGACCTCTGCCTTCCTATTGGGATCCTTGTAATTCCATAATTCCTTGGGGAATCGGGTACGGAAAGCAGTTTCATTCTCCCACCCTTCTCTTGCCTGGAACTCAGAAGGATGACATTGGATGGAGAGGGGGGATTCGATAGCCAGGACCTTGAGCAAGAGAGGGAGTTCAGGACCAAACCAGTCAAGGTGATCCTGCCCGAACCAGTGTTGGGCATCCTTGAGAAGGAAATCAGAGAGTTTCTGGTCAGTACCATCTATAAGAGATTCTCCACTTGGATGGGTCCCCATCCAGAGTTCCGCCTTTGGTTTCCCATCAGGTTTTTGTCCGAGTAGCGTGGGAATGAAGGACGAATTACCCCAATCATACTCTTTCACCTGTGCCTTGATCTTGACAATATTCATAGGAGCCTCCGTCTATGAGTATACGATTCTTCGCATTGTATAGCAAATGGAAAAATGGCCCTCCAAAATGGAGGGCCACACATATGAACTAAGGAATCGGTTACTTTGCATATAAGCGGGGAAGAACCACCATAGCAACGGCAAACACAGCAAGAGTGGCAATCCAAGCGACAAGGACGTTCAGGAAGATTCCACCAAAGATAAATCCGATCAAAGCACAGGCAGCAACAGTTATAGCATAGGGCATCTGTGTTGCAACATGCTCAAGGTGAGGACATCCGGCACCAGTTGAGGACAGGATAGTCGTATCACTGATGGGGGAAGCATGGTCACCAAAGACCGAACCACCAAGAACTGCACTTACACTGATCATAGCTGCATTGAGCAGACCTGAAACATCGAGACCCATAGCCTGACCAAGTCCGACTGAAATTGGCATCACAAGAGGAATCATGATGGCGAAGGTACCCCAGGAGGTTCCCGTTGAAAAGGAAATCAGAGCAGACAGAGCAAAAGCAATGACGGGAATGAGGGCGATGGGGAAACCACCTCCGACTACCACTTCGCTGAGATATGCTGCCAGACCAAGTCCGCCATCTTCAGGACTGCTCTTGATGACTGAGCCGATAGTCCAGGCCATGGTAAGGATAATCAGGGCAGGAACCATGCTCTTGATACCATCACCGATGGCTTCACTTGCACTCTTGATGGTGAAAAGCTTGCGAGCGGTGTAATAGATATAGGAAATGACCAAGGTAAAGATTATCGAATGGAAAAGAGCCATGGAAGCATCTGTATTATTGAATGCATCACCAAGACTCATGGAGGCCATAGCTGCACCAAGGGTGGGAATACCTTCGCCGTCAATTGCACTGAGGTATGTGTTCATGGGGAAAAGGATTACAGCAGAGGCAATCAGTACAATAATTGGCAACAGCATGTCCAAAGGCTTTGCTTTTGCAGCATTTGCCTCGCCTCCATCATCAATCTCACCAGGAGCAGGGCCGAACTCTTCGTTGTAGAGTTTACCTGTCTCTTTTGCATAGGCAATACTCTTGGCCATAGGACCATAGTTGCGTCCGGTGAGAATGATGTAAAGCACCATGCCCAGCGTAAGCAATGCATAAATGTTATAAGGAACCGAACGAATGAAGAAGGTAAATTCACTTACTCCAAGCGCTGAGAATCCTTCAGATCCTTTTACGATAGACATGACAGTGATGACCCAACTTGAAATGGGAACAAGGATACAGACAGGGGCTGCAGTCGAGTCGAGGATGTAGGCAAGCTGTGCACGTGCAACACCATTTTTGTCGGTGATGGGACGCATGACGGTTCCTACTGCAAGGCTGTTGAAGTAGTCATCGATAAAGATGAGCAAACCACAGAACCAGGTCATCAGAAGACTTGTCTTGGATGTGTGAAGCTTGTCAGCTGCCCAGCGACCAAAAGCGCGAGCAGAACCTGTTCTGCTAAGCATCCCTACCAATCCCCCAAGGAGGGCACAGAACAGGAAGATACGGATATTCCATCCGTCATTCAACGAGTCTGCGATCATATCGGTAAGATTGATAATCGCTACAAGGGGGTTCCCTCCTGCAACAATCAGTGCTCCTGAAAAGATCCCCAGGAACAGGGAGACCATCACATCCTTGGTAACAAATGCCAGGGTAATGGTTAATACGGGTGGAATAAGACCCCAAATTCCAAAGCTTGCCATAATAGACCTCTCTCTCAATGTAATATGGCAAAATTATACCATGGGAATAGTTACAAAGTACAGTAAAAATCATCAGATTAGTATGAATGTTCACAAATTGTTACTAAAATAACAACTCTACTTCAAACCATAAAGCATACAGGAAAATGCCATCTCTACCCAAACCAATAAATTGCCCTCCTTTCGAGGGAGGGCAATCAACATGAGAGAGGACAATCATTAGCGAGAGAGGAGCGAGAATCGTAGCGAGACAGCATCGATAGGCTTGTCTCCGAGATCATTACCATACTCTAGCTGATAGTAAGCAGCATCGAGGTGGAAGATGAGCAAGTCTAGCCCAACACCAATACTCTGATACCCCTTGTTGATACCGTATCGGACATCAAGGAAGGAAAGCAGCCTGACTGATGCACCAAGTCTAGTCTGGTTGAAGAAACCTCTTGCCAAGGCATCATCTTCCAAACCGGAAAGCGACATCACATCCAGTACATCAATTGCGATAATTGGCTTGAGCATAGACCCAAGGTTTGGTGTCCAGGTCAGGCCTGCATCGAGTTTCCACCCTGAATCGAACTCGAAAGTCTCTGACGTAAATCCTGTCGTATCCGTTGAATCATCTCCGAATGTTGTGCCCAATACATTATCAGCCCAATTGTTTACAGAGGGGAAAATCTCCATCGAGTATGCACCGTTATAGTTTCTTGCAACTGCGGAAACTCGCAGACCTACAGGCAAATTCAAGTTCACACCAGCAGAGAGAGGGAGTGCATATCCAGCAGCGAGAGGAACATCATTAAGGAACTTCTCAGCAGGATCGGCAGTATCATCAGACATCATATCAGTGATGCTTGAAGCAGTTTGCTTCTCAAGGTAGAGCTTATACACAGCTTTTCCAGAAACACCAACATCCAAGGAAATGGCATTAGGGACTAGTTCGAAGTTCAAGCCAAACCCAACAGTAGCTGCAGTTGTAACCTGAGCTATGAGGTTAGTTGCTGTCAAATCAACACCTGGTTTGTAGGTCATTATGCGTTCCTGAGCTTCAAGGGCAAGTCCAAACCCACCAAGGCTCATGACAACTGATGCATCAGTAGTCACCAGATCGCCATACCCTTTCTTAATGGTCCCCAAGAATTTCTGTGCTCCAGAAAGCATGCCAGAATCGGTACCCTCTTGAAAGTCATCAATCGCACCACTTTCCAAAATTGCCTTTGGGTTATAAGCGGTGACGGTTATGGCAGGAAGTGAAAGTTTGAAACCTCCTCCTGCTAAGTTAGCAGGGTTCATCAGGAAGCTATCATAGTATCCTTTCACACCTATACCTGCCCCCCCCATACTCAATACTCGAGTACTGGTGCCCATGAAAGGTTCTCCAGTCTGCTTGTAGGTAAGGTTGGCAGGGCTATAATCTGTGGCAGCAATAGGAGCCACTACCAATAGAATCAAAGCAATTGCAATGCTTAATAGTTTAATATTTTTCATAGTATGCTCCTCCTTAATTCGACATCAAGTCGCTATAGAACTTGTCGAAACCGTCAGTTGTATCATCCAGGAACTCGTTCAATTCTGTGCTGATCTGAGCAATTCCACCAAAATCATTGATTATTACGATATTCTCAAGGATAGCCTTAAAATAGGCCAGGCCTTCGTCAGTACTCTTTCTTAAGTCAGAAGCCTTAACAAAAGCAGGCCAATTTCCATAGTCAAGTCCTGTTGTAGAGCTGTCCGGTTCCGTAAGCTCATCACTCACTGCAAGCGTGCCAAGACCCAATTTCGGATTGGCGTTCAGATAGGCCACAATGACTGAACTAGGAGTAGTATCTAAACCAGAATATTCAACCCTCCAGAATGCATCATGCTCGGTGACGAATACAGCCAAAGCATACTTAACCAAAGTAGAAGTATCAAAATTCAAAGATTCAATATCTTCCTTCGTCAACTTGCCTAACTTCATCATCTTCAAAGCCTGTTCCATAGAAGAACGGTAAATCTGCTGATTAAGTAGGAAACTCTTATACTCAGCATCAGTATAGCTGAAGCTTCCATCACTGTAAGTAACACCCATCAACTTAATAATTGTTGGAGCCCAGTCATTGATGGTGCCAATAAAGTCTCCAGTATCTGCAAGGGAGATAGCACGTGAATCCGTCCCCTTGTTGCTAAGGCCATCCACGAGAGTTCCAAGGTCGAGTTGGCCTATGAAGTCGATGGAAGCAGCACCTGAAAGCTGTTCCGCAACCTCAGCGGCAAACAGAGCATCATCAATAATTGAAAGGACCTTGTCCTTATTAGCTGAGTCTCCAAGCTTGCATCATCATCCGCACCAGTCAATCCACCAGTAAAACTATCAAGAGTTGCCACTGTATTACTAATGAGGTCAGTCATCAACTGCAGAACAAGCATATCGCCTTGAGAGAGATCATCACCATCAGCAATTTCAGGAAGCTTCAGTTTTTCCAAGGTTTTCCCAAGTTCCGAATCACCAGGAAGGTCTGCCTTGATTTTATCCAAGGTTTTATTGAAAACTTCTACAGTTCCTTTTGCAGCAGTTTTCTGGTCTGCCGTTGCATCCGTCTTAAGGTCTTCTAACAATTTTTCCTTCTGCGTATCAGAATTAAAGGCATCACCAAGGTTGTCTTTCAACTCTTTTTGCTGGGCAGGAGTCTGAGGTGCTAAAAGCTTAGTTCCATCATCAACGGGGACCTCAACTCCCATGCTAGAAGTCGAACCACCAGAAACTGTAGCAGCACCAGCACCTGTACCTATTTCAGCAACTGTAGTTGCTGCAGCTTCAGCCTGTGCGGTATTTACCACGATCAAGCCAGCATCTTCATATACATTACCACCAAACCCGCCCATGAGGTCTGCTATGTTTGAACGCATGTCTGCGTCACACGAAATCATTGTCAATGCAAGTATGGGCACCAACAACACCAGAACTAATAATCTTTTCATAATTGCCCTCCTAAAATTGGGGGAAAACGTTTGTTCGTTCCCATAAAAAATTACAGAATCAACGTTCCTTCAGTATTTCAAAACCATTTAATTACCTATGTCACAACGTTCCTACATAAATAAAACTAGCTTTTATAAAAATCGTTACACATTTCTTTATATATGTCCATCTTTAAACAAGCAAAATATAATTATTTTGACTGTTTCCTTATAGGTATAAACTATTGAAAAAAGAAATACCCTAAAAGAAGAGTCCCTTTATTGCCTTCAGATTCTCTTTTCTATTTTCAGCTTCTCCGGCATACATGGTATTAATTCTTTCTTTGTAGAACTCTACAGTTTTATATCGGACCAATTTCATGGTTGAGTTTACTAGCCCATCAGCCTCACTGAAAGGCTTTTCGATGATGGCAAATCTGACAGGAATCCAAACATTGGGAATGGCTGTAGCAAACTTCTCATATGACCTAAGATTTTCTTCAATTGCAACAAGTGCACTCTCTGGATCTTTACACCCCTTCTCCTCAATCAATTTGGCAACCACATCATCCTGTAACGTGACCAATGCAGTGGTTATAACCTCGTGATCATTGTACACCATAAGCTGGTTCAGTATTGGCAGGTTGTTGACCATAACCTCTTCTACTTCCTCTGGGCTGTACTTTTCACCATCCTTAGCGATCAAGAGAGCCTTTGCCCTTCCTGTAACCACCAAAAAGCCATCCTCATCATAATACCCTAGGTCACCAGTCCAGAGCCAACCATCGCGAAGGGCTTCTTTTGTTGCTTCAGGATTCTTGAAGTACCCCTTCATGACATTATCACCCTTGATGACGATTTCTCCCTTCTGCCCTACCTTTGCCTCATGTTCGTCGTCGAGCATAATCTTACAGGTTTCAGTACCGGCGACCATGCCACTGGTGCCAAACTTGTAGCGCAATGGAGAGTTGCTGCTAATGATAGGGGCAGCTTCTGTTAGACCATACCCCTGAAATACGGGGAGACCAATGGCAGCAAAAAACTTCTGCTGCTTGGCTTCAAGAAGGGCTCCTCCACCTACACAGTAGAGCATCCTCTTGCCAAAGATTGCACGGAGCTTGGGAAACACCAATTTGTTAGCAAGCGCATACGCAGGCCAAGTCTTTATCTGCACCCATGCACCAGGACGGTGGAAGCCATCGCCATTGCGAAGAATTCCTGCCTCAAGCCCCCGATTGAAGATACCTTCAATAAATGCACCTTTCTGATGGATACCTTGGGTCATCTTCTTCATAAAGTTACCCGTAATGGAAGGGACCGTCATAATGAAGAACGGCTCCAGCTCCATAAGGTTTTTGGGGAAGTTACGTATGATGGAGGCGTTGGCCCCACGAGAGTCTACAAAATGCAGGGTAATACCGCGAACCATTGAAGTGTAGATACCAACAGTATGAGCAAAAGAGTGGTCGACAGGAAGGACTATCAAGGTCTCAAACATGTTATCCGGCAATTGGAACAGTTCAACAGCATCATGGGTATTGGTCCAATAGTTAAGGTGGGTAAGCATGATTCCTTTGGGATTGCCTGTGGTGCCACTTGTATAACAGATATTGATGGTGTCATTCTCATCAATCTTCTGTTCAGTCTCCTTGACCAGATCAGGGTCTTTCTTAAGGGCTTGTGCCCCTGATTCGAGCATCCCGCCCCAGGTAACAAAATCCTCCCCTTCTTTCCAATTGGCTTCTTCAGCCAATTTCTTCAGCCTTTCATCCATCTCATCAAGATAAATGAACAAGACCTTGTGGTCGAAGAAAGGAAGGGCTTTAACTGTATTGGCAAGAGTATTGCTGCTTACAGCAATGGCATAGGCTTCACTATGGTTAATCCTAAATGCAATTTCCTCTGGTGTCAGCTTGATGGAAAGGGGAACACTGATACCCCTGGCTTTAATGATTCCCAATTCACAGGTTACCCAGGAGCTCTTACCTTCACTGAGGATTCCAACACTCTGTTCAGCCTTGAATCCTGCTGACAATAGATGTGCTGCTATGGAGTCGGACTGGGCATCGGTCTGAATATATGAGCTTGCTGTCCAACCTTCCTCCATTCTGGTATTTGTATATGCTCGATCGCCATATTTTTTTGCTGCATTGTGCAACATGGTAATGATTGTTCTTTGCATTGTGGTTCTCTCCAAATGTGGGGGATAGGTATAAATTGAATGTTTCTTATACATTTATACTTGAATTGTCAAGAAAACACAACAAAAAATATAGCCAAATCGCTATATTAGCTTATGTTTTTGCAAGTGGTTACCATTTGAGAGTACTATTTGCTCTAGAAAATAAACCCAGTATTCTAGTAGCCTAAAGTCTATGCTCTGAAGCCTGGGATGAGTCCAGGGAAAATTCATAGACAAGCCCATCAAAAATCTTGGTGCAACGACCCACGACAGTACCATCATCGAGGACACACATTCCCCTACACCAGAGATTTGCAGATCGCGGATCGAGCTGGAGATGATTGCATATCTCCTCATTAGGGTTGATGGCAGCCACCTTACCCTTAGTGAAAGAACATTTCTGTCCAAAGTGATTGCTGAGAATCTCAAAAATTGACTTGTCACAATACTCATCCATTTGGAGCAGAGGTTCTGCAAACTTGGCTGCTATATAGTAATCACTCAGCACTGTAGGCTTGTCACCCACCATATGCAAACTCTTCACATGCCAAAGCTGATTGTCAGGATGGGAGTCATCGAAATCCAACTGTTGCCTATCAATTACAGTTGCAAAAAGTTTTTCCTTGAGCAGTATCCTATATCGCCCTTTGAGCTCCCTATCAGTGGATTGAGAATAGCTGAGGTCTACAAGCTCCCTATTGAATAGGACGAAGGAGCCTCGCCCCCTTGTCCGAGTAATATACCCATGGGCGACAAGTTCCTCAAGAGCCCTGCGTATAGTCACACGAGAGACCCCATACTGGGCACACAACTCCATTTCTGTTGGCATCCTGAAGCCTTCACCCCACTCACCTGAGATAATCTTCATCTGCAATTGCGTAAGAATGGTCTTAAACTTCAAAGTCATGGGGGACCCTCCATTGGAGCAATTTAGGCAACATTCACTCATATAGTATAATACAACTTATGTGACAAATCATTAAGGATTTTGTATCAGTTAGAAAAGTATAAAACATGCTTACAGCAAAGTAAACATGACAGTAAGGGATAGCAAACAAAATACTAGTATTTCAAATGGGATTGAAAGCAGACTGATGTGTTGGCAGAAATTAACAAAGGGTTCTTTTTACAGAGGTCGAAGGTAGTATCATACTTACAGCCAATTTTTACGTGCTTTATGCATATGTAATTTATCCGAAAAATACTTCACACTTTCTTTATTATCAAACCTTTAGTATCATTAAGGGAGACTAATACCTGTAGGAGGGACAAATGGCATATTCTGAACCTTATGAAGCAATTGATGAGCAAACTCGAAATATCTCACGGGCGATTTCCAGCTTGAGAGAGGAGCTAGAGGCTATTGATTGGTACAACCAACGAGTCAACACAACCACTGACCAGGAGCTCAAGGATATCATGGCGCATAACCGAGATGAAGAAATTGAGCATGCCGTCATGGCCTTTGAATGGCTAAGAAGAAATTTGGCAGGCTTTGATGATGACATGAAAACATATCTTTTCACCGATGGATCTCTACTTGAAGTAGAGAAACAGGCAACTGGAGCTGAAGGCTCTGCAGAGACTGAAGCTCCAAAAACCGGTGGCATGACTATTGGTAATTTGAAGAATTAGAACACGTATAGAATACATAACCAAGGAGGAATACTTTATGGATATGTTTAAAAGAGATTTGGCACCACTTGCAGCAGAAGGCTGGAGTGAGATTGAAAAAAGAGCAAAAGAGGTCCTGCTATCACGCCTTACCGCACGTAAGGTGGTCAATGTACAAGGCCCCAAGGGTCTAGACTTTACTGCAGTCAATGAAGGCAGACTTACCCTGTGTGATGATGGCGACGTAAAAGCCGGCATATATACCTTGAAGCCCCTCACTGAAGCACGGGTTCGTTTCACCCTAAACCGTTGGGAAGTGGACAACCTTGCTCGTGGAGCAAAGGATATTGACTTTGACAGCCTTGATGCTGCAGTGGAGAAACTCGCTCTCTTCGAAGAGAATGCAATCTACAACAGTTATTCAGCTGGTGGTATCAAGGGACTAAAAGAAGCTTCTGCGCATAAGGCATTAACTCTTGGTGATAATGGAGCCGATATACTAACCTCCCTGACCAAGGGAATCATGGAATTGGAAAATAGTCACATAAACGGGCCCTATTCCCTTATCGTAGGATCTGAGGCATGGATCGCTCTTCATAAGGAAGCACAAGGAATGCCACTTATCGAACGGGTTGAAAGAATGCTCGGAAGTAAAGTGGTTTTTGCCAGCTCTGTGAAAGGAGCCATCCTTGTCCCTTATGACAGTGACAATCTTGAATTGACCATCGGTCAGGATTTTGCCCTTGGATATGAGTCCCATGACACTAAGGAGCTGACCCTGTTCGCAACAGAGTCTTTCACCTTCCGTGTCCTCGAGCCCAAGGCAATTGTCTGCTTCAAGTAAATAGGCAATACAGAACATAGAATTCCTGGGGTCAGATGCAGTAGCATCTGACCCCTTTCTATTGCTTTCATGGGCTTATCCCTTTAGATTGTTCCTTTTGGTATTGAATTCCTAGAAGATATCAGAAGGGATGAACTACCAGGCAACTGACCATTTCTCTTGAATAAAAGTAAAAATCAGAGAGGCCCTCAATCCGAAGATTGTGGGCCTCTAAAGCGCTAGAAGGGAATCGAACCCTCGTCTCATGCTTGGGAAAGTGACCGGTCACATCTCATGCAGAACAACCCTAGTGGCAACAATGACGGGATAACGCCGTTTTACTTGTCGTAATATCACTTTTTGGCGTGATATTATCTTTGTATCTATGCATCAATACTGTGTTCACAGAACCATTTTGTCAAGAAAGAAGGCGCCCTGATTTGGGACGCCTGTTTCATTATCACAATTGATTACCTATTATGCAATATAGATAAATACCTATTTTCTTACCACAACAGAATACCCATTGCCAAGATCTTTTAAAGTATAACTATCCCTTCCTTTGGCAATAAAATTTGCTTCAATCCGCTTGGAAGGCTTGATTTGGCTATGAGGATTCTCCAAGAATTCACGAGTAATCCTTTCGACTTCTTTCTTTTTCATTGCCCTAACTCTCCAGATATACCTTCAAGGACCTTATATAGTTCCCTGTTTTTAGTGTTTTGGGTGAATGACTTACAAAATCTATTCATCTTTCGTTCGGAAGCTTGACCATTCGCCCTACTTTTGGTTGTTATTCTATTACTATCTATAGAAATTTCAATAGTCCGGCTCTGTGAATTTAAATAATAAGGCTTCTCTTCGTCGTCTGTTCTTACCCAATCTAACATCTTGTCTACCTTCGACAAAGCATTGATCATTTCAAGCGCTGAATGGTATCGATCATCCAGGTTGAGAGACAAAGATTTAACAATAATCTTCCTCAACGATTTTGGGATATGCGGGAGAAAGTAGCTCCTTTCTGGGAAGTTCCCCTCAATAATTGCCTTTTTCAAATCCTTATAAGTAGGTGCCTGTGTTTCCAATATCTTTGTGCCGTTGCACATTCGATAGATTGTAAGCCCCAATTGATAGATATCAGATTCAATTGTTGCTGAACTTGCTAGTATGATCTCTGGATATAAATGCAAGTTATAGACATTAGACGCACATGCAACGCCATCTGAGGGATCCATATACTTCGAAATACCAAAGTCTGTCAGTAAGGCATTCCCAGCGTTATCCAGGAGTATGTTTGTTGGCTTTATATCCAAATGCAGCAGTCCGTTTACATGAATTGCATGAAGTGCACATAAAATTTGAATAGAATATTTCAATATATCCCTTACTGAAATTGGCCTTGATTTCAAAAGGGTTTCTAGCGATCCTTTTGGGAAGTACGGCATAGATAAGTAAGTTAGTCCAGGAATCGAGGATGCATATTGAATCGGAACAATATTTGGGTGCTGGTTTGCATAAAGCATCCTTGATTCTGCAAAATATTCAGTAGTATTCAGATTAGAAATTTCCTTGATTACGAGCTCTGCATTCAATTGTTTGTCTCTAGCAATATAAACCTTTGAATTCCTTCCTTCAGTATTCCCAATATCCCTAGTTTTTTCGAAACAAATCAATGAATAAGTTTCTGACATATATACCTTCCCTACTTTGTTCTCAAGGTTGCAAGAGCAACTAAGAACGCTTCCATATACTCAGGCTTAACAACAAGGCCTGAATCCAAACTTAACTCATCAGCCAAACCGAGCTGTTCGGCTAATTCATCAAGCCTTTGTTTACCGGAACCAAGGTTGCAAATTATTGTTTTAGTGACGCCAATAAAGTAAGAAGTCACGGAAGAAGTAGAAAAAACCTCTTGTATTACACCTTCAATATTTACCCTTTTCAGGAGGTTATTGGTGATGCTACTTCTTGCATTACCCTCAATCTGCTTGATGCCAGCATGCTCAATACCATACTGCTTCAAAAGCGTCATTATTGTAGTCCGTATGAAAGTGAGACCGTGTGGAAAATCCAACGCTTTTGGCACAATCAAACTTGAAAGACTCGTGACTACCCAGGAATCATCTTGTGATTCGTAATCAATAATTGCATAGAATATCTCGTTGCAGCTTACACGGAACCCAATTCCCTTTTTTCCCATAATTGCCTCCTTTCTGCAATACAATTTTCTTTACTTGTTTCTCAAGGTTCGAACTCTTGAAAAATCGCTAGTCCTTAAGTCTTAAATTTCATTCCGTTTCTGCTCTGGAGTCATCGCGTACAATTCATCTATCTCACGTTTCTGTGTTATGGTCGATTGAATGATGAGATTAATCAATCTGGCCAACTGCAAGGCAATTTGAGGCTGGTCGTTCAAGTCAATGGTTCCTGGGTGCACAGATTCATTACCAACTATCCTCACTATTTCCAAACTCTTGAGAATACTATGCGGCAGCTCTCCATCTGCTATCAATTTCTTGATATCCTCATTGATATGCTTACCTTCCCCACCTATATACGGCAAAAGTTTCTGAAGACAAAGCCTGAACATTGCTGCAGCAGCCCTAGGGGCCCTGTTGATGATTGAACTGGCTTCATTGTAATCTTGGACAATTTCTTCTGGCATATCTGGATTTGGGTTGGGAGCTACTGATTCATCTGGAAATACCAAGTCTACATCATACCAAATAGAAAAACTCTTGCAATGAGAGCATTTTGAGGTGCTAAATTTGACTAAAATATCATTATTTCTAGTAAATAAATGGCCCCAATATTGATTTGCGTAAACACCACAGATTGGACAATGGAGTGCTGATTTCTCAAATTCCGGAGGATAATATTGACTACTCATTTGTTATCTAAATCTCCTTTTAAAGAAAACATCTCATTGACTGGTCATATAGGGTCTTATCAAGCTTCATCCTGCTTCATCAATCTCAGTATCAGTGTTGCCACCTCTGCAATCACAAGCCCGAACAATCCCATTCCAGTAATTACAAGTAAACCAGAAAGGAGTCTCCCTGCAGTAGTAACTGGATAGATATCCCCATATCCGACTGTCGTGAGCGTTGTGAAACTCATCAAAAGCACATCGCCAAAACTCTGTATGCTTTCGTTGACTCCAAACTCATATGTATAGAGGCCAAGGCTGCAATAGAAATAAATCAGGAAAGTCAATGAAAGATAGATTGCTAAAGCAGACCTTGCCGGGTTTTCCAAAAGCACTCTGAGTATCCTGGATGATCCTTTCAAACCCCTTACCAAACGCAAGGCTTTGGCCAAGCGTACAATCCTGAATATTCGTAAAGACCTGAGTATCTGGACAAGGGGAATGAAACCGGCCAAATCAATGATCCTATGGCTTATATACCGACGTTTGTCCGATGTGCGAATAAGAAAAAACAGCCAGTCCAATAGGAAAACAATACATATTGCCAGATCAACCCAATCTAAAATGACAACTACCCTTTCAGAAATTCTTATGATTACAGTAAGAGACAATACCATAACGACATATACTGAAAGGATGAGCATGAAGAGATCATAGTATTTACCGAATGTCATTCTCTCTGGCGAAGCCATCACCCACCTTTTTTATTAGTCTCGATATAGATAGTCTCAAGACTACATATTCATGTGTGCATTCATTGTGGCTTCGTCAGTATCAGTACCTAAATCAAACCACTTTTTCATAATCATTTTCGTAATGGGGCTCCCGCATTATCCTTAAAGCTTCCTGTAAAGCACTCTATCAGGTCACTGATCCAGCCGAACATGAAAAGACCTGCAGTACATGTGAACAAAAGTCCACCACCAATCCTTCCAACATAGTAACGGTGCAATCAGATAATCCCTCCAAACAAGCAGAGCAAAGTCGCTACTGTTTTGCTTTTATCACTGGTAACAGTTATGTAATTCGTCATTGCTAACCTCCATATGACAGATGTTTCCATCATATAGCTATTAGTAGTGGAAAATAAAGAAAATTCTTTTGAAATGTCGCGATTGGTGACAATTTATTCAATTAGCATGCCAGTATTGAAGTTAATTACTATGCCTGTTTACGACTGGGCTCAGCTGGATCAGGAATGCGAAGTACTCTTCGTATCAAGTTTATATCATCTGCAGCAGCTGTATGTAATTTATGAATTATATCTTCGAATTCAGAATCTGTCGTTTTATTTGGATTACCTAGTACAAGATATTCAACTGTAGTATTAAGAGCATTGGCCAAATGACAGGATGACACTAAATCAGGAAGTCTATGTTTCGTTCTCTAATTTAGAAAAAGAACATAATCAACTTTACTTAACATTGCTAGCTCTTTCAAAGACTTGCTATTCCAGAGATTACTCAGAAGTGTTCTTTCCGAACCAGAAGGCTGTAAACGATGGTCTTGCTACCAAAATCACTCGCCCCACCTCCACCGACAAAGCCATCCCCCGCTTCTCAGGATCCTCTGGCGAACTCCAGGACTCCGGGGTGACCATTGATGACAGTGGGAATATCACTCCTACTGGAATCTTTCTAGTGGGGGTAAGCGCTACTAATCTGCTGGATGATTATTAGGAGGGGACTTGGACACCGCTTCTTGGAGAACTTGTTTCTGGATGCCTCTCTGGAACCACGGGAGTAACCCCTTTAGAGTGTCTATATAGAAAAATAAGCAGTATGGTATATCTATTATACAAAAATCCAACTGGTAACAACTGATACAATTTTTGATACAGAGGGATATGTAGAAATACAAGGACTACTCTTTTCGTCTACTGGACAGGACGCGTTGGATTTTGCAGGAACTGGATACTGCAAGAAGCTAGTTACGGGTAATCAGGTTTCCTTTCTTGGAGTTGCCCTGTCAACATCGTATTCCCGATTATTTTTTACGCACAATGGAGCGTTATCGGCCGATCCGAGTACAAATCAAATCTCGCTCAATATCCAATATATCACTTCATAGGAGAATATCATGTTAACAGAATCAACAGTAATCGACAAAATCGAGATAGTAGGCGAGTTCAAGTATGTACAAGTACGTGAGGCAACTGTCATCGAAAGGGACGGTGTGGAAATCTCAAGGGCCTATCACCGTTATGTGATTGACCCCACGGATGACATCACCAGTCAACCTGATGAGGTAAAGGCAGTCTGTAATGCAGTCCACACCCAGGAAATCAAGTATGCATACTCTGATTTTATTGCTGACCAACAGGGTGCCTAGAGCTGGGCTTGAAGCGAAGCCGGCAGACAAAGAAGGGGGTGACAATGCAACCATATTTGATCGCTCCTTATTTATCACAGAGTAAGTCAAAGTTGCGAGATTGCTTCAACAATTTGTATGACTAGACGGACTATGTCGAGGATCCCTTTGATTAGCTTTAACTTTTTCAATTAGATCTCCTTTGCCAAGCGGAAGTCTGACAATAAAATAGTTCGTCTGTTGCAAAAAACCTTTGTGCTTTAGGTCGATTTAGGCCAAAGAAGAAGAAAATATTTGAAATTTTACGCAACATGGTCGACAGCAAGACTGTACTCAGACTGCTCTCGGACATCGATTTCCTCCAGACAGGCAAGGCCATGCTGGTCATGGACAGGGGATTCTACAGCGAGGCCAACGTCAATGCACTCTACAGGGAGCATTGCAAGTTTCTCATGGGGGCGAAACTCTCGCTGAGGTTCCTAAGGAAGAAACTAGAAGAAACCAGAGCGAACCTTACGACCAGGGCGAACTACAGCCCCTCCCTTGGGGTGTTCATGCAGGGCCATAGCATGGAATGGGATTATGCGGAGACAAAGAGCAGGTCGGGGGAGGAAGTCCGGAGAAAGCGACGGATATATGTGCATTTCTATTACAACGAACAGCATGCCACCGACGACCGCATGCATTTCTACCGGAAGCTCGATGCTTTCGAGTTGCTCATGGACAGTGGAAAACTCAAGGAAGACGACCGTTCGGCCTGCGAACGCTATTATGTCATCAGGGAAACCGCTGCAAGGGGCCTATCCTATACACCTAGGGATGAGGCAATCGCAGAGGCAGAGAAGGACTTCGGTTACTTCGCCCTGGTTTCCAACGGCGTGAAGGATCCTGCCGAGGCCCTTCGCATCTACCGGTCGAAGGATCTTGTAGAGAAGGCTTTCTGCGACCTCAAGGACCGGCTGAACATGAGAAGGACCTCGGTATCGTCGGAAGAAAACCTCGAAGGCAAGCTGTTCGTGCAGTTCCTGGCACTCATCTACCTTTCCTACATAAAGAAGGCCATGGAGGACAACGACCTGTTCAGGACCTACACGATGCAGGGATTGCTTGACGAGCTCGACATCATCGAGACCTTCCAGTACCCTGGCAAGAGGGCAACGATTGGTGAGATGACAAACAAGCAGAAGAAGCTCTTTGAGGCCTTCGGGTTTCCTATGCCATCCTAGATATAAAAACTCGGGACTTCAGGATCCATATGATCATGAAACAACTTCATAGGCAATATTTTCAAAACTTTCAAGAAGATATTTCGGCTTACGTCTACCTCTGGAGACCTGTTTCACTTTAATTTTTGCTGATGCATTATCTTTCTGAAGAATATCTTCTGCTTGTTCTTCCTGGATCAATGAGCTAAGTTTTATGGAATAAACATCAGCAGCAGTAATAAAGTCAAACTTTCTTGCACTAGGTAAAAATCCGTGGAAATATCCATCAAGGGTAATTTCATTTTCATCTGTAGGTAATGAAATCTTAGTAATCATCGAATCAATGCTTTCCTTGTTTTTAGTGTCTAACTTATTACCTGCAAAATCACTGACAAACCAACTTTCATGTTTTCTATTAACTTCAAAGAAATTCTTAAACTTCGTAATAAGTCTGATATCGGAATCCACAAGGAAAGAATCAAGCTCATCATCGCTATCGTTTAATAAATGACCAATATATTCCTGAAACTTAGCTAACGATCTTTCAGTATTACATTCGAAAAGTTCTAGCTGCAAATCAGGTCGTGCTTCAAATTCAAATCCAAACGAACCTCTTATGATATCCTTAAGAATCAACTGCGACCCATCTTTCTTTTTGTAGCTTTTTGTTAACCAATTTATTATATCTGTGAAAGAAGATGATGCATTTGAAATAAACTTTGCATCGATAGATTCGGTTCCAAATACTGCCTTGCCTTTGAATGTTAATTCAAGACTCAACAATGGATCAGGTATGCGTTCAAGAGCATCGATTTTTTCTTCCTCTTGATATAATAACCATTCAAGATTTCCACGCTCTAGACCTAATTCGTCAGGAATTGTCTTTATCTCACTTCTCAATCTCTGGATTATTTGTGTTGTATTTATATATTCCTTATAGTTCATATGAGGCCTCACTTAAGATTATAACTTACTTAATAAATTGCTGTCATCAGTTTGGTCTAGAGGAATTTGGCAGAATCCTTTCCTTTCATTAAACCCTCTAGTATGTGACCAAATCCCACACCAATAAGCAGCCCATTTCATTCTTTGATAAAATAAGTGAGGTTCATTATAGAAAGTCGTAAAATATGCATCTATCTTCATTTGGTTCTTAAAATAAAGTTTTGCGGTTTGTGTATTGATAAGTTGAAGGATCTCTGCTTGTTTGTCTGTCGCTGGTATACCCTCATATGAAAATGCAGTCCAAACATCAATATCTTTTGGTGGACATTTCTGAGAAGTTTCTTTGTCTTGGCAGAAGCTACCATCAACCCATTGGAAACCAGTTACACCTGGAATAATTGGGATTATATTGTCATATAAATATTTTCGAAATATAAGCAGACCTTTGAATAGTTCTAGTCGTTCGCTTGTATAACAAAATCGTTTATAAAAATCTTCGATTGAGCAAACATAAGGGGATGAATGTAATTGATCGGTTTCTTTAAAACCAGTCATTACAAATGGAAGCGTATAATTGCCATTCCAATTAGGAATGACAGAATAATCAATAGCTTGACAGGTAGTGAGTCCCATATAATATTTCCTTATAAACTAGATAATGGAAATCGCGGCTTTAACTTGGCCAGGGAATCCTCCCATATCAACAACAGCATACCAATGCCCGGACGTTGGAACAGTTAGTATTACTGGACTTCTTTTAGCAAGCCCACCAGTATATTTGTAAGATCTGCCATTTTTATAATAGGAAAAATTTGAACTGTCGAGCAATAATACATTTGCTTGATTCCCATCAAGGGTGAATTTTACAGATGTACCAGCCGGGACAACTCCAAGATCAGTGTGGATAAATTTCATAGTTCTCTCCTTCAAGATATGAAGGAAGCTTTGATGTAACAAGACCGAGCAGAACTAGCAACCTTTTTGTCGCTAATTGTATATCATAATTATTAAAAGTAAACCTTTTTAACCCAAAATCCTGACGGAATCAGGATGGGAATCATAGTTGAGATAAAAACATCCCTTCTGCCGAAATGGAAGGGGATTGTTTTTTCAGCTATTCGAAGTCATCACGAACGCTCGTTTACCATTGCCAATATGCCTGTCAATTGCATCAGCAGATCCCTTGCATAGACATGCGTGTAGATTTCCTGGATCTTGTTCCCATCCTGGTGTTCCCAAGACATATACTCAGCAACAAGAACGTCCGGCAGCCCTTCGAGCCTCAACATAGTGTTGATACTATGACACAGAATATGAGGGGTCAGCTTTGGCCAATACTCAGGCATCTCCAACCCATCCAACTTTGATGCAGCCTTCTCTATTTTCGTCATGATAGTGGCAAGGTTCCTGTAGGTGACCGGAATATCGTCCTTATTGTGGAAAAGTGACAGGAGAGCATCCTGAGCGATCTCAGGCAAAGCTATGGTTCTTATCTTATCCCACTTTGACAGCCCTATCATGGTGCATACATCATTCTTGAAAGCACGATCAACTACCATGGCATGGCATTGCAGCTGCCTTCTATATCAATGTCAGGAATTCGGATTTTCTCAATCCAGTTGTTGCAAGGATGACAAAGGCATCCCTTGCAATTTGTGACGGAAACACATCGCGCCTGATCACTCTCCTGATATCAGATGCTGATAGAGCAAATTTTACACGTGTAGGCTTTGTGTGTATGTCTGGCAGATTCATGGCAGGAGACTGCGGTATCAGCCCATCATCGACAGCTTGACTGAAGGTCGTTTTTACCATCTTATACATGGATCTCGCCTTTGCAGTTCGGCCGTGCTCATGGACTATCATCTGAGCCATGTCCTTTACGGTTCGCCTGGTAATCTTATGCAACGGTTGGTGCAAAAGCACCTTTCTGTTGCTGATGGTCTTTAGGAACACCTCGGTTTCTTTCCCAACCTTTATTGCATAGCGCATCCCATAGCTGGCACCAGATATTTGGGCGTCAAGATATCGAGGGTTCGTCAGTGGATTAGTATAAAGACTGAGGAGTTGCTCCAGAGTAATTTCCATGTCAAAGTCTGAATCCAGTAAATCAATTATATTTTTGATTATTTTTTGAGCTTCAGCTTTTTTTTGGCATTGAGTAGACTTCTGAACACGCTTTCCATAGCGGTCAGTGTACCTAAAGTACCAGATTTTGTTGCGAAGAAATGGTTTTGGATAATTGGTTGTCATACGTCCCTCCAGCCTCTTGGTACCAACAGTTGGGACCAAAAAGGTTTAATCGTTTATTACGACTGGGACAACGCACATTGCAAGCCTTTATGTGGGATAGACTTGACTCTCAAAGCGCTAGAAGGGAATCGAACCCTCGTCTCATGCTTGGGAAGCACGAGCACTAACCGTTGTGCTACTAGCGCATCATATGGATAGTACCAAAGAAAGGGCAAAGTGTAAATAACAAATTGCAGGAGGAAGGTCAAATGTTTGGCATTCCAATATTTTCCAGTATTTCTTATTTCTTTAAATATATAATTTTACTTGATTAATTACTTTTATATCTGAAAAATTATTTGACATCCACCTCCGACTGGGGTACAGTTGTCCTTAGATAAAATAAATTGGAGGCTCTATGGCCACAGTACAACTGAAAAACATCTGTAAGGTGTATGACGGAAACGTCAAGGCTGTCGATAATGTTAATATCGACATCAAAGACCGGGACTTCGTAGTCTTGGTTGGACCTTCGGGTTGTGGTAAGTCCACAACACTTCGCATGATAGCTGGTCTTGAAGACATCACCAGCGGTGAACTCTACATTGACAACAACCTTGTCAACGATGTTCCCCCCAAAGACAGAGACATCGCAATGGTTTTCCAGAACTATGCTCTGTATCCCCATATGACCGTGTATGATAACATGGCATTCGGTCTTAAAATTCGCAAATTCCCCAAGGAAGAGATTGACCAGCGCGTACGTGAAGCTGCAAAGATCCTTGAAATTGAAGAACTCCTCGAAAGAAAGCCAAAGGCCCTTTCCGGTGGACAACGACAGCGTGTTGCTGTAGGTCGTGCCATTGTACGCAAGCCAAAGGTATTCCTCTTTGATGAACCCCTTTCTAACCTTGATGCAAAACTTCGTGTTCAGATGCGTGCTGAGATTTCCTCACTGCACAATCGCCTGAAAGCAACAATGATCTATGTAACCCATGACCAGGTTGAAGCCCTGACCATGGCCGATGTCATTGTCGTAATGAAGTTCGGTGTCATCCAGCAGATCGGTGGACCATTGCCATTGTATAACGATCCAGCAAACAAGTTTGTTGCAGGATTTATTGGATCACCACCAATGAACTTCCTCGAAACAGCAATTGAAGCTGATGGCGCTGATCTCTACGCTAACGAAGGGACCTTCCGCTTGAAGCTGAACGCAGATCAGAAAAAGATTCTGACACCCTATGTCGGTAAGAACGTAACCTTTGGTATCCGTCCTGAAGATGTCAAGTTTAGCCATTCCGAGAAGGATGGGGAGACTATCAATGGCCGTGTAAGTGTTGTAGAGCCCTTAGGTTCAGAGACTCACGTCTACATTGCAACATCCAAGAGTCAGGTCATCGGAAAAATTGATCCGACAGTGATCCCCAAGGTTGACAGCAAGATCTACTTGATTCCTGATATGGCAAAAGTCAAGTTCTTCGATATCGATACCGAACAGGTCATCAAATAAGTTTCATTTGACTATAAGGAACCGGTTCACCTTGTTGAACCGGTTCTTTTTTTTGCTGAATAAGTATGTGCCTGGCAACCTTCTGATTATGGTCATTACAACCTTTCCACGAAAATAAGCAAGCCCAACAAGAGCATTCCTTAAGAAAGTACAACCTACCATCAAATTCTTTTTATTAAAAGAGCTGCATTTTTATCATTCCTAGTTCGGAATGTTTTCATGCAGCTGCAAAAATCATTTTTCTTTGCCTAAAACAATGCCTTATAGAGGCTCTTCACCGCATCCTGTGCCTGATCCCCATTCACCCCGATAAGGATGGAAGTATCAGAAGAACCATAGTTGAAGAAATGTAACATGATCTTTTCGTTCGCCAAGGCAGTAGTACTTTTTGCAATGATAGAACTGTCTTGCATAATACCAGATCCTACGATACCAACAACAGCATACCCATGGTCAATACTAACTTCCTCCAAGTCAAACTCACTCTTCAGTCTGCTAGACATAGCATTGAGTACACTATCACTTGCCTGTGAACTCTCAAAGAACCATACCATGCTGTCGATACCGAACAAGGAGAACGAAGGGCGTACACCAAAAATATGCAACATGGTAAGAAGAGCATGCCTAATCCCTGTTCGCTTAAACAGCATGAGCTTTCTCAGGGAAAGTCGGCTAAATCCACCCTTGGCCGAGATTCCCACCAATGGGTGGTCCCCGATCTTACGATCAGGAAGTATCATCGTTCCAGCATCCTGTGGAGCATTGGTGTTCTTTACATTGATGGGTATTCCAGAAGCAAGGATTGGTGCGATGGCTTCCTCATGAAATACGCCAGCACCAACTCCTGCAAGTTCCCTGACTTCACGATATGTCATTTCCTTAATGACCTTTGCACCAGATATAAGCCTAGGGTCTATAGAAAAGACACCTGATACATCAGTCCAGTTCTCATAGGTCTCTGCATTGGATGCACTAGCGAGAATTGCCCCGGAAATGTCTGATCCGCCACGACTGAAGGTTTTCACCTTTCCTTCGGTATCACATCCATAAAACCCAGGAACTATATATTTCACCTTGGGTTTGATTGCCTTCCTAAGATTGTCCCAAGTCTGGGGGTTCACCGTTCCATCATGATTGATGACAATAAGTGGATCAGTATCCAGAAATTCCCAACCAAAGAAGGTTGCGACCATCCTGGCAGCCAGGTACTCGCCCCGGCTTGCTGCATACTCAGCGCCATGACCGGCGTCAATCAACTGGCGCACCTCATCCAACACGGGAAGAAAAGGTTTTGCCTGCATTCCCAAATCAGAGAGTATGGTGGTATACCTGAGAGATATTTTTTTGAACAGGTCTTTGCAAGAGAGGCCTTGCTGAACCATAGCATTACATGCATAGAGCATGTCGGTGACTTTCTCGTCATCCTTAGAACGTTTGCCAGGAGCAGAGACAATGACTATCTGCCGTCTGGGATCAGAATCGACGATCTGCTTGACCTTCCGTATTTGCTGGGCTTCAGCTACAGAGCTTCCACCAAATTTACATACTATCATGAGGGATACCTCCCGGCATTTAAACTTTACTGTTTCCCTATTGTATTGAACGGTCATCTGTTGTGCAAGAGAATAGAATCTAATGGACCGTTCCGTATATTGTTGAAAATATTCATGACAGTTTAACATTTTGCTGGTACGCTATTGCATAGAGGTAGCATAATGCAAGATTCCAAGCGTTCCATCTTCTCTTGGGCCCTATATGACTGGGCCAACAGTGCTTTTGCAACAACTGTCATGGCAGGATTCTTTCCTGTATTCTTCGCATCCTATTGGGCTTCCGGGACTACTACCCAACAGGGAACCTTCTACCTCGGTCTGGCAAACTCCATTGGCTCCCTTCTCGTTGCCATCTTTGCACCTTTTGTGGGTGCCATTGCCGACTATGGCACATACAAGAAACGCCTTCTCGTATTTTTTGCATACCTTGGAGCCATCCTTACGATTAGCCTCTGGTTTATCCAGATGGGAAACTGGCAGCTCGCCGTCCTTTTCTATGCAGTCGGAAGCATCGGCTTCAGTGGCGCCAACACTTTTTATGATGCCCTGCTTCCTTTTGTTGCTTCCGAGAAGAAAGTCGATTTTGTCTCTTCCCTAGGATATGGCCTTGGCTATATCGGTGGAGGGCTACTATTCCTTCTAAATGTACTCATGTTCCTCTCTCCAGAAACCTTTGGGTTTGCTGATGAGGCAATGGCTATCAAAGCAAGCTTTGTCACGGTAGGAATCTGGTGGATAGTATTCACTATACCACTGATGCTCTTTGTCAAGGAAAATGAGTCTCAAAATCCTCTCCCTCTCAGAAAAGCCATTAGAAAGGGACTTAAGGAGACAGCCAGTACCATTGCCAATATCCGCCAACTGAGGACCCTCTCAATCTTCCTCATCGCCTACTGGCTCTACATTGATGGGGTGGATACCATAATCAGGATGGCGGTCAATTACGGCACTGCCTTGAACTTTCCCAGCGAATCACTGATTGTAGCACTGCTCATTACCCAGTTTGTGGCATTTCCCTCTGCCTTGGCTTATGGTTGGTTCGGCAAAAAGATAGGCATCAAGCAAGCCCTATTGGTAGCAATCTGCGCGTATGCAGTCATCGCGTTCATGGGATATTTCATGTCGAAGCCTATCCACTTCTATCTATTGGCCATCTGTATTGGACTCTTCCAAGGAGGTATCCAAGCCCTTTCGCGATCATATTATACCCGTCTTATCCCCAAGGAAAAATCTGCCCAGTTCTTCGGATTCTTCAATATGCTCGGCAAGTTTGCTGCCATCATAGGGCCGCTGCTCATGGGAATAGTCACCATTGTCACTGGAAACAATCGATTCGGTATAATAAGCCTGATCCTGCTCTTTATAGGAGGAGGAGTCCTGTTGCTCAGGGTCAATGAGGCACAAGGCAAGAAAGAGTGTGAGGCTTTCTCTGTCAGACATAAAACCTCGATCTAATTCTTGCCTGGTCACTATCAATCTTACATGGAAGGGAACAACAGTTCCCTTCCATTTACATTACAGAGCGCCTATGCTATTACTATGTAACCGAAACTCTTCGGCATAAGGAATTTTTGTGCACCCAATTCAAGAAAACAAGATGGGCATCAGGCCCATACCAACGTTAGTACTATCCATGTCCTTCCCCATCATGATCAGCATGATGGTCCAGGCGCTCTACAATATTGTTGACAGCATCTTCCTGGCACAGTATAGCGAAACAGCTCTTACAGCCGTGTCTCTTGCCTTTCCCATGCAGAACCTGCTCATTGCAGTGGCAGTCGGAACATCTTTAGGGGTAAACTCCCTACTGGCAAGAAAGCTTGGAGCCAAGGACTATATCGGAGCCGAGAAAGCAGCCAATAACGGGTTGACTCTCTCTTTCTTCAGCTGGATACTCTTTGCTGTCATAGGACTTTTTTTCTCCAAGACCTTCTTTGGATTTTTCACTGACGATCCAACCCTCCTACAAATGGGAACCCAGTATGTCACCATCTGCTTCTTTTTCTCGTTGGCCATCTTTGTAGACATCACATGCGAGCGCATCCTGCAAGCCACAGGGGACACCATCCATCCCATGATTATCCAGAGCTCAGGCGCCATCATAAACATTATGCTCGACCCTATCCTTATCTTTGGTCTCTTTGGATTCCCCTCACTTGGTGTATTAGGAGCCGCCATTGCCACCGTCATTGGTCAGCATGTGGCAGCCCTGCTTGCCATCTATTATGTTCGCAAGAACAAGGAAGTGAAGATTAGTGCCAAGTATTTCAAACTTGAAAAACGTACGGTCATAGATATATATGCTGTTGGACTACCTTCAATCATCATGCAGGCCATCGGCACCATTATGACTACCAGTCTCAACAAGTTGCTCATTTCCTTCGGAACTGCAGCAGTCTCTGTCTTTGGGGTATATTTCAGGTTACAGTCCTTTGTATACATGCCAATTTTCGGCCTGAACAGTGGAATGATTCCAGTATTGGGATATAACTATGGAGCAAAAAATCCCAAGAGAATGATGGAGACCATCAAGGTAGGTCTGATCGTCGCGCTATTCATCATGATACTAGGCTTCGCCATATTCATGCTTTTCCCCGAGACCCTTCTTTCCTGGTTCAACGCCTCAGAGGAGATGATGGCCATTGGAAAGATTGCCCTGCCCAGAATAAGCCTTTGCTACATCAGTGCTGGAATCTGCATAGCCTTGGGTGCTCTCTTCCAGGCTGTAGGGGACGGGTACATCAGCATGCTGATCTCCATCACACGTCAGCTCATATTCCTGATTCCTATAGCATACCTCTTGGGGCATTTCTTCGGACTCAATGCCATCTGGTATGCTTTCATTATAGCTGAAAGCTCTGCCTTGGTCCTCTCACTGTTCTTCTTTGTAAGAGTATACAAAAAGAGAATAAAACCTCTCTACGCTTCTGTATAAGGAAGCCAGTTGATAAACCTCATATCATGAGGTTATCTGGGACACAGGGCTGTTCCACAAGGAAAATTGATCGGCTATCGTCCTGTTGCAGTATCTTCTCAGTTTCATACGTACTTAGTGTTCATCCTTCCGTTACTTCTTCCATAACGAAAAAAGAAAATCGTATTCTCTTTTCCTTTCATATTCTTTCTCATACTAAGGTATCCGGATAAGACTTTTTTGCTCCGCCAAAGGATATGCAAAAAAAGAGGGGTTATCCCTCTCTTATACTTGAAAAAGGATATATGAGGGCATTGTTTGGAGAAAATATCAGCATAGTTTGTTATGCAAACAGATACTAAAACCCCCTATAGCTCCGCAGAACTATAGGGGGTTGATTGTATTCTTGTTATACGTGTATTGCTCTTACTCCCATTCAATCGTCCCTGGAGGCTTGCTGGTAATGTCGTACAGCACACGATTGACCCCACTTACCTCGTTACAGATTCTATTTGCTGCACGCTCGAGCACCTCTGGTGGGAATCGATACCAGTCTGCTGTCATTGCATCCTCGCTGGTTACGGCACGCAAGGAACAGACCTCTTCATACGTTCGCTCGTCCCCTTGCACCCCGACGCTTTTAACAGGAAGCAAACAGGCCAATGCCTGCCAGATCTCATTATAGAGACCCGCTGAGCGGATCTCTTCGATGAAGATGGCATCGACATCACGCAGGGTATCAAGTCTGGTCTTGGTGACTTCTCCCACACACCGAACCCCAAGACCAGGACCTGGGAAGGGGTGACGGTTCACCATGTCTTCAGGCAAGCCAAGTTCTCGTCCAAGCTCACGAACCTCGTCCTTGAAGAGTTCGCGAAGAGGTTCAAGCAGGTCCCACTTCAGGTCATCAGGAAGTCCTCCCACATTATGATGGCTCTTGATTGTTGCTGAAGGGCCACCTGAAGGGCTCTTGCTCTCAATGACATCGGGATAGAGTGTGCCTTGTGCCAGAAAGGAAATTTCTCCTGCACTACGGGCAGCATCGTAGAAGGTATCGACAAACACCTTGCCGATGATCTTGCGCTTAGCTTCGGGCTCGGTAGTCCCAGCAAGAGCAGAGAGAAACACATCCTGGGCATCAGCATATTGCAGCCTGATCTTATAGGAATCACGGAAAACTTTTTGCACCCTTTCAGCCTCACCCTTGCGTAACATACCATTGTTAACAAAGACACATACCAACTGATCACCGATTGCCTGATGGATAAGAACCGCAGCCACAGCTGAATCCACTCCACCAGAAAGGCCGCACAAGACCTGTTTGTCTCCAACCTTCTTACGAATATCCTCGATAGCAGTCGACACAAACGATCCCATATCCCAATCGGGGGAGGCCTTACAAATCTTCAATACAAAGTTTGAAAGCAAGTGTGTGCCTTCAGAGGTATGGACCACTTCAGGGTGGAATTGTACCCCATAGAAATGCTTCTCGTCACTTTCCAAGACGGTAAACTCACAGTTCTTTGTCCTGCCTGTCTGTCTGAACCCCTTTGCCACAGAAGAGACAGAGTCGCCATGGCTCATCCAAAGTTTGGATCCGGCAGAAATCCCTTGTAGCAATGTGGACGCACTGTCCATAATCTCGAGCTCGGCTATACCATATTCACGTTTATCGGGACGTTGAACACCCCCACCATTCTGAATGTTCATGACCTGCAGTCCATAGCAAATACCCAAGATGGGGATACCCAAGGAGTAGATCGCTTCATCAGGTCTGGGGGAGCCAGAGCCACTCACACTAGCAGGGCCTCCTGAGAAGATGATGCCTTTGGGCTGCATCTTCTTTAGGTCTTCGGCACTGGTCGTATAGGGGACTATCTGGGAGTAGACGTGCATTTCCCGCACTCTTCTTGCTATAAGCTGACTGTATTGGGCACCAAAATCGAGTACTACGATGGTGTCGTGAGAGAACTGTTGCATTACATGCTCCTACGGATTCTAATTGATTGAAAGTATACCGAAAACTGTTTTCCGATGCTACCAAGCAAGGGAACTTACTGGTGGATAGGCGCGTTTGACTGCCGCGGCTAAAGCAAGACCGAGGACAACGCCAACACCACTCTGTACAAGGTTCCAAGGAATCTCTGCAGCCGCAACCGAAATACCACTGATAAAAAATGCTGAAAGTGCAAAATATCCCAAGGATACTGTTGCCATACAGACGACGCCTGCAAGAATCTTTGAGACAAAAGGAACCGTTATCGAGTTCTTTTTACGCACTATCAGGGCTACCAACAACCCTTCAATCCCATGTACCACAAACGAGATGGGAGCCCACTGGGCATAGCCACTGAACAAGTCAGCTAAGGCCGTTCCAAGTCCTGCAGCAATGAAAGCAGACCAAGGCCCGAATGTGAAGGCGATAAAGCAAATCGCAACATCACAGAGGTTAAGATAGCCCTTTGCTGTGGGAATACGCACTATCATAGTGAATACAACAACAACTGCTGTAAGGACCGCTACAACGGCGACCTTCAGTGCATTACGATTTTTATCCATTGTAATAATTTCTCCTATTGGACTCTGAACATGAACCACAAGACTACGGGTATACTAAAAGAAATGACAAAATCGGTAAAGACATGTCGGTACGAATCCAACGAGTGATAGCTAGTTCTTTTTTCATTCCTACCGAAGCCTCTTTGCTCGAGACTCATCGCAAGGTATGGGATGGAACGCAAGGCCACGACCAGGGCACTGGTAAGAGTAGGCAGGAGATCTCTCAGCCGTTTGAAAATGGAACGCTTCTTCTCCAAAGCCCCACCCTCTCGCAAACGATGGCTCTCAGTTATCTGGGTAAAACTATCAGCAATAAATGGGATATAGGTAAAAGATAAGGTTACAACCAGCGAGGCCTTATAGGGCAGACGATACCAGCGCAAAGCCAACATCACATCAGTCATGGGTGTGGTTGCAAACAGCAAAGTACAGGCATACGTGATCCCGATGAACCGTCCCCCTAACCTTGCAGCTTGTAGGGCACCTTCCTGTGTTATGAGCGTAAAGGATCCAATGGAGACAAGACTCTGGCCAAGGCGCACATTGAAAGGCATGAACAAGACCATGAAGATGAGCATTGGGAGGATAGACCTGAAAGTCTTTCCTGTATGGTGCAAGCCGGTATTCACGCTTCCGACAAGGATAAGCAGTACCACCGTTACATAAAGCCCTTCCAAGGAAACAGGGAAGAATAGCCAAATGCATATGAGTAGCATGGCCAGGATCTTGGCCCTTGGGTCCATTCGGTAAAGAAAGCCATGGCCTGCAACAAAAGTATTCGTAGTCATGCTTCCTCCAGGATACCCGCCTTGATGGCATAGGTGGTCTCACTTACAAGGGAGGCAAACTTACGGTCATGGGTGATAAGCAGTATCCCGGCCCCATTGCGCCGTAATAGGGCGATGATGGATAGGGCAACTGCATAGGTAAGCGCGTTGTCAAGTTCGTCAAGGATATAGAAAGGACGATCAAGCAGATAGTAAACAGCCGCCTGCAAAGCCTTTCTGAGAGGATAGCTCATGGTGGAAGGAGTCTCTTCCAAGTCAAGACCAAAAAGGGATGCACACTCCCTGACCATCGTATGCACCTGTTTTTCACTGAGATCCTTGCGTCTTTTCAATGACCATGACAACTCTTCCCTGACTGTAGGCAGAAATATCTGCAAGTCAGGATTTTGGAACAAATAGCCGACACTGCGGTTCAGTTCCCTTTGGGTCATCTGTTTTTCATCAAGGGTAAAAGTCCCTGACTTAGGATTATCGAGACCACATAACAAACGGCTGAAAGTGCTTTTTCCACTACCATTTGGCCCAACAAGGGTAACAAGTTCACCACTGTGTATCTGAAAAGAGGGAATTGACAATGTGAAGGGTTTTGCCTCAAGAGTACTGACTCGAGTACGAACTGTTAGCAAATCCGAGCATCCAAGGACATGCTCTATCTTTGCGGGAAGCTTCTGATCCTTCAAAGGATTTGGAAGCTCATCACCACAGAGAATAGAAAATGCATGAAGAATCTCATCCTTCTCACCGAATCGGACACTACCGTCTTCCAAAAGGGCATACTGGTCAAAGAGGTCTTCAAACTGCTCCAGATACCGTGATGCAAGCACCAATGTAGTCTGCTCCCCTTCTCTGATCAGGGTAGTCAGGTATTCACGCCAAGAGCGATCGAGATCATCAAAAGATTCGTCCAACACCCAAAGATGAGGATTAAGCGTTTGCTGAACAGCAAGCAATACACGCTTACGCTCCCCTCCGCTCAACTCCTGTTGGCTTGAGGTGCGCAAAGGTTCCAATCCCCAATTGCTGAGAGCCGTATCGACACGCTTTGCAATTTCTTCACGCTTTAGCCCCAGGGTCTCCAAAGGAAAGGCAATCTCATCCTCTACAGAGAGAGCGACAAACTGTTCCTGGGGATTTTGGGAGACATACCCACAATCGAGCAGCAACTCCCAGGGTTCGCTCTGTGCAAGGTCCTTAGCACATACATGGATACTACCTTGCAAAACTCCCGGAAGGTATTTGGGACATAGACCACTTACAATACGTGCCAAGGTGCTTTTCCCTGTATCAAAAGGAGCGAGCAAGAGCGTCTTGCTCCCGTATTCCAGACAGAGGTTTACCCCTGTAAGAACAGGGGTATTTTTTCTTCTTTCCATGACTGATAGGTAAAACGGAGGTCCCTGACCTCAAGACAGGGCTCTCTTTCTCCCTTAGTTGGGAAGTTCATTGAACCGTTTTTTCACCTCTCCATACACCAATTCATGCAATGTTGCAATCTCCTCTTTAGAGAGGGAAGCGGTGGGGATGGGCTTTCCGATGGAGAGGTAGGCATCAACATGCCTGAAGTTTGTTATGCCCTCAAACCCATCACGTAGCCCCTTTATGGTGATGGGAACGATGATTGCCTTGGAACGGGTAGCCAGTTTAAGGCTACCATTCTTCAACTCACCAATGGTATCAACTTTACTGCGGGTCCCTTCTGGAAAGATGAGCATCGGCTTTCCATCCTTAAGCTTCTGCACTCCCTTAAGAATTGCCTTCACCGTATCATGGGGACTGGTCCGTTCGATAAACACCCCACCCAAGGCATAGCACCAGAGATTGATGATAGGCATTCTCTTCACCTCAGCCTTGGCAAAAATACTAGCCCAAAGCTTTGCAGGGCCTACAAAAGCAAGGATATCGAGCATACTCTGGTGATTGGCCATATAGCAGACAGGTGTATCGGTGGGCAAATTTTCCTTTCCATCAATGTGTACGGTTACACCAAGTGCGAAGAGTGTACCATTGCTAATAAGCCTGGCGCAAAGCTCAAGCCAACGGTTGGAAGCCTTTTTTGCCCTGAAGATCAGCAATAGCCCTGCAGGAATGAAGGCATAAATTGGGGATAGTACAATCAGAGGGATTGCCAGTAGGCAAGCCACGGCTATTCGTATCTTTCTCATATCATACCCTCCTTTCAGGAAAAATCCTGCTTGCTGTACAATTTAGCATACTGTCCATTCTGAGCCAACAGTTCATCGTGCTTTCCCTGTTCGATGAGCTTACCGTCATCTATCACGAAAATGCAATCTGCACTCTTTACCGTAGTGAGGCGATGAGCGATGACAATTGCAGTCCGACCAGAGGACAAGCGAGCAAAAGCCTCGCTGATAAGCTCTTCACTTTCCGAGTCAAGACTACTGGTGGCTTCATCAAAAATGAGGATGGGAGGGTTCTTCAAAAAGACCCTTGCAATGGAGATTCGCTGTTTCTGTCCTCCTGAGAGTAGGGTACCGCGCTCTCCCACCTCAGTATCAATACCGCGAGGGAGGCTACGCACAAACGTACCTATGTTTGCAGCATCGAGAGCTTCCCACATCTCCTCTTCAGATGCATCAACCTTGCCGTAACGCAGATTTTCCCGGATGGAGGCATCAAAAAGAAATACATTCTGCTGAACAAAACCGATATTTTTTTGTAAGGATCGCTGTGTGACCTGCGAAATATCCTGTCCATCGATGGAGATATTGCCCTCTTCTGACTCATAAAAACGCGGAATGAGTGAGGCAAAGGTACTTTTCCCAGCCCCTGATTCCCCTACCAACGCGACAGTCGTACTACCGTGTATTGAAAGGTTCAGGTCCTTGAGGATAGTTTCTGTAGATGACTCATACTGGAAGGTAACATGGTCAAATCTGATATTCCCCTCAGTAATCTTCAGATCCTTGGCATCACGTTTATCTACAATAGAGGGATTCTCATCCATAACCTGAACAAACCTCTCGAAGCTTGCCATACCTTGCTGCAGCTGTTCGGTAAAGTTGATCAGACGATCGATGGGAGGAAGGACTACTCCAACATAGAGGATGAAGGTGACCAGGTCGTAGGATTGCACCGATCCGCGCATGATCAAAATAGCACCACCGGCAATCGTACAAAAGTAATAGAGCTCCCTGAAGAGTCCAATAATGGAGTGATAGCTACCCATGACCTTGTACTGCTCGGTCTTACTGTCGCGCAGGATGTTATTCACATCATTGAACTTTTGCTCCTGGTACGCTTCGCGCCCGAAGCTTTTTACCTCCCTGATTCCCATCAGGGAGTTCTCCACATTGCTGTTCACATCAGCGACAGTGGAACGGACTTTCCGAAAGGTAGCCCTCATCTTCAAACCGTAATACATGCCATAGGCAACCATGAACGGCAAGGGAATGAGGGATATCAGCGAGAGGCTGACACTATAGGAAAACATGACGATATACGATCCGACGATGGTAGCTACACTTATGATCAGATCCTCAGGACCATGATGGGCCATCTCAGTGATCTGAAAGAGATCATTGGTGATGCGGCTCATCATGTGCCCCGTTTTTGTCCTGTCAAAATACCCAAAAGAGAGTTTCTGCAGATGAGCAAACAGTTCGCTACGCATGTCCGTTTCCATCTTCACACCCAAGATATGCCCCCACGTCATGCGGATATACTGACATATGGCCTGAAGAGCATATATGACGAGCATTATGGCAAAAATAATAAGGATTGCCTGCAGATTCTTATTGGGAATCTCGGTCTTCAGTAATTGCCGGGTTAAGGAGGGAAAAATGATAGATAGTATGGAGGCAAAAATAGCTACCCCCATATCCAGAAAAAACAGTCCCTTATATGGTCTATAGTAGGATATGAAACGTCTGAGCATATTACTTCTTTTTCCTAAATATTCGGGCAAAGAATCCTTTCTTGCTCTCCTCCTGCCTTACTGCAGGCTCGGATATGGGAGCTTTTGTCCTAGGAGATGGATTTCTTTTGGGTTCATTCTTACTCTGAACAGGTTTGTTCTGTGGCCCCTTTCTGGGTTCATCTTTTCTGATTTGGCTCTTTCTGCTCTCACCTTTGGGCTGAGCAGGTTTTCTGGCTTCACCTCTGTTCTGAGTAGGTTTATTTGGCGCGCTTTTAGCAGGTGTTCCACTTTCATTAGAATACTGTTGCTTGTAATAAGACATTCTCTCTTCCAAAGAAAGTTTCTGAATCTCAGCATAGCTCTTTGACCCGCTTCTGCGTCCAGCGTGTTCTGCACCACTGGGTCTTCTTGGCTGTTGAGAGGCTCCTCTTGGCGCTGGAGCAGGCCTTGATCCTTGAGAGGCCCTTGGAGGACGGGGGGAACTGTCCCTACGGCTTTGGGCTGCGCCATCACGATGAGGGGCAGGACCTCTTCTTGCTCCGGAAGCAGGCCTTTTGCCACGGCCTCTTGCCCCACCAGGGGAAGGAGAACGGGAGTACTCGTCATTGCGTACAAGATCTCGGAAGGAGTACTTGGAACTCTTGTCCTCGACATCAGGCAGTTCACCCTCAGCCGGCCAGATTACAGGAATCTTCATGTTGATGTAGTTTTCGATCGGCTCAAGGCCAAAAACATACTCTTCATCAGCTAGGGTAATGGACTTGCCACTCTTGCCTGCCCTTGCAGTACGCCCAATCCGATGGACATAACTTTCAAAGTCATCGGGAATGTCATAGTTGACTACCAGTTCGAGGTCGTCAATCTGTAGGCCTCTGGCTGCGACATCGGTTGCAACCAAGAACTTTATTGTCCCCTCTTTCATCCGATCGATGGTTTCGAGCCGCTTAGACTGGGGAAGGTCTCCCATAAGATATTTTGCAGCGTATCCGTTAAGGGTTAGACGTTTGGAGACCTCTATGCAACGGGCTTTCGTATTAGTAAAAACTAGACAGTTCTCAGGGTTTTCCTTGCTCAATAGCTGCAATAGCAGACCAAACTTGTCTTTTTTTGAAATATGATAGAGTTCCTGAGTAATCAACTTAACTGTCATTTCCTCAGGTTGGACTTCAATTTCCACAGGGTTGTTCATGAACGACCAGGCTAGGTTCTTGACCTTGGTGCCCAAGGTAGCCGAGAACAGCATGGTCTGCCTCTCAGTGCAGGGACGAAGCAAGCTAAACATATTCTGGATATCAGGATAAAATCCCATGTCAAACAGTCTGTCAGCCTCATCAACGACAAAGATATCAAAGTTTCTGAAATCAATCTTATGCATCTTCTGGTAGTCAAGGATTCTTCCAGGGGTACAGACAAAGATGTCACACCCCTCTCCAATAGCCTTGTCCTGCTTTGCATACCCTACTCCTCCATAAAAACATCCCACAGAAAGGCCTGGGATGTGCTCAGAAAGCTTGAGAGTGTCTTCTTCGATCTGGACTGCAAGCTCCCGGGTAGGAGCGACAATGAGGGCCTTGGGTTTGTTTTTGCCATCTTTGACTGCTTGTACATACTTTTCCAGGATTGTCAGCACATAGACTGCAGTTTTACCACTGCCTGTCTTTGATTGGATCATCACATCTTTTTGGGTAAGGCTTACAGGAAGCACGCGCTGTTGCACTTCCGTACATTCGGTAAAGCCGGCAGATGAGATGCCTTTGAGCACTTGCTCACTTAAGGGTAGTTCGGTAAATTTCATGAATACTATATATCGCCTTTATAAGAATTTGAAAACGCAGGTTTCAGATGGGTCAACCAGTTGGGACTCCACTGAATAAAGATAGAGCAATTATACACTATTGTCCACCTCCCTAAGGAAGGACATATCACGCCAAAGGGTCTCAGAATACCAGTAAGCCTTGGCTTGTACTGTATTGTATGTGCCTTCGCATATCCTATTCATTTTCCTTTTTAGCTTTGCTTGTACTCTCAAGAGAAAGCGTCAAGCGGCATTGGCTCACAGGCTGTCTGAAATGACAAATTCCATATCCTGATTGAAGGCAAAGATTTCTCACAGAATGGAAAAATGCCAAAAGCTAAGGCTCACGTTCCAGGACAATCTTAAAACCAGTTCAATTACAACCTGAATGTAGTCATAGGATCTGGACTGATAACGGTAAAGAGCGTCGGGATATCTTGGAAAGAGAGGAAGTCTCGATTGCATAAAAAACCACCCACCCCCAACTTGCCAATCCTAATCCTCAAGCTCCCATGATCGTACCAGGGTCTTGATGGCATTGGTACGGTCAAAGGGAGCTTTGAACGGTTGCCCATCAAGAGTGGAGAGAGGCATGGCAGCCATACTTGTTGCCGAAATAAACAACTCATCATACAACCCTGCATGCAAATCCTTTACCAAAGGTGCCTTATAGATCACCTCAATGCCTAGATCCTTTGCAGCTTGGATGATACGCTCTCGGGTTACCCCCAAGAGCACTTCATCATCCTTGGCTGTATAGAGCTTACCCTCACTGAAGGCAAAGAAATTACTTCTGGTCCCTTCTAGAGCCTGTCCCTTGCGGTCTATGAGCAAAGCTTCAAAGTCCCCAGAACTTCTTGCCTTCTCCAAGGCCATGTAGTTAAGCAAGAGGTTTCCTGTCTTGCAGGATGGCATCAGACGCTCCCCTTCATAGGTAATGGCACCCACCCCTTGGGTGTAATAGCTCTCTGGGTACGTAAGCTGGGGAGTTGCAGTGATAAAGCACTGGGGTTCTTTGCCTCCTACCACAAGGATTCTCACTGAGGCTTCTTCCAACAGGTCTACCCTGATGAGTGTATCGACCCAGGTCCTCAGGTCCTCTTGGGTGAAGGAGTGAACAAGGCCTATCCCCTTACAAGAGTGTTCGAGCCTGATAAGGTGATCTTCAAGATGCACAGGATGTGAATTGACCACCCTAAGGGATTCGTAGGTGGAGAATCCAAATTGGACCTCCCTATTTGTTATGGGGAGGCAAGCCTCTCCCTCAAGAATTATCTTCCCATTACGCAGTGCGTGTTCTCTTACCATTTAAGGGCCTTCTTTGTCTTGAACGTAAACTAAGGTTGAGTCTGTATCTTAGTCTTTTATTTCTTACTCTCTAATTGTATTTTGTATTTCAATTCTCTTTAGGGAATTCTAAGCAACTCTCGTGGCTTGCTCCCATTGGGAGGCCCCACATAGCCAAGCTCTTCCATCTGTTCGACCAGGCGAGCCGCCCGGTTATAGCCGATCTTAAGTCTTCTCTGCAAGTAGGAAGCAGATGCGCTCTTGTGTTCAATCACGATCGCAAGAGCTTCATTCATCAGAGACTCGTCATCATTGCTATCACTGCTGTCAAAGCTACTGCCATTGGAAACAGGTTCGTCATCTTCAAAGAACGACTCATCAATAAAGTCAGCGACCCCCTGCTTGGAAGCAAATTGTACGACTTGTTCGACTTCGCTATCACTGAGGAAAGCGCCTTGGATACGTTCAGGTGTAGGATCACTACTTGCGAGATAGAGCATATCCCCCCTACCCAACAGCTTTTCAGCTCCACCCTCGTCGATGATGATACGACTATCAGTTGTACTGGTCACAGCAAAGGCAATCCGCGTGGGTATGTTGGTCTTTATGACACCAGTGATGACATCAACACTCGGCCTCTGGGTGGCAAGCACTAGGTGGATACCGACAGCACGGCTCATGGCAGCGAGGCGCGATACCTTGTTTTCCAGCTCCTTGCCAACGGTGTGCATCAGATCAGCAAACTCGTCGATTACAACTACAATGTACGGAAGCTTCTCGCGCGCCAAACGCTCTTGGACAATTTTCTCATTGTATCCAAGGATGTTTCTCGCATTGATGCCCTGTAATAACCTATACCGCCGATCCATCTCGTACAGACAGAAGTCAAAAGCCTTCAAGGTCTTCTTGGGATCATGTATCACCGGCGTTAGAAGATGAGGAATACCATTATAGATACTCAATTCCACTATCTTCGGATCAACCAGAATGAGGCGAACCTCCTTGGGGCTACGCCTAAAGAGGATCGAGCAGATCATGGAGTTCACACAGACACTCTTTCCACTACCGGTTGAACCGGCAATGAGCAAGTGGGGTGAGGTACTCACATCCATGACAATAGGCTCACCCATAAGGTTTTTGCCAAGCACCATAGGAATATGGAACTGCTTGCTCTCCATGGTTGGGAGCATTTCCTTGAATCCGATGACATCACGCTTATGGTTCGGTATCTCGATACCCACAGCAGACTTACCGGGAATAGGGGCTACAATACGTACCTGCCTGGCAGCAAGAGCCATGGCGATGTTATCTGCAAGATTGACAATGGCATTGACCCGTACCCCTGGGGCAGGAAGGATTTCCAACATGGTGACAGTAGGGCCTCTGACTATGTTGGTGAGTTCAACATGTATATTGAACTGCTCAAGGGTATCGACCAGAGTCTTGCCACGCTCCAATGTCTCCTGGTTTATTTCATTACCAATCTTAGGATAGGTCACCAAGATGGATTCAGGGGGATACTGGTAGGTAATCCTGCTTCGGTTTATCAGTGCACTGCCACTACCTTCGAGTAACACCAGACCGCCGACTCCACTTGCAACCTCCAGCTTATCCTCTTCATCTGAAACCTCCTCAACCACTGGAGCATCCTCACTGAAACCTCCATTGATGGGTCTGGCTGTGCTTTGGGGAGCAAAGGGGCTGATACCTTGTTCTGGGACTTGTTCCTGTTTATCTGGCACAGGCTTTACTTGCTCAGGTTGTTTCTCAGCCATTGGAGGCCGCACGGAGAGAATTCTTTCCCTAATATGTAGAGGGAGATCCTCCTCTTGGCTTTGAGGCATCCTCACGCCTAGGGCAACTGCCTCAAGGCCTCGGCTCTTCTCTTTGGAAGCGACGGCATCGGCAAGCATTCCCCTAGCTTTTCCTGTCGGTTCGGGCTTTGGATCAACCGAAGCGGAAGAACTCTTTCCTACAGCTTCCAAAGCCCCTTGCAAAAATCCGGAAAGCTTTCCCAAAGGTTTCTTGATAGGCTCTTCTGCGGCCTCTCTTTTCTCTTCTGCCTTTTCCTGTTCTTCTCTTTTGTTTTCACTATCACGTTTCTCTAATAACTCGCGTTGCTTCATTTCAAGATAGGAAACCCCTTTATTGCGATCTCGCTCCCCCTTGATAGCATCCAAGGCTCCTATGCTTACCATACCCACATCAACAACAGGTTGTTCCTCCACGTCCAGGATATGTTCGCTCTTGGGTTTTCGCTGTCGTTTCTTGTGCAGGTTATCCAACACAGGAATTTCCACTATTGGAGGAAATGCAACCTGCTCATCGTTGAGAATGTCGACCTCAGGTTCCACAGGTTTCTTGTGCAGGAGAACACTCTCCTCTTCATCAGGAATTTTATTCTGTTCTTTCTCAAATCGCTTTTGTGCTCGTTTGAATTTTCGTCGCTGCCATTTGGAAAGATCATGCAAAGCAACAGACTCACCGTTTTTCGCCAACACGAGCAACTGGTGGAAGGCTTCTTTTCGCTGGTGACGCCTATCAAGACCATCGCCGATGAGGGTAAGGACAACGAACAGGGCCATCTCAATAAGGAATGCTATGACTACCCGTAGCGATGCAAAGCGGGGTTCTGCATGAAAGGAGTAGAGCAGAGTCTGCAAAAATGCTGGACGAGGACTCTGTTGCAACATATGAGCGAGTACCAGCAGGGTATAGAACATGATGGCTGAAAGAGGGATGAATACTAACGAAAAAGCCCTTTTTTTTCGGAAGGAAAAACACATACCGCTCCATACAAACAGCATGCCAGTAAAGGGCAAAAGTCCCAAGGGGGAGTCATATGCGGAAAATCCAAATGCGTGTGATACCAGCGCAAGGGTTTTCCCCACAAGGGAATGTGTTGCCCCAAATTGGGTAGACGCCACAGAAAGTGCAAGCAACAGCCCTGCAATGAGCAGGACTATACCTCCTATCAAAATATGTTTATTCGTACCTTTATTCACAACATTCTCCTCATAGCATACTAACACCACACACCTTCAGAGGTATCAGTTTTTCTTCAGCAAACAGAGCATCCGCTCTGCATCAAGGTAAGGAACCTCCAGAGATATCAAAGAGTGCGACCACTTGCTGGTACACACCACTTGGACTTTCTCCAGTTCCTCAGCTAAGGAAGCTGCCTGTCCCTTATAGGAGCAAACCACCCCATCTTCGGTGAGGATGGGCTGTACAAGATCTAGGATATCACACAATGGCCTGAATGCCCTAAAGGTTATCAGGTCAAAGCTCTGATCAACATCCTTAAGATCCTTATCAAGGACCTCTACCCTCTCAGTCAAACGACAGATGGCCAGGGCGTTACGCAGGAACCCCACACGCCTGAGCATACGCTCAACTAGGGTAAAGCGGTACTCTTTCAGGGCTATGGCCAAGGGAATCCCAGGCAGACCTGCCCCCGATCCCAAGTCAGCAATTTTGGCCCCAGAACCAAATGATTCCAATAATTTCTGCATCACAGGGACAGCACTCAGGCTATCGATGATGTGTTTGGTAATTAGTTCTTCGCCTTGTGCACCTACCAGCTTGTAGGTGGGATTCCACAACTCCAGCTCGGTAATATAGGCATTGAGCTGAGCCATTTGGACACTATCGAATGAAAGGCCAAGGCCTTGTAGCGAAGAGCCCAGCAGATCATCATACTTACCCATTTCTTCCTCCCTTGTCCACATGGACGATAAGGATGGCAATGTCGCCGTTACGTACCCCGCTAATTCTGGTAGCCTGTCCTACAGAGAGTGGACGTATCTTCTTCAATTTTTCCCGGGACTCGGCACTCAGTCCATCAAGGGCATCATAATCGAAGTCGGCAGATATTTCCAAACCCTCAAGCTTCTCAAACCGGGAGACCTGTCTGTCCTGACGATTGATGTACCCAGCATACTTCACTTCAAGCTCTACCTGGTAGCGAATGGGTTCCTCAAACTCTGAAAGCTCTACGATGACCTCTTTGAGGTTCTCCATGGTCACCTCAGGCATTTTCAAGGCCTCGATGGCGCTTTTCTGCCCATACTTCTGCTTGCCAAGCAGATCCTTGACCGCTTCAATTTTCTCCAGTTTTGCTTTTAGGCGCAAGAGACTTTCCTCTCTCTGCAAGCCAACATCATAGCCTTTCTGGGTAAGACGCTGATCACAACTGTCATGGCCAAGATTCAGGCGGTACTCGGCACGGGAGGTAAACATCCTGTAAGGTTCCTTGGTACCCAAGGTCACCAGGTCATCAATAAGGACTCCAGTATAGGCTTCATTGCGAGAGAGAATAAGAGGTTTTTCGCCCTTAAGCTTTTGGGCAGCATTGATACCAGCCATAAGCCCTTGGCAGGCCGCCTCCTCATAACCGCTGGTACCATTGGTCTGACCAGCGATAAAAAGATTGTTGACATGCTTGCTCTCAAGGGAGGGGTAGAGGTTCAACGGGTCGATATAGTCGTACTCCACCGCATAGCCTGGGCGCATGATCTCGGCCTCCTCCAAACCAATAATGCTATGGATGTAGTCCCACTGGACATCCTCAGGCAGAGATGATGATATGCCATTGAGATACATCTCCTCGGTGCCTATCCCTTCTGGTTCCACAAATATCTGATGATGGTCACGGTCGGGAAAGCGAACAACCTTGTCCTCGATGGAGGGGCAGTAACGAGGTCCCAACCCTACAATCTTCCCTCCATACAAGGGAGACCGATGGATGTTTTTCTGTATTATCCTGTGCGTCTCTTCATTGGTCCAGGTTATATAACAAGGGAGCATGGGACGATCGACAGTGTCATAGTCAAAGCTGAAGGGCATGAGGATAGGATCCCCATCCTGAAGCTCCATCCTGGAGAAATCAAGGGAGGAGGATCGTACCCTGGCAGGGGTGCCGGTCTTCATCCTTCCCAAAGGAAAGCCTTTCTTGCGCAAGGCCTCACCTAACCCGATGGCTGCCGGTTCATCAAGGCGCCCATAGGGAGCATCATACTCACCGATGAAGATTTTTCCATCCATAAATGTGCCGGTGGTAAGGACCACGACCTTTGCGGTGATGCTGTGGCCTCGTTCTGTCTTCACCCCGATGATGGTTTTGCCATCCTTATCCAGAAGGATATCCACAACAGTATCCATAAAGAGGGCAAGGTTTGTCTGCGCTTCCAAGGTCTCCTTGGCAAGACGTGCATACGTGAACTTGTCAGCTTGGGCACGAGGGGCCTGGACTGCAGGGCCACGCCGGCGGTTGAGAATCCTGTACTGAATCATGGAGTGATCTATCAGGTGTGCCATCTCACCACCAAGGGCATCAACTTCCCGTACGATATTTCCTTTGGAAAGGCCACCGATAGCAGGATTGCAGGATAGCCTGCCGATAGAGTCGAGATTCTGTGTTATCATGAGGGTCTTGTACCCTATCCTTGCCAGTGAGAGGCAGGCTTCAATTCCGGCATGCCCCCCACCGATTACTATTGCATCATAATCCATGTTACTTCCCTACGCAGAAACCGCTGAATATCTTTGTGAGGATATCCGCGGGGGTGACCTCCCCGGTAAGTTCACCGAGGTTCTGCATCGCCTCCCCTAGCTCAACAGCAACAATATCCAGCGGTACATCCGCTTCGATTAGTGACAAGGCACGCTCTAGTGCATTGGCCGAGCTTTCCAGTAACAGGTGCTGGCGTTCGCTTTCTATGATCACTTGCTCATCACCAGTAGAACCAAAACCTGCACTCAAGCGTTTTCCAATCGCAGAGACCAGTGCCTGTATGCCATGTCCAGTTTGGGCAGAGATAGCAAGCTCTCCTTCAGGGGCTTTGAACAAGTCACTTTTGCTGTACACGATGAGTGTACGATCATCCTTAGGTGGAATATGTCCCACTTCGCTGCTGTCAACAAGGAAAACCACAAGGTCGGCCTGGCCAATGAGCTGCTCAGTCTTCAGTATTCCTGCACTTTCTATGGTGTCCAGGCTTTCGCGTAGACCTGCAGTATCATACAGGCGCACAGGTATTCCTTCAATAAGGCAATCTGCCTCAATGTAGTCGCGTGTCGTGCCCTGTATATCACTTACAATCGAACGGTCCTGTTTGAGCAGGAGATTGAAAAGCGTGCTTTTGCCGACATTGGTGGCACCAGCAAGAACAATCCTGGCCCCCTGGCCGTACAGACGGCCTACAGCATAGGTAGAGGCCAATAAGGAGATGCCCTTCATGATCTCTGAGAGCTCATTGCGGGGAAAAGTAAAATCATCGACTTCATCTTCAGCATAATCCAGCTGAACTTCTACCTGGGCAAGCAGGGTCAGAAGCCTCTCTTTGGACTGCTGTATCTGCTGTTTCAAGCTTCCCTCAAGACGCGAGAGAGCAAGGGCCTGACTTCGCTCGCTCTGGCTGGCCACCAGTTCCTGCACTGCCTCCGCCTGGGTAAGGTCCATCCGTCCATGCAAGAAAGCACGAAAGGTAAATTCCCCACCTTCGGCATTTCTCATCCCAAGGCGTTTGAAAGAGGATAGTATCCTCTGCAAGCCCGGAAGCGAACCATGACAGGTAAACTCCAGGGCCTCTTCAGCGGTATATCCATGTCCTTTTTTATATACTGCAACAACTACCTCATCAAGTGCGGCCCCACCAGGGCCGTCAGTAAGGTAGCCATGTACCAGGGTTGCATTCTCTGCCTCCAGTAGTCTTTTGGGCCGGGAAAAAGAGGTAGAAATCAACTCTATGCACCCCTCGCCACTCACCCTGATTACAGCTAGGGCACTCTGTGCCCAAGCTGTGGCTAGGGCAAATATGATATCGTCTCTATTATAACTTTCCATGGTGGCCAGTATACAGTAGGGGTAGCTGGCCTTGCAACAAGTGCCCCGGTTTGGATAAGATGGGGCAATGAAAAAAGCAGCCCAATTTAGGAGTCAGCTCAACCGAAGCATACGCACCTTCTTCGACCAGAAGCTCTATCTTGAAGTTGAAACCCCCACCCTTTCTCCAGATCTCATTCCCGAACCCACTATCAAGAACTTTGCCTCTCGCTTCGACAATGAATTTGTTGGATCGAAAGAGCTTTATCTTATTCCTTCACCAGAGATCTACATGAAAAAGCTCATAGCCGATGGATTTGGCAGCATCTATCAGATCGGGCACTGCTTTCGTAACAGCGAACAGATTGGACGACACCATAACCCAGAGTTCTCCATGCTCGAGTACTATAGCATGGGTATGGATGAACAGGACTCGATTGAGCTTACCGAAGAGCTGTTCGCCTATCTTGACGGACCGACCTTTCTCCAGCCTCCCTTTGCCCGACTTACGGTAGCGGAGGCAATGTGGCAATATGCTCAGGTCGACCTTGACAAGAACCAAAGCCAGAGGTCCCTAGCCCAAGAGGCAAAAAGACTTGGCCTTTCGGTGCCTGACAAACCAGAAAGTTGGGAGGATACCTTCAACCGGATCTTCCTTACCCTGGTCGAACCAAATCTACCTCAAGAGAAACCCTTAGTATTGGATCACTACCCTGCCCAGATAGACTGCCTTGCAAAGAGAGAGGGAAACTATCGCAAGAGGTGGGAGATGTATGCCGGAGGCGTTGAGCTTGCAAACTGTTATGACGAGGAAACAGACAAGGAAAAAGTGAGTGCCTATTATCGGAAAGAATATGCCATCCTGATCCAAGAGAGGGCAGACCAAGGCCTTGTCATCCCTGATGCTGATCCCAATTTCGCAGATATTTTCACCAGTTTCCCCCAATGTTCAGGTGTTGCACTGGGCCTAGACAGGTTACAGATGTTGCTCATGGGCGAATCGAACCTTGAGGGGGTGATTCTTTTTCCTTTTTCTGGTACCATAAGTAGCCGTAAATAAGTGTAAATCCAATATATGAGGTAATTAGCATGATTAAAGCAGGTCAAATAGATAAGGGTACTGCCCTATTGATCAAGGGACAGCCCTTTATTTGCATCGAGCGTGAATTTGTAAGCCCTGGAAAGGGGTCGGCTTTTGTGCGTCTGAAACTGAAGAGTCCTTCCACCGGCCAGACTCTCAGTGAGACCATGAAAACTCAGGACAACGTCGATGACATCATGGTCAGTGACCGTGATTGTCAGTACCTGTACAATGATGGTGAACATTTCCACCTCATGCTGACCGATACCTTTGAGCAGATTGAAGTGCCCATGGTCACCTTTCCTGACTATGAGTTTCTCATGAAAGATGGGGAGACCTACCGTTGCACCTTCTGGGAAGCACAGTTACTGGATATCCAGATTCCTCCCAAGGTAGTCTACTTTGTGGCTGAGGCTGAAGAAGCTGTCAAAGGCGATACAGTCCAGGGCGCAACCAAGTATGTGACCACCGAAACAGGACTCAAGGTCCGTGTACCCATTTTCATCAAGCAAGGTGAGAAAATCAGGATCAACACCGAGACCAGGGAATACCTGGAACGTGTCAACAACTGACACAGATCGAAATTGAATGGAGAGCTGGCGAATTGCCAGCTCTTTTTTTCAGTATTGCTATCTCCTTCTTTGTCTTTGTTTTTCTGATTACCAAAGCTTATTCAGGCATAGAATTAGTGGCCTTCAGATACCTGTAAACTAACTCTTCCATGTAAAATTTCCTGTACCTCTTTGCAAAAATAGGCGCTAGTGTAGGGTAATAATTGTAAACCAAGAATGAGGAACCTATTGTTTTCTATATCTTATAGAAAACAATAGGTATTGATTCTTATTCCCCTTGATAAAAAACCCTTATTCATTCAGTAAAGGGAATGCCGTTTCAGTCTTTCAGAGAGCAATTCCACCTCTTCTTTGTGTTCTTGTGGACTATGAAGAATCTTAGGAACTTCAGCCTCTTTCCATCTATGCCAATATTCAGGGCAAAAAGACCGTTATAGACGAGCTTTATACATATTAGTTATTTCTATAAACTTATTATGTATGGATTAAGCTCTCTTCTAATGAGATAAGACGTATGACAACTAGTGGGACCTTCCTAAAGCAGAGCCAAGTGGAATTCTCTCAATTTTACTATTGGAACATTCTACATCACTGTAATTACAGAAGAGCTTAGATACACCATACATTGTACATATCAGTCATAAATAGTTTTAATACGTTTTTTTATATATAGTTATATACACAACAACCGGCAGATACAAACAGCTGAATACATTGGATATCTGACAAATATAGAGAAAAGTAAGTAATAAATAGCCTTTGCTCAACAAGCAAAAGGTTTCTTTACTTTGTGATATTCCCCAATTTATGCAGTTGTAATCATTTTCACCTCTGTTGAGATAAAAAAAATAGGGAGCCCTCCACATGCGGAGAACTTCCTTGGTTAAATATTTCACTGACAATCTATCTATAGGCTGCTGTTAGCCGACCATGATCTTCAGATCTTCATCGACAGAAAAGATTCCAGCTATGCCGAAATTCTCAACCAGCACGTTCACTACATTTGGTGAAAGAAAGGCACGAAGGGTTGATCCTAGGTGGATAAACTTTACATTGGTACCTATATCGACTTCAACTCCGGCTACAACATCAAACCATGGTCTGGATTTCCTGATGATACTCCATCGTCATAAAAATCTTCATATTGACGACTACATCTTACATGATAACATCTTTCTTCTCAGTGTAGCGGGAAATTTTTTGTTACCATTCTATGTAAGGTTGGCCTAGAACGAAAGAGAAGAGCACGAACATCTGGTGTGGTATCTGAAGAAGCACCATGCATCCTGATTCTCCAGCTTTCTCCCACAGGTGCTTTGAGTATGGTCGAACTGAAAATAGGAACTCCGTGATCATAAACGGCAAAACTAGTATTGTAGAGAAGATTTTCTGACTATATGGGGAGGGAGCTTACAGAAGGTCTTGGAGAAATTGGAAGTCTTGCGTATTCCAAGATCAATAGGGAAATGCAAGAGAACTGTCAAGACCATCACAACATCCTCTCCGATCAGAAATTATCATTGACAGAAATAAAAAAAGGGGCCTATACTACTGTTAGCAAAACGTTTTGCGTTATTTTGCTAACAAGGTTTTCTAATCCTAAAGGAGGATTTTATATGAAAAAGATTGCAGTATTCCTTACCATCCTGCTTTTTGCCACCAGTACCCTATTTGCCGCTGGAACCAAAGAAGAAGGAACAGAGGACGTCACACTTTCGGTGATGTGGTTCAACGATGCCAACGAATCGGATGTATTCATGAATACCATCGGCGATTACCTCAAGGCAAACCCCAGGATAAAAATCGATCTCCAGATTGTCGCCTACAGTGATTACGACCAGAAGTTGAAGATGATGATCAGCGGAGGAAATCCACCTGACATTGCAAGAATTAGCACCAATACCCTTTCTGTTGTTGTTGATAGCCTTGAACCCATCGATGGCTATGTTGCTGACATCGAAAAAGTAAAGCAGGAGTTCTTGCCCTCCATGGTTGCTTTCGCGATGAACAAAGACAACAAACTTGTCGCCTATCCCACAGAAGCCACCGCCAACGGCATGCTTGTGAACAAGACAGCTTTCGACAAAGCCGGTATTGATCTCGAAGTAGTTAGCAAAACCTGGACCTGGAGTGAATGGGAAACCATCGTAAAAAAAGTCATAGCAGCCAATCCCAAAATGAAATACGGTCTTGCCGTAGATTTCACCCCGCACCGATTCTCTACCATCATGTACCAGTTCAACGGTCACTTCTTGAATGCAGACCAGACAGCAATGGAATTCAACAACAAAGGCACCATCGAAACCCTCAACTGGTTTAAGCATGTCCATGACAGTGGTCTTGTACCAAAGAGCGTCTGGCTCGGTTCAGAGAACCCTGCCGAACTATTCCAAGCTGGCTTGGTCGCAGGACACATCGGTGGAAGCTGGAACATCAACACCTACAACAAGAACATCAAGGACTTCGAATGGAAAGTGGTGAATATGCCGAAGGCAGTAATCAACTCCTCGGTTCCAGGCGGAAAGTTCGTAGCTTCTTTCAAGGGAAGCGCCAATAAAGAGGAAGCCCAGAAACTCATGGCAGCCTTCAGTGATAATGCTCACAACGAAGCCTATTGCCTGAATACCTTCAACCTCTCCTCCAGAGTTGACGCAACCATCGACTATCCTTCCAACAGCAAGGACTTCGGAGTCTTTTTGAGCGAACTTAAGGTCACCCCTGCCTTCACCGCCAATGAATGGAAAAATACCAACTTGAGCAAGGTCACCACCTACATCAAAGAACAGATCGTAGAGGTATTGCTTGGTAACGTAACTGCCCAACAGGCTGTTGCCAATGTTGATACCAAGGGTAACACCTATTTTAAATAAAAAAAGCAGCGTGTATATCGCCTCCCCTTTCAAGGGGAGGACGATTCTCCTTCATGTAAAGCAGGGAAACTTCCCCGCTCTTTGGGAATCTCATGAAAAAAACTGTCCAGGGGAACTTTCATCAAGTAAAAGCACCTCTCTTGTTCCTCCTTCCCAACATCCTCATCTTTGTCATCTTCATCATCATCCCTGCTATTCAAGGATTACGAATGTCATTCACCGAATGGGGTGTATTCACAGAACCCACCTTCATTGGACTGGCAAATTTCAAGGAATTGTTCCAAGACAAAGTCTTCTGGAGAACTTTTTCCAATACGATAGCATTCTCCTTCTTTACGGTAGCACTGCTGACTCTCTACTCTCTGCTTCTTGCTTTGTTATTGAACAAGAATTCGCTCAAAGGTGAAAAAATCTTTCGTTCCTTGTTCTACATCCCATCGCTTCTCAGCATGATCACTGTCGGTATTGCCTGGCGCTTCATACTTGGGGATGAAATGGGAATCATAAACTATCTATTGAATAGTCTCGGTGGAAAGAGCATTCATTGGCTTACCAATGGCAACCTGGCAATGGTCAGCATTATTCTGGTTTCTGTATGGGCAGGTGCCGGTTACTACATGGTAATACTTATCGGAGGCCTCCAGGCCATTCCCCTCGAACTCTATGAGGCGGCAACCATCGATGGAGCCTCTCCCTCAAAAATCTTTCTCAGCATCACTCTCCCTCTTCTGAAAAGCACCCTCCTAGTTGTATTGGTCCTAGCCACGATCAGCTCGTTCAAAGCCTATGAACTAATTTTTGTAATGACCAAAGGGGGACCAGGATACGCCACGAAGCTCATAGTCCAGCAGGTCTACCAAGTGGCATTTTTAGAAGACCGAATGGGCTATGCAAGTGCCACGTCGATACTTTTGATGCTGCTCATTGGGCTAGTGACCATCGTGCAGTTCCGTATCAGTGGAAGGGATCAGGATTATGAATAAACAAAATACTAGCATTACCCTGCACTATGTGCTGCTCCTTCTCTTGGCACTCTGTACCCTTTTCCCTGTCCTCTGGGTATTCCTCTCCTCATTCAAACCCCAAAGCGAACTGTTTCGGGTACCACTGACGCTCATCCCTGAAAACTGGACTATTGAAAACTATGTCACCAGCGTAAAACAAGGTAACTTTGTTCGTTACTTCTCTAATACGGTGTTTGTAGCGGTGGTTTCGACCTTGCTAACGGTAGTGATCAATGTCATGGCTGGATACGCCTTGGCAAAATATATTTTCCCAGGTAGAAATTTAATTTTCACCCTTATGATTGCCACCCTCATGATACCCCTACAGGTCATCATGATTCCCATTTTCCTACAGCTCAAACATCTGGGTATGCTCAATAGTCTTTGGGGCATCATCATCCCTCCCGCAGCTACCCCGACAGGAATCTTCCTTGCCCGTCAGTATCTGGTGACATTGCCCGACTCCCTCATTGAAGCAGCCCGCATAGATGGAGCAAAGGAATTTTACATCTTCAGAAAGATCATCTGGCAGATGAGCCAGCCGATCATAGCCACCATTGCAATCTTCAGTTTCATGTGGAGGTGGAATGATTTTCTCTGGCCGTTGATTGTCATCACCGACAACAAGAAACAGACGATTCAGCAAGCCTTGGCCAATTTTGTCGGGCAATTGCAGATCAATTGGTCTGAACTCCTTGCTATGACCACCATCGCTGTTATCCCTGTCATTATAGTGTTCTTGGCCTTCCAGAGGTTCTTCTTCTCAGGCATCACCGCAGGTTCTGTAAAAGGTTAAGAAAAATGAAACATATCGTGCACACACTCAATGAATGTTCCCAAAACGGTAATACTACCGTCATAGCCAAAGGAACAGGGGGGGCCATTACCCTCCACTTCTTCTCCAGTGAAATCATAAAGGTAGACTATCATTTTGAAGGGATAGAAATTGACACTTCCCTCATTAAGGCCAGTGAATATATCACAGAGCCTGCAAAAGACCAACAAAAAAAGGTGAACCTTTTCCTGAGTGAAGAAGAATCCTATTTCTGCATCAAAACAGAGCAGACCACAGTGAAACTGGAAAAATCCCATGGCCTGGTCAGCATTTATTACAAGGGTATCCTCCAGCATGGAGGACGGGTAGGAAATGCAGACACTGTCGTGCCTTCTTACCAGATACGCTGCTTCACCAAGCAAACAAGCAAGGACTCGTTCAGCCGATTCAACTTCCCCTTGCAAGAAGAGGATGAGTTCTATGGCCTGGGAGATAAAAGTGGCCTTCCTAACCGTAGAGGAAGACGTTTTTCAATGTTCAACCGTGACTCTCTCGGATACGATGCCTCCAATTCCGATCCCCTATATAAATCGATACCCTTTCTTTTAAAGGTCAACACAGAAAGCAAGGTACTTTGTGGAATGCTCTTCAACCAAGCCCTGATCAAAACTATCGATTTAGGAAGAGAAAGTCCCTACTACTTCTCCATCGAAGTAGAGGGTGGCCCCTATGGGTATGTAGTGTTTCTAGGAGACGATTACCACCGGGTGATGGAGAACTACTATACTGTCACTGGATTCCCGGCACTACCTCCTCTGTTCAGCTTCGGTTTCTTCGGTTCGTCTATGAACTATGTAGAACCTGACGATGCCCCGCAAAGAATCCTCGATTACTTTTCCACCATTGAAAAATACCACATCCCTTGTGAGGGCATGTATGTCTCCTCAGGGTACCTGAAGTCAGCCGAAGGAAAGCGCTACGCCTTCCTATGGAACCAACAGAAGTTCCCTGCCTACCACAGGTTTCTCACAGAACTCTCCGATAGAGGCTACAACCTATGCATGAACATCAAACCAGGTATCCTTACTTCCCACCCTTGGTATGAAATGCTGAAGGAAAAGGGATATTTCATACAAGACCAAAATGGCAATCCCTACCAGGAATTCTTCTGGGGAGGGGAAGCCTCCTTCATTGACTTCAACAATCCAGAAGCAAAAGACTGGTGGAAGGAACAACTGAAGAAGCAGTACCTGGACCACGGGTGTACAGGCATTTGGAACGACAACAACGAACTGGAACTGGAAGACATCGACTTGGAATCGTATAAAAACAAAGCACTCTACCCCATCAAGATGGCTGAAGCTTCCTATGAGGCTTTCAAGGCAGAACACCCAGATCAACGGCCTTGGGTATATTCCAGAAGCGGCTATGCAGGAATCCAACGGTTTGCCAGGACGTGGTCGGGTGATAATGTCAGTGACTGGAAAACCTTGAAGTACAACCAATACATGGGTATTGGATTCGGCCTTTCAGGTCTTCCCTACTTCGGTCATGACCTTGGGGGGTTCTTCGGTTCGTTCCCTGAGGAAGAGCTATTGGTACGCAGTTGTCAGTCTGCAGTATTCCAAGGGAGGTTTGTCATCCACTCTTGGAGAGAGGATGGAAATCCTACCGAACCCTGGTCCTACCCAGGGGCACTGGGACAAATTCGCTCTCTGATCGAAGAACACTATCGTTTTATGCCCTATATATACACCTGTGCGTATGAAGCAGCTACCGAAGGGAAGCCCTTGGAACGTTCGCTCCATCTTGAATACCCTCAAGACAAACAGATACAAAAAGATGAGGTGAATATTCTTTTCGGGCCATCTCTGCTCAAGGTGATGGTCACTGACAAAGGAAAGGATAGTGCTGAGGTATATCTGCCTCAAGGTGAAATTTGGTATGACAAGCTGGGGATCGCATATCAGGGAGGAAATACCCTGACGGTCAGCTATCCTTGTAATGGAGAGATCCAATGGTTCGTCAAGGAAGGGTCAGTACTACCAACAGCTCCATCTTTAAAACATCTCTCAACGGGCTTGTTTACCAACGTGGAGTTCTTGATCTTCCCTTCGCACAAGCAGAAGCTTTCACGGTATTTTGAAGATGAGGGAAAGACGGAGCTTCAAAGGGAAAAGTACAACATCTGGGAGTTCAATCTGGAGAATACTACCTTGCAGGTTACCAAAAAAATCGGAAAGGCAAAGGTGCATAACCAGAAGAGAACCTTCACGTTTGTTGTACCAAAAGGCTATCATTTGGATGTAGAGAGCTTCGATCCAGAACAGATCCAAGAGGGAGAATCGATCATCTTACACATTCTTGGGTGACAAACAGAAGCATTCACCGTACACTAGGAAGATAACAGGGAGGAGAGATGAGCGATCAGGTGACAATTTTAGATGTAGCCAAAAATGCTGGCGTCTCTCCTGCTACCGTTTCCCATACGCTCAATGGGAAACGTCCTGTGGGGAATAAGACAAGAGAGAAGGTACTTAAGTCGATAGAAACCCTTGGGTATGTTCCTTCCTGGAATGCTTCGAGAATGAAGGGTGGAAAATCAGGAATCATCGGGTGCTTGGCAGCTGACATTACCGAGACGTTCGTCAACCAAATAGTACGGGGCATAGAACATGGACTCACCGGGGGTGAATTCTCCCTGTTCTTTGTCTCAGGTATCGAGTTCGGCAATGATCTGAAAAAAGCCTATGATTTTCTCAAGAGCCATAAGGTTGAAGGAATCCTGTTCTGCCACCATCTTCCAATCTGGAAGGAATTCAATCTCAATACCCAAAATTCTACCATTCCCATCGTGTCAGTGAACATGGTTACCCCAAATATGATCTCGGTTATTCCAGACAATTACACAGGGGGATATCAGGCAGCAGAACATCTGTATGGGTGTGGCATGCGCAATCCAGCCATGATTTGTGGTCCACACGATCGATTATCGGTCCAAGACAGACTCAAGGGCTTCTCACAGAGAGTCCAGGAACTCAAGCTTACGATGCCAAACGACAAGTATTTTGGAGAGTATGACTACAGCCACGGGTTTGAAGCGACAACTCGTCTTATGAAAGAACATCCTGCAACCGACGGTATCTTCTGCGCCAATGATTACATTGCTGCAGGAACCATAGCAAGCCTACAGAAAGCTGGGTATCAGGTTCCTCAGCAGGTTCGGGTGGTAGGATTCGACAACCGTGACTTCTCTGAGTTCTGGAATGTTCCCATTACAACCTTTGAACTCCCCCTTCAGGAAATGGGCATGCTCGGAGTCAGCATTCTCAAGCAAATCATCAATACCGGGGTATATCATACAGAGAAAAGAATCCTGCAATCCAGGATACTGCCAAGAGAAAGCAGCAAAGGATGAAATTCAGTGCTCCCATGAGAAAAGATGTCGTCATTTTTCACATTCCTTAACCTATGGGAAGCAACTGAACCAAAAGCACATGTGCAATTCTATTTGCTATAAGCTACTGTCAGCCGACCAAAATCTTCAGGTCCTCCTCGACAGAAGAGATTCCAGCAATACCGAAATTCTCAACCAGCACGTTGACCACGTTTGGAGAAAGGAAGGCAGGAAGGGTTGGTCCTAAGTGTATGTTTTTCACTCCGAGTGACAAAAGGGCCAATAGGACAATGACAGCCTTCTGCTCGTACCAGGCAATGTTATAGGAAATAGGCAAGTCATTAATGTCGTCCAGTTCAAACACTTCCTTCAGCTTCAGGGCTATGAGAGCCAAGGAGTAAGAGTCGTTGCACTGTCCGGCATCAAGGACACGGGGGATACCACCGATATCGCCAAGGTCAAGCTTGATGTACTTGTACTTAGCACAACCTGCGGTAAGGATGACGGTATCCTGGGGCAGAGCCTTAGCAAACTCAGTGTAATAATCTCTGCTCTTGGACCTTCCGTCACAACCACCCATGACAACAAAGCGTTTGATAGCTCCGCTTTTCACTGCATCGACAACCTTGTCTGCAAGTGCAAATACCTGGTTATGGGCAAAGCCACCGACCAGTTCCCCTGTTTCAAGTTCAGTAGGGGGAACGCTCTTCTTGGCAAGCGCAATGATCTCAGAGAAATCCTTCTCTTCTCCAATTTCGCCTGCAATATGCTTCACACCGGGGAAGCCTGTTGCACCGGTAGTGAAAATACGATCCTTGTAGGAGTCAGCAGGAGCCACAATGCAGTTGGTTGTCATCAGGATGGGGCCATTGAATGAGGCAAATTCCTGCTTCTGCTTCCACCATGCATTGCCATAGTTGCCATAGAAGTTAGGGAATTTCTTGAATGCAGGATAATAGTGTGCAGGAAGCATCTCAGAGTGTGTGTACACATCAACACCGGTATCCTGGGTCTGTCTAAGGAGCATCTCAAGGTCTCGAAGGTCATGTCCACTGATGAGGATCCCTGGCTTTGTTCCAACACCGAGTTTGACGCGGGTCATTTCAGGATTACCATAGGCTGTGGTATTGGCACCATCGAGGAGGGCCATACCAGCAACTCCGTACTTGCCAGTCTCCAGGGTAAGGGCGATCAGTTCCTCAACGCTCTTATCCTCAAGCAAGGCAGCAAGAGCAGACTGGATAAAGGCATCAAGCTCTTCATCATCCTTAATCAGGACGTTGGCATGCTTGCTATATGCACTTACGCCCTTGAGGCCGTAGGTAATCAATTCCTTGAGGCTTCGCACATCCTCATTGGTTTCGCTCATGACACCTACACCCTTGGCCTGATCAAGGAAAAGGCTCTTGTCATTGGCTTCGTACAGGGCAGCAGCACTGAGATCTTGCTGTGTGGAAAGCAGAGCAAGCATGGTATTCTTTGTTGCGATGGTAAGAAGAATACGCTCAACAATAACCTGTTCGTCAAAATTTGCATTGGTTATGGTACTGAACAGGTTGAAGGTGACCAAGTGGTTAACATCAGAAGGAATCGATTTCCCTTCCGAACGGAGTCTCGTAGCAACCTGACTCAAACCTTTTGTTACCCAAATGAGCAGATCCATCATGTTGGAAGTTTCTGGGGACTTCCCACAAACACCCATCTGTGTGCATCCCATATTCCGTGCAGTTTCCTGGCACTGGAAACAAAACATCTTGTTGTCCATTCGTATTTTCTCCTATGGCTAAAAACTTACTACCAGAAACATTTTAAAGCGTTCTGGTGCAAATACTGCGTGCTCAACATTGGCTGGCATTAGAATTGATTCTCCAGCCTGCAAAATGTACTTCTCTCCACCAATGGTAATCTCACCCACACCATCCAAGGCAATGACCAAAGCATCACCGTTACTGTCGTGGCTGCTGATTTCTTCCCCTTTCTCAAAAGCAAAAAGGGTAAGACTGTGACTCTTGTCCTGGGCGAGGGTTTTACTAGTCACCTGCCCTTCCTGGTAGCTTACCAAGGTCGCAAAAGGAAGTACTGTCGATGGATTAAAATTTTTGATCATACATACTCTCCTAAAACTGTGGCTCTACATTGCAGTAGAAATCATATAGGGAGTATAGATGTGAAGAAATTTTATTTATGTTGTATTTACAACATAGGGACAACTTTTCACAAAAAATTCAATAATGGTATGCTTATATCACTAACAAGAAATCTTTTAGAGGCAAAAATATTTTGATATGGGAAAATACCCAAAAAAGATCCCCGCTCCTCCAACAGGAGAAAGCCAGGGATCTGATTAAAGCAACACTACATAACCAATATATTGGTTGAGGAAGTATTCAGTACTCTAACACGAAATTTACCCTATTTTTGTTCTTCCAATACCATTTCGTTAGGATCATCCTCAGGCTCGCCACGATGAACTTTGCTCATCAGGAAAAATGCGATAAGCATGGAAACCGCACCATAAAGGAAAATGGCCCTAAATCCAAAGATGTCTATAAACCCTCCCGTGATAGGGGGAGATATGATCGAGGCGAGCTGGCTGAAGAAATAGTAGAGGCCAGTATAGATCCCTACTGTCTTATAGGTAGACATCTGCCAGAGCATTGGAAAACTGTTGGTGACAACCGAGACCCAGAAGATACCAAAAAGAAAAAGCAATGCCCAGAAGGTATACTGCCTGAAAGCGGCTCCCATCCCAGAGGTGAGAGGATCATGGAAGAAAATGAAGGTAAGAATTCCCACCAACATGATCAGGGAAGTACGAATGGCACGTTTTCTGCCGACCTTATGGGCAATTATTCCTGAAGGGATTGCAAATATTGCATAAGCTATCCCAACCATACCTGCGGCAAGAGAGGCTGTCCCACTGGAGGTCTGCAGGATATCCTTGGAGTAGAGACCAACAAAGGGAAGAATCCCCTGATACCCGATAAACCACATCAAGAGAGAGAGGAGGATAAAGAGCGCACTCTTGTCTTTCTCTGCAAAGATGACCTTCAGCGAGTGAAGGACAGGTTCCTTTTTCTCTGACTCTTCCTTATTGATAGCCTGCTTTTCCTTTACAAAGAAGAAAAGCAACAAAACCGCAATGATCACAAGAACTGAAGAGATGGGGAATGCCAGAATGTCTTTGGTGGGGCCGAATTTGGGTAGGTTGATGGGAACGTCCATCAGCCTAGCCAGTCCTACAGTACCGACGATGGTAGCAATGCCACCCATGGTATTGATGACGCCATTTGCTTCACTGCGCAGCTCACCTGGAATCATATCAGGCATCAGTGCGACAACAGGGCCTCTTACGGCCTGCTTGAACAGATTAAGTGCAAACACCAGAGCAATGAGAAGCCACAGCCCTATCAGTGCTGCTATGGGAATCAGACCAAAGGCTACAGCCGTGATAGGCAGACAGATGACGATAAAGGGCATCCTTCGTCCAATCCTTGTATGGGTGCGGTCACTGATCGCACTGAACACGGGAATGAGCAAGATAGCCAACATATTGTCAAGAGTCATGATGGTACCGATAAGTGCCTTGGAAGAGACATACTTCTGAAGGAAGATAGGGATATAGGTATCATACAAGGGATCCATCAACCCCATGGTAAAAAACCCGAGTCCAATAAGAAATGTGGTAAGATAATAGCCTTTGAGCCCCTTCTTACCTATCTTTTTTTCTGTTGCCATACCGATCTCCTTTGCCTGGAACATATGAGCGAATTGTATCATGAAAATTGGTTCTCAGGGAGAAGGGTTTGCAAAAAGGCTGGACGAAAAGCGTAGTTTGGGGTACACCACAGATATGCATGACAATACTAAGGGTCAAACCATCACAACCATAGCCCAACTGGAAAAACACTTGCTGCTTACCGACGAAGAGCGAGCTTTCGAAAATCTTACAGGTGTCCTCCCCCTAGCCATACCCTCTTACTTTCTTTCCCTCATAGACAAGGATGACCCTCGTGACCCCTTGCGCATCCAGGTAGTCCCCACCATCCATGAAGGGGAACACCTCATGGAGGAGCATATCGACCCCTTGGCAGAGGTAGACCATACAGTCACAAAACGCCTTATCCATCGATACCCCAGTCGTGTGGCATTTCTGGTGACCGACATCTGTGCCATGTATTGCAGACATTGCTTTCGCAGGCGCTTTACCGGCACATTCCAAGGCCCTGCAACCAGGGCAGAGATACGAGAGGCAGCATCCTATCTGGAACAGCACAAGGAAGTGAAAGAGATCTTACTGACCGGTGGGGATATGATGACTCTCCCTGATAGCAAGATTGAGGAGCTCATCGCCATCTTCCGAGAGGCAAGAGAAGATCTGGTCATCAGGCTCTGCACCAGAATGCCAGCAGCCTTCCCTACTAGGATAACCCCAAAACTTGTGGCAATCATACAAAAGTTCGATACCGCACCTTTTTACCTGATGACACAGTTCAACCATCCTAGGGAACTTACCAAGGAAGCGGTAGCGGCGGTGGGGATGTTTGTTGATGCTGGAATCCCTGCGATGAACCAGAGCGTACTACTCAAAGGGGTCAATGATACTGTCTCTACACTTGAAGAACTTTGCAACAAACTCATCTTCTCAAGGATAAAACCCTATTATCTTTTTCAGGGAGATCTCGTTGAAGGGACCTCACACTTTCGTGTTCCTCTGGAAAAAGGCCTTGCTTTGGAAAAGGAGTTACGAAGACGGCTATCAGGTCTGGCCATGCCTCTCTATGCAGTGGATCTGCCCCAGGGAGGAGGAAAAGTCCCACTCACCGAAGGCTATCTGCAAGAGAGCAGCGGATGTGCTGTATGGAACTTCACCACAGTGGAAGGTGAGAAGAGAAGCTATCCAAAAGAGTGATATTACAGGGCATGTATCCTATCAAGGACATCTTGAATTGCCTTGGTACGAATCTCAGTACGTTTCTCTTCATAGACAACAGGATCGACAAACACTTCTGGCTCAGCGGCGGCAAAGGCAGGAGCGGTAAGTATAGGCTCAGGCTCCACAACCTCACTTTTTGGTGTAGCAATAGTGGGGATCTTGGGGACTGCAGGAGTCTTAGGAACCACAACCTCAGGCTCAACAACCTCACTCTTTGGTGTTGCAATAGTGGGAATCTTGGGGACTGCAGGAGTCTTAGGAACCACAACCTCAGGCTCAACAACCACCGCCGGTGGTGTGGGAACTGACTTAGCCTCAATAACAGGAGCCGGCTTCACTACGCTCGTTATAGACGGAGGTGGAGCTGGGACAGGAGCCGCTGGGGTAGTAAGGCTTGTCACCATCTCAGAAACTTCCTTCTTAGCAGGCTCTTCCATAGCTGCCAGGATAGCAGGAACCAGATCCGCCACTATCCGATCACGATAGGAGGTATAGAGAAGGACTAATTCCTCTTCTGTGATGCTGTCAACCAAATGAGGCTTCAGCTCCTTGGCAAGGTAAGGAAGATACGTCGCCTTGTTTGCATCAAGCTCATTGACGAGCATCTCTACCAAGGAGGGAATCATCCTATCTACAAGCTGGGGTACATACGCTTGCATTTCAGTGTTGATGTCAGTTTCAACTCGACCAAGGCGTGCATCTAGCATATCTTCAATCTGGAAGAAAAATGAACTCTGTCCATCGGCAAGGGTAGCGAGCAATTCAGTACGTAGTTCTTCCACCTGCTTTGCAAAATCAGCTTGCAAGCTTTGGGGGATTGCTGGTATACCCGCCACCTCAGATGTTTGTCCTCCCAAATTGAGAGTCTCTTCCAATTTGGCAGATATCTGCGAAATAAAAGCTTCATCAGAAGCAAATTCTTTTTTCAATTTTTCATACAAGGGCCCTTCAAGAGAACGGGCTACCCGATCAGTAAGTGTCGGAAGCAACTCTTCAGCGAGGGCTTCCTTGTCGACAGAGGCCTGGGCAACAGGCTCAACAACCGGCTTTCGTATGGGGGCATCTATTTCCAAGAGGGGTTGCAATTGCCTCGCTCGGGCTTGCTCTAACAGTTCGTTTGGCACACCAGGACGTAGGTACCATATCCCTGCAAAGGCAAAAATCGCCACAACCGTTGTAATAACCAGCAAGTGTATCCGAACCGATTTCTTCATTTCAAACCCTCATAATACAATTGTTTCATCTGGGCGATGAAACTCCGATTCCTATCGTAGCACAATACGCTGTGACTTGTCGATGAATTAACGCTTTATCAGACCCATTGCGTAGGATGAAAACAGGAAGGGATGAAGGAAAAACATCCTCTCGTATATCCTGTTGTGCCCTTTCTCTTGCAAAAAATTTCTTCAAAGTAGTCTTTTCACGCTTTTGGGAGCGCAATAACCTAACGAAACGTGGAGCCTTCACAAAAACCACATGATCACACAACTTGTAGAGTTGCATCCTATATAGCAAGGCCGCATTGATGAGCAGAGCCTCTTTGCCTTGTTGCTCAGCCTGTCTGATCAGGCGTTTGCACTCTTCAATCATCGCTGGGTGCGTAATTGCCTCAAGAGCCTTTAGTTTGTTCGGATCTGAGAAAACTAGAGCTCCCAGAGCCTTGCGGTCAACCTTGCCCCCTCTGACAATCTCAGAGCCAAAGGTCTCACCTAGCAGAATCTGGTTCTGCTCCAATGCAGAATGCCCTAGTTGGTCAACATCGACGACAACACACCCCAGGTCAGCAAAGAAAGAAGCAACCACATTCTTCCCTGCAGCGGCCTTTCCTGTCAGACCAATGACCTTCATCAATGGATTTCTCCCCAGCTCTTGCCAGTCTCAAGGCTTGCACGCAAGGGAAGGGAGAGTTTCACAGCGCCCTCCATCGCCTCCTTGACCAAGGAATGCACTTTCTCAAGCTCCCCTTCGGGAACCTCAAAAACTAGTTCATCATGAATTTGCAACAACAGCTTGGTATCAGGGGAGTGCGTTTGTAGCGCTTTGTCAATTCGAAGCATGGCAAGCTTCATGATATCGGCAGCACTGCCTTGGATAACGGTATTCACCGCTATCCTCTGAGCCTTTGCCCGTTCGACCCCATTTCTGCTTGTAATCTCAGTAATAGTACGCAGATGTCCGAGCAGAGTCGATACATAGCCATTGAGTGCGGCATCCTCACGAGTCTTTTCAATAAACGCATTGACTGCACTGTAGCGAGCAAAATACTGGTCAATGAAAGCCTTTGCCTCAGCGTGGGTAATCTTCAGATCCCCTGAAAGGCTATGGGGGCCCATACCATACATCACTCCAAAATTGATGGTTTTAGCTACCCTTCGCTGCTCGCCTGTCACCTCTTCAAGAGGGACGTCAAAGATCAGGGAGGCTGTTGAACTATGGACATCAACACCCTTGAGGAAGGCGCCCTTCAGGCCAGGATCATCTGCCATATGAGCAAGGACCACCAACTCTATTTGGGAATAGTCAGCAGAAAGAAATACATACCCTTCCTTGGGGACGAAGGAGGAGCGAATACGCCTGCCTTCTTCAGTCCTGACAGGAATGTTCTGCAGGTTCGGGTCCTTACAGGACAATCTGCCGGTTTCTGTCCCTGTCTGGGAGAAAGAGGGATGGATCCTTCCAGTCCTTTTCAGGATATCAAGAGGAAGCTTGTCGATATAGGTAGTCTTGAGCTTATTGAGCATCCGGTATTCCAGCACCAGAGCTACCTCAGGATAGGTTCCGCTCAGAGGCTCCAATACATCAGTTGCTGTGGAAAATCCGGTACGGGTCTTTGCACCAGTAGGGATCTCTCGTTCTACAAACAACACTTCCTGCAACTGTTTGGGGGAATTGAGGTTAAACTCATGCCCACAAATGGCAAAAATATCTTTTTGTATCGCACCGATTCGCTCTTCAAACTCAGCTGTCAGAGGTTCCAGAAGTGTCCTGTCCAGGAAAATGCCCTCGATTTCCATGTTGGCAATGACACGTAGCAACGGCATCTCAAGATGTTCCATCAGGCTCATGAGATTCCGTGCAACCAAGAGATTAGCGAACAGCTTATAAAGCCTGAATGTTATATCAGCATCCTCAGAGCCATAAAAAACAGCCTGCTCCTGAGGGATGTCACCAATGCTCTGGCCCTTAGGAACGGCGTCCTTGTAGGAGAGTGTCTTGTATCCCAAGTATTTCTCCGCAAGGTAGTCCATATTGAAAACCCCTGTGCTGTCCAACAACCAAGCTGCCACCATGGTATCGAATACAAGGTTCTTGGGTGTAACGCCCCAATTGACCAATACCTTGTAGTCATACTTGATGTTTTGCCCAACCAAGGAGAGCCGGCCAGTTTCAAAGAACTCTGAAAGAATTTTTCTGAGATCTTCATCAGAGAACAATCTCTCCCCTTCGCTGACAATAGGCACATAGTAGGCAATTGCCTCTACCCAGGAAAAGGAAAACCCAAGAGGTTTTGCAGTCATGGCATCGAGGGAGTCTGTCTCCAGGTCGAAGGCGATGAGGCCTCCCTCTTTCTCTGCTTGCATGAACAGTTCTTGCAACCTAGGTAGAGTCATTACCGCTTCGTAGATTCCTTTTTCTGAGGACTTCATCGCTTTCTGTACCACATCTGGCTTTTTGGGTACAGAGCCACCGTTTGCAAGCTTTTCCAGCTCGCGCATGATACTCTTCATCCCAATCTCCTCAAACAGGGGGATGGCAGCCTTGTAGTTGAGGTCATTGAGCAGATACTCCTCTGTGTCAAAGGACTCTACCTCGAATAGATCACACTTGAGCTCTACCAAAGACTTGCTCAGCTTTGCAAGAGCTTCGCCCTCTTCCAATTTTTTCTGAATGCCTTTTGCGCAGAGGCGGATATTCTTATATATCCCTTCAATCGAACCAAACTGCTGCAAGAGTTTTACGGCTCCCTTTCCCCCTATTCCTTTGACGCCAGGGACGTTGTCAGAAGCATCTCCAACCAAAGAGAGGTAGTCCACGATTTGCTTTGGCAGGACACCAAACTCCTCCTGGACTTCAGGGATGCCCATCAGACGGTACTGCTTTTCCCCTTTCTTAGCAGGCCTCAGTGCAAAAGTATGCTCATCGACAAGTTGCAACAGGTCCTTGTCTCCAGTAAACATGATGGTATCGATATTGTGACGGGTAGCCTCCCTACAGAGGGTTGCTATGATGTCATCAGCTTCAAAGCCCATCATTGCGACCATCGGGATCTCAATTGCCTTGAGGATGGCATTAATGATAGGGACCTGTGAGTGCAGATCCTCTGGGGCAGCCTCTCGGTTTGCCTTATAGGGCTCATACATTTCGTGACGAAAAGTAGGGCCATGGCTATCCATGGCTACAACCATATATTCTGGATTGTTTTCCCGAAGCAACTTCAACAGGGTGGAGAAAAACCCATACACAGAGCTGATATTGTTGCCTTGAGAGTCTTTCATCGGGTTGTTTATAAATGCGTAGTAGGATCGGTAGATAAGGGCATAGCCATCGATGATGTAGAGCTTCTTCTCACTGGAAGGTCCTGATGGTCCTTGACTTTCCTTTTCCACTATCATTTGCCCCTCTATGGATTTCTCTTCTCTCTTCTCAATGACAACAGGAGGACGCAAGGAAGCTTCCTTTTCCAATTTCTTCTGGTCAAAATCCTGTTCGCCGAACAGCTCCATGACATCATCGGTCATATGCTTCCCCTATGGTAATTTGTAACATGTCGTAAGCCACATGCATGTGAAAAGGAAGCTCGGCTTCCAGTTGGCTATGACGTATATCATGGCTCAAATGGGTGAGAAACACCCGTTTGGCCCCTACTTTTGTTGCAAAGGCGGTAGCCTCGCTCACACTGAAGTGAGTGGGATGAGGCGAATAGCGCAAGCTTCCCAACACCAAGGTATCGATTCCCTCAAAATATGGCAGACTTTCTGGTGGGATGCCACTGCTATCAGTTGCATAGATGAAAGAGCCAATGCGAAAGGCCAGGATGAGCTTGCACCCATGGCGTATCGGTACAGGAAGGACTTCGAAACCTGCAATACGAATCATCTCATACGCTTTGAGTTTGTTCAATTGGAGATGGGGTATCCCACCTGCCTCATCATAGGTTCTCAGTACATACCCAAAGCGGGAGGAGATGGAAAAGGCAACCTCCTCAGAACAAAAAACTGGCAGGGTACTATCCTTACAGAATACCCTGAGGTCATCGATACCGTTGAAATGATCTGCATGATCATGGGTATAGAGCACTGCATCAAGGCTCTTCAGGTTTGCACGCAAAGCCTGCAGGCGAAATTCCGGTGTGGTATCGATGAGCAAGGTATGAGTCCCATCTTCGATGAGAATACTGCTGCGAAAACGGTTGTCATGGGGATCAGAAGAATGGCAGACAGGACAGGCACAACCAATAACGGGGATTCCATGACTTGTTCCGGTACCGAGAAAGGTTACCTGAAAAGGCTTCATTTCACTTTGTCCGTGACTGCTTGGATGGCATCCTTCAATATGTCCTCACCCTGGGTGGCAGCAGCCTTGAGCTTTGCCTGCACATCAGCACTTCGCAAGAGGTCCTGGAGCTTGTCGAGCGACTCTTGCGTAAATTCAGGGCTGTTCTTCACATGGTCAACAGCAGCTTCAACTGCTGTAATCACCAAAGCATTATCAGAACCTTCCCGAGTTGCAAAGCTTACACCCAAAAACCTTGTGCTCATGCTGGGGGCAAAGAAATACAGAAGAAAAAAAGAAAGCAGCGCTACTAACAACGCTGAAAGGAAGAGGTGGATAAAATCCTTTTTTGCCATGGTCATGCTCCTTGCGATTACTGTATCATACTTACCCAAAGCAGAAAAGCAATACAGGCCCGGATTTCTCCGGGCCTGTTAGTCTAAACTAGGTATGTAGTCTTAGATGAGTGAGAAGAGGAAAGAGACTCCAACCTTACCTGAATCAAGAGGGGCATCGAACAAATCCTGCACATTCTGCCACTCATTAAAGGTATAAGCCGTATCAACAGTATAGTTAAGACCGAGCATCATACCACCGAGATTGAAATCGACGGTTGCACGATAGGCAACAGGTGAATTGATGAATGCTTCACCGAATCCATCCATTGAGTCCACACCAGTGCCGTTCGAGTCCTCAATGACAGTGTTTCCATCAGCATCAATCATCACGTTAAAGCGTGGGCCCATACCAAATCCAAGTCTGGCGATATTCAGGATATCAAGAGAGATACCTGCACTGGTCAGTACGGAGATGGTAGTATAGTCAACTGAATCCACAGTCTTGCTACCGAACATACCAACCAAATCAACTTCTGCAAGAAGGAGTTTCAAACGGACATCAGCACCAAAGGCATAATTACCAATATCAGCAAGCTCATCAGTATACGTTTCATTATCAATGGATGTCTGAATTTCTGCGAAGCTCTTATCATACCGGGCTGTTGCACCGATACTCAGATCCAACAAAGCTGCACTTAGCGTTGCAGGAAGAAGAACACATACTACAATGAGTAATACTAAAAATCTCTTTTTCATACTTTTTACCTCTTTTTTGACTGGCTGATAACCGTCATATCGTTCTTATATAACAAATTTAAAACATTTTTAAGGACAACGCAAGAGAAAGTGAACCGCTATTCAACTGAAACAGGTCCATTGGAGACCTTGTTTCAATAAAATTCTCCATTGATGAGTCGCTCTCGACCAAATACCGTACTCTCATCCCAACTTTTCCAATTTCCACTCCCAACCCAAGTTGCAGGTATAGGGGACTTTTCATCAGTGCATCAGTAAAAGTAATCTCAGAAGCAAACACCTGCTGATCATCCTTCAAAACATAATACGCACCATCATTGGTCTTGGTTGAGGGAACATACAGGACACTTGGCCCCATACCCAACTCCAAGAATAACAAAGAACCGACGAGAGGAACGTTCAGACTTGCAAATCCAAGCAACAAAACACCTTGACCATTATCAACACATTCTATTGGGAATGCCATGGCCTGGGCTTGAAGGACAGTAAGACGAACAGCAACTTCACCTCCGAATTTCCAGTTCGTAGGATCTTTGATGTTTTCAGAAAAACTACTGCCACTTGGATTGGTAAACGCACCACCAAAGCCAAGACTTACATCCAGCAAACTTCTAGCGCTCAAAACAGTTGGAAGTACAAGAATCACAAGCAGGACGGCTAGAAATTTCTTTTTCATAAAAATCATAACTCCTCAACTATATATAACAGTGCAGAGAAGGATTGGATACAAAAAGATACTACATTATTTTCACTATATTGAGAGTATTCTTCTGGTTTCAGATTAAAGACCTTCCAACTCATTCATCCAAAGCTGGACAGAAGCATCACTGGGCATCCGCCAATCTCCCCTAGGAGAGAGGGAAACAGAGCCTACTTTAGGACCGTCAGGGAGACATGATCGCTTGAATTGTTGGCTGAAGAACCTCCAGTAGAATGTTTTCAACCACGTTTTGATGACCAAACTCTCATATTCATCTCTAAAGGCTACCTGAGCCAGACGCAAGACCTTCTCTGGGCCAAAGTGTAGGCGAACCACCTGATACAAAAAGAAATCATGCAAGACATAGGGCCCTACAACTTCCTCTGTGACCTGACTGATGGTCCCATCTTTTGATGCTGGCAATAGTTCCGGGCTTACAGGGGTCGCCACCACATCAAGGAGGACTTTCCGTACTTTAGGCTCTTCCTTATTGGCGAAATGTGTGACCAGATGGCGGACCAGCGTCTTGGGTACAGAGGCGTTCACCCCGTACATAGACATATGGTCCCCATTGTAGGTTGCCCATCCAAGGGCGAGTTCTGACAGGTCTCCGGTACCGACAACCAAGGCGGAATACTTGTTTGCAAGGTCCATCAGGACCTGGGTACGCTCTCTCGCCTGGCTGTTCTCATAGGTGACATCATGATTTTCAATTGCATGGCCGATATCCTTGAAATGCTGAGTGACTGCAACTCGTATGGGAATGGTAAGCAAAGTGACCCCAAAGGCCTTTGCCAAGGAAGTCGCATTGCTTTTGGTACGCTTGGTGGTACCAAAACAAGGCATGGTCACCGTTATTATGCCCAATCGGTCCAAACCAAGCAGATCAAAGGCACGGACAGATACCAACAGGGCAAGGGTGGAATCCAGTCCTCCAGAGAGGCCAATCACCACATGCTGCAACTTCGTATGCTCAAGGCGTTTCTTTAGGCCCATGGCCTGGAGAGTGAGAATCTTCTCACACCGCACGGCCCTCATTTCAGGATCATTGGGAACAAAAGGAACGGTATCTATGAAACGTGTCAGCTTAGTTTCCCGGAGCTTCTTGAGGGTGAATTCCACTGTGGTATAGCTGTATCGGCTCTCACCAAAAGAGTGCATGCGAAGCCGTTCACCAGCAAGGCGCTGGACATCAAGCTCCGTGCGCAAAAGGATATCTTCGGCTAGAAACTGTTCGCCCATCTGCCTTCCATTCTCGTAGATCAGGTTATGTCCACAAAATACCAAGTCGGTAGTAGATTCCCCAGGTCCTGCATTGCAATAGAGATAACCACATATCAGTTTGGCACTCTGCGTAGAGACCAAAGAACGGCGAAACTCTTTTTTGCCTACCAGCTCATCGCTGGCGGAACAGTTGGCTATGACGGTAGCCCCGGCAAGGGCCATATCGTTAGAAGGACTATCAGGGACCCAGAGGTCCTCACAAATCTCTACTCCAAGAATAAATTCAGGGATGTTTGTACAGCTGAAGAGCAACTTGGTGCCAAAAAGTGTCTTCTGTCCTGCAAGGCTTACCTCCCTGACATCGTCAGGAGGAAGGTGAAACCAACGCTTCTCATAAAACTCCTGATAGTTGGGCACATTTCGCTTGGGCACCACTCCAAGGATCTTTCCATCCTGTATCACCACTGCGCAGTTATACAGGTTTCCAAAAAAGATAAGGGGGACGCCCACTACTACCACCATGTCGTGGCCCTTGCTATGAGAGAGTAGCTGCTCAATTGCAACCTTTGCACCCTCCTGTAGGATTCGTTGCAAAAACAGGTCAGCGCAAGTATAGCCAGTGATTGCCAGTTCCGGCAGAACCAGCAAGGCGAGGTTTTCGGCGCACCCCTTATCCATGGCCCTCTTTATTGACTCTGTATTAAACACAGAATCAGCCACCTTGATTTTGGGACTTAGCGTTCCACAGGCTAGAAAACCGTCTTTCATAGGGCATGCTCCTCTCTATCCAGAATTACCACCACTTCCTGATGGAACGTCTGGGGGTAGAGGTCAAAGACCTTTACCGTAGAGACAGTGTAACCCTGCACCGTGAACCGTTGCAAGTCTCGCCCTAGGGTAACACTGTCACACGAGACATAGATGACCCTTTTTGCTTTCCATGAGGCAATAAGGGCGGGAAGGCCATCTTCCAAGCCTGTTCGGGGTGGGTCGACAACCACAGTATCCACTTGTCGCCTCTGTTTCTTTGCCCAAAGTTCCACTCTGTCGCTATAGACTTCAAGGCCTGGGACATTACGCTTTGCAAGAGCGAGACATTCCATCTGGCGTTCCACTGCGATGAGCAAGCGATTCTCAGTTGCCAAGAAACTACTGAAAGTCCCTACCCCACTGTAGAGGTCCATGACAAGACATCCCTGTACATGCTCAGAGACATACCGAACAAGGGAGGGAAGCAAAATAAGGTTGCTCTGGAAAAATACATTAGCGGTCACGGAGAACCGATGGCCATCGACAGTGGCAGTGACCACCTCATCACCAAAGGATACCTTCTTGTCACCAGCGAAAGCATTGACCTCGACATACCGCTTTGTGCGCTTTTTTGAAGAGAACATCACAGCCCGAGCAGCTGACAGGATCCTGTCCTTCTGAGCAAGCTCTATGTTGAGTGCATCCACCAGGATAGGACAGGTTGTGATAGGAACCAGATCGTTGCTCCTTTTTGCAAGAAAGCCAATTTCACGTGTTGCCATATCCACATGAAAGCGCACACGGCTACGATAAGCCCAGCTTTTGGCAAAGGCAGTCTCCTCAAGTACAAAGGAAGAGGCAGGAATCGAGCCGATACGCTCAAGGTTTTCCAGGACCATCTTCTGCTTGGCTAATGGCTGCTTCTCACTTGCAAGATGCTGCAAGTCACACCCACCACAGACTCCCCAGTAACGACAGGGGGGTGTTACACGATCATCAGAAGCCTGTAGAAGGGCTGTAACCTGAGCCTTTGCATACCCTTTCTTCTCTTCGTTGATAACGAACTCTACCACTTCACCTGGGAGGGCCCCTTCGACAAAGAGACTTTTATTTGATTCCAAACGGGCAAAACCATCGCCCCCTTGGACAAGTTTCTCAATGGTCACTTGCATGGGCAAACTCTTGGGCATAGGAGGCAATGATATCCATTCCCTCCTGCCAGAACTTCTCGCTTGTGATGTCACAGTCGAGGACGAGGGCAACTTCCTTGGCAGAAGCGCTTCCGGTCTTTTCCAAGAGGGAGCGATACTTTGCTGCAAACCCAGGTCCATCCTTCTCCTTCTGTGCATAGAGTCCGAGGGCAAACAGCTGACCGAAGGCATAGGGATAGTTGTAGAAAGAAAAGTCACTACTGTAATAGTGGCCCTTCACCGCCCACATGTACGGATGATAGACAGAAAGGCCATCCCCATAGCTACGTCTTTGGGCTTCAAGCATAAGAGAAGAAAGTTCATCAGGGATAAGCTCCCCTTCTGCACGCTTTTCAAAAAGAGCATTTTCAAAGTAGAAACGGCTTAGGATATCCACACAAACTTGGGTAGTATCCTGAAGGAAATGCTCTATAAGGGTAAGCCGTTCATCAGTGGCACACTTGCTGATAGCACCCTGGAACACCACATACTCACTGAAGATGGAAGCAGTTTCTGCAAGCGTCATCGGGTAACTTCTCAAGAGATTGCTTTGAGAGAGCACCACACTGTCATGGTAGGCATGTCCCAGCTCATGAGCCAAGGTAGAAAGTCCATTGAAAGACCCATCGAAGTTGGAAAGGATCCTGCTCTGTTTTGCAAGCGGGAAGGAGGTGTCGTAGGCCCCTCCTACCTTTCCTTTCCTAGGCTCGGCATCGATCCAATTGTTATTGAAGGCTTTCTCGGCAAAAAGGCCCATATCCTCACTAAACAGGGAAAACTGCTTGATGATAAAAGCCCGGGCCTCAGAGAAAGTATAGGATTTGCCTCCTGTTCCCACAGGGGCAAAAAGGTCATAAAAAGCACAGCTCCCAAGGGCCAGGGCCTTAGCCTTAGTCTTCAAGTATCCTCTGAACATCGGCAGGTTTTTCTCAAGTGTGGTGATGAGAGCAGTAAGGACCTCTGGCTCAATTCTTGACTGTCTCAAAGATCTATCCAAAGGGCTCTTATACCCACGTGCCTTATCTAAGGTGATGGTGGTTCCCTTAACCCCATTCAGAGAAGCGGCAAAGGCAACCTCATGAGTCTTCCATACAGCCAGTTCCTTCTCAAAAGCCTCTTTGCGTACTACCCTATCCTGATGGAAAGCCTCGTTACGCAACTGTACAATAGTCTTGCTCTCAGGGCCTTCATCACTTGTAGCACTTGAGCTGATAGCCTCTTGCAAGCGTGAGAAGGCATCAGTACCTGAACGTGCAAGATCAGAGGCAAGGTTCTCCAGCTCAGGTTCCATTAGGTGCTTCTGCTCTTCAAGTAGTTCGGAAAGGACATAACGGTAGGCAGAAAGGGGCTCTCCATCCTTTGTAAGTGTTTGTATATCCTGCTCATGCTTCTTAAGAAAATTGAGAAACAGCACTTCCAGACGCTGTACAACCAGAGCCTCTTCCTCCACCTGGTTCACGGCCTTAAGAAAGGCAGGGTTACCAGTCTCTGTGGTAAGCAGGCATGAACTGTAGGCAGAGAGATTTTCCAAATAGTCAAGGATGCGTTCATAGGCATATACAGCCTCGACAATATTGCAAGAGGAAGAGACTAGCTCCTTCTCAAGATTATTTGAAAGCAGGACAACCTCCTTGAGGTCGTGGATGAACTGCTCACTGGTGAGAGCAGGATAGATGGGAGTCAAATCCCAACGGGGAATGGTAGTCATAGTGTGGTACTCCTAACGTATATTGGACTAAAGATCGAGATTGTTTTCTGCTATCTTGTTGATGAGAGTCCTGCGGCTAATGCCCAGCTCCTTTGCTGTTCGGGTTCGATTCCCCTCCCAGCGGTGCAGAGCCCGTATGATGGCATCAATTTCCACATCCTTGAGGCTCTTACCATCAGAGACAGCAAGCCTGGTATCTTCTTTTTCCTTTTCATGAGTGCGCATGGAAACTGAGCCTCGCAGATCGAGATCCTCATCATGGATTTCGCTCGTATTGGAAAAGATGACTGCTCGTTCCAGAATATTCTCCAATTCACGCACATTACCAAAGAAGTCATGCTCACAAAGCGTGGAGAGGGCCTCGCTGGTGAAGCCCGTTATCTTATTACCCATCTGGCGATTCAATCGCTTGAGAATTCCTGCTGCAAGCAAGGGAATATCCTCGCGCCTTTCACGAAGCGGGGGTATGGTGATGCGCACCACATTCAGGCGGTAGAAAAGGTCTTCCCGGAACTGTCCCTCACGTACCATATGCTCAACATCCTTGTTGGTTGCTGCGATGATACGGGCATTGATGGGCATAGGGTCAGTTCCTCCTAAGCGAGTTATGCGTCGTTCCTGCAGGACCCTCAGGATTTTCACCTGCAATGAAAGTGGCATATCTCCAATCTCATCCAAGAAGAGGGTTCCTCCACTAGCAAGTTCAAACATTCCTGTTTTGCGGGACCCAGCACCGGTAAAGGCACCTTTCTCATATCCGAAGAGTTCACTTTCCAAGAGGTTTTCAGGAACACCTCCAATATTAATTGCTACAAAAGGTCCACCTTTTACGGGAGAAGAGGCGTGAATATCACGAGCCACAACTTCCTTTCCTGTACCACTTTCCCCTGTTATGAGGACAGTGGAATTGGTATCGGCAATCCGATTTATAAGGTCCTTGATCTTTCTGATAGAGGGACTCTCCCCTACAAATATCTGCTTGTCATCGATGGAGGTGCTTCGGGTCTCACTCTCCACCATATTACGAAGGTTCTGTGCATCCACAAGTTTTTTTAACCTGATGACCAGTTCTTCGGGATCAAAGGGTTTTACGATGTAATCCTGTGCCCCTTCCTTTAGGGCAGAGACAGCATCGGCGATTTCCCCGTGTGCACTGACCATGATGATGGGCATGCGAAACCCTTCTGAACGGATCCACTCTATGAGGGATAGACCATCCATACCAGGCATCTTCAGATCAATGAGACAGGCATCATAGAGTTCTTCCTTGAGCATCCTCTGGGCACTGAGACCATTCTCTGCACAATCGCTGTCTATACTGTCCAATTGGAGATAGCGATGCATAAGGTCACGAATATTTGGCTCGTCGTCTACTATCAATATTTTCATGTTCTCTCCGATTCAAGCAGTTTGGTCGTATGTATGGAACGAGGCAACACCACTTCAGCAACCGTCCCTCCCCCATCACGTGCATAAAGACGGACATTGCCACCACGGGCTCTGACAAACTGACGTGATATGGAAAGCCCTATACCTGAGCCATGGATCTTGGTGGTAAAGAACGGATCGAAGATTTTCTTCTCATCCTCACTTTTAATGCCATCCCCCCTGTCCATGACAAAAATGAGGATCAGACCTCGCTTGCCACTTCTGATAGCAACTTCAACTTCAGGATCTCTTCCAGAACAACTTTCTACAGCATTTTTCAAAAGATTCTCAAAGACAGAACGGGCTCTGTCCCTATCAATGAGTATCTGTGCAGAGGTATTCGAACGGAACCGAATTGGTTTGTCGAACCGTTTTATGAGGGTAGAAAAAAGCTCATTGAGGTCCACTACTTCAGGCGTACCCAAAGGGTTACGCAAGAAATCACTGACCTTGTTTGTCAGTTGTGTAAGCCTGTCAACCTCTTGGAACATAAGATTCAGGTCCTCACTGTTCTCCTTGGGCATGGTCTTGCGTAACAGGGCAAGCTGAATGGTGATGGCACTTAGGGGGTTCTTTATCTCATGGGTAAGTGTCCTTGCCGCTTGTCCAAGATTTACCAAGCTCTCCTGTTTGGCAATAGTTTCACGATAGCGGCGATTGCTTCGGTATATACTAAGAACCAAAAGAAAAAGACCTATCAGTATCAGTACAGACACAACACCGATAAACATGATGACCATAAGGCGGTGGTAGTAGTTCTGTCCGTCAAAATGCAAGTAGAGGACATCAGGAAAATCTATTGGAGTAGGTAGCAGCCCACTTTCTGTAAGAGTCAGTTCACCAGTATCCAACAGGATAGTAAGCCGAGAAAATCGAATATACTCAATCATCCCGGTCTCTTTATTGTAGGTTGCTGTCCCTATGTTTGAATCCTGCCTGCTTCCCTTGTTGTCAAACTTTGCCAAGGGGATGGTCACAGGAACATTGCCTAGGCTCAGCACTTTCCTACCCATCGAACTATACACCCCGACTCCGCTTACATCCTGTTCCTGCATAGTTTTCAACGCTTTAGTGGTGCTGTCCTGTAGGGCAAGGAATACAGAGTTGAAGGCACGCTCGGCTTCTGATTGCATCCGTAGCTCTTCCCGTTCCGTAAGGGCAGTGGCAAGGAATATCACCAGACCGATCAGAATGACAAAAGCAAAGATAAGGGATGAGATGACAAAGAAGGGTTCCCTGCCATCTACTATCATCCAACGCTTCCTTTTTCTTTCCAATGTATTCCCCCGAAACATCTATTCGTAATTCAAGGCCTCAATAGGGTCAAGTTTTGATGCCTTCATAGCTGGATACCAACCGAAGAACACCCCGACGAACATCGAGAAACCCATCGCAAGTATGAACGAGGCATACGATAAATGCAACGACCAATCCATTAAATTGGTGACAGCAAAGCTGAGAGCCGACCCCAAACCAATACCTAGTATCCCTCCGAGTACAGTCAGGGTAAGCGCTTCTGAGATAAACTGCCCACGTATCACATTGGGCGATGCTCCCAAAGCCTTTCGAATGCCGATCTCCTTGGTACGCTCTGCTACCGATACCAACATGATGTTCATAATTCCGATACCACCGACAAGCAAGCTTATGGCAGCAATGGCAGCGAGGAACGCACTGAAAGTTCCCGTTATTTGTGTGGCCATCTTAGCTAGACTTGCAGGACTGAACAGATCATACCCATCTTTTCCCACCAGATTATCCAAGGTTTCGGTGATTTTATTTGATACTGCAATGGTATCATAACCCTCTGCAATCTTCAAAACATAGGCCCCGACACTGGTCGTTTTCCGGAATCTCTGATCATAGGTATTGTAGGGGATAAAGACACTATCATCATAGGAGAGGCTGAATGTGGCATCCTTCGAGTCAAGCACGCCGACCACCTGATAGCTTTTTGCCTGGTTTCGGAAGATACTGACATACCCTCCCAGAGCAGTTCCTCCAGGAAAAAGTTTTTTAGCGATGGCAGAACCCAATACCACCACTTGACGGCGGTTGATGTTATCCAGGGAAGAAAAGAACGTACCCTCCGAATACTCCAAGTTGAGCACACTCTCATATCCTGAGAGTACCCCACTAACAGTAGCACTCATATTCTCCTGATTATTACGCACTGTAGCATTGCTTGCGTTTTGGGGAAGCACACTCTCGATGCCCTCGATATCACGCATCAGAGTGTCACCAAACTCCTCGGTAAAAATCCCTGTGGTACGTTGACCAAAGGCCGGATAGACGGTGACCATGTCCAGTCCTCCGACGGAGATGCTGTCGGTAATGCTTTTTGATGCACTGTCTCCAATGGTGAGAATGGCTACAACCGAGCCAACACCGATGATAATGCCCAGCAAGGAAAGCAGGGTTCTCATCTTGCTTCCCCTCATTGAACCAAAGGCGAGCTTGATATTCTCAATAAGCATGTTACTCCTCCAGCTTTCCGTCACGAATTCGGATCTGGCGCAAGCTGCGCATCCCCAATTCGCGGTCATGGGTAACAAGTATTACCGTCCTTCCTTCACTATTGAGCTCTTCAAACAATTCCATGATCTGGTTCCCTGTCTTGGAATCGAGGGCCCCTGTCGGTTCATCAGCAAGTAAGATTGCTGGGTTGTTTACTAAAGCACGGGCGATGGCAACGCGTTGTTTCTGTCCTCCTGAAAGCTCATTGGGTCGATGGTGCATCCTATCCGAAAGGCCTACTCTCTCCAATGCTTCAATCGCCTTAGTCCGTCGATCACGGGTAGGAACCCCTGCATACAAGAGGGGGGTAATGACATTCTCCAATGCAGTAAGTTTTCCCAACAAGTTGAATTGCTGAAATACGAAGCCTACCTTGCGGTTACGGATGTAGGCAAGTTCAGCCTCACTCATACCGGCAGTATTCTCCCCATCGATGTCAATGAGGCCATTAGTTGGAGTATCCAAACACCCTATGAGGTTCATCATGGTGGATTTCCCACTTCCCGAAGGCCCCATTATTGAGGTGAATTCACCTCGTTTGATATCCACGCTTACTCCATCGAGAGCCCTTACAATAAAGTCACCCACCATGAAATAGCGTTTTACGTTCTGTAGTCTGATTACACTGTTAGGCATCACGTATTACATTCTCCCCATACCACCGTCATTCACCAGTCATTGCGGCGAAGGCGGAAGCGTTCGTATTAGTCTTGCGGATAATAAGGGTGTCACCAATTTCCAAGTCTCCTGTAAGAAGCTGGCTGATACCTTCACCTAGGTATTTCACCATAACATTGACACTCTTGGTAGTACCATCAGGCAGCTTCTTGGTAACGGTGGTCACCCCACCTCTGCCCACAGTAACAGCACTTTGTGGCAGAAGGGTGAGAACAGTCTCCCCTTCATTTGTAATAGTCCCTTTAAAAGTATAGCCAGGGGCAAGAGTGGCTGGTGGATCATCAATGGTAATCTCCACTTCCATGACACCAATACCCTGAGTCGTGTATTTTCCGAGCATAGGGATATAGGTTACTTTACCTACAAGGGCACCCTCAGAAGAGGAGCCAAAGATCAAGTCTGCAGTCTGTCCAATCTTGACATGCTGCATGTCGATCTCATCAATCTCAACAGTGGCCTTCAGTTTGGAACGATCAATAAGGGTCATCGCCGAAGAGCCTGCCTCGAAGTAATCCCCTTCGCGAACCTTCACAGACGCTATCACCCCATCGAAGTTTGCATATGCTTGGGTATAGTCAAGCTTGTTGGTTGCACTCTTTAGCTTAAGCTGCAACAGCTCCAGATCGCGCTCACTTCCACTGAGCTGTGCCTTGTCAATCTCTGCCTTGATGCTTGCAACGTCATAGAGCTGGTTGGTGTTGTCTATGGCAATGAGGACATCACCCTTCTTCACAGAATCGCCTTCCTTGACATATACGTTGGTGATTGTACCTGTCGAACGGAGAATGACATTCTGGCTATCAAAAGGTTCCACATATCCAGAGAGATCAATGGTAGTGACGAACGAACTCTCATAAACTTTGGCCTCAGTCTCCTTGATTGCTGATACAGCGACTTTGGCCTGTGCCCAGGGGAAGTGCCCATTTGTCTTATAGAATGAGTAGACTTGGAAGCCTCCTATCAGCAGAACAATAAGTACAACCCAAATGACAGTTCGTCGTATTCTTTGGTTGCGCAACTTTTTCTTTAGCTGACCACGTACATGATTCTCCGTATTCATTTCACGGTCCTGTTCTTTCTCGTTCATCGTAGCTATCTCCCTTGGATCTGCAGGTTACGGATGGAATTTTCGAGGACCATGCCCTTGATCAGGGCAAGGGCTTTCTCATAGTCATCCTGGCCAACTGCAAACCTAGCGTTGTCCACACTGCTTTTCGTAGTCAGACCCTTTGCAAAAAGGGTTTCTTGTTGTTCCAATGCCTTTATATTATAGGAGATAGTACTCTCCAAAAGGGCATACTCCAGCTGCCAGGATGTCACCTGATTCTGTATTGAGGATGCTGTATACAAATACTCCTGCAAGGCATCGTTATAGGAAATCGAGGCAAGCATTGCACTGTTCTCTAGCTTCTGAATATTCAGCCTCTCAGCAAGCTGTGTTGAATTGTTGTTCCATGAGCCACTAACGGTAAGAGTTGGGGTAAAAGTATTGGAATCCAAATTGTAGGAACCACTAAAGCCAGCACCTACAGAGTAGTTCTTGGCTGAGAAGGAAGCTCCCACAGTACCACCGACACTGCTCAACTGACCAATAGAGGGAACAGCAGAATCTACCGAATAGAAATTCGTTCCACCATTGATCTGCAGTGTCTTGTTCGTAAGAGCCGCCTTCGCTAACTTCAGGTCTTCCTGGGCAAGGTCCAAGGCAAGGGCCTTCAAAGCTACTGAAGTATTGCCGTTTGGATTCTTCTCAAAAGCAAGGTTTGGCTCTGCAATGGTAGGAATCCCTTCCCAAGAAAGCGAAGTCAGTTGGGTATACTGACTTTCCAACAACTCTTGGTTGCTTTGCAAGCTTGCCAAAGTACTTTGTAGGCGAGCCATACTGTTTTCGAGCTCTTGGTAGGCAACACTGTCTTTACTGAGGGTCTTCAATACCAAGGCATCACTCATTCCCTTCTGTTGTATTACAATGCTCTTCATTGTCTCATTGATATTCATCTCATTGGTAAGCAAAGATTGTATCTGATTGAGAATTGAATTCTCAAACTGGATGAGATTGCTCTGGTAAGTATACGTTCCCAACAGGGCACTCTGTTTGTTCAGAATCGTCGATCGGTTGTCACTGTCCTCACCATAGAGAATGGAATGAGATGCTGAGACCGTTGGGTTGAGTGCATATTTATTACTGTTTGTAGTATAGGAAACTGAGCCAGTGCCTACGCTAATAGCTGTCTTTCCATCGTTTGGCAGGGTAAAGGTTGCCTTACTGCCGGTTGTCTCGTATATGTAGTTTCCAGAAGCTGGATCAAATTTCGCAGAGACATCCCCGCTAGAAACACTGATGCCCAACTCCTCTTTTGCCTCTCCAATAGAGACAGTGAGATCGGCATTCTTCCTGTCCAACTCATACCGTTTCATTTCTTCACTTGAGCCATAGGCTGTCTGGATTATCTCATCCAAAGAGACTGAAGTGAGGCTGAATGGGATGAGGACAAGAAGTAAGAAGGTGGCAACAAGTGCCATATGGTTATTTCGCATTACTGATGATTCCTCCATGCTTATTCTTTAATATCGCAACCTTCTGGTCAAATGACAACTGACATGGAGCAAATACATGGAATATATCTACAAAGAGACAAAATTCCAAATCTCATCCAATTCATAACAAATGATGCCCTCCATCGACAGTGATAGCCACTCCTGTTACAAAGTTCGCCGAAAGCAGATAAGAGACGGCCTCACAGATGTCTGAGGGGGTCCCCGTTCGGCCAAGAGGCAGAAGCTTCTCCATTCTGGCAAAATATGCATCCTCCCCATTGGAAAGGATCAGCCCAGGGGCTACTGCATTGACTCGCACAAATGGTGCTAGCGTTTTCGCAAGGATGGTTGTCTCTTGCGCCAAGGTTGCTTTGGATAGGTAATAGGAAGGTCTGTTTGCAAGAGGGGATGCCAGCTGGGTATCGGTTATGTTTACAACTGAGCCTGTTGCCCCTCTTTCCTTGGTATGCTGATAAAGCATCTTGGAAAGGAAGAAGGGAGCTGCTGCATGCAGGGCCATGTCAGCTTGCCACCTCTGAATAGTCGTTTGCTCTAATGACGCATTGTGGAACACAGATGCGCTATTGATGATGGCATCAAGATGGCCAAAGCTCTCTACAAAGCGGGTAAAGAGTGCTTCCAATCCATCAAGATCGGTAAGGTCTCCCTGTACCACTCGGCTTTCATACCCCATATCCTGCAATTTCTGTTGCAAGACAGACCCCTCATCAAGGGATGTATTGCAGTGTAAAACTACCTTATATCCTTCTTTGGCCAACCAAAGGGCAAGAGCCTTTCCTACCCTTCTGGCAGCGCCTGTTATTACGACAACTTTGTCCTGTATCATACAGGAACTATACAAGGCTTGTTGCCGATTGACAATTGCCGAAGTATATTCACTCAGGTGGAGATGAATATTTACCACTAAGGAAATATACAATAATGGAAAAAGATACCCAAAATAACGAACAGGAATTTTCCAGGCAAGAGAAAGACTGGAAAGAATCCTTTAAGCAAAAATTCACTCAGGAACCTGGTGTCCACCTAGGCGGCAAGGATCATAAAAACCCGAAGAAATTCACCTTTTCTTTCTGGTATTTCTTCATCATCCTCATCGCATTTGTCCTACTGAATACCTTTATGATGACCAAACAGACCAATGTGCAGTCTATCGATTACAACCAGTTCAAGGCACTTGTTGATGGAGGCACCATAAAACGGGTTTCCATCGAAGAGGAACAGTACATAGGCTATAACTTTACCAAAGAGCAGGCACTCACAAACTTACAAGATTCTGGCTCTACAGATTTTTTGCAGTCTTTCAGTACGTATAAAGTTGATGATCCTACCTTCATCCCATTGCTAGATAAGAACAAGGTCGAATACTATGCATCGGCTCCAATCAAACCTAGCATTTTCTCCACCTTGCTGAGTTACCTTCTGCCTCTGGCCCTTGTATTGGTATTCTGGAAGTTCCTCTTCTCCAAGATGGGAGGCAAAGGAGGACAGGGGGTCCTCTCCTTTACCCAAAACAAGTCCAAGGTTGTTGCAGAAGGTGATACTGGAGTCCGTTTTACTGATGTGGCAGGAGCCGACGAAAGCAAGTACGAACTCGAAGAGGTCGTTGATTTCCTCAAGAATCCTGACAAATATACTGAGATTGGAGGGAAGATTCCCAAAGGGGTCCTGCTAGTAGGTCCTCCTGGAACCGGTAAGACCCTACTTGCCAGAGCTGTTGCTGGTGAGGCCCACACACCCTTCTATAGGATGAGCGGTGCGGATTTTGTCGAAATGTTTGTAGGTGTGGGGGCAGCACGTGTTCGGGACCTGTTCAAGCAGGCAAGGGAAAACTCGCCTTGCATCATCTTCATCGATGAGATCGATGCCATCGGAAGGCAACGTTCTGCTGCTGGAATCGGAGGCAACGACGAGCGTGAGCAGACTCTCAACCAACTGTTGGTAGAGATGGATGGATTTGATTCCAGAACAGGTGTCATTATCCTAGCGGCAACCAACCGCCCAGAGATTCTGGACCCAGCACTCTTGCGTCCCGGTCGCTTTGACCGTCAGGTACTCATTGACAAGCCCGATCTTGAAGGCAGAAATGAAATACTCAAGATTCACACAAAAAACATCAAACTGGGAAAGGACATAGATCTGAGAAAAATTGCACAAGCATCAGCAGGTCTCGCCGGTGCTGACCTTGCAAACATAGCCAACGAAGCTGCCTTGCTTGCAGTCAGGCAGAAGCGCAAGACTGTTAGCCAGGCTGATTTTGAGGAAGCGATAGAAAAATCTATCGCAGGCCTAGAAAGAAAGAGTCGAGTGCTCAATGAAAAGGAACGAGTAAGGGTTGCCTATCATGAGACAGGTCATGCTTTGACTGCCTATCTGACAGAAGGAGCTGAGTCAGTCAGCAAGATATCTATAATACCTAGAGGAATGAGTGCCTTAGGCTATACATTGCAGTATCCGACAGAGGACAGGTTTTTGCTCTCAGAGACAGAATTGCTGGGAAACATAGACACCCTGCTGGGAGGTCGTGCAGCTGAACAGGTTATTTTCAAAGAGATTTCAACAGGCGCTGGCAACGACATCAGCCGTGCAAGTGACCTTGTGCGTAGGATGATCCAAGAGTTTGGTATGAGTGAAAGGTATAGGAACATCACCTTGCCGACTGCACAAAGCGGTATAGCAGGGGTAGGTGGCTCAAGAGAGTTCTCTGAAAAGGCTCAGGAGTATATCGATTCTGAGACAGCAAGAATTGTCAACGATCGGTATACCATAGTTCTGAATAACCTTGAAAAGAACAAGAAAGCTCTTGAAACCATTACAAAACAGTTGTTGGAAAACGAAGTAATTGGTGGAACAGAGTTCGAAGCTCTTGCAAAAAGTGAAGTCATTGTCTAATCTGCTTTTGTATGATCAAAAAGAAGATTGAAAACAAAGCATTACAAGAACATCTCGCCTCCCTGCCAGAAGATGCACGGGAGGTGTTTATTTTGCAAAATGGCCAGGTTCGCCTGACTGCCATCAGCGCAACGACACTTATCAACCAGATGCGCGCAAACTTCGAGTTGGGACTTCTGGAGACCTATGTGCTGGGTCAGGCCTATCTTGCGGGGGCACTGCTCAGTGCCACCGTTAAGGGAAATGACCGCGTCCAACTCAACATCGAATGTGGCGGTCCTATCGGAGGCATCTCCATCGAAGCCTGGGCATGTGGGGCTGTACGGGGCTATCTCAAGCATGTCCCCATCCCGCTGACCAAACCTTTGGAAAGTCTGGACCTGAACGAACTGTATGGCCCTGGCTTCCTCTCCATCACCAAGGTGTTGGAAAAGAACAAGACACCCTTTACAGGTCAGATCATGATGCAACATGGATCACTGGCTAAGGATCTTGCCCTGTACTATCAGCAGTCCGAACAGACTCCTTCCCTTTTCTCCTTGTCGATCCAGTTCGACAAGCAGGGTCAGGTCGTAGGGAGCGGAGCCCTTTTCCTGCAATCCTTACCCCAGTGTGAAGAGGGCGTTCTGGAGCAGTTGGAAAAAAAGAGCGAAAGCCTGACCTCCATCGGAACGTTCCTTGCCGAGGGAAAAAGTATCAAAGAGTATGTGGAAACAGAGTTTGCTGCTTTTGATGTGAAGCACCTTGCTCGCCAGGGGCTGGGCTTCTCCTGTCCATGTGACAGAAAGCAGTATGCACAGTATCTGAAGCAACTGGAAAGCCAGGACAAGAGCGAAATCCTCAAAGAAGGACCTTTCCCCTTGGAACTCAATTGCCTCAACTGCAACACTACGTACGAATTCGAAAAAGAAGAACTAGAAAGCCTGTTGTCATGACAGGCCAGGAGAATCAATGATTTTTTTTGCAACATCTGCCTTATATCTGACTGACATCATCGAGGCCGAAGCCGTCAAGGCTGGTGGGACTGATGTACGCACCGTAAGCGGCGGGGTCGAATTTCAGGCTGACCTTGCAGCAGCTTATCGCTTCTGCCTATGGTCCAGGACCTCTACGCGCCTCATGCTTGGCTTGTTCCAGGATGATGACATTCGCACAGCCGATGAGTTGTATGAAGCTTCCATGTTGATCCCCTGGGAAGAATGGATACGTCCCGAACTTACGTTCCTGGTAACCGAATCAGTCAAAAACTGCCCCTATCTGAAAAACTCCCATTTTGGAGCCATACGGCTCAAGGATGCCATAGTCGATCGTATCAGGGAGAAATTCGAAGACCAGAGACCCATGGTAGACAAGGACAATGCTGATGTTGTATTCCATCTCCATGTTGAAGGTGATGCGGTCAGCTGGTACGTAGACTTTTCCGGAAGGGGTCTGCATAAGAGAGGCTACCGCACTGATCAGACTGATGTGGTCCTCAGCGAGTTCCTAGCATCTTCAGTCCTCTACCGTTCCGAATGGAGAAGGACCCTGGAGAACAGCGAGATGGTCCCTGTGTTGCTCGATCCTTTTTGTGGTTCGGGAACACTGGCCATTGAGGCCGCCCTCTGGGCAACAAATCAGGCACCGGGTCTTGTCGTAGCACGCAGGTTCGGCTTTCTGAACCTTCCCGTCCATGATCCTGATCTCTGGGATGATGTGGTTGACGAAGCCCTTGCGCTCGCTGAAGTCGGCTGCAAACGTGATGTCAAGATTTATGCTTGGGACAATGACCCTAGGGCCATTGCAATTGCCAAAGAAAATGCAAAGGTTGCAAAGGTCGACCAATTCATTGACTTCCAGGTCAAGGACTTTACGCAAGTTACCCAAGAAGACATTCCCGAAACCATTGGGTATGTGGTAACGGATCCTCCTTATGGGGTGAGGTTTGCATCCGAACAACCTCTTGATGTGTTGTACCGTGCCTTGGGCAAACAGCTCAACGAACTTTTTGGGGGATGGAACATTGCCATCCTCTGCGGTCAGCAGGAACTGCTCAGTTACGTCGACATGAAGCCAGATAGGACCAATACGGTAAACAACGGGGGCATACCCTGCCAGATAGCTCACTACTATGTGTTTACCCCAGAGGAACGTCAGGCCATGATAGAGCGGGCCATCCAGAGAAAGGCCGAACGCCTTGCACAGCCCCTCAGTGATGGAGCTCAGATGGCCTACAACCGTCTGAAGAAAAACATGGATCGAATCGAGCCTCTGATGAAAAAGCAGGGAGTGACCTGCTATCGCATCTATGATGCCGATATGCCTGAGTACAGCGCTGCCATAGATGTCTATGAAGGCAAGTATATCAGTTTGCAGGAGTATGCCCCACCGGCCACCATCGATGTTGATGATGCTCTCAAACGTCTGCAGGAACTCATCGATGCCACCGAGCGTGCAACCCTTATTGACAGGGATATGATTTTCGTAAAACAAAGGACCCAGCAGAAGGGTGACAGCCAGTATGAGAAGTTAGGCAAGGATGACAAGTTCTACTTGGTCAATGAAAATGGCAGCAGATACATGGTAAACTTCAGTGACTACCTTGATACGGGCCTCTTTCTGGACCATCGCCCCATACGGGCCGAGATTGCCAAGATGGCTGCGGGAAAGAGATTCCTCAACCTCTTCTGCTATACAGGCTCAGCTACCGTACAGGCAGCAAAGGGTGGTGCCCTGAGCACCGTCAGTGTCGATACATCGACGGCCTACCTTGACTGGGCGGTGAAGAATATGGAACTCAACGGCTATACCGAGATGAACCACTTCTTCTACCGTAATGACAGCTTCCAGTTCCTCTTTGACACCTACGACAGGTTCGATCTCATCTTCTGTGATCCCCCTACCTATTCAAACGGTACAGGAAGAGAAAGCTTTGATGTGGACCGCGACCAGGTACGCCTGATCAAGGCATGCATGATGCACCTCGATCCCAAAGGAACCCTTATCTTCAGTTGCAACTATCGCAAATTCAAGTTGGATGAGCGTATCACTGAGGAATACAATGTGGAAGACATCACAGCAAGGAGCATCGGGGATGACTTTGCGCGGGACCAGAAGATCCACTACTGTTTTCTTATCAAGCATAGGACTGTGGTCAAGGTCGCTGCACCTAAGAAGAAGCTGGTACTGAAGAAGTAAGAGAACCACCAACCTGTTTGACCAGCTTGATTCTTTGGATTTTTTCCGTATAAGCCATACCAAATTTTTAGGGTTTGAAGTCCTCCTTTCAAGGGAGGACTTCAAACATGTCCACGAAGTCGAGTCACAAAAGGAATTCTTATCATTTCATAGAAAACACTATCTTGTACGTATATTCTTGGAAACCATTAATCAATGGTATAGGGTTTCATTCCTTTTTCAAGAAGATCTTTTATCTCATCCAAAGTATAAGAGAATAGTCTTCCTGTTTTCCCTTCATAAATTTCAAACGTTTTTTCAGCAACAAAATTCAATCCCTTTTCATCAATTACTACACTATCTCTTACAATATCATCATAACAGGAAGGAGCATTAATAGATTTTAACCAGGTTACATATGTATTTACTGCTAATTCTGCAGTTTCTATATCATTTAAACCTTTGATTTGAAAAACTCTTCTTCCAAATATCTAGCGAATTCAAAAGGTGCTTTTTTACAGGCTATTTTCATCCAGTTGGGTGTCAGTATCCCGAGACAGGCACCATGATGCGTATTGAAATAACCATTGAAGCTTTCTTCAATGCTATGGCAAGCCATATCTGGATCTCCTTGTCCAATTTTTGTCAGACCACCCCATGCCATTACAGAATCCCACATTAATTCTCCTCTAGCATTAACATCTTTAGGATTCTTTATTAGGGCTTCAACTGTTTTCATTATTGATAAAATAAGTGCTTCAGAAAAACATAGCTGAAATTCTGAATTGTTGTATCCATTGAAATAATATTCAAAAGTATGACTTAAAATATCCATGGCTCCCCATATTATCAATTGTAAGGGAATAGTGGTTGTCAATACCGGATCTTGCAGTGCCAGAACAGGGAAATTTACAATTGCCCAATATTTTTCTTTAGTTTTCTGATTTACCATTACTGCAGCATTGTTAATTTCTGTTCCTGTTGCAGCAAGAGTTGGAACTGTGATTACTGGCAAAGAAGAAGTGACTGGGATACGTTTCCCCAAATCAAATCATAAGGATCGACATTCATGCTTGTTGCTGCACCAATTATCTTTCCACAATCCATTGCCAAACCACCACCAATTGCTAAAATACAATCAACACCATGTTTTTTACATACTTCTACGCCTTCCTGTGCACTGGCAATTGTTGGATTAGAATCGATGTCTGAATATTCAAAATATCAAATACTAGCTTCAGTCAAGGATTTTTTAATATCATCCAATACACCATTTTCTCTAAAAGGACCTTTGCTTAAAACTATAAGAACTTTTTTGTAACGTCCTGTAAGCAATGCCCCAATTTCATTTATTTTATTTGGCCCAAACTCGATCCTTGTAGGTGAACAATAACTAAAAACTTCCATTTTCACTCCTCTTCCATACATGCTTAGTAAAGCGATATACAATAATGATAAAAATTGCTATCTTTATCTCTGTACATACAAAGCGTTGTTTCTTCAGCTCTCATACCACAATCAACACTTCATTCCAACTTAAAAGATTTGAAATCTTAAATATCCAACCAAGAGGAAAAAATACATCCATCTATCAAAGATCATCTGATCCTTTCCACATACTCTGCCATTGGCATAGATTGCATTACAAAGAAAATATACAATACTAAGAAGGAATGTATTCTAATGTTTTTTCTAAAAATCAGTAGGCACTTAGATATAACCCAAGATTATCCCGTAATAATTTACAGGGTTCTCTGGTGCATGACTAATAATTCTCTCTTGTTAAAACACTTGTAACGTACACTTACTTCACTGAAAGTGTTTTTTTAGTCGATCTTTCTCTCATTGCTACAGCAAATAAAATGACCAATCCTCTGATAACCCATTGGTTATAGGGAGAGATATCGAGGAAGTTCATACCGCTATTTATAATTCCATAGATAATTGATCCTGCAAGGGTCCAGGAAATTGTTCCAGTTCCTCCTGACATACTTGTCCCACCAATAATGACAGCAGTGATGACATAAAGTTCCCAACCATTTGCAGCAAGCGGCTGACCAGAACCTAAGCGACTTGAAAGGATAATTCCACTGACCGCCGCAGCTATACTCGTGAGGCCATGAATAATCATTTTCATTTTTAAAATTCCTACACCAGATAATTTAGCGGCTTCTTCATTACCCCCTATAGCATAAACAAATCTCCCAAATTGGGTTTTCTGTAAAAGATAATAGAATAGTAAAAACATCGCAACCAAAATATAGATAGTAACAGGAATCCCTAAAATATCGCCGTTTCCGATGAATAGAAATTGAGGGGAATCATTGAAAATAGGATTACCATCAACCAAAAGGAGAGCAATTCCTCTAAAAAGAATCATTCCCGACAATGTTACAACAAAAGCAGGTAGAGTAAATCTTTCTATTAAGTAGCCTTGTAAAAGACCCATAGCAAAACAAATCACTATAACAACAAGTAATGCCACAAGAAGAGGGATATTAAAATTGATCATGAACATTGAGAGCAACACACCAGCCAAAGCCATCACAGACCCTACAGAAAGGTCTATCCCTGCTATAATGATTACCATCGTCATGCCAAAACCAATAATTGCATACAAGGCGGCCTGATTAAGGATATTCATAATATTACTTACTGTTAAAAAGAGAGGGCCACCTGAATAATTGTTTATTCTAATGACGTCAATCAATATAAACAGTATTACAGTCAATGCTGCTAGGATTAAATATGGGCTGGGGATTTTTGCCAACTGTTTTCGAAATTTTATTAGAGTGCTGTTAATTTTCATAATACTATCCCTTCGGAGATTATTGTCATAATTTTTTGTTGAGATGCTTCATTCTTGCTAAGAATTTTAAGGATTCTCCCCCCATGCATTACAGCAATCCTATCGCTCATCCCCAGGACCTCAGGAAGTTCAGACGAGATCATGAGAATAGCAACACCTTGTTTAGTTAAACCCCGCATTATTTCATAGATTGCTTGTTTGGCGCCAACATCAATACCCCGAGTGGGTTCGTCAAGGATGAGTATTTTTATGTCCTTAGTAAGCCACCGGGCAATTATTGCTTTTTGCTGATTACCACCACTAAGAGATTTAATAAGTGTATTAAGACCTGGAGTCTTTACATCAAGCTTGTTTATCCCTTCAGTTGCTAGTTTGATTTCCAATTTACTGTTCAAAATTCCTAGCATTTGGCTTACTAAATCTAGATTTGAAGAAAGGATATTATCCTTTATCGATAAATTTAGAAAAATTCCATCTTGTTTACGATCCTCAGAGACAAAAGCAATCCCAGCTTTTATGGCATCACTAGGGGAATTAATAGTAACCAGTTCCCCATCAATTTCAACAATTCCACTATCTTTTTTTATCATTCCAAAAATGGTATTTGCCATTTCTGATCTTCCAGCTCCAACTAATCCTGAGACTCCTAATATTTCTCCCACATGTATATCAAAAGAAATATTGGAAAGTAGCCCTATTTTACTAATTTGATCAATCCGTAGTACCACTTTTTCCATTGGAACATTCAACTGTTCAGGATAAATTGCCTCTAGCGGTCGACCAACCATTTTCTCAATGATGTTATTTTTTGTCGCTTTTTCAATAGGGAATGTATCAATCCATTTCCCATCTCTAAGCACAGTAACCTCATCACATATTTCAAAAACTTCTTCCAGTTTGTGTGAGATATATATGATAGAAATACCTTGTTCTTGTAATCTTCTAATTAATGTAAAAAGAATTTTTTCTTCTTTTTCAGTAAGGGATGAGGTAGGCTCATCCATTATAATAATTTTCGCATTGATAGAAATAGCCTTTGCAATCTCTACCATTTGTTGGTTTGCAATGCTCAAGGTACTGACTAGTGCATTTGGATCTATATATTCTACATGGAGATCTTTGAGAATACTTGTAGCTATAGCTACATTCTCCTTTTTGTTGTAGTAATTTAATGTTCCCAATTTTTCATGACAGAGCATGATGTTTTCTGCAACTGATAGATTCCAACAGAGATTTAATTCTTGGTGGATGATGGCTATCCCTTTTGCTTGTGATTCTTTTGTGTTGTTAAATGAAACAGAATCACCATACAAGAATATTTCTCCTCCTTCCAAACTATAGACACCGGAGAGTATTTTCATCAAGGTTGATTTACCTGCACCATTTTCCCCTAGCAATGCATGTACAGATTGTTTGTATAGTTTAAAGTTTACCCCGTCCAAAGCCTTGACTCCAGGAAAGCTTTTAGTAATTCCTCGTAATTCCATTATTAATTCTTGTTTCACGTTACATTACCTCGACTTTTTCTTGCTATCGACAATTACTGCTAACAGAATTATCAAACCACGTGCAATCTGTTGAAAAAATGGTGAAATTCCGAGAAGATTTAGACTGTTATTAATAGTACCAAGTATGAGGACACCTATTAATGTTCCAGTTATTGTTCCAATACCCCCTGAAAAGCTGGTACCTCCTACAACAACAGCAGCTATAGCATCCAGTTCATATCCTACCCCGACATTTGGTGAGCCACTACCCAGTCTTGATGCAAGCAAAATGCCTCCTATGGCACTGACCACACCGACAAGAGCATAAGCTGTTATTCTTGTTTTATCGACCTGAACCCCAGAATTTTTAGCTGCAAGTTCATTTTGTCCAACCAAATAAAACTTTCTGCCCATCACGGTTTTAGCTAAAAATATATAGAACAGTAAAAATATTACAAGCATAATAATAATAGATATGGGAATTGTTCCTAAGACAAAATAATTACCTACTACTTTAAAAGATTCTTCTGAAGTAAATTTGGCCTGCCCATCTACAAGCAGAAAAGCGAATCCCCGATATATTTGAAAAGATCCTAATGTTACAATAAATGGAGGAAGTTTAACTTTTGTAATTAGTATTCCATTCGTCAAACCAAAAACAGCACCAACAACAATTACTACTAGATAAGAAAGAATTAAGGGAAGATGCAGGTCAATGAATAATACCCCTAGAACAACTCCAGATAAAGCCACGATGGACCCTACCGATAGATCAATTCCATTTACTAAAATAACCAAGGTCATACCAAAAGCAATAATAGCGTTGATAGCTACTTGATTGAGAATATTTCTTATATTATTTGTTTCAAGAAATATCCACCCTTCTTCAGTGTTGCCTATTTTGAACACATCTATAAGAAGTATTACAACAACAAGTAACCCCAAAAGAATGAATAGTGTACTGAATTGACCTAAGTGAGGTTTTTCAAATTTCGATTTTTTACTCACGATTCCTCCATACTAATATAGTACACATTTATTACAAATTTTTTTGGTACTAGCTATCATTATTTTAATATAATTCCAAGTAGATTTTACTTGGAATTATATTTTTAAGTAAATTTAATACTTTTCAAGGACGAGATTACTCGGCCATTTTTGCTCCAGCTTTTGTGAAGGTACCTACTGGTACTGGCATAAAGCTTGGGAATTCTGTTCTTTCACCCTTAATATATGAGAGGAGAGCTTCAATACCCATCTTCCCCATTTCTGCTGGAAGTTGGATTGTATTTCCTACAATCTTCCCTGCCATGATTGCTGCACGGGATTCATCACCAGCATCATATCCAACAATTGAAATATTTTTCAGGCGATTTGCCCTTTCAACTGCCGATAATGCGCCTAGGGAAGTATCATCATTTACCCCAAAGAAACCAACCAGACTGGAGCCAAACCTCTGCATAGCATCCTCAGATACCGACATCGCTTTGTCTCTTTGCCCAACTGCATCAAAAACTTCCAATTGGATATTAGGCATTTTAGCATTCATCACAGTATTAAAACCTTGGCTACGCTGCTGAGTAGAGGTTACTCCTGTATGGTCTATGATAACAACGACACCTTCTTTAATTCCACGTGCTTCCAAAGCGCCTACCATAAGTCCTGCAGCAATTTCACCACCACGTACATTATCAGAGGCAACGTGAGTTACTACTTTAGCACCTTCAGCAGCTACGTCAACTGTAACTACGGGAATTCCAGCATCTATAGCTTTTTGTACGCTTGGGCCTAAAGCCTTGGAATCACAAGGTGTGATCACAATACCATCAACTTTCTGCTGGATAAAGTCATTAATTTGGTTACTCTGAATTCCTGCATCAAAGTCAGCATCTGTAATCCGAAGTATCAAACCTTTCTGCTCTTTTGCTAACGCATCCATTCCCTGCTTCATTTCTTGGAAAAATGGGTGTCTTAATGACATGAGCGTTACACCAATAACATAATTATCTTTTTGTGCTTCTTTAGTTCCAGCGGCAAAAACAGAAAATCCGATGAGTAAAACAAAAAGCACCACTACAAATTTTTTCATTCCAAAGTCCTCCTTGGTTGGTATAGCCAACCTATACTGGGAATTATCGTCCATATATTGTTTTTTCGAAAGACAAGAATCTGAACAATTAGTAGAGAAATTTGAACTATAATCCAAAATATAAGAATACAAGAAAAAGGAATATCCAATAGTAATCCTGTCACATAACCGGAGCAATGTTTACAATCAAATAGAACGAGGACTATCAATTGTTAGAACTTTCCAAGTATTTTTATTGTAGATAATAAACTTTAGAATACAACATGCTTGAGATATAGAAACCATTAAAGAATGTTTTGAATAGCCAATTCCGTGAAGTTCTCTATGATTGGGAATCCTTGAACTCTTCATGCCTTAAAACGCAAGTTCGAACAACCAAATCTGAACCCCAAAAGGTAATGCTTTTAGAGTTCAGATTATGCTTCAATTACTAAATTACAAGGTATTGGCATTAGATTGCTAAGTTCTTAAAATAGCCTTGAAGCTATTGTATAGCATTGCCAAAGTAAATGGCTCCTACAGCTTGAGCAAATTGGGCTACAGTATACATCCCATCCTCTTTTAATTGTTGCATCAAAGGAGTGTTTGCTAATGTATCATCTGCAACAAATAGAGAAACTTCAGGAATAACATTGCTAAATCCTTTTGCGATCAAAGTAAAACAACGAGGATTTTTCACAAGACGTCCAAATAGATATCTGTCTTTTACTTTTGGACTAAGTATTTCTTCAACTTCAATCCAAGTAGCTGCTAAATATGTTCCAATATCGATAAAAATTTGATCACATTCATCATAATGATTTTCAGAAGTTAGATTCATGATATGTTCAAGAAACGGTTTACGCATATCAACAGGTTCAGTAGGAACTTTAAGAATAATTTTCCCTTTAATTTCATCTTGTATAATGAATCCTAATTGTTCTAATTGCTGATACAGAGCTGGGTTGCTTTTGGAGAAATATTTTATTGCCAAACGAAAGATTCCACTTTGACTTGTATATTTCTGTAGAGTCCCAGACAAGTTTGTATTAAAGTTGTTAATGCTTCGTAAATCATCTGGAATATAGATTTTTTCTGGGGTGTTACCCAAATCAATTATAAAATTATATATTTCTAAAGGTATGTTTGGGATCATTCCATGTTCGTCTATCCACCCAGAGCCTAATTCTGTTCCAAGTGTATGTGCAAACACTCCATTTTCAATCGTCGAAAAATTTGGCGAATATGCCATTTCTACACCAGCTGTAAAGGCTGCCATTGGTCCATCATTAGTAAGATGTATTGATTCTAGGTTCTTACAAAAAGGTTCTAACGCTACATGCAAGGAAGAGAGTTTTTTAAATTCTACCTCATAGTCAATCTCCTTGTTATCCCGAATCCCTCTAGTCTTGTACACTTCACCACCTACAATTTTGTTGTGGATAACTATGTCAGGAAAGCATAAGCCGATCCTATCGAATTTTTTTAATTCGCGACTTCCAAGGGCTTCTTTTGTTGCGGTAATGGCCTTAATTATATCTTTTAACGACGAGTCTCGTCTCATTGCTTTACCAATCAATTTTTGAGTCTCAGGTGGAAAGGCTTCCACGTCTGCAATCATCTCTAGATTTGCAAGCATTAGCTCAATTAGCGATGTAATTGGATTAATTAATTGTTCAATTAGGGTAAAGGACGTAGGATACCAATCATATTCCTTAAGAAAGAATAAGCTAGTTCCTTTAGAAACTGCAATTTTTATGTCAGTACCCCCTATATCAACACCACAAATAATTTTATCAGCTACAATTGTTGATTGCTTGAAACGCTCAATAGTGTTTATTTCATGGTTAATCGATTGTTCTAATCCTTGGTTCAAATGGTTTCCCAAAGGGATATAGGTTTCAAGAGGATACAAAATAAATTGGAACCCATCATATTCCTTCTCAGTATCCGTACAGAGAATTTCATTCATACGCTCCAATACGTTAACTACCTTACCGTAACCATTCCGCATATTTTTGGATTGGGGTACCTGGAAAAATTCATTTAGATGTGAAAAAAGTTCTTTGTGCCATACATCACTCATATCATAGTAGCAAGCTACACTCCGACCTCCTAATGCCGATAGCATGTTGTATATTCTCGCTAGGACATATGATTTTGCAAACTGTCTTTCATTCATATCTATGGCTGAAAATTTTGGAATGATAATTGTAAAATGTTTTTCACTGTCATCAAAAAGGGTTACCACAATTTTACTGTGGAATACTTCAGGGAATGACTCATAAGTCTTTTGCACCTCATGAATGTATATAGGTTGATCTTGTTTGGCACGATTATAAAAATTTAACAAACTCTTCATTTCCAGTCCTTTTTAGTTAGATTCATAAAGTACTCCATTTTTTTTTCTGGAAAAGGTTTAGCATTCATTGTGAATGGAAAATCAAGCCCTAACATCTCATATTTATTTCGCGGAAGGTTATTAAAATTCACTACCTCAATAGGAATAGTAAGAGATAAACTTCGAACAAAACGGGTTATCTGTTTGATGTTTTCTTCACTTGCTGTGTAGTTTGGGATTAGCGGTATTCGAATTAATACATCAGCATTAGCCTTAAGAAGGAATGAAATATTTCTTTTAATTATTTCATTTGGTTTGCCTGTATAACGTTCATGTAATTCTGAATCAAATAATTTCATATCAATTATAAATTTATCTACAATTGGTATGAATTCTTTCACAACAGGCTCTGAAGTGTATAGGCTAGACTCTATGGTTGTTTGAAGCCCATTAATCTTACATTTTGTTAAAAATTCCTCTACAAATTCATGCTGATAAACAGGATCGCCTCCAGAAACTGTTACTCCCCCACCAGACACAGTAAAAAATTGTTGGTCCTTCATTACTTCGACCAACAACTCATCTGTCGAATATACTTTGCTATCAAACGACAATGCATTCGTAGAGCATATGTCTGTGCAGATACCACAAGCATCACATTTTTCATAATTAATAATAATATTCCCATACGAATCTTTTGATTTTCTTAATGCATGTTGAGGACACGCTTCAATACATTGATAACAATGTAAACAACGGTTGCTAAAATACCACACTTTTTTCTCAAATTGTAAGCCTTCTGGATTTTGGCACCACTGGCATCTTAAAGGACAACCTTTTAAGAATACCGTTGTTCTAATCCCATCACCATCATGAATAGCAAATCTTTTGATATCAAATACTAGTCCATCCATTATTCAGCTCCATGAGAAGTTCTTGCAATAATTTCATTTTGAAGATCCGAAGCAAGTTCTATAAAATATGCAGTGTATCCGGCCACTCGGACAGTTAAATTTTTATATCGTTCAGGATATTTTTGAGCTGCTAGAAGGTCTTCTTCATTAACCACATTGAATTGGATGTGTATAATTTTTAATTTTATAAGAGCTCGCAATAATGAAACGAATTTTAGTAAACTTTCTTCTGTTTCAAACATCTGAGGAAGGAACTTCATGTTTAGAAGTGTCCCATTACTTCCTCGAATTGAATTAATCTTAGAAACTGACTTAAGCAAGGCGGTGGGTCCATGTGCATCCCGCCCATACACTGCAGACAACCCTCCGTCTGCTAATGGTTCATAAGCTTTTCTCCCATCAGGTGTCGCTCCAACTTTCTGTCCCATAGGAACATGAGCTGACACCGTATAGAGTCCAGTATGGTAGATACCACCACGAATATTTGTAAAATTTTTTAGGTAATCATCAAATATTTCTACCCACTGATTCCCAATTGAATCAACCCATTCAATATCATTACCATATTTTGGATATTTATTTAGCAACCTATTTCTCAAGATCTCTTTTTTATCGAAATTGTCACGCAAAGCATTAAGAAGCTCTGTTCGTGCAGATTCTGGTTCGGAATCATACATCATTCTAAGAACCGCTAGAGAGTCTGCAATATTTGATACTTGAATTGCCTGGATACCTGAAAAATTATATCTAGCTCCCCCTGCAGTCACATCAACACCACTTGAGACACAATCATCAATGACAGATGAAAGGAAAGGACTAGGAAGTATCTCTGCATGTTTTGTCTCCACCACTTCACAGCAGGGAATCATTCTTTCAACAAAATATAAAATTTGCTTTTTATACGCATCTTCTAGATCTTCATAGGATTTATAGGATGTTAAAGTTCCTGTTTGAAGTCCAAGTTGTTTTCCTGTGAGTAGGCATACTCCATCATTTAAAGTGAGTTCCAACACTTTTACCAGATTGAACATAGCTGCATCACTCCACCCAAGATTATTCCCATGTGTAGTGAGCTCAACACATCCTACAATTCCATAATTAATAGCATCTTCTTTTTCAATATTTTTTTCGATTAAGGCGGGTATTACTGCTTCATCATTAAAAATTTGTGGCATTCCACTGCCTTTTCCTATTACCTTACTACATTCAAGCAACAAATCTTGTGAAGAACCTTCGAACAGTCTAGCTGAAAGATTTGGCTGGGGAAGCCCAACATGTTCTTGTGCTTTCAAAAATAAATAGGAAAGTTCATTGGTCGCATCACTGCCATCTGTATTCTGTCCACCTAGAGCCACATTAAAGCCTATGGGAAATCCCGCAAAATACTTTGCACTGTTAGAGTTTCTCAAATAGACGATTTGGTTAAATTTCAGCCAGAGAGCCTCAATAAGTTCAAGTGCTTTTTCAAGGCTAAGTTTTCCTTGGCTGTATTCTTTTTTAAAGTATGGATACAGATATTGATCCATCCTTCCAGGAGAAAAAGATGAAGCATTAGATTCCAATTGTAACAATGAGAACAAGAACCAAAGAGCCTGAAGAGATTCATGAAATGTTTCTGGCGGATTTTCTGCAATTTTATAACATATTCTAGAAATCTCCAGCAACTCAATTTTTTTTGACTCACTTGTTTGGGCTTCTGCACTTTCTTTTGCCAAAGTCCCATAACGCTGAATAAATTGTGAAGCCCCTTGCAATGAAATGATCACTGATTCCAGAAATACTTGTTTTTCTTTTATATTGGTAAGAGATAATTGATGCTGAGCATCAAAGAGCAAACCTTTAACCCCAACTTTCAACCATTTCTCAGAATTTGGACATATATGGCCCTGAGCATGATCTTTTTGATTGATTTTAACCACATGTTCTAGGGTACTCAATTCCTCACCTAATTCTGCATATATTTGGTCTTCTAAGGTTTTTCCTTGCCAATATGGAAGTATTTCTTCACGAAAAACCTTTTTATCTTCTTCCCGCACTGAAAACTTATCTTGAGGTCTTGTAGCAAGCGTATCGAGCTCGCTGTTTATCCAAGAAATTCCAGCTTCTGGAGAAACAACGCCAGCCCTAATTTCTTTTGTTCTATTTCCGACAATAAGTTCTTCGTCGTCAATACGAATTGATATGTTTTCACAGGCAGCTCGGAAAGCTTCTGCTCGCTTTATTGCTATAGGTTTATCTTCATTTTGCTTATATGAATTAGTGATGATGCGTGCTTGCTCAATTGATAGAAATCTATTTTCATTAAGCATTTCTTGTTTTAAAAATTCTATACGTTTGGATGGAGACGCTATTTTTATATGGTTTATAGTATGGTTCATTGCACCTTCCTTTGGAACGAATATTCTTACAATTGCAAGTATATTAAAGAGTATTATAGTTTAATACAGATAAAGATGACGCAAAGGTGGATTATCTTGAAGGAAAACTTATTAGACAGTTCACTAGGTGGAAAAATCTTATAGGTAGAGTCTACCAATGTATTTGGGTATATATTTTTACGTGCTACTAAATAATTATTTATAATACAACATTATGCTTTGCAAACAAGAAAACAAAACACATAATGACTATAGTTTTGCATGTTCACGTGATAGACTATCATTATGGTTGGAGGTTATATGGAAGGTTCTCGATTTAGTAAAGGAATATTTACAAAATCAAAATTAGTTTTTTGTGAACGTTTTGATGAATTCAGCCCAATATGGAATCTAAACGAACATCATCACTCCTTTCTTGAAGTAATATATTTTTTAAACGGGGGTGCTCGAATTAATTGTGACCATGATGAAATCACTACTTCAGTTTTTGATATAGTTGTCTACCCTGAAAACACTCCACATAAAGAGAATGTCGACTTTTCACGACACCAGGAAATAGTCTGTTTAGGATTCGAAATTCCAAACTTATCTGGATTACAAAGCATACGGCGGTTGTCAGATTTTGATAACCGCTTAAAATGGTTATTTATTGAGCTCCAACGACAATATGAGGGTATTGAACCTTACAAACATGTTGTCATCGATTTGTTGGTTGAATTGCTACTTTACTATCTAAAAAATGCTCTCGATAATGTAGAGAGCATAGATGATCCAATTCGAAGAGTTCTACTCTATTTGAATGAAAATCTCTCAAAGAAGATTCAATTAAATAACCTAGCTGAAATCGCTAATTACAGCAACTCTTACCTGGATAGACAGTTTAAAGAACGAACTGGCTTAACACCTCTACATTACTTGCAGCGGTTAAGAATGGATACAGCAAAAAAATTGTTAGCTAATGACAAACTTGATATATCAAAAATATCAGTTATGGTAGGGATAGAAGATCCTAAGTATTTCTCTAGAATATTCTCACAAACATTTGAAATTTCTCCTACCAATTTCCGTAAAGTATTAGATTGATGGTGACAAAAGAATTCTTTTCCGGGTTACAGAGTACCTAGAGGCGTTCAAAAATTTCTAACAGAACCACCTCTTCAAATTTCCTACAAATATTTTCCTCCCCTTCCTTTTTTCCCTTCTTATGCTAGAATACGCACATGAACAACCCAAAAATCCAAGAAGCCTCTCTTCGTTGTCCCTATTGCAATACTGAACAGAAACACGACCTCTATCCTATTGTTGATCTTGTAGAGAATCCCTCGTTGAAGCTGGGTCTGCTTACAGACTCCCTCTTTAGTGTGCGCTGCAATGAGTGCAACAACCAGTTTGCAGTGATGCACGAGATGCTTGTTATCGATAAAGAGACCTCTTTTGCCATACTGCTAGCACCAGATTCGAATTTGACTGAGGTTGAAAAGCCTTCAGAGGAGATCGGGCAGTATGAGACACTGAGACTGGTACATACCTCTGATGAGCTGAAGGAGAAGATTCTACTCGCTGATGCCGGTCTCGATGACAAGACTATCGAACTATGCAAGATGTACCTGCTGATGAAGATGGAAAGACCTGGGCATACGCTACTTTATGCTGACCACCAAGTGGGTGAGGCTCAGATGCTCTTCTCCCTCTTCAACGAGAAGGATGAGATGGAAGAGACCATCCAGTGTTCAGATGGTCTCTATACACAGCTCGTCAAGACAGCACAAGAGTTCTCTCTAAAAAAAGGGTACTTCCTTTGTATCAATCAAGCATGGGCTTTCAACGAAATCAAAAACAGCGCTGATTAGGTTCCTTAGTACACGTTGCACACTGATAACAGATCTCATGAGGCATGACCTTGCCGTCGGCAAAGTCACGAATGCTATTGAGGGTGGTCTCTGCAATATTATGCAGGGCTTCACTGGTAAGGAAGGCCTGATGACTGGTAACCAGCACATTGGGCATGGCTATAAGAAGCATCAGGGTATCATCATCGAAGAGAGTAGCACTTCTATCCTCATAGAACAGTTCCCCTTCTTCCTCGTAGACATCCAAAGCTGCCGAACCTATCTTTCTACTCTTGATCCCTTCCAGGAGAGCCTGACTATCGACTAGACCACCACGGGAGGTGTTTACCAAAACCACGCCCTGCTTCATCAGGGCAATGCTTTGCTTGTCTATCAGGTGTTCTGATTCTGGGGTAAGAGGACAGTGCAGACTGATGATGTCAGACTGTTCACAGAGTTCTTTAAACGAACAATACTCTATGCCTTCCAGACTCTTGTCTGGATAGGGATCAAAGGCCAGCACTTTCATGCCAAAACCCTTGCACAGGTTTATGAATACCTTGCCAATTTTTCCCGTGCCCACCACACCAACAGTCTTTCCATGCAGATCAAAACCAACCAGCCCATTGAGGCTGAAGTTGAACTCACGCGTCCTTACATATGCATGGGGGATCTGGCGAACCACACTCAACAACAAAGCCATAGCATGTTCGGCAACAGCATAGGGTGAGTAGGCAGGGACACGTACGATATGGATTTTCCCAAATGCACTCTTGAAGTCAATATTGTTGTATCCTGCACATCGCATGGCTATGAGGCGTACCCCATTCTCATAAAGCTGCTCAATAACCACATCAGTTATGCTGTCATTGACGAAAGCGCAGACAACATCATACCCCTTTGCAAGGGGGGCTGTATTCTCGTTAAGTTTCGATTCAAAATAGTGTATGTGCACATCGTAATCAACTACTAGCTGATCAAAATATGTCTTGTCGTACGACTTGGTATCAAAAAAAGCTATTCTTGTCATATTGAATTCTCCTCTCTGGTGTACCCATGGTACCACAGACAGGACAAAGGTTCTATTATTTATTGAGAGGGTAACAAAAAAGAGGACGGGAAAGCCCGTCATCCTCCATTATCTCCTAGAGTACGACCTCTTCCCACACATCAATGAGCAGTTGATAATCACCATCGATTGCACTGATATCGGCCTCTAGAAGCCTGTCAGGATCGACCATCGCCCAATCAATATCATAACCGGCGTGCATGGCCAACTGGTAGAAGAAAAGGCGCGTGGTGCGTCCATTGCCATCACGGAACGGGTGGAGGGCTTCAACCTCCCCCATGAAGAAGGCAAGGTCGTTAATAAATTCCTCTCGATCCATACCCTTGAGATAATGCCCCTTGTGCAGTCTGGAAAAAATATCCTCAGCAGTACTTTCAATAAACTCATGGCTGCAAAATTCAGTCCGCTTTGCTGCCAGAACAGTACGAACCTGTCCTCCAGAAGGGTAGATATCTCCAAACAAATGGCGATGAATCTGTTTGAGGTAGGCAAAATTGAACTCTTGGAGAACTGTTTCTGCAAGGAGTTCAGCTGTTCTGATATTGGAGATTTTCATCTCAACTTCACGCAGACGAGAACGTTCCTTAATACCAAAATAATTGACTAGACTTTTTGTACGAGGGAAATACCCCCCTACATCCTTGGGTAATGTATGCGTAGTAGTAAGGCCTTCCTTATCCAGAATCTCTTGAATGAGATCATCAGCAAGGATATCACCTTCCAACACTTGCCGTAAGGAATCTTCTTCATCAAGGGATAATTCAAAACCCTCAGCTTCCTGGTTAAACCTAATATAGTCGATGCAAGCTTGCACTCGGCCTGATTTCATAAAAAAGTATCCATCCTTCTGCCCTAACGGGACAAACCAATCCAAAACGCCTTATACCCTAGTGTATCAGGTACACTGTATGAAACTATGATAGCCATACCCAACTTATGAGGTCAAGGTAAAGCGTCAAAAAAGAGCCCATTGCTGGGCTCTTTATTGAAAATTCTATTTTTTATGCTAGAACGAGAAGCCCAAAAAGATTCCAGCGTTAATAAACTGAGGCTTGTTCGTGAGATCACTCAGAACAAAGTTGTACTTGGCATTGGCACCCATCGAGAACCAGCTATTGATCTGGTAGGCAAGACTCAACTTGGCGAATGCACCAAACATGTAGGCATCACCATTTGAGGAATTGAATTCAGGACCATAGGTAAAGAATCCACCAGCACCAAGATCGACGGCTACCTTACCAAGTGACAGATTCAGCATAGGAGCTACTGAAACTGTACCAGCCTGGGTAAAATCAGCCCATACGCCACTGAAATCAGTGAAAATCTTTGAAGCAGCATCAGTCCAACCACGGCTAGAAGCGAGATACGGATTATAGGTAAGACCAATATCCACACCAAGACCTAGCATCTTGTTGAAAGTCATCATGTTCTTCAGCTGTAAACCAAGCTCAACTTCCAAGTTAGTTGTATGCAAAGCGGAGGCAAAAGCAGGATCTGTCATACGGTTTATGCCACCACCAAGGGTAAGAGTTTTCGCAAATCGGCTATCTGCCTTTACTTTCTCTTCAGCAACAGGTGCTTCGACAACTGCTGCAGGAGCAACCTCTTCAACCACAGGTTCAACTAAGGGCTCAGCCTCAACAGGAGCGGCAACCTCTTCAGCTACAGGCTCAGCTAAGGGCTCAGCTTCAACAGGAACTGCAACCTCTTCAGCTGCAGGCTCAGCAGCTACAATTTCTTCAGCAACAGGTTCTGCTACCACTTCAGCGACTGGTTCCTCAACCGGAACAGGTTCAGTTTCGGCCATTACAACTGCTTCTTCAACAACTGCAGGCTCGACAACTTCTTCAACTACAGGTTCTGCCTCAGCAACAGCAACTTCAGGCTCAACGGGAGAGATTGGCTCTGAAACAGCTTTGGCACTTTCGCTGAAATTTTCACCGTCATATGACTGTTGGAGATAGAGTGTATACGCTTGGGAGCCATCGAGGCCTTTCACGGTATAGCTGGTGACAGAAGAATCAACAACAATCCATTGGTCTGGATTCTCACCATCAACCTGATAGCGGAAAGTTGTCACATTAGGATCTTCAAGCATCCATTCCCAAGTCACCACTACTGGTGCAGCAAACAAAGATGCTGCAAACAGCACCAAGGCAACCAGTAATAAACTACGTTTCTTCATAATATAAACTCCTAATTTGACCATTAATTGGTAATAAGTAACGACTCTCTATATAGCATATCATACACTTCTCATTAGAATAAAACAAGTCAAAACCTTAGGGTAGAGGACAAACACATCCTTTCGCAGTTGGCAATATTGCAATACCATACATCCAATAACGGGTATTCGGGACCTCGCTTTAGGCATGATAAAAGCCCCAGGCTGGAAAGTTCCAGAATAGAGACGTAGCGTCTGTAATCCGATAAAGACAGGTAAAGACCTATGGCTTCTGTCACTGCTTTTTAGAGAATTTTCGAGGGTTTTTCTTAGTTGCTTGCTGTTGTACGAACAATGCACCCTCTCCTATAGATATCCTCAAGAGCGCCAGTTCTCCCCCTATCAGTGCTTCATACTCCTGTGACTCGATACGGGTATCTTCATATCTTGCTACAGGTTATCACTAGACAGATGAGAAATCTTCCAAGCTGAATGCCGTAAGGCCACCAAAGAATTACATTTCCGTCATTGCAGATGAAACACAGGATTTCCTGATGCATTAGTTTCGTTGCACTACAGATATAGGAGGCTCCTTTTCCTTACAGAAAACATGCTAGTCCATTCAATATTTCAGATGACTACAGAAATTCATGCTTACACATAGATACAGAATATAGGGTGGTCTGGCTAAGGGCCTATACGTATAGTGACATAGTAGGGCTATGAATACCTGCAATTCTACTTGAAGCAACCTCTTGATGAAGATACACTCTTGAAGCATGAATACTATCAAAACCATTGCAGTCTTTTGTGGCAGCAGCTCAGGGAAAAACCCTCTCTACGAACAAAAAGCCATTGACCTAGGTAAGGCACTATATAACAATCAGATAGGTCTCGTGTATGGAGGGGGTTCAAGAGGACTCATGGGGATTGTCGCAAAGACAGTCTTTACCCTAGGAGGCTCAGTGACAGGGGTTCTTCCCGAAGCCCTCAACCTTGCAACCATACGTCAGGCGGTAGTGGAAACTGAACTTATTGTCGTACCCACCATGCATGAACGAAAGGCGAAGATGTACTCCTTAGCCGATGCCTTCATCGCCCTTCCCGGAGGGATAGGGACCTTTGAGGAGTTCTTGGAAGTCTTCACTTGGTTACAGCTTGGGTATCACCAGAAGCCGGTCGCACTATTGAACACGGCAGGGTTCTATGATCCTTTGCTCGACTTCTTTCAAAAAAGTTCAAATGAAGGATTTCTTCATAGTGACATGCTTGATGCTCTGGTTGTAGAAGAGGATGAAACCCTGCTACTTAAGCGAATACAAGGCCTTACCCTTACAATCAAAGACAAACTTGCTCCCTAGCTGTGGAACAAATTTTGGTGTAGCTATATGCTAGACACATGACCAAACGACAGTACCATCTTGTTGAACTCTTCTACATCATTGCAGGTTCCTTTCTCACAGCAGTAGGAATAGCCCTTTTTACCGCCCCGGCAAAGATTGCGGGAGGAGGGGTCAGTGGTATAGCAACCATCTTATACCACACCCTGGGCTTCGACATAGGTATCACTATACTGGTTCTTTCCGTACCGCTGTTCCTCTTGGGAGTTGCCATATTTGGCAAGGAATATGGTATCAGATCCTTGGCAGGCACCCTCTTCCTATCACTGTTCACCTTCCTCTTGAACCGGGTCTTCGGCTATGGGGGACTGCTTTCCTACGATAATGTGCTTTCAGTATTGCTATCTGCAATATTTGGCGGAGTAATGATGGGTATCGGGATTGGCCTGGTCATGCGTAGTGGAGCAAATACAGGCGGAACAGACATCGTCGCCCAGATAATAGCTAGATTTACGCCTCTTTCCATGGGATCAGCACTCTTTTTTGTCGATGCACTGGTCATTGGAGCAAGCGGTTTCATTTTTTCTCTGGAGATGGCCCTCTATGCAACCATCACCGTCTATATCACAGCAACCGTCATTGACCGCGTAGTTCTTTCTTTCGGCACAAGGTCATCCAAGACCGTATTTATTGTGAGTGAAGAACTGGAGACAATACAAAAGGAAATCCTGGAACAACTGGGCCATGGGGGAACGATTCTCAGTGGAACAGGAATGTACACCGGCCTAGACAGGCCGGTGATCATGACAGTTATATCTAACCATAAGGTTGCACAACTTACCAATATTGTGCATGAGACGGACAAAAGGGCCTTCATGATAGTTCAAGAAGCCTATAAAGTCCTAGGTGAGGGATTTTCTCCCATTGATGAGGCTGCCTGGGCTGGACTTTCAGATGTTACGCAAAGCAAGCCCAGAAAGCGACGCTGATCAATACTTCCAGAGCTTTTCGGGATAGTAGCCCTTGGCAATCTTATTGGCAAGCTCTTCCTTGACGATCTCCCGATCCTCACTGTATGTCATCCCGAACCACTTCTCTTGAGTCGTGTAGAAGCGCATCTGGCCTTCATTCTTTGTGACGAGATCACTCGCACCGTTGGGAAGATAGCTCTCACCCTTCTCTGTAGTAACATTATTTTTAATGAATTCATCCCAATAAGTGGAAAAACTATCAAAGGCTGTAGGGGAGAATCCGAAGAAGTTCATGGAGACCCACTCTTTACCGGTCAGCTCTATATCCTTGCCATCAATATGGCTGATAATTTTGTCCCCTGCAAACCCAATTTTGGTATTTTCCTGCATGCTTACAAGGTGACCATCCTTGACTGTACAAATAGCACGGGACACGGTTCCACTGAGGCTCATGGTATTTTCAAGCACATACCCTACCATTGCATGTTCTCGGCTATCATTCTCCAAACCACCCAGATGTTTTCCTAGGATGGAGAAAGCTTCACGCCCATAGTAGTCGTCTGCATTGATGACGGCAAAAGGTTCATTCACAGCTTCCCTAGCACAAAGAACTGCATGGACAGTACCCCAAGGCTTGGTCCTGTCCTTGGAAAGTTTGATCTGCTCTTCTGTCAGTAGCTTTTCTTTACTCTGGAACACATAGGTTGCATCCATGTTCTTGGCGATACGGTCGAAAAGGCGTTCTCGGAAATCTTTCTCAATATCCTTTCGGATGATGAAGACAACCTTCCCAAAACCACTCTTATTTGCATCATAGACACCAAAATCAAGCAAAGTCTCGCCGTTCATGCCCACAGCATCAATCTGCTTTACGCCACCATAGCGGCTCCCCATTCCTGCTGCCATCACCATCAGTGTCGGTTGTTTCATATGCTACTCCTCTCCTCATAAACCTATATCAGTATTCACAGTGTAGCTCTTCTTTAAAGAATAAGTCAAATGATGCCCGTTATTATTCTTGGCATTGGGGCGTGCATTGGAGTATGCTGGTATCGAGGAGTAGATATGAACAATCTTGATTGGTATACAAAGGTAACACTCTTTTGCAAAGCGTATCAAAGCTGCACAGAGTGCCCGTTCTTCCTAATGCAAGTCAAGGAAAGAGATATTCCCTTTGAAGGAAAACGCTGTTTCACCTCCAAACAAGCCCTAGAACTGCTCTCTTCCTGGCTATCGGAATCAAGTCAGCAAGAGCAAGAGAATAAAGATTGTAGTGATAGGACAGACAACCAATGGCTTAAGGACCTACTCAGAGGTCAGTTTGGCGAGGAAGAGGAAGAAATGGACGCATTCTATCTAGATGATGAATGTAACTAGATTACCTGAATTTGCAGTTGTATGGCCGCGGAGTACCATCCGGTAGCAAATACATCAGGATCGAAATCAGGGATTTCTGCAAGAATTTCTCCACTTTCAAAGAGGATATCATTGTTACCTGCATATACACCCCGTACGCCCAGAGCCTTATCCACCTTATCAGCACCAGAGACACTTACTGCCCCTGCTGTATTGCTGGTTACCCGCACAATAATGGGTAGTCTGCTCTGCTGTCCAGGTTCTGGAGTGTAGCCAGGATCAAGGACAAAGGCGAACTGGTCATCATTACCATCCTCACCAGGGTTGATGAAAAGATGGAACTGTGAGGCAATGTCATTGGATGTTATTGAATAGGATCCAACACGTACAATGGAATTTCTACTATCGGCCAAATTGAAGTTCAACGCTTCATCATACTGTTCGACCCTAAATATTTCTGATATAGGCATAAGCCCCTGCAGTTGTATAGTAGTAAATGAGAGCGGGGATGCAAAAAGAGCGCTTGCCCCAAGCATCAGCAAGAGGGTTGTCATAATCATGGTCTTCTTTCTCATATGCAACTCCTTAAGGTAGCTATAAGCTATCTAGACTTAGTGTAATCAGCAACAAAACAAGTGTCAAGAGTAATCGATAGCGTTTATCATAAAGAAACATGCAAACTAATATAAAGATTTTATTTACTTTATATATAATATTTTAAATGGTATACACCTGATGTCATAGGATTGGCATTACACTCCACTTGACATCCAGCACACCAAACACTTACGATAAAGCAGTTTTATGGGCCCGTAGCTCAGTTGGATAGAGCGTCTCCCTCCGGAGGAGAAGGTCGCGCGTTCGAATCGCGCCGGACTCATCAGAGGGGAAGTCTTCACAGGCTTCCCCGTTTTTATGGGTCAAATCAGGTTCAGTGATATCTTATAGTACACCTTTGAATAGCATGCAAACTGGTATAGTCCCTGAAAAAAATATGCCATATCTTCAAAGATACCGTCAGAGATGCAACATCATAACTGTCATAAAACAACACCGTCCGTCACCTTGATAACTCTGATTGTGCATTTTGCAGTCTCCGTGATCTTATTTCTTATACATTTGAAATAACAGCAAGTTAAATCAAGTATTATTATCTCTGTTTCCTTATAATGAATGAAGAGCAATTAAAACGAGGTGAACTGACGAATGTACGAGTGGGAAAAGCAAATTCAAATACTTGTTGATGAAATTGACGAATGCATTAGAAGTTATAAAGATGAAGCCTTAACGCTAGGATTTCTTTCTCGCAAGTTGGGCTATTCCACCTTTTATACAACGAGAAAATTCAAAGAAATATCGGGTATGCAATTTAGGGACTATCTGCGGCATAGGAAATTATCCTTTGCACTAAAAGCGGTTCGTGATAGCAAAGAAACCTTTTTGGATATTGCTTCCCATTATAGCTTTTCATCGAATGAAGCCTTTACCAGAGCCTTCAGGAGAACGTATGGTGTAACTCCAAGTGAATACCGAAAACATCCCAGACCTGTCGTTCTTCGTACAAAAATACACTCTTTCGACCGCTATTTTCTAGGATTAGGAGAGATTGGTATGATGAAATCTGCAGATACTATAAAAATGTATTTTGTAACCATTCCTGCTCACAAATTTTTGCACATCAAAAATTATGAGAGTAATGGGTACTGGGATTTTTGGCAAAAGCAAAGCCATATCCCAGGACAAGACTGTGAAACAATTTGCGGCTTGCTCGATAGCATCAAAGGCAAATTAGATGATGATGGTGGAAGTGAATCTAACGGCAGCGGCGGTCAGATTATGGCGTACATTAATGATCCCAACGGCAGACTCTGCGATTGGGGTTTTCCGCGTACAGAGTGTTATGGTGCACGTATTCCTTTTGATTATACAGGCGAAGTACCACACCAAATGCTTATGATTGATGTTCCCGAAGCTGAGTATATTGTCTTTGAATATGGGCCATTTGATTATGAGCAGGAAAATCGTAGTGTAGAGGAAAAAATTGAAAAGGCAATGGCAACTTTTGATTTTGCAGGCACCAACTATTGTTTTGACACTTCCCCTGATAGAATACTTTATTTTTTTCATGATCCAGAACGATTTTTCAAATATGTCAGACCAGTACGAAAGCAAGTAAAATGAACTGTCCGCCCAACGGAAAATTAAACCCGTGGGTGTGAGAAGGAGTTTTCATATGCCTGAACAAAAGAGAGTAACCCGACGTCAGTTCTGAAACACCAATCAAAATCGTCATTTCTTTTTATAAGATAGCATTGCAGAAGGCGTAGTAACGTTGCACTTATTTGACAATTTGGAGCACCGACCATGATTCCTTCATGGACAAGACAGGCTTTATGAATAGCATCACATTTGGGCTGAAAAAAACCAGGAAAGCAATAAAAGCACTGCTGGATCATGTCCCAACACAGGGAATGAGATAGATACAATGTATTCCAATCATAATGATTGCACAGGTAAAGACCTTGGAACTATTACTGGGAATAGGGGCAAAAGATGTCAGACTAGCCTTCAGTGTACGAATTTGCCTGAAGGCTTCTTGACTGGCATATCTCAGAAAGAGGTTGCACTGGATATAGGGGAAATCGAGATGCAAGAAAAACAGGTTGCTGCACCTAGTCTTTTGTTTTGAGGGTTTTTTATCACATCACAATTTCTGCAAAGAATCTGATGCAAACTGTTTGAAAGGTTCAACAATGGTGTGCAACCGAATGTCCCGGCTGCTTTCGCCGACCCTGATCTCAAACTGACCTGTGCCGACAACAAATTTCCAAGCATCCGGGCGGTAGTGGCTGAATGCTTCCTCAGATAGCTCAAAGTCAATCTTTGCTTTCTCCTTGGGTGCAAGCTTAATCTTGAAGAATCCCTTCAACTCCTGATCTAGACCAAAAAACGTGGGAACTAACTCATGGATATAAAGTTGGATAACTGTCGCACCTTCTGTGGTTCCACTATTCTCCAAAGAACAGGAAACAAGCACCTTCTTATCATCTGAATAGGCTATCTCAAGATCCTTATAGATAAAACTTGTATAGGAAAGCCCATGTCCAAAGGGGTAGAGAACCTCCTGTCGCTGCGTATCAAATTGACGGTACCCCACCATAAGTGCTTCACGATACTCAAGATCTTGGACAAATCGTTTAGTCGGATCACCTTGCCCTCCTTGAATCCTCTTTAGGGACGTGTTGGCATAGTCTTTGGGATAATTCTTCATGGAACTATAGTCAGACAACTCCCTAGCAATGGTGAAAGGCAATTTTCCAGAGGGGTTTGCCCTACCAAAAATCAGATCCGTAAGAGACGCTGCCGTACTGGAACCCAAGAAAAATGCAAACAGAACCGAAGGGATCGCATCAAGGAAGGGGGTGAGGTGTACAGCACCTCCACTTTGCACCACGAGAATACAATGCTTGTTCAGCTTGCTTGCACTCTCAATCTCAGAAACCTCTCCACTGGGGAGGGCCCACATTTTGTCATAAGCCTCACTTTCCAGGATATGGTCAAAGCCTGTTACCATTATGAAAGCATCTGAAGCGGCCACCTTATCGCAGTAGACCTTCTTTTTCTGCCAAGAGGAGGGTAAAATCACTACGTCCACATTCTCCTCCTTAAGCATTGCATCGGCAAAGCTGTCAGTCTTGTCAAGTGGAATAATATGAGAAGAACCACCGCCGGATGCGACTTTGTGCGCATTAGTACCACTGATGCAAATGACCATACCCTTATGCTTTTTCAAGGGTAGCAAAGATTGCTCATTCTTGAGCAGTACCACTGATTCCTGGGCTACAGAGAGGGCAATATTGCGATGTTCGTCACACCCTACATGTATTGAAGGATCGACAAGAGGCCGGGAGAAAAGTCCTGCCTTCTCATACACTGTGAAAAGATGCAAAAGTTTGGCATCAATACTATCTATAGAGATAGTGCCATCCACCAGAGCTTTTCGCACCTTATATGGGGCAAACCATTTTGCTGCAGGCATCTCAAGATCGACACCAACCTTCAAGGCTTTCTCTGTGGAATACAGGGAGTTCCAGTCTGACATCACCAAACCATCGAACCCCCATTCGTTTCGAAGAATACCACCTAGGAGGTAGGGATGTTCACTTGAATAGATACCGTTGACCTGGTTGTAGCTGGTCATGACAGCAAGTACACCAGAGTCGACCGAGCGTTTGAATGCGGGCAGGTAGATTTCCCTGAGGCTACGTTCATCGACTACAGAATTGCTCTTATGACGGTCATACTCGCTATTGTTACAGGCATAGTGCTTTACTGTTGCAATGACCCCTTGGGCCTGTACCCCTTGGATATAGGCAGAGGCAATCTCACCTGCAAGATAGGGATCCTCACCACAATACTCAAAGTTCCGTCCGCAAACTGGAACCCTTGCAATATTCACCCCAGGACCCAACAATACGCCTATGCCAAGGCCACGGCACTCCCGTCCTATGGAGGTGCCCACTTCATTGAGCAAGGCCCTATTGAAGGTAGCAGCCATGGCAACCATTGCAGGAAAAGCAGTGACTGCTGCATTCCATCCCCTTAGGCCCATGCTGGCATCACTTGTCCATATGGGTTTCAGCCCAAGGCGCTCAATACCTGGGATACAGAACTCGTTGACACCAGCCAACAAGGAGAGTTTCTCGTCCTCATGCAACTCTTGCAAGAGCCTCTTTGCCAATGATCTTTCTTGAGAATCCGGAAGCTTGAGTTGCATCGCAGAGCCATCTGCAACGGGGGAATTTACAGTGTGCCTCTCTTGCATTTTTTTCTGGATAAACCGTTTGAATATCAATTGAAACCCTTTCATAGTGCAGACCTCCCCTACTATCTTATGATTGTAGCATACCAAGCCTTGCCTTTGGATGGAAAAAATCGTTACTCTAGAGATATGAGCATACGAGTACTCTTTTTAGGCGAAATTGTAGGCAAGCCCGGCATTCAAACCATAAAAAGCGCGTTGAAAACCCTTCGCGAAGAAAAACAGATTGATCTTGTCATTGCAAACGGAGAGGGAGCGACAGGTGGCTTTGGCCTCGGACGAGCCCATTCCATGCAGCTTTTGAAGCTAGGAATCGACATCCTTACCGGTGGCGAGAAGATCTACTACAAGATGGACATGGTGGAGTTTATAGCAAAGAACCCCAGCATCCTCAGACCCGCCAATTATCCCCAGCAAAATCCAGGCAGAGGTGTACGATATCTCTCGGTCAAGGATACTAAGGTTTGTGTCATAAACCTGTTGGGAAATGCAAACTTTCCCCGCACTCATCTTTCAAATCCCTTCACCCTTGCCCAAATACTTGCAGAAAGGGCCAAGGAGGAGGAATGCATCACACTGGTGCAGTTCCATGCCTCCACCACAGCTGAGGAGCTCACCATGGGCTTCATGCTGGACGGTCAGGTAGCGGCAGTCATCGGCACTCACAACAAAGTGCAGACCGCCGATGCAAGGGTCCTAAAAAAAGGCACTGCATACATTACTGACAACGGCAGATGTGGAAGCCAGACCAGTGTTGGTGGCTTTGATCCGGAAACAGAGATTATGAAGCAGATAAGTCAGGTACCCGTCCGATCGAACGAGTGTTGGGATGACCTTGCCTTGGTGGGGGTTATCGTAGAAATCGCTGATGATGGCAAGGCCCGCAGCATAGAACCCATCAAAGTTCCTGTGTTGCCAAAACAGGAAATATAGCATGTATGAGAGAGTAACCATAAAACAAATTTTCAGTGACAAGAGCATAAAAGTCTCTTGCGATTCCTCGGCTTGCAGCGGATGTAAAGGCGAGTCTTTCTGCAACACTAAAGGTAAAGTCTTTGAGGCAGCAAACCCCAATAGCCTTCCCTTGCAGGAAGGGATGGTGGTGGAGCTCTTTCTCAAGCCCTCATCTACCATTTTCAGCACTCTTTTCACCCTTATCTTCCCCCTAGCCCTCTTCCCTCTAGCCTACTACCTAGCAAAGATGGCAGGCTTGGGAGAAGTGGCTGGCATGTTTGTGGGATTGGGGGGCATCGTGGCAGGGTTCCTCTTTGTATGGGTTTTCTTCAAGGTGCACAGAGAACGATACATTCCTCAGATACTCAGGATCATTGCCGAGGAACTATGATCGGTTTCTTTAGGAATTTACGATTGCCCAAAAACCCAAGGGCAGGTATACTCAGAATCATGAGCACAAAAGGTATTTTTGGCATGATTCTTGCATTATTTGTCCTTTCACTCTCGTCTTGCACGATGGAGAGTCAGGTACCCCTGTCCTCAAAAACCTATGAATTCCCTGATATCAGCCTTACTGAAGCTACGTACATACTTGGCAGAAGCGGTGAATCTCCACTAACCATTACAGCAGAAGAAATCGCAATCTTTGAAAAGACCAACAAAGCAAAGATCAAAGGCCTCCATTTTTCCCAGCTGGACCAAGAGGGAAACCCCCTGCTTTCAGGAAAGGCCGACTCAGCTACAGTGAATACCGAAACCTATGATGCCCAGCTTTTTGGCAACATCCTGGTCACCCAAAAGGAAGAGGATTTCACTATTGAAACAGAACAGCTTCTTTGGTTTCATGATGAGCAAATTTTCCAAAGCACAGAGGAAAGTCCTGTCCGCATCCTCTTTGATGGGGGACAAACTCTCGAAGGCAGTGGCTTCAAGGGCAACCTGAAAACTGGCACCTATGAGTTTACCAAACAGGCCCAAGGGATATTACGCAAATGAGCAAACATATCTTTCTATCCATGCTCCTAACAATAGTCCTCATCATTCCTCTCTCTGCCCAGGACATATCATTCAAGGGCGGATCGACACGCATGAAAATGCAAGAAGGCTCTGAGACAATACTCTTGGAGAACGGTGCAGAAGTACAGGTCGGGTCTCTTGAGTTGCGTTCAAATACTATAGAATTGTATGGCAAGGATTTCCGCTTTGTTCGCTGTGAAGGAGAAGTCACCTTACAGGATGAAGAACGGGGAATTTCATTGGTAACCAGCTCCCTGTTGTTCGATAGAGTTGAAGAGACACTCCTGATCGACAGCTGGGTGGAGCTTGAGGACAGCAACAATCAGGTGGCCGCCTCTGCAGCGCGGATGGAGTTCCTACTTAAGCAAGGCATTGTCCTGCTGCAAGTCCAAGCGAGATTACTTAAGCACACTGATGACGGGCCTATGATCTGCCGTAGTGACTTCATGACCTTTGACCGGGACAAGCAGATGCTTGACCTGAAAGGCAGGGCAAATATTGTCTGGAAACCCGATACCTATGAGGCCCAGGCCATTACCGTGAACCTCAAGACTGAAGAGATCAGGATGGAAGGGTCTATCAAGGGGACAATCCATGGATAGAAGCGTACTGGAAGTGGTAAACCTTGCCAAAGCATATGGCAAAAAAGAGGTTGTAAAGGATATTTCCTTTTCCATGCAAGCAGGGGAAATCATTGGCTTGCTCGGCCCTAACGGAGCTGGCAAAACCACCACATTCTACATGATCGTAGGATTTCTCAAGCCCAAGCGAGGTACCATCCTCCTTGACGGAAAAGATATCACAGCCTTGCCGATGTATATCCGCTCAAAACGGGGGCTCTCCTACCTGCCCCAGGAACCTTCAATTTTCCGCAAGCTCAGTGTAGAAGACAATATCCGCCTGGTCGTACAGACCAGGTCAGACCTGATAAAGTTCGAACAGGAACAACTTGTCGAAGAGCTGCTTGAAGAATTCGGTATCGCCTCCTTGAGAAAACAAAAGGGCTACACTCTCAGTGGAGGGGAGCGACGCCGTACCGAGATTGCAAGAGCCTTAGGCTGCAGTCCCCGCTTCCTCCTACTTGACGAACCTTTTGCCGGGATCGACCCCAGGGCTGTCTATGAAATAAAGCAACTTATCAGGAGTCTTGCCGCTAAAGGCATAGGAATCCTGCTGACCGACCATAATGTAAGGGATACCCTTTCGATAACCTCCTCCTCCTACATCATAAATGAAGGATCAATCCTGGTTTCAGGAGGAAAGCAGGACCTGCTTTCCGATCGAATAGCAAGAGAGATTTACTTTGGCGAAGACTTTGGGGAGGATTTCTGATGGCCTTGTCCCTCTCACTAACACAGAAACAACAGCTCAAGCTAAGCCCCCAGATGTTGCAGTCCTTTGAACTGATGGCTCTTCCTCTTGCAGAACTACAACAGAAAATCAAAGCCGAAATAGAGACGAACCCTGCCTTGGAGATCCCTTCTAGCAGAGAGGCTTCATTTGAGGCTTTTGCTGAAAAAAGCCATGACAGTGAAAAATACAGTGACACCTACTCCGATTCCTCCAGCTATGGAAGCGACCGAGGCGGATATGACTCCGAGGCCTCCGACCGCCTTCAGAACTTCATGGAGAATGCCCTAAGTGATGAAGAGACATTGCAGGAACATCTCTTGAGTCAGCTTGGCTGTGAATCTCTGAGCGAGTTGGAGTATGAGGTGGGGATGATACTCATCACCAACCTCGATGCGAATGGTTTCCATGTCCAGGAGCCGCTTGGACTCTTGAAGAAGGAACAGAAAACTCTATTTGGCCCTATGATGGAAATGCTACACCGCTTTGATCCCCCTGGGATTGGAGTAAAGGACTGGAGGGAGTCACTCATACTCCAAGCACAGGTCAAAGGGATGGAAGGTGAGGAACTCAAAACGTTCTCTCTACTTGTCCAGGATAACCTGGAACTGATGAGGGCAAACAAACAGGCACAAGTGGCAAAGAACATTGGAATAGAACTTGAAGAGTTGGATGAGCTGTATAGCTTCCTCAAGACTCTCACCCCCTACCCCGGCCAAGGCTTTTCCAGTGGGCCACAACTCTATGTCATTCCGGATATCTCTATCCGTAAGGTAGAAGGAGAACTTCTGTTGCGCATGAATAGCTCCTCCCTGCCTGATCTCACGATTAACAGTGAATTTGAAGCGTTCTCCCTGGAAAAGGATATGCCCAAGGAGACACAGAACTATATCCAGGACCAGCTCAAACGGGCTAGCTCCTTGATGTTTCAGGTTCAGCTTCGTAACCAGACTCTCTACAAGGTAGGACAGGTCCTTGCAGAAAAACAGAGGGAGTTCTTCCTTTCTGGACCACAGTTCATCCAACCTCTCACCCAGAAAAGCGTAGCTGATCAGATTGGGGTCCATGAGACTACAGTCAGCCGCATTTCCACTGCCAAATGGATAGACACCGACTGGGGCATAATCCCCATCAAGAGGTTATTCAGCAGTGCAGTGGGAGATGAGGGCGAACAAGTCTCCAAGCATGCGGCTAAGGAAATCATCCGCCAGCTCTTGGAAGAACATCAGGGAGAGAAAGCCCTTTCGGACCAGAAAATCTCCAACCTGCTGAAGGAGCGTGGTCTCTCTGTAGCAAGAAGAACCGTAGCAAAATATCGCAACGAACTGAATATCGACCCTTCCTTCATTAGGGGTACAAACTGATTGAAGGCACTTGGATGCAATGAAGGGGCACTTTCGTGCCCCTTCAGAAGTATTACACAAACAGCGTGATTAATGCTCCTTAATCTTGCCCTTTTCCTTTCTGGCCACAGCTTCGATCTTGTCCACCAGCATCTCAATGCCTTCATACAACTCGTAACAGTCATAACTGACCATCTTAAACGTGCCCCAGGAAAAGTGAATCTTCGCATCCAAGTGAAAACCTTGCCCTTCTGTCTCTCTGGTCATGACAATATCCAGGTCATGAAGGTAATCTTCGGCAAAATGCAATTTCTGCAATTTCTTGTCCAAAAACTCTCGGGTCTCGTCACTAGGATTGTAACGGATGCCTCTTACTGTCAAATTCATAAGCCCTCCTTTGACTAAGGTCCTACTTCAAAGATAAGGCTTCCCAAGCCATACGTCAATGGAGAAATATTCCCTTAAAGCTACATTACCGCTCATCATTGGACACATTCCCTTGTTGCACATAGGGATACTACAGGAGAAAATGCTTAAGCAAGGGCACAGAACAAATGCAAAACAAAAGTAGGGAAAAGATCTCTCAATACGACAAAATGCCTACCTGATCCCAGCTGGCAATTCAGGAGCATTTGAATCCCAAAATATCCCCCTACCCAAAGGAGTCAGACAGTATGAAGCCTCATCGTAATTTATCAAGAAATTTCCTATGTATGAAAAAGATGAAAATCCCCGAAGTGAGAAAACCGAAAGCCAGTGCCCATACATCCTCCGTGAGAACATAGGTTGAAATCCAAAATGAAGGAACCAGAGAAAACAGGTACTGCAAATTTGTGTGCATCAAGAAGGGGATGGGGAGTCCCAGCATTAACAATCCCGATATTTTGGCAATCGCCATTCCTTCAACCTTATTTCTGGAATAAGAAAATATGAGCATAGTTTGTATGATAGCCGAGAAACCAGAGAGCAGGGTTACCCAGATAAGGGTAGACAAGGCCCAATCTGCAAATGAAAAGAAAACGAGTAGCAACAATGATACAACGCCGGCGATAAGGGAAGGTAAGAGCATACGTGAAAATAGATACCCGTTTTTTCCAACAGGAGTTACAGAAAGGTAACTTGATAGCTTACCATCATATTCCTCCAACATCAGCATTGCTGAGGCAAAACAGAACATGAAGGGAGTTAGCATTATCAACAACAAGTCAAACATACGATAGTAAGGGGATAGAGCTGCAGGTAAGGAAAAATACCTACAGATAAGGGTTTCTATCCGAGGAATAGCAAAATGAAAGAGTGAGATATAAAGAATCGGGGCAAAACAAACGATCACCAGCATGCTATCATTTCGTATCTGACGCAAGAACATGGCAAAGGATTTGAGGATCGGTCTCATAGTTTTGAACCTCCAAGAGAAAAAAAGTATCTTCCCATGTATTTTACGGCAAGGAGCGTCACCCCTCCCGTCCATGCAAGCAACAACAGGAGTGCCAAGAGCCAATTACTCCCATTATCACACAACTCGATAACACAGGCTCCAGGATGAAGCAGCATGAGGGGAGATTTCCAACCGAAAAGGTACAGGAAAGCGGGAATATTGATGACAAGCTCAAAGGGAATTGTGAGGACAATGAATTGGTTGAGCGTTTTTGTTTTTGTTGCAACAAGGATCCCTATTGCAGAAAAAAGACAAGACCCCAAAAATACCCCTAGAAAGAAAAGAATTGGCCTTTCGATACGAATTACACAAAGACGTATGGCAAACCCAACAAGTGCAGAAAGAAGAGAGAGGGAGCCCATTTTTGCAAGGACGTACTCTAAGGGCCTTACAGGGGAAATGGCAATACTTTGCAGAGTATTTTCGCTTTTTTCCAGAAGAATGATAGCACCCATGAAAAAGAGCCCAATCGCCGCAGGATCAGAAAAAACCAAGGCAAGGGAAGCCGTATCTTTCCAGGAGGAAGGCACTACCTGGAGCAGTAAGATATACAGCAAGGTAAATACCAAATAGAGGAAATAAAATCCATATTTCCACTGAAAGCGTATGTCACCTACCAAGAGAGCTTGTATCCTCATTGTAGCTTCCTCCCAGTCAGTTCAGTGAAAATATCATTGAGCGTCGGTTCGGAGCTATGAATTGACAGTATCCTATTTTCTTCGAGTACCCTTTTCAACATAGCATCTTCTCTGGTAGCACCCAGGAAGATTTCCCTTGCAGTTTCCTTACCATCCTCCAGAAAGGAATATGCAATTTTAGACGCGCCCCGTTGCATGATAAGATTTCTCGGGGAATCCAAAGCACGTATCTTTCCATCAACGATAAAGGCCACATGATCACATAGTTCGGTGGCATCATACATATTATGGGTAGTGAGGAGAATTGTCTTGCCTTGCCTCTTCTGTTCAAGAATCAGGTCCTTCATCAAACGAGCGTTAGAGGGATCGAGTCCAGAAGTGGGTTCATCAAGAAAAAGCAAGACAGGATTATGGACAAGAGCTTTGATGAAATTAAGTCGCGATTTCATTCCCTTGGAATAAGCGGCAACTTTTTTGTCAGCTTCTGCGAGCAATCCTACACTTTCAAATAGAGGATCGAGCGGAAGTGAATTCTTATAGAGCGAAGCGAAAAACCTAAGGTTCTCTTTTGCTGTTAGCTTCTCATAGAGGCTTGGGAATTCGAAGTCGACTCCAATGGTCTCATAAAATTGGTTGTCATGGTGTTTGACCTCAATACCATTGATCATAACCGAGCCCTTGTATCGGGGAAGCAACCCTGTCAATATTTTCTGGACAGTGCTCTTCCCTGCTCCTGAAGGACCAAGAAATCCAAAGATTTCTCCTTTTTGGACAGAGAAATCCAACTCCTCAATAAAGGGTTTGTGGGTATAGCTGAATTGAAGATTACAAACAGTGATCATAGAGACCTCCTAGTAAAGTTGAAGCACAATACCATGTATCAGCTGGTACATGGCTTTTTCAAATACTTCCTCTCCGATTTCCTGCTTATGAATCAGGGTGAGAAAGATAGCGCGAAGGGCTGCACTGAAAACTTCAATGGATTCCTTTGGAATATCTAGAGAAAGCAAGGAAAACAGTTGTTCAACAGAAAAGTCATCATGCTTCATATGTTCAGAAACAACTTCAGGCGGCAATTTGCGCATAAGCAGTTCTAAGTCGCCACTTGCAATGAAGGAAGGAAGAAAAGACGTATCAACAACCTTGAAAAGATTGAAAACAAGTTCGGTAACCTGTTTTGCCTGTACTTCTCCTTGGAGTTGTTGAATTTGAGATAGCAAGGTCTGTTGCAACGAATCATGAAGATCCATGAGGATATCAAAGATAAGAAGTTCCTTTGAATCATAAAAAAGATAGAACGTACCTTTGGGGATATGTACCCGTTTGACCAGTTCGTCAACAGTAGTCTTTTTCATCCCATAGCGTTCTAGGCAGATTTTCCCTTCTTCTTTGAGCAGCGTTACAATTGCAAGTCGTTCGTAATCAGAAAATTGTTTTGGCATGATTGTGTATCCTAATAATCTGTTTGACTAATAATGTTTTAATAGTCAATATAATATCAGAGTATTGAGATATGTCAAGACACTGTATTATTCAGCCTTATAGATACTAATATTTACTTACAGCTTCATCAGTGTCTATTCTTGGGTACATTCCCTTGGTATACATAGGGATACTATGGTAAAGAATGTTCAAGCATGGACAAATCAGGGGTTGCAGAACAAAAGTAACAACTGTATAGTAAAATCTGATAGGGAGGCTCTCTCCCCCAAGGAGATTACGATGTCGGAATTTACGATTCTTGACCTTCTTGACCTTGACCTGAAGGAACACAATCATCTCAGCCTGATATGCATTGCAGGCAGAACAGGTCTTTCCAGGAAGATTACCACCAGTAAGATTAGCCGTCCAGGTCTCCCCCTTAGCGGTTTTTTTGAGGAATTCAGCAACAACAGCATCCAAGTCTTCGGTCGTGGAGAACAGGCATATCTACAGAAGCTGGAATCTGAGCACAACATTGCAACGATTGAGCAACTATTCAAATACGACATACCCTGTTGTGTATTCTGTGACGGCGCTGACCCCAGCCCTCACTTTACCGTCCTAGCCGAAGAGACAGGTACGGCAATCCTTAAGACAGATCTCCTCTCATCAGACTTCTCCCGAAGGCTTTATCAGACCCTCGACGAGGTATTCGCCCCCACCCAGACCATTCATGGGGTACTTGTGGAAGTCTATGGCATCGGGGTTCTCATCACCGGAGAAAGCGGAGTGGGCAAGAGTGAGACAGCTTTGGAACTAATCGAGCGCGGACACCGCCTCATCAGTGACGATACGGTGCGACTGCGGAACATCAGCGACAACTTCATCATAGGCATGGGGGAGAACCCCTTGCTAGCCCACCATATGGAAATACGAGGCCTAGGCATCCTCAACTTGGCAAATCTCTTCGGAGTCGGAGCCATACGGGACCGTAAACAAGTCCAGCTCTCAGTCAAGCTTGAGCAATGGGATGCAAAGAAAAACTACGACCGCGTGGGTGAAGGTTCTTTGCATGATACCTACCTTGGCATCGAAATCCCGATGGTCCTAATCCCCGTCAAACCCGGACGCAACATCCCTGTAATCATAGAGACTGCTGCAAGAAATGAACGGTTGAAAAAATTGGGATATTATTCTGCTAAAGAATTCGATCAGAGCGTGCTCAAATGGTTAGAGAGCGAATCTGCAAGAAATATGTATAACATCAATGAGGAGACGCACTGATGGTCACACGAGAAATTCAGGTATGCAACAGGGCAGGCATCCATGCACGTCCGGCTGCGAATATCGTAAAAGTAGCTAACAAGTTCAATAGCGAACTTTTTCTGGAAAAAGGCACCATGAAAATTAACGGGAAATCCATCATGGGCATCATCACCTTGGGCGCTACCTACCAGAGCTCCCTTACCATGATATGCGAAGGCCCTGAGGAAGAACTGATGGCTGACGCCATCGAGACCCTGTTTCAGAACCGATTCGAGGAGTAAGAGATGCGTGATTTGACCCAAAGACAGAAGGATGTGGCGATCTTCATAAGCCAATTCATACGGAAGAACAACTATGCTCCCTCTGTTCGTGATGTTGCCGAGAATTTCAGTTTTTCGGTAAAGGCAGCACACGACCATCTAAAGGCCCTTGAAACAAAGAATGTCATCAGAACTACCGATGGAATCTCCCGTTCCATCGAAATAATCGGGGAAGAGTACATCCCTCGTGAGGAAATGATCAGCATCCCTGTACTGGGTACTATCGCAGCAGGAGTTCCCCTCATGAGCGAAGAGAATACAGAGTACCTTCTGAATCTTCCCATCTCCATGCTAAAAAACACCTACAATACCTATTTCGCCCTTAAAATTCGCGGCGAAAGCATGATTGAGGCAGGCATCTTCGACGGTGATATCGCCATTCTCAAGAAATGTGAGACTGCCAACACCGGTGATATCATAGCGGCCTCCGTAGGCGAGGAAGAGCCAGGCATAACCCTTAAGGGCTACTATCCTTCCAATGGGAACATTGAATTACGTCCTGCAAACTCCGCTCTGGGCTCCATCATCACCCGAGAGTGCCGAATCCATGGTAAGTTGCACCTGTTGATTAGGAACTATGCATGAGCGTACCTGTCCACCTCCTGCTCGGCCCTGAAACTGGTGATAAGGAGTTATTGCTCAAACAGATCCGAGACACACTCAAGAAAGAGACAGGCAGTGAACTGGAGATGCATCGATTCTACCCCTTTGAAACCGAGAAAGGGGAGATTTTTATAGCACTGAACAACAACTCCCTCTTTGCCGAACACCGTATGGTCATCCTAAGCCAGGCTGATGGCCTCAATGCCTCCATGGTAGAAGCCCTGGTCGATTATATTGCACACCCTAGCGATACTGCGACTCTGGTGATCATCTCTAGTGAACTCTACCTTTCAGCCAAGCTGATGAAGGCTGTCCCCAAAGAGAACACAAAAACCTTCTACGAGCTTTTCGATAATCAGAAATTCGGATGGGTACAAAACTTTTTCCAGAAATATGGACTTACCATTACTCCCGATGCAATAAACCTGTTGCTCTCGATGGTCGAGAACAATACCCAGGAACTTCGAACCATATCCAGCCAACTCACCCTCTTCTGGAAAACAGGGGAACAGGCGGGAGCTATAACCGAAGACGATATCCAGACCTACATTCATCATAGCAGGCAGGAGGATGCATTCACACTCTTTCCTTACATTGCAAAAGGTGACCTCAAGGCGAGCATAGCTTCTCTTCATGCAATTCTGGGAAGCGGAGACAGTTCCAGTGGCATCCTTCTGGTATCCGGTCTGCTTTGGCAGTTCAGGCGCCTACTATCCATTCAGGAACAGGTACAGGGCGGTGCAAGTGAGTATGAAGCTTTCTCTGGGGCAAAGGTTCTGGGAAAGGGCTCTGCCATACGCAGCCCCCGGGACAAGGCTGTCTATCATGAAGGAATACAAACTTACTCCAAAGAGGAGTGTCGCGCCATCATTACAGTCTTGGCCGAGGCCGACATTACAACCAAGGAAGCAGGGTCAGACATGCTGCCTATAGTGTTGGAGAGGATGCTCTACCGCATCGTCTCTTGCAAGGGAAGGCAACTTTCTAGTGTGGGGTTTGCAACACTCTAGAGATTGAGTTGCTTCAACAGACGCTGTGCAACGGGAAGAGGGATATTCCCCTCTTTTGCAAGATCTTCAGGCAGCTTGTTGAGCATCACTTCCAAACTCCCAAAGGTCTTCATCAGATCAATGCTCCGCTTCTTCCCAATACCCTCTACTGATTGCAACAACTGGAACGAGGCATCACGGCTTCTGGCAGCCTGGTTGGCACTGGTTGCAAACCGGTGACATTCATCGCGTACAGCAATGACCAGTCGCAATGCTTCACTATACTCGGGCAACACCAAAGGAGGGCGATCATCATCGAAAATGATAGTCTCGAATTTCTCTGCCAAGCCAATGATGGGGATGTCAAACATCCCAAGGTCATCAAGAACCTCCCGAACAGCATTCACCTGCCCTTTTCCCCCATCGACTATAAGGAGCCCTGGCCTCTCAAGCTTTTCGTTGAGAATCTTGGAGTACCTTCTTGCAGCGGCCTCGCGCATTGACTCATAGTCATCAATCTTTCCCTGCAGACTCTTGATATTGTACCTGCGGTAGTTGGGCTTGTCGGGATTCCCTTCCCGAAAGGATATGAGAGAAGCAACGGTATATTTTCCCGATAGCTGGGCTATGTCAAATCCTTCGATGAGCGACGGGGGCGAACTCAGGTTAAGAGCCTGAGCGAGTTCACCCAGAGCCTGGGTATTATCCTTGCTCTTCAAGCGCTTTTCCACATCACGGGACGCATTCTCCCTGGCCATTCTCAGAATCCTATAATGCTTGCCTTCCAAGGGAAGGCTTACTTCAAGACGACCTCCAAGCAATTCTGCAAAGTATTGTCTGATAAGGGTGATGTCTATTTCGTGCGATACATACAGGAACTGGGGTAATTTCATGCCATCAGCATAATACTGTACCAGGAAGTTAAGCAGGGTATCTGTCTCCTCTCCTAAAGTTTCTGCGCGATACAGGGCACGTCCGATGAGCCTGCCGTCACGCATCTGCATCAGGGAGATGGTGCACAAGGGCCCTCGCATCTCGATGGCTGCATAGTCGCGGCTCTCCTGGGCAAAGTCCTGTACCTGCTGTTCGCTACCGGTGGTGGTAATGGCTTCCAGCTGGTCACGCTTTATTGCAGCTTCCTCAAAATTCAGGGCCTTGCTCGCTGTAAGCATCTCACTTTTCAGGCGCTTGACCAAAGCTTCGGTCTTGCCTTCCAACAAGTCGACCACAGCATCTACAGAGCGACCATATTCTTCTTGGGAGACCAAACCAGCACAAGGGCCGCCACACTGGCCGATATGGTAATACAAACAGGGCTTATCGCGTTTGCGCAAGGGAATACCACACCGGCGCAAGGGAAAGAGCTTTTCGATCAGACTAAAGTAAAGTTCAAGCTTTCCCCCATCGGGGAAGGGCCCAAAATATTTAGATCCATCATCAATGATCCTACGGGTCTTGAATACCTTGGGAAATTTCTCGTTGGTGATGCGAATCAGAAGATAGCTCTTCCCATCTTTCAGAGAGATGTTGTAGTGCGGAGAGTATTTCTTGATGAGATTATTTTCTAACACCAAAGCTTCAAACTCATTGCCGGTTATGATGAATTCTATCTGTGCTATTTTCTTCACCAAGGCCGCTGTCTTGGCACTGCGATTTGCCAAGAAGTAGCTGACAACGCGTTTCTTGAGGTCCTTTGCTTTTCCCACATAGATGATAAGTCCCGTCTTGTCCTTCATGAGATAGACACCGCTGGCGTGCGGAAGCTCCCTGGCCTGTTCGCTAGGGGGAAGGGATTCTGCTACGCTGCTGCCAAAACTCTCTATCTCGGTCAGGTTACTGTAGGGCTTTTTCTCATCACTCATACTATCCCTAGGATAATCATTGGAACTTGTTTTGGCAATCGGGAACCAGTACAATGCCCCATATGGAACATCCTCTTTTTACCACCTTGCCCAAAAGTGAACAGACCTATCTGCAAAATCTGCATAGGAAGTACTCCTTCAGCTTCCAGGAGCAGCGGCAGATCATAGAGACGGCTTCAGACCTCCTGCAGTGGAAGATGGGCCCCATAGAGCGTTGGTTTGACGAAGAGAAAGAAAGCAAAGCTCAAGGGAAAAAAAGGACCAAAGAACTTGTTACCAGACTGCTGGCGAAGGTCAATGAAGAGCGTAGGCGCCCTACCAACTACGCTGATTTCTTCCCAAGCGAACTCTTGCCCAACAAATGCCAGAGTACCATCATACATACCGAAAAGATCATGGGACGATGTCCCTGCCCTGTCGAGGGGGAAAAGACCCGTTGTTGCAATCTCAAGACCCTTGATGCTGTACAGCAGTGTGCCTTCGGGTGTTCCTACTGCTCCATCCAGTCTTTCTACACCAGCGGTGAGATTAAGGTAGTGGGAAATCTACAGGAACGCTTGGAAAAGCTGGAACTTGATGATGATACCTGGCATATAGGAACAGGCCAGAGCAGTGATTCGTTATTATGGGGAAACGATTTCGGGACCCTTGATGCCCTCTCGACCCTGGCACAACGCTATCCCCAGACCATCATAGAGCTCAAGACAAAGAGCCACCGCATAGACTGGCTCACAATGGACCTGCCATCCAATATAGTGGCAACCTGGTCGCTCAATGCCCCTACCATCATAGAGAAGGAAGAGCACCTGAGCGCCACACTCGAACAGAGACTCTCTGCTGCACGAAAGGCAGCAGACAAGGGCATCCCAATAGGCTTTCATCTGCACCCCATGGTCTGGTTCGAAGGTTGGGAAGAAGAGTACCGCCATGTTATTGAGAGAGTAACGGCAACCTTCAAGGCTGAAGAACTGGTCATGTTTTCCTTGGGAACCTTGACCTTTACCAAGGCGGTGCTACGTACACTCAGGAGTCAGGGACGTGAAAGCCGCATTCTCGATATGGAGCTTGTCGAAGCTGCCGGAAAATACTCCTACCCACTGGATATCAAACAAAGCATGTTTTCCCATGCCTACTCATGCTTTCCCAAACAGTGGAAGCAACAGGGACCATTCTTGTATCTTTGTATGGAGGACCCATCCCTGTGGGAGCCAACCTTTGGCTATAGCTATCCCAATGACAGAGCTTTTGAAGCAGCCATGAAAAAGGCCTACAAAGAGAGAGTTGCTCTATTAGCCAAGAAGGTGTATCAGTTCCCATAAAAGCAGCAGAAAAGAATACAAACTTGTTCTTGTTCTCCGGTATTTATGTGCTATACACTGAAAGACAGTACCCTGCAGGAGCATATGAATAATGAGCAGACGCAACGACGCAGTTCGAATATATGATATTCCGACTTACAAACAGATTTTTCCCTTTATCATGCCAAAGAGGTGTGATTCACTCGTGTTCCAAAATATGGTGTTGGACCTTACCAATGCCGTTGCATTCATCAAGAAGAACAAGCGTTCAGACGGATCCAACTATAGGATCTTCGAACTGTTCATTGCTGCCTTGATGAGGACCATAACCCTCAGGCCCGAGTTGAACAGGTTCGTATCTAACTACCAGTATTGGCAACGTAATGAGCTCTCGGTCAACTTCATTGTAAAAGAGGACTACACCGATGATGCCCCTGAACACAGCATGCCCTTGTATTTTTCAGAAGAAATGACGTTGGAAGAGATTTCCAAGATCATCGATGATGCGATCAAAGCGCAACGCGAACCTACAAATGAGAATTTTACCGATAAGACAATCCTCTTCTTCATGAAATTCCCCAAGTTTTTCATCAGGATATTAGTAGGTTTCGCAGGATTGCTTGACCTACATGGCAAGGCTCCTAAGGCTCTGAGGGATGCAGATGGCCTGCATACCACCATATTCATCAGCAATATGGGCAGTATTGGTCTCGGCGGAGGAAGCCCCCACCACCATATCTATGAGTGGGGTACCACTAGCCTGTTTGCTACAATGGGAATACTGAGGAGGGTCCATAAAGTCGTCGATGGCAGAAAAACTCATACCGACACCATGGAGGTGGGCTTTACCGTCGATGAGAGAATCACCGACGGTTTCTACTTTACCAAGTCCATCAAGCTGTTGCAGGACCTGTTGAACGATCCTGTTCTGCTGACAATCAAACCAATACTGCCCCCTCCCCCTCTGACAAAAAAGGAGTACAAGCAGAAATTGAAGGTAGCAAAAAATCTAGGTAAGCTTTGAATCAAAGAGCTCCTTGGCCCTACCTTTCAGAGGATTTCCTTCACCCTTGAGCACTGACTTGAGCGCAGCGAGTTCGTTGGCACTAAAGGTCTTTGCCCCTCTCTTGTGCTCCTCAAACGCCTCAGTAGCAATAGGACATACCTTGCGGATCATATCAAGTATGGTCTGAGCGTATATGCGGATTTCATACTGGGCGTGCTCGTCCAAACGCAGTTGCAAGAAATGGAAAAGGTTGTGCAGATCCATCTGCCAGTACCATTCGGTATAGAGGCTGAGAGGAAGATCTATTCTGGCCAGTTCCCTAGCAATTCCCATATCAAGCAGTTTTTGGTAATTCTCGTAGCTTCTCTTCTGATCTTCGGCAAGCAGATCAAGAACTTCTTGAGCAACGGCGGGGTCAACGGGCTCAGCCTTTCTGCCCTGCTTGTTGTCTTCGCTCTGGTAGTTGATATGCTCAGATGAGGGGCGGTAGCACTCGTCTGACATGACGCTATACCTTCCACTGATCTCGTTGACGCGTCCTGTACGGTGACGAATCCACTGTCTTGCGACAAAGATTGGCATACGCACGTGGAAGGTAAAGTTGACTTGCTCAAAAGGAGAGGTATGATCGTTGCGTAACAGGTAGGTTATGAGCCCCTTGTCCTGGCGGTAGGTCTTCGTACCACTTCCATAGGAGACTCGTGCACTCTGTACGATGCGCTCATCACTTCCAAGATAGTCTACAAGACGAACAAAACCATGATCGAGAACAGGAAACTCCTTGTCCAAAATCTCTTCAGCAGCTGGTACGATACAGTGGGCCATGGTCAACTCCTCATATGTTTCACCCAGAATAAAGGGTATTCATAGGGTATATCTTAACAAACAAAAAAATTCTTTGGGTTCTTCACCCATTATGCAAACAACAGGCTCAAAGGGCAACCTTCTACAGCAAATTCATTCTTCCCAGCAGAACAGCCAAGCCTGCCGAACAGGCTGTCTCTGTTCTGAGAATCCGCTTCCCTAGGGATGCGGGTACGAAGCCAGAGGCAATGAAGAGGGCCCTTTCACGGTCGGTGAAGCCCCGCTCCCCTCCGATAGCCAACACGACAGGTGTTGCAGGGGCAGGAAACGATGACAGGCTCTTGGCTTCCATCACATTGTCCAGGACAATCCTGGCTCCAGAAGCTTCACAACAGGAGACAGCTTCTTCAACTGAACTGGAGAACACAACGTCACTGACACCGGTCTCCCCGCTTTGCATCGCACCATCAAGAAGAATCGATCGATACTCCCCATTTGTATAGAGCTTAGCGTCGGCATAAGATTTCTCGGTGGTGTCAGAGCCGGTAAGGATAATTTTTGAGACACCAAGGCTTACTGCCTCCCGAAGGATCCGTCTCATGCAGATGGGCCTTACCTGAGCGACCATAAGTGTTATCGGATAGAGAGAGGGGGAAGTCTTGTCGCCGACGAAGCCAAAAAGCAGACTATCCTTATCAATGGAAAGGATGGTTGCCAATCCTTTTATGCTGTTAATCTCTCCAGCAAGGAATTGTCCCCCTACGCCCAGTTTAAGGACTTTTCGAATATGCACGGCGCGGTAATCAGAGAGAGTGAGGCTGTTTTCCGCATCCAAATGGGAAAAAAGGATGATATTCATGGTCGCAACTATAGCATGATGGTACTGAAGAAAGATAGAGTCATAAGTATGAACAGAAAAGCCATATATGTTGCAACATCACACGACTGTGCTGCCAATCTGGCAGGAGAGGCGTATCTCATCAAGGAAGAGCTGGAACACATCCTTTATCTGTGGGTAAATGACCCTTGCATTGTCATCGGGCGTTTTCAAAACCCTTACAGTGAATGCAATCTCGAAAGGATGGACAAGGATGGAGTGCTTCTTGTGCGTAGAAAAAGTGGAGGGGGAGCAGTCTATCATGACAGGGGCAATCTCTGTTTTACCCTGATTGGGAAAAAGGATTCCTCTTCAAAAGAGGAAAATTTTGCACTGATCCTTGAAGGCCTGGCAAAACTCGGTATCAAAGCTAAACTTTCCGGACGTAATGACATCCTAAGTGAAGGGAAGAAGATTTCTGGAAATGCCTTCCAGACAACTGCAACCAAGTTCTGTCATCATGGGACACTGCTCATCACTAGCGACCTCTCTGTCATGGCAAACTACCTTACCCCCAGCTCAACCAAACTGGCATCGAAAGCGGTAAAGTCTGTTGCCTCACGGGTAGGTAACCTCAGCGAAGTGAAGAAAGACATCACTACAAAAGAGGTCGAAGATGCCCTTATTGAGGCATTCTGCGACAAGTATGGTCCGACCCATGTTACTCCAATCGATTTCAAACAGCTTGAGGAAGCAAGAGAAGATTATCAGTTGTTTGGTGATAGGGACCTAATATTGGAGAAGACTCCTCAATTTACTCACTTCATACATCATCGCTTCAGTTGGGGAGAGTGTTCACTCCATATGGATGTCCATAAGTCGAAGATAACCCAAGTGCGTCTGTTTACCGATTCACTTGATACCTCCCTACCAGAGCGGATTGTAGAAAAATTGGAGGGCCTCTCTTATGCTAAGAGTGCCCTCCTGGATGCAGGTATTGAGTGTCAGGAAGAAGATGTGCAAGAGTTGCTCACGTTCCTTACAGAACAGCTTTAGAGCCCTTCCCTGCCATATATTTCGATCATTCCACGCAGGCGGTCGATCCGCCATCCCTCTATGGCACCGAGGCTTGCCAAACGCCAGCTCCAGTTGCTCATCCCAACGGTCGAGGGCACGTTCATACGTGCCTGAGCATCAAGGTCGAGCAAATCCTGCATGGGCAATACGGCATCCTTAGAAGCTGAAAGCATCATGACCCTGATCAGTTGCCAGACTATCTGGTCATCGGGGGCTTCAAGATAGCGACGAACCTTGTCTTTAGTGACAGAGTCCAATGCCTCATACCACCCTCGGGAGGTATTGTTGTCATGAGTTCCTGTATAGATAACACTGTTGTACTGGCAGTTGTGAGGGAGGTAAGCGTTGCTAGTATCCAATTTCCCATCCTTCAGGCCAAAGGCAAACTGCAGTATTTTCATACCTGGCAGGTTGTTTGAGTCACGCAACTCTTCCACATCTGCTGTTATGACGCCCAAGTCCTCAGCTATGAGGGGAATGTCATCACCAAGGGCGTCTTTCAATGCGGCAAACAACTTCTTTCCAGGTGAGGGAACCCACTTGCCGTTAATTGCTGTCTTCTCTCCCTTGGGAATCTCCCAGTATGCTGCAAAGCCTCTGAAATGATCGATCCTGATGATGTCACACACGTGGAGTGTCTTCTCGATGCGTTTGATCCACCAGGCAAAACCCTCTTTCTCATGCTCTTCCCAATCGTAGACAGGATTTCCCCAGTGCTGGCCTTCGTCGGAGAAGGCATCAGGCGGAACACCGCTGGAAGCGGTCTGCAGGCCCTGATCATCCATTTTGAAAAGATGTCGGTTTGCCCAAGCGTCTACGCTATCCGGTGCTACGAATATGGGGATGTCTCCAATAATGGAGACCTGATGTTTGTTAGCATATGCCTTGAGTTTTGCATACTGTTCAAAAAACAGATACTGCAAGGCCTTGATCCGTTCGATATCCACTGCATAGGTGGATCGGGCCTCTGCCAATGCGTTATCTTCACGCAAACGTAAGGATTTTGGCCAAATGGTATGCCAGCGAGAGTCGTTGTATACCCCGCACAACACTTGGTAGAGGGCATAGTCATCGAGCCACCAGCTGTTCTCTTTGCAGAAAAGAGCGTACTTGCCAACTACCTCGCTCTCTGTATCTGCAAGAAATGCATCAGAGGCCTTGATGAGAAGAGGCTCCTTGAATTCCCTGACTTTGCCATAGTCAATACGCTCAAGAGGAAATTCACCAGTGGTGAGAACGTCTTCCAAGTCGAGATAGCCGTCATATGCAAGGGTTTTCAGATCGATGAGCAATTCATTTCCTGCAAAGGTCGAACGGGCGGCATAGGGAGAGTCCCCATAGCCGGTAGGACCGAGCGGAAGAATCTGCCAAAGCGTTACTTTGGCGCTCTTGAGTAGGTCGATAAAGGCGAAGGCCTCATCACCAAAGCTTCCAATTCCATGTGCCGAAGGCAGTGATGTCGGGTGCATCAGCACGCCACATCTTCTTTGAAGGTGTTCCATGTTTGTAACTATACTCTATTGTTGGTGTTTTTGCCTATTGGGCTCTCTTGTGCAATTACTCTATGCTTGCTTGTTCTAAGTCTAAAAATAGGATATAATATACCTATGAGTTCATTGCAGGATTATGTTCAGTTTTCAGTTGGGGACCACGTCGTTTACCCGTTACAAGGGGTAGGCGTCATCAAGCGCGTAGAAGAGCGCATGTTCAGAGGAGCAGAGACCCTCTACTATGTCATATATCTGGACATCTCCGACATGACTGTCATGATTCCAGTAGACAAGTCAGCGGAGATGGGTATTAGGGCAATTGTTCCCCAAGCGGAAGCAGATGCAGCTATCGAAACCATCACAAGCAAGTACGAACCTATGCCAGTTGATTGGAAGGCTCGTTACCAAATGAATGTGGACCTGCTCAGAGAAGGCTCAATTGCCTCCATTGCAAAGGTCGTCCAGGCACTCTACCACCGAAGCAAGATAAAAGAGCTTCCGGTTCAGGAACGCAAGCTTTATGACAATGCCTTGAGGCTTCTCATTGACGAGACTGCCTACTCATTGAACAAGGACAAGAAAGAAATCGAAATGCTTGTCTTCTCCCGCTTGGAGAAATAGCATGGGCTTTCCAGAACATGCGGTCATTGTCACTGCTGCTGGCAGCAGTGACAGGTTTAACAGGCAAGGCCTCGGAGTAAAGAAAGAGTACCTTACCATTGATGAGCATACAGTGCTTTACCGCTCGGTAGAGCCTTTTTTACAGGTTCCTAACTTGCGTGCCATCATAGTCACCCACCCCAAAGATATGGCTGACCAGTGTGCCATTGCCCTGGAAGAAATCTTTGACCAGAATATCATCCCGGTCATTCTGGTTGAGGGCGGCAAAGACAGGCAAGAGTCTGTGTACAATGCATTGAAAATGCTTGCTAGCATGTCATTGCCCATTGACTATGTAGCCATACACGATGGTGCCCGTTGTTTTGTTAGCTCGGATCTGATCATCCGCACCTTGGCTACGGCTACAGTCTTTGGAGGGGCAGTACCCGCCCTACCCCCTACTGATGCCCTTAAAAGCATCGATAAGAATGGGGTAATAACCAGTCATATTGAACGAACTGAGACTGTTGCTGTCCAGACCCCACAGATATTCCATTTCCCAGAAATTCTTACAGCTCATCAGAGTGCAAACACAAATGAGAAGAATTATGTGGATGACACCCAGGTGTTCACAGACTTCGGCATGTGCGTAGGCATGTGTGAAGGAGAGCGGGAAAATCGAAAGATCACCTTTCTGGAAGATATTCCCAACGCTGAAGAGCAGATCGACGAATACTTGAAGAATCTTGAAGAGGGAAAGAGGAAAGCAAAGGCTGCAATAGCACTGGAACTGGCCATAAGCCAAGTGAAGGGAGAGCAATCGAAGCAGGAGCAGACAAACACATGAGAATAGGTAGTGGTTGGGATATCCACGCACTGGTACCAAATAGGGACCTTATCATCGGAGGAGTCCATATCCCCCATGACAAAGGCGAGGCGGGCCACAGCGATGGGGATGTCCTCATCCATGCCATCATCGATGCCATCCTTGGAGCCCTCGCGAAAGGGGACATCGGCTCCCACTTCCCTGACACAGACCCTTCCTACAAGAATGCCGATAGTCAAGAGCTTCTGAAACAGGTACTGGACCACGAACTAGGTCCCTACTCCATTACAAATATTGATACCACCATCATTCTCCAGAGACCTAAACTGAGAGAGCATATTGATGCGATCAGGAAGAACCTTGCAAAGGTACTGAACATAGACCTTGAACAGGTCTCAGTTAAGGCAAAGACTGCCGAAGGGATGCTCAACGAGGTAGGTAGCGGGAATGCCATAATAGCTCACGCTACAGTCTTAATTTCCCCATAAACTCTGTTGACACTCAATCCACTAATCCTTTATAGTAGGCACTACGCCCAGGTGGCGGAACTGGTAGACGCGCTAGGTTCAGGTCCTAGTGACCGAAAGGTTGTGAAAGTTCAAATCTTTTCCTGGGTATTTACGGCAAACCTTTGATATGCAAGAAATTGCTTGGGGTTTGCCTTTTCTTTTATTCGCATTCTTCCTTCAATTTTGGTTCATGAGATTTTCTTGTGGGATTTCTCCCATTCTACTCTAGACTGAATCCGTTTCTCCTTGGCTTTTCCTATTGAGCGGTTCTTGGGGTATCTCCTGCTCCTGTCCCAGATCTTGAGGAAGAAGTATTGGGTGTCCCTGTATCCGTAGGCCTGCCTGCGCACCGTCTTGATCATGTTGTTGCAGCCTTCCAGGGGGCCGTTCGAGATGGGGAAGCGCACCCTTGAGACAATGCCTTCCATGCGTGTGCTCATCATCCTGTTGAACGCCTTGAGCATCGGGATCTGCACTACAAAGCTTTCCGAGAGGGCCAGCCACTGCCCAAGTCCGTCCTTCATCTCCTGTTCGTCGGTACAGTCCAGGCCAGCCTTCAGCTGGTCGCCGAGGAAGAAAGCCAGGCTGAGGTTGTCGCTCTCCCCCAACACCTGATCGAGGCGCTGGACGTTGCGTGTCGACCACTTGCGCTGTCCGTCGGGCAGGGCAAGGCCCTTGTTCTCATAGGCTATGGCGAGTTCCCTGTTATGGGACTTGGCCAGCTCATCCTTCCTCTGCAGGGCCACCCTGCTGCTGGTGAGCACGTAGCGGCTGCCCTTCAGCGCCGTGTATTTCCTCTCCGCTTCCTTGGCTGACAGCCTCTGTTCGGCAATCTCCAGCTCCAGGGCCTCCCTTCCTGCTGCATCGGCATCCTTCATGGCCTTCCTGGAGCGTATGGCCTTCGCCTTGCTTTTGCTGATGTGCTCCTGGAGCCGGTTCTGCTCCAGTCTCCTGAGTTCGGTGATGATGCGGTCGTTGAAGTTCTTGGTTATGTGGAAGGCGTCGTAGACTATCGCAATGTGGGGATATATGCTCTCGACGGCCTTGCAGTACTGGGCGTTCATGTCCATGGAGACCGACCTCACCTGCAGCATCCATTGCCTGCCGACCTTCCGGAAGAAGTGCAGCAGCTGTCGCTCGCTGTTCCCTTCCTCCAGGAACAGGATCTCCCCCGTCTCCCAGTCAAGCACCACCGTCGCATACCGGTGTCCCTTGTGCAGGGAGAACTCGTCGACGCAGATGTGAGCGCTGGGATGGGTGGGCAGCATGTCCCCGTACCTGTCCCCCAGCAGGGCCTTGTCCACTTCCCTGACCAGCTTCCGGTTGGTGAGCAACGCACTGGCAAGGCCCTTGACCGTCATGTCCGAGCGTCTGAGCAGACCCTCGATCTGGAGGTGGAAGCAGGTGGTGATGAAATGCCCGCGCTGCTTGAAAGGAATGTCCTGCCTTGTTGTCTTGTGGCATTCGGTGCAGAGCAGCTGCTGGTAGCCAACATCCAGGACAATCTTCCAATCTCCTATTACCAGGTGCTGCAGGGTGACCCTCAGATGCTGGTTGGCATGCAGCCTTCCCCCGCAATGCTGGCAGGAGTCGGGGATTTTGGTCGTAACCATGCCATGTATTGTCTGGACCATGACAGGCCCCTGTTCGGTCTGTCGTTCCTCGATGGTTGCTTCGCTTGTCACCTGGTAATCTGGCAAATGTAGGATAGTGTTGCTATACTGGTCCATGGGCGTCCTTCCTTGTTAGCTTGATTTGTTGTTACTTCAATACTAACAGAAGGATTGCCCTCTTTCTATTTTATAATCTTGTTCTGCCTGTGAGGATTTTCTACTTCCCACAGATTTTTCCCATGAACCTCAATTTTTCGTCCAGATTTGAGTACTGTACTCAGTTGTGTACTCAATAAGATGGGGTTTGAAAGGTTATGAGAGCAAGAGAACCGTTTACATTAACGAAAAGGAAAGTCGGGAAAAAAATAGTTTATTACTACTTCGTCTATGATGAAATTGGAAGAAGGAGAAAATTCTCCACAGGATGTATGACAAAGAACCAAGCCCTGGCCTATGTCATGGAACTGTATAGAACGAACTCGCTTATCCCGAACAAGAAGAAACCTGTACCGATCTTGACTGTCAAGGAATACACCATGACTTGGTGGACAGATGCATGTAGTTATGTTAAGGCCGAGGCTCTCCGAGGGAGGGTTCTCACCCAACAATATATCAAGACCAACCGGCAGCTCATGGAGAAGTATATTCTTCCAACTTTCGGCCCTTCTTCACTATCAGAGATCAATACCAACAAGATTGAGAACTGGCAACGTTATCTCCTGGATAAAAAGAAGCTCGCTCCGAAAAGTGCAAACAACATCCTCTCAATCCTCTCTGTCATGATGGAAGAAGCCCGACGCCAAAACATTATCCCAACTAATCCCTGCAGTGAAGTAAGGTCCTTGGCAAAAAACAGCAAAGCACGGGGGATACTGACCCTCGAGGAAGCAAAAGATCTTCTGACTAATCTATCCTATTGGGAAAACCCTGTAGCATATGCAGCTTCCTTGCTAGCTGCATGCACTGGGATGAGACTAGGCGAAATCAGGGCACTACGGCCTTCAGATATCAAAGACGGATATATTCACATTGAACACAGTGTGGACCTTCAAGGAGCTCTTAAAGGAACAAAAACAGGAGATAAAAGGGATCTCCCCCTACCCCCTCGATTGATGGCTACACTTCAAGAACTGTGTAAACATGTTGAAAAAAGTGATCGAATTTTTTCTATTGCAGGAATCCCTTTGAGTTCAAAGACTATCAGAAATGCCCTTTACCATGCACTAAACGCTAAAGGAATCACCAAAAAGGAACGCGAGAAGAGAAATATCACTTTCCACTCGTGGAGGCACTTTCTAAACTCCCAACTTCTTTCTCACGGGGTGAATGCTGAAAAGACCAGGAAGATTACAGGTCATGCCACAGCCTCAATGACAGAACATTACTCTCATTTTCTTGTTGAGGATTTTAAAGATGTTTTGCAAATTACTGAGGGGATTTTTAAGCAAAATACTAAAAATTGCTTTTTATCGACCTTTTTTATTAGGAGGGAAGTGCTCTATCCATCTGAGCTATCAGAGCTTATTGTAAATAAACGTAATTCCTTATATACTAAATATCTACGTTTCTTGACGTCCACAAGTCTACCACTAAAATACCCTCAATGTAAAGCCTTATTCGCATATCATTTTACAAATTGACACCAGTAAAACCTATGGTGTCACTTGTACTAATCAGGTAGTACAAGTATGCTCAGATGTATAATAACGTTCAAATTTTATCAGATTTTTTTGAGTTGGGGCAAGCCTGTTATCCAGGCAGAGCAACGCCAGGATGCTGTTGCAGCTTTCGGAATCAAGCATGCTTTTCATCAAGGGAGAATGAATACATTTTCTGAGCTTCAGGCTGTTAGCAAACGGGATCAGTGAATCAAAGACCATGAAGATTACCGGCCATTCTACAGCAGAAATGACAAAACGTTATGAATATTTTTGTGAATGATCTCGACGATGTTTTATAGATGATAGAGGAGATTATCAAGTAAAATTGGATATTGAGTATATCTTAAACTTTCCTTAGGAGGCTTATAAAGCCTTATTATAAATAGATTTAGATAGTGTGCAAGTGCCTATATACCAATACTTTGGAAGGTGTCGGATACTATCGCCGAACCAGTGCTGATACCCCAAAAATGTGCAAAAATTACTATCATTTTTTTTGGCCTTTTACTTAACAAATATAAACATAAATAAAAAGGCATCTGATTTGAATTCGAGTCCATGAGCAATATTTGTGCAGGATTGCTACCCTGAAAAGGAAAGAACCATGAAAACTAGTCTCAGAGACAAACCATTTTGTTGATTTCAACAAAATGGTCAAGGATAAACATATAAAAATCTCTATGAATCTATCAGAATACCTATCAGTTCTTTTTTGCCAATTTTATATATTTGAAAGAAGAAAATACTAGAGATTGATGAGAATGCTCTTGTTCATGGGAGTGCTGAGATCAATATTTTGTTGTCCAAAAATGTCCTGAAAGGTATTGTAAAATATACGCAAAAAGACTACCATAGTTAATGTATGGACAATGTTGTCCAAATTAAGGGGATCTTGTGAAAGCTACATTTGTGATTGATATGATAAAAGCCGTTTCGAGTAGTGATGATGATAAATTTAAGAGAGCTGTGACAAATCTTATTCAAGATGAAGAAAAGAAAGGGAATATGGCATTGTCCACAATGTTGAAAGAAGCCTATAGTGGCACAGGTCTCAAGAGAAAGCCTCAGCGAACAGGTGAGAGTTTTCTTGGTCAAAGTTTAGCTGCCTCACCAAAAGACAAGGATAACGGATTAGATTTGCTAGAGATTGTTCATCCTACTTTTAATTTGGAGGAAATTGCTTTGTCTGAGAATGCACGCTTAGCGATTCAAGGCATTATAGAAGAGCAAAGTAATGTACAGTCACTTAGAGAGAGAGGTATTAATCCTATTAATCGATTGCTGTTGTTTGGGCCTCCTGGATGTGGGAAAACAATGCTGGCTCATGCAATCGCAAATGAATTAAACCTTGATATCGCTTATGTTAGGCTAGATGGCTTGATTTCATCATATTTAGGACAAACAGGATCGAACATAAGGAAAATTTTCGATTATGTTCGAGGTAAGCGTATTGTTCTATTTCTTGATGAGTTTGATGCAATAGCAAAAAAACGTGATGATTCAAATGAGCTTGGAGAGCTAAAACGTGTTGTAACTACATTGTTGCAAAATTTTGATTTACTCCCTCCTGATGTTTTTATAATCGCAGCAACTAACCATGAAAAATTGTTAGACCCCGCTATATGGAGACGTTTTCACGTATCAGTCTTAATAGATTTCCCGACACCACAACAAAGAAAAAAAATAATCATATACAATTTTAAAAAATTAATCCCAGAATGTTCATTTGATATAGAAAAAATTGTTACTCTAACTCAAGGAATGAGTGGCGCCGATATTGAAGGATTAGTTCAAACTATTGCAAAAAAAGTTATCTTGGAAAGAATAGGTTCACAAATTGACACAAGAACAATTGCAAGTTTATGGTTAAGTCACAAGGCTTTGTTCGTCGGTCAGGGTAGCGATGCCTATTACCAAGCGTTGGAAGATCTTAATCAGGCAGGGGTTAGCACACGCGATATCGAAGAGGTTACTGGTATTGCTAAATCAACGTTATCATATCAATTTAATAAAAGGAGACTGAAAAATGGAGAAAAGTAACAAGAAGCATTTTTGGATTCCTGAAGAAGAGGTTGTTCCTGTTTCTAAGAAACTTCAAGCAAGACCAAAGGAGTATGATATTCGCTATTCAGAACATGGAGCAAAGCTCAGTTCAGAATTAAAAACCATCAAGACACGATTAGATCAAATTGAGGCAGAGGATACATTAAGCCAACTAGATTTTATGGTGTTCAAAGTAGCTTTGGCAAAAGGAGAAAAAATACAAAACCAGGAAAGAGTCTTTAATAATCATGGCTTATCAGTTAATGCTGTAAAGAAGGAAAACACCGCAATTGTCTCAACTACCAAAGCTCGGTTTAACCGGCTAATGAGATATGTTGACCAATATACGCAGACAGGTAGAGGAAAGACAAATCTCGAAATAATTGATGGCTTTGAATTATATTCAGGACAAGAAAAAGACTCAAATAGTTTGCAACGGACAATACATTCGCAGGAAGTGCCGGAAACTATCGATATTCAGCTAATGTTGTTGCCCAATATGAGTGATGAAGAGTATAGCTCAATTCTGGAAAAATTGAAAACAAAGTTGGGAGATTCTCACAAGAGTGTATATATCCTTTCTGATAATACTCCAATTATTAGAGCGGTGATAACACCGTCCATGTTGGAGAAATATGAAAATGACTCGGCAATTTATAGAATTGAAGAAACTGATTTTTTTACAGTTCCTCCTGATGCCCATAACGGAGACTCTATTGAAGATTATTCCATTGTGGAGGGCCTAGACATAAGCCAGCTCCCCATTGTTGTAGTTCTTGATAATGGAATAAAATTCCCTGAATTTCTAAAAGATATTGTGGTTGATCAGTGGAGTCCGGATTCGGGATCAGGAGGCGATTGTTCTCATGGAACACGGGTTGCAAGTCTTATTGCGTTTGGTAATTTTAAAATTTCTCCTGATAACCTTGTTTTAGTTCCTAGAGTGCGATTGATAGATTGTAATATTTTGGAAGATGGTATTCCTGTCAATGAATTAATTACTAGAATTCAATATGCGGTTACAAAGTATTCAACAGTTTCCCATGTTTTCAACCTTTCTGCAAATGCTCAGAATCCGATCGAAGGTGATGAGATGAGTATTCTTGGATATGAGTTGGATATTCTACAAAAAAAATCCGGTGTGCAGTTTATTGTATCAGCTGGTAATCATATGCTTTGGCAATATGACTATTCACTTGAGGAAATACTGGATGATGATGAGAGCATTATTGCTTCTCCTGGAGACTCAATGCTTTCAATTGTTGTAGGAGCAATTTCAAGCTCAAGTTATGAAAATTGTGTATCAAAAGCAAACCAAATTGCCCCTTACTCAAGAAAAGGGCCTGGGTTTAATGGTTTTACGAAACCAGATATATCTGCTTATGCAGGTGTACCGGTTATTAGTGATAATGGGGATGTTGCAGTTCCAAAGGACGATCATAGTCTATCATTGTCAATTGATGGTATGCTGTCACCTGATGCCGGTACAAGTTTTTCGGCTCCAATTATCAGTGGAGGGTTTGCAGAAATACTTTCAGTGACTGATAATAATCCACTTCTTGCAAAAGCTCTTTTGTTTCATACAGCACAGCCTCTTTGGGATGAAACTGATTTTTCAGATGAGGACCTGTGTGCGATACATAATCTGTATGGTAGAGGAATAATTAATGTTGAAAAATGCATGTATTCATCGCCATCTAGAGTTACTTATCTCCGTACTGGAACCCTTTGCCGCACTAGGAAGGAAAGAGTAAAATTCTATATGCCTGAGGTGTTAGCAGCACAAAAAGGTAGAAATATTGCAAGAGTTACACTTACTTGTATTTCCGCTCCTTATGCAGACAGAAGAAGAGGCACTGAGTATATAGGGTCCTATGTCCGGACGTCTTTGAAAAAGGCAAGTGATCATGATGATGTATTCCACCCTGTTCCACCAAGTTTTCATGAGGGGCATCAGAACTGGGATGTATGTAGCCACTTAAGTAAATTATTCTCAAATTTCAATGCAGGTGATTGGCAAGTTTGGCTTGAGTTGTTTTCTAGATGGGAAAATAAAGATGAAGAAGTACCGTATGCATTAGCGATTACAATCGAGGATTTGAGTGGAGATCTTGATATTTACGAAGAGATACAAAACCTGCAGCGATTCAAGACATCGCCTTCTGTTCGAGCAAGAGTCTAGTATCTTTTATTTTGAGCATCCTCTTGTTGGATGCTCTTTTTATTTCAAAGGCTATCCTTTATTGATTTCAAAAGGAGTATCTAGTAATAAATTAATCTAGTATTTTGTTACAAGGTTGTACTGGTGGAAATGCCAATATGACAATGCCAAGGTGGCTGGTTTAGGCTGGCCGCCTTACTCCGCACGCTGGCCGTTTTATAGCGCACTCGTGGCCGTTTTTAAGAGCCATACCAAATTTTCGCATCAAGCAGATGTAATAAGTGAATATATGAAAATTGTTAGGGTCAGGCAGAAATAACCTTTGTGGCTTTCTCCCGACACCAACAAAATATTAAATTGACTATAGAATGTTTAGATATTACACTCTAAAAAGAAGATAGCAAATTGGAATTTGTGCTTCATAAAATCTACTATCCAAATAGTTAATCATCTAACTGAGGAGATGATGTTTATAATTATTTTTGAGGGTCTTGATAACGCAGGAAAGACTACGCTCATAAGTAGCTTGTATGAAAAATTGTTTTCACAAGGATTTAGAGTTGTCCAATCAAAAGAATTGTCAACTATGATTGGCGCTGCTTTTAAGATAGGATTACAGAACGGTATTTATTCTCCTATAAATAAAACGTTATTATTTGCATCAGATAGGCAAGAGAGAATTGAAGAAATATTGGAAGACGATAGTTGTGATATTGTATTATTTGATAGATATTATTATTCCGCAATTGTCTATAGAATGGTAGAAGGATTGGATGAATCATGGATTAAAGCCGTTAATAAGTTCAATCCTAAGGAAGATCTTGGTTTCTATATAGACATTACACCTGAGGAATCATTTAAAAGAAGAATAGATACAAAATTCAATTTTCCTTATTCACTGGAGCAACTAAAAAAAATTCGGGGATATTATATGAGGTTTGTTAGAGATGGGCAACTTCTATTTATTGACGGCATGAGAAATAAAGAAGAAGTTCTGGCAAAAGTCTTGGAGACTATTTATTCCTTCATTAGTGACACAAGGGAGCGATGATGGACTTTTTGACATTTAGAGAAGAAATATTGTCTTGCAATGATTGTGAGACTCGATTTGGCTTCAAACCAGTTCCAATAATATTTGGTAATAATGGATCGAAAATCTTCCAATTGAGTCAAGCTCCTTCGCAGAATGTTCATTTAACAAAAAAACCTTTCAATGATTTGACAGGGAAGAAATTAAAATATAGTTGGTACCAAATATCTGATATGACTTTTTATAATCCTGATAATTTTTACATTTCTGCATTTTCGCATTGCTTTCCTGGTAAAAATAAAAACGGTGGAGATAAAGTGCCTACAACTTATTGTGCAAAGAAATGGTTAAGACAAGAGATGGAAGTTGTAAACAATGAAATTTATATAATTATCGGACGGAAAGTCTCGAGTTATTTGTTCCCAAGTGCTGATTATGATGAGTTGATATTTTGTGATCAACTTCTAAATGGTAAAATGACTTTTGTTTTACCTCATCCATCCCCATTAAATATTGCTTGGTTCAAAAAACATCCTGATTTTGAAAGAGAGAGAATTGTCTACATTAGGAAAGTTGTATGGAAAACTCTAGGCTTGGTATAATTAATGATAAGCTTTATGATGTTTACTGGGCTAATTCATTGTTCTCAGAAGCTGATAGAGAATATAATGAAACCAGTGTTAGCAAAATTCGAGAAAAAGGTTTTAAAGTCTTTCTTTCTCAGGAACAACCAATAAATCAAATAGAAAATCCAACAGAGCAGGAAATCTTTGAGATTGATACCGAGGCAATTTTAAAAAGTAAAGTATTAGTAGCTTGTATTGATCAAGAAACCATTGACTGTGGTGTAGCTTGTGAGATTGGTATAGCGATTGTAAAGAAAATACCAATTATTGGATTATATACTGATATTCGTAAAGATAGGAATCAGTCGAAGATGTATAAGAATCCTTATGTAATTGGAGCTATACTTTCATCTGGAATAATTGTTAGTACCATAGAAGACATTATTAATGCTCTTTTTGATAATATTTGCTTGGATTCATGATTTCTATATATTTTATAGAGTGTGAATTAGTGGGAAAATATCAGTTTGTTGAGTCTTAACTAATATGGATGGCAGTGTACCCATCCTACAACCTTCCCCAGGATGACGAGATTCTCGTTTATCATGGGGATTTTCTCTATAGAGTAATTGATATTTTCTCAATGGAAACCACTTCACAATATTCCCTTCAAAGTTCTATCGTTTGAGGAGTACTGTGAAACTTTGATGAATGAATTGAATAGTACTCGGAATCTAGAATGAACTCATTGTCAGTGAGATCCATCCAATGGTTGCAGAGAGTTATAAACTTGAAAACTAAATTGTTAAGTAATTCCGGGCACTCTTCATTCATTTTGTAATATTTAACCAAATCAATTTCAGACTTATATCCAGGAAGATTAAGGGCATTCTGTACGACATGATTTCCGTTTTTATCCTTTTTAAGCAAAATGAAGCTTCCAGGAGGGTTTGAGGGTGCTCTCGAGTGTGCATCAATCAAGGAAATCTCCAAACTACTCTTAAATTCCGATTGAATTATAGGGAAAGGGGTATAGCGTTCAATGGTTAAAGATTCTTGCCATGTTAACCAATCAAGTAATTCGATTATGAAAATAGACCAGGATCGGGGATAGTATCGAGAACTTAATAACACTTCCAAGATGCAAGACAGTTCTTTCTTCTGTTCAGGGAATCTATTGAAAAAATAGCACCCAAGGAACGATGTTTCCTTCAATATTTTTTCGAGTTTGAGTTTTGAAAGATTGAGTAATTCAGCCGTTTTTTCTAGACCTTCAGACATTGATATTGTCCCAAAAACCATATTTGAAATAGATTTTGCACAGGTAAGAATGTTTCGGTCAATCCTGGATTTTTGATAATCTATGAGAGGATTGAAAAGAAAACCACTTGCATGTAAAAGTTTAATTGTTCCTGCAATATAATTGGTTAAGTTTTTTTGTGCTTTTTCTCGACCAGCTTTCTGAATAGAAAAAGAAGCAATTTTCACTCCTCGAAGATCAAAAGGTAGATTTTCAATTTTGCCATAATCTGCATTAAATACACACAATACTTTTTCATTGCCTAGTAAGCTTATTGCATACCCTAGTTCAAAAAGCACATTAGGATTTGGACATTTTTTGGTAGCTCTTGCCGAAGTAATAAATGAAATATCACAGATAAAAATTGATGATGATGAAATCTTCTCAAGAATACTATCTTTAATATCAGGAGAGCCAGGAATTCTATCGGTAGCTCGATCAAGCTTAAATACAAGGGAGGTGTTAATCGTTTTTACTTTCTTGATTGCATTTCTTATGCAACTTTCGATAAAATTTTGATTTGTTTCTCTAGGCAAATCTTGTTGCCAAGAAAAAAAGATTGTTTTTCCCACCAGATTATCCCTTAGAAAGTTTTGGTTATAGCTTTGCCCTTCTTAAGATTAAGAAGAGCCTAAACTAATATGGATGGCAATGTACCCATCCTACCACTTTCCCCATAATGACGAGCTTCTCATTATTCATGGGGATTGATAAGAACTTTCATTTATTAAACTCAACTGTTCATAGCACTAGTGCTATACTTGATTAGTTCTTCAAAATTTTGAATCTTACGATTAGTACAGGAATAGCTGGTGATTTCTTCTGCCTGAATTATCAGCTTTTTTATATCCTTAAGAATCATATCAACGATAATCGTTTGCTTATCTATATTATAAGTGATTAATTGGTCGTTTGCATCGATAAATACAGTTTGAAAGTACCTGTTTGACTTCCAAGTAAATATAGGCAGCAGAGCTTTGATCTCATTTTCATTCAGGCTAAAGCTATGGAAAATGAATAAAGCATTCTTGCTAGTTGATTTATATTTTTGAAGTTTGGAAGTTTTCTTTGTAAAGCACTGTACTAATTGGGTGTGGTAAAATGACGAATCCACTAAGCCTTTTGTAGGTGACAATGCATAAAGAGGGCCATCATTATCTTTGAAGTACAATTGTCCGAGATAATCCTTGTATTCTTTTTGGGGAATATCCTTTTTAGTTTTACCAAAATAAGTTTCCGAAAAGTAATTTGTATATCCTTCATGTTTGCTCAAGTCACGAGTTATTTCGATACCGACAGAAGAAATTAAATTTATCCAATCTGGTCTCTCGCTTTTAAAAAAACCAATTGAATATTCTGGCCAATATTTCCGGACTATTAACATCCCCAGAATTTCAGAGAATAATTTTAAATTTTTAATATTACCTCCTGTTAAGCCCCTCATGATTCACGAAGGGCTCAAACTAGTATGGATGGCAGTGTACCCATCCTACTACCTTACCCAGGATCTGAACTCCTTCGTCGTTGGCCTCTACCATTATTGGTCTATAGTTCTTGTTCTCACTGATAATAGCTACCTGGTTATGAATCCGATCGAACTCCATTCTCTTGACTAGGACTTCACCTCGAAGAGACACTACATAGAGTCCATTCTCATCCAAGTACCCTCTTGCAAAAATAACAACATCTCCTGAGAATATCTGAACACCTGTCATGCTATCGCCTTTAACGATAGCAGCGATAAGCCTGGTAGGATCAATTCCTCTTGCCATACGCTCAAGAATTCTCACATATCCTACATATTCACTTGAAGGTAAAAAACTCTCACCTCGTCCAGCTGAAATCTTTTGAGGGGCAATAGGAACAAGGATAGTTGGTTCTTCACCAATTTGTGTGATAATTCCCTTTGTAGTTTGCATGGGTTTTGTTTCATCTTTAACATACTCATCATCTATGAGAGGTAGCTCTACTCCAGTTACAAGATATTCTGTAGTAGTAGAAAGTAAGGTTGCCAAAGCGACACAAACATCAGCACCAGGGAATGATCCATTTTGCTTCCATGTTTCAATTGTTCTCTTTTTAAGGCTCAACTTTTCTGATAATCCCTGCTGAGTATAGCCCATCTGTTCTCTGAGATGGTCTACACGATCCCAAAATGTTTTCATTGACATAAGATACACCTGCTCCTGTGCTGTTACATTTTTTATTGTAATAAATGTTTAAAAAGTTAATTTGATGTTGACTAAAATACATTTCTTAATGTAATATTTCAATATGAATACAGTTAAACATGTAGTTGTTGGTGTAAGAATCACACAAAATACAGTCATTGGTGCAAAGAAGTATGTTGCAGAACGTCCTGGGTTGACTCTTTCTCGCCTATACGAGCAAGCGGTACTCGAATTCATTCAAACTCACAAGGAATTAACCACTCAGCACAGCGGCTGATATAGCTGCCAGCAATCATTAAAAGGATGACAAAATGACTTTTCCAAACCGCTTCATAACAGTCAAAGAAACAGCTGAATTACTTTCAATTTCAGATCGCAAGGTAAGGGATCTTATTGCCCGCCCTAAAGCCAGTCATGACCACCTACCCTCTCATCACATTGGGGGGAAGATAGTTCTTGACCCTGAGGAAATCAAGGAATGGCTTTCACAACGGTAGAGTTCCGGCAGAGCCGGTTGATTTTTTAGATATATAAAGGTTTGCAATTTGAGTGGTGCGGGAAACCGCACCATCCATTCACAAGTGTGTAGTGTAATCTAAAAATGCCCCTACCTGGGATTTTAGCTTGACAAAACACACCTATGAAGTGAATGTTTACTATATGAATGAATCTGAACCGATTCCTACAGACCTTGTTGTTAATCAGTATTCGAGTGCTGATTATATTGATGTCACTTCTTTTTAGCTAGGTGGAGGATATCTGATTGTTGGATCTGTTGACTTTTCAAGCAACCAGACAAGAAATGATGATGGTTTTATCCTTGCCATAGAACCTGGAAAAGATCCTCTATTAGGAGTTTTTATGTTTCAACATGAAACTGACAATTCCACATTCACCTATAGGGCATTTGTTCATGGAAGAACTGCCCCCTCCTAAAAAATAATCTGTTATTCCGGTGCCAGAGCCAATAGAGGATGCCATGTGGTCTGAGTTCATTGAGATCACTATACCTGAAGCAAATGGTCCAAAGGTCACCTACCTTCCTGGGAAATATTCAGGTACGATAGTAATCGGATTAAAATATGAGTAAATTCTCCTTGTTATTTATTTCTTTTCCAATATCTTCAACTGTAACCTATCTATTTTCTTCTTAAGCAAAGAGATTTCATGCACAATACTCGAGATTATCTCGATTTCTACTTATTTACAAACAGCATACGTAACCAATAATCATCAACTTTTTATCGATAAACAATTATTTGTTGTATTGACAAATTTTTGTCTTTTGTTATACTTTCACCATACGACAAGGACGAAGAGAGTCCTAGTCATCATCCGGTGCACACGGGGAAATTTAATTTATGGAGCGAACGAATGAATATCGTAATTGTGTTATTGGGAGCAATTTTAGTTGTTAATGGGTTATACGCTTTCCGGCTTACAAAGGATCTAGTAAAACATAGAAAAGAAACAGCAGCTGAACCGGGAAATCCTATACTTCTCGCACTTTGGGGAAGTGTAATCTTCTTCCTTTCTACTTTTGGAATCTCAGATTTTGCTCTTTCAACGGTTATGTATCGATCACGAAAACTTGTGAATGATAAAAATCTTCCAGGAACTCTGAATACCCAATGTGCAATACCTGTTGCAGTCATGGCATTGGCCTATATTTCAGCTGTATCAGTTGATCCTCTCACATTAATTCTCTGTATAGTTGCCCAGATGGCAGGAGCATATCTTGGTCCACGACTTGTTGTAAAACTTTCAGTAAAGTTCATTAGATTATTTATGGGTATTGGACTTCTTGTTGCTACAGCATTTATCCTTGCAAATAAGTTTAATCTTATATCATCAGGAGGAATTGCAACTTCACTCTCAGGTGGCAAACTCATAGCTGCTATAGTTCTCCTCTTCATCTACGGAGCACTTAATAATGTAGGTATTGGATCATATGCACCTACAATGGCAACAATTTATGCACTAGGATTAAACCCCGCAGTAGCTTTCCCAATCATGATGGGGGCATGTACATTCTCTGTCCCAATGGGAGCAATGGAATTTGTTCGCTTCGGTTCATATGGACGAAAAATCACACTATTTTCAAGCTTGTTTGGTATCGTCGGTGTTCTGATTGCTGTTTTCATCGTAAAAAGCTTAAACCTAGCAGCCCTCCAATGGATAGTTGCTGCAGTTATTTTCTATGCAGGAATCACGATGTTGTGGGAAGAAGTATTTTCAAAGAAAAAAACAGGAGAAGTAGCATAATATGATTTATTTATCCAGTAATGACATAAAACAAGTATTTTCAATGAGAGATGCAATTGATGCAAATAAAGATGCCTTTATTAGACAATCAAGAAAAGAATGTATCAGCCCCCTCAGAATAAAATTTAATGTAGAACTTGGGCAGGGTGAATCTCTTTTTATGCCTGCACATATCAAGGGATTAAACGCTACAGGAATAAAGATCGTCTCAGTCTTTCCAGAGAATGCAAAAAAAGGGAAACCGGTAGTACCTGCAACAATGGTACTGTTGGATGATGAGACAGGAGAAGTCGTCGCTATAATCGATGGAACAGAGTTAACTCGGATGAGAACAGGAGCAATTTCTGGTGCTGCGACCGAAGTATTAGCAAATAAGGATGCTAAGATTGGGGCTCTATTCGGAACCGGTGGCCAAGCATCTTCTCAACTTGAAGCCATGTTAGAAGTTAGATCTTTAGAAGAAGTACGCATCTTCGATATTGATCCTGACCGCATTTCTACCTTCATAAAAGAACAAGAACAAATGGCTTCGTTAAAAGGAGCTCGCTTAATCAATTCAAAAAGTGCACAGGAAGCAGTAGATGGTGCCGATGTAATAACTACGGTGACAACATCACGGACCCCTGTTTTCTCAGAGAGTATGATAAAACAAGGTGCTCATATAAATGGAATTGGGGCATTTACCCCACAGATGGCGGAACTTGACCCCCAACTACTTTTAAGAGCAAATAAGATTTTTATCGACAACCGAGAAGCAGTATTATCAGAAGCTGGGGACTTTATTCAACCGATTAATTCGGGTCTATTTAACATGGAAAAAATCTCAGGAGAATTAGGAGAAGTTCTAGAAGGAACTCTAAAAGGAAGAGAATCTGAGTCTGATATTACAGTATTTAAGTCTGTAGGATTTGCAGCCCTCGATGTAGTTGCAGCTTATGAAATAGTATCAAGAGCTAAACAACAGGGTATTGGACTTTTGCTTGACAGGTAAGAAGTCTTTATATACAGTGGTAAAGCAGGGTTTAGTACTACTAAACCCTGCTTATAGGTTTTAAATAGTGTCTAAAAATAATTGTCAAAAATGCCACTACCTGCTACTCCCTTTCATACCAGTTGTAAAAGGTCTATGTGAAATGTTAGGGCCTGACTACGAAATAGTTCTCCATGACATCTCTGGTCCAAAACATTTTATTGTTGAGATTTGTAACGGGAATCTCACTCACCGTACAAAAGATTCACCAATGACAAACTTTGGATACTCCCTACTTAATTCTGAAGAATTTAAAGATGTTGATTATATCACTAATTATAAGTCTTCCCGGCCAGATGGAAGCCCCATGCGTTCAAGCGTTATCATTGTTAGAGACGAGAATCGAAAGAATATAGGTTTTTTGTGTATAAATTACGACCTCACCAGAGCGGCGATATTAAAATCCATAGCCGACTCTCTCACAAATGTTAAGGAAGTCAAAAACTTTGAAAAGATGAAAGAAACGTTTAGCTCGGATCCAAGAACACAAATCAAGGATCTTCTAGATGAGGCAAAAAACATCAAAGGAGGAGTTCCTCTACGTTATATCGATAAACATGAAAGAAGAGAATTCCTAGACAAGCTTGATAAGAACGGTTTCTTCTCTATAAAAGGTGCAATTGATATTATCAGTGAAGAAACAGGTAAAAGCCAATTTACTATTTACCGGGATCTTCGCGAAATCAGAAGCTCACGAAATGGCACTGGAGAATCTTAAGAAGGACTTTGCACATACACAAAGATATGCCATTCATTAAACAATCAGATTGATGAGTAACCGGGGTTATTGTAAGAATTTCATTTCAGTCGTAAGGATAAAAGTCGTTTTTGCCTGTGGACACAGTTGTGGACACAATATAAAAAGGATTTGAAGGGTTATGCGAGCTAAAGAACCGTTTACGCTAACGAAAAGAAAAATCGGAAAAAGAATCGTTTTTTATTATCTTGTTTATGATGAAAAGGGAATCCGTCACCGGTTGTCTACGGGGTGCACCACAAAAACTCAGGCCCTGCCTATGTCCTGGAACTGTATAGAACGAACTCACTTATCCCTAACAAGAAAAGACCTGTACCGATCTTGACTGTCAAGGAATACACCATGACTTGGTGGACAGATGCATGTAGCTATATTAAGGCGGAGGCTCTTCGAGGGAGGGTTCTCACCCAACAATATATCAATACAAACCGGAGGTTCTAGGAAGTATATATCCTCCCTACTTTCGGCTCTTCTCCACTATCAGAGATCACTACCAACAAGATTGAGAACTGGCAGCGTTATCTCCTGGATAAAAAGAAGCTAGCTCCGAAAAGTACAAACAACATCCTCTCAATCCTCTCTATCATGATGGAGAAGCCCGACGCCAAGACATTATCCCAACCAATCCCTGTAAGGAAGTAAGATCCCTGGCAAAAACCAGCAAAGCACAGGGGATCCCGACCCTCGAGGAAGCAAAGGATCTTCTGACTAATCTATCCTATTGGGAAAACACTGTAGCATATGTAGCATCTTTATTGGCCGCATGTACCGGGATGAGATTAGGCGAAATCAGGGCACTACGGCCTTCAGATATCAAAGATGGATATATTCACATTGAACACAGTGTGGGCCTTCAAGGAGCTCTCAAAGGCACAAAAACAGGAGATTCAAGGGATCTCCCCCTACCCCCTCGCCTGATGGATACGCTTATAGAATTGTGTAGACATGTTGAGAAAAGTGATCGCATTTTTTCTATTCAGGAATCCCATTGAGCTCAAAAACAATAAGGAATGGACTTTACCAGACATTGGTCTCCAAAGGGATTACCAAAAAGGAACGAGCGAAGCGAAACATTACCTTCCACTCATGGCGTCACTTTCTGAATTCTCAGCTCCTTTCACACGGGGTGAATGCTGAAAAGACCAGAAAAATAACTGGTCATGCCACAGCATCGATGACGGAACTGTACTCCCATTTTTTTGTAGAGGATTTTAAAGATGTTTTGCAAATTACTGAGGGGATTTTTAAGTAAAATACTAAAAATTGCTTTTTATCGACCTTGTTTATTAGGAGGGAAATGCTCTATCCATCTGAGCTATCAGAGCTTAAGAATTGTCGTAATTCCTTGACGACTGACAGTCGTAACACTAAAACACCCTCAATGTAAAGCCCTATTTGCATATCCTTTTACAAATTGACACCAGTAAAAACCCCAAGGTGTTCAATACGTATCTTTGCGATTAGATTTTATCAATGAAGTCTTGGATAAACATCAAGGCAGCACCTACTGCTGAGGATTCCGAACAATATTTACAGCAGGAAAGATAACCGGCATCTCTGGAAAAAGCATCTTTTTCAGATACCAGCATTTTTAGTCTGTCCAGATATCTGGACATATATTTACCGATATAACCACCAATAATAATATGGCAATCAAAAAGCATGTATATGGTGTTGATTGCATAAGATAGGAGTTCTATATAGGTATCCCATACTTTTATGATTTCAGGTTGCCCCTCTTCAAGCATTTCAAAAAAATGGTCGAGATCTCCCTCTGCCAATTCGGAGAGATTGTCGCTGGACAAGTATGCATTGACGCAACCTTTTCGCCCACAATAGCATTCCTTTCCCCCTGGTATCAAGGAAGTATGACCTATTTCGCCACTTCGAAAGCTTTCACCATCCCAAATACGATTTTGGAGCATTATCGAACCACCAACGGTTTTACTCAAACTTAGGTAGAAAAGACTCTTTATCGATTCATTGCCCCAGAATTCAGCAAATCCACCGCTGCTGGCATCGTTGAAATAATTCACGGGATAGGGGATATATTCCTGCAGCATTTTCTGGAAATTTGTTGGCAGAATAATATTCAAGGCAGTCTGATAGATTTTTTTTTCCTTATCGATAATTGCAGGAAGACTGATTCCCACACCATACACTTTCTCAGGAGGAATCTTGTTCTGGCAGAGAATGGAATCGATGCTGTCTTTCAGTTGCCCGAGATATTCTTCATTGACAAGACAGGGCTGGGCAATCCAAACCTGGTCGATAATATTTCCATACAAGTCAACCAGAACTTCCTGAATATGATCAGCGGTAATATCGACACCTACGGCGACCTTTGCCCGTGGGTTACAAGCTACCATTTTCGGACGTCGTCCGCCCGAGGATTTGCAGAATCCCTTCTCAAGGATCAAACCCATCTGAGTAAGAGCCTCGATATTCTGCGAAACAGTCGGGAGACTTAGCTTCAAGGCCTTTGAAATATCAGAATTGGATACAATTCCTTTTTTCGAAATATATCGATATATATTATTTCGATTGAGATTCTTGATTTTCATATTTGAATTTTTCATCTATACATTCTCATACAATTCCAATCCTTTACTACGCATACCAAGAATACTGTTTCCGATAGTCAATAATAATACGTACTGCAAGCATATATCAATATAAAAAATATCTATCAATAAGTCTCGCATATTTTTCTTGAGAAACCATACATCACAGTAACTGTCTATGGTATGAGTCCAACATCTCAGATTCTGAGCAAAGGCCTTCAGTTGCTCCAATTTCAGACAGACAACAGGTTGCCGAGGCTGTGCCCAGGACAAGACCTTCTTCAAGATTCCGTTCTTGCTGTGCAGCATAAAGCACCCCGGCGCAGAAAGCGTCTCCTGCACCAACCTTGCCTTTGATAAATCCATCAGGTAATTCTGGGCTGTAAATATCAAAATACCGATTAGTCTCATCCAGACCAAAACCACCTTCAGGACAATGGATGACTGCCCATGTGGAAACACCAAGATTTTTGAGTTTATGCAATGCCAAAGGTATGTTTTGAACAATAAGTTCTTCTTTTTCATTGCGCAGCAGAATGCCGGTCGTAGCTTGGGCTTCCAACTCATTTATAATGCAGTAATCTGTATAGGATAGCGCGGGAATCACCTTTTTCGCAAACCGTTCGCCCGCTTCACTAACTACATCAATAGAGGTTTTGATGCCTCGCTTCTGAGCATCTGCAAGCAAACGGGCCATTTTTGTACCATATTCACTATCTTCTTCATCCAGTGCGTCCAGAAGCAAAATATAGCCAATGTGCAGTATTTTTGCATGTATGGTATCCCAATCAATATCATCTTCTGAAAAAGCGGCATTAGCCCCACGCGAATGAAAAAATGTTCGTGCATTAGTCTGCATATCATTTAAGACAAGAGAGTAGGAAGTATTTCCTGCACACCGGACCTGAGAGTTGTCAATCGAAGGAAATGAACCCAACTGATCAAGAATCAGATGGCCGTTTCCGTCGTCACCGACACGTCCTAGTGCCTGAAGATCAAGAGTTGGATCCATTTTTGCCAAATCCACAATTACATTGCATACAGCACCCCCGATAGTATAAGACGTATCACCAATAATAGAGGTAAGTTCACTTTGTTTGGGCCAGGTTTCCACTTTATATGATACATCCACAATCATATTTCCAGCTATAGCCAGCCCTGATCTCTTTTTCATCCTTCCATACTCCTTTAGTCAGGCCTTTTCCACATGTTCACAAAACTCGATAATCTCTGCATTCGGACCTTTAATACGGAAATAGCGAATTCCATTCTCCCAAAAAGGAAGAGCTTGGATACTGGGGTCCAATATCTGGAAACCCTTTTCCTGCAAATCGTCGAATAATCGATCGATATCGACCACATTCAGGGCAAAGTGATCGATGGCACCACTTGTCATAGCAGTCTCTCTATTTTGATAAATCTCAATCATACACGAATCAAATTGGAGAAAAGATCTGGACTGGAATGGGGTCGTCCGTTTGGTTCCTATGTATCATTCCAGATCTGTTATGGAAATACCTATATGCTGAAAACCGATTATTTGATTTTTCATATTCAACTCCTCCCTGATAAAACTTATTGAAACAGGACAGCCCCGTTGCAGGGAATCTTTATGCCTTGAAAAAACCACAAACCGGCAACCAGGATATTCTTTTCAAGCATGATTGTACAATAGATTTTTTTCCTATCATACAACCATAATCTATTTGTATTTATTGGAATTTCTCCAAGCAATCAAATCCCAATTCCCCTTGCTGCATTTACAGTTTGATAATTCCCTTAACAACATCCTGGGCATTGGCAATTACAGTATCAAAAGCATTTTTGACATCATCGAAAGCAAATTCATGGGTGACAATTTTTTCAACGTCAATCGTCCCATTCAAAATAGCATTAATGGCTATGGGATACAGATTCCTATATCGGAAAACTGATTTGATAGTTAATTCCTTTGCCATGATTTGTGAGAAATTATAGGTGAGATCACTTTTTACCGAAATACCTACCAAAACAACGGTCCCCCCATGTTTTGCAAGGAATGGGGTTTGATAAATCGTTTTGGCGGATCCGGCAGTTTCGAGAACGACATCAGCCCCACGTTCACCAAAAATATCCTTTACACTCTGAAACACATCTTCCCTGGAAGCATTGATGACATGATTTGCCCCCAGTTTTTTAGCAAATTCAAGCCTTTTTTCGAAAAGGTCCACCACTATTATATTTGATGCCCCAAGAGCTTTCGCCGACATGAGGGTTACGAGACCGATACAACCTGCTCCCAGGATGACAACACTATCCCCAAGGGTTACGCCTCCCTGCCTGCATGCATGCAGACCAACTGCAAGTGGTTCGACCAGTGCCCCAGCTTTCGTCGACACATTTTCAGGCAGTTTGAAACACATATTTGCAGGATGTTTGACATAATTCTGCAATGCACCCTGGACAGGCGGTGTTGCGAAGAACACGACATCTGGGCATAAATTGTATTTCCCCTGTTTACACATTTCGCATTGGCCACAACCGACACCAGGCTCCAGAGCCACCCGGTCCCCGACCTTCAGATCCTGAATACCATGACCAACCTCTACTATTGTTCCAGCAACTTCATGCCCTAAAGTAAATTCACCATCCACAATATAATCGCCAATTCTTCCATATTCATAGTAATGAAGATCGGAACCACATATGCCACAATATTCAATCTGTACAACAACTTCTGAATCTTCCGCAATCGGCATCGGTATTTCCTTGTAAGACATTGTATTGGGACCATTCATATACGCAGTTATATTTTTCATAATATTTCCTTTTCATGTAAATATTTTCATCTATTCGACTAATTGATCACTACTTTTTTACGAACCTTGACGAATTGCATGCAATCAAGAATAACGGCAATGATCAGGACCAGGCCCTTTACCATCTGCTGGGCAAATTGTCCCAAACCTGCTATCGACATACCATTGCTTAGTACGCCAATGACCAAAACGCCCATAAATGCCATACCAAGCTTTCCTTTTCCTCCATTGAGACTGACTCCACCCAATACACAGGCTGTCAGTACGTCCATTTCATAGCCTTCACCTGCACCGGGCTGACCGCTTCCAATCCGGGAAAGCATTACAACACCTGCGATACCAACAGTAATACCACATGCTGTATAAGCCAGAATACGTATTTTGTTGCTATTGATTCCCGAAAGCTCTGCTGCGTTTTCATTGCTGCCAATTGCATAGAGATATCGACCAAAATAGGTTTTGGACAGAATGAAAGACCCAATCAGCAAAACTATAGCCATAATCAAGGCGGATACTGGAATCACTCTAAATATATAATTCTGGGCAATCCACTTCAAACTGGAAGGAATACCATAGACAGGAAGTCCTCCACAGATCGTATACGTCAAACCGCTCAGAAAAGTTGACATACCCAACGTCATGATCAAAGGGGGAACCTTGATCTTGGAAATTACAATTCCATTTAGCAGCCCCACGAGAATAGCTATCACAATACCTACCAGCATGGCTGGTATTACAGGGATTCCTTTCTCGGCAACAAACAAACTGATTGATACACACAGCAGGGAAATAGTACTTCCCATCGACAGTTCCAGGCCCCCAGTGAGGAGTACGAATGTCATTCCGACAGCAAGGATTCCCATTACTGCAACTTGTTTCAAAAGGTTTGAAAAATTGGCAACACTGAAAAATACAGGATTGATAAAAGAAAAGACGGTAACCAACAATACTAAAATAACTATCACACCAAATTTTCTAAATAAATCAAAGAATATCATTCTATTTACACTCCAATCATAAGGTTATGCCGGAGGCATACTTCATTACAGTATCCTGGCTAAATTCGACTTTATCCAATTCTTTCATTTGCTTTCCCTCGTGAAGGACAATCAAACGGTCAGACATACCGAGAAGCTCCTCCATTTCCGAGGAGATCATAACGATGGCAATACCTTTTTCTGTCAACTGATTCATCAGCTTATAGATTTCCATTTTGGCCCCAACATCGACGCCACGTGTCGGTTCATCCATGAAAATGATATTGCATTCTGCTGCCAGCCATTTAGCCAATACTATTTTTTGCTGGTTACCCCCAGACAACGAATTTGCCTTTACTCTGATTGAAGGGGTCTTGATGTTCAAAACCTTTCTCTGGTCCTCGGCAATATCCACTTCTTTCTTGCAGTCGATAACACAATGTTTTGAAAGTTTTTTCAAAATCGGTAGGGAAATGTTTTGACAAATGGAATCTTCAAGAAGAAGCCCTTCTCGTTTTCTGTCTTCAGTAACGAATCCCATTCCAGCTTGAATGGCATCCTTGGGATGTTTGAATCTCTCGGATTTCCCATTGAGAATTACCTCACCGGAATACAACAAATCCGCCCCGAAAATTGCGCGGATGGTTTCCGTCCTTCCGGCACCAACCAGTCCCCCGATTCCCAAAATTTCCCCGGCACTTACCTTGAAGGAAATACCGTTTACTTTTTCAGAGACAATATTTTTTGCTTCAAAGACAACGTCACCTGGCAAATGGGTACGTTTGGGGTATTCCATGGAGACCTTACGCCCAATCATATAGGAAATCATCATGTCATAATCAACTTCAGAAACTTTTCCTGTAATGATTTTCTGACCATCACGTAAAACGGTAAAACGATCGCCGATACGAAATATTTCGTTCATACGGTGAGAGATATAAATGATGGTACATTTTTGTTCTTTCAATCGGTTGATGATTGATAGGAGCTTATCAACTTCATCTTCCGTCAGAGGAGCAGTTGGTTCGTCCATGATCAATACTTTGACTTTTTTGGATATGGATTTTGCAATTTCCACAAACTGCATATAGGAAACAGATAGTTCCCTAACTGATTTCTTAGGATCAATTGCTACATCCATGTCATCAAATATCTCTTTGGCCTTTTGCTCGATTTTTTTTAAATTCACCATACCGTTAAACAGCATTTCGGTACCAAGAAAGACATTTTCCGCAACAGATAAATCTTCAGCCAGGTTGAATTCCTGGTAAATTACCTCTATACCCAGTTCTCTGGACAATTTTGGAGTCATGCAGTTATAGGTATGGCCCGAAAACTCAATAGAACCGGAATCAGGTTGATTGGCACCAGATATCATTTTGATGAATGTTGACTTACCTGCTCCGTTTTCACCAACGATACAGTGGACTTCTCCCTCATGAAAATCGATTGAAACATCATCCAGGGCTTTCACTCCCGGATATCGTTTCGATATATTTCTCAAAGACAGAACAATATTTTCTGACATTCTTTTTCCTCAATAATACAGGATTTTTAATAATATTAACTCTAAAGAGTAGACACTATTGATCTAATATACATTTATTTCATTAACACCAGTAAATAATGCACCTACAACTCAAAACCATTTGCAGTTATAATTCAATACAACCTATTCAGTTGCCAATGCAATTGACAAATCTCGATACAGAACTCCATACCATCCATAACAAATGATATGGAGCCATCATATAATGGTTATCGAAAGAACCCCATCATGTTTTTATTTGCCATAGAGATAAGGATTGCTGATCCATTCGTTGACATTATTGTAGGTGACATTGACCATTGGCATCATCATGTCTTCCGTAGTACTGCCTTGAATCCAAGCCAGACATGCCTCTACTGTGTTATATCCACCAGTATAGACATCCAGACCGACATCCCCTCGCATAATCTGATTGGCTGCAATCATGTCAATGGCATCCTGAACGCCGTCGTTTCCAAACATACCGAACATTGGATCTGCCAAGTCCTTGCCTGATGCTGCCCAAGCTTCTGCATATCCACCCAGACAGGTATCATTTGTTGCTACGACACCAATCATATCAGGATACGTCTGCATCCATACTTCTGCAGCCTTTACACCATCTTCGGTAACCAAACCTTCCAGATCTTCAACTACATACACACGAGGATCTTTTTCGGCAAGTGCTGCCTTGATTCCTTCTACCCGATCCCACTGCAATTTGTACTCAGGATGCCACAACTGCCCAACCTGCAATGAAGCATAGCTATCATCAAAGGTTTTCTTTGTCCATTCCGCACACATGGTACCAACGCGATAACCAATTTCATAATTGTCACAGAGGAATGAGAATTGGTAATCTAGCGGATTTCCGTCAGAACCAACAATAGTATCATCGTAGGCACAGATGATGATCCCTGCATTAAGAGCTTCCTGTACAACATCGGCAAATGCTTCCGTATCAAAGACATGTACAATAATTGCATCATAGCCCATGGCAATCATGTTCTCGATATTGGAAATCTGGTTGGAGATGTTGGAATTGGCTACCATACATTGAAATTCAATATCATTGTATTCGGCAGCAGCCTCCATGCCGTTTACCATCCGTTGCCATACAGGGACATCCAGTGTCTGAAGGGCAAACCCAATTTTTGTCGTAGCTTTCTCTGCGTTACCTTGGGCAAACGCCAGAGGAAAAACCACAGCAATCAGCAACAAAACAATTCCTAATTTCTTCATTTGTTTCTCCTACTTGTTTTTTATATTCAATAAATGAATAGCAATGCATCAGGGGGAAGTTGTTTTATTGTCCCATTCATATTGGATAAAACACCTTCCGTAACAATTAGCAAGTCTTGCTTCTTTTATTTCTTTTTAAAGTTACTTTATAAAGTGACTTTAGTATATGTTTGGATTTTCCACTTGTCAACATTTTTTTGTTATTGTTTCAATGTTGTACCAGCAGTGTCAGTAGCACAGATATTGGGGAAAAAGAAAAAGAATCCCGTCCCATGATTGGAAATGACCCTGTCAGGGAAAAAATGATACCATAGGAAAGTCCCTTCCAAGATTGGTTTCAACACAAAACAATCAAGGGGAAAATCGGGCCAAAGACATGACAGCGAATATCGGAGAGAGGCAGAAAATGCATTTTGGAGATCGCAAGATTTTGGGACGTCCATAACATCCAGTCTACCTTGGGAAAAATCGGAAACGGGCTTTCCTTTCTTATTAAACAAGAAAGAACATTGTCTTGATGATCAGACAATCACCATCTTTGTCATCTCCCTATATCTGTCATTATATGGTATGAATGAAATCTGTTGCTCCCTGATATAGGAAAATAGCAACTGGATGGTTTTTACTTCTTGATTGAATCGATAGACTGACCATGGATGATACATGGAAGCAAAAATAGGGATACCCATCTTTCAGGGCATAGTCCATCCACACCTTCCAGATGGCAAATTCATCTGCTGGCTTTTCAGGAAGCTTCTCAGGATATTTCAAACCGTTGGTAGGAGGCCAGAGGCCAATAGTAATAACTCTTTAGGATATTGTCATGCCAGCCATGACCCAGTATTTCGAGGATTGGGTGCAAAATATCTTCATTATCGTAATAGAAAGTATTCCTGAAAGGAGCGGGGACTGTTCCATCTCTGCCAACACATTGCATACATACATACCGAATACCTGATTTCCAAAACACAGTAAGTAATGATATCTTCCCCTAATCCCATTGGGAAACGAGACGCAAGGATTGGTTTGGTAAAAAACTTCTCAACAATTGGTTCGTTCGCTCCAACTCCCCACTGAACAGACTGAGAAAATCTGCATTCACATCCTGCCTGAATTTCAAGTAAGATGAGAATAGGTATGATTTGCAAGCCCTAAGATAGGGTCATCAATATATGACACCAGTTCAGTTGCCCAATCCTTATTTTTCAAGAGTTCACCTACAACGAAACATGTTGCAGGAATACCATACCTTTTATGGTACCGAGATATCTCCCTGACCCCTTTCAGGCAACGAACCAATTCGACATCATAGGATGCTAGATATTTCGTCATGATCTGTACCTTCCCATCTCAAAACAGCAAAATACCAGCACAACACCGATGAAGGTTCCAATCAAGGCCCCTTCCCTCCTGGGATGACTGTAGGAACAACCTCGAACTCAATCTATCTTTGTTTTTATCAGCTCTGCAACTTCATCTGGAGATAGGTGATCGGTATCAATGAATATTGCTCCTAGATCTGAAAAATATTCTCTTTCTTCTACTCTATAGTATCTCATATACTTATCAAAGAATTTCCGGCTCCTAGAGTCATCATTACCTTTTCTTGACATGAGAGTATCGTCTTTCGCATCCAAATAAAAAATCATATCCGATAAGCTTTCTTGAATTGCATCATTCATTGACCAGACCAAGGAACAGTTCTTTTTTGCCTCGAACTCCAAGGTGATCGAGCGTTTCCAAAAGAATAGTATATCTTCAATTCCCTTATCTAAAATGACAATAGTGTTTGTAAGTTTGCTCAATCTCTCTATCATATCGTTGATATAGATTATTTGCTTCAGATCTCGTCCAAAAAGTGATTCTTCTCTAGAATAAATTGAGTTATACAGTTGATTGTTGTGGTCAGCATTTTCATATAAAACGGCAAAATCTTTAGTATCAGATAGCAATTTTTTTATTACTGTTGACTTGCCTACAGCCATTGGCCCACTAATACAAACTTTAAACACAAATTGGACTCCTTATTTGCAATTATATAGAGAAAATGAATCGTGTATAGATACGTTGCCCATTTGGATTTACCTATGAAAAGGTCATTGGGAAAAAGAAGCAACCAGAGCAAGGGCAGCCTGCTCATCAAGCATACGTGCCGGCTCATTTCTTTCCATGGGTATCGAAGCTTGCACCTTGAACTCAGAAAAGGTAAGGGAACAATCCTTTTCCTTGCCAGTCCAATGCGAAAAGCCCTGCCTATGGATATGATCCCCATACGTACAGGAAAGAAAAGTGGCCTTTCCCTCCTCACGCCAAGGTCTCATAAGAAAGACAGACTCTGCTGCACATCCCTCAGATAAAAACGCGCATTGCGAAAAAACCAGGCCTCTGCCCTCCTTTTTGCCACAGGGTGCAGCCACATACCCGTTTATAGGTTCCCCCCGATCAAGAGAGATACAAGTGCAGGAAGAAAAAAGAGCATCGGAACCACCAAATATAAAATCCACATCACCTGTGATGACGGAATCCTTGACTATAACATCATTGAGAGTACGTCTGGAGAAACACCGAGGTCCCAAAAAACCTTGCACTTCGAACTCCTTCTCGGGAAGAGGGGCTAAGAAAAGGGTATCCTGATGGGACCAAAGATGCATGTCTTCCAGGAAACTATGTCGCACATCCAGATAGAGTGCCACCGATTGTCCTACGACCCGCCCATCTCCAGCCTCATTGCGTATCCCCAAATGGGCAAGATGTATTCGTTTTCCCGAAAAGAATGCTGTATACGAACGAAACGTGCCACGTTTACGCCCTTCTGGAAGCATTTCATAGGCACCATCGGAAAACGTTATGACCGTTTCTTCCGGTCCTTCTCCCAGAATCGCAATATCTTCCTTGTCACAAAACAGCTTCTCTCGGTATATCCCTTTTTTAACCCGTACCAAAGCTTGTGTTCCATAGGGAACCTGATCCAAAGCTTCTTGTATCGAATAAAAATCATAGTATCCACTATGACCTACAATAAGTTCTAACATGTGCTCCTCCTAATACAATCCAGAAACCGAGGGCTTATTGGCTCCAGAAAGAGGATTCCCTACTGCCATCATATATAGGTGAAGCTTAGGCTCTATCATGTAATGCATGATACCTGAAGCAGTAATCCAGATGATCATTAATTACACCAGCAGCCTGGAGATGTGAGTATACCGTGATCGATCCAAGATAGGAGAATCCTCTCCTCTTGAGATCACTGCTAATCGTATCAGACAGGGCATTTTTTGCAATGAAGACCGTACCCTCAGCATGACCGGGATATTCCACAGGTTTGTCATCAGTAAACTGCCAGAGGTACGAGGAGAAAGAACCAAACTCATCCTGGATTTTCAGAAATACCTTTGCATTGTTGATGATTGCCCGAATCTTTCTTGGGGAATGAATGATACCCTCCATTCCCATGATTTCTGCAACTTTCGCTTCATCATACAGAGCGACCTTGGAAACATCGAAATCATCGAATGCAGAACGAAGGGCCTCCCTCTTCCTTAGTACGGTCAGCCAGCTGAGCCCACATTGCATGACCTCCATACTGATGAACTCAAATTGCTTACGATCATCATGAAGCGGAATACCCCATTCCTTATCGTGATACTCGATTAACAGTGGATCATCTCCAGTCCAACTACATCTTTTCATGTACCCCTCGCATATTCAAGTCATATAATGATAGCCCTAACCTGTAGGCAAGATTCAAGCCTTAGCAAAATTTTGCTGTTCTATATTTCATTGTAGTACGTGATGTGGTCATCTTCAAGATGATATTCCTATGGGGACCCTATGTATGAAAAGTTCTGCCTCCCCGATGAGTCGCCAATTATCTCTATGTAATATCAACAGGGATTCATATAATCGATACTTGCTTCATGCACTTTATCCTTACCGGGAGGGAGTGTTCTCGAGATATTTTCTCCTTTCACCCTTCTGGTATTTCTTTACAAATGGTTTGCACTTGTTTCTTGGGTAAGGCTAAAACGTACGAGGGTGAAACCTTTGATATACAATACGCAGATTCAGTGTAAATCTTTATTCTGGGAATATTTTCCATTCTGCAACCTCCCATATATTGAACTAGACACTGACATTTGGTATAACTGTATAATTGTTAGCCAAGGCTAATATAAATCAATAAATAGGTGGTACTACACTATGGCAATATCAAGGACTCCAGTCTTCAAACGATGCAATTATCTTGGGATAGATCCCCTGGTACTTGGCTATACCCATAAACCAAGTATACGGAGAACAAAACCTATACGCCGTCGCAAACGAAGTGAATATGCACGACAGCTCATAGAAAAACAAAAACTCCGCTTCATTTATGGCGTATTGGAAAAACAGTTCAAACTGATCTATGGTCGGGCAGAAAAAGCAAGTGGCGTTACCGGAGAAAATCTAATCAGACTTCTTGAACTGCGCTTCGACAATATCGTCTTCCGCTTAGGATTCTCTGCTACCCGAAAAGAAAGTCGCCAGAGGATTAATCATGGTCATCTTATTCTAAACGGAAGACGAGTTGATATCCCTTCCGTCACTTTGAAAGTTGGTGATGTTATCGCTGTCAATGAAAAGGCCAAACAAGCACTAAGATTACGTAAACTTTCCCAAAACAGGAAAATCCCAACATGGCTACAATTCAATGAAGAAACGTTTGAGGCAACAGTCATCTCCCTGCCAACACGCAGTGATATTGATTATGATGTCACAGAATCGGCCGTGGTTGAGCTCTATTCAAAGTAAAGAAGGTCTCCTTGTTTCATTCTCATATTCCAATGAACTGAAAATGTAAGAATTGTACCTGTAGTCTTTGACATTGACTCAGAATACTCTTGGATCTTGAACTGAAAATGGCATTGGCTTCTGATGTAGGTACTCCTGCAATAGTACAACACCAAGGAAGCATGCAGGTCTCGATATTTCAATTATATCCAAATCTTACCTTAGAAAGAGACATAGACGTATGACTATAAGCTATATATGTGTCAGTAATCGCACTTTTTGATGCAGCCTCTAAGCATAGGCTGCATCAATATGGAGTTTGAGACATCAATATCGATGCGCCTAAATTATTTCTTCGCCTGTTTCTGCGACATGACGTCAAATACGACTGCTGCAAGGAGCACAAGACCTTTGACCGCTTTTTGCCAGTTTGAATCAATTCCCAGGATGGACATGCCATTGTTGAGAACACCCATGAAAATAGCCCCAATAACAGCCCCTCCTACTGTTCCAATACCACCATAGGCTGATGCTCCTCCAATGAAACATGCTCCAATGGCATCAAGCTCATAGTTCTGTCCAGCTGTAGGAGCTGCTGAGTTAAAGCGGGCCACACACACCAGAGCGGCAACAGCAGAGAGGAATCCCATATTTAGGTACACAGAAAACAAAACCCTGTTCGTATCAATTCCCGACAATTTTGCAGCTTTCTCATTTCCGCCAAAAGCATACAAATGTCGGCCAGGAACAGTCCTAGAAGTATAAAAACTATACACGAACACAACCACTGTGGCTAAGATAAGCACAACAGGGATACCCTTATGTTTGCCAAGGAGAAAGAACAGGACAAGGATGACAGCTGTGATCAATACACTCTTGAAAACCATCAAGGCAAATGACTCAACTTCATAATGCTTTGATTGTTTCTTTTTTCTGTCATAGATACGTTGCAAGACAAAGACCACGGAAGCCACCACACCTACAAGCATTGTCATCGTGAAAACGGTAGAAGAATTGGTACCTCTCATAGGAATGAAACTTGTAAAGTACTTCAGGTATTCGCTAGGGAATGGGGAGATCGTCATGCCATTGAGAATGAGCAACGCAACGCCTCTCCAAAGAAGCATACCTGCCAATGTCACAATGAACGGGGGAATACGGATGTAGGCAATCCAGAAACCCTGCCAGGCGCCGATAGCGATACCAGTGAGCAGACAGAACACCATGGCAAGATAAATGTTCATGTGCATGGTCACTATCAAAGAACCGGCCACAGCACCGACAACAGCGACTATGGAACCAACAGAAAGATCGATATTGCCTCCTGTTAGGATACAGAGTAGCATTCCGGTCGCCAAAATGATTACATATGAGTTCTGATTAATTAAATTTGAGATATTTGCAGGTGCAAATAAGGAGCCCCTTCCTGAGGTGGTAATCATGATCTGGAACATGATCATGACTGCAAATAGAGCAATCAACATTGTATTTTTTTTCAACGCATTAGTCACGCTAGACTTTATAATCATTTCCCCTACTCTCCTTTTCCCGATTTCATGATAGCAAACATAATTGCCTCTTGTGAGACAGTCTCACGTGGGAACTCACCTACAATCTTCCCTTCATTCATCACATAGACGCGATCACACATTCCCAATATCTCTGGCATCTCAGAAGAAATCATGAGTACCGATTTTCCCAGTGCAACAAGGTCGTTAATGATGCAATAAATCTCATATTTTGCCCCAACATCGATACCCCGGGTAGGTTCATCGAGAATAAGTATATCAGGGTCTGCAAACATACATTTACCCAAAAGGACCTTTTGCTGATTACCCCCTGAGAGATTTGAAACCATCTGGGAAACGCTTGAGCATTTGGTGGAAAGTTTCTCTATATACTCGACTGCATAGTTTTGCTCTAAATCAGTATCAATAACTTCACGCTTGCTGACCTTATCTAATTTGGAAAGCGTAGTGTTTTCCCGAATCGGATTACTGAGGATCAAACCATTTCCTTTTCGGTCTTCGGTCACATAAGCCAAGTGATGATCAATCGCATCCTTCACAGTATTGAGTATCACTTCCTTACCGTTCAGGAAAAGAGATCCGGAAATATCCCTTCCATAGCTTTTCCCAAAAACACTCATGCCAAACTCAGTCCGCCCAGCACCCATCAGGCCACTTATACCGACAACCTCACCTTTGCGGATGGATATATTGATATCGTCACAAATCTTTCTCCCTGGATAGAGGGGATGATATACAGTCCAATTCTTCGTTTCAAAACAAACCTCACCAATCTGAGGCTCTCGTTTTGGAAAACGATCCGTAAGGCTTCGGCCAACCATGCACTTGATGATCTCATCCTCACTAAAGGTCTCCCCAGTCTTGACAAGTGTCTTGATAACAGCACCATCCCGAAGAATGGTGATACGATCAGCCACATAGGAAACTTCATTGATCTTGTGAGAAATGATGATGCTTGTCATTCCATTTTTCTTGAACTCCAATAACAGGTCCAAGAGCTTTCTGGAATCAGTTTCATTTAAGGACGCAGTCGGCTCATCAAGAATTAGCAGTCTCACATTCTTTGAAAGTGCCTTTGCAATCTCAACCAACTGCTGTTTGCCCACACCAATATCTTTTATCAGAGTCTTCGATGACTCGCGAAGCCCTACCATCTTGAGCAGTTCATCAGCCTTTGCATATGTTGCATCCCAGTCAATGAGTAAATACTTTGCTATCTCATTACCCAAGAACATATTCTCTCCGATCGAGAGATAAGGGACCAACGCCAACTCCTGATGAATGATTGATATACCCTTTCCTTCACTGTCCCTAATCTTGTGGAATTCACACACCTTGCCATCATAAATGATATCACCTTCATAGGTACCAAATTGGTATATTCCACTGAGGACATTCATCAGGGTAGATTTACCTGCTCCGTTTTCTCCAACAAGTGCATGTATCTCACCTTCGGTAATATCCAGATTCACATGACTCAATGCGATGACACCAGGGAAGACCTTGGTGATATTTTTCATCTCCAGTAATGTCTTAGGCACAGATATTCTCCTTTACAAATTGAGTTGCCGAAATCTTTCGACCTAGACCTCTCACCTAACCCACCGCAAGATTCCATAGTGGACAGCTCATTTGAACAGACTACAAAATCTTTTGTACAGTATTCTGCAATGTATTTTCCATCTTCTGGGACAGTGTTTGTTCATTGCAACCATTAGACCGAACACCTCATAATCACATTGCCTATATCCAAAGCATTGACTCCATCATATTCGATGTTTTTTGCTAGTGGGACAGGAACAAGCTTCAACCAAAGTATCCGATGGACATAGCTGCTGATGTTATCAAATTCTACCAATTCATTTCCATGAGGGGCAAACAACAACAGAAAAGAGGCGGCAACTGCCGCCTCCCTCCTCAACAGAAACCGATCAGATCTTCAAATCCGCTTCCGTATAGTATCCACTATCAATCAACAATTCCTTGTAGTTATCAACAGTTGCAAATACAGGATCACAAAGATAAGAAGGAATAACTCCAATACCATTGTCATAGGTCTTCGTATCATTTACATCGACCGCTGTACCCTTCAGAATTGAATTAACCATTTCCACGACCTTTGAGGCAAGTGTCCTGGTATCCTTGAAAATTGACATACTCTGGATGCCCTGCAGCATATTTTTCACTGCAGGTTTGTCACAATCCTGTCCAGTCAATACAGGGAAGTTGTCCTTGGTGTAGCCAGCAGCAACCAATGCGTTGGTGATACCATTAGCTACTGAGTCATTGGAAGACAGTACTGCATCAAGCTTCACACCTTTCGGTCCGTAGCCATTGGCAGTGATAAGATTTTCCATTCTCTTCTGGGACTCTTCAGTTGACCAGTTGGGAGTTGCGCACTGTGCCAAGGTGGTTTGTCCTGATTTCACCACAAGTTTTCCACTGGTGATATAAGGCTTCAGAATGGACATTGCCCCACCGAAGAAGAAATTGACATTATTGTCATCAGAGGAACCTGTGAAAAGCTCAATATTGAATGGGCCCTTGGCATTTTCAAGATCCAACGCATCTCGGATGAATCCACCCTGAATTGTTCCTACTTTGTAGTTGTCAAAGGTCGCATAATAGGTGACAGCATCACTGTTCATGATCAGGCGATCATATGCTATGACAGGAATCTTCTTTTCCTTTGCACTCTTGAGCACCTCAGTCAAAGCAGAACCATCAATGGATGCTATAACCAAAACTTTACAATTACCCATGATCATGTTTTCAAGCTGAGCAACCTGAGTTGGGATATCATTGTCCCCAGCAAACTGCAGATCAACACTGTATCCGGCTTCTTCAAGCTGGCTCTTCATGTTTGCGCCATCCTGGTTCCACCGCTGTAAGCTCTGAGTAGGCATGGATACGCCAATTTTAGCACCACCACTTGCTTCATTGCTGCCTTGTGCGTAGACAAAAGCAACAGCCATCAAAAGCACCAACAAGACTGCCAATGTTTTTTTCATTTTCAAATTCCTCCATTTTTGTTTCGTGACCATATAAAAACCCAATGAACTCTACAAATATATGTGCAAGGTGCATACATACAAAGAGATATGGTAAACCACACTTCTGATGACTCTATAGTGATTCCAATGATACTCCTCTTTCTGAGAGCACAGCAGTGGCCAAATGCCTATACTTGCCCTAGGACATTTGTCCTAGGGCAGTGTGCACTGAAGCACGCATTTCTCTTATCCAATAGGGAATCGTAGTGAGAAGGACCCATCTGGATAGCATAGGTACAAGGAGGAGGCCTCTGCCCTCATTGACTCAGTAGAAATTCCAGACAGTTGCATTCCTTGTATGGAGAAAGCAATGATACAGCATCATACATACTGTGCTTGCCACTTTTGATCCAACCTTCAAAATCTTTTGGCCAAATCGATAAAATGCCATACATTTTCTGGGTCTTGCTCCTGGCTCACCACTCAGATTTGCAAGGTTGAGGTTTATCAACGGAAGAGAATGAGGTTCTCCCTTGTTGGTACAATGACCTTTACCTTTGATGCGATAGTTGCCAAGCATTGATCCATCTTGCACCTTTACCATCCCTGTTCGAAGCAAGGCCAGAGATAAAAACAATCAAAATCCTCATCAAAACTGGATAATCCATGGTATGATAATTCCCAGCGACCAAGTAAATCACAACATCAATTTAGGCTGGTCATGGATATATAAAACCAACCTTTTCTCCTGACGTAAGAGACGATGAACAAAGGATCCCTGTCATATCCAATTGACTATATAACAGAACAATCCGAGCAGAAGGTAAAACAATGGCTATCAATCAGCAAACATTTCCTGCATCAAAGAGCAATCATACAATGCGACGTATAACCAGAATCGCACAGCGAATGCATGTACCTCGCTGGTTGTTTTATTATGACTTTACCCTGTTGATGGAGATTCCACCGCTTACGGCCAATGAAGAATCCAACCCTAGCTATAAGGTCCGTCCCGCAAGTATTCATGACATCCCGGCTTTAACAACATGTCGGCAAATGGACGACCCGACCTTAGGAGCCACTCTCTTCAAAACACGGTTTGATCAAGATGCCCGTTGTTATGTGGTGCTTGATTCCAACGACTACTTGTTTGGATATGCTTGGGTGATGCGAACAGGAAACCTATTTGAAGATGATGATCGCTTACGCATCACCTGTCGCCCAAACGGAGCATACATCTTTGACGTATTTCTTCATCCTGATGCTAGGGGAAAAGGACTCTATCCCCTCTTGATTGCGGGACTGCAACAGGATATGGCAAACCAGGGGAAAACAGAGTTCCACGTGCTGGTGGACCAAAGCAACACCATCAGCGTCAAGGCCCACCATAAATTAGGAGCAAAGATTTGTGAGACCAGTAGGTATACGACAATCCTGGGACTCTCATGGTATCTGCTGAAAACAGAGACAAGACGCAAAAGCTATCTTAAACGCTACCATACCCACCACCCTTGCGATTCCCTTATCCTAAAACCACTTGATCCCCACTCATTTTCCCTTTCCATCACTCATGTCGAGCAAGAATCCACCATGCTAGATGCACTTGAGCGTGTTCGACCGTGCGAGGGACAAAACATTGAAACAAATACCCCTTTCAACAATGGTGAAATCGCAAATATCTGGTGGAAGAGCGACATCAAGGACCATGAATCACTCTTCCTTATCGAAATTCTCCAACCACAAGCTGAACATAGCCCTCAGACAGTCGCATATGGATTTTTCCGCTTACATGAGTCTTCCGGACGCTTTTTGCATCCACAAGAACTGATAGCATTCGATGATATCTATTTCATGAGTAACACGTTACTTACCAGGGCAAGCACTATACAAGCCATTGATCTACGTCGCATTCTAAGCACCCGTGAAAATGTTCGGCAAATCCAACATACAACAGGTGCCGACGTAGTCATTTGGCATCGTTTGCCTCCAAGTGAGCGATCCTCACTCAAGCGGTCAAGATTTTCCCGGTGGAAGACAGTATTTGAAACTGATTATCCCGTGCTTGACGGGCTCGCAACCGAATCCCCCCTAGAAAGTGCAGCAGCAAAGCATGCATTACGTGATCTGACAAAACAAGCAAAACGATTACAGAATAAGTACCAGTGCAAACCTGAAACAATGTGCTTGGAATTGGGTTGTTTGGATGAAACACAAAGGCAGCTCGCATTCCAGAAATTCCTTAGCCTTCTGAATACCAGCTGGCAACATGAGTGGATGGAGAAAAGTGACGGGGTAAATTATGATAAATTCCAGGAAAAACTACTTGCATATACAGATCTCTGGATCAAGCAGAACAGGATCCGCTTATATATTACCCAAGTGGCGGGAATCGACATGGCCTACCTCTATACCCTACAGATAGGGCGTTCCTGCTGGTGTATTATGACTGGGTTCAATCCAGAACTCAAAACCTATAGTCCAGGCAAATCTGTTTTTGTAGATATGCTCAGCCAAACCTGGGACAGCGGAATACGAGAATATTACTTGGGGGGTAATGTTCTCGGTTGGAAGGGGTCCTGGTTAACGAGATGTTTGCATCTGTATATCATGGAATTGTGGCTGGATACAGGTAAGGCTTTGGCTCATCGCTTCAAAATGCTCATCAGAAGGTAGTTTCAAATTCCTCATATCATTGATCACCGACACTGAACTCAGGCCTACCACAAGTAGGACGAAAACATCTTTGCTTTTCTGTGAGATCCAAGGCTTACCTGTCCATGGACTATCTTGCTATTTTTTTCTTACCAAATTACTATTCCCGTATGAAAAATCTTCGCCATATCATTCTTTCCATGAGTGTGCTTCTGATTTGCTTTGTTGCCATACCACTTCATGCACAGACTCTTACCTATCAAAAGTACCCATATGGAATTGGCGTACAATTTAGCCCTTCCACCTGGGGACTCTCATATCACCAACGTTTTGGCGAGAATGCACTTCAAGGAGTAGTTGGCATTACCTATGATCCAGATCCCCTTTACAGCTCTGTATTGGCCTATACTGTTGCAATTGATTACCAAAGAACCCTTTTTGGCAATGATTTTAACCAATACTTAGGAGGGCAACTCTACTCGAGTGTCTCATTGGCTCATACCGGAGATATTTCTTATAACTACAGCTCACAAACAGCAGATCCCTTTGAAGCAAAAATCATTGTGGGATTAGGCTTTGGGGTCGAAATTCTTTTTTTCCAGAACTTTTCTCTTCCCATTGAGTTCATATATAACTTTTACTATATCCCCACTGCAAGCGATCTTCATTCAGCCTTTGGCATTGAGCTAATCCCCAAAATAGCTCTTCGCTATAGGTTTACATAACAGAGAGAAATAGCCCAGTACTCTCTTTTTTCAATCTCCCACTGTGTCAGATACCCTTTTGAGGGAAAAAGACAATAACGCCACTCTTGATATCATAAGGCATGCATTTTCTAACTATGTATGACGATGCCCAGATATTGGGCCTTACCATGAAAAGGGTCTGCTAGTATGCTCTTTCCCTTTCACAATCACAAATCACGCTTCCGGCGGCATCTGAATTCTCCTTCTTCTTGTACGTACCAAAATATTGATGGGCACCCTTGATTATTTGATCTATCACAGCCAACGAGCACTTTCTCGTCCATAATATCCTCTATTGATAACAATATACTTCTATTTATTGCAAATAATTAGTTCAAAACTCTACAGACTGTCTCTATTGTTATCCTCTTAGAATGAGGCTATAGTTATGCCATAAGATTTCATATGCGTACTCTCAAAGGGACCCCTAAACCTTTTTCGCACAGAAGGTATTCCTTTTAGGAGGATTGTATGGTCATATATCTAATTATACTGTTTGTAGTTGTTGCGGTGCTTTTTGGTTCGAGTGTTGCAGGTTTTCTTGCTTTAAAACTTGTCATTTGGATTGTAATAATTCTCGGAGTCCTCTCATTGCTTGGGTTTGGCGTTTATCATTGGAGATCTCCAATAATAATTGCTTCCATACCAAGTATAGTCTCATATTTCGCAGCATAGGTAAAAGGCCTTGATTCCTGAGTGTCTTGTCCTCTTCATCATCGATAATACCCTCTTGAAAGAGGACACATACCTCCCCAATTCTAAACTATTGCTTTCAGCAGTGCTTTGAGTGAAGATTTTCTAAAATTAAGAAACCTTCACTTGCAGATACAAAGAAGAAATTGTCAGTAGGAAAAGATAAGAGGTTATTGAAGCTTGTATGGCATATTTGCCACCAATAGATTGATGCTGCCCCAATATAGTCACACCATTGAATCATCACCAAGAAAGAGATAAACCAACCGGTGTTGATCGACCAACACCGGTTGTTGCATGCTATTAGGGTTGTGAATTATTGGAAGGCAAAACTTTGTTTCTTTTTTCCTCCAACGTAGTAAAAATACTCTGTAGGATGATGAGGAAACACAACAATGCGGAAAGCACTGTCTTATTCCACATTCTCTTTCACATGATTGCGATTCCCTCTCTACTGACGAAAATTCATCCATCATTGCCTATGATGTATGATACAGTACAGATGAACATAGGTATAAACAGGGAGAAAACCAATGAAAGAGATGCAGTATAAATCACTAGGCAAGACAGGGATACAGGTCTCTGAACTCTGTTTTGGGACTATGTCCTTCGGAGGGAGGGCAGATAAGGCTACATCCAAGGAGATGTACCACCAATGTCGTGATAGGGGCATCAATTTCTTTGACTGCGCCAACCTCTACCAGAAAGGGGTAGCTGAGGAGTACTTGGGTGAATTTATCCAGGGAGAAAGGCATGATGTAGTCATTACCTCCAAAGGGGGATCTGGCATGGCCGCCGGTCCCAATGACAAGGGAAGTTCCCGGAAACACCTCACCCATGCATTGGATGAGAGCTTGAGACGATTGCAGACGGACTACATTGACCTCTATTTCATCCATCATTACGACCCACATACTCCTTTGGAAGAGGTACTGAGAACCCTTGATGATTTCATTTCTCAAGGAAAAGTCCTCTCTGTCGGAGTCAGTAATTATGCCGCCTGGCAGATTGCCAAGATGCTGGGGATCGGAAAGCTACATAACCTGACATCCCTTCACTGCATACAACCCATGTACAACATTGCAAAACGACAGGCAGAAGTTGAGATCCTTCCCCTTGCTCATGAGGAAAACCTCGGGGTTATTAGCTACAGCCCATTGGGAGGAGGGCTTCTTACCGGGCGCTATGGTGAGAATATCAAGGCTAGCTCTGGACGCCTAGTTGAAAACAAGACATATCAAGCCAGATACGAAGGGCATCACTATCAAGAAATGGCTACAGACTTCACCCACCTTGCAAGGAAAAGAGGCCTTTCCCCTGTCAGTTTGGCTGTTGCCTGGGTTGCATCAAATCCAGCTATCACTGCCCCTATTATCGGAGCAGCAAATGCAATTCAATTGAAAGACTCTCTAGCTTCTCTAGAGGTCTGCCTCGATGATCAGCTCAAAGCTAAAATCGATGGCATCAGCTGTCCACCTCCTCCAGCTACAGACAGAAGCGAAGAAAAAAAATCTCGATAGTGTTTTAAGCAAAAGAGATATCTGATCCGACAAAATGCTTTATGAGAGTATCTTGGGTAATATTTCAGAGATTACTTTTGTACATTCACTCTATCATGCTTTATACTGATATTCATAAGGGGGAGAAATTGTGAAAATTCAAAAACAACAAGCAATGCGTAATGTCCTATATGCCCTTGCTCCACTATGCCTTGGGGCCATCTATTTTTTTGGCTGGCGCTTCATTGCAGTATTTGTAGTGGTGGGAGGTGCAGGACTCTTGAGTGAGTGGTTCATGTCCAAGCGATATGGATTCAAGATTACAGAATCGCTGTTCGTATCATGTACCCTCTTCTCACTCTCTCTGCCGCCTACTATCCCCCTATGGATAGCGGCAATCGGAATCGCCTTTGGTATCATTTTTGGCAAGATGATATTCGGCGGATTCGGAAAGAATATCTTTAATCCTGCCATTACAGCTCGTGCTTTCATCTACATCAGCTTTGGTGTACCGATGACGACAAGCTTCATAGGGAATGCCACCAGCCTCAACTGGTTCCCAGCAGGCTTTGGCTCTTGGCTCACCCAGGCAGATAGCATATCGGCAGCCACACCACTGATGACCAAGAATGTCCCCCTTCTGGATATGCTTTTTGGCTTTACCAGCGGATCTTTTGGTGAAACCAGTGCCGTCCTTATCTTGCTTGGAGGTTTGTTCATCATCTATAAGAAGGCAGCCAATTGGAAGATTGTCATATCTTCCATTGTTTCTTTCCTCTTGATGCAAAGCATTTTCTGGGCAACAGGCCTACAAATTGCAACTGAAAGTGGCCTACATGCTGTTGCCACCCCCCTTGCAGCCCTCCTAAGTGGGAGTTTCCTCTTTGCAGCATTCTTCATGATTACCGACCCTGTCTCCGCTTCCCAATCCACTGACACTGGAAGATGGATATACGGAGCGATGTTCGGCATCCTCACTGTCCTTATCAGAACCTTCTCTACCTGGGTAGAAGGTGTCACCTTCGCCATACTTTTAGCAAATATGTTCGCTCCCTTGCTTGATACCCTACTGAAGAACGCCAAGGCGAAAAGGAAGCTCAAGGCGGCTAAGGCAGGTGCAGCATGAAAGCAAAAGCAACATTCTACCAGAAACGCATCTACCCTTTGGTTTTCATGTTCTTGGTGACAGTATTCTGTATCCTTATCACTTCAGGGCTCTACCTGACAACCCAGGACAGGGCCATTGCAAATGAACTCTCATTTACCCGAAGGGCAATCCTCAATGCCGGTGGTTTGGAATATACTCCCACCACTGAAGGCATCGAAGAAGCATATCTGGAAAAGATTACCGTAGAGGATGGCTACTATACCGCACAAAGCTCCGAGGGAAAACGGTATATCCTTCCAATGCAGGGCCCCGGGCTTTGGGGGACAATAGCCATCATGGTTGGGTTCGAGGAAGACCTCAGTACCTTTTCAGGTCTTGCAATCGTTAGTCAGAATGAGACCCCAGGTTTGGGAGCACGCATCGAGGAGCCTTGGTTTACCAAACAATTCCAAGGAAAGAAATCACCGTTTACCTTGGTGAATGAAGGTACAGCAAAGGCCCCCAATGAGATCGATGCCATAACAGGGGCGACCCGAACTTCAGAGTATTTCAGAAACCTTACCAACCGTGCTTCAGCCGATGCCAAACGCATCATAAGAGGAGAGTAACATGGCCAAGAGCAAATTACGAAAAACTTTCATTGAACCCTTGGGCAAGAATAACCCTGTCTTTGTCCAGATCTTGGGCATCTGCTCCACCCTAGCGGTAACCAACAAGCTACAGAACACCATGGTAATGGTCCTAGGCGTCATGTTCACCACTGCCCTTTCAAGTTGGACAATATCGTTGCTTCGCAACCATATCCCCTCGCGTATCCGCATGATGGTAGAGACCATGGTCATAGCCACCTTCGTGATTATCGTCGATATAGTGTTGAAGGCATACTACCCGGAGATGTGGAAACAACTCGGCCCCTATGTCGGCCTGATCATAACCAACTGTATCATCATGGGGCGCATTGAAGCATTTGCCTTACAGAACAAGCCGATGCTCTCCCTTGTGGATGGACTAGCCTCAGGACTGGGATATGCCTACGTCTTGTTGGCCATCGCCTTTGTCAGGGAGTTGCTGGGCACCGGTACTCTCTGGGGATACCAGATTTTGGGATCATGGTGGACTAACTGGTCCATCATGATCATGCCACCCGGAGGCTTCTTCGTCTTGGCCATCTTCATCTGGATCATTCGCGAAACCATCATGAAGGAGAAAAAAGCATGAACGGATCAATAATGCCCTTTGCAGTATTCTTTGCTTCGATCTTCACGGGCAACATCCTGCTTACCAATTATCTGGGAATGTGTTCATTCCTCTCAGTATCCAAAGAGCTCAAGACCTCTACAGGCTTGGGTGTGGCAGTCATCTTTGTGATGGCCACAACCACTCCCCTGAACTGGCTTGTATACCAGTACTTCCTAATACCCTTCGGGCTGGAATACCTGCGCTTCATTGTCTTCATCATAGTCATTGCAGCCTTTGTACAACTGACAGAAATGACAATAGAGCGCTATAGCGAACCACTGTATCAGTCCTTGGGAATATTCTTGCCACTGATCACTGTAAACTGTGCAATTCTAGGAGTTAGCTTATTCATGGTCATCCGTGAGTACACTTTCCTTACCTCCTTCCTTTTTGGCTTGGGTAGTGGTATCGGCTGGTTCATCGCCATCATTGCAATGGCAGGTATCCGCCAAAAGCTGAAGAATGCCAAAGTTCCCCCAGGGCTTGAAGGGCCTGGAATAACCTTGATAATTGCCGGATTCATGGCCATGGCATTCATGGGCTTCTCTGGCATGATCGCGATATCCTAAGGAGATTATGATGGTAACAACATTACTGGTAAGTATCGGCATCATAAGTCTCATATCCGTATTCCTAGCCATCCTGATGGTCATTGCTGATGCAACCATTGGCAACTATGGAACGGTTACGATAAACATCAATAACGGCGTCAAGGAATTGGAAGTAGAAGGTGGACAACCTCTCTTGAAGGCTCTCAATGGGGAAGGGGTGTTCATCCCATCGGCTTGTGGTGGACGTGGATCCTGCGGACTTTGCAAAGTACAGGTCACCGAAGGAGGGGGTGAGTACCTTCCTACAGAACTTCCCTGGATATCAGATGAAGAGAAGAATCAGCATATCAGGCTCTCCTGTCAATTCAAGGTCAAGCGAGATGTTTCGATAGTCGTTCCGGAAGAGCTTTTCCTCGTCAAGGAGTTCTCTACCGTAGTAGACAGCATCCGTGACCTTACCCATGACATTAAGGAAGTGAGGTTGCTGCTGAAAGAGCCTACTACGATAACAACCAAAGCAGGACAATATATCCAGTTTGAAGTTCCCGAGTATGAGGACTCAGAAGAAAGCGTATACAGAGCCTACTCCATGGCCTCTGCACCTAGTGACAACAAACATGTGGAGCTTGAGATACGCCTGGTTCCCAATGGCATATGTACCACATATGTGCATAAGCATCTCAAGGAAGGTGACCATGTGACCATCAACGGTCCCTATGGGGAATTCTTCCTCAGAGAAACTGACAATAATATCATTTTCATTGCCGGAGGCTCGGGGATGGCTCCCATCAAGAGCATGCTCTTGGATATGGAGAAAAAGGGCAACAAGCGCAAGACCACCTACTTCTTTGGGGCTCGCTCCAAGCGTGATCTCTTCCTGTTGGAAGAGATGCGTGCACTGGAAGAAAAAATGCCCAACTTCAAGTTTGTGCCTGCCCTAAGCGAACCTCTGCCAGAGGATACATGGGAAGGCGAAGTGGGGCTCATTACTGATGTGGTGCGTAGAATGGTGGAGCAGGGGCCTTCCAGTGAAGCCTATCTCTGTGGTAGCCCAGGTATGATCGATGCCTGTATAAAAGTCCTCAATGAAGTGAAAGTTTCCCCCGAGAATATCTTCTATGACAAATTCTCATGATAAGGAGCTAATGATGAAACAGACCCCTGAATATGACAGAATACAACAGCAAATGAAGCCTGGCGTCATAGCCCTTGACGGCTTCCTTGGTGACGATAAGCGCAAACTGGTAGACATCATCGCCAGCGACAATATGCAGGTACGCAAGCGTAACAGGACCCACGTGGATATTGCTGCTAAGATGTTACATTTCAAAGAAAAAGGACTTGCAGGTTTGGGAGAATTCATCACCCTGGATGACCACTTTGAAGTCAAGGTTGAGTCAGTTCGAGGACTTTTGCCCTCCCCCTTCGGAGGAAAAGGCATGTATGGAAAGATCAACACAACTGTGGTAAATAAGAAGCTAGGGCGTCAGATCGTCTATACAGATCTTCATATCCACTTTGTCGCAGACCATGCCTTCTATGAAGGAAAGGGATCCCCCTTCAGATTGGAGCCAGAAGACTTGATCGAAATTCTTGAGGTTCCTGAAGCAGAATAATGCTGATTTCTCATAAACGAGGGAACATACCCAAATGCCCTTGCTCAACCCTCTTTAGGTAACCATACCAAAAGGGCGAGAATGCCACAGATTACCGAGACTGTAAGTATTCCCAGCCCAACACCGAACAAAGTTGAGAACAATCCAAGCAACAGAGCAATTCCTGCAGCAACCAAGGACTCTGCCTGCGACTCCACTGACAAGGCAGACGCAAGTGAGTCCTGGTTCATCTGCTCTGTCACATAGGTTATACCCATGGGTTTTCTCAAGTTTTCCAACACATAGATGCCCAGATACAGTACTACAGCCAAAGTAACCCAAGTAAGGTGCAGAAAGAGTCCACTCAAAAGCCCAAACGAAATCCCCACTAGCATCGTCAGGTTGAGCGGTGTCGCCAACTGTCCAAAACGCTGAGAAAACTTCCCTGACCGACTCGAAACAAAAGCGGTCGAACTGTACATGACAGCATAGACTAGGCCTACCAACAAAGCAGTTCTCTTCTGGTCATCAAAACTCAGCAGTATAGGCAGACTCAAGGCCAAGGTCTTTAGGATCGGCTGCAGATAATCCTTACATGCCTTGTAATACCCACTATAGAGAGATTGGTTGGCAATGGTTCGCATTACCTTAGGATTTTTAAGACTGGAAAATAATGATCGAATCACCTTGAGAAATGCCCCTGAGACCGTTTCCCCTTTTGTCCGATGCGGTCCATCCAGATATGTAGGATAGGAAAGGATCAACATAAGGTTCAATACATATGGAATGATCGTAAAAAGAAAGACAGTCTTATAGGATCCCTGCCAGAATACCAGTATTGCTGCAAGAAGAGCCGAGACGGTAGAACCCCATTGGGACCATGCACGGGTATGTCCATAGTAGTAGGTACGCTGGGAATTCCAACCCTGCACAGAAAGATATTCAAAGATCATGGCCTTATGGGTACCTGTTCTGAAAGCCTCTCCAAAGGCAAAGGCAACCATAGCCAGAAACAACAAGAGAAATGAGGAGGCAGCATAAAAAATTAGAAACGAAACAATATAGGAGATGAAGGAAAACGCCATCGTCATGCGCCTTCCCATGGAATCTGCGAGTAAGCCAGAGGGAATCTCCAAGATGTTTATGCTGATTTCTCTTGCCGCATACAATGTTCCAATTTCGATGTAGGAAAGTCCTTTGCTCAGAAAAATCAATAGCATGAACGGCGCAAAAAACTGTAGGTTTTTTAAAAATCCATACAGGCAGAACTTGAAGTACTGTCTGTTCTTATCAAATATCTGATCCGTTTTCTTGTGATCCATACCCTCTGCTCCCTACATCCATTTTGAGTATGATAGCCCTTCTCTCTGATATTGTCATTAAAATTCACAGATCACCTTTTACCCGGAACCCCAGTCGAGTTGCGTACGATAAGCTTACAGCGGTACTCAACCCTGGTCACAGCATCAGAATCGGCCATCATCGCATGGCTATTCTTAATCTTCTCGGAGATGAGCCTTATTGCACTCTTGCCGACCTGGATGATGTAGTGTTCCACAGTCGTAAGGCTCACACCACTGAAAGAAGAAGGGTAGATATTGTCAAACCCAGTGACGCTGTAGTCCTCAGGTATCCTAAATCCAGCATCGCCGATGGCATCTATAACCCCATAAGCCACCATATCGTTAATAGCAACAATGGCAGTAACATCCGGTTCTTCGCGTATACATCGCTTGGCTAGTTCATATCCGGTCTTATGCTCTATATCTACTGTGTTGAGTTCTGTTGATGAGGGAATGTCTGAGGTAAAGAGGGAGAGCTTGCAACCGGGTCCTGCATGCTTGAACTCGGCCTTGAGCCCCTCATACCGACGCACCCTGGCACTGTGTTCAGTATTAAGGCTTGTAGAGACATAGGCAACACTCTTGTGCCCCAGTTTCAACAGGTGCTTGCCAACAAAGGAACCGGCTGTGAAGTTATTCACATCCACCGTATCGAGACCGGACTCATTCTGCTTGTCCCCTACGGCCACAACGGGAACCGTCTCATTCAGTTTCCGAGCGAGTTCCGGTTGCTGTGGTATCATGGCGAATACCACCCCAGCTACCATCGGGTCTTTGGCAAATTCACAAACCCTCTGCTCTTTCTCAGTATCCCAGTAAGTGGTGAACAACATCGTATCAATACCACGTTGGGTCGCTTCCTGTTCCATTCCCTGAATAAGGGTTGCAAAATAAGGGTTAATCACTGACGGACAGATTATAACCAGTACTTTCTTATTGTACTTGTCACTGCGTCTCTCATATCCGAGCTCCCTAGCAAGGGCATATACAGTATCAACTGTGTCAGGAGAAAACCTCGAAAGGCTTTTTTTGGCTAAGATCATGGAAACACTTGCAGCTGAAATTCCAGCAGCATCACCAATATCCTTCAAAGTAATCTTCTTTTTACCCATACTACACGCTCCTTCGTTATTCTTCATTTAGTTAAACATTATTAAGCAAATTTTACAAGATAAAAATGCCAAATTTATACATGCTTTCTGACAAATATGAGATATACGGAGATAAAATTTGACAATTGCTAAATTGTACCGTACACTGAAAAAAAATCGAGGTAGTAACCATAGTAAAGAATTGTTTAAAACTGTTGAAATAATATGCTTACTATATCGAAAAATTTGGAGGAAAGAATGAAAAAAGTACTTTTTGCTCTCATGCTTCTCGTTTTGGTCCTTTCGCCGATCATGGCCCAAGGTGCACAAGAAACCAAAAGTGATGAGGATTACAAACTCGTCCTAAAGATGAGCCACGTGTTTGCGCCTAATGAGCAACTCACAAAATCTTTGAACATTGTCGTTGACAATATCAAGACCCGTACCAACGGTGCCATTGAAATTCAACACTATCCCCAAGGACAGCTCGCTGTCTACAAAGATGGCGTTGAACAGGTTGCGCGTGGTGCAAAGTTCATCTCCGTTGAAGATCCCTCCTACCTTGGTGACTACGTTCCTGATTTCAACGCTCTAGTCGGACCAATGCTCTACGATTCTTTCGATGCTTATGAATACATGATCAACACTCCACTGGTAAAGGGTATGATTAAGGAAGTGGAAGAGAAGCATAACATTAAAGTTCTTGCGCTCGACTACATCTTCGGTTTCCGTAACTTCAAAACCAATAAGGTCATCACCACTCCTGAAGACCTCAAGGGTATGAAGATCCGCACACCTGGCAGCCAGCTCTTCATTGACACCATCAATGCAATGGGCGCAACTGCAACCCCACTTCCGTTCAGTGAAACCATCTCTGCAGTCCAGCAAGGTGTTGTTGACGGTTTGGAAGGAACTATGGATGCATACGGATCCAACGGAAGCGCAGAAGTAGCCAAGAACATGGCTTTCACCAAGCATTTCCTGGGAACCTGTGGTGTATACATCAATAATGACCTGTTCAACAGCATTCCTGAGAAATACCGCACTATCATCCAGGAAGAGTTTACTGCAGGTGCTAAGCAAATGATTAGCGAAATCACCAACAACTACGAAGCAACCAAGGCAAAGCTCGAAGCAAAGGGCAATATGTTCAACGAAGTTGACCATGACGCTTTTGTAGCCGCAGTAGAACCTGTATATGCCAACATGAAGGGCGTTACCCCTGGTATTTACAACAAATTGCAGGCTGAACTCGCAAAGATGAAAAAGTAAGAAGAGAAATTCCAAATAGGCCGACCATTTGAGCCAATCAAACAATTTGGTTGTGCACAGAAAGGTCGGCCTGTATTATATCCAAAGGGGGTGAAAGCCAATGACGCAAAATGCGAAAAAATTCTTCCAAAATTTTGAAATCATCTTTTCAAGCGCGTTCCTTATCGTTACGACCGTTTTGGTCATGCTGAATGTCATATTACGCTATTTCTTTAATATGGGCCTATTCTGGTCAGAAGAAGTTGCAACCGGCTGCTTCGTTTGGAGCGTATTCCTCGGTGCTGCAGCCGGATACAAGATCAAGATGCATGTAGGAGTCGATATGCTCGTTAACATGTGTCCTCCAACTTTGAAAAAAATCATTACCATCATCGTTGATTTCATCCTTTTGCTCATCAACGGGTACATTACTTATATAGCTGTCATCTATCTGAGTCTCTCATATAAAAAACCTACTCCGGTTCTCAATATCTCCACTGGGTTTATAAGCTCCTCTATCTTGGTGAGTTTTGCCCTGATGACTCTGTATTCGATTGTCTTTCTCTTCCGGGATTGCAAAGCTCCAAAAGAGCTACAAGGGGAGGTATAACCTATGTTGTCATATTTGCCGTCCATCATGGTATTTATTCTCTATTTTTCGAGTATCCCTATTGCCTATGCCCTGTTGGGATCCTCTCTCTTCTATTTTGCTGTCATCGACACAAGCTCTCCTGTCGACCTACTGCTACAGAAATTCGTAACCAGTACGCAGTCATTTCCGTTGCTGGCAATCCCCTTCTTTATCATGGCCGGTTCCATCATGAACTATGCTGGTATCAGCCAAAAACTCATGCAGTTTGCTGAAGTACTTACTGGGCACATGGCAGGAGGTCTTGCCCAAGTCAATGTCCTGTTGAGTATGCTCATGGGAGGAGTCTCAGGCTCAGCAAATGCTGATGCTGCCATGCAGAGTAAAATGCTCGTACCGGAAATGGAGAAACGTGGATACGACAAGGCATTCTCCACAGCAATCACTGCTGCCTCCTCAGCTGTCACTCCGGTCATACCCCCAGGAATAAACCTTATCATCTATGCCCTGATCGCAAGCGCATCGGTAGGACGAATGTTTGCCGCTGGATATATCCCAGGCCTCATCATGACCATATGTCTGATGGTAACCGTAGCAATCATCTCCAAAAAGCGTGGGTATAAGCCCAGTCGCGAGAATAAAGCAAAACCTAAGGAAATCTTAAAACAGGGTCTTGATTCCATTTGGGCGCTGCTTTTCCCTTTTGGTATCATTATGGGGCTACGCATTGGTATCTTCACCCCCTCAGAAGCAGGCGCTGTAGCTGTATTCTACTGTATCATCGTAGGCAAGTTCATTTATAAGAAACTGGGCAAGGAACATATCATCCCTGTCTTGAAAGAGACTATATTGGCAACCAGCTCTGTCGTTCTCATAATTGTATCGGCCTCAGTCTTTGGCTACTATTTAAATTGGGAACAAATTCCCCAGCATCTGACTGCCTTGCTTCTGAACTTGACCCAGAGCAAGTACCTGATGCTGATAATCATCAACGTCCTCTTCCTTATCATGGGTATGTTCCTTGAAGGAGGAGCTGCCCTGATTATCCTAGCACCTCTGTTGGTTCCCGTAGTAACCCAACTCGGAGTCGATCCCATTCATTTCGGCCTAATCTGTATTGTCAATATCATGATTGGGGGCATAACCCCACCCTTCGGATCCATGATGTTCACCTGTTGCACCATCACAGGATGCGAGCTGCAGGACTTTGTGAGGGAAGCCATTCCTTTCATCTTTGCCTTGCTGGTGTCTCTTATTCTGATCACTTATATTCCAATTATTACCCTCATCCTGCCCAATCTACTCTATGGAGTAGCGTAACAACAGCAAAGAAGGAGTTACATCACATGAAAGTATATGCGCATAGGGGGTACAGTGGTGCCTACCCTGAGAATACCATGTTGGCATTCAGAAAGGCACAGGAAGCAGGTAGCGACGGCATCGAACTTGATGTCCAGCTTACCAAAGAGGGAGAAGTTGTTGTCATCCATGATGAAACGGTTGACCGCACCACTGATGGTACAGGCCAAGTCTGTGACTACACCCTCGCCGAACTGCAGAAACTCAACGCTTCGGTTCATTTCAAACATATGAGTGAATTTGAGCATATCCCAACCTTTGAAGAATATTGTGCTTGGGTGAAGACAACCGATCAGATAACCAACATTGAGCTGAAGACAAGCATCATCTACTACAAGGAGCTTGAAAAGAAGACACTAGATATCCTCAAGGCACATGGCTTGGAAAACAAGGTGTTCTTCTCCTCCTTCAACTTGCTATCGATAGCAAATGCCAAAGCCCTCGATCAGAGTATCCCTTGTGGAGTTCTGGTCCCTGAATCAGGTCTGGTCAATGCAGGATACTTCTGCGACAAGTTTGGCTTTGAATCATTCCATCCCAACTTCTGCAATGTAACTAAAGAATCCGTTGCCGAATGCAAGGCGCATGGCATCAAGACAAATGTATGGACAGTGAACTCCATGGGTCAGCTTGAACAATGCTATGCGTGGGGTTGTGATGGAGTCTTCACCAATTATCCCTCGGTCTGCAAAGAGTGGATCAAAAGCAGAAGCTAAAAATCTGTAAAAAAGATGAATTGAAAGTGCATCGACAACAAGAGGCAAAGACTCCAAATCCTTGCCTCTTGCTTACATAAGGAAACTGTTCTTTCTGCAATCAGATCGTTACGAAACTAGAGTTCAGAGAGCTTCCCTTCAAGATAGGCCAGTTCCTCCTTCAACAGAGGGATATTCTTCGTGGTCAAGGATGCAGCTCCAAAGCCTATCATCATACGCATCAGGCTTCTACTTTCAACCGTCCAAACAAAGATGGGAAGAAACCTCTGTCTCGCAAGATTGAACAGCTCTTCCTGTGCATACTCATAGTTGATGTTCAGGGCAAAGGCATCTGCCTTTACCGCTGTATCAACCATGGCAAGGGCATAGGAACTATAGGTGGGATAGCTTTCCTTTTCCCATGAATCAGCATTGTAGAGTACCTTTGCCTGGGGAAGAAGTTGATGGATAAGAAATATCTCATTCTCTTTGCACCCGGTAAAGATAACCTGAGAGGTACAATCCCAGGAAGCTATGATAGCGCATACAAACTCCACTGCCCCATATTCCTTAATATCCAGATTGACCCTAATGCCGTGTTCGAAACAGAGCGCCAGGGCACTCTCCAACAGCAATAATCCAGGGTCAATCAGGAGGAGTTGCTCATACGCCAGTTCGGCAATGGGTAAGGGGCTGCCATCAAGAGAAGGATTGTGAGAAAGTACCACTTTGTCATCAAGGGTCCTGCGTACATCAACCTCGATGATATCCGGTTCCAAGAGACATGCCTGCCTCAGGTACTCCATACTGTTGGGTCGCGTTTTCGAAGCTCCGCTATGAGCAGTTATAAGAAGGTTGGTGTTCATCTACAAGTCCTTGGTACACCCATCATCAGACGTACTTGCCCAAAAGTCAAATGGTATCAACGAACGAGTTTTCCTGAATGTCAGGAAAGTTCGTTCGTTGATACCTGAGGATAGGTAAAACCTCAAAATATGTCTGTCACTTACCCACATCCCTGCCAAGGGAAATCTTTTGGGTAGTGAAGTTCTCGACGCTTCGATTCTTCTCGAAGAATTTGGGCATCTGGGAAACCAGGCCTGCCTTCGTGTAGAATACATCGTCCTTTCCCAAGGGAAGCTTTACAGGAGACTGTGTAACCGAAGATTTGTATATGGCCATGATAAGCTCAAGGGTTTTCCTCCCTTCCTCACCGGTTACCAATAAAGGCTCTTGCCCATCAATGGCTCGGAGGAAGTTCCTTATCTGTGCAGGATGGCCTTCAACCTCAAGTTCAGGAAGAGACTCATAGAAAGTTTGTACGGAAGCCTTTGTTTCAACATCCTCAATAGGGAAGCCATTTTCCATCTGCTTGTTGGCATGTACAGACCAGGGAATTGATACCTTTGCCTTATCACCGGCAAAAACCATCGACTGCTCCTCACCATGCATTAGGAGGGTTGCAGTCAGCTGGGCCATCTTATCCGGGTATCGGAAGATTGCCATGGAAAGATCTTCACATTCACTATTGTCATGCACCATATTGGTAATTACAGCAGTAACCTCTGTAGGCATACCAAGAAACCATTGCATCAGATCAATGTGGTGGGTAGCATGTGCTGTGGTGCATCCACCACTCTCTTTCTCCCAAGTTCCTCTCCACCAGAGATCGTAATAACTCTGTCCCCTCCACCAATAGGAGTTGACATTAGCATACCTGACAGTACCCACCTGACCACTGTCAAGGAGTTGTTTCATCTTCATCATAGGAGTCTTAAACCTGTTCTGACAAACGATGCTAAGCAACTTGCCGCTTCTCATCCCAGCTTCGATCATCAAGTCACACTCCTCCAAGCTGGTTGCCATAGGCTTCTCCACCAGCACATGCTTGCCGGCATTGAGGGCGTCAATGGCAACCTGTGCATGCAGGCCAGGAGGAAGGCAGATAGAGACGATGTTTGCACTGGAGGAAGCAAGAGCCTCCCTATAGTCCTTATAGGCGACAGCTCCTTGTAGATCCATATCCACGATCATTTTCACAGCTTTTTCCACAAACAGGTCACAGAGGGCGACAATACGACAATTGCCCAAACTCTTGTATGCTTCAACATGAACCTGTGCGATAGCTCCAGTGCCTATGATAATAATTGTGTGTCTAGCCATTTTCTTCCTCATATGTAGTTCGAGTAATGATACCAAAATCCATACAAGTGAATAAGCCACTATCGCAAGAAAAGAGATATTTAGAGGAAATTATCCATAAACAGGAAGGAGCCACCACTTCCGAGGATTTCCTTTGGAGAAAGCAGGATGAAAACATCAGGCCCGACACCTATAAATGAATATCCTCACCACTCCCAGTCAGTGAAACGTCATCGTTGACTCCCATACTGTGATGATACAACTTGTTCAGCGTTACCTGTACGGAATGATCCCCCTGACCCGGATGCTGAAAGGATGGGAAGGTAAAGCATGAAGGTCAACCGGTAAAGCCAAGACCTCTTCACATAAACATCCCCTATTCTCAAAAGAAAAAATATCCCAACCCTGCGAAAGTCAGGGTTGGGATGGTGTCGGTTTACTACTTTTGCACAATCGGGAAAATGAAAAAACCTGTATGCAAGAGTATTTCTTAGTATTTTACTAGGTTTACAATATCATCCTAACATTCATCCGTCAAGATGGAGACCTTTCACCTGCAATCACTTTCAGTTTTCATAGACATCACAAGTATGATATGGTATGTTTTACATGGAGAACAAGAGTGTCAAAAACACCATTATTCATAAGGATTTCCCGGCCAACCTATGGCCGTTACTTACTCTGGTCCAATAACATCCAGACCGAAGGGATGGAGATTCTTACGAACATGCAAGAACCTTTTCTCATCCTGGGAAACCATAGCCAGGTCTATGATGCTTTCTTTGTCTCCTCTGCTGCCAAAGTGCATATCAGATGGGTAGCAGGAGCTGTCCTTTTCAAATTATTTGGACTGAAGACTCTCTTAGGCGGATGGGTTGGAGGAATTGCAAAACAACAGGGACGTAGTGACCTGCATACCATCAGGAGCATTTCCAATGCACTCAGGGAAGGGGATAATGTCGGACTTTTCCCTGAGGGAACCAGGACATGGGATGGGGAAAGTGTCGGTTTCGACAAAGCGACTGCAAAACTTATCAAAATATTGAAAGCTCCGGTAATTATCATCAGACTTGAGGGAATATATGCAACAAAGCCTCGCTGGGCTGACAAGAAAAGAGTGGGCTCTCCCATTCTCCGGGTACTGCCCCCTCTTTCGAAAGAGGCCATCGCTTCGATGACAAAGGATGAACTTTACACTCATCTTATAAAACATGTATCTTTCTCCTATCGTACTTGGCAAGAGAAAACACATACCCCGTTCAAAGGAAAAGCTCAGGCTGAAGGGTTGCAAAGGGTTCTCTATCTCTGTCCCGATTGCAAGTCATACAGTACCCTACAATCAAAAAAAGACCTTATCAGTTGCACCAAATGTGACATGATCTCTCGCCTGGATGCATATGACCGGTTCACTACAGTGAAAGGAAACAACACGTTCAAGGATGTTCCCCAGTGGCATGATTGGGAATCAGAACAACTGCTTAATCATTTGCAAACAGCAAACCCAGAGGCCCCCATTTTTCCTCCTGACAAGGGAATCCTCTTCCAAAGAGGACTGGATGGCAAACTCTTTACCTTGAGCAAGAACTTTTCCCTCTCTGCAACGAGTGAGGGCATACAGGTTACCAGCACCAAGCCGGTCCTGTTCACCGTGCTCCCATTTTCCAAGATGCAATCGATGGTCATAAATGCCAAAAGTACAATAGAGTTCTATCATGATGACAAACTGTATAGGATAAGGATTGAGAAAGACAGTTCCCCCCTTAAGTACGTTGAACTATTTACCATGTATACAAAAAAGGAAAACCTATGAACTGGAATTACATCTTACATATTGGGATCATTTCGATGGCTCTGCTCATTGCGGCACTTGGCCGAGCACGAATTCGCTTTTTCCAACGGTACCTAATCCCAGCCTCTATAGTTGCAGGAATACTGCTATTGGTGTTTTATAACTTCTTTGCCCCAATGTTTGGCCTAAAGAGTGATTTTTTAGGGGAGATAGTCTACCACCTTCTAAACATCTCCTTCATAGCAATGATGCTCAGGGTTGTCCCTGAAAACAGGAAAAAGGCAAGAGGCAAACGCACCATTGCAGCAAACGTGACGGCAGTCATGGCCCAGTATGGTATGCAAGCTTTCTTTGGATTGTTGGTCACTGCCCTTCTTATTGCTACGGTGAGCCCTACCCTATTCCCATCCATAGGGTTTTTCCTTCCTCTTGGCTTTGAATTGGGACCAGGACAGGCATATTCGATAGGTGTTACCTGGGAAAAAATGGGCTTTGTGGGTGCGTCTTCCGTCGGACTCACCTTGGCAGCCATAGGATTCTTGATTGGAAGCTTTGGCGGAGTAATGCTCATAAACCAAGGCCTCAAACGGGGATGGATTGCCAAGGAATATAGGGAAAAGATTGACCAACAGAGCATTCGCACAGGATTCTTCAGTCGGATCACCACCGAAAGGCCGGTAGGGTCCTACCTTACCACCGATGGCGAGTCCCTCGATTCTCTGACCTATCACATTGCACTGGTCATGGCAACATACCTTATAAGCTGGAGTTTCCTCACCGGCCTTACGGCACTGTTGAACCTCATTGGCCCTCTGGGAGCTGACCTTGCAGAAAGCCTGTGGGGCATCAACTTCGTATTCAGTTCATTTTGTGCCCTAGGAGTGAAGATGCTCATGCGCCTCTTCAAGGTTGAGACAACAATCGATACGGCAACCTGTAACCGCATCAGCGGCTTTTCGGTCGATCTGACAGTCGCTGCATCCCTTGGTGCAATCTCCTTGGTCGTTGTCCAAGGATACTGGATACCTATTATGGCGCTCATAGTGACTGGTTTGTTTCTGACCCTTGTAGTGCTGCCTTGGTACTGTTCCCGCATCTTTGACGACCACCAATTTTACCGAATGCTGATCATCTATGGAACAGCGACTGGGACACTTCCTACGGGTCTTGCACTGTTGAGGGTGGTGGACAAGGAGTTTGAAACACCAGTGGCAACCGACTTCCTCTATGCAATAGGCATAGTATTCATTCTTGCGATTCCCTTCATCATGAGCGTCAACTTGCCGGCTTTCAGTATAACGCGTAACCAGCCTTCCCTCTTCTGGATAGCTGTAGGCATATCAGCATTCTATATGATAGCTTCCTTTATCGCCTACCTGATCATTGCAAAAAAACGTTCATTCGCAAATGCAGGCAAGCTGTTCTATACTGACGAGATGTAAAGAATAGCAGCAGAGCCAAAAGTCTTGAACACATATATTCCTCAAAATTGAAGTGATACTGATTCTACTGTAGCAAGCAATTAGAATAGGTAATGGAGGCTAATGACAAAAGAGGGACATAGCTCTTCACACATTTGTAAAGGGAGAGTACACTAGGAAAAAGAAATCACCAGAAGGATACATTCCCACTATGATAAAACGGTTTGTTTTTCTCTGTATGATGGTTCTCTCCCTTCTGGGAAGCCCACTATACAGTACCTCATACTCTCCAAAAACCATCAATATTCATTCCTTACTGTATGAAGAGACAGATATTCTCTATCGCCTGCATGGGTTGGCCCTCCCTTCAGGAGCAAGGCCTTGGAGCACAACAGAAGCTGCTCTGATCCTCTCAGCCATTCCCGATGGGGGGCTGACCGGTGAGCTCAAGAAACAAGCGCTCTCCCGTCTGGAGACACCCCTTCTCAAGCAAGACAACAACGGGTTGTCATATAGGTTCTCCACTACTGTAACCTTGGAATCCTATGCCCACGTGAATACTTCTCAGTTCATCCTTCCCCAAGATTGGTCCTACAACATGGATAGGCGCCTGCCTCTTTTTGACTTTAGGATGGAACTGCTGTGGGATAATACCTTCTATTTCAATACAGGTATGGAACTAGGTCCATCAAATGTCACAGAGGAAGACAGGCATAACAATACAAAGCCTATAAGTGATGTGGGTGCTCTATTCCCCAGTGGTTCAAATGAAGAAACCCTTTTCCAGGCAAATCTTTACAGAAAAGGATTCAATACAAATATCTTGACTTCTGACAAGGAATTACTTGCAACCTGGCCACAGAAATCCCAAATTTCCTTAGGAGGAGAGTGGTGGAATATCTCCCTGGGAAGAGGTCCTGTGAGCTGGGGAGTCGGACAGAGTGGGAACCTTGTCATTGGTGATCATATCAATTTCCACAACAATCTGAACATCAGTGTTTTCAGCGAAAAGTTCAAACTGCAGTTCCTCTATCTCTTCTTGCCAAACCCCCTAGATGTGCCAACTGAGCAGAGAGTTTTCATGGGCCATCGCCTGGAAAACCAACCACTACCTTGGCTTCGTCTTGCCATAACAGAAAACGTCATGTTCAAGGGAGAGAGCCTGCCTCTCTACTATATTGATCCCACCCACATCTACCATAACCTCTACAACAGAAGCATGCTCAATGCTATTGCCAGCCTTGAAATCCACTTGGCATTACAGCCTGGCATCTCTCTCTACTCCCAGTTCGCCCTCGATCAGTATCAACTTCCAAATGAGAATGCTGGCGAAGCCAATGCAATGGGCTTGCTTGTAGGAATGACACACTCTACGATACTACGAAAAGGAGTCCTTTCTACAACTGTTGAGATTGTAGCAACGGATCCCACTCTCTACAGGAGAGATATCATAGATTTCCTACTCATGCGTGGGTTACACATTGATGGAGGTCCCATGGCCTTCGATTACCTTGGCTACAAGTGGGGTTCTGACAGCATTGTACTGTCAGCAGAGATGGTATACCTCATCCCTGGTGTTGCTCGCTATGCTCTCAATACCCTCGTCCATCGTCAGGGGAAGGTAGATATCTTTGCCTCCCATAATTCTCTTGGAGATAATATGCAGGATGCTGACATCCCAGGACCTCCCCCTTCAGGGGACATACTGAAAGACCAGATAATCATCGGGTTCGAAGGTTCATGGTGGCTTAAGAAGGTGCCCATGCATTTCTTTACCGAACTGTCTTGGATCGGAAAACGGACATATACAAAGAGCACGAAAACTTCAACTGAAGAAAGAGGAGACTTCCAGCTGGTAGCTGGAGTGGTCTATACCTTCTGATAGTGCCTAACTTTCTATCAGGATATCAGAAACAATCTGCAGTTCCTTTCGTAATGTAGTAAGCTGCTCATTGTCCATACGCCCATCTTCAGTCATCAGTGCAAGCATTGCCTTGGGTATAGTGAGAGCACTCTCCTGCGTCCTCTTTCCTTTGGAAGTGAGCGTAACTGAGATGCTACGCTCATCACGTTTGTTGCGTTGCCTCTTTACAAAGCCTCCACCTTCAAGCTTTTTCAGTACAGGAGAGAGTGTGCCAGAGTCAAGGTAGAGTTTCTGCCCAAGCTCCTTTACCGTCTGGTCATCCTCTTCCCAAAGTGCAAGTAACACGATATAGGAGGTATAGGTCAGACCAAAGGGCTCAAGAAGGGCCTTATATTTCTGAATGATTTCTTTCGAACAGACATAGAGGGCAAAACAAAGTTGATTATCCAGTTTTTGTATTGACTGCATGACTCTCTCTCCCTTCATTATTGTGTACTGCATTGTGTGCCATACCGAATCAAAAGGCAAGGGCCGCTAAACCTTACGTAGGTTACCGATACGTTAACTTATGTTTTAATAAAGCTGACGTGACTCTATGTCACGTTAGATATATCTTTACTAAATCAGAGTTTAGACATGTTCTTCCTTGCCTTTCTGCCAATAATGGAAGTATTATCTCAAACGAAATGAACAAAAACAAGCTTGCTAAGGCACGACCCTACATTCTATTGTTACCAGCTATTGCCCTGGCATTTCTGTTTGCTTACAGGCCGTTTTTCCGTACCATCGTAAATTCCTTATTCAACCTCTCCATCATAGGCAAACGCCTCTCTTTTGTAGGCTTGGATACGTATGGCAGGCTCTTTTCCAGTGCCTCATTTCAGGACAGCCTCTCCAATACCCTTCGCTTTACCCTCTACTTTGTGCCCACCAACCTCATCATCTGCCTAGGTGCCGCTATGCTTGCCAACCGAAAGGGAAAACTCGCCTCCTTGAATCAGATATTCATGTTCCTACCCATGGCTGTTGCCATGAGCAGTTCTATGATGCTTTTCAAGATGATGTTCAACCCATCCATAGGAATAATGAATACCTTATTGGGATCAGACATCCAGTGGTTTAATGACCCCAAAGCAGCTATGACCCTCTTGGTTATTGCAGGAGTCTGGCTTGATATCGGATTTGATTTTCTTCTATTGATATCTGCATTGCGTAATGTTCCGACCAGCCTCATCGAAGTGGCACGCATTGAAGGGGCGAATCCTTGGCAGCTCTTCACGACCTTGCAACTGCCCCTCATAGCCCCTACCCTTCTTTTTGTCCTGGTCACCAGTATTAAGGATGCGATGCTCATCAGCGCCCCTGTGCTCCTGCTCACTGAAGGGGGCCCTTTTCGATCAACACAGACATTAGTCTACCAGATGTATCTGGAAGGCTTCAAAAGCGGCAACTATGCGCTGGGATCGGCTATTGCGACGGTGGTGTTCCTCCTTACCTTTGTAGTCATGCTTCTCTTGTTGCGCTTCGAGCAAAGGAGGGTGTACTACCAGTGAAAAAGCTAGTGCCCATTTTTGCAACCATCCTCTCCTTGGTTGTAGTATTCCCAATCGTATACTCCATCAGCGCTTCATTCTTCTCCTTTTCTGACTTCACTACAGTCCCGGCGAGGCTGTTTCCAGCTCATCCTACCCTCACCAACTATACCAGGGCTTTTTCCGAATCACATCTTGCCCGTTTCCTTGTGAACTCCCTGATAACGGCAACCTTGGGAACAGTGATACGGATGACCATCAGTATTGTCTCTGCCTATGTGTTTGCCTTCTATACCTTCAAAGGGAAAAACATCCTATTCGTCATGCTTATCGCAACGATGTTGCTTCCCAGCGATGCTCTCTTGATAGAGAACTTCATTACCATACGATCGCTTGCGCTCACCGATACCTATCTGGGTATTATCAGTACATCCCTCCTTGCCCCAGTGCATCTGTTTCTCCTTCGCCAGTACTTCAGAATGGTCAGCAAGGAGTATCGTGAAGCAGCTATCGTTGAAGGGTGCTCCGATACCCGATTCCTTGCCACCTTGCTGATACCCATCAGCAAGAGCGTGATCATCACCCTTACCCTGCAATCATTCACCAGTATATTCAACGACTACCTCTGGCCTCTCTTGGTGACCAACGATGTTTCCATGAGGACAGTCCAGGTAGGCATTACCATGCTCGGATTCTCGGAAAACTTGGACTATGGACCGCAGTTTGCAGCAATAACCTTGCTGATGACTCCGATTCTTATCGCTTTCATACTCTTGAACAAAAATATCAAAAAGAGCGTAAGTACGCGCTTCACAGGACGGTAACCATGAAAAAAATTGCTATAACAATCTTCCTTTTCCTGAGTCTCTTTTCCTTCTCACTCTTTTCCCAGGCAAAGAGCGAGAGTCCTTCTCCTGCACAGCCCCAAACCATTACCTGGTGGCACTACAGCAGCGGGCTTGCAGGTAAAGCTGCCGAATCAATGGTTGAAAAGTTTAATGCCACGGTAGGCAAGGAACAGAATATACGTGTCGAGGCTGTCTACCAAGGAAAAGCCAGTGATGTACTGACCAAGCTAAAGGCCATCTTCCAAAGCGACAGCAACATCGGCCTTCCTGATCTTGTCCAGCTCGATGGATCGGGAGTATTGGACATCAGGGACAATGAGTATCTCATCAGCATGGAAAAATTAGCTACTCAAGATACATTCGACCTTTCTGCCATCCTCGACAGCGCAAGACTGTCTGTGACCTACAAGGATGAGATGATCGCCATGCCTTTCAACAGCTCTACCATCATGCTGTACTACAACAAGAGCGCTTTTGATGAAGTCGGTCTGCAAACACCACCCAAAACCTTGGATGAGCTAGCTCAAGCTGCAAGCAAACTGAAGATGACAGACACCAACGGAAAGGTCCTGCGCTATGGGTTTGCCAATGTGCCTACAACCTATGAACTTATTGTCTGGCTTGGTCATCAAAATGGGGTAAGCTACATCACTGACAAGGAAAATGGCCATACGGGCATACCGACAAAAGTCCTATTCCATGAGAATGGGACGATGGTGAATTTCCTTACCAAATGGAAACATCTCTATGAAACAGGGTCTTTGGAAAATCTAACCAGTGATGTCAACGGAGCCTTTGCAAGTGGAAAGGTTGCCATGATGGTAGGATCGACAAGCAACCTCAGCACTATCATCCAGATGATAGGCGACCGCTTTGAGCTTGGTGTTGCCAACTTCCCTATGGTTGACGAAAAAGCCATAGGAGGAGTCAATGTCGGAGGAGGAGCGCTATATGCTCTGGATAATGGCAATGGCAATGAAAGTCAGACTTGGGAGTTTGTCAAGTTTGCTACCTCCAAGGAACAGCAACTGGCCTGGCATATCGCAACAGGATACTTCCCCGTAAATGCAGGGACCTACACCATGGAAGCCTTTCAAACTCACTTGGAGGCAAATCCTCTCTATGGGGTTGCTATCAGGCAGCTCAAAGAAAGTGACCCAAAATTGCAGGGAGTATGGATACCTAGCGCCTACCAAGTCTATTACGCATTCCAGACGGGTATCCTAAAGATGTTGGTTGAGAACAAAAGCCCGGAAGAGACCAGCAGAAGCCTAGAGAAGGAGATCAACACCTACCTTGAAGACTATGTGAGGATGACCAAATAGTGAGAATAGCAACCAGCACCAACCTCATCAGCTACAACAGGGATACTACCAAGACAGAGATGATACATCTGCTTCCCCTCTATGCAAAAGAGGGGATGCAGATACTTGATCTGAACTTCTGTGAGATGTTAAATCCCGAAAGCATCCTGGTAACTGATGACTACAAACCCTATATACAACGTCTCTCAGAGTTACATAAGATACATGCTCTAACCTTCAATCAGGCCCACGCTCCTTATGTACAGGACCGTTTGGGTTTACCAAAGGGAGAAGGAGAAGAATTCGACCACTTACTTTCTCGAAGTATTACCTTCTGTAGTGATCTGAACATCCCTATACTGGTGGTTCATCCAATTAAAGGAAGCTTAGGAGATAATCTTACCTATTACTCCTCATTTGTGAAACAGGCCACAAAGAATGGGATTACACTTGCTTTTGAGAACCTCAATGAAGAGGATGAGATGCATGATGTAGAGGACCTTTGTGAATTGGTTGACTTTTTCAACACCAAGCATGTGGGAATCTGTTATGACTTTGGACATGCCCATATGAGAGGTCACGATATAAGAAAGGATATCCTGATGATGAGGGACCGATTGATCGCCACCCATGTGGCAGACAATCATGGAGATAGGGATGAACACCTTCTTCCATTTTACGGAACCATCGACTGGAAAAAAGCTGTAGAGACGTTGAGGAAGATCAAGTACGAAGGCGATCTAACCTATGAGTGCATGTTCTTTAACCAACATCTTCCCTTGGAACTGAAGGTCTTTGCCATGAGACAGGCAAAAATGATTGGAGAGTATCTCCTTATGCTTTAAAGCGGCAACGATCTTTGAATGTACAATGAAGACACCCCTCTCCTGGGCACTTCTGGAAGTCATCATTGGTCTCCAACTGCCTGATATGCCAGGAAAGATCTTCCAACCGCCTTTCCATCAGAGAAATCTTCCCCATCGTTTCATCCAGTTTGTGTCTATACTGACGCAAAAGTTCATTACGACGTTTCTGTCCTGAAGCATCATCACTACCCATACGTATGATGCTTCCAATCTCATCAAGAGTGAAAGCAAGTTCCTTCAGTTCTGTAATTCGGTTGATATAGACAACATCCGAATCAGTATAGAGACGTTGCCCTCCATCTGTGCGGGCTTGAGTCTTGAGAAGCCCTAAGGACTCATAGTAACGGATAGTTCTCACCGTCACCTTGCACTTCTTTGCCAATTCGCCAATCCTATACTGTTCCATAGCAAACTATGTACCACACACAGAGAGAGTACTCAAGACGAACACGGCCATGCGAACAACAATATCAAATAAAGTCAGGAACCAAAGGACACCAGCGGTATCAAGGGATATGATTTCAAGCGAAAAGACCACATAGCCTCCTTATCCTGTATGAAATACCTTATCAACACACCAAGTGACCAACGCATCAAAGACATGGCTGTCCATGACCGTCCTAGAGAGCGTATGGTTTCAGGAGGGGCAGAATCCCTCTCGGATCTTGAGCTATTGGCCATTCTCATAGGCAGTGGCAACAAAGAACGTCCAGTAAATTCCATCGCCAAGCAACTGCTTGAGGTTATGGATAAGAAGGCCATTATTGCCCATGAGGACATCCTTGCCATTCAGGGACTCGGAATGGCCAAAACCACCCTTATCTGTGCAGCCCTGGAACTAGGAAGAAGAAGGCTCCCTGCAAAGAAGCGTCAGATATCAACGCCAGGTGATATCTATCCACTGATAAGTCATTATGCAGGGAGGATGCAGGAACATTTTCTCAGCGTAGCACTCAATGGAGCTCACGAGGTTCTCTCTGTTTCTGTTTGCTCCATAGGATTGGTGAATAGGACCCTTGTCCACCCCAGGGAGGTATTTGTAGAAGCTGTACGACAGAGGGCAACAGCCATATTGGTTGCCCACAACCACCCCAGCGGCAACTTGGAGCCGAGTGTGGAGGACAGGGATGTGACACGTCGCCTAAAGCAGGCTGGGGACATCATAGGCATCAAAGTGCTGGACCACCTGGTATTCAGTGAGGATGGATATTTCTCCATGTTGGAAGGAAATGTGTTCTAGTGATTAGAATGAGTCATTGCAGCAACAAAAATTGTAGGGGGTTAAGCAGATTACAGAAAGACGTTGTACATCTATCAGTATGTGTTTAGATCAGATGGCCTAAGAAAGGCCCCCTCTATTTTTCTTGTAAATTCTTGTGTAGTGAATGTATAATGAGTTAACGTACACGCAAAAGGATCCTGTCAATGATACATGATAAAAAGCATATCAGTAAGCAATTTCGTATCATCATTTTTATCATAATCACCTGTTGTCTTGTCGGATGCAGCGCTCAAAAAAGTAATCGCTCTCAAATTGAAGATAACGGTATTATTGTAGGTTTTTCGCAGATCGGTGCTGAAAGCGCCTGGAGAACCTGTAACACCCGCTCAGTTCAGGATGCCGCAACTGAACAAGGGGTGCAGCTGGTGTATGCCAATGCCGAACAGAAACAGGAGAATCAGATACAAGCATTACGCTCCTTTATCGCTTATCAAGTTGATGTAATAGTCTTTATACCAATTGTTACGGATGGCTGGGATAATGTACTGCAGGAAGCCCGGGATGCCGGGATTCCTGTTCTGGTCACCGACAGGAAGATAGATGTTGCAGATCAATCCTTATATGCAGGATTTATAGGCACCGACAGCCTGAAGGAAGGCCGGGATGCTGGATTATTTCTATTGGATAAATTTGAAGACAAACGTGAGCGTTTCGCTAAAACCGGAGAACATATCAATATCGTGGAATTATTCGGTACTGAAGGCTCTTCCGTAGCCCTCGGAAGAGCTGAAGGCTTCAGAGAAGTGCTCAAAACGCATCCGGAGTTCCGAATCATATACAGCGAGTCAGGTGATTTTCTCCGCTCAAAAGGATATGAACTGGCTGTTGAATTCCTCGAGATGCATGAAGATATCGATGTTATTTTTTCTCACAATGATGGAATGACCCTTGGAGCTATCGAGGCAATGGAAGAGAAGGGACTCCTTCCTGGTACTGACATCGTCATTGTCACTATTGATGCACAGCAGGCAGCCATTGATGCATTACGCGAAGGCAAGGTAAATTGTGTCATCGAGTGCAACCCTAAAACCGGTCCTGAAATTATCAAGCTGGCTGAGAGACTGGCAGCAGGTGAAAACATTCCACGACTACAATATGTTCACGAAGAAGTGTTCTACGAAACCGATGACCTTTCACTCATTGAACCCCGTGGGTATTAGAATGAAGAACCAGACATCCATTGTTGACAAGATTTTTTCAGTATTTAAAAGTAGAAGCATAAAAGAGAGAATAAAGATTTCCTACGTGATCATAATCCTTCTGATGATAACACCTCCGGTTATTACGATTGTTTCGTTTGTTGTCCAAATGGTTCGCTATGACCATATCATAACCAATGTCAGCAAGACAAACCGTCTAAACCAGACGGTAAAAATGGATATCTCCAACGAGATATGGGATATCGTAGCTGGAAACAAGAAATTCGATGAAGGCAGGCAGTACGACATTATTGACGGGATCAACGAGAGCCTAAAAGATATCATGATAACGACTGAAGAGCGAGAGACCCGACAAATGCTTGAGGTGGCAGGTCGTGCGGTCGAAACGCTAAAGCGCAATGTAGACCGGTTGGGAAGCCAGATGGCGAACCAGTCTCGGGTAAGTGAAAATGAAGAAATTCTCGATGAAATCCGAGGGGTATCAGCCCTTATCTCAGATATCCTTCAGGATTTTATTGTACGTGTAATAGAGTCAGCAACGATAACAAATGAGCATCATAAGCATATTACTTTCGTACTCACTGTCATTCAGATTTTTACCGTATTGTTTGTTACTACCTTCGCTGTCTTTACACAGCGTTCGGTGACCTCCAGTATCAATGATCCTATCAAAAGACTTGAGAACCTGTCAAAAAGAATTGCTGAGGGAGATTTCACTGCCAGAGTAAAACTTCCTCAGGTAAGCGAACTTGATGGTCTGACTGACAACTTGAACATCATGGCAGTCAAAATCCAAGCATTGATTGCCGAGAATGTCAGGGAACAGCAAAACCTTCAAAAATCGGAGATGAAAGCCCTTCAGGCTCAGATTACACCACATTTTCTCTATAACACATTCGATACGATAGTCTGGCTTGCCGAAGAAAAGAAAAATGATCAGGTTATCGACATAACACGCGCCTTTTCAAGCTTTTTCAGGATATCTCTCAATAAGGGTAAAGACTTTTTAACGGTCAGCGAGGAGTTTGAACATGTCAAAAGCTATCTGACCATTCAGAAAATTAGATACAGAGACATCCTGGATTATAAAATCGAGTATCTGCCGGAGATGGCAAACTGTCAAATCTTGAAACTGGTGCTCCAGCCTCTCGTTGAAAATGCATTGTACCATGGAATTAAGAATAAACGGGGCCGTGGATTATTATCAGTGAAGGGCTGGCGTGAAAACAAGCGACTTTGTTTTTCCGTGGAAGACAATGGAATAGGAATGACGGAAGAAAAACTTGCGAATATCATGGAACAGATTGGTGGTTCGGCAGATCCCGAGGATTTGAACAATGTCTATGGTCTGTATAATGTTAACAAGAGACTTGAGCTGTATTATGATACAAGCACAAAGCTGAAAATAACTAGTCGGTATAAAAAGGGCACTACCGTGTATTTCAGCGTACCAGAGGTTGGATCCAATGTATAAGGTTTTTATTGCAGAAGACGAGATAGTAGTACGTGAGGGGCTGCGAAACAGCATACAGTCGGGGACAGGCCCTTTTATTCTCGCAGGTGAAGCTTCAGACGGCGAGATGGCCCTGTCAATTATGAAGGATGTGAAACCGGACATACTGATTACTGATATTAAAATGCCGTTTGTTGATGGACTTAGCCTTTCTAGAATTATCAAAAAAATACTTCCCTGGATAAAAATAATTATCATCTCAGGTCATGACGAATTTCAGTACGCACAAGAAGCTATATCAATCGGTGTTGACGAATACATTCTCAAACCTATTTCCGCTTCAGATATGCTAGCAACACTTAACAAACTGGTCGATACGATTGAACAGGAAAAATTACATCTTTCAAGTATAGAGCATCTGAAACTGCAGGCCCAGTCCAATTCGGACCTGATTAGGGAGCGCTGGTTATGCGACCTGGTAACCGGAATTGTCAAAACGGAAGATGCTCTTGAGAAAGGAGGTGATATGGGGATTGATCTCATCTCTCATGGGTACCTTGTAGCAATCATCAAGCTTTCCACCTCCTCAGAAAACTATTCAGATCTGATTACCGCCAAGCTCAACATAAACAGTCTTATAGATAACCAGGAAGAGGTGTTATGCTTTTCACAAAGCAGGGATACCATCATCTTGCTGTTGATGCAGCTTGTATCCGAATCACTTGAAGAAACTGCCTATACATTAGGCCAGGCGATAAAATATGAGGTTGAACGAAACACTGGCTGTATGGTAGCAATCGGAATAGGCTCTTTGGTTGAAAGGATTGGAAACCTGTCCCAATCCTATGCTGATGCGGAACAAGCTGTGAAATTCTCCGTGAAGACCGGTCAGAAACTGATTATCGGGACACATGACCTGAACGCCTTTTCTGAAATTGATTTTCTAAAACTGGACGGAAGCCCCATATCGGAGCGGCTGAAATATGTAAAGAAATCAGGTATTGATGAGATCATCTCCCAATATATTACCATGATAGGTGATCACCCGTTTCAGACCACTCTCATAGGCTATTACCTTCTGTATGATCTTATGGTGGCTATATCAAAGATTATTGATGAACTGGGTGGTGTTGTCCAGGAGGTCATACCATCGCTGTCACATAAAGCGCAACTTTCAGAAATAGCGAGCTCAAAAGAGACCTTCTGTGACGGGGTTAAATTAATACTAGATACTTTCATAGAGTTCAGGGAATCAAAATCGGCAGGGAAATACTATGCAATGATACAGAAAGCCAAACAGCATATAAACCTTCATTTCGCCGACCAAGATATTTCCCTGCATTCAGTGGCATCGATCGTACATGTTAGTCCAAACCATTTCAGTACCATCTTTTCCCAGGAAACCGGTGAAACCTTCATTGAATATCTTACACAAGTCCGTATCAATAAATCGAAAGACCTTCTATTGACGACAGCTCTTAGAAGCGCTGACATCGCTTATAATGTAGGTTTTGGAGATCCCCATTATTTTAGTTTTATTTTCAAAAAACATACAGGCATTCCCCCCCGTGAATTTAGAAGCGGAAGCAAATGCCTGAATTAAATACTAGTCTCTCTGCAGCCTTCACAGCTACCTTTGGTTCCCTTTCCCTGTCTGTCCCTTATCTGATAACCGTAACCAGGACGGTAGAACAACACTGATTTTCCTCTTGTCACGCAGCGACATGATGACGCTTTGCAGCACTATGAAGAAATACAGCAGAAGTCCGCTTACCATCGCTTGGAAATTTGATTGAACGCCCGCTGCACGGATCAGCTCATTTATCACCAAAAGAATCAAGGTACCTATTGGCGCCCCAAGCAGGTTCCCTACGCCACCGTTGAGCAGTGTACCACCTATGATAGCCGAGGCTATTGCTTTCATTTCGGCTCCTGATGCATTTCCGACATTGCCGGCTCCTGTTGTCATTATGTACACAAAACCCGCGATGCCAGCCGTTAATCCACTTATCACATAGGTGATAAATATCGTTCTCTTTACGCTAATGCCAAGCATCAAAGCGCTATGACTATTGCCACCGACGGCATAGACATTGCGCCCAAACCGCGACCACTTCATCAAGGAGGCAAGGATAGCAAGAAGAACCACAACAACTATGGCACCAGGTTTGATTTCACACGGGATAAAAATACCCAGTCTGTTCTTTGTTCCAAGCCAGGTAATCACTATATCAAAATCCCTCAAACTCACGAATGCAGGCATAGTTACGTTGATCGGATCTTTATGGAGTGTCGTCAGTAGTCCTTGTGCTAAGAACAAACCTGACAACGTAATGATAAATGGTTGAATCTCAAGATAGGCTATAAGATATCCCTGCAGGATTCCAAATGCGAGACCTATGCCCAGTGCAACAAGGACAGCACCCCCGATACTCCCCATCTTAGATTCCAGAAAGACAGCACAGGCCATTGTTACCAATCCGCATACTGCGCCTATAGAGATGTCTATACCTCCCCCGATCATGACGATGCTCAAACCTAGTGTCATGATGATGAGTGGTGCATTCAAGTTGAACAAGTCAAAAAAAGTCTGGACCTGCAAAAAACTGCCTGGGAAACTGATAATTGCAAACATGTACATCAGTACAAATATGACCGCAGCTATGAGAAACAGAATATTCGAATTTGATAGTCTTGCTTTTGGTTTGATTACATTCACAGATGCCATCCTATTCCTCCTTCTTGTCGGTTATGTTCGTGTTGGGAATCATTGAAGCTTTTGGTCCACTTCCCTTGTGTTGGCTTGTAGTAAGTCTCCAGGACCGAACCCTATCCAGAGTTTTTCTGATAGAGACTCTGACTACAGGCGATGCAACTACCATGAGAATGATAATGAAAACAGCCTTGAAGACCTTGATCATTGCGGGTTCTATTTCCAGCCTAAGCAGCGTCCTGTTCAGCATCTCTATAGTGTACGCACCGATTATTGAACCGGTAATGCTAAACTTTCCACCAATTAGTGAGTTTCCGCCTATTGCCACGGCGAGAATCGCATCCATCATGATGAGTTTGAGCAAGTTGACGCTGTCGTGACGCCCTGCCTTGTTCACTGCGATGAAACCGGCAACTGCTGTACAGACTCCCATAATCAGGAAGGTCAAAAATATAATTTTCTTCGGATTGATACCATTCAGACGGGCTGCATTCGGGTTGATTCCAACAGTCTCCACATAAAGCCTGAGATTCGTAGTCTTGAACAGCACTGCAATGAACACGATGAAGACAACAGTCAGGATTATTGGAGTCTGTATCGGTACTCCCGGTATTACGGTGCCTATTTGATTTGATATATCGTTAGCCAGAATAGGAGATAATTTACCGTCAATCATAAAGGCTATAGATCTGCCTCCCGTAAACAGTATGAGGGACGCAACCATTGGCTGAACCTTGAATACCGAAACCAGGGTACCGTTGAATGCACCGAGAACTAAGCCCGCGACGCAACTCAAGAGAAAACCCACCACTATGGTAAGCAGTGTGACCTCACCGGCTTGCAGGACGAACAGGACAAATACAGCAGAAGAAATGGTGGCACTTACACCTATGCTGATGTCCTGTCCCCGTGAAGCTGCAGTTACCAAAGTCATACCTATTGATAGGATGACCAACTCGGAGGCCCCAAACAAGATATTCGGTATATTCCCGTAGAATGCTCCGTTTACCACGGTGATGCTGAAATAATCGGCACCCTTTATCAGATTAATGATAATGAGCAACGTCATAACCGAGATGGGAAGAACCAGGTGAGAAAAGTTCTTAATCAATTTGCGCATACGTTCTTTCCCCCCTGGGCTATCACATTCATCACATCGTTTTCCGTCAAATCCGTTCCCCTAAGTTCCCCTACGATTTCACGGTCTTTAATGACTATCAATCGGGAACAGGTTCGGAGCATCTCGTCAATTTCTGAAGAGATGAATGTCAGGCTCATCCCACCAGCAGCAAGATTGATCACAAGTTTCTGAATCTCAACCTTGGTTCCAACATCGATTCCACGGGTTGGTTCATCCAGAATCAGGTACTCTGGGTTAGTGAGCAGCCAACGGGCCAAAATGACTTTCTGCTGGTTGCCTCCAGAAAGAGATTTGATTGGCGTATTGGGAGTCGGAGTTTTGATGTTCAACTTCTTAATATACTCTTCGGCAAATATCTCCGCCTGTCTCAATGAAAAAGGTTTGAAAAAGCCTTTCATGACCTGCAGGGTTAGAATAATATTATCGCGTACCGACAAGTCATCGATAATTCCATCGCCCTTGCGGTCCTCCGGCAAATATCCTATTCCGTGTTTTATGGCGTGCAGGGGTGTTTTGATCTTTACCCTCTTACCGTTCATTCTGACTTCACCGCCAGTTACCTTGTCTGCAGCGAAAATAGCTCGTACACTTTCACTGCGTCCGGATCCGAGCAGACCGGCAAACCCGTTCACCTCACCTTTTTGTATGGTAAAGTTGAATGGTCTTACCCCAGCAGCACTCGAAAGCCCTATACCGTCAAAGACAGGAATGGTGGTATCGGATACAAGCGGCTCATGTTTTTTTAATTTTGTAATATCCTCAAGTTCATTACCCAGCATCTTCGAGATTAGTTCGATTTGGGAAAGCGAAGATGTTACATATTCGCCGATCAACTTCCCATTGCGAAGCACTGTAACTCTGTCGCTGATTTCGTATACCTGTTCGAGGAAGTGAGTTATGAAAATGATTCCCACGCCTCGGGCTTTCAGCTCACGCATGAGATCAAAGAGCTTATGTACCTCGTCTTCGTCAAGAGAAGACGTTGGCTCGTCTAGAATGAGAATCTTGCAGTCCATATCGACCGCACGTGCAATCGCAATCATCTGCTGCACCGCAAGCGAACAGCTTGTAAGTTCCTGTATTGGACTTGCCGGAATACCGAGAGAATCAAGCAACTGTGCCGCCTTCTCGTTCATCTGTTTCCAGTTGACGACTGGGCTGTGACTACGACCGATAAACATATTCTCAGCCACAGTCAAATTAGGACACAGCATTATTTCCTGATAGACCGTACCTATTCCCTTGTCTTGCGCTTCCTGCGGTGTCTTAACGTGGATGGGCTCTCCATGTAAGGTAATTAAGCCGGTGTCTTTTTCGTAAACTCCGGTAATGACTTTAATCAGTGTGGACTTTCCCGCCCCATTTTCGCCCATGAGGGCATGGATCTCACCCTTTCGGAGCTTGAAGTCTACGCTATCCAGAGCTTTGACCCCAGGAAATGATTTGCTAATATTCTTCATTTCGAGTATGGTTTCTGACAACAATCAAAGATCTCCTTATACTGATACTGTACAAGCTAATTGCGGTGCGGTATGCGGAATCAAATCCGCGCACCGCACTGCACACATAGCATTGTTATGATTGTGAATTCTTACAAATACCTACCGTGTAATTACACCTTTGCCTGGATCTGCATTGATTCCCCAATTCTCGATGTCTTCATCGGTAATCGTTGCAGTAGTAAAGAGCAATTCTTCCTGATAGATAATTCCACTGGGGATATCTCCGCTTTTAATCCATCTGGAAATCTCTGCTGCCTGACGTGGATTACATTGCATATCAGCATCCCAGTAACCAGCCTGTACGTTCCGAAGTGCAAATCGATTAAAGTCAAACCCAATTATCTTGACCTTGCCATTCTGGCCATGACTGATTCCAGCTGCCTCGAGTGCCTGTACAGCACCTTGTGCCATACCATCGTTTTCTGCGTAGATGACGTTGAAATCCTTGCCTGCAGCAATTGCTGCTTCAACGATTTTGCGGGCTTCTTCAAGACTCCAGCTATCTCCACCTGTTCCATCGGCAACTATGTTGAGTTTCCCTGCTTTTTCGGCTTCGAGCACTGCTGCACTTCGGCCTATTTCAGCAGCAGAACCCATCTGTCCGCGAATAAGGATCAGATTGATCTCATCAAGACCCAGGCTCAACACCCATTCCACTGCTTTCTGACCTTCATAAGCCATATCCGAGAGAAGTGCTGCCTGATAATTGGATTCGTCCGTATCAATCGAACGGTCAAAAAGAATAACCTGTACGCCTCCATCTTTTGCGGACTTCAAGGTGTCATCCCATCCGGAAGCGTTTGCAGCTGAGATTAAAAGATAGTCCACTCCATCCCGAATGTACCCTTTAGCCGCAGCTATCTGCTCGCTGTTGTCACCTGTGTTGGTCTGTTTTGCGTCATAGCCGTTAGCTTCTGAGAACACAGTGTTCATGGCTTCAACATTAGCCTGCCGATATCCGGATTCTTCCGGTGGCAGATTTACAATACCCACCTTGGGCAGACCAGACTCCTGCTGACCAGCGGCAAACAGAATGCCTGAACCCAGCATAACCAGAACCATCAAAATACATAGAGTTTTTTTCATGTTCTCCTCCTTTTAAGGAATCATAAAAATTTGGATAGTTGTTTAGCGGCAACGCCGCATCAATTAATAAAATTTTAAAGTCTGAAATTCCAGAAGTACATGAAGTATTCTATCGAGTTTGGTATGATATCTTACGCTTTCATACCAAATCTTGAGAAAGGAGAAAAAAGGTTTGTTATTTTATTAAAAACTTTCGTTTTCTTCCGATGGTAGATGGATTGAAGCAAAGTGATTAGCTTAGAGAGGGTGCTTGATGATATTGCTTCAAAGCAGATACCTCTCGTACAAATCATAAGCTAGTGCTACCCACTCAAAACAGCGAAAGCCCTAATCTTTATATATAATTACTAATCCTACATGCAGATACCTTAAATGGAGAGGACTCTCTTACGATAAGATTAGGTTTTATCCTCAAATACTTGAAAGGTTCTGTATAATCACCATCGATACGTTTGAATAAAACTTTTATAACAGCTGCGATAAGCTGATCAATAGGTTGTTTTATAGATGTAAGTGTAGGATGAACAAGTTGAGAAAATTCCATATCGTCAAAAGTTACAATGGCTAGATCTGAAGGTATACTAATATGTAATCGTTGTGTTGCACTTATTGCCCCTACACACATATGATAATTTGCAGTGAATAATGCATCGGGTCTGTTATCCTGTTGCCAAAGGGTATTCATTCCTATAAAACCTGATGATACATCATACTTTCCTTCATATACCAAGCTCGAATCGAAGGGAATAAAATAATCATCCAATGCACGCCTATATCCCCTATATCGTTCAACTGCTGTATTATTTCTTAAATCTCCAGAGATTGTTGCAATCCGTTTATAGCCTTGCAGTATAAGATGTTCGACCGCTTCATATGCACCCGCTACACTATCCACAGTAATACAATCAAATTTATCTGGATGTATCCGATGTTCGTACACAACAACGGGAATATTTTGATATATCAAAGGATCAAACTTAATATCTCCATTTGGAATAGCATTAAAAATAACTCCATCTACTTTACGCTCAGCCAAAAAACGTAAGGCTTCATTTGCTAGGACAACGTCATCACGATGACAACAAAGTACTACAATGTAACCAGCTTCTTTTAGAACACTCTCAAATTTTGCTGCAATCTGAGCTTGGTACCCGTCTTTAAGGAAAGGAATTACCAAACCAACAGAAAAAGTCTTTGAAGACCGCAACCCCCGCGCCATCGCGTTCGGAAAAAATTCCAAGCTTTCAATTGCTTCATCAATCTTTTTTTTATTATAGTCTCTTACATTTCCACCGTTAATATATTTTGAAATAGTGGATAGGGATAACCCAGTTGCTTTTGCTACATCTTTGATTGTCACAGACATCACAAATCCCTCATTTTATTCGAAACAGATTCTCTTACAATCAGTTCTGTTTGGACATAAACCGTGCTAGGCTTCTCATTCTTCTGATTTTTTAACTTACGCAATAATAAGCGAGCTGCCTCATGACCTATATTCCTTACATTTTGTGAAATAACGGTTATTGGTGGTATCATTCCAGCAAACAGCTCATCATCATCAATAGAGATGAAAGAGAGCTCCTCACCTATCTTATAATTTTGAATATTTGCTTCTATAAGGGCACCTAAACCAACATCAAAATTGGTGGCAAAGATTGCCTCAGGGACATTGTCTTGAGACATCAACTGTGCAAACAACACTTTTCCACTACTGGGAGTCATCGGCCCCTCCACAATATGCTCAGGAACGATATGACAATTCTCATCATCAAGGCAATCAAGGAAACCTTTAAGCCTTTCCGAGATTGTGTAAATACTCCTCCAAGCTGTGATTATACCAATTTCTCTATGCCCCATTCCCAATAAATATTTGGCTGCTGCTCTGCCAGCACCATAGTTATCAGAAGTAACCGTATCAACCTCATAATGGCTGCTCTTTTGATCAATCAATACAACAGGAAGTTTTCTTTCAATCAGGGGTATGTATTCATCATCATCCTGACTCATCAAAGAAATAATCAAGCCATCAAGATTTTGAGCAAGAATATTCGAAAGATATCTACTGTCTGTTGCAAGCTCTTGTCCAGAGTATATAACAGTCATATATCCATGTTGTTGTAAGTACTCTTCAATATAGTCAACAATACTCCCCCAAAAGGTATTACTTAAATCGGCAATCACTACACCAATAGTATAACTCTTACTGGATCTCAGCATCTGTGCATTTCGATTTGGGGTATACTCAAGACGATTAATCACATCTTCAATTTTTAGCCTGTTCTCTTCCCGTATCTTAATTTTCCTAAGATATTTTGATATTGTGGCTATCGAAAGTCCTGTCTCTATTGCTATATCTTTAATCGAAGGTTTCATAATTATTCTTATCCTTATTTTATTTCCTTCTAGAGTATAGCAAAAATTGCGTGGATACGCTTGGTATCCACGCTTCAATTATCAATAAATATACTATTCAATCAAAGGTTCGAATTGAATAGTTGGTTCTTTGCACGTTAGCTGAATACAATATCCAGTCGAATATTGATATTCTTCTGGCAATTCAACCTCAATTATCGTATTTCCTTCACATGCTGTGAAAGTTGAGAAATTTAAACACTCGCCAGTTGCTAACAATTTAGCTTCTTCAATAACATTCCCAATATTTTGAAGTTCTAGGCGGTATTTACCTTTGAATACATGGATAAAAATCCTATTTGTTGCATGAGTGATAATTCCGTAATCAAGTTCATATGGGTTTCCAACCACTGCATTTGTTCTGAACAGTGCCGCACTATTAGGATTAACATACGAAGCCACTGTATCAAGAAGTTGAATTGATGCTTCTGGGATCATTCCTAAGCCATCTGGTCCTACATTCAGAAGATAATTCCCTCCCCTAGAATTTATTTTAATGAAAAGATTTAAAATTTCCTCAGGAGTTTTCCAGTTTGTATCATATTTGTTAAAGCCCCAAGTATCATTCAAGGTAGCAGGTACTTCCCAATCCCCAAGATAAGCTTGAGAAGGTATAAAATTATCACCTGTGGTCATATAATCCCCAAGACCATTACCAATTCTCCCACTGATGACACAGTTAGGTTGGAGAGTTTTTACTACATCAACCAATGCTTTCGATTGTTCAAGCGTCATGCTCATTGGAGTATCAAACCACATAATTGAAATATCTCCATATTTAGATAAAAGTTCCTTAACCTGGGGAATACATTTATGATCAAAATAAAGCTGGAAATCTTTTTCAGCATTACTATTCCAATACCTAAATCCATTAGGATCATGCCAGTCCTGAGTTTGAGAATAGTACAAACCAAATTTTAAATTATACTTTTTACATGCTTGGGCTAGTTCAGAAACAATGTCACGTTTAAAAGGAGTTGCATCTACAATATTATAGGGTGACACTTCTGAGTGATACATTGCAAACCCATCATGGTGTTTACTGGTGACTACAACATACTTCATACCCCATTCTTTTGCACGTTTCACCAATACATCAGCATCCCATTCTATTGGGTTGAAATCATTTGCCAATAATTCATATTCTTCAACAGGAATATCCAAGTCATTCATTATCCATTCAGCAATTCTATCGGTCTTTTTCCCTTTATATTCTCCTGCTAAAAGAGAATACAATCCCCAATGAATGAATAATCCATATTTTGCTTCTTTAAACCATTTCTCTTTAGTATCTTTCATAATATCATCCTTCTAATAGTGCAGGGCCACCATGGCATGTCCTTCAATCTTTGGAATTGTAAATTCAATTCGATTGTTACTAATCGAATATTCCAAACTATTGCCTTCTGGAACCAATGTCACAGACGTAATTTCTTCTTGGACACGCAAAGAGAAAGAAATGTCATGAAGTGGAATCACATCCTCTATCGTATACAATTCCTGAGAATTCTTTATTGGAATGTAGTGTAATGCATGAAGCACATACCGGTTTTCTGTTTTTTGGTCATTTACAGTAGTAACCATTGTAGTAGGACCAGTCGTTTCTACTATCTGTTCTTGCAAGAACTGCTTTAGTGCATCTTTAACAATTTCTTTGCACCAATTCGGATGATACTTATTGTAAATAGTAAATATCGGATGTGAAAAATAAATTGTTGCATCTGTTTTTAGCATAGCCGGTGTACCTACCTGAGAACTCGATGGAGCATGTCGGTGTGAACAGAAGTGCTCCCAAGTCCTTGAAAAATAAGGCATAATTGTATCTAGCATACCTATCGCTTGGTTTGGCTCAATACGATTACCTTGCATGTACATTACATGCTCTGTGCTAGGAAGAGATTTCCCAATTTGATTATTTGGCATAATAAAGCTCGGCCAGCGGTCTTCCTTTCCTAAATACGTAATCGCAAATTCCGGAATCATAAAATGTTCTTTATTTGCATCAAGCGTTGAATCTCCAGAGGCCAGAACATACCCCCCTTGCTTGATATAATCTTGAATTTTCCCTTTCAATCTTTCATCACATAGTACTGTATCTGGAAGGATTACCAATTTATACTGCGACCAATCACTACGAACTTCAACAATATTAAATAGATATCCAAGTTCATCTAACATCGTGCAACAACCATTTACAGCGTCAGGAACACTCCCACCACATCCGGCAATATTTTTTAAGCTTTCTGGAGTAAAAACAGCTAACTCAACAAGAGGTGTTGCTTTCTTGCACCAAGGCTCCTTCTTCTCTATTTGTTCATATACGCCTCCTATTAACTTGTAAACTTCTGGAGAAAGTTTTCCATCTGGATTCAATTGATCTCCAATAAGACATTTTGCATTATATGCCAACATCCTGAAACATTCATATTCCAGTGCTTCCTTGTTTTTAAAAGAATGGAAATCACCCCACATTGTATGAAATTTGCCTGTCTGTGCCAAACATTCTTTCCCTGTGGTACGGGCAAAACGAATCGTATTTGTAAAATGAGAATAACCCCACAAACCACTCGGGAGTGATTCCAATTCCCAATGTGAATATGCATCAGTAGCATCAATGGATTGATGATTGATATGGCCTGCATTATAGAAGATTGAAACATCCTCCTTAAAAGACCGAATATAATTTGAGAAATCCTCCTTAAAAGAGGCAATCATTTTTCTTGCATATTCAATTCTCTCTTCCTTGAACTTTGGATTGTACCCTTTTTTGACCATATCAGACACACAATGCCAACATGAACAATCAACAACATTTACAATATCAAGAAAAAATCCATCTACATTTTCTGGACCAACAACATCATAGATATCTTTTATATGTTGCTTAAGAAAATCTCGATATGGACTATTCACACACAGTGTTCGATAAAAACCAGGCTCATAGATACGGGAAGACCCTGATTCACAGTTATCAACAAGGCCCCCTTCAGGTGTAAGACAACACCATTCAGGGTGTTTCTGACTCGTATAGTAATCCCATTGAATAGTTGTATATATTGGGACACGAATATCATGAGCATGACATGCTTGAATTTGCTTTTCAAGCAACTTTTTCTCTTGCAATGAAGGATGTACAAGGTAAGGAAATGTTTTGGAATCATAATATAACATTCCATGATGACATCGTGCAAAACAAGTTATTGAATTCACATGTGCATCAAGAAGCGTCTGCACAAATTCCTGTTCATCAAAGGAATCACCTACTACTGGAATCTTCTCACTTGTATGAAAATCCAAATGAATTTGTCGGAATCTCAATTCGTCCACGTTTATTCTCCTTATACTAGTAACTTTTAATTCTTTAATTATGTGAACCCTTCCACATCAGCCTTTTACAGCACCCGCCAAGAATCCTGATTGAACTTTCTCATGAAATAGCAGATACGAGATTACCATAGGAATTACTGCAATTATGATACTTGCAAAGATAGGGCCTAACTTGATCTGGTATCCACCACTAAAAGCAAGCATCGCCCTTGATACGGTATAGCGCGACTTATCACTAATAAGACACATCGCGAATATCAACTCACCATAACCATATACAAAAGATAGAATTGCTTCTGTTGTTAATATTGGTATAGAAATGGGAAATAAAATTCTAAATAGAAGCTGGAAATCGGAACACCCATCAATAATCGCAGCCTCATCCATCTCTCGACTAACTCCATTAAGGTATCCAGTGAATAAAAAAACTGCCTGTGAAATATTAAATGCTGCATATACTAATATTAAAAAAAGATAACTATTCTTTCCATTCACAACATTTGCCAAACTTGAGATAGGAATTATTGTCGTATGAACAGGAATCATTACACCAACAATAAAAAAACTATAGATTAAAGGTAACCATTTATAGTTTTTTCTAGAAAGTACATATGCAGCTAACATCCCTATAACCAGAACTACGATTGTACTGGCACTCGCGACAAACAGAGAATTCAAAACAGCAAAATGCATCTGAGCACTACGAAAGGCATCTGCATAATTTGACCACAACCACTTCTCAGGAAGGCTAAACATACCTAAATTAATACCTTCATTATTTTTAAATGAGCATAAAAAAGTTACAACAAGTGGAAATAATGTAATAAATACCCAAATCAAAACAATAGCATAAAGGAAAATATGACTGATTTTTCGTGTTGACCTCGTACTATTCATACATATACCTACTCTTCTTACTCCAGTCATGATTAAAGAATCCATTGACACCAATACTTAGTGATACGCCTAAGATTAATAGAATCACACCGATAGCACTACTTTTTCCAAAATTATGAAATGTGAAAGCTTCATTATAGAGAAGTGTTGCCGGGGTCTCCGAAGTGTGGCTTGGTCCTCCCTGTGTCATTGCCCATATTAGATCAAAGGCTTTCAAACAACCTGTGACACAAAGCACCGAAAATATCTTAAAGGACTCTTTGCATAGAGGAATTGAAATATACCAGACTTTCCTGATACCATCACATCCATCTATTTCTGCCGCCTGGTACATCGTTTTTGGGATAGCGACAAGCCCAGCAGCAAATATTAGCATATTGTATCCTGCATACATCCATTCGTTTACCAGTACAACGCTCCAAACATTAACAGTAGGAGTAGATAACCAATCTTTTGCTAGTTTTCCTAATCCTACTAGTGAAAGAAAATCATTAAAAATACCGAATTGCGGGTTTAAAATATATACCCACATAAGAGCAACTGCGGTTGTGCTCAGCATAACGGGCATAAAAAAGGCTGTCTTCATGAGCCGAGTACCACGAAGATTCGAAGTAATAAGCAATGCCAAACCAAAGGAGAGAGGCATTAATACCACAAATCCCCCTAGAATAAAATATAAGATATTTAGCATTGAATTCCAGAAACTACGACTTCCGAGAACCCTCATATAATTGGTAAACCCAACAAGTTCTTTCGGTGCTCCAAAAATTCCTTTCCAGCTTTTAAACGAAAGCATGAATGTTTCACCAACTGGGAAAATAATGAATCCTAAGAAGAGTAAAATTGCAGGAGCAAGAAACAAGACAGTAATACCAAGATCTTTTGTTTTCCTGATTTCCATAATGATTCCATATTTTTATATATTGATTATCCAAGGAACACTCAAGATTCGCGTCCCTTGGATAGTAAAGATACCTTAGTCGTACTGCTTAATTCTATTAACAATTTCCTCAGCACACTCTTCTCCACTTCTGCCCATTGCTATTCCTTGCAATGCGGCACGAACTGTGTCTAGCATGTGTGACTGTGTATCATACGTTTGAATATCATCTCGCATTTCAACCATTGAGTCTGCAATTGCTTGTACTTCATCCAAAAGTGGGTTAGCGGGAGTATTCGGAGTAGGAGTAAAATTAATCGGGAAAATAGCAGCTGCTACTTCATTATTTCCAGCAGTGTATTCGTTACTAGTAAGATACCGTGTCAAGGCAACGGATGCATTAATCTCTTCCTGAGATTTATTGAGTGTAGAAATAAACCACATATCAGAAGCTCCGCCCTGTGCATGTGTTTTATATTCTTCATTAACATAGGGGAACGGAACAGCCCCTGTTCTCTCATAAATCGGGGTCCCAAAAATCTCTGACACATACCAAGACCCATCCCAACGCATTGCACACCCTTCGGCTGCAAATACAGATTTCTCTGTAGGATAGTTTGTAGAGAGTATGGCCTCACCTAAATATCCTTTGTCTACCATTTTTTCAATCATATTGAATGTTTTGACAATTTCAGGGCTGTCATAGGCAAGAGTTCTGTCAGCAAGTTTGGAGACTGCCCCTACGCCTAAACTTTTGATAATCAAATTATTCGAAAAATGGCCAAGCCTCCATACATCTTTTTCACCAGTCTGAAATGGTTTGATACCTGCATTTGCCAACTGTTCGCATACAGTCTGCAATTCATCCCAATTCTTTGGAGGAGTCAACCCTTGACTAGCGAAGATATCCTTATTGTAATACAAAACAACGGTATACATCTTGAAAGGAACACCCCAGATACCATCATCATACGAAAGCTTATCCCATACACTTGGATTGAAATTGGCTTTCCACTTCGGATACTGTTCGAAATAGGGCGTCATATCCAAGAGAGCATTTGATTCCAGATAATCCAATGTTCGAGATCCACCATATTCAGTGAATACGTTCGGAGCATCACCACTAGCAAAATTGGTTCTTAGATTATTAAGATAATCACTCTCGGTTGTAATTGTATCCATTTTTACGGTGATACCATTATCCATTGCATTAAATTCTTCAATTTTTTGCCGGAAATAAATCTCATCAGGAACATCTGCTCCATAGCGTGATGCAATGGTGATAGTCACATCATCAAATTTCATGTTGTCAACATCATAACCAACTTGCTCAGATTTCAACGCTTCCTTGTCTCCTGCTGCAAACAGGCCTAATCCCAAAATAACCAGGATTAGCATAAAAACCAACAACCTTTTTTTCACGTAAGACCTCCTTAAAATCTTAAAGTATAACGTTTCGTTATTTATGTTAGAATAAACCGCATTTTATTGATTTGTCAAATAATTTTATTATTTTTTTTAGGCATATAAAGACTTTCAGAATATATAACGTTTCGTATTTGACCTATCCACTACATTTATATCGATAGAATCGTACACTACGGACACATGATTAAAACTGGGGATAAGGATTGGCGTCTGTCCCATTCCTTAATGATTGATTGATACAGGAAGCTTCAAGTGGTCTTCCTCCACTTGATGAAATAGTGAATTTCCAGCTGATCAGAAATTGGAATTCAGATGATTTTTTATCGTATACATACTTGACGAAACACAGGTACAGCTTTTCACAGTACACCACCACACCGGCATACCGTTTGGTACCGGGCGGTTCAATCAAACGACATTACAGATTGACACACTGGTGTGCGTCCATCTGTAACCTTGGCTCTAGTTCTTACTCATACGCCCTGCATAGGTAGCCATTGAAGTCGAGTTCGTAGTCACGCTCCATTCTTTTCTAGTGCAATCTCCTGTAGATATTTCCGAAGTCCCGCAATCCAAAGTACCCGGTCAGCTCACGTTGGTCATTTTCCAATAGCTACGTGACGACCATCCTGCTGTCTTTTCAATCTGCCATTCGGGTACTCCAGCTACTCTGAGATGATGCTTCCGACTTTTTGCAGTCTTCCACACCTTCCACATGTATTGCCGCAGTCTCCGTTTCAACCAAGGGCGAAATTCAGTGGTCAACCAGCTTGATTGAGTTCCCCGTGCATAGTAGGCTAGCCATCCCAGCATCATTTCGTTCACTTCCTCTTGATGACCTGACGCACATTCACCGCTCGGTTTCTCTTGATAATCCCTTTGATTCTAACCTTGAGGAATACGAAAATAAGCCTCCTGAGGTCCTTGTCTCCCAGGCCCATGAAGATATCATGGTCCACGGCATTGAAGAACTTGGAGAAGTCAAGGTCCACGACATGGTCGTAGCACATGTAGGCCTGGGCGAGTCTCACCTAATCTTCTGCACTCCGGTTCGGCCTGTAGCCGAAACTAAAGTCAGAGAATGTCGGCCCGAACATCTGGTGTTCAGTAAGGACGGATATTTCTCCATGCCGGTTGGGAATGTGATTTAATGAAAGTGTCATCCTTTGAGGACTTCAAGGGCATCAGAAAGTTGAACACGCCTCTAGGAAAAGAAGGAAAATCATCAGCTCAATAACTCCATTGGGGAAAAGGTTCTTGGTTACGCTTGCTCTCAGTGATTAGCTTGATAACGTCCACATATACGTGAAGATTGTCTCCCCAGACCTATCTTTTGCCCTTATCACGTGACAAGTCCACGTCTAGAAGGTTCAGGGACTGTGGTCTCGAATTATTTGAACAAACAGTTGCTTTTGCTGAAAAACAGGACGTACCATCCTCCAATACAGGATGGTACAATCCTTCTATCAGGCAGAGAAAAACCTCAAAGTCCAAAAGTTGCCAAGAAGTCCTGCAATAGATTGTGGCAAACCTCTTTTCGGTATTCTGAGGATACTCTCCCACGAATTGGTTGAATGGCCTCATCAAATGCGGCCAAGTAAGAGTCTTTTAAGGCCTTCGCTTCTTCCATAGTTTTTCCCACCAACATTGCATCGAGGTCATCCCTTCGAACAATCACATCACTGACTGCACCAAAAGCTGTTGCACAATGTTCAATGACTCCATTCTTGCTATGGAAAAGACCAGCAAAGGAAATGCGAGAAATAGCTAAAGATTTACGAGCACCAATTTTCTTAAAATAATAATGTTCCAACCAAGTAAGTGGCAGTTGAACTTCCACAATCAACTCATCATGCTGTAATGCAAGTTGTTTTCGCCCTTGATAGAACTCCCTGATAGGCAATATCCGTTCTCCACGAATGCTCTGCAGTTTCAGAGTAGCATCAGCAACAAAGAAAATCAGAGCACTGTCTGCTTTTGCACTTCCATTCGCAATGTTTCCTCCAATAGTACCTTCATTACGAATAGCAGGGGCAGCAATCGTGGCCAAGGCCTCCCGGAGTAAGAGGGGAGTCTGCTCATGTTCCAACAAATCGGTGAATGTACAGGCTGCACCCAAATACAACATATCAGCTTCCCTACGGATTTGCTTGAGTTCAGAGATTTTTTGGAGAAATACAAATTGGCTTCCCCGAGAATCATTGAGCATAAGATCAGTTCCCCCTGCATAAGGGATAGCCTCGGTTGTAGCAAGCAGTACTAGCGCATCCTTCAATGATGTCGGCATATATCCATTTACCATAATCCTTTACCTTCCTTTGCTGCTATCTGTATTGCATGCACGATTGCATTATATCCAGTACAACGGCAAAGATTGCCTGAAATACCCTCTCTGATTGCAGCTTCATCCGGATCAGGATTGGCTGACAGAATGCATTCACTGGCAAGTATCATTCCAGGAATGCAATAGCCACATTGGACAGCCGATACAGAGGCATATGCTGAATCCAGAACTTTAAATCGCTCAGTTTTACTGAATCCTTCAATCGTAACAACAGAACATCCCTCAACCCGTCCCATTGCAACCATACAACTATTGACCAACATATGGTCAAGCAACACGCTGCACGCTCCACATTCCCCTTCCTTGCACCCACATTTCACACCTGAAAGATGATATTCATCACGCAATACATCCAAAAGGCTGTCTGTTGCACTTCCTGCGTACTGGGTTGTTTCTCCATTGAGTATAAACTGGATTAGGTCACTCATATTTGCTTCTCCTTTCTCGCCTGTCTGATTCCGAACAATGCATCCTCTGCACTGAATGGGATATGATGAATATTGATCCCTGTTGCCTGTTCCATCGCATGCATATAAGCACCAGGAGCTCCAACGAGAGGTAATTCGCCAGCTCCTTTTGCACCATAGGGACCTAAAGGATATTCCTGGATATGCATCTTCACTTGCATGCAAGGTACATCAACAGATGTGGGTATGATATAATCTGAATAGCTGTTGTTCCTTATACGTCCCTTGGTATCAATAGCCATCTGTTCCATACTTGCGTATCCCAGCCCCTGCAACAATCCTCCTTCCATTTGTCCTACAACGATATTCATATCAATGGGGGTACCAACGTCAAAACTTGCCCATGCCCCTAAAATTTCGTTAAATCCTGTTAGGGTATCCACTTGGACTTCCACAGCACAGACAGCCCAGGCATATGTCGGATATGCATCACCTTGGAACTTTTCAAGATAGAAAGGAATTACAAAATCGGGTTCCTTGAAGTGCTCTTCCACCATCTGCTCTTCACCTTCTCGCCATTCATGACGTAGTCGTATCGCAGCTTTACGAAGCAATTCACCTACTGTCATTAAACTTCGGGAGGCTACGGTAGGGCCTGAATCAGGAACGCGATCTGTGTCAGGATTATTGTAGTGCACATATTCCAAGGGAATATTGAGCTCATTTGCAACAATCTTACTTAATGTTGTGGCAATACCTTGTCCCATATCAGTCTGACTTGCGAGAATATCAATTTGGCCATCGGCATGTTTGCTAATCTTTACAACAGCCTTGATGATATCCCTCTCCCCACTACCAGTAAATCCAGCCCCATGATACCAAAGGCTCATCCCAATCCCTTTACGATAACGACCTTGCTGTGGTTTCTGGTATAGTGCATATTTTTTTGCATAATCACTCATCTGTTCTACTTCTGCTATCATGGCCGGAAGAGGTACCGGAAAATGGTATTTCCCACTAGTGGAGGTTGCATCACCTTGTGTAACCATATGCCGCATCTTGAAAGCAAGAGGGTCTTCACCCAGATCCTTTGCAATGTGGTCCATCATCATTTCAACAGCAAAGAATGTCTGTGGAGCTCCAAAACCCCGGTACGCTCCAGTGGGTACCGTATTGGTTTTAATGGCTCGACCACGTACGGAAAGAGTATCCACGGCATATACACCTGAGGCAGCGATGATGCCTCGCTGGAGAACTACTGCAGATAACGTAGTAAATCCACCAGCATTGAAACAAACGTCTACGTCCATTGCCGTAACCTGTCCATCTTTTACAGCAACCTTATATGCAGATACCGAAGGATGACGTTTGGAAGTGAATTCCATATCCTCCCGCCGATCAAAGATGACTCTGACCTGTTTACCACCTGCTTTATAGGCCGCCACAGCAATCTGACATGCTAAAATGGATGGATAGGCCTCCTTTCCACCGAACCCTCCACCTGTAACATCCTGCATTACGCGGACCTTGTCAGGAGTACACCCCAGTGCTTTCACAATCGCACCATGCACATAATATGGACACTGCATGCTTCCATGTACTGTCAGCTTCCCTTCTTGGTATTCGGCAATCAGGCCCTGGGTTTCAAGATACGCTTGCTCTTGATATCCAGTTTCAAATTCCTCTTCGTATACAGTATCTGCCTCAGCAAAGGCCGCCTCTACATCACCCTTTCCAAATTGATAATCAAAAAAAGTTGTTTCTGAAGCACGTACATCTAATACAGCAGGAAGCTCTTCATACAAAACCTCAATTTTCTTGGCAAATCGTGCCACTTCAGACTCATCGGGACCGACAACCATCAATACGGGGTCACCAATGTACTCTACTATCTCCTCTGCATAAACTGGAGTGTCATCCTTTACAATATGTACGTTGTTGATCCCTGGAACATCTCGGTAGTCAACAGTGAAATACCCTTCAGGCATCGCAAGAGGTTTGATTTCAATGATTCGAGCCCTTGCATACGGAGATCGGACCAGTTTGCCGAAAAGCATCCCTTCCTTCGGGAAATCACCCACATAACGGGCACTACCATTGATTTTTGGTGTATGATCTTTTTTTATTACCGATTGACTGATTTTCTTCATGTACCTTTAAACCTCCCCCTACTGAATCCTATATATGCCTTTACGCTTCTATTGCAATGTCAATATAATTCTTATTCTGCAGATATGTGCGAATGTGAAACAGATCTTTCTTGGTATCTGCATCCATAAGACAACCAACATCATCGACAGCAACTTCAATCACATCCTGTGTATACTGAGCCCATAAGGCACGCAATCCACCATTTCCAGAAAAAGCGAGTATGTCCTGGATGCATTGTGATGCAATAAGAGGAGGATGTTTTCGATACCCTTCCAACGTTGGGAAGACAACTTTTGCTGATGTTCTCTGATATGCCAATGCAAGCTTTTCAAACGTGTCTAATGCAATCGCAGGCATATCACCTGGAAGCAAAAAGAAAGCATCACAAGTAGGCATCACCTGCAAACCAATCTGAATCGAAGCCAACATATCACTGAAGGCATACTGGGTGTTATATCCCAGAATGATTTTTGATCTTGGATATGAGGCTTCTAGCAAAGCCCTCACCTCCAGCATCCTATAGCCTACTACCACTACCACGCTATCAACTCCAGCCTGCAACAGACTGTCCACACTTTGCTCGAGCATCGTCTTTGCCCCGATCTGCATCAAAGGCTTGAATTCACCCATCCGAGTGGACATTCCAGCAGCTACTACCAATCCTACTGTTTTCATGCTTTTGCCTTTTTATAATAGGTATTTTGCAGAGGAAGGGAGGAACGGAATGTCCCATCAAGTCGATAATAGGCATGGGAACATGCTGGAGATGTGGGAATCAAGCATAATTCTCCAACCCCTTTTGCACCAAAAGCATAAGGGAGTCTAGAACCAGGAGCTTGGATAAGCTTGACCTCAATTGGAGGTACGTCATTTGCACGGAGCAAACCTAACGTACCGAATCTAACCCGAGGGTACCCACCTTCCATAGGAAAGTCTTCTGTCAATGCGAAACCCAACCCCATTACGATGCCACCTTCAATCTGCCCCTCGACACTTTTTATATTTACAGGAGTTCCCACATCATAGGCAGCTACGACGTTAGTTACTTTACCTTCTGTATCAAGTACCACCACCTGGGCACCATAGCTATAACTGATATGACTGACAGGATTCTTTTTTTCTGCACCCATAGGATCTGTGATGGGAACAAATTCACCATAGAATTCCTGCCCTTCCAATTCAGAAAGCGTCTTTCCTTGCTTGAGGGACGCCCCTAATTTCTGAGCAGCCCGACGAGTCGCCTCACCGGTTATGACCGTTTGTCGAGAAGCAGTACTGGTACCGCTGTTAGGAGTACGTTCGGTATCAGGGCGTTCATGAAATATCTTGGAGGTTTCCAACCCAGTTTCCTCACAAATCATGTGCATGCACATAGTAGCAATTCCCTGACCCATACAAGCAGCACTGGTCCGTACATGAACCGTTCCCTGCTCCACAGAAAGTACACAGCGACCGGTATCACGAATTCCTATGCCTTTCCCACTGTTCTTGAATCCACAAGCAATACCAGCATAGGGGTTAGCCTCATAGACTTCCTTGACAGCTTCCAAACATTCAGCCATTGCACAATTCTCGTCAGCAATTTGTCCGTTTGGCAATTCTTGGCCAGGTCTAATAGCATTTCTATATCTGATCTCCCAAGGGGATATACCTACCTGTTCTGCAAGCAAATTGAGATTGTTCTCTGTGGCAAAACAACTTTGCGTAACACCAAACCCACGGTAGGCACCACCAACAACGTTATTGGTGTACACACTAGTACCCTCAATATCGATATTCTGATAGTTGTATGGACCTGCAGCATGGGTACAAGCACGTTGGAGCACTGGACCTCCAAGACTGGCATATGCACCACTATCGGCAATAATCTGTGCCTTTAACGCGATAAGCTTGCCTTCAGCATCACAAGCAGTAGAAAACTCCATATGCATTGGATGCCGTTTTGTATGGTATTCCAAGCTTTCCTGTCTACTGAATTTCACTTTTACAGGGGCTTTCACATGCCAAGCCATGAGTGCAGCATGGTGTTGCACACTCATATCTTCCTTGCCTCCGAATCCACCTCCTACCAGTTTACTCTGGCAATGAACTTTCTCCTCAGGAATTCTCAGCATGGCAGCAATTTCATGCCGCTCATCATACACACTCTGGGCCCCGCTATACAGTAAAATACCATCATCACCTTCTGGCATTGCTATGGCACATTCAGGTTCCATGAATGCATGATCATTGAAGGGTGTATCATACGTACGGGTTACTATATATTTTGCTACCTTGAATGCTTCAGCAACATTGCCACGACAGAGCCTTTCTTTTCGAACAATATTGCCCCCCTCATGGATTTGCGGGGCATCAGGACGAAGTGCCTCCAATACAGAGGTAACTGGGACAAACACCTCATAATCCACCTCAATCAACGAAAGGATTTCATCCAAAGCTTCCTGAGTGGTAGCACAAACCAAGGCAAGAGCATCGCCAATATACCTAGTGGTTTCGCCTTCAGCAATCAAGACATCCCAGTCTGGTACTACATGTCCTGTTTTATTGAAAGGAACATCTTTTGCCGTCAAGACACGTACACAACATGAATGGTGGACAGCTTTGGAAATATCAATTTTTTTTACTCTCGCACGCGGATATTCTGAGCGTAAGGCCTTGGCATACAACATCCCGGGAACAGTGATATCATCAACGAATTTTCCCGTACCAAGCACTTTCTCACGAGTATCAGGGCGATGGTATGTCTGGTTCATCCCTGTAGTGCCCACTACCTTGGGGACCGGTCGATTTTCTCGAAAAAAATCAGCTGCCATGAGAATTGCATCCTCAATTTTTATATATCCTGTACACCGACAAATATTTCCACGGAGTGCATTTTTCACCTCCCTCCGTGTCGGGGTAAGGTTACAATCAAGAAGGGATTTTGCAGCAATAATCATTCCAGGAATGCAGAAACCACATTGAACAGCACCAGCTTCACCAAAGCAATGGACATAGACATCCTTTTCCCGTTCGGTCAAGCCTTCAACGGTGACAATGGATTTCCCCTCAAACCTAGCGACTTTTTGAGTACAAGCTTTGATTTTCTTGCCGTCAACCAATATGGTACATGTACCACACACACCTTCACTACAACCATCCTTGGCAGCTGTAAGATGCAAATCCTCACGTAAGAAGGTTAACAACCTCTTTTCAGGATCAGCTTGTACGGATTTGCCATTCACTACCAGTAGTATCATACGTGTTCTCTCCTTACCCACGTTCTGCATCAAATCAAAACGGTGTACACAGTATATGCGTAGTTCACGAATGAACCCAAATACTTCTTCAGAGGAACATGCTCGTCATGCTAACGAATAACAAAGTCATTCGTTATTTGCTTGTGATGATACCAGTTGTGCAAAAGAGTGTATGAAATTGCTTCTGTGCATAGGCCAACACCAGCTCTTCATATCTCTGACTGGTGCATAAAAACTCCAGTCCTGAGGGCGTGAGCTCACTGCCACTCCCATTTTTTCCACCTTGTCGCCTTGTTATCAGAGCATATCCCAAAGCTTTTTCCAAAGTATTGAGCGTGTCCCAAGCCTTACTTGGTGATAGTCCCATCATTTCACTGGCTTTTCGTACGGACTGGGTTTTCCCAATCAGAAAAAGCAACAGTTTTGCCCGGGCATTATAGAGTTCCTTTTCCCTTTCAATACTCAGATGCAGGGATGCATGTATAAACCCCGATTTATTGCAACTGAAATGCTGTTGTAAAGCGACCCTATCATGAATCGAAAGCAAAACACCTTCATCGTTTACTTCAATTCGTTTTCGATGATTTTCCATGTGTTCCATAGCCCCTCGCAGACCATTTTCTCCTGTATACTGCAAGATGTCAGGAACAATGTCATTCGATATGATTACAGGATGTCCCCCATGACCAGCATGGAGGGGTGTTACGATATCTGCAGATTCATGCTGGAGAGAGGCTAAGGTAGCTGGCATAAACAGCGGAACATTTGCAGGTGCAAACACTATTCGTTCGCACACATTAGCCAAGAACTTCAAGCCCATACATACAGAAGTGAAAAGTTCCGGGTCTTGGTATTCTGGGATATGCAAAAATACCACGCCTCGTCCTGCAAGTTGAAAGCGCACTTCGTTTGCTTCAACACCAGTAACAACGACAATGGGAAATACCCCAGCCTGTTGAAAGGTAAGCACTATTCGTTTCACCACCGCAATTGTTCCAATTTCCAAGGTTGGTTGAGCTGCTTTTTTGCTTGCCGCAGCTATAATCCCACCGAATTTGCTGATGTACATAAAATCTCTCCGTTGGTGACATCGTTCAAACCATGTGCAGATATAATAGTTTCAGAACCACATGCTTTATCCATCATATAAATTATCATATAATGGATATCTTGGACAATGTTACAAGAATGAACAAAATCAGGTAGGAAACATCATAGGCCTCAAGATACTTGCCCATCGGTCATTCAGTGAGGAGGGACATTTCTCCATGCTGGGAGAATGCATTTTATACCATTTCAATTTGACAATCTGAAATCAGCACTGATGAGTCATTACCATACCATAGCTCACATACTTTTCTAGAGTCATACGTTCGGATATATGACAACCAGTACCTGATTACAGAGAAAGGGTGTTGCCCAGGCAACACCCTCATATGTACAATGTACAATATTCACACATTATTGAGCTAGATACAACGAACTGAATGGAATCCATGATGCACAGCAGTGAGGATATTATCCGGGGTCTGTGCATCACCGACAAGAGCACAATCAATCTTATCGCTAAGAGCATCATACAACTCTGTATTGGACTTGTATCCTGCTGCAATAGCAACGGTATCGGCCTCAATTGTCTTCTCTTTACCCTCATGTTCGTAGATCACTTTACCATCCTCGAATCGGAGCACCTTAGCACTGGTGACAATGTTGATCTTGCAATCCTCAATCAGCTGGCGCAGAGCCTGGTCATTATTCTTACAGTGACTGGTTGTCATGAGAATCTCTGGAAGCATCTCAATCATGGTGACCGAGTCGGCTTTCTCAGCACAGTGACATGCGGTCTCACAACCAACAAGGCCTGCACCTACCACCACTATCTTCTTTCCATATTTCTCCCTGCCGGTCAAAAGATCGTTTGCTCCTGTTACAAAGGGCTTTTCGATTCCCTTGATCGGAGGCATAACAGGAATTGCTCCAGTGGCAAAAATTACCTTGTCATAGTTGTCTCTCAGAATCTCCTCAGCTGAACCATCCTTCATGAGGGATACCTTTACAGAACTTCTGTATAGTTTGCCAACCAAGTAATCCACATAGTCCTTTACATCCTTTTTGAAACGAGGCCCACCTGCTGCGAGCAACAGACCACCCAATTCATTGCGTTTCTCCCACAGTTCTACCTGCATTCCACGCTGTTCTGCGGTGAGGGCGGCCATAATGCCTCCGGGTCCACCACCGATGACCAACACACGCTTGTTGGAATCTCCAGCTTGTACAGGATAATAGTCCTCAGCAAATGCAAGAGGATTAACTGCACACTGCATGATTTTGCCAGAAAAGCCAGCATAGAGACACTCATTACAACCAATACAGGGAGTAATGTCATAGCTCTGGTTGTCCCTCACCTTCTGGACCCAATTGGGATCAGCGATGGCCATATGCCCAAGACCGATCATATCAGCCTTTCCTTCCTGAAGGGCCGCCTCTGCATCGCTAGGGTTCTGCATCTTGCCTTGGCTCATTACAGGGACAGATACATGTTTTTTGATCTCGGCTGCAATGGGAAGCTGGACCATGGGTGGCTGGTAGACGGTATTGATCGCCTTGTACCATGCCTCATAGCAACCCACATCAACATGCAAGGCATCAACACCGGATTTTTCCAGAATCTTGGCCATTTCAATACCTTCGTCCAGTTCACGTCCACCTTCCACTCCGTGGTAGGGTGTGAATTTAAAGAGAATGGGGAATCCAGGACCGACAGCCTCTCGTATAGCCTTTACACACTCAACAGAAAAACGCATCCGATTCTCAAGAGTCCCACCATACTCATCGGTACGTTTGTTCCACATACTGGTCTGGAACTGATCCATCAAATACCCGCCGTATCCATGAAGCTCAACAGCATCGGCACCCGCTCTTTTTACTGTTGCTGCACCCTCAGCCATTTTCTGGACAAGGAACTTGATATCCTCAACACTGAAAGCCTTACACTTCAACTCGGGAAACCAAAAGGAGTCAACCTCACTTGCTGAGTATGGTCTCACATCACCGGTGGTGAATTGCATCCTTCCCAGACCTGGGGTGAGTTGGATACAAAGCTTAGCTCCCTGATTATGGATACGACGTACCAAAAAATTGAGTTGCTCAAAGGCTTTTGCACTTCCGAGCACATTGCAAGCCTTTGCTTCATACTTCATGGTCACTTGGTTTGCACCAGTGACTATCAAAGCAAAACCGCCTTTAGCACGTTCCTCATAGTATCTGATCGAACGATCAGAGAACGATCCGTCAGCGTCTGTCTGGGTCCCCATGGGAGCCATATACATACGGTTGCGAAGCTTCATGTTTGCTATACGCGTCTGTTCCAAAATCTTCATGTCACATCCTCCAGTAGTAGGTGTATCTTGTTCATAGTCTATATTACCGCGGTAATATATTTTCTTACTTAAGTAAATACTAACAAGGATGCATTTCACTGTCAATACTAAAATATCGATATAAAGCTATCGAACGAAAAGTGAACTTGTTAAAGCTCATCAGTTCTGCTACAGTTGCCCTTGAGGAGACTGAGTATGGATATGAAAGCACAGATTGTGCAGGCAGGGGGACAGCTGTTCAAACAAAGAGGTTATGATGCAGTTACCGTCAATGATATCTGCCAAGCCTGCAACATCACCAAACCGACCTTTTATTATCATCTCAAGTCAAAGCAGGATATCTTGTTGCACCTCTATGATGTAATTATTGAAAACCTTACCCCTATTCTTCTCAAAATGCTCCACTCATCTTCCAGTTGGGACCAGATCAAACTGCTCTTCGACCATCTTATTGGCAATATCACAATTCTGGGGGCTGATCTGAACAGCCAACTACTCATCGTGAACCTCCAGAGACAGGAACGAGCACTCCACATGAGAAAGGGCCTGGAGGAGATAGCCATTGATATCATTACCACGGGACAGAAGTGTGGACAATTTAGAAATACAAACGAGGCAGAAAGCCTCTACGAAGCCGCAGCCTACATGTTCACAGGATATGAGTACATGTGGTGCACATTACGTGGGCAGTTCACTTGGAGAGAACAGTTTTTCCTCTCGCTGGAGAATCTTTTGGATGTCGATCCCTCACTAAGGATATAACCCTTACCCTGTAGATTTCTCACTTCTCTCATTGTATTGAGAGCCATGCTAATGCAGTGAACGACATACCAGAAAGACAAAAACAACAGTCCTGGCAGAAAACGACCATTACAGTCGAAATCAAAGACAAAAAACAAGGAGGTAACACAAGCCTCAAATAGGCAGAGCCTATCATCAGCTTCAAAATGTTGCTCAATCAGGTATAAACCATTCCCCCTATTGAAGGGGACTGTATCCTATATAGAATCTAAGCTGATTTAAAAAGAGTATATATTCTTAAAGCATAATAATATATACCAAAAGTATTGTTATATACAGATGCGTAGTATTACTCTACACTGTATGAAGTGAAATTTAGGAGATATGAATGAAAAAGACAGTTCTATTGGTTCTTTCAATCGTTATGCTTGTCTCTTTGGCAAGTTGTGCAACAGTCGCTAGTGAGAGCAGATACCCAGTAAAAATCACAAGCAATCCAGATAAGGCAAAAATTACAATTACTGACACTAATAATCGAGTTGTCTATCAAGGCAAGACCCCTGCTGTAGTTACACTTGAGGCAAGCAATGGCTTTTTCCAGAAGGCATCCTACACTATCAGATTTGAAAAAGAAGGGTTTGATGATTCCATATATATGCTGACAAGCACCTTGGACGACTGGTACTGGGGTAATGTACTTATCGGAGGAGTCCTGGGAATGGTCATTATCGATCCTCTTACCGGTGCCATGTGGGAGCTCGACACCAATGTCTCCATGCAACTCCCAGAAAAGGTCGCAAAAAACCAGACGCTTAGTCTGATGAACTTACAAGACATTCCAGATGAATGGAAAAGTCATCTGGTAAGACTGAGCTAAGGTAAAAATTACAAAATTGGATTATGATGACAAGACCTCCTTATTACAGGAGGTCTTGTTCAATTCCAAGGGAATAGGTCGTAACAGAATCAGGAAACAGAGACCTTCCCTGACATACCAGAGCATCCCTTACCTTATCTGCTATGCCTACCCTTCAGCACCTCTATAACCTCACTGAGAGGAATATTCTTCTCAGCAAGCAATACCAAAAAATGATACATAAGATCTGCTGCCTCACCAAGGAAAAGACTCTTGTTGTCATCCTTGCTCTCAATGATGAGCTCCACGGCCTCTTCACCTACCTTCTGTGCGATCTTGTTCAAACCACGACTGAAGAGATGATTGGTATAGGATCCTTCCTGGGGATATTCGCGGCGGTCATTGATAACCTCCTCCAGATAGAAGAGGAATTCACTGGAAGTCACTTCTCCGGGATCATTGACTTCGTTAAAGCAGGTATCACTTCCAGTATGACAGACAGGGCCTGTAGGAAGAGCCTTGATAAGCAGGGTGTCGTGGTCACAATCTTCAATAATTTCCCGTACCGTCAGATAGTTGCCACTGGTCTCTCCCTTAGTCCAAAGCTTCTGGCGGCTTCTTGACCAGAAAGTAACCAGACCTCTATCGCGGGTAAGCTTAAGCGACTCCTCATTCATATAGCCAAGCATCAGAACCCTACGGGTAACTGAATCTTGGACGATTGCGGGAATGAGTCCATCCATTTTAGTAAAATCAAGTGCCATTCGAAGTCTCCTTACTGCTGGTTACGCATAGTTATACCATGTTGTGAAAGAAAAATCTTTAGCTCAGGTATATCTATTTCATGAAAATGAAAAATAGAAGCGGCCAATGCTGCATCAGCCTTCGCTTTGCCAAACACCTCAACGAAGTGTTCCATAGTCCCTGCCCCACCACTGGCAATAACAGGAATACCTACAGCTTCACCTACCCGTCTGGTAATGTCCAAGGCAAAACCCTGTTTCACGCCGTCATGTTCCATGGAGGTCAGCAAAATCTCTCCACAACCACGACCATAGACTTCCTTGGCCCAGGAGACCACTTCCAGCCCTGTGGGTGTCCTTCCCCCGTGGACATAGACCTCCCATCCCTTTTCGGTCGGAGTATCAAAAAGTGAATTACGTCTTGCATCAATGGCACAGACGACGCACTGCGAGCCATATTGCATCGCTAGGGTGTCTATCACCGAAGGATCTTTCACCGCTTGGCTGTTGATGGATATCTTATCTGCTCCACTATCAAGAAGCACCCCGACGTCATCTGCATTGCGAATGCCTCCACCTACGGTAAAGGGTATTCCAATGTGGTCAGCGATGCGCCTTACCAGGGCATTGAAGGTGGAGCGGTTCTCCACAGTGGCCGTAATATCAAGGAAGGTAAGCTCATCGGCTCCCTGCTTGCTGTAGAGCTGGGCAAGCTCTACAGCATCGCCTGCATCACGCAGATTGATGAAGTTGACCCCTTTAACGGTCCTTCCATCCCTTACATCAAGACATGGTATGATTCGTTTAGCTAGCATCGGTCTCCTCCTTGAAACGCCTGAGGGCATCGAGTGTAATGGCCCCTTCATATAGGGCTTTTCCGATAATTGCCCCACCCAAGCCAGCCTTATGCAAAGCATAGACATCTTCCATGGAGGATATTCCTCCAGATGCTATCAGGTGCAAGGTGGGCCTGGTGGCAAGCAGTTCCTCATATAGGGCAAAGGAAGGACCACTGAGCATCCCATCGAGTGCAATATCGGTACAGATGACCCGGAAAAATCCTTTTGTCAGATAGGAATCGATAAATGGGCCCACTTCTAGGGAGGTTGTCTCCAACCATCCATGGGTTGCTATCATACCATTCTTGGCATCAGCGCCTAGGATGAGTTTGTCCGATCCGTAAGACGCGAGCCAGCTCTCTACCAAAGGGGGGTCACTTGCCGCAATGGAGCCACAAGTAACCATACTTGCCCCTGCATTGAAGGCATCGAGCAGGTCAGAGCTACGCTTGATGCCACCACCAAAGTCGATGATAAGGCTGGTATGGCTGGCAATGCGCTCCAAGCTCTTCAGGTTAACAATAGTGCCACCTTTGGCTCCTTCCAGATCCACAAGATGTAACCGCTTCAGCCCATAGGCCTCAAAACGTTTTGCCATCTCCAATGGATCAGAGGCGTATTCCTTCTTCGAACCATAATCCCCTTGGCTCAGGCGCACGCAGGAACCTCCAATGATGTCGATTGCTGGAATAATGTCCATCAGATTTCCTCCAGAAAATTCTTGAGCATCTGTTCGCCCATACTACCACTTTTCTCGGGATGGAACTGGCACCCCCAAAAGTTGTCCCTACGTAAGGAAGCGGTAAACTTCACCGAGGCGTACTCAGTAGAAGCGATCGTATCATCAGAAAAAGGCACATAATAACTGTGGACAAAGTAGCACCAGATCTGGCCTGAGAGGCCCGTGAAGAGAGGATCATCCTCTGTCTCCAGGGTATTCCATCCCATGTGCGGTATCTTCTCCCCATCGAAGGGAATGAACTTCTTGACCGTTTCAGAAAAAATCCCCAAGCACTGGGTATCATGCTCTTCACTGAAGCTGCACATGAGCTGCATACCGAGGCAGATGCCCAAAAAAGGCTGCTGCAAGGTAGGCAGGAAAGTATCCAACCCATGTTCTCGCAGGTAGGCCATTGCAGTCGAGGCTTCCCCTACCCCGGGAAAGATAACCTTGTCGGCCTTTCTGAGCTCTTGGCGGTCATCTGTTACCACCGCTTCATATCCAAGGCGCTTGAGGGCACACAATACCGAACGGGTATTGCCTGCATTGTATTTGACAATTGCTATTCTCATAAGACGCCCTTGGTAGAAGGCAGTGCATCACTATGGGGATACTTGTGTACAGCATTTTTCAAGGCACGGGAAAAGGCCTTAAAAAGAGCTTCAATTTGGTGATGCACATTTCCCTCTGATACCTTCATAGCCAGATTACATTGACAGGCATCACTGAAGGACTTAAAGAAGTGTTGGACCATTTCAGTAGGGAATGTGCCCACATATTCTCGGCTTAACGGTACATTCCACAATAGGGAGGGGCGACCGGAGAAATCCAAGGCTACCTCAGCAAGAACATCGTCCATGGTAAGCAGCTCAAAGCCATAACGGCTTATGCCACGTTTCTCGCCCAAAGCCTCACGCACCGCCTGCCCAAGGGCAAGGGCAACATCCTCAACTGTGTGGTGTTCGTCCACTACCAAGTCCCCCTCTGCATGGAGTCTGATATCAAGGCCACTATGCCTAAGTACCTGGTCGAGCATATGGTCGAAAAAGGGAATGTGGGTATGTACAGAACCCTCTCCTGTCCCATCAAGATTTACAGTCAGGGAAATCTCTGTCTCTTTGGTATTTCTGGTGACGGAGGCAGTCCGAATCTTGGCCTTAGGGTCATCAAGCAGGAAGGAAGCAATGCTCTGCCAGTTATCGCTTACAAAGATGCAGGTATCCTTAAGGTCATCTTCCAGTTCCCCTTTTTGGGATGGTGAGACAAACCAGATAGCTTTGCACCCCAAGTTATAGGCAAGGCGTACATCAGTCTGACGGTCCCCGATAACCACTGAGTTGGCAAGGTCATACTCGCCTGTTCGATATTTGTCCAACATACCTATCCCAGGCTTACGCCCCGGACAGTTATCAGAGGGAAGAGAGAAATCAACATGAAGGTCGTCGAAGGTAATGCCCTCCCCTTGTAGGGTAGCCAGAATCCTTTCTTGGGGCCTATCAAAAGCTTCCTGAGGAAAAGAGGGAGTCCCCACCCCGTCCTGGTTACTGACCATAGCGAAATGAAACGAACCTTCCTTTCGTATCCGAGAAAGGGCACCGAACACCCCAGGGATATATATGATCCTTTCAAAGGAGTCTATCTGATCCTCTATTACAATAATCCCATCACGGTCTAAAAACAGGACCGCCTTATGCATCTTCTTGTTCATCATACTTCCTCATATGCTGCAAGGGCTGCCAAAAGCTTGTCATTTTCGCTCTTGCTTCCAATGGTGATCCTAAGACAGTTCTCACAGTGGAGTTCCCGACTTCGGTTTCGAACAATAATACCTTTTTGAGCAAGATAGTGGTAGAGTTCATCTACATTGCTTACCCTGACCAAGAGAAAGTTCGCATCGCTCGGGAAAATTCTTACTATACAAGGTAGGGCAGGAAGCTCCTGTTCCATCCTCTTCTTTTCCTCAAGCGTAACAGCAAGTACTTGCAGGACCTTATCTCCTTCCGCTAATCCCCTAAGGGCAAGTTCCTGGGAAGGGCCACCCACATTGTAGGGGTATTTCATGCTGGTGAGCACCTTGCAGATAGCTTCACTCGCTATTGCTATCCCTACCCTAGCATTAGCTAGGGACCAACACTTGGAAAGGGTGCGTAACACTACTAGACGGGGAAATTTGGAGAGTAGTGAAACCGCACTTCCCACAGAAGAGAAGTCAAAATAAGCCTCATCGACAACAGTGATGCCATCAAAGAGGGTACATACCCTCTCGATCTCTTCGAGGGAGAATGCGTTGCCCGTCGGATTGTTTGGTGAGCAAATAAACAGTAGTTTGCTTCTACCCTTATCCTCACCCAGGTTCTTCTGCTGTTTGAGAAATGCTTCCAATGCATCAAAGTCAATGGAAAATTCAGGAGTAAGGGGAACCTGTTCAACCAATACATCATTGATATCGGCAAAGACACGGTAGGCCCCATAGGTAGGGCTCATGATAATAACCTTATCTTTTCCTGGATTACAGAAACACCGAAACAGATTGTCGATGATCTCATCGCTGCCATTACCTACCACCGTATTGGCAAAAGGAAGACCCAAAACCTCATCAAGGGCCTTTCGTACTTGGATGCAAAGGGGATCTGGATAGCGGTTTCGCCCCTGGCTCCCGACAAAATCCCTCCAGTTTTCATTGGCATCGAGGTAAACCTCAGCCTCCCCCACAAAATCATTGCGTGCACAGCTGTACGGTACAAGATTTGCTATGTTCTTACGAAGCAATTCTCTCATTTCACTCCTCCCAATCGTATAAGAACGGCATTGCGGTGGGCTATAAGCCTCTCTGCCTCTGCCAAGGTTACCAGCGTGGAACTAAGCTCTGAAAGCCCCTGCTTGCTAAGTTTCTGCACTGTTATCTTCTTCAAGAAAGAGTCGGTACTGACTCCACTGTAGGAATGTGCCCAACCGTTGGTAGGCAGGGTATGGTTGGTCCCGCTGGCGTAGTCCCCTGCACTTTCGCAGGAATAGGGACCCAGGAAGATGGATCCGGCATTGACTACCAACCTCTCCAATTCTGAAGGGTCGGTCGTATTGATGATGAGGTGTTCAGGTGCATAATCGTTCACCACTTTGACAGTCTCATCTAAACTGGGACAGACAAAAGCGTGGGAATGTGCAAGGGATGAGAGCAGGAAGGACTGGCGGTCCAAATCTTTCAATTGAAGAGAAAGTTCCTCCTCCACCCTGTCCAAGAAGGCAAAGCCACTTTCCTTATCAGCCTGGACAACCAACATTGACTGGCTATCCAGGCCATGTTCGGCCTGGCTGAGCAGGTCACTGGCAACAAAGGCTGGATCGGCATCGACTGTAGCGACTACCATGACTTCACTGGGCCCTGCTGGCATATCAATGGCACAACAGGAGGTGCTCACCTGCTTCTTGGCTTCCGTGACATACTGGTTTCCCGGTCCGAATATCTTGTCCACCTTAGGGACACTCTCACTACCATAGGCCATCGCCCCAATTGCCTGGGCACCTCCAAGCTTGAATACCTTGGAAATAGAACACATAGAAGCTGCATAGAGTATGGCAGGATCTATCTTGCCTGAAGCATCAGAAGGAGTACAGAGAACCACATCCTTACACCCGGCAACCTGGGCGGGGATTCCCAGCATCAGGGTGGTGGAGATCAGGGGGGCTGTCCCTCCCGGTACATAGAGGCCCACTCTCTGGATAGGCACTATCTTGCGTGATAGCTCAATTCCCGAGGATACCGCAAGGCTCTCACCTTGGGGAAGTTGTGTCTCATGGAAAGCGCGAATATTGGCTGCTGCTGCTTCCAGAGCCCTTTTTAGAGAGTCAGGAACGAGAGTCTGGGCAACAAGGAATTCCTCTTGGGAAACAACCAAGGATGAAAGAGTAGCCTTGGTGAACTGTTCTTCCAAAGCGAAAAGGGCTGCATCACCCTCAACGTTCACGCGGTTAAGGATTTGAGCTACCTGCTCTTGGGTTGTAGCGTTACTATCGCTTGATCGTCTTAAAAGACGTTCAAGATCTCTTTCTTCAGGGGCAAAATGTCTACTCAGATACGCCATGGATATCTCCTACTCAGTCATTTTTTCGATAGGGGTGACCAAGATGCCCTGGGCTCCAAGAGCTTTGAGCTGTTCAAACACATCCCAGAACAGGTCTTCAGCAACAACGGTCTGTACCGAAATCCAACCCTTTTCCATAAGACGGGTCACAGTCGGACTCTTCATACCACCGACGATACCAGCTACCTGGTCAAGATGCTCTTCGGGAAGGTTGAAGATGACATACTTGTAGGATGCAGCCCTCATAACCGCATCGAGGCGAAGCATGAGGCGGTCCAGGATGGCGCTCTTTGCATCGCTTCCCATCTTTTTGCGACCGATCATAACGGCTGTAGAGGTGTAGATCTTTTCGACTTCCCGAAGGCCATTCATTGCAAGGGTTGCCCCGGTACTTACCAAGTCACAGATAACATCTGCTAGGCCTACGGCAGGGGTAACTTCAACAGATCCGGAGACCTGTACGAAGGTTGCATTGATGCCTTTCCCAGAAAGAATACCTTCGAGGATATGCGGATAGCTTGTTGCGATACGCTTTCCTTCCAAGGAAGAGAGGTCATGGTAATTAAAATCATTGGGGACAGCAATACTGAGCCGACACTTGGCAAACCCAAGGTCCCGAATCACTTCAAGGTCGATGGCCTGTTCGTCGTACTCGTTACGTCCAACGATACCGATATCGGCAACCCCATCACGAACGTATGAGGGAATATCATCATCACGGACATAGAGGAACTCCAAAGGGAAGTTCGTCGATTGTTCTTTCAGAACTCGTGAATCTGAACCAAACTTGATCCCACACCCCTTGATAATCTCCAAGGACTTCTCACTCAGACGTCCACTCTTCTGAATTGCTATGCGTAACACCTGCTCCATTTTTTCCTCCTAGAAAAAAGCAATAAAAAGACCCCCGCGACATGCGGAGGTCTGTATATAGGTAACAGCGCCCACCTGTCTAAGGTCGGATAATCATGCCATGATGATGGATGCTGTAATGGTTCTTGTTCATAGGAGAACCATAATGCCAGAAGAGGGAATTAGTCAATACCTATTCGATGGTAGTGCATACTTATTCATTGCATATGCATGGCAAGCGTATAGAGAGTGCACTCAATATGACAAACAACTTCTTTGCACATCCTACAAAAACGGGTACTAGTCCCTACACAATCTTCTTATTGCCCTTTGAAAGGTTTGCAACAGCAAAAATGGAGGTTCCAAGGATAAGCAGGAAGGAGATGGCATTAATGACCGGCGTCGATCCGTCACGTACCTGCATATACATATTTATCGGGAGGGTTGCCTGTGACCCCACCAAGAAGATTGTGGTGTTGAAGTTCTCAAAAGACATCAAGAAGGCCATTGCCGCCCCTCCTATGATCGAGGGCCTCAAATACTTGAGGGTAATATACCATAGCACTTCTGCCCTATTGGCCCCTAGGTTATAGGCAGCCTCTTCCAGAGAGTGATCGAACTTCTTCAGTCTAGCAGAGACAACCAAGGCAACGATGGTAGATATGAATGCCGACTGCCCGAGTACAACCAGGGGAAAGCCCGGACCAAGGAACTTGACATAGAGATCCAGATGATTCTCGATAAAAAGCCCTACTGTATTGGAGAACATCAGAATAGAGATACCCAGGATAACTCCGGGAATGACCAAGGGAGCAATCATGAGAAAGTAGAGAGCCCCTTTGAAGCGGAAGTTTTCCTGCTCGAAGAGAAAGGCCGCACAGGTCCCTAAGAAAGTGGAGACTATCATAACAGCAACTGCTACCTTGAACGAGGTAACAAGACTTCGCAAATTTGTCTGGTCATGAAAAATACCATATTTGTCAGGACCGTTGCCAAAGAACCAGTCAAGAGTAAACCCTTGCCAAGGAAGAGCTGGATACATGGAGTCATTGAAGGCAAGGACCATCGTCACCACCAACGGTGCAAACAAGAAGACAAAATACAGGATGATGAAGAGTCTGAATCCGTACCGGTATTTCTTTGAGGAAGGTAAGCTCCTGATCATTTTACCACCTCCTTTAGGTTTTGTCTGGTTACCTTGAGTATAATCCAGATGATAAGTGAAGAGAGAGCCAACAGCAAAAATCCAAAGGCAGCGCCTTGGTTCCAATTGAAATAGAGGATTATCTGGTTGTAGATCTGTTCGGTAAACCAGAGAGAGTTTTTGCCTCCCATCAGAGTCGGAGTAAGATAACTACCGAGTACCAGCATGAATACGATGATACCTCCATTAACGAGCCCTGAGGCACAGTGTGGGATAATAATGGTCCTCCAGATAGCTATTTTCGATGCCCCAAGGTCATAGGCCGCTTCGATGAGAGCATTGTCCAGGTCATCCATTACACCGGTGACAGGAACCACCATAAAGAGCATGCTGGTATATACGAGCCCCATTATCATGGTGATATCATTATAGAGCATCTCCACAGGTTCCTTGAACAGGCCTATGGAAACAAGGAAATGGTTCAGGACCCCACTCTCCCTGAGCAAAATCATCCACCCATATACGCGAACAAGCTCACTTACCCAGAACGGGACCAAGATGAGGATCATCAGGACTCCTGTTATCCTCTCTTTCGCTATCTTGGAAATATAGAAAGAGACAGGAAGAGAAATGACCATCACCAAGAATGTGACAAAGATTGAATATCCAGCAGTACGTACGAAGGTAAGCCAGTAGATGGGCTCCTTGAAAAAGGCAAGATAGTTGTCCAAAGTGAACTTGCCCGTGTTGGTCTTGGTAAAGGAGAGTCTCAAAAGCTCCATGTGGGGCAGTACGATCAAGAGGAAAAGCCATAAGGCCACAGGGAGGAAAAAGAAGAAGAAGCCCCATTTGATATGTTGTCTATTCCTCATCATATAACTTCCAATCACTGCGTTTGAAGCAGATGGTCTTGTTCATATCCCAACCGACCTGTATGCGGTCTTTTGCCTTGATATAGTCATACTCTCTAGTCTGGGGAAGGGCTACCACCAGTTCATCCTCACTTCCCAAAGGTTTTACCAACAACCTACTGTTTCCCCCATCAAAGAGAATCGAGGTTACATCAACAGGAAGGACATTGAAATTCTCTCGTCCATCGCCAGGATTGATGATGACTGCCTCTGGCCGTATGAAGAGGTCATACTCATCATTCGCACTAGAAATCTCAACGGTATTCTCAAGCTGGAAGTCAAATGCATCCGCATACCGGGCTAGGGTATTTCCACTTATATCTGAGTGCAGTTTCACATGCAACGTATTGTTGTTCCCTACAAACTGGGCTACAAACGAGGACTTGGGATCATGATAGAGCTCCTGAGGAGTGCCTATCTGTTCAAAATGCCCATTGTTCATCACCGCTACCTTATCACTCATCACCATGGCTTCGCTCTGGTCGTGAGTGATATAGACAAAGGTGGTTCCCACCTGGGACTGCAAACTTTTAAGTTCCACTTTCATATGTTCGCGTAGCTTTGCATCAAGAGCCCCCAAGGGCTCATCGAGCAAGAGTACTGTTGGCTCCATGATAAGGCATCGTGCAATGGCAATACGTTGTTTTTGTCCGCCTGAAAGCTGGCTAATCTGTTTTTTTCCTGATTCGGGAAGACCTACCCTCTCCAGAAGTTCCCGGACTTTCTTATCGACAGAAGGGCCTTTCTCGCCCCTCCGACGCAACCCGAAGGCTATGTTCTCATGTACGTTCATCATGGGAAAGAGTGCCAGGTTCTGAAACACCAGGTTGACAGGCCGTTTGTTCGGGGCAACCCCATCCATGTTCTTCCCATTGAATAGGAGGATTCCTCCATCAGGTTTATAGAACCCTGCAATCATGCGCAAAAGGGTCGTCTTGCCACATCCTGATGGGCCTAGAATCGAGAAGAACTTGCCGTCCTCCACTTCGAATGATACCTGATCGACTGCGGTGAAATCACCAAAACGCTTGGTGAGCTTCTGTACGGAGAGTGCGCTATCCATAGTATTGGTTACCTTGAGGGGATTGCCAATAGCTGTTTTGGGCAACTATTGGCAATGAGTCAGTCTAGTCTGTTACCGAGCAGCTTTTACTTTGTCGAGAGTCTTACCTTCCATAGCTTCAATTCCTGCTGGAACTGTTGGATACCAGTTGATGTTAGCCAGTACTTCAGGAGGCAGACCGCGGGTAAAGTTAGCCTTGATCTCAGCATCGAGATAGTTCACAGCATCTTTCGAAGCGGTTCCATACGTCTCACGGTTGGTAAAGAATGCAGCATTCTTAGGTTCCAGCATGAAGTTAATGTAGGCATAGGCTGCATCGAGGTTCTCACTCTTAGCCGGGATAGCAAAGGTGTCGACCCAAGCAAGAGCTCCGCTAGTTGGTGCTATATAGTCAATGTTTGGGTTCTCAGAATGAAGCTTCCATCCTGCCTGTTCCCATGCAGAGGCTGCCCAGACCTCTTCAGAACGAAGGGACTGCAACAGCTGATCCCCATTGTCCCAATACGTCTTTACCGATGGTTTCCCAGCGATCAGTACTTGTTCCATCTCGTCGAGGAATTTTTGGTAGGCTGCTGTATCTGAATACAGGGCAAAGGGATCATACCCAAGGGAGAAACCCATACCAATAAGGGTGGGCCGCTTCAGACGGTAGGATACCCTTCCAGCATACTTGGGATCGAGCAGGTCCTTGAAATCCTTTACACCAGGGGCTTTATCTGTGTTGACCACCAAGCCTTCAGTTCCATAGACGTGTGGCACTGCATAGGACTTACCGTCGACCAGAGTGTTCTTCTTGACTGCTTCAAGCAGGGAAGCATCAATCTGTGCAGTATCAATCCTTGAATAATCAATTGGCTGGTAAATGCCATATTCCGCTACGACTGAAGAGATACGGTCCTGTGAGGGTTGGGCAAGATCAAAACCACCACCACGGGTTGCTCTGAGCTTACTGATCATCTCTTCGTTGTTACTAAGTGTTACCTCTACCTTATAACCGGTCTCAGCAGTAAACTTATCCAAGAGCTCCTGCGGAGCATACCCCGACCAGGTTATGATACGTAGCACGGGATTCTTGGTTTCGCCTGCTGCCTGAGCAAAGAGAGCCCCACCCAAGAGAAGAAGGACCATGAGAACAAGAATGACTTTCTTCATACCAAATTCCTCCTTTAGGAATATGAGGTACCCACTGTCTATCGCTTCCATGTGTTTGTCTATTTCTCTTTACAGCCAGCACCTCATACACATGGTAGGCCTTAGTTAGGTCAAAGTCAATTATAAACAAGAAATCTCAAATATGTATCCTTAAGATACTGTTTTTCGGAGGGATCAATACACAATACGGACAAGCAGCACCGAAGAGATCACTGATGAAAATTGCTGATGCTCATATGCTGCTTTGGATACAGACCTAGCAGTGGTGTAGAATTGAGCTCCGTTCGCTACAGTCCAGGCAAAATCTTCCTATGGGGATATCATGACAAAGGATAGGGAGCTGCAAGCAGCTCCCTATCCGATCATTTGTTACTATTCATGTTCTTTTTTGATTCTGTTTCACTATTCTTTGTTCTGACGTTTGCTAGTTCGCCATCATTACATCAAGATCGATCTCACAAGCAACAGTAGGCATGCCACAACCCCAGTTTTCCAATACCTTGGGACTGATTTCCCCAAAGACACCAACCTTAGTCTCACCAAGCATGACAGCAGCACAACGTCCTTCAATGAAACGGGTGTCACCATCAAGAGAAGAGAGGCTATATTCCTTACCAAGAAAATACATCAGCGTATTGACCAGGGAAGAGACCTCATTGAAACCCATGACACTGTCAGAGCTTAAGAATCCCAAGTTGTTTCTTGTGGTAGTTCCACTGTTATCGGTATCATCCAGGAAGGCTACCTTACCCACTTCAAAGATCTTATGGGGAAAGGGAGCATGACCGGAGACACTTTCACTTTCCATCATCGAGGGGATGATCGAAGGGCGAACCATCTCATAGTTCTCACTCATCGGATTTGCTATGGCGATGTACCGGTTTCCATCAACTTCCATATTGGTCGCATACTCACGTCTTGAACCCAGATAGTTGTACACCATTTCCTGGAAGCCAAGACCTACCATAATGTCCTTGACCTTCCGACCCATCTCTTCAACTGCAGAAAGGCGCCCAACAGTGAAGTCCTGAGGCATCTCAGGCTCAAAGTTACCCAGGCCGTATCCAATCATGATATCCTCTACCAGATCTACCGGATGGAGAAAATCATTGCGGAATTCAGGTACTGTCGCATAGATTGTCTCATCTGAGCAGAAGGCATAGATTCCCATTCGCTTCAAGGAAGCCACAGCCTCTTCTCCTGTCATCTTCTCACCCAAGGTCTTGTGGACCAGAGCGAGGGGACAGGCTATGGGCTCCTGAAAATAATAGGGAACAGTAAGCTCTTTCCCAAACTGGGTCTCTTCTGGGAAGATTACCTTGACAGGAAGGATATCAAAACCCAAGTCGCTCATATCGCATGCCATGATAGATGCTGCAAGCAACATATCAGGCAGGTCAGTTCCTGAAAGCTCAAGGAAAAGCTCATCATCGCCTATCTCTACAGCACCAATTCTTGCACTGTTGATGACAGGGGGAAACGAAAGTGTTTCACCGTTGTCATCTGTAATATAGGGAAATACTGGACTGTCCGCTACGATGGAACCGTACTCTTTTCCCTTGGGATGTTGGCTACAGATTTCCCTGAGAGTAAGCTTCTCACTCATCCCCAAGGGCACGAAACTGGTCTTGTCTGGGTCGACACCTTTGTAGTGTACAGGATATTTTATCAACGATGAACGATAAATCCCCATCGCTATGGTCTTGCGTTTGCGTCCAAAATTGGAACACAGTTTCTCCTGGCTCTGGATAAGGGCCTCAAGATCATGCTCATCTATGACATGTCCCTTTGCAGCAAAGGCAATACCATAGGGTCTGACGGATGAGACAGAGCTATGGACATGCAGAACCCTACCCTCATTGTCAAAGGTCTCTTCCTTTGTCGAACAGAAGTCATAGACAGGAGCCTCAACACCCCAGTACGCTTTCAAGAGACGCGCAACACCCGCAGCTGACCAGAGGTCAGGGCGGTTGGTGTCATTAAGCTCAATCTTGAGAATGTTTTCCTCATGACCATCAAGTTCGGCCTTGGCAACTGGGAGAATCTCTTCCAGCTGACTATCGGTGAGGGTTCTTCCGAGCAAGCCGTAGAACAGCTGTTCTGTAGTTTCAATCTTTGGCATTAGTTTCCCCTCCTAGTACGAACTGATTCGATGTTCGGGGTAAAGAGCTCGCGCAGGTCATTCAGACCAAGGTGCATCAAGGCCATACGGTCAATGCCCAGACCCCAAGCAAGGACAGGAACATCAATTCCTAGGGCCTTGGTTACCTCTGGACGGAAGATTCCACTTCCACCAAGTTCGAACCACCCAAGGACAGGATGCTTGATATGTACCTCAATGGAAGGTTCAGTGAAGGGGAAATAGCCAGGGACATACTTGACCTCTTCGGCACCGGCAATCTCTTCGGCAAACATCTTCAACAGACCCAAGAGGGTCTTCAAATTCACATCATTGCCGAGGACGATGCCCTCGGTCTGATAGAAGTCTGCACCATGGGTAGCATCAACCTGGTCATAACGGAAACAGCGGGCTACACCGAAATATTTTCCAGGAACCTTTGCATTGGGAAGCTGTTTGGCGGAAAGGACCGTACCCTGACTTCTGAGAACCTGTCGACGGGTAAATTCATGGTCAAAGGAGTAGCGCCAGCCACGACTTCCGGTTTTCCAACCATCTTCGTGAGTCTGGGCAACCTGGCTGAGCCAGGGCTCCTCAATTTTCTTGCAATGTTGGGGCTCCTTCACATAGTAGACATCATGGATATCACGGGCACTGTGGAACTGAGGCATAAAGAGCGCATCACCATTCCAGAACTCGTTCTCTACCAAAGGGCCGTCGAATTCCTCAAAACCGAGAGCACAAAGCTTGTCCTTGACCCACTGCAGATAATTGCCATAGGGGTTGTGACGACCGGGAATAAGACGTGAAGTCGGGGCGTTGAGCCCATATGGGCGGAAGGTCCCAGTTTTCCAGCTACCGCTCGAAAGCATTTCAGCGGTAACAGAACCCAGCTCTTCGCCAGTTATATTTTTTTCAAAGATAGCCTTGCGTGCCAGTTCACCATCAGCAGTAAGTTGGAATACAAGGTCTTCACGCTCTATCATCTTGAAAGGAGACTTAGCAGCACCACGTTTCTTGGAAATTTTCTGCATTGCCTGCCTTTCGTCAGCAGTCAGCGATGATTCGGCAATCTCGCCATCAAGGCCTTTTGTAAGCAAGGAAGCGGCAACTTCCATCTCCAAGGGAAGGAAATCATTTTTCCGGGTAGCCTTGTTCTCTTCGTTCATAAAGACAACGTCAGATTTTGAGAGCTGTCCAAAAGCAGAACCAATCTCGCTTTTCTCAAGCTCAAGCTCTTGTGCTATCTCAGGGAGGGATTTGGGACCATTGGCAAGCAGTCCAAAAATGCGCTGGGCAGGAGTGCCCTTCGCCTGTTGTTCCTTTCCAAAATCTGTAAGTTCATAGAACACACCTTTGGTGCGGCTTGTTTCGATAAGGTACCCCTTGGCACTCAACCAGCTGAAAGCCTGGTTGCACTGCCCTACTTTGTAGCCAAGCTCCTCAACAATGCCGTTCCCTGTGATATTTTGACCGAGGGAAACGTGTCGGAGGAGGCGGACTTCCAGGGGATGTAAATTCTTTACATCGATATCCATGCTGTTTTTACTCCTGTAAACCAACGTCGCAATGATTGCGACGAAGTTGCCACCATTCTAGCGGCTACAGGGAAAAATGAAAAGGCTCTACAGGGCGGAAAAGGCGGCGAACAGCAGTTACAACCTCTTCTTTTGTAGGAACGACCTGTTTTTCCAGTTCAGGGGAGAAGGGAATAGGGCTCTCCTTTCCACAAAGTCGTACTGGAGGGGCTACCAAGGAGGTAAAGCTCAGCTCATCGGAGGTGACCAAAGAAACTACCTCCGCACCATATCCACCTGCCTCAGGACTATCATGCACAACAAGCAACCGACCGGTCTTCTGCACTGAACGAAGGATGGTTTCCCTATCCATGGGTTTGAGGGTTGCCAAGTCTATGACCTCAACCTCTATTTCATCCTGGGAGCTAAGGATAGTGGCAGCATCAAGACAGGTAATCACAGCATGGCTGTACGAGACGACAGTCACATGAGTGCCTCTCTTCTTTACCACAGCCTTGCCCAAGGGCATAACATAGTGATCATCACCTACAGGGCCGAGATTGTTATACAAGTGTTTGTTCTCGAAATAGAGTACAGGGTTGTTACTGCGGATGGCACTCTTGAGAAGGGCCTTTGCATCCCCTGGGCAGGAAGGAGCGACGATGATGAGGCCCGGCACATTACCAAACATTGCCTCAAGACTCTGGGTATGTTGCGCCCCATGACCGGTTCCGCTCCCAATGGGAGAACGAAGCACCATCGGACAGGAGAGCTGGCCTGCACTCATGAAGCGGGCCTTGGCCGCATGATTTATTATGGGATCACTGGCAAGAGTTGAAAAATCCCCATACATGATTTCAACTATGGGGCGGATACCTAGCATGGCCGCCCCTACAGCCAAACCAGTGAAAGCCTCTTCACTAACGGGGGTCTCATGCAGTTGGGTAGAATGTTTTTCATAGAGGGACCCTGTGACCTTGAAGCATCCGCCATACTTTCCGATGTCCTCTCCGATAAGGTGAACTGCGCCGTCGCGATTCATCTCCTCATCCAAGGCTTCACGGATAGCTTCCCTATAACTTGTCCTACGAGTCATCTTCCCGTTTGCGATATATGGCTCAGGGTCATCTTCAGGAGCGAAGAGATAGCCCATCGCCTGTTCGAGGGTAAGCACTGAAGAACGAAGTCCCAAGGAAGCTTTGGCAGCTTCGTCTATCTTTATCCTGGCGTCAAGGATGATGGAAGCGACGTCCTCTTCGGTGAAGAAGGTGCTTGCTGCCATAACCTGACTGAAAAGAGTGATGGGGTCTCTCTGTAACCAAAGGGACTCCTCTTCACGACTCCTATAGACACAGCTATCACTTTTTGAGTGACCACATAGGCGGTAAGTCTTCAATTCAAGAAAATAGGGACGGCCAGTCTTTCTTATATGATCGACAGCCTTCTTCGACGCGACGTAGACAGCCTCAACATCATTGCCATCGACGACAGCATAGTCGATGTTGTAGCCTTCAGATCGCTTTGCTATGGAGTCGGTACTGACCATCCTATCGCTGGCAGCACTCATACCATAGCCGTTATTTTCACAGAAGAATAGGACAGGCAAGGACCATACTGAAGCGAGATTCATGCACTCATGGACCGCACCTCGGCTGGTAGCCCCATCACCAAAGATGGCTACACTTATGGCCTGGCTTTTCTGGTGTTTTAGGGCGAAGGCAAGACCAGTAGCAAGATTGACCCCGCTTCCCACCACTGCAGACGAGCCTGCATTGAAGTGCTGGATATCTGTCATATGCATGGAACCGCCAAGGCCCTTACAGATACCGTCTGAAGAACCGAACATTTCGCTGAACATTTTCTGTTCATCAGTACCACGGGTAATGGTATGCCCATGACAGCGGTGAGTCGGCACAATCCAGTCGCCCTGGTCCAAGGCAAGGGAAAGGCCAGCTTGAGTAGCCTCCTGTCCTATGGAGAGGTGGGTGGTACCATGCATTTCCTTGTGTTTGAAAAAGGTATCAATCCGTTCTTCGAAATGACGCGAACGAACCATCATAGATAATGCCAGATGCGCCTGTTCCTGTGAAAAAAGCATTTTTGCTCCTTGGCAGGATGTGTAGTCCTGCTCTTTCAAGCCCCTTGGGACCCGAAGCTATGGTATATATTCAGGCAAGTAGATTATTGCTTGGCGAGTACCTTGTCAATAAAGCCGATATAGACGGTATGGAAATCCCCGTCCTTATAACGATTCCCAAGTTCAGGGGCAACAAACTGGGACGCATCAACCTGCATGACCGAGGCTTTCGTACACGATAAAACCAACGAAGCCTGCTTGAAGGTTACACGTTCGGATCCTATTTCTGCAGGAATAAATTCAGGAATCAAGCCGGTGGCTGCAACCTTGTCACCATCTCTACCACTGTGCTGACCACACCACTGTAGGGTATCCTTCATTTCGGGTTCCAGAAAAGAGCAGGTAAACCCTTCTGACTCCTCAAGAAACTTGTGGGTATACCGGCTACCCCTCACATAGAGAGTCACAATGTTTCTTTCCCACAACACCCCCATGGAACCCCAAGAAGCGGTCATGGTATTGAAATTGTCTGGCGTCCCTGCAGTGATGAGAAATCCATCCTTACCGATAGCAGTAAAGGGATTTATCTCTAGAATTTCCGCTGTTACTTCAACAAACATGGCTGGCCTCCTCATGGCACTCTCAGTGTAACTTCTGCCCATACCCCGGTCAAGTGGACTGAGAATAATCTCTATTCTCCCAGGCTCTCTTACCCCTACCCAACATTGACACTCCCCTCATTTTCGAGTATTCCTTACCATATACAGACATGGTACAAACAGGGAGACCTGTTTCGTTGAGGAGGCCCAATGAATGATTCCCTCGCGATCCCTGCTTTGACAGAGGATCTTGCTCGTGTTCTTATTGATGCAGATACGATCGACCGTAGAGTCGACGAACTTGCACGGAAAATCAGTTCAGATTACGCTGGTAAAGAGGGAACTCTCTTGTTGGTCGGCGTCCTCAAGGGCTCCTTCATCTTTACCGCAGACCTTGCTCGCAAGCTTGCGGTCAACCACGTGGTGGACTTCATTGCCCTTTCTTCCTACCAAGGGGACCAAAGCGGCAACGTCCGCCTTCTGATGGATACCCGGGAGAATATGAACAACAGGCATGTGCTCATCATTGAGGATATCCTGGATAGCGGGAACACCCTCGACTACCTGATCCGCAGTTTCAAGACCCGTAACCCAGCCTCGGTGAAAACCGCAGTCCTTTTGGACAAACCAGAGCGGCACTGCGTCCCCATCACCATTGACTATCTGGGCTTCACAATCCCTGATGTCTGGGTTGTTGGCTACGGGCTCGACTATAACGAACAGTATAGGACTCTCCCCTATATAGCAGAGATGTATCCACAAGCCTAAACGCCAAGGAGCGCACAGAGATGGACAGTAAAAAGTTCTACGTAAGTTACAATTCGGTTCACAAGTTGGTAAAGAATCTAAGCGAACAGCTTATATCCACCGGCTTTGACCCTGATGTGATCGTCGCAATCGGAAGTGGGGGGTTCATACCCGCCAGAATTATGAAGACCTTTATCAATCGCCCTATATATGCAGTGGGAATATCCTACTATGGCCTTGATAATAAGCATAAGGACCACCCCACCAAGATCCAATGGATCGACGAGGTACAGTCACAGCTTGTGGGTAAAAAAGTGCTGCTCATCGATGAAGTTGATGACACGCGCGCCACACTTGCATATTGCGTAGGAGAGCTGTTGAAATTCAAACCTGAGGAAATTGCAGTCTTGGTCCTTCACAACAAGCAAAAGGACAAGGATGTCGAGTTCCCTGTTGAGATCAAGCGCTATTTCGCCGGCTTGGACTTGGGCAATGTATGGATCAAGTACCCTTGGGATGCTGATGACATTGAAGAACACACCAATAATGAAAGAATCATGCTTGAAGAAAAAACCAAGGAGCGCACCTGATGAGCAACATAACATCAATCGTAGGGGCACAATGGGGAGATGAAGGAAAGGGTCGCATAGTTGACTATCTGGCCGTCAATTCCGATATCGTAATCCGATACCAGGGCGGGGACAATGCCGGACATACCGTCATCAATGAGCATGGCAAGTTTGCCTTGCACATCATCCCCAGTGGCATATTCAATCCTGCAACCACCAATATCGTAGGAGCAGGTACGGTAGTAAACTTTGATACCATGGCTACAGAACTGGCTTCCATCGCCACAAAGGGTGTTGAGGTCAACAACCTCTTTATAGACGTACGTGCCCACCTCATCATGCCCTACCACTGCATGCTCGATGGTGCACAGGAACAGTCAAAAAGCCATAAGATGCAGATTGGTACCACCAAGAGAGGCATAGGCCCCTGCTATAGCGACAAGGCAACACGTTCAGGTATTAGAGCCGCTGACCTGCTTGATTTTGACCGCCTGAAGAACCGCCTGGAGATGGCACTACCCCAGAAGAATCGTGAGCTCGCCTACTTTGGGCTACCTGAAGTGACAGTCGAGGAGATGCTCGCTCTCTGCACAAAATGGAAAGACCAGTTCGGCGATAAGATCATCGACAGCGTTCCCTTAGTACGCCAGGCATATGATGACAAGAAAAAAATCCTGCTTGAAGGCCAGTTAGGTATCATGCGCGACCTTGACTGGGGCATCTACCCCTATACCACCAGCAGCAACCCTACCTCAGGCGGAGCTACCAGTGGAGCAGGCATTGCTCCCAGCAGAATCAGCGAAGTCATCGGAGTGGCAAAGGTATACTCCACCAGTGTTGGTGGCGGACCCTTCATGTCCGAACTCCTGGATGAGACTGGAAAGAAACTGCAGGATATCGGCAAGGAATATGGTGCCACGACAGGACGTCCCCGCCGCTGTGGTTGGTTCGATGCGGTAGCAGCTGACTACTCCTGCTGGATAAACGGCTTTACCAGTATTGCCCTTACCAAGCTCGATGTACTGGATACCTTTGAGAAACTGAAAATCTGTGTTGCCTACAGGGTAAACGGGGAAATCATCAACCATCTTCCAGAGACAGCTCAGCAAGAGATAGCCGAGCCCATCTACGAAGAGTATGACGGATGGATGAGCGACACCACTGAAGCCCGCAAGTGGGAAGACCTTCCCAAGAACGCCCAGATTTACTGCAAGCGTCTTTCCGTTCTGGTAGGTGCTCCTATCAAGTATATTTCGGTCGGACCTGAACGAGACCAGATCATAATCATGTAAATACAGCAAAAACATTTGAGCGGTCTGCCAGAAGGCAGACCGCTCTTCTTTGTCCCTCCTGCCCATTCATGCTGGAAGACATATCTTTTTTTATGTAAAACAACAGACTTCATGCAAAGCTAACCTTTTTATCTGATGATAATTACTTATAGAATAACCAGAGAAAAACTCCTTTTGTGTACCAGATTGTACAACGTACGGCATACCTATATATTTCTGTACCATAAGTGACTAATACTTGCTAATACGTAAAAACCGAAAGAACTCATAGTGAAGTTTCATTGTGTGCACATCATCATACTGTCATACGTCTTATCTGCAAAATAATAATTATTATCTCATATTATAAATACTTAGATATTTTTCATATCTACTTATATCTTTATACCAGGTTTATTATCCACATAAGTTGACATAGGTAGGGAGATTCAGGTGGGCAACAAACCTCTCAAGTCATCTATGAATACCTACATGAAGGTGATAGTACCCTCAGACAGCATACCTATTCCCCCGATAAAAACTTTTTTGAAGTTATTGACATATGCCGGTAATACTTTTAGTATAAGGATAGTGTAATTGACATATGTCTATAACAGGCCATGCAGAGGACTGCTGGTCCGTAATGAGGAGCAACTGTGCCTAGACCGAGAAAATGGAGAAATGTCTGTAGTCTTCCAGACCACAACAGATTTGGCCCCCTTGGCGTAGGGGCAGGACAGCGAGAAGCCATCACCATGACCGTTGACGAGTATGAGACAATCCGTCTCATAGACATGGAAGGATTCACCCAAGAGATGTGCTCAAAGCAAATGAACGTAGCAAGAACCACCGTCCAAGGAATATACGAGATTGCAAGGAGAAAAATTGCCGATTGCTTGGTCCATGGCAAGGTGCTACTCATCGAAGGGGGAGAATACCTCCTGTGTGACAGGGATGCTCCCAGTTGTTTCAATGAACGGGGATGTAGACATCGCCGAAGACCGAATAAAGACTAATACTATTTGTAGTACTAGTATCACCACTACCCTACATGGAGGAATTTTATGATCCTAGCCATCCCCTCTGACAGCAAGAGTCTTGATTCTGCAGTATGCGTCTCCTTCGGACGCGCACCTTTTTACTGTCTCTATGACACAGAGACCAAATTGAGCACATTCCTAGTGAACAGTGCTGCAGACAGTCCAGGGGGCGCCGGCATCAAGGCGGCCCAGCTACTTGTGGACAATAAGGCAAACATCTTGATAACTATCCGCTGTGGAGAAAATGCAGCACAAGTCCTACAACCTGCCAATGTTGAGCTTTTCAAAGCTCTAAACCTGAGTGTCGCCGACAATATTTCCGCACACATACAGAGCAAGCTTGAACCTCTGAAGGAGGTCCATGCGGGATACCACAATGGCCAGTGAACCGACTTTGGCTATCCTCAGCGGCAAGGGAGGAACTGGAAAGACACTGTTATCAGTGAACCTTGCCTCTGTAGCCAAAGAAGCAACCTATATCGACTGTGATGTCGAGGAACCCAATGGGAACCTCTTCTTTAATCCGACCAGGGAGTTTGAAAAGCTGGTCACTGTAAAGAAGCCTCTGGTTGATGAAGCTTTGTGCGACGGATGCCACAAATGTGTAGATTTCTGTTCGTTCAACGCCTTGGCTCTTATCGGCAATCACCTGATGATCTTCGATGACATCTGCCACAGCTGTGGAGGATGTCTGTATGTCTGTCCACAGAAGGCCCTTACTGAACATGATTGTACAGTAGGAGAGATGAGTATTGGACGCTCCGGTGCAGTACGTAGCATATCGGGCTCCATGAACATTGGGCAGAGCTCAGGAGTCCCTATCATCACTGAACTGCTTACTCACAAGAATGCAGGCCTTACCATCATTGATGCACCTCCGGGAAGCAGTTGTCTTGTCACCGAAAGTGTTCAACTTGCTGATCTCTGCATCCTGATAGCTGAACCCACCATATTCGGCGCCCATAATCTTGCTATGGTCTACGAGTTGGTAAGCATGTTGGGCAAACCATGTGCTGTAGTTCTGAACAAGACACTGGAAGGGAAAAACCCTTCTGAAGAGTTCTGTATCAAAGAGAATATACCCATCATCGGCAGAATTCCCTTTGACAAGAAGTTGGGAAGTCTCAACTCCGTTGGGAAGATAGCGGCCCGGGAAGACAAGCACTACCATGAAGTCTTCTCCTCCATCCTAGAGAATGCCCTCGAGGAGATACACACATGAAACAACTCTTAATCCTCAGCGGCAAGGGAGGAACAGGGAAAACAACCATCGCAAGTGCCTTTATCAGACTTGCTGAGGCCAAGGCATTTGCTGATTGTGATGTCGATGCCCCTAACCTCCACTTGGTTATGAAGCCGTTTACTGAAGAAAAGGTATCTGATTACTACGGCCTCGATAAGGCTGTGATAGACCCTTCCCTCTGCACCAATTGTGGTGTCTGCCTTGAGGCATGCCGCTTCCATGCCATCGGACAAAAGGAGGGACATCCCAGTGTTGATGCCATAGCTTGTGAAGGATGTACGCTCTGTGCATACCTTTGCCCTGAGAAAGCCATCACCATGGTGAAGACAAAGGCAGGCGAACTGAAGCTCTATAGCGATAAGGAAGTACACTTCTCCACTGCCACCCTCCGTATGGGAAGCGGTACAACAGGGTTGTTGGTTACTCAGGTGAAGAAGCAACTCAAGCAGGTTTCCTTGGAAACAGAGTTTGCCATCATCGATGGATCACCTGGTATCGGCTGCCCTGTCATTGCATCCCTTACAGGAGCAGACCTTGCCCTCATCGTGACGGAGCCTTCCATCTCAGGCTTCAGCGACATGAAGAGGATCATCCTGACAGCTGCAAAGCTAGGGGTGACCATCGCAGTCTGTGTCAACAAGAGTGACACGAATGATGAACTCTCTGCCAAGATCGAGTCATTCTGCTGGAAGGAGGGAATTTTCTTTGCCGGAAAGATTCCCTTTGACCCGATAGCAGTCAAAGCTGTCAATGCGGGAAAGACCGTCATTGACTATACCAGTCCAAGTGGCACAGCCGTGAGGGCTCTCTATGCCAAAACTCTGCAGATGCTAAAGGAGACAATACGAAAATGAACATTACAGCCCTTGTAGAAAACACCTCATGCAAAGAAACAATCAAAGCCGAACACGGCCTTTCTCTCTTCATTGAGGCAAAAGAGAAGACAATTCTCTTTGATACTGGTGCCTCAGATCTGTTTGCACAAAATGCAGAAGCGCTTAATGTCGACCTTGGCAAGGTCGACTTAGCAGTTCTGTCCCATGGCCACAATGACCATAGTGGGGGATTACATACATTCCTGACCTTGAACAGCAAAGCCCCGATTTACCTAAGAAAATCGGCCTTTGATCCCTATTACTCTGAGAGGGAGGGGGATGAATACGGGTTTATCGGTATAGATGCAAGCCTCATCACCAACAACCGCCTCATCTTTACAGGAAAAGAAACTCCTCTTGGGGAAGGACTTTCGCTTTTCTCCAACGTCAAGGGGGAACGTTTCTTCCCTACTGGAAACAAGAGCCTCCTAAAGAAAACAGAGAAGGGCTACGAGAGGGATGATTTTTCTCATGAGCAGAACCTAGTCATAGAAGAAGAGGGCTTAAGTCTTTTGATAAGTGGTTGTTCCCATAGGGGAATAGTCAACATCGTTGATCACTTTCATACTCGTTTTGGACACTACCCTACCCATGTTATAGGAGGTTTCCACCTCTATAATCACAGGACTGGAAAGCCTGAAAGTACAGATACTTTGCACCAGATAGCAGAAGCCCTGCTGGCAAGCGGGGCAACCTACTATACCTGCCACTGCACAGGAGAGAAGAACTACCAGATATTGCGTAGCTTCATGGGTGACAGGATGGAGTATATCTCTGGAGGAACGGTCTTGGAATTGAAGACAGCTCAATGAGCGATAGAGAGTAAGAGCTTGCCGTAGTACAAACTCCGGCAGGTATCCCTACCCCCTGCAATCAGGGATAGGGAATGATGAAAGAAATGACGTCCTCCCCTGTGGAGAACGTAGCAAGAATAGTAAGGAATATGGAGTAACGTATGATGAAAATTGCAGTAGCGAGTGACAACAAGAGTGTATCGGGCCATTTCGGGCATTGTCAGACCTTTGAGATCTTCGAAACCGATAAGGGAAAAATCCTCAGTGAGACTTCTGTAGGAAATCCCGGGCACAAGCCTGGTTTCCTGCCAAACTTTCTCAACGAACTGGGCGTGAACGTCATCATCAGCGGTGGTATGGGTGGTGGTGCCGTTGAGATTTTCAACGAGCACAACATCGAGGTCATCGTAGGAGCTCAAGGCAAGGCCAAGGATATGGTCATCGCCTATCTTAATGGCGAGCTCAAGAGTACCGGTAGCGTATGCCACGAGCATCAGCATGCTGATGAGTGTGGAGAATAAGAGTAGATTCCTACATAGGCCAGATCCAGTAGTTTTTTGTGTATGGGGATACCAAATGAGAGTAAAGAAGCTAGAAGCTTCAACCTGCTACTAAAAATATTGGATGGTGACGTAACAATGAAAGGAGGCTGTTCCCTAGATAGGGACTGCCTCCTTTCATCGTTGGGCACTGCACGAACAGTATCTCAATGTATATTCCCAGGAAAAACTTGACATGTATGAATGTTGCTTGCAAAAGGAAGGTGAACATCGCATTGTATCGCCATCTAGATACGCGAAGAATTCAATCCTTCCATCGGCAGGTTAGGATAGTGTGCCTGTAACTCTTCAGAGAGTGTATGGGTATTGGAGAATACAAGGGAGTGCATCCCTGCTGACCGTGCACCGGCTACATTGTGGCTCAAATCATCAAGGAAGAGGATTTCAGCAGCATCCAGTTGCATGAGCCCAATGGCATGGGTGAATATTCTACGGTCGGGTTTGTTGATGCCGATGATCCCAGAAATGACAGTAGCGTCGAAATGTCGCATCCATGGTTGGTGAACCATCAGAGCCTGATACATCGGCTCTGACATGTTTGAGATGATGGCGGTACCAAAGCCATGCTCTTTCAAGGTCTCTGCCCAACCGATCATACCCTGATTCATCCTTGAGAAACCCTTGAGGTCCATCTCCACCAAAGTCTGAATGATGGACTGGCGAGGCATAACAGCGTTGCAGTAGTCGAGGACAGCTGTCCAGTAACAGGTAGTATCACATTCACCCGAATCAAGCTCCTGACGGAATTTCCACATGCCGGATTCGAAGGCGTTGCAATCGACGTGGGCCACATCCGCCATCGCTCTGATGCTTTCCTTGTCGATAAAATAGGCTAAGACCCCACCATAATCAAACGCGACAGCACGAATATTCGGATACTTCTTCATACCTAAGGCTCTCCTTAAAACTATAGAAATCATCATGGTGAACAATTATCAAGCGTCTTAAAAGCTCCATTGTTCAAGATGGTACTCCATTTCAGAAAAGTGCAGAAAAGCTAAACAGTTACAGATAAGAAACTCAGGTCTTGGTCTTTAAGGGGTGGTTACGCTTCTCTTCTCAAGACCAATATGCTTCCCGCCAATAAGGGAAAGGTTTACACCAGAGCTCTCTCCTTGTTTCTTCTCTACCTGGAATGAGGAATACGTAATACCACAATCCTTAGCAAAAGAGAGACAACGGGCCATACTCTCATTCACATGCGATGGTTTATGGGCATCGCTGTTAAAGAGCACCTTAACAGGATACTGTGCAGCAAGCTTCCAAAACTCATGGTGAGGATACGCATACCTGGTCCCATAGGAAGTTTTCACGATTCCCTTGCGCATCCCGTTGCCGTTGATCTCCAAGGCAACATCATTGGAGACAGCACACTCCAGAATGGCTTTTGAGCAGGCAATGGTCTCTGCGTCCCAAGCACGATAGGAGTGACAGAATACATCAGGATGGGCGCCAAACAAGAAGAGCCCGCTTTCGAGGCCTTCCAGATAGAGTTTGGTGTAGGCTAGGAGATCTTCCTTAGTTATGGGATTCCAGAACATAGAGTACTCAGAGTCGATATCCAAGGAAAGATCATGCACGCCAAAGAAAAGGTAGTCACATTTCTCTTGCAACTCTTCAAAATAGGATTGGTACTGTGGCAGATAGTCACATTCAAAGCCCCGCAATACCTCTAGCCTTCCGGAATACTCCATTTTGACAGCAATACAATCCTTGTTGTAGGAATCCAACATCGAGTAGGCCATGCGACTTCCGCCCCAACGGTTATCGGGAACAGGGCAGTGTTCGCTCATACCAAGCAGTTCCAGGCCCTGCTTCAGGCCCTCTTGGGCATATTCGGTCACTTCACCAAATCCGTGTCCACAATAGTAGCTATGTGTATGGAGGTTTACCACCTCCTGGGTATAGGTTTGCATATTCATAGTGTACAGGGACATAGTATCGGTCATTGGCAAGATTTATTCAACAAGGGGTGCAGGAGAATTAGTAGCAATACTACGTATATGCCTCACCACGATCCAAGCAGAAAATCAGTGATATGCTGGTGTACTATTCCACTGCGGTTTCTTAGGATGGGATCCATGCTGAGTACATATTTCGGGTAGTTGTCCCGTATGGATTCGAGAACGCCAAACTCCCGATCTTCTGTTTCGGGAGAGGCCAGTAGGTAAGATACCTGCACAATATACATGAAAGACTCCTAACTTCTTTATAACATCTAATACGACCAGGACGTATTAGGTTATTACAGGGTTTCTGATACTTCCAACCGATTACCCTGTTAGTACATAATCGCATGCTTGTACAGATTACTCTGTACCGTAAGCTATTGCAAAAATATCCAAATGTTTACTCTGTACAGTAAACTATTCACAACTACATTACGTGTCTATAATCCAATTATTTTTATCTTTTGAATGGATAGATCAACAGTACTACCAAGAATTCAGCAATTAGATAGTGATGGGCCTTCGTTTCAGCTCATTGACCAAGGTCGCACCTAGGATCAGGAATCCACCAACTAGCTGCAACAAGGTTATACTCTCGTGCAGGAGCACAACAGAGAGCACTACCGCGACTATCGGATCGACATAGCTCAGGATTGCAACCTGTTGGCCTTTCAAGTGTGCGAGAGCGGAAAAGTACAGGTAATACATGATTCCTGTATGGACCACGCCTAAGATCAGAAGGCTTACTAACCCAGTTCGATCCAGTTCCAGGACATGAAATCCTCCGACCAGATATGTATAAGGAAACAGTACGATAATGGCAGCGCCAAATTGAATCCAGGTCCTGGTCAAACCATCGATTGCACCGGTTGCCTTGTTGGCCAATATCACCAAGGCGTAGAGTACCGCCGCCCCAAGACCAAAGAGAATGCCAATCAGATTGTTTGATCCTTCGCCTGATACGCCTATGATTAGGATCAGACCTGCAGTAGAGACCATAAAACAGACAATTTGCTTGCTCGTAAGCTGTTCCCGAAAGAAAAGGAAGCTGCCGATGACCATAATGGTCGGAGCAAAGTAGTAGCTCAACGTCGACAGCGCCACACTGGTGAATCTGTAGGCCTCAAACAATAGAATCCAATTGAAGCCTATTGCGACCCCTGCAAAAAAAAGTTTTCCTAGCTTAGCCTTGTATTTTGACAGACCAGATACCCTACCGGTGGACACCATGAATAGGGAAAGGACCAAGAACGCGATAAGGCCTCGCCATAGCGCTATCTCAGATGAAGCCAAGGGTATGTACCTGACAAACACCCCGATGGTTCCAAACGTAACCATGGCTATGATGATTTGCAGACGTGCAATAATTTGGGTTCGTTCAGTTTGTTCAGACATTTGGAGGTAGCATATACGGAATACGGAAAGCAGAGAAGAGTTATCAATCATGAATTGATCATAAAAGTCCGTACCCCCCTCCACTTTTCATGTACTGTACCTTGCATTGCCTTTAGGCCTTCTCAGTACTATCTTGTAAGAAGAGAGGTTAGCCATGAATAAGGAAAAGGCCATTGCCAATTTCAGCGAGTTACTTTCGGATTGTGCAACGGAGATATCACAGACATGCTCCACGAGAAACAGTGTCTTGAATATCTACATGGGTTCAGGTCTTCCCCAGTTGCAATTGGATCTGTTCAAGCCAATCCTCCTGGAAAACTATGCATACCTATGTTCGTATCTCAAAGATGAAGAACTCCTCCACCGGTTGTATCTGGATATGGATGATATCGCATCCAGTTTGGAATTGGACCCTAGTGTATTCCAGCAGGCAAGGGTCGAGGAATATGCAGGAACAGAAGATCCTACCAGTCTTTACTCAAACTTTTGCATATTCATAATCCTCAATCGAGCCAATGCATCCACCGGTAAGGGCCTTACCGAGGATGATCTCGACAAGCTTTCAAGCAATACCCCCCTTACTCTACAACTGAGCGCACAAAGATTGAGAGAGGCAGCTGAAGCTCTCTGAATAACTATTTATAAAGCAATACATTACAAACACTTGAAAAAATAAAATATTTTTCACCTTTTTTTGTCTTTCATGGTATTGACTCATATATATAAATACCCAATTATGGGGGCTACATTTCATAAACATGAAGGAGATAGCAATGTTCAAGCAAATCAGCAAATATACACTTCTCCTTTGTATTCCAGCCTAAACACAGCTATGCCGTGCCTTGTCTTCAAGGCCTCTTTACTAACCACCGATCCAGGGTATGGCGTATGTTGTCCTGGACGGGCAGAATCCATGGTAGAGGAGGTTTTGCTATGAGCAGACCTACCAACAAACACCTTTTAATCGTATTCGGGCTATTCGTCTTGACCGTCTTGCTTTCCACCGGGTGCAGCAAAGACGAGACCAATGAAAAAAACACCACAAAAAGTAAAAAGCTCTATGTCTACAACTGGTCCTACTATACCCCAGATTCCGTAATCGAGGCTTTCGAAAAAGAATATGGTGTTGATGTGGTCCTCGACTACTTCGCCTCCAACGAGGAGATGTTCGCAAAACTCAAGGCCAGCGGTGACGCAGGGTATGACATCATTTTCCCATCAGGAGACTATGTTTCCATTATGATGCATGAGAATATGCTTGAGAAAATTGACTCCTCAAAGATTCCTAACCTACAATATATCACCCCCCTAGCCATTGAAAAGGCTACCTATGATCCAAAGATGGAGTATTCAGTACCTTATTACTTGGGAGCATCTGGTATTGCAGTAAACACGAAAATGGTCAATGAATATGAGAAGACTTGGAATATTTTCGGTAACACCAAGTTCGCTGACCGCATGGTCATGATGGATGACATGCGCGAGGTGCTTGGTGATGCGCTGGCCTACCTGGGGTATTCGGTAAACACCATCGATGTCAAGGAGCTTGAAGAAGCCAGAGTCCTGGTCAATACAAAGTGGAAGCCCAACCTCGTCAAGTTTGATGCTGAGGGGTTTGCCAAGGGCTTTGCCTCAGGAGAGTACTGGGTAGCACACGGATATGCTGAGGCCATCTTCGAAGAACTTCCCCAAGAGAAGTGGGACGGTGTCGACTTCTTCCTTCCTCTCGACGGGGGGCCTATGTATATCGACTCGATGTGTATACCTAAGGGTGCACGCAACTATGACTTGGCCCTGCTCTTTATAAACTTCATCCACCAGCCTGAGAATTATGCACAGTTCCTCGATCGTTTCCATTTCCCAGCTTCAGTAAATACTGCTGCTGAACAGTTCACAACTACCAAACCATTCTACACCGTAGACATGCTGAAGAACTATGAACTGAAGGATGACTTGGGAGTCAACCTTGATATGTATAACAAGGCTTGGGAAAGCATCAGGTACGTAAATTAGGACGCATTGACCTAGAATAAAATGCAGGGTACATTCATGGGTAAAGCGAGGCATCTATGAGCAGCTATACCCATGAAACCTACATTTCCCCTTTTACCTGGCGCTATGGCAGCCCTGCCATGAAGAGTCTTTTCAGTGAAGAGGAAAAGCGCCGCCTATTACGGCAGATATGGATTGCCTTGGCAACTGCACAGAAACAAGCAGGCCTGGTAACAGAAGAGCAACTTGCCGAACTAATCGAGCACAAGAATGACATCGACATAGAACGTGCCACAGCAATTGAGGCTGAGATCCATCATGACCTGATGGCCGAAATTAAATGCTATGCCGAGCAGTGTCCTAGGGGTGGAAGCATCATCCACCTCGGGGCTACCAGCATGGACGTCCTTGATAATATGGAAGCCCTACGCCTAAGGCGTGCCACAGCCCTAATCATAGAACAGGTCAAGACATTGCTAGATGCTTTCCTCGAAAAGATGGAAGCCTTTGCTGATATGCCTTGCATGGCATTTACCCATATCCAGCCAGCTGAACCCACCACCATTGGCTATCGCTTTGCCCAGACTGCCCAAGATCTCACTGAGGACCTGAAGGCACTGGAACTAGTTCTTACAAATATCAGAGGGAAAGGCATCAAGGGTGCTGTGGGAACAAGCGCAAGCTATACTGAGTTGCTCAAGGGAAGAGGTATGAGTGCCTTCGAACTGGAAACTGCTGTAATGGACAGTCTTGGGCTGAAAAGCTTCACAGCCGCTACCCAGGTCTATCCCCGTAAGCAGGACTGGAGAATCGTCAGTGCTCTCTCAGGTCTTTGCTGTACACTGTACAAGTTCGCCTTGGACTTCAGGCTGCTGCAAAGCCCTCCCATTGGAGAGTGGAGCGAACCCTTCGGCTCAAAACAGGTAGGTTCATCCGCGATGCCATTCAAGCGCAATCCCATCAATTGCGAAAAAGTCGACAGTCTCTGTCGCTTTGTATCGAGTCAGAGTGAAGTTCTCTGGCAGAATGCCGCTTCCACCATGTTGGAAAGAACTCTCGACGACAGTGCAAACAGGCGTGTCACCCTTCCAGAATGCTTCCTCGCGACTGATGAGATTTTACGTACCACCACCAAAGTGGTGAAGGGAATGCAGATTCACCAGAGTGGTGTAAAGAGAAACCTTGCTACCTATGGCCTTTTTGCAGCAAGTGAGCGCTTACTTATGGAGTTGGGCAGAAAAGGTGCCAACCGCCAGGAAATGCATGAACTTATCCGCCACTACAGCCTCAAGGCATGGAGTGAGGTTCAGGAAGGTGAAGCCAATACCCTTGCCCAGATGCTCAGTACAGACAAGACAATTCTCTCTTTCATGCAGGTGGACGAGGTGCTCTCCTCTCTCAACGCAGAAGAGTATGTGGGTGATGCACCCATGAGAACCAGGATGGTTATTGAGGAAGTGAAGGTAGCCCTTAGCTGATGTAGATCAAACCAGCAAAGATGAAATAGTAGATGGCCATCCTAAGGTACCGAACAAGGCTGCCCAAAAAAAACAGATAGGGATTGAGCTTAACTACCCCTGCTACGGTACAAATGGTTGAATAAGGAAGTGGAGTGAGCCCACTGACGACAATTCCCCATACTCCATATTTATTTATGAGCTCTTCGGCATGGGTTCCTGAGGCCTTCATGACCCATCGCTTGATAGGAGGGATAAGTCCCACAAGTCTGCCGATCAGGTAGGCACTCAAGGCCCCAGCCACAGAACTCGTTCCCATGACCAAGATTGCGGTAAGCGGATTCCAGGACATTACAAAAGCCCAAATAAAATCAACTGAAAGAGGTATAACCAACAGGTCTACCAAGTAGACATAGATTGCGACACCTCTTACTCCAAAATTTAATACAAACTGTCGCAATCCCTCTGATTTTCCTATGTTGGTAAATGACAAAACCTTCATTACCAGCAGATAGAGAACCAGAATTGATAGGGTAACGGTAAGGGTTCTCCTCAAGAGAACCTTTATGTTAAGCGTTCCATCGTCAAGCAAGTAACTCTCTTTGGAAAAGAGGCTCTTTACCCAATTAATCATTTTCATAGAGCACCTTGGCAAACGTGGAGAAAAAAGTTTTAGGATCTCCTGTTCCAACCCCCTGGAAGAGGGAACCCTTTCCCCCACCCTTTCCAGAAATTGGATCTAATAATCGTTTTCTCGAGGCATTAAAATCCATCAAGGCAGAAGCTTTACCAGCAAGGCCTACAAGCCAGAGCAACTTGCCGTTCTCTCGTTTTGCTGCGCAAAGTGCGAGATCTTCCATTTGGGAGAACGCAGAGGCAACCTGTTTCATATCGATATCCTCTTCTACGTCCCAAAGGACAATAGGGGTATTCTTAAGCAAATCTGCTTGTACGACGAGGGAGGCCAACATCAGAGAAGCTACCCTCTCTGACTTTTTGCCTAGAAGGTATCTGTCCCTGGCTACCTGATCCATAAACTTGGTCTCAACCTCAAGAAGGGTGTCCCTCTGGGCAGAATGAAGTGTACAGAGGTTGTCTACCAGGGTCCGGTTCTCCCGTATCCTTTTCAGAGCCTCTTCTCCAACAGAAAAGATAAGGCGCACATGTCCACGGAGTTTCTCCTGGCCCTCATACTGGAAAAGGACTACTTCACTTGTATTTGCAAGGTGCAAGCCTCCACAGGCTGCAACATCAACATCTTCAATTATTACCAACCGAATCTCTTCACTTTCCACCTTGATCGATCGTCTTAGGGGTAGTTTGAGAGCATCCTGATGGGATTCGACCTCATAACGCAGGGGATGGCCCTCCCGAACACTTCGGTTGACCTTTTCTTCAAGGGCATAGCAGGTCAAAGAGGATATTTCATCTTGATCAGTCTCTATGGTGAGGATTTTCTCCCCTTGATGCACACTCACCGTCCCGATGGAGAATTGGGAGTGCATGATGCCACTGGCCACATGTTGGGCTGTGTGCATTTGCATATAGTGGTAGCGATGATCCCAGTCGAGCTCGATCAGGACGGTGTCCCCCACAGAAAAGGTGGGGTTCTCTACCTTGTGTAGGATATTACCTTCTGTACCTTTTATGGTATCAAGAAGGGTGCAACCACCAACTCTTCCCCGGTCTCCACTCTGCCCTCCTCCTTCGGGATAGCAGATGGTCTTGTCCAGGAGAACTCCATCTTCTGAAATGGCGACAACGGTAGCCTCGAGACTCTTGAGATAGGGATTTTCATAAAATACAGGCCTAGAATTCATGGTATTTCCTTAATCGATTCGATGCATGTTCAGATGGTCTTCCACTGGCAAGGCAGTCTTCGCAACTGGCAGATGAAACTTGTACCTGATTGCAACCAGGCGAATGATGAGAACCACCATTGTGGTGATCAGAAACTTGGGTAGCAGGCTCAGAGCTGTCATTTCCAACAGAAGATATGCAATACCCCCCAGCAAGGAAGCAGTGGCATAAAAGTCGCTGGTAAGGACCGTGGGAACAGATCGGCTCATTATGTCCCTGACCACACCTCCGCCTACTGCTGTAAAGACACCGCACAACAGCTGTCCGACAGGACCCATACCATACATGGCGCCTTTTGCAACGCCGATAGCAGTAAATACGCCCAAACCCAAGGCATCGGAAAAAAGGATGACCCTCCACCTACCTACAAACTTGGGGGCAAGAAAAAATACGGCAAGGCCTGTTACTGCACATAATATAATATATGAACTGTTTGTCAGAGCGGCAACTGGCGTGGCCCCTATCACCATATCCCTGAACATTCCACCACCACAGCCTACGGTGCAGGCAAAGACAACAACTCCAAGAATATCAAGTTTACAACGAACACCCTTTACAGCGCCGGTTATGGCGAAGATGAAGGTCCCGAAGAGGTCAAAAGCATATATTATCGTATGTTCCATTAGCATGAATTGAGAGTATCACCAATGGCGGACTTGTCCAAGAGAGAGAAGTTGGCTATCTTAGTAAAAGTTGGAAGGAGTACACAATGGCCATTATAAAATCAGCTTGGGAACTAGCCTTGGAGAAGACTGCGTCTTTGGAGGCTGATCCAGTAAAGATACAACATGATCTGAAGATTAAGGAAGGGCGGCAGCTTGCTGCCAATTACCTGATGGATATCGATGTGAAGGCAGAAGAGACCCAGAAGAAATTTGATGCCTATCCAAAGGAAGATAAGCAAATCATAAAAGAGGGTATGGCTCTGACGTTGCTCTCCAATCTCTCGCTTCCCAGAACTCCCCTTTTCAAGGAGTCCTTTCCCCATCTCATCGCCTTGGGGAACATCATTGCCGAAGGTGATGAGCAAATCCAAGGACTGCTATCGCAGGTTGAGGAATTCTTTACCCAGTACCTCACCAACCAAGAAGATCTCATCGAAAGGATGAAACAGCAATTCGGTCCTCATCTGGAGCAGAAACAGGCGCAGATGCGCCAGCAGTATGGTCCTAACTTCACTCTCAGACCTGAACAGGATCCTGAATTCATGAAGCTGTTGGACAAGAACCTGGCCCAACTGGATGTGCAGTACAACACCCTCCTGGACCAGGCCAAGGACCAGATGAAAGAGCTGCTGAAGATAGAATAACAAGAGAGAAGCATGAACATAGCAGAGCAAGAAAGAAGGGGTCCGAAAGGACCTCTTCCTGTGATATGCTGTCACTGAAAAGAACTATCTTACATCACCAAAAAATACATAAGTATCCAACGTATCTTTAAGGGTACCTACACAAGCCCTTATCTTACCTGTACTAATGACAAGACGCTACGATTAGCCTCAAAAAAGGTATGGCCGCCTGTTTCCAGACGGCCAAACAACAATTCACAAATAAACTCTAGTTCCAGTACTTCTCCATTCTCTTTGCCAAGGAAACCCTATAAGCTTCCCAGTCAGTGATGGGTTTCGCAGCCAAACCCTCTTCGCATGCGGCCTTTGCAACTGCAACAGCCTCATACTCGATGACCCTTGGGTCGAAAGGTTTGGGAACGATGTAGTTCCTGCCGAAGCTGAATGTCTTCCCACCATAGGCCTTGGAAACAGACTCAGGAACAGGTTCTTTAGCCAGCAGGGCAAGAGCCTTGGCCGCTGCCATCTTCATTCCTTCACTGATGAGAGTTGAACGTACGTCCAGGGCACCACGGAAAATGAAGGGGAACCCAAGCACGTTGTTGATCTGGTTGGGATAGTCACTTCTTCCAGTCGCCATGATGAGATCGCTGCGAGTTGACATAGCCAACTCATAGTCGATTTCAGGATTAGGGTTGGACATGGCAAAGACCACAGGATCCTTGGCCATGGAAAGCAACATCTCAGGTGTTACACAGTCAGCTACAGAGAGGCCCATCAGGACATCAGCATTAACCAGCGCATCGGCAAGGGTGCGGGCCTTATTGTCGGTTGCAAACTCCTCTTTCTCTGAGGTCATCCCGGCAATTCGTCCCTTATAGATCACACCCTTGCTGTCGCACATGATGATATTCTTATATTGTGCACCAGCGGCAACAAACATCTTGGCACAGGAGATACCGGCTGCACCAGCTCCGTTGACCACAATCTTGATGTTTTCCATCTTTTTTTCGACAATCTCACAGCAATTCATCAAGCCTGCAGTGGCAATGATTGCAGTACCGTGCTGGTCATCATGAAATATGGGGATATCACAGCTCTTGATAAGTTCCTGCTCAATCCTAAAGCACTCGGGACCCTTGATATCCTCAAGGTTCACACCACCGAAAGTAGGACTGAGAGCCTTGACTATAGCTATAATCTTGTCCGGATCCTTCTCGTCGAGTTCAAGGTCAAACACATCAATGTCTGCAAATCTCTTGAACAGGACGCCCTTACCTTCCATGACAGGCTTGCTGGCAAGCGCACCACGGTCACCAAGACCCAGGATAGCGGTACCGTTGGAGATGACGGCCACAAGGTTTCCCTTGGAGGTGTACTTGTACGCATCCTCAGGGTTCTCTTCAATGGCGAGTACGGGCTTTGCAACACCAGGGGTGTAAGCGAGGCCTAGGTCATCGGCGGTCTGACAGGGCTTTGTAGGTACTACCGACACCTTGCCGGGAACTCCATCAAGGCAGTGGTATTCCAGGGCCCTTCTCTTCAATTCATCTTGGTTCTGCATTACAGGAATCTCCTTCTTCGTTCTTACTGTTATTTATTTTCAAAATCCCACTTGTAGTCCATCTTGAAACGATCACGCAAAGTTACCATTACCTTCTGCAAGGATGGGGGGACAGGACAGCCATGTTCCTTACGGAACTGCCAAGCAAGATACTCTTTCTCACCAGCGGTGAAGATGTAGTCTTCCCCTGGAGCCTTCTTGCTTGCTCTCAGCTCACGACAAATAGTTCCTGCAATGCGCTTGAAGGTCTTAAGACCCATGAAGTGCTCAGGATCGATTGCAATGAAGAAGTGCCCAAGAGGATACGGGATCGGGTTGTGATCATCATCGAAGCCATTAAGGGCCTTCATCCAAGCACCATCCTGTAAAGCAGCAGAGAGTATCTCCACTACAGTTGCATAACCAAAGCCCTTGTATCCACCTGTCGTATCCCCAATGCCCCCAAGAGGGGTAAGGGCTGCCTTGCCAGTGGTAAGATCCTTCAGCACTTGTTGTGTATCGGTTCTGGTCTTGCCTTCGTTATCGAGGACCCAACCTGCTGGAAGGTCCTTTCCAGCCCTTCCGTAGACTTCGATCTTACCTCTCTGGCTAACAGAGGTGGCACAGTCGAGTACGAAGGGGAACTCCTCATCAGTAGGGATACCAAAGGTTAGTGGGTTGGTTCCCAACATATTCTCAACACCGAATGTAGGGGCGATGGAGGGTCTGGCGTTGGTTCCAGTGACTCCGATCATCCCGGCATCAGTTGCCATGGTGGCAAAATATCCGGCAATACCATAATGGTTGGAGTTGCGTACAGCAACCATACCAACACCATATTTCTTTGCCTTTTCGATGGCCATTTCCATTGCCTTGTGTCCTACCACATGACCCATACCATTGTTGGCATCAAGGACTGCAGTGGCTTCATTGTCTTTGATCACATCAATCTTTGTAATCGGGTTCATGATGCCAATATCGATTCGATCGATGTAGATTGGTTTCAGGCGCCCGATGCCATGACTGTCGATACCGCGCTTATCACTCTGGATCAAAACATCACCAATGATCTTTGCGTCGGAAGCGGGAATTCCTGCATGTACCAAAGCCTCTTCCATGAACTTTTCCAGTTCTGGAAATTCTACCCAAGCACAATCGGCATACTTGTCAGCGTACTCATCCATAAATTTCATATGTTCCTCCTACTCTTGTATATCTGCAATTACTATTGTCAGACCCTCAGGGGTCTCCATCTGTTCCAAAAGCTGCCCACCCTTCTTGTCAGTCACCAAAACATCAACACGGTCCAGGGAGGTTGTCTTGAAGTTCGAGACAACCCCTATCTTGTTGCTGGTAGCCACTACAATAACCTTTCCTACCGTATGCTCTATCATAGCCCTGGTAGTCTCAGCCTCTTCAAGAATTGGAGTGGTAAGACCAGCTGTGGGAGAAAACCCGTCTACGCCGATGATTGCCTTGTTGGCATAGACTTTTGAGACCAGAAGGGAAGAGAGCGAACCCGAAACCGAGTGGGATCGGGGACGGTACACGCCTCCGGCCAAAATGAGTCGGACATGCTCAGAATCCTTGCAAATCCAAGGTGCATCGATATTATTGGTTACTATGGTTAGTTTCTTGCCTAAGGCAGCAACACAGCGGATAACTTCGAGCGTTGTTGACCCACTATTGATATAGAGGGTGTCACCCTCCTCCACCATGTTGGCAACAGAGGATCCAATTGATGCCTTTTCGACAGGATATTCAGAGGCTTTCTGGAGGTAGTCAGGCTCAATGGGAAGATTCCTACGGACGGTAGCACCCCCATGGGTACGTTCGACCAAGCCTTTCTTTGCAAGCTGGTCCAAATCACGCCTGATGGTGAGTTCACTTACAGAAAGAACTTCTGCAAGCTCACCTACATTAACTGTCCCGTTCTCTTCAATCAGAGAGAGAATGTACTGGTGTCTGCCTGCTGGAATGGTTGACATGTGATACTCCATGAATGTTTTTGAACTTTTATCGCTTACATGCTCATAATACAATCACAAACATTCACATGTCAATGCAAAAGCTCCTCTCTCATGAAGAAAGAGGAGCAAACAAGCCAATTACTTTGAAATTAGTAATAATACAAGATTGGAGGATACATGCCATATCCAGAAAAAGCGAGATCCGAGCCAAAAGAGAAGCCAAAGTATGCTCTGGCATTGGCAGAAAATCCATCCGTCCTGGTAGAATTCACAAATCGCAGAAGGGTAGCATCTCCAAAGGCCCCAACTATAATGGCCAGATCCCACCGCTCACTTCCAGCAAGGGCAAAGCGAGCACCAATATCTACCCCTATACCAAGCTGCTGCTCAACAAAACCAAGACCTTGATCATACCCTGTAATGGTGTAGTTAGGACCAATGGCAATATACCCCATCACCCCACCTGCCAAAACTGTAGAGAAAGCTGGCCCCATAAAGCTATGCATTTGGGTAAAGAAAGGGTCAGCATCAAGGGAGAAACTTACACCCAAATGAGTGGAAACCCCTACACTTGAGCCACCAGGAAAACCAAACCAGGAAAAATCATATCCAAGGGTATCGGTACTACCACTATTCAGAGTAAGTTCTGAGTTGTAGGCCTTATTATAGGAGATGGAATTGTTGATCCAACTCTCTGGTGGAGCAGCAAAGGAAAAATCAATAAAAAGCACAAGCAAAAGTAGCAACAAAAAGAACTTCTTTGACATGGCGAACTCCTTTGTCTGTCAGGAAGAAATATCTCTTGATTATCATAGAGAAAACTGATATGGTCAACAATGTCCCAAACATGGTGCCATACCCAAGTGGTAAGGGAAAGGTCTGCAAAACCTTGATGCATCGGTTCGAATCCGATTGGCACCTTCTTAAACAGCCGCTGAGCAATCAGCGGCTGTTTTCATGTAGCTGCAAACCAAGCAATTGGGATTCATAGAAAATCTCTTGAAACCCTATGAAATCCTGCACGGGATACGCTTTCGCCTCAGAATACAATCCGGGTTTTGCTGAAGAGTGGGATATAGCCCTTACTCAGGCAATACATATAACATTATACGATAATAATTATCTTTTTCAGAAAGTGTATTTCCGTATATTTAAAAAATATATTAACAGAAAGTCTTATTAGTGACATAAGTTGATTATTACCATATCACTATAATAAAACAAATTATTTAGTATTCTTAATTTATATCTATAGTTAATATTTTTTTATATATAAGTTTTGACATATGCATAAAGACGATGTATTGTAAAGAAGAACCAAAAAAATCACTAAATCTTGAACAGGAGTTGACAAGTATTTTATCGGATTTGGAATGTTTCCTGCTGAAATAGCGCAATACTCCTCCTTTGGAGTTTCCCAAAAAACGGCCAGCACCCCTTCTCTTTCTTCTATCGAAAGATTTGGAAGGGCAGTGTCGTCCGGCATTGATTTTGAGGCCAACATGCTCAAGCTCAAAATTAGATTTCTCTCTGGAGGTTAAAAATGAAAACAGACGGGCAAACCACGTTACAGTATACTCGAGGCCCTGCAGATATCAATGATTACTTATTTATATATATTATAAAGTTTTAATGCTTATATTCAAAGCAATTAAAAACAAGGACGATATTTATGAAAAAACTTATAGCAAGTCTTATATGCTTAATGATTGTCAGTTCTTTGTTTTCCACTTCCGCCGAACTTACGTTGAAAACATCTGTCGAGGGAGAAACCCTTATCAAGCTTTCAGATAGGCCCCTGAATAGTGGAAGCGGGCCTTTTGGTTGGGATGATGCATCGGTGGATTTATCCATGTTTTTTGAGGTACCAGATGCCCAGGAAGCTTATGTTAGCCTAATGAGAAATACCCGTTCTGCATATTATATCAATCTTGAAGGCGACCCATTGTCAGCACCAGATGCATCCACGACTATAGGTTACACAATCACACCCTTGGGTGGAAATAGCTGGTATACTCCTGGGGCAACTCTGACAGTCTCATCTGAAACCAATACTGCTGTTCATTTCTTGACGTTCTCAAGTCACAATGGAGGGAGGCAAGTTGTTCCTGCACGATTTTCTGTTGCACTCAACGCAACTGATTGGGCTAATGCCAGTTCAAGCGAGGATTATTCAACTATTGTAAAATTCACTCTCACGACGGTATGAGATAAACCAAAGTCCTGTTTGGGAAGTGCAGTGAATTTACCTATTGTACCGGAAAAAGCAGAGGTGTCCTACTAATGCCTCAATATGCGTGGAGCACTTGCCAATAGGACTCATCAGGTTCGGAGGATGTCCTTCATATTCATCTGGTTGATACCAGAACATTCTACTGTAAATGTGTTTCAAGCAAGAAAGTTGCCCAAGTGATTGATTGCAACTCCTTTGAAGGATCTGAGCTGGTCCTTACATCTACCGGGTCCTCCGAAACCTGGGGAGGGGGCAAACCAGACCGTTAGAAACCCTTCCCCTGCAAGAGCTCCAACAAGATGCCCACATTGGATCCTATCGCATGCTTTAGACTGTCCGAACTTGTTGTATACTTTGAGGCATTTTTTATTGCTGTCTCGATCCTATCAAGAAACCGAACTGAAAACTTGAGTCTCGTCTTATTGTAACTACCCCCGAGCTTTTCCATGAGAAACAGCTCGGTCTGGGTTCTTTTGCCTACCTTCCTATTGGTCAGGATTGTTTGAAGGTCATATTCTGATAGGTCACTGTAATGCAGGAGCAGCCAGAGCTCAAAGCAGGGATTGGATATTGCAAGAAAGAATCCTTCTTCCTTGCTCTTCTGAAGCAACTCATCGTATTGGGGTTCATGGAAGCTATGCATATCCCTATCAACAATGATACAAAGCTTATCGGTTGCCATGAAATAATGATCTGAATGCTCCAAAGCATGTTTTGCTTCAGCAAAAATCTGTAGAGGATTTGAACCTGTACAGGCTTCATGTCTGACAGGAATTACTTCAACAAAAGGAGATATGGATAGTTCAGATCGATGCTCCATCACACCTTTAAAATATTTATATTCTGTCTTTTCCCCTTCACATGCAATAAAAAACTTTTTCTTGGGTTCTTCTGAGTACGCTAAATCTTCATATCGTTTTCCATAAGGTTGCTCCACGCGCATAACTACTCCTCCACACAGGTCTGTTCAGGCATGAAAAACGAGTCAAACAGAGGAACTCCTCCATACCTGCCATCGAGATAGGCCTTTTCGATCTTTTTGTCAAAACGCTCCTTGAACTTATCGAATGGGAAGACCTCACTGGATCCAGTGGAGTTCTTTTCAACAAAGAAAATTTCATCCTGTCGCAGTATATTCAAATCCAACAGATGACTCTCATGTGTGGTGATAATCAGTTGGATGTTCCTTTGCTTAGCAAGCAACAGGAAGTTCCTTATAAAATGCAGGGTCAGTTGGGGATGCAGGCTCCTGTCTATCTCATCGATGACAAAGACTGAGTTCTCCTTCGAGGTAACCAATACAGCCAACAAATCCAAAATCCTCTGCGTCCCATCTGACTCCTCACTAAGAGAAAACGGCTGATTCTCCAAATTATTATGGATGAATGACACCTCTTTGAATGTAGGAATAGAGTCTTTGAATGAAACAAATATTAGCCGTCCATTTAGATTCATTCTCATTCCGCATTCTTGACTCTGTAGATCGGAACACAATTCTTGAATATTCTTCTCAATTTTTTCCTTAATTTCTTTTGGTGTCTGGGCAAATACTTTTTCTTGAGATATCTCCTTAAAAACTACTTGAGAAATCCCAATTGCGAATGTTTCGACAGCCTTCTCGATTAGCTTTGGATTCGCTGTTGCTAAGCAATCATATCCCGACACAGGAGTATCTGGATATGTAATATCAAGCATTGCAAACCAATTGAAGACCTGTTTTAAAATAGCTAGCTTTGGATTATTTGCATGCAAATCATCTTTATCTACCATGATATAGTTGAGAAAGGTCTTATTCTTTACTGTTCTTACATCACTCATATAAATGTTAAATCGCTCTAGAGATTTCTCTTCCAACAATGAGGTATCATAGGTGTAGTGACCAGTGCTGGTATTGCGGTAAAAGATCTTCTCATCTTTCACTGGACCTAATTCAATCAACCACTCCTCAAGTATCTCTTTTTTTAAAATGCTTAACTCAAACCCATAGGCATACATTTTCTTGTTGATACAAATCTCAAACTCAAAATAGGAAGGCTTTTCCTTGTTGGTTGCATCAAGGCGAAAATAGCGCTGGCTATTGAGTATGCTTGCTGTTCCAGAAAAGATAACCTTCAAGGCAAAAGACATTGCTTTGACCAAATTGGACTTTCCTGCAGCATTAGCGCCATAGATTGCACAAAACTTGAGCAATCTCATATCTTGAGCCTGATATAAGCGATCCTTGTTTTTTTGGACATCACCCGCTATGAGAGAAAGGGTTTGGTTTTTATTGAATGAAAGGAAATTTCCTACTGTAAAACGTGATAGCATATATTTACCCCCATAGAAAACCGAATCTAGTATAGATATATTGTAGCTGCAAAACACATCCTATACAAGATATTACCACACCAAGCTTGTGAAATTTTCACATAACTAGATTTCATCTCTTTTACACCTTCACTGGGTACTTTTATGATGGTAAACGCTATTAGTAAGTACGTTTATCAGAAAACATGCCAAAAAGACTTGGAAAAAGCCATCATTTTCAACTCCTAACCCAAAGCCAATACCGAATCTAAAATAATCATTTATCTCTAAAAGCAACTACAGGCAGGAGGGTCTCCCCTTCCTGCCTGTATAATCAATACTACTTGTTCACTACAAAACCCCAGAGTACGCTCAGAAAAAATACAAGAGTCTCTTTCGCCTACCCTACCCCTACTTGGTCTTCCCAAGGTAGGCAGCCCTGATATCCACATTCTCCAGCAGCTCGCGCCCAGGCCCGTGATTGGTAATGTTGCCTGTCTCCATGACATAGCCCTGGTGAGCTGTCTTGAGGGCTACGTTGGCATTCTGCTCGATGAGCAGGACGGTAACACCTTCCTCATTGATCTTCCTAATAATAGAGAAGATATCCTTCACAACCAGGGGAGCAAGACCCAAGGAGGGTTCATCCATCATGATGACCTTGGGATTGGCCATAAGCGCCCGCCCTACTGCCAGCATCTGCTGTTCGCCTCCCGAGAGGGTTCCAGCCAGCTGCCAGTGCCTCTCCTGAAGACGGGGAAACAGTTCATAAACGTGTTCAAGAGCCTGATGCTCTTTTTTTGCATCCTGGAGATAACCTCCGATCTTCAGGTTCTCCAGGGTGGTCAGGTTAGGGAATACCCTTCTGCCTTCAGGAACCAGAACAAGGCCCATCTCCACAATCTTACGGGTATCCATGCCGTTGATCTTCACCCCATCGTAGAAGATGGTACCGCTGGTCAGCGGCACAAGCCCCATGATGGATCGCAAGGTGGTAGACTTACCGGCGCCGTTTGCTCCGATAAGGGTGACGATCTCGTGCGCATTGACATCAAAGGAAATGCCATTAAGGGCAACGATACCACCATAACAAACTTTTAGGTCACGTATTTCCAATAGACTCATTCTTCTTCAACTCCCAAATAGGCCCTGATGACGGCAGGATCGTTCTGAACCTCTTTCGCTGTCCCCTGTGCTATGGTCTTACCATAGTCGAGTACATAGATCTTATCCGATATGTCCATGACCAGGTTCATATGGTGCTCGATGAGAAATACTGTCAGAGAAAAGGTCTCCTTGATCTCCTGGATGAAGAGCGCGAGCTCTTCAGTCTCCTTGGGATTCATTCCTGCCGCTGGTTCGTCAAGCAGGAGGAGCTTGGGCCCTGTGGCCAGAGCCCTCGCAATCTCAAGCTTGCGTTGCTTGCCATAGGGAAGAGAAGAAGCCTTCTCATCCCTATGCATATGCAGGTTAACTGTATGCAGAAGCTTGTCAGCTTCCTGATTCATCATCAGCTCTTCAGCTGCGTTAAGTTTGAATGTCGAACGTAACATACCTGCCTTGATGTGACAGTGCTTGGCGATAAGGACGTTCTCAAACACGGTAAGGTCCTTGAATAGCCTGATATTCTGGAAGGTCCTTGCCATCCCCAGGCGTGTGATCTTGTCTGGGGTGTTGATGACCTGATGTTCGTTTAATGTCTTGTATGTCCCGTTGTAAATCTTTTTCATTTTTGAACGGGGATAATTCTCACCAATGACGTGACCATCAAAGGTCACCCGACCATTGGTTGCCTGGTATCCACCAGTTATGACATTGAAGGCTGTGGTCTTGCCGGCTCCGTTGGGGCCGATAAGGGCTGTGATCTGCCCTTCGGGAATCTCTATGTTGAGATCATCGACAGCAACGACACCGCCAAACTGCATGGTTATATGCTCAGTCTTTAGGAGGATGTTACTCATGCTGCACCCCCTTCACTATTCCTTGTACGTCGAAAGCGCCCTATGATACGATCCCAACTGAATTCGGTGCTACCCATCAACCCTTTGCGGTAGATAAGTACCACCACCATCAGAAGTATGGAAAAAATGACCATTCTGAAGCCGGTCCTAAACAAAGGCACCTGCCAATCACCAATGAAAAGAGGCTGGTCAAAGAACCGAAGCCACCACTCCTTTGCTGCCGTTACCAGGAAGGCACTGAGAATACTGCCTGTAACACTACCGATACCTCCGATGACTACAATGAGGAGGATGTCGTAGGTCATGGTAATGGAGAACGTCTTGGCCTCGATGGAGCGCATGTACATTGCCAAGAGCCCTCCTGCAATAGCAGAAAAGAACGAACTTACCACAAAACTCATAGATTTATGTTTGAACAGGTTAATGCCCATCGCCTCTGCTGCAATCTCATCCTCACGGATGGCCTTGAAGGCCCTTCCGTAGGATGAGTTTATCAGAAGCAAGATAAAGACAACACAAAACCCTACTACGATAAAAGGCGTCAGCAGCGAAGGAATAAGGCCCCAAGCCATCTCTGGGAACGTGGGAATCTTATTCAGTCCGTAGGAACCATTGGTAACCTGGTCAAGCTGAGGAGAGGAAAAGATAGCGCGCACTATCTCCGAAAGTCCCAAGGTTGCTATTGCCAGGTAGTCACTCTTAAGCCTGAGTACTGCAACCCCTACAATGGCTGCAATGACGGCGGCAAGCAAACCACCTAGAAGCAATGCAACAAACGGGAAAACACTCTGCACAAAGGCGGGAGAATCGGCGATGACCATTTTCAGGGCCCTGATACCAGGATGCACACCATTCATATAGTAGACACCATCGAGGCTCTTTACAGGAATGATGAGAATGGCAGTGGTATAGGCACCGATGGACATGAAACCAGCTTGCCCCAAGCTGAACAGTCCGGTAAAGCCGTTGAGAAGATTCATGGAAACTGCAACCAGGGCAAAGATGACTCCCTTCTGCAAGACTGATACAAGCATGCCATTCTGTAAGCGATTGGCGCTCAACCAATAAAGGAAGACGACAAGCAAGGCAAAGACACTGGTGGTTAATAGGGTATTTCTTTTACTTTTCATGATTACACCTTCTCCACATTTTTTTCGCCAAAGAGTCCTGTCGGTTTTACGAGCAACATGATAATAAGGAGTAGGAAGGTAAATGCGTCACTGAAAGTCGAGTAGCCAAGGGCTATGAGAAGAGTCTCTACGATGCCGATGAAAAAGCCCCCGACCACTGCTCCTGGAATATTGCCGATACCACCGAAAACAGCAGCTACGAAACACTTCAACCCTGGCAAGGTACCTGAGAAGGGTGTTACTGACATACGGTCGGTGAAGTACAGGATCGATCCTATGCCCGCCAAAAGCGATCCGATGGCAAAGGTCACCGAAACGATACGGTTGATGTTGATACCCATCAGCTTGGCAGTCTCGAAGTCCTTGCTGACAGCACGCATAGCCATACCAGTCTTTGTCTTGTTGACCAGAATCATAAGTACGATGACCAGTACAATAGTAAGGATGGGAGTAAGAATCGTAACGAAGGAAGCACTGAGCTCCCCTATTCTGAATATCCTCTTGAGGTACGGCAGTTCGGGGTACCCACGGGGAATTGCAGTAAACAGATAGGTGGAAAGATTCTGCAACAGGTACGAAACACCGATTGCACTTATCATAATAGACATGCGTGGGGCATTCCGTAGCGGCTTATAGGCAAACTTCTCTATACCTATCCCCATCACTGTGGTGACTACCAGGGTAATGATGATGGCCACAGGCCAGGGAAAGCTGGCTAGGGCGAATATCATGAAATAGCCGGCCATCATGAAGATATCGCCATGGGCGAAGTTGATCAGACGAAGGATGCCATACACCAGCGTGTAGCCGATGGCGATCAGGGCATAGGCTCCTCCAAGGGAAATTCCTGTCAGACAGTGCTGCAGGATGGTTGTCATACTCATCAAAGGTTCTCCATATCCGAACTGGGCGTTCTCAGGAAGGAGAACGGTTCGAGGTTCGATGGGGCTAGAGGCCAAGGGGATAGCAGCAAGTGCTTGCTTAGGGAGCGATCATAAAGAAGATAGGGATATCAAACAAGGCAAAGACGGTAAACAAAAGATACAAATATATACACAGAATCAAAATTTGCCTAAGCCAACATAAAGAAAATGGTAACCAACTTCTTTGCGCCCTACACTATCAACCTACAAGGTCAGGAACTAAACGAAGGAAATGAAAAGCAACAGACAGAAAGAAAAAAGGGACAAAAACACAAAACAGAAATCATGGGGACAAGGGATGTCGGGATGGTTGCCCATCCCGACAGAGCCTAGAGCAATAGGTTACAAAACACTTACAGTCTTCAGGAACTTGAACTGGCCGTCTTTGACGGTCTTGATGAATGCCATATCTTTATCGGCATCACCATTGGGGTCAAAGGTAATCTTTCCAGTTACACCTTCAACAGAAATACCTGCTAGGGCATCACGAATAGCAGGACCCTCGGAAGAGTTAGCCTTTTCGATGGCCTTCAGGGCTGTGATGTAAGCATCGTAGCCAAGAGCGGAAACAGCGGGAATGATCTGATCCTGCTTGTTCTCTGCCAGATAGGGCTTGAAACCCTTGATGAAGGAAGCAGCTTCATCGGTGGCAGGGTCTGCATCGTCAAAGAATGTGGAAAGGACAACGCCTTCTGCACTTATACCAGCATTCTCGATGATGGAGGAGTTTTCCCAAGTGTCACCTGCCATGATCTTTGCTGTCATACCAAGCTCACGAGCCTGCTTGATGATAAGAGGCGCAGTGGCGATGGATGATGGGGCGAAGATTACATCAGGGTTTGCTGCCTTGATGTTGGTCAGGATGGATTTGAAATCTGTAGTGTTGGTCTGGAAGCGCTGTTCGCTTACTACCTTACCACCAAGTTCAGTGAAAGCCTTGCTGAAGAAGTTACCAAGGCCTGAAGAGTAGTCGTCCCCAAGCTGGGTAATGATAGCGGCATTCTTAGCACCTTCTTGCCAAGCATAGTTGGCCATGACTGTTCCCTGGAAAGGATCGAGGAAGCATACGCGGAAGTAGTAGTCATTGCTTTGGGTAACCTGAGGGTTGGTGCAGGATGCACCAATGGCAGGGATCTTGTTATCAAGGAAGATGTCACCAGCTGCAATGGACACTCCAGAACCATACGAGCCAAGGATGACAGAAGCACCGCTGGAGATAAGACTCTGTGCAGCAGTGACAGCTTCGGTCTTGTCGCTCTTGTTGTCAGCTTCGACAAGTCGAACATTGTAGGTCTCACCATTGATCTGAACAGTGGGATACACGACGTTGGCATACCGCATGCCCAAGACTTCCTGGTATCCACCACCCCCATTCTCACCGGTTAGGGGCTCGAATACACCAATGACAACTTCTTTTATCCCACTCTTAGCTTCACTGCTACCAGCGGCAAAGACTACAGAGCCCAAAAGGAGCATGACTAACAAGACAACAGTAAGTTTCTTCATACAAGTCCTCCAATTACAATAGATGCAATCATTATTACGTACAGAAAGCCCCCGACACAAGAAAAATGTGAAATAATTGATAAAATTGTTGATATTTTTTTACAAAAAGTTAAATTATATGCAAATACAGTCAAATTCAACACCTAAACCAGTAAAAAAAGAATTTAACTTATCTCTACATATAATATACTTAAGAAGTAATACTCTCAAACATGTGTTTACAATACAAGCTAGAAACATACAATTCTTATACGCTACTTCTAACGGAAGTCACCTAAAGGTAACGAAACTAAGCATAGCTAAAAGTAATTATAATTCACAAGTACCATACTTCTATCACGTATCCCTACCCTGTTGTCACAAGTAAGACAAAGTATAGAAATTTTTATTGCTTTATAATATATATATTTATATACTATTTTAAAAAATTTTTCATTTTTTATTACTTTTTTTATTTTTAGTATTGACATAAGTCTCTTTAGCCCGTATTATACAGGTGTGCTTAGGAAATAGGGCACAGTAAAAAATAACTTGCACAGAAGCAAAAAAGCTTCTAAAAGGAAAAGAAAAAATGAAAAAAACAATCGCTATTCTATTAGTTCTGGTACTTGCTGGTGTTGGACTGTTTGCTGCTACTGACACAGCAAATCTTAAGATTTTCTCAGAAGTCCCACAATATAATGCTATTAAAATTACTACATCATCTTACACTTTTGATGATCCATTTTCCTACAGTGATTTTTATGATAGTACTGATGAAGTAGTTGATTCAACTGTTGTAATTGGTTCAACAAATTATGATGCGGATGTCACTGTTGGATACCTCAATTACTTTACCAATAGTGGCATCTCATTTGCTACAACTGTTAGTGCTACCCCTCTTGCTGATGCTGAGAATGCATCAAATTTAAGCAAAATCGGATACTATGTTACTCTTACTTTTAATAGTACAACAACTCAGGTTGTTAGTGTAGACAAGGAAGATAGTTCAGCTACAGGGTCACCATATAGTTTTCCAGTTTCTACTAATTCAGTTAGCACAGGATCAAGCCCAATTGTAGTTAATGTCGAAGATAATGATTATTTGACAGCATTGGCTAGTGATGATTATCAAGCTACCATAACCTTCACTTATACAACAACATAATAAGTTACACTTTTAAAAAAAGCTGTTTCAAAAGTGAAAATCTTTTGAAGCAGCTTTTTTTCATTCTTAAGAGCAGTGGTTGAATCTCTTAGAAAGTTTTGTTGTGCAGATTCCGATGCTCAAAACCTTCAACAGGATGATGAGCACCCGCATGGAAGGCATTGTCTTAAGGGTGCGCTTCCCCATCTCGAACGGACCCCTGGAAGACTGCAACGACATGATCAAGACGGTACGCAGGCAGGCCTATGGATTCAGAGACACCCAATACTCCTTCCTCAAGATCTGGGACAGGAGCAGGAGATGCCCCAAGAACCAACCGATCGGATAAGCCAAGGAGAAACGAACCCAGGCTAGAGTGGAGTGGGAGAAATCCCACAAGAAAATCTTATGGGCCTAATGTTTGAAGTTAATAGTAAAGAAGGATCTACCTCTTAGTTTGTTTTATATCAGACTTTTGAAACAGCCTTGTTTTCATAATTGATTGGACTTGTTTACTGAATCGTTTGAGACAAAGTTACTTATTAGCGATATCAGATAGAAACTACACAAAATCCATATCAATCGTATGACAATGCCCCTGATAAGGTCATCCTTGCTTTATTACACAAGCTCACACGCTTCTAATTGAGGTTTAAGAGTCAACAATACCTCTTTCTCTGCAAAATCCAAAACAAGAGGTCTCTCCCCGTCTTCCCCATAAAACCTAGCATTAACCCTCACCTCTCCCACCTTCTCACTATACCCATACTCCAATGGATACCTAAGCTTCCTTGCCTTTGGATGGGCTATGAACAGATAGTAATCCTCACCATCCTTCCTACACCAGAAATCAAGAATCTGATCTGATTCCAAGATTGGCCTAATATCTGTTAGCTTTGCTTGTTCCTGTTGCCGCATCTCATTTATAAGTATCTGGAATTCTTCATGCTTGATCATCCCAGGCTCTTTTGGTCACCTCTTGAAGATAACAGGGGCACCTTGCCTTCTTAGCCTTGCCAATTCTCTAACTGAAACAAGGACTTACAGTACCTGACACAACCTGCATATTTTCCACAAAAAACGTTAAAACAGGGCATTCAGAGCGTGAATTGATGATTCTAGGTACCAGAAAAGAAATCCAAAAGAAAACCCAGAAATCTGCAGATGGACTTCTGGATTGAAGATTTTGAATCAGATTGGCTGTTCCAAGTCATAAAGTCAGGAGCTGCTTCTCTCGAAGCCAGCCTTCTCCTGGGGGAGCTCTGCCTCAGGGAAGTACCTGAGGTAATTCTGGTTGGGATACATCAGCGAGGCATCCTCTGCGGATTGCTTGCCGATGGTGACTCTCTTGGGGATGTTGAACTTCCTCTTCGCACATAGGATCGGTCATACTCATAGTCGATGTAGGTCGTCTCCTTGATGTGCTTGCGGACGATTTTCGCCCGTACATCAGGGACGCTGACAAGGAAATACCGCCCCATCAATTCCCTTTACAGCTAAGCATACTCCAATTGAGTAGTCATAAAACCTGATTGTAAATATTTCCAAGCTATTGAAACAGGATAAAGTATGAATGCGAAGCCGTCACGTGATGAAAAATAAATGTAAATTTTTATTGACAGATATGTAAGTTATATGTATACATTAGTTATACAGATAGTATTACATATTTAAATAAGCGAGGAAATTGAGATGGGTAACAATAGATATTCTGCTCGGCCAATGAACAAAGCAGAATTGGTTGAATCAGCAAAGCAAATACGGGCCGATGTTATTCAAATGATTTATGATGGAAAATCAGGGCATCCTGGTGGATCTCTCTCTATAGCCGATATTTTGGCAGTGTTATATGGAAAAACCATGCGGTATGATCCTAGGGACCCAGAATGGGAAGTCCGAGACCGCTTGGTACTCAGTAAAGGGCATGCCGCACCTGCACTCTATGCTGCTCTAGCTCAGTTTGGGTATTTTGATGCAGAGATTCTGAAAAGTTTCAGGAAGTTCGGAAGCATCCTGCAAGGACATCCGGACAGCAAGAAAGTTCCCGGTGTCGAAGTTTCTACAGGTTCTCTCGGCCAGGGTTTGTCTCTTGCTGCAGGTATGGCTTGGGGTTTTAAGCAACAAAATAAAGATTCCAGAGTCTATTGCATCCTAGGGGATGGAGAGATTGAAGAAGGCCAGGTCTGGGAAGCTGCAATGTCTATTCCTCAATTCAAATTGAATAACGTAACCGCTATACTGGACTATAACAATTTGCAAATCGACGGATCGGTACCCGACATCATGGACGTAGCTCCTGTGGACGAGAAATTCAGAGCTTTCCGCTGGAAGGTTGAAGTAATCGATGGACACGATATTGATGCTATCGTAGATGCACTTGAACGCTCAAAAACCTCTGAAGTGCCCACAATGATAATTGCAAAGACTATTAAAGGTAAGGGTGTCAGTTATTTTGAGGGAAAAGTATCTTCCCACCACATCGCAAACATGTCAGATGAAATCTTGCAGAAAGCGCTGAACGAAATTGGGATTGGATAAGAGGAGTTAGGGAATAAAATGAGTAAAAAAGCTACAAGAGAAGCCTACGGGCAAGCATTGTTAAAATTGGCAGAAAAATATCCAAATTTTGTAGTATTGGATGCAGACCTATCTGCTGCAACCAAAACCAATGGGTTTGTTGAAGCATATCCCCAAAGATCTTTGAACGTTGGTATTGCTGAACAAAATATGGTCGGGGTTGCCGCCGGTATTTCAACTACTGGCTTAATCCCTCTTGCCGGTACCTTCAGTATCTTTGCTACCGGAAGAGCCTATGATCAGGTTCGGCAGTCAGTTGCCTACTCAAACTTAAATGTAAAGATTATTGGAACCCACGGTGGTCTTACCGTAGGACCAGATGGTGCTACACACCAGCCGGTTGAAGATATCTCAATGATGCGATCAATGCCAAACATGAGAGTCATTGTACCAGCCGATGCGATTGAGACTGAAAAGGCGATTGAAGCAATTATCAGAACCCCAGGGCCTTTTTTCGTTCGACTGGGAAGAGAGGCTGTTCCAGAGATAATGGATGAGAACTACACCTTTGAGATTGGTAAAGCTGTTACCATGAGAGAAGGTAATGATATCACTATTATCACCACCGGGGTAATGACCTCAAAAGCAATTGAAGCAATTGAGGATTTGGAAGCTAAGGGCATTGATGCAGAAATCATCAATATCCATACCATCAAGCCTATTGACCGGGAAGCGATCATTGCTTCGGTTGCAAAGACTTTGAAGGTGATTACAGCTGAAGAACACTCAATCTACGGTGGTTTGGGCGATACGGTTAACCAAGTCATTTTGAGCAACAATTTCGATACACCGGTAAGGGTGAAAAATATTGGAATTGAAGACTGTTTTGGTCAGACTGGTTCTGCTGATGAGCTACTTCAATATTATGAATTGACCTCCGAAAGGATTGTCAAAGAAGCCGTTAGCTTGCTAAAATAATAATACTGTTAAAGGTTGGTTTTATCAGAATTTATAATAGGGAGTGTGTTCATTATATGGGAGTAACTCAAGACAGGGCCACTAGCAAGTTCAGTCTAGCAGAAAATGTGTACAGGGAACTCTTTAAGATGATCGAAAGGCCCGAATATAAGATTGGCGAGATTATTCCTTCGGGTAATGATCTCGCCAAGCAGTTCAACGTCTCCAGGCCTACCGTTAATAAGGCAATCAAACAACTGAAAGTTGAAGGATTTCTGGAGGGCAGGCCAGGGGCGGGAACTGTGATAATAAGCAAACCTCTAACCAGTAAAAAAGACCTGGTCTTTGGTCTTATTTTTCCGATGTCCGGAATGGAGGGGTTTTTTACCCCGCTGGCACAGCAGATTGTAGCATCCTCTGAATCTCATGGATTCAAGGTAATTTGGGGCGGACAATTTGCTGAGAATTCCCTCGATACCGTAAGCAGTGTAGAGAACATGGCTGATTTCTATGTAGATCAGCATGTCTCAGGGGTATTTCTTTCGCCGAGAAAGCATATCAAGAAATCCAAGGAAGTAACTGAAGCGTTGCTGAATAAACTTGCACAAGTGAATATCCCCGTAGTGTTAGTGGATGATGACTACATGGAATTCCCTGGTTGCAGTACTTACGATCTTGTCACCATCGATAACTTCAGGGCGGGGTATCGTCTGGCCACCCATTTTCTCGATCAGGGAATGCGTCGAATTGATTTCGTCACCCGCCCCAATTCAGGATCTGCAGTATTTCGTAGATTGCATGGAATTCAATGCGCAATGCTCGACAGGGGAATTACTCCTTCCCCCCAATGGGTACATGTGATAGACGATTCCATGCAGAATGTAGGGAAGATTCTCAAGCAAAGAGGGGCTAAGAATATTATTTGTCATAATGATATGGAAGCGGTACGTTTGCTGCAGAGGCTCCTCGAAGAGTCCTTCCGTGTTCCCAGAGATTTTCGATTGGCCGGGTTTGATGGCTCACAAATTTCTGCCCAGGTTTCCCCAAAGCTTACTACTATTGAACAACCTTGTGCCATTCTTGCTGAATATGCTATCCAGTTGATGAAGGAGCGGATTAAACGCCCCGATTCGCTTCCACGCAGACTGTTCTCTGATTTTACTCTGCTTGAAAGAGAATCCTCAAAATACTTGGTCTAGGAGGCAAGGGCATGATTTTATTTTCGGCTTAATCATGTTCACGCCCATGGATCTAAAGCTATCCACTGCCGCATCCTCTGCCATGGAATCAGTTATAATGGTATCAATTTCAGTAATATTGAATATTCTTTTCATCTTCACCTGATTGATTTTCGTACTATCTATCACGCAGATGATCTTTCTTGCGTGCAATGCAACGATTTTTTTAATTGCTACCTCTTCAGGATCCCCAATGGTGTAGCCATTGATCCCATCTACCCCATCACAGGAAAACAGGTACAGGTCAGGACAGATGGTTGATGCAAAGTCTATTGCTGTTTGGTCTATGAATGCTTCCTTGATATGGTTGAGTTTCCCTCCTGTGATATACAGATCTATATTTGCATTCCTGCTTAGGATACTGGCAATTGCAAAAGAAGAGGTAATGATAGTTAGCTCAAGCATGGAATCAAGGATCTTCTTTGCAATACTGACCATCGTTGTACCGCTATCAAGGAAGATGATGGAATTGTTCTTTAGCAAATGCTCCACAACATATCCTGCAATCTCTTCCTTCTGTTCGATATTCATCGTGTAGCGGGTATTCATCGCAATATTATATCGTGTGTTCTCATTTAGGACTGCACCACCGTAGGTTCGAGTGAGTACTCCTTTTTCGTCAAGGTACTTCAAATCATTTCTAATAGTGGACTCACTGACATGGAGTATTTCACAGAATTCATTGAGTGAAACAATCTTATTCGAAATCATGAGCTGTTTGATTTTCTGCCGACGGGTCTCTGCCTTGGACAGTTTGTCTATGGTTTTCATATAATCCTCTACACTAAACAAATGTATAATACGCCCTGTAGTGCTGTCAATAAGATTCTCGAGAAATGAAATATATTCATATTTTTAATCGAAGACGAGAAAAATTATCAATATTTTAATTGACATCAATTATTTCTAGGGGTAAAATATAAAAATATTACAGAAAATATTAATAATTCAATAAAATATCTTACCGTTTTCTGGAATTGTATTTTTTACACTGAAAAGGAGTAAACATGTTGCAAGATTTGTATAAAACAAAGGAATCAAGAATGTTGCTTGATGTCTCACTTTGGTCCGGGGATCTCGTGAACATGGAAGCGAGCATCAGAAAAACTGAAGCGATCGCAGACATATATCATTTGGATGTCGCTGATGCCCACTTTGTACCGGGTCTGTTATTTTTTCCCGACTTCATCAAAGCCATAGACCAAAAGACCGACATCCCATTGAACTGCCATCTAATGATGGAAGATCCCTATCCGATTCTTGATGAATTCATCGATGCAGGTGCTGACATAATTACTGTTCACGTAGAACTTGGAAAAGAGAAGCTGGAGAAAATTTTTAAACACTTGGAGAATAAAAATATTAGGGTGGGACTCTGTATTACCGTTGAGACAGATGTACGAGAACTGGCTCCCTATTTTAACGAAATAGACCTCATACTTCTGATGGGAACCAAAATTGGAATCAAGAGCGTTGGCCAGGATAAGAATACTCCAAGCAGAGTAAAGGAACTGAAGCAATTACTTATGGATGCAGGCCGTACAAGTAAGATCATTCTTTCGGTAGATGGTGGAATCAGAGTGCATACCGTACCGGAACTAAGAAAAAATGGTGCTGACATGGTTACCCCGGGTTCTTTGGTCTTCGGAAGCAAAAAACTGCAAGAGACTGTTGATTGGCTTAAAAGCCTTCCTTGTGAGGTTTGCTAAATGGTTATTGCTTTGGCTGGACTCCCCGGTTCTGGGAAGAGTTTCTTAGCAAACGAAATTGTTCGTCGATATCCCAATTTTATCCTTTACAATAAGGATACTGTTCGCAATGCTTTGTTCCCTAAGAAATTGACAGATTTTTCTTCCGCCCAGAATGACTTGTGTATGGACGTCATTTTCCAGGCGGTCGCATATCTGCTGGCCAAAGACCCAAATCGTGTCATTTTTATTGATGGAAGAACATTCTCCTCCAAAAAGCAGGTGGATGCAATTTTGGAGTTTACCACTAGGATTCAAGTTTTGTGCAAGTTTGTGTATTGCACCTGTAGCGAAGAAACCGCAAGAGAAAGAATTGTGAAGGACCAAAATCAGCATTTGGCGAAGAACAGAGATATGAATCTCTACTATTCGTTGAAAGAACATGCTGATCCTTTGACTGTCCCTTACTTGCGGCTTGAAACGGATGACCCAGACCTTTTGGATGAAAGGGTTACGAAAGTGCTTGCTTATATCGGCATGAGTGAGAGTGGAGAATAAATGATGGAAGCTAAGTATTTACTTGTAGCCGATATTGGAGGGACACGCATCCGTTTATCGTATGTAGGACTACATACAAGCGAAATACCCAACTCAATACAAGAACACTGGACAACCATACTCAATGGTTCCGACGCTTTGTCCGTACTAAAGAGTTTGCTGCAATCTTACATTGAAAAGAGTGCAATCAAACCGATTGGAGTTGTAATCGGGCTTCCAGGCGTGGTTTCTTCTGATAATGACCAAGTGCTGATGTGTAATAACATTCCATCGCTTACTGGACGGAGGATGGCCAGTGAGCTGAGAGAAACACTTGGCTGCCCGATTTTTATTGAGCATGACACCAAGTTATTGCTTGCGGGGGAGTTGTCCAAACTTTCTGATTGCGATGATGAAATTGCCTTAGGTGTTTTCTTTGGGACCGGTGTTGGTGCTGATGTACTGATGAAGGACCCAAACTGCAAAGTATTTGAGAATGGCTTGGAATTAGGGCATTTGCCTTTATCTCTGAATGGAGAACGCTGTGTCTGTGGAAAGATTGGTTGTGCCGAGACTTTCATCAGCGGGCATAAACTCCAAACTATCAGCGATGCATTCAATATTCCCATTCACTTGGTATTCACCCACTGGGAAGACGATTCAATGCTTGCTCTGCGTTTGAAAGAGTTTGTGGATTATCAAGCAATGATTTTGGCCATTGCCGTCTCGATCATTCAGCCAACGCTACTGATCATCGGCGGTGGGATCGTTTGTATGGAGGGGTTTCCCAAGGAAGTGCTTCAGAAAGGCTTGAACATCCATCTTTTGAAACGTATTCCAAGAAGGAAGCTTTCTGTTGTCTGGGGAAAACATGGTAATAAAGCTGGGTTTTATGGTGGCGAATATCTCTTTAGAGAGAGATTTGAAAAATATTAAAGAAACAACGAAAAGTTACTGATTAATATAAAAGGGTAGCTTTTACTAGGAGGGCTTATGGCTTTGGTTACGCTGAAATATGTACTTGAGAAGGCACGCAAGGGCAATTATGCAGTGGGTTCATTCAATTTCTTCGGACTTGAGAACCTACGCGGGATTATGAAGGCTGCAAGTGAAAAAAAAAGTCCTGTTATTGCCATGGCTTCAACCGGGGCTGTCAAAGTAATGGGAGAGAAAGTAGTTGTTGCTGCTGCAGAAAAGCTTTGTGAAGAGTATGGAGTGGAAGTCGTACTGCACCTTGATCATTGTAAGGACGACTTGGATATGCTCAAACGTTGTGTGGACAATGGGTTTACCTCCATCATGATCGATGCCTCAGCCTATGACTATGAAGAGAATGTAAGACAAACCCGCCTTGCTGTTGAATATGCATCAAGAACCGGTTGTTCGGTAGAAGCTGAGATCGGTCATATTGGGGGTGTGGAAGATGATATCAAGGTTTCTGAGTATGAGGCTATGTTCACCTTGCCTGAAGACGCAGCACGCTTTGCCATTGATACCGGTGTCGACGCCCTGGCAGTTGCCGTAGGAACCGTACACGGCTTCTATAAACTTCCTCCCAAACTCGACTTTGATAGGATCAAAAAAATTCATGAGCTTACTCCTGTTCCTTTGGTACTTCATGGTGGAACCGGAGTCCCTGATGATGATTTCAGAAAGGCAATTTCCCTTGGTATCCTAAAAATTAATGTTGGGACAGAGCTTAAAGTTAATGGCTATTTCAATGTTATGAAAGATTATACCCCACTAGTAACTAACTCCGACCCAAGAAAAGTTGCGCTGAAAATTGTCGATAGGTGTGCAGAAATTGTTTGTGACAAAATCGAAGTATTTGGGAGTGCGAACCGGTTGTAAGAGAAGTTACAGATGCGAGAGGGGTACTGTTACCCTACTCGCATCTTGAGTTACTTTCTATATCTGTTAAGTAAATGATATAGATATGTTGAATATATGATAATTTTATTTTACATATTTGCATTTGTAATGTAAAATCTGTAATATAGCTTTTGAAAGTTTTGAACTGGGAGTAAGTACAGAGATTATAGCTGTTTGGGTAGTCAAGACAGCATCGATCAGGATTCTCGGTACTAGTGCAGAAAGGAGGAACTCGGGTGGAGACAAAAATGACATCCTCTGAGAATGAAATTATTCTTGATGTTAAGAAGATTTCAAAACGATTTGGTGGGACTCGGGCCCTCAAAGAAGTAGATTTTGCTGTGAGAAGAGGAGAAGTTCACGCCTTGATTGGTGAAAACGGGGCTGGAAAATCGACTTTGATGAACATCATCATGGGGCTTATCAAAGCCGATGAGGGTGAAATTCTGTTTGAAGGAGAGCCCTACCACGTGTCCGGCCCTTCTGTGGCAATCCGTCATGGTATTTCCATGATCCACCAGGAGCTGAACGTTGAGCCCTTCTTGACGGTTGCAGAAAATATCTTTCTGAAGCGGGAACATACCTACGGCAGATTACCCTTTTTAAATCAATCCCGTACGAATAATGAAGCTAAGAAAATATTAAAGAATTTTAGCTTAGATATTAATCCCAAGGTTGCCATGAGTACTTTGACCGTTGCGCAAGCTCAGATGATCGAGATTATCAAGGCAGTTTCCTACAACTCCCGGTTGATTATCATGGACGAACCTACTTCTTCCTTGGATAGTGAGGAAACGGTTCGACTGATGGATACCATTAAAAGCCTGAAGGCTCAGGGCGTATCTATCATTTATATCTCTCACCGTCTTGAGGAAATATTTGACATTTGTGATGTAGCCTCGGTATTCCGCGATGGACAATACATCGCCACCAAGGATATGAAAGGAGTAACCAAAGATGAGTTGATCTCCCTTATGGTTGGGCATAAGCTCGACCAACTTTTCCCCAAGACCGATGTTGAGATTGGTGATGTGGTATTCCGTGTAGAGGATTTCAATGGGGATAAATTCAGAGATATCAGTTTTGAAGTTCGAGAAGGAGAGATTCTAGGCTTCTCTGGCCTGGTAGGTGCTGGCCGTAGTGAGACCATGTGCGCCATCTTTGGGCTCGATAAAAAGAGTACCGGACGGGTGTTCTACAAAGATAAAGAGTTGAAGATTACCAGTCCTAAAAAAGCAATTGAATATGGAATGGCAATGGTTTCTGAGGATAGAAAAAACTATGGGCTTGTACTTAAGCGGTCAATCAAAGAAAACATAGCGCTTCCTAATCTTGATTTATTTACACATGGCCTAATCCTTGATCACAAGGCGGAACGTAAGTCTGTGAAGGCAATATCAAAGCAACTCAGCGTAAAGGCTGCTGGATTGGAAGTCCCAGCTTATTCGCTCAGTGGTGGAAATCAGCAGAAGGTGGTTCTTTCCAAGTGGCTGATGTCCAATCCGAAGGTACTCATCTTGGACGAGCCTACTCGAGGTATCGATGTTGGAGCGAAATCTGAGATTCATAGATTAATGTCAAAGCTTGCCGGAGAGGGGATGGCGATAATCCTAGTCTCCTCTGAACTACCAGAGGTAATGGGCATGAGTGACCGAATCCTGGTTTTTTCCGAAGGAAGGATCAGTGGCGAGGTACATCGAAAAGATATCCTAAGCGGAGTGGTGACAGAAGAAGGAGTTCTCGGTCTTGCGTTCGGGCAAAAGTTGGAAAATGGGGGTAAGAAATAATGGAAAGTGCAAAGACTAAAAAGAAAGACGACGTATTCGTCGGGGGGCTGCTTAAAAGAGACAGCCATGAATTCCGAATTCTCATGCAAAAATATGGTATTGGTTTGATCCTCCTTGTGTTGATTGTCATCATGATGATAATTTCTCCAACGTTCAGAACCGGACGAAACGCCATCAGTATTCTGCTGCAGGTTTCGATCAATGGTATTCTGGCACTGGGAATGTCTTTAGTAATCACCACTGGTGGTATCGACCTTTCGATTGGTTCCATGTTGGCTCTTGCCAGTGTCACGGTAGGTCTTATACTTCCTGCTACTGACAATATTTTACTGGCTATTTCGTTAGCAGTCCTGTTTCCTACCATATTTGGAGTTGTGAACGGACTTCTCATTGGTGGCTTGGATATGGTTCCCTTTGTTGTTACTCTCGCAACCCAGCTGGTTATCCGTGGTGTTGCCTATGTAGCATCCGGTGGTGGAAACCTTGTTCTTACTTCACAGACCTTCAGAAATATTGGTAATGGAAAAATGTTCGGAGTTTTACCGAATCCAGTTGTAATATTCCTGATTATAGCGCTCGGGATTTACATATTGATGCACCATACTAAATTTGGTCGCTATGTGTACGCAACCGGAGGAAATAATAATGCTGCAATCGCTTCTGGTGTAAACGTATTTGCAATCCGATTAGCTGTTTATTCAATCATGGGTTTCTGTACCGGTGTTGCTGGTATTATTATGGCAAGCCGAATTAATGCAGGACAACCGAATATTGGACTGGGTTATGAGCTTGATGCTATTGCAGCAGGTGTTATCGGTGGTACCAGCTTCCTTGGTGGTGTGAGTACGGTAGCCGGCGTTATGATTGGTATCCTATTCATCGGTGTTATCTATAATAGCATGAATCTTCTTCAGATCAGTTCGTACTATCAGACAATTGCAAAGGGGTTGCTTATCTTGGGCGCAATTCTGTTGGATATGTACATCAATAAGAGAAGAGCTTAATACAATGGTTGTAAATCCTTAGGAAAGGATTAGAAAAATAAAGGAGAAAAAAAGATGAAAAAAAGTACCATCCGTATGATCGTTTTGTTGTTTGTGTTGGTCTGCGTTTCGGGAGTCCTAACAGCGGCTGGATCTCAAGAAGAACAGTCTAAGGTTATGATTGGGTATTTAATGAAGAATACCACGGACACCTTTACAAGGTCTTTGAATGAAGCTGTAGAAGTAAGAATGCAGGAATTGGTAGATGAGGGTGTAATCGACGACTTTGTTAGTTTTGATGGGAATACCGACCCCATCATGCAAGTAAACCAGACTGCTGACCTTATTAATATGGGTGTTGATATAATTTTAGTCGCACCGGCAGAAGCTGAGGGTAGTTCCCCAATTCTTACCACTGCTCAAGCAAATGAGATCCCTGTAGTTGTAGTGAATTCAAAGACAAATAACACTGACGAACTTGCAGCCGCCTTTGTTGGATCCAACGATGTTGATGGTGGTAAGCTCATGGCTGAGTTTATTAAGTCCAAGCTTCCTGGCGGTGGCGGTTATGCTCACCTTCAGGGTGTTATCGGTAACTCTGCACAGATACAGAGAGGTCAGGGCTTGCATGAAGTACTCGACAATGATCCTAAATGGACCATGCTTGCCGAACAGACTGGTGAATGGCAGGGTGAAAAGGCAATCAAGTTTGCTGAAGACTGGCTTGCTCTATACGGTAACGACTTGAATGCAATCCTGTGTGACAATGATGATATGGCTACCGCTGTAAAGGGCGCAACAAATGCAGCTGGAAGAACTGACATTGTTGTTATCGGTATCGATGGTACCAAGACGGCTATGGCAATGGTACAATCTGGTGAAGCTGATGGCTCCATCCTTCAGGATGCTGCTGGTCAGGGAATCCAGGCTGTGAATGCTTGTGTAGATATTCTTCAGGGCAATCCTGTTGAGAAGTCTATTATGGTTCCTTTCGTATTACTGACACAAGAAAATGTAGAACAGTACATGTAATCAGTGATTTGTAAACCCTCGGTCTGTCTTGTCAGGTGAATTCCTGATGAGGCAGATTTTTTTGAGAATTTACCAGGTTATTCGTTGTTTGTAGTGGGTAGTACTACATGATCGGCTGTAGAGGGAGAGACAATTCTCCTCAGACGAAGTAGATCATATTCATGAAATTCCTCATGCTCTTCAAGCCTCTTACACGACTCTTGTTACGTGAGCATCAAACCAAATACGTCATACCCAAAGGTATAAACTATCCCCTAGCATAGGCTACGGAGGATAGGACATGCAAACAGTAGGACCCTATTTACAAGAATCCAAAGAAGAGATCGTCTTTTAGGAATACCATGACGAAACAAGATCTTTATACCTATACGGAGATGGACTTGCAGTCAATGCAGACAGGGCTTTTTCATTTTTGGGCTCATCCTGAGGTGTTTGCCTACATTACCAGATTTGGGATGAGTAGACTCAAGCTTGTTCAAGAGCCACTATCGAGTGTGCTGTAGATTGTAAGGTCGTTCTAGAGATACATGAGAATGAAATGCGTAAGAAAAAAGTAGGAACACCTGAAGGGGTTCGTTATACGTATCCCCATCAGGAGTTTTGGAAGCTTGCCTCACACTATCCTGTCAAAGTCATTTCCAACAGCGATGCCCACAAACCTGAACTGGACTCACTTATTTGGAGACAAATAAGTGAGTCCAGTTCAATCTTGAATTCTCTTCATATCTCATTGAAAAAGAAGAAGATGCATCGATTATTTCGATTGCTTGACCAATAATGAACACTCCTGAAATCCTCATTTTCAGGTTGGTTATGGATACTAACTAGCTCAAGTCCATTTGCTTTAGCTTCTTTGATAGGTTGCCAAAACAGGCTTTCTTTGTTTTTATACGATCGTTTAGATGCAGATTTTGTGGATAATAATAGTATGTATTAAATTATACCGTATTAGGAATAATAAACAGATAAATGTTAACTTGATTGTCCATAGATCGTCTCTAGGCTGTTGTAATTGCATTATTGTATCGGTAGAATTGGTTTCATGATCTTCGATTTGAAGGAGTTTTTGGGTGTTTCAGTTACTAAGCAAGACTTTAGAAAGGCCTCCTCTATACACACCCTCAGAAGAAGCATTCTGGGATGATGAGCATATTTCCAAACAAATGCTTGCAGCCCATCTAGATCCAGAATTTGAAGGAGCAAGCCGAAAGTTGAGCACTATTGAGCTGTCATCCACTTGGATTCAAAATCTCGTATCTCCTGCCCTATATCCCAACTTACTGGACATTGGATGCGGGCCAGGCCTCTATGCAGAAAGATTTGCAAAAGCAGGATATCAGGTTACCGGTATAGACTTTTCCAAACGCTCCATACAGTATGCCCAGAATTCTTGTCTGGAACAATCTCTTGATATAACCTATCTGTATCAGAACTATCTGACTATGGGTATGGGGAGGACTTTCGATATCGCGACGATGATCTACTGTGATTATGGCGCGTTATCCACAGCAAACAGGCGTCTGTTGTTGCAAAAAGTAGCTGAGCATCTACGAGTTGGGGGAAAATTCTTGCTTGATGTATTTTCAATGGCCAAATATCATGCTTTTGAAGAAAAGAAAACGTGGGAAATATGTGAAGCTGGAGGTTTTTGGAGTTCTCAGCCATATCTGGCCCTCCTTGGATGTGTAAAATACGCGCCATCCGCTACAGTGGAACAATATTCTATTATTACAGAAGGAAAAATTGCTAAATACTTTATTTGGAATACATATTTCACACCGAAATCATTACAAGCAGAGGTAAACGAAGCAGGCTTCTCTGTAGAGTCTCTGTATGAGGATGTTACCGGAAACATCTATCATGGTGAGAGTCCTACTCTTGCTTTATTGCTCGAAAAGAAGTAGTCAATCCCTGAGAGAAAGGAACTTACAGTACCAGGCACAACCTGCATATTCAATCTCCACATTTCACAAGGAATTCTCGGAGATCATTCTTTAGTAGAGCTCTGACTTCCTTGTATGAGCGATATTTGTCAAAGCTGAATGGAACCGGTACAGGCACTGGTTCTCAGACAGGATTTCAATACGGCTACCCTGCATTCACAACATTAATAATATTCATTTTTTCAATTTTCCTTGTTGGTGAAAGCACCGCAACAAAGGTTGTCAGTATTGCGGCCGAAATTACAACAATCAGAACTACAAGCGGTGGCTGCCAAGGTTCTCCCCAATTCGATGTAATCAACATTCCAAAAAAGAAACGGTGTAGGAGCAGCCCTAAAATGCCACCGGTAAGGCTGCCGGATAGGGCGTAAGCAGCGGCTTCGGCTGTTATCATTTTTTTAAGCTGTTTACCTGACATGCCTACCGCACGCATCATGCCATAATTGCTTATTCTGCTTGAAACACTTGCATTTACAGTGTTAATGATATTAATCAGAGCAACAAGAGCAATGACCATCAAAAATCTGTAGACAAATACCGCCATTGCAAAATATCCTGTGCGTACTTCACTGTTTTGCTGCTGTAAATCCAGAAGTTTCATTTCCGGCGTAATCATGCTTCTAATTTGCCCGGAAATGTCCTGCTTAACCTGTATATCAATAACCTTGTAGCTATCTATTCCGGTTAAATCTGTGAAAGTGTTTTCAGAGCTAATAATAATCCATTCCTTATTAGATGAATCAATCGGTACATCGGAAAGAATACCTGCAACCTGTACTTCATGCGGTTTTCCGTCAATGTTCAGTGTAATCATATTGCCAATCTGCCAGGTAAGTTCCTGTGAATATCCGTAATTAACCAATACGCCGCTGCCATTTTGCACGCTGTCAATGCTGCCGGAAATAAGCGAATCTTTCGCCCATACAAATTGAGGTTCATCATAGGAAACCAGTGTAGCCATATTGGTACCCTGCTTGTCATTTGCAGGAATGTTCGTGTAAAACATACGGCTATATATATTCTTAATAAACTGTAGTGCATTTATTTCTTGTTTGAGCGAATTGTCAAGCAGAACGATATCCTGTGTCCCCTCAATGGATAAATCCGGCGAATAAGGCTTTAAGGGATTTAGCGCATCATCAACGGGTTTCTTTGCATCTTTTGGAATAAGCCACATTCGGTTGAACCGTACCACACCAGGTATACGGTTTTCCTCACAAAGTTTTTGTATACGCCGTTCTGAAATGCCCCATTTCTTGGCTGCTTCTGAGACAGAAATATAATCCATAATTACCTGTCCTTTCTGGTTCATAGTAATATTGAATACGGACAAACGAATAATAGCAATAACAAACATATGGTATTAGGTAAGAAGTCCATAAAATCCACAACACAAGGTTGGCCAGAAACGACCAGCCTTAATTTTTGCTTTGATGATGCGTAACCATTTCACCTAGGTTAACGTTCAGACTCCAACTGGGTCTTTTCTGGCCATGGGATTTCTATTCCTGCATGAATGCTATCAGCTGGATATAAATAACCCCATCAAAGTATCTGGAACCTACCACCTGATTCCAAGGCTTCCCTCCTCCCTATCCTTACCACCAGACTCCTTTTCTCTTGGAAATCCAGAACAAAGGGCAGTTCTCCCTTCTTTGCATAGAACCTAGCCTCAACATTTACCGCTTGTACCTTCTCACTATACCCATACTCCAATGGATACCTAAGCTTCCTTGCCTTTGGATGGGCTATGAACAGATAGTAATCCTCACCATCCTTCCTACACCAGAAATCAAGAATCTGATCAGACTCCAAGATTGGCCTAATATCTGTTAGCTTTGCTTGTTCCTGTTGCCGCATCTCATTTATAAGTATCTGGTACTCATCATGCTTAACCATCCCAGGTTCTTTTGGCCACCTCTTGAAGATAACGGGGGCCCCTTGCCTTCTTAGCCTTGCCAATTCTCTAACTGAAACAAGTGTCATCCACTCTGAATCAACCAAGAAACCCTCAAAGCTTCTATTCCTATATGTAAAGAAAGGCTTTTCATATTCCAGCTCTTCTAACCATTCCTTGGAAAACCAAAGAGGCCTGTATTTCAGAAGATCATCATCCATATGCACTTCTTGCAACTCCCAATAGAAGTTGCTGCTTGGTTTTCTGAGTTCTTCAGGTAGCCTGTCTTTCTTCCATTGGTCTTCCAGTGGGAAATATACAGCCAGTCTGGAGTATGTCTCACCCCGACTCATAATGTCGCTAACCTTTTCCAAATATCCATTGAATGACTTGAGATCCTTTGCTAGCTTCCCATCATCACCAAGATGCACAGAAGCATAAAACCTCTTAGGATTCTTCTCTGTACTGAAAGGCTTTCCATGCCACACCACCCTATTCACGCCCCAGGCGAACTGGGCATCAGCAACACACCTGAGGTCATCTACCCGTTCCTCTGCCAAACCAGGAGGCGTCTGTGGTGTCGGGACCCACCCATAGATACACGTGAACGTTTCACTCGATACGAGAGGCTTGTCATGGAACGCTGCTGCAGAAGCTGCCAGCAACGCGAAGTCCGGATCAAAGAGCAACGTCTCTGACTCTGGGATATCGACCAGTGCATAGGCTGCCAGTATGTCTGTAGGGGCACCATGACACTGCACCCTCGACAAAGCACCTGCTTTACTGCACATGGTGGCAAATGGTTTGTAGAAGTCTGATAAAACCCTCTCAGATATACAATGACGATAATCAAATCTCATATCAGCATTGGTAGCTAGTTCATTTTCCTTATTCTCTAGTGAATAGCCAAACCTCTTCTCAAAATTCTTATAGAGGCCATCATAAGAAAGCCCCTCTGGCTCAATCTCCCATGAGTCACAGAAGAACGACACAGGGTAGTTCTTTGCTGACTTTGCAAACCCATGGCTTAGGAGATGCTCTGCATACCAATCAAAAGCTTTCTCGTTGAGATGATCGAGAACCTTCGCAGGCTCTTTTGCATACCTTGCTTCCCAACTGCGATCGACAATCTGAGGTGAGTAGCCATCAAAGGTCTTGCTGGAAAATTCCTTGGAAATGAATGTCCCACAAGAAGGCCACAGGGTACCAAAGGTAAGGTCACAACCCAGACCCCTCTCATCACACCCCTTCTGGGTGTAATGAATAAGGGCCTGAAATTCCTCATCAAGGAACTTCGGACCCTCTTCACCTTTTTTACCTTCATAGGGGTAGACCCAAGCTATTTCCACACCACCAAAACCATTCTTGGCGAACCAATCAAGTTGTTCATCAATTTCACCATGTACGATCTTTCCACTGAACCACCACCAGCGGGCAAATGGCTTGCTGGTGGTAAACATCGGGTGACTCTGGCTTACCATGTACTCTATCCTCATTGGTTTCTGTCAGTATTTTTTTCTCATATACTTCTAGGTTTCTAAGAATTTTGCCTCTCTAATTCTTATCGCAACTTCTTTTCCACTTATACTTCTCGGCTTCTTCTTACAGAACAGAAAAAGCCTGTTCCAAATCACTGATAAGACTTTTCGGGTCCTCAAGACCTATATGTAGTCGTATCAAAGAAGGAGTGTTGGGACTGCTGGCGAGGGTCGGGAATACAAGACTCTCATACCCACCCCAACTGACACCTATCCTGAACATCTTCAGACGGTCGACAGCTTCTTCAATCTTCTGGACGTCCTTGGATGCAACCTCCAGAGACAGCAAGCCACAGCCACCTGTCATCTGCTCTTTCGCCAACGAGTACCACGGACTCTTGGGATGCATGGGATAGTTGACCTTTGCTATCTTTTTGGAGTCATACAGGAAGTCACAGACTTGTAATGCAGAAGAATAATGATAAGGAAGCCTTACATGCAGCGTCCTCATACCACGCTGGATCAACCAAGCCTGGAAAGGATCGGGCACATGACCGATAGGAAGGAACTCAGTTTTGAAAATTCTCCCCACCAGGGTTTTGTTTCCTACCACTACCCCACCTATCACATCACTATGGCCACCAAGATACTTGGAAGCCGAGTGAACCACCAGATCTATCCCCATTGCCAGGGGATTCTGATACAGCGGTGTCGCCCAGGTGTTGTCGACTATTGAAGTGAGGTTATATGCCTTGGCCAATGCTGCAAGCTTAGGCAAATCCTGAACACGCAGTTGCATCGAAGCAGGGCTTTCAAGATACAGCACCTTGGTATTCTTCTGGATTGCCTGTTCAACTCTGGTGAGGTCAGTCGCATCGACAAAGGTAACAGTAACACCAAACCGGGAAAGATAGGTACTGGAGATATACTGTGCCCAGACATACGAGTCATTGCTGCAGACTATGTGGTCGCCTTGCTGTACGCAAGAGAGGATACTGCTTGCAATGGCAGAGACCCCAGCTGAAAACAGCTTGGCCTGCTCTCCCCCTTCCAACGCCGCTATACGCTCCTCTACCTGCTCGACAGTCGGGTTGTTCCCTCGTGAATAGAGGTGAGTCATTGACTCATCCTTGATCCCCTGCCTCAGTGCATCGACACTGGGGTAGGTAAACAGGGAGGTCTGGTAGAGCGGAGCGGCAACTGGCCGTTCGACAGCGAGAAAGTCATAGGTATCGTCAGTGACAATATCAGCAGCATTGTTCATACTAATTTCCTTGTTTTGTTTGGCTTGTTCCACATTAGCCTGTGATGGGCTCAAAGACCACATCATCCTCTTCGATCTCAATGCAGATTACCTGATCAATTTCGCCTTCGTCTCTAGGAGGAAGCTTGATAAGCCAACTGCTATCACCTTCACATGTTGTACGTTCCTTCAATGTCAAAGGCAATTCATCACTGAGCCTATAACACCGTAGAGGCTTGTTGGCTATGTTGAGCAGATAGGCCTCTTCTTTCTGTTCGAAAATGTGTATATAGAGCTTCCCTTTCTTAGCGGTAAAGTATCCCCAGTCAATATCATAGGGATAGAGAGGAAGAGCCTTGGTCCCATAGATGCTCTGAGCATTCTTTTCCATGAAAGAACCAACTTCCTCAAGAATGGTGATGGACGCCTCTGGAACAGAGCCATCACCCTTTGGGCCGATATTCAACAGATAGTTGCCACCTCTGCTGACAACCTTGACCAAGGAACGAAGAATTTTTGCCGTACTTTTCCAATTCGTATCAAACTTGTTGTAGCCCCAGGTACTATTGATGGTTGCAGGGACTTCAAATGGACGATGATAGGCAAGCGCAGGTATGAAGTTGTCCCCCGTGGTCATATAATCACCCAACCCATGACCGATCCTTCCACTTATCAGGCAATCGGGTTGCAGTGATTTGATGAGGTTTTGGAGTAGCTTTGACTGTTCATACGTCATATACATGGGGGTATCGAGCCAGATCAATCCAATAGGTCCATACTCAGTAAGCAGCTCAGTAATTTGTGGCATGCACTTGTTGGTCAGATAGGAGGAAAAGTCCCTTCCTTCTGCACTAAATCCATCCCTACAGGCATCAGGATCGTCCCAATCCTGTGCCTGGGAGTAATACAGGCCAAAAACCAAGCCATGCTTGTCACATGCCTCCCGAAGCTGCTGAACCACATCCTTTTTGTAAGGAGTCGCATCAAAGCTGTTGTAGGTGCTGACCTTTGAATGATACAAGGCAAACCCCTCGTGGTGCTTGCTAGTCAACACGACATATTTCATACCGGCTTGTTTTGCAAGCCTGACAATTGCATCAGCATCAAAAGAAGTCGGATTGAAAGAAGCGGCAAGCTTACGATACTCCTTTGCAGGAATATCGAGGTCATGCATGATCCACTCAGCTATATTGTCAGTTCGTTTTCCTTTGTACTCGCCTTCCAAAAGGGAGTAAAGTCCCCAGTGGATGAACAGGCCAAACTTACCCTCATCCCACCACTGCTCTGTAGTACTATTCATTCTTTTCTCTCTTGGTATGTATCGATATCAGTAAGGTCATTAAGTACCTGCAGGTCATACTGGAAGATGTATTCGCTGGCAGCCAAGGCAAACGACAGTTGCCTCTGTTCCAGAGCCACTGCTATATCCATATGGAACGGAATGGTCCGTACCCAGACGTTGGAGACATTGCCCAACATTTTGCTATAGCTGTTAAGCGAATCCACTAAGGAAAGCACAAGCTGGGAAAGTGTGGGACTCCCACCACATCCCAACAAAGCCGTATGAAATTCCCTATCAAGTTCAACGGAGAACCGCCCCTGCGCAGCAAGATCGCTCAGTTTTGTAGCCAGGGCCTTAAGTTCCACAAGCTGTTCCTGCGTAGCCACATCAACTGCCCTTCGGATGGCCAGCTGTTCAAGATTAATCTTAATCTCCAACAAATCCCTATAGTTGACACGCAAAAGCTTGAGTTGGATGGAATCGGCAGAGACTTCTTTCCTAAGAAAAGCTCCCTTACCTACCATTCGCTCTATTATTCCATCCTCTTCAAGCTGGCACAGTCCCTGCCGCACCGAGTTACGACCTACGGTAAGCTCAATTGCCAACTGTCTCTCACCTGGCAGTTTGTCTCCCAGCTTCAGACCATTTCTGTAAATAAAGCTGAGTAAGGCATCAGATACCTTCTCATGCAAAAGTTCCTTACCAATTGGTTCAATTGGCTGTATTGTACTATTCGTCTCCATGCTCCCCTTACCCTTTGACGGCACCAGCTGTAAGGCCTTCAACAACGAACTTCTGCATAAATGCAAACATTATCGCTGTTGGCAACAAGGCCCCCATACCACCGGCCATCAGAACACCCCACTTAACGTCATACTTACCTATGAGGGATTTCAATCCTACAGGAACTGTCCAAAGGTTTGAAGTGTTTATGAAGATAGTACCCGCTATCAGTTCGTTCCAAGCCCCGATGAATGCAAATACGAATACTGCCACAATGCCAGGAAACATAATAGGAAGGATAATCCTAAAGAGGGTTTTCATTTTCGAGCATCCATCAACATACGCAGCTTCCTCGAGACTATAAGGAATCCTTTCAAAAAAACTCCTCATAGTTATAACACAGAATGGAAGATTTGCTATGAGATAGAATAAGAACAGGCTGAATCGGGTGTTTATCAACCCAAGCTTGGAAAATATCACATACAGGGGAATGATGACCAGAATGCCTGGTATCATCTGTGTTACCAGAAAGAATAGAAGCATCGAATCCTTGCCTCGGAAGGTATACCGAGCAAGGCCATACCCTCCAAATATTGAGAGCATGGTGATACTCAGCCCTGTTGATACCGACACTATGACACTGTTGAACAGCATCATGTTATAGTCATACAACTGGAACAGCTGGACATAGTTCTCCAAAGTGAACTCATGAGGATAGTAGGTAACTTCCTGAGCATTGATAATCTCAGAGTTTGTCTTTAAGGAAGTGATGGCCATCCAATAGATGGGCATCAGGACCAAAAGCATAAAGAATGCGAGGATAAGAGCTCGTCCAAGGTTTCCCATCTGTCTTTTTTGTTTATAGTTCATCAAAATTCCCCCGCTTTGTTATATTTCGTCGCCTTGAGGAATACAGTCACATAGAGGACCAAAACTACCATCAGCACTACGCCCAAGGCAGATGCCAAACCAAAATCATAACTCGAGAAGGCTTTGGTATACATATAGGAGGGCAAGGTCTGCGAATAGTTAGCAGGACCACCATTGGTAATGACCACAATCAGATCGAAGGAGTTAAAGATCCAGATGGTTCGTAGCAAAATGGTTACGATTACTGTCGGCTTGATGAATGGCAAGGTAATCTGGAAAAATTTTCGCAACACACCGCATCCGTCAATAGCTGCCGCTTCATACATCTCGTTGGGTATAGATTGAAGAGCAGCGAGAATCATGATGGCAAAGAAGGGAATACCCATCCAGATCATGGCCATGATGACAACTGCCAGGGAAAAGCCTGGGGTACCCAGCCAAGCTATCTTTTCTGTAATAACTGAAAACTTCAGCAAGAGGTCATTTACCACCCCATACTCCCCATTGAAGGACCATCTGTGCATAAGACCGATAACGAAGGCAGAAAAGGACCAAGGAAGGAAAATGATAGCCTGGTACAAGCCTCTAAAGGGGAATCGCTTATTGAGAGCCATCGCAAGGGTCAATCCAAGCAAGAACTGACCACCTACAGAAAAAATCACATACAAGAAAGAATTCTTGATAATCAGAGAGATGTCTGTCTCTGTAAATAGCTTAATAAAGTTATCCAAACCATTGAAAGCAATCCTATTGGGAGCCGTCAGCTTATAGTTCTGGAAAGCCATCACAAAGCTGTTAATCAGAGGATAGCCAAACATCAGTACCAGCAAAAGCATGGTGGGAAATAAAAATACATAGGGTTCGGCCTTTCTCTGGGTACTAGGAGAGAAATACCTACCTCGTAATTTTCTCGAGTGTCTACCAATGACCCATACTCCCAATCCACAGAGGATTGCAAGCAAGACCAAATACAAAAATATCATCCCCATGCGTCAATTCCTTTATACCTAGTTAGAGGAGCTGCAGGGGTTTTCCCCTGCAGCACCCAACTATATTTGATTAAAATAAGCCCTTGGGCTGTTCAACAGCTGAACCAGGATTGTCAGCCAGATAGGCCTTCATACGCTTTTCAAGCTCGAAAACCACATTGGTCAATGAAACTTCTGCGCTCTGTTTTCCCAAAAGATACTTTTGCATCTCTTCGTGCATCATCCCTTGGTGCATGTCAGTGAAGCTGAAGGGTCCAAATGCTACAGGCACAACCATTGCAGGATCATTCAATTGCTGAACAAAGGCTGCATAAGGGCCATTGGGGCCGTAGTAGGGATCATCACCTACTGCTGTCTTGATAGGGATCAAGCCTGTCAGTTTACAGTATTCGATATTGTTATCAGGCCTTGTCAAGAATTCAATAAGCTTCCAGGCACCTTCCTTGTTTTTGGAAGTGGTTGAGATTGAATAGGCATACGGTGAATTTACCGTATTGTAAATCTTCCCATCCTTATCGCTCTTGGGCATGGGCATTACCATCCACTGCTCGTCTTCCATGTTTTCCAGACAAGTAGCAGCTACTTCAGAGTCATTGATCAAGGTAGCGGTAAGACCACCGGTAAAGTTACTCACCATTTCTACAAAGCCCCAGTTGATAGCATCCTTAGGAGCGGCGCCATCAAGGTAGACACCATTCCACTTCTTGTATGCATCAATGGCTTCCTGGTCTGCCATCAGTGTAGAACCATCAGCAGCATAGGCAGAACCACCGTTTAGGCTTTCCATATACACGAACAAGGGATCGAAAGCCCCACGAGAACCGCGGAAAGAAATACCATACCTATTCTTGGAAGGATCGGTCATTTTGTAGACAGCATCAAAATACTCTGCATAGGTCCAACCCTTTGTAGGATCAAGATTCAAACCGACTTCTTTGGCCCAGTCTTTTCGTACAAAAACACCCTTAACCATCATTCCATCTGGAATAGTATAAATATTTCCATAGAGTTCTTTTTCAGCTTTCCAAACCAGTTGGGTTACAGTTTTAGCATATTCATCGGCAGTATCACCAATATAGGTATTCAGGGGCTCAACCCATCCTGCTTCTGTAAACTGTCCAAGCCATCCTGCCCAAGTTGTCATTACATCAGGCAATTGGTTTGAAGCACCCAAAACCGTGAGCTTGTTGGCTGCATCATCCCAGGGGACACTTTCGTAGATCACATCCATGCCAGTCTCTTGCTTGAACTTGGCGAACGTGTTGGTGAAATACTCCTGTCTGGTAGGACTAGGAGACACATCGATGAAGCGCAACGGCTGTGCTGCCTTCTCTTGAGCCCCGGCAGCAGGCAGAACTGTCATGATTGCCAATAGTACAATCAACACGAGCAAACATTTCTTCTTCATTACATAGCCCTCCTTTTGGGCAAAACTCTACAGTGATGTAGAATCTTAGGGAAATTCTTTCTAACTGGTCTAAAAAAGAACCAATTACAGCAACTAAACTGATAAATATGGGATTAAATACCGTATAATGGTTCTAAAGAAGAACCACTATACAAGGATTGTAGCATAATCCAACGAACTGTCAAGAAAAAAGAACAGAAATTTCAGTCAAAGGAATAGTGGGTTGCCCTTTGTTTCAAACATATGACTCATGTTGTATTTTTATAGGAACTTCTTGTATGAAGTACATATATACAAATTTTTAAGTATGTATAGTTACTGTATATAATCTTACCAGTTGTCATAAGTTATATACATAAATAATATTTTATTTTATTTTAACATATCATTTTATATATTTTCAAAAGAAATAATACATATCATCTTGAAATTTTACTTACTATTTTCTCATATGTATTGACATAAGTCTCTTAAATAAGTATCTTTACCATGTATCCGGAAAAAGGTACAAAATCTTGCATAAAAACTGGTGTTTTTACTAGGAATTAGAATGAAAAAGACCCTGCTACTAGCTGTACTCATTTCACTTATCACAACATTGGGCCTGTTTGCCGCTACCACCGATAGCTTCACCGTTACAACCGTTGTCGGGAATGTGGACCTGATGACCATCTCAACAACCCAATACTCAGGCACTACCGTCTCAACCTTTGACAGCTTGACCCCTTACACCGCACTTGCTATCACCGGTGGCGGCACTCAATCTTTCAACGCATGGCTATCCACCCTCTCCAACAACCGAGCTGGATTTAGGGTAAACATGAAAGCCTCTGCCATGAAAAGCTCCATTTCAGGACAATCGGATGCGTTCATCAACTATACTGTCAGTTGCAACACAGCTTCAGTAACAACCAACAATGCTGCTGAAGTCACAGCAACAAACCCTGTCGTTACGTTCCCTTCCTTGTCTGAGGTTACCTCAACTTCCAACAAGATTTCCCTTAGTGTCAACCAGACAGACTTCGACAAGGCCGTCTCCGGCTCCTACACAGGAACAGTAACCTTTATCTATACCGCAAACTGACCAAACAGCCATCTGACACAACACGCAAGGCCTCCTAACGGAGGTCTTCTCTATTCCTACGGGGTGTCCGTCACCTCCCACAACCGATTAGGCTGCACAATAAGGCAAGAACCCCTAGAACAAATCAAAGAATATCAACACTCCTCTTCAGGATAAATCATTCCTGTCATACCAAAGAGGCTTCCTTCGGATCTCATAACAGGAAATCACCAGTAATTCCTAAAAACTATTTCAAGAAGATCAAATTAGTTCGCAAACATATGTCTCACTCAGAACAAATACTAGCATTATCATGATTTTCCATCGCCTCTATTTTCCAAATATACCAGTACTGATCTATAGAAACCTATTGGCTTGTCATAGGTTGTAAAATATAATAAACTTCTAATTACTTATATTATAATATTTTGTAAATATTTTATGGAAATCTATATACTTAATTCACTTTTTCTACTATTTAGTATTGACATAAGTCTCTTTAATCCATAATATACGTATGTGCTTAGGAAAAAGGCACACCAAAAATCTTGCTCAGGAGCACCGCTCCTTCAAAGGACCCCACAATGAAAAAACCATGTATTGTAACTCTCTTAATCCTGATCATCGCTTCAGCTACGCTCTTTGCAGTTTCAGATACTGATAACTTTACCGTTACCACTACAATCGCTGAGATAGGAAAAGTTAAGGTTTCGGCTGCAGCAATCGGCGGCAACACGCTTGCCGCATACACGACCGCAGGAGATTTAGCTAGTTATGGCATTAGTTCAAGCGGTAACCAAACCAACTTTACCGCGTACCTGACAACCCTTTCCAACGAACGTACTGGCTACAAGGTATCCATGAGTGCAACTGCAATGAAAAGTGGCACAGGCGCTTCAGCTGCTTACATCAACTATACAGTTGGATGTAACAGCAAGAGCCTAACTACTTCCGGTGCTTCAGCCGTCACTGTCTCTGAAGTAATGAATGTGACATCCCTCACCACGCTAACCGGTGCTTCAGAAGCTCTGTCACTTAGTATTGATGCAACTACATTCAATGCAGCAGTATCTGGCGAGTATGTAGGCACTGTAACCTTCAACTTCGTATCAAACGCTTGATAACAAACAACTCCCATATATACTTGTCTGTCCACAAAGGCCTCCATCCGGAGGCCTTTGCTTTGCCCATTGACCAACCTTACTTGCTTAGATTAGCATGAGGTTGCTGGATCTGGAAAAACGGAATGGGGTGTGACTCCCCGACGGTCCCGCCACTGTAATCGATGATGAACACAGATGATGCCATTGTCCCCTTGGACGAGAAGGCCTGTCAGTAAGAAGAATCGTAAGTCAGGAGACGTTTCCAGATTTAAATTCTTCGTGGTAAAAGAGACAGCGCCCAAGCCATATTTATAGGCATGCCCTACCTCCACGAAGAAAATGCACATCATTTCTTTTGGAGGTCCTTCATGAAGAAGCGCGGAATCTTCTCCCTGGTCGTATTGCTTGCCCTCTCTGCACTCTTTGCAGCGCAAACCACCACTGACATCGGAACTGCCTATGAACTCGTCATATCAGACGTAGCACTCGCACAAGCAGAAACAAACAACGCATCATCTGTCTCAGTCATAACCAGAGCTCAGATTGAGGCATATAATGTACAATCAACAGGAGAGCTGGTTAACAAGGCGATAGGAACAAACTTTAACTCCTATGGCTCTTTGGGAGCCTTGCAAACAGTTGTCATTCGCGGAGCAAGTTCATCAAAGAACTTGGTCTTTCTTGATGGAGTCCTGCTTTCTTCTGCCCATGACGGATCAGTGGACCTTTCCATCATTCCTATCAGTACCATCGAACGCATTGAAATAATAAAAAGTGGCTCTGGAAATCTTGGTAGGACCAATGCAATTGGAGGAATGGTAAACATCATCACCAAACAGGGAAGAGCAACTGAGAAGCCGTTCTCCATCACTGTAGAAAACGGATCATTCCTTCCCGAAGCCTACGGTTCTTCTGATGATCGCAACTGGCTCTCCCTCGTTGATAGCCAGAAGCTCGATGTTACGTATGCCAATACCCTGAGAGGTACAAACCTTGTAGCAAACATTGGAGGCCTCGTTGCCCAGAATGCCTATACCTATGACAATGGGACAGCAACAAAAGCTCTAAGGGACAATGCACAAGTAGCCGCAGTCCACGGCAGTATCAATGCAAACAGGGCAATTGGAGAGAATGTACAAGTCTCTTCAACCAACATGGCCAACTTCAAGCACCTTAACTCACCCGGCAGCTATTCTTGGGGGCTGACGCCTGAGGATTACCAGGAAGATATTCTGCTCAGTACAAAAAACTCCGCTACCCTTGCCAATCTTGGAGATACCCTTGAAAGTTTGAAGGTAAACCTCAACTACACCTATCTCAAAACATTTGCCCACGATGGGGCTTGGGGTGATGACACTCACAACAAAAACAAAGGTAATGTACTGTTGGAAGGGGCCTGGAATTTTGATGAAGCATACAATGTCATCACAGGTGTCGACCTTGCCTTTGATTATGTGGACAGCACCAAGGTAGGCAAGAAACTTCGCTTCAACCCTGCCCTCTATGCCAATGCAAGCATGTACTTGCTTGAAGGTATACTCTCTCTTCACCCAAGTGCCAATCTTACGTATCTCAGTGATATGGAGGCACTTTCCCCCAATGTAGCCCTAGGGGTCATATACAACATTGGCCAAGATACTGCACTGAAAGCAAATGTCAGCTATGCAGAAAATCCTCCAACCTTCTCAGATCTTTACTGGCCCGGGTATAGCAATAGCAACCTGAAGACAGAAAAAGGAGTGCAGGGAGATGTTGGGGTAAGCACACAACTCAGCTTTGTCTCCTATGAAGGTACAGTCTTTGCCCGGGACATCTACAATGCCATCGCATATGACGCCAGCACGTTCATGCCCAACAACATTGCACACAGTGTCTACTTCGGTACAGAACAAGCAGTCACCATCGAACTGACCGACTTTTTTGCCATCTCCGGTAGCTATCAGTACAATAAAAGCTATGACCTTTCAGGAGGCAATAGTTTCTCTGATAACATAGAGGTAAGCAATATACGCAAACACACGGCAAAGGCTTCAGCTTCCTTTGCGTATGACTTGATCGATACTGTGCTCAGCGGTGAATATCTGGGCAAGACAAATTCTGCTTCTTCCAAAAACATCTTCATCCTCAACCTCAGTTTCAATGCACAGGTCACTGAAGATCTTAAGGTGTATGTTGCAGTAGACAACCTGCTGAATGCTTCCTATGAATTGCAGGGAGGCTACCCGATGCCTGGAACTAAGATTCGCCTTGGCGGAAAGCTGAAGCTCTAACATGAAAACAGAGAATCTCTATTCACTCATGCAAAAGGGAGGAGCGGTCATGTGGCCGCTCTATGCCCTTTTGGTACTGACAGTGGTCATAGCCTTGGAAAGGACCCTTACCTTTCTCCTCCTTTGGAAAAGAGGGGAGAGGCTTCCTTTGAAGAGATTGGAAGGACCTCTCTCCGTTCTTGACCTCGTGGCCATGATCAGTCCTGTGTTAGGGTTCCTAGGAACCGTAACCGGGATGATCAACGCCTTCAAATCTGTTTCAGAAGCAGTATCTGTGCAACTGCAGGTAGTAGCTTCAGGTCTCTATGAAGCCCTCTTCACCACAGCCTTCGGGCTCATCATCTCCATCGTAGCAACCATACTGGGCTTCCTTCTCGATATGGCGGCAGGAGCCTTATGCGAAAAAGACGAGACCTAGGACAACCTAGCGACATTGCCTTTCTCCTCATCATATTCTTCCTGCTTCTAGCTGGTATCAATACAACACAGAGCATAGCCCTACACAGTGCTGCCAACAATGAAAAACAGACAGACTCTTCTGTCTTGCATGCCCTGCTTACCCAACAAGGGACCATCGTAGTTGAGAATCAACCATATACCCCTCTAGAATTCGCCAGAGAACTAAATTCCAACACAACCCTCCACCTCCAGGTAGAAGAGCAGACCTCCTGGCAACAGGTGGTCGATCTTCTCTCCCTCACCGAGCAGAGGCAGATAGCAGGCCTCTCCTTAACCTTGGTTGATGCGACTAGTACTGCAATGTCCTCACAAGGAGAAAATGAGAAACAAGAAGAAGTAAAAGGGAGAAATGAAGGGGATACAAGGGAGATGACCCCATGAGAAAGAAACGTTCCCCTGCCCCCACGGCCATGACAGACATTGCATTTCTCTTGCTGCTCTTCTTTCTCATTTTGGCCATCTCCACCCATATCCTTCCTATCCCCCTTACTCCAGCACAGAGTGCTTTCTCTTCTTCAACGGAAGAAGCCAAGCATCTTTTGATGGTGAGAGCCAATGGAGAGCTGTACTATCAGGAGAAGGCTGTTCTTCTTGAAGAACTGCCTTCAGCAGAGGAGTACTCCCTTTTGGCTGACAAGGACACTCCTTTCAAGACAATGGGACCCATTATTGAAGCTTTGAAACAGCGTGGGGTAACCACCCTCCACTGCATTGTGGAGCCAACCATATGAATATCCTTAGGGCTACACTGATAACACTGCTGGTGACAGCAGCTTCTTTCTTTGCACTCCTAATTCCACTTACCATGCCTGTGACGGTTGCTCCACCACACAGGGCAACAGGGGCAACCATCTCCCTTGTCGACAGCCTCCCCTTAGCAAAGGCAAATATTCCCTCTATACCAGAGAAACCCAGATCAGTAATAGGCAAGACAGAACGTGCAGAGACATCTGGTTCTACACCATCTCCGGCTCTTCCAACTGCAGACAAAGGTGTTGCCATGACGAATGAGGGCGTTGAACCTGAGGTTGAGATTGATTCTGAATCTTTGACTGCGCCTATACAAGATACAGCAACAGAACAAGAACCACTTGATGCAGAGGATATCTCTTTGTCCGATTTTTCCTCATCAGAGGCATCCCTCGCTTCTGTAGCAGTATCTGCGGTTTCTCCTGATCCTCAACCATCTCTTGTGAATGGCTACTATGAGACGGCAAGTGTCGACCAAGGCCCCTCTTTTGATAGGACAACTCTAGCATCAAGAATCAAATACCCATCCCTTGCCAAACGACAAGGGATAGAGGGATTGGTAGTATTACGGTTGTTTATCTCATCTTCTGGAAAGGTAGAACGAATAGAAGTGGAAGAGGATCCTGGATATGGATTAGCTGAGGCTGCAGTTAGGGCCTTTGCTGGGTTGCAGGGCGAACCAGCTGTACTTGGAGGTATGGATGTACCGGTAACGCTTCGATACCCAGTACGGTTTACTCTCAAGTAAGACAAATGCTACTTCTTCTTCAATCTTCCTCTTACACTTTCGGCTTATCCTTGTAGCATTCCCCTACTCTGAAGACAACAGCCTCTTAGTCAGCTCCTTCAGACAATGGAAGGTGGAATCGGCAGGAATGAAGGCCCAAGATTTGGTTCGTTTGAGAACAATACCCTCAACTACCTGCTCCACTGTGCTGAAGTTGCCACCGATACGGTTGTTATCATAAGGGCAGAAAGCGGAAGCATAGTAAAGAATCTTTGTTTCACCTGGCTTAATGACAATGGTTGAGTCAGAACCCATCACCTGATTCCCTGCCTTCACATTCTCAAGACCTGAGTAAAGATTGTTTGTTCCAGAACCACAATTAAGGGAGTATTGCTGACTCATTCCCCCTGAATAAAGGGACCAAGGGGTCTCACTTCTGCCTCCATAATCGAAGAGGAAGTTATTGAAATTAATGGGGGCTTCATTCTCTGCTAGGGAAGCAGGACCTGGGAAAAAATTAAAATAGACCATCTGCTGCCTTGGGTTGATCACACTGGACCAACCCATACTCGCTGTTTTTGGGATAACCCCTGATATGAAGTCACTCTTACCGATGACTGGAGGTACCTCAGACAGGTCAACGGTCCCACCATCCTTCAGGGGAGCTTTCTTCCAGTCATCGAATGTGGTATGGGGGGCAAGTCTTGAATGGATCCCAATCAAAGGGGATTCGTCTCCTGTTGACCATGTTTCTGCACTGGCATTGAGTACACACCCCGACTCCAAAAAGGGAGACCCTAACTCGTTGTTCCATGCTGCATTGGCAACCAGGTCAGACTCACCATTGTTTGTGATAACACATGCACTATAGTGAACCGGTTGGTTAGGAAGCAGCATTTCTATCTTTCGTACCTGCCATTTGGCATTGCGGTTACGCACCATGCTCATCAGCCAAACCCCACCAAATTGGGGATCAGTTCCATACCGCTCCACCATCCAGTAAGAAGAGGCTGTATATCCATTATGATCCTGCTGTTCCTCTCCATTGGAAAAACCAGGACCAAAGTTAGGGAAGCTAAAATAGGAACCTGCCTTCTGATAGAGAAAAGGACTGTTTTTCCAGTACTCGCCATTCTCATCGCTGAACACAGAAGTCCCGCTACCCCTATAGTGGGGAAGCAAGTGGGCATTCATACGCCCTCCTGCGGGGGTATCGCTACTCAACTCCAGGACCATGCCCCCCTGATCTTCCAAGACAATCCTTATCAGATTATTGCTCAGAACTGTAGCATTTCGACTCTCCCATAACCTCAAACGACGAATATCCATCACTCTCTCCTCAAATCTCATAAAAGCAGGGTGGTAAAAATACCCCAACACAGTATACTGATACTAGAAATAAAGTCATAGCTCAAGGAGAACCAACCATGATTTCCAAGAAGGAACAACTCTTCAACCTGTCAACTGCCAACACGACCTATCTCTTTGCAATAACAGAGACAGGACACCTTGAGCATCTCTATTATGGCAAAGCCCTCCGTGAAGGATCCCTTTCGCATGCGGCTCTTGCAGAAAAACGAAGTCTGGCCATCGGGACAGGAACTGCCTACAGCAGTGACAACCCGACACTTTTCTTGGGGAACCTCCGTATGGAGTATTCTACCATGGGAAAGGGTGACTGTAGAGAGAGTTTCATCGATATTGAGTATGGAAGAGGCATGCAAACCCTCGACTTTGTAGTAAAAAGCTATCGAATCATCCCAGGCAAGCCTAGAACCTTCAGTGGCCTACCCGAATCCTATGGCGATAAGAATACCTGTTCTACCCTTGAGATAATGCTCAAGGAGACAAGCCTACCCATACGTCTTGCTCTGACCTACACCATTTTTGCAGACAGTGATGTCATTACGCGCAGGGCAACAGTCTATAATGACAGTGATCGCATTATAACCATCCGTAACCTTGCTTCACTCCAACTTGACCTCGATGACGACGAGTGGAACCTCGTCACCTTTGACGGAGCCTGGGCACGCGAGCGCTTCATGCATGAAAGGCCCTTGCAAAGCGGCATCATCATCAACGACAGCAAGTCTGGAGTAAGTTCTGCTGAACACAACCCCTGTATCTTCCTAACCAAAGCCAATGGCGAGTGTATTGCAACCAACCTGATTTACAGCGGCAACCACCGTGAAGTGGTTGAGACCTCTCCTTATGGAAAGGTTAGGGTGCTCACAGGCATCAACCCAAGCCAATTCAGCTGGGAGCTCAGTACTCAGGATCGCTTCCAAAGCCCTGAGGCCATCATGACCTACTCTCCAAAAGGAATGAACGGAGCAAGCCAGAACTTTCACCACTTTATCAACAACCATATAATAAGGGGTGAGTGGCAGTTCCGGGAAAGGCCTGTACTGGCAAATAACTGGGAAGCGACCTACTTCAACTTCAATGAAGACAAGCTTATCGGTCTTGCCCGCCAAGCCTCAAACTTGGGCGCAGAACTCTTTGTCCTCGATGACGGGTGGTTCGGCATACGCAACGACGACACCACAAGCCTGGGCGACTGGACAGTAAACCCTAAAAAGCTTCCCTCAGGTTTGGGAGGCCTCTCCTTGGAAATCCACAGGATGGGCATGATGTTTGGTCTTTGGGTGGAACCTGAGATGATAAACATTGAAAGCCAGCTTTACAAGAAGCACCCCGATTGGATGATAGCTATACCTGGACGTACTCCCAGCGTAGGACGTAACCAATACCTCTTGGACCTGACAAGAAGTGAGGTACGCGACTACCTCTTCAATATCCTTTCGGACACCTGGCACCTCGCTGACGTAAACTATATCAAGTGGGACATGAATCGCTCCTTCAGCGACCTCTACAGTGCAAACTCTGAGGTTAGGAATCATGGGGAATTCCTACACCGCTATATCTTAGGCCTCTATGAACTGCTTAACCGACTAACCACCGCCTTCCCTCACGTCCTTTTTGAATCCTGTGCCAGTGGTGGCAACCGTTTTGACCTTGGCATGCTCTGCTTTATGCCCCAGACATGGACCAGCGACAATACAGATGCACTGAGCAGACTATACATCCAAGAAGGCACCAGCTGTGGGTACCCCCTCTCTACGATGGGAAGCCATGTAAGTGCCTCACCAAACCATCAGACACTGAGAAAGACCGATCTGGAATCACGCTTCAATATCGCAGCCTTTGGTGTTCTTGGGTATGAACTGGACCTGACCAAACTCAACCATCAACAAAAGGATGCCATAAAAGCACAGATAAGCTTCTACAAGGCACACCGTTCCTTATTACAGTATGGGACCTTTACTCGCATCAAAATGGCCAACAGCAGTTCAAACCAAGTCATCTGGGCAGTTGCCAGCAGAGACAAGAGCGAGCTTCTGGTACTGTTCGCACAGAAACTCAACCAGAGCAATCCAGGAAGTGACAAACTGAGGATAGAAGCAGTCAACCTCAAAGCCACCTATGAAGTATTCCCTCGCCAGCAGAAGATTGATATCAGAACCTTTGGAGATCTGATCAACCGAATCAGCCCTGTGCCCATCACCGAAGGGGGCCTCGCACAGGATACCCTGAGCAAAGCCCTATCCCTAGACAGTGAGGTAGAACACTATCGAGTCAGTGGAGAACTGCTTTCCCATGCAGGAATAATGCTTAACCAGCAGTTCGGAGGCACTGGCTATGATGGGGAGACCCGGGTGCTGGGTGACTTCGGTAGTAGGATATATATCTGCAAGAAAATCGACTAGAAATCGAGTAATGAAGATATTTCTTCTTCACTTACATGCTTCTGGTAGTTCCCCTTTACAAATTTCAGATGTTCCGTACTTCCATACAGGATGGCGCCGATTAGGTTGCCATCCTTGAGGAAGTACGCCTCATACCTATCACCACTCTCCTTGCTACGAGGGTTTCCAGTCACATCCCCTACACTTATCACCTGAAGCCCATCATCCTTGAAACGGGTAAAAAGAACAGGTTCCTGATAGCTCTTCTCCCCTCCCGAGAGGTTTGCAACAACCGTTTCGGCCATGGCAAGGGCAACAGGCACTATGCCTGGTATCTGGCCTTCATACTCGGCACAATCACCAATGGCATAGATATGCTCATCACTTGTCCTCAGAAACTCATCGACCAGTACACCCCGTCGGGTTCTCAAACCAGCCGTCTTGGCAAGAGTTATCTCAGGTGATACCCCTAGAGAGAGAATGAGTGTCCTACAGGGAATCTCTGGGGAATCCTCCACTTCCAGTGCAACAAGCTTCTCCCAACTGTCCAGTCTCTTGCCAATAGTCCTGACTCCTTCTCTGATAGTAAGCCCTTCATTCTCCAACCTAGTCTTGAGCATCGTTGCAGCCCTAGTATCAAGTTGCCTTACCAGGATCCTATCAGCAGCTTCACACACTGTGACATCAAAATTTTTCTTATTAAGGCTCAGAGCTGTCTCAAGGCCTAGTAGGCCACCTCCAAGCACAACCACAGGATTGCGGATGGTATCCCCGATAAGCTGGGCATCATAAAAGGTCCTTAGGGTGCAAACCCCGTCTGTATTGGAGAATATGTCAAGGGTACGTGAACGGCTCCCTGTAGCGATGATAAGCCTGTCGTAAGAGTAACGGTCGCCATCACTGGTTGCAACCTGTTTCTCCGCTGGGAAAAGTGCGACAACTGGCTTTTTCACCAGATAGGGAGGATCATTATCAGAGATTAAGTGTGAGAGCGCTTCCTTGTCATAGAGTGAGTGCGGCAACATGATCCTGCTGTAGAAGCCATAAGGCTCTTCAGCAAAAAGAGTCACATCAATACCTTTATTTGAAAGCTTCTGGGCTACTGTAGCTCCAGCAACGCCATTTCCTACTATTACTATATGCATACTATATTACCTCTTATATCTACCCTAAAGCTAATGAAAACAGCTCTGACTGTCTACTTTTGTAGAGGGCCAGAGCTATAAATAGGTAAAAAAAGAGCGATTAGCAGAAGAATATCACCAAATATCAGCAAAAAATAAACCTTATGATTTCTTGGTCCCAATATTTCCCTCTCTTGCCCCAATGCTCTTCTTAGCGGTACTATGCTCATAATGGAAACACAACTCATCTATATCCAAGAGAACGCAGCGGCAAAGGAAGAGAACCAAAGGTATATTCTCCAATGCCAAGCGGTGCGTAGAAGTGTATTTGTTGATGGTCAGGGGGTCGATGAAAAGATTGACTTCGATGGCAAGGACACGACATGTGCACACCTTCTGTTCTTGCTAGACGAAGAGGCTGCCGGAACCTTGAGGATCCGAAGGACTGAAAAGGGAACCAAACTTGAACGTATTGCTGTCTTAGAAAAGCATAGGGGCAAGCAGCTTGGTAAACAACTGGTGGAAAGTGCCCTCGCCCTGGTTTCTGACAGAGTGTATATCCATGCCCAGACACACAGCAAAGTTTTTTACGAGAAAATTGGCTTTTTGGTTGAAGACCCGACAGTCTACTACGAGGCCGACATCCCCCATATCACCATGTTCTGGCCAAAAGGCCAAGGAGTATTGCATTGCACCATAACAACACTATCGTAATAGCAGGAGCAGGTGTATTCGGCACAGCTATGGCCGAACGACTCTCCTGGAATAGAGACAATACAGTCATACTCTGGAGCATCGAAGAGGATGTGGTACTAGATATCAACCGGAATCATAGAAACACCAAATATTTCCCCACCCATTTCCTCAATACCAGCATCAGGGCAACAGGGGACAAGGCAATATTCAGCTCAGCTGACTGCATCCTATTGGTCATTCCTTCTAAGGCAATCGTCTCATTCACAGGTGAGATCAAAGCTTTGACAAAGGAAGATTGCATGGTCATCAATCTTGCAAAAGGTATGAGTGATGACGGGGCCTTCATTACTGAGCAAATTCCCTTTAGGAGAACAGCCAGCATGAAAGGACCTACCTTTGCCATAGAGGTGCTCCATGGCCTTCCCTCATCCTTTACCTTCGGGGGAGAAAGATCAGACTACCTCGACTTCAAGAATCATATTCTGCCTGAGACTGGTCTCTACCTGGACTTTACCCAGGATATTCGCTCAGTCGAGTTGATGAGTATCCTAAAGAATATGTATGCTATAGCCATTGGCCTTGTATCAGGACGGTTCAATTCGCCCAATGTTGACTTTCTCATCTATACCAAAGCTGTTAACGAAATGAGGCGATTTCTATCACTCTTTGAATGTGAGACTGAAACCATATTCCGGTACTGTGGGATTGGAGACCTTGGCTTGACCAGCCTCAATGACCTTTCGCGAAACCGAACCTTAGGCCTCCTGATGGGTAAAGGCTTCTCAATGGAAGGCGGTGACAAGTCAGCAACAGTCATTGAAGGAAGTAGGACTGTTAAACTTATGGGAGAAATGACACGTGAAAAAGAGGTCAGCGAACAGTTTCCCCTCGTTCAAGCCTTATATCGCCTGATGTATGAGGGGGAGACCCTCAACGAGTACATGCAAGCGGCCTTCAGCTGACCGGTTTAAGCATCTTCTTATCCGTAGAGACTACCCACATGCAACATATATTTATATAGTATCCATAGGAGTTAGCATGAGACTTGCAAAAAAATATATATTGTCACTGATTCTCTTTTTGATGATCATATCAGCACCCCTTGTTGCCGCTTATCTAGAGGCAACTTATGAAGAGGAACTTGATACTACCATCTATGAGAGCAGACACTTTGCTATAGAAAGTACAGGTTTTCCTGCAGCTCTTCATGTCGGGAAATTGACGATTAGAGCAAGAGGAAGAGGGTCAATACCCTTTTTATGGAATCTTCGTCTCGATAGAAGCGGCAACTTTGGGGGAGGCGTAGAATATTGGCTTAAAGCCTCTGAGATCATAAACAACGAGTCGAGACTTGGAGCCCAGCTCATTGCTAAAATACAGCTTACTAGCTACATGACACGAGTGAAAACCATAAACTGGGCTACCGGTGAGGATGTTCTTTTTAATTACTGGGATCCTTATTATGTGAATTATCCATTTGAAATCGATTTCTACCTTGGTATACGCAATGTTGGCAACATACAAAATGCCAATGGGGTCGGGTTTCAGTTCGAAAGAGCATCTGGTTCAGACTTAGGATATTTCAAGCTCAAATATAGTGACAAAAGATGGAATACAGCAAATATAACGATACCCTTTGGATCAAGCACAGCCCCTCTGCCTTTCTTTGCAACCAATTACAACGAACCCAACATCAACCAAACCAATACAAACTACCTTAATGGGAATTCTATGAATACCACAGTGTATGTTTCACTCTCTGTCGAGCAAGAGGATAATGAATCAACCATTAGTCTGCTCGACGCATCAGGAACCTCACTGGCAAAGGTAGGACAAGCAAGGCTGACTCTATCGGGCTATGAGAGCTCCAGTGTTCCAGGAGTTATCTTGACTTTCACTGATGGAAACGGAAGCCCCGACACCAACTTCCGCCTCAAACATAATGAAATTCCCTCCTTCATTCCCTTTTCCCTCTATCTGGGAGGGGCGAGAGTAGATAATGGAAGCCCCATTACTTGGGACAATCTTGTCTATGGCTGTAACAATCTCAGAGACCTTGAGGTCGGAGGGATAAACTACCAGAACGCAACATCCAAGATGGGAGGATCATACTCCGATACCATCTACGTGAATATTACTCCCATTGATTCTAACCTGGTTGGGCTATAAGCACATACACAGACATCAGCAAAAGCAGTGATTGCGTAGAGTTCCTTATCAATTCGCCTTGTAGAACAGCCCATATGTCCTCACATGAATGAACGGCGTTCAAAGTAGGGGCAACAAAAGAAAGGCACAGTCAGGAATCTATCGGAAAGGCTGTTGAAACTCAAGAAAGAGGAGCTGAGATTTTTCACTGACTTCAAGGTTCCCTTCAGTTACAACCTCGCAGGAAAATCACACAGCCTTTCGAAGAAGAGAATGCAGATAGCTGGCACGTTCAGGGCTAGTAATGGAGGGGAGCGTTTCTTCACCATAGTCTTCATCATCGACACCTTCCGAAAGAACGGGATCAATCCAAGAGAGGCCCTGTCTCAGGTCTTTGCAGGCACTTTCTCATTTGACTTTCCCCTAATAAGCCTACAAGGGGACCTAAGTAGTTACAAAAAAAGAAATATGAGATGATTCAATCTTGCAAATAGAGACTCGTAAAGAATTTTAACGGATAAATAATTGTTAAATTCTTTTGACATAATGTAAAAATTATTATACATTATATACAGGAGTAGAATATGAATAATAAGTTTATATTGATCAGTTTTATTATCTTAATTGGTTCAGGTTTTATTATTGAACAGATATTTCCCAATTTACCGGCATATTTTTATGTAATATATGCCGTTCTATGTGGAGTGATATTATTAGTAGTTGATACTAGAAGGATAAAAAAGAAAGAATTAATAGTAATTGATGAAAGAATTAGTAAGAATTTAGAAAAAGCTTCCCATATTACATATAGATTTACATACTCAATATTGTTGGTTGTTGGAACTGTCCTAACAATAATTCCATCAGAAAATACTGAGATAAGAATTATCGGATTAGTATTAATCGGGGCAAGTATTTTTCAGACAATATTCTTTACTATATCCTATTTTATAGTTGCTAGAAAAAATTAATATGATAAAGAATAAAATATATGAATTAAGGGTAGTAAGTAGGTACACTCAAGAGGAATTGGCTAAGAAACTGAATGTAACTAGACAAACAATAATTTCTTTAGAAAAAGGTAGATATATCCCATCTTTAGAGATGGGGTTTAAAGTTTCAAGATTATTTAACAAGACTATAGAAGAAGTTTTTGAGTTTATTGAAGAAGTAGAGGACAGGACATGGAATAAGTAAAAAAGCGTACTTATACCATGGAATTTGGAGTAGTCACCATCTATTGTCACTGTTCCTGATAAGACGTTCTGGGCTGATCGCGCTACGTTCCAGAATTGAGGGTACAGCTCAGATTGCCCTTTTCAATTTTGCTGATTTTGATCTGTGCATGAATAATTCAGCTTCCCACCAATTTTTCCCATGGCTACAAAAAAACTCCCTCAAGCTTGCACCCTTGGGGGAGTTCCGCATTAATGCGGGCAAGTGTCCTGTCGTTACCTCTGGGAAGAGGGGGAAAAAAACGAACAGGCACGCAATGTGGCTGTATTGATGACATAAGTCTATCACGCCACATGTTCGGACAAGAACACTATACCAGCATTTATCTCTTTTGTTAAGTCTTTTATTAAAATATTCTCAAAATGATGTATAACCACAGATTATCACGATGTATCATACATCTCATTTTACTATCTAGACATTTCCAATAAGAGAGAAATTGTTGATCTCACAGTCATAGTACCTGCAGGAATCTCCGTAGCCATGTCATATGCTTCATTGGCCATCATCTTCATTGCTCTCGGCTCATAAGCGCTGGCAACAGAAGATTCGCTGATGGTTATAGGAGAGCCAACCTGCATGTTCGTGCTCTTTGCATAGACCTCTGCCTTTGCTAAAGCAGCAGCAATGGCCTTCTGCCTAGCTTCAACCAAAGCCTCGCTCTTGTCTTCCTTATCAAGGTTAATTGAGTTGAGGAAAATACCGCTGATCTCACCAAGCTTGTCTATCAGCAGACCCAAACCAGGAAGATCACGAACAACGACAGAAAGGCTCTGACTCGCTACCTGGCCTTCCAGTATTTGTGTGTTGTCGATCCACTTGTAAGAGGGACGTAAGTTGAGGGATGTGGTTTTGATGTCTTTGTCTTCAATCTGGCTGGCACGAAGCACTTTCAAGATTGCAGACATCTTCTCATTTGCTAAAGCCTGGGCCTCTTTAGTTGTCTTTCCCAACTCACTTACCTGAATACTAAAAGAAGCGATATCAGCGGTTAGCTCCACCTCTCCGCTACCTGAAACCTGAATGGTCCGAACAATATCCTTAGTTGCCATGCATGAAGAAAGAAGAGCTACCATGGCTAGGGAAAGAACGAGAATTGCTATACGCTTTGTTTTCATATGATCTCCTATTTTTCTTGTCTTTTAGTTGCTCATTTCGGTTGGACGATGGTTACCAGTTCAGGTCTCTTTTGTGCTTCCCTGAGAAAGTACCCCAATGCTATCATCATGATCCCATTGTCATAAATCCCTGTTCCCATGGAGGTAACTACCTCCTCAACGGGAACAGAGAACACATCAAGCTGTTCATTCGCATCCAGGTTCTGTGAAGCGACAAGACGCACCCCTTCAGCCAGGTAAAAGTTGGAACGATTGTTCATGAACGCCGGGTTAGGGTTAACATTGCCCAACAGATGAATCTTTTCAGCTTCAAGACCAGTTTCCTCCATCAGCTCACGCATGGCGGCAAGCAGAGAATCCTCGTTCTTCTCCACCACGCCTGCTGGGAATTCCCTGGTCACTGTGGAGGATCCGTGACGGAACTGGTCGACCATGACAAACATAGGCTTCCCTTCTTCGTTGCGATACCAGGGAAGTACGGTAACCCAGTTTGGGCTATCCACTTCAACGAAGGTGGAGGACCTCCCATCGGTAGAAGTGCGTACAACGGTACAGATATCAAAGATCGGCCCCTTGAAAACCCGCTCGCGCATACCGGACTTCCACATGAGATGACTCATTTCTCCACTATCTTCATTGAACGGATTAAACATCTGTATTACTCCTTGTCCGAACAGCCATCCGCAAACGCCGTCGAACGCACGGAAGAACAAGCTGTGCCGCCGTTGATCAGGGAGGCTATCTCCTTGATTGCCTTTGAGGAAGGACTGTCGGGCTGGAGGGAAAGGTAACTCTTACCAGCATCTTCAGCTTCCATCAGAGATACTTCCAAAGGTATCCTACCAAGATAAGGGGCTCCCATGTCCAAAGCCATCTCCTTGCCACCACCAATACCGAAAAGAGGAAGCTCAGTCTTGCAGTTGGGGCATATCAGACCACTCATATTCTCTATTACACCCAAGATAGCAACGCCCATCTTGCGAGAAAAGTTCACCGAACGGCGGGCATCAAGGATTGCAACCTCCTGAGGGGTAGTAACAATGATAGTGCCTGTAAGCTCGGGAATGCTCTGGCAGACCGTTAGCTGCTCATCTCCAGTTCCTGGAGGTGAGTCAATAAGCAGGTAATCAAGTTCGCCCCACTCTGCCTGTGCGAGAAACTGGCGAATGGCTGCCATCTTCATGGGACCACGCCATACGATGGGAGCATCCCGATCTGGGATGGCAAAAGCAAGGCTCATGACCTTCAGGTTTTTCCTTGCCTCAACGGGAAAAAAGGTCTTTCCTCCATCATCGGTCTCCAGGATGCCAGCCTCACAGCCAAGCATCTTCGCTACATTGGGGCCATGTAGGTCGGTATCAAGGATTCCAACCGTACAGCCGCTGTCGACAAGGGCATTAGCCAAATTAATGGTGACAGTGGTCTTGCCCACCCCACCCTTCCCACTCATTATCAGGATTTTTCTCCCGATCTTATCCATATGGGTTCGTATTGCCTTGTCTTCGGCGATACGCTGTGCAAAATCTATTCCTTCTGACATCTGATTCTATTCTCCTTGGGACAGGTACATCCTTTGAAAAGATATGATAAAGAAGGGAAAGGGACAAGGGAGAAGGACCATTTCATGTAATAAGAATTATCACAAAAGGACCATTTTCCACTATATGCTAACAAGATTGTAACTGGATTCAAGGAAGGTACTATCTCTTCTCATATAGGTATTCACATCACAATAAAAACCACATAACTCATTGCAGTTTAACTATATGGATTCAACAAATACCTCTTCATTTACAAGACAGCCCTACGGGGATTCATTACTAGTGCAACAGAGTGCAACATGTGTACTGTCCCATTAGTAATTATGTATCCTACCATTACTTGAAACAAGAGAAGAAAATCCTATATACTGAAAATCGGTGAATTTTCGTAGTCTTAGGCTATGACCACTATAAAACTATTAGGAGTTCGTATGGTATTCTTAACGCAACTACCAAAAGAACAACTCATTGCCCAGATGAACAATGGTGTAATACTTATGTTTCTCGGCATTGGCACTGTGTTCGTATTTCTTACGTTGCTGGTATTCTTGACCAAAGGCCTCAGTGCCATTGTCAAGAAATTCTTTCCTCAAAAAAGTCCAGCCGTCGTACAACGTCCCTCATCAGCAGCAGTAGCCGTAGGTTCTGCCCCCGATGCAGAGATCGCTGCAGCCATCGTGGCCGCATTCGTTAAATCAAAAGAATAAGTAACCACCGGAGGTCATTCTCAAATGAAAAAGCAAGTCAAATTCATGTGCACCGCTTTTCGCGACGGATTCCAGTCAGTGTATGGTGCCCGTGTATTCACGAAGGATTTCATGCCCGCAGTAGCCGCAGCTCGTGAAGCCGGAATCAACCATTTTGAAGCTGGCGGTGGAGCCCGTTTCCAGTCACTCTACTTTTATACCAATGAAGACGCCTTCGCCATGATGGATGAATTCCGCAAGGTAGCAGGGCCCGATGCAGACCTTCAGACCCTCTCAAGAGGCGTCAACGTAGTTGGTCTAGATTCCCAGCCCAGGGACATCATCAAGCTCCATGCAGACCTTTTCAAGAAGCATGGAATCTCTACCATCCGTAACTTCGATGCACTTAACGATGTGAACAACCTCATCGACAGCGGCAAGGCCATCAGTGATGCAGGTCTTCGCCATGAAGTAACCGTTACCATGATGAGCCTTCCTCCAAAAACCGAAGGCGCACACGACCCTGATTTCTACGAAGGAGTCCTCAAGCAAATCCTGGATGCAGGCATAAAATTTGAATCAGTATGTTTCAAGGATGCATCAGGCACTTCCAAACCTGCATTTGTCCATGAGACGATCAAGAGAGCACGCAAGTTGCTGGGCAAGGACATGAACATCGTATTCCACAGCCATGAGACTGCTGGTGTCTCAATCCAGCAGTACATGAGCGCCATTGAAGCGGGAGCCAACCAGGTTGACCTTTCGATGAGCCCCGCTTCCGGTGGAACTTGTCAGCCTGACATCATCACCATGTGGCATGCTCTTCGTGGTACCGATTATGATCTTGGAATTGACATCGACAAGGTGCGCAAAGCTGAGGCTGTATTTCAAGACTGTATGAAAGACTACATCGTGCCCCCCGAAGCAACAACTGTTAACCCTGAAATTGTATTCTTCCCCCTTCCTGGTGGAGCTCTCACTGCAAACACCCAGATGCTTCGCGACAACAACATGATGGACAAGTATCCTGCAATTGTTGAAGCCATGGGAGAAACCGTTGCAAAGGGTGGTTTCGGTACCTCCGTAACCCCTGTTTCCCAGTTCTACTTCCAGCAGGCCTTCAACAACGTCATGTTTGGCCCTTGGAAGAAGATTGCAGAAGGATATGGAAAGATGGTCCTTGGCTATTTCGGCAAGACTCCCATCGCCCCCGATGCGGAAGTAGTGAAGATTGCTGCCGAACAGATGGGTCTTGAGCCCACCACAAAGATAGTTGTCGACATCAACGATGCTGACACAACCAAGGGTGTGAAGGCTGCAAAGGCCATGCTCGAGAAAGAGAATCTGGCCCTCACCGATGAGAACATCTTCATCGCCGCTTCCTGTAAAGAAAAGGGTATCCAATACCTTTTAGGCAATGCTAAGCCCAACGGCATCCGCAAGATTGACCACGAGGCAGAAGCAGCCAAGAAGAGTGGCGAGTATACTGTTACCGTCAATGGCAAGGCCTATGGAGTCAAGCTGAACAAGACCAAGGCTTCCGTCAATGGTGTAGATTACCCCCTTGAGGTTGCCAATGGAATTGACCAGAAGGCAATAGAAGCAGCCCAGGCAACTTCTGTTGCCACAGCCCCTGTCGCCGCAGCTCCTACTGGCGAAGAACTTACTATCAAGGCTCCAATGCCTGGCTTGATCCTTCGTGTTGGAGTTAAGGTCGGCGACAAAGTAGCAAAGAACCAGAGTGTCCTCGTCATGGAAGCTATGAAGATGGAAAATGAGATCTTCTCCCCCCGTGAAGGCACCGTAACCAAGATCTGTGTGAGCCAAGGCCAGCAGATGCAGAGCGATGACGACCTCATCATAATCGCCTAAAGGAGTACTCAGACATGATTGGTTCCGCGTTTAATCAACTCTGGCAGTCTACAGGACTGTTCGGATTTCTAGGATATGCTGAAGGAGCTGGCTGGGGTAACCTTGTCATGATCATCATCGGCTTTATCCTACTCTACCTGGCCATTAAGAAAGGCTTCGAGCCTCTCTTGCTGGTACCGATCGGGTTTGGTTGTATCCTGGCAAACATACCTATGGGATTTATCGCAGGGGTAGACCCTTCAACGGGTGATATTGGATTCATCAAACAACTGTTTGATATGGGTATCTCATCAGGACTCTTCCCAATCCTGATATTCATGGGCGTAGGCGCAATGACTGACTTCGGTCCTCTCATTGCAAACCCCAAGACCCTGTTGCTGGGTGCAGCAGCTCAGTTAGGCATTTTTGCAGCACTTCTTGGCGCTCTTGCCCTAAGCTTCGTGCCCGGTATCAACTTCAGCCTCTTTGATGCTGCCTCAATTGGTATCATCGGGGGTGCTGACGGTCCGACGGCCATCTACGTCACCAGCCGGCTCGCCCCAAACCTGTTGGGACCCATCGCAGTAGCTGCCTACAGCTACATGGCATTGGTTCCCATCATCCAGCCCCCTATCATGCGCCTCCTGACAACCAAGGAAGAGCGTATGATCAGAATGCAACAGTTGAGACCCGTCAGCAAGCTTGAGAAGATCCTCTTTCCACTTGTTGTACTCTCCACCTGTGCAATCCTGCTCCCCTCGGCTACTCCTCTCATCGGTTCGCTGATGTTTGGTAACTTGGCCAAGGAGTGTGGTGCGGTTAACAGACTCTCCGATACCATGCAGAATGCCCTGATGAACATCGTAACGATATTCCTCGGCCTATCTGTCGGTTCGAAGATGGAAGCCCAACACTTTCTGAACCTGAATACCCTTGGCATTCTGCTTCTTGGAATGGTTGCGTTCTCCCTGGGAACTGCCACTGGAGTTCTCATTGCCAAACTGATGAACAAACTTGACCCCAAGCACCCTGTCAATCCACTTATTGGTAGTGCTGGTGTATCCGCTGTTCCTATGGCGGCCCGTGTCTCTAGCAAGGTTGGTCAGGAATCTGACTCCCAAAACTTCCTACTTATGCATGCCATGGGTCCGAACGTTGCCGGAGTTATCGGAAGTGCAGTTGCAGCAGGCGTCTTGCTTGCAGTAGTGCCCTTCATGGCAGCAATGTAAGAACTTAGCTTTAACTGTATTCAAGGGTCCGCTTAGGTGGGCCCTTGTTGGTTTCTTTTCCTACACTTGTATTTCTTCTTTTTCCTTCTTTTCAACAGTCCTTCTCTCCTATATAGTAGGGATATGCAGAATATCATCATAATCATAGTTATCTTTCTTTTTGTCTTTTGGAATGTCTCCCTCATAGGCTATACTGACCCGGACCTTACACCCTTGGAACAAGATGAAACTACTGTATTTTCACAAAAGGCCAAAAGCATCTTGCTAAAACAAGACTCTACTAAGGCAATCTTGTTGATACATGGCTTCCCCTCCACTCCAAGTCTCTACACCTACAGTGCACAACGCTTCTATGAGGCAGGATGGGATGTCCATGTTCCTCTCATCCCCACCTTTGGCGCTGACCCAAAAGAGTTTGAAAAAACCAATTTCAGCCAGTGGTTCGACTATATCTGTCGCTACTACGAACAAATGCGAAAGGACTACCCTACCGTACATGTACTGGGAACAAGCATGGGAGGACTTATAACCCTCAAGTTGGGGGAAAAATACTGCAACACTACACTAGAACCTGACAAGCTGGTTACCATTGCCGCCCCTGTTGTCTACAACAGCATTTTCGACGGCATCATCACCAATCCTGTCGCGTACATGGTGCGCACAGTCGCCTTGTTTACCGCTTCAATAGGAGCCAAAACTGTTGACGGCAACCCGAAAGGGGATGATGGCAATGAAGAGTGGGTTGGATATAACGGACAGTTTGTACGAGCGGGTCTGAGTCTGGTCCATGCTATGAAAGATGTCCGTAAGAATCTTAGTCTGATCACGTGCCCCCTCTTCTCCATCCAAGATGTCAACGATAAGACGGTCCCTTTTGGGAATCTTAAAATAATACAGAAAGAAAACGGCAGCAAGGACTTCAAAACCTTGGAAACACATATGGACAAATTCAAGCATAACAGACACGCTCTCTTGCTCTACCACTCCATCCAAGAAGAACTGACCACTACCATCATAGAATTTCTGGACACAAAGGAGAAAGCCAATGTCTAAACGAGAAGATTATATTAGTTGGGATGACTATTTTATGGGTATTGCAGTCCTTTCTTCTATGCGTAGCAAGGATCCAAATACCCAAGTGGGGGCCTGTATCGTGAACCAGGACCACAAGATTGTAGGGGTTGGATACAACGGCTTTCCCATCGGGGTAAGCGATGACGAAATACCTTGGGAGCGAGAAGGCGAATGGCTCGATACCAAGTACCCGTATGTCTGTCATGCAGAACTGAATGCAATTCTTAACTCCATCAGCAGCTCACTCAAGGGATGTTCTCTATATGTTGGACTTTTCCCTTGTAACGAGTGTGCAAAGGCCATCATCCAGGCAGGAATTAAAGAAGTAATCTTTCTCTCAGACAAATACGCCGAAGCGGATAACACCAAGGCATCGAAAAGAATGTTTGACCAGACGAAAGTCCTCTACCGTCAGCTCATACCAAAACACTCTAGCATACTGCTCAGCCTATGATACTTACAGTCTGCCTCAACCCGACCTTCCAAAGCACCTTGTTGCTTGACTCCTTCAAGAAAGGAGAAGTGAATAGGTGTACAGTTCACTATCTCGATGCCTCAGGAAAAGGCATGAACACAGCAAGGATCCTAAGCCAACTTGGCTCTGATGCAGCCTTGCTGACACATTTGGGTGGCCCCCGAAAAAAAGAGATGCTTGAGCTCTGTTCCAAGGATGCTGTGGAGGTTCTTCATGCGGACAGCTCTAGTGATATTCGTACCTGCACAACCATCATATGTGATGGTGTTTGTACAGAACTGGTCCAGAACCCAGAGGCTGTGGATGAAAATTGTGAAGGTCCTATACGGACACTCTTCAGCGAAGCTATACAAAGGGCAGAAGCACTTATCATATGTGGAACACGAGCTCCGGGATACAGCAAAACTCTCTACAGTGACTTTGTCAAAGAGGCAAAAGAAAAGGGGAAGTTTGTTCTCTTGGATATCAAAGGCGAGGACCTTCTCTCCTGCTTGCCTTATCGCCCGGATGTGATCAAACCAAACTTCACTGAATTTGTGGAGACATTCTTTGGGGAAAAGGTTCCTGAACAGGAACAAAATGCCAGCTTGCTAGAGAGAGTTTACGCCAAAATGGAATCACTGCAAGTGGAGTTTGGGTGTAAAAGTGTCATCTCAAGGGGTAAACATGATCTCTTGTTGTTTGATGAAAAACCTGCAACCGTCAGGATAGAACCAACAAAAGTGGTCAACTCCATCGGATGTGGAGACACTCTCAGTGCGTCGCTGACATTGGAGATCCAAAAAGGCAGTTCTTTGCAACACGCAGCGATCACTGCAACAAACCATGCAACAATGCAGGCAAAAACAATACACCCAGGAAGTTTTGTATAGCAAATTTTCTATTTTCAATGGTGCAGTATGCTTTTGAAATTATGGTATCCCATGATTTCGCAACGCCAAACTATCATAATTCTCAAAATTATCGCTAATAAGTCATATATAACGCAATATGATAGGTAAAGTTTTATCCTGTTATGTATGATTTACTTTGACAGGCTGAACTTTATCACTCTATACTGTAAAAAACATTGACCCACCTAGTGGGTTGTGAATAACGAGGAGATGTTTTATGAAAAAATTTCTGTCAATCATGCTCTGTCTAGTTCTCGCCGGTTCCGCTGTATATGCAGGAGGAAGTCAAGAAACCGCACCTGCTGCAAAAGAAGATTCAAACGTTGTAAAGATTGCTCTGATCATTGAAAACACCATTGATGATAAAGGCTGGTGTCAGGCCATGCATGATGGTATCCTAGAAGCACAAGCACAGCTGCCTGGCCGCATTGAATACACCTACAGTGAGAAAATGAAGCCAGTCGATGCCGGTTCTGCTGCCCGTCAGTTCGTTGCCCAAGGATATGATATCATCATCGCCCATGGTGCTCAGTACAAGAACCTGATTCTTGAGATGGCCGATGAGTACCCCAATGTAACCTTTGCTTTCGGAACCAGCTCAGAAGTTGGTCCTGCCAACGTATTCACCTACATGCCAGAAAGTGAAGAGACCGGCTATCTCTCAGGTCTCATTGCCGGTATGACAACCAAAGCCAACATCGTTGGTATCGTCGGTCCTGTTGATGCTGGTGATGCTGCCCGTTATGACCGTGGCTACGTCCTTGGTGTCAAGGCTGCTAACCCCGAGGCAAGAATTATGGTTGCCCACTCTGGGTCCTTCAGTGATTTTATCAAGGCCGGTGAAATTGCCCAGTCCCAGATCAAGAGCGGTGCTGACGTACTATCAGGTTCCTCACAGCAAGCACTCGGTGCACTTCGCGCTGTAGCTGACTACCGTGACAAGGACATCTGGTGGGTAGGTCAGGACATTGCCCAGATCGGCATTCCTGAAGGCTACAAGGTAATTGCAGCTTCTTCATACAACTATGCTGCTGTCGTAGTTGGGTTGGTGGAGAAACTTGATGCTGGCATTACCGGTGGCATGAGTCTTCCTATGAACTTCAACAATGGTGGATTCATCTTCGAATTTAACCCTGCACTTGCAAACATCTCTGATGGTGCTATCAAGACCAAGGTAAACGAGGCCATTGCTGCTTTCAAGGCAAAGCCAAATACTGTCAATTACACAAGTGTTGACTATTCTAAGCTTTAAGAGTCTTTAGTACATGGGTCATGCACGACAAATCCGTGCATGGCTCAGTTTTTTTTTGATGGTATTCGGAGGATTCCCGCATGGAAATCACTACAAAAAAGATAACCAGCCTTCAGGTCGAACATATTACAAAACGTTTTCCAGGAGTGTTGGCGAGCGATGACATCTCCCTCTCCATAGGAGAAGGCGAGATACTTGCTCTAGTTGGCGAAAACGGTGCTGGCAAGACTACGCTGATGAATATCCTCATGGGGCTGTATCAGCCAGATGAAGGTCGTATCATCATCAATGGGGAAGAGGTCAAATTCAAATCCCCCAACGATGCCTTTGCAGCTGGTCTGGGCATGGTACACCAGCAATACATGCTGGTCCCCAACATGACAGTGCTAGAAAACATTGCTCTTGGATACAAGCAGGCATGGTCCCTTTTCAAACTGGACCTAGGTATGGTTCGAGACCGAATTGAAGAGATATCGAAAAAATACGGGCTTCAGGTTGATCCGGATGCCTACATCTGGCAGCTCTCGGTAGGTGAGCAACAACGGGTGGAACTGGTAAAGACCCTTTGTCTTGGTGCAAAATTCCTCATACTTGATGAACCCACCAGTGCCCTCACCCCTCAGGAGACCGATGAACTGATAGTCCTGCTCAAACGTATGGCCAGCGAACTATCCATCATCTTTATCAGCCACAAATTGCAGGAAGTGAAGGATCTTTCAAATACCATCACAATCTTGCGCCATGGTGCGGTTGTCTTCCAGGGCAACACCACCGACCATTCCCCAAGTGATATCGCAGCACTCATGACCGGTCATGAGGTTGAGCTTCCCCTCAATGAAGAACCTCCTTGTAAAGGTGAGGTCGTGTTGAACATAAAAGATTTGAATGTAAAGAGCGACCGTGGATTCCTTGCGCTCAACAAGCTGAACCTATCGATTCGCTCAGGTGAGATCGTAGGACTTGCTGGGGTGTCCGGTAATGGACAGCGCGAACTTGCTGAAGCCATCAACGGGCTCAGGAAAGTAGAGAGTGGAGAGATTCTCTTCTATGGTGAGAACCTCGCAAACAAGAGTCCCTATCATGTCATCGAAGCAGGCATGGGCTATATCCCAGAAGAGCGCAATACCGAAGGTATCGTACCCTCTTTCTCCATTAAGGAAAACCTGATCCTCAAGGATGCATCACATTCTGAATTCTCCAAACACACCTTCCTGAGGAACAAGGAGATAGAAAAGAATGCCACTGACCTCAGGGTCAAGTTTGATATCCGTAGCCCCAACATCTCCGTTGCCGCAGGATCACTCTCTGGAGGTAACATCCAGAAGGTCATCCTGGCCCGTGAGATATCCAGGAAGCCCAAGTTCCTCATAGCTGTCTATCCAATCAGAGGACTTGACCTAGGTGCTGCAGAGTTTATCCACAGGCAGTTGTTGGAAAAACGAAAGGAAGGTATTGGAATACTTCTTGTCAGTGAGGAACTGGACGAGATTCTCGACCTCTCAGACCGCGTGGCGGTAATATTCAAGGGTGAAATCCAAAAGGTATTGGACCGTAAGGATGCAAACCACAGAAGCCTTGGTATTCTCATGGCAGGAGTGAAAGATGACCAAAACATTTAAGATTACCTATAAAGTCGCGATCATCATTCTAGCCATACTGGCAGCAATGCTGATCGGTGCCATCATACTTATGACTATCGGCGCGGATGTACTGAAGACCTATTCAGTCATTCTATTCGAACCATTGAAAACAACGATTCAACTTTCTGAAGTGCTTATCAGGGCAATCCCGCTGACCATTATCGCGCTGGGTATAGCAGTAGCATACAGAAGTGGAATCATCAATATCGGGGCTGAGGGACAGATGGCCATGGGCATCTTGGGGACTACAGCAATTACCTTGCTATTTCCTGAGCTTCCCAAACCGGTTCTCCTGCCTATGGCTGTTCTCAGTGGGGCGTTGTGTGGAGCCTTCTGGGGGTTCATCCCAGGGGTACTGAAAGCGAAGCTTCAGGTAAGTGAATTACTCTCAACTGTTATGCTCAATTATATAGCAGCACAGTTTTATACCTTCTTCTTGCGCGGGCCAATGCTCGACCCTGCAGAATCTTCGCTCGGAGGAAGTGGTACCCCCCAATCGATGCGTTTAAGTAAGAATATTTGGCTGGACAGGCTCCCAGGAACCCGTCTGCATGCTGGTATATTTTTCGCTATCTTCTTGGCCATCCTCATCTACCTATTGCTTTGGAAGACCTCCACAGGAATGAAGATGCGAGCCGCCGGGGCAAGTGCCCGGGCTGCCCGCTATGGCGGTATAAACGTCACATGGTATCTGGTCATTGCAATGGTCATTAGCGGTGCTTTTGCGGGCATGGCTGGTGCTATCGAAATTGCAGGTGTCCACCGGCGTGCTATCGAAGGGATTACAGGAGGCTACGGCTTCAGTGGTATCGTCGTGGCCCTCTTCGGTGGTTTGCACCCTGCAGGCATCATTCCGGCCTCCTTCTTCTTCGGCCTCCTTATCGTAGGAGCAGATATGACTCAGAGGATGGTCGGTGTTCCTGCTAACATGGTAAACGTGTTGCAAGGAATCATCATCCTAGTCATTGTTGCTACCAAGATGATTCTTGCAGACCCCTATCTCATGGAGAAGGTCTGGCGTACATACCAAAAACTCACGAACCCTCCCAAGGAGGTGGAAGCATGAACTTTATAGTAAATATTCTTTCGCTAGCAATCCCGTTCTCCGTAGCTCTCCTGATAGCTTCCCTCGGGGAGATGTTCAACCAAAGAGCTGGTATTTTCAACTTGGGATGTGAAGGCGTCATGGCCATGGGAGCGTTCCTTGGCATGCTCATTCCTTACAGCATCGGTCATGGCGGACCAACCCCTGGAGTGTATAACTTCATAGGGCTCTTGGTAGCCATGGGGGTAGGTGCTCTCTTTGGCTTGCTCTTTGGCTTTGTAGTCGTCACCTTCCGTGCCCCTCAGGGTATTGCAGGTATCGGATTACAGATGTTCGGCGTCGGCACAGCAGGGACTTTGTTTAGACACTTCATCGGAGGGACCCAATCGGTTCTTGGCATCGATAAGTTGAATATTCCTGTCCTTTCAAAGATTCCCATCCTCGGACCGATATTCTTTTCCCATAACATTATTGTCTATCTAGCTTTTTTGTTCGTTCCCGTTGCCTGGTATATCCTCTTTAAGACCCCTTGGGGCCTAAAAGTACGGGCTGTAGGAACCAACCCCAGAGCGGCTGACTCCATAGGTATCCGGGTAAATAAGGTTCGCTTCCAGGCTCTGGCAGTGGGAGGGGCTCTGGCTGGTCTTGCAGGGGCCTATCTCAGTCTCTGTCAGGCAAAGATGTTCAGCGACGAGATCATTGCAGGACGAGGCTTCATAGCCGTTGCCCTGGTCTATTTCGGACACTGGAGCCCGGTAAAGATTATGTGGGGTGCGCTCCTATTCAGTTTCGCACAGGCATTACAACTTGCAATCCAAGGCCAAGGAATAAACTTCCCCTATGAGTTTGCTGTCATGCTCCCGTATGTCATGGTTATAGTTGTTCTGGCATTCAGCAGAGAAAGCCAATTGCTTGGACCTACAGCCCTCGGACAGCCGTTTAACAGAGAGAAACGGACGTAAACAAAAGATACATCCATATAGGGGATTGTGTTGCAATCCCCTATTGTCTTCTTTGTATTTGTATGTTTTTTTGTATATCGCAACAAGGATTGCAACAGACTAATGTATTACGCAACAACATCTTGACGAATTGCTTCATAATAGAGAAACTATTCGAGTATAGCATCACAGACCGACGCATTCTCTAGAATGCTGACGCTAAGCGGCTACCACATGTTCCCTACCAAAACGAAAAAACGTTGAGGCTGGACCTTGTGCAATAGGCACCTTCCGCCTTGATCCAATGGAGAGCACTGCTGTGTATGCATTCAAAGTAAATGGAAATTCGATTACCTACGACGGACAAGATAAAAAGCTCCTTCGCTTCTTACGCGAAGATTTACATCTCACAGGAACCAAGGATGGTTGCAGTGAAGGTGCTTGTGGGACCTGTACCGTATTGGTTGATGGCAAAAAGACCAAGGCTTGTATCCCTACCCTTTCCAAGCTCGAGGGAAAGTCCATCATAACTATTGAGGGACTCACCAAGCGTGAAAAAGATGTTTATTCCTTCTGCTTCGCAGAAGCAGGGGCGGTACAGTGTGGATACTGCACCCCAGGCATGATCATGAGCGCCAAAAGCCTGATCGATGAAGAGATCAACCCGACTCTCGACATGGTTAAGAAAGCTATCAAGGGGAATATCTGTCGCTGTACCGGATACCAGAAAATCGAAGAAGCGATCCTCAAGGCTGCCCGGTATTTCAGAGAAAACCTGCCAGTAATTACAGACATTGAAGAACCACAACTCGACAGACGCTATAGGCGAATTGATGCGATCCCCAAAGCCTTGGGCGAAGGGCTTTATACTGATGATATCCGCATTGACGGCATGCTCTACGCTAAGGCTGTACGATCGGAATTCCCCAGAGCAAAGATATTGAAAATCGATGCCTCTGAAGCAGAGAAACACCCTGACTTTGTCAGGATGGTCACTAGTGTCGAGATTCCAGAGAACATCATTGGACACCTGACCAAAGACTGGGATGTCCTCATCCCCGTTGGTAGCATCACACGATACACTGGCGATGCCCTCTGTCTGGTTGTCTCAAAAAACAGTGAAACCCTACATGAAATAGTATCCCTTATTGATGTTTCCTATGAAGTGCTGAAACCCGTACTTACCATTGAAGAGGCCCTCGCTGATGATGCCCCAGCAATTCATGAGAATGGCAATATCCTTACTGTCGAGCACATAGTCCGAGGCAACGCAGATAAGGCCATCACAGAGAGCAAGCATGTCATCACGCGCCACTACTCCACCCCTTATACCGAACACGCCTTCATGGAGCCTGAATGTGCAGTGGCAGTGCCTGAGGGAGACGATGGAGTACTGGTCCATACCTCAGGGCAATCAATCTATGACGAACAGGAAGAGATATGCCACATGCTCAAGCTTCCCCCTGAGAAAGTCCATTGCCACAGCATGCTAGTGGGAGGGGGCTTTGGCGGCAAGGAAGACATGAGTGTCCAGCATCATGCGGCCCTGCTTGCATGGTTGCTCAAGAAGCCGGTAAAAGTAAAACTCAGTCGACAAGAAAGTCTGGCGATCCATCCCAAACGCCATCCTATGGAGATTGATCTGACAAGCGCATGTGACGAGAATGGACGTATCACTGCCATGAAGGCGACCATCCTGGCAAATACGGGAGCATATGCATCCTTAGGCGGTCCTGTACTGCAAAGGGCTTGCACACATGCCTCTGGTCCTTACAACTTCCAGAACTTCGAGGTGTTGGGAAAGGCCATCTATACCAATCAAGTCCCTTCCGGTGCATTCAGAGGCTTTGGAGTTACCCAGAGTTGCTTTGCTGTTGAATCGAACATGAATCTGCTTGCCGATGAACTTGGTATGGATTATTGGCAGTTCAAGAGACTCAATGCCCTCAAGCCAGGGGATGTGATGCCAAATGGACAGATTGCACATCCAGATACCGGCATAATTGAATGTCTTGATGCGGTCAAGGAAGCGTATGATTCATCTCCCCGTGCCGGTCTTGCCATCGCCTTCAAGAATAGCGGAGTTGGAGTCGGGGTTCCCGATACCGGCAGATGCATCCTCTCGGTGGAACAGGGCAAGGTGCACATCCGCACCAGTGCAGCATGCATGGGCCAAGGAATTGCCACTGTCTGTATCCAGATGCTAGGCCAGACCTGTGCCTTGCACTCAGCAGATATCATAGTCGAAGCCCCTGATACAAGACGTACCCCTGACTCTGGCACTAGCACAGCTTCCAGACAGACAGTCTTTACAGGAGAAGCAGTACGCAGGGCGGCTCTTTTGCTTAAGGAAGCGCTCAAGAGTGGAAGTCTTAAGGAACTTGAAGGGCAGGAATTCTTTGGAGAATATACCAGCATCACCGACCCCATTACCTCCACGAAGAAGAACCCTGTTAGCCATGTCGCATACAGCTACTCAGCACAGGTTGTCATCCTTGACGAACAGGGCAAATTGGAAAAGGTGGTAGCAGCCTGTGATGTCGGTCAGATAGTTAACCATCAGGCCCTTACTGGCCAAATTGAAGGTGGAGTTGTCATGGGACTTGGCTATGGCCTTACCGAGGACTTCCTTATTGAAGAAGGACAGGTAAAGGTTAAGTATGGCACCCTTGGACTGTTCAGGTCGACTGACGTACCCGATATTGAGGTTAAGCTGGTCCAAGGACCAGAGAAAAACTCTCTGGCCTATGGAGTGAAGGGTGTGGGAGAGCTCTGTACTATCCCAACAGCCCCAGCCTGTCAGAATGCCTACTACCGTTTTGACGGTAACTTCAGGACTTCCCTTCCTTTGGGTGATACTGCGTATAAGAAGCCTAAGAAGAATCATTGAGAAGGGGCTGACAAAGAAAGCACTAAGGAAAAGGGCCCATAGTAAAAATAGAGCTCTCCAGAGAGAAATCCGATGCCCCTTTCTCTGTTCGGAAACAACCAAAGACGCCTTAGGCCAAATCTGCTGGATCGCTCAGGAAAATATCAGAGTGGCTGAATAGTCGACAAACCCAAAGGAAAGGCCTTTCTCATCTGGATACCTTTCCTTTCAACATAAGCATGATAAGGTGGTAATTCAACGGGGTAGCGGCCCCGCTACCTCGTTGTTTGTCTGCTCGTTCGGAAGAAAAGGTTTCACGATGTTACGCCCGGCAGCTTTCGCTGCATACAGTGCGGTATCGGCTTGGTTGAGTGTAATTCCCCACGAATTTCCACTCTCGGGGGTGTAGGTGCTCACTCCGAAACTGGCGGTAAGGTATAACCCAGTGCCATGAGAGGTAAAAACAGTGTTTTCGATAGCGGCGCGCAAGCTCTCAGTGAACTTGAGAGCTAGGTCCATGTCTGCATTTTCGAGAAGGATGACGAACTCTTCACCTCCATACCGTGCACAGAGATCATTTGCACGGGCATGTTGGGAGACCATATGTCCAATTTGCTGTAAGACATCATCACCGGCATTGTGTCCATACGAATCGTTAATTGCCTTAAAATGGTCAAGATCAAACATGACCAGACTGAATTTACCAGAGCCCATTGCTTGCAATTTATCAGCCTCCTTGGCTGCCAAATTCATGAAATGGCGGTGATTCAGAAGATCAGTGAGTCCATCTGAAGATGCGAGATGCTCCAGTTCTTTTACGTAGGCCCGTATCTCTGTTAGATCGTGCAAGAGGTAGAGATTACCACGGGTACGATTCCGTCTATCTGTGATAGGCGATTGGTAGATGGAGAACGTGCGTAATTCGCCGGTTTTAGGGATTACCAGCTCGACTTCGTGTATATCCAAGGGGTGAGTGAATTGTAGCGCAAGATGTGGATTGAGCTTAGCAATTGGGACTCTGGTCGGTCTTGAATCTTCACTTTCGAATAACTGTTTTGCTGGCAAGTTACTCTCTATGAGGCGTCCTTTAGTATCGAGGATTATCATTGCATCTTGCATAGCATCGATAACCATGTTCTGGGCGATAGGTAGAATATTAAAAAGCTGGAGGTTGGCCATGCCCCAAAAGAGAAGAAGTACCGAGAGGGCAAAGCCAATCGGGTTGAGGTCAAGGCCGGGATTCACGGATTGTTTAAGGACAAGCACATAACTAAGAAAAGGTGGGATGGCAGCCATAGTGAGCAATAGGTATTGCTTACGGTGGTTCCCCTGTGACCTTATCAGATTAAAAACCATGCGAAAAGTGCCGACAAGGTAGAGAATGACGATGATACCGTTGATTATCCAGAAGCCAGGAGCTCTATCCACTTTGAGCAAGGAAATGGGCAGATTCCGATCAATCCACATATCGTAATAGATCAGGTGATGCCAATCGTTGGTCCAGACTATTGGAATCACAATAAAGGGAATTGCGTATAGTACTCGTAACTGTCGTAAAATTCTCTGATTGTATGAAGGTTTGTCTGGGTGATATGACCAAGCGATAAGCACCCAGAAGACGGGAATGAAAAAGATACCCGTGTATTCCATACTGAGAAAGAACTTGACCTCTACGAGGGTTGGCGCTGCAATCTCAAATAAATAGCTGGTTGCATACACCATGTTAGCTATCGAGAATCCAGAGAGAAACCGAAGCGACTGTGAGCCTTCCCTCCTGTTGTAGAGATAAACTGCTAATACTGTCGATACGAAAGCAGAGGCAAATATTGCAATCCTGAATAGAGTAACTGTGTTCATTCTTGTCTTATACTGTAACGCTGAACAATTCGCAAGGTCAATGTTTTATCTTGAATCTGGCAAAAAGTACCCTATGTTGTGAGCATCTGCATATGAGGCTCAGAGTTTCAGGTTGGTAGAACATGACAACATGAGCATGCTCGTTCAAGGAAGAAAAGGTATCATAATGACTTTTGAACGTATAGGAGATGCGTTTTTTGGTAGTTGAAGAGTCAATTTGACCCAGATCAACGCAAACCCTAGGGATATTTCCTTCGGCAAAAGGGCATATTTTTGAGTGAACTCCAGCGATCCTAAAAACCTAACCTTTCTGGCTTTACTCCATAGATGCACTTCTTCCCATTTGGTTTTTGCTCAAACCATGATATCATAGTTCCATGATACTCAAGAGCGCAACCTATTTAGGAACTGACCACAGGCTGCATACCCAGGATATCAGGGTATCAGGATCAATTATCAGCCAGATTCAGGAGACCCTGGAACCTGAAGAGAAGGAACGCATCATTGACTGTGCATCCTTCATCATCGTTCCGGCCCTGGCAGACTGCCATGTCCATACCCCTGATGCGATTCTGCGAGGAGTCCACCGCGATATGCCTATGGCCTCCTGGTGTGATGAAAGCAAACAGGGACAACTTCAGCAGAGGCTGTACGACTATCTCGATGGGGCTGTGGGAAAGGATGAATTCAAGACACTGGTCCTCTATTCCTATATGCAGTACCTACGCCAAGGCGTCGGCTTTATCGTTGAGACGGGACAAGCTGACAACTCCTCCTCTATCCTACAAGAATGTGCACAGCAGATAGGATTGAAGGCATTGGTCGACTACTATGACGAAAATTCTACCCAGACACCTGCCACTGCCACCATCAGCCATGGTATCCACCTTCCAGAAGAGGAAAACCTTACCGCTGACCTGTTGGAAGAGGTGCGCGAGAAGTGTGCAAATGATCACCCTTATCTGATGACCCACTGCTTGGAAACATCCTGGAGAAGGACTCAAGTGCAAGAAAAGTTTGGGATGTCTACTATTGAACTGCTTGCAAAAAAATACATGCTTGATGCAAAATCCATCCTTTTTCACTGTGTTGAGGCAAGTGAACATGACATTGGTCTCCTGGCGAAACACCAGGCAAATGTAGTTCACTGCCCAGTTTCCAATATCCGAAGTGGAGCGGGCAACATGAACATCTGTGCCATGCTAGAGCAAGACATCAACATAACCTTGGGGACTGACTACCTCAGTCACGATATTTGGGAAACCATGCGTACCACCTATGGGGAGTTGAAACAGGGAATGAGACCTCACCTGTATGATGCACGCACTGTGTTTACTATGGCTACACGTAATGCAACACATATCGCGAGCGAAACCAGTTACCAGGGAACCATCGAGGAAGGGAGCGGAGCAGACCTGCTGTTCCTCAATGCCCACCATGCCATATCTCCCATCATCGACACCCCTGACTTCTCCAATGTAACGCATAACCTGCTCATCTATGCAAGACCTGAGATGATTGCACACGTCATGATCAACGGGAAATGGATTATCAGACAAAAGACATTCGTAACCATCGACGAACAAGAAGTGCTCAAAAGCTATGCTGAGGTGGTGAACAGACTTTTTCCTGAATAATACTGATTGCGGCGACACTGAGTAGCTTTCCAGTGAGCATCTGAACAGACTTACTGTAGGTATGGCTTTTTTCAGAGAATATCGACATGCCAGCAATCGTAGGGCAAGCAAAAGACCGACATCCTGCGAGGAACGTCGGTCTTTTTAGTTAGATGTACATTCACTGACTGCCAGAGATTAGTTCACTGAAGGAGTGCTCATCTTATAGGTATCCCAATTGGCAACAATCTCATCAATCACTACCCTAGAAACGGCAAAGCCATTCTTCATTCCCATGGAGAAAGCACCTGAACTAGCATCCAAACTCTCGCGAACACTCTGCCCAGAAGAAGGCTGGTCGAAGTTGACCACATCACGGCAGACAAGCAGGCGATCGAGCAAGTCATAGTTCATGGCAGCCACACCAAAGGCATTATCTTCCATCTGTGTCACCATATAGGTACCGGCTCCATAGGCTGCAGTAATTTCATCTGCACGCGCCGAAGAGGAGGCTCCATGCCAGTAGTTGTCTCCAGTAACCGAAACGCCCATACGTACAGCGGGTTTCTCCAAAGCTTCCTCAGGACCATAGTTAGCTCTATAGGCAGCAGCTGCACTGTCATCAGCGAGAGGAACATCAGAAGTAAGAGCATAGGCCCACTGGACAAGATCCTTGTTCAGTTTGATATACCCAGGGCGATCGTACCCTTCCGAACGCAAGAACGTACCATCATCAGGACTGGACTTGTCACTCTCCAACCAGCCATGCCCAAGCTCAAAATCAACCAGCTCATCAGCCCAGACCACATCACCCAAAGTTCCTCTCTCAGGACTCATACCTGAACAACCACTTACCAGTATGTAGGCATTGGAACAATCAAAGCGAGAATCAGAGAGAATGGCAGTAAGGGAGGAGGAAGCCTGAGCCTTACCCATACCAGCAATACAACCGGCGACACCATCTTCATTGATATACAAAGTCAAGGGCATCTTGCTCAGCTGGTAACTTTCTGCCCCATCGAGATACGCCTCATAAAAATGTTGGAACTCGCCAGCAAAATCGCCTTTATTTTCTCCCACTTCAAACATGTCCAGGAGAATAACTTTAATTTCCTGTTTTTCTGCAACAGCCTGCGCCCCAAGTGTTGCAACACTCAGAATTACAAAACCCATCATCAACAACCCTCTGATGCCTTTAATCATGTGAAAATCTCCTTAAGAATATAATATTCGCAAAGTCTAGTGGATTATGTGATTCAAAAACAAGAGAGAAAATACAACATATGCAATATGTTTCTAAATTAAAATACTATATCACAACAAAATTCCAACACCCATCTATTCGATACTTCTTATAAGCAACAAGTAGGCTGTATCATATTGCTCCAATTTTAGCCTCTCAATCGCTCATTTTCTAGATACCAGTCAGGCAATTTCCACCCTCAGCTATCAATTGCAACCAATTTTGGCTTGTATGGATAAAAGTCAGAAAACTCCCACTATCTAACACTTTTACAAAAAGTGTAAATGTGTTAGATTAAGAATACCAACCATATCACCCCTATTATGAGGAACATCACATGAATATTGCTACCTTTGAACAGCTGTTGGGAACCTTGAAAAAAGTATCCGACGATATCACAAAAACCATACCCTTCAAAACCATCCAATCCTTCCTGGGAGATCTCAAACAGATCAAGCCAACTTGGCCAGCCCTGAAGATTGGGAACCTTGTTGCCCCTACGCCAATCGTACAGGGCGGCATGGGTGTTGGGATCTCTCTTTCAGGCCTTGCGTCTGCCGTTGCGGAAGCTGGAGGCATCGGTGTCATTGCAGCAAATGCAATTGGCTTGCTGGAAAAGGACTACTACAAGGATGGTAGAGCGGCAAACCTTCGTGCCTTTCGTCGTGAAATTCGCAAAGCCCGCATAATGACCAAGGGTATTATTGGCGTCAACATAATGGTTGCAGTCAGTGACTTTCACCAATTGCTTGATGTAGCTATCGAAGAGAAAGTGGATATAGTCTTTATGGGTGCAGGTCTTCCCATCAAGGGCCTTCCTGTAGAGAAAATCCGCGAGAATGGAGTTAAGATCGCCCCCATTGTTAGTTCGGCACGCGCTACAGAGATGATTTTCAAGATGTGGAAAAAAATCTACAACGATGTCCCAGACGCCGTGGTCTTTGAAGGGCCAAAGGCTGGAGGACACCTTGGATTCACCGAAGAACAACTCGATGACCCTGCCTACCAGGTTGAAGCGATCATCCCCGAGATAGCAAAGGTTCTGATTCCTTTTGGAAAGGAGTTCTCCCGTGAGATTCCGCTCATTGCAGGTGGTGGTGTATATAGCGGAGAAGATATCTATCAAGTGCTCCAATCAGGCGCCCAAGGGGTACAGATGGCGACTCGGTTTGTTGCAACTGACGAATGTGATGCTGATATCCGCTTCAAACAAGCGTATGTCGATTGTAAAAAAGAGGACATTGGCATTATCAAAAGCCCTGTAGGAATGCCTGGCCGTGCCATTCGCAATAAGTTTATTGTAGACAGTGAAGCCGGTATCCGCCCAGCCTTCACCTGTGCATGGAAATGTCTTTCATCCTGTAAGGCACAGGATGCGAACTACTGCATATCAATAGCGTTGAACAATGCCCGAAGAGGCGTGCTGCAAGGCGGGTTTGTCTTTGTAGGGTCAAATGCATACAGGGTAGAGAAAATCGTTCCGGTCGCATCACTGGTCTCCGAGCTTTCCACTGGCTACTGGCTGGCAGAAAAGCAAAAGGTAACTTCCAGGTTGTCAAAATTAGTGGCCAATCTTCAAAATCTTGCAGAACGATACAAAACCTTGCAAGGCCAGGTTATTGAACTTGGAAAGGCCTATGAGCAGGCCCTTATCACCCCTTCAGTTCTAAAGGAGAAGGTTTCCTTGACTGAACTGCGAAACAAGTATGAGACTACACAAGCAAGGGCCAGAAAAATCCAGCTTCGTATGGTGGAAAAGCTTATGGTATCGTGGTATCTGTTGGTACCACAAACAGCCAGAAAAACTTTGGAGCAAGCATACTGAGCAAGTAGGATTACTATGAAACTGAGGGGAGGAGTGATCACACTCCTCCCCTCTTAATCTCTGTATCAGCTATTCTCAATCCACTTGGTGGGTGTTCAGATCAGCTTTTCTTTTCCGCTGTACATCTCAGTACTGTTGACTACCAAAGCTCCATGGCCAGGATGCTTGGTAGGATTCCAACCTTTCATCCAATCAAATATTGCTCCAGAGGTGTGGTACTCAACATCACCCTTGACCTGGTATGACTTACCTTCCTTGGTAATGAAAAGAACGGTTGCCTTGCTCTTGGCCTCAATGTTCTGCTTGGTCTTGAAAAAGTAGTTGTCAGCAATGACAATACGCTTGTCATCACTCAGGCTTACACAGGTTGCATAAATGCTGTTAGGCATTCCCTTGCTATCAACAGTCGTCAATACGATTGCGCCATCTCTCTGCTCCCAAGCTTGTTTCAATATTTCACTCATGTTTTGGTCTCCCTTTCAAATACTATCGCTTCAATTGTAAACCTCTGAGATAATGGTACAAGGGGGAAAAGAAAAAAACATTCAGAAAATGCAGAGGGTACAAGACCTTGGCTTTGTGGTCAATCACACTCAGAAATATCAATCTTCCCTGTCATGAACAAAACAAAACCATAGGGCCGTCGAAAAGCACTAAGCTTATTCTTTTGCGAACAATTAATCCTGGAGCGAAGTCAATATTCTTCACTCCAAGGATTTATCGTTCTTATCGATAGGAATTCTTATAAATATTCAGACAGTCCTCATCGCTGAGCTCTACAGGATCAACGGAGAAAAGTCCCCCCATATTCTCGCGAGCATTCTGTACCATCTTGGGAAGGTCCTCTTCCTTGATGCCATAGCCAGACATCTTTAGCTGGTCAACACCACTCGCCTTTTGCAGATCTGACAAGGCAGCAACAAAATCCATAGCCTTGGTCGCATCTGACTTTCCTAGGGCCTTAGCCATGGCTACCATCCTTTCGTCACAGACTTTGCTCTGGGCAATATGAGTATAGTAAGCGAGACTAATCATTATCAGGCCGGCCCCATGAGGCAGTGCAGGATAATAAGCACTCAAGGCATGTTCCAGAGAGTGTTCGGAAATACAACCTGAGGTAGACTCCACCATCCCTGCCAAGGTATTGGCCAAGGATACATCTTCTCGAGCCTGGGCATTATTCCCATCAGTTACAGCTGTAGCAAGGCTTTTCCCTATCAGGCGAATTGCTTCAAGACTATACATGTCACTCAAGGTATTTGCTGTCGTATTGATGTAGCCCTCAGTACTATGGAACAAGGCATCAAAGCCCTGATAGGCAGTTAGGGATGCAGGGACACTCATACTCAGCAGAGGATCGACAATGCTCAGCACAGGAAATGTGCCTTCATAGCCCATCCCTATCTTTTCATTGGTCTCCACCTTGGTAATAACCAACCAAGGATCCGCTTCGGTCCCCGTTCCTGCAGTGGTTGTGATAGCAATAATGGGCAGTGGCCACGTAGGCACCGGTTTCGCTTCCCCGCTACCACCACCTATATAATCCCAGAGGTCACCCTCATTGGTGGCCATAATGGCAATACCCTTTGCAGAATCAATGGTACTTCCACCTCCCAGCCCAATAATAAAGTCACACTTCTCTTTTCTGCAGAGCAGGGCACCTTCCATCACATGGTCCTTGATGGGGTTTGGAAGAATTCTATCAAATACAACAGAACTCACCCCTGCTTTCTCAAGCTGGGCTTCCAGCTGTGCCAGGTAGCCGTTGGCTCTGGTGGATGTACCGGCAGATATGACAATGAGGGCTCGCTTGCCCGGCAGTTGTTCTTTGTACAACCGATCGAGCGCCCCATTCCCAAAAACAATTTTTGTAGGTATGTGATAAGTAAACTGCATACGAGCCTCCGCTTTTTTTATTGCTTCAAGTATACATACATCCACTGTCTAGGAGCAAGCCAACCCAGTTTCGACGAGAGAGTTTGCCTTGGGATTCTCGACTCCCTGTGAAATGTATGATACACACCAACAGACATGACCAGGGGCTACCTCTCGGTGAGAAGCAGCCCCTGGTCATGTGGCTATAGTTCAATTTTTTCTGGTATCCCTGCAGACAACCTACAGGAACACCTCTGTTCCAGCCTCCACTATTTCATTAATGAAGGGAGGAACATCGTCATGGGAGACCAGAAAGAGACAAGCATCAGAGTCATCAGCATCATGAGCCAGAAGGGCATGACCGCCTTTGTAGCCTTCTCTATGGATATCTTGCCTACCGAACACCCGACAAAGAGAGCCGAACCTACTGGAGGGGTGGTAAGGCCTATGGCCAGGTTCAATATCAGCATGATGCCGAACTGGATGGGATCCATTCCCAGATACCCGACCATCACAGGGAACAGGATGGGGGTGGTGATGATGATGAGAGGGGCCATGTCCATGATGCTTCCAAGCACCAACAGCATGACGTTGATCAGCAGGATCAGTACTATTCTATTGTCTGTGATGGAGAGCAAGCCTGTGGTAACCGCCTGCGGGATCCGCAGGTATGCCATCAGATACCCGAAAGAACTTGCTGCAGCAATGAGGCTCATCACCATGGCTAGGGTCTTCAGCGAGTTACGCAAGATTGAATTCATCTGTCTGACAGGAATCTCGCGATAGACAAAGAACGTGATGACAAAGGAGTAGACGGCAGCCACTGCTGCAGACTCGGTCGCAGTAAAGACACCGGAGATGACACCGCCCATAATGATAAGGATGGTGAAAAGCCCAAAGAAGGCATCACGTGCAAGCTTGAGGGTCTTCTTCCAGCCAAAGCCTTCCTGTTTGGGATAGTTGCGCTTGTAGGCGATGATGGCTGTGGGGATCATGAGCAATAGGCCAAGACCCACCCCTGGGATGAGCCCCCCGAGAAAGAGCTTCCCTACAGAGACACCACCACCGGCTGCCATGGCGAATATGATCATATTGTGGCTGGGAGGAATAAGGATTCCTTCACAGGCGCTGGTGACGGTAACTGCTACGGCAAAGTCTGAATCATAGCCATCCTCTACCATCATGGGGATAAGCATGGCCCCGATGGAGGAGACGTCGGCAACAGCGGAACCGGAGATGCCCCCGAAGAACATGGAGGCAAGGATATTCACCTGGGCAAGGCCTCCACGCACCCGCCCGATGAGGGCGTTTGCAAAGCCTACGAGTCTGCGTGATATTCCTCCCTGGCTCATGATCTCACCGGAGAGAATGAAGAACGGGATAGCCAGAAGGGAGAAGGAGTTCACTCCGCTTACCAGACGTTGTACGATGGACATCAAGGGGATGTTCAAGAACATAGCGGCAAAGACTGAGGAGAGGAACAGGGAGAAGGTTATGGGGAACTTCATGACAAGCATGAAGACAAACGAACCGATCAGGATAAAGGAACCCATGCTAGCATTCATTTGGCCTTACCTCCCTTGAATGTAAGTATGTCCTCATACAGATGGATGATCGCATAGAGGACAATGAAAACACCTGAGATGGGAAGGACTAGGTAGTTGATCGAATTAGGGATATGGGTAGCAGGAAGGAAGGATCTGGCACCATTGAGGGTGAGTTTCCAACCATAATAGATCATGATGCCACCGATGATGATGATAAGTGCATCTCGCATACAATCCAAAGCTATGAAGAAAGCCTTGGGAAGCTTCTTGGGCAGGATAGCGACATTGATATGCAGACTCTCCTTGACTCCAAGGGCCATGGCGATAAAGGTAAACCAGATGACGATAACGAGAGATATCTCTTCTGACCAGTGGATACCGGAACTGAATCCGTACCGTAACACGACATTGAGGAATACGAGGACAACCATCGCAACCAATAACACCATGGCCAGCTTGAGAACCCAGACAAAGACGGAGTCAAGTAATTTTTTCAAATGCTCCATGGGAGACCTCCTAGTTGGATAGTTAGCATAAAAGGCGTGGGGTTTCGTAAAACCCCACGCCATACGGTACAAGAACTACTTATTTTACAGCCTTGATCTTGGCTACCCATTCTCTCTGAGCAGCATTGAGCTGACTTTCATAGAGAGGGGCCATCGCAGCAGCAAACTCAGCCTGGTCGTTGATCTTATTTATCTTCGAACCTGCAGCGCGAACCTTAGCTTCAGACTTTTTCTCATAGTCTGACCATGCCTTAACCTGTGTAGCCTGACTTTCCTTTGCAGCCTTCTTGATGATGGCCTGGTCAGCAACAGAAAGCTTTTCCATAGATATCTTCGAAGCAATGATCATTTCAGGAACACGAGTATGCTCATCGATTGAGTAATACTTGGCGACCTCATAGTGTGAGGAAGAGTCGTAGGAAGGCCAGTTATTTTCTGCACCATCGATGACGCCTGTCTGAAGAGCACTGTATACGTCCCCATAAGCCATGGGAGTAGGAACAGCCCCGAGAGCCTGTACAAGACCCATCATCAGAGCTGATTCCTGAACACGGATTTTCATCCCCTTGAGGTCTGCAACAGTATAAATGGGTTTCTTGGTGTTGTAGAAAGAACGTGCGCCACTATCGTAGTACACAAGACCTACAAAACCTTTTTCACTCATGGAATCAAGGAAGTACTGACCAATCTCGCCATTAAGGACGCTCCACATGTGGTTGGAATCCCTATAGAGATAGGGCATCTGCAATGCATTCAGCAGGGGCTGGAAGCTTGAGAGAGGGGAGATAGAGACACGGGTGAAGTCGATACCGCCGAACTGGACCTGCTCGATAGCACTCTTCTCGTCAGCAAGTTGACCCTGAGGATAAACTTCAATCTTGATGCGGCCATCGGAGTATTCACCAACAAGACGGGCAAACTCTTCGTCACCTACTACAGTAGGATACCCAATAGGCTGGTTGTCAGCCAAACGAAGGACAACAGTCTTGGGAGCTGAGGCTGCACCCTCTTGGGCGCCTTGTGCGAACATGGGAGTAAGTAGCAAAGCTACCAACAATACGGACAATAGAACTTTTTTCATGAGTTCCTCCTTAAGGAATGAAAATTCTTATTCTTGTTTTAGTATGCCCCCATCATAGTGGCCAGAAAATGGTAAATATTGGGAAAATGAAACGTTTTTCTTCCTTTTGTGCTACCACAACCTACAGTTTATCTCTATAAATACTTTACCTTGAGAAAGCTTACATCGCTAAGAGATTTTATTCTGAAAAGAAACCATAAAATCTGCATAGAATACCCATTACCTTTATACTGAGGAATAGAAAGGACCTACTTTCTTCTTAGAAAGAAAAACAAAGAATAATAACCCGAGACCCCTTGGGCCGATTCCACGTACTTCGTTACATTGCAAAATTGGAATAGACTATCTTCAACAAGTATGAAACGGAAAATACAAGTGTCCACACACACAAAAAAAAGCTGTTTTCAGTGTAAAAGGTATTTCACCTTTACACTGAAAACAGCCCCAATTATTGATTTACTATTTACTGATATTCAAGAGCTTTTTAACATCATCTTCAGCCCCAGTAGGTATCACACAAATGAATACCAACGGTTCTCTTACAGAATCATTAACCCATTGATGCTCTTCATTCGGAGAAACATACACAGAAGATTTTGGCAGTAATTGTATCGAAGAAGTACGCCCTACTAGCCGTCCTTCTCCAGACAAAACAAACACTCCATGTTCATGGGCATGCGTTCCATAACTACTCTTTCCATGTGGCGGTATTGAAACCTCTCTGATCTCAAAGACATTCGAACCTTCATCTCTATCAACCAACCATTTTACTTGATTCCCCGATCCAGTCATATTGATTGGGGCTTCTTCATACGTTCTTAATTCCATAATTGTACTACCTAATTTCCTACATTTTTCTCGTCTAACTCATCCAATTCATGTAAGTATTGAATGATTCTTAGAGACTCTGCAATTCCGGAAGTACCTTTCATTGCAAAAACCACAGACAAGACATCCTTAATTTCTTCAATTGTCGCCCCGGACTCCAAAGCACTAGTCAACTGAGCCAATATACACATCCTGCAACCAGTCCCAAGAGCAATAGCCAAAGCCAAAAGATATTTCATCTTTTTATCTAGAGCACCATCTACATAGGTACAAGAAACAACAGAGTCCACAGTTGTCTTTAATTCTGGATGTAGAGAACCTAATAAATTATACAAATCTTTACGATCTGCATTTATCGATGTTTGATTTTCAACCATACCCCCCCCCCTTAGGAGCAACCCTGATGTACAGGGTTGTTTAGGAAAACTACTTTTGAGCAAGATAGCGCATTGTTTTCTCCCAGAAGAGTTTATTATTCTTCCAGTTAACAAAACCTTGACCCCAATGGGGCGCAATATCTGATGCGAAGGCAATTGTACGCCCTTTCCCATACTCATTAGCAACCATCATCGGGTCACCATTCCATTCAGCAATCACCTTTTTAGGATCATTTGCTTTGAACCTGTTGTATCCAAGAAACAAGAGAGGTGATTTCTCCCATTCTAGACCTTTGATAACAGGGTGTTCTACATCCACCGGATTGTAACGAAGCCCTTCGGGAACCTCTACACGATCATCATAAGGGGAAGCTGTAATATCCAGAATTTCCTCTAATTTTGAATCGTGATATTTTGCTTGGCCCATTTGTCCGCCATAGGACATCCAACCACCAACTGTCATCAGACCACCACCTTCCTGTACATACTGAGAAAGGAGTTCTAATCTATTTGGTCCCATAGGAATCTTAAAAATATCTGGATACATGAGTATTGTATCAGTTCCTACATCACTTATTATTATGACATCATACTTTTTCATTTCTTCCAATGTCTGAGGAAAACATTTAGAAATGTATGGGGTTGGCATATACTCAGGCTCAAACCCCTCAATTGATTCAAGAACATCCATGACAAAATGCCTTTCATCGAAAGCTTCCCCACTTGTCCAGGAATTCATACCTTTTACATAGGTATGAGTAATTAGTGCATAATCGCCAGCGTACAAAATCTTTACCATCGTTTTCTCCTTAAGTGATTAATATTTTTGTTTCCTACTTGAATAGAGCAAAATTGCAAGTATGAGAATGACTCCCTTAGCAATCTGCCCCCAATAGGATGAGATTCCAATAAGATTCAAAGCATTACTAATGATCCCTAGCAAGGCAGCTCCAAATAACGTATTCAACAGACGACCTTCACCACCTTCTAATGACGCACCACCAAGAATTACTGCTGCCACACAGTTGAACTCAATACCTTTTCCATACATGGGAGTTACTGTATTCATTCTTGATGTATCGATGATGGCACCTATCGCTGCAAGTAAACCTGCTAAAACATACACGGTCAGTTCTACTCTCTTAATATTTATTCCCGCGACCTTACTTGCTTTCACATTACTGCCAATTGCATAAATCTCACGACCTAGCTTTGTATAGCTAAGCATGAAACAGCCTAGTGTAAATAACAGTATGAGAATAATTACCGGAAAAGGAATTCCTAATACACTGCCCCTTCCTAAAAACAGAAATGATTGATTATTCAATTCACTAACATTACTTCCTCCTGTCCAGAGCAAAATAAACCCTCGGCCAATCGTCATAGTTGCTAGTGTCACAATAAAAGCAGGAACAGTAAAATTAATAATAAACAACCCATTCACACAACCAATAACCATACCAAAAAACATGCCTGATATAATCAATAGAGGTAAGGGCGTTCCTGTTTTAATTCCATTAGCAATGAAAACCCCAACTAGAGCCATCACACTTCCAACAGACAAATCTATACCACCAGTATAGATAACTAATGTAGCCCCTATTGAGATAATTGCCAGAACTGCTATTTGTCGAAGGACATTAATCAAATTATTCGTATCAAAGAAGTTTGGAGTTATGATACTAGCTAGGCAAAACACGATAATTAGTGGAATTACAATTTGATACTCATTGGTGATGCTTCTATATAGAACAATGACTCTTTGTTTGAAGATGCTAGATTTTACCATTTTTAACTCCTGCGTTACCTACATATCTTGTATTCATGCTCATCTATCTCTTATCACTATAAATCAATGTAGCAAATAGAATTACTAATCCTTGAATAATATACTGCCAATAGGTGACAATGTTTAAATAGTTCATGCCATTTATCAACAGCCCAAGGATCAACACTCCTAGAAAAGTATGAAGGACGGTCCCTTTCCCCCCTGAAAGAATTGCACCTCCTAAAATGACAGAAGCAATACAATCAAGCTCTATTCCCTCTAAGGCGGTAGGTTGCCCCACTCCCAATCTAGAGCAAAGTATGACTCCCCCTAGTAGGGACATACAGGATGCGTATATATAAACCATGACTTTTACCCGCACTACAGGAACTCCAGAGTGTCTACATACCTCTTCATCTCCACCTATAGCATAAACATACCTACCAAACTGTGTTTTATTAAGGATAATGGCACTCACTAGATATGCAAGAATCATAATCAATACCATAACTGGTATTCCTAGGAATTTTGAGCGTCCGATAAAATCAATTATTGGATGTTCAAGGCCTTCCACGGTAAAACCACCTGTCACCAACATCAGAGCTCCTCTAATTATCGATAAAACAGCAAGTGTCGTTATTATTGGCGGTACTTTCCCTTTTGCAATAATGATACCCACACACAATCCAATCACAACCGCTATTAAGAGAAGTAGTAATACCAATGCTATAACAGAATCTATTTGAAGGAGAAACGATGCCATGACAACACTAGATAGTGCTGCAATTGCTCCTACAGAAATATCTATCCCTCCTGATATGATGACAAATAGCGTACCAAGCGATAATATCCCAGTAATAGAAATTCGTTTCAGAATATTAATGAGGTTGGAAAACGTTAAAAACCTCTCTGTAAAAATTGAAAATACCAGAACTAAAACAAATAGAATGATATAGAGCCCATACTCTTTTACGAGGTCTTTAATTTTGATGTTTTTATGCTTCATAGTTCTTGACTCCCAATAATGCTTTCATTACCTTTTTCTGGTTCTCCTCATTATTGATGAATTCCCCTGTTTTCTTACCTTCAAACATTACAATGATTCTGTCTGATACTCCGAATATCTCAGGAAGCTCCGAAGAAACCATCACAACTGAAATCCCATCTTCAACAAGCCTAGAAATAATGCCATAAATCTCTCGCTTCGCATTAACATCAACTCCGCGAGTAGGTTCATCAAGTAAAATTATCTTAGGTTTTGCGTTCAAAGCTTTCGCCAAAACAACTTTCTGTTGATTTCCCCCACTTAAGTATTTGATCTTTTCTTCGGTCCCCTGAGTCTTTACGCCAAACATTTTAATTGAATCTCTAGCTGTCTGGATTTCTTTTGATCTGTTGATAAGCTGTAGATATGAAATCTGTTTAAGTATCGAAAGGCTAGAATTCTCTCTCACATTCATATTAATAATAAGACCTAGATCTTTACGGTCTTCCGGAACAAATCCAATACCCAATCTGATCGCTTCACTTGGAGTCTTGATAGTTCTTTTCTCCCCAAAATACTCAATTTGACCACTTTCGTATGAATGTAACCCTATGAGACTACCTAGTAACTCAGATCTTCCTGCCCCAATTAGTCCAGCGATTCCCAATACTTCACCTTTTTTTATGGACAAGCAGATATTTTCGTAATGAGATTTGCTGCAAAGGTTTTCTACCTTTATCAACTCCTGATGAAGCTCTTCATTTGAAGTGTTTTTCTGCCTAGTATGTGCTACATAAAAAGAACCGATATCTCTTCCCACCATCTGTTTAACAATAAGGTGTTCGTCATAAGGTTCGCTATGCAAATCTATGGTTGAGATTTTCTTGCCATCACGTAAGATCGTAATCCGATCAGATATTGCCTGAATCTCCTTCAAACGATGTGAAATAAATATAAAGCTAATGGAAAAGTTCTTCTTGAGTTGCATTATCAGTGAGAAAAAGACTTCTATCTCCTTTTCACTGAGAGAAGATGTAGGTTCATCCATAATGATAATCTTTGCATTACAGGATAAAGATTTTACAATCTCAATCATTTGCCTATCAGAAATTTTCAAGTTTCCTACGAGTTCCAAAGGGTCTATCGCTACCTGTAATGTATCTAGCAATTCCTTAGATCTCTTTACAGACTCATGATCATTCAAGAAGCCAAACCGTCTAAATTCTTTTCCCAAAAAAATATTTTCATGAACTTTCAGATTTGTTAGGACATTGAGCTCTTGAAAGATCATGGATATCCCATGCCTTTGAGCTTCGGATATACTGGATATTTCAACTTGCTTTCCATCAACAAATACTACGCCGGCATCTCTTGAATAAACACCCGCTAAAATTTTCAAAAAAGTTGATTTTCCTGCCCCATTTTCCCCAAGGATTGTATGAACTTCACCTTCATATAAATCAAAATCCACATCATCAAGTACAATATTCCCAAAGAAGCTTTTTGTTATATGCTCAGCTTTAAGTATAGTTTTTCTCATCATTATCAACCTGTATCATAGTATATTGCTCACACTACCAACCCTTCAATCCAGGATAAAATATGCAAGAGGAGAATCCACTCCTCCTGCGTAATCAATCAACGTTATTTAACTTTGTATGGGGCTAATATCTCGTCAAGTTCTTTACTATATTTAAGATAATCCTGAACATTGTCTTTTGTAACAACCTTGATGGGAGCTTCAAAGAAAACCTGGGCAATAGACTCACCATGAATAATCTTCACACACTGCTCTACGGCTATTCTTCCCATATCGAAAGGAGACTGGACAACAGTACCAATAAGAGTACTTTTTTCATCGATTATCGCGTTCAAGATATCAATGTCTTTATCGATACCCATCAAACTGACATCAAACCTTTTTGAACTTGAGACAACGGCATTTGCACCTATTGCCTGAGTAGAGTTCAAAGCAATTATCATGTCCAAAGAACCTTCACCGTATTTCTGGAGGACATTCTCTGTTACCTCAATCGAAGTGTCCAGCTTCGTCGCAAAATCATGCGTATCAACCACCACAATTCCTGGATATGCAGAGAACACCTCAAGGACGCCAACCTTCCTTAACCTCATAGAGCTGATCATATCATTACCAAGAATAACTACCTTACCAGCTTCTACGCCGTTCTTATTTAGAAGATATTTTACGACTTCTTCTGCTGCATATTTACCAATACTAGTATTGTCAGATGCGACAAAACAAGCTAAATCACCCTTTGTAGGCTGTATATCAACAGCTACAACAGGAATACCTGCATCATTCGCAGCTAGTACTCCAGGCACTACTGCACTCGATTCAACTGGATGCAACAATAGACAATCTACTCTTTGTGCTATCGCATCTTCGATGTTATTTAGTTGCTTTACAGTATCAAACTGAGAATTATAATCAATCAAGTCAACACCTAATTCATCAGCCGTTTTCCTCGCTGAAGCTAATAATTCAACAAGAAAATCAATACTGAAATCCATAATAGAAAAAGCAATCACAGGTTTCTTTTCCACTGATTCTTTTTGCCCTTGTGCCAAGAGGCCATGTACGGGCAAAATCATCAATACCATACAAACAACCAATAAAACACTAATTTTTCTCATTTCTCTACCCCTTTTTTATTTCAATATTGATCACGTCATCTAAATTGACAATCTCAATATCATTTTCTACCAAATCTTTCTCTACAAGCAAAAAACTCTCCCAATCATCATCTATAGGATACGGGACCCAATGCCAAATACCTTTCTTACTAATAAATGGATTACCGGGTTTTATTAAAAAGGCTGCTATTGTGTTCAAGTCAGGAAGCCCATTCTCGAGCGAATCAGCAAAAACCATAATAGCTTCACCTGTTTTAGGGAAAAATATTTCAGAAGTTCCTTCATGTCTCTCTAATTTGTCTACTAAATATGGTCGTTTATAGGCACGCACATAGGCAATAACTGGATCGTCCCCCAATGAGGACAGCCGCCCTAAATCATGAATATGGGTGACAATTTCTGTATCACATTTCAACTCTCCTTTTGCCTGATCTAAGAATTCGCCATAACGAAAAAATAATTCACTCTGCATTGGATTTACTGTAATGCTTATCATCTCTATACCCTCTTCAATTAATGTAAAGCTTTACATTAAAATATATGACAATACGCCTCAAATAGTATAAACATTTTGGTATGTAAAGCTTTTCATTTACTATTATAGATTCATTTTCCCATATGTCAAGAAAAATTCATAAAATATTTTAATCACTATCTGTAAACCTTTACATACTTCTCTTTCTGAAGTATTATAGTAAAGAAGCAATTCATTAGGGGAATTCATATGAAGAAAATCTCAAAGAAAATGAATATCACAGAAATAGCAAGACGTGCAAATGTTTCTATCGCTACAGTATCACGAGCAATCAATAATCCTGAAAAAGTACGGAAGGAAACTCTTGAGTTAATCCAGAATGAGATTGAAAAATCAAACTATATGAAAAACTCTCTAGGTCTTCAGCTTCGTACAAATAAAACTTATACCATAGGTCTTATCCATACCAGTCTAGAGATGAACTTCTATAGCCAAATAGCACAAGGCATTGAGGAAACAGCTAGAAAACAACATTACAACTTAATTTTATGTAATAGTGCCGATGATCCTGAAATAGAGGCAAAACAGCTACAAATTCTATTTGAGAAACAGGTTGATGGCATCATTATTGCCCCAACAAAATACAACCTTGAGTTGATAAAAAAAATACAACTCAATGGAGTACCTGTATGTTGTATTGATAGAATCTATACCGGTCTTAAAAGCGATCACGTCTTAGTTGATAATAAGATTAGTACCTATGAAGCTACAACCAAGCTTATCGCAAAGGGATACAGACATATTGGTTTCATTTCCGCTCCTACAAGCCTATTCACAGGAGCCCAAAGGCTTGAAGGATTTACTAGTGCTTTACGGGATAATGGATTACAAATACACGAGAACTACATACAATTTGGCGATACGTTTATCGATTCTGGATATACGACAACAATCAAACTGATTAAAAATCCAGAAATAGATTGTATCTTTTGTGCAAATGAATTAATGGCTTTAGGCTCACTTAAAGCATTGAATGAAAATAATATTCTCATACCTACACAAATGGGTTTCTTAACTTGGGATAATCCACCCTGGGCCCAGTTTTCAAATCCACAAATTTCTGTTATTGCCCAACCAACCTATGAAATGGGAGCAATTGCAGCGGAGACTATCATTAGGAGAATCACTTCTGAGATTCATACCTATGAAGAACCTCTTGAGATTACACTACATGCAAAAATGATTGATAGATCATCGTTGTGTTAACAATGGATAAAACCTCTCAAGGAGCAAAATACATGCCTAATTATATTATTGCACATGATCTTGGCACTTCAGGAAACAAAGCAACAGCCTTTAATGAGCACGGTATTCTAGTGTATTCACATACTTTTTCATATGATGCTCATTTCTTTGATAAAAAAAGGGCAGAACAAGATCCAAATGATTGGTGGAAAGCTATATGTGTATGTACACAAGCAATTCTAAACGTTATACCCGCAAAGGATATTGCTGCAATAACGTTTAGCGGCCAAATGCAGGGGTGTCTTTGTGTAGACTCTTCAGGAAAGCCACTCCATAATTCGATAATCTATTGCGACCAAAGAGCAGATGCAGAAATGGATCAATTGGTAAACGAACTAGGTTATTCATTCATGTATAAGACTACTGGACACCGACCAAGTTCAACATACTCAATTGAAAAACTTATGTGGATAAAAAAACAAAATCCAGAAATCTACAAAAGAACATGTAAGATGCTTCAGGCAAAAGAATTTATCATACACAAACTCACAAATAATTTCATCACAGAAGCTAATGATGCTTCTGGTACAAATGCTTATGATTTACATACTCATTCCTGGTCTAAGGATATTCTGCATGTCGGGAAAATTGATTCAAACATACTCCCTGATATCTATAATTCCACTGATATTGTTGGACATATTACAGAGTCAGCAGCTAGGGCAACTGGATTATTGAGTGGAACCCCTGTTATTGCTGGCGCTGGTGATGGGGGCTGTGCAACAATTGGAGCAGGTTCTATTAAGCCGGGAATAACATACAGCTATGTAGGTTCTTCTGCTTGGACATCCACCACCGCAACCGAACCTATTGATGATCCTTCTATGCGGACCTTCACTTGGGCTCATCCAATTAAGGGACTTTATCAATTATGCGGAACGATGCAGACTGCTGGAAGTAGTTATTCATGGTTTATTGAAACATTTCTAAAAAAGTTCAGTACTATGGAAGAGTCTGAAATATATGATATTCTTGATAAAGAAGTTGCTATGGCACCGGTAGGTAGTAAGGGACTTATTTTCCTTCCGTATCTCTTAGGGGAACGAACACCGTGGTGGGATCCTAACGCAAAAGGATGTTTAATAGGACTGGGTTTGGATTCAGGAACTGATCAGGTAGCTCGTGCAATCCTTGAAGGAATTGCTATGAACCTTAACTTCTCTTATGAGATTTTTAAGAAGCAACTTACAATTTCATCCTGTCGCATGATTGGAGGGGGGGCAAGAATATCTTCTTTAATTCAGATTCTCTCTTCGATTACGAATCTTCCAGTACAAATCCCAAAATATCTTGAAGAATCGACAAGCCTTGGAGCTGCTTTGATAGGAGGAGTAGGATGTTCACTATACCCTTCATTTGATATCATTTCCAAAATGAATCCTATAACTTCTCAAATTCTTCCCATTCGTGATCATTTCGAACAGTATCAAGGTCTTCAGAGAATATTTAAAAAAGCCTATTATGCCAATAAGCAAATTTTTCAGGACCTTAGCACCCTTTACTAGATGAGAACTTTTTATTGGGTTATTCTATAAATTGTGGGGGAAAAAGCTATAGAAAATTCAGAATGCCATAGGGTATTTGTCAAAGTATATACATTTCCCCCAGCTTCAATTTAGTACACCAACCAAAGGGGGTCTGACTTTATCAGTTCCCATTGCACAAAGAAAGGGCTTGTTGCCTACTGAGTATGAATACCCCCATTGCAACCAAGAGGACTTCTCTACTTCCTATATAGTGTAACTCCCTACCAAGACAAGGGCCTTCAGAGGGTTATATGAGAAAGAACTCCTCTACATTAGAACCCAAGCGAAAAAAGAAATAGAGAAATGAGAAAACTCGAGCCTATATCGTTTCTTTTATACTCGTTTCAGTAAGATTCTGATACTTCACCCAACAGTCGACAACAATCCTTACTCATCATGACCCTACTGCGTAAAGGCATCAACTCATGATATACTGGCACCCATGAGAATTCTGGAAACTACGAAAAGGCTACAAAAACCAGGCACCCTGAGAAGCTGGCTGCTCTCCTATAATATTGTCATGCTGTGTATCATCCTTGCACTGGTCATTATCCTTTTTGGAGCAGTCTTTTCTTTGCTTGGCGAAATGCAGAGTCGGAACAATACATATCAGGCATTGAATACACTCACCAAGCAGCTTGTTGACAGCAGACAACTGTACAAACGCTATGGTGAGATGCCCTCAGATACAAGTCATGAAGAGGTGCTTGCAGAATACAGAATCCTCGATAGGGAAATTCAAATCTCCCTTCAGAGACTCAAAGTTGAATACGAAGCAAGCCCATCATTACACTTCCTCTATATTGGTATAGCCAACGGCCTCCAGTTCATCAAAGAATCCATTGATACACTGGAAAAACTGGAACCCATAAGCCAAAGCCAAGAGTACTACAACGTCTTCTATACAGGAGATAAGGTATATAATTATCTGCAAGACTATACCTTCAATAGATATCTCTCCTACACGATCGCAACCGACGCGACCTGGATGAAAGATGCCCAGATACGCATAAAGAACTATAGAACCTTTGCCATACTACTGTTCATCATCATTGCCATTACATATACGATCGTCGTCTACAAGATGACCATGCGCCTGGTAAGACCTGTCAATAAAATGGTAGAGACTGCCGCCCAGATCTCTGATGGAGACTTTGAAGGTGACCCAATTCCTCTTGAAGGGCCTGAAGAACTCATATATTTAGAGAAGAACCTCAACCAGATGAAGCAGAGCCTACGAGAACGCCTTGAAATGATCACAGAGAACACCAAGCTGGAAAAGATGATCCATTCCCAGGAGATGGAACAGATGCGTACAACCCGGGAACTGGAAAAGGCACGATACAAGGCCCTGCAGTCACAGATAAATCCTCACTTTCTCTTCAATACCCTGAATATCATTAGCAGGACAGCCCTTTTTGAAGAAGCAAACAATACGGTGGATCTCATCGACAACCTCGCATCAATCTTTCGCTATACACTGGAGTATCATGATGACGTCACCATCGAGGAGGAATTACGGTTTGTCAGAGAGTACCTGACTATCCAGCAATTTAGATTTGCCGACCGTCTGAACTTCTCCATACAATGCCCTGAAGAGTTCAATGATGTAAGGATTCCCCCGCTCATCATTCAACCTTTTGTAGAGAATGCCATGATACATGGTCTTGAGCCCAAGGTTGAGGGAGGGACTGTAGACATACGCCTCAGCAAGGAAGGCCGACGACTGATTATCCAAATCATGGATACAGGGGTTGGCATTGACGCCTCAAAGCTCAACCAAATCCAATTTGACGGAAAACAGCATATTGGGGTGAAGAACATCAGTGACAGATTGAAGCACTACTATAAGGGAAAGGCAAATCTTGCCTTATCGAGGACCAGCGAAGAGGGCGGAACGAAAGTAACAATATCATTACCCATCAAAGCAGGAGGCAAAAATCGTGTATAACCTGCTCATAGCTGATGATGAACATCTTGAATGTGATGCCATTGAGTTGCTGGTGAACCGTGCAAACCTCCCCCTACAATGCATCAAGGCTAAAAACGGGCAGGAGGCAGTGGAATTGGCAAAACTTCACAACCCTGAAATTGCCTTCCTTGATATCAGGATGCCCGGTATCGATGGCATTGAAGCAGCCAAACAGATCAGGGCAATGAATGAGGAGTGCCACATAGTTTTCCTTACCGCATGGAGCACCTTTGAACTTGCTCAGCAGGCCATACGTATTGGTGCCAGCGAATACTTGGTCAAGCCGGTACAACGCAAGGATGTCTATGACCTTTTGGACAAGCTCATCATTGCCCTCGATGAACAGAAACTATCGGAAAAACAACAAGCAGGAGAGATCCGAGAGGTCCTCAACCTCTTCAGTCGGGAGTTTTTTGCCTCCCTGAAATTTGGCAGACTCTCTGATGATGCGATGCACTCCTATTTTCTTATGCAGGGTATCACCATCGCAGAGGGCTTTTCCTTAGTGATTAGCGGCTTGAACGAAGAGAAGCTGCGCACATTTTTTCAGCGTAGCAAGCTCTATCCAAAGTTACAGATCTGCTACTTCCCCTCCGTAGACCGTATCACTGTCCTAATCTTTACTTCCCAAGGAGCAAAGATCATCGAACAACTGACAGGACATCAAGCGGATGAGAATATGGCCATAGGGGCTGGAGTGCTCTTCTCTAATCTCGAAGAGATCCCAAAATCCATCTCAACGGCATCCATTGCCCATAACCATGCATACAGACATAAAAGACGCTTCCAACGATTCAGTGATGTCCTCAAAGAACCGAGAAACGAATCAAAGCTTCAGGCAAAAAACTTCAAGATGATACAACACACCCTAGAAGGGAATGTAGAGGAAGCTCGAACATTGGCACACGAGATCATCGACTCTGTAAGGGCAAACCACATCCAGGAACAGGATGCAACCGAAGAACTCTACGAATTATTGATTATGTTTTCCTATGAGCTACATAAGGGGCTTGCCTTCTTGAATTATCCGAAGCCACAGAAAGATACCATTATGGGTCAGGAGATTTACCTCATGGATCTCATTGATTTGGTATGTGAGGCAGTTACAGAGGATAAAAGAGACCGCTACAGCAGACCTTTCAAATATATAGACCAATATCTGCAAGAGAATTACCACGAACAGCTTTCTGTCGAACAGGTGGCAAAGATTATCAATTTGAATTCCAAGTACTTCAGCCAACTCTGCAAGAGCTACTTTGGAGCCACTTTTCTGGAATATCTCACAAGCATACGGATGAATAAAGCCAAGCAATTGCTCCTGACTGGGGAATATTCCATCAAGGAAGTGGCAGAAAGGACAAGCTTCTCTGATGGGAACTACTTCTCCCGAGTATTTAGGCAGACCTTTGGAATCTCACCCTCCTCCTTCAAGGAAGAGGGTGATGAAGCAAACAAGAGGTAAGCGAATAGAACGATAAGGGATAGTAACGTACCTTACAGGAAATCCTTGCGTTCAGGATTGAACACATCTAGGACCTTCCCATCTTCAAGACAGAGCACACCATGCTTTGCCCCACTGGCAATCAGGACCGAATCCCCTTGCCCTAAGAGTCTTTTTTCCCCATCATTTTCAAATTCAAACGAGCCACACAAGATATAGGTCATCTGTTGGTGAGGGTGTGAATGTATGGCACCTATGGAACCTTTTGCAAAGTGAACTTCAACCATCATGAGGTCCTCATTATGCACCAGTACCTTTCGTTGTACGCCTTGGGACATATCCTGGGATATTGTTTCTGCTTGCATTAGAAATTTCATACGTATCTCCTACTTGATTTCTCGTGTCTACTCACCTATGGCAACGTGTATACTATACGACAAAATGATAAGACAAGAATAGCTTTTCCTCTTCCCTTTACAAACGCAAGAACAAAATCCTAGTACTCTAAAATTTCAGAATCCGACAGGTTTTCCGGTTATACTCATGATGCAATGATAGAGAACGTAGCTATCTGACTTGTATGAACAATTATCTGATATCTATGACAAATCTCACCCATACCAGAAGGTACCCGACTTCCTGAAGTGTTCCATAAAGGTAAAAATTGTAGCAGTGTTTGTAGAATTTCTACAACTCTTTTCTAATGGGCTATGCACTTATCCATAGAGGAAGTTACCTTCAACCTTCTCCATGTCCTGCGAGTTCCACAATCTGAGCTATCTGCTCATCAAGTTCAGCACCCAAACCTTCAACATCGGCCCCCAAGAATCCACGAATCAACATGGAAATGGCTTCGCGCTCATCCATCCCTCTAGACATAAGATACTGTACCTGTTCCGGAGCAATTTTTCCAATACTGGCTTCATGGCTCATACGCGCATCAGGATGCCTTGATTGTAACCCCGGTACCGATTCAATATATCCATCTTCACCACAGTCAAGCAACATTCCAGCACAATCCACGTGAGCCTTGCATTGGGAATTTCCTACCAATATACCTCCCTGCTTCATGATACCACCAGTACATACTCCCCGATGTGCCAGTTCCGCAGACGTTTCCTCGGCATCCATATGCACAATACCACCAGTTTCAATCACTGAATCTGGTGGGGCAAATACAACCGTCAGATATTTTGCTGAAGCTCCTTTCCCCGTCAACCAGGACTGGGGATTACTGACGATATGTCTGGCTGGACGCAATGATATATAGTTGCTCTCAAATCGGCCACCTTCCTCCACTATGGTACCTATATGTGGATATACGTATTGTTCAGCCCCCCATGCATGCACCATGGTGCTGACGAGTTTCGCCCTTTTTCCAATGTATTGTTCTTCAATAGATATATGGGTACCAACTCTTGTTTCATGTCCTGCCAGGCAACCAGTGATAAGTTGCAGCTGGGAATCCTCCTCCAGAATAATCACGTTGTGAATCATCTGAACGATGCCATCACCCTTCATATACATGGCAGCCTGAATAGGCAAGGATACCTTACTTCCTTTTTTTACATGGATATAGAACCCCAAGGGAGGATCTTGTTTCACACATCGTGCAACAATCTCATCCTGATCATCCGAAACCGCATGAAAAAAATATCGTTCATGCAACCACGGATATTTCTCCAATGCAGTTGCAATTGGCAACAACTCATATCCTTCCTGTGCTTTGCTCTCAAAACAAACCTGTGTATGATCACATATGACTATGGTTCCAGACCGCATCTCACTATCCAGATACACTCCTGTTACCGTCAATGCTTCTCGATCTGCATTACTTAAAACCATTGGACACCTCCTCTCCAGTCTATTGAATCTTTCATAATTACATTCATCCAAAACGCTGGACCTGTCTCCTACCCATCTGTATCTGTTTTTTCTCTCTCTCCCATACAACGAACGCATGATTCGTATCCATATCTATTGACATGCTCCATCAGAATAGTAGGATTTCCCGAACACCCTATCTGTCCATTCACCATCACATGGGCCTTGTCGATGGGGAACCTGCTTAGGATATCTCCACTATGAGTAATAATCAGACCTGCTTTTCTCTGCACGGGATGATTAGGATCGCATGCAAACAGCCGGATAATCATTTCTCCCATCAAGTTGAGAGCTTCAACATCCACTCCTGAATCAGGTTCATCCATCATGGAAAATACCGGCGACAAGGCCAGAAGTTGCACTAATTCAGATCGCTTGATCTCGCCACCTGATAACCCCTGATTGATGTCTCTGTCCAGAAAGGTTTCCACCTGTGAAGCGGAAGCAAGCTCAACTAACTTTTTCCCAGGATTATCATCATCCCGCAGAATATAAGTGAGAATATTTTGGAGGGAGACTCCTCGAATGGTTGGAGGACGTTGTTGCGCGATTGCCACCCCCATCCGGGCGCGCTCATGGATATCAGTTTCAGTGATATCCTTGCCTTGGAACCATAGCCTTCCATGTGTCACTTCATATTCAGGGAATCCCATGATGGCCATCATTAGCGATGTTTTTCCACTACCATTCGGCCCTAATAGGGCGTGCACCTCACCGTCAGGAATTATCAAATTGATATGATTAAGTATTTCTTTGGTTCCTGTACAAACGCAAAGATCCTCGACTTCGAGAATATTGCCATTGAATCTGTTCATTGATACCTCCAATAGTGGCTCTTACCTAGTAGTTACAAGTTTTTACTATGCACTCCTACTGACAAGAACCTGAGATTGTGATTAGATCTCTCCTTCCTTTGTCCCATCCGGATAGAATGCCATCAAACCATTCATGGTCAAGTCATTAAGGTCGTACGATTTCTTCCCGTCTTTTTCTGAGAAATGGAGGATTTGATCACATCTCCTCATTATTAGTTCAAGGTGATGAGTGATATTCATCACAGTATTTTTTATCCGTTGCCATACTTTGAAATTGTCCGATACCTGTACCATATGACGAAGATCAAGCATACCCATTAGCAAAGGCTGAACATCGCATATCCTAGGGCAGAGAAGCTCCTGTTGGTATAGTTTCACTAATCTTCTCCTTTTCTGACAGCTTCTATATATTCCATTCGGAGCTATCCTGCTGAATCTTCCACATCTTTGCATATGTCCCCTCTTCAGACAGGAGCTGTTCATGGGAACCCTTCTCAACAAGCCCTCCCTCATCGATCACTACAATAGTGTCTGCCTTAGCGATAGTCCTCATTCGATGGGCAATGATCAACACAGTCTTTTCATGAATCAACTTAGATATGGCTGCTTGGATTTTCGTTTCGTTCTCAACATCCAATGAAGCTGTCGCTTCATCAAGCAGGACAATGGGAGCATCCTTCAGCAAAGCACGGGCAATGGAGAGTCGTTGTCTCTCACCACCGGATAATGTTTCACCATTCTCTCCAATTATTGTAAGATATCCTTGTGGCATATTACGCACAAATTCATCACATTGGGCGAGTTCAGCAGCCCGAACAACTTCATCGTCGGTGGCGTCGCGCTTACCAATACGGATATTGTCCAATATGGATGCATTGAACAATACGACGTCCTGGAACACCACTGAATACTTTTCAAGAAGCGTTTCGGAATCAATCTTGCTAATGTCATATCCTCCCAAGCGTATTGTCCCACTATCACAATCCCAAAAACGGGCAGCTAGCTTCGCACACGTGCTCTTTCCTCCCCCCGAGGGTCCTACCAAAGCGGTGATTTCCCCTTGTTTCGCTGTAAAGGACACATTACTGATGACCTGTTTCCCCTCTTCATAGGAGAAAAAAACATTGTCGAATTCAATGTCAAAATACACAGGGTTGAACTCTGTGCTTCCCTGTTGGATCGGCAGGGACTCAACCCCATTCATGCGATTAATTCGCACATCGAGAAAGAAAAGCGCAGCAAGATTGTTGAAAACCTCTCCCATGGGAGCGTAGATGCGCGAGGCGACCAACAGGAACACCAAATAGGTAAACAAATCAATGGTCCCATTAGAGATGAGATTACCTCCAACGATGATAACACTGACCAAACCAAGCTTGAGAATACTTTGGGATGAGTTTACCAGACCGCCGACAAATAGTTCCCCTTTGATTAATTGCTTCTCATATCTATCTATAGTTACATGTACAGTATTCAGGTAGGCTTTTTCTTGTTGGTATGACTTGATCTCTTGTATGGTTTCCAAGCCTTCCTGAATATGCTCACTCACTTCCCGTTTAATCTGGTAGCCTTTAAGGAATTCCCTATGCTGGATTTTTTTTGATACAACAATAATCACCGCTGCACAGGGAACGACCCAGAACAGGGCAAGCGACAATTTCCAATTGTAGAAAAACAGCCCAACAGCCACAAGCAGTACCCCAAACATGGAAGCAAAAAGTTGCGGCACTGCATGACTGAAGGTATGCTCAAGATCTGTACAATCCTCCATGATGGTGGAGGTGAGGTCGGAAAGGTTATTCGTTCCGAAAAAAGCCAACGGCAGTCGTCGCAGTTTTTCAGCCAAGGATATCCTACGATTCGCACTCTCTTCATATATGGTGGTAAAAGTACTTCTATACTGGAATATCGCAATTACAAACATGAGAAGCATAAAACCAATTCCAAGCAGAACATAATACCAGATATCATTTGTTACTTCTGCAAGAGGATCAAATACATTAGAGAGATATTTATTCAGAAATGAAAACATATACACGGCAGGGAGCATCAGAGAAATGTTCTGAATCGTAGTCCATAAAGTCCCTGTAATAAAATCCCTCGCACCCTTACGAGACAAGGCAAACCGGTTTTGTATAAAATTAAGCATGTGGGGTATCCTCCTTCCCTATTTTCCAATTTACCGATTGCTGGTATTCCCTGAACATCTTCTCGTAGAGACCTTTTGTCTGCATCAGTTCATTGTGAGTGCCTTGTTCAACAATTCGGCCGGCACCCATCACTAGGATATTATCAGCAGAGGTTACGCTCGTCAGGCGATGTGCAATCATGAGCACAGTTTTGCCTCTGGTCAGTTTCTTGAACGCTTGCTGGATAAGGTATTCATTTTCGGGGTCAGTAAAGGCTGTCGCCTCATCAAGAATCACGATTGGAGCATTCTTTAGGATTGCTCGCGCCAAAATAATTCGCTGTTGTTCTCCTCCTGACAGGTAAGTTCCTTCAGTACCGATTTTCGTGTTTAACCCATGAGGAAGCCTATCTATGATTTCACGACATTGGGCTTGCTCTACAGCCCTCTCTATTTCTTCAAGAGTTGCCAATGGATTGCCAAATCTCAAATTTTCCAATAGTGAAGTCTTGAACAAGTGAGTGTTCTGAAACACGAAAGAGATGTGACTCATGAGTTCTGATGGAGCAAGGTGTTTCACGTTGACTTCACCAATAAGCACTGATCCTTCATCGACATCCCAGAAACGAGGGACGAGACGTGCAATCGTTGTTTTTCCACTTCCGGAGGCTCCAACCAATGCTGTAGTCTTTCCTTCTGGAATTTTAAAACTGACTGTATCAATAGCTTTGTTCCGAACTCCCGGATAGCAGAACGACACACTATCGAAGCGTATGCTGTGACTTCTAATAGTTTTTGGGTTATCCAGAACAGGAAGGGCGGGAAAATCAGTGAGATGCTCTATCCTTTCGATAGCATCTCTTGCTTGTCCCAATGCCTGATTCAGATACATGCTACGCATGATGCTCTGTGAAAGTAGAGGAGTGAGAAGAACATACAGAAAAAGATTCAATATTGTCTGTGCGGTATTTCCGGTATGATTGATTAGCATTATGGTTAGAGGAACGAGAAAAAAAACAAAACTGTTGACAATCACTGTATAGGCCGACATAGGCTTTTCCCACATCCTTGTATATTCGAATACCATATCCTTATAGGCTACAATACTCTTGTGGAAATTTTTAAAGGAAAAAACCGTCTGCTGGAAAACTTTTACAACAGGTATGCCTCGCACATATTCAACGGCTTCAGTATTCATGTTTTCCAAAGAGGTCATATAACTTTCAAGAAAGAGCTTCCCCCGTTTGTTCATCATCAAACTCATGATGAAAAAAGAAAAGCTTATGGGGATGAGACACGCTGCCCCCAGCCTCCAATCAAATACAAACATAAGGATCAAAACCGTGACCGGCATCAAGATGGTTGCGGCAAGATCCGGCATCTGATGCGCCAGAAAACCATGAGTGACACTGGCGTTGTCATCAATTATTTTCCGCATACGTCCTGTAGTCGTGCTGGAGAAGAAACCAAGCGGCATATTGATAATCTTCACTATGGCATATCTGCGCATATTGGTTTCAACCCTAAAGGCTGCCAGATGCGAGAACGACAAGGCTGCAAAATAGAATAGAACGCTTGCAACAGCTGCTCCCACCGCCCACCATGCGTAAAAAGTAATAGGGACATCTGATATGTGAGTACCATACGTGAATAGTTCTCGAATGATAAACCAGATAAGTATATACGGTACCATTGCAGTAATCGCACTAATTGCAGACACAAGTAATGCTAAAGGGAGCAGAACTTTTCTTCCTTCCATATAGGCTTGTAATTTTCTTAACGTACTCATGAATATTGTTCCCCATCCGTGCTGAAATACATGATTCCTCCTATCAATATCACCAATTGGTGATGTATAAAATTTTCTCAAATGATGTTGCTATGGCACACATCATCAGGAACCTAAGCCTTTTCTCATTCGCAAGATTTCCCCAAGGTTGGCTCAATAATGTCCATCCGATTCATATAGGTGTAATCAGGAAACAAGGCCTATCTTATTTATGTTAGCTATTGCTAACTTTGACATCAAAAAAAATATACCCTCCTCTTATCATTGCTTAAACCGAGAAACACTTCCCAAACACGTTTAACCATCCTCCAGTATAGAATGTCACGATGAAATCTAAATTCCCAAGTGCTTTATCCTTACTCATATCATGGCGGACAGGCTCAAGAAGTGCATTGATATACCCCTCTGAAATAGTGTGGATTATCATATTGTCCAAGTGAATGCCACCATCTCTCCCTATATCAAGCCTTTCCAGATATCTCAATGTATGATTCACCTCATGGTTGACAAGCACATGAACGAAGTCAGAATGTGATGATCCATCAGCTCCAAGGAGCAGTATCCTGAACAAGTCAAAGTTTCCATAAATAAAGTCATACACAACTGTAAGATCTTTTATAGTCTTCTCATAAGTTATCCCTTGGAGAATGCTGTCGTCGGAATAATAGGATTTGCTCAGTTCGGTGAATACGCTACCTACCTTCTCAATCACAGGGGCAACTACCGCATCAAACAGAGCTTGTTTCCCTTTGAAATGGGTATATATCGCACCAGTTGTCATCCCAATAGCTGACGCAATGCGTCGAAGTGATGCATCTTTGAAGCCGTATCGAAGGAATTCTTGTTTTGCAGTATATACAATCAGAGCTTGCACATGTGGCTTCATACTCAAGTAGGCTGACTCCTTATTAACATAACACCGTTATACACTATAATAAGGGAGTCCTACCTTGTCAACAATATTTTATTTTTTCCTTTTTTCTCAGAAAAAGAGAAAAAACGTTGTTCTAATCACTATCACTACAGATCTCACTTTCGACAATAAAATATTTCACTTGTAGAAAATCCCTGTACTTGGTATTCAGGTATCATCCTTTGAGCATCTGCAAGTGTATCCATGTCCATGGAAACATGCTTTCTTTGCACTCACAGACGATAAGAACTTCTCAGTTTCGCTCAGATCCTACTAGAATAAATTTCATAATTTGTAATCACTTGCTAGAAAATATTCTCTGTGTTCATAATGATCGCACATGATTCATTCTCCTTGTGAATTTGAATGTCCTTTTTACACTTTATACCCTCTTTTATCCAGCTGTTAATATTAAAATGAATATTTTTTTTATTGCATGAATATTTCTTTCATATTATACTAAGAGAGACAGATCAGGGAGGTGCTATGAACGAGGTCAGCGCAATCTATACCATACAGAGCAAGTATGCTTCGCTCAGCATAAAAGAGAAAAAGATTGCGGACTTCATACTCAAGCATCCCAAGGAATCGGTAAACCCCAGCATTGAGGAACTTGCCGATAGGATTGGCATCAGTGAATCCACAATGGTCCGATTTGCCAGAAAGCTTGGCTATACCGGATACCAACGCTTTCGTATCGCTCTGGCTAGAGAGACTATCCCCTCAAATGAACAGGTCTTCGAGATTGGGGTGTCCGACCAGGAAGATCCCATCGACACGGTTTTCAAGAATGCCCAGGACACCCTTAACGAAACCTATAAGAGAATCAACCGAACTGCACTACAAGAGGTAGGCAAACAGTTCTCAGAAGCTAGAAACATATATCTCATGGGTTTGGGTGGATCTAACATCCTAGCCCTTGATGCCTACCACAAACTTATCCGTACTGGCTTGAATTGCCAATATGCAGCAGATTTCCACATGCAGCTGATGCTTGCATCCCAGTCGTCAAAGGACGATGTGGCCTTAATCATCTCACATACAGGATCTGGACACGACACTCTTGCCCTCGCAGAGGAATTCAGAAACAACAACTGCCCCATCGCAGTACTTACCAGCAATAATCGATCACCCTTGGCAAAGATGACTGACAATGTCCTGCATGTTGCCACGGGCACTAACCTATTGGTTGCAGAATCCTTCTCTGCCCGAATCGTATCACTGACCATCATCGACATTCTCTATGTGGAGGTCCTAGAAAGAATGAAAAATCTAGGAGTCGAGAATCTGAATAAAATGAGAAATATCATCGCAAAGAGACGTATTTGAATTGAGGAGAAAATAGCATATGAAAGCATCTATCGGTCTGATTGGTCTTGCCGTCATGGGAGAGAACCTAGTACTCAATCTAGAGAGCAAGGGTTTTTCCGTTGCCGTATTCAACAGAAGCATCTCTAAGGTCGATTCCTTCATTGAAGGAAGAGCTAAAGGGAAAAATATTATAGGAACCCATAGCCTTGAAGAGCTCGTATCATCCTTGAAAACACCCCGCAAGATCATGATGATGGTCAAAGCAGGACAACCAGTCGATGATACAATCGAAACTCTCATCCCACTTCTGGAAAAGGGTGATATTATCATCGATGGAGGAAACTCGAACTATGAGGACTCCCAACGAAGGATGGCCCTGGTAGAAAGCAAAGGTCTTCTCTATATAGGAACAGGGGTTTCTGGTGGCGAGGAAGGAGCCTTACTTGGCCCATCCATCATGCCCGGCGGCTCAAAGAAAGCCTGGCCGGAAATCAAGGATATGTTCCAAGCCATATCGGCCCATGTCGATGGTGAGCCTTGCTGTGACTGGATAGGACCCGGTGGAGCCGGACATTTTGTAAAGATGGTCCATAATGGCATCGAGTATGGTGATATGCAGCTCATCTGTGAAATATATGATGTCATGCATAGGTATTTGGGTCTAAACAATGCTGAGATGCAGGAGGTATTCGATACCTGGAACAAAGGCGACCTTGACTCCTACCTCATTGAGATTACCAGGGACATCCTTGGCTATAAGGATGAGGATGGCTCTGCACTGGTCGACTCCATCCTCGATACAGCAGGACAGAAGGGTACTGGAAAATGGACAGGTATTGCGGCACTGCATGCTGGCATTCCCCTCACCCTTATCGTTGAGTCAGTCTTTGCACGTAGCGTAAGCAGCCAGAAAGAAGAACGAGTTACTGCAAGCAAGGCATTCCCACCCAAGGCAATTGAGCTTACGCATGACAAGAAAGTCTTTGTGGAAGAGTTGGGCAAAGCCCTGTATGCTGCAAAGATCATTTCGTACGCCCAAGGGTTCTCCCTTATCAAAAGTGCAGGCGAAAGCAACTCGTGGGACTTGGACCTGAGCAGCATCGCATTGTTATGGAGAGGCGGATGCATCATCCGTTCGGCATTTCTGGACAAGATCAGCCAAGCATTCAAGAAAAAAGGCAACTTGGATAATCTGATCATGGATTCCTACTTCACAGAAATCCTCAATGCCAACCAGCAGAGTCTCCGTAGTGTAGTTGCAACAGCAGCTCTCAATGGAATCCCCACCCCTTCCCTTTCGGCAGCTCTCTCTTGGTTTGACAGTTACCGAAGTGAACGCCTTCCTGCCAACCTGTTGCAGGCCCAACGTGACTACTTCGGAGCCCATACGTACGAAAGAGTCGATATGAAACGAGGTGAGTTTTTCCACACCAACTGGACAGGCCGTGGTGGCGATACCGCATCTACAACGTACAGCATATAAGCATAGGAGATTATCGATGGCTACTTTACATGTGCTCCCCAGACATACTGAGGGTTTTGATCTTGTCTCACTAGGTGCTCTGGTCGTTCGACTTGATCCGGGAGTCGTTCCCTTTGAATATGCGACAAATCTCGCCCTCCATGTTTCCGGAGGAGAGTTCAATGTTGCGGCGAATCTCAGCCGTGCGTTTGGCCAAAAAACAGCGGTAGTGTCAGCGATGGTCGACTACCCCCTTGGTCTGAAAATAGAGAGTGAAGTACGTAGGATGGGTGTCACGGGCATTTACAAACGCTTCGAACATGATGGGGTACGCGGGCCTAACATGGCCAATGTCTATAGTGACCGAGGCCAAGGACTCAGGGCCCCTGTGGTATTCTATAACCGTAGCAACGAGGCAGCTGCCCTTTTGGACAAAAACAGTTTCGATTGGGATGCAATCTTTGCAAACAAGGTGCGTTGGTTCCACTCTGGGGGCATTTTCGCAGCCCTTTCGGAGAATAATCCAAAACTCATTATCGAGGCCATGAAGCGGGCAAAGAAAGCTGGAGCCATTGTCTCATTCGACTTGAACTACCGAGAGAAACTCTTTCGTTCCATTGCCAAGGAGGGCGAAGTCCCTCAAGAGGTAGCCCAGAAGATTCTCTCCTCCATAGTCGAACAGGTTGATGTGCTTGTCGGCAACGAGGAAGATCTGCAGATGGGTCTGGGGCTCAAGGGACCCGAGGTAGCCTCCCATGGAAAACTCGACCCCTCGTCCTTCTTTGCAATGCAGAGTACCGTCTCAAAGCGTTTTCCCAACGTCAAGGCAGTGGCTACCACCATGCGTGAAGTCAACTCGACCAATCGCCATGACTGGAGTGCTGTGCTCTGGTATGATGGGAAGGCATACACAGCCCCGACCTGCTCCCTAGATGTCTACGACCGCGTAGGAGGAGGCGATGGATTTGCCAGTGGACTGATTTATGGATTTCTGGCAGGCAAAACACCTGAAGAGAGCCTGAGACTCGGATGGGCCCATGGGGCCCTACTCACCGCCTTCCCAGGGGACACCTCCATGGCTACACTGAGTCAGGTAGAGGCTCTCGCCCAAGGCTCGAATGCAAGGATACAGAGGTAAAGCATGAAAGCGCTGGTAATGACCGAATATAAAAACTTGAAAATATGGATGTGCCTAAGCCAAAGATCAAGAATCCTACAGAAGTGCAGATCCGTATCAGGGCTGTAGCCATCTACGGCAACGATGACAGAACCCTCCAAAGTGGTGCTGACTATGCCTTCGTTCCCAAGAATATTGATTTGCAAGAAAAGATTGCTGATTTAACAGAGAGGATAATGCTGGATAAGGTCTATGAAACTGTCAAAGCGACCGCTCTCATTTTCACTGCTTTTAATATGGTGAAAAAAAAGGAACAGTCGTACTGGTTGGAAACGTGAGTCCCATGGTTGAACTTCCCCTACAAAAGGTCGTAACTAGGCAGATTCGCATGCAGGGGAGCTGTGCCATTAGTAACAAATACCTTGTAGTGCTCAAACTTATGGCTTGTGGTAAACTGGTAGTGAATGCTCTTATCAGCAGGACAGCCCCCTTGAATGAAGGTCAGTTCTGGTTTGACAAGCTCTATAACAGGGAGGACAACCTGCTGAAGGTTGTCCTGCTCCCCTAACAAACAAAGAAGGATACTATGGTACGTTACGCACTTATTGGATATGGAAAGATTGCACAGGTGCATGCCAAGGCACTAGACGAGGCTAAAGACAGCACATTGGTAGCTGTCTGGGGCCGAAACAAGGACAAGGCAGAACTCTTTGCCAAAGAGTGGGACATCCTAGCCTTTACGGACATGCATAAGATGATCACTGAAGCTAAAGTTGATGCTGTTGTCATCACCACCCCACACCCCGCTCATAAGGAAAATGCTCTTGAAGCGTTGAAGGGAGGGGCCCATGTTTTGGTTGAAAAGCCCATGGCACTCACTGTCGCTGACTGCCAGGAGATGATTACCTGTGCTCAACTGGAGAAAAAAAAGCTGGCAGTCATCAGTCAGAGACGCTGGCTTCCTTCCACACAGCGAATCCACAAGGCAATTGCAGACGGCAAGCTTGGTAAGGCAATGATCGGACAAGTTACAATGCTTGGATGGAGAGACAAGGAGTACTATGAGAGCGACCCCTGGAGAGGCCAGTGGGACAAAGAGGGTGGAGGCGTACTGATCAACCAGGCTCCCCACCAACTTGATCTTCTGCACTGGTTCTTGGGTCCGGTCAAGGAAGTGTACGCCCAATGGGACAACATCAACCATCCCTACATTGAAGTCGAGGATACTGTGGTCGGTACAGTGCGCTTCAGAAGTGGTGCGATAGCCTCTATCCTGGTATCCAACTCGCAAAAGCCAGGTATTTTTGCAAAGGTCCATATCCATGGATCAAATGCCTTCTCGGCCGGAGTTCAGACTGATGGCGGTGCGATGTTCATTGCAGGAAGAAGCGGCGTTGCAGAGCCCCCCTACAATGACCTATGGACCATTGAAGGGGAACAGAAGATGCTTGAGGTATGGAAAATGGAAGATACTGCTTTCTTCAAGACCATTGACCCAGTAGGGCACTTCTTCCGTCTCCAACTTGAGAACTTCACCCAAGCGATATTGGAAAACACCACCCCCGTATCTTCAGGAGAAGAGGGCTTGGAAACAGTTAAGATCATCGAAGGGATGTATATCTCAGGAAGGACAGGAGTTCCTGTCCGGTATTAGTGTCTAGCTGCAAAAAGCAAAAGGAATTCGCAACCCGGTAGCCCAGGTTGCGAATTCCTTTTCCTACAGGATAGCCATTGTATGTTCTATTTCTTGGAGAGCACAGATAGCAATCTCATTAGGCTTAGATCAGTCGGTACCACGTAACCATCCTCCATCAATTGAATAGTTTGAGCCAACACAATAGCTTGCTTTTCCAGAACCAATAAAAGCATAAAACTCAGCAATTTCTTCAGGAGAGGCAAAACGATCTATCGGGGCATGCTTATGGGCGATCGCATCAAGGAACTCTTTTGGGGTAGTTCCTTCCTTTTCTGATAAGATACCTGCTGATTTCCACCAGTCAGAAGTCAATACAAGACCGGGACTAATGGTAACCACTCTAATACCATCTGAGATGAGTTCATTTGCCAGACACTTACTGAACATCACTAGTGCAGCTTTTGTAGTATTGTAGATTGGCTCATACCACAATGGTTGCTTTGCACAAATGGAGGCAGTCTGAATGATGACTCCACCACCTCTTTCTTTCATGGAAGGTACGGCCAAACGAGAAGTCCTGATCGCTGCCATCACATGGAGATCCCAGTAGTATTGCCACTTCTCATCCGAAGCATCCATGATGGTCTCTTCACTACCAGTTCCCGCATTATTTATCAGGATGTCAATTCCTTCAAAAAAAGAATACGTCTCCTTCATTGCTTTTTCAATGCTCTCAAGCTTTGTGACATCACAAGAAATTCCAATTGCTTTCACTCTAAATTCTTTCTCAATGGTAGTAGCTTCAGCTAGAACCCTCTCAGCTCCTCTAGCCCAGAGGGCTATGTTTGCCCCTTCTTTGGCATATGTACGAGCAACAGCAAGTCCAATGCCGGAACTCCCACCAGTGATCAGTACGTTTTTTCCTTGTAATTGCAAATCCATACTAGTACCTCCTAATGTCTCATCATGAATATAGCGTTAATCTCTTTGCTGCTTCGAGTCACCACCAAACGAAATTAGCAAGCTATCCCTTTCATGGCGGAACTAGGAATAATTAGGGTAGGAAATCACGGCATTATACCAGATGTCTGGGTCCTAAGTCTTTCTGGCTCCTTGAGTCATTGTACCTTTCGATGAAAGCACCAACAAGGTTTTTTATTTCACCCAAAGAGTTAGGTCCACCTTTGTCAGGCTATACAGAAGGCGCAACCAATATCACGTATAGGTTGCGCCCTCATTGTATCTAGTGCAGTCTTGTATTTTGCTTTACTTATCTACAATTTCTAGCAGATCAAATCAGATAGCTGTTCTCCCATCGCACATACATCTAGGCCCTTGGTAAACTGCAAACAGGTCCCAGAAGGATAGCGCACCTTATCCACCCATCTTTGGGGAATGGAAGCAAGGCCGTACTTGGCACCAAGAATGGCACCTGCCACAGCCCCTATGGTATCGGCATCACGGGCGAAGTTCCCGGCCAGAACCAAGCCACTGCGAAAATCCTTATGACTGAGGGCAAGACAAGCAAAAGCGGCAGGAATAGCTTCAGCTGTGGTAGCCCAGGTGCTGGCGCGAAGCTCGTCATGCAGGGGCATCCAACAATCCAGGATATTGCCATCAGCCTTCTCAATGATCGAGAAAGCTGCAGCCATGTTGTAGTAGAGCCAACTATCCTTGGGAATGGGATCCATGGCTGCCTTGAAGATCTCGTCAAAGCTAGCGTCAACCATCGCCAGTGCAACAGCTGCAGCAACTGCCTGAGCTCCCCAGATGCCATCATCACTGTGACTGATGGAAGCATCAATCCCAGCAAGCCTTATTGCCCTATCAGGATCTCCTGCACAGATAATCCCAACAGGAGGAATACGCATAGCAGTACCATCACTCATGTGAAAGGTACTGAACTTCCCACTTTGGGGAGGACGTAGGCCTTTGCGCAAGTTTATGGCAGCCGAGACTTCACTTGCCCCGCCCCGCTTGAACTCATCCTGGACAACCACATCCTCAAACCAAGCATTCACCACATCATCAGTCGTAAGATTACCCTTACTCCTGATAAGAGTCTTAGCCGTAAGCAAGGCAAACTCAGTATCATCAGTGCTCCAGGTGGCCCCGGCATTGAAGTCTGTGATAAACCCATAGGTCTCCCGATTTGTTTGCATTCTTGCAGCATCCCCAAACGAGTCCCCGATGGCAAGGCCAATGAGAGAACCAACAGCCCTATCCTGTACCAATACCCTGTCAGCAACAAACTTCTTTCTGTCTATCATCTCTGTTCCTCCATTTCCTTCACACTAAGGGAGCCAAAACCAACCCGCCCTCCCTCATAGATTGCATATCCGACCATCCCATGCGCAAAGCTAGTGTTTTCGACAAAGAGGGGTTGCTCTCCATCGATCGAAGCCTGCAACTTCGTGCCTTTGGCCTCAAAGGTCAAGTGATAGGTCTTTTCCAGCTCCCTGGCAAAGCTTCTGCTGACTAGAGTGGAAAGCACTCCCTTCTCATGCTTGAAGATACCAAATTGTCCTTTATGGAAACCGGCATAGTACCCCCTACGGGCGCCCTGTACCCGCAATGAAATCAAGGCAGAAGAACCTCGATACAGGGTGACTGACCCGGCGACACGCACATCTTTTGCAAAATAGTTTCCAGTACATGCTTCTCCATGTTCGAGAGCCATGACCTCCATCTGGATGGTACCCTTCTCATTCCTAACCAATTCCCAAGATCCATGGTTATGCGAAAAGGGAGTGATAGAAGCGAATTCTTTCTTCTGCTGGGAGAGGTCTATCGTATAGTCAGGTTTTCCGCTTACAGTAAACCGATCCAAGAATACAATACCGAAATCCCTATTCTTAGAAGGTGAATTTGCTTCAAACACAATCCCCACTTCATCAATCATGGCACCAAAGAGTTTTGGATGATCTTTGTCTATGGTAAACATTATCTCCCGTTGACCCTCATCCCACACCACAAAACTCTCAAACAAGATCAGTTCCCCAGAAGAGGTATTACGAACATAGGGAGAAAGGATAATGCTTTCTCCACTAAACTTTTCAAAACGGAGGTGCATGTTTACTGTCTGCCCAGCATAGATTGTGGGAGAGAATACAGGCATATACCTCTCATCATCAAAATCAGAACGCCGATAAAAGGGTTTGTAGAATAGACGGGTTCCCTGAGGCCGCACCTTACGGTCATAGAGCATGGCCAATGCATTACCCTCGTTGCGTAGTACAAAACCATGCTTTTCAGAGAGCCTGAAGCCGTGCGTGGAACCAGGCAAGGAAAAATCAAAGTCAATGGTTCCTTCCTGTATATCCAACTCCTTGGGAATTTCCAGGTTACGTACCTGAAAACTCAGTTTGCACAACTGTTTCACATACGTCGGGACATCAAGAATATTCAGATACCCTGAAATGCCTGAAAGAACAATCATGTCCCCTATGGGGTTGCGGTAATGATCCGGCAACCCTTGAAGGCCTCCCGCTACCCCAAGGATAGAGCCTACATTTCCTGCATTGCAATCCGTATCCCATCCCGCCATCGTGGCAATCTCAATCCCACGAGCAAAACTTTTCCCATAGAGCAAGGCCATGATACAGACCCCTGCATTAGGGATGATGTGACAAACCCCAGGATAGCGGTCATACCCCCATTCTTGTTGGAGATAGTATAGGCATGCTTTCCAATCATCAGGATTCTGGGCATGAAAATCCCTAACAGAACGAACCACCTTTGCATAGGTTGAATCGTTAGCAATAAGGGAAAGCCCAACTTCAACGATATCCTGAATATCATCACTTATGAAAGCTTGTGCTATACAGCCTGCTATGAATGCTGCGCCATGTAACCCCTCCCCATCGTGGGAGACACTGGAAGCGATACGGGCATACTCTGCCGCCCGTTTAGGGACACCGGGAAAGATAAAGCCCCAGGTATCAATGAAAATCTGACCCCCGATCTGCTCGGCAAGCGTTTTACCATTGGTCTGGATGGAACCTGAAGCAGGTGCTTCCATACCATTGAGCAGATTGAGAAAGGCGGTATGCTCGGTACTTATCCCGTAGCCTCCCCACCAAAACATCCCTACCCCTTCACGGGAGTAGTTAAGCCACGCCTCTGCAACATCAGAGGGTGCAAGGGACCTAGTAAGGGCACCGTCATTAAGGGCCCGAAGAAAATAGACAGGCCCGTTCACATCATCGTCTGCGGCAAAATTCTTGAAATCTTTCACATAGGAATGAATATCCCCATACAAACGCTCTATTCGTTCACTTGTCCAAAGGGTCGGCTCAACAGGAGCTCCTAATCGGATTCCAATATTCATACCAAGGAAACCGGCATACACTTTTTCAAGAAAAGCCGTTGTGGTCATACTCAATCCTTACAAAGAAATTCTTTCCAACAAGGGTATGCCGGGTCATCTGACCCGGCATACATCCACATGCTTAGAGCACTGTCCCCAGATACTCGGAAACCTTCGTACCACCGGCGGCATTCCACTTGGTGACGAACTCATCAAAATCAGAAACAGGCCTTACTCCCCGAATGATATCAGTTGAATACTCACGGTAGAGCTTGTTCATTGCATCCTTGAGAGGAAGCAAATCTTCAGGAAGCAACACATTGGTGTCTGCTGCAAAGAACTTGGCTGCAGCATCCAACGACTCTATTGCAGGCTTGGAAAGCACTTCACCGACAACCATATCCAGATCAAGACCATTCATGGTTGGCCAGAATTTTGCCCACCATGAGGGGAACTGACTGGTAAGAACGTACTTGCCATTTTCCACAGTGTAGTGAATCCCTTCCAGACCAAGCTTGTCGAGCTTTCTCCCTTCGGGTCCTGCCATGAACTCCAACAACGCCCAAGCGGCATCCTTAACCTTTGAGTCTGAGTTCATTGCGAAACCACGGCTTTCCTTGGTTACATCGATACTCTGATAAGCCTGACTCACACCCTTGGCAGGAGGGAGAACCACCAGTTCTACACCCTGGGTCTCTTTCATCTTATTATTGTACACGTTAATCACATCACCTGCAGTCCCAGCCACAAAACCAGCTTCGCCTTCATAGAAGGCCTGCTCCATAGTATCCCACTTCTTGGTCACATACTCATTGTCCAACAGTCCTTCCTTGTAGAGTTTTGCATAGAAGGCAAGCTTATCTTTGGAAGCAGGGGTAATTTCAGAATAGACCCATGTGCCATTCTGTTTTACGATTGTTGCCGTGACACCAAACGCATGGTTAAAGACTGAGTCAAGTTTGAGGATTCCTCCATCAGTGGTAACAGCCCATTTGGCAAGGCCACTATCTTTAATCTCCTTAAAGAGAGCATAGTAGTTGTCAACCGTGGGGTTTTCCAGCAAGGTCTTGCTAGTCTTCAACTTGGCAAACCAGTCAGACCGCATGACAGGAATCTGCACACGAGCTGGGGCAAGCCACATCAAGTAAGGATAGTTTGCCATTGCTGCCTTGGTATGGTCAGGCATGATGGCCTTGATGTTTTTTGATTTCTCAACATAAGGGACCAAATCCTCAAGCAAACCTTCTTGTGCAATTGGCTGGTCATTACCCTGGAAATAGATTAGATCAGGGGTGATCTGCCCAGTCCTATAAGCAATGGGAACAACCGTTGCATATGATCCTGTAGGAGCGGAAAGTATAACCAGATCCACATAGTTGCCTTCCTTTGCCATTCCTTCTTCAATAGCCTTCTCCAGAATACCGAGCTGCTGGGCATCGGTTATCGGATCGACATCCTTACACAAATAGGTGACTTTCACCGGGTTTCCGGCTGTCCCAATCTGTGCACCTGCAGTAGCCGGTGCAGCTTCTTTCGTTCCTGTAGCAAATAGGAAGCCAGCACACAACACCAATACCAGCACCATAGAAACCTGTTTTCTTTTCATGAGAAACCTCCTTGTTTCACGCATAAAACTACTCCTTGATTCCACCTGAGAAGACATCCTTAGCATAGAATTTCAACACAAATGGGTAGAGAATGAGAATAGGAATAATAGCTACGATAATAGTAGCTCCCTTAAGGGCGTTATAATCGACACGGGCCATCACGTTATAGTCGAACACATTCTGCTGGCCTATGATGGAGACGGTATCCCCAAGCACTACGAATTGTCGCAGGATAACCTGCAACACAGTATCGGTAGATTTGCGGGTGAGATAGATACCTGCCCGGAAATACTCGTTCCAACGCACTACTGCATAAAACATAGTAATGGTCGCAACTCCCGCCTTGCTCAGAGGATAGAATATCTTAAACAGCATCTGGATATGGCTAGCACCATCGATGGTCGCTGCTTCAACAATGGAGTGAGGAACCTTCTCAAAATACCGCATCATGATGACCAGATAGTAGACATTTACCGCTGTCACGAGGATAACTGACCATTTACTTCCCATGAGCCCAAGTTGTTGGACAACGATATACTCAGGAACCAGACCAGGATCAAAAAGCATCATGATGATGAGGAATACCATGATGGGACCCTTGAGGGTCAGCTTTGGCCGGGAGAGAACATACGCAGCCGTTGTTGTCAAACCTATGTTCACGACAGTTCCTACCACCGTGATGATAATCGAGTTGATCAGAGCAGGCACCAGGATGGGATGACTGAACACAATCTTGTAGTTGATGAAGTCAACATCCTTGGGAAAGATAGTCAGGCCACCCATCAGAGGTGATTCCAAAGGTGAAGAGAAAGACTTTGCTAGGATGTTAAGCAGGGGAACAAGCATTGTGAGGGTAATGAACAGCAAAAAGAACCCCAGTACTATCTGACCAGCTGACAAACGTTTTGATTTTCTCATGACCATACCCCCGTTCCAGAAACCCGTTTGGCAAAGATATGAGTGGACCAGACAAGCAGCACACCCACAAGCCCTTTGATGAGGCTCACCGCTGTAGCCAACGAGTACTGCCCTCCCTCAATACCAATGCGATAGATATAGGTATCGAGGATATCGATGGTACTCTCCACAGCCTGGTTGGAGAAGTTGAAAACCTGATCAAATCCTGCATTGAGGAAGAAGCCCAAGTTGAGGATGAACATCGTAATCATGGGGACCACCAATGCCGGAAGAATAATGTTCCTGATGATCTGCATCCTGTTCGCCCCATCGATCTCAGCGGCTTCATATAAGGTTGGGGAAATTGCAATGATAGCAGTATAGAAGATGATGGAATCCCAACCCATGCTTCGCCAAGCCTCACAGATCATCAGGATCCAACGAATCTTTTCCCTATCGGTCATGAAGTCAACCGCATCACTGCCAAAGAAAGCCATGATCTGGTTCACCCCACCAGAGAGAGCAAGAGAGCTGATCCATATCCCTGCTATGACAACCCAGGAGAGAAAGTGAGGGAGGTAGGAGACGACTTGCACATACTTACGGAACCTGAAGGAACGTACCTCATTAAGCATGAGCGCAAATATGACAAAAGCTGGAAACAGCAGTATATATTTCATAAAGCTAATGATGAGGGTATTGCCAAGAATCTGCTTGAAGCCAGGGCTACTGAAGATTATCCTAAAATACTTCAGTCCTACAAATGGCCAATTACCCCGGGATCTGAACTGGAAGAAAGCCAGACGCATGTTTACAATTGGCAATACTCTGAACAGAAAGAAAAAAATGAGCGTAGGGAGTAGCAACAAGTACAGTACCCGCTCACTCTTAATCCTTTGCCAATAGCTTTGTCTTTTTGTCTGTAGAAGGTCTTTATCCATCGGTAATCTCCCTAGGGTATGAGAAGTTCCATAAGAGGAGCATGTTGCTGTGCCCCATACACATCGCTATCTCCACAGGTGCCTGATGAGACAGGTCGGTGATACGTGATCTTAATTCCCAAGGCGGCATCAAAAAAGTATATTCCACACAGATCAGAAGCCTTAAGGTGGTAGAGTTTCAGTATGTTCTCCTTTGAGACTGCCCCACTGTCGACCACCCTCCTATAGGTTGCCTCTTCACTGAAAAATACATCCAAGGTAATGAGAAAAGGGCCGCTGTTCTTGCTTCTGAGCATCTGGGCGAGATCAACCAATCTATCCATCAAGGCCTCCACCACTGCCAACCGAAAAGAGAGGCAGGATCATTCACTTCCATCAGGTGATAGACTGAAAACTCATAGACAGCCCCGAATTCCACATCACTGGGAGCAAAGGGGAAAGCTAGATTTCCCGCTGTGGACTTTCTCCCCTCATACCCATAATGCATGAAGGTGGAACGTACAGAAGCACAAATGGCTGAAGATAGTTCTTGGGTTTTAGCCAATACTTCAAAAACGACGCAGATCTCATGGCCTGCAACAGGAGTGGGCTCCAGATTCCCCATGACCGCATTCTTTCCATAGTTCATGAAGTTGATGGTATATTCGCTCTCATCAATATCCTGATACTGTTCGCGTATGCTTTCGGTGACCAGATCCTCTACCTCCTCAATCTTTGAGATCAGGATAGGATCACGCACCCCTGCAACAACGAAAGTCCTGTAGGCCACCTTCCTGGCGCCTTCTAACTTGATAGTGTAAGGATCCGTTGCAGTAAGCTTGCTCCCTTGAACCCTTACACGATCGCCCGAAAGCTGGGTAAAGCTACAACCACTGAGGTCCATTGTGATACCAGGGCCATGAAGGATATAGGGGTGATCCTTTTCATAGAAGGTATGCGCTGCAACGCTGAGGGTTGTACACCTGCGTTTCGTGTCACAGGGATAGACTTCAAAGCAATCTTCATACAGGATTCCCATCATGCAGTCCTTGGTTGTCCCTGGATTACAGCAAAGCGCGCCGCACTCCAGTACCTTACCAAGATGATAGCTGAGGGCTGGGTCAAATCCAGCATGAATACCCACAGCAGCAAAGGGAGAAGGATCATAGGCACGACCGCATACTATGAGGGTTGCCCCTGCTTGGAGGACTTGGAGAATCGGCTCAACTCCCATCTGGGCAACAACACCAGTGGTCTCAGAGAGAATCTGTTCATCAAGTGGCAAGGACACAGCATCAAGACTTCGCACCTTACCCTCATGTAATTTGGAAAGGATCACTTCATTGGGCATATCTGCCCAAATGATGGCTGTCTTAGGCTGGACCTCTGGATTTTCACGAAGAATTTCAGCAATAATTCCCATTGTCCATTCAATATGACTTTTACCTCCACTGCCTCCAGCGGACCCAATGATGACAGGTACCTTGAGTGACCATCCCCCCAAGATAATCCGTACCAGGTCCTTCTTGGCAGCTCGCCTACTGACGATTGCTGTCTTTGCCCCAAGCTTATGGGGCCCAGCATCAGTCGACCCTGCATCGACCACTATGGCATCGGGGGCGTCAGCCAACCCTGTAGCAAAGGAAGCATCAGGAAAGCCATATCCAAGGATTCCACAAGGGGAGAGCAATTTCAATTGCTTTTTCATTTGGCATCCCCTTCACTTTGGATTCTTCGCTTACGGACCATATCCATATGATGCTTCATTGCCTTGCTGGCAGACTTCTTGTCACGTCTTGCTATGGCCTCTACAATCTGCTGATGCTCTTCCTCAATGAGAGCAAGACTGCCATCCTGTCTCTTATTACGGGAAGCAAGCTCATCAATGAGATCGTAATAGGTATCAATAAAGTTCATGTAAAAGATATTTCGGGAAGCTTGCGCCAGTTTATAGTGGAAATAGTGGTCCAAACTGAAAAGATTACCAATCTTGTCAGAGTTCACATACAGTGAACTACGAATCTCTTCTATCTCATCGTCACTAACACGATCTATGACAATCTCCACCATCTTTGACTCCAAGGAGTCACGGAAATCAAGCAAGTCCTGAAACGTCGCATCTTTGAGAGCGTCTGATACTGGTCTTGATAACTTGTCCAGAATATCATCTTGGATAAAGGTTCCCTCTTTCGTTTTCCTGCGGATATATCCCAAGGCTTGCAACTGGATCATTGCCTCACGGATGACCCCTCTGCTTACAGAGAATTTCTCGCTCATCTCAATCTCTGTTGGCAACTTCTCCCCTGGCTTCAGCTCCCCATCATGAATGAGAGCCAAGAATCTGGCGACAACCTTGTCAGAAAGACGTTCATTTCGTACAGGTGCAATTTTCAAAGGTACTGCTCCTTATTGTTCATTTGTTCGACAAATAAAGAGTAGCATTGAAAAGATCATCACACAAGAAAAAAGTATAGCTATTTTGATTAGGAAATGTAATTTGCAGATTCGTCTAAATTCAAGCATTTGTAGCAATAGCTCAACGTTCTTACATCATCAAAATTCAATGTGCCTTCAATTTGATATTCCCATAGAATCGTATGGGAGGTTACAGCTAAAGAGATCTAGGCAATCCAGGAGGGTTTCCCTTAGGAAAATCTTGTCTAAATTTTTGCACCAAGGCCTATTCCACTAGTGGGTTCATCTATATTTATGATATCAGGATTGATTGAAAGACATTTTGAAATAACAACCTTTTGTTGGTTATCCACACCAAATTCTTGGACTATTTGATGGCCCCTACTACTTCGAGCATCTCATTTTTCATATAAGTTAATTGATTTGTTGAGTTTTTTGGTATTTTTGTATGTTTTGAATCTGGGCAATCAAATCTTTTTCTTTCTGATTTCTATGACAAAAGAATTCTTGTCACCACGATAACGAGCCTTGGAAAACTCAATGGGAACACCCTTCTCATCAAAGCTTGTTGTTTCGATGTAATGTACAGGATTCAGTGGAGCAATCTGCAAAAGTTTGGCATCGGATTCTTGTGCTAATCTTATTTCGAGAACTCGTCTGCTGGACTCAATCTCCACCCCATATTTTGTTCGCATGAGATGGTAGAGCGAATCTTTTTCCAAGTCATCATCCAAAAGCCCTCCAAAGGGATAGGCATGTGTAGGCAAGTAGGTAGAGACCAAGACAATCGGTTCGTTGTCTATGCTTCTCAAGCGTTTTAGGTGTACCACCTTTTCACCTTGGGGGACCTGTAAGGAAATAGCAACATCAGGAGGAGGGATTACCAGTTCCAAGGTGAAAACTTTGGTATGGGGAGTGAGCCCTTTCTCCTGCATCTCATCATTGAAGCTCTCCAGGACTTCCAGAAACTCCTGCTTGATCTTCTGGGGAAGTATCATAGTGCCTTTCCCCTTGTGTCTTTCCAGATATCCTTCGCTGGTCAGTTCGCCCAAGGCTTGTCTTACTGTCGACCGGGAAATGCAAAAATGTTCACACAGCTGGGTTTCTGTTGGAATTACCGTATAAGGCTCTTCCTGCTGGATAAAGACGAGCAGCAACTCTTTGAGCTGATAATAAAATGGGATGGGAACTTCTTTGTTGAGCTGTTTTTCTTGTAAAAATGGATGCATTATTAAATTACTCCAATGTACATACTTTTCATCATCTGCATCTGTTGCTGTCACACAATATCAGATTGACCTAGCCCCATCATTTCAGAATTTCTAAACAGGGTCCTCACTACTCTACACAAAAGTGAGGACCTCTTCAATAATTTCAGCATTAGTTGACGAGTTGTACGGCTTCTTGTGTCAATCTGGTAATCTCTGCAAAATCCCCATTGTTGATCAATTCTGCACTTACCATCCAAGACCCTCCACAAGCAATGACACTCTTGAGGGCGAGGTAGGAGAGGATATTCTTCTGGTTCACTCCGCCAGTAGGCATAAACTCAACCTCATAGACACTGCCCAAAGCCTTGAGCATGGCAACTCCACCTGAGGCCTCAGCAGGAAAGAATTTCAGAACTTTCAGACCCTTTCGCAAACCCATCTCTACCTGAGTTGGAGAGTTCACCCCAGGAATGACAGGGATACCTTGCTGTATGCAATAATCGACTACATCAGGATTAAATCCAGGGGAGACAATGAAGGATGCACCCACTTCAATCGCCTGCTTAGCCTGATCGACGGTCAAGATGGTTCCAGCCCCTACAAAAATATCCGGACGCTGCTCTTTCACAATAGCTATGCACTGGGCCGCAACTTTAGTCCTGAAGGTAATCTCTGCAACAGGGAGCCCTCCTTCAGAAAGTGCATCCATCAAAGGAATGGTGTCTTCTACACGCTCCAGCTTGACAACAGGAATAATCTTGGCTTTCTTGATGCTTTCGTAAATTGAATTCTTCATAACTTACTCTTCCTTAAGTATCTTCAGTATGTTTGCAACGGCAGAGCTTGTCGCCCTTTGGATGCTTTCTTCAGTAAAGCCCCCAACATGTGGGCTTAACGTCACTCTCTCATGTAATAGCAACTTGTTCAATGCAGGGGGTTCGCTTGTAAAGGCATCTACTGCATAGTGATTCACTGTTCCGTTTTCTAACGCCTCATACATAGCCTCCATATCAACAAGTTGGGATCGTGCCGTATTGATTATGATGACACCCTTTTTCACTTGTTGCAAAAACTGCTGGTTTACCAGAGGGGTTTCATTTGGAGGACAATGGAGGGAAATGACATCTGCAGAGGCAAGCAGTTCATCCATCCCAACAAAGGAAAATCCCGAAAGGCTTACTAGTTCGTCTGCTTGGTACATATCATACCCAATTACGTGCATCCCGATACCTAGTGCCATCTTGGCCAATCGCTGTCCAATATTGCCACAGCCTATTATACCAAGTGTCTTCCCCTGCATCTCAATCCCTTTTGATCGTTTCCAACCACCACTTTTTATACTGGTAGAACCACCCACAAGCCCTCTAGCAGAACCAAGCAAGAGGGCAAGTGCAAGCTCTGCTACCCCTTGAGAGTTTGCCCCTGGAGTGCCCAAGACCGTAATGCCGTGATCTTTGGCACTGATCAAGTCTACATTATCTATGCCCACCCCATTGCGGCTGATAATGCGCAACAATGGGGCATTTTCCAGTACTTTTCCAGAAATCCTCTCGACTCCTGCCAGGTAGCCACTACAATCGGCTATGACGTTGAGCAAATCTTCTTCTGAAGGTTGCTCTCCAGGAAAAGGGAGAAGAACCTCATACCCAGCTTCAACAAGCCGTGATAGCTCAGGATGCCCATTCTTGGAAATGGAACGTGGAGTAACGAGTATTTTTTTCTTATCCATTTCAACCCTCACTTTGATTGTGTTTGTTGCTTGTTCCATTTTGGATTATCGATGATTTTATACCCATCCTTATCCCTGACAACCAATTGCCTAAATCCTTTTTCTTCAATGGTCCCATAATCATGTCCAGCATCAGCCCTGAACACAAAGAAAGTGACAAGTTTCTCAGTAACTGAGAGATTCACACTCCTATGCGCATATCTTCCGGGTACAAATACTGCACAACCAGGTTTCATCTCCTGGACCTCAATATCCCCTTCTGGGCTCTCCATCATCATGAGCCCATACCCTGAGAGGCAGTAATAAATCTCTGAAGTATCCAAAAGGGTATGAAAATGGCCTTTGGTCATAAAAAACTCATCACCTACAAACCCGGGGAACACCATGCTTGTCCCATAGGCCAGATTTCCTTCAGCCCCTTCAACTTGTAGGTCATAAAACTCATACATCAAGGGATTATCCCCAACGATAAGCTTATGGAGGGCATCCTCATCATGATAGATACCTGTCATGTCCTTTGCTCTCCTTTGGAGAGGTAAAACCTTGTCCTTTGGAGCCAATCCTGTTTTTAGGTCAAAATACGTATTCGCTGATTTCATCTGATATTTTCCTTATAGTTACATTCGAGTTGACTGGGCTATCTCACTGAGCCGATCAAACTCAGGCCCACTTGTAGGGATATCGATATGAAGAACTTCTGCTATGACCCGTGTCCAGCCATGTATGAAATAGAGCCATCCGTCAACTATGGTGAGACACTGCTTTTCCTTTTGTGCATTAGCCTGATCCAAGAAGAGCAAATCCCCTCTATAATTGAATTCCCACACATACCCATATTTTGGGAACACCACATTGTTGGTTAAGGGAGATCCTGGAACATCTTTTCCCAATCCTGTTGCATTTATGACCAGCGAATGGTCCTTGAGCGTAGCGACCACCCTATCATTGTCTTCTGCGGTTGGGCATAGGTGGTACTCAATCTCAAAGGGGAAAGAGAGCGTGCTATGGACTTTCCTCATCTCCTCCAACCGACCTTCACTTCGGTTTGTGACAATAAGACGACCAGGAATATCCTTGCTTTTTTTTGCCTTGTTGATCAGATAGAGAGAGAGCGCTAGGGAGCTCCCCCCTGCTCCTAAAAGACAGAGATCACCACCAGTAGAGGGGAAATGATTTTCAGGGAGAACCGCTTCGAGGGACAATCCACTGGTTATGGGGTCCTTTGCATGAGCCCACAATGCATCACCACGTTTGCTGATGGAGCTTGCCTCATGGAGAAGCTGTGTATAGGGGCCGACGCCCTCAAAGAGGTCTGCACTTGCCTTATAACAATCTAGCTTATGTGTAGTCACTAGAGCTCCAAGAGAGTGGGGATCCTCCTTTATGAATTGTACAGCCTCACGATAATGCTTAGGGTCATCGTGTGGGACAAAATCAAACCCGACAATCTCAACAGATAAACCAAGATGTTCCATCCACTTGGGGAACACCTTCATTATTGACGATTGTTTTGTAGTGACTCCAATGAAATACATGGTATCTTTTGTAGCTGGTAAATATGTATTCATGCATAATCTCCTAATCATTATGTATTACTATGTATGTATGTTGCAATATTAGTACAAGTATGAGAAGATAACAAGAGAAAAACAAAATGAGGGGGAGATTCTTATTGAGAAATGAATATTTTGTCACGAATAAAGCACAGGTCTTGTAGGATTGTGTAGATACTAAAGATTGTTTCCGACTACTCTCGCTAATGACTCTAGACCGTGAAAATCTTTATTGTTCTTGACATAAGGCTTACATGGTATACTATAAATGATACGTACAATAGTACATTATAATACATTTCATCGAAAAGGTCTGAAAAACCCAAAAAGAGAACCCATATACTACATTATAGTGGAAGTATAGGATTGAGAAAGATAATAAAAGAGACTTTGCAGTATGCAAATAGGAGAGCTTCCATTGTCCAGACTAGTACTAGGTAAGAAACAGCAACAGATATCTCTACGTCATTGGCTGAAAGATAAAAACATAGAATCTGGTTCCATACAGGTCGCATGGGTTGCACAAGCTGGATTTATCATAAAAAGCCCTACTCTGACTATGGGAATAGACCTCTATCTCTCTGATTCCTTGGCAGAAAAATACAAAGGCAAAGAGTTTCCTCACATCAGGATGATGGCCCCTCCCCTCACACCAACAGAGGTTACTGCACTCGATCTGGTGCTCTGCACCCATGGACATACAGACCATATGGATCCTCAAACCTTGAAACCTCTCTATGAGAAGGGACAGGGGCCCCTCTGCATCGGTCCTAGGTATGAGATTGAGAAAATGCTATCCATCGGGATACCAGCGCCCAAGATAGTTGGCATGAGTGCAGGTGAGTGCTACTCCCTGACAGTCGATGGCAACAACCTTTGCAAGATAACAGCAATTCCTGCAGCCCATGAGGAAATTACCATTGATGAATGGGGCAACACCAAAGCCCTGGGATACATCATCAAGCTTGCAGGCATAACAATCTATCACAGTGGTGACTCACTCTTGTATGAAGGGCTTGCAAAGACACTTAAGCGACTCTCCCCTGATCTGGCACTATTGCCTGTAAATGGGAGAAAAGAGCATCTGTCCACCAAAGGGATAGCGGGTAATTTTTCCTGTGATGAGGCTTGCCTCCTCGCCAAGGAGGCAGGAGTCTCCTTTCTCATCCCACACCATTTTGGGCTGTTTGACTTCAACACAACTCCAGAGGATTCGATCGAGTCCAGCCTACAAAAGCATGGCTGGGAAACTGGTACAAATACGCTCATTCCCAAGATTGGAGAGGTATACACATTTCAGAAGTGAGAGGGGATATACCCTTTCATGTAAATAACATACTACAAAGGTACAAAGAAAATGGATAGAAAAGTACAATTACCGACATCAAAAAAAGTATCGCTTTGTGTTTATGGGCCAGGCATGACTTCCAAAGAAATACAGTCAGTGGCACGTAGTGCTGAAAAACTCCAAGCATCAACACTATTCCTACAGGAACTTGACGCAAATCGGTTATCCAAGAAGGACTATCATATGCCCTCCATTGGACTTATCGTCTCACTGCCTTTCGGAGGAGTTGCTTTAGATGATTCAATCAGACTACTTATGTACGCTGAAAATCTTGGCTGTAAAGCGATTGCCTTTGGCTTGCCGATGGGACTCATCAAGGACAATGCCTTTGACGAGCTGGAAGCGATGATCAGACAACTGAGAAAAAGTACCCACAAGGTTGAAATACATGCTACTCTCGCCACCAGCACCATTTCGGTCCAGCAGGGAATGCAGGCAGCTACGCTCTGTCTCAACAGTGGGTGTGAATCAGTTTGCTTCGGAACTGGAACCACACTGGATCAGGTGCAAGAAAAAACCTTTGAAGCGTTGCTTTCCAAGGGCTTTAGCCTCTCTTCTCTTGAGGTAGGCATAGGCCTTAGCACTTTTCTTGACCCATCAATCTCTATGAAATGGCTACTAGATGAAAAAGTTCCTCTGAGGATATGTGGGTCAATCCTAGAGATTCAGAATTTCCCTCTTCAGTTCGACGACCTTTTACTAGAAGGAGTTACCAAATGACAAATACCCTTGCTATAGCAAAGATGCTTGACCATACACTACTCAAACCTGAAGCAACAAGGGAAGATATCATCACTGCCTGCAATGAGGCAATAGAGTGGAATTTTGCAACCCTAGCGATTCAGCCCACCAACATCCCTCTCGCACATACACTCTTACAAGGGAGCCAGACAGGGATCACTGCAGCAATAGCATATCCCCATGGAAGCTGGAGCATTGCATTAAAATGCAAAGAAATTGAACACTGTCTGAATATGGGAGCAAGCGACTGTGACTATGTTTTGGATATCGGCTCTATTCGGGAAAATAGATATTCCGCCATACGAAAAGAGGCAAAAGCCTGTAGAGAAGCAGCTGGTTCTGCTATATTGAAAATAATATTGGAAGTGACACTGCTCACTGATGAACAGATTGGTGCAGCCTGCACTATCTGTGCAGAAGAAGGGTGCGACTTCGTAAAGACCTCTACAGGATATCTAGGCTCACCCTCTCTTGAACAAGTAGAGCTTATGTGCAGGACGGTTAGGGGCAGCAAGACGAAAGTCAAGGCTGCTGGAGGATTTTCTACAACAGAACGGGTATTGGCTGCCTTGGAGTTTGGCGTAGAACGAATAGGAACCAGCTCTTCTCTCAAACTCATGCGCCAATTTGAAGAAATGGGCTATTGATGCGACACAATGAGACTGACAAGCTGATGACAGAAAACAAAACTCTTGAAATGTGGCAAGCCTATGCACAAAACAAGGAAGATTGCGATATCTCAACGTTACCAAAAGTCATTGGAGACTCATGGCAACGCTCCAGAACCGTGCAAGCTGACCCTTTACTTTCTGATATGATTCGCATTCAAGAAGATGAACTGAACATGAGACGGCGCAAGGTCAAGGAGTTTATCAGTTCCGCTCTCCCCTACTTGCACAAGCTCTTCACTCTTTTAAAAAAAGATGAAGTTGTCATTACACTCGCAGATTGTGATGCGGTGATACTTGAAGTCCTAGCTAACCCTATCACCTATCCAGAGGTGAGCTACCCCTATGCAGGTACTGTCCATCAGGAAAACCTCATAGGAACCAATGCAATCGGGCTTTCGCTCCACTCAGATACTTCTGTAAGGGTATATGGGAGCGAACACTGGAGAAAATCCAACCATGGCTGGCAATGTTTTGCAACTCCCTTACATCTAGGCAGTTCTTTGATAGGGTGTATCAATGTTGCATGCCCCATACAATCTGTAGATACAAGTGTTCCATTTTTTGAACTGACTCTCTCTACCGCAAATGCGATTGAGAGAGAGCTGATGCTCAAAAGGACTATCAAAGATCAAGAGATGGAGATACAGCAACAAAGGACTCTCCTTGAATTTGTTGATACTGGACTTATCGCCATAGACAAGCAGGGCTTTATCAGGCAGGTGAATCAGCAAGCTTTGGATATTTTCAAGGTTGCAGGAGTATGGGAAGGTAGAAATATCTCAGAACTCATTAAATCTGACATAGATTTCGAATCTCTGAAAGATACGAATAGAATGCTCGAAGAACAAAACATTGCGGTGAAAGTAGGTTCCAAATACTTACATATCACCTGCTCGACGTATAAGGTTGAGCTCGACAGATTGGGTATTTGGCTAATACTCCTCGTTCGGACATCAGCAAAGGTAAGAGAGATAGTCAATAAAGCCTCCGGAGCAAATGCCCGATATTCATTCTCCGACATCGTGGGAAATTGCAAGGCAATGGAACAACCCTTGAAGATTGCCAAGCTTGCCAGCAAAAACTCAACCAATGTGCTGGTCATGGGAGAGACAGGGACAGGCAAGGAACTATTGGTTCAGGCGATTCACAACGCAAGCGAGCGCAAAAACAAGCCTTTCCTTGCGATCAACTGTGCAGCAACTTCCAGAGAACTGATACGGAGTGAGCTTTTCGGATATGAAGGTGGTGCGTTTACGAGTGCCAAAAGTACAGGAAGTTTAGGTAAGTTTGAACTCGCTGACGGAGGGACCCTTTTTCTTGATGAGATAGGGGAAATGCCCCTTGAAGTACAGTCGGTACTGCTTCGTGTCCTACAGACACAGGAGGTGGTAAGGATAGGAGGGAAGTATCCCATCCCCATCAATGTGCGCGTCATTGCAGCCACAAATAGAGACCTCGCACTCTCTGTGCAAGAGTCCACTTTCAGAAATGATCTCTACTATCGTCTCAATGTGCTGTCTATCAATCTTCCACCACTTCGCAAACGTCAAGATGATGTTGTATCTCTTGCCAAGTTCTTTCTCAAAAAGGCCCAGGAACAGTTTGATAAACCTCCCCTGCAAATTAATCCTGAAGTCTACGAAATTCTCACTTCCTATCGATGGCCTGGGAATATCAGAGAGTTGGAAAATGTGATACAAAGAGCTGCTGTCATCTGTGAGGGTACTGTCATAACAAAACAAGAATTGCCAACGGCTATGCTTGAGACAGACCCAGGAAGAGACCAAGACCTTCAAGATACTCCTATCCCTGATCCAGGTACCAAAAGATCTTCCTCCAATATCGAGTCCATCAAAAAAGCCAATCTACTCAAGGTGTTGGAAGAGGAAGAAGGTAATATCCGTACTGTGGCAGCCAGATTGGATGTCTCCCGGGGTACCATATACAACATGATGGAACGTTATGGCCTGAAGGCAGAAGAATTCAGGAAAAAATAGTACTCATGGGAGCTTACACTAGTTCATTGACTCCTTTGACCGTATTACTCGCGTAAAGTCTTCTCATACCAATACAGATAGCGCTGGAATCTCTGCATATACACTTCATGCATCACCATGTTTGGTTTGAGTATCTTTGGCTCAATCATCTTCTTACGTATGGGGGAATGTGCAAGTTCAGAAGCCAGAACAGCTCCCCCATAGAGTGAAGTCTGCATATTCTCCTCTTCTTGCATATCCACTCCGAAAATATCAATGCACATCTGCTTGAGCTCTGGGGAGTGCACCAACCCTCCAGAGAGCTTGATGGTATCAATTGGAACTCCCATCTTCTTGATCTGCAAGAAACACTGGTACATATTATACAGCATACCTTCAGCAACACTCTGATACAGATCTAAGGCAGTATGCGAGCTATTCACGTCTAAAAACATAGCTTTTCGATCATCATTCCAACCTGGACAACGTTCTCCAAAAAGAAATGGCAAAAACAGCGGGACATCGCGTGATCCATCAATATGATGTTCCAATTCTGCATAGGTGGTGGTGGGGCCAAAGACCGAATCCTTATACCAATCGATACAGTTCGCACAACAGGAGGTCGCCGCTCCCGCTAGCCAACCTTTGGGAGACAGATAACACCAAGTCCCTTTGTCTTCCGAGAGTCTGGGCTCTGATGTGGAGAGTCTCATGGCACCACTGGTGCCAAGGGAGATTGTCATGACCCCTGAAGTGAGTGCATCTGAACCCACCTGATTCAAAGCACCATCAGGTAAGCTGGGAATGACAGGAATACCTTGAGCAAGATCCAAGAGTCGCGCCCCATGGGCAGAGAGAGGGGATGTGTCAGAATAGCGTACGATAGGACCCAACTGGTGTTGGCTATCAACTCCAATCGGAGAAAGCCAAGACCTGAGATATTCCTTGGTGTTTGTATTGAGTAGGCCTGATCCTGAGAGCATGCAATCAGTCTCTTTCCACCTACCAGTCAACTGATAGAAAGCATAGGTACCTTGTCCGCAATAATTCTGGTCCTTGGTGAGCTCACCCTGCTGGGATAGCAGCATCAACTTGAAAAATGGGTAGATTGCATGCACCATACACCCCGAATCATGGTAGTAGGAATCCAAGAAAGTGAAATCTTTTCGGAGATTTTTGCAGAGAAGGGAAGCTTCAGTATCCTGCCAGTCAAACAATGGGGAGATAGGGTGCATCTGTCTGTCACAGATCATCATGCTATGCCAGGTTCCTCCCAGAGAGATCATATCAATGCTTTGCCCTTCAGAGGCAAGAGAACCTACCCTCATCAGCTCTTTGAACATTGCTTGGGGGTCATGCATGACACTTTGTGAATACCTGTTGCCTTTGACGATCACCTGAGAGGTTTCAGTATCAAGAACCATACTTTTTGCAGAGCTAGTGCTGGATTCCAATACAAGTACTTTCATGTATCCTCCTTGGAGTACGTACCATTTGCTCAGCTACCAATAAACATATCCTACAGGGACGCCCTTGATTTACCCTTTTGATCCCAATTCGCCAACAATTTCCTACACCATTTCTTGTATAATAGTTTGACATCGATATCTTTCAGATTTATTCTATAGATACAATTATTCTTTCATCCAAATCCTCACGCAAAACACTATAGGAGAACACATATGCTAATCGGAATTTCCCCTGTTATCGGACCAGAACTTTTGGAAGCGTTGGCTCGCATGGGCCATGGTGATGAGATTGTTCTCGTTGATGCCTTCTACCCTGGTGATACAAAATCATCGCGTTGCATCAGAGCAGATGGAGTCCCCGTTGAAGCTTTGCTTGACGGAATCCTTCGTCTGATGAACCTCGATGACTATGTAGATGATCCTGCAGTCATGCTACAACCTACGAAAGGCGACTCTTCAGACCCAAATGTAGAAAAAAGCTTCCAAGCGGTGATAGACAAACACTGGCCCAATGCTCCAAAGATCAAGAAAATCGAGCGAGATGAGTTTTATGCGCGTTCTACGCGTGCATATGCCGTGGTTGTTTCTGGCTCCATCGTAAAATACGGTTGCCTCATCATCAGGAAAGGCGTTCTGCCTCACTAATCAAGCAAACCTGCATGCCGTCCGTCGCTATGACGGACAGCAAGCCATTTCTTCAATCTATAAGTACTACGGGCTTAATAATCTCTTGAGTACTATCACCAAAAGAAACAAGAGCTTTTTCTAGATCAGCAAAAGAAAACCGATGAGTTACTAAGAGTGAGGCTGGAATATGAGCTTGCTTCAACAATTCAAATGCCTGCAAAAACCCCCAATTAGGAATGGCATGCGATGCAATGAGGCGTTTTTTTGCAAAATGAAAATCATTTGCGTGAAAAGAGACCAGGTCATCTGCGAAATCAATCCCATCAAATACGATCTGCCCATGGAATCCTGCCATCTCAATGCCATCAGAAAGTGTTGCAGGAGGCGAAGTGACTATCACACGATTGAACAAATCAGGAAATTGTTTCTTCAATTCATGTTTCCAATTGGGATTAGAACTGTCTACCACTAGAGTTGCACCAAGTTCAAGAGCTACCCTCTTTCGATAGGCTCCCCTCTTGGAGTCAAGATTATGACCTACAACCACAACATGAGAAGCACCACGTAAAAGGGTCAGCTTAATACAGCTAAGTCCGATGATCCCAGGGCCCATGACCAGCACATCATCGAAAAGTTGAACATCTGCCTCCCGACACAAATCCAATGCAACAGTTATGGGTTCTGCAAGCGTAGCTTCAGGAAAATCCAAACCCTCGAAAGGGATGACCATCGCTCGGGGCACAATAAGATACTCACCCATCCCCGCTTGGTCATTCATATATGTCTTGATATTTGAACAGGATGTAGGCACCTGGTTGAGGCACGCCTTGCACGTGCCACAAGGGATATGGTTCTGCACAACAACAGTTGTGCCACACTCCAAATCAGTTATATCACTGCCAACTTTTTCAATATAACCTGCGACCTCATGGCCTAAAGGGGTCATCACATTTGCTGGAAAATCCTTAAAAAAATGGATATCTGTCCCACAGATCCCACAAGCCTTGATTCTGACAACGACTTCTCCTGGCCCTGGAGATCTCAATTCCTGCCTTTCGACAGTAATATGCTTTTGTCTGTCTATCCATGCACTCTTGAATTTCATTGCAACCCCTCCTGCCGAATCTTACTTGATAAAGTCCTCGGCTCCAGATTGGATTACACAGATAAAGTCCAAACTCTCGGAAGAGGAGTCGTTGATCCACTGATGCTCCTCGTTGCCCTTCACATAGACAGAAACCCCAGCTTCCAATGTATATTCTCCATCCTCACCGACAACCCTTCCATGACCACTGAGAACATGGACCCCATGCTCATGCTCATGATGGCCCGCACTGCTTTTACCCTCTGGTGGGATAGAAACCTTCCTCACTTCAAATGTGGAGGATCCATCACTTTTTTCTACCAACCAATGAACCTTATTACCGGATCCCGTTACACTAAGCTTAGCTTCTTCTAGCGATCTCACTACCATGCATTACTCCTACTTGACTTGCCTTCGATAGGCTTCTATATCTAAAGCAGACAGGAAAGTATCTACTTCCTCTCCCATCGGCATTGATGGGGCAGTTCCCATTTCTGTAACTGAAAGTGAAGCTACGGCAGTAGCAAATACCATTGAGTCCTGTAGCGATTTCCCTTTAGCCAGTGCAGTCGCCAGACCACCATTGAATGCATCACCAGCACCTGTAGTGTCAACAACCTTTACATCCATGGTAGGAAACATCAGAGCAGTACCATCATGCTGAAGCAGGAAGGAACCTTGTGATCCCAAGGTAATAATGACATCATGAACCCCCATCCTCTGGAAAACCTCAGCTGCCTTCTGGGCAGAGGCACGATCAACTACAGCAATACCAGTCAATATGGACGCTTCAGTCTCATTAGGTGTTACTATGTCAAACAGGGCAATAAACTCCTTATCAAGTTTCTGTGCAGGAGCAGGATTAAGAATGGCAATACCACCATTCTTATGTACCCGCCCAACTGCATCAGGAAGAATATCCAAATTAGTCTCAAGCTGGGTGAGCAGAACCTTGGTCCCATCCAAAACAGTAGCGACCTGTGCCATCTCTGACTGTGTGATGGCACCACAAGCACCAGGAACAACTGTAATGCTATTTTGGGAGGTATTTTCATCCACCATGATAAGGGCAATGCCTGTAGTTAGTTCAGGATCCTCAAAAACGTAACGGGTATCCATATTTTCACCCGTATAGAAATCAGTAGCCAACTTACCAAAGAGATCCTTTCCAACCTTAGTTACCAAGACCACAGCCCCTCCAGAGCGATGGGCTGCAACCGCTTGGTTCGAGCCTTTGCCTCCCGGCCCCATCTTGAAAAAACTACCCTTCACAGTCTCCCCTTGCACAGGTATATGTTCAGAACGGGCCATCAAATCAACTACAAAACTTCCAACTACCGTTACAGTGTCTTTCATTTTTTCATCCTCGTGTATAGCGTTCTATAAAACTATAGGGCGATGGTGTCGCAATGGCACTAACAACATCCAGGCGGGCTATCTGCCCATCGGTCAGAGACCAATCCAAGGCACCCAGATTCTCCATCAACTGGGTCTCATTCCGTGCCCCAATCAAGGGAACAGCCCCCTTTGCCTTTTGCATTGTCCAATTCAAACTAATCTGAGAGACTGAATGCCCTGTCTCTTCTGCCAGAGCATACAATACCTCAATGATATCATAGGTTTTCTCACTGCCTCGTTGGTCGACACCATCGTCCCATCGATCACCTCGTCCAGCGCGACTATCTTTGGGTATCCTGTACCCTCTTCGATATTTTCCAGATAACCAACCTCCTGCAAGGGGGGACCAAACCAGCATGCCAATGCCCTCTTCGGTGCAAAGGGGTATCAATTCCCATTCAGGACTTCTCACTAATAGACTATATTCCAATTGGAGGGAGATGAAAGAGACCATTCCTTCATATTTTGCCATCATTTTGGTTTTCATCAGTTTTGAAGGAGTGTAATTAGAGGCCCCTATATACCGTACCTTACCTGAACGTACAAGATCATCAAGGGTTCTCTGGGTCTCTTCAAGTGGTGTCTGCTTATCAAAACAATGGATCTGTAATAGATCAACATAATCTGTCTGTAATCTTTTCAGACTAGAGTCAATACTTTGAAGAATATGTTTCCGGCTTGCTCCAGTATTGTTCGGGCCTTCTGCTGTTGGGAAAAAGACTTTTGTCCCAATAACACAATTCTCTCTATTCCCAGTCTCTTGCAACCAGTTCCCAAGGATTCTTTCTGACTCACCATTGTTGTACGAATCAGCTGTGTCAAAGTAATTCCCCCCATGATCATGATACCGGTTCAGTAAAAGCTTGGAATCAGCTTCTCCAATATTCCACCCAAAAGTCTGTGTTCCAAGTGCCATCCTGCTGATAGATAGCCCGCTTTTTCCTAAATATAGGTACTCCATGCATTATCTCCTAAGAAGTAAAGGTCTCATATCTACATCCTCAACCACAAACCAACGGGACCCAAAACATTGGGAGGGATGGATATCATCGTGTTCAGGTGCTTGAAACACCTCTTGGTACACACTGGGTTCCCATAATGAAAGGATGTGATGATGAACTTCTCCAGCATGGAGATACCACTCCTCCCAGAACAGATGATCCTGATCTTCCTTATTGGGAATTGCATTGACAACAAGGTACTCCTCATTCTCTTTCACTACCCAGGAGTGATTCCTATAAGGATCTTCTTGAAGTTTCTTGAAATCAGCAAAGAGCAACTCAATATCGATTCCTATCCGCTGGAAGGCCATTGTCACACCCATTTGCATAAGTTTTTTCTGAAGGTCATTCACTCTCCACACCCTCCTTACTCGTATGTAATTGGTCAATCTTGGCATTAAAGCTGACCAGACTATGGTATGCCTCTTCATATATGGGAAGGACCTTGTTGTAATAGGTGACATGGTCCGGGATTGGCTTCACTTTTTTTTCGTACGTTAGCAACCCTTTTACTACATCAAGACTATCGTACATCCCGATACCCATACCCCCGATTATTGCTGCCCCAAAATTTTTGCTATCCCTCAGATGATTATGGGAGGTGACCGTAATATCAAATGCATCAGCAATCATTTGTTTGTTGGTGTCACTGCTGGCCTGCCCACCCAGAAGTACCAATTCTGTTGCTTTATTAATTGGTTCCAAAGCTTCCCAAATTATCTTAAGGTTAAGTGCGACACCTTCGTAACAAGAACGAAACATATCACTACGGGTTGTATTTTTCTTTATCCCCAAGAAGGATCCTTTAGCGGAAGGATTCCAATATGGACTTCTTTCCCCCATCAGGTAGGGAAGGAAAAGAAGTCCATTTGCGCCAACTGGTGATTGGGCCAATTCCAGCTCGATCAGATCCTCCGTTTTGCACTTCTGTATAGTGGCCTGTATAGATTCCTCTCTGGCCAGTGTATCTTTGAGCCAATCCAATGAGGACCCTGCTGCCTGCATGGTCCCACAAGGGGACGTAAGGTCGGGCTCAATAAAGGCCCAATTGAATGTTCGCATTTTGGATTCCCAAAAAGGTTCTTTTTTGGTCATACCGATCCAGGCGGAGGAACCATAATAGAGATAGGCATCATCAGCGGTAGTACACCCTCCTGCGATAGAGGCACAAATACCATCACCTGCACCAATAACGACGGGAGTCCCAGGGAGCAAGCCCGTCTCAGCAGCAGCTTCTAAGGTGACATGACCTGCGATTTCTGTGGAAGGGAGTGCATCTGGCAAAAGACTCGGATTAATCCCAATGATGGAGGTAAGAGTTCGTGACCATTGGCGCTTCGTCAGGTTAAAGAGATTGGTACCAGATGCATCGGAATAATCAGTGACAACATTACCTGTCAGACGCGATACGATAAAGTCCTTTGCTTGCACAACTTTTACTGTTTTCTTAAATTGATCTGGCCGATTATTCATGACCCATAACAATTTATTAAGCGTATAGGAAGCACTGATCCTATGTCCTGTAATATGGAAAAACAAGTTCTCATCTATTTGGCTCATTATGGCCTTGGACTCTTTGTCAGCTCTTGAATCTGCCCATATAATTGAATTGCCAATAGGATCTCCGGCTTTATCCAAACAAAGGCAACCCATCATCTGACCACTGAAAGAAACCACCTCTATAGATTTCTCATTAATACCTCGAAGTACATTCTTTGTTGATTCACACACTGCACGCCACCAATCATTAGGATCTTGTTCAACACAATTTCCTGCAGAATAGATTGAGCGATACAAGGAGACCCAGGAACTCACTACAACCCCTTTCTCGTCATATACCACTGCTTTATTGCCAGTCGTTCCCAGATTGTGAGTTAAGATAAAGTGGTTATTCATCACAGTTCCTTTTTATTGAATTTCTGCTCATACCCATCACCCATTACTCATCAGCAAACCAAGGCTCTAGGCTCTTATATAAAGTTGCAAACCGATCTATCTTTTTCTGATACAGCTCATTCACCCTCATGTCTGCCGTATAGGTCTTTTGTATGGGATTCATCTGCTCGATTATGGAAAAGTCCTGATACAATGAGCATCCCACCCCCCCAAGCAGGGCAGCACCCATACTTGTCGCTTCAGTAAGAAACTTGGGGATCAGTATATCACAACCGAATACATCAGAAAGAATCTTTCTGAGGGAGACATTCAGTGCCCCTCCACCAATAAAGCGAACCTGCCTATCTGGCACTTCTGCAAGCATTGCACTCAGACATATATCCAAGTTCATTGCCACACCTTCAAGAAGAGCTCTACAGTAGTCAGAAAAGTCAGTATTGATGCTCATACCGACAAAGGCACCTTTTGCCTTGGCATTCCACCAGGGAGAGCGTTCTCCCAAAAGATAGGGAAGATAATAGAGTCCGTTGGCTCCTGGCTGTGAGGCTTCTGCAAGTGTATTGATCATATCAATAGTTTTGCCATCTGTAGCATTCAGGAAGGTTTTTGCAAACCAGGAGAGAGATCCTCCTGCTGTCTGCATAGTGGCGCAAGGCTGGTAAAGCCCAGTGACAGGATGAGCCCATGTGAAAGAAATCATCTCTTTATCAGGCAGGGGTTGTTTTGAAGCGATGGATACCCATGAAGAGGATCCCATATAACAATACGGCTTTCCAAAAGATACTGAACCGGCCCCCAAAGAAGCACACCCACCGTCCCCAGCCCCTACAATGACAGGAGTCCCTTCAGGGATTCCTGTCTCCATACTCGCCTTGCGTTGTACTGACCCAATACAAGTAGTGGAAGGAACAGCTTCGGGAAACAGAGACTTGGGTATACCCACAGCACTGAGAATCTCATCAGACCAAGTGAAGGTATGAAGGTCAAAGGCATTCGTTCCTGAAGCATCATTGTAATCCGTATAGAATTTGCCAGTAAGCAAAAAGTTTACATAATCCTTCGCTTGGAGAACCTTATAGGTCTTGTCATATACCTCAGGTAGATTTTCTCGTATCCACATCAGCTTGGTAAGGGAATAGGAAGAACTGGGACGATGACCGGTAATCTGGTATATCTTTTCAAACCCAAGAGCATCAACAAACTCCTTCTCTTGTTTTGTACTACGTTGGTCGCAATAGAGTAAGGAGTTATATAGCGGCTTACCTTGTTCATCGACACAGAGACAACCCATCATCTGCCCACTGAATGCTACAGAAGCAACCTGTTTCCGGTCTATATTTGCAAGAACTTTCTGAGAGGATATACATACTGCATCCCACCAGATGGAAGGATCTTGCTCTGCCCAATTCTGATTGAATACATGCATATCATAGGGTGCCACATTGCTGGCTACAAGGTTACCCTGTTGGTCAAACAGAGTAGCCTTGTTCCCGGACGTACCCAAATCGTGAGCTAAAATATATCGGTTCATACGTAACGCTTCCTTATCTAGAATTATTTTTTGTTAGTCTTTCTCTTCTGATCAATCCATACCGATGCGACAATCAAGACACCGACAATAATTTGAAGAATAAATGAGTTGATACCAAGCAAATTCCCACCATTTTGAATAACAGAAATAAGTAGAGCTCCCAAAACAGTCCCCAAAATGGTACCAGAGCCACCACTGAGGCTCGCTCCACCAACAACAGCAGAGGCAATGGCATCCATCTCATAGCCTTGTCCCGCTGTAGGGATTCCATTAGCAAGACGGGATGTCATCAAAACACCTGCGAGACCACTAAGCAAACCGCTAATGGCATACACACTAACGGTAACCTTAGCAACGTTGATTCCGGATAGTCTTGCTGCCTCAATGTTACTGCCATACGCAAAGATATTGCGGCCAAATACCATCTTTGTCGTAATTACAAATGTAGCAAGGATAACTAACAACCAGACAAAAAACAGGGAAGGCAGACCGAGCATCAGACTTTGTGAGAAGTGGGTAAATGCCTTAGGGAGACCTGCTATCATACGAGCATTCGAAAGGAGCATAACGATTCCTCTTGCCGCTTGCATCATACCAAGGGTAGCTATAAAAGGAGGAACTTTTCCATAATGGATAATGAGACCATTAAGCGTTCCCAAGAATGCACATACGATCAGAGCCAGTAGTACAGAGGAGAAAATCGGCATCCCAGATGCCAGGAGCTTGGAAACTACAATACTTGCAACACCAACGATGGATCCAACAGAGAGATCAATTCCACCAGAAATAATTACAAAGGTCATACCCAACGCAATGATTCCATTTACTGAGGTCTGCCGTACCAAGTTTCGAATGTTATTCGTGGTAAGAAAATTCTTGGTTGCAAATGAAAGAATGACTATCAGAACCAAAACAATTACCAACAAATTCCCTTCTACGAATCTTGATTTATTTTTACCAAAAAATTTCATATTCTTTTTCTCCTTTATTTATCACAAACCTGAAGCAAATCTTAACAATGCTTCTTCACTGAAGTCTTCACGAGACACAATATGATTCATCTGCCCTTCGTGCAAAACTCCAATTCGATCAGACAATCCCATTACTTCAGGCAAATAGGAAGATATCAAGATTACCGCATTCCCTTGGCTGGTCAATTCTTCAATAAGTCTATATATCTCTTGCTTTGCTCCTACATCAATACCTACAGTGGGTTCATCAAAAATATATAGCTTACTCTCACAGCAAAGCCATTTTCCAATGATAACCTTTTGTTGGTTGCCTCCTGAAAGGTTATTCACCAGCTGATGGATGGAAGGTGTCTTAACTTTCAATTTTTTACAGGAATTTTCGGAGCGTTCCTTTTCCTTTCTTCCAAGAACAAAACTAAAGCGGGAGATAGCTTTGTATGAAGCAAGGTTAATGTTGTGATTGACAGACTGGCTTAACGCCAAACCCTGATGTTTTCTATCCTCAGGGAGCAAACCGATTCCCAAACTTATGGCTTTTGCGGGATTTGGGATCACCACCTTATCTCCGTTGAAGAAGATCTCCCCACCATCAATATGATCGGCTCCATAAATTGCTCGAACCACTTCCGTACGACCAGAGCCTACCAATCCAAACAATCCAAAGATCTCTCCAGCTTTCACTGAGAAATTAATGTCTTTGATGATATTCTCTCTAGAGAGGTTTTCAACTCGTAATAGCTCATCTCCACTTTTTTGGTGATTGATCCTATACATGTCATTCAAGGATCTTCCGACCATCAAGGAGATCAGTTCATCTTGGTTTGTTTCAGAGACGCTCATTGTCTTAACGTGTTTCCCGTCTTTCAAAACAGAGACTGTATCACAAATAGTGAAAATCTCCTCCAAACGATGTGAGATGTATATTATTGAGATGCCTTTTGCTTTCAATGTATTAATGATGTCAAATAGAATCACAACTTCTTCATTACTCAGAAGCGCTGTCGGCTCATCGAATATAATAAGCTTAGCCTTTTTATGTACAGTTTTTGCTATCGCAACCATTTCCTGCATAGCCGGCGAGAGTGAGGTGATCCGTAACCTTGGATTAACATCAACATTGAGGGCCTTTAGCGTTTCTTCAGTTTTTGCGTATACATGGTTCCAATCAATTAACCCATTCTTCTTCCTTGGATATTGGCCAAGAAAAAAATTCTCGCCTATAGAAAGGTCCGAAGCCAATGTCAAATCTTGATACACAGCTGCAAGACCTAGCTTACTAGCCTCAATAACATTGGATACAGTAATTTTATCCCCCATAAGGCTTATAGAACCGGCATCTTCTTCATAGACACCCATAATGATCTTGATCATGGTGGATTTACCTGCACCATTCTCACCAACGAGCCCATGGACCTCACCTGGATAGATTGCAAGATCTACATCATCCAAGGCTTTCACTCCCGGAAACTGTTTGGAAATACCTTTCAATTCCAAAAATGGAGTTTTTTCCATCATGGACCTCCCTAATATGTACAGTTTTAGCAGACCAAGCCCCCTCAGAATCTGAAGGAGCTTGGCTCAGAATCAAATTACAATGTGATCAATACTTCTTCATGGTGAACGGATCAAGAATTCCCTGAGCATCAGGATCATTGACGTTGTGAGCTTCTACAACCACAACACCTGTATCCACATAATCAGGAAGTTTCTCACCCTGGATTGCACGAACTGCAGAATCAACACCCTTATAGCCCATTCCATAAGGATCCTGGACCATAATTGCCTTCAGCACACCACTCTTGATAGCTGAAACTTCTTCAGGATCAGAGTCATAAGCGGTTACCATAATCTTGTTACTAAGCTTCTGTTCGCTAATAGAACGAGCTACACCATCAGCTGAGTGGTTGTTATCACCAAAGATACCGATAAGGTCTTCGCCATAAGTTGTGATAAGATCTTCGGTAACAGTCATTGCCTTGATGATGTCATTATCAACATACTTGGTATCAATCAATTGAATGGTAGGAATAAGTTCCTTGATTCTCTTGGTAAAACCGATATCTCTGTCTGTCAGAACCTGCACACCAGCCATTGCACTCACGACTGCAACCTTCTTTCCTGCTGTAGCGATATTGTTCTTCTTCAAATACTCAAACATCTTGTCAGCGGCCAATGCGCCTCCAACAGTGTTGTCAGTAGCTAGGAACGAATGGACTTTGTTTGTGTTCACTCTGTTATCTACAGTTATGATCTTGATGCCTTTATCATAAGCCATTTCAATGGCTGGAACTGTAGCATCAGAACTCGTAGAGGCTATGACAATAGCATCCGGATTTGTAGAAATGACATTTTCAAGAATAGAAACCTGCTTGTCTATGTCAGCTTCAGAAGGGGGTCCATAGGTGGTGACCTTAACCAGTTCAGGATACTCAACACCATAGTTGTTGGCTCCTACAAGCAGATACTGCCAGAAGTCAGAGTCCGTTGCCTTGATAATGACGGCTATCTCATAGGGCTTAACACCCTTTGGTCCAGTCTGGGCTTCTGATGCACCCTGAGCAAACAAACTCATAGATGCCACGATTGTGACCATTAACAGGACACACAAAAAGTTCTTTCCAACTTTATTCATAAGTTCCTCCTAGGTTTTTATTTTCAACCTTTGGTGATTATTATGCATTTACTGTGCCATCATTTTGCAGGTTTTTTACTTATTCATTTGACAATTAGGATTTAAGCCATTACAGCAAGATATTTCATCACAGTAAGTACAAATCAAAGTGGTATATTTTATGAATATGATGAAAAAAGTGTTTAATAGTTGAACATGTTCTTAAACATGTCCAACTATACTGTTAGGAGTCTGATGAACTATCTCATACTCCCTTGCTCTATAGGACATCCAGTTTCTGCTTGTCATCAATTCCCAAATGATACCAATGAAACTCTCAAGCTATATTTCAAATAACTGCATTACCAATATATGTCTACTACAATTTAAGTGCAAGATTTTGCTTATACGTCAGATGTAGTCATAGCTGATTTAGTCTTATGGACCCGTAAATCCATATCCATTCTTATCAGTCGATACATTGAGGCAACCGCAGGAACTCCAAACAGAATACCCAGAATACCCCAGAGACCGCCTCCTAGGATGATGGCAGCGAACACCCAGATACCGGGAAGGCCTACTGAATTACCAACAACTCTAGGATAGATAATGTTTCCTTCCAGCTGCTGGAGGATAACCAGGAAGAGAATGAAAAACAAGGCAAGCTTGAAATTATCTGGGAAAATCAGGACAAACCCGATGGCCCCTCCTATGTACGCTCCTATCATGGGGATAAGGGCTGTCATCCCTACCACTGTCCCTACAGTCAGTGCATACGGAAAACGAAATATCATCATACCTATGGTACACAGGCCCCCAAGAATGACAGCTTCAAGAAGCTGACCAGCAAAAAATCTCGAGAAGGTCTGATTCACCACAGTTAGTATAACTTTTATTCGTTTGGTGTATCTTGGTTTTCCATAGACATCAAGCAAACGATTGTACTGGAAAAGCAATTTCTTTTTCCCAAACAACAGATAGAGGGAGAAGATTGAACCAATGGTAAATTGGACAATCATGGCAAGTGCAGAACCAACAAAACTAATGGCATAGTCTGCAACACTTGGTATGTTGGAAAAAAACTTGTCTCGTATTTCCTCAAAGAAAGTCTGTACCTGGGCAAAGGCTGATTGCCACTCGGGCCTATTGCTGACAAAGACAGCAACAGCACTTTCAAGATCATCAAACAGAACGGGAAGCCGTACCACAAACTGTTCAATGGCAATCTTCAGTTGGGGGATGAGAATCAGCAAGACACCAAAGAACAACGCCACTACGATAATGACTGCCAACAGGATGGAAAGAGGACGTGAGAATATTCTTTTTTTCTTAAAAAGTCTGTTGAATAACCTCTCAAGGGGCCTGACTATCAAATCTACCAAAAATGCAATGATAAAGCCAATAAGAAGCGGAGTCAGAAGACTCAGGGCCTTCTCAGCAAATGCGAGCACCCCAGAAAATCGCACTACAACCAATGAAAGAAGACCTGTAAGCAAGAGTAGCTTCACAAGCTTACGGTAATCCATAGACTCTTGTATTTTCATAAGAATATCCTATACCAGATAGCTGACCTCCGATACCCCAGGTTCTGGGAGAAATTGGAAAATCCAAGGCGTTACAGCATCTGGCTGAACTCAACCTTTTCCTTGTTGGGCCCTTCTATAGTGAAAAACCGTACGCCATTTTTCCAGAAAGGCAACCCCTGAATGCCATCCTCAAGGATAGGATAACCAAGCTTCCCTACCTCAGCATAGGCCATCTCGATATCACTCACATCAAGGGCAATATGGTCGATAGAGCCATGAGCCATAGCGCCCTGATAGTTCTGATAGGTCTCGATCATCACTTGTTTCAGCTGAAGAAAAACAACTTCCTCGCCCTTATTATTGGTCTCGTACTGCTTCTTAAAGCCCAGGCTCTGGTAAAAAGTGAGGGTCTTTTCCAAGTCGTTCGTTGGAATGCCAATATGCTGAAGCCCCGTTACATAGTTTTCGATACCCATAGTATCCTCCTATCTGTTGAAATGCATTGTATAAAAAGAGTGAATATGTTCTCGTATCTGTGTACCCCCAAAAAGGACGGCACTACTCAGGATTGATCCAATCGAAGCTTCTTCCAGAAATGGTGCTATCTTTACCGGACAGCCAAACTCCGATTGTATCAAGGTCACCATCAAAGGGCTCTTACGGACAGCATTCCCACTCGCTACAAGGAATTCCATAGAATCAGTACATATTTGCATGGGATGCAGTTCTCTTACGATTCCCTCAAGAAAAGCTCTGCTAAGATTTTCAAGAGTAAAATTGGAGGTATCAATATGAGAAATCTTCCCAAAGGTATCAGGCACTTCCCTAACCCCCAGAAACTGGGTATCGACTAGGAGTGCATGACTTGGATCAGCATTCAAGGCAAGTTGGTCCAACTTTTCATAGATAGCCTTGTCTGTGACTGAGGCCCCAAAACTGACCAGCATATCCTTGCAGAAATCCTTTAGGTAGGAATAGGCCCACCCACCACATAGGCTCGAATAGACCTGTATGTAACCGTCTTCTGGAAGAGGGCGAATCTCTATGGAAGGGTTATCCGTAAGCTCAGTGCAGGGTACTGAGATTTGACCTCCAGTTCCAATGTTGATGAGCCCTGCTGGGCAGAACCCTAACGATCCGATAAAACTCGCTTGGTTATCCCCAATCGGGGCACAGACTGCAACTGTCTCCTTCAGACCCAATTCGAGAGCAACTAAGGGAAGTAGGGTCCCCATGATGGCACTTGATGGAACAACAGGGGGAAAAAGGGATAGGGGGATGCCAAGCTCTTCCAGTTGCGCAGCATTCCATCTCTTGCTTCCAATATCATATACCCCAAGGGTTGCAGCAATACTCTCGTCAATGGCATAGCATCCACAAAGCCTTCCCATGACAAAGGAAGTAATGGTACAGACCTGCACATCGTCAGCGAATACCTGGTCTCCCTCTTCCAACAGGACCTTCAGCGTACTTCCACCATATCCTTTCTGGACTAGGCATCCGTTCTGTAGCTTGTAGTTGCTGCCAACAGTGTTAGTCTTGTTCCGACAGTCTCTCCAAGTCATGAGATTCGTCCTGGGCTTGAAAGCATCATCGACCAAGAGAATCCCATGGACCTGTCCTGTGATGGTGACAAACTCTACAGAGGACCGTAAGGGGAACTGCTTGAGCAGACCTTGCACAATGTTCCAGATTCTCTCGGGATCCTGCTCATGCTTATGATGGTCAGGGAGAGGAACCAGAGAATAATTCTCCTCAGAGACAGAGTGGATGACCTGCATGGAAGAAATATCAAACTGCACAAGAGAAATCTTCGAAGTTCCAACGTCTATTGCTATTGCTTGGTTCATAGTAACTGAAGGATACGCCTACCCATTTTGTATTGTCAATGAAAGATTTTGATAACCCTCTCCAACACTTCAAAAGTCAGTTCTTTTGTATTTTTTAGCACCATATCAGCTTCTGAGAGTTCATTCACAGATCCAATACCAACAGAGCGCATCCCTGCCTTCTTGATAGCCTCAATACCTGCCTTGGCATCTTCAACACCAACACAATCGGTATACCATACCCCTATTTGCTCACTGGCAGAGAGAAAAATATCAGGTTCAGGCTTTGGCTTTTGTACGCTGGCAATATCGGCAATTGCATCGAAACGATCGAGGATACCCAATTTCTTGCAGACAGTCCTTGCATTCTTACTTGCAGAAGCAAGGGCAATCTTCACCTTATGCTCGCTAAGCTCTGAAAGGAGGTCCAAAACACCTGGGAAAAGATCGTCACGGGTAATACTGTCCAAGGAAGCTACATAGGCATCATTCTTACGTTTGAGTACCTCCTTGCGTTTCTCTTGGGGCCAATCAACTTTGTTGTGATCGAGTATCACCTGCAAGGAAGCTTCCCTGCTCACTCCCAACAAACCCTTGTTTACTTCATGGTCGAAATGCAGAAGGTTCTCATCACTGACCTGTTTCCATGCCTTGTAATGTAGGTGAGCAGTATCACAGAGGACTCCATCAAGGTCAAAGAGCACCCCGCTTAGTATCGGGACCAGGGAGAACGTTCGGACTTCACCTTCTGTTAGGGTAAATACCACATTACGATGAACTAATTCCAATGATTTCCCTGTCATCAGGGTGTAGGAAACCTCTGCTGAGCGGAGTTCTACCTTGAGAATAGCGTTACGTAAGGTGAGACAGAACGTCAAGGCCTTCCAGGCAGAGGGTAGCTTGGGATCGAAACTGAAGGTTCCCTTCCAATCCCTAAAACCAGCAAAGCCAAAGACAACAGCCATCCACGATCCAGCCATGGAAGCCGTATGAATCCCATCGACCGAGTTTCCTTGGATATCATCAATATCCAGCCGAACAGTCTTCTTGAAGTAGATCCATGCCTTAAGACTCTGGAAGGAGTCAGAAGCCATGATGCTCTGGATACAGTGTGACAGCGAAGAGTCCCCTGTTGTATAGGGCTCGTAGAAAGAGAAGTTTCGGATCCTCTCGGCCTTGGTAAAGAGACCTGAGAGAAAAAACTGTGCAAGCACCAGGTCCGGTTGCTTGAGCACCCTGTGGCGGTAGATCACCAGGGGATGGAAATGCAACAACAGAGGATGCTTGTCCTTGGGGGTTGAGGCGAACGGCCAGGTTGCCTTATTGAGGAAGGAGTCATCCTGGGCGTAGATGCCCAAGGCCTTGTCAAAAGGAATTCTCATTGTCTCTTGGGCTTGTTTCCAGGAATCAAGCTCGTCCTTCTCCAAGACCAAGGGAAGCATTATATCTTTTTCTTGATACATCTCTACCAAAGCAATGGCAAACTTGAGGTTGTTCTGTGCCATCAGGTTCGTATAGGCATTGTTGTTCACACACGCGGTATACTCATCGGGACCGGTGACTTCGTTTATGTAAAACTCTCCATCAATGAAACAGCCCAGGCTAAGCCACATGCGGGCACTTTCGATTGCCATCTCAACATACGGAGGAGGCGCCTCCTCTCCTGTTGCAGCGAGGTACTTTTCCACAGCATAGAGAATATCTGCATCAATATGGTACTGGGCAGTACCTGCAGGATAATAGGCACTACACTCCTCTCCACTTATGGTCCGCCAAGGGAAGAGCGCACCTTCAAGACTCATCGTTTTCGCTCGAAGGCGAGCCTTGTCCAGAATCCCATAGCGATAATCAAGCAGGGACTTTGCAATATCAGCCTTGAGATAGCAGAACATAGGCAGGGCATACGCTTCTGTATCCCAGAAGTAATGCCCTTCATACCCTTCACCAGTCAGGCCCTTGGCTGCCATACTGGATGAGCCATCACGGCCACAAGACTGCAGAAGGTGGAAAATGTTGAACTGGAGGGCCTGTTCTGTTCCTTCATCACCCTCGATGAGTATCCTTGCCACGTTCCAGAACTTGGAAAGGAACACCTCTTGCTGTTGTGCAAAAGATGCAAAGCCCTCCTGGGCACACCCTCTTGCCCGGAAAGGAGCCGAATCATCTTCTGTGGTATAGGCGATGAACTTATTGAGGGTAACGCTCGCTCCCTTTGCCAAGGAGAAGGTATAGGAGATAGCAAGGTCTCTCTCTGAAGGAGTAACCTCCAGAGCCTCCTCACTTGTGGTATGGAATGCAGAACCAAAGAGACTGAGCCCACTGTTACGTGTCTTTGCAGAGAAGTTGAGAGCCTCATCTTCGATGGAAAAGTGTCCAACGACTAACGGGGTAGAAGTGAACTTCGAGCCAACCCGTGGGTCATCTTTGGAAGAGCGATTATGTACCCCGATGTCCAGAAAACTTGTAAGTTTGACAGTAAGGTCCTTATCCACGGCCTCTACAGTGTAGGAAATCAGGGCACAATGCTTTTCAGTAAAACTGACCATACGGTTGGTAGTGATTTTTACCCGATCCCCTTGGCTACTGGTCCAATCGACTGTGCGCCTAAGTATCCCAGTCCTATAGTTAAGGGTACGTGAAGATGCGTTTACCACCCCCCTCTTCATTGAAAAGGGAAGAGGGCCTACCTCCAACTCAATCCTTTTGGGGTCGGGAAGGTTGAGAATAGTCTCATGGTTCTCGGCAAAACCATAGGCACTCTCACCATATATGATGGGTTCACTATCATAGAATCCATTGATGTATGTACCCTTATGATAGGTACCTTCAGCCTCCTCGAAATCCCCTCGAAGTCCCAGATACCCATTGGCTAAGGTAAATAGGGACTCATTATGAGCCATTTGTGAAGGGTCATATTCTGTGTAACCAAAACTCATCGTATCCATGCATTATCCTTTGACTGAACCTGCAAGCAAACCTTTGACAAAGAATTTCTGCAAGGAAAGAAAAACTGACAAGGGCAATACCATCGAGACGAATGCACCGGCGGTCAACAGGTGCCAGTCGGAGCCTCTTGTTCCTGCCATATTCATAAGCCTGACTGTGACAACTTCCATCATCTGCCCTCCACCACTGAGGAAAACCAAAGCAACCAACAGGTCGTTCCATACCCAAATAAACTGGAAAATCGCAAACGATGCAAGAGCCGGTATACTCAAGGGGATGATCAGACGGGCAAACATGGTAAAATGGTTCGCCCCATCAATGAAAGCAGATTCCAAGATGGAACGGGGAATAGTAGAGATGTAGTTAAAAAGTATATAGGTGGCCAGCGGCAGGCCAAAACCTGTGTGAGCCAACCAAATTCCCAGATACGTACCGTTGAGTCCAATCTTCTGATAGTCACGCAGGATAGGGATCAGGGAAATCTGAAGGGGTACCACCAACAGGGCAATGACCATCGCAAAGAGCATCTTCCGTCCTGGAAAACTCATCCAAGCAAAAGCATAGGCAGCAGCCGCTGCAATAAAAATAGGGATGATGACGGCAGGCAGTGTCACTGTAATACTGGACAGGAAGGCACTGCCCATTGAAGCTCCTCGTCTAGCAGCTGTCCCTCCTGCGGTCCCTACAGTGAAGCGTTGTCCCCCAAGCACTTCGTCATAGTTTCCCAGGGTAAAATCCTTGAGATTAGAGAACGCAGTCCACCATCCGGAAGAGGCGGTAGCATCACTATCTCGAAAAGAGGTGATGAGTATTCCCGCTGTGGGAATAGTCCATATGAGACAAAACAGGATGAGCAAAAAGGTAATTATCTTTGCCCCACGTGTCATTGTAACTTTTGCCTTCATCAGAACACCTCCCGCTTGTTGAATTCCTTCAAGTTGTAATAGATAACAGGACTGACAGCGAGCAGAATGACAATTGCAATCGCCGAGCCGCGTCCGTAATCCAGGAACTTGAACATCTGCTTGTACTGCTGACTGGCCAAGACCTCCGTTCCATAAAGACCGTTGGTCATGGAGTAGACAATGTCGAAACTCTTCAGGGCTGCAAGCATGATAGTAGTCGATACGGTGACAATGCTGCCGTAGATGGAAGGCAAGACTATCTTCATCAGAATGGTGAACTCCTTAGCGCCATCAATACGGGCAGCTTCCTTGATCTCGTCAGAGACGCCCTTCAAGGCAGCAGAGAGCACAACCAAGGAGAACCCTGTCTGTAACCAGACAAATATGAGTATCAGAAAGAAGTTATTCATAGGGGCTGAACCTAACCAGTTTTGAGGTTTCCCTCCCAAACCAACCATTAGGGCATTCAACAGCCCTGTCTGGTTTGCCCCGGCAGGTTTATAGGCATACATGAATTTCCAGATGACGCCAGCTCCAACCATGGAAATCGCCATGGGAAGAAAGACCAAGGTCTTTCCGAGTTTCTCAATTGCCGACCGTTCTGCCAGCAAGGCCGTCATCAAGCCAAAAAAGACAGCAAATGCTGTACCAAACAACAACCAGAGCACTGTATTGCCAATAGCGGTGCGCATAGTGGCGTCAGTTAGAATATACTTGTAGTTTGCAAGACCTGCAAAGGAAGTTGAATCCCTATTCATGAAGCTCAGTACAAGACTTCGTACTGTTGGGATCAATAGGTACCAGCCGATGATCAGGATAGCAGGACCTACAAAGACAAAGGGAATGATCTTGTTGTACTTTTGCATGGGAAAGAGCTGTACGATTAGATTCATGGAATAGAACAGGGACAACACACAGAAAGTTCCCCATACTATTGCGAACAACGTGGTCAATACTTGTGACATCGGATTATCTTTCAACAAAAGGAATCCTCCGATCATGATGATTATCGTGAGGGGAGTGAACACAAGTGTCCGTACGACCAACTCCTTCCTCTCCTGATCTTTCTGTAACTGCATGGTTCCTCCCTTGTGAGAAAGGGATTCCGCCTAGAGGCGGAATCCCCTATAGAGACAACTAGTAGCTTATCGAGGCCAGCTTTTCTCAATATTGTTGAGAACAGTCTTGCCATCCTTGCCATTCACATATTCGACCATACCGGTCCAGAATGAACCAGCTCCAACTTCAGCAGGCATCAAATCAGATGCGTCAAAGCGGAATACTGTTGCTTCGACCAGCGCCTTTGCAAGCTCACGCTCAAGGCTGTTGCCGTAGTCAGCAAGATTCTGATTCTTGTGGGGGAACAATGCGCCACCAACCTGTGCCCATGGTGCACATGCTTCCCAAGTGGTCAGAAATTCCATAAACTCCTTAACACCGGGCTTGTCATTGAATACTACGAACTGGTCTCCACCACCAAGAATTGGAGTACCCCATTTCTGGTCGATGGAGGGAAGGGCAAATACCCCTACTTCCTCTTCAAGATTATCCTGGATCTTCTGGGGCATGAAGCCTGTGATGAAGTTACCCTGGCGGTGAAGGAATACTCTTGTTGGAGTATCAAACAGTGGTTTGACAGAATCCCCAAAGTTAGTGGTAAGAATATTGGTAGCACCACCATAGACATACTTAGGATTCAGGAAGATTTCCCCAAGATAGCCGAGTGCCTTCTGTACAGCAGGATCGTCAAAGGCGATCTCATGGTTAACCCACTGGTCGTATACATCAGGACCAGCAGTACGAAGCATGACATCTTCCAACCAGTCTGTACCTACCCAACCGGTTGCGTTTCCGGACTCAAAACCGATTGACCAAGGGATTCCTCCATCACGTACGATCTGATCCTCAAGGGCCTTCAGCTCAGTCCAAGTCTTGGGAACTTTATACCCCTTTGCTTCAAAGGCTTTTTTGGGATACCACACAAAACTCTTGGCATTAACACGATGGAATAATCCATAGACCTTGCCATTATACGAGCCCAAGTCTTTCCAGACCGGAGCATAGTTGGCATCAACCATGGCAACAACACTTGGCACGAGAGGCTTGATATACCCTTGCTCGGCAAACTTGTGCATGATGCCGGGCTGGGGAAGTGCTGCAATGTCTGGTGGGGTACCGGCTTCTGCCTGGACCAAAATCTGAGTTTCAAATTCCGGGCTCCCCTCATATACTGCATTATAGCCACTCTTCTCGTTGAAGATTCTGACGATCTCATCAAAACGTGCCGCTTCTTCTCCTCTGAAAGCACCGAAAATGCGGATGGTCTTATCCTCTACCGCAGCTTCTTTCGCTCCTTGTGCCCAGACTCCCTGCATAGCCAGCAGCAGAACCAAGACAAATAACATACCCTTAGAAAGTTTTTTCATAACGTCCTCCTAAAACTTCAAGCATCACAACGTAATGCATTTTCACCTATAAGTATTCTGTCGAACTTCGCTTGGTAAGCTTCAAATCAATGAGGCTTTTCCTCGCGAGGCGATTCGGATCCTTTATTCTCTGCAGAACCATTTCTGCTGCCTGAACCCCCGAATCCTCAAGGCTCTGGTTTATGGTTGTCAGATTCACAAATTCCGCCATCTCTATGTCATCAAAACCAACAACGCCCAACTCATCAGGGACAGTAATCCCCAGTTGGACTGCACATTTGATAATCCGTATGGCCAAGGTATCGCTAGAAGCAAAAATGCAGTCAGGGCGATCAGGACGATCGAGAAGCGCAAAAATACCTGCTGTCGAAACATCTGGAAGGTTTTCTCCAAGCCAGATATTGTCTTTTTCCACCTGTATGCCCTTTGTTGCAAAATAGGATAAAAAACCTTCTAGCCGTTGTTCTGTCGAACGTGCTGTATAAGTCCTGAGGGAAGCTTCTCCCACATAGCCAGGAGTGCGATACCCATTTTCATATAAAAATTCGGCGACCATCCTGCCACCCCTACTATTACGAATGACAACAGAATCAAAACCTTCAACCTCTGTCTCAACAAAACATACGGCAATGGAAGAATTTCTCAGTTTTTCTATGCTTGAGGCATCCAAGTTCATGCAGAGGGAGATAAGGCCGTCGACACGTTTGCTACCTACCAAAAGATCAATATACCCTTCTAGGCCTTCACTGCTCTGCACCGAATAGATGACAAGTTCGTAGTGATGTTCTGAAAGGATTGCAGAGATACCTTTTAAGCGCTCCATGAAGGAAGACTCGGTAAAAAAGGGTGCTATGACCGCTATTTTCATCAGTTGTTGGCGGGCTTTTGCCACTGCTTCTGCCTTGGGAACAAACTGTAACTCTGCAATTGCCTGCATGATTCGAGCCCGTCTTTCCTTATTCACCATCGAAGGTGAATTTATGGCCCTAGATACTGTAGTCGGACTTACACCAGCAAGTTTTGCTACGTCATAGATGGTTGGTTGCTTCGGTGACATCACTTCTCCTATAGATATGAAACTGCTTTCATGTAACTAGTTTCAGTCTACTACAGATTTACTGGATGTCAAGGGCTTGATACCCGAACACCACAAAACTGGAACGTAGACATAGTCAACAGCAAAACACCAGTACCGAAAAATATGTAAAACGATCAGACACTGCACCAAAACAACACAGGCTTGGTTCAGAGGAACCAAGCCTGTTCAATTACCTGTATAGAGACCAAGTTTGTACTCCCAGAATGACAAAGGCATCACATCAGCAAAGGCCATCATGTCAAACCTTTTCTTGGATCTGGAACCCTATTCTCAAAAGCAGTGCCACGAAAAGCATTTCTCGTCCAGCTGAATTCCCAAACCTCAGAGAGCATGAGCTATCCTAGTTGCCTCGAGCATAAGGGTTCTAGTTTTTTCTCCCGCTTCTTCCAACCCACTGCTCAAATCTACAGCAAAGGCATGATTTCTGGTAATGGCTTGCTTCAGATTTGCCGGATTCAAACCTCCAGCCAGAAAGTAGGGTCGTGTACAACTTTTTGTCAGTTCCCAATCAAAGGACACTCCTGACCCACCCTTCTTGGCATCCAGAAGCACATAGTCTGCACTACTGCCCAAGGCAAGGCGTAGTGCATTCTTGTCTGTTGCATCAATGGCCTTGATGATGGGTAGCCAACACTTTCTTTTCAATTCTTGGATATAGCTTTCATCTTCATTTCCATGCAGTTGAATCAGGGAAATTACTTCGGAATTAGAAAGCGACAAAATTTCTTCTATTGGAGCATCCACAAATACCCCAACAGGAAGGATTGAAGGAGAGAGCAGTTTTCTAAGTCCCTGTGCTTTCTCAAAGGATACTTGCCTCCTACTTGGAGCGAAGACAAACCCAATATAGTCGCATTCCGCCTCATTGGCCCAATGTATATGGTTCTCTTCCTTCAACCCACAGAGTTTTATCCTGGTCATCCCTTCAGTTCCTTCAGGATCCTTGCCTTGTTGGATGAACGCATCAAAAGTTCACCTACCAGAATTGCATCCACGCCATGAGATTCAAGCAATCTTGCATCAGGAGCTCCTCGTATCCCACTTTCACTGACAAACAAGACAGTGGGAGGAACCAAATCTCTTAGCCTAAGACTGGTATCCAGATCAACCTCAAAAGTTCGTAAATCTCGATTGTTTACCCCAAGGATTCTCGCACCAGTGCGAAGGGCCTTCTCTACTTCTGTTTCATCATGAGCTTCCACTAAAGCATCCAAACCCAGGTTTTCGCAAATGCCAAGATACCTCTCAAGTTGCGCATCCGAAAGCAGGGCACAAATGAGCAATACCGCTGAAGAACCAAGGACTCTTGCTTCATAGATCTGGTATTCGGTGACAATGAAGTCCTTGCGTAGGACTGGAAGGGAAACATTTGCTGCAATCTCTTTCAAATACGTGTCATTTCCCAGGAATCTTGAGGGTTCGGTAAGTACACTGAGGGCATCGGCGCCTCCAGCCTCATACTCTCTGGCAATAGAAAGATAAGGAAAGTCTTGATCTATGATCCCTTTTGAGGGGGAAGCCTTCTTCGCTTCACAAATGAGGGAAAGCCCCGCTTTGCCCACAGCCCGTGCAAAGGAAAAGGAAGGGGGGCCCAACTGTAAGGCATCTTCCTTCATGGACTCTATGGAGAGGTTCTTGTAGCGTTCTTTTGCCAACTCGGCAAGAAGCTGGAGAATATCCATGCTATGCCTCGTTAGATAGTCGAATAAAGTCTGAAAGTTGCTTCTTGGCCTTACCCGAATCGATGGCTTCTGCTGCCATGGCTATACCTTCTTGGATGGATTTTGCCTTCTTGGCAATGTAGAGGGCACAACCACTGTTAAGCAATACCACATCCCGTTTAGGTCCTTTGAGCCTTCCCTCCACAACCGAGCGGGTGATTTCAGCATTTGTCTGGGCATCCCCACCTACAAGATCTTCTTTTCTGCATCGATGAAAGCCAAACTGTTCAGGACTGATTTCATAGTTTGTAAAAGTACCGTCCCTGACTTCACAGATAGTGGTAGGACTGCTTAGTGAAATTTCATCCAAGCCATCCTGGCCGAAAACAACCATGCCGTCCTCAACCCCCAGATTAGCCATTACCTGAGATAGGGGTTCAACCAAACTACAATCATAGACTCCCATCAACTGCATTGTGGCTCCCGCAGGATTGGCAAGAGGCCCAAGAATGTTGAATACCGTACGGATCCCCAATTCCTTTCGCACAGGGGCAACATACTTCATCGCTATATGATAGTTTTGGGCAAAAAGGAAGCACAAACCAATGGTGTGCAAAAGTTCTTTGCTTTTCTCCGCGCTCACTGCTATGTTTACTCCCAAGGCTTCGAACACATCGGCAGAACCACACTGTGAAGAAGCCGCACGGTTTCCATGTTTGGCTACAGGAACTCCACAAGAACTGATGACGATGCTACTGGTCGAGGAAATGTTGAAAGAGTTGGACTTGTCTCCTCCTGTTCCTACGATTTCGAGCACAGGCAGTTGATGCAACAACCTTACACAATGTTCTCGCATACCTGATGCACAGGCTGTGATTTCCTCGATGGTTTCCCCTTTTAGGGATAATGCAGTGAGAAAGCTACTCATTTGGACAGCTGAGGCTTGTCCGCCCATTATCTCATCCATGACAGCCTTTGCTGTTTCATAGTCCAGGTTTTGTTTCATACACAAATCCTTGATGGCTTGTCGTATCATGATGATTCTCCTTGTTTTGTGATGTGCATAAAATTTTTCAGCATAGATGGGCCATTTTCAGTCATGATCGACTCAGGATGAAACTGCACCCCGAAAATAGGATAGGTCTTGTGCTGGACCGCCATGATCTCTCCATCACTTGTTCTGGATGTAATATTCAGGGATGGAGGCATAGTCTCTTCCAAGGCTGCGAGCGAGTGATACCGTGCGACTTTCTGAGGGGATACAAGCCCTTTGAAAAGAGGACTTGTAGAATCAATCTCTACTAAGGAACTTTTCCCATGAACAAGGTGTTTGGCATGGGTCACAACGGCTCCAAAAGCAGTACAAATGGCCTGATGTCCTAGACAAACTCCAAGGATGGGGATCTGATTACCCAAATTTCGTATTACCTCAATGCAAATTCCCGCATCCTCACACCTTCCAGGTCCAGGAGAGATGATGATGCGACTGACATCCATAGCAATGATCTCTTCAACCGACAGTTCGTCGTTTCTAATTACCTTGATCGAATTATCCATTATACCTATGGCCTGATAGAGGTTATAGGAGAAACTGTCGTAGTTGTCTATCAATAGGGTCATACTAAACCTCCTGAGGCTTCCTCAATGGCGTTGGTTACTGCTCTTGCCTTGTTTGCACACTCTTTGAACTCGTTCTCACTAACGCTGTCTGCTACAATACCGGCTCCGCTCCGTACGAATATCTTGTCATTCTTCTTGTAGGCAATTCGGATGGCGATACAGGTATCCATGTTTCCACTAAACCCAAGGTATCCGATGGCTCCCCCATAAATACCGCGTTTGTTGTTTTCCAGCTCATTGATAATCTGACAGGCTCGAATCTTGGGTGCTCCACTGAGGGTTCCTGCAGGTAGTACGGCAGTGATGGCATCCAGGGCATCATAGCCATCTTTTAGGACTCCACGAACGGTTGACCCAAGATGCATCACATGGCTGAAACGCTCCACCGAAAGGTATTCTTCGACCTCTACGGTCCCGAACTCACTGATTCGTCCCAAATCATTTCTCCCTAGGTCTACCAACATGTTGTGTTCTGAGAGTTCTTTTTCGTCAGCGAGCAAAGCCTGTTCGTTCGCCAAGTCCTCAGCTTCGTCCTTTCCTCTTGGACGGGTTCCGGCTAAAGGAAACGTGTGCAGAATACGATCCTGCAGATTGACCAGCGTTTCAGGGGATGCTCCTGCAATCTCTACGTCACCTCCACTGAAATAGAACATATAGGGAGATGGATTGGTAGTTCGCAAAAGTCGGTAGGTGTCCAGCAAACTCCCAAAAAATGGTGCTTGCAGACGGTTTGAGAGCACTACCTGAAATATATCACCTTCGTAGATGTATCTCTTTGCTGTCTCGACCATAGTACAGTACTCATTTTCATCAAACAGATATTCCAAGGGTCCCAGCAGTTCCCCCCCAACATGTACTACAGGGTTTGTGTCGAGTATGAGATCCTGCAATGATGCAAGCTGTTTTTTGGCCTTCTCGTATTCTGTTTCGATATTCTCCAGACGAATATTGGCAATGAGGATGATTTTCTGCCTATAATTGTCAAAGCAGATGACTTGATCGAAGAGCATAAGGTCAACATCCTTGAACTGCTCACTGTCCAAGGCATCAAGCTGCAGGGAAGGCTCGCTGTATTTGATGAAGTCGTAAGAGAAGTACCCGACCAACCCTCCTGTGAACGGAGGGAGAGAGGGCAGGACAATACCCCGATTCTTCGAGAGAAGTGCTCTGATGACTTCTTGGGGAGAGGTCAGGACCTCTTCAATCTTACCCTGGCTATCCGTTAGTGTTACCAAATGGTCTATACAGGTGATTTCCAGACTTGGATTGTATCCCAGAAAGGTGTAGCGTCCCCATTTCTGACGATTGTCAACACTTTCGAGCAAGAAGCAGTGAGTGCTAGCCTGTTTTAGTTTTTCAATGATCGTTATAGGTGTATGTCGGTCACTAAGAAGCTCGATAGTGAGAGGAATGAGGTCTCCCTCTTCTTTTTTCGCTAGATCTTTAACCTCTTGGAGGGTTAGGTTGTATTGCACAGGCTCTCCTTTTATTTCTATAAATAGAAACATCTAAACTAAAAAAACTATTTGTTTGCAGCTTTCTTCATGCTTTCCACAAAAAGGGCAACCGGCTCCACACACTGCTGTCCATGTTTGGCGATGAGACGCACTATAGCGGACCCCACGATGATTCCATCAGCAAATGCTGCAAAATACTCAGCTTGTGCTTCGTTGGAAATACCAAAACCGATGGCACAAGGAGTGCGAGAGACACTCTTTGCAGCTTGTACCATTCCCTTTACGGTATCATCAATTGAATCTCTGGTACCGGTTACCCCAAGGGAGGAGACACAGTAGAGAAAACCTTCGCTGTGGGAAGCCACTTTTTCAATTCTTTGTTTGCTGGTAGGGGCTATCATGCTGATCAAGGAGATGCCGCACGTTTTGCAGGTATCTTCCAGCTCGTCCTGTTCTTCAAAGGGCATATCAGGAACAATTATCCCGTCAATACCAACCTCTTTACAGGAAGAGAGGAATCGTTCTTTCCCATACGTGAAAATTGGATTGATATAGGTCATGAAGACCAAGGGTATGGAGGTTTCTGCTCGCACTTCTTTTACCAAAGCAAACAGTTTGTCTGTGGTGGTGGCAGAAGCGAGGGCACGAACATCAGCTTCCTGTATGACCGGACCTTCGGCAATGGGGTCGGAAAAAGGTATTCCGAGTTCAATCAGATCGGCACCATGGGCAGCCATTGCTAGGATCAAGGCTTTTGTGGTAGCAAGATCAGGGTCGCCACAAGTTATGAAGGGGATGAAGGCTTTTCCTTGATTGAAGGCAGAGGCAATACGGTCATTCATACAGGTTCTCTCCCTTGTAGCGGGCGATGGCCGCTACATCTTTGTCCCCTCTTCCCGAGAGGTTGATGACGATGGTCTTATCTTTAGTAAGAGTCGGAGCAAGTTTCTGTGCATATGCAATGGCATGGGCACTTTCGATGGCAGGTATGATGCCTTCTTGTCTTGAAAGATACTCAAAGGCTGCCACCGCTTCATCATCAGTAATTGCTACATACGTTGCTCTTTTGCTGGCATACAGGTTTGCATGTTCCGGTCCGATTCCCGGATAGTCGAGACCTGCACTGATGGAATAGACTTCTGCTATCTGGCCAAACAAATCCTGGCAGAAATAGCTTTTCATCCCGTGGAAGATTCCCTCTGTTCCTTTGGCAAGGGTTGCAGCATGCTGTTCAGTATCTAGGCCTTTGCCTGCAGCTTCACAGCCTATGAGTTGGACACTTGTATCCTCAATGAAGTCATAGAACAAACCCATGGCATTCGAACCACCACCGACACAGGCCAAAAGATAATCGGGTAAACGGCCTTCCTTTTCGATCATCTGGGTCCTAACTTCTTCACCTATTATTTTCTGAAAATCGCGAACCATGGTCGGAAAAGGATGTGGCCCCATAACCGAACCAAGAACATAGTGGGTATCCTCAATACGCCCTGTCCATTCCCTCATGGTTTCATTCACTGCATCCTTAAGGGTCTGGGTCCCACTGGTTACAGGATGTACCTGTGCGCCCAAAAGACGCATGCGATATACGTTTAGGGCTTGCCGGTCGCAATCGACCTTTCCCATGAAAACCTCGCACTCAAGGCCCATGAGGGCTGCAACTGTAGCTGTGGCAACCCCATGCTGGCCTGCCCCGGTTTCGGCAATGACCCGCCTCTTCCCCATTTTCTTTGCCAATAGGCATTGTCCCAGCACATTGTTGATCTTATGGGAGCCTGTATGGTTGAGGTCTTCACGTTTGAGGTATATCTTGGCTCCCCCCAAATCCTGTGTCATCTTTTCTGCATAGGTGAGCAAGGAGGGGCGACCTGCATACTCACAATAGAGCTTTCCCAGTTCAGCCTTGAAAGAAGGATCTTCCTTGTAGTGGTCGTAGGCCTCTTCAAGTTCGATCACTGCATTCATGAGGGTTTCAGGTATGTACTGTCCACCAAATTGTCCGAATCGTCCGACTTTCATGGGCTCCTCCATTGGAAATGAGCATACATGTTTCTATAGATAGAATCAATACCAATACAAGTATTCCCTGGAATTTGTCACATAAGAGAGATTATGCACATATATAATCAGTTCAAATATACCCAAACGGGTATATACTATTGATATGGACAAACAAAAAGAAAATCCTATTGGTACCTATATACAGAAAGAGCGTAAAAATGCTGGGTTGACTCAACCAGAATTTGCTCTCCGCTCCGGCTTGGGGTTACGCTTCATACGAGACCTGGAACAAGGTAAGTCTACAGTGCGCCTTGATAAAGTTAACCAAGCTCTGGCTATGTTTGGTAGCATGGCTGTTCCCGGCAGGAAACCAAGGGAAGGAGAAGACGAATGCAAGTAAGAGTGCGTAAAGCCAATATCCTATATGATGGGGAAAGGGCAGGAATCCCAGAGGAGACTGATCATGGCTATACCTTTACCTATGATCATGAATATCTTACCAAGGCCAATGCACAGGATATAAGCCTGACGATGCCCTTGCAAGAAGCTCCCTACCATCGCACTACCTTCTTCCCCTTCTTTGATGGCCTTATACCCGAAGGATGGCTCCTCTCTCTAACAATGAAAAACTGGAAACTTGATGCTCGTGACCGCATGGGCCTACTTCTGGTTTCCTGTCGAGATTGTATAGGGGCTGTTTCAGTGGAGACCTTATGATGAAGAAGTGTCTGTCTTGTGGAAAACCTATTGAAGGGACACCCCAGAAGGGGCAGTGGCATCAGGCATGCAGCAAAAAGTTTTTTGGGACAGACGTCCCACCCTTAGTCTCTTTATCAGAGCAGAACCTAGAATTGATAGCTTTACAAGCAATAAAAGACGGTATCACACTACCGGGGGTACAGAAGAAGCTATCATTGACTCTAGTCACAGAAAAAGAACAACAACCGTGACTGACTGTCGTTGATATTCCTACCGATTATATACGGAAACCCCAATCCCAGGAGTATGTACAGCTTCCTGAGGCTGAGGATCTGGTCATGCGCATGGCTGATGCTGCCACTATAATGACGGTTCCCCATGCTTTACTCTACCTGGAAGATGGCACGTTGGCTTATATACGAAAAGAATCGACAGAAAGGGAAAGAGGCGAATCGCTATGGAAGATTTCTGCCAGCTTTCAGGACGATTGACCGAAGACAAGTATAAGGGCTCCTATGAGATGTGCGCAAAGCTACTTCAGAAATGGTCCAGTCGGCCCCTCCTTGATGTGACAAACTTTTCTTCCTTCTACTCTTCTCTTTTGTCACAGGGAATTCTGATATGCATCTGAAGAATTTTTCTCTCATTGCAGAATCCCCGGGAGTCCATATACTGGCCCCCGCATATGACCTTTCGCCAGTCAACCTCATCTTGAAGGAGGATACTGAGGAGATGGCCCTCACACAGTGTGGAAAAAAGGCGAAGCTGACGTATACAATCTTCCTACAACTTGCTGACCATCTTGGAATAGCTGAAAAAGTAGTACATAACCTTATCAAGAAGCTCAAGAAATTGGAACCAACCCTTATGGAGATTATTGCATCAAGCTTCGTATCAGAAGGGATGAAAACAAGTATGAGACAGCTGGTTTCTGAAAGATTGCTAAGGCTGAGCCCTTACTAAGCCAAGACCTCCTGCCTAAATTCCCTATGAAAAGGTTTCAGAGTAGAGGAATTCCTTGGCTATGGGGCTATCATTGGACCTTCCCTGCAACTCTCTGTAACTTCTTCAATTTTCTCCTCTCTCCACAAACGATACATGCTATACTTAAGCCCACCAAAATTCTATTTGTCATTAACATTACAACATACGCCGAATTCATGGAAAAGACTTGTTAGTTCTTTTCACTCCAGATACAGCAACCAAGGAAGCAAGACATGGCACAAGACCTACGGATCATCACAACAGGCGGGACCTTTGATAAGCAGTATGACGCGATAAGCGGGGAGCTGACCTTCAGGGAATCCCAGCTCCCCAGACTGTTACAACAATCGCGTTGCACCCTTACGGTCCACCTCGAGGGCCCCCTTGCTGTTGACAGCCTCTACATGACTGAAGAGCAGCGCATGGAGGTGGCACACGCCTGCATGCATAGCTCTGAAGAAAAGATTGTCATAGTCCATGGAACAGATACCATGTGCAACACTGCTAAAGTTGTGGCTGAGGCACTTGGAAAGAGTAATAGCCATACAGTGGTATTCACCGGTGCCATGATACCCTTTTCTCTGGAATCAAGTGATGCTGTATTCAATCTGGGCTGTGCCATAACGGCAGTACAACTTCTTCCTCCTGGTGTCTATATCACCATGAGTGGCAAAATATTTACGTGGGACAATTGTAGGAAGAATAAGGAAAAAGGTATATTTGAAACAGTATAGCAGTATGCATCAAATCTACCTATATGTATAAATATAGGAATCTTTTACTCTGGTGCAAGTCTTGTGCTGTATCCTTCTGGGGATTTCTCAGTAGGTAGTGGCTTGAGTATGCAACGCCCCCATGTACCTATGAAAAAGTAACCAGGGATGGATACTTTCAAAACCTGATAGGTATGTCTTGGACTATACAGGTGAAGCCCTGATAGGGGTTGTGCTAACTCTCTGGTAAACCTTAGCGACCACTGTTGAAAAAAAGGGATATTCAGTCAACTACACATCTTTTTCCATGCCGCAAACTCCTCCTTTGAAGTAAAACAGAAGATGTTTCCTCTATTAGGTATGTACTACCACATATCAAAGAGGACCTCATGAAAAAATCTAGCATCCTTTCCCTTTTGCTCCTGTTTTCCAGCTACTCCTTATTTGCTGCATCCAGCTGGATAGGTGTCCAGACTTTCACTACAACAAGCAGAAGCAACCCCTCCCTAGCAATTTGGGGTGCAAATCTCGAAGGCGAAAGCATAGCAAGTCTTGCAGGAGTCAGAATCACAGGATCGATATACCCAGTGGGAAAAGCTCCCTTTGGATTTGGGTTTCAAGTTGGTGCAAGTGAAATGTACACCGTTTCCGACATCACTACAGAGGCAGACCTCTCTGATTACCCTTTAGTATGGAGAGCGAGTCTATCAGCTCAATACCACACTCACATATTTGGGCATCTTTCGATGGAGCTTGGCATGGGTCTCCTTGGTGAACGAATGAACAAGGCTGTAGGCAGTGGGGCAACAGAAACCCGAGCTACCCTGAACTCCTTCAGCCTTTTATCCACCATCAATGTATTCCTACCCCTCGCTGATACATTCTCTCTGGTTGGAGGTATAGGAGCTTCACTACCCATCTATACCCAGAGAAAGATTTCCAGAGGAGACAATACAGACAGGGTCAATGTTGATGTAGAAGGGATAACTGTTCAATCTCAGATAGGAATTTCCCTTGTATTATAACCATGAAAATATTGCATCCCGTCAAAAATTGCTATGGTCATTTCTTCTTTGAAAAGGAAATGAATACTCAGTCCGAACTGTGATATTCATTAATATCTCTCAATTTTTCTCAGTATTCGTTAGTAATCTATACTATACAGGTGACTAGATTGACTAATCGAGAATACAGCAGTACTCTTAGTAAGATGCTTGGAAAAGCACATAGCTTGCACACTTACGTTCCAAAAGAATCCCTATGTGGAGAATGCCACACAGTGATTAAGGTGCTCCTATAGAGGGTACCAAGAAGATAAGAATTGCAAATGCCGCTAAGTGTGAAGTCTAGGTAAGACAGAGCATCAAAATATCTCCAGAGTATGCATTTACAGAAAGTTACGACTTTCTGAGGGATAAGTGCACGTACGATGCTTAACCGGAGACTTTATAGTGAGAAGTCCCCCCTTGGTCTGAATGAAGAAGAAACCAAAAAATATATTTGAAACCAAGACAGTGACGATTACATAAGCATCGAGAAGATAGGGAGACCCCATCGAGGGGTTGTAAAAATTGGTGCGTTTTGAATAGCAGCATTGAGCGTAGCCAATTCCAAAAGACCCTAATAGGGTGGTAATCAAAAAATTACACGTATATCTATCCTGCAAGTGAATATTGTTTTACGCTTGTCCTCCTACTTGAATTACATTTTAGAAAAACTAAAAAATGAGAAAATTATGAAAAAACCATTGATCCTATGTACGATCATCTTACTTGTCTCCGGCTTCCTATTCGCTTCATCAAGCTGGATAGGTGTCCAAGGCACCGGTTCCTACCAACAGAACACCACAACGATCAGTGGTGGAGAGCAGGATAATACTGCAACCCTTGGTGGTATGAATGTCGCAGGAACCCTCTATGCAGAAGGGGCACCAGTAGGTATCGGATTCCAATTCGGTGCCTCCAAGACAATTGAGGCAACACGAGGCTCAACAGACCTGAATGTAGAAGACTACCCTCTAACCTGGAATGGTGGGGTCATGGCAAAATTCAAAGTCGGCATGTCTGAAATGGTAGCCTTGGAACTTGGTGCAGGACTCATGTATGAGAGAACAATCACGACATATGATATCCTAGGCTATGAAGCAGAAACCACTCTCAACACCCTCAGTATGCTGACAGCTGCCGATCTGGTAGTTCATCTATCTGATTCCTTAGCTCTTATTGGCGGAGTTGGAGTATCATTCCCTCTCACCACTCAGGGCGTATACGAGGACAACGTGGGAACCTCCATCAAGGATGAATATGATGTACAGGGATACACACTCAGTGGAAAGGTTGGCTTAGCTCTAGGCTTCTAGAAAAGCAATGCTAAGCTAGTACAACTAGCCATTATACAGACGACCCCACACGTTCTGGAACTATCCAGAAGATGTGGGGTCTTTTACTAAATCATCGTGAATTGGGTTTTCCCTTAGGAGCGAACCTCAACGTTTGCCTGTTTCTCATACCACTGGATCAGCCCACCATGGTCATCGCTTCCCTTTCCTTCAGATGAAAGGCTCTTCATCATACCGATGGCTGCCTCACTGATAGGAGAAGGAGTCCCGACACTTTTGGCAGTATCAAGGGCATTCTGAAGGTCCTTGATATGCAAGTCGATGCGGAATCCTGGCTTGAAGTTACCGGCAAGCACCAAAGGTGCCTTGGCATCGAGGACAGTGCTTCCTGCAAGCCCCCCACGGATGGCCTTGAAGACCTTTTCAGGATCGACATTGGCCTTCGTTGCAAGCACCAAAGCCTCAGACATACCGGCAATATTTGCTGCAACCATGATCTGATTGGCAAGCTTGGTGATGTTTCCACTACCGATCTCACCGACCAAGGTGACGCTTCCACCCATGACCTGAAGAATAGCCTCAACCTTTGCAAAGGCTTCTTCAGGACCACCGACCATGATAGCCAGAGTGCCGTCGATCGCCTTAGGTTCCCCACCACTTACCGGTGCATCAAGCATGAGAACCTGCTTTTTGGCAAGCTCTGCAGAGACTTCCCTGCTTACGATGGGTGAGATGGAACTCATATCAACAAGAATGGTGTTGGGTTTTACCCCTTCGATCACCCCACCCTTCCCAAGGACAACCTCTTTCACATGAGGAGAGTTGGGCAACATGGTAATGATGATATCACTGACAGCAGCAACGTCCTTTGCAGAAGGGAGAGATGCAGCCCCTGCGGCAACAAGCTCTTCTACAGAGCTCTTGCTCAAATCATTAACCGTGAGAGAATATCCTGCCTTAAGCAGGTTCTTAGCCATGGGCTTGCCCATAATTCCTAATCCAATAAATCCAATCATCATACAAAAGCCTCCTTAGTTGGCTGACAATACAGCTCTAACTTTCTTGGCGACATCCTCACTCTCCAAGCCATAATGCTTGAGGAGGATGGAGTAGTTCTCAGCAGAGGTACCGAAGCTGTCTTGCACACCAAGAACTTCGATCGGAAGTCTCTTCTTAGAAAGAGCTGAACATACAGCACTTCCCAAACCACCGAAAATACTATGTTCCTCAGCAGTAACAACACCCTTTACCCCTTCACAATATGAATCCAATGCAGCCACATCAAGAGGTTTGATGGTACTCACATTGACTACACGAAGGGAAATCCCTTCTTTTTCAAGAATCTTGGCTGCGTCCATTGACTGCTGCACCATAACTCCGGTCGCAAATACAACGACATCCTTTCCCTTGACCATCTCAGTCATCTGTCCAATATGATACTCAGCGTTAGGATCAGTTACGAGAGGAAGGTCATTACGGTTAATTCTCAGATATACAGGGCCCGTACACTCTACCATTGCCTTGGTCATTTTCTCGGTCTCGATGGCATCACAAGGGGAAAGCACTGTCATGTTTGGCAGTACCTGCATCAATGCAATATCATCAATGCTCTGGTGTGTCTTTCCATCACCATAGTCAGAGAGTCCTGCACTGGAACCACAAATCTTGACATTCAGATGGGCAATTGCCACTGAAGATCTAATCTGGTCGTATGCCCTACCTGTTGCAAAGACTGCAAACGAATTGATAAAGGGAATCTTTCCTGCCAAGGAGAGCCCGGCAGCAACTGAGGCCATATTCTGTTCTGCAATACCCATCTGGAAGTATCGTTCAGGGTAAGCAGCACCAAAAAGGCTGGACATCGTTGAGTTTCCCAAATCGGCCTCAAGCATAACGATTTCCTTGTTGTCCTTTCCCAGCTCTACCAATGTCTCACCATATGTTTTTCTCAAACTATCAGAAGTTCTCATGCCTCTACCTCTCTCTTCAAGTTTTCAATGCAGACCCAAGCTTCCTTGTACTCTTCTTCGGTCATGGATGCATTGTGGTACTTCGCTTTTCCTTCTGCAAAGGAGAAACATTTGCCCTTTATCGTATGGGCCAAAATCACTGAAGGCCCTTCGGTGAAGGCTTTTGCTGCCTCTAGTGCATCTAGTATCTGAACCATGTCATGTCCGTCAATTTCAATGACGTTCCATCCAAAACTACTCCACTTCTCAACCAGATTTTCAATAGGGAAAATCTCTTTGGTTGTGCTGGTAGCCTGCAATCCGTTGAAATCCACAATGGCTGTCAAATTATTTGCCTTAAAACCATGGGCTGCCATGACAGCTTCCCAGATCTGACCTTCAGCAAGTTCTCCATCACCAAGAATGGCGTAAACACGATTGGAAAGCTTATCCAACCTGAATCCCAGAGCAAGCCCTAGGGCAACAGAGAGACCCTGTCCAAGGGAGCCTGTGACAGCTTCAATGCCAGGGGTCTTCTCCATGTCAGGGTGTCCCTGAAGCATCCCTTTGAAAGTCTTGACCTTTGCCAACTCTTCACGACCAAAGTAGCCGAGTTCGACCAGACAGGCATACTGCACCAAAACCGCATGGCCCTTGCTCATGATCAGACGGTCACGCTTGGGGTCTTTAGGATCAGATGGATTCACCTGCATGGTATGGAAATACAAAGCGGCCATGACATCAGCAATGCTGCTGCTCCCACCAAGGTGTCCGACCTTACCAGGAGGAATCATCTCCAGGATGTTTGCACGCACCTGGATCGCTTTCCTTTTTAATTCTGTAACTTGTTCCTGAGAATAATTCATTTTCTCGCTCCTTACCTATTTCGTCTTCAACAGCAGGTGACCCCTCCATCAACAGGCAAAGCAATGCCGTTGATGAAAGAAGCTTCATCTGATGCGAGGTACAATACTGCATTTGCAACATCAGAAGCCTGGGCAAGGCGTCCGAGTGGCACCTCATCCAATCTCTGCTGTTTCTTTATCGGATCCTTAAACATCTCTTGGACCAAGGGAGTATCCACTGTGCTGGGATGAATCGAGTTACACCTGATACCATCCTTCGCATAACGAGATGCAATAGACTTGGTCAGCAAGGTTACCGCACCCTTAGTGGTCGTATAGGCCTCGGGGGTGTAGCGGTGGCCAATGAGGCCACACACCGAAGAGGTGTTGATAATCGCACCTCCGCCTTGTTTGCGCATCACGGGAATCACATACTTGGCACCAAGAAATACACTACCTACATTCACCAGCATCATGGTGTTCCACTCGCTAAGCTCCATCTCTTCAATACTCTTACGAATGTTGATACCAGCATTGTTTACCAAGACATCAAGATGTCCTTCTTTTTCTACGATAAGAGAGACTACCCGTTCCCACTCTTGGGGAGAGGTAATATCCATTTTTTCAAATGATACTCTTCCCTCAAGATCTTTGAACTGTTCTTGCAAAGCAAGGCCTTTCTCCAAATCAAGGTCCACCAGATAGACATTAGCCCCTTGAGAAGCAAGCAACCTGCCCATTTCTGAGCCTAAGCCACCACATCCACCAGTTATGACTATGACTTTATCCTTAACATGCATCACTTAACACTCCAACATTACTTTCAGCATCTTGCCGTCTCTATTATTCTCCAAGTCCTTGAATGCCTTTACTCCCTCATCTAACTTGTAGACGTGAGTCATCAGTGGCATAACATTGATCTTTCTTTCTTGAAGAAGACGTAAACTATCAGCAAACCCATCCAAATCGTAGACATAGTTACCCTTGATGGTAATCTCCATAGTGACAATCTTCTGCATGTTAACTTCAACCATCTTCTGTGCATTGCCAATCCAGATTGCTGTCCCCCCGATTTTCAGGCATTCCAAGGAATTCGCAGCAGTCGGAGCAATACCAACGGCCTCTATTGCAAAGTCACACCCTTTTCCGCCAGTGATACGTGCAATTGCTTCAGCAAAATTATCGGTCCTAGGATTGATGGTATGATCGGCTCCTAGTTGTCGGGCTACATCAAGACGGAAATCTGTCGCATCACTGATGATTATATTCTTTGCTCCACGGTACTTAAGCAAGGCAAGAGCCAACAGTCCAATCGTACCTGCACCAATGACCAGGGTATATTCCGCTTCCTCAAGCTGAAGGTCGGTAATCTTATGGACTGATCGATAAGCAACGGCAAGTGGTTCGGTAAATGCAGCCTCATTGAAAGATATACCATCAAAAGGAAGCAGATATTTTTCCTCGATGGAAACATATTCACACATTGAACCGTTGAAATCGAGCACTCCCATGCAGATCCCTTCCGGGCACACATTTACCATACCCTTCTTACAGAGATCACAAACGCCACAATAGGGTTTAGGGAAAACAACAACCTTGGCACCCTTAGAGAACTTGCCGCCCTGAGGGGCTTCACTGACGATACCGGAAAACTCGTGGCCCATGATCATAGGAGCTGTCCTACGGCCAGTCTTTCCCATATAGCCTTCAAAGTCGGAACCACAAATTCCATTAGATTTCACTTCAATGAGATATTCGCCATCCTTACGCACAGGTCTTTGGACCTCACGCAGTTCCATCTGCTTATCACCCACATAATACAATGCTTTCATAGTTACCCTTCCTTGAAAGAAAACCTAATAAATGAACCCGAGCAAACGAGGTAAAAAGAGAGTGAGCTCAGGGATATATGTCAATAACATCAGAGCTATCAACTCCACACCAACAAACGGCAAGACAGCCTTGGATATCTTTTCAATACTCAATTTCGCAATGGGGGCTACCGCATAGAGGCAAGTCCCAACCGGTGGGGTGATCAAGCCAAGATTCAGGTTAACGAGCATTACCAAAGCAAAGTGCAATGGCTGAACCCCTAGTCTGATAGCAATTGGCAAAAGAATTGGAGCCAAAATCAGAACACTGGCACCTGGATCCATTATCATTCCCATGAATAGCAAGAAAACATTGATCATCAACAGGAATACAAATTTGTTATTTGTCATGCTCAATATGAAATCCGCTACAATTGTGGGGATCCTTTCAATGGTAAGCACTTGCCCGAACAGATTTGCCATAGCAATAACCATAAGAGTTATTGATGAAGCAACAGCGGCTCCCTTAAAGCTCTCAAACACCTCTTTCCAAGTCATTGTCTTAAGCAGGTAGCGTCCCGCAATAATGGCATAGAGACATGCTACAGCAGCAGCTTCGGTAGGAGTGAATTGGCCGCTGAAAATACCTGCTATGAGGATCACCGGGCAAAGAAGGCCAATAATGGACTCCCGAAGCGTCAGTACAACCTGCTTCATCGGAATTTTCTCCACACGTCGTGGATGGTGATGCTTCTTTGCATAGTAATATGCAAGAACCATCAGAGACAGAGCAATGGCCAGACCAGGAATGTATCCTGCAGCAAACAAGGCCCCAACTGATTCCCCAGTCGCCATGGCGTATATGACCATCACGACACTGGGAGGTATAATGGGCCCAATGACTGAAGATGCAACAGTAACAGCAGCTGCATAGGCTGGTGTATATCCTTCTTTCTCCATTGCAGGAACCAAGATTGAACCAAGGGCTGCAGTATCAGCTACACCACTACCGGTAATTCCTGCAAAGAATATGCTGGCAACAATGTTAATCTGAGCGAGAGCTCCAGGAATCCTTCCTACAAGAATATTGGAGAAGGCAATCAAAGCATCTGTGATTTTCGAACGGTTCATCAATTCGCCGGCAAGAATAAAAAAGGGAATTGCCAGTAATACATAATTATCAATACCACTGAACATTTTCTGGCCGATCATACTCAAGGGAATATTTCCCAAAAAGACAAAGTAATAAAGAGAAGATGCTCCAAGAACAAAAGCAATAGGAATACCAATTGCCATGGCCAGAACAAATACAAGCGCAATAATACCCATGGTTATATCCTTTTACAATCCTATCGTTTTACCATCAACACTTTTTGATCCAAAAAGCGTACTCAAACCCCATGCCAGATGAAAGAACATCATAAAGAAACTAAGGGGAAGCAATAATTTCACGTATTTCATGGAGAGAGGAATGATATCTCCTCGAATATGGGTTGCTTTCAAGGCTGCTTCAAGACTATTGAAAAAGAAGTAACCCACAGTAACCATAACCACCACATAGGCAAGGGCAGTCGCAATTTTGGCGATTTTATCAGGAAGTGCATTCACAATAAAATTAACACCTACATGTTGTTTGTTGCGAAGGGCTGCACTTGCCCCCACATAGGTAAGGCTGATAAGACCCCATCGAGCCAATTCTTCAGTCCAAGATATTCTCAGGCTAGTGAATCTACAAAGGATTCCTGCGCTGATCACGAAAAATACGGCAATTATAATAATGGTAGCAATATAGGTAGCTATTTTTCCCATTACGTAACTGATCCGATCAAGTATGTTTACCACAGAATACTCCTCTCCATACAATTGACAACCGCCACACTTGGCAGCGGTTGTCATTTAAAACAAACGATTACCAGCCGAATTTGGCTTCAGATTTCTTAACTTCTGCAAGGAAACTATCGACGATCTCGTCTCCAACCTCACCTCTCAACCAGTCATAGGTGGGAGCTGCGGCCTTCTTGAACTCTTCAAGCTCAGCTGCGGTAGGAACATACACTTCCATGGAGTTCTTGACTGACTCAAAGTCGAGTACACGCGAAGCCAAAGCTTCTGCAGCTCTATCGGCATTTTGTGCATGGAATGCAGCTATCGTGATGATGTGCTGGTAGTTCTCAGGGAGAGAGTTCCAGAAATCAACGTTCATCAACACGAAGTTTTCACTCCAGGTATGACCATCAAGGGTGATATACTTCTGGACTTCATTCCACTTGTTAGCAGCAATGTTCCAGATCGGGTTTTCCTGACCATCAACAACACCAGTCTGACAAGCAGTGTAGATCTCGCCAGAAGCAAGAGGAGTAGCAGAAGCACCCATAGCCTCAACCATCTTGACGTAGATGGGACTCTGCATAACGCGGAACTTGAGACCCTTCATATCAGCAGGAGTATGGATGGGGCGCACATTGTTGGTAAAATGACGTGTGCCATTCTGTCCGACTGAGAGCATCTTCAAATTGCTCTTCTCCTCGAATTCAGCAGACATCTGTTTCCAAAGATCGCTATTGTCGAAGAAGTCCCAGGCAATCTCATCACTCTTGAAAACATAGGGAAGGAAGATAACCTGAAGCTCTGGCATAATTGAGGAAGCGGTACCAGTGGTTGTTACCATCTCAATACCACCACTCATTGCCATTTCCATCGTTGCCTTGGTATCACCCAGAGCATTGCCAGGGAAAAGCTCAACAGCGATCTTTCCATTGGAATTTGACTCTACAATGCTCTTGAAGACCAAAGCATAGGCGTGTTCTGGAAGAGGTGTCTTCGAGATGGTTGGCCAAGTGGCTGCATCATAATAGGCAAGACGAATGGTGTAATCTGGCTTGACAGTGCGAACATCTTTCTTAATAGAGACGGCGACCTTATCAGCAGCAGCAGTTGAAGGCGCAGCAGCGGTGGAAACGGTAGCGGCAGGCAGAGTGCCAGCGGTACTTGCTGCAGCACTGTCTTTCTTTGCACAACCAAAGAAAAGCAGAGAGGCAGTAACAACGAGAGCTAAAACAAGCAATGATTTTTTCATAATACTAAAAATCTCCTTTTTTCACGATAAACTCATGATACAAGTGAATATTGAATCTGTAAAGGAAAAAATTCATTATTTATTTGTAATTTACTTATTTTTATTTAATATAAACACATATTAGCAATTTAGATAAATAATTATTTAAATATCGATATATTTTTGTTGCATAATATCATTTCAACTTGTATTATAAGTTAAGAATAGGAGAAGTAAGTATGGGAACTGAAGCAACACCTAAGACAACCTCATTGAGGACACAGATTTACCTAAAACTAAGATCACTTATTGAGCAGGATAACTGGGAAATAGGGGACAAGCTTCCCTCAGAGAAAAGTCTCTGTGAGCAATACCAGGTGAGTCGAGTAACCATTCGGTCAGCTATTCAACAGCTTGAAGCGGTTGGCATGGTACAAACCCATCAAGGGGGCAGGACTATAGTGGTACGCAACCAAGTCAGAGGTGCTGTAGCTTCCCTCAACCCATTAAGGGCTTCATTCATGCAAAATGACATTATTAAGGTATTGGAATATCGCATGGTGGTAGAAAAAGGAACCATCGGACTGGCTGTACAGCATCTTACAGACGAAGATCTCATCGGTCTTGAAGAGACATACAATTCCATGATGGTTCATCATGATGATATAAATAAATTCAGTAAAGCGGATTATCTCTTCCACCGAAAGATAGCGGAATCCTCAAAGAATCCCATACTTATCCAAGCAAACCAAAGCATTGAAGAGGTCCTATCCACCACAATGCACAGCATCGTATCCATTCTTGGATGTGCAATAGGTATTCGCTATCACCGCCTGCTTCTTGCAAACATGCGTAAGCGAGATAAAGGAGCATGCGAACAACTTATGGAAGAACATATTCAGGCAACCATCGATGGAGTACAATCCTTTTTGGAAGAAAATCAGGAACCCATCCAATAGAAATAATCAGGGGGAACAGTCACTTGACTGCTCCCCCGTATGTATCGAGGCTACCACTGCAGGAACTCAATCCATTCCATTTTTTTTCTTCCCTTCACCCTTCTCTACGTTCTTCCTGGGCTTGCCCAAGAACAGCAACACCACATAGATGATGAGAATGACTGCAAAAATGCCAACCATCCCCTGTCCCATAAGTCGTAACGATAAGGAAAATGTATCATTCATTGCCATAACTCCTTTAGATAAGTCCTGGAACGAGTCCCAGTATGACTCCACCAGCGATTACAGATGCTATCTGTCCCGCCACATTAGCTCCCACAGCATGCATCAGAAGGTGGTTCTGAGGATCAGCTTCCTGGCCCATCCTCTGGATGACTCGTGCAGACATTGGAAAGGCTGAGATACCAGCCGCCCCAATCATAGGATTGACCTTCGTCTTGGTAAACAGATTGAGTACCTTGGCAAACACGACGCCTGCTATGGTATCAAAAACAAACGCCAGAAGACCGAGCCCCATGATCATAAGAGTCTGAATCGTGACAAACTGCTCCGCTTTCATTGTAGAAGCAATGGTTATACCCAAAAGCAGGGTAACGAGGTTTACCAATACTGTCTGGGCTGTAGTGGAGAGTGAATCCAATACCGTGCACTCCCGGATCAGGTTACCGAACATCAGCATACCGACCAGGGAGACTGAGGCTGGCGCCACATAGCCTGAAACTAGGGTGACAATGATGGGGAAAAGAATTTTTGCTCGCTTGGAGATAGACCTGGGGTTGTACGCCATCTTGATGGCCCGTTCTTTCTTGGTGGTAACCAGCTTGATGGCAAAGGGCTGTATGATGGGAACCAAGGCCATATACGAGTAGGCGGCAATGGCTATCGGCCCTATATATTTGCTACCCAAGACTTGGGATACCAAGATCGAGGTAGGCCCATCGGCAGCTCCGATGATACCAATGGAAGCAGCATCGACAAGGCTAAAGCCCATCAGAGTTGCCAAGGAGATGGTGGCAAAGATACCCCACTGTGCTGCCGCCCCAAAGAGAATAAGCTTGGGGTTTGCAAGCAAAGGGCCAAAATCAATCATCGCCCCTATACCGATGAAGAGCAAAAGGGGCATCGCTTCTGCAGACTCTATGCCCATACTGAAGAGCCAATCAAGGACTCCTGTGACTTCACCGATACCCTGCATGCTCTGTGTGATGGCACCAGAAAAAGGCAGGTTAACCAGTATTGCCCCAAACCCCATGGGAAGCAGCAAAGCTGGCTCCAATTTTTTCCCGATTGCCAAATAGATGAGAATGAGCCCTACACCAAACATGAAAAGCTGTTGCCATGTGGTATTGAGCACACCTACTAATAAAAAACTCATGGAGAACCTCCAGAGAATAAAAATGGGGGGAGAAGTTGACTTCGCCCAAGGGCTATGAAGCTCCCCCAACACCAATCAATCATAAATGGAGACAAGCCCTAGGTCAAACAGATAAAGCACAAACATCACAGGGACCAAACAAAGACTGCGCGCTTGTTATCAAGCTATCCAATACGTATAATGCTACCATTCGGAGAGATTATTCGCCAATTTGTAGGAGTTGACCATGTGGGACAGCAAATCGTATACCCGGCGTTTTTTACAATCAGTACAAAGTGGAGAGTATCACCAGGTAATAACCCTCAGGATCTCTGTTTTTCTTGATACCCTTGACCACATCCAAAGTGAACAATATCTCAGCCAGAGAGGAAAAACTGTTCTCCTACCACGAGATCAGAGGCTCGCCAAAGAGAGCGTACTCTATGCAAAAAAATTGGATGACTGCCCTACTGCACCTCGAGAGACCGTAGTTATTGTACGTAATGCTGATTGCCTTGCCGTAGCACAAGAAGAAAAAAACAATCCACTAGTTCTCAATATGGCAAATGCGAATACTCCTGGAGGTGGAGTTGAGGGAGGATCAGGAGCCCAAGAGGAACACTTGTTTCGTTCTTCCAACTACCTGCTTTCTCTCTACAGTTTTCACGATAGGCTTGCCAAACAATACGGTATCACCAGAGCAAAACAATCCTATCCATTGCATGAGGAGTACGGGGCTGTCTATTCGCCAAAGGTGACCGTCTTCAGGGGAAGGGAAGAAGATGGCTATCCGCTTCTCGACCAGCCATACAAAGCAAGCTTCATTGCTGTTCCTGCCATTTTCAACCCTCTTCTGACCAAGAATAGCGAGAATCAATATATGATGGCAGAGAAGGATCAGTTGCTGACAAAAGAGAAGATCAGAACAATCTTCAAAGTGGCAAAGAAGCATAATCATGAGACTTTGATCTTGTCAGCGATGGGCTGCGGGGCTTTTTGCAATCCCCCCAACCAGATTGCCCGTCTTTTCAGGGAGGTTCTTCTGGAGAAACCCTACAAAACAGCATTTTCAAAGATTATCTTTGCCATAAAGGACGACCACAATACACACAAGTGGTATAACCCTGAAGGAAACTATGCTCCCTTTGCCAGGGAATTCAAAGACGGATTACTATGATTACCGTACACAAACTAGCCAACAAAGACCTTGCAAAGGTATATGAATACATACGAAGCGAGCCTGAGATAAACCTTTTCATACAAGGGGATCTGGAACTCTATGGCCTCCAAAGCCAGAATATTTCACTCTATGCCATCGGCGAGAGCTGGGACTGTATCCTGCTCAAGTACTACTCTGACTATATCCTGTACAGCAAGGGTCCCACATTCAATGCCAAGGCTGTAGGAGCTCTGCTTGCTAGGCAAGAGAAAATTCTGGCTATCAGCGGAAAAGAGTCATTGCTCAAACAGCTTCAGCATCTATACCCAAAACAAAAGATCCAAGGCACACATCTATGCCGTTGCAACAAGGCAAGGTTCAAGGCAAAGGAAGAAACACCGCTGCCCATACGGAAGCTCACCAAAAAAGATGCTTCTGCCATTGTCACGCTTTACCAGCAGATTGAGGAGTTTGCACAGCCCTACTTAGACTACACTAAAGAAAAACTTGCTGAGATTGCCAACAATCTTGAACAGGGAGGAGTTGGCTTTGGCCTGTTTGAAGGCAACAAGCTGGTATCGAGTGTTTATACTACAGCCACCACAACCACTGGAGCTATGATCGTAGGGGTAGCAACGTTGCCTGCATACCGTAATCGTGGATATGCATCCACTTTGGTCAGTCAGCTCTGTTCTTACTGCTTTGAGAACGGCCTTGAGTTCCTCTGCCTTTTCTTTGACAACCCAAGCGCCGGAGCAATATACAAGAGATTGGGCTTTGAGATGGTGGACCGGTGGGGGATCATGCGGTTCTAGAACAGCTTGTGAACAGTAACAAGGATTAGGTTCTGTTTGCCAGCAGAACCCAATCCCCTTAAATCTCTTTCTCAAGACTCCTATATCCACATTCCTGCATCCAGGCCTTTCTTATCAACTCAGACTGTCTTCACTATCTTTTTTTGTAAGATACTGTACATACAATGCCTCTGATGGGAACTCTTTTTCTGGAAGATACGTTTTAGGATTACAGGATTTGGAAATGATCCGCCTTATGCTGGACAAGGATTGTGAAGGATCATGATGGAGAATCTGCATTGCTATTACACCAAGAGAGGTGGCCTCCTCAGGTCCGGCAATGATTACCTTTCCCGAAATGTTTGCAGCAAGCTGGTTCAGATACCCATTACGGCTTCCGCCACCAATGATATGGACCTGCTTAAATACACTGCCCGTAATCTCTTCCAAAGACTCAATGGCTTCCCTATAGCTACAGGCAAGTGAAATATAGGAAGAGGCTAGAACTCGAGAAATCTCAGACTCCCCACTCAACTCCTGTATAGTTTCAATAATCTTATCAGGATTGAACAGCTTTGTACTGTTGGGGTCATACAGTGATACGGAGGAACCTGCATGCTCTGCCATATCCAACAAATCATCCCAAGAGAAAGATCTCCCCTGAGCTGTAGACATCTCATCCTTGACGTTCTTGATAATATGCATCCCTGCGGAGTTCTTGAGTAAGGTTATGCTACCTAAAGCCCCGCCTTCGTTGGCAAAACTATGTTCAAATACCTTAGAATCAATGATCGGGCTAGACAGTTCTGTTCCTATCAAAGACCAGGTTCCAGAACTGATAAAGACAAACTGATCACTGGTTGCTGGTACTGACACGACAGCAGAGGCAGTATCATGGGAAGGCACCGAGATAAACGGTACAGAAGGAATATGCAACTTTTCTGCGATGGAAGGAAGCATCAAGCCGCGGACCTGCCCATGAGGTATCACAGGATGGAACATCGTCCGCTCCAATCCCATGAGGTCAAACACCTCCTGACTATAGTCCTGTGTCCTCATATCCAATAGCTGGCTTGTACTTGCAATTGTGCTCTCAGTCCCCTTTTCACCGGTAAACATGTAGGTAAGCAAATCAGGAACAAATAGAAGGTCCTTTGTAGAGGAGTAGTACTCGGGAACTAGTCTTTGAATTCCCACCAGCTGATAGAGGGAATTCATCGGATGATTCTGAATCCCTGTCAGTTCAAACAGTCGTTGCCGAGTGCCTTCATCTACAGACTCCAGTCCTTTCAAGCCAAACTCATTGCGGTAGCAGAAAGGGTTATTCAACAGGTAGCCAGAAGGGCCAAGCAGACCAAAGTCAATTCCCCAGGTAGTTATTCCTACAGAATCTATATGTCCATATTTCTCAACTGCCTTACTAAGCCCCGCTTGCATAATGGTAAATATGTTAAGGATGTCCCAATAATGCACCCCATTGACGGTCACTGCCCCGTTAGGTTCTTTATGTACCAATTCCATCTCAATGGTAGAGCCATCATACCTGCCGACAACTGTACGAATGGATGAGTTCCCACAATCAAAGCCAACACACTGGATACAATCTTTTTTCATTGAAACTATTCCTCATCTCCAAGTATTCTTGCTCATGCCTCTTTTTGCTGTTTCAGAGCCATCTCGTCCTGTTTTTTCAACTGGAACTGATCAATCACAACGGCTACAATCACAACCATTCCCTTAATTGCTATCTGCCAGAAAGAAGAGACACCAACCATTACCAGACCATCATTTAAGACACCTAAGATGAGGGCTCCTACGATGGTTCCTAAAATTGTACCACGACCACCACTAAGAGAGGTTCCACCAAGAACTACCGCAGCTATCGCAGTAAGCTCATAACTTTCGCCAGTTGCCGGATGGCTTGCCGCAAGTTGTGAGGAGAGTATGAGACCGACCAAGGCAGCAGAAAAACCTGAGAACATGTATGTTCCCATCTTTATCCTATTTACCCTTATGCCCGAGAGGACAGCAGCATCCTCATTACCACCTACTGCATATACATACCTACCCAACGGAGTATGTTTTGAGACATAAGTAGCTACAATCGCCAACACAATTGCAATCCAGATTATGAAAGGGATGCCCAAGAAGGTACCTGAGCCTAGGAGCGTATATCCTGTATTGCCCAACTCAGGATTTCCCACTAGGTTGGGAAATGTCTTTCCACCAGAACGGAGCATTGCAAAACCCCGTGCCATATATAGCATACCCAACGTAGCAATGAACGGGGCAACATTCAGTTTGGTTACAAGAAGACCATTGATGACACCCAACCCAACTCCTATCAAAAGGATGATCGGTATGAGCAAAGGAATTTTGAAATAGATTACCATATCGAACATTGGCAAACGCAATCCTTCAACAATAAGACCACCGGCGATCATTCCACAGAAACCAGCTATCGAACCTACCGACAGGTCAATACCACCACCAATAATGACATATGCAACCCCTATAGCAAGGATGGCCCATATTGCAGAGTGCTTTACCATTACAATGAGATTATTGATACTCAAAAAATTGGGAACCAGAACTGAAAACACCAGAACCACGAGAATAAGAGCGATTACAGTGCGCATCTTTAGCGCCAACATCCCCAAAGACATGGTAGATTTCTTTTCTTTCATATTTGTAATAACCATTGAAGTCCCTCCTCCATTACGCAGTAACAATCAAACTATGTCCGATTTCAGATGCTTTCCTGATTTTCTCTTCGGAAATTTCAGCCCTAGTAAACACCCCGGTAACCACACCCTTTGACAGGACAATGATCCTATCAGACATGGAACAGACTTCGTCCATCTCCGAGGAAACAAAAATCACACCCAAACCCTTTTCAGCCATTCCCCCCATGATCTGGAAGACGTCTGATTTGGCACCAATATCAATTCCTCGAGTAGGTTCGTCCATCAACAAAACCTTGGGCTTGGTAAGAAGACACTTCCCAATGACAACTTTTTGCTGATTACCCCCGCTCAGAGCATTGACTGTCAAGTTCTTATTTGCAACCTTGATGGACATCTCCTTGATCATGGAATCCACTCCACAATCTTCTTTTTCTCTATTCACATGTACTTTTGAAACAACATACTTGAGCAGACTTGCCATGGATATATTGCTTTTCACTGAAAGGTTCAGGAACAGGCCTTCCCTTTGACGCTCTTCAGGGATAAGAATCATACCCCGATCTATGCGACTTCTGGTGTCCTTTGCCGCGAGGGAACTTCCTCCAAGCAGAATATCACCCTCCATCTTGTCATTCAGTCCCATAAGACATTCGAGCAACTCCGTGCGCCCAGCACCCATAAGCCCATATATTCCTAGAATCTCCCCTTCATATAAGGTAAAAGATACTTTTTGGAGGGTAAATCCACCTCCAAGCCTTGGAAGGGTGATATCCTTAACCTCCAAAATCTCTTTTCCTGTCGTATGGGAACTGCCTGCAAAGAAATCCTTTTGGTCACGGCCTATCATAAGGGCTACAATCTGCTTGATCGTCAGTTCACTAATAAGACCGGTGTGCACCAACCTGGAATCACGGAGAATGGTGATGTAATCACCAATCTGCTTAAGCTCCTCAAGCCTGTGGGAGATGTACACAATCGCCACTCCCTGCGCTTTCAGCTCCCTAATCATAGTGAACAGGATGTCTACCTCCTGAATGCTCAGCGAGGAAGTGGGTTCATCCATAATCAGAATCTTGGGGTCCTCCACCAGGGTTTTTGCAATCTCTACAATCTGGCGTTTCCCTAACCTGAGGTCACGCACAAGAGTCTTGGGATCAATATCCTGCTTGAGCCGCGTCAGTATCTCTGAAGCCTTGGATTCTTGGGCAGCATGGTCTATGCATAAGGAGCCAAATTTCTTAATCTCCCTATTCATGAAGATATTCTCAGCGACGCTCATATCACCAAAAAGATTCAGTTCCTGATGGACTATCTCGATGCCTTTGCGTGAAGCCTCACGGGTAGAAGAAAAAGTGACCTCCTCACCGTTTCCCTTCTCATCATAGAGAATCATCTTCCCTTCTGTGGGCTTCTGGATACCTGCAACAATTTTCATCAATGTGGATTTTCCGGCGCCATTTTCACCAATCAGCACATTCACCTTTCCCTTGAAAATTTGAAAATCAACGTCGTTCAGTGCTTTGGTTCCTGGGTAAACTTTGCTGATGTTTTTTGCTTCCATCAACAGGATATCATTGTGCTTATCCATTCCTCTCTCCCTATTCAATTTTGGCTATCATCAAGTATTTCAATCAGCACAGGAGTGATTACTATCGAGGAGAAATCAGTGTCCCCTTCATTAATCTTCAGGGCACCATAGAACTTGATTTTCTTGCCCGTGATGGTAGCCAAGTCCAAAGGATCGATTGTCTTCAATCTCATCATCTTGTTCAACTCATCCGAAAGCTCAGCAAAGAACATCTGGTTTCCCGCTTCCGTAAAGCCAACGCATTCCAATGTATCCCGAATTGCGGTCTGTTTGATAACCGGACCTACCTGCAGGATGGCGTCAAATTCCCCATCCTCAGGGGCGAAATCAATTCTGATCAAGCCGTTACGGGAAGAGTCATCGTACTCTGTTACTGTAGCTACCGCTGTAATCTTAAACCCCTGCATCCTTGAGCCATCGTCTTTTTCTACTCCATAGGTTGCTAGCGCAGTATCGGCACCCTCTAGTCTCAAAGAAGAGATAACGGTAACCGCATCTATCGAATTTTCTAAGAATAGGGGGATAATCTTAGAATCCCAATTTTCTTCTACATACGCTTTTGGATTAAAGGAACTACCACTTTTTGTCCAAGCTGAAAAATCATAGGCCGAATCTTCTGAACAAGAGGCCTTTGATTCAATCTCACTCAATTTGCGAATGGTACAAGAAGAGAAGAGACAAGCAAGCAGAACCAACAACAGGATAGTAAAACAACTTGTAACGTATTTGGTATTCTTCATGGGATAACTCCACATCATCAAAATTACTACATATCAATTCGAATAAAAGGGAGCCGTAACCAAAACAATTGCTCACTACGGCTCCCCAATAAATCCAGTATTACCAATTCAACTATTTCTTTGTGAATCCTCTCCACTGGTTGGCATTGGCAGGAGTAATCAAGAAACAACCGTTGAGCACTTTCTCTTCTGTCAAACCGGTAGACCCAGTCTTGATGAATTTGTCTGCAGTTTTGACAGCCATCTCAGCATTAAGGGCGTTTGGCTGCATCGAAGTTCCATCAATCTTGCCCATCATGATTGAATCGAGAACATCATCATTGCCATCGAACCCCTGAACAAAAATGTCGCTTCTTCCAGCTGAATCAACAGCAGCCTGTGCCCCAAGGGCCATAGTATCATTACCACAAATGATTCCATTTACCTTTGGATTGGACTGGAGAATTGACTCAACCTTGGCATACGCTTCATTCTGATCCCAGTTTGCAGTCTCACGAGCAACCATCTTCATGTCAGGATACTGATCAATTATGCTATGGAAACCCTTTGAGCGGACACCAGCATTGGTATCTGACTCTTTACCGACCAACTCAATATAGTTGCCCTTTTCCTTCATGAGTCCAACAAAATGCTCTGCACCCAGTGTTGCACCCTGGAAGTTGTTGGAAATAAACTGTGCCTCTGCAATACCTGTGGTGTTGATCTCCCTATCCATGAGAAATACTGGAATTCCAGCATTTTTTGCCCTTTTCAAGTTGTTGGGAGAGGCATCAGAGTTAGCAACATCAATGATGATTGCTACAGCCTTGCTGGAAATGGCTGAATCGATGATATCACTCTCTTTCATCGGATCGTCACCATGGACAGCGAGCAAAGTCCTGTACCCCAAAGATTCGGCTACAGTTTTTGCAGTATCCGCTTCAGCAGTAAAGAATGTATTATCCTTATCAGGAGTAACAATAACCATCAAGCCAGGACCTGCCGCTTCCTGCGCACCAGCAGCAAACACGCCGAGTGTTGTAACGAACATCACAACCAGAGCCAAAACAACCACCTTTTTCATCATAAGTCCTCCTTAGTTTCTCCACCACAACTGTGGTATATGGAATCTTTTTCACCAAAACACCAACATACTGCATTTCATGCACGGGTCATTGGTTCCCACTGAAACCGATTTCATACTGGTAAAAGTCTAACACAAAAACTCCACATGTCAAGGGACATTCAAATACTTTTCTCGTATCTTAGATAATTAGCAGATAAAGTGTTCTATCTTTACCAAAATTTGACATATACATGAAAAAGTATTGCAAACCTTCAAACCCAACTATTTCCTCGAAAAATACTCTTCCATTGCAGGCAAGGAAGAAAAACCATACCTGTTTGCTAATCTCTCATATGTAGAGACTGTCATGTTTTTGCCCTCAGCCAAGAAAGAGGTGACGTCATAATCCAAAAGCTCAAGTGTTCGATCCGAATAGGTTTCCAACTCACTGGAAAGATAGGTGCAGAAGTCCTCTATGGATCGTGACCCCTGCATCACTTTTGGGAATTTTTCTTTAGTCTCAATCTGCCAGCTGAGGAATTGTCCCACCAACTTTGCAATTAGGGGATTACTGGAATATGGGGGTATTTGTTCCCCCATCCTGGCATACTTAATGGTCATGAGATTTATCCCCTGTCGCTTGGCACAAAGAAGGTCAGAAAGATACCTCTCCAGGGTCTCCTCAGACCATGGGTATACCTGTACCTCCCGATGCAAGGAGAAGGCCTCCAAATCTTGTTGACAAGGGGCTGGAATTGAACTGCGAACACTGACAAACATCTCGGCCTCAAGTGCAATAACCTTTTGTATCAGTCTGTCTTTCTTAGTATCCATACATCCGACCACCCTATTCCAACAATCCGGGATACTCACGTAAAAATTCACCTTGGATTCCCCTCTGGATCTGTTCTGCAAGGGGGAGCATAAAGGAAGTACAAAAGGTAAGGTCCAATACACGGGAAATTGCATCCTGCAAGTACACTACAAGCTTCTCAATCCTATCCAATCGCTCTCGCATAGAACATGCTACAAGGATAGCCTTCAATTGCTTACTCACAGAACTACCAAGCTCACCTAGTCCTTCTAATCCAACATACAACCATTTGTAATAAGGCCTGTATTGCTTTTTCAGCAGATACACAAGCATTGCCGCTTCCCTGGCAAACATGGACAGCTCATATCCAACACCCAAGGCATCCTTGCGCTCATAGGAGCGAAGGAGATTACTCTGTCCATATTGGGCCATAAGGGCGCATCGGGACGAGAGTTTCTTAAGCCACACATCATGAGGATAGTACGCCATGAGCCTTTGGCGGAAGGCAGTGACCAAGTTCGGCCCATCATAAAATACCTTTCCGTTGGTAGCGAGAGAAAGGGCTTCCTCCTTAACCACAATCCATTCCATTTCAGTGGCTGGAGGGTGGTCATATCCAAGTACAGAGGAGAAAAAACCACCAACAGGAAGGACCCCTTGACGAATTACAGACCTATCCACTTTTTGGGAGAACCCATATCCAAGGAAATGAGAATCCAACCCGTTGTATATCCTTTGATACCTCGCTACCGTATCTTTGGAAGTAGTGTCAGGAACCCAAATTATTACTCGGGGACTCCAATCATGATCTCTAGACAACTCATCATCAAAACCAAAGCATTCTGATCCAGGCCCTACAAGACCGAAAGATAGGCTTCCAAACTCATGCTCAGAAAGTTCTTTCATAAACGAAGGGCGCACCACTTGCTCATAGAAAAGCTCAGATACCTGCAACCCTTTCATCAGAGTGCCCCTGCATGCACCGAGAGCCCATACGCCTTCCCGAGGAGAACCAAATCCGTCAAATCTTCATTGACCATGTTCTGTGTTTTTTCATATGCATAAGCCCTACCCAATCCCCTATACTTGGCCAGTCCCAACCGATTAAAAGGGAGAAGTTCAACTTTCTGCAATGAAGTGTTTTCCTTGAGAAAATAAAAGGTTTTGCGCATTTCTTCTGCTGTATCATTAAACCCTGGAATAAGGGGAACCCGTATGATCACATTCGCCCCGCTCCTATCCAGTGCAATGATATTTTCCAAGATTTGGGCATTATCTGATCCTGTATACTTCTTGTGCTTTTCAGGGTCAAGGTGTTTTATATCAATATAAAAAAGGTCAATAAGGGGGAGAAAAGGTTCAAGCACAGGCCATGGCACACAAGCAGCGCTTTCGATTGCCAGATTGATATGCTCCTTCTTCAGAGCAGTGGACAAAGAAACCAAAGACTTGCCTTGTAGCAAGGGCTCTCCACCAGAAAAGGTCACACCTCCACCACTTTCACTAAAGAATTGTCTATCTTTGAGCAGCTCCTTCACGAGAAGGTCTTCATCCCACTCTTTCCCCACTATCGAACGGGCATCATACAGGCAGGTATCCAGACAAGCTCCACAGAGAACGCAGAGATTGGAATCGGAGATAAATCCAAAGGTTTCATCATACGTAATAGCCCCAACCGGACAGACCTCTGCGCATTTTCCACATCCAACACAGGACGGTTGGGTATACATTACTTGTAGCTTTGCCATCTGAGATTCTGGGTTCTGACACCAAGCACAATGCAAGTTACACCCCTTGAAAAATACAACTGTGCGGATACCAGGCCCATCTTTCGTCCCAAATCGTTCTATGGTAAAAACATTCATTGGTAATGCTCCCTTAATGATTCGAAGGCAAAGCCCTACAGGTCTGTCCCGGCACTAAAGTGGTAGGGACTGTAACCTCCTTTGGATTATTGGAAAAGTCACTTTTCTTGTCCTTTGGGAAAAGCAAATTGAACGAGTGTTCGCTTAACGCTTGTATATCCTGGTGTACCGTTGTCAGCTTGGTATCAAATACATTGTAGAGAGGTATATCATCAAACCCGACAATGGAAAGATCTCCTGGAATAGTTATGCCACAGTTCTTTGCCCGAGCAAGAGCCCCATATGCCATCTGGTCGTTCGCACAAAAAATGGCTGTCGGCTTATCTTGTAAAGAGATGTAGGCATCAATGGCATCCCCTCCTGATTCAAAGCGGAGGTCACCTGGGAAAAAAAAGTCAGAACGGATAGGAATGTTGTGTTTACTAAGCGTACCCTCATAGCCAAGAAAACGATCATGGGCAGTAGGCCAATTATCTGGCCCCCCAACAAATCCTATCTTGGTATGATTCAGAGCGATCAGATGCTCGACAGCAAGACAAGCGCCACCATAGTTATCACTATGGACTTCAGAAATTGAACCATGATGATAATGGCTATCTATCAGCACAACACGGGTGTATTTCTTTGCATTCTCAATTGTTTTCAGGGAGATTCCTTCAGCAAAGATAATCCCTTCCACTTTGGTATCCAAAAGATATTCCAAATAGAGATTTTCTTTCTCCTCGTTGTTCTCAGTGTCACACACAGTAAGAGGAATCTGTTCTTCCATGGCAAGATGACTGATATTTCTCACAATCAATGCAAAGAAAGGATTGAGGATGTCAAAGACAAAAAGACCCAACCCCCAGGTGGAGTTGGAGCTTAACCGTGAAGCAAAAGGATTCGGTTTGTACCCAACTTCCTTCATTGTGTTCTCGATCCTCTCTCTCAATGGTTGGGAAACCAGTTCGGGATTATTAGTAATCCTTGATATGGTGGCAGGGGATGTGTTACATAATTTGGCTAGCTCATTTATGGTATATTTGATTTGGCTCACCTCCTGTTAGAAACCGTTTTCAGCATGCTAATAGGATAGGATTGAGGTCTCAGTTTGTCAACAGAGAAAACTTATGAACAAATATCCCTCTCTGCCTAAAACGGAAACACAGGCTGTAATTACTACAACCTGTGCATCACTATTCAAGCTATTGTAGTAGCCTATTTTTCCTGATTCATTTTTCCGTAATGGTTTTTAGCAAAGCTCTGCATTGCATCAATTTCATGCTGGGTAAAACGCCTTATCTCACCGCCAAGTAGTTTGGAGAACAACAAGATTTGAGCGTTCTTTTCAACAACAGTACATATCTTGAAGGCCATTTTTAACGATGAGCCAACAGCCAACAAACCATGACCAGGAAGAAGGACAGCATTTTTCCCCTTCAGTGCATTGACAGCCGTTACCCCAAGTTCTTCGGTTCCCGGCAACTCATACGGATAGGCAGGATATATCTCATCACCAACAATTTGGATAAAATCCTCGCTCACTCCGATCATAGTCGTATTTGTAAGACCAAAAGGTGTCGAATAGATAGGATGAGTATGGATCACTGAATTGACATCGACTCTTGCCCTATAGACTGCTGCATGCATATGTTTTTCTATTGAAGGTTCACACTCACCTTCAACAAGTTCACAGGTGTCTGTAAGTACTACGACATGATGGGCTTTAATTATCTTGTAATCCATTCCACTTGGGCTTATATAGATATACCCGCTCTCAGGGTCTCTAACACTTATGTTTCCCCAAGTCCCTACAGTCAAGCCTGTAGAGAGCATTTCCAATCCAGTATCAACAATGAGTTGTTTGAACGATTCTTTAGTAGCTTTTTGCATATTTCCCCTCTTAATGGTAAATGTAAACCATATTCTTGTTCTTATTTTATCTAATATGAGAATTTTGTCAATAGTTGAACATGTTTTTGTGATTTACTTTTATTTCAAACCTTATTATACTCATAGTTATGACAACAAAAAAAGCTAGACTTGAGTCCTTGATACGGATTTTGCAGTTAGAAGGCTCATTGAAGATAACAGAAATCTCAGAACGCCTTGGTGTATCTCCCATGACAACAAGAAGGGACTTGGAATTCCTTTCTAGCCAAGGAGAAGTGAAGGTCTTGTACGGTGCTGTAATCTTTACTGGTGATGAAGCTAAGGGAAGTCTTTCTGATTACCTTCTTGCTGTTGCAGAGAGCCAAAACAAGGAAAAGAAGAAACGCATTGCCCAGTATGCTGCCTCTCTGGTAGAGGATAATGACATTATCTTTCTGGATGGAGGGTCAACGACAGAACTCCTTGCACAGTTCATCCCCTCAGAGTTCCATGTTACTGTAGTCTGTTGCTCCATCAATGTATTCCTCACCATAGCTAATAAGAAAAATATCGATGTCATCCTCATTGGAGGAATGTACAATAGGAAGACCATGATTTTGGAACAGTCGATGGATTCAGAAATCCTTCGAAACAATCGCATTCGAAAAGCGTTCATCTCCGCTGGTGGTGTGCATGAAAAACTGGGAGTCACCTGTGCCAATCAGAGCGAATGTGTCATAAAAAAGACAGCTATGGAATCATCCTTGGAAAAAATCCTAGTAGTGGACTCAACTAAATTTGGCTTTGTGCATTCTTGTTATTTTGCAAGTATGGAAGAGTTTGACCAGATACTTACCGACAACTCCCTGCAAGAGAAACATCGGAATTTTTTGCAAGATAAAGAAACCGTGTTGCAAGTGATATAAATTAATGTGTTGATTTCTCAATTGGTCCATGGTATCGTTACTAGTACTCTGAAACCGTTTTCAGTATGGAGGAGAATCGGTATGAACACAAGAATCAAAAAACTGCGAGAGGAATTGCTGGATACAACGCCGGAGATTTGTTCCGAGCGTGCTGTTCTCTTTACAGAAGCTATGAAAAAAAGCGAAGGCTCTCCCATAGTAAAGAGGCGCGCTCAGGCATTGTATGAAATCCTCGATACCATGACGATTTTTGTCCGTGATGGTGAGTTGTTGGTAGGAAATCAGGCCAGCACTGTTCGTGGAGCACCAGTATTCCCTGAATACTCCTACAAATGGATTGAAGAGGAGTTTGCTGGAAAGCCGTATGCCTTCTCAGAGCGTCCTTGTGATCAGTTCGCCTATTCAGAAAAGACCAAGAAGGAAGTACTGAAAACCATTGATTACTGGAAAGGCAAGACTCTTATAGAGAATATATGGCGCGAGCTGCCAGGCGATGCACGCAAAGCATGGGAGATCAATGCGATTGACGACACATGGTGTGCTGCAGCCGGCCTAGGAAATATTCTTCCAGACCATGCTGTAATCCTTGAGCATGGCTTGGAGCATATTATTAAAAAAGCCCAAGCCCGACTAGATTCCCTTGACCTAGCTGAACCCGATACGATTAAGCAATCTTGGTTTCTACAGGCTGTCATCCTCTCCAATCAAGCGGTCATTAGATTTGCTGAGAGGTACGCAGAACTATTGGAAAAACTGGCAGGGAAAGAGCAGGAGCCAAGGCGAAAAGCAGAGCTGACCACCATGGCAAAAAACTGTAAGCAAGTGCCTGCAAAACCTGCAAAGACTTTTTGGCAGGCTGTTCAAACCGTATGGTTCATCCAGCTTGTCCTACAGATAGAGACAAACGGTCATGCAATCTCTTTGGGAAGATTTGATCAATTCCTCTTTCCCTATCTGGAAAAGGATGCCAAAAATGGTACTCTTACTGATTCTGAGGCACTGGAACTAGTAGAAAGCTTCTTTATCAAGGCTAATGAAATCAACAAGCTCCGTTCATGGCCAGATAGCGAATATTTCCCAGGGTACCATTTGGCAGAAAACCTTGCCATCGGAGGCCAGACATCTGACGGTAAGGATGCTGCAAATGCCCTGACCAGCATAGTGCTGCAGGCAACAGCCGACATGGGCCTTCCCAAACCATCGGTTTCGTTCAAGTGGTTCGAAGGAACTGACAACAAGCTGATGGACCAGGCTTTGCAGGTGGTAGCGATACACAAGGGAGGACAGCCTGCCTTCTATAATGACCTTGGGGTCATGCGAATCCTCGACAACATGGGTATTGCAAAGGAAGACCTGTACAACTGGGCACCAGTAGGGTGTATCGAAGCATCCATACCAGGGAAATGGGATTTCGCAGCAAAAGGCTCCTGGTTAAATGTAGCCAAGGTATTTGAAATCACCCTAAATAATGGAACGGATCCTGCTACTGGAGTGACCCTTCTCAAAGGGGATGGCGACCTGACCACTTTCAAGACAATGCAAGAGATCATGACGGCTTTTAAGAAGCAACTATTCTACTACATGCGCCTGCAGGTCATTGTTGAACACATCTCTGACGAAATGCACATACTCCATGACCAGAATGCATTCAGGTCCTCCCTGATCGATGACTGTATCGGACGGGGAAAGTCCCTAATCGAGGGAGGCGCTGTCTACACTGCTGATGGCGGCCCGACTGCGGGTTCCATCAGTGTGGGAGACTCCTTTGCAGCCTTGGAATACCTCCTTTTCGATAAGAAAATTCTCACAGCTTCCCAGCTGAAGCATGCAATGGAGACCAATTTTGAGGATGACACGACAATCCCGACAGGAGAAGAGATCCGGCTTCTGATGGTCAACAAAATTCCAAAATTTGGCAATGATGATGAGTATGCCGACAAATGGACTGTAGAAATCAGTGAATTCCTCGGATCCACGTATCAGCGATCATTTAAAAGCTCAAGGTATGGCAAAGGACCTATTCCTGCGACATTCGCCCTCAGCAAAAGCTCTGTAACAGGTAACGTTCCTTTCGGAAAGTCGGTTGGCGCTCTGCCAAACGGGAGAAAAGCATCCTTACCCGTAAATAATGGAGTCTCTCCTGCCAATGGATCAGAGCAGAATGGACCCACTGCAACCATCAATTCTGAGAGCAAACTTCCAAGCATCTGGTTTCAGAAAGGATCAATCTTCAACATGCGACTCACCCCTGATTCCTTTGAATCTGTAGAGTCACGAAAACGCATCCTTGCACTGGTGAAAACGCATTTCAAGAACTACCAATACCATATCCAGTTCAATGTGCTGGATAATGAAACCTTGAGGGAGGCCCAGAGGAAGCCTGAAGAGTACAAGGACCTCTTGGTCAGGGTTGCAGGGTACAGCGCATTCTTCACCCCATTGAACACTGAGTTACAAAATGATGTGATCGATAGGATGAACTTCAGCCTGAAAAAATAACATGGATTCCTTCAGCATTGTTCAGGAAACTGCCGTATAAAATGCACTATACGGCAGTTTGATCAAGTATTTCAAAAATTTTTATTCTTTCTTTTAGTTTCGCGTCATTTTTCTTTATTTTCTTCAAATGATTATACCTACATCAGCAGATTACAACTGTAATCCCTGCGGCTCGAAGCTTCTTGGCATATTCATGGTCTATGCCCTCATCTGTGAGCAAGTAATTTATTTTGTCAACACAGCCTAGGGAAGCGAACTGGATTCTCTCAAGCTTACTGGAGTCGGCAAGCAAATACACAGTCTTCGCTGATGCTATCATGGCACGTTTGAGTGCGATGTCACTGAAGCTGGGGTAAGTAAGCCCTGCATCCAAGGAGAAGCCACCTGTAGCAAGAAACAGCTTTTCCACATAGAGGTTTTCAAATAGGGAAAGGCCCTTTTCTCCTGTCAAAGAGAGGGTTGGTGGCTTAAACTCCCCTCCAACGACCAGAACATGATTGGTAGGCTCCATCCCCAAATGGAGGGCAATGTTCAATGCATTGGTGACTATAGTAAGATTCGTGCGGTCGCCAAGATGCTGTATCATCTCTGTAACAGTAGTTCCTGAATCGAGGATGACATTATCCCCGTTGCAAACATAGGATGCAGCTTTCTTCCCTATCCTGGCCTTTTGCCCTTCCATTCCCCTGGATGGCAAATTCAGAGAAACGGCCTGTGAGCTAAGATTGTTGATGAAGGCACCGCCATGCTGGCGGGTGATGAGTCCTGTCTTCTCCAGGCTTTCCAAATCAGCTCTGATAGTTGGTTCGGACACCGAAAAAAGCTCTTTGAGCTCCTGGACTCGACAACTACCATTCTCTTGGAGGAGTTGCAGGATTTTCTCTCTTCTTTGATCTTGAAACATGTTGGATTTCCTCATCTAATTCTTCGAAATGATACACTAAAACAAACAAAAAGAAAAGAAACCTTTTGTTTATTCACGTAATATCTTCATTTGTTGCACAGATACAAACTATTATCCAGAGTTTCTTCCCCACTGTCCTATCCCTTTTAGCTGAATTTTTTCATGTATACTTGAAACTTTCCTCTGGGTTTTGGTTATAATAGTAACTAAATGAAAGTTAAATGAAACCAAACGAAATATTATTATTGACGATACCACTATATTAGCTTAGGATATTACTGAGCGTGTTATCCACAGAACGAAGGTAAGGAGAGAACCATGGCCAGTATCAAACTGGGTTTTGCCCCCACAAGAAGAAGCATTTTCAGCGCACCCGACGCCATCAAATACCGCAACATCACAGCAGAACGACTGAAGGAACTCGACATCGATTTCGTTGACATAACAGACATCAATGAAGAGGGGCTCCTCTACAATGACCAGGACATGTTTACGATTGCCAAAAAGTTCAAGGATGAGGGGGTAGACGGATTATTCCTCCCCCACTGCAACTTCGGCACCGAGTATGTCGTTGCCCGCCTTGCTAAGGAGTTGGGAGTTCCTGTCCTGCTTTGGGGGCCTCTGGATGAGAGGCCCGAACCCGATGGGGTACGCCTGCGTGACACCCAGTGCGGGCTCTTTGCTACAGGCAAGGTGCTAAGGCGCTTCCAGGTCCCCTTTACCTATATGACCAACTGCAGGGTTACAGAACCTGAGTTCGAACGAGGACTCAGGGACTTCCTGGCAGTCTGCAATACGGTAAAGACCTTCAGGTCCATTAGGATACTGCAGATATCAACCCGTCCCTTTGACTTCTGGACTACCATGTGCAATGAGGGGGAGTTGCTCGAACGCTTCAACATCCAACTGGCCCCTATTCCCATGCCTGAGCTTACCTCAGCTGTCAAACTCGCAAAGAAGGAGAAAAAGGCTGCAGTACAAAAGGTCATCGACTATGTAAAAGAATCCATGATCATCAATGTCACCGACAAACAGCTTGAAACCGTAGCCGCCCTTAAGGTGGCTATGAGCGATCTTGCCAAACACTACGGCTGTAAAGCCATTGCCATACAGTGCTGGAACGCACTGCAGGATGAGTTGGGCATCATGCCCTGTGCAGCCAATGCCCTACTCAATGATGAAGGTATCCCTGTTGTCTGTGAGACTGACATCCATGGTGCCATTACAGCCCTGCTGGTAGAATCGGCAAGCATGGACAAGACCCGATCATTCTTTGCGGACTGGACCATCCGTCACCCCGACATCCCCAATGGGGAACTGCTGCAGCATTGTGGGCCTTGGCCAATCTCTGTGGCTAAAGAAAAACCAGTACTTGGGTATCCCCTTGCATTCGACCATCCAGGAAGCCTCACTGCAGAAGCCAAGTCCGGCAATGTAACCCTGTGCCGTTTTGATGGGGATAATGGAGAGTATTTCTTACTGTTGGGCAATGCTAAGGGAGTATCTGGTCCTAAGTGTATGGGGACCTATCTTTGGATTGAGGTTGAGAACATCAAGCGATTGGAAGAGAAGATTGTTACAGGTCCCTACATCCATCACTGTGTCGGCATCCACCAGAATATTGTGCCCATCTTGTATGAAGTGTGCAAATACATCGGCGTGAAACCCGACTTCTATGACCCGATCGAAGAGGATGTAAAGGCTTACCTGAGAGGTGAAGATATTCCAAGCATGCAATAGGCATAAGAGAACAGACACGCAAGGAACCAGAACAATCGAAGGATTGTCAGACTAGGTATGTTATAAAGGTGAAAATAATGACCATCAGAGAGTTGGAACTACAGGCAGTCACAACTAGAAGAGACCTGCTTACTATGATCCATAATGCAAACACAGGCCATACAGGAGGATCGCTCTCCTCAGCAGATATCATGACCGCGCTCTTCTATGAAGTGCTGAACATAGATCCTCAGAATCCCACTTGGAAAGAGCGTGACTATTTCATTCTCTCCAAGGGGCACTGTGTAGAAGGGTACCTTGCTGTGCTGGCTGCAAGGGGATTCTTCCCCAAAGAGGAGCTGAAGACCTTCAGCCAGTTCAAGAGCCGGCTCATCGGCCACCCTAACAACAAGATTCCTGGTATCGAAATGAATACAGGAGCGTTGGGCCATGGGCTTTCCATTTCAGTGGGCGTAGCCCTAGGACTCAAAAAAAGCAAAAAGAATAATCGTGTCTTTGTCCTGATGGGAGACGGAGAACAAGGTGAGGGTTCTGTTTGGGAAGCCGCCATGGCGGGATCTCACTATAAACTGGACAACCTGGTCGCTATTGTAGATAGGAACCATCTACAGATATCCGGATCGACCGGAGAGATCATGAACCTAGAACCCCTCGCCGAACGGTGGGCTGCCTTTGGATGGAGTATCAGGGAGATTGATGGGAACAATATGCAAGAGATAGTGGCTACTCTGACAATGGCACCCTTCGAAAGGGGAAAACCATCTCTCATCATTGCTCACACCATTAAGGGAAAAGGAGTCAAGGAGATGGAAAATCAAGCAAAATGGCATCATGGAGTTCCTAATACCCAACTATTTGCCAGTACTATGGACCAACTGGACAGACTAGAAAAGGAGCTTACTCATGCCTGAACCCAAAGCCTGTAAAGAAGCATTTACTGCTGCCTTGCTCTCTCTGGCCAAAAAGAACCCTGATATCCTTGTCGTCAGCTCTGATGCCCGAGGATCCTGTGGCCTGAATACCTATGTCGACGAGCTACCTGACCAGTTCGTGGAGATTGGAATTGCCGAACAAAATGAGGTGGGTATTGCCGCCGGGTTGGCCCTAGTGGGAAAGCATCCCTATGTATGCGCACCAGCCTGTTTCCTTACAGCACGTGCCTTGGAACAGATAAAAGTTGATGTTGCCTACTCTCACCAAAACGTGAAGATATTCGGTGTCAGCGGGGGAGTAAGCTATGGGGCACTGGGAGCCTCCCACCATACACTCCATGATATAGCAACACTACGCTGCTTTCCTGACCTTCAGATTATCATTCCCTCTGATGCAGTCCAGACTGAGGCAATGCTTCAAGCCATAGAACAGGCTACCAACGCCACATACATCCGTGTAGGGCGTGGAAAGATTCCTGTGATTTATAATGAGCACTATTCTGGAGAACCCTTTGTACTCGGCAAGGCAAATCGTCTGAGGGAAGGATCAGACTTGACCCTTGTAGCCTGTGGAGAGATGGTCTACCATACCCTACAGGCAGCACAGCTACTCAAGGAGAAAGGCATCCAAGCACGGGTCCTTGATATGGCTACCCTCAAGCCCTTTGATGAGCAGGCGATCACCGAAGCGGCCCTCGAAACGGGGGCCATCCTCACCATAGAGGAGCATAGTATATACGGAGGCTTGGGCAGCATTGTCTCCCAAGTAGTCAGTAGCAACCACCCTGTGCCGGTGAAGAACCTTGCCCTCCCCGATGAGTACTTGATTACAGGAGAATCCCTTGAGCTTTTTGCCTACTATGGCCTCGATGCAAAGGGAATAACAGATGCGGCTGTCAACTTATTTGAACGAAAACGAGGTTTCCATGCATGACCGTCACTACATCCTTTCAGTAGACCAGAGCACATCAACAACCAAAGCCCTCCTCTTTGACAAGGAGGGTAACCTTGTCAGACGCTCGGACGTTCCCCACAAACAGATCATCAACGAACTGGGATGGGTTGAACATGATGGGGAAGAAATCCTGAAGAATGTCTTTATGGCCATTCGGAAAGTCATTGAAGAGGCTGCAATTGAACCTGAACAAATCCTTGCTCTCTCCCTCTCCAATCAGCGAGAGACATCCATTGCTTGGGATAAGAGCACTGGGAAACCTGCCCACAATGCCATAGTCTGGCAGTGTGGACGAGCTGCGAATATCTGCAAAGAGAGAGAGAGCTATGCTTCTATCGTCAAGGAAAGGACCGGGTTGAACCTCTCACCCTACTTCTCTGCGGCGAAATTCTCCTGGTTTCTTGAAGAGGTGCCAGCCGTTCAGGAATTGGCAAAAAATAACATGCTGATCCTATCTACCATGGACAGCTTTCTTCTCTATCACCTCAGTGTAGAGCATACGATACTAACAGAGCCATCCAATGCCTCAAGAACCCAGTTGCTGAACATACACAGTCTCACCTGGGATGAATTGCTGTGTTCAATCTTTGGGATCAAGAGAGAACAACTACCTTCAATTGTTGATTCCGATGCTATTTTTGGCCATACAACACTTGGAGGTTTGCTTGCAAACCCTATCCCCCTATGTGGAGTTCTAGGAGACTCTCAGGGAGCCCTTTATGCCCAAGGATGCATGACAGAGGGAATGGTTAAAGCAACCTATGGGACCGGATCATCCATCATGATGAATATCGGACCTAAACCGACTGTATCCAAAAATCTGGTCACCTCCATTGCCTGGGCAACCGATGGGGTGCCCACCTACGTACTGGAAGGAAATATCAACTATACCGGAGCAACCATAACCTGGCTTGTTGAAGACCTCAAACTTCTCACTTCTCCTAAAGAAGCTGGCAAGCTTGCCTCGCTAGCCAATGATTCACAAGGGCTCTATCTTGTACCTGCCTTCTCAGGACTAGGGGCACCTTACTGGGATGGACAAGCGAGAGCGTCAATCTCGGGAATGAGCAGGACAACAGGAAGCAATGAGCTCATCAGGGCGGCTGAGGAGTCAATAGCGTACCAGATAGCAGACATCCTTTTCCTCATGAAAAAGGAGAGCGGGTATCCCATAGACAGGGTTCAGGTCGACGGAGGGCCAACAAATGATGCTTTCCTGATGCAGTTCCAGGCAGATATAGTCAGGGCAACTGTAGGGGTGGCCTCGCTTGAGGAGCTCTCCGGCCAAGGTCCTGCCATCCTAGCTGGAAAAAAGCTAGGGTTCTTCAGCAGTGAGATAAAGTTTCAAGGCAGAGTGAAAGCAGAATACCTTCCCCTCCTTCCTGCAGAGAAAGCGGAAAGCAAATACAAGGGATGGCTCAAAGCTGTAAAAAAGACGCTTTCCAACTAGCCTACAAATCCAGGATCGTCATCCCCGCATAGACCTCATCCCAGTTCTTTCTGAAGTCACTGACCGCCTTCTGGATGGAAGGCATACGCAAACCCGTAGAAAGGATCTCAGGGCGTACTGTGCAGCACCCAGCGCCACAGGCATAAGACGTGGTAATCTCAGCAACATTCTTGAAGCTTGCCGCAAGCACCTGTGTATTGCTGGTATTGGTCCAGAGCAAGCTGCTCAATTCTCTGATGACCCTTGGTGCATCAATGTCATTGTTGAGCATCCTGTCATAGAATACTGCAATATATTTCACACCACTAAGCATTGCAATGAGGCCTTGGATGGTAGAGAATACTGTTGTGGCGGTTATATTGAAATCCCGTTGGGCAAGGACATGGATAGCCTTGAGCCCCTCTTCTGTGACTGGAATAGATATGTAGGTACTTTCCCCTAGGATTGAGCAGATCTTCTCTGCTTCCCCTATGATTGTAGCCTTGTCCCTACCCAATACTTGCACATGAAGGCTACGGTCTGCTCCTATCAGTCTACGGATGCTTTTGAGGTGAGCGAAAAAATCGATGCTTCCCTCACTCTGTATCTGTTGGGGGTTTGTGGTGACTCCACTTATCGGGTAGATATCCAGAGCCCTCTCCAAGTCCATCAGGTTCGCACTATCGAGCATAAGACGCATACTATTTCCTCTCTTATCTTCATAGTGACACACTATGGAGGAGAGAACAAGAAGAGGGCAACAGCTAGCTTTCATTGACAAAATTGGGGCAATAGCAGAACATGTTCGTATGAGTGGGCCTATTCTTACAGAGAACATCTTTTTTCATGAACCCTCGCTACAGCTGAAGGTCGTAAAACGTGACCCAGAGCTCCCTTTTCGCCTCCATAGCCATGAATTCAACGAACTGGTACTTGTCACTAGGGGCTCTGGAACACACTTCTCACAAAATGGAGAGTTTCAGTTAGGGGAAGGCAGTGTCTTCTTTATTCCCCCAGGAGTACAACACGGGTACAAGGATGTAAAGAATCTTGCGCTGTACAACATTCTTATAGGGGAAAATATGCTTGCCAAGAATTTTCTTGACCTGTCAGACCTTCCAGGATTTACCTCATTGTTCAAGGATGCTCAAACGATACCCACGCTCTTGCTCAATCCTACCCAACTTTCAGAAGTTCTCCCTATCCTGGAGGATATGGAAAGAGAAGTCGATAACCAAAGCTTCGGATCTGGAGCCAAGACCCTTGCCTACTCCTACCTGCTTAACCTCATCATCTTGCTTTCACGCTTTTATGATGAGACACCTCGGGAAAACAACCAGATGGCACACCGCCTATGGATTGTGATGGCCTTCATGGAAAAGAACAAACACAGAAGCCTTACCACCAGAGACCTAACAGGTATAGCAAACATGAGTACCAGTACGCTGAATCGCTATTTCAAGCTTGCCACCGGGCTATCCCCCATTGAATTCCACCTGCACAAGCGTATTGCCTATGCTTGTGCCCTAATACAAAAAAGGGGGCTATCCATTGCTGAAGTGGCAGAGGCTTCAGGCTTTGCTGATCCGAACTACTTTTCCAGGCAATTTCGCAAAGTTATGGATACAACCCCCAAGGATTATCAGAAAATCTTTACCAGCAGGTTCAACTAAGCGACGCCAAGGCGATGACGGCGCTGGAGTAGAAATTATTCCGTCCCAGATGCTCTACAAAATCCAACCGTTCAAACATATGCATTACAGCAGGCTGCACACCACAGAAAAGCACCTCTATCTTTTTTTCCCTACACATCTTCACTATCTCGACAAACTCATTGACCGAACTATGGTCGATATTGGGTACTCCTCTTACAGAGAAGATGATCCGCTTGACCTTATGGCTGATCATGAGCTCAACCTCTTTGGTCAACAGTTCCTGTGAACCAAAAAAGAGTGAGCCATCGACATAGACCACCTTGGTCTTGCGTGTAGTATCAACCAAGTCCTTGGTGACATCGTCAATCTCAATGGATATCTTATTGCTGCGAATCACAAACATGACCATGGAGAATACAATACCTATCAGGATTGCCATGGTAAGGTCGAAGACCACTGTAGCCACCAAGGTAATTATATACTGAGCCATTGAGGTCTTTATCCGCTTTGCAAAAATCTGCTTGATGGCTTTCCACTCATTCATCCTCCAGGCTGTAACCATCAGAACTCCACCTAGGGCAGCGAGGGGTATGCGACTCATGTATGAACCTAGGAGAAACATGGAAGCAAGCAGCCCTATCGCATGGATGATTCCTGTCAGACGGGTTTGGCCCCCACTCTTGATAGCCACACTGGTACGGGCTATTGCGGCGGTAGCAGGAATACCCCCAAAAAATGGAATAAGGGTATTGCCTATACCTTGAGCATAGAGCTCTTGGGTAGCCTTGAGCTTTTCACCACCCTTCATCTTCCCAGCAGAAGAACCACACAGCAAACTCTCAACCATACCCAAGGCAGCGATGCTGATTGCAGGAGAAAGAAACATCTTGATATTACCCAAGGTGATGAAGGAGAACTTCAGACGATTTTCCCCAAGCAATGTACGAGGAATTGCGCCCACTTCACCAACCTCAAGATCGAGGAATATCTGCAGGACCAGTGCCACCATGATGCCTATCAAAGAGGCAGGAACCTTTGCATTCCATTTCTTTGGCCAAAATACCATAAGCAACACTACCATCATCCCGTACATGAGGGCCGAGAGATTAGGCAAGAATCCAAGTTGCCTGTAGGAAAAGAGCCTGGTCAGGGCACTCTCGCCGACAGAGGAAGTGCCAAAAAAATTATCTATCTGCCCCAGAGCAATGATGACGGCAATCCCACTGGTAAAGCCAGTCACCACAGGAGACGGGATATAGCTGACAAGTGCCCCCACTTTCAAGGCTGCTGCAGCGATCAGGATGATGCCACTGATCATACCGGCAAGGAATACTCCTTCAGGACCATGGGAGCCTGCAAGACCTGCCAAGATCGCAGCCATCGCCCCTGTCGGCCCCGAAATCTGGAACGAGGCTCCAGACAATGATCCGATGACCAACCCTGCCATGATAGCCGTAATGAGTCCTGAGGCGGCATCCAAGCCGGAGCTTACCCCAAAGGCAAGAGCCAAGGGCAAGGCAACAGCTGTTACTGTAAGACCTGCCAAGAGGTCCTTGGAAAATTTTATCCCATTATATCCAGAAAATTCTTTCTGCAAGTCGTGAAAAAACGACACGCCTGGTAACGTACCTTTGTTAGCCATCCTACCGCCTTTCCTATGAATTGTGTGTGATGGCCCCTACTCTATACCTTTTGATAAAACTATGCAACATTCTGGACACTTTAGCTAATTTGACAAAAAAACGTATCTATTTCTTTTCCGGGACTATCTCTATCCAATACCCATCAGGGTCGGCAATGAAATAGATTCCCATCATTTTGTTTTCGTAGCAGATGCAATCCATCTCTCGGTGCTTTGATCTTGCCCCTTCCAGGTCATCAGTTTCGAAGGCTAGGTGAAATTCATTGTCCCCAAGGTTGTAGACGCCCTTCTCCCAGTTTTTCAGCCAGGTAAGTTCAAGCTGGTGTTTGGAAGAACCATCACCGAGGAATACCAGAATGAAAGACCCCTCAGGACCTTCCTTACGACGGACCTCTACAAGACCAAGGGCCTCCTTGTAAAAGGCAAGGGATGCATCAAGGTTGGTTACGTTGAAGTTATTGTGTGCAAAATGAAATTTCATGGGAGCCTCCACGTTTGGTTTTTGTGTGAAATCTGTAAAATCTTTGTCTCTGTTGACTCTTGTAACTTCCCGCATACGGAGAAATCACCCCAAAAGTGCATGGGCACAAGCAGAGAAACATCAGTGTGAGCAAGCAATTCATCAGAGCCCAGGCTAAAGGATTTACCCAGACGGGGATCTACAGGAACAAAGGCAAGGTCAAGCTTCTTAGGCAGTTTCTCTACTTCATCAAGATAATCCTTGGCCATCTGAAGATTCCACCAGTCTGGTTCCCCTTCCCAATGCCAGTGGTTCAGGTCCCCTGCATAGTAAAGCTTCTTGCCTTCTACCTCTATGACCAGGGCGATACCTTCGTCAGTCGACTTGAACGTAAGAATTTTCAGATCTCCCACCAGATATGTGGAATTGCTATCCAAAGATTGGACATCCGTTTCCAATGCATGGGGTATACGCTCTTTGGGGATATCAAAAGAGAGCAGGTAATAGATCTTCTTTACACCCTCGGCGATGGAGAATATCTTTTCCGAAAAATGGTCCCCATGCCTATGGGTAGAAAAAACATAGAGGCTCTTAGTAAGATCAAACTGAGGCAACTTCCCTTCGGTGTAGTCAAACAAGAGAGACGCCTTTTCAGTCTCCAAGAGAAAACAGCTGTGATGTATATAGGTCAATTTCATACCCATACGATGGGCTATAGCAAAAAGGAAGTCAAGAGATTTGCAGAAAGACTCCTTTATAGGTAACAGAAACGCAAAATATGCGTTTCGACCAGAAACAATCCCCTTATGGATAAAAGGCTTTCACTTCACGTACCCAACCTTATGCTGAATAGACATATCCTATCCCTTTCATCGGTCTTTTAAAACCTGATGCCAAGGAATCCTGAAAAAGCTACCACCAAGGGAATGGTTAGTGCCACAAGCAACGTGCTTACAATGAACAACTGGGAAGCATAGCCCCCATCCTTGCCATACCGAATGGCAAGCATTGTGCAGGTCGCCCCCACTGGACTTGCACTAGCAAGGATGACTACCATCCGTAGCATTGGAGAAATTGCAAAGAAACTCATAAGTATAGCCACTGCAAAAGGGACAATCAGAAGTTTGAGCATTGCTATCCAATATACCCTCACCGAGGAAAAACAGACTTTCAGTTCTGATTGTCCTACTGTCGCACCGGCAACCAGCATTGCCAGAGGAGTATTCATGCTCCCCACACTATCAAGGGCAGAGACAAAAAAACTTGGGAGTTTCACTTGAAAACTGAAGCAGAGCAGGCCTAACAACACACAGAAAATTGCAGGGGAAACCAAATTCCTTACAGCTTCTTTGAGGGTAGTCTTGCCTATCATCAACAACACCCCATGAGTCCAGAAAAAAAGATAAAATACAGTCAGGTAGGCAGTCAGGTAAAATACCCCTTCTCGCCCAAACAACCCATTGATCAGGGGAATACCAAAGAAACCACAATTTGAATAGATAGCGCTTAATCGTTCAACAGCAGATTGGATGTTTTTTCTTGGAATAAACACATAGGCCACCAGAATTTGAACTATAAAGGCTCCAAGTGAAAGCAGAAAAGCATAGCCAAGATTTACCAATTGCTCTTCATTGTAAGATATCTGGTAAGAGACAAACAAAACTATAGGATTGACCACCATCAACAGGAAGGTTGAGAGTTTCTTGATCATCTGTTCATCAAAAAGGTTTTTCCGATAACACAAAACACCAAAAGCAAGGATGACAAACATACTTGCAATTTTTTCCAACACAATTTGAATCATGGGAATATACCTCTCAGAGCACTAGGACTTACAATAGTTCAGTAGTTTCTATTCTGTCGAGAATTCAAGGACGTTGTTACAAAAGGATCTGTACTACGCGTACTATACATTTTAGGGTCATGGATGCAACAGAGCAAGGCCTAAAAGGGTGTAAAGCCAAGCCAAAAGAAGGGTTTTATGGATTGGTGGATCCATCACAAAAGCATCAGTGACAGTTCAGGCAAGCTATCCCTCTTCCTGTGCTTTGGTCGGAACTTCCGAGTTTACCATAAGAGCTCGAGCGTGTTTCTCCACAAGAAAAGAAATGTCCGCTCATGAATCCAATCAATCATCGATTTTTCTTGATGCGTCTCCAAATACTCCCAAACCATCACAGGAGAACTTCCCTGTATGGAGGAAACAACATCAGGTACAATTTGTTTTTTTGCACCATAAGTAAATCTTTAGCCCAGATGATTCCTTCCAAAGACATAAGGAGATGGGTTTCATCTGGGAAAAGATATAAAATCAGGAGCTTTGCTACCCTTAGCTACACGTTGGATGCTTAATTCGGATTTGGCAAGCACTCTCAGAAGAGGCAAGAATCCCTTCCATAACTTCAACTACATGACGAGTTAATAATCCTGAAGCACGATGATCTTTACCAGTTCGAAGGGCCGTTGCCATATCAGCTACTCCCAACCCACGAGAATTTTCTGCATAGGGAAACAATAAAGGCAATTCCGTCCATTCCTTGGAACCTTGGCGACAGAAGAGAATTGGTCCGCCGAACGTATTCGGATCAGGGACCCTAAGGGTTCCTTCTGTCCCATACACCTCAATACGAGGCATAGCATGATGATAGACATCGAAACTGGTAACTAACGTCCCTACAGCCCCTTCTTGGAAGTGAAGCAAACTTGCAACATGCGTTGCGACATCCACAGTGATCACTGATCCTTTCTTTGGTTCACTGGTTATGGTACGCTCTGCAAACGTTTTCTGGGCTATACCACTGACAAAGTCAATTGGACCAAGCATTGTTACCAAAGCTGTAAGATAGTAGGGTCCCATGTCAAAGAGAGGTCCGCCCCCCTTTTTGTAGTAAAATTCTGGATCTGGATGCCAGCTCTCATGTCCATGATTCATCATAAACGCAGAAGCAGCTACAGGCTTACCAATCCAACCATCATCAATGAGCTTCTTACAGGTCTGGATCCCTGCACCAAGAAATGTATCAGGAGCCCCCCCCAGTGACAAACCCTTTTCTTTTGCCAAGGTAACCAGAGAAGAGGCATGTTCACCACTCAGTGAAAGAGGTTTTTCCACATACACATGCTTACCTGCCTCCAGGGCTCTTCTGCATAGATCATAGTGGTTCTGTGGGGTGGTGAGATTGAGGATGAGATCAACATCCTTACAGGCGAGCATTTCCTCAAAACTCAGTACCTGAGGGATTCCATAGTCCTGAACGGCTTGTGCAGTGCGTTCTTCTACGAGGTCGGAAATTGCAATAATAGATACGACATCTTTGAACATATTGCTAAGATTCTGCAAATAGATTCCGCTTATTTTTCCAATACCTACGATACCTACTCCAAGTTTTTTCATATCAGAACATCTTCCTTTCTGTTGCAAACATTTCGATGCCAAGACCTTGTTCTTTGGCAAGTCTCTTCCCTTCAGAAGCCCAAAGCAGACCACGCTTCATCAGTTCCCATGCTTCAGGGATATCAAAAATATCATTGTGATGTCCCAAGGAGTTGTAATATACCCTTCCATGCCCCCAGCGTTTTGTCCAGACTACAGGCATTGCAACGACTCCATTGGTACTGTGGTACCAATCAATGGTAGGGAAGTTTGTAGTTGCCAAAACTTCTACCACCGGGTCGACATGTAGATAATACTGCTCCGATACTACGTCAAAATCTTGTATTCCCTTAGTGAGATCACTAGTACTGTTCTTAATATTGACACGGTACGGTATTCCATCCCCACCCGGATGGGCTACCCAATTACCGCCCATCATGAACTGCCAACCTACATTGGCTCGAAATGCGTCGCACATGCCACCATGGCATCCAGCAACCCCAACTCCAGATCCAATAGCATCCAAAAGATTGGCTACGTTGTCTTTGGGAAGCTCGCCCATCGTCCAGATTGGAACAAACAGATCAAGGCCGAAAAGATACTCCCTGTCCTGCAGTACATCCAAAGAATGTTCCAGGCGCACAGCAAAACCCTCTTGCTCCAGAAAGGCTGCAAATCGCCTAGAGACCAACTCTGGCTCATGACCTTCCCATCCACCAACCAATAATAATGCCTGTTTCTTAGTATTCATAGCAACTCCTATTCAAATTCTTTATATGTCATATATGCGAAGTCAGCAGGTTTGTCGAATCCGGACATATCCTGGCAAGCTAGAGCGAAAAAAGCTCCGGTAAATGCAGAGTTATCTATGTGATCGTCACTGATTCTCAATGGCTTGCTCCACAACTTTTACATTGGGGTTAACGGCTTCATATCGCGCAATAGCATTAGTAATAGTTTCGTGCCGCGTTGCGTCTAACCCAATATGTCATACAGTCATCTAATCTTCTCGCCCTTTGAAACTGTTGCTTCAGGAGCCCTCGCTGCGCTTAGTACTGCTAGAATGGCCAACAGCACTACCATCACTGTCAAACAATTTTTCTTCATAGAAACCTCCTTGAAGAAAAATTGTTTCCGTACAAGATAGTGCTACCTTGTACAACCTATTTCTATAAGTATTGGGGGAGACTAGTGAAACAAGAATATCTAAAGTTGTTTTATCATATGTATTATTGATATATGACATCATAAGTATTTTTATACTCTTGTGTTTATTTCATTTATTTATATAATACATCATAAATAACTAAGTTTATAATAGATTTTTAGATATATGTTTTTCTGATATCCTTTTTGTAAAAATAGCCATAGTATTGGTAGAGTTCCACTGAGTTTGGAAAGTTTCCAATACAGACAAACAGCCTAATCCCCCTGATTTTACAAAAGGGTTACGTATCCCTTGCTATAAGATTCCAATCCAAATGAAGTGATCGGAATATCTCATGAAACACCTATGGGGCAAAAGGTCTGTCCATACAGTATGAGATTGGAGCATTTTCATGATGAAATAGGGGAACCTCAGAAATAGTTGGAATTCCTGTTCAGTAATACATCCTTCTACTTATTCGATGATGATATATCTATTCACTTCCCAAACTTTTTCGCATTCCCTATTGATAGAATGCTGACAAGAGATTAACAGGAAGGCCCCTTCCTATGGTATGATGCATACAGGAGGCTATCAATGCTACAAATACAGATACTAGATAAGGAAAATATTGTACTGGGAACCAGTGGTCACAGCGGTGACGGTGTTGCCCTTGTCCATGTCCCACCCTATAACAGTGGGGACCATATTGTGCTCACTGTCGATGAGCAAGGGCTGTATGATATACAGCTTGATGAAGCACTGGGAAAGCACACCGTCTACATCAAAGATACGGCAACTTATGAGATTCCTATTGATGCAGAGAAAAGAACCTGTTTTCCCCTCCAGGCATTCAGCGGAGAAAAACATCTGCTGACCCTTGAAAAATCACATGCAAAAGGATCCTACAGGAACCTCGCCCTCAACCCGTATGACAACCACCACACCTTTGGGATGGCTCCCCATGCCAGTGCAAATGTGGAAACAAGAAACGAAATGCAGTTTGCCGCACGCAACGCAATAGACGGAATCCTGGAGAACCGCGACCATGGCAAGTATCCCTACACTAGCTGGGGAATCAACCAGGATCCTACAGCCGAGCTTACCATAGAGTTCGGACGACCTGTCTCAGTTGACCTGATAAGGATCACCATTAGGGCTGACTGGCCCCATGACTCCTGGTGGAAAGAGGCTACGCTTACCTTCAATGATGGGGAAACCTTGGTCTGCACCCTGAAAAAAGACCAATTGCCTCAAAGCTTCCCCATGAAAGAGAAGACAATCAGCAGCATCAAGATCGGCAAGCTCATCAAGGGTGATGATACTCCCTTCCCGGCTCTTACTCAGCTTGAGGTGTTCGGAAGGGACTAAGAAGCCTCAAACCAGGAAACGCTCAACTGTGATTACATCGACAGTGAAGTGAGTACACCCTATGACCAGACAATGGGAGCCCCACGTTTAACCATGGGGCTCTCATTGTTTGTCCATGGCAAAAACCTTAAGGATAGCTAAGCTTTCCACTCAAGATGTATCCGACTTCTCCCATCCTCCTCATACCAAAGAGGGAAGTTTGTTCCCCAGATATTATTACAGAGGTTGAAATGGAAACACCCATTCTCCAAGGCAGGAGCATCATCAAAATCCAGCAGTTTGCGCTTGCCCAATGAGACCAAAGGAGAGTCCAGATTCTGTACTGAGAGCCTATTGGCATACTCCAAAGCTTGTACAGCATGGATCGATCGTGACCCCCTGGAGACCGTCGGCCCAAGAGGAAGGCTTTGGCCAATCTTAACCATCTTCCACCTGCCCTTGTCTTTCATGGAGAATCCGACAGAAAGCCAGAGAGCCTCAGGGAGGCGGGTAGCCTCCTTGTCAAACCAATCAAGGGTAATCGTCTCCAATCGCCCTTCAAGGGAAAACCCATAGGTGATAATCACATTTCTGGGAGCTCCGCGAGGGGTATCCCTGACAGCTTGCAATGTAGCTACAATCTCGATCTTGAATTCGGTCCTGTATTCGGAGAGGCTTACAAGAGTAGCAGCATACAGGGCGTCTATAGCTTGAGGAATCGCATGCTCCATGCCAGGTTTCCCAAAATCGGCAAGGAGCCATTTCTTATTATCCTCATAGTCACGATTGTAGGTATGGTGCCACCTCTGATAGGTTGCCGCACTGAAGCTCTGGTAGCGGTAGACTCCCAGGCCCTCTTTCCCGACAAGCTCACCCCACTTCTCATCGACGAGAGAAGCTATGGAACCATCGGGAGCAAACAGGACGTGAGCATTACCAATGGTATGCACTTCATCAAAAGCAAGGGCAACTCTCTTTTCTTGATACTCTTGATGTCTCATTTTGGAAGGGGCTTCTGCAAGTACCATAGTTCGGTACTCTTGCACTAAGGGGGGACTTAGGAAAGCCACGGCCTGTTCAAGATACTCACGTTGCTCAGCATGGGCAGATTCAAAGAAGGAATAGGTCCGTTTCGCCCTTCTCTCTGGATTCCCGGGGAATATATGCTCATACTCTTTTTTTGCAAACTCTTCGATGTAGTGATACTCTTCGGTGATTGCATCGGGGGAAATGACGTCATTTTCCCTTGCTTGTGCAAAATCATCCACTGACCAGTTCTTATAATCAGCCAGATATTTCTTGAAGTCCATACCCCAAGTATGTTCCACAATCATGAGGAGAGAACCCATAAACCCGTCATAAGCAGCAGTGTCTTTCTTGAGAGAGCCTTCCTTTTCCCATTTTTCAGCTAGGGAAAGAAGCATCCTCAAGTTGCTGACCTTCTTCGGGTCAGTGCCCACACCATGAATCCATGTATCTCCAATCTCCTCCTGCACAAGAGGAAACCTGTCTTTTTGGCTGATGATTTTCCTTGCATAAGAAGAGAGGTCTGACGCCAAGATTTCGGAGCCAGGATATGAATTTTCAAGTCTTCTATAGACAGCAAGCACCTCTTCCAAGGAAGGAGGTCCGGAGTTATCAGCACTGTTCTCAATGACCAGAACATCCTCCAGCCCCTCAAAAGCGGTAGAGGAACCATAGGTACCATCATACTGGACTAGGACCTCTTCCCCTGAAGGAGCGCGCCACCGGAAAAGAGGGGGTACATCAGGAACTGGAGACCCACCATTTACTCCAATATGCAAGAATTCAACCCCATTGGCAGCCAAGAAAGGAACCAATGCAAGGCTATGTCCAGGAACATCAGTCATCTTCGCCGCTATGCTGTGGCGGAAGAACCTTTGGTCCAACTTCCTTGAAAGCGAGAGGCCATATGAGCAGAGCTGCTTATCCATAAGTTCTGTATGGGTAGTAAAGGGCAGGGAATGCCAAACAATGTCACCTTGCTCTAGAGCGGTGAGGAACTGAGCAAGATCCTCACCTTTGGCCCGTTTAAGATACATGTCGATAAGCCACGATCCTGTGGTCCAGACCAATCTCTCTTTTCCTCCACGCTCGCGTAAAAGCCGGGCAGTCTCTATGGCATGGGGAATGAACTGATGCATATACCGGTTGACAGTATGTTCGGCAAGATCAGTAAAGCCTATATCCAAATGTGTTTTGAACACCACATGTACTCGTTTGACCATCTAGGGGTATCTCCTCTTCTTACAATACTTGCACTAAAAACCCAAGAAAGGCATACTACCTTCAGAGGTTCTCCAATGAATCATGAACTGAACAAGGCATCAAGACGCCTGTCCGAACTAAATCTTACCTGTGAAATGAGCGGGTGCTCCATTGATGTCCAATGGTTCCGCGTCATGCAAAAATCTGGTGAATGGACTATCCCTCTCCACTCCCATAAAAGTTTTGAATTCCATATCATTGCAAGGGGATCCTGCACTGTCACCACTGACACCAACTCCTTTTCCATACAGCAGGGGGACTTCTATGTAACAGCTCCTTCGGTCTACCACGAACAGACCTCTTGCAATAAGGAAGATCTTATCGAGTACAGCCTGGACTGCAAATTCCGCATGAGGAAAGAGAGCTCTTCGGATAACAACGGGGAGTGCTCTGATCTCCAAGACTTTTTCCTAACCAAACCATGTGCCCCTTTCAAGGACACCAATGGGGTCATAGCCCTCTTTGACAAAGCCTTGGGTGAAGCACTTGCAATGAAGCCAGGCTACAAGCTCATCATCCAATCAATAATCCCGGAACTGCTGGTTGCCATGGCCCGTTCAATGAAGTACGGACATGCAGTGAATGGATCAGCAGCAAAAAGCAGAATGGATATCATTGCCGATTTTGTCGCTGACAACCTCTACAAGGATATCGCTCCTTCAGACATTGCATCCCATTTGAACCTCAGCGAGAAACAAATCTCACGCATTGTCTTTGCTTCTGAAGGGTACTCAACCAAACGATTCATCACTTTGGCAAAAATTGAGCAGGCCAAGGAACTTTTGGCAATCAACTCACACACACTTTCAGAGATTGCTTCAGATCTCGGCTTTACCAATGTCTCCTATTTTTCCAATGTTTTTAAAAACCACACAGGGACTACTCCTGGTTCATATCGTGCGAAAGCTCAGCTCCAGTACGATATACATAATACCTAGATGTCTAAAAATTTACAATCTTTATTTTCCTCAATTTAGGTCAGATTTATTCTTTTTTTAAAATTATCATGCCATTGAGTCCTCTATTTGCTAAAATACACCCATTATGGTCATCAAATTTATCAGCAAAAAAAATCCTAACAAAAAATTAACAAAACTTTTTGTCTATTTTCTACAATCCATGATATACTACCCCTGCATTGATTGAGACGCCATTTAGAAAAGGAGACAAAGAATGCAGGGAAGCTTATGGAAGAAATTGAAGAAATATAAAACCTTCTATATCCTTTTCATACCCATAGCCTTGTACTTCCTTATCTTTACCTACTTCCCTTTCTTCAAAGGTCTGGTAATGAGTTTCCAGGAGAACCGTCTCATCGGTAATCGCCCGTTTGCCGGAGTGGAAAACTACTCATTGGTTATCCAAGACCCTGACTTCATCGCTTCCATCAAGAATTCCCTAGTCATTGGAATTTGGGATATGGTGCTCTACTTTGTCCTCTCCCTACTCTTTGCGCTTATCCTCAACGAGTTGCTCAACAAGACCATCAAGAAAACCGTGCAGACCATTGCTTACCTCCCATACCTTTTCTCTTGGGCTGTTATCGGAGGAGTATGGGCCTTGATATTCGATATCCAAGGACTTGCAAACCAGTTCTTGTCCCTATTCAATGTAAACCCGATCTTTTTCCTTGCCCAACCGTATCTGGCCAGGCCCCTTATCATTGCAATGGGAGTCTGGCGATCGATGGGATACTTCGCGCTGCTCTATACGGTAGCCATCATCAACATTGACTCACAACTTTATGAAGCTGCAAGAATTGATGGGGCCTCACGCATGGTACAGATACGTAAAATAATCCTTCCTTCATTGGCTCCCACTATGAAGACCATCCTCGTATTGCTCTCCATCGGAGTACTTACGCACTTTGACGAGATATTTATGATGGTAAACCCAGCTAACCGAAGACAGATAGGAACACTACTTCTGTATGTGTTTGAGACAGGAATCCTCAACTTCAAAACTGGTACGGCATCTGCCGGCGCCACCATGGTGATGGTAGGAACACTGATTTTCACTGCTATTATCCGCAAGTTGATCAAATACGATAAGGACTGAACAGATGACTAAGAAACTTGGAACACAGGACAGACTTCCCCTTCCTTTACAGGCTCTCTACATCATGGTCATCCTGTTTGTAGTAGCTCTTATGGGTTTGCCCATGCTCAATGTCCTTGCAGTCTCCTTCTCAACTATTGCAAAATCAGATGCACCGGGCCTGATCTTGTTTCCCAATCCCCCTTCGTTTGAGGGCTATACCTTCATCTGGTCTTTTGTGAACCTCGCACGACCTTTCTTCACTACCGTATATGTCTCGGTAGTGGGCACTTTCTTGCATGTCATAATGGCATCCCTTGCAGGATATATCCTTACACAAAGAGATCTCCCTTTCCGTAGGATAATGACATCTTTTATCCTATTGACAATGACCGTCCCTAACGAGCTGACAATGATAGGAATCTATGCGGTCAACCGGGATTTGGGCCTGCTCAACTCCTATACAGGCCTTATTGTAAACGGGATGGTCAGTGGCTTCAGTGTCTTTCTGATGCGCAACTATTTCCAAGGCATTCCAAACTCCCTTGCAGAATCAGCAAGGATCGACGGGGCTTCAGAACTTACCATCTTCAACAGGATATACCTACGCCTCTCCCTGCCGGGTCTGATGACCATTGGAACCTTAGAACTGATCCGTAGGTGGAACAACATCACTCTAGTCGTAACCCTTATCTCTGACATGAAAAAATGGACATTACCTGTAGTCTTGCGTTCGATCCTCTTTGAACAGACCTCCACCAGCGGTACCAGCTATATCTTTGCCAATGCCAAGATGGCAGCTGTAGTCCTCACGGCAATCCCTTTGGTGGTTCTCTACTTCTTTACACAAACCTTCTTCACCTCAGGTGTCATGATCGGAGCCATCAAAGGATAAAATCTCTCTTGGTGAGAGGTTTTCATATATGTTTCATACAATCCACAAGGAGGATATCTATGAAAAAAATGCTATTTTTGCTGTTTCTTGCCTTACTGATAGTAGGCTCTCCCCTATTTGCTCAAGCACAGGCTGAATCCAAGGCTGAAATCAAAGTTCTCTCAGCAGTGACTGGAGGAAAGGATGATGCAGAGAACAAGCTTTTCGAAGCAGCGATGGTACAAGCTACAGGGCTGAACATCTCTTGGGAGAAGGTTCCTGCAAGCTATGACCAGGTCTTGATGCAAAAGCTTGGGGCAGGAGAGGCGTACGACCTGATCTATTTGAATCAGTTCCAGATGTACACCCTTGCCAAGCAAGGGGCTCTCACGGACATCACTGACTGGATCAACAACTCTGCAACCTACAAAGAGAATGTTGATCCCGCTGAGTTGAAAAAGATTCAGTACAACAACAAGTACTATGCTGCCTTCAACAAACTGGAAGTATTCCCTTTGGTAAACGTCAACAAGGCGATCACAGACAAGGTCGGCATCAATCTGGACAACCTGAACAGCCTCGAGGCCTATTACCAGATGCTCAAGAAAGTAAAAGGCTACATGGAAGATACTGTAGGGCGTAAGCCATATTATCCATTCTTCGTATACATGCCAGACATTTGGGACATGCAGCCCTGGTTCTCTTCTGTGGGTCTCAGACGAGGGGTGTTCCTTGATGCCAATGGCAAGAAATATGCCCCTTATGTAGATATGAAAGCAAAGCCCGTATGGGAATGGCTGGCAAAACTCTACAAGGAAGGCCTGATGGATCCTGCCTCTTTCACCGGAAAGACTGGCGATATGAGAAGCAAGATGTGGCAATCACAGGACATCGTCATGGATTCTGACTGGGCAGCCTGGACCGGCTTGTACAACAACAACGCCATGAGTGCTGGTACATATCCAGACAAGGTACATGTGGTCGGACTTCCCGGTCTGAAGGGTCCAAGTGGCAAATACTACATTGAACAGGGTGGAGCCTCATTGTGGGCCATCCCTTCCAATGCGAAAAATCCTAAGGAAGCCTTCAAGATCATCGAGTACATGGCCACCGCTGAGGGAGGATTGCTCCTATCAGCCGGCATCGAAGGCAATGACTACAATGTGGTGAATGGTAAGCTTGAGTACACAGATCTTGGGAAGAAACATGCTAAGGACCATGGGGCACCATTCCCCATCTCCACCAAGTTCGATCTTGGCAAGCTAGGTACGATGAATCCTGGTGTCCTAGAATCTGTAGCAATTGGGCAAAGAGCCGATGTCGAAGTGGCTCCCATGGGATATGCCAATGGAGAGCTGGACACCCGCAAGTACTATGATATCATGTCCAAGTGGATGAGTGATTGCATCATGGGCAAGACCGATGCAACCACCGCCATCAAGGGTGCTGAAAAAGAGCTCAGGGCAAACAAGATCATTGACTGACCTAATGATCTACGTGTGTAAGGTAGGGCGCAGCACTTTGTGTTGCGCCCATTTTCAGACAAGGAAAGGAAGTCTAATCTATGAAAGAACTCACTCTTACAAGAACCTTCGACAAAACCGAAGCCAAGCAATATCTTACCCTACCATTTGAAGTGCCTCAACATACTGAAAAGATTGAAGTCACTTACTCCTACTTGAGATACACATACCATGAGACTGAATTCGGGAGACAAACCCACGAGAGTAACATCATTGATCTCGGGCTTGTCGATGCTCACAACCAACTGCGTGGATGGTCTGGCTCAGATAGAAAAACCGTATTCATCAGCGAACACAGCGCTACACCTGGTTACAAACGACAAGCAATTGGCGAGGGAACCTGGGCTGTTGCCCTAGGAATTTATAAAGTTGAAGAAAGTGTTGAAGTAACTATACAAATATCCATTCATCCAAAACAAGCGGCCTGGTTCTGTGGTGATCTGCACATGCACACCCTCAATAGCGATGGCTGGTATAGCACAGCCAAGGTGATCGAATATGCTAAAAATGCAAAGCTTGATTTCATTGCACTGACCGACCACAACAACACCGAACAGAACAAGGAGATCGGCAATCCTGAAGGCATAACCGTATTGCCAGCAATGGAGTACACCAACTACCGGGGACATGCCAATTTCTTCTTTACAGATACATGCACTCAGCTTGTTACCAGCCCTCTTTCCAACACAACTGAGGAGATGCAACAATTCTTCAATGAAGGAAGAGCATCTGGGGCAACCATTGGTCTCAACCATATCACCGATGATGGTTGCCCATGGTTGTTTGGTTTTGAAGATATCCCCTATGACTTTGTTGAAATCTGGAACGGCTTTATCAAGCCAAGTGACCACAAGGCCAGAGCGTGGTGGCATCAGAGGCTTTGTGAAGGTAAGAGGCTTCCTGCTGTTGCAGGATCCGACACCCATCACATCCAGATAGGTCGATCATATGGATGCCCATGCATTTGGGTCTATTCTCTGTCAAAGAGCCCTAAAGACATCCTACTTGCCATAAAGGAAGGGCGTTCATTTCTGGCAAGTACTCCCGATTCGGCTATGGTAGATCTCCATTTGGGGCAATGGGGTTTGGGTGATGAAGGGGTGTTTTCTGAGGGCCTGGAAGGAACCGTTTCGATTAGAAAAGCAAGAAAAGGAGATAGACTCTCCCTCATAACCCCCGAAGGTGTAATCCGTACATGGGATATTGCCCATGATGGAGATATAAAATATTCCTTTACAGTGGAAAAGAAAAGCTTTTACCGTGTAGAGCTCTTCCGGACAACCCTAGGTATGGATCTTCTGCAGGCGATGACAAACCCTGTCTATCTCAAGTATTCCTAGGCTTGGCAGATGATTCCCGCTTCACAAAGGTAAAGGGCAAGGCTATTTTCACATTCATATGGTTCTTGCTTGCAATCAGTGAGTGCAACAAGGCTACAGAAGTCTGTCCCATCTCTGTAACCGGCTGACGAACCGTTGTCAGACTAGGTATGGTAAAGGACGAAATTTCAATATCATCAAACCCAACCACCGACACATCATCAGGGACAGAGAGCCCCATATTCTTTAGGTATCTGATGGCACCTAGAGCTAGCTCATCAGTTATTGCAAAGAGGGCAGTAAATCGAATGTTGCGATCCATGAGCTCTTTCATGCCTTCAACGCCATATTGGACGCCATAGGTTTCAACAAAGACCACCCTATCCTTATCATAGGCTATACCAGCCTTTGCCAGCGCATCCTTGTAGCCCTGCAACCGTTGTATGCCAAAAGAGTACTTATTACTTCCGATAAAACAGATATCACGATGTCCGAGATTGATGAGATGCTCAACAGCAGCAACGGCGGCCTCTCCTTCACTGATATGGATGGAAGTCGCCTCAAGGTCCTCTTTTTCAAAGGTTACCAAAACTGTTGGAATGTTGTTCTTATCCAGGAATTCATGAAACTCGGGTATTGCAATCTCATGAAGAAATATAACGCCATCGAGGCGTTCACCCTTAAGCCTGCGTAGACAAGCTGCTTCCCCTACAGGCCCAACAGCTGAGAAGTATAGGCTCGACCGATAGCCAAACTGATGAAGATGGCGTTCTATGTCAGAGAAAAGTTGCCGTTGGAACATATTGAACCCTTCAGGAATGATTATGGCAACTTTGAAGGTCTGCTTCAGAACCATGTCGCGTGCCGCCCTATTGGGAACATACCCGGTACTCTTCACTGCTTGCATGATCTTGGCCCGCTTCTCAGGACTTACACAGTCCTTGCCGTTAATGACCCGAGAGACTGTTGAAACAGAAACCCCTGAAAGCTCTGCAATATCCTTGATACTAACCATGACTACACCCTGACCTTTTTACGCATCTCTATGTATAGTAACCCAAAGATGAGTCGAAGCACAATAATCAATCATCCAAACGTTTTCAAAGCCATGATTGCTTCTACAGCCCTTTCATAGGTAGAAAGTGGTGAAAGCTCAAAAGCTATCATCCCCCCATAACCAAGCTCATCCATTCCTGCAAGAATATTTTTGAAGTTGATTTCTCCGGTCCCCGGCTCATGCCGCCCAGGATTGTCTGCAATATGGATATGTCCGATATACTCTCGATTCCGAGCAAAAACCGAAAGCAGATTACCACTCTCAATTTGCATATGATAGAGATCATACAGCACCTTAACAGCAGGAGAGCCGACAGCCTGTACCACCTCAACAGCATCGGCGATAGTGCGAAGCAAGTTCCCCTTGTGGTCAACCTGGATGTTCAGAGGCTCAAGCACACACGTGATGCCAGCCTTTTGGGCATAGGGGGCAAGAAGGGAGAGCGTCTGTGCCATGTTCATATAGAGACGTTGAAGTGGAACATCAGCATAGCTGTCGACTACAATACCACCCTCTCCCAAAGCATTTGAATGGAGGACGATGAGCGGTGACCCCACAAGGGTTGCTGCCTCAATTGCAGAGCGTGCATATTCGATATACCCCTTTCGATGGGAATCGTCACAGAGGGAAAAAGAGGCTCCATCCCCTGAAAGGGAACTGATAGGAAGAGAAAGTTCCTTGCTAAGGGAAGCTATTCTTTTCAAGTCCTTTCCTTCGAATGACCAGAACTCCACTGCATCAAAACCGGACTGCTTGGCAAGGGCAAAGCGGTCATAGAAGTCCACGTGAGTCCCAAGCATTTCAATGTTTGCTGAAAAGTGCAACATACCCTATTCCTTGTCCATACGGGGAAGCGCCCTTTTGAGCACTTCCATAGATTTTCGAGTCCCGGTAACCTGATCCATGGTCTTGTCTTCCATCTCCAGACTTACCGGACCATCATAGCCAACCATAGCAAGGATCGAGAAAAACCCTTTCCACCAGAGCAGGTCATGTCCATGGCCCAAGGCAACATAATTCCAGGCACGAGATGCAAAATCGTCGATACCTCGAGTATCCAGAAGACCATCAGCCTCATGCATACCGAGTTCCACACGCACGTCCTTAGCATGTACATGGTAGATCATATCCCCAAGGGAGCGAACCATCGCACGAGGGTCTCCTCCCATCCAAAAAAGATGGCTGGGATCGAGGTTCATACCAACCATAGGCCCAACTTCAGAACGAAGCATCTTAAGGGTACGGGCATTGTATACCAGTTGCGAACCGTGGTTCTCCAAGGCTATGCTTTCAATACCTGTATCTGCAGCCTCTTTGACCAACTCTTTCCAATAGGGAAAGAGGCGTTCCTTCCACTGCCAGGAAAGGGTTTCCAAATTCTCCGGCGGCCAACTGGTGGTAATCCAATTGGGGACGGTTTCCCCTGGAGCACCCCCAGGAAGGCCACTCATCATCACAATATGTTTTACACCCAACAATGATGCAAGGACAAATGTCTTGTGGACAACCTCCTGATGAGCAAGGCCCATCTGGTTTGGGGCAAGAGCATTGCCTGAACAATTAAGAGCAGAGATTCCCAAAGCATGTGCTTCCAGCAGTCCCAAGAAATCCTGCCGAGCTCCAGAGCTTGCAAGCAGATTGTCCAATTTCAGGTGAGGGGCCCCTGACCAGTTTCCGGTTCCGAATTCAAGCTCTTCAAAGCCTAAGACGGAAGCCTCCTTCACCATAGCCTCAAAAGGCAGACTACCCAAAGAGTCAGTCATCAAAGATCGGATCATCATAGGGTCTCCTTCCTATATAAGGCAGGCTTTTCCCTATACGAGGGGCGTACAGGGACACCTGAAACCAAGGATTCTCCGGCAGCTTCGGTCACCACAAGCGCAGCATACCCATCCCATGCGTCAGAACCACTGAAGAGGGTGCCAGAAAGCAAACTGTTGACCCAATCTTGCATCTCAAACAGATATGAATCTGCAAAATATGATCTAAAATCATCTGAGACATGTACGCCCTTGTTGCCTTTGTTCCGGACAATGGTCCGTTCGATAGGAAGAGTTGAGACTGTCCCTTCCTGGCAGACCACCTCAAGACCAACCTCATATCCATACGAAGCGTTCACATATACTTCTGCGATGGCACGGGAACCATTTTCCATCAGCATGTTCACAAGGAGCAGGTCACGGGCATCATCGGGCAGACTCGACCTTGACCTGATGCCATAGCTTTGGACCTCTACGATTGAAGAGTCGAGGACCCAACGTACGCAGTCCACATCATGGCCTGCTGAGTTGTTGAGGATGAAGGGACCGCCTGTATTGTACATGGCACTGGGATTGCGATGGAAACCCTTCCACAGAAGAGGAAGACCTAAAGCCTTGCTTGCCACCTTCTCCTTGAGTTTCTGATGCCAAGGATCGAAACGTCGGTTAAAACCCACAGAAACCAGTTTCCTCCCGATTTCAACCTCTTTGAGGAGTATCGCAAGAGCATCCTTCTGCGTTGAGGCAAGGGGTTTTTCACAAAATACAGGCTTTCCCAGGGAAAGCGCATGCAACACATACTGGGCATGCGTTACATCGGGAGAGGCGACGATGACAGCCTCTACCAAAGGATCTTCAATTAGGGAGAAAGGATCAGAAAACACATGCGGATTGCCCACCTGTAGGGAAAGGGAGGCAAGGCGAGCCTGATCAACATCGCATAATGCAACCAAACGGGCACCGACTACCTGCTGAGAAAGATTCAAAGCATGGGATCCTCCCATACCTCCTGCTCCAATGATGCCTATTGCTATACTCTGGTTCTGCATCTGTTCCTCCATTCCTTCTAGTAAATCATTGTTGAAAACTAAAAATGGGGGCCTTCATATGAAAGCCCCCGCTAGACAATTCTGACTATTTCAAGCTATCAAGAGCGGCTTGAGCTGTCTCGATGGTGATGATATCTACACCACTGTCGATTCTCTTCTCGATGGTCTCGCCTCTTGCAAGCTTCACTGCAGACTCAACACCAAGATAACCCATCATTTCAGGTTTCTGAGCTGCTGAACCAAAGAGTCCACCGGCAATAATGGACTCAAGAGCGCCCTTATTGCCATCTGTTCCCATGACTGCCGCATCTACTCCAGCTTGCTGAAGAGCACGCAGGGCACCAAGGGCCATCTCATCGTTGGAGCAGAATACTGCATCAACATCTTTATTGGCCTGCAGGATGTTCTGCATGGTGGTATAGGCACGTTCACGATCACTATACCCAGGCTGGCGTGAAAGGATCTGGTAGCCAGCTGCCTTGAATGCATCCTCAGCACCATCAGCTCTCTGTGTTGTGGTCGGATTCCCTGGAGCGCCTTCGAGGACTACAGCCTTCTTGTTCATTCCCAGAGCCTTGATCATGACCTCAGCACCAAGTTTACCGGCTGCATAGTTTTCAGTACCGATAAATGTTGCAAAGTCAGTAAAGTCATCACCCATTGGAGTATCGACCAAGATTACAGGGATTCCCTTCTCTTTGGCCTTCATCAGCACGTTCACGGCTGTTGCCGGCTGTGAGGGGGAGAATACCAAAGCCACAGGGTTTGAAGTCAATACGTCCTGCACCATGTTAATCTGCTGCTCAACTGCATCCTCACTTGGAGGTCCAAGCTTGATGAGTTCGACATCATACTTCTCAGCAGCTTCCACTGCACCATTGACAACACGTTTCCAATACTCACTACTGAGAGTTTTCAAGACCATAGCGACCTTCATCTTGCCGCCATCATCTACAGATTCCTTGCTACCTTGAGCAAATACGTTTGCAGAGACCAGCAACAAAGCCAGAATCAAAACTACTACACTTACCTTTTTCATCTCATTCCTCCTTAATTTGTCGTGAAATGAAGTACGAACACTAAACATCAGGACTGCCAAGCAATCCTAAAAACCTATTTGGAGATCTTGGACTTCTTCTGCCTGATGACATCAAGGTAGACTGCCAAGATAATGACCACACCAATGGCCACTGTCTGGAAAGCCGAGTCCACGTTCAAAAGATTCAGACCATTACGAAGAACAGCAATGATGAGAACACCCACAACCGTGTTGTAGATCTTTCCTACACCACCTGAAAAACTTGAACCGCCGATGATTACAGCAGCAATGGCATCAGTCTCATAATCCTGTCCTGCCAGAGGATAGGCAGCATTTACCCGTCCTACCAAGACAATACCACCGAGGGCGGCCATAAAACCACTGAGGGTATAGACAATGCACAACACCTTGTCCACATTGATACCACTGAGGCGGCTTGCCTCCACATTTCCCCCTACAGCGTAGATATGCCTACCTGTTGCGGTATTGATGAGGAAGAAGTACATAACCACATACAGGAAAATGACCAGGATGACGCTAACGGGGATAGGTCCGATTGAGCGGCTGCCAAGAAATTGCACAGGAACTGCAAATCCACTGATGGGAGCTGCCGCAGTGACGGCCAAGGAGAGTCCTCTGGCAATCTTTTGCGTACCCATGGTTGAAATAAACGGATGCGGTAGCTTTAGCTTGGTAAGCAACAGGCCATTGAGTAATCCAACAAGGCTTCCTACCCCCAGACACAGGAGCATGGAGAGATAAGGATCAAGGCCAAGGTTAACCTGGAAAATACCCATCATCATGATGGAAAGGGCCAGGATTGATCCTACCGAAAGGTCGATACCTCCTGTAAGGATTGTCAAGAACAGACCAATCGAAACAATGGCATTGACAGTAGCCTGACTGGTTACATTCCTAAGGTTGTCGATCGTAAGGAACCGTGGGGATAGGATTGCAATGATTGCACAGAGGACAATAAGGCTCAACAAAATGCCGAAACTTCGCCTTCCTTCACTTTTTTTCCGTCTCTTCAAGGTTTTCCAAATATTCTGTAGTACAGCATTCATCATTTCATCTCCCTTGTGTGTATATCATCGCTGATCATTTTGGAATTGTTACAGGTCTATTCGTAGCCAAGGACACATTTGCAGCAAGACAGAGTTCAAGGGCCGCTACACCGTCTTCAACTCCTACCGAAGGTTTTTTATCCGCAAGAACATCCAGAACAAAACATTCCATCTCCTGCAGATAGGCTTGGGCAAACCGTTCAAGGAAACCTGGAATCGTATTGACGGTGATGCCTTTTGGCCCCAACTGCTGTACAGGAGCATCCTGTAGCGATCCAACAAACAAGGCTCCTTCACTACAGACAATCTCAGTACGCACATCATAGCCATACTGTGAGTTGCGACTCCCTTCCAAAGAAGCGAGAAACCCATTGGCAAAACGCACATCGATATTGACATGATCAATATCATTGACTCCTGCAAGTTCCTCATAACGCACTACACCACCACGGGCATAGATTTCTACAGCCTCACTTCCTGCATACCAACGACAAAGGTCGAGGTCATGCACGCAAAGATCAAGGATCAAGCCTCCACTGGAAGCGGCAAACGTGATAGGAGGACAGGAAGGATCGCGGCTGATACCTAAAAGGGAGATCGGTCTTCCAACCTCGTTCCTATCTATTCTCTCTTTTGCCTTGCGATACGCAGTATCAAAACGTCTCATGAAGCCAAGCTGCACAAACGCATCATACTCAACAACCAAGGCTTGAATCGCTTTGGCCTTTTCCAGGTCCAAAGAGACGGGCTTCTCACAAAAAATAGCTTTTCCAGCCCTGATGGCATCGGCTATCATGGGGGCATGCATGGTTGTTGAAGAGGCTATGATTACTGCATCCAAATCTCTGAATGCCAACATATCCTTATAATCAGCAAATTGGATAACTGAAGGATATATCTGACCAAAACGGGACAGGGCTTCCTCTGAACTATCAGAAACAGCTACTAGTGATGCTCCTGCAACGCTTCCTACAAGATTCACCGCATGGCGATATCCCAATCGCCCAAGTCCAATCACTCCACAACGCAAGGTCTTCATATCTATCCTCTTTATTGCACGATGCCTGAAGCGGCATACATAATTTTCTCCTGGGAGAAATCATCACGTTGGAGTTCTGCTGTGATGGAGCCCTCATGCATTACTACAATACGGTCAGCCATCCCCATACACTCATCCATCTCACTGCTGATCATAATGACAGCACAACCATTGCTCACAAGATCATTGATGAGATTGTAGACCTCAATCTTCGCTCCTACGTCGATTCCTCGGGTAGGTTCATCAAATATGAAGATTCTTGCAGAGGTCATCAGCCATTTTGCAATGACCACCTTCTGCTGATTTCCGCCACTGAGCTGCCCCGTAAGGGTAGCAACCGAGGGAACCTTGATTCGCATGTCATCAACCATTTTCTGTGATGCCTTGCGGATTTTGGGGAGATCGATAAAGAATTTTTTTGTCTTAAAATCTTGCAAATTAACCAAAGTGGAATTGAACTCCACTGATTGCAGCAAAACAAGCCCTTGCCCTTTACGGTCCTCAGTCAGAAATGCAATACCGGCTTTGATGGAATCACGCGGATTCTTGATGGTGGTTTTTTTCCCATCAACAAAGATCTCCCCACCATCGAGCTTATCTGCCCCAGTTAGGGCACGGACAACCTCAGTCCTACCAGCTCCCACCAACCCAGAGAAACCCAATATTTCACCAGCATGCACCGAAAAGCTAACATCGGAGAAGATTGTCTCCTTCTCCAAGTTCTTCACTTCAAGAAGGACAGGCCCGAGAGGTACCGTTTTCTTGGGATACTTGTTGGTAATGTTACGTCCTACCATCAGACGGATGATATCCTACAGTGACATCCACTATAGCCTTGTTGGCCACCACCTTGCCGTCACGCATGACGGTGAGGTTATCACATATGGACTTGATCTCTTCAAGACGGTTGTTGGTAATGTTACGTCCTACCATCAGACGGATGATATTTCATCTACAGTGACATCCACTATAGCCTTGTTGGCCACCACCTTGCCGTCACGCATGACGGTGAGGTTATCACATATGGATTGCCAAGACTGATCTCTTCAAGACGGACAATGGGAGATGAAAATCATGGTGACATGTTGTTTTTTTAATTTGTCAACAATACGGAAAAGCTCACCTGTCTCTTTCTCACTCAAGCTTGCAGTAGGCTCATCCATAATGATGAGCTTTGCTTTGGAATGGACAGCCTTGCAGATTTCAACCATCTGTCTTCTTCCCACACCAAGATAACCAACTGCCATATCTGGCTCGATATCTAGCTCAAAATCCTTCAGTAACTGCCGGGTCTGCTCTTCTTGACTCTTACGGTCAAGGCTAGAGTACTTGCCCTTCAGCTCTCGACCGAGAAAAATGTTCTCGGCAACAGTCATGTAATTTACCTGATTGAGTTCCTGATAGATGCATGCTATACCCAACTCCATTGCCTGATGAGGCCTGAGAGCTGGAAATGATTGACCATCAAAGAAAATTTCTCCACCGTCGGGGCTATGAGCTCCTGCCAGGACTTTAATGAGGGTCGATTTCCCTGCACCATTCTCCCCTACAAGGCCATGCTATCGACCTCCCCCGCTTTGACATGCATGCTTACATCGTCAAGTGCAAGGACACCTGGGTATCGTTTGACAATATTGCGAAGCTCCAATAAGTTATTCTCGCTTTCCACCTCACCCTCCTTGCAACACTAAGAACAGACCTGAATTGGAAAAAACATCAGAAATAAACCAGTACTATCTGAAAACGTTATCATATTGTAATGGTTGCATTGATTTTTGCATTTGTCAAACAGTTATTGCAAAAATGCATACTCATACAAAGAATTATATTGAATATAAGAAAACACTTTACAAAAACACTGCAAGTAGTATACTCATAGTATTGATAACGTTTTCATAATGAAGAATACCAATTCTTCTCAAGCGTATCGAATACAGGAGAGGTATAACCATGAAGATTGGAATTATTGGTGCCGGAAGAATCGGACGACTGCATGCAGAGAATATTGCACGCTTGGTGCAAAGCGTAGAGATTGTAGGGATTTCCGATGTCAACATGACTGACGAACTGAAGAGTTGGGCAAAAGGTTTGGGCATAGCTCTGGTAACAGCAGATCCGACAGAGCTCATCAACCATCCAGATATCAAGGCTATCATCGTTTGCAGCTCCACTTCCACCCATGCCGACTTTACCATTGCTGCAGCAAAGGCCGGCAAACACATCTTCTGCGAAAAGCCCATCGACCTTTCTGTGAAGAAGGGACTGGAAGCTATCAAGACAGCAAAAGAGCACAAGGTCAAACTCCAGTTGGGTTTCAACCGACGCTTTGACCACAATTTCAAACAGATTAGGGACCTTACAAAAGCAGGCAAGATCGGCGATGTCCATGTGGTGAAGATCACTAGCAGAGATCCAGCACCCCCAAACCCTGCATATGTGGCTGTTTCCGGGGGAATATTCCTGGACATGATGATCCATGACTTTGATATGGCTCGTTACCAGGCAAATAGTGAAATAGTGGAAGTCTTTGCAGTGGGAGCTGTCCTTGTTGATCCAGAGATTGGAAAGGCTGGGGACATCGACACGGCAATCGTTACGTTGAAATTTGCCAATGGCGCCATTGGCGTCATCGACAATTCACGCCAGGCAGTATATGGCTACGACCAGCGTGTTGAGGTATTTGGCTCCAAGGGTGCAGCCCAGACCGAGAATGACATGCCAACCCGTGTCTCCCTCTCAACCGTAGAAGGGGTGACCAGCGACAAGCCTCTATATTTCTTCCTGGAACGGTATAAGGGAGCCTTTGTCGATGAGATCAACTCTTTTGTCGAGGCAATTGAGAAAAACAGTGATGTTGTAGTCTCCGGTGAAGATGGCTTTGAAGATATGGTGGCAGCACTTGCTGCTGGAAAATCTCTCAAGGAAGGAAGACCAATAACCATCAAGGAGATGAAGAAGGAGTTAGGTGTATAATAATGCAGATGAATCATAAAGGTCCGTTTATTCATGGGTATACAGAGCTGGTATCACGCAGTGGTGCCACTAGCGATATGATGATGAGCTTCGGCGTCCTCACCCTTACCAAGGGTGAGAAACATCACGATCCTAAAGGAAGTGGCGAAGAGCGTATCTGGTTGCTCAGTGGGGGCAGTGCCACTATCAGGTGGGGGAACGAATCACAAAAGGTTGCGCGAACCGACCTGTTGAATGCAGAGCCCTGGGTGCTCTCTGTTCCCTCTGCAGTAGAGGTGACCATTGAGGCTGGATCGGAAGGGGCGGAATTCTACCGCTGTGCAACCGACAACCAGACCCAATTTGTTTCCCACCTTTACACCCCCTCCGAGTGCAAGAGCGAATTCAGAGGCGAAGGAATGATGAACGAGACCTCGACAAGGATAGTCCGTACAGTCTTTGACGATACGAACCGTCCAGAGTCAAACCTGGTCATAGGTGAAGTGATTGGGGTTCCCGGCAAGTGGTCAAGCTATCCGCCACACCACCACCGGCAGCCTGAGATCTACCACTACAGGGTATTCCCCTCCCAGGGATTCGGCATGTGCCTCATCGGAGAGACCCCACGGGTAATCCGCGACAAGGATACGATCCTCATCCATGAGGGAGAGGTCCATCCCCATGTTGCAGCACCTGGCTATGCGCTGTGGTATCTGTGGGTAATCAGACACATTGAAAATGACCGGTATGGGATTCAGACAGTACCCCCACAATATCAGTGGGTAACCGCCTCTGATGCCCAGATCTGGGAACCAAAGAGAAATTAACAATAACAAGGAGTGCACAATGGCAACGATTAGATTGACAATGGCACAGGCCCTTCTTCGATTCCTAGACAACCAGTATGTGATGTTTGATGGGGTTGAGACCAAATTCGTAGAAGGGGTATTCGGCATATTTGGCCATGGATGTGTAGTAGGCTTGGGAGAGGCTCTTGCTGCAAAGGAGAACACCCTCCCCTTCTATCAGGCTAAAAACGAACAAGGCTCAGTACATGCAGCAACGGCTTTTGCAAAAGAGAATAACCGCCGCAAAATCATGGCAGTGACCTCCTCCATAGGACCCGGAGCTCTGAACATGGTAGTAGGGGCGGGAACCGCCAGCGCCAACCATATTCCTGTACTCCTGCTGCCCGGAGATGTGTTTGCCTCACGGCAACCTGACCCTGTTCTCCAGCAGATTGAAACACCTCATGACTACTCCAACAGCTCAAACGATGCTTTCCGCGCTGTCAGCAGATACTGGGATAGGGTAAATCGTCCCGAACAGCTGATGAGTGCGATGCTCAATGCAATGAGAGTCCTTACCGATCCTGCAGATACAGGGGCTGTCACTATTGCCCTTCCGCAGGATGTACAAGGTGAAGCGTTCGACTATCCCGTTGAGTTCCTTGAGAAGCGAGTTCACCATATCGAACGCCGTCTCCCCACTGTCGCCCAGGTCGAAAGAAGTGTTGGGGCTATCGTCAAGGCAAAGAAACCCCTTGTTATCCTCGGCGGTGGAGTACGCTACTCTGAAGCTGGTGAAGAGTTGAGCAAGTTTTGCAAGGCTTTCCATATCCCCTTTGGGGAAACCCAGGCAGGAAAAGGAACCATTCTTTGGGATGATCCCTATAACCTTTCAGGTATTGGGGTTACCGGCAGCCAAGCTGCAAACCGCCTCGCCAAGGAAGCTGACCTTATCCTGGCAGTAGGAACAAGAATGGGAGACTTCACAACCTGCTCAAAGTGGCTCTTCCAGAATCCTGAGGCTGTATTCCTCTCCATCAACGTTGCAAGCTTCGATGCCTACAAGCTGAACAGCATTCCTATCGTTGCCGATGCAAAGGCTACCTTGACCTCAATAACCGAAAGACTCAAGGCTCAAGCGTATCGTTCACAATGGGGCAAGAAGATTGAAAAGGAGAAGACTCTCTGGAACAAGGAAGTCGATCGCATCTACAGCGAAGAGCTTCCCAATACCCTCTCCCAGGGACGAGTGCTTGGGGAACTCAATGACCGGCTCCTTCCCTCAGACACTATTGTGGTTTCAGGGTCTGGCTCTATTCCCAGTGACATGCAACGCATCTGGAGAACAAGAAAAAAGGGAACCTACCATATGGAGTATGCCTTTTCCTGCATGGGATATGAGATTGCAGGAGCACTTGGTGCTAAGATTGCTCATCCTGAAAGGGAAATAGTGACCATCATTGGTGATGGTGCCTATACCATGCTCCATACCGAACTGCTGACCTCTATCCAGGAAGGCAAGAAAATCATCGTATTTGTCTTGGACAATGCAGGGTTCCACTGCATCGACAATCTGCAGAACAGCCAGGGTATCGTGCATTATGGCAACGAGTGGAGAAGGCGCGAGGAGAGCACAGGCAGACTTACCGGAAGCTCTCTCACTGTCGATTATGCACTCAATGCACAGAGCTGGGGGGCCGCTGGCTTTACGGCCACTACCCTCAAAGAACTCAAAGAGGCTACCGAAAAGGCTCTCAAGGAAGAGCGATCCAGCGTCATACATGTGCATGTGGCACCCAAGTCCATGACCAATGGGTATGAGTCCTGGTGGAGAGTAGGAACTGCTGAGGTCTCCAGTAACCCTGAAGTGGTTGAGGCCTGGAAAGAAATGCAGCTTGAAATTGTAAAAACAAGAAAATTCTAAAGAGGAAGAAAGAGATGAGCGAACAGAAAATTTCATTGGCAATTGCCCCTATCGGCTGGACAAATGATGACCTGCCTGAACTCGGAGGAGAAAACACCTTCGAGCAGTGTGTCAGTGAGATGGCACTTGCAGGTTTTAAGGGCTCTGAAGTGGGAAACAAGTACCCCAAGGATCCTGAGGTGCTCAAGAAGGCACTCAAGCTGAGAGACCTTCAGATTTGCAATGCCTGGTTCAGCATGTTTCTTACCAGCCAAAGCTACGAGCAAGTTGAGAAGGATTTCATTGCTCACTGCGATTTCCTCAAGGCTATGGGAGCTAAGGTGGTTGGTGTTGCAGAACAGGGCAACTCGATCCAGGGAAGACAGGACCTGCCTGTCTTTGATGCCAAACCAATGTTCACCGATGAAGAGTGGAAGAAAGTTACCGAGGGCATGAACAAACTGGGCGTCAGGGCAAAAGAGAGAGGCCTGCGCCTTACCTACCACCATCATATGGGAACTGGTATCCAGACCAACTTTGAGATTGACCGTCTGATGGAAAACACAGACCCTGCTTTGGTTGGACTGCTGTACGACACAGGACATCTGGTATTCTCGGGCGAGGATCCGATGGTCACCCTGAACAAGTGGATGCCCAGAATCTGGCATGTGCATCTCAAGGATGTCCGTAAGGAAAGACTTGAGAGAGCAAAGAAAGAGAAGTGGTCCTTCCTCAAGGGAGTCAAGGAGGGTGTGTTCACTATTCCAGGTGACGGCTGTATCGACTTTACACCCATCTTTGCTGCACTGAAACAAGCAGATTATTCTGGCTGGTGGGTTGTTGAGGCAGAACAGGACCCAGCCCTGGCAAATCCCTTGGAGTATGCGCAGAAGGCACGCTCCTACATCCGAAAGACAGCAAACATATAGAAAGGAGTACAAGATGGCAAAGAAAATCAAGGTCGGCGTAGCCGGCTATGGCGTGATAGGACAGAGGCTTGCTGACGGTGTGGCCCTGCAAGGCGATATGGAACTGGTGGGAGTGGCCGATGTGGCGCCAACGCTCAGTGTCCGTGCCCTGAAAGAAAAGGGCATGCCCTACAAGCTCTATACCGCAGCCCCTGACAACCGCAAGGCTCTCGATGATGCCGGCATCCCCATAAGCGGAACACTGGAGGACCTGGTCAGACAGGTCGACATCATGCTCGACGCCACCAGCGCAGGGATCGGGCTGAAAAACAAGGCCCTGTATGAGAAGTATGGCAAGAAGGCCGTGTTCCAGGGCGGGGAGAAGAACTCTGTAGCCGATGTGTTCTTCCATGGGTATGCGAACTATGAGGCGGGCCTTGGCGCGGACTTCCTGAAGCTCACCTCCTGCAATACCACAGGCCTCATCAGGGCTGTGGATTGCCTGGACAGGGTGGTAGGGGCCGAGAAGGTCGCCATCACCATCATCCGCCGTGTCGCCGACCCAGGCGATTACCATCGCGGGCTGACAAACGCATTGCAGATCGACAAGGCCCCCAGTCACCAGGCACTGGACCTGATGACCATCATGCCCCATGTATCGGCAACCGGCATCCTGGTCCACACCCCGGTCACCCATGGGCACATCATCACCGTTGTGCTGACTCCCAAGAAGGACATCTCCGTTGAAGAGGCCATTGAAATCTTCAGGGCCCATCCCCGTATCAGGGTGGTCTCCATAGACGAGGGCTTCCTGGGCAACGCAAGCTTGTTCAGGTATGCACGCGACCTGGGCAACTCCCGGGGGGACATGTATGAGATCGCGCTGTGGAGCGACTCCGTGGTCAAGAGCGGCAAGGACATCATGTTCGCCATCAACATACCCCAGGAGGCTGTGGTGATCCCTGAGAACATCGATGCCATCAGGGCTGCGATGAACATGCAGATGACCCGTGACGAGGGTACCGCCGAGACGAACAAATACCTGGGGATTGGAAAATGGAAAAAGACAACATAAGGATGAGGACCCTCGAGGACTTCACCCTGAAGGGGCGGACGGTTATCCTCCGCCCTGACATCAACTCTCCCATCGATGGCAAGACGAAGAGAATCGTCAACACAAACCGCCTCCAGAAGGCAGCACCTACCCTCAAGGCATTGCTTGACGGAGGGGCTAAGGTAGCCATCATCGCCCATCAGGGCGATACCCTGGACTACCAGAACCTCATTCCCTTAGCTGAACATGCAACCATCTTGGAAGAGCTCACCGGCTACCCCATCGCATATGTAGATGATGTGTGTGGACAAACAGCGGTGGATACAGTGAAAAACCTACATGATGGGGAGGCAGTGCTGTTGGGCAACCTTCGCTATCTTTCCGAGGAAATCACTGCCTTTGAAAAAGAGGTAAAGCTCGCCCCAGAGGAGATGCTCGACACCTGGCTTATCCGAAGTCTCGCCCCCATAGCCGACCTCTATGTCAATGATGCCTTCGCAGCAGCCCATCGTAGTGCCCCCTCGATGGTAGCATTCCAAGAGGTGCTTCCCACCGCAGGAGGAAGACAACTGGTAGCAGAGTACACCGCCCTCTCAAAGGTGGCGGCAACCCCTGCAAGACCCTGTATCTTTGTCCTGGGTGGAGGGAAAATCTCCGATGCCTTTGGCATGATGAGAAATGTCCTGTCTGAGAAAAGTGCTGACAAGATCCTTACCACAGGTATTACAGGCCTGGTTATGCTCCTTGCACAAGGCGTTGATCTGGGTCCGGCAACAACAACGTTCTTACAGGAGAAGGACCTTATGCTGTTCGTCGATGAGGCAAAAGGCCTGTTGAAGGAGTGGGAGGACAAGTTCCTTATCCCCAATGACCTGGCCTATGAAAGCAATGGGCAACGGGCCGAGATTGTTGTAACTGAAGTGGCAACAAAAGCGGAACTCCAGCAAAAACTCTTTCTCGATATCGGGCAAAAAACCATAGAACGTTACCAAAAGGAGATTGCCGAAGCCGGATCTATCTTCGTAAATGGGCCTGCCGGAGTCTATGAGGATCCCAGGTGGGAAAAGGGTACAAAGGAAATCTGGAACTCAATAGCCGATGCAAAAGGATATACAGTTGTAGGAGGTGGAGACACCATAACAGCCGCCACCAAATTCACCGACTTGAGTAAATATTCCTATGTCTGTACAGCCGGTGGAGCGATGGTTCGATTCCTAGCAGGAAAGAGACTGCCTCTGATCGTTGCCATGGAAAAGGCATATGGGCGTAACCTGAAGATGAAAAGTCAAGCTTAGGATAATCAATGAACCACATAACGCTTCCGTATCTACAAGATGCTCTCTCCCTGGAGGTTGCCAAAGGCAACCTCTTGGGAGTCTTTGAGCCAAATGACCTGACAACAAGTGACAAAGGTATCATCACAGAGGCTCTTAAGAATCCTGTGGGCTCAGAATCGCTTGATGCCTTCCTGGAGGGAGCGAAGAGTGTACTCATCATCATCAACGATGCCACCCGCCCCACACCCACCCCTGCGATGCTTGAGGCTTTACTGCCCTATCTGGAAAAACATCAGATAGCAGATACTGCGATTACTATCCTGATAGCTACAGGGGCGCACCGTGGGGCGACAGAGAATGAGTTTGGACAACTACTGGGCAAGTTTGCGCCCAGACTGCAAAGATGTTGTGTCTCCCATGATGCAAGACAGACAGAAGATCTCGTCCACTTGGGCGATACCAGAAACGGAACGCCCATAATCCTCAACAAACGGCTCTTTGCATCAGAGAGGATCATTGTTACCGGCAGTGTGGAACCACACTACTTTGCAGGCTTCACCGGCGGACGCAAGGCATTCCTGCCTGGGGTCGCCAGCTTTGAGACCATTACGGAGAACCACAAGCTTGCACTCAGCAACAGGGCACACTCCCTCGCTTTGAAAGGCAATCCTGTCCATGAGGACATGATGGATGCGCTACCTCACATCAAGGCACCTGTATTTTCTTTGATGACTGTATTGGATAAGGAACAGAAGGTCGCCTCCGCTACCAGCGGGGACCTGATAGAGGCCTTCCATGCTGCAGTGAAGGTTGCCAAGGAAATCTTCTGTGTGGACATCCCCCAAAAGGCTGATGTGGTGATTTCGGTTGCAAAGTTCCCTATGGACATAAACCTCTACCAGTCACAGAAAGCAATAGACAATGGAGCCTTGGCAACCAAGGATGGTGGCTCCCTCATCCTGGTTTCCTCATGCAGGGAGGGCTTGGGTGATGAGGAGTTCGCCAAGCTCCTGAGTGGAGAAGAAACTCCAGAGAAGGCTATCCGCAAGATCGAGCAAGGCTACAAGCTTGGCTACCACAAGGCCGCCAAGATGGCAGCCATCTCCCAAAGGATGCAGGTGCTGGGTCTTACTATGCTGGAGGACGCTACCCTTACAAGTCTCTTCATAGAACCTGTGCATAACCTACAGGAGGCTGTGGACAGGGCGTTGGAAAGGGCTAGAAAGAACGGAGTACCAGAGCCAAAGCTCCTTGTCCTGCCTGATGGGTGTGTGACAGTGCCAAACATACAGCAGGTAAAACCTACTAGGGTGTGAGGAACATACCCCCAATGCCCATAGTTCTTGCAATGATAAATAAGCACTAACAATTACTAGTCTAAGTTATCAGTGCATAGGTACACCCTAAATTGAAACCATGTCTGGACACAGGCCCAATATAGCATCCGATTTCCCTATCCCATCATAGAAAAAACACGGGACTTCAGGCTTCAGCCCAGTCAAATGCAACTAGTAATGTCCGATAGTACCTTTTTGCCTAACGATAGCGATAGAATGTCTAAAAATTAAAACACCTATAACAAACCACATTGCTGATGTGAAAATATGAAACAAAACTGTCGCTACTGGCACTTCAAGGTGTAGAAATACCAACCTGACTATGTGATTGCCTAACCCCAGTGGTAAAATACTTGAATACCAAGGCAATTCCACCATTGTGAAAACATTGGAAATGAATAACAACAAAACCTGGATTATCAGTACCAACTGCCCAATCTTCTTCTTTTGAAGGGTCAATGCCCCTATGATCAAGAAAATCCCGTACATTCCTATAAACGACACCAAAAGTGGTGGAACTATCGAGAATGAGAAGAAAAAGGGAGTATGAAGAAAAAGACCAGCAATAAGCATGATGACCACAATTTCTGAAAGCGAAATAAGTATAGAACTAAGTGTATCTCCAAAAAGCAACCACCAGAAAGGTACTATTGCCATAAACTTCTGTTCCAATGAACCTTTAATTGCTTCCGTCCTGATACCATTGGTAATAACTGTCAATCCCGAATTACAGAGAATCCAAGAAATATAGCCAAGCAATATGAGAACTTTCGCCTGAGAAGTCTGGTCCAACGCTGTGGAATAATACTGGGTCAAACGATATCCAGAGTCCGTGTAGATTATGAACGCATACAAACCAAGCATGATCGCTATATCCATAATAAAACTAAATCGATAACTCGTCATCTCAACGATATTCATTCTGATTTCTGCTTTGAGGGTTGTAATATAGTTTTTCATATCAGTACAGTCTCCAAACAAGCTGTATATGCGGAATAGACCTCTTCGTAACCGACATTCTTATTTACAATGCTTTGAATGACATGCCCTTTGTTCAATACGATAAAGGAGTCGACCAGAGAATGAAGGAATCCAATATCATGTGAGCTGACTAGAATCATCATGTCTTTACTCGAACTTTGTAAAATTCTGGATAAAGCCCCCACATGATTGATGTCTAGCCCGTTGGATGGTTCATCAAGACATAAAATACGAGGAGCTGGAATTAATGCTTGCAGAGTTGCAACCATTTGCTTCTGTCCAAAAGACAACTCCCCAAATGGCGTTTCCCAATATTGGTTTACATCTTGAAATCTTTGATCATTTTTCATAAAGCATTGGACTGCTTTTCTTGATATTCCCTTCAGGGCAGAAAGATAATAATAATTCTCTTTGACAGACAATGGCCAATAGAAATGACGCACACCTTCAAACACGAGCCCAAAGTCTTTCATTTTTACTGCACGACCGTCGATAGAGGTGCTTCCTTGTGTTGCTGTAACCAAATTGCACATAATTTTAAGCAAGGTTGTTTTCCCTGCGCCATTTGGCCCCAGAAGGCCTACAATCCTACCAGGAGAAAGGGAAAAAGAAATATCATATAAGACTTGTTTCTCCCCATATTTTTTGCTTACAGAATCAATTATAAACATTGTTTTTCTCCATACAGTATACAAGAGATACTACTGTTTTATACTCATGCATCACAAAAATATGGTCACGAAGAATCAAATGAACAACAAAACCAGCATTTTCAAAAGCATGTATCAGTTTTTTCTGCTCTTGAAGCAATTGAACCATAATAAATTGTGTTTCTTTATTACTTACAAAGTTTGGTATTTTATTAAAAACAAAGTCAACCAGAAAGTTTTCTAAGCCCCTTTTCAGAAGAGCGAATGAAATAGTACAGATCCCACGTTCTTCAGTTTGGCGAATTATCATTGAATCACACTCATAATTTTTAGTACAAATATTTTGATAAGACAGATTCAAACTTAGGCTAAATATTTCAAGGTCATGTAATTTCTCAAAGACCTCATTGTTACTTATCATACGCACTGATAGTACCTCTAAAATAATTTCCTGTTACTATTATTACACAATTCCTAAAGTAATGAATAAAAACGGTTATATAAATACTCTTCGAGAGTAAATATATAACTGATAAAAACAGCGAAAAGATAAAAAACTCAATAAATTCCTTACGTGAAGTAAAAGAATGTACAAAAGTAAATATTATTGCTGATAAAAATATAATTAATACAGGATGTCCTAAAATCCGAAATAATAATTGTATCATTATATTTCTATAAATTATTTCTTCGTAGATAACAGCTAATATGCTGACATGATTATCCTTCCAAGAGAAACGATAGCATAGTTCAACAATATCTATTTTATTAGAAATAAAAATAACAGTTCCAAATATCACAACATAAGCAATAGCGAAACACCAATATATCATCAAACCAAATATTATCTTTTCCTGCGAATAATAAGACACAGAATAAATGATAATAATTAATCCACCAAATATATAACTTCTACTGATTTTTAATTTTATTAAGAGCAGATAAATGGATAATAATCCAAGGATAATCAGTTCCTGCATTTTCCCATAACCTCTCGCCAAGTAATAGCCTTCAGTTGTATATACTCTTCATGAAGAAAAGAATATAAATATTGCTTCTCAAAAGTGCCATCTTCCATCAATACAGGGAGCCATCCATCTTTATTAATTCCAATTTCGAAGAGTAGTGATCTCATCCTGATATTTTTTTCTTTTACTTGTATAATAAGTTTATGAAGGACTAGATGATTAAATAAAAAGTCAATCGCTTTGAACAAAACCAATCCATGAGAGAGAAAATGTTTTGGCAATAAGAAAATTGAAAAGGTTATATTTTTATCATCATCGTTATAATTTGATAATATTAACAATCCAATATACTCATTTCCTTTTAAAATAACAAACTCATTTTCAGGAATAAAATTACTTCCTATCATCAATTGAAACTTTTCCATTGAATGACAAGTCTTTGAGAATTCACTCTGCTTATCGTTGTTAATAGAACCGAACGAAATTAAAAACTTTGAATTCATATATATTCCTGTACATTTTTACTTGTAATTACTAACTGTACCATTCGTTTAAGATCTGAATGGTCATCCAGCCAAAACAGGAAATTACATGCGGAATCAAATATATAGCGGTATATATCACATTTCTTAGGATTCATTAATTTTAATTCGTGCTGCTTAATTTTTATATGAAAATCACCATAGCAACGAAAGATACATAAATACTTTATATCACATTGGTTACACTCTATCATTGATTCACAAGTTAAATTACCAATGAAATTTGTCCTGTAATCATTTGAGTTATCCAATTTCCCTAGATTAAAACTTTTATTATATGTAAAATAATGACAAGGATATATGCATCCATCTGTTCCAAGCGCAAGCAACTCTTTCCCGGCCCCACAAGATCTAACGTCGATTTTCTTATCATCAGTCAAGAAAAAAGAAAAGAAAAATAAAAAGGGATGCACGCCTAAGTAAGAAAAATCACCTAATTGTACTCTGTGCTTTAATTCTAAAAAATATAAATCAATAGAATTAAACATTCCATCAAGAAAAGAGTCCTCCCAACATCCTGTATTTCCCCATTCTAGAGTAAACGAAATTCGAAAAATACCTAAAGAATGGAAAAAATTGATATTATCAACTAATGGATATGGTTCATCGCCACCAATGATCACAGCCCTTATAACCGTCTTTTTTTTTATTTCAGGTGGTAAGTGTTTTAAGTTTTTAACAACCAGTGGATGGCTTGGAACATTAGTCTTTGAAACACGATTAGTATTATATTCCGGCAAGCCATCAAGACTTACCAAAAAAAGAATCCGATCTCTATCAAGAATAGAGTACAGCCTATCATTTGCTATTGTTCCATTAGAGAATATATTATAGTAAATCTTTTTAATTATTTTTTTTTCAAAATAATCTATGGTTTTTTCGATTAAAGCCATATCTAATAATGGTTCACCACCAAAAAACCTAATTGTAATACAATCATCAACAGTCGGAGATACATTAATAAAATCAGCCAACTGTGTAATATTTTCAAAAGATAATTTCCTGAAATGTGAATTCAAACGTTCAAAACAATATGAACATTTCAAATTGCATGCATCAGTCATATGTAAAACAAAATAATTCGTCTTATTTTTTTTGGGGTCGAGTAGAAATAGTGATTCCCTTAAAGGAATAGGTTGAAGACTAATTTTTTTCGAAGAGAAATCAACAAAAAACTGAGTTCCCTTGTAAACTCGAATAATCTGATTGTTTGCTATTGCCATAACTACACTCCTTTCCAGCTTAAAGCTTGTAGTTTGGCAACTGAACAGTGATAGAGGGAGCGACTCGTAAATGATCCTGTTTCTAAAAAGTTCGTGCCCATACAGTTAGGGCAGTATTTACTAATTTGACATTTCTGACACATAGAATCACCTGTCCAAGCTTTTTTCAAATTAATCCATTCTCCTCTCTCATTTGAATTGAGGACTTCAGTAAAAGAGCTATCAAGAATATTGCCAAACGGATACATTTCTAATAACTCACAAGGTGTCACTACCCCTTCGGGGCTAATGCGAAAACGAGATACTCCAGCTGTGCAAATATTTCCTCCAATCCGGTTTGTACAAAAGTTGAAAAAATGCATTAATTGTGAATCCGTTATTCTATACTTACTAGGCCGCTCATCTCCTTTAATTGTTTTATTAATAATTGGAGTTAATAGATAATTAATATTTTCTTTCTCTAGTTTTTTCAAAAGACTGGGTACTGTTGAATAAGTACAGTTAGTTGCAACAATTGCGGCTGTCCCAATTCCACAATATTTTCTAAAATATTGTAAACTCTCAAAGCTTCTCTTCCATGCAATTGTACTCCCCACAAAGGTGTTATGTTGCTGTTCATCACCATACAAAGAGATTTGCACATTAAATATACGGTTTAAAGATAATTTTTTTATTTCTTCTTCCGAAAAAATAGTACCATTAGTCAATAAGGTTACAAGAAATAGATTTGAAGCATACTCTACAATCGTTGCTAAATCTGGATGGAGGCCTATTTCTCCTCCCGTAAGGAATAACTCCACAACACCAGAATCATGTAATTGATCAAGAATTCGAAGACAGTCAGTTAAACTCAAAAACCTATTCTTTTGTTCGTCAATATAACAGTGCTTACATTTTAAGTTGCAGGCATGGGTAAGCTCTAAAAAGACTCTATATGGTCTATTATTGTTATAATATAATTCGTTAATTTGGTTAATAAGATCTGTTTCCTCGTAAACACTCTGCAATGGCATGGTTCCACTTTCAGGATGAAGAAAAAAGCCTTGTGTAGAAAGAAGATTATAAACCTGTTCATAATCTTTTTCTATCTGTTCATAGGAAACATTATAATCTAACATTATTGAACTAATTAAGTCCTCTTTAGATAAACCATTTTCAAAAGAATCAAAAATCAACCCAGAAATTTCATCAAGTAATAAACGACAGGATCTATCATTCATACTTACCACAAAATCAATTAAATTATTTTTTATTCTAATATAATTTGAGAACTCTAGTTCTTTTCCAAATGACACCCACCGCCTCCCTAAATAAAGACGTTCAAAATATTACTCATAATTATTCTATCAGGATTATTGTCCTTTACTATTTAAAAAAGCTTATTTAAGAGTAAAAGTATAATCTATCTAATTAGACCAACTATAAATTTTACTATTTAAAAGAGAACATACAAACCACCGTCTAGTGCTTCTTGATATACAGATAATATATGTGCACTTTTTACTGATTTGTCCAAATCAAAAACGAATGTATTTACTAAATGCTCTCAGTAAATACATTCGCAATTAACGATTAAGCATTAGGGTTTTCTTTTGCTAATCGTGGGATCACCACTTTTTTTTCAAATATTGCACTATTGGTTGCTTCTTTAGTGAGCTTTTGTTTCTTTCTTTTCTTCATTCTGATTAACTCCTTTTTTGTAAGATTGACGTTGCTTTTCAAACACGTCAAAAAGATTAACAAGCACAACCACAATATGATTGTGCAACCATAGGCTCTGTCGTCATAATTTGAACGACAATTACTGGTGAAGAATAATTCTTTTTCATGTTTTCCTCCTACAATTTATTATCACAGGTCGAACTGACCAATGCCAAAAGCTCTCGTACTTGCTGACACGAAAATAGCTCATCTTCATTTAACCTTATGCCATATCTCTTTTCAATTTCTATGATTACTTTATAAAATGATAATGAATCAATACCTGTCTCACTCAAAAGCATATTTTCTGAAAGACTGTGAGACCTGTGAGTAATTTCTGATGCTATTCTCGACAATTCAGAAATATTCATTGACTCCTCCAAACATTAATTGGATAATTAATTATATAATAGGATTAGTAAAAGTCAACAAAAATAACGGTCGATAGTAATATTAATTATCCGCGTAAAAACGGAAAGAGAAACAAAGTCATATAGAACCTCTAATTATGGTTTTACCAGAACAAAAACGAAGTAACCATGGGAAGGACTACTTAGCACAAAGACAGTATGAAAGCATACTTATTACACAGGGGAGAGCGATTGACATTGCAGTATCACTATTCCGGGATAAACAAATACCAGAAAAACACCAACCCGAAACTGGTCAGTGGGGTATTAGACAAGAGACCTAAAGGAATCAATAACAGGTCGATTGTCGGCCATGAGGAGATAGAAACTGTCTATAGCGGCAAGGAATGCTCTTCTACATACCTACTGAACCTCTCTGAGCGCAAGACAGGAGCGTAGATAGTCAGGAAGATTCCAAAGGGAATCTCAAAATCCGTGAATGAGGAGTTCAACAAGAAGGAAATGAAGATTAAGAAGTGTACGGCTAGAAAACCAATTGAAATCACTTTCACCAATAATAGAATGGAGTTTACCAGTATTACAGGTCTGGAAGGTTCCATTCTCAGTTCTCTGCTAAGAACCCAACCGTACTTTTCCCGTCACCATTGATCATTGAAGAGTGGAACCAATAATCATATTGGGAAGCATCAGGAGAATCACCCCTAAAAGTAGTGACATAAGCCTGGTGATCAAGAAAACCGTCAAGGAGACCAAGGACTGGATGAATATCTACCCCAGAATGATTTTGGATGCATTAATCCCTTTGGAGAAACAAAAAATGGAGATGGCGGAAGGATTCACCTTCCCCTCTTTCTGGAGGTGAGTGAATATCATAAAATGGATATACTTTACAGAAGGCTCTGGAGGCAATTTTCATAGAAATGCCAAGACAATCTTTTTACAATATTGTGTTTGATCCGTCATATTATAATCTTTTTAGAATACGTAGAAAAGGAGAAAACAGATGAATATTCTTTCTATTTTTTACAAGAATGTCTTAGAATATCCAGAGAAATCATTTCTTACGCAGGAAAGCTCGATAGGAAATTGGGAAGCAAAAAGTTATCGTGCTGTAAATCTCGAAGCTTCAAGTATTGCACAGCATTTAATTACCTTTGGTATACAAAAAAAAGATAAAATTCTCTTTTTCGCTCGAAACCAACCTGAATGGATAATTATGCATATTGCAGCCATGAAACTGAATTGCACTTCCGTTTTTATGCCACATAATGCTCCTCTAAGAAATATTATCAATATCATTAATTCCATTGCACCAAAGCTTATTTTTGTCTGCAATTATACCTTACCTCTGTTTCAAGAAGCACTCAGTGATATTTTTGTTCAAATACCTCTGGTAATTTCCACATCTAATAATATCAATTCAAACTGTCCACTAATAATTTATTCTGATATTAATAAAGGTTTTATTACGGATAACCCGCTTGAATTGTCAAATGTTGATTATCTAGATAAAGAATGGGCCACCATCATGTACACTTCAGGTACTACAGGAGAACCAAAGGGCGTCATACATACATATAGCAATCACTATTCAAATGCAATCGCAATACAAGAGAAATGCAATTTTAAACTACATTCATCAACATTAGTTATTCTTCCATTAAGCCATGCTTTTACACTGACGGGTGCAGTTTATGTTGGGATTTTAGTAGTTGGAAATTTATTTTTTTGTAAACAAAACATGAACAGTGATTCTTTATTTCTCTTACACTCGCTAAAAATCACTAAAACAATTAATCCTGATATTTTGCTTGTTGTTCCAGCAATCTTAAAAATGCTTCAAATTAAAATTGAAACACAATTAGCACAGCATAACCCTTTATCATACAAATTTTTATGTTCTTTCTTATATTTATTATATAATACAAAAAAGGTTTTAAAATACTATGCAAAATATGAAAGAAAGAATTTATTATTTTCAGTATTACAGAAAAAGATTTTTGGTAATAATTTGTCTCATCTTATTTGTGGTGGAGCTCCTCTTGATAAAGAAGTTGAAATATTTTTCTGGTTATTAGGACAACCAATTCTAAATTCCTATGGATTGACAGAAGCTTGTTTAGCGGTTTCTATGAATTGTAAAACAAATTATAAAATTTTCACTTGCGGCAAAATACTCAACAAAGTAGTAATCGATGTTATCTCGTCTGAATATCACGAGTGTGAAGAAATAATAGTTAGGTCTCCTTCAAACATGGTAGGGTATTACCAAAACCAAGAAGAAACGAATACAATGTTAATAAAAGGATGGCTTCATACTGGGGATCTAGGATATATTGATAAGAAAGGTTTTTTAACAATCACAGGAAGACGAAAAAATATTCTTATTAGAAGTAATGGAGAAAAGTTTGACCCAACCAACAGTGAAATCGAAATAAAGGAATTTTGTCCATATATCGTCGAAACTTTTTTCTTTATACACTTAGATTTAATTATCGGACTTTTTATAGTAGATTATACTAAAATAAAAACTTCATCCAAACAAAAAATCATTAAGACAATAGACATAATTTATAATAGAATAAAAATTGATAAAACATGGATTCCTCATGTAACTTATTTAGTGGATAAGCGATTGTTTCCGTTAGAAACAATGCTTACCCATACTCACAAATTAAAGAGAGAAACTGCATTTGATTGGTGTATTAAAGCCTTGTTTTCACCTCTTGATGAGGGGTACATTTTTAAAAACCAAAGTTAAAGATAAGGCCTAGATTGAAATGAACCAACTTCGTTCTAGTTATCACCTAGATTCTCGGCATAAATTATATTCTACATGATTTGCTCCGTTCCCCTCTGGATTCCCGCGACTCATAGCGAGAATGGAGGACTGAAGCCCAGCTTCTCGTAAATCACCTTCTGCTTATCCAGAAGTTCACTGCAACTGAGTCGCTTGCCGGGCATCTGCATACAGTCAATGATATCAAGGGTATCAAACAAACTTTGAATCGAGTAGGAAGAAAACAGGTTCTCATCCTGCATCTTCTTCTTGATGTAAGACAGGTAGATCAACGCTATGCTATGAACTGGATGAAGAGTTTGCCTTCCAGACTCTTCTGGGAAGAGACAAGGGTCCGTCTCATCCCCAGTTGGTCCTTGAGATCGTTGAAAGCTTTCTCTACGACATCCTTGTTCCTGTAGAGCTGGAGAGCTTCAATGGCATCCATCTTCTGGTTGCTGATGAGAGCGAAGAATCCATGGTACCTCTTCGCCTTACTTACCGCTTCCGGAATAACCGAGGCTTTGGTGTCCCGCTTGGGAGTAGAGGTGGTAGTGAAATATTTCTTGTACTGCTTTTCATGATTGGAAACATGTTTGCCGCTTTCCAGCTCATCCCACAACATAATCAGCTGAAGATCAAAGTTCTTCTCATCCTCGGCGGCCTTGTCGATGTTGAAGAAATAATGGATATAGATTCTTCTCTCATCAGAGACGACATCATTCTTGTAGGGACGCACCTGCTCATAGTTCCAGGAAGTGAGCACGGTAGGGAAAAGCTGAACAAGAACAGTACCAACAACAGCAAGCCGCCTTCAACAGATTTCTACAAGAAGCTCAATCCGAAGCATTCCACCCTAAACAGCAGAGATCACAAAGGAACAGACAAAAAGACCAACGGAGGCCAGAAGGGCCATCCTGGCAAGACAATGGAACTCCGGAAAGAACCGGATGCAGTTCAGCGCTGTACACCCAAAACCTGTGATGGTTGTCCCCTTTTCGGAAAATGCAAGACTACTGTCGTTGGTTCACGAAGTGTTATCGATGTGGTCATACAGACTTTCCAGACCCAATTCGACCAGGTTCAATGCAGCTGTCCCATGCAGGGAGGAGCGATAATCAGAGGAGAGTATCCTGCTGGTGTCAATTCACACTTCCAGTACGGCGACACACTCAAATCTTTGGTGGTCACACTCAGCTCCTTCGGAATGATGAGCATGTCCAGGATTGTCGAGACATTGAATGCCCTTACTGGACTCAATATGAGTGATTCTACGGTGAACAACATGATCCTATCCTGTTCAAACAAATGCAAGGAATTGCTTCCTGAGCTCAGAAAACTACTCCTTGACTCCCATACCATTGGATTTGACGAGACAGGAATTAGTGTCTGTGACAAGAACCACTGGATGCATACCGCATCCACCAAGGACCTGACGTTCATGGTCAGCAGTCCCATAAGAGGCCGTGCCGGTATTGACGACTGCGGTGTACTTCCTCATTTCAAGGGAGTGGCAGTCCATGACAGTTGGGCCCCTTATTACAATAAGAGATATGCTGGTGCAACCTATGCACTATGCTATGCCCATATAGATCGTGAGCTGTAGGGCATCGCTGAAAACTACAAGCAGCGATGACCAAAGCAATTTCAAAAGCTGCTGATGGCTATGTATGTGAAGAAGAGTGAACTTCTATCCAAGGGGGTCGCCAAAGCTCCCGATGACATACTCAAGGAATTCAACGACCTATATGACAAAATAGTAGAGAGGGGAATCAAAAGGAACCCAATCCCCAAAATTGTGAAAAAAACCAGAGGAAGACCAAAAAAGGGCAAACCCCGGAGCCTGGTGGACAGGTTGTAGAAACTCAAGGATGATGTGATGAGATTCTTCACTGACTTCAAAGTGCCCTACACTAACAACCTTGCGGAAAAGTCCTACCGCCTTTCGAAGAAAAAAATGCAGATAGCCGGTACATTCAGGGCTAGTGATGGAGGGGAGCGTCTCGCTACCATATTCTCCATCATCGATACCTGCCGTAAAAACGGGATGGGGCCAATTGAGGCACTATTCCAGATTTTCACAGGTACATTCTTCCTTGATTTTATCAGTCAGCCAGCTGGGTGACCTGAGTAGTTACAAATTATGTATGATTTAGCACCTGATTCTCGTTAGGTGTTTCAGGAAGACAGGTTATACCTGGGTATAATCAACTCCGTTTGCTGCCAGTTTTCTTTGTTACTCGGTATTCCCTTGGCCAAAATTCTTCCAGTAGCTCAACCCAGACGGCAAGTGTCAATGATTTCTTTAACACAGTATCAAGTTCTTTAAGTCCGATAGTAATGACACTTTTTAGAGGATAAGATAATGACGTTTTTAAGGTTCTGCTGCTTTCAACAAGATCAGGGCAAGACCTATCTGAGGTTGTCAACCTCGACTCCCATTCCTGGCCTGTTGGATGGTTTAACCGATATGATTGGCCTTTCAACGAGAAGCATCTTGAATTCTCAAATATCCTATCCAACAAGGCTCCTGTGAGCATAGGGTCGCCAGGGATCTCATTTCAGTTTTAGATTTCCTTGTTGGTTGTTATTATGATCAAGCTTTTTGGCTTCGACGGTGCACCGAGGCCACGAGACCAAAGCAAATTGGGCCAATGGACGGAGCAAATGCAAGTGTCATTACGTGCCCCCCAAAGTTAGAGGTATAATGACAGAAGGAGTGCACATGGGTAGGGCAAGTCCTCATTTGACGTTCCATATGGCTCCAGATGAGTAGTGCAACGACTAGGATCAGCCAAGTGTATCAACGAGTGAAGGCTTCTTTAGGAACAAGTCGTTGACCACAAGCGGAACCTTGAAAAATACAGGATAATGCTCCGGAGGCTGTTTCAAAAGTGAAAAACTTTTGAAGTAGCCTTCTTTTGGATATTCATCCGCTTCAACACATCCTCCACACTACCCTTAAAGGTTCCGGGAACTTCCATCTTCATGGAACAGAGGGCCGCAGCATAGGCTGTTGATTCCTGGGGAGAATGGTCCTTTCGCCAAGCAAGGTATGCTGCAAAGGTAGTGTCACCGCGACCTGTCCGCCCCTCATTGGTTCGATGGGTGTAGGGAGCGGTAAAAATCTCGCCATGGGAACAGACCATCACCTCAGTGTTATGTGTCAGCATGACCTCATCTGCACCCCAGCTATTCAACAACCTTGCAGCATCTTCACGATTGGACAGACCTGTCAGGATCTCAGCTTCAGCGGCATCAGTCTTGAAATACTTGATGAAGGGAAGCAGTTCTTTCTTGTTGTCCCAATCTCTGAAAACAAGGTTCCCCTCTTCATCCAGACACCTCAGCACACCTTGGGCATCCATAGCAACTTCGGCTTTCTTGGATAGGGGACGGATGAGGGTATCGGGAACCTCCCCCCCGAACAAGCCAGCAAGGTGGAAAATACGTGTCTCATTGCCTACCACCTCTTCCAAAGTAAAGGGATCAGCCTGAGAAATGAGAAATACATCCCGTCGTTCCTTATCAGCGGTATAGTAGATATTCTTGATGGCAGTACTCGCCTTGGAAGCGCATACCTCCCAGGTAATATTCTCCCGCTTCAAAGGCTCGAGGATATACGCATCCGATTGTGAAAGCTTGGTTACCACCTTTACCTTACTACCTGAGGCAGCTGCGGAAAAGGAAGAGTAGACAACAGCTCCTCCTACAAGATCCAACCTATTGTTTAGGTGGTCGATCATGATGTCCTGTGAGATATGACCGATCATAACGATATCATACTGCATTCTATTTCTCCTCTGAACGTAACAGGTGTAGGCTTCTGTCCTTGAATGAAAGCCCAACCTTATGGCCACGTTCAAATTGTACATGGTACTGTGGATCAGCGACCTCAATCTGCAGAATCTTTCCATCGGGTAGTTCAACTTCGTACAACATCTGAGATCCAAAGTACACAGAATTGGCAACGATGCCTTCTACCAAGTCATCAGAAGGCAATTCAGGTATGATAGACTCTGGTCTGGCGACTACCACAACCTTGTCATTGACCTTAATCTTTTTATCCCACCGTGGGGCAGCAATATGTTTGCCTTGGTGAGAAACAACAATCTGATCATCAGTAACCTTCTCAACTACCGATTCTAGAAAATTAGCTTTCCCGATGAAGCCAGCGACAAACCTGTTAGCAGGATGGCTATAGATTTCAGAAGGTGAACCTATCTGCTCTATGATACCCCTATTCATGACTACAACCTGATCTGAAAGAGTCATCGCTTCTTCCTGATCGTGTGTCACATAGACAGAGGTTATCCCCACCCGCTGTTGCAGTTTGCGAATTTCAAGCCTTGTCGAGACACGGAGCTTTGCATCAAGGTTGGACAACGGCTCATCAAACAACAACACCTTAGGCTCCATTACCATGGCACGGGCAAGACTCACCCTCTGCTGCTGACCACCGGAAAGCTGGCGTGGCTGACGGTCCTCAAGGTTTTCAAGGCCTATCAGATTCATAATGTCATAGACCTTCTTTTTGACGTCTTCAGGACTCTCTTTTCGAATGCGTAACCCGTAGGCAATATTCTCAAACACCGTCATATGGGGGAAAAGTGCATAGTTCTGAAATACCATTGCAGTAGGACGTTTGTTAGGAGGAATGTTGTTTACACTGATTCCATCAATGAGCACATCCCCACTTGAAGGGGTATGGAACCCTGCTATCATACGAAGAGTGGTGGTCTTGCCACACCCTGAAGGACCGAGCAAGGTGACAAGATCACCTTCCTTGACAACCAGATCAATATGGTCAACGGCAAAAAAGGTAGAGTCGCCTTTTCCAAAAGACTTTGCCAGTTTATTCAATTCCAAATAATTTTGCTTCATGTTTTCTTCCTATTCCAAGATTGAGGAGGAGTTCATACCTCTTCCCATCCTATCGGTAAACAATTTGATAAGACCAAGAGCGACAAGGACTATAGCAATGAGCAACAGGCTCATTGCAGCTGCTTGCGCATACTGGCTGTTGTCGACAAACCCGAGAACTGCAACGGTAATGAGGTTCCATTTCCCTGAAACCACAAAGATAATTGCACTGATTGCCGTCATGGAACGCACAAAACAGTTTGCCAAACCTGCGAAAAATGCCGGAGTTATCATTGGCAGAGTAATCTTACGGAACGTGAGGCTGCTGTCAGCACCCAAGTCAATTGAAGCTTCCTCAATCGAAGGATCAATTTGCTGGATCGCCGCTACCCCATTTCGTATACCAACAGGAAGATTCCTGAACACCAACAAGATCATGATGATGAATCCTGTTCCTGTAAGGGTGAAAGGCATCAGAATCGAGGACGTATTGAATGCAAGTATGTATCCGATACCAACAACTGTGCCAGGCACAGCGAAAGTCAACATGGAAGAGAACTCAATGAAGTTTCTCCCAAGAAACTGCTTTCTGGTGGTGAGGTATGCTATAAACATACTCAACACACCTGTAATTGGCGTGACAATGGCAGAGATGATGAGAGAGTCTATGATGTAGCCCTTACCCATCTTCCACATCTGCACATAATTGCGAAGCGTAAGTGAGGAATCAACTCCCCAGAGTTTTTGAAAGGAGCCCCACACTACCATCCCGTAGAAGAGCAGGACGACAGCTGCAAAGAATAGACACACTGCATAGACAGGAGCCTTGATGTACCATTCCAAATTTTTGATGGTTGCTGATGTTGGCTTGCCTGTTACCGTCACATAGGATTTCTTCGAAAGCAGGTACTTCTGCAGGTAGAAGGCCACCACAGTGGGAATTAGCAACAAGATTGCAAGCGTTGATCCTCGTGCAAGGTCAAACATGCCAGTAATTTGCAGGTATGCCTGTACAGAAAGAACCGCAAAATCCCCAGATAAGATCATGGGATTCCCAAAGTCAGCAAGCGACTGGATGAAAACCAATAGCCATGCACTTACCAAACCGGGTGTAGCCAGGGGAAGTATGATGGTTCTGAAAATCTTAAGGCGTGAGGCACCACAATCCATGGCGGCTTCCTCAAGGGCGGGGTCGATGGCGTGCAACACTCCTACAAGGGCCAAAAAGGCTGTTGGGGAGTAAGCGATAACCTCAACTATAACAAGTCCTGTTAACCCATAGATATTCCCGATCGCCCCAGCAAAGAAACCTGAACGGCCAAACAGTAGGATACAAGCCAAAGCTACCACAAAAGGAGGAGAGACCATAGGGAAAGTAGCAATCATGCGGAACAGTCCCTTTCCTTTCATTGGAGTTCTGGTTATAGCATAAGCGAACATGAACCCGATAATCGTCCCAACGGTTCCTACTATAACACCCAACACCATGCTGTTTATCAGAGGCCTGATATAGTAGGAATGGCTGAGCACATCAGTGTAGTTCTTAAGGCTCAAGGCCCCTTCATAGGAAAGGCTGGTCTTGAACACCTGAAAAATTGGGAAAATGACAAATACGATGAGTACATAGAAAACCACAAGAATCGCAAGCAATAAAAAGGGCTCTCCAATCATCTTTCTGAGGTCATTTACCCGAGTAGTATTACTGAATTTGAACTTCTTCATTCGTTTTCCTCAAAACTAAGGGGTGCAACCATTACTGCACAATAGTTGTACTTAGTGTTGCACCCCGATTCTCAGATCCGGATTGTTATTTGCCGATCCGATCTCTCCAAGCTGTGACAAACTCATCTTTCGCCATTCCCATCTTCACTGCATCGTAGTCGATCAGGTTGATGTCTGTGAGCTTGATTGCCCCCTCGGCAACAATTGCCTTCGGATTGACAGGAAGACGTGAATACTTGATGAACAAGTTTTGTGCCTCTTCGGTGAAACACCAATCCATGAATATTTGAGCTTCAGGAACCTGTTTGGCTCCCTTGACCATGGAAACAGCACCAACTTCATATCCGGTGCCCTCTTTAGGGAAAGAGATTACCAAGGGATAGCCCATTGCAATTCCTTTCGCGATGATATCATGGGAAAAACCGATACCAACGGCACACTCACCGAGACCGGCACGTGCGATACAAGCAGTCCCACTCTTGGTATACTGATGAACGTTATTGTCAAACATCTGCCACCAATCAAGAGCACCTTCAAGGCCTTTCATCTGAATGATGGTTGCCCATGTGGTATAAGCGGTTCCTGAGGTGTACGGGTATGCCATTTCAATCTGGCCTTTATAGATAGGATTCAACAAGTCATCCCAAGATGTGGGAGGCTGCAAATTATTTTTCTTCAGGAACTCAGTATTTGACACAAACCCGATGGCGCCAGTATAGAAACCATTCCAACTATAATCGTCAGCATGGAGCATGGGAGCAAGTTCAAAATCAGTTTTCGGTTTGTAAGGGGTCAATAAATCTTTGGATTTGGCATTGATGTGGTCGGTATTTGATCCACCAAACCAGACGCTTGCCTGAGGATTGGACTGCTCTGCCTCAATTCTTGCAAGTACTTCACCAGAACTCATGCGAACATACTCAACCTTGATACCTGTGCTCTTCTCAAACACATCAAGATAATACTGTGCCTCTTCTGTATCGAGGGCAGTGTACATCTGCAAGGTCTCATACGATTTCTTCCCTTCGGTTTCACCAGACGCCTGGGCAACCAGTGGAGAGACGACCATCACTAAGATAGCCAGCACCACAAACAGTTTTTTCATTTCAATCCTCCTAGATTTCTATCCACCAATGCAAGAACTTGCTTTGGTCCGATCACTTCAACAACGGGTTGAACCTCCTTACTATCTCCTTTCGTTTTCTGCCCGTTATACACGACCTCGTTTTAACCTTCTAAATTTGAAAACGTTATCATATCTTTATGATTACACCGATTCTGACATTTGTCAAACTTAAATTATTACCTAGAAAAAAAAGAAATAATGAGCTCTCAGCACCTTGTGTAAATAGTATCGAGACTAAGAACGTTTTCAGAATAATAGGAAAAACAGCCTTATTGCCATAAAATGCCTGACAGCAACATTGACAGCCCACCCAGTGGTGATAGAATTACATGACTTGTAAAAAGAGGTAGGCATGAAAGCACAACCAATTGCCCTAAATAGGATCATAACTCCCCAACTAGGTATACTAGAGTTTATTGCATTGGCAAAACAAGCCAATTTCCAAGCTGTGGAACTTCGTAACGACCTTGACGGGAGAACTGTTACGGATGGTCTGAATCCCCTTCAGGTGAGGCAGACTGCATCGATAGCTGGCTTGCATATTGCAACCATAAATGCCTTGCAGCGCTTTAATGAAAAGCCTCAAACCCACAAGAAAGAGCTGGAGGAGCTACTCAAAGTAGGGAAAGCCCTCGGTTGTGATGCAATAGTACTCTGTCCTGTAAACGGAATAGCGGAAGATGAGGACAGAAGCCGGTGGCATCATCAGTGCGTCGAAGCACTAGTGACCTATGCCGATCTGTTTGGGGAGTATGGACTGCTAGGCTATGTAGAGCCCCTAGGTTTTGCAGTGAGCAGCCTCAGGACAAAAGAAGAAGCACTTAGTGCCATCAAGGAATCAGGAAAAGAATCCCATTACAAACTGGTCCATGACACCTTCCACCACTACCTGGGAGGAGAGAAAGCTTTCTACCCTCAACAGACGGGTATTGTACACCTCTCGGCTGTTGTCACAGAAAAATCAATGGAGAATATCCAAGATATCGATAGGGTGCTGCTATCTCCCTCTGATATCCTTTCGAGCCAATCACAAGCCAGAGCACTGACAGAGGGGGGCTATGAGGGATACCTCTCCTTCGAACCCTTCAGTGCGGAGGTTCAACAGGCTCCTTTGGAAATACTCTTGCAACAACTCAGCAAAAGCAGGAATCTACTCATCTGAAAGGGTTGTGTTACAGAGTACCTGTATTCCTCAACCAAGAAAGGATGATCCCATGAAGGGCACTTCTCATAATAACATCTTTTCACAGACCCATGGAGTGGTAGAGCCATAGTTTGTTTCACAGGTGAAATTTCAACCTTTGGAGAAAGATCCAGGTAGACTTGATATCCCTTGGACAAAACCTGAAAGCGGCTTCGCACACCTGGTGGAAGCTGTGTTGCTTGTCATCTCCTGAATAAAGGGTTCAAAGACGAGCTAGTACCTATCCCATAGACCATCAAACAAGACTCCTTCAACAAATGAGTACCCTTGTTCGGAAACTCTCCGACTTCATGGGTATATGCGAAATCATGAACTATTAACAGTCTCTGAATACTTCTCTCACATGTTGGAAGTAAGGTTTGCACATCAAAGTTCCAAACATGGAGGAAATAAGTAAAAACGTACAAGCAGTATCATCAGCCCATTGTGGCTAGCTCTCTCCCTACTTGCAGCTGGAGATAAGACCCCCACAGGGTGAATACCTAGAAACTGGTTGAAGGTTCTCTTGATAGTGGTTTTTCAAGAGTGAATCCCCTGAAGATAGGTGGCGACATCATCACCGCCAACAGTACCACGGCTATCCTTTCCCTCTGAGCGGATGATAGGGAGTTTTCGATCGAGAAACGAAAAGCAATACAAGGCTATGAAGAAGATGAGATCCCTAGGGCATTCACATAAGAATACGTATATGGCTATAATTTACTTCTTTTGAGGTGAGTCTGAACTTCCCAAAGCTACCATCATGTAGTCTTACCCTCATGATTCAGCGATTAGCCACTATGTGTACTTCATCGTTCAAGCATACTGAAATGAAAAAATAACATAGTAAATATGTTTACCAACTTTGTTGACAAATAACGTTTTCATGATACTCTTAAGCAGATACTTTCTTGATGTAACGGAAGTGCTTATATGATCTTTTTACAAAACTGAATTTCAATCCTTTGTTAATAAAAGATTTATTGTTATTCATCATAGTTTTCCTAAAGTATTACAAACTTGAAATAGTATCTTCCATTATGATTACGGTTTTTGCTAATGCACTATTTTGGTTATATTTGCAGTGGAATTTGAAAACGTTATCATACTTTTAAGCAAGGATGATCCATTGCTAAATTCCATAGATTTTAGGAGGACTTTCGCATGGCAACCCTTAAACTGACCAATCTTGTGAAACGCTTTGATGATGTAGTAGCAGTGGATCATATCGATTTGAATGTCGAAGACGGAGAGTTCGTGACCCTCCTTGGACCCTCAGGTTGTGGCAAAACAACTACCTTACGAACCATAGCTGGCTTCTACTATCCAGATGAAGGTGAGGTGTACTTTGGGGACAAGATCATGAACAATGTACCTCCCAATAAGCGAGATACCGCCATGTGTTTCCAAAGCTATGCTCTCTTTCCCCACATGAGTGTCTGGGACAACATAAGCTTTGGTTTGAAGATGCGCAAGATGCACTCTTCAGAGCAGAAAGGTAAAATCGAACGTGTCATGGAGATGCTCAGTCTCTCTGAACTGGGCAACAGGAAACCAGGGCAACTTTCAGGGGGGCAACAGCAGCGAGTGGCCCTTGCCCGTTCCATTGTTACAGAACCTGAAGTGCTCCTGTTTGACGAGCCACTATCCAACCTTGATGCAAAACTCCGGGTCCAGGTCCGCGTGGAAATCCGCGAGATGCAGAAGCGGTTGGGAACCACTGCCATTTACGTCACCCATGACCAGGATGAGGCTTTGGCAATATCGGACCGGATAGTCATTATGAAAAAAGGGTAAGATCGAACAGATTGGCGACCCCTACTCCATATACCGCCATCCTGAGACCCGATTTGTGGCTGGATTCATCGGCATGGCAAACATATTCGATGGAGATTGTGCTGGAAGTCGAAGGCAACCGATGTACAGTCCAGGCACCCTTTGGGAACCTCTTTATCAATGCAGAAGGACAAGAAGTCCCTCGTAAGGGTGATACTATACACTTCAGCTGGAGACCCGAGGATATGAAGATCCGTGACCGCACAAGCACAAACCAGATTTCGGGGAAAGTGCTACAGGCCGTATTCATGGGTGATATCACGGATCTCTTCATAGAAGTCAATGGACAGAAGATGCGTGCCCAGTCTGATGACGAAGCGAAGATAGTAGCTGGTGACACTGTATCGTTTGGTATCGCTGAACGATCCTTCAGCATATTGAGGGGGTAGGAATGAAAAAGAAAGATAAGATGTCCCCCTTTATCATCCTAATGCTTCTCCCAGGCGTTGGTTTCATTGTTTTCTTCATTGGCTCTTCTATTGTGATCACAGTTCTGCAAAGCTTCGGGTTTTTCAATATGATGGGGGAATCATCCTTCACCCTGGGGCACTGGAAAGCTATCCTTGGTTCCCGAGAAGCGATGGACTCTCTTCTGTTTTCTTTGAAAATGGGAATCTTGAGTTCTGTAGGGACAGTCTTAGTAGCCTTCCCTCTCGCTCTCTTCTTCCGTAAGAGCGGGCCGGCTAAGGGTATGTTGGGTTCCATCATAAAGGTTCCCTTGTTTATCCCTGCCCTTGTAGCTTCCTTTCTCATACTGAACCTCATCTCTTACCATGGTCTGATAAACACTACACTGATGAGGCTCAACATCATTAATGAGCCTCTACGGATGCTCAACGATTCGTTTGGTTGGGGAGTCATAACCATACAGATATGGAAGAACCTGCCATTTGTACTACTCATTCTCATGTCAGCCATTTCCTCCATTCGTGATGATACCATTGATGCTGCTAGAAATCTGGGAGCTGGATATTGGTCGGTGCTATTCAGAATTTTCATTCCTTTGGCTATGCCGGGAATTCTAGTTGCCATGATACTCATGTTCATCAGGGCTTTTGGGGACTTCCCCATCACCAGTGTAGCAGGTCCAGTTTACCCCTCATCGGTGGCAAACAGGATGCAGATTATGGCGAACCTCTATCAGGAGTGGAACCAGGCAGCTGTCTTGGGTGTGATAATTATCATAACCACCTTCTTTGTCATCTGGGCGTATTCACGATTTGCAGAACTAGTGCAAGGAGGTGAGTGATATGGACAAAACAATGGCAATGCCACTTCACCTGATCAAAAAACGACGCAAAAAAAACTTCTACCTCATGATCACCCTCTTCTTTGTCATCATCCAACTATTATGGGTAGGGATTCCCATCCTCATGGCCATCATGTGGTCATTGGTCAATCCTGATGATGCCTGGTCGTATCCAAACCTGATCCCGCCCAGTTTCTCACTGGAACAGTGGCGGTATGTGTTCAACTATACCAATATCGCCAGGGCTTTGAAGACCAGCTACACCATTGCTCCTTTGGCAGTGATACTCTCTTTCCTGCTTTCACTTCCTACCAGTTATGTGCTAGGCAGGAAGAATATCCCTGGAAAGAAAGTATTCATGTTGGTGGTGTTGCTTCCCATGATCATGCCAGGCATGGTAGTAGCCCTTTTCTTAAGTCGGGTATTTAACATGATGGGGCTCAGCCAGACTTTTTTCGGACTAGTTCTAGCCCATACCCTCATGAGCATGCCCTACATGATACGGGTAATGACTACCAGCTTCGCTTCCATCCCTCAAGATGTGATCGATGCTGCTGAGAATCTTGGAGCAGGTACCTTTGTGAAGATCAAGGACATCTTCCTGCCCATGATCAGGCCCGGTCTCATAGCAGGTATGATATTCGCCTTTACCACCAGCATTGAGGAGTTCAACCTGACCTTCATCATCGGCACCCCGACCTTTGAGACCATCCCTACGATCCTGTACTCGTTTATGGGGTACAATTTTATCCGCACCAATGCATCAGTCGTGTCTCTCTTGATGATGACACCAAATATAATCATGCTTTTTATCGTTGAAAGGTTTCTCAAGTCCGATTATCTTTCGGCATCACTAGGAAAAATGTGATGTTGCTACACAAAACAAGGAGGTATTGTGTATGAAAAAGATTCTGGTAATGTTACTGGTTCTTGTCATGGCATCCACCATGGTCTTTGCCGCAGGTGCTAAAGAGGCACCCAAAGCAGAAATCGATTTGCAAAGTGCAAGTTGGGACCAGATAGTGGAAGTAGCAAAAGCAGAAGGTCAGGTAACTTTCTATGCCTGGTATTTCCCTGATTACTTCAAGGAAGCATCTGCTGATTTTGAAGCAAAGTATGGCATCAAGGTGAACCTTATCATTGGTGACCAGACTGCAAATTTCAATAAGGCAATCTCAGAAAAAGACAATGCTGTTGGTACAATTGATGCCATGATTGTCGGTGGTCAGTGGGTGAAAAACACCATGGATCTAGGCCTTTTCTACGGCCCGATCAAGAATATCATCCCCGATTCGGACATGCTTGCACCATCATTATGGAAGGTTCAGGAAGGAGTCATGACCAATGGCTATCTTGCCCCATTCCACCGCAACCAAACCGGTATCCTCTATGATCCTCAGCGTGTTTCAAATCCACCACAGACATGGGCCGAGCTTGAGGCATGGATTGATGCAAATCCGAAGAAATTCGGATTCAATGACCCTTCAAAGGGTGGTTCGGGCCAGTCATTCGTCCACACCATGATCAAGGAAACCACAGGTGGCCTTGAGAAGTATGTTGGCGACTCTGAGGTTGACCCCGCCAAAGTGGCAAACTGGGACAAGGCTTGGGATTGGGCTTACTCACGCAAGGACAAGCTGACCTTCACAGTATCCAACAACGACTCTATCATCCGCCTTAACGATGGCGAGATCGCCATGACCTTTGGCTGGGATGACAACGTAAAGGATATGATAAACAAGGGCAACCTCTTTGCAAGAGCAAAGATGTACATTCCTACGATGGGAGCTGCCGGTGGTGGTGATACCATGGGAGTGTTGAAGAACTCTCCTCGCAAGGCAGCGGCCTTGGTCTTCATCGCCCATATCACGAGTAAAGAACAACAGTTAAAGAAATACGAGATGCTCGGTGCCTACCCTGCCCGTACTGACATTGCTCTGAGCGGAACACTTCTTACTGAAGCCGACCGTGCAAACAATGCCCTAGCATGGTTCCCCGCCCCTTATAAAACGCTGATGATCGCAGAATTCGTCAAGAACGTTTTGATGAAATAGTTAGACTTATCTCAAACATGTCGGGTTCATTTGAATCCGACATTTTTTACTTCTTTCTTCTTATTCTATTCATTTTCCTCACTATGTATGTACCCTTTTCCCTGTATTCATACAACGCATCTCATTCAGAGGCACCTATGCACAATGATCACAGCTACCATTTCCAAGCCCACCGGGGAGGCATGGATGAAATATATGAGAATACCCTCACCTCCATGCAGTATGCATGGACTTTCACCAATGCCATTCCCGAAACAGATGTTCGACAACTCGCTGATGGAACTCTCATCTGTTGCCATGATGGGACTCTAGAGCGAACAGGAAAGGGTAATGCTTTGCTCTTATCTAAACCATTGGCTAAGATGAGCCTAGATGAACTAGAAAGCATTGATGTTGGGAATGGAGAAAGAGTTCCTCTGCTTTCTGAAATTTTGGAATCAATGAAGGATAACGAAGAACGCTTCCTCTATCTGGAGATAAAAAAAGCCCCACTTGATGTGGTTCTTGAGATGCTCAAAGCCTTTGGTGTGCTGGATAGGATCCGATTTGTCCATAAGGAGCAGGCTTTCTGTAAGAAAATCCAAGCACTACTTCCCCAAGCCTTGACCATGACCTGGTGCTCAGGGTCTCCAAAGGAGATTGTTCACCACTTCTATGCATTGGCTGAGAGTGGATTCAACGGGATAACAGAAGTTCAGATTCATTTCCCTGCAACTATGGAAAAAGGGTTACGATCACCTCTTCCTCAAGAGTTTCTGCAAGAAGCAATACGAACTACAGAAAAACATGCTCGAGTATTACAGGTCTGTCCGCTCACCCCTTCTCCACAACTCTTGCACTACCTCTACAAAGAAGGGGTGCGAAGCTTTGTAAGCAATGCACCCCAAACCTTTACTGCAATGATGAAGGAAGCGCTAAGATCGTGAGTCTACAATTGCGAGGCGCACCTGCTCCTGAATCTTCTTGTTGAGGGGAATAAAATCCTCAGACTTGTACTCGCAGATAAATATCCCCGTATAATTTGAGGGAATGCGGGAGAACACCTCATTGAAGGGAAGCTTTCCATAGAAAGGAGGCAGATGGATATCGCCCCTACCGAACTCCCTGCGGTACCCCATGGGCAGACCGTCATAGACTGTCCGATTGGTAATCCTCAAGGGCTCGAAATCCCCAGTATTGTCATTGAGATGGACATGCCCAAGATAAGGGGCCATCATCTCCACCGCTTTGAGGAAATCAAACTGGTAGTAGTCTGCTGCAAGGAAGGCATGTCCGGTATCGAGGTTCAGCCTAAGGTTAGGATGGTCTATCACTTGGGCAAGTTCTACCAAAGGCTCGACCAACTCCACTTCAATATTCTCCACACAGATGACAACACCCAACTCAGCAGCCAGTACAGCGGCCTTCTTATGTGCCTCAACAAACTGTTTCTCTGCAAGCTGATTCTGGCTTTTCACCTCGTAGTGCAATACCAACACCTTCATATTCAATTCACTACAAATCTGTAGGGAAGCATTGAGCACCTTGGTATGAAAAGCATGATCACCAAGGGATCGAAGGTCCAACCCCCGTCCAATATGGGCGGTATAGACCAGCGCATGTTTTCTCAGGGTCAACTTGAGCAACTCTAGCCAGTCACGACAGATTTCTCCACCAATGATCAGGGGATAGGTCTCAATATTTATCTCAACAGCATCAAATCCATCGCCTTTAACCTGACGCAGGGTTTCATCGAGGTCTCCAAACGAAGTCTTGTTTGGTAGGTTAATTCCAATAACAGGGCGCATACGATACCCTCCTTTCTTATTGTATCAATTCTAACACCAAAAGGAGAAAACACAACCTGGGCAACCAACCTTTTTCGTGTTAGAAAATAGTGAGGTCAAAAGCCTCCAAAGCATCTTCCAGAAAGCCTGCTTCATACAGAAGGTCCAGCAAAGTATAGCGGTTCCTGATCATCTGAGCTGCTCGTACGGCATGTAGGAAGTTCTCTTTGGTCGTATTGATATCAGTATAGTTGAGGGGACAGGATACTTCTTTCATGGCCTGTCTCAATTCCCTAAAGGGAGGCAGATGTACCGAACAACGCCTTAAAATATGGGGTAAGGCTATAAGAATTGCCTTCCTTCGGGTTACAAGTTCATCACAAGAGAGGAATTTGCTTTTTGCAATCGGTATGATCTGCTCAAGTAAAGCAGGGGCGAAGGAGAAGGCTTGTTCGATATTCTCTTTTCTTTCTTCCCAGCTTTCAACCGGTTTTTTCATAATAGAAGAGAAATCCATCCTAGGAAGCATCTCATAGAGGAAGCTCATGGCAAGAGTCCCAACGGCAACCTTGAAGCCGTGACTGACAGGAAGGCCATCCTTTTCCAAGTGTTCCATCTCCCATATATGACTTATAAGGTGTTCAGCACCACTTGCAGGTCTGGAGTCATGCATAACCTGCATGGCAAACCCACTGGCAGAGAGGGCATCAAAGAGCAGTCCCACAGACCGAGAGTCCCGATTGGCAATCTCCTTATGCTCTGCATAGACTTTCCTAAGAGGGGTTTGCACCATCGTCCAGATATCTTCCCGTATTGGATGCAGAGCCAGTTGGTCGGCAACTATCCAGTCAGCACCAGCGGTGAACTTGGCCATGCAATCCCCAAAACCTGCACCTATCATGGGCATGGGAGCTGAGCAGAGAATATTCGTATCCGCAACCACTGCAGTGGGGGCATTGCAAGGCAGTGTCTGCTTGAATCCCTTGATGGATACAGCCGCTCCATAGGAGGTGTAGCCATCGACTGAAGGGGCGGTTGCCACCACCATATAAGGGCGGTCCACCTCAGAGCTGGCACGCTTGGTAATGTCATTGAGCGTTCCTGATCCAAGAGCCACAGCGATGCTTGCATCCTGGGCAAGAGAGAGGCGGACCCGTTCAATGGAGTGTTCATCTGCATAGACCTGTGGGAGGGCAGCAAAACAACACTGCCTCACCTGTATGCCCTGTTGCTCTAGGCTCTGGATAAGGGCAAAGCCACCTAAGCCTAGAGTATTTCCATCAGAGACCAACAAGGCAGGAGTATGCCCAAAAGCTTCAACAAACAAGGCACCTACGCGAGCGATGGCACCCTTTTCCACTACAGCAATCTTGGTATCCATGATTTCTCCTTCAAAGGAGCATATCACAAAATACCTACAAAACGGAACCTAACAATGCTTGATTCAGTGACTTCCCCCTTGTACAATTCCTTCATGAAAGCTAAAACCTTCTCCATTCTGGGAGATTCCATCTCCACCTTTGATCACTGCAATCCTCCCGAAAACGAGGTCTTCTACCCTAAGGAAGGATGTGATGTCCTTGCAAGGGAACATACCTGGTGGCATCTTCTCACAGAAGAGACAAAGTTGAATCTCATCATGAACGAGTCCTACTCAGGAAGCAGGATCAGCAGAACCGGCTCTCGTCCACCCTCCTCCAGCTTTCTCTCTCAAACAAGACAAGAGCGCCTTAGTGGGGACATCATCATTGTCTTTGGCGGAACTAATGACTTTGGACAGACAGAGAATCCAGCACCCCTTGAAGTATTCAGGGATGCGTATGACCGACTGGTACGGGAGATGCTGCAAATCCACCAGGGAAGCAAGCTCTATTTCTGCACCCCACTACAACGTACAGACAGATCCCTTGATGACTTTAATATCCATCTCTGGAGTCAAAACGACCTGGCAATTACCATCAGAACCATAGTGAAGAACTACCCAGAGGCAACCCTCATAGACCTAGCTTCCTACCCCATCAAAAATGGTGATGGCATGCTCTTTGATGGCCTCCACCCCACAAGCCAAGGCATGAGACGTATTGCGGATCTGATCAAAGAAGCGTTGAAGCTGAACTAATATAAAGGAACCTTGCCATGGCATCATTGAACCACCAAATTGAGGTGTACAGGAAGGAACTTGAAAAAGGAATCATTCCCACTACATACAGAGCCTTACTGTCCTATGCAAAAGAGCTGAAAATTTATTTGGAAGAGAAATATCCTTCCTATTCCCTTTCATCAAGCATCTACCAAGGACAGATGGACTTAACCTACTTCACCTTTACCCCTCCAGAGCTTACAGAGAGAAAACTGAAAATAGCCTTGGCGTTCATGCATGAGACCATACAATGGGAAATCTGGCTGGTGGGGGTCAATAAGAGAATGCAGGTAGCCTATGCAAGGCTCTTCAGGCAACAGGGCTGGCTCTTCAGCCCTCTTAACCCTGTGGAAAAAACTGTAGGTTCCATTACAGAGATGATACTTGTTGAACACCCTGACTATGACAACTTGGAATCTTTGACCAGAACAATTGAAGAGAGAACCCTACAGTTCATTGGAGAAGTACAGCTCTTCCTGGCTAACAAACGCTGAGGTATTACTAAGACAGTACCACTTCAGCATCTGAGGCCATCCTCTGATGTTCTACCGTAAGAAGATTATCTGCCTGCATCTTGGAAAGGATCGTGGAGACAAGAGAGAACAACTCCTTGTCCTTGGAGTAATCGGCCTCGGTATAGAAATCGATCCGTTGTTCTCGCATAAGCTTGTGACTGGTTTCAAGGTCACCACTCTTATGCACTGCAATGCTTTTGCCACCATTGTACTTAACCAGCTTCATACAGGGAACATCGGTAAGACCGTCTCCAATGTAGATCATATTTGTAAAGGGAACTGGACGACTGTTCTCCGGAGTAAAATTGTTCAGCTTCTTGTCCTCGAAAACATCCAAGACCCCTTTGTTGATCCTGAACAGGAACTGGGTCTTAGCAGTATAGTTGACCGAGAGCTTCGGCCAGACAGCTACCCCGTTCTCATCATAGAGGTACTCGCTTGCATAGATGCGTTTGAAACGGTCCCCTACGGCAGATCCTTCGATGATCTCCCTTAACCCTGATGAGATGATATAGTGATCAATGACAAGACCAAGCTTTTGACCTAGTCTGTCAATTTCATCAAACCAAGCGAGTAATCCGGGAAAAAATTCCAGATTCGTCCCCAAGGCAACGAAGTCACTTCGCCTGATGGGTTGGTTTCGTCTTTTTGACTCATCAAGCATAAGCTTCATATAGGCAAGGATGCTGTCCATCTCCTCTTCATGAGCCAAGGCATTTGCCTTTGCCCAGAAAGAGCGAGCCTCCATACCCAGTTTGGGAATGAAAGTGTACTCCTGCATGTCCTTGGTTGTGAGCGTCTTGTCAAAATCATACATGATGGCAATGGTAGGTTTCTGTTGCATACGTAGCAGTATACCACGAGAAGGAAAAAGAGATACAGAGATAATATGGTTGACATATCAACCAATTTTCTATATATGTTTCCTATGCAGCACCAAAGCATCGGCCGTCTCATTGCCATCTTACATAGGCAGAGTCAAATTTTTACCAACAAAGCCTTGAAGGAATTTTCGCTGACAAGCGCGGAATATCCTTTTCTATTTGCCTTGTTTCATACAGAGGGACAGACCCAGGAGGAACTCTCTTCCTACCTCTATATAGACAAGGGGGCCACTGCAAGAGTCGTAAAATCACTCATCGCCAAAGGCTTTGTACGAAAAGAGCAGGATGACCAAGACAAACGGTGCAACCGCATCTTTCTGACAGAAAAGGCCAAACGCGAACAAGGGAACATTTTCACATGTGTCATGCAGTGGAATTCCTACATTACAGAAGGCCTTGATGAAGAGACCTACCAGTGCATCTTTGCAGGCTTGCAAACGATGGTCGACCAGGTAGAAAAGCAATGCATTCCTGACCATACTGGAGCCAAATGAACATGGAAAAAGCAAACCCACTCGGCGAAAAAAAAATATCAAAACTGCTGATACAGTTTTCAGTACCAGCCATAGTCGGCATGATGGCCAATGCCCTCTACAACATTGTGGACCGCATCTTCATAGGCAACAAGGCTGACCTTGGTGCCTATGGCATTGCAGCCATCACCATCTCCTTCCCCATTATGATAACACTCATTGCCTTGGGTGTGCTCTTCGGCATAGGAGGCTCTACACTCTTTGCCATCAAGCTGGGACAAAAAAAAGAAGAAGATGCAGAAAAAGCTATGGGCAATGCTTTCAGCCTCCTCTTGATAGCCGGACTTACTTTCTCAATCCTAGGGCAGATATTCCTCACCCAGATCCTTACACTCTTCGGAGCCAGCTCTGATGTAATGCCCTATGCAAAAGAGTACATGCGCATCATTTTCATGGGAGCAACCTTCCAAGTAATGAGCATGGGAATGAATAACTTCATCAGAGCCGACGGCAATCCCAAGATTGCCATGATGTCGATGTTTCTTGGGGCGGGAATCAACATGATTCTAGATCCTATCTTCATCTTTGTCCTGAATATGGGTATGGCAGGGGCTGCCCTGGCAACCATTATCAGCCAAATTTGTGCATCCATATGGGTGATAGGGTACTTCTTTGGCAAGCGAAGCAGAAGCAAACTAAGACGAGTCAACATGAGGCTGCACAAACCTTTGGTATTGACTATCATGAGCTTGGGAGTCCCTCCCTTTGCACTGCAGTTGGCCAACAGCCTGCTCAATATTGTCCTGAACAAAAGCCTTATCACCTACGGCGGCGACCTTGGCATTTCTGCCATGGGCATTGTAAACAGTCTGCAGACCCTACTCATCATGCCAGTCATAGGCATCAACCAAGGAGTGTTGCCCATCATCAGCTTCAACTTTGGAGCAAGACAGTTCGATCGAGTGAAAGAAGCGGCTAAGCTCGGCATCCTTGCGGCTACTGCCTTAGTGTTGGTGGGCTACCTTGCCACCCGGTTCTTCCCTATCCAGCTGGTGGCCCTGTTCAATCAGGAACCGGAGTTACTCAAGCTGGGAGCCTTTGCCCTGAAGCGTTGGTTCATGCTCACCCCTCTAATCGGGTTCCAGATCATCGGGGCAAACTTCTTCCAGGCCATCGGCAGACCCCGCTCAGCCATGTTCCTCACCCTCTCAAGGCAGGTAATATTCCTTATCCCTGCCATCCTGGTATTCCCCTTGTTCTGGGGTTTGGAAGGGATCCTCTTTGCAGCACCGTTTGCTGACATGATCTCTACCGTGGTCACAGCGTTCTTCTTCTATTATGGAATGAAAAACCTGGAGAAAAGGGCTACTGTGATTTAAATCCCCTTAGGCAAATAAGGGAAAAGTTTCTCCAGCAAATTCTCAGTCACCATGAGAGTCCATACTTGGAGAAACTGAAAAATTACTAGAGGCCAACACCATTGTCGTGCCCGTAGGAAAAAACTGATACGAGGTATGGGTACATTGGATATCTCCAAACAGCCTAAATGCTAGACACAAAAATCTGCCTACCCTCTTGCCCCATAGAAGGCATCCATATCGACATCCTTGATCAGAATCCCCAAAGCTTGGGCTATCCCCTCACCATAAGCAGGATCTGCAAGGTAGCAGTGGCGGATATGCCGCTTCTTCACCAAGGTAGTGACTCCTTCCATATTTCTTGCGGTATTCCCGAACAATCGTTTCTTCTCATCTTCAGCCATGATATTGAAAAGCTTGCCCACCTGCTCGAAGTAACAGTCATCATCCTCACGATAGTCATAGTGGTCGATAGGACCTTTGCCATCGTAAGGACTTTCAGCCAGTCCGTTCTGGTCTTTCCACATCCCATAGGAGTTGGGGTTGTAGTGAACTAAGCCACTAAAGTTTCCATCGGTACGCATCGCTCCATCGCGATGGAAGTGGTTGGTCTCAACCTTGCTTTTATTTACTGGGATCTGGTAGTGATTTACCCCTAGGCGGTAGCGCTGGGCATCACCGTAGGCAAACAACCTTCCCTGAAGCATACGGCAAGGTGAGAAGCCGATACCAGGAACCTTGTTCGCTGGGTTGAAGGCAGCCTGCTCCACATCACTGAAGTAGTTTTCAGGGTTCCTATTCAGTTCGAACACTCCTACTTCATGCAAGGGATACTCGTCATGGTACCAGACCTTGGTGAGGTCAAAGGGATTCTGAGGGTGCCTGTCAGCCTGCTCTTCAGTCATGATTTGCACATACATCTTCCATGTGGGATAATCGCCTTTTTCTATTGAATCGAACAGATCCCTCTGATTTGATTCCCGGTCATAGGAAACAACCTCTGCGGCCTCGTCATCAGTAAGAAACTTGATACCCTGCTCTGTCTTACAGGTGAACTTCACCCAAAAACGCTCATTATTGGCGTTGATGAGGGAGTAGGTATGTGAGCCATACCCGTTCATATGCCTATAGGACTTGGGTATCCCCCTATCCCCCATGGTAATGGTCACCTGATGCAAAGCCTCAGGGAGCATCGACCAGAAATCCCAGTTGTTCTGAGCCGAACGCATATTGGTTCTGGGGTCACGCTTTATCGCATGATTGAGATCTGGAAACAACAGGGGGTCTCGGAAGAAGAATACAGGGGTGTTGTTTCCAACCAGATCCCAGTTTCCTTCCTCGGTATAGAATTTCATGGCAAAACCGCGGATGTCACGTTCAGCATCGGCAGCTCCTCTCTCACCAGCAACGGTAGAGAAACGAATGAACATCTCCGTCTCCTTTCCAACCTGGGAAAACAGGGCAGCCTTTGTCCATTTGGTGATATCCTGTGTAACAGTGAAAATTCCAAAGGCTCCAGAACCCTTGGCATGCATACGTCTCTCAGGAATTACTTCGCGATCAAAGTGGCTCATCTTCTCCAAATACCAGACATCCTGCATCATCACACCACCGTGAACACCTGCAGTCTGAGTATTTTCGTTATGTGCTATTGGCCGACCACTTGTCGAAGTAAGTGGCTTTTTAGGTAGGGTATCACGACCGTCACGGTCTTTCTCTTGGATACCTTTCTTCTGGTCTGCCATAGGGTCCTCCTTGGATTCACTGAGAATGGGTCGAGTTCCCTTGTAAAGGAATGAAAATCTCGAATACTGATCAATCTTAAATAATTATTTTTTATGCCTAGACTTATGATAGCATTTCATTGCTAGAAGTCAAGGAACTGCTACTGCATACTAGTGCCATACAATATCAAGATATATAAAAACAACGATCCATTTCGTTTGGTTGTGAGAGGAAGAAGGGAAGGATCTTCATCGCTCAGATCTCTATTGCCAGTATATGAAAACAGGACTTGGAGGGTAATTCCAAGTCCTGACGCACCTTACTGAAAACACCTTATTGCATGGGAGCAAGCTCAGCGAGTTTCGCCTTTATCTCCGAAAATTCAACGCCCTGTTCAGCAACAAAGTCCTTTATCGCCATACTTAAGCTTTTAGGTTTCCCCGCTATCGCCTCAATATCCTGTAGCAGATAGCCTGCATCAAGTAATTCCTGGAAGGTGGTTTTCCCTGTAATGGAGATTGGTATCGTAGTACTCGGAGTAACCACAAGCTCAGAAACTACAGGTAAAGCTCCAATGCTGACCGCTTTGCTTGCCACTTCCTCAAAGTTTGGAGAGGTAGTCTTTCCTTCCCTTCTCAATACCAGTATTGCAGATTCCGGTAGGATTGTACCTTCCTCGGTGATGTGGGGCAAGAGCGTATAGAGGGAGACGAATAGCCGCGCAGAATCGGTTCCAATCTCCTGCCCTTCCGGCAATTTTCCAAGATAGAGCGCTTCCATCAGGTTGACCTTATCAGCACCAGAAGAAGCTCCAAAGGCCTCCACCAATACGTTGGAGGGAATGCCAAAGGCTTTGGAGATATCATCCCACGTATAGGAGCCTCGGATATCAGTGGGACTGGGTTGGCCTTCAAATTCCCCTTCTGTGATCAAAGCGGGTTGCTTGGTTGATGTCACAATCCAAAGTCCCATAAGCATCGATATTCCGATACCTCCGAACAGTACAATAACGGTTACAATGCCCAGAGTTCTGGTGGAAATCTTTTTCTTGGGTTTTGCAAGGGAAAAATTCACCGTATCCCCAACAGGACAGGCAGCTTCACTGGTACACTTCATACAGGAAATACACTGATGATCCTTAACAACCCCATCGGTGGCAACATCAATATTCATAGGACATGCCTTTGTACAGGCATTGCAAGAGATACATGTCGATTCAGTTCTCCTGATCTTAAAAATCCTAAAAAGGTTAAAGATTCCTAGAAAGGCTCCATAGGGGCAGGCATACTTGCAGAAAGGACGCTCGACCAGCAGAGAGAGAAGCATGACAAGGCCAAGAAGCACAAACCCCGAGATGACAACCTCACCACTCCAAAAGTTGAAGAGGGCATAGTATGGATCATAATCCTGGAAAATAAGCTTTCCCGAAACGACTGTCATGTAAGAAACCCAAATGAGAACGAGATACCGGGTAAACTTAAGGACTTTATCCAGCCTTGGATGGATGAAATGATTATAGCGTTTCTTGAATATCTTTCGCCCAAGCTTTCCGATCCACTCCTGGAAGGTTCCAAAAGGACAGATCCAACCACAAAGGACAGGACCAAACAAAATCGCCAGGAACAAGCCAAGTATGGCAAGAACCACAGCTGATTCATGCACCTTCTTGACCAAGGTACCCAAAGTCACCAGATTCCAGAAAGACACGACCCCTCCAAAGGGGCAAATTGCATGGAGGGAAGCACCTCCAAGGAAGGCAGGAAGGGCAACCCCACTCTCTATCAGACCATTAACAACAGTAATGAAGGCTACCAGAACAAAGAAACCAATCTGTATTCGGCTTCTCCAAGTCTGTACCTTCTTTTTTCGTAAGATATTCTTTTTCATCCCATTCCCCTTTTCTGTTTGACATTATAAACCCTTCCCAAGAGCCAAGCAGAAAACTCATTAGCTGACTCGAGCTATTTTGTTTGGTCTGAAGAATCTTCTCTAGAATAAGACCCCTTGGTGTGCTTCTTGTGGAGACCAAATAAAAATAGGGTAATTACGGCAGTTCTCCATAGGCTCCACGTTACCAAGTAAAAGCATGAGCAGTTTCCTTTGCCCGAGAATCGAAGGGGATACCAATAAACCCTTATTCATACTTTTCTCATGGTAGTCTGACATTTTGCTTACACTTTTCCCCCATCCTCAGCACATCTCATATTTTTGGAGGATGTAACCATGAAAAAGACTCTCACAGGCCTATGTGCCTTGCTTTTGGCTACCATGGCTTTATTTGCCAATGGTACTGCTGAACAAAAAACCAGCTTGCAAGTTGTCAAACCGATTGAAATCACTTTCTGGCATGCCCTTGGCGATGCTACCCGCTCGAGCTGGATTCAGGAAAAGGTAGATGCTTTCAACGCTTCACAAACAAAATACCATGTGACTCAAGAAGCGAAGGGAAGCTACCGTGATACGCTTCAGGCTGCTGTCCTTGCTGATAAGCAAGGCAATGCTCCAAGTCTTGTGCATGTCTTTGAAGTTGGCAGCCAACTTGCATTCGACACCGGCATATTCATGCCCGTTGGAAACATTGGATCTTTCGATACAAGTGATTATATCAAGCCAGTACTCAACTACTACACCATAAAAGGTACGGTGAACTCTATTCCTTTCAACAGTTCCTCACCTATCTTATACATCAACGTGGATAAGCTTGTTTCAGCAGGGTATAGTGCTGATTATGTTCCAGAAACCTTTGAAGACATGATTGAAGTCATCGAGACAGCAAGAGCCAAAAAAGTTGCTGGCGCCAACATCTCTTTCGCCCTGCATGGCTGGTATTTTGAACAGTGGATGGCAGAGCAGGGAGCCGTTTTGCTCAACAATGACAATGGTCGTGCAAGTCGTGCAACCGAAGTGAATCTCACCAGTCCTGCAGCTGTAACAATTGGAAACTTCCTTTCGACTTTGGGCAAGAAAAACCTCTACTCCTACACTGGACGTTTTGAGGATTGGGACGGCAGCGATGCCATCTTCACCGGCAATAAGGCCATATTCCATATTACTTCCACTGCTGATTTGGGGAACATTTCCAAAGCTGTAGAAAAGAGCTTTACCCTTGGGGTTGGCAAACTCCCTATCCCTTCCGGCGCAAAACGCAATGGTACGGTCATCGGAGGCGGCAGCATCTGGGTAACCAAGAACCATTCGGCACAAGAGCTTGAAGGTGCGAGAGACTTTGCTCTCTTTCTTACCAATACTGACAACATGGTCAGCTGGCATAAACTTACCGGATACTATCCTGTACGCAACTCTTCAGTTGACAAACTTACCGAAGAAGGCTGGTTCGTAAGTGATGCAAAACAACTGGTTGCCTTCAATCAGCTGTTGACCACCAATGCCAACAGTGCAACCGCAGGGGCCTTAGGTGGTACGCTACTCGATAATCGTACCATCATGGAACAGGCAATGCAGAAAATCTTGCAGGGAGGCAATGTGCAAGCTGTACTTTCTGAAGCCAAAGTGATTGCTGATGCCAAGCTCAAGGAATACAACGCCAACTTCTAGGATCTTTTCTTACCTCTTCTTGCGAGGCATGAACGGTATGTCATGCCTCGCTTTCGTATTAGGGAGTTCATCATGAAAGAAACGAATGCAGTCTTCAAATCCCGTGGGATTTCTTTTTTCTATCTCTCCCCAACTATTCTCATCCTCCTTACTTTTATTTTTTATCCGGCTTGGAAATCAATTATCCTTAGCCTGTATAGAAGCAATCTATATCTCGGAACCAGGAAATACATCGGTGGAGAGAATATCAAAAACCTTTTTTGGGGACCTCTTGCACCTGGCTTTCGTCAAGTTATGGTACAAACCATCGTGTTCAGTACCTTGGTTGTGGGAATTGGTATCTTTGCTTCTCTCTTTCTGAGTGTACAAGCGAATAAGGACATCAAAGGAGCCCGCATCTACAGGATGTTGCTCATTTGGCCTTTCGCCCTTTCCCCTGCCATTGCTGCCACCATTGCCTTGTTCATGTTCAATCCTGAGGTAGGGCTCATCAACACAATGTTGCATCTACATATTCGCTGGCTGGATTCCCCTATCCCTGCTTTCCTGTTGACCGTCTGCATTGCAGTATGGAAAAACCTAGGATACAACATCGTATTTTACCTAGCGGCGTTGCAGAGCATTCCCCGTTCGCCTCTGGAGGCCGCAGACATCGATGGTGCTTCGTCTAGCAAAAAATTTTGGTTGGTCACGTTTCCCCTGCTTGGCCCTACCACGTTCTTTTTGTTGTTCACTAATATCACCTACAGTTTTTTTGACACCTTTGGCATCATAGACATGTTGACAAGAGGAGGTCCTGTAGGCCCGGGGCCTTTCTTTGACAAGGAAGGTCTTACAACAACACTCATGTATAAGGTTTACCTTGATGGATTTGGGGGAAGCAGCAACATGGGTTTTGCGGCTGCCGAGGGATTGGTTTTGATGACCCTAGTTGTCATTGTCACTTTTCTACAATTTCGTTTTCTGGGAAAACGCATTCATTATGAAGGATAGTTTATGAAAAAAACAGGACCACTTTGGGTACATGCCGTCCTGATCTTTGCATGTATCATCGTATGCTTCCCTATTCTCTTTGCGCTCATCAAAGCCACGCAGGAGAGTGCGGCCGTTACCTCTGCCTCCTTGGTCCCGGGTAGGGCCTTTTGGAAAAACCTCCAGATAGTATGGACCGACTATCATCTCGGTCGCTACCTGCGCAATTCCTTTTTCATTTCACTTTGGGTTGCAGCAGGGAAAATAGTCCTTTCGTTGTTTGCTTCCCTTGCATTGGTTTTTTATCGTTTCAAATACAAGAATTTGGTTTTTGGCTGTATTATTGTGACCCTTATGCTTCCCACTGAAATGCTGATCCTTGGCCTGTTTGATTTGGTAAGTACACAACCTGCTGCTACCATAGTGCTTCTCATGCAGTGGATGTTCAATCCCCTAGAGTTTTTTTTCGCCCCAACAAAATATGGCTTTGGATGGGGAGACAGCTTGATAGGAGTCATCATGCCCTTCATGGCTTCAGCTACTGGAGTGTTCCTTTTTCGGCAACACTTTCTTTCCATCCCCCATTCGCTCGCCGATTCAGCACGCATTGATGGTGTGAATTCATTGCAATTTCTCAGGCACATTCTCATACCTATGAGCCTCAATACCATAGGAGCCTTGGCTTTGATTCAGTTTGTCTATGTCTGGGACCAGTACATCTGGCCTCGCATCATCATACGAAGGACTGCAAACCAGGTCGTACAAGTTGGATTGAATATGATTGTATCAACCGGTGAATCGGTGCAGTGGGCCCAGGTCATGACCGCTGTAGTGGTGGCTATGATTCCTCCCTTGCTTGTGTTTGCCCTGTTATATCGTTCTTTTATGAACGGATATGCACTCTCTTCGGAAAAATAGCAAGAAAACCCATTTCGGCACAAACCGAATCTCACATACACGTGAGACTCTCTTTGATTGTACCACCACTGAGAAAGACAACGGAAAAAGCTTCGTTATGGAGCAAAACTCCCCAATCTGTTCTTAGGGAGTATCAGAGTCCTCAGAGATCAAGACCATGAGGTACCCTAAGGACATGTATGAAGGGTATTACAAGCCATTTCACTTGTGCCATTGACAGCAGGGCAAACCAAATAAGCCCCATTGCTAGTTGCAACAGGGCTTTCCTTATCAGCGCAAACTTTCGGTTTGCTTGAACACCTCAAGCAGAGGGTCCCACCATTCCTTTCCTCCGGATACCTCCCCAATACCACGTATCTTCCGGATCCTATAGCGGACCAGATTCTCCACGGGTTTGGAGCACAACACAGCAAGGTCCCTGATAATGACGTCCTTGATAAGTTGGGCAGTCTCTTTAGGAGAACGCTCTGCAATGATGTCATGAATGACTCCAAAATCCTTGAGGTTTCTTGCTGTCATCTTCATCGCCTCGGCAGCTTCCTTCGCCTTGGAAGGATCACGCAATAGGATGGAGGCAAATCCTTCGGGGGTAATAACTGAGTAAACAGCGTTTTCCAACATGTAGAGCTTGTCTCCTACCCCGATACCCAACGCGCCACCACTACCGCCTTCACCAATGATGAAACAGAGTACCGGTGTCTTGAGAGTGGAAAAGACCTTCAGGTTCTGAGCTATAGCCTCTCCAATGCCTCGTTCTTCCGATCCAAGACCAGGATAGGCACCAGGAGTGTCGATGAAACAGACTACTGGACGTCCGAACTTCTCAGCTTGCTTTGCTAGGCGCAAGGCCTTGCGATATCCCTCAGGATTGCTCATCCCATAGTTGCACAGTACATTCTCCTTGAAATTGGCTCCCTTATGGTTGCCAATGAAGGTGATGGCCCTTCCCCCAATGGTACCGATGCCGCCAATCATGGCTGGGTCATCACCATAGAGGCGGTCCCCATGCAACTCCATGAAGTCATCACATATCATCTTGATATACTGTTTGGTACCGGTACGACCCTGCTGACGCGAAAGCAGTACACAGTCCCAGGAGGATTTGGCATCTTCATCGTTGGAAACAATCGTCTCTATCCTTTCAAGGGTATTCTTGAGTTGGGTATCATCTTTCTTGGTATCACTCATTGGGGAGGCTCCTTGTATGGGTCTTGATAAGGTAGGAGAGCGTGCTTCTCAGCATGTCCCTTGATACGATCATATCCACAAACCCTCGTTGGAGTTGAAACTCCGAACGTTGGAACCCTTCAGGAAGCTTCTCCCTGATCGTCCCTTCTATGACTCTTGGACCTGCGAACCCGATGACGGCCCCAGGTTCTGCCAAAATGACGTCCCCAAGCATGGCAAAGGAAGCGGTAACCCCACCAGTGGTAGGATTGGTCAGTACAATGAACAAAGGAGTCCTGGTCTCTTCCAACAAGGCAGCCGCACTGGCAGTCTTGGCCATCTGCATCAGCGAAAATATTCCTTCCTGCATCCTTGCCCCACCACTTGCAGTAAAGAGAATGACCGGCTCCCTCTCAAGGCAGCCTTCAATGATAGCCTGGGTAATCTTCTCCCCTACTACCGAACCCATGCTTCCACCCATGAAAGAGAAACTCATGATGCCAACCACTGCCTTTTGGCCTTCAATGCTACATTTTCCGATACTCACAGCATCACTGAGGGAGGATTTCTTTTGGTTTTCCTTCAGCTTGTCCTCATACCCAGCAAGGGCGATAGGATTCACCGATTGCATCCCTTCGGCCATTTCGACAAAAGAACCTTCGTCGGCAAAGAGCGAAAGACGCTCTTGAGGGGTAAGAGGAAAATAGAAGTTACAGTAGGGACATATTTTATGGCTATCCAACACAACCTCTTTCTGACATTGGGGACAGAGTCTTTTTGTCTTATTTTCCATGGGCTACATTCTCCTGTTTTTCACAGAGTTTCACATACAGGTCTGTACCAAAACGTCCGGACCCAAACTCAACCGAGCTGATAAGCAGTTTTTGCTCCTCAAGGTTTGTCTCGATGCCCTCGATATGAACCTCCGAAAGGGCTCTGAGCATTGTGGCTAATCCCTGGTCCCTATCGGGAGTATGGACAATAATCTTTGCGATAAGCGGATCATAGTACGGACTGAGAGTCGAGTTGGCTACCAAGTGGGAGTCGATACGCACATGTGGGCCCAAGGGGAAGTTCAGAGCTGTGATGGAACCTGCATTTTTGCCGTTTATCCTGCACTCAAGGGCGTAGCCTTTGATCTCTACATCTTTCTGGGTTATGGTCAATTTCTTACCCGAAGCAATCTCTATCTGGGCCTTAACCAAGTCCAGGCTGCTTACCAACTCACTTACGGGGTGTTCTACCTGTAGGCGTGCATTGACCTCCATGAAGTAATAGGTATCGTCTTCAACAAGATACTCCACCGTCCCTGCGCCCCGGTAACCAAGCTTTTCGAACAACTTGACCGAATCCGAACACATACGACTTCTCATCTCTTCACTAAGTATGGGAGAAGGACTCTCTTCCAAGAGTTTCTGGTGGTTCTTTTGTACCGAACAGTCACGCTCCCCAAGGTGAAGAACTGTGCCCTGGCCATCGGCTAGCAACTGAATCTCCAGATGCCTGGGATTCTGCAAATAGCGCTCCATATGCACAGAAGCATCACCAAAAAAGGCAAAGGCCTCCTTTTTGGCTATCTGCAGGGAATGTGCAAGAGCGTTCTTCTCATAGACGATACGCATTCCCCTACCTCCGCCTCCACAGGCGGCCTTGAGAATGATTGGGTATCCGATGCTCTCGGCGGTTGCCAAAGCATCATCAAGATCCTTGATCTCCTCACTACTACCGGGAGTAATGGGAAGCTTGCATTCCAAAGCTGTAGCACGGGCGGCAACCTTATTGCCCAATAGGGCGATGGTCTCACTCTTAGGCCCTATAAAAATTAGGCCAGCATGTTCGACATCGCGAGCGAAGTCAGCATTCTCCGAGAGAAATCCCACCCCGGGATGAATTGCATCACACCGTGCAAGGCATGCTGCTGCTATGATGTTCTTCTTGTTCAGGTAACTTTGGGCTGTAGCAGGAGGTCCTATGCAGACAGCCTCATCGGCAAGAGTGACCCCAAGGCTTTCCTTGTCTGCTGTGGAGTAGACCAAGACACTCCTGATCTTCAAATCCCTACAAGCTCTTATGATCCTGACCGCAATCTCGCCGCGGTTGGCAATGAGGATAGACCGGATCATCGCCTTCTCACGGTAAACAGCGGTTGTCCATACTCTACCATCGATTCTGGCTTTGCAAGCACAGAAACAATCTCACAAGGAAAATCAGTCTGCAGCTGGTTCATCATTTTCATCGCCTCGATTGTACAGATGATGCCACCCTCCTCCACCATATCGCCCACTTGCACATAAGCTGGAGCATCTGGGGCGGGGGTGAGGTAGAAAGTCCCAACAATGGGAGACGTGATGGTCTCTATATCACCATCCTGTTCTTTTGTCTCAACAACTGTCTTTTCATTTCCTGTAGGTTTCTGAGGAGGGACAGATCCTGTGGCTACACTTGAACCTTCTCCCTGTCTCTTGAATTTGAGCGAGTAACGCGAACAGGTAAGTTCCATCTCACAGAGGGAACTCCCTTCAAAAAGAGCTATGACCGTTGCCAGGTCCATTTGTTCAATACTATCCATAGGTATAATCCTTCCTGGTTAAGGGGATGGGGCCACTCCCTGGGGAGCTACCGATTTTGATGCAATAATAACAGTAACTACTTTTAGTGTCAATATTGACATAATGTATAATATTGTAATATACATATACCATCATGCCCACCCATGGGCAAGCTAACCGAACCCAAGGAGAGGACAGTGAAGTCTCCACAACCTATATATATCTCAGCTATCGGGTATTACGTACCTGAAAAAATAGTTACCAATGACGATCTGGCCCAATCTGTCGATACTAGTGACGAATGGATACATTCCCACACCGGCATACGCGAACGGCGTATAGCAGAAAAAGATGAACAATGTTCTGACCTTGCAGTCAAAGCAGCCTTAAACCTCTTGTCGAAAAACAATAGGGATAAGGAAGAGATCGATGGTATCGTAGTGGCTACTGCCACAGCCGATCACTACGGTTTTCCTTCCACCGCCTGCATAGTAGCTGAAAAGCTGGGAATAAAGGGGGCCGCTGCCCTCGATATAGGAGCTGGCTGTACCGGATTCATCTACGCCTTGGAAGTTGCCAGAGGCATGATCATGAGCGGAGCCATGACCAAGGCCCTGGTCTTCGGCTCTGAAAAGCTATCTGATGTGGTCAATTGGAAAGACCGCAATACCTGTGTACTGTTTGGTGACGGCTCTGGGTGTGTACTACTGGAAAAGACAGAAGGACAGAAGGGCATCATAGACTCAACCCTCCATGCAGAGGGAGCAGGATCTTTGGCTCTTGCCATAACCCAAGATACAAAAACCATCACTATGGAAGGCAGAGCGGTATACGCCTTTGCCGTTCGTGCAATCGGGGACACAGTTCTGGAACTCCTTAACCGAAATGAACTCACTATCGAGGACATCACCTGGATTGTGCCTCACCAGGCAAACAAGAGGATCATCGCAGCCTGCAGCAAACGCTATGGTTTCGATCCAGCCCTCTTTTATATGAACATCGAGAGGTATGCGAATACCTCAGCGGCCTCCATCCCCATAGCGCTCGCGGAAATGGAGAAGAGAGGCCTGCTCAAGAGCGGAGAGAAAATCCTCTTTGTAGGATTCGGAGCTGGACTCACCTATGGAGGAACACTCATTCAATGGTAAATATCATAGCACTCTACCCAGGACAGGGATCGCAATACCCCAAGATGGCCCTGGACCTCTATGCATCATCGCAAAGGGTCAGAGACCTTTTTGCCTTAGCTTCAGAGACAACCCACACAGACCTGTATTTCCTGTTGGATACTGGCAGTGAAGAGGATCTCAAAAGGACAGAGGTCACCCAGCTTGTTGTCACCCTAGCAAATAGGGCAGCCCAGGTGAGACTCATTGAGCTTGGCTACACGATAGACTGTCACAGCGGCCTCAGTCTTGGCGAACTATCAGCATATGCAAGTGGTGGCATCATTGATGATGAGACACTATTTCAACTGGTCCAGAAACGTTCTGCTCTCATGGCTGAAGCTGGAACGAAAGTAGAAGAGATACACGGCAAGCTTGGCATGGCAGCTGTCATCGGTTTGGATTACGCCACTGTAGAGAAAATCCTTGCCGAGAACTCCATCCAAGGGGTCTACCCTTCCAATGACAATGGCCCAAAACAGGTGGTCATTGCAGGATTGGAGACTATTGTTCAAGAAGCAAAGCCCCATCTTATCGCAGGGGGGGCAAGACGAGTGCTTCCCCTGAAGGTCTCTGGAGCATTCCACACCCCCTTCATGCAAGATGCGACACAGGAGTTTTCTGCATACTTGGACAGCTTGCAATTCAGCGCTCCAAAGCAAAGGATCATCTCCTCGGTAACAGCTGAAGAAGTTCGTACTAGTAAGAGAGCCAAGGAACTTCTGGGCATGCAGCTGGCAAATCCTGTGCGTTGGACAAAGGTGATGCAGAAGGTCAACAGCATCAAAGAAGAGACAGAAAATACACACCCAAAGGAACATAGGGTATTAGCAGAGGTAGGACCGGGTACGGTCCTTACAGGGCTCTGGAAAAATAGTGGATTACCTGCTCTTTGTTCCCCTTTGGGCAGTGAGAATGAAATACAAGCAATGAGAGAGGAATACTAATATGGTAGAAAAAAGGAACGCTCTGGTAACCGGTGGTTCACGGGGCATTGGCATGGCAATAGTTGAAGAGCTTCTCGGACAGGGATGCAATGTCTGGTATCTCTCCAGAAGTGAAGGTGAGACAGCATCCCTCAAAGAGAAAGCCGCCTCTTTGGGTAGCACTCTCTCTTGGATTGCCTGCGATATGGCTGACAGGACTTCTGTCCAAGAGGCAGTGGAGAACGTAATACAGGAAGCAAAAAACGTTGACATCCTGGTCAACAATGCAGGTATCACCCGTGACGGGCTCATCATGCGTATGAAGGATGAAGCATGGGATGACGTGCTTGCAGTAAACCTGACTGGGGCCTTCCTCACCTCCAGGAGGATAGGAAGGCTTATGGCAAGCCAAAGACGGGGAAGCATCATCAATATCTCCAGCGTGGTAGGCATTATGGGCAACGGTGGGCAGTCAAACTATGCCGCTTCCAAGGCAGGACTCATTGGCTTCTCCAAAAGTCTGGCACGCGAGCTATCCAGTCGTGGAGTTCGAGTGAATGTGGTGGCACCAGGCTTTATCCAGACTGCTATGACCGACGTATTGCCTGAGACCTTGAAAGAAAGTCTCAATACACAAATCCCCCTTGCTAGAATTGGGGAGGCAGAAGAGGTAGCCCACGCTGTGGCTTTCCTCGCATCAGAGAAGGCTTCCTACATCACCGGTCAAGTATTGGCTGTTGATGGCGGGATGGCAATGTAAATATGGGAGATATACATATGAATAATACAAGGCGTGTTGTAGTAACTGGAATGGGCACGATAAACCCTTTGGGCAAGCGTGTCGATGAGTTTTGGCAAAACATTAGAGCGGGTAAAAGCGGTGTCGGGCCCATCACCAAATTCGATACCACAGACTATCCTGCAAAAATAGCAGGTGAAGTTCGTGATTTCGATCCTTCGGACCTGCTCGACCGCAAAGAAACCCGCAGTATGGCGGACTTCACCAAATTTGCTGTCTATGCTGCTGTGCAGGCCATGGACCAGGCTGGAATGAAAGAGGGTTTGTATGATCCCTTCAGAAGCGGTGTCTACCTGGGCAATGGTATCGGTGGTTTTGAAGTGGTGGAGGAGAACCTCCGCAAGCTCTATGATCGTGGCCCCCATGCAGTTGCGCCGTTGACCATCCCCAAGCTCATCGCGAATGAGGCAGCTGGCAATGTTGCCATCCATTTTGGATTTCAGGGTCCCTGCCGCACAACGGTAACCGCTTGTGCTTCAGGAACTGATGCCATCGGGGATGCTTTCAACTCTATTCGCTTCGGTCTTACTGATGTAGCCATCGCAGGAGGAACTGAAGCTGCAATAACACAACTCTCAGTAGCAGGGTTCTGTCGTATCCAAGCCCTTTCAACTGTCAATAATGATAATCCAACCCTGGCCTGTCGTCCTTTTGACAAGAATCGTGATGGCTTCATCATGGGTGAAGGTGCTGGCATGCTGGTGCTCGAGTCCTTGGAGCATGCCCTTGAACGTGGGGCAACCATCCTCGGCGAGATTGGAGGATACAGCATGACATGTGATGCTTACCACCTGACAGCCCCAAACCCTGAAGGCGATGGGGCAGCCAGGGCGATGCGTGAAGCCATCGCCATGGCGGGAGCCAAGCTTGAAGAAGTTGACTATATCAATGCACATGGAACCTCCACTGCAGCAAACGACTCAATGGAAACAAAAGCTATCAAAGCCGTGTTTGGCCCCCATGCCTACAAGCTTAAGGTCTCTTCCACCAAGTCGATGACCTCCCACCTGATAGCTGCTGCAGGTGCTGTCGAGGCGATTATCTGTCTGCTCGCCTTGCGCGACCAGTACTTTCCTTGCACCCTAAACTACACGACACCTGATGAAAATCTCGATCTAGACTATGTACCGAACAAAGGTATGGATGGTACAATTCGCTATGCTGTCAGCAACTCTTTAGGGTTCGGCGGACACAATGGCGTCTTGGTATTCAAATCCTATACCAAGGCATAAGGAGCAACACTCATGAGTGAAACATTTGAAACGCTGCAGGAACTGCTTCCACATCGCGACCCATTCCTATTCGTCGATGAGCTATTGGAAGCAGATGAGAAGCACACCGTCGGAAGACGAGTATTCAAGGAAGACGACTGGTTCTTCAGAGGGCACTTTCCCCATTACCCTGTCGTACCAGGAGTACTCCTGATCGAGGCCATGGCACAGTGTGGAGGAGCAGGACTTTGTCAGGTCGGTATCCTCCCACATGGTGCATTCTTCGTACTTGGGACTGTAGAAAAAGCCAAGTTCCGTAACCAGGTACGCCCTGGTGATACTGCCATCATTGAAGTGCACAATACACGAGTCTCACAGATCATGCTACGCCAAAGCGGCACCATTACCGTAAACGGGAAAAAGGCTGCAGAAGCATCCTGGATGTGTATAGTAGGTGGTGGAGATGTTAATATCAATGGAACAAAATAAGGGAGTCTCTCTGTGATTATTACTAAAAAGGTTCTACGAAATGTCTCTTTGACAGCACACCCCCTTGGGTGCCGCCAGTATGTGCAAGACCAGATTGATTGGGTACAAGCACATGCCAAACAAGTGGACAACCCTCTCTACAAACCAGTTACTCCAAATTCCTTACCCAGACGGGTACTGATCCTAGGCGGGTCAACTGGGTATGGACTCTCATCGCGTGTCGTCTCAGCTTTTGCTGGAGGAGCAGACACCATAAATGTATCCTTTGAACGGGCGCCAAGTGAGACAAAGACGGCAACACCGGGTTGGTATAATACCACGGCCTTTGAGGCAAAGGCGAGAGCGGCTGGCCTGAAGGCCGAATCGGTCTTTGGTGATGCCTTCTCCAACGAGATAAAAGAAAAAACAGCCCAAAAGATCAGAGAAACGCTTACCCAAGTTGACCTTGTCATCTATAGCCTTGCATCCCCTCTTCGTACTGATCCGGCAACTGGGGTGACCTACCGCTCGGTGCTCAAGCCTATCGGGGAAGTCTACACAGCCCTTTCAGTTGATATGGATAGTCCTGTGGTAAAACAGGCCTCCATAGAGCCTGCAGAGAACGGTCAAGCGGAAGAGACGGTAAAGGTGATGGGCGGAGAAGATTGGGCCCTTTGGATCGATTATCTGCTCAAAGAAAACCTTTTGGCCCCAAATGCCATGACTGTTGCCTACTCCTATATCGGACCTAAGATTACCTACCCGGTCTACCGTGAAGGCACCATTGGGCTTGCCAAGGAACACTTGGAAAAAAGTGCAAACAACATTACAAAAAGCCTAGAAAAGCTTAACGGCAAGGCGTTTGTCTCAGTAAACAAGGCACTAGTTACCCGCGCCAGTGCAGTTATCCCAGTAGTCCCTCTCTACATGGCCTTGCTGTATCAGGTAATGAAAGAGAAAGGCTTACATGAGGGATGTACTGAACAGATGTACCGTCTTTTTACTGACCGGCTCTATGCAAACGAGACTATCCCTACAGATAAGGAAGGAAGAATCCACCTTGATGACTGGGAGATGCTTGAAGATATCCAGACTGAGGTAGAAAACCGTTGGACGCTCCAACAGGAAGGGAAACCCTTACAAAAGGGAGATCTTGAGGGTGTAAAACTGGAATATGCACAGATTCATGGCTTTGGTTTCCCAAACATAGACTATTCGCTTGATGTTGATCCTAGGGTTGTCTGAGAGACAAGCAAGCAAGAAGAACAAATCAATACTGGCTAGAGTAATGGTAGCGGGTATGGGCAACAACAGTAGAGGTGGTTGCCCTTCTTTTTTGGATATGCGCCTGATCTGTAACATTGGTCACCAACAGTAGGCCTCATCTCAGGACTTCTGATGGTCATTCCCTCAACGGCGGGGACAATCGGGCTTGTATGTTCGCTACTTTCACTCATACTCATCCCATGGATGATCTTCCTCATCATGATGGCAGGGATCTTGTGGAAGCTGAATCGCTCCTAGTCTTTTCTTGGGCCTTTGCGGCTACTTCTTAGCCTTCAGGGCCTCAATCTCATCCTCTCTCAGATATCTTATGGCAAGTGACTGGCCCAGATACCAGAGCTTGGCACTCTCTTCAAATTCCTCAGCAACATAGATTGCTTGGGATAGGGAAGGGCCACAGACCAGCATCCCATGATTGGCCATCAGGTAGGTGGTGAACTGAGGTCTTTGTCTGATATCCCTGGCTAGCAACTCAGAGCCTGGTATTCGATAGGGCAATACTCCAACTTCCCCTACCCGCATGACATAATAAGGGGTAAAGGGATCAAAAGGGAGGCCATCACTAAGGCCTTCACAACTGGCAAGCAAAGTAGAATACGTAGCATGCAGATGTACAACAGCACGCATCGAAGGATGCGTTGCATAACATGCCAGATGAATGAAAACCTCCTTGGTGGGTGGCTTGCCACCCAAGAGTGTTCCCTCCTCATCGAAATGGGAGATATCCTTTTCATCAAGAGTTCCAAATGACGAACCTGAAGGGGTAGCCAAAAAGGTACCGTCCTCCAACATCATAGATATGTTTCCAGCACTGCCTACCGCATACCCACGATCAAAGAGGGATTTGGCAAACATCACTATGGATTTTTTTGCTTCAGACTCATTCATGACACATCTCCTGTGCTTTTTCAAAGAAATCAACCATGCCGAAATTACCTGACTTGAACGCCAGATGCATGGTTCCATCGAGGGAACGAACCCAGGAAACACCCGGATCTATCTGAGGACCCACGAGGTAAGATGAGACACCCAAGGTGGTGGCAACCACCCCGCTTGTCTCCCCTCCAGCTACAATGAAGTTCTTCACTCCCTGAAAGGCAAGAATCTTGGTAACACACCCTATCACCTTCTCGATCATGGCAGGCACGTCCTCTTGAGGGTACAACGCCTTGATCTGTGCAAGCTCCTGTGCATTTCGTGTGGCATAGAGCATGGGGGCCGGGCCTTCTTTGTCTTGGGCGAGCACCCAAAGGGCAAGTTTTCCGGAATACCCTTTCTGATGCAGACACTTGTCCTCATCAATTCGTAGGGAAGGAGCCTTATCCTTATAGTACGATACCTGAGCATTGGTCTGAGATGAACAAGAGCCAGCAATAATGACAGCTCTATCTTTCTTGGGGACAAAGCTTACAACTTCCTCGTTTGGCCTTCCCAACCTCTGGTTGTGAAGATGGGCAATACCCAAGGCAAGACCGGAACCTCCGGTAACCAAAAGGAAGTCCTCAGTCGCCTTTGCAATGGTTTCAAGGTCCTCTTCGGTGAGGATATCAACTATAAGGTACTGAATGGCCTTGTCTGAATCTTTGTACTGCTCTATCAGTGACTTGACATGCTCACTGCCTTGAACCATGTCAGAATAGAAGACATGTGCACTGAGGCCCTTGAACTGCCCTTCCATAAGACGCTCAAGCTTTGCATCACGCATAGGAGTTATGGGATGATTGCGCATGGGAGAATCACTGAGCAACTGGTCGTTGACAAACAGGTACCCCTTGTAGACAGTTCTCCCATTGATGGGAAGAGCAGGACAGATAAGGGTCAGGGAGGTTCCAAGAGCCTTCATCAGGGCATCGGTGACCTGACCGATATTCCCCTCTCGACTAGAATCGAAGGTGGAGCAATACTTGTAGTAGAATTTGGTGCATCCTGCTTCCTTGAGAAAGGCCAAAGCAGTAAGGGCCTTTTCTACTGCCTCTCCTACCGGGCATGAACGAATCTTCAGGCTTATCACCAGAGCATCGGTAAGACTACCAGGGATACTTTCGGGGACTCCATTGAACATGGAACACTCCATCCCATTCTTAACCAGAAAACCTGCAATATCAGTTGCACCGGTAAAATCATCTGCAATAACACCCAAACGCATAGTAGTTCTCCTTACCTACCAAAGCATATCAGAAATAGGTTCTTGTGCAAGGTTCTTCACCCAAGAATAGGAATTTGCACCTCTGTAATGAAGCGTTTGTTGTCATGCTCTACGAACTGGTCGACGATATTGAAGTTGATGCTGTAGTCTGCAAGATTCAAGCCGTTGGCCTCTTGGCGTATCCTCAGAAATGTCTCATCAATACTTTCATAGGGCCCATGATGGTAGCCGCAGAGGAACTCACCTTTTTGTATGACCAAGACCTCACCTATGGAGCCAGAAGGCTTCTCATGGCCGAAGAGGTATGCACCAAAGCGTTTTTGTTTGCCATGGTAAAACACCAACGTCGGATAAAAATAGAAGACATCCGAACCATAGAGAGACTCCTCAACTCCAATATCAAGGAAATAGCGCTTTGGAAAAGTCTTTCTTGTGACAATCTGAAAGTCAACAAAAGGCAACTGCTTTTTGACAAACTCGAGCTTGCGCTGTATGGCTGAATCGATATTCATCAGTTCGGTCCAACGCTGTTTCAGCTGTTCGGACTGCGTTCGAAGCTGCCCCATCGTATGTTCGAGGGAACGGGAGGCCAGAAAGAGTTGTATCTGCTTGAGCGAATACCCCAGACGTTTGAGATATCTGATGGATGCAAAATGATAGACTTGGTCAAACCTGTACTTCCGATAGCCGCTCCCTGCATCACGATGGGCAGGAACCAGCAACCCGATGGAGTCGTAGTAGCGCAATGTCTGCACATCAACACCAAAAAGCTCGCTGAACTCACCTATGGAGAAATAGTCTTTCATCCATGTAATGTAGCACGAGCCTCAACGCTTGTCACGTTCATAGGGAATGCCTAATGCCGTAGGGTCATTCCGTTTTCCAATGGAAAAGAAGAGCACCACTATCGTTACCAAATAAGGAAGCATGGTGAAGGCTTGGGAAGGTATGGCTGTCCCCATGGTCTGTAGCCGTATCTGCAAGGCTTCAGCGGCTCCAATGACAAGAGCCGCGCATAACACCCCCACAGGATTCCTCCGACCCAGAATTACAGCAACCAAGGCGATATACCCTTTGCCTGAAGTAAGATTTTCCATGAAGAAACCTAGCTTGACCATAGAAAGATAGGTACCACCAAGTCCCCCTAACACCCCATTTGCAAAACAAGCAAGATAACGAACCCTGTTAACCCTGATACCCACTGTATCGGCTGCGCGGGGATTCTCCCCCACCGCTTGCAGGATGACACCCCACTCAGTCTTGTAAAACACTATCCAGAGAATGAGCACAAGGGCCAACATCATATAGACAAACGGATCCTGATGAAACAAGGCCTCTCCAACAAGAGGGATGCGACCTAAAAGTGGAATGCGTATTGGCTTGATGACAGAGATGGAAGGAAGGGTCGTGCTCTTGCCAAACTCCATGAGAAACAGAAAGCTCGTCAGTCCCAAGAAAAGAAAATTAAGGGCAAGGCCGGATATGGTCTGGTCAGCCTTACAACGGATGCTCAAAACTGCATGCAACATGCTGACCGCAATTCCACCAGCCATACCACACAGAAGGCCAACGAGAATACTTCCGCTGCTGAACATCCCTATAAAACTGAAGAAAGCTCCACTGAGCATGATAGCTTCCACTCCGATGTTAATTACTCCGGAACGCTCTGATAGGGTTTCGCCCAACCCTGCCAGGGCAATTGGGGTCGCCATGCGTACCACTGCTGCCAAGAAGGCGCTAGCGGCTGTTAGTGTAGTTACTTCCATCCTAGACTTCCTTACAGCCAAACAGCTGTTTACGGGCGAGAATCATAACGACCAGAAGTCCCATTATGATCGAGGCGATGGAAGTAGGTACTCCCGCACCCCGTTGCATCGACATAGAACCGACCTGCAAAGCCGCAATACCAATGGCTGAGACAACGATACGCAAGGGTCTGTTTCCTCCAAGCAAGGCAACGATGATGGCAAGATATCCATAGCTGGGACTGATACCTTCTATGAGTCTATGATGCAGACCTGCAACCTCACACACTCCGGCAACACCTGCCAGGCCTCCACTTATCACTGAGGACAGAACTATGTTCTTGGTGACTGAAATTCCAGCACAGAGACTTGCTCGTTTATTTAAACCAACCGCTCGCATGCGAAATCCTGCCGATGTATGAAACATGAGCACGTGGATTCCACCTGCTGTTGCAAGAGCTATGAGAATTCCTGCATGCAAGCGTGTTGGAGATAGGAGAAGAGACAGTGAAGCCGAAGCAGGAAGCATAGGCGACATTGGATAGGGATACGAGGGATCCTTGAGCAAGGTACGCACCAAAATCCCAACCAAGTTAATTGCAATATAGTTAAGCATAATGGTATTGATGACCTCAGAAAGACCAAACCGTGCCTTCAAAATCCCCGGAATGACCGACCAAAGCCCTCCTGCAATGAAACCCAGCACAATAGCAAGGATTATCATAAAGGGAGCAGGAAGAGTTGGGGCATAGACGCCCAAAGCGGTTATTGCTATAGCTCCCATATAGAGCTGCCCCTCGGCCCCAATATTCAAAAAGCCCGTGCGAAAGCCAACCGAGACACCAAGGCCCGCAAGGATGAGAGGGGTTGCCCTGACCAATACTTCGCTGAAAGCGTACCAGGAACCTACGATACCCCGAGTGAAACTTGCCATTGAGAGGGGTATGCTACTGCCAACCATCAAGATCAAGAGAAAGGAAGCTACAAGGACAACTACCACAGTCAGCAAGAAGGATACGAATGTCTCTAGACTCATCTTCATATAACACCCCTTGGGTTGGTCCCTGCCATGAGAAGGCCCACATAGGTAAGGTCGACATCCCTGTTAGGGATCACATCCATGATGGATCCCCCATGCATGACTGCAATGTCATCACTCAGATCAAAGATCTCTTCCAGGTCAGCAGAGATTAGCAATACTGAACAGCCTTCTGATCGCAAAGCAAGTAACACCTTATGTACAGACTCTGAAGCTCCGATATCCAAACCCCGGGTAGGTTGGCATGCTACCACCAGAGTGGGACTGCCCTCCATCTCACGTGCAAGGATGAGTTTTTGCTGATTGCCTCCTGAAAGGAGCCTCACAGGGCAGGAAAGCGAAGAGGTCTTGATCTGATACTCCTGGACTGCTTGTTCGGTACAGGCTTGCAAGGCCTTCCGGTCGAGCAGACCATACCGTTTCAAACGATTCTTTCCCTGAAGCTTCAGCAACATGTTCTCCTTCAGATCCATATCAAGCACCAGACTGTCAGAAAGCCTGTCGTCAGAGATATATCCGATGCCCAGATCCTTTCTCTTTTGGATTCCCAACTGATCAAGGGGGATATCATCAAGGGTGACACTGCCTCCATGCGATTTTCGTATGCCTAAGATACATTCAGCAAGTTCTTTCTGTCCATTTCCATCGACACCAGCGATGCCAAATATCTTGCCAGGCGCTAGAGAAAAACTGACAGGACCCAAGCGACCATCTTTCAGGGCAACGTCTGTGACTACAAGCCCTGATCGGTCTTGAGAGCACACGACAGGTTGACGATGTTCTCTCTGGAGCTTTCGTCCGATCATCAGCATGGAAAGCTCTTCTTTGGAAGTCTTGGAGGTGAGGACCTCACCTGCATTGCACCCATTCCTCAGAATGGTCACCCGATCGGTTATGGCAAGAACCTCTTCAATATGATGGGTGATGATAATCACCGAGTGCCCTTCAGATCGTAGTCTCTTCAGGATAGCAAAGAAACTCTGAACTTCCTGAGGAGTAAGCACTGCTGTAGGTTCATCCAGGATAAGGAGCTTGGCCTCCCTATAGAGCAGCTTGATGATCTCCACGCGTTGCTGCTGCCCTACAGACAACGATGAAACCAAGGCTGTGGGATCGACCTCAAGGCCGTAGCGCAGTGAAAGGGTGCGAATCTTCTCATCAAGAGAGCGTCGATGAACAAAAGGATAGCCGGGACTTTTCAAGCCTAGGGTGATGTTTTCAGAAACAGTCAGGGTGGGAACCAGCGTAAAATGCTGATGGACCATTCCAATATGATGGGAAATGGCGACTTTGGGTGAAGAGATCAGAACAGCCTCATTGTCCAGGAAAATCTCACCCCCATCTGGTTGGTAAATCCCATAGAGAATATTCATGAGGGTTGTCTTTCCTGCACCATTCTCTCCCAGTAAGGCATGTATTTCACTTGGCCCCACGGTGAGGTTCACAGTATGGTTGGCGCTCTTACCAAAGAAAGTCTTGGTGATGTCTCTCATCTCTAGTGACGGCATGGCAACAACTCCCCTTACACTAAACTACCAGACAAGCTCCTCACCCATCCGGGGAGGAGCTTGTCTATAAAACCTTTACTTGGACTCGATCACGGGAACCTTCAGGCTTCCGTCAAGAATTTTCGCTCTGGTATCGGCTATCAAAGATTTTACCTGTTGGGGAATCTTATCCTCAAAGCTGTTATACCCGGAGATATCAACAACCCCTTCCTTCATGCCAAGATTGAATACCCCACCGACATAGTTTTCTTGTACCACCTTATCAACTGCTGTGAGTACAAGGGCTGGTACACTGTAGACAGTGGATGCCATTACCGTGTTCGGAGCAATGGAGTTCTGGTCATAGGAGTCTCCAGTTGCAAGCAAGCCACGTTCTTCTGCTGCTTTTATAACCCCGGTTCCTGCCTGATTGGCAATATGGGATAGCACATCAGCTCCCTGGTCTGCCATAGAAAGACCAGCTTCCTTGCCCAAAGAAACATCAGTAAAGCTACTGACATACGCTTCAAGCACTTGAATGGAGGGATTCACCTTTTTTGCACCAAGTTTATAGGCTTCCACGACCTTAACAATGGATGGCTGTTCAAAACCGCCGACAATGCCGATAGTCCCGGTCTTGGACATGGAGGCAGAGAGCATTCCCATCAGATAGCCAGCCTGTTCACAAGCCATGACGTAAGAAGCTGTATTCTCAGAGAAGGCGTTTGACTCGATAGCCATGAATTTTGTCTTTGGGAACTGGGTTGCTACCCGTACTGCGGGTTCTCCGAACTGGAAACCGTGGCCTATCACCAGGTCATACCCTTGTGCGGCATAATCACGAAAAGCAGCCTCACCATCGGCAATCCCTACATTTTCAGAGTAGGCAGTCTCGATGTTGTACTGCTCTTCTGCAGCTTTGAGACCTGCAAAGGCAATGGCATTCCACCCTTGGTCATTGGCAGGGCCTGAAAGCAACAAGGCGACCTTGAGCTTTCCACTTGCATCTTTTTTTTCTGCTGCACCACCAGCAAACAGAACCGAACAGCCCAGTACTACAACCAAACAAGCCAACAGTACTTTTTTTCTCATGATAGTTCTCCTCTTAGTCTCAAGTCATCCTATGCAAATATCTCGGGAAAAAAATCCCTTAGGGATTTGGAACAACATGTTTCTGCTTCTTTAGCCAATACTTCTTCTGCAATACCTGGGAAGTGTCCGTCTTCGTAGACGACCTTTCCTCCCACCATGGTAAGATTCACCGCCCCGGTTACACCTCCGCGGGCAAGCATGTTCGCTGGATCATGCAGCATACCTGCTAGCTCCAGGGCATTGCTGTCGATGAAGAACAGGTCGGCGGCCTTGCCCACTTCCAGTGAGCCCAGATCATCCCTTCCCAGTGTCTTTGCCCCATTGGTGGTGGCTATCTTCAGCATCTCATACGACGAGGGGGCGCCTCCACGCTGTTTGCTGTGATATGACTGCATCAGGTATGCCATGCGCAAGGAATCAAGGAGGCTTGAGCTGTCATTGGTTGCAGACCCGTCACAGCCGAGGGAGATATTCATGCCTGCCTTCTGCATGGCTGGGATATCAAGGATGGGAAAGCCTCCCAACACAGCGGGGGCTGGGCAGTGCGAAAGCCCTGTCTTGGTTCTTGCCATTGTTTCATATTCGTCTTTCTGGAGTTCCCATCCATGGGCTAACCAGACATCCTCTCCTACAAACCCAATCTCTTCTGCCCATTGTAGGGTACGTTTCCCATAGCGTTCGAGCATGATGGGATTTTCCCCCTCACCAAGATGAGTATGCAATCGTACACCCTTAGAACGTGCCAGTTTCACTGACTCCACAAAGGTCTCTTCATAGCTGTTTATAGGCTGGCAGGGGGCTACTACAATCTGAGCCATGCTATTGGGAGTGGGGTCATGGTAGCGTGAGATGAGCCGATCACAATCAAGGAGGAATTCATCGGTGCTCTCCAGCATTTCGAAAGGGATGGTACTTCCTTTGCTTTTGGGCAGTGTATTACAGCCTCTTCCAGCATGATAACGGATACCCAACAGGGAAGCTGCTTCAAACTGACGGTCCACCGGTGACTTGCCGGTCTTTTTCGTATAGCAATATTGATGATCAAAGGCTGTGGTACATCCATGCTTGAGAAGGTCTGCCATGGCGACCAGAGAGGAGTAGTAGATGGCATCACTGTCAATCTGTGAAAAGATCGGATAGATCTTATCCAACCAGTCCACTACCAATAGGTTGGGATAGTCGATGGTCAAGAGATTCCTGACAAAGGTCTGGAAAAAGTGATGATGGGTGTTGACGAGTCCAGGATAGACGAACATCCCTTTAGCATCAATTATGGTGCATCCGCTGGCATCCAGGTCCTTACCTATCGCTTCAATTGCATAGCCGTCAATACGGATGTCTGCATCGGTATATACTGTGTCATGCTGGTCACAAGATACTATGGCCCGAGCATTACGAATAAGTTTCTTCTGGTTCATCGAGAGTCTCCAATCACGTTGATAGGTCACGATAAACCTTATAGTAACTATAGAGTCAAGAATGAATGAAAAGAAACTTCCATTTATGAAATCACCATACCAACACAAAGCATATGGCTCACAAGAAGACTGCCAGAACAGTAAAACCCTATTAGGAAGATTTGTGGAGGGAAGTCAGATTGATATGGAGAAAATCAGAAACTACGCGACACATTCTTGCCTCTACAAGTTGCAGTTGTGCATCACAGGTGATTATGGGCTAGAAAACGACTTGTCATTTGGGGTTGGATCTTGGCTTGTTTTTCTTCTTTTTCTGGCTTTCGGCCAGGGTTTCTATCGCCTCATTAACGTGAGCAGCCAAGGCATCAAGCTCAGACTCATCCTCAAGGATAGCCTTCAGGTCATGCATTTTATCGAGGAGGTTCTTCATCCTTTTGGTATATCCACTTAGCTGGGCTATAGCAGAGTGATCGCTGGTGGGACCAAAGGCAAGAGGACCAGCCTGACGCATATAGGTAGAAACTTCTTTGACAGAGGCACCCATATCCTCCATATCGAGCTCCACCTCAATCTCAACTTGTTGGGCGAAATCCTGGAAGGAGTCTACAGGGAAAAAGAGTTCCTTTCCAGTCTGGTCGTTCATCATCACCACATACGCTAACCCATGGTATTCGAAAAAGTTTGCATGCCAGCAATACTGGGAGGCAGGGGGATTGGAAAGCTCGCCATGCGGCATTCTAAGCTTGGCAAGCAGTTTCTGGGTACATTGGATATACATAAACTACACTCTCCTTATAGGGAACCCTACCACGGCAAGACAAGGAGAACAAGAAGAACCTACCCCTTAGAATGCCACCTTGTTTCTTCCTGATTCCTTTACCTGATACAGGGCTTGGTCAGCAGCTTCAATAAGATCCTTCTCATATTCGACATCCACCTCAGGAAAAGATGCCCCGCCGATACTGAGCGTCACATGGATTGACTGTTCCCCATACTTGATATGCTTCTCGTCAATCTGACGGCGAATTGCTTCGCCTACCTCCAGTGCATCGGATTTTGATGCACCCAAGAGGACAACCATGAACTCATCTCCTCCCAAACGTACGAGGATATCCCCTTCTCGCAGTTGGATACGGGTAGTCCCTGCGATGGTTCGGAGCACTCTGTCTCCGACAGTGTGACCATAGACATCGTTGACCTGTTTAAAGTGATCGATATCAATCATCAGGACTGCCAAGGCTATGTTCTGCTTGACTGCCCTGACAAACTCCTCATGGAGGCGAGAAAGACCAAATCGACGATTATAGACATTAGTAAGGGGGTCGATAGCCGCAAGCTTCTGAACCTGGTCGTGTGTCATGGCATTATGTAGGGCTATAGCCAGACTATTCCCAAATAGGTCCAGATTACCCAATACCTCTGGGGAGAAGGCTTCATTTGAGGCAAGGATAACAACACCAAGAGGCAGTTGCTTGTAGACGATAGGTTCTATGATAATCTGGAAAGGACGGAAAGAGGTCATCACCCCCTCAAGCATGATCTCTTCGGGAATAGTAATGACCTTGCGTTTGAGTGTTTGCATAGAGTCAAGGACCAGAGGATTAGAGCTCAACGAACTTGATTTTGTTAGCCCCACCGTATGATGAACACGCAGCTCTCCCCCGTCTTCGACAAGAATCGCTCCAGAGGGGCAAGCAACCATCTCCATCAGACTTGTGAGGGCACTTCGACAGAGATGGTCTGTCTCCAGGTGAGAAGAAAGCAACTGGGTATAGGCGCGGATGTCCATCTCAATTTGAATAGATTTGGATAACGTATCGACAAGCTTGTTGAAAGCAAGGCTACTTGTGCCTATGGCATCCTTGGAGTCAACAGGAATATGGCAATTTTCAGGAGTACAGTCCATAGACTGGGCTTTTCCTGTAATGGACTTGAGGTGGTTTTCAATATCTTTCATATGTTTAGCCAGCAAGTTCAAACGGTCGCCCACAATACGGTGGGCCAACAGAATGTTAACCGCACCCACAAAAAGACCTGCCAGCATGCAGACTGCAAAGAACCACCAAGACATGGCCATTGATGCTTCCATACCCAAAAACAGCATGAAGAAGGGAAAGGCAAGTCCCACCAGGATGCCGAAGCCCATCATCCAGATAGCCAGATCGGTAAAGACTCTTTTAGTGATTCGTATCATATGTTGTACTCCTTGATAGAGAAAAAACGAACCATTTCAAAAAAGTCATGGAACGAAAAAGGAACGAATGGCAAATGATACAAACAATTGGAGATTTTTAAAAGTGGCAAAAGATGAAAAAGAGAAGATCTCTAAACTCTCCCCAGAATTAGCGCATAGCCCATTCCTACCAATGAGCCAATGATCAGGAGGACTATAGGCCCGACTTTAATTCTTTTGCTGTTCAAAAGCATGAATGCAAGCACAAAGACTATAATGGCAAAGAGATCCAAGGCCTTCAGACCCAAGACAATAGACCCTATAGCAAGCTGTAGCAAGGAGAGACCAGCAGTGAAAATGGCAGCGACAACAACTGGGCGCACATTCTCCAGGATGTTCTTCATCAGAGTTTGCTTGTTATACTTCTCATAGAGCTTGGCAAGAATGATCATTATGATACAAGAAGGCAATACATTTCCCAAGGTTGCTGCTACCACCCCGCCGATACCTGCTACCTTCATACCTACAAATGTTGCACTGTTGATGGCTATGGGACCGGGGGTCATCTCAGCGATGGTTACCAGGTCAGAAAATTCGGCAAGGCTAAGCCACCCCTTTACAGTAACTGTCTGAGCCTGGATAAGCGGCATGGCCGCATACCCACCGCCAATGCTGAATAATCCGATCTGAAAGAAACTCACAAAAAGTTGGAGGAATATATTCATTTGCGTCCTGCCTTTTTCAATTCAACAAGACTCATTATTACAGCAACTGCCACACAGATAACCATAACCAACATGATATTTACCTTCAAGAAGTAGAGGGCCACGAATGCTAGTACAAACATGGCGATGGGTATGAATTTCTTCTTGCCCAACACAGGCTTGAGTAGTGCCCAAGTCACCTGCAACACTATAGCAGCTACAACCGGACGCATCCCATGAAAAGCGGCAGCAATCCAGAGGTTGGATTTCACCGTTTCATATCCAAGGCTTACCAGTGTGAGAATTATCATAGGAGGTATCACGGTACCTAGACCTGCTATAAGGGCACCTGGTATGTTTGCAAGATGATATCCCACCATCAGCGATCCGTTGAGGGCAATAGGACCAGGGGATGACTGGGCAATAGTCACAAAGTCCATCATCTCTTCGTCATTGATCCAATTGAGGGTTACCACCATCTTCTTGCGCATCAGCGAAATAATGACAAAGCCTCCACCAAAGGTGAAGAGACTCAGTATAAAGGTAGTCCAAAAGAGCTTCAGATAAAACCTAAAGGTTACCTCCGGCTTCACAGCTCTCGTCGTTCGTTCTGCATCGGACACTGTATGGCTCCTTTATCGCACCAAGGTGCGGGCAATATGCTCTAAGCGTTTGATGGCATATGGATAAAATTCCAACATGGTAGGACAGAATTTGTACCCAGATTCATCCCTATAGCGTTTACAACCACCCCGACAAAGTGTTTTCCATGGGCAGGAGGTGCAAGCATCGATAGTGTTGGGAGAGTCCTCGATGAAGCGCCTCTCTGTTCTGTTTGTATCAAGAACCGAGAAATCATCGGTGAGCAAATTTCCCAGACAGGAATCATCATTACAGTAGAAGTCACAGGGATAGATGCTGCCATCACTTTCGACCACATACTGTATCGAACAGACGCCCGCCATATCACAGCTTTCTGGAGGGAACCCTGCAAGCATTCCCACCAGATTGTCGAAAAACCTGATGGAGACAGGATTGCCCTTTTCCCAGGCATCGAACCAGAGGTCAAAGAGACGTTTCAGGAAGATGGTGTAGTTCTCTGTTGTGAGGAAAAGCTTTCTCCCAGACTCTTCAAGACTTTCCATACAGGGGATGAACTGCAGATATCTGTGATCATGGCCTGTCATATAGTTCCACATGAGGTCGACATTCTGAGCAAGCTCATTGGTCACCACCCCCAGAACATTGAACTCTGCTCCGATTTTTCTTAATAAGGCTATACCATCCAATACTGAGCGTGCACTCTTGTTGCCCTGAACATCAAAGCGATGTATATCATGCAGGCGGGGTGAACCATCAAAGGAAACCCCTACCAAAAAATTATTTTTCTTAAAGAATGTGGCCCAAGCCTCATCGATATGCATACCATTGGTCTGAAAAGCGTAGTGGATGGAGGCCCCATCTGTATTGAGGCGGTTCACCGTCTCTACAAACTTCTCATAGAAAGAAAGTCCTATCAAAGAAGGTTCTCCTCCCTGGAAGACAAAAGAGCAGTTCTTGGCTTCTGTCAAACCCTTGGTGATGATAGCCATCATCACATCATCTTTCATGAAGGGGCGCTGGCCAACAGCCCGGTGAGAAGCCGTCTCTTGGTAGAAGCAGTAATCACAGGCAAGATTACAGGCAGAAGAAGAGCTCTTTATCATAAGCGTGATATGGTTTCGTTTCATACTAATTTATAAATCCTAGCTTCGCACGTATTGCATAGAAGTTCTGCTGAAAATAGTTGGATTGAAGACACACAAATAGGTGAAGGCTACAACGATACTACTTGAAGTAGTTTTACCATGCTTAGCAAAGTTGAGCAACACGCATGAGGGGAAGCAAGCGGCCTGATCCAGTATCCTTATCCTACATATTCACATCATACAGCTTCTTGTTTCGCACAGCTCCCTTCATGGGAAAGCCGGTGTCATAGTCCCACTGTATGCAAGTAGTCATCACCAATCATGAGAAATACATATAACCCCACCACAACCAGACCGGACGGAACAAAAAGGGCAACAACATAGAGCCCCTCCTCCCGTATTGATTATACAAAGCTCACCAGCAATTGAGTAGGGAGAGATCTTGCGACTGATGAGGCAATTTCAAGTGCGCCAGTTCAAACTGACACACTTGAAATTTGTTCTTGACATAGCAGAAGAAAAGAGTATACTAAGGTTAGTACATAAACATACCAACTAGGAACAAGACAATGTCAATGCCCAGAAGAACCAGAATCATCACCTCATCCCGCGTAATACGCCAATTATGGCTCGAAGAGGACCTAAGCAGGGCAGACCTCGCCAAACAATTGGGACTTAACAAGTCTTCAATGTCAAATATTGTACAGGACCTGATTGACCAGAAGATGGTCATTGAAACCAAAGAAAAGGAATCAGGGCCAAGAGGGGGGCGTAAGGCTACAGGCCTCAAACTGAACAAGGATCACTTCTATGCCATGGGGATTGAATTACGTTCAGACTCCTACACTGTTCTGGCGGTTGACTTGGTGGGGACTGTTCTCTTCTCAGAAACTGTTCCCCTTGGCTTCATTGCCAAAACCTTCACTGAGGAAGTCCACTTGCTGATCAAGAAAACAGTAACTTCTCTTGCTTGGTTAAAAAGACCTCTCCTAGGAATTGGTATCGGGTTTTCTGGAGTTGTAGACAGTGAGAAACAGATCATTCTGCGCTCAGTATCCCTAGGATTTGACCAACCATATGACTTCGCAAAACATGTATCCTCCCATTTCTCCTATCCTGTCATATTGGATAATGATGCAAACGCCGGGGCTTGGGGAGAAGTGGTATTCCAACGCAAGCGGAAATTGCAGAATTTCCTCTTTGTACTTATAGAATTTTGGAAGAACTACTCAGATACTGACGGTTGTCCCCAACCTACAATTGGTATCGGCTTCGGCTTTGATGGAAAAATTTATCGGGGAACACACTTCAAGTCTGGTGAGTTCAAGAGCCTATTCAACCAAGATCCTGATAATTCTCATCAGGTGGTAATCCCTGAAGGCATAAAAATTACTGAAAACGAACAACTATTGGAATCATACATACTTGAAGTATCACGGAACATTGCTTTTTTGGTGAATACCCTCGATATAGGAAACGTCTTCATAGGTGGGGATATCGAACCCTTCCAGTCCTTTATGCCAGACATGCTTAAAAGGAGTCTTAGGGAGAACTCCCTTGAAGGGGATGGAACTGAATGCCAGATCCAATTCTCTTCCCTCGGATATCATGCGGTCTCCTATGGAGCTGCCGCTATGGTGCTGGACAGGGCTCTCATGGATCTTGAACCTCTGGACAACTCTTCTGATAACGAGAACTATCCCCTTTTCTATTTGAATTCTTAAACAACCAAAGCCTGAATCACAGGATGCCGCATTGCATAGGAGACCTTTGATGAGAACACATTGTATACAACAAAAAACTCGCGGATATAGGGGCTTACAATTATGATGTTACTACCAAAACCTAGATCACGAAAACCTTGTGAAGGGTATTACCTTTTAACACATAATACCAGGATACTATTGGATAGCAAATCAGATACGATTGATTTTGAATCTGCAAAGTTTTTAAAAAAGCATATTTATGACAGTATATGCCTAAACATACCGATACTAAAAACCTCCACCTGCTATGACAATGATTATATATATTTTGAATATGACGATACAATTACTGGAAAAGAACAATATACATTGCTCGTTGAAAAGAAGGGAATCATTATTAAAGCTTCACACAATAGTGGTTTTTATTATGGTGTGGTAACATTATGTCAACTTGTAACAATATACTCAACTCAAATTGAGTGCGTAATTATTGAAGATGCTCCATATTATAAAGACCGAGCCTATTTACTGGATATTACTAGAGGTAGAATCCCTAAACTTACTACAATTAAACAACTGATCGATAGATTATCATATTACAAAATTAATCAGCTTCAACTATACATTGAACATACCTATGCATTCAAGCAACAAAGTGAAGTATGGTCTAGAACTGACCCTATTACTGCTGAAGAAATCCTTGAGATTGACCAGTATTGTAAAGTAAAAGGGATAGAACTAGTACCTTGTATTTCAACTTTCGGGCATCTGTATGACACACTCTCTTCCAACTCTTTCAAACATCTGAGCGAAATGGACGTTATTGATAACGCCCCATTCACTTGGTATGAAAGAATGAAGGGACATATTCTAAATGTCTCAGATCCAAGAAGCTTTGAATTTGTCAGAACTATGTTGGATGAGTATTTACCTCTTTTCTCATCAGATAAAATAAATATATGTTGTGATGAAACCTTTGCTCTGGGAAAAGGAAAAAGCAAAAGCCTAAATGGAGAAGATAATTACATCGAACTGTATATGGGGTTTGTCAATAAATTGGTGAACTATCTAGAAATCAAAAATAAAAAAGTAATGATCTGGGGAGATATCATCTTAAACCATCCTCAGTGCATACCAACAATCCCAAAAACTATCACCTGTTTAAACTGGTATTACTATTATAATGCTAATGAAAAGAATATAAAACTATTGGCTGACAATAATATCCAGCAATATGTCTGCCCAAGTGTTTCTGGATTTAGTCGAATGGTACACGAGATGGATATGAGCTTCACCAATATCCAAGAAATGATTAAGTTGGGATGTAAATATGGGGTGAAAAGTTTTTTAAATACTGATTGGGGTGATTCGGGACACATTAACCACCTTTCGGGATCTATTCCTGGGATTATTTATGGAGGATCTCTATCTTGGAACCCTGATGACGTTCGAACTTTTGAAGAATTAGATCAAGCCGTTTCTTTTATTGAATATGGGGACTATCGGTATTCATTGATTTCACATATAAGGGAATTATCACATCAAGATAAGATAATATTCAACAGTTTTGCATTTTTCAGAGATTATAAAGTATATCATCTTGAAAAAGACTTCCACGAGAAATTCAAAAAAGAGATTTCAGATACTGATGAAACCATTCTTATACAAGCAATTACTCAATCAGAAAACATCGAGAAAGAGATATTAAAACAATCGATCACAATCAACAAGACCAAACAACAGGATATGAGAGAATTTTACCTTTCTGCCCGTGGGGTCAATTTATTGCAAAACTTGGCACTGATCATAAAGAAACATGAGTATAAACAGGATGTACAACCTGTATGCACGCCAAAGATTCTGGCTGAAAAACTTGAATACTGGTTATATGATTATTCTGAAATCTGGAGAGCAGTTAATAAAGAGGGCGAATTATTTCGTATAAAAGAATTTATTTTTGACATCTGTAATATTCTCAGACGATATTAATGGTTTTTCCCGCATTCTCTAATTCAAGCATGTAGGGATTCTTACGAAAAATTAGTATCTATCAGAAATATATTACATTCCGTTTTTATGACCAAGCATTCATTTTTAAATTCTTTGCATAGGCAGGGAATCAAACTAGGTATGCATTGAAAAATACGAAAGGAGAAAGAGTATGAAAAAAAGTGTTTTCATTCTAATTCTAATGGGAATTACAGCAATAGGACTCTGTGCAAAGGGTAATGTTGAAACATCAGGGCCAATGGATAATGAAAAAATATCACTGGAATATGCCTATATGGTGGAATCCGGTGATACCGTTGAGCTATACAAAAGTATGCTAGAAGCATACCAAAAAGAGAATCCAACTATTGAAGTGAAATTCATTCCAATAGTTGATGACTATGCAAAGAAACTGCTTCTGATGACAGCTTCTAAAACAGCACCTGATATTGCCTGGATTGGAGAAGATATGATTAGACAATATGCATCCCAAAATGCATTAGTGGCATTAGATCCATATGATGGCATATTATTTGATAGCTCGGAATATGTAGAAGGTAATCTAGAGGGTTATAAATATAATGATACTTTATATGCATTACCCTTTGACAGTGCGACCGGTCTATTATTTATTAATAATGATATTTTTGATAAAGCCGGTATTCCAATACCTGAGGACCATATCACGTTGACGCAACTGAAAGAAATTGCTAAAGCAACAACGATAAGAGAAAACGATGTAACCGTCCAATATGGTTTTGTCACTGGAACCTATATGGGATACCTCCACCCCTTCTTCAGAATCGCTAACGGTACGTTCATAGATGCCAATGGCAATACAACGTTTAACACAGAACCGGTCAAGGAAATCTTTCAGTATTTTTATGATCTTATTCATGAAGATAAAAGTATGCCGGAATATGGTAGCCAAGCGGTCCCATTCATTGAGATCTTCAAATCTGGTAAAGCAGCTATGATGTTCAATGGCTCTTGGGCTGTTGGAGAAGTCATGTCGCAGGAAAATTTCAATTGCACAATTATTAAGCTCCCTCAGTATAAGACAATAGCTACACCAGCTTGGACAGGAGGTACAGCCGTGTTAACTAGTACAAAAAACCGTGAAGCAGCAATTAAGTTCTTAACGTGGTTTAGTGGAGAGGAAGGACAGAAAATAAAATTCAATGGTAAATTTGCAGCAAGTCCAACAATCAAAACTTTGCTTGAAACAGAATTGGCATATAACGGATATAAAAATCCTAATGCACCAATGAATGATTTCAGCAATCTCGTAGATTCTCTTAACTACGCTTATCCTCTACCCTCATCAATATTTGGAAATAATCAAATAATGGATACAATTGAGAAAGAAGCAGAAAAATATTTTCTTCAGACGATATCTCTTGATGAACTAGTCACTCAGCTAGATAAAAAAGTTACAAAATTATTAAACGAAAAGTAGTAGAGGAAAATGTTTGACCACCGAAGCATTTCCCTTCGGTGGTATTCATTACAGGAGATTCAAGATTGAAAAGCCAGCAACGAATCGGATATCTTTTTATTTTGCCATGGATAATAGGTATGCTTCTATTTACAATTTATCCAACAGTATTCTCACTTTATATTAGTTTTACTGAATGGCCAATTCTGACAGAGCCAAAGCTTATATTTCTAAAAAACTATCGAGATATATTTCAAGATGAACTATTCTTCACCTCATTATGGGTAACCTCGAAATTTGCTATATATACTACGTTCCCGACCTTGATGATAAGTCTCTTTGTTGCAGTTTTATTGAACACAAAAATAAAATTCCGTGGAGTATTCCGAACAATTTACTATTTGCCGGCAGTGCTCCCTACCATTGCTGTTGCCTTGGTTTGGGCATTTATTTTTAACAAGGATTATGGTCTGATCAATGGGTTTTTACGGATATTTGGCATCGATGGTCCTGGATGGTTGGCTGACCCCAAAATAGCTTTGATATCTATTTCAATAATGAGTATTTGGACTTTATGCAGTACAAATATCATTCTGTACCTTGCAGCATTACAGGGTGTACCAAAAGTATATTATGAGGCAAGTACACTTGATGGAGCAAATATATTTCAACAATTTCGCTATATCACCATTCCTTTGATCAGTCCCATTATATTTTACACTCTAGTGATGAGTTTGATCAGCACATTCCAAGTATTTACCTCTGCAATGATGCTAACACACGGAGGACCGATTGATTCTACCCGGTTTTATGTTCTCTATCTTTATGATATGGCCTTTAGCTATTATAAAATGGGATATGCTAGTGCTTTGGCATGGATTCTTTTCATTATCATACTGACATTGAATTATATAGTTTTTAAAACATCCAAAAAATGGGTATTTTCTGAGGGGGATGCATGAGATTTCTTAATACCAAAATTAAACACAAATTATCCTACTCGCTAATCTACTTTTTATTATTAGTAGGTACAGCAATCATTATTCTTCCTCTGTTATGGCAAATAACAATTTCATTGAAATCATCAAATACCATTTTTGAGTTAAAACCAAGCTTCATTCCAAATGAGTTTAAAATCTCAAATTATTCGGAATCTTTTAAGGAAATGCAATTCTTACGGTTTTTTAAAAATACTGTTTTTATATCAGTCCTGACACTAATTGGTACACTAGTTTCCTGCTCATTGGTTGCTTTCGGTTTTAGTCGTACTAAATTTAAAGGACAAAAGTTTTTATTCTTTATCCTTATGTCAACCTTAATGTTACCAACTCAAGTTACGCTTATCCCTTTGTATATCACGTATGCAAAATTAGGACTAATAAATACCTACTTGCCACTCATAGCTCCTCATTTCTTTGGAGATGCTTTCTATATTTTTATGCTTAAACAATTCTTTTCTAGCATACCAAAAGAGTTGGATGAATCTGCTACTATAGATGGATGCAGTACCTTTAGAATTTATTGGAATATTATTCTTCCCTTGTGTGTACCAGCCCTTTTGACAGTAGTCCTATTCAAATTCAACTGGGTTTGGAATGATTTTGTAAACCCTCTTATATATGTGAATGACCAAAATAAATACACATTGTCTTTAGGGCTGTATATATTTAAAGCTTCTGAAAAATATGGACCAAAATGGAATTACCTGATGGCTGCAGCAACAATAATGATGATTCCTGTATTCACGCTATATGCGATATTCCAAAAACGGTTTATTGAAGGTATTGCCACAACAGGCTTAAAAGGTTAGTCCGCTATTGAGGAAATAGCAGTATTTCATCAGTCGAAAAAGTTTAAAAATTACTTGAGGAATAAATATATGAAAAATGCATATCTAGAAAGTATTGACAACTGTATCTCTTGGATTAATAAAAAGATGCTTACTTTTGATAATGGCCACTATGGCATCTATGAACGAATAAGAATTGATGAACATCTAAGGACAAATTGGTCTCGTCCTGATTGTAATAGCGAATATTTACGAGTCCTACTTACCCATAAATACATTTTTGGATATGAGAATCATAATGATCTCATTAATAATATCATTGAATATCTCTTAAAGGTTCAAGACAACAACCCTAAGTCTACCTGTAAAGGATCTTATCCATTTTATCTCATTGATGGATATATTAGAGAAAATAAAGTAGATAGCTCAATATATCAAAATGATAATGGTAAAATATTTGTAATTATGTGTCAATTGTATATAGATTATAAAGATATAAGGTTCTTAGAAATAGCGAAGAATCTTGCAGAGTATTGGGCAAAGACACAACAACCAGATGGAACTTTCGGTGTTCTGGACGGGAAAAATATGTATGAATGTGCCAAAGGCCCCTGTTATATACATTGGTTAGTTTCTGGGTATTTTTTATTATATAAGATAACAAAAAACAATGCATATCTCGTCTGTGCAGAGAAAGGGATGCAATATATACTATCAACAATTCATGATAGTGGACGTAGCTTAACCTCTTATGAAATTCTCAAAATGGAAGATTGGAGACCTGTTTCATCTGAAACAACCATTGCTTTAAACACATTTTGTATTGCTTTTGATGTTACTGGTAATACTATATATAAGGATTTTATTATAAAAACAGGAGAGTATGTCCTTAGTCTCCAAGATGAATGTGGCGCTATTATGAATTGTGATGATAGTTGTCTAGATGCTTCTTTGCAAAATTCAAAAGCTATATGCGATCTGGTTTATACCGAAGGGTTTGCCCTTCAAGCCCTAATTTTAGCATATACGTGTATTGATGAAAAAAAATACCTTAATGCAGCCATTTCCTTAGCTAATTTTCTAGTAAGAATTCAATGTACAAATGAATCTCCCTTATGGGATGGTGCTTGGAGAGGGTCTTTCAACGTTAAGACCTGGAATTGGGATGGCCGTGCTACCCAAAACAATGCCATTGATGAAGGTGGTATGTTTTCTGTATATACCGGATGGAGTTGTACCAACATTATGCATGGATTACAACAACTTATTTTATTAACCAGTGAAAATACATAGTTCTGAGTAAAATCATACACATAAGCTCAAACTGCATACTGTGTCTCAAATCCACACAGAGAAATGAGACCAGTTATTGGTATTATTTATAAAGAGAAAGGTAACCGTTGCATACAGGACAAGCGAACCATTCTACATATGGAAACAGAGAAGCACCCCTGCCAAGGAGTGTACTGGAATTTGCATACTTGTACATGTGACATTGTAAGTAATGAGCAATTCATGCCAAGAATAAGAAACAAGATAATGACGCTCTCGGTTATAGTATCGATTAGCTAGCCACCGATAGAGTCATCCGGAATAGGTTGTTCGGAAAAGGAGGCCTTTTCCAGCATTGGCGGAAAAGCTCCTTAATATAGACCTAGAAACCAAGAGGGTAGGCAATATTGAATATACAAAGAGCTGTAGTTAGACAAGCAGAAAAAAGAAGGGAAAATACTATGAGGCTAATCCCCTACCCCAACGGTGAAGTGAAGTTGCGTTCAGAATTGTTTGTTTTGAACAATACGCCCTGCATTGAAAAACCTGAAGACCCGTATGTCTTTGCCACTAACCAAGTACAATCTTGGCTGACTGACAAATGTCATCTGGTTCCTACCATTGTTGAGCCAGGACAATCGCCATCAATCAGGTTTAGAAAATCAATGCAGGTACTACCAGAAGAAGGATATGCGATATATGTTTCACCCAAAGAATGCATTCTCGAAGCTGACTCAGCGGCAGGTGCCTTCTACGCCTTTCAGACCTTCAAACAACTTATAGATCCCACAACAGGGACCATTCCCTGTTGTGAAATTCATGACAGTCCAATCTTCTCCTGGAGAGGCTTGCTCCTGGATGCCACCAGGACTTTCTGTCCCCTACCTGAAATGTTGAGACTGATAGATCTTTCATCATCACTTAAGCTCAATATACTTCATTGGCATCTTACCGATGACCAAGGATGGCGAATTGCTATAGATGCCTATCCTAACCTTACCGATTCCAACCCTCAGTTCTATACAAAGGAAGAAGTGCGTACAATACTATCCTACGCCAAAGAGAGGAACATCACCATTATCCCTGAAATTGATATGCCAGGGCATTTTGTTGCAGCGCTCGCTGCCTATCCACAGTTCAGTTGCACAGGAGGACCATTTACTGTCCCTCAAGGTGAAGGGATCTTTTCCGAACTGCTCTGCTTGGGCAAGGATGAGGCTTTACGATTTGCCGAACGCGTGATTGAAGAAGTATGCGACCTGTTCCCTGCCCCATTCATTCACCTTGGCGGGGACGAAACGCCACTGGTCCGATGGAAAGAGTGTCCCGATTGCCAAGCTAGAATGAAAAAACTAGGACTGCAAAAAGAAACGGAATTACTCCGCTGGTTTGCCAATACTATGGCTCAAGTCGCCAAGAAAAAAGGGAAAGCGGTCATCTTCTGGAATGATTCAATCGATGTCCATTATGATCCCTCAATTGTTTGTCAGATATGGAATCCTTTGAAAAGTGGAAATGATACAGTCGGGGACAGGCCTCTTATCATGAGCCATTACTTCCATACCTATCTGAATTTGCCTCATTCGGTCATTCCCTGTCGGTCAGCCTATCAATATGGCTTGATACTCCAAGAAGATACAGATCGAAAAGCCTTCATGATGGGTTCAGAATTTTTGCTCTGGACAGAACATATCCACACCAGGAAAGAGCGTGACAAGCATCTGTTTCCCCGTCTGGCTGCAGGTGCTGAGACACTATGGACAGACCCTAGTCGCCTTGACTGGAAACGTTTTTCCCACACGTTTGCCAAGTGCAATGAACGCTTGTTCATATCTGCAGTAAATAGGACACACTTTTTTTTCGCCAATCCCCCTAGGCTATACTGCATACTGAGAAAGTATCTGAAGCACAAACAAGTCCGCTACAACAGCAAGAAATCAGGGATTACAAAAGACTAGAACCCTAGTGGCATCTGTATGGTTGGAAGTTTCAAGCAGGAAGCTTCTTCCCTAAAGAAGGCAAAAGCCCGGAGGGAGTCCTTCCCTCCGGGCTTTTGCCCAGCTACCATCCTATTTTCTGCTATCTGACAGCTACTATTCCAATGTTTCACTTCTTTCTTCTGTAGCTTTGTGCAAGGATCATTTCTGATACCTGCACCCTATTTCACCTGAGACAGCTCACTAAACAAGCGACTACACACCAGATACATCCTGGGGATGTGAAAAGGCCCCTTGTACATATTCCCCTTCAATGGAGTGGAAAGGGTGTTATCGTGATGCAGGTAGCCATACCACTCGCCAAACTCGCTATCGACAAAGTTTGTTTTGATATACTGGTCAACCTCACTGAATTGCTCAAGATACTCCCTTTTGTTTGTCAGCGAGTATGCCATCAAATTGGCAATGGTCGCCTCACACTGTGGCCACCAGAACTTCATATCGTGCCAGTACTCGGTACCGCTCTTGCCTAGGGCATCTCGGAAATAGATGATGCCTTTCTTTTCTGCATCCCAGCCAACCTTCCACATCCAGTTGAGCATCTTGGTTCCCAACTGCATGAGGGAGGCATCATTGTTGCGATACCTAGCCTCACGCATGACAAACCAGGCACCCTCAATGGCGTGTCCTGGGTTGAGCAGCCTTCCTTCGAAGTGTTCAAGTTCAAGTAATCCAGCATCAGAGCACTGCTCAACCACGATCTCAAGCTCTGGACGGACAAAATACTGTTCTATCTCTTGGAGCAGGCCATCGATAAAAAGGGTCAATTCTTGTGCGTGTTCGGGACAGGCTTCACGGAGTTCCTGTGCAGTGTTGAGCAAAATCATGGGAACACCGAATCCTCTTGAGGACCGTTCTGACTTGGGAACGAGGATATCCTTACTCTTGAGGGTAGCCAAAACTGTCTGGAACAAGTCATACGCCTTATCAGCATATCCCTGTTTACCAAAAGCCCTGCTATAGGAGGCAAACCCTATGATGGTGAAAGTCTCGCTGAATACATAGCGAATGCGCTTTATCACAGGATTGCCTTCACGACTCACCCTGAAGTACATACGCCCATCAGAGAGGTCAAACCCAAACTGCTCAATAAAGGAGACCAAGGAATCACAGACTTCCTGGTACTCAGCTCTCTTATCAAACTGCCGTGCAGCTTCACTGAAGACCCACAGGGCCCTACCCTGAAACCAGATGGACTTATCCGTTTCCAACAAGGAGCCATCACGGTCAAGACCAGTGAGCATCCCACCATATTCACGGTCAAAGCCATGATCCAACCAGAATGGAAGCACATTATCCAAGAGCATCGAACGATACTCGTTGGCAAAAACAGAAAACTTATTTTTCATACTCGACCTCACCTATCTACAAATCATTCTATACTACTACATCTGTGTACCATATTCTTACGTTGCTTTGAAAATTTCCTGGACATCCATATCATTAGAGAGCATTACCAAGTCAGCCTTGTATCCCACTCTGACAAAGCCACGATCTGTTTGTGAAAGCACTCGCAAAGGGTTTTCAGAGGCAACCCTGAAAAATGATTGCTTGTCCAACAGCCCCTTTTGATAGAGCTTTTTCGCTGATTCACTGATCAGGGTAGCGGATCCGATCAGGAGATCACTGTCACTGTAATAGCAAGCCTTTCCATTTGAATACATGTCCTTTCCCAAATACATACCCTTACCCGGACCCATACCAGCGAGGCTCATCGCATCAGAGATGAGACAGAGCCTTGTTGTCCCAAGGGTATTGATCGTCAAATCCATCACTGACGGGTGGACATGAACCCCATCACACACCAGCTCATAGGTTGCATGAGCATAATCCCTGACAAAAGGCATGGTTGCCAAACCTGGGCGTTTATGATCAATACCGCTCATGGCATTGAAGAGGTGGGTAAGATGATTCCTGCCCCTAGGCTTCAAGGATTGTAGGGAACAATCACTATGACCATAGGCCACAACGATGTTGTGTTCTTCTAGGATACTGGAAAGTTCTTCACTGTTGGGCAGCTCAGGAGCTATGGTCATAGCGGTTACGAGAGTTCTCGTACCACTCTTGATGGCTAGGATTGCATCCAAATACTGCCTATCATAAGCACAGATGCCAGAAGGAAGGATTCCCCCTTTCTTCTCAAGCGCAATGAAAGGGCCTTCCACATAGACACCAAGCAGATGGCTTGCAAGAAAAGGACTCATATCCAACGCGTCCTTGATGGCAATCAATAGATCCATATCCATGATAACAGCGAGCTGGAAAGAAGTTATGCCCTTCTTCTCAAGAAACAAGGCCAAACCTTCAAGATTTTCCTGTATGTTACCTCTGGTTGAATCAAAGCCACCCGCCCCATGAAGATGCATGTCGACCAAGCCAGGGCCAATCAGGTTGTCTTTGGCATCAAAGATTTTGAGCTTTTTCACTGAATCATCATCATGCTTGCCGACATACCTGATGATCCCCTGCTCCACTGCTATGGTGACATTGGATAACAGAGTTTCACCTGTATAGACCAGAGCATTGGTTATTGCATAGTCTCTTTCATGATGGATCATATACTACTCTTCCGTTTCAGTAAGCTCAACTTTGTATTTGTAGGAAAAATGGAAAACAAGACTTGCCATGAAAGCTGCATAATCCCGCTTTTGCAGGGCAATGTAGATATCCCTATGCTTCTTGATGCGCAAGGCCTTGTCCTCAATTATCTTGGCTCTGAAACTACCGTCACTCTCCCAGACTCTGAAATTACGGTCACACTCCCAAGCAGAGTCCAAAAATGCGATCAGCATCTTGTTGTCGAGGTTCTCATACATGCTTCGATGGAAACAGGCATCAGAGTCATAGAAGTCTTCATACTCCTCAAAAGACTCCATCGCCGTTACGCAATCTTCCATCCGCTTAATCTGGTCATCAGTTATGGAATCGAAGCACTGCTGGGCAAATCCTATTTCCAAAATCTTACGCACTTCCTGTGACTGCCTGAACAGATCCCCCTTATCATCAATGAGGTTAAGGAACATACAGGTGGAGAGTGAACTGGGGGAGAATGCGTTCAACACCATTCCCACCCCAGGCTTGGAACTTACTACCCCAAGGATTTCAAAGGTCTTGATGGCTTCTCTGAGCACATTCCTGGAAACACCCAAGGCCTGGGACAATTCCATTTCTGTAGGAATCTTGTCCCCAGGTTTGAGATTGTTCTTCAATATATAAAGACGTAATTCATCATATACCTGGAGATACAGTTTCTTGCTCTTCAAATTCTTCATTATCAAATCCTTACGTTCCAGTGAGACATACATTGCAGAAATACTACATATAAACTAAAAGTTTATCACATCTTGTCAATGAATGCGATATGGGTATTCCCCCCATGTTCTTTCTTGAGAGCGAGACAGAAGGCATTGATCTTGTCCATGACCTCTCTGCTTGGAGCGGCAAAAGGCTTTCTGGAGTAACCGGTATCCACACCACTTGAGGTGATGAGCTTTTTCATGATAGGGAAAAAGTCCCACTGAACTATGTAATGTATGAGTTTGGTCGCAATCTTCTGGATCTCAAAAGCTGCTCTGTAGTCACCTTTCTGGGAAAGCTTGTATATCTCAATGGCAGTATCAGGCATAAGGTTATATGTTGATCCAATAAGACCATCGGCACCGGCAAGAAGCCCTTGGGTAGCCATCTCGTCACACCCTGAGTAAATCATGAAATCGGGGCCTAGCTCTTGTTTTAGGGCACACATGTCATCATGCTCACGTCCTGTGAACTTCAAGCCCTTCACATTGTCTACAGAAGCGATACGCTTGACCAAGGCATTGCTCATCAAACCGGCGAGCCCAATGTTATAGACGATCATAGGAATGGAAACACTCTCTGAAATATCCTTGTAATAGGTGAAAATATCATCACCATTGAACTTGTAGTAGAATGGAGGGACAGAGGAAATTGCATCGGCTCCGGCCTTCTGGGCATGCTTTGCAAGGTCAATGGACTTCTTTGTTCCTATATCACCAATATGCACAATGACGGGAATCCTGCCCTTGACCTCTTCGATGACGGCTTCAGTGAAAACCTTTCTCTCTTCGGCGGTCATCAGAAATCCTTCACCGGTGCTACCTGTGACGTACAGGCCATTAACGCCGGCTTCGATTAGATGGTTTACCAGGGCGCGAGCCCGGATAAGATCCACTTCTTCATGCTCGTCAAAAGTGGTGACCATTGCGGGAATTACCCCTTTGATTGCTGTAATATCAAACCTACTCATACCCTTTCTCCTCTATACTCTTCAAGAAATACTTGTATTACTTCTATGAAACATACACTGTTCCATGTTATGCTATTCGCTTCTTCCTTCTTTGCTGTACCCATAGCAATGGCCATCCAATACCTTCCGTAGGCATTGCATACAAAACAAAGAATAAAACCTACTTTCCAAAACGGTCACAACTGTTAGACTCACGTCTTCTCTTGCATAAACTCCATGGCGAAGTGGCAAGCAACAAAATGTTTTTCACCCTCTATGTGATAGGCCGTCAATGCAGGCTTGTCGATCTTGCATTTCTCCCTACAACTTGGACACCTGGGATGGAAAGGACATCCAGAAGGAGGATTGACAGGAGAGGGGACATCCCCTTGCAAGGGAATCCTCTTTCGTCTCTTGGTGATGTCCGCAATGGGTATTGCAGACAACAAGGCACGGGTGTAGGGGTGTAAGGTGTTCTCGAACAACTCATCCGTTGTTGCAAGCTCCACGACCTTACCCAGATACATGACTGCTATGCGGTCAGAGACATACTCAACCACAGAAAGGTCATGGGTAATGAACAGATAGGTAAGATTCCTTTCTTCCTGTAACTTCTTGAGCAGTTTCAGCACCTGTGCCTGAATGGATACATCGAGGGCAGATACCGCTTCATCACAGACGATCAGTTCAGGATCGACAGAAAGGGCACGGGCAATGCCAATTCTCTGGCGTTGTCCGCCTGAAAACTCGTTGGGATACCTTGTCATGTAATCTCGGGGCAGGTTTACCGCTTCCAACAAATCCCCCACCAGCTTCTGTTGTTCAGATCTCTTTCTTATCCCGAACTTGTTCAGAGGGTCGACAAACGAACCAAAGATAGTAAAGGCAGGATTGAGGGAGGAATACGGATCCTGGAAGACAATCTGGAGTTTCCTTCTTGCTTCATCAAGATCCTTATGGCTAAGTTTCATCAGGTCTTTCTTACCTTCAGCAAAGGTATACTCGACACTGCCTGATGTTGGCCTGTACAGTTGCAGAATGGATTTGCCCAAAGTGGTCTTTCCGCAGCCTGATTCACCCACTATGCCCAACGTCTCTCCACGGTATACCTCAAGGTCGACACCGTCGACAGCCCTAACATGACCAACGGTCCGCTTGAATACCCCTTTCTTAACAGGAAAATGTGTTTCAAGGCCAGAGACCTTGAGCAACAGTTCTCTCTTATTTTCCATGATTGAGCTCCTCGTACTTGAAACAGCGGACCATATGAGTCTGTTCTATAAAGAACTCCGGAGGCATCTCTTGGTGGCATCTCTTCTCAGCATGCTTGCATCGTGGAGCAAACTGACAACCTGGAGGCCTGTTATACGGGTCAGGGGTAGTCCCCTTGATAGGCTCCAGTTTCTGGTTTTTTCCCTTTCCCAACATAGGGATGGATTCCAACAGCGCACTGGTGTATGGATGTGTAGGATTTCCCAACACTTGCAGGGCGGTTCCACTTTCCACGATGAGACCCATATACATGACAGCAACATCGTCGGCCATCTCGGCCACCACACCCATATCGTGGGTGATGAGCATCATAGCCATGTCCTTCTCTCGCTTGAGTGTATTCATCAGCTCAAAGATCTGAGCCTGAATCGTCACATCAAGGGCGGTAGTCGGCTCATCTGCTATAAGGACCTTTGGTTCGCAAGCCATGGCCATAGCAATCATTGCGCGTTGTCGCATGCCTCCGGAGTACTGATGGGGATATTCAAATACCCGTTGCTCAGGAGCAGGGACTCCCATGTCTGAAAGAAGGGCGATGGAGGCCTTCGTCGCTTCTTTCTTATTCATGGAGGAATGGTTCATCAGCATCTCGTTCATCTGGAAACCGACAGAAAAAACTGGATTGAGGGCAGTCATGGGATCCTGGAAGATCATGGCGATTTCCTCGCCACGCAGAGATCGTATCTCAGGCCCATTTTTCTTGAGCTTCCCCAAGGAAATCTCTACTCCATCTTTCCAATAGGTTATGGAGCCCGCTTCAATGCGGGAAAGATCGGGCAACAGTTGCATAATGGCATTTGCCGTAACACTCTTGCCACAGCCCGACTCTCCAACCATACAAAGAGTCCTTCCCTTCTTCAGTTCAAAGGAGATCCCCCTCAGGGCTTTGTTGCACCTCTGGTTGGTATAGAAATTCACGTAGAGGTCATCCACTTTCAAAACAGTCTGTTGCATATGCATCTTCCTATCAACCAACCTGGGTTGGGTCTGCAGCATCCCTCAGCCCGTCACCAATGAAGTTGACGGCCATGACAAACAATGTAATCACCAGTCCTACTGGAAGCCATACCCACCATGCCTCACGCAAGATGGTAAGGTCCTGGGCAACATTGAGGATATTTCCCCAGGTTGCGGTCTCCAAAGGAACCCCAAGTCCCAAAAAGCTCAAGGAGGCTTCCTGTAGAATAAACATCGCTGTGGAGAGGGTTATATTGACAAAGATCGGACCGATGGCATTGGGTAGCATATGTTTGAAGGCAATGATGCGGCCCTTGATGCCGAAAGCCTGGAGTGCTTGAATGTATTCGAGCTCGCGTATGCTGAGCATCTGAGAACGTGCCATCCTGTACATGCTTGGCCATCCTGTGAGGATGAATATGAGCACCAGATTCCATAGGCTTTGCCCTAGGATGGTCACCAGGATGGAAACAAGGATTATCTGGGGAAAACTCATCATGATCTCACTTAGCTTCATGACACCATCGTCGAGCACACCCCGACGGTACCCTGCATAGGTACCTAAGGAGACTCCGATCAGGGCAGCGCCGAGGGCGCTTCCAAGTCCGACGAAGATAGAGATCCTTCCTCCATAGAGGATGCGAGTCCATATGTCGCGACCGATCTGATCAGTACCCATTATATGGCTGGTTGAAGGACTGCTAAGCCTATTCCGCAGATCTATCGCATTAGGTCCATAAGGGGTAAGCAAAGGTGCAATGGCACACATCACTACCATTAGGGAAAAGACAACAAAACCTGCAATGGCAAGCCTGTTTGCCAGTATTTTTCGTAGCGTCCGGCTCTTATTGCTGACGGTGAGCAATCCATGGTCTTCCTTATAGAGAAGATCGTCCATTTTTTTCTGTAATGCTTGGGAACTCATATGGGCCTCCTCCTAGGAAAGTTTGACTCGTGGGTCAAGCAGGGCTGTTACGACATCAACGAGGATACTGGACACCAGAACAATGAGCACGGAAAAGAAGGCAACCATCATGATGACAGGGGTATTCTGGCTTCGCACTGCTGCGACAAACATCTGACCGACCCCTGGCCATTGGAAGACCTGTTCGATGACTACAGCCCCTCCAATAAGCATGGGAAGGCGGAAGCCGATGAGCACTGCTACTGGAGTCATAGCAACTCTAAGGCCGTGTATGAGGTTTACCCTCCACTCAGGCAGGCCTTTAGATCGTGCTGTCTTGATGTAATCCTTATTCAGGGAGTCCAGCATGCTGGAACGGCTATAGCGCATGACGCCTGCGGTAAGGGAAAGGCCAAGGGTAAGGGCTGGAAGCACCAGATACTCAAGGCGCAAGAAGAAGGATTCTGAGCCGGGAGTCATTCTCCCACCTACAGGAAGCCATTGCAACTTGAAGACAAAGAACATGATCATGATCAGACCAAAGAGGAATTGGGGTATGGCCACTCCGATCATACCGAATACAGTGAGGACGTTATCGACCAACGTGCCTTTTTTCAGAGCGGAAACAACGCCAAGGAAGCTGCCAAAAAGTGTAGAAATGATTAGGGCCGCTATGGAGAGTTCCAAGGTTGCAGGTAGCTTGCTTGCCAGCAACTCTGATACCGCTACTCCACTTTGGAGACTATAGCCAAAGTCCCCTTGTACGATATCCCCTAGCCAATTCACATAGCGAACAAGAAAGGGATCATTGAGTCCCAATTCGGTTCTCAATGCTTCGAGCTTTTCTGGAGCTATGGTTGCAAGGGCATCAGGAGGGATCATAAAGTCCACAGCATCCCCTGGCATGAGATCTACGCCAAGAAAGATGAGAAAGCTGATGGCTATCAGCATGGGAATGAGCAGCAGAATTTTTCTGATAATAAAGTTAAGCATATCCTGATACCTCGAATCTATTGAGATAATGCCGGCAAGTGTGTTACAACACTTCCCGGCAATACTACCATACCTACTTATTTAATGTTGGAAGGATGGGGATACTGGTTAATGAAGAATGTACGTGTGTACCTGATGTTAACAGGAGTTACAGACATTCCCTGTACATTTGCCATACCTTGGGCGTCCTGTACATTCTTGCTCCAAGCATAGTCAACCTTTCCACCTTCTGCGTTCTTCAGGAGGTTTGCATCATTCTCAACAGAAGAGTACATGTAGATTTTCTTGACGTTGCCATTGCCCTTGAGGAAGTAGTCATTATTTCTCTCGAGGATTCCATAGTTACCAAGTACAGTCTGGGATACCTTGAAAGGACCTGTTCCAATTGGGTTCTGCCAGAAAACATTCTGCTGTGCTGTGATAGGGTTTGATCCCGCTAGCAAATGAGAGGGCAGGATAGGCCACTGACTGAAGGTAAGCAGTGCATTGGGATCGAGTTTCTCGAAGGTGACGGTGACGGTATTGCCGTTGATGGCGATTCCGCTGATATGATCGGTCTTCTTGTCCAGGTAGTCCTGTGCACCCTTGATGGAGCTGTAGGTGTTTACTGCAATTGCATTGAGGCCTGGAATCTGCAACAAGTACTCGATGCTGAAGCGAACGTCTTCTGCAGTGAAGGGTTTGCCGTCATGCCATTTGACGCCATCACGCAACTCGAAAACCATCTGCATGCCGTCAGTGCTTACACTATAGGTTTTGGCAAGCAGACCGTCAGTTGGAGTGAGGTTCTCATCAGCATTGACCAAGCGATCGAAAACAACTTCCTGGTACAGGAACTGACCAGGGTTTACTGCTGGCATCTGATAGAACTCAGTAGGTCCGCAATTGGTGTAGATCATGCCATCAGGACGAGTGGTGGTCCAATTGAGCAAGTTCTTCTCATAGGAGAACTGGTCGTTTCCGAACTTGCCACCCTTGAGGTCAATCGCATCACTGGTATAAATAAAGGAAAGCTGATGGTAAAGAGGCATGTTGTACATGTTCTCGTTGATCTCTTTCTGTACTGCCTTGAAAGCAACTTTCTGCTGTTCGACATCGGCTGTTGCATTGGTCTTTGCAATTAGGACGTCAAGGTCAGGCTTTTTGGGAAGGCTTGAGTTGTTTGAGGCTGTACTGTCGAAACGGTTGTAGAACTCATGTTCTGCAAGGGCTGCAACTGCTGCATAGGCAAGATCCCATTTGACTTCAGAAGGTCCGTTCACACGGTCTGTTGGTGGTACCCACAGCTGTGCGGTAAGGTCGCCTTCCAACTTCCTGAACTGAGCTTTGACGCCGACTGCTGCCCAATACTGCTGGATGATCGACATCAAGTCGACAGTCTGCTGATCGCCATAGTAGTAGACAACGTCAAGAACATAATCTGATGGCCATTGTGCTTCCTTGAGAAGCTTGGCGGCCAATTCAGGATTGTACGCATACTCATTCAGACCATCAGCCAACCAGGAGCCAGGGGCTGTCATGGAGACGGCACGTTGTGCTTTGCCTTCAAATACGGTTTCAACAATGGTTTCCATATCGATGGCATATCTGAGTGCCTGTCTAATTCGCAAATCTGCAAGGGGGGTTCCCAGTGCTTCCCATTCAGGGGTAGCTGCAGGAGCTACAACTTCTTTCGCTCCTCCTGCAAACATACTCACGCTAAGTATCAGAACCAAAGCTAACAATACGAGTTTTTTCATGGATTCTCCTTTACTTTATACTTTGTAGTACAAACTACATACTTAGTATCAAACGGTTTTTTTACCCTGTCAAGAAAAATCGCAGAAAATATTCTGTCAGAGACTCAAAGGGATTTGGAATAGTATCTATATGCAATAAATTTATAGTAGGCACAAGGAAACAACGCAATGTACGGGTTTATCATGTTTGTCTTGATCTATAGTATCACTATATACAAATGATTTGATTTTACCATCTTGGGAGGGAACATCTCTTGTCATCCTTAAAAAAGAAGATTGGTAAAATGATTTCCCAACCAAATAATGTTACCTTTGAAACTTTGGGTTCAGTTTTGAAAAGAATTGGATGTAAAGACCTAAAGAAGAAATATGATGAGATCAATTAGTGAATATTTGGTTCTCCCATACACCTCACCTATATAGTAAAACAGGAATCTGATGGATCATATTGTATTTCTGTGAAGGAACTTCCTGGTTGCATGTCTGTAGGCGAAATGGTAACAGAAGCACATGAAATGATACAAGATGCAATGGAAACTTGGATCAGGTTCTCTTTAGAAGATGGGGGTGCAGATTCCAGAACCAGAAGAAGAGAATCTAGATGGTTATAGCGGGAAATCTATGGTTCGTATTATACCTACCCTTCACAAGAAACTAGCAGAAGGGGCAAAGAAGAATGGGGTAAGCATGAACCATTATACTTCTGAACTCTTATCGGAGAGATGCAGTACCATAGAGAATTATGAAAGACCGTATTCCCAACTGGGTAAGGCCATAACCAGTTCAAAACCTTCTCCAGGTGAATATCTCACAGCTGGGGAAAAGCACGTACCGTATACTGACCAACTTCAAGGAATGGAAAAAAGTGATAGGGATACATATAAGGCTGATCGATTCATGCGAGAACAAACAGGAAGCCCATAGGGTAAAGATTACCCACATGTCTTTCTGAATTCAGCTATTCTTGATTCTTCCCCTCCCCTATGGCATCATTGAGAAATGCATACCAAACAAACGTTACAAGCAGACTTGCAAAGAATGGGCATCGACCCTACAGGGACGATGCTTGCCCACTTTTCCTATAAGAGCCTTGGAGAAGTCGAAGGCGGAGCTGAGACAGTCATCGATGCCTTCACCGAATATATGCGTGAAGGCCTGATGGTATTCGCCACCCATACCTGGGCTACAGTTGATGCTGATCGGCCTAATTATAGCAGGAAGCACTCTGTGTGCTGCACCGGCATTGTTCCAGAACTTGCCAGAAAGAGAGCCGACGGCTTCCGTTCTGCTCACCCCACCCACTCGGTTGTGGCATTCGGCAAGGAGGCAGAGAGCTTTGTAGCAGGAGACGAAACGTGTGGCACCCCGTGTGCACGTAACTCCGCTTGGGGAAGGTTGCTCGATCGTGATGCTACCATTCTCCTGGTAGGTGTTGGCATGAACCGCGACACCTATATCCATGGTATTGAGGAGTGGGTCGATGTCCCGAATCGTCTCAGTGAAAAACCTCACATGCTTACCAGCAATCTCGATGAGGGGCATACGGTACAAGTTCCTTCAAGACGGCATATCGGCTTCCCTGCTGAACAATTCCCAAGGATTGAAGAGCCTTTCAAAGCAAGAGGTATCATCAAGGAAGGCCAGATAGGAGATGCCAAAGTACTATACCATAAGGCCAAAGCCCTCTATGAGGGTCTAGTTCCCATGCTGAAAGAGAATCCTGGCTTGTTTGACCAATAGCAGTAGGTATACAGACTTGAGGCTGAACATACACTATCTGTACATGTTCAGCCTACCTTAGTGGTGCTTACTTCGTTGGATTTGAGCTTTCTGCAACTATCAAGTGCAGAGGTGTCAATTTTTCCAAAGAATCCAACGGAATATCCGAAAGAAGAGCTGAAAGATGTTCAACTGCCAAAGCACCAAGTTCCCGGCGTTGGTTTGTCCATCGCGTCCACTTCTCATGAAAACCAAGCCAGTCATCTTCCAAAACAGCACCCATAATATCTATGCCTACCGTTAGGTTTTCAGCTTTCATCAGGCTCTCAAAGGGTGAGATCAGACAAATGCGATCAAACACAACCATCCGGTGCTCCAGGATGAGAGCCCAAGTGGCCTCATCCACAACATTCTTCTCATCCGCTTCGACAACTATGACTGTAAGCCCTTGTTGTTTGGCGGATTCAAGCAGAAACGCTCGTTTGTCTTTTCTTGGTTCGTACTCAGCTTCTTTGGCTTCGACATACACCAACGTCTGTGTCTTGCACAAGGGAGCAAGGTGAGCAACCATAGTCTTGATAACACTAGAGTAATCGAAAGTAACCCAATGGGTCGACTCTCCGCTCACTTCTCGCCTACCCACAAACACCAAGGGGAAATTGTTTTTTACTAGCCGTTCAATCCCTTTGTCGTTTCTGCTTACACCCATCATGACAGCCCCATCTGCATGGACTACTCTGGAGGAGTTCTCCTCAGTAGGACGATTGTTGAGTATAAGTATATCATAGCCATGTTTTTCTGCTGTCTCTTGGATACCAACAAAAAAACGGTAGTATTCGTTTTGTGAGCCCACAGGGAATATCTGCTCATAGGTAAAGACAGCTATCAGCGAGTTGAGCCCACTCTTTAGCTTCCTTGCGACCATGTTGGGGACATACCCAAGTCTGGTTGCACATTCAAGGATTTTCTCCTTGGTTTTAGCCCCGACTCTAATGCTTTGGCCATCTTTTCCATTCAGTACGGCCGAAACCGAAGCATAGGAGACTTCCGCTTCCCGAGCCACATCCTGTAGCGTTACTCGTTTATATTTCTTCATCCTATAAAAGCACCATCAGCGATCAACTGTTTCTGTAAGAGAGAAACATCAATGGAGAAAAGGTCCTTGTTTGAAGTGACCGCTATTGCAACAGCAGTTCCGGCCCCTTGTCCTATTGCAGCACAAGAAGGGCTTACCCGAAGACTTGCCTGGGCAGCAAAATCACAACTGATATTTCGTCCTGCAGCAAGGACATTGGGAACTTGGACATTGAGCAAGCTCTGTAAGGGAATGGTATAGTATGCACCATGGGGGAAAAACCGGGAGTCAGTGGATTCCCCATCGGGAGAGTGAATGTCTATAGGATACCCACAGGCAGAAATGGCATCATCAAATCTCCTTTGTCCAAAGAGGTCCTGTACCGTTACATGATATGCCCCATTGAGTCTTCTGGAACTGCGGATACCGATTCTCGGACCACTATAGGTCATTTGTGCTTGCTCGAACCCAGGGATATGCTTTATCAGGAATCGATAGAGCTCCCACACCTGTCTTCGTCCCTCGAGCTCCGCTTCAGTAAGACCAATAGGATCAACAGGGTTCTTTCCATTGACACGGGTCATGTTCACAATCACTTCATTTTTGGTGTTGGTCTCAAAACAGAGCACAATATCCCTATCAAAGGTTATCTCCCCTGTTCTCATGCCTTCACGCATTATTTCTTGGAATCCGGAAAAAGAGAGTCTTGATACGGAATGCTGTAACCCTGCCTTTGGTGCAAGAATAGGGAATACCTCAATATTGGAATCCATAAGGGAGCGAATCGTATCAATCTCAACTCCGATCAGCTTGAAGTTCATCGTCATAGGTTGGTCTTTCCCGTCACTCTCCCTACCCTGTTCAAAGGGAATGCCTGCCATGGCGATGAGATCAGCATCACCGGTAGCATCAATGAAGTAGGAGGCCGAAAGGGTAAAGAGGTTCCCTGCACAGAGACATTCAATACTCGTTAACAAGCCCTCCTGTATCTCTGTCTTTACAATGCTGGTATGGAATAGCAAGGTAACATTTGCTTCAAGGCACATGAGTTCAAGTTCTCGTTTCATTCCTTCCATATCAAAGGGGGTGACGGTATAGGTATATCCGGTAGAATCAGGAATATGCCCTACAGAAAGGTCTTTTGCGACCAGTCGGGTAATCAGCTCATCGGGTAAACCTCTGACGACTTGGGTTTCCCCTGCATGAAATGTCATCATCGGACCTGTGCCACAGGCAGTAAGACTGCCTCCGAGATAGCCCTCCTCTTCAAGTAGAAGCACCTGCAGGCCAAGCCTGGCAGAAGCAATGGCTGCCATACTTCCTGCGATGCCTCCACCGGCAACGATGAGATCAAAAGTTTTCATATTGTGCATATCCATTCCATACTCCTTGGATACATAGTGTAATATCCTTGACAAGACTAGTAAAACTACTTACTTCAAGCCAGATCCAACCATAGCATTGGAAACCTTTTGTTGAAAGATAAGGTAGACGACCATGATAGGTACTATGGAAAGGGTGGTCGCTGCAAGTTGCAAATTCCACTGGGGCAGACCATAGGTATCATTAAAGTTTGTAAGCGATAAGGGAAGCGTATACTTATCCAAACTATTGAGAAATACCAGAGGTTCCAAATACGTGTTCCATATGGCAATAAAGGCTAGGATTCCAACGGAACTGAGTACCGGAATGGCAATGGGTAGCATTATCTTGGTAAAGATTGAAAAAGGATTGAGACCATCAATGCGTGCAGCCTCTTCCAATTCAACAGGAACCGTCACAAAAAACTGACGGAGCATGAATGCAGAGAATGCTCCTTGGCTTCCAAAGATAGGAATTAGCATCAAGGGGAGGAGTGTATCAAGGGCACCAAGTGAACGCATCTGGAAAAACAGAGGAATGATGGTAACCTCAATGGGCATCATCAAGGCAGTGAGTAACAGCAAAAAAGCAGCATTCCGGCCAGGAAAACGCATTCTGGCAAAAGAATAGCCTGCCATTGCAGCGACAAACACATTGCCCAAAGTACCAACAATTGCAACCAATAGAGTATTCCCATAGTGCTGTGCAAAAGGCTGGACTGTAAATATTTGCTGATAATTGGAGAAGGCCCAACTCTTGGGAAGAAAGGTAGGGTCTCCAAAAATATCAGTACAGGTGTTTAGCGAATTAACAAGCATCCACCAAAAAGGATACACAAACAGTATGGTAAGTACCCCCAGTATTACCCAATAAGGGAATTTTTTCATTACTTGTCTATACTTCATAATACGATACCTTTTTCCGGGAAACCCACTGCAGGAGAGTAAGAATTAGGACAATGCCAAAAAGCACTACTGCAATTGCAGAGGCAAATCCAGTTTCGAACATCCTGAAAGCCTGATGATAGATATAATAGACCATGACCATGGTAGAGCCTTCAGGGCCTCCATCAGTCATGAGCTTGATGGTATCAAAGACACGCATTGAGCCAATGACGGTCACGATGGTAACCATCATTACCGTTGGCATCAAAAGAGGAATCTTTATCTTCGAGAAGAGAGTCCAGCCTTTCGCTCCATCAATTTTGGCTGCCTCAATGACATCCCCTGGCATATTTAGCACCGCACCCATAAAGATGAGCACATTCATGCCCAGGTTCTTCATGACACGGGTCACTATGACACTGACCATTGCCCAACCCTTCTCAAAGAGCCAGTTGGGACCTTCAATGCCTATCTGTGAGAGGAACCAGTTTACCGGTCCTGCGGTTCCTCCTTGCAGGAGGTATCGCCAGACAATTGCCCAAGCAACCCCTGAGGTCACGACAGGGAGAAAGATAATCCCCCGTACAAACTTCGTTCCACTTTTGCCACCTCCCAGATAAAGGGCAAGCATCAGCGAAAAAATCAGGTTAAGAGGAACCACCCCTGCACTGAAAATCAAGGTATTCACCAAAGACTTAACAAATAAGGGATCCTTGAAAAGCCTGCTAAAATTATCCAAGCCTACAAAAGAGCTTGTTCCAAAAAGCAGATTCTTTTCTTGCATGCCATACATTACTACTGAGACAAGAGGGAGCAGGACGAAAATGATAAAGCCTGCCATCTGGGGTGTTACGAACGCCCACCCAATGATGGCCTCGCGTCGATGTGTCGATTGTAAGGACAGTTTCTTCATTATCGTCCTAGCTCCTTATTCGGTAAAAATCGATTATTTGATATATTTGGCGTACACAGTTGCCACTTCATCCAAGATTTCTTGGACATCGGCATTTGCCTGCCACAATTTATCAAAACTCATTTTTGACTCGACTTCAATCTGTGGATACTTTACATGAGAAGGAAGCACCCTACCAGTCTTAATGGAGTTGGTTACAGCCTCCTTCATTTGAACTGAAGTTACCATTGCGTTAGAAGTGAGGAAAGCCTCGGAGTCCATAACAGATTTTCTTGCTGGTGGCCAAATGCCTGCCATTGCTGCAACAGAACTCTTATTGGTCATGTATGCGACCAATTCAGCAGCCAATTCGACATGCTTGCTCTTGGAATGTGCTCCGATAGCAGCTTGTCCAATAACAGGAGCATTTCCCTGCGGCCCTGAAGGCATTGGAGCAAGACCCCATGCGAAGGAAGCATCTTTCAGCTTGGAAACCCGGGAAATCTGACCAACAGTCATGGCTGCATTGCCGGAGAAGAAGTCACTCTGGTTTCCTGGAGGGACAACTGACTTATCCACATATACCATATCATGGAAAAGTTTTACGGCATCTACTGACTGGCTCTTGTTTATCAGAACCTGACCATCTTCAGTCCAGAAATCACCACCATAAGAACGAATCATGGGAGCAAGGTTATGGAGAATTCTAGCATCATAGCCCTGTCCGTCGACTGTCTGGAAGGCCCAGACTCCGGTGTTGTCCTTTACCTGCTTGCTTACCGTTCTAAAGGTGTCCCAGGTCCAGTTACCTTCTGCAATAAGCTGGTCTGGATTCTTAGCTCCGGCCTTGGCAAAAAGATCCTGGTTGTAAAGGATGAAGAATGGAGAAGTAGAGAATGGAATGGCATAGACGCTTCCGCCCTTACTCCAAAGCTCTAAAGCATCGGAAGAGATATCCTCTGGATCGTAAGCTTTCATAGCTTGATCAAGCTTGGCCAACAATCCTGATTCAATGAAAGCAGGCGCTGCTGTCTCCAGGACCCAAAAAAGGTCTGGTCCGTTTTGGCTCTGCAGTTCCAAAGAAAGTTTTGTGTTGTATTCACCAAATGGGATTGATTCAAAATTTGATTCAATCTCAATTCCCTTGGATTTGGCGAAATCCTGCACAAATGAATCCAACAAAGCAATCTGATCAGGATTGCTAGTCCAAGTAGCAATGGTCAGGGAAACCGGGCCACTTGGAGAGCTAGGTTCTTTTGATCCTTGAGAAAAGGCCATGCCTAGTGCAAGGCCAAGAACCAAAAGCATGACGAGAGCACGTTTGGTCCCCATTGGTCGAACGTTTTTCATAGTTCCTCCTTAAGTTTGATTAATCATTTAATCAGTGTCTTAATCCTATACCATGGATTTTGAATCGTCAATAAAAATAAAACTTATCTCAAACGGTAAGCACCATCACCAATACACCAAGAATGATGCAAGTACACTGAACGTTCATTTGGTCTGATGAATACGGTGAGTAAAAAATGGATTTCCCCTATCCGTATACCAGGCTCTTTTTCAAGTGTTTCCATCTTACACAACAATTTCATAAAACGGGACACAGAAGACCAGGCCCCTCATAGAAGGCCTTGGTCATCTGCTAGAGAATAGTCCTGTTTTATACCTTATTGTTGAAACTCAAGCATTGTTGAGCTTGCGAAAATCAGTCGGACACCTATCAAAATAGCATTTGAAGGCTTTGGAAAAAGCCAGCTCATCATCATAGCCAACATTTCTGGCTATCTCTGAGATGTAGAGCTTCTTAGAAATGAGCATACTCGCAGCATGCTCCATCCTCACTTGATCGAGAAACTGTTTGGGAGAAATCTGGTAGGTCTTCTTGAAGCAGGTAAAAAGATGGCTTCTGCTGATGCCAATGGTATCCGCTAGTGAACTGATACAAATTTTCTTTGCAAAATTTCTCATGATATAATCATATGCTTGATGGGCATACAGGTAACACTGGTGGTTTCCGACCTCTCCAGCTGCCTTCTGGTCATGGTACCCGTCTATCAGATCACTGATAAAATGGAAAAAAAAGCCATTCCTTCTAAATTCATCCGCCGAGGTAAGACGATAAGCATCAATCATACCTTCAATATATGAGTACATCTCGCTGCTCACTGTGGCCATATGTCGTACAGGACACTGCTTAGAAAATCCAGCCAGCGTCATGACATCAAAACTCATCAGACCGGAGAAGCCCACCCACATATACTTCCAAGGGTCATATCTGTCTGCGGTGTATTGGGCACTGATACCATTGGGAATAAAGAATGCGTCGTTTGCCCTGAGGGAAAAGACTTCCCCTTCTATCTGGAAGGTTCCTTTTCCACTCAGAACGATATGGAGAAAACTGGTATCACGAATTTCCGGCCCATTATTGTGCAAAGGTGAACACTGTTGTATCCCACAATACGAGAGAGAAATATCAATGAGAGATTTTCGAACGTCATCCAAGCCTGCAAACCTAGCTGACTTAATGAGCAAATTGCTTTCATTCATGTCCATATGCAACGTTTTTCTGATTGCTGCGTCTCCTTGTAGCAGTATACCCCCAAATCTCCCATAAAGGTACAGTAACTTCAGATTCACCCACTCATATCCACGCTATAAGAAGAGCAGCTAGCAAAAATGCTAGCTGCTCTATACCCAGTATTACCTATACATTTTCATGAAATCCCCATGGGCCTCGATAAGCTCATCACAAAGGCTCACAATATCATCTAGGGAGAGCTCTCCTGCAGTATGAGGATCCAACATCGCAGCACGATAGATGTCTTGCTTATCCTTGGTTACCGAGGCTTCAATAGTCATCAGCTGGACATTGATATTGGTCTGGTTCATAGCTGCAAGATGGACAGGAAGCCGTCCTACCCAGCAAGGATGGACACCAGTGCCGTCCACCATACAAGGGACCTCCACACAAGCATCAGAGGGGAGATTCTCTATGAGGTGCGTGTTCAGGACATTGCCTCCGATCTTATATGGAGTATCCTGTACTACAGATTCCATAATATAGGAGCCATACTCATGGGAACGATCATGGGAAACCTTCCCATCACCTATCAGTTTTTTCTTCTCGTCATTCCATTCTTCGATCTGCTGGATACAACGTCTAGGGTATTCATCCAAAGGAATGTTGAAATCCTCAATCAAGTTGGGGTATCTTTCCTTAAGGAAGAACGGGTTGTATTCGGCATTATGTTCACTTGATTCTGTGCAGTAATACCCAAGCCTCCTGATATATTCGTAACGCACCATATCATCATGCTTCTTTTCCTGATTCATTTTTGCTGCACGTAGGCGAATCTCAGGATAGAGGTCATTACCATCCTTGTCATGAAGGTCCAACAACCACCCCATATGGTTGATACCAGCTATGGTCTCCACCCTTCCTTCAAGCTTGTCCTCCATATCCAGACCCTTGAGTAACGTTTCAGAACAGACCTGTACACTATGACAAAGCCCAACTGTCTTAACAGCCGTATACCGTTGCATGTACCCTGTCAGCATTGCCATGGGGTTGGAGTAGTTGAGCAAGAGTGCATCAGGACAGACAGCCTCAATGTCCCTCGCAAATTCCTCCATGAGGGGTATGGTTCGCAATCCTCGCATGATTCCCCCTATGCCCAGGGTATCGGCAATAGTCTGACGAAGGCCATATTTCTTGGGAATTTCAAAGTCATTGATGGTACTGGGGTCATATCCTCCTACTTGAATGGCATTGACAATAAAATCGGCATGCTGCAAGGCCGCCTTTCGTTTCTCCACTCCGAGGTACATGGAAATCTTTGCCCGTCCCTCATTAATGGTCTTGTTCATGGCATCAAGTATCATAAAAGACTCTTTGAGTCTGGAGGCACTCACATCATACAAAGCCATCTCGGCTTCCTGCAAAGCGGGACTCAACATGCAGTCCCCTAGTACGTTTCGCGCAAACACAGTGCTTCCAGCACCCATGAAAGTTATTTTGACCATTTCTCTACTCCTATCTATACACCCAAAATTTAGGTGATGTTCTCTGTACACACCCATGAAACATGGTTTTTCCCAAGAAATTAATTCTTACTGCTTCTTGCCTTTCTTTTATCCTATGTTCTGCTAGAGTATTCCTTACTGCAGATCACAACTTTCCACCAGAGGTTGCAATCCCTTCAATGAACTGCCTCTGGAAGATGAAGTACAGCACGATCATGGGGATACAAGCTATCAGGGAAGCTGCCATCAACTCAGGATAGTGTGCAGAAAACTGGCCTTGCATCTTTGCAAGAGCTGTTGCCAGCACCAGTGACTCCTTGCTTGTATTGACAATCATCGGCCACAGCAGGTCCTTATACGCAAAGACGGCAGTGAAAACGCTCAGAGCCACCAGACATGATTTTGTTAGAGGAGCCATGATCAGTAAGAAGGTCTTGCCAATATTCAGGCCATCCAACCTCGCCGCTTCCTCAATATCCTTAGGAAGGGCCATATATGCCTGACGCATAAGAAATGTGCCGAAGGCCGAGACCATACCAGGAAAGACCAGAGCAAAAAGGGTGTTTGTCATATGCATTTTGCTGATCATCTGATACTGGGGAATGATGAAAATCTGGGTGGGAATCATCATCTGGAACAAGACCAGACTGAAGGCAATGCCCACACCCTTGAATTTCAATCGTCCAAAAGCATACCCAGCCATAGAGGCAGTGACTACTGCACAGAGAATACGAAATAGGATAAAAAGCAAGGTATTCTTATACAGCAACAAAAAGTTCATAGTGTTGATGACCCGCTTAAACGAATCAATGTTCCATTGTGTGGGGAAAAACAAGAATGGATCGAGTTGGATTGACTCTGCAATGGTCTTGAAGGAAGTCAGAATCATCCAGAGAAAAGGCACTGACATGGCTACAGAGAACGCCAACAAAACCACATGTGCCAATATCCTGTTGATTGTAATCTTTTTTGTATGCGTACCAATGCCTTTACTCATAGTGTACCCACTTCTTCTGTGCGATGATTTGGAATACGGTGATGACCAGAATATTAAACAAGAGGACCACCACAATAGTGGACCCATATCCGAGGTCTCTTTCGACAAAGGATGACTGGTAGAAAAGATAGACAAGCGATTGTGTCTTTGCCAATGCGGGATTCGAACGATCCATAATCATGTAGATAAGGTCAAAGACCTGCATTGCTGCAATCATGCGAGTGATTATCACAAAAAACAGGATGGGCGATATCAAGGGGATAGTGATATGGATAAATGACTGGATACCACTTGCCCCGTCCAGATCCGCCGCTTCATAATAGTCTTTTGGGACTTCTTGCAAACCTGCAAGGAATAGAATCATATTATAGCCAATATCAGACCAAATGCCGATGACAGCAATTGAGTAGACTGCCAGACTGGGATTTGATATCCAGTTCACGGAAAGGTTGAATACATTATTGATCAGACCAAACTGTGAGTTGTAGAGCCATCTCCAGACCATTGCTATGGCAGCAGGAGCAACAACCATGGGGAGAAAGAAAATCGTCCTGTATGCTGAACGTCCAACAATTTTCCTGTTGAGCATAGCAGCCAGAATCAAAGCAATCATAACGGCAAAGGGAACTTCTACGATCGTATATTTGAAAGTATTCACTAAAGCCTGCATCACCGAAGGACTGGAGAAGAGCTTGGTGTAGTTCTTCAGACCAATGAAGATATTACCCCGCCCGAAATCTCCTGTTTTGCACAAACTCTGATAGAAGGTCATTATCATTGGATAGATATTCAAGACCATGAGCCCCACAACGGTGGGCAGTATCAGGACCCATCCCCAGAGGAATGTATTCCTAGCTGTCGTATTGTGTAACGTATTTTTTGCCATGTCAGTTTATACCTACCTTGGAAACCTAGGCAGACCAAAGAAGGTCTGCCTAGTCAGTTAAAAGACTCTATTCTTCAGCGAGAATATCATTCATCTGCTTGGCTGCTTCTCTGCAACCTGCTTCCATCGTGATCTCTTTAGTCCATACTTTCAACATGGTTGCAAGAACTGCATTCTCCCATTTTACGGTATTCTTGGAATAGGGGCGGATGACCATATCCTTCTGCATATCGAGATAGGCTTGTAAGTTGAACTGTGGTACGCTGTTTTTCCAAGCATCAGAGGTACCTTTGTAAGCGGACATCGTGATGCCCAGTTGTGCCTGTTTCAGCTGGCCTTCCTTAGAACAGAAGTACTCTATCAACTTCCATGCATCATCGGCTCTTTTTGTGTTTGCAGAGATAGCCCAACCGAGACCGTTGTAAATGGAACTACTTCTACCTGTCTTTGCATTATGAGGAAGCACAGCTACATCAGCATTCTCAAGTGTGTAGGCATTATCTCTATAGGCAGCAAGCATCCAGGATCCCTGTGGTGTCATCGCTACTTTGCCTGACTGGAAGAGGACTTCTTCTGAACTTTCTGACATGACTTCCTGAGGAGGCATCAAATTCTCATTGATCAGCTTCTCTATAAACTTCATAGCCTCAATGCTCTTCGGATCATCCAATCCAGATTTCTTTTTGTCTTCTGAGATGACATAGCCGTTGTTGCTATAGATGTTGTTATACCAACCAGCTTGGTTGTTCGAGTTTATATTTGCATACCCGTAGACACTGCCATCTGCTTTGGTCAGTTGCTTTGCCTTCTGGTAAAGGTCTTCCCATGTCCAATCATTGGTGGGATAGGCAACGCCAGCAGCGTCAAAAAGCGCCTTGTTGTACCAAATGGCAATAGTGTCGATATCCTTAGGAAGTGCATATTTCTTACCATCATACGTATAGAGTCCAAAGATATCTGCAGGATAGTTTTGGGGATCTATCTTACTACTCTGTTCAATCCTTTTGGTCACATCAAGCAACAGGTTATTGGACATGTATCTCTGAGACTCATTTGAGTGCATCCAGAAAACATCTGGCAATGAGCCACCCTGGGCTCCTGCAGAAAGCAGTGTCCAATAGTTATCCCAGTTGACCACTTGAATTTCTGCAGAAATTCCGGTTTCTGCAGTGAAGCCATCAATGATCTGTCTGATACCAGGTTCCTGGTTGGCATCCCAAATCATTACAGAGAGTGGTTTCGAACTAGCTTTCGCAGTCTCTTCTGCTGCTCCACCTGCAAATACTGATGAAACAACAAAAATTGTTACCAAAAACAGTACACAAATCTTTCTTCTCATAGTAATCCTCCTATTTTTTCAGAAAGGCTAAAGCCTTCCAAAGTAAATGCTATTTATTTGAAGCAGTTAAAATTACTTTTCCCAATCGGGTAGCAAGTATAGTGTAATCCCTTATGATTGCTTTTGAATGCAATAATGTTACAAGAGTATGGAAAAATGTTTGATTCTACAATTCTCCATACAGGCTCTCTCTGAAAATGGATTTCTTATATAAGTATGCAAGGTCCTTTTCTGGGTGGACACTGTCTTACAAACCAATGTAAGGAGCATAACCATGCAAGAAAAGAACACACAAGCGACAGAAAAGAAAGAAGGAACAGAAACACATAAGAAGAAGCTGAAACTGGGCAAAGTCCATGTCGCCATGCTCAGTGTCAGTGCGACTGTATTGATATTCATTCTTGCTTTCAGCTGTTACGGATGCAGCTATCAACCCATCACCCCGCCTACGCCCGAAGAGGCTGGACTCACATTCAAAGGCCTATACAACTCCACGTGGGAATTGGACACTGCAATGGGTGTTACCTCCCTTGAGGAGCTGAATGACATACCAGTTCAACGGTTTGTCATTGACAAGAAACATGCGGAGAACGAATCTGCAAGCACGACCATGTATTTCAAGGAAATGCCTCCAATGCTGATTGAGCTTGCGTATAAGGAAGGGTATGGATTCTCAATCGAGTCAGGGGGGCAGGAATTTGCAGTGAAACTGCTCTACTCCGCTAGCAAGGATGGAAAGAGTGAAACGTTTACTATGATAGGAAATGAAAGCAATACACACTGCTACTACTTGAAAAAATAATCTTTTATGGCGATATTGGTAGCATGACAGACGGGAAAACTCACATGCGGTGAGCAATACCGTCTGTTCCTAAAGGATATAAGCCATGCGATATACACCTCACTACCTGCTTCTTGATGAAGAGCAGTCTGTAGTAACCACCCCTTTTCTGCTGGAGATACTCGACTCAGCTTTGATAGAGAATATCCAGATGGGAAACATACAGGCCGCCTATGGGGTCCTGGATCTGAGTATCAGCCTAGCCCAGGCTACAGACGTGAACCCTCTCTCCCCTTTGGAGGGACAGAAGATTCTCTCTAAGGTAAAAAGGGCTATGGACAAGGGAAACATTGCCAATGCCAAGCAGCAGATGGTGGAGTTTGCCTTGAGGGCATAAGAGACAAGACCGAGCTTGATCAGATAACAAACCAGAGAAGCTTCCTTCGTCAACGAGGGAAGCTTTCTCTTACTTCTTGAGATAGGACTTTGTCCGATACATCCCCATGTGAGAAAAGATCATGCTCCATAGAGTATTAGCATTTTCCCCTTGTTGAATTGCATCATCAGGAAGAATAAAGCTACGCGTCTTGGTGACATACACATAGATATAGGAAGGGACCCTATACGCTCCATATATATTTTCCCATGGATAGTTAGCTAGTTCCTTTCCCATATCAACATGAAGACCTACAGCATCAAGTATCACCGTATAAACCAACTTCTTCTGTTCCAGCCCAAAACGCTTGATTTGGTTTGAGACACCTCTTTGATAGAAAATCAAATAGCCAACAGGCATCAAGATACCCAACAGAACAAATAGTACACATAGAATCCAACTGCCAGAAAGTCCGTTCATGATTGCAAAACCAATCATTAGGATTGGAAAGACCCCCAACGTCAACGATCGATGTCCATAAGTGAAGTTATGAAATCTACTGTACTCAGAATATACTTTGCTATCCAGTTTTGTCTGCACGATTATTTCATCCATGAAGATTACCTCCAACCTTGTAACAATAGCTTAACATAACGTTATGGTAAACCACTAGCAATTTGTGCATATCTATAGTAAAAATCATGGGCATACATCAAATACAGTCCATATATGTCAATAAACACACCATAATATAAAAAATATTTTCCTTGACAACTCACAATAACGCCATTTATGATAACCCTCAGTTACTAAAACGTTTTGGTAAAAAGAAGGGAATTTTGGGAAATCGAATCACCATCAAAGATATTGCTCAACTTGCAGGGGTCTCGATAGGAAGTGTGCATTGTGCACTTAACGGCAAACCAGGTGTAAGTGAGGCTACTCGCAAAAATATCATCCGGGTGGCCCATGAGCATGGATATAGACCCAATACAATCGCAGCATCCCTCAAACGGAAGCCTATCAAAATTGCTGCTGCAATTCCTGCCCTAACCGGAGACAATAAGTTCTATTACAATACAATCTGGGAAGGGGTTGCTGATTATATGAACACCCTAAGCGATTACAATATTGAACTGATCTCTGCTCCATATTATGACAGCCAGCAGAACAGTCAGATTGTTGAGATGCAAAACTTGATGGAACGCGATGATATCGATGGGCTGCTTTCTGTTGGATACACACCCACAAAAGGGCTGATCTCACTACAGCAAGCAAAAGAAAAGAACATTCCGATTGTTTTGGTGGGGAATGACGTGCCTGATTCAGGCCGATTGTGCTGTGTCCTTCCCAATTACCCTATGGTCGGACGAACCATGGCTGAACTCATGATACACCAGGTTCCCAAAGATGCCCCAATTCTCATCTGCGCAGGATATGTCCAGATTCCTTCAAACTATCTCATAGTAGAAGGCTTTCTGGCCTATATGAAAGACCACAATTTCAACAATCCTATCCACATTGTTCATTCTTCAAACGAAGGTGAAGAAGCGAATGGGAATGTCCGAAAAATTCTGAAAAATTTTCCTATCAAAGGATGCATTGCTGTAACATCCCGGTCGTCTGCTATGTTGGCAACGGCATTAACTGAAATACAACATGATACAGGCTGTTTCACCATAGGGATGGATCTTTTCCAAGAAAATATCCAGGCTCTCCGTAACGGTACCTTCACAAACCTAATACACAACAATCCATATAAAAGCGCCTACATGGCCACAAAAATACTTGTTGAGTATCTGCTCAAAGACCTCCGACCAGTTATGCAAACTCTCTATGTAGGTAGTGAGGTCGTGTTCCAAAGCAACCTACCCATGTATGAAAACGGATATTACCGACTTCTCATGTAGGTCGTAATACATATTTTTAGGAGGATCGTAATGAAAAGATTCCTAGTGCTCGTAATGTGTCTCGCTCTGGCCAGCTCTTTTGTCTTCGCAACAGGAGAAAAGGAAGCTGCATCTGGAGATTCTGCAAAGAAGAACTATGTACTCAAGTATGCTGAACTGAACCCTGATGGCCATATCATGGACCTCTGTGGTGATTATTTTGCAGAACTCGTTGAACAGAAATCCGACGGACGAATCAAGATTCAGGTATTTCCAGCAGGACAGCTTGGAGATGAAAAGACCATGTACCAGACCCTCCAGATGGGTGGTGGTGCTATCGACATCTGTCGGGGAAACACCAACAGTCTTGGTGATTTTGGCATGAAAAAGCTTACCTTGTTCGGTTTGCCCTTCATCTTCCGTGATCGCGTCCATTTATGGGATGTTCTCAACAGCCCAATTGGCGCCGAGTTCCTTAACGAACCTGAAGAGCTGAACTCTGGATTTGTCGGATTGAACTACCTTGATGAAGGAGCAAGAAACTTCTTCACTAGCAAAAAGGTGACAATCAACGGTATTGAAGATTTCCAGGGTCTGAAGCTTCGCGTACCCACTACTGACCTGATGACTGAAACTGTATCCGCTCTCGGAGTCCAGTCAACACCTATCAGTTTCAGTGAGTTGTACAGTGCACTGCAGACAGGTACTGTAGATGGAGCAGAACAGCCCCACTCTGGCTACTACTCCAACAAGTTTTATGAAGTAGCTCCCAACTATATCCTTACTGGACATACCTACAGCCCTTCTATTGTCATCATGAGTCAGTCTGTATATGACAAGCTTGATGCAGAAGCTCAGCAGATCATCAAAGAGGCAGCAACTGAAACTGCAGCCTGGAACCGTAAAAACATTGAAGTCCTAGACAACGAACTGTTGACCAAGATCAGAGCTGCTGGTGCCAATGTAATTGAGGTTAAGGATAAGACCCCATATATCAATGCAACCAAGGATGTTGTAACCAAGTATGCAAAGGGATATGAGAGCTATTACGAAGCTATCCTAGCCAAATAAGTGTTCTGAGGAAATATCCTCAATTTTAGACTAAGAGGGGGGACGCTTGTTCCCCCCTTCTTTGGAGGACTTTTGTGGAAACCGTAACAAAAACATTTGATGCCATCTACTGGTTTTTTATGACCATATGCAAGTTATTCTTTATTGCCATGGTCGGGATTACCGCCTTTGTGGTGTTCAATCGATATGTGATAAAAAACAGCCTCGTATGGGGCGAACCTGTAGTGTTGATGTGTATGGTTTACATGTCCCTTGTAAGCGCGGCTCTTGCAATCCGTAAGGACACGCACATACGTATGCTGGTGATTGACTATTTTGCACCAAAGAAAGTTATCTGTTTTGTTCGGGGTGCAGCACATGCAAGTATCTTCGCCTTTGGCATTTTTATGATCATCTATGGATGGCAATTCTCCATGCTTGCCAAGCGCAATATAATGACAGGTGTGGGAATCACTTCAATGTGGCTCTATCTTTCTTGTCCGTTTGCAGGAATTGCTGTGGTATTGATGGAAATCGAACGTTTCATTAATTTTATCTATCGTGTCAAACATGGACAGACCCTTGAAAACATAACCCTCAGTGAACAGTCCAAACAGATAGCAGAAAAAGCAAAGACTGAGTTGGAACAAAACACCAAGGAGCTTTTATAATGGATACTAATGCAATAGCCGTTTTGATCCTTGTCGGATCGTTTGTAATTATGCTCATTTGCCGATTTCCTATAGCTTTTGCAATTGGAATCTCCAGTGTGTTGACTACGCTTTACTTAGGATTACCTTTGATGCAGCTGGCACAACTCATGGTTAAAGGCGTAAACGTATTTACCCTAATGGCAGTTCCTTTCTTCATCATGGCAGGAGAAATCATGGGTTCAGGCGGCATATCAAAAAGATTGATTGCCCTTAGTGATGCTTTAGTCGGATGGATCCGTGGAGGATTGGCGATGGTTAATATCGTCGCTTCTCTCTTTTTCGGAGGGATATCAGGCTCCTCAACAGCTGATACAGCATCCCTTGGAACAATTCTTATCCCCATGATGCGCGAACAAGGCTATGACGATGAATTCTCCACAAACGTAACCATGTGTTCTTCTGTTGAGGGATTGCTGATCCCACCAAGCCACAATATGGTTATGTATGCAATGGTAGCAGGAAGCGTCTCGGTTGGACGACTATTTCTTGGAGGTATCCTGCCTGGTTTAATCCTGGGATTCGCTCTTATGATTTACAGTTATGTTCTTTCAGTCAAACGCAACTATCCGAAAGGCGCCCCATTTAATCTCAAACACACGTTGCTGACCCTAAAGGACGCAATATGGGGCCTGTTGACTGTACTTATTGTAGTTTTTGGTGTCGTAAGCGGCGTATTTACTGCCACTGAGAGTGCAGCAATTGCAGTAGTCTGGTCCATTATTGTCAGTGCCTTCATCTACAAGGAACTGTCCATCCCCAAGATGTGGAAAGTCATTGAACGCTCGCTGGGAACTCTGGCTATCGTAATGATCCTCATATCCACTTCTCAGGTATTTGGCTGGTTGTTAACCTATCTCAGGCTTCCTGAAATGGTCGCCCGTGGTATTCTGGGACTCACTGACAACAGATATATTATCCTGTTGATCTTGAACGTTACCATGTTGGGGCTTGGAACAATCATGGATATGTCAGCCATTATTTTGGTTGCAACTCCAATTCTCCTACCCATAGCAATTTCGATAGGAATGGATCCTGTACACTTTGGAGTAGTAATGATTCTTAACTTAGGTATTGGTCTCATCACCCCTCCTGTTGGAGGAACTCTCTTTGTAGGTTCTGCAGTATCTGGAGTGCCAATAGAAAAACTGATCAAGACATTGCTTCCCTTCCTCGGGGTTATGATTATCGTCCTGTTAGTCATCACCTATGTCCCTGGCCTGATCATGTTCCTACCTAATACATTCCTTCCAATTTTGGGTTAATGCCATGAAATTGTTACAATGCCCCTTTTCCGAGGCCTCTTTTGCGTATCAGGAGCTGGCAACCAGTAAGGGATTCGTCATCATCTGTGCTGGTGGAGCATATGCTTGGAGATCCCCACGTGAGCAAGAACCTGTAGCAAAGGCCTTTCTTGCCCAAGGGTTCTCTGTAGCAATCCTCAACTATACGGTAGGTGAAAATCTTGGGAAGCTCCCCATGGAGGAAGCAAGTTGGGTCATACAGACATTAAGGGAAAGAGACAAGACAAAGGATATCATCCTTCTAGGTTTCTCCGCAGGAGCTCATCTTGCGGCAAGTGTAGGAGTCCATCATCTGGATCTGCACTTGGCAAGACCTGATATGCTTGTCCTCAGTTATCCTGTACTAGTTACAGGGAAACATTCCCACGAAGAGAGCATCAGACGGTTAGGAACCATCAAGGAAAAAACCTATCATTCCTTAGAAAAGTGGGTAGGAGTTCACACTCCTCCCACCTTCTTATGGCATACCGCCGATGATCCTGATGTTCCTGTAGAAAACTCACTTTTATTTGCCCAAGCTTTGGCCAAAAAGAAAGTCCCTTTTGAATTGCACATCTACCCTTTTGGTGTACACGGACTTTCACTTGCAACTCAAGAGGTAGAAGAAGCTGAAAAAGGACGACTTAGCAATGCACATGTGGCAACTTGGTTCGAATTGTGTATCCAATGGCTTGAAGAAATACATACATCGAGTAAAACATACGAAAAGAGAGAGGATAATTATGACACCTTGGAAAAATGAAAAAGAAATGTTCGCGTTGATACAAGAAAGGCTCTATACCCCTGTGGTAGGAGATATTCTTGATGTAATGGGGTACACCCACCAATTTCTCCCGCAGTCGGTCAGACCTCTTGCAAACTCCATGAAAGTTGTAGGCAAGGCAATGACTGTGCTCATGATAGATGTATATGGACCACAGGAAAAACCCTTTGGCCTTCTTACAGAAGCACTAGACCAGCTTAAAGAGGATGAGGTCTACCTAGTTACCGGAGGAACCCAACGTTGTGCCTATTGGGGGGAGCTGCTTACAGCTACAGCAAGAACACGAAAGGCTGTAGGGGCTGTGGTCAATGGATGGCACCGTGATACTCCACAGGTACTTGAACAGAACTGGCCTGTTTTCAGTTGTGGGTGCTATGCTCAGGATAGCAGTGTAAGGACCCAGGTTGTCGACTTCCGTTGTACAATAGAGATTGGACAGGTCACCATACATGACGGGGATCTGGTATTCGGTGACATAGATGGAGTTCTCATCATTCCTAAGGAAATCGCTGAAGAGGTAGTAATCAAAGCCCTCGAGAAAGCGAGCGGTGAAAAGCTTGTTCGAAAAGCGATTGAAGAAGGGATGACCGCTACTGCAGCTTTCGAAAAATTTGGCATTCTATAGGAGTAACCATGCAGACAGCATTCCAGATAGGTAAATATGACAATGTTGCGACAGCTCTTACGGAACTGGCAAAGGGAGAGGTCCATCTTCGCGGTGATGCCCAAGTACCCACTATCCAGGCTATCGAGGATATTTCTGTCGGCCATAAGATTGCTTTGAAGGATATCCGCCAAGGTGAGGACATCATTAAGTATGCTGTGGTAATAGGTAGGGCTACAACAGATATCCCCAAGGGAACCTGGGTGCACCTGCATTGCATGCATAGCTGTTATGATGAACGGTCAAGCCACTTGGATATTCATACCGGTGCGCCTACTGACATAGCATATTCTTGAGAAAGGACAAACCATGAAACTTAGTGACTACAGATGGCAAGGGTATGCCCGCCAAGACCAAAGAATTGGCATACGAAACAAAGTGCTGGTCATCTACACTGTGGAGTGTTCATCCTTCGTAGCTCATGAGATAACCAGACTCTCAGAGAGTAGCGATGTAGACTGCATCGGATTTGATGGATGCACAGACAACGAATATGCAGTGCGTCTTCTCATTTCCATGATCAAGCATCCTAACATCGGCTCAGTGCTTGCAGTCGGCCTTGGTTGTGAGTACGTACAACCCGAGTGGCTCTCTGATGTGGCAAAGGCAGAAGGCAAAGAGGGCGATTGGATGTTTATCCAGAAGGAAGGGGGCACCCTCTCTTCCATCAACAAAGGGGTTGCATCAGTTAAGAAAATGCTTGAACAACTTAAGCATACCCCTAAAGTCCCTATGAAATTCTCTGACCTTGTCATTGGAGGAGAGTGCGGAGGGAGTGACTATACTAGCGGGTTGGCGGGTAACGTCGTCGTAGGGAACTTCTTTGACCTTTTAGTGGAAGAGGGAGGCACTGCCATTTTTGAAGAAATAGTGGAGGCAATAGGACTTGGTTCAATGCTTGTCGCCCGAGGAGCCTCTGTAAAAGCCAAAAAAGATATCCAGTTTACCTATGACAAGGCCCTGGAATATTGCAAATCGGTACGTCAATACTCTGTAAGCCCGGGGAACTTTGCCGGAGGACTGTCCACTATTGAAGAGAAAAGTATGGGAGCAGTGATAAAAAGCGGATCAAAGCCTATTGAAGGGGTGCTCAAAGTAAGTCAGACTCCCCCTCATCCTGGCCTTTGGTTGCTCGACTCAACGCCAGATCCTCATTGGATGCAATTTGGTATCACAAACCCCAATGACAATGAAGGTCTAATGGCTCTTATCAGCTGTGGTGCCCATATCACGTTTCTTGTGACAGGTAGGGGTACAGTAGTAGGGAGTGCAGTAGCACCTGTTATCAAGATTACAGGCAATAGTGCTACCTACAAAAAGATGATTGATGATATGGATTTTGATGCTGGACAGGTTTTGGCTGGAGACTGCACCCAGTCCGAACTGGCAGAACAACTTGCCAAAATGGTATGTGATGTCGCACAAGGCTCGATGACAAAAAGCGAGGCCTTGGGGCATAAGGAGTATTTCATACCCTACAAATACCAAGACAAGCAGGTTGCCAGAAGAGCTTGTGAAGCATAATTCTAAAGGAAGAGGTCAATATATGTTTGAAATGAAAAGTATGTACTCCCTAGAGGGAAGAACAGCAATTGTAACCGGTGGTTCCACCGGCCTTGGATTGGCAATCACCCGTTGCCTGGTTGCATCTGGTGCAAAAGTGATAGTGCTGAGTTTTGAAAGTCCAGAACAAGCCTCCGGTGCGCTTTCAGAATTTGGAGATAAGGCTGTATTCTACCAGTTCAATATAACTGATACGGATAAGACACAGGTTTTGGTGGATGACTTGATCGCAAAACACGGAGCTATCAACATCCTTATCAACAATGCAGGAAACCACTGCAAGAAGCTTATTGAAGATATGACCGTTGAAGATTACCAGAAGGTGTTGGATGTGCATTTGGTCGGTGCTTTTGCACTCACCAAGGCCCTGGTCCCACATATGAAAGGACAAAAGCTTGGTAGTATCATCTTCCTTGCAAGCATGACCAGCTACATCGGCCAACCTGCAGTCGCCGGATACTCTACAGCTAAGGCAGGAATTCTTGGACTGGTACATACTCTTGCAACAGAGTGTGGCCCAAGCAATGTCCGTATCAATGCCATAGCCCCCGGTTGGATTGATACTCCAATGTTCCACAAAGCTACAGACAATGACCCACCAAGACTAGCAAAGATCCTGGGTAGAATTCCCATGAATCGTGTTGGCGATCCCTTGGATGTGGGAATGGCTGCAGCTTACCTCAGTTCTGAAGCAGCTCGGTATATCAATGGGACCTGTCTTCCTGTTGATGGAGGGGCTCTCATCGGTTTCTAAAGCCAATAGGGGTATCAGGATGAAAATCCTGGTACCCCTCTACAAAATCCACATACCAAGAGATACGCAACCATGAATGATCATGCACAATTTACCGAAAATCTATTTCTAACAAACGCTACGGCTAAGCACCTGTATGAAAGCTATGCAAAACAGATGCCTATCATCGACTATCATTGTCATCTCCAAGCAAAAGAAATTTTCGAAAATAAGGAGTTCACCGATATAGGGGAAATGTGGCTTGCTCATGACCACTACAAGTGGAGAGCTATGAGAACCTTTGGCATAGAGGAAACCCTCATCACAGGAGAGGCAAGCTACCATGAGAAATTTCTCTCATTTGCAAAGATTCTCCCTTTTCTTATCGGCAACCCTCTCTACATCTGGTGTGCCCTGGAACTCAAGCGCTTCTTTGACATTGATGAGCCTTTGCATGAAGACAATGCACAGAGGATCTACAACCAGACAAAAGCCTGTATACAGGAAAAGCACATAACCCCGAGATGGTGTATGGAAAAATCCCAGGTTGAAGTTGTCTGCACTACAGAAGATCCCACTGATGAGCTACCCTATCACCTCCAGTTGGCCAAGGACCCATCCCTTTCTATTCGTGTCCTTACTGCATTCAGACCTGATAACGCAATGTTTTGTGAGCGAGCAAGTTTTTCGGCCTATGTAGATAAGCTTGCAACGGTTTCCAACACACCAATCTCTGATTTCAAACATTTGCTCTTGGCTCTAGAAAAACGATTGGAGTTCTTTAGAACTACAGGAACAACTGTCAGTGATGATGGAATTCCAGACTTTTCCTTCGTGAAAGCTTCCGACCAGGAGATTGAGGATATCTTCACCAAGGCATATGGCAATAAGAGTATCTCAAAACATGAGGCAGACCAATTCCGTACAGCTTTCCTTCTAGCCATGGGAAGACTGTACCATCGCCATGGGTTTGTCATGCAGCTGCATGTTGGAACCTATCTTGATGCAAACACTGTCAAAGTACAGCAGATTGGCCAATCCACAGGGTTTGACTGTACCGATGATAGTACCAAGGTCCGAAGTATCGGGGAGTTGCTGAATACTCTCACCACGGAAAAAAAGCTTCCCAAGACCATTTTGTATCCTTTGGATGGATCGAAGGTCGAGACATTTGCAGTGTTGGCTGCAGGTTTTTGCGATAGCGGTACAAAAGCCAAAGTACAATTGGGAGCACCATGGTGGTTCAACGACCAGGCATATGGCCTGGAACGACAGTTTGAAGCTGCTGCAAACCTCTATCCCCTCAGCTTGAGTGTTGGGATGCTTACCGATAGCAGGAGTTTTCTCAGCTATCCCAGGCATGAACTTTACCGACGGGTATTATGCAACTTCTTAGGAAAAATCATAGAACGTGGTGAATATTTTGGTGAGGAGAAAACACTCCAGAAGATTATCGAGAATATCTGCTACTACAATGTTAAGGAATATTTTGGATTCTAGAAGCTAGACAAGTTGCTTCCCATGAAAAAGAATTACAACCTGTACAGTTAAAAAAAGTCCTTTTCCCTTGTATAAGAAAAATGCCCTATAATGAAACAACCCCCTCCTATTGGAGTAATCCAGGAGGGGGCATTTTTTCTTGTGCTAGCAGTGCACTTCTCGATAACTCTTGCATTGGCTTGTTATGAGATCCCAATCCAGATCAACCCCTATCCCAGGACCTTGGGGGACATGTATCAGACCTTTGCTGTCGATTGGAAGCATTCCTTTCATCGGGAGCTGATAGTTCTCTTCAGGAACAAAATACTCAAAATACTGGGTATTCTTTATTGCGCACCCAACATGCAGATTGGCAACATCCATATAGTTCATGGTGGTGGTATGGATTTCACAGTTCATCCCGAATGCTTCAGCAAGATGTGCAATCTTCATAGTCCCTGTAACCCCATCCTTCCAGCTGACATCAGCACGAACGATGTCTGCAGCACGGGAAGCAATGACCTGGGCAACGCCCCAGTGACAACCTCGGGTTGTCTCTGTAGCGGCAATGGGTATATCCAGTGCTGCACACAACTGGGAGTACTTGTGCAGTTCAAAATCTCTGAAGGGTTCTTCAAACCACAGGTAATCCAACTCTTCAAGCTGTCTTCCTACCTTGATGGCCTGATCGAGGGTATACTCAGCAACCGGGTCACTCATAAGGACAAAGTCATCTCCCACAGCTTTGCGCAGTGCTTTATGGACTTGCATGTCAAAGGCAATCGGTCCTGCAGGGTGCGCCTTATACCCCAGTATCCCCAAATCCTTATACTTGAGCGCTTCATCAATATATTCAGCGATCGTGGCATGAAAATTCCCACTCGCATATACAGGAAGTTCCGTACGGTAGGCACCTAGATATTTATACAATGGTAACTTGGCTTCCTTTGCTGCAAGGTCCCAAAGAGCCACATCAACAGGACCGGGAAGATAGGTTGGGAAAAAGGTAAGATGCCTGTCAATAGTCCAGAATTCATGCCAGATCTTCTCCCGGTCATGGATATCCCTGCCTAACACCACTGGGGCAATGGTCTCTTGCAGGTAACTTTCAGTAACCTGTCCGCTTCTTGCTGCTAATGCAGTAGCAATCCCTTCCAGCCCAGTATCAGTTGTCAGCTTCAAGACAACCACATCCCAAGGCATTGCTGCATTACCTTGCCTCTCTTGGTCAAACAAACATTTGTTGCGCTCAACCCACCATGTTTCAAATTTTTGTATTTTCATATCAAGCAAGTCCTCAGGGTGGTATATTAGCCTGTACTATCACCCAATTCTTTCAAATATTCTTATCTGATATACTACCATGGTGTCACAAGTAAGTAAATATGAAAAAACAAAGGGTTTTCACCCTATGTATCTTGATATTACTATATAGATGCAATTTTTGAGATATTTTTTAATATATCAGCTAATAGGAAAACTGATCAAACCATCCTGAACTGAGGTAAGGGCGCTAATCTGAGCTGCATTCAGATGAGCAATGAAGGTATTTCTTACCAGCACTGGATCTTCTTCAAGAATCGCCTGAACTATTGCATGGTGTTGTGTATACGTTTGATCCCTAGAACTGCTGTGGTTGGTTTTTGCACCGTACATTCCTATCCGATACCCTTCGAGGAAAAGGGGGTTGCATACACCTATAAGCCGAGAATTCCCTGAGCAGCTGATAAGAAACTCGTGGAAGGCTATATCCTGCTTATAAAAAGGTATGATCCCTGTTTCAAGGGGAAGGCTACAGACTCTCTTGAGCTTTGCATCATATTCCATAAGTTTGGTAAGGTTGATCTTATGCAAATTCTGTATGGTAACTGCAGGTTCGAGCAGTTTTCTTAAGCCAAACAGCTCTAGAACGGATTGTGTGGTAATGGGTGTCGCAATAGTCCCTTTCCGAGGGAACGTTTCCACAAGAGCCTCACCTTGTAGCATGATAAGGGCTTCCCTGACTGGAGTCCTACCCAGAGAGAGAGTCTCCATGATCTCCCGTTCGCTGATAGCCTGTCCAGGAAGAATCTCACAATTAAGAATTTTTTCCTTAATATACTCATAAGCACTGTCTTTCAAGATAATCCTTGGTTCCATTGGTTCTTCCTTTAGTATATCAATCAAGTAGAATGTACTTTGATTAATCGGAAAACGCAAGGATTCATTGAGGAAGGCCTACAATTTTGACTAAAAATAAAAATGGGTCATACCAAATGCATTGTCTATCCAGAAACTCTTTAGACACCCTATCTAAGCTTTATACTAGCGAAAAGAAGAAAAAACCCAACAAATCAACTATTCTTCTGCTTATACTTTGCAGCAAAATCTCTTACTTTTCATCTGGCTCAGCCCATCTTCTCCAGAGCGATTGGTATCTACCGATGCCTTCCCGAACGAACAATCAATACGTGTGGATTTGCTGGCAAAAGGGTACAAACGTGTGGAATTATTGAGAAATAGAAAAAATAATACTTGCGTTATGAATTAATCCTTGATATATTAGGAAAGAAAATAAACAGTATTTACAAATATCATATTCATATTTAAATGTATAAATTTTTATTAAACAACAATTTATTATCATAGAATATAGATATATCAATAGGAGCACCTATGAAAGCCTTGGTTCTACACGAAAAATTCTCATTGGCGATGGAAGAAGTTACCGTCCCAGTCTGTCCTCAAGGATGGGCTTTGATCAAGGTAGAATGCGTAAGTGTCTGTGGTTCTGATTTCCACTCCTATAAGGGGGGAAACGCTCTTTTGACCTATCCTCGAATTATGGGTCATGAGGTTTGTGGAATCATCGAATCAATTAATGGCAGTTCTGAAAGCTTTTCTATCGGGGATAGGGTCATCCTTATGCCCTATATCAGTTGCGGCACATGCATTGCATGTAGGAAAGGAAAAACAAATTGTTGTTCTTCCCTCTCTGTATATGGAGTGCACAGAGATGGAGCAATGACTGAATTTTTTGCAGCCCCTTTGGATCTTCTCATCAAGATACCACCACAAGTATCACCCTATGTTGCAGCATTAATTGAACCTCTTGCAATTAGCACCCATGCAGTAAGCAGGGGTAACATTCAGATAGGAGATATAGTGCTTGTCGCTGGAGCCGGCCCCATTGGCATTGGTGCTGCTCTCATGGCGAGAATTGATGGGGCAACAGTTATTGTTGCTGACACCAATGAAGCCCGACGAACATATGCGACAAATGCTTTTGGGTTCGAGCATGTCCTTGACCCATTACTTCCTACCTATGCTGAGCAGATCCTACTCTTAACAAATGGAGAAGGCCCGGATGTTATCATTGACTCAACAGGCAACAACAAGTCTATGGAAAACAATGTACCCATCCTCAGCAATGGAGGGCGAATGGTATTTGTAGGAATTAGCAACAAACCGATCGCTTTGGATGGCACACAATTCCATAAGAGGGAAACAGAACTTTTCGATAGTCGTGCAGCCAAATTACAAGATTTTGAGAAAGTCATTTCCTGTATTGAGAGTGGAAAACTGGACCCAAGTAACATGGTGACTCACAAAGCTTCTTTTGCTGAAAGTAAAGAAGCACTCATGCAGTGGAATGACCTTGGTGGTGAAGTGTTCAAGTCAGTCATATACATGACTGAAGAAAAATAAGAGGAGAAAGAGTATGAAAAAAACAATTGTTTTGTTACTCATTGTTATCGTGTCTGTTTCTATGGCTTTTGGAGCAGGGGAAAAAGAAGGTGCTGCTGTCAAGCCAGTAGTACTCCAGGTTGGGTATGAAAATAACCCTGGGGAACCTATTGATCTTGCTTGTATTGAATGGCAGAAAATTATTGATGAGAAAAGCCAAGGCACAATGAAAATTGAGCTATTTCCCTCATCACAACTTGGGAAAAAGACAGATATCATTGACCAGATGATGGCAGGATCGGCTGTCTGTACTCTTGCAGATGGCGCCTTTTACGCTGAACGCGGAGTACCTGATTTCGGAATCGTCTTCGGGCCCTATCTGTTCAACACTTGGGAAGACTGCTGGAAGCTTACCGAAAGTGATTGGTATGCTGACCAGAGCTCCAAACTTGAAGCAAACGGACTCAAAATCATCTCCTCAAACTGGATCTATGGCGATCGCCATACATTGACAAAAAAACAGGTCAAGACTCCCGACGACTTGAAGGGAATGAAAATCAGAGTTGCAAACAGTATGGTATTTATCAAAGGATTCGCTAGCCTAGGCGCAACTCCAACTCCCCTTGCCCTTGGAGAAGTCTACACTGCCCTTCAGCAAGGTGTTGTTGATGGACTTGAAAATCCACTCACTACTCTTGATGGAGGCAAGTTCCAAGAGGTTGCCAAGTATCTTATCCTCGATGGACATATCAAAAACTTCACAACGTTTGTTGTTGGTACAAAATTCTTTAATGGATTGACAGAGGACCAGCAGAATATTTTGATCGAAAGTGCACATGAAGCTGGTTTGTATAACAATTCAATCCAACAGAAGAAAGAGCAGGAAGCGATGGATAATCTTGTTGCTGGAGGCGTAAAAGTATATACCCCGACCAACGAGGAGAAAAAACTTTTCCAGAATGCTTCAGAGAAATTCTATACGTACCCAGAAATAGCAGACAAATGGACTCCAGGTCTGTACGAGAAAGTAAAAGCTATAATCTACAACTAATATCTGTCTTGTTATGATTGGCTGGCCTTGCAAATATATTTCAAGGCCAGCCTGTGTAAAGGGAAAAAAATGAATAAGAGAATACTACTCGCACTGAAAAATCTGGATGTGATCATTGCAGGGATAGCTTTGGCTATTCTTGTACTAATAACCTTCTTAGGTGTACTGATGAGATATGTTTTCAGCAATCCTTTTGTATGGCAAGAGGAACTACAGGTATCCTTATTTCTTTGGGTTGCCTTTTTGGGAAGCAGTGCTGCATTTAGAATTAAGGGACATGTTGAAATCAGCATGATCTTTGATCGGTTTTCACCGAAAGTTCAGCGAGTATGGTCTATGGTAATATATGTCATAGTAGCTGTCTCTTTGCTATTTTTACTGTTTAAGGGAAGCGATATGGTTGCAATGTTCTTTGAAACCAACAAATCGACACCAGTACTTTCTATTCCCAGTTCACTCATTTATTCGGTTGTTCCCGTTTGTTCCTTGCTCATGTTGATCAATTATTCCATCGTGACTTGGAAGGATCTTTTCTCCAAAACACTCTCACAGGAAGGTGAAGCATGACAGCAATTATCATGGCGTCAAGCTTAATACTACTTACATTATTCATGAAAGTTCCGGTTTTCATTTCTGTGCTATTTGGAAGTATGACCTATTTCTTAGCAACTGCAAATGTTCCCGCATTGATCTTTGCACAACGCGTAGTAGCGGGTATAGAGAGTACAACACTCTTGGCAATCCCATTTTTTGTTGCAGCTGGTGTATTTATGAATTCTAGTGGCGTTACCAGCCGTGTAATGAAATTCAGTACGATTGTTACCGGTAAAATGGCTGGGGGTCTGGCCCAAGTCAATGTCTTGCTTTCAACCTTAATGGGCGGCTTGTCCGGATCTGCGTTGGCTGATGCCGCAATGGAAGCCAAGATGCTTTGTCCTGAAATGGAGAAGCAGGGCTATTCCAAGGAATTCTCTACAGTTGTCACTGCAACAAGTGCAATGATCACGCCACTAATTCCACCAGGAATTGCAATGATTCTCTATGGTTCAATTGCAAACGTATCAATAGGAAAACTATTTATTGCTGGAATTGGACCTGGTCTATTGCTTTGCCTGTCCATGATGTTTTTGGTCAGTAAAATATCAAAGAAAAGAAACTATTCATCAATCCGCACTGAAAACCTGGAGAAAGGGGAATTCTGGAAGGCTCTTAAGGAAGCATTCTTCCCTCTATGTTTGCCTATAATAATTATCGGAGGTATCCGTCTAGGAATCTTCACCCCGACCGAGGCTGGTTCTGTAGCTATCATATATGCAGTAGTCCTGGGAATAGCTTATAGAGAGTTGGATTGGAAGGGAGTCCTTACAGCCTTTAGGGATACCATTATAACTACAGCAGGAATCATGATGATCGTTGGAGCAGCCTCCTGCTTTGCTTGGATTCTGACTAGAGAAAGAGCACCCCAAGCTTTGACCGAATTTATCGTAGCTCATGTGCACAATAAATACCTGTTCCTTGCTATCATCAACATTTTCCTGTTATTCGTCGGCATGTTCATAGAAGGTAATGCCGCAATGGTTGTTTTGGTTCCGTTACTTGCACCTATAGCCTCAGCCTTTGGGATCAATGAAATTCAATTTGCTATGGTGTTTATCTTTAATATGTCAATTGGAGCGATGTCTCCCCCGATGGGAACTCTCATGTTTGTTACATGCGGTGTTACAGGGTGCAAGATAGATGCATTCATCAAAGAGGCAATACCCTTCTTCATTTTGTTGTTTAGCTGCCTGATGTTGCTAACATTTGTTCCTTTCTTTTCTACTTTATTTGTAAATTTACTTTATTAAGTGTTTGGGAGATAACTAGTATGAATCTTAAAATTAAAGATGTGCAGCTCTATAGTGCTGTATCGAAAATGAGTCGACCGATTGCAGACTCAACACATGACATTTCAATGATTAAATTCTATATCGTTGAAATCACAACTCACGACAATGTTAAAGGACAAGGCTACCTTCTAAGTTTCCATTATTCGCCTCTAGCGATCGAAGGGACTCTGAAGGATATGAAACAGCATATCCTGACAAACAATTACTCAATAAACGAAACTATTAAACTGAAACAAAAGTATGAACTTGAAGGGGAATACTTCGGTAATGTAGGGTTACTCCGATGGGCTCAAGGAGCAGCAAATATTGCCATGTGGGATGCCTGGGGGAAGACACTGGGACAACCAATTCACAAACTACTCGGATCAAATGGGAAAAAAATCCCTGTCTATGGTAGCGGTGGCTGGCTAAACTATACAGATGATGAGTTACTGGAGGAAGTGAAAGCCTACAAATCCCGCGGATTCAAAGCGGTGAAAATTAAAGTAGGAAGCCCTGAGATGGAGCGAGACATAGCGAGACTCCATAAGGTCAGAGAGGCAATAGGACCTGGGGTGATGATCATGATGGATGCGAACCAAGGCATGAATGTAAGTGATGCTATCAAGCTATCAGATACGGTACGATTCCTTGGTATTCATTGGTTTGAAGAACCTGTCTCTAACACTAATTTTGCAGGTTATGAAATCATCAGAAACAAGACAGGCATTAGTTTGGCCATGGGAGAAAGGGAATATGATTGCCAAGCCTTGAAAGATCTCATAAACAGGAATGCTCTAGATTTGTGGCAACCTGACCTACTTCGCCTCGGCGGCGTCGAAGAATGGCGAAATTCGGCTATCCTCGCCAATGCCTACCAGATCCCCTGTCTTCCCCATTACTATAAGGATTATGATGTGCCATTGCTTGCTACGATTGCTAATCCCTATGGTGCTGAAAGTTTTGACTGGATTGACGAAATCATAGATAATAAGATGCGTATTGAAAATGGATATGCTATCCAACGTGAAGGAAATGGCTGGGGCTTTTCCTTCAAGGAAGATTGCATAGAACGAATAATGGAGTAATGGCAATGATTGGAATAATTACAGGAGCATCAAGCGGCATTGGCTTGGCAATTGCAAAGTTCTTAGCCGAAGAAGGGCATACAGTATATGCCATAAGCCGTAGCGGAAAGCCCAAGAACAACACAAGTGATGAGGTAAAGAACATCATCCATATTAAAGGTGATGTCTGCGATACGGAGAAAATGTCGCAAATCATCACTGAAATTGGAAATGCAAGCGGTATTGATTTCTTGATAAACAATGCAGGAATCACGGTCAAACGTAGAGCTGAATTGATCACCGATGAAGAACTTGCACAAGTGCATAAAGTTAATGTTTTTGCGCCATATAGATTGAGTGTGATTTGTTATCCCTACTTAAAGCAATCAAAATCAAAGGGCAGAATCATAAATATCTCCAGCATGGCTGCCCACCTTGGATTCGAGCAGGTTGTCCCATATTGTGCAAGCAAGGGAGCTGTTGTGTCGATGACAAGAGGTTTTGCTATTGAATGGGCAAATGATAATATCACCGTAAACAGTATTGCTCCTGGATGGTTTCCTACAGAACTTACCAAACAAGTGATGGATACTGAACGGAAAGAGAAGATTTTGTCCCGTATGCCTGTACATCAGTTTGGTAATGCAAGACATATTGGGGGGCTTGTCAACTTTTTACTTTCAGAACATGCCACGTACATTACAGGATGTGACTACCCTATTGATGGTGGGGCCCTAGCCTATGGCTTCTAAAGCATAAGAAGGCTATACAAGGGAACCCTTGCCATGGTGGAATTTGCGTTGAGGGCATGAGAGACAGATCAAATAACAAACCAGAGAAGCTTCCTTCGTCAACGAGGGAAGCTTTCTCTCATTGCAACAAAAAATAGAACCTTTAAAAACCATGAACATCCTATTGGCAAAATGCTGGAGAAAATTCACTATTGATTCTCATTCCTATGGGAAATAGAGGTCTTACTTGCCGTCTTGCTTCCCAGATGCAGAATATGCACTTGCTCTTATAGGTTCGTAACGTCATGTATCTAGTGATACAAGCGAAAACACCTAAAAATCATTTCCCCTAGCATTTAGTATTAACTATTTGATATGAATCATATTACAAGTATGTAAGTATATTCTCAATTTATAATCAACGAAATTAAAGAGATTTCTCCTACCCAAACGAGCACCCATTCGTAAGTTTCATACCAACACGTCATTTCAATGATAACTCCAATCCCTTATCTTCTGGGCAAGGAGAAACGAGATGGCAACCAGACTTACTTTATACAGACGTAGCATCCTCACCCAGTACAATGCCCGAAATCCAGACATGACCGATTTGGAGTTCTGCAGACATCATAAGATGAAGATCGGGGAGCTTGAATGCTGGAAGACCCTAGCCGCGACAGAAGTGGCTGAGGCTGTCTTTGCTGCCAAGGCCCATGAAACCAAGAAGAAACCGGGGGAAAAGACAAGCCTCTTCAGCAGTGAGATCTTTTCCATGGTCGAAGTCTTATCGGGAAGACCTGAGGGTGAGGCCCTTTTTTATGGGGATACTCTCATGATCGAGAGAATCCGTATGAAGGCGATGCTACAGGTCGCAAGCCTGTCATGCACCATCAAGCATATGGATCATCACCACCATCGGCAAGATCTACGGCATCGACAAAGCGCATCGTCCCCAGTGGTTGGTCGAAAAGAGCATCAGCGAGCAGGAGTTCCTCAGAATCCGCAGGCAAGAATCGCTGCCCCTGTCCGAGAAGCTCTCCACCTGGATCAGGGGCCGTTATGACCTCCATAGGGATGATGAGTTCGTCATGGAGGGGATGGACTACTACCTCAACAGTGAGAGGCTGTTCCGTTCCTATCTGGATTATGCCAACCTGAATCCAAATAATAGCCGCACGGAGCGTACAATATGCGCTTTCAGTACAATTAGAATGAACTCGCTGTTTGCAGGGTGTCCCGACGGGGCACATGCCCTTGCAACCATGGAGACCATCATCCAGATGGCAAACTTGTGGGACCTGGACCTCTATGGGTATGTCACCTACCAGCTGAAAGAGATGACCAAGATACGCAGCCTGAGTGCAAACTCGGTCGACTACAGTAGGTTTCTGCCTTGGAACCTGCCACCCGATCTTCGCGGGCAAATGGATGTCCATTCAATCTCGATCAAGAAGAAACCTGAGTAGGACAACCCCAACCTTGACTCCCTCTCCCAGCTCCTGCCCATCGGCAGGGGCGGTTTGGGTGTCTTCCCATATTCAAAAACAACTATATTCGAATGGCCGGGTGTGTTGATAGGACGTATTCGGTTTGATGCTCACCGCCCTGCATCGTGTCCTGCTTCTTCTGACACGCAGGTTGTGTACCTTTGTCTGCAGGGGAACGGATGTCGTGGTCCTGGTGAATACGGTGATGGGGTCGGCGGTGACGTCAAAGCATGCTAGGCCATGGCCGAATGTGATAGTGTCATGCATGGGACAGCTCTTCTTTTGTTGATGTTTGGTAACTACAACTATTGGAATACCATCCCTTTTTGCAACCCAAAGCTATAGTATTTGCCGACCGGGCCTTTGCTTGGGAAGGAAACCATGATGATTTCAATTGAAAGAAGAACGGTGGATGCAACTACCATCCCACAAGAAAGTGTTTTGACCCGAAAACACTTTGATAATACTGGATTGGTTTTTGTCCTGGCAAAACAGTTGCCTGAAATACCAAGATTTCAGGCAACTAGTCTATCATTCTTGGGGCATGTAAACTCCAAGTAAGTATCATTGATATTGGCAAACGTAAAAATTCACAAATTGCTAAATATCAAGCCAGCATTTTCCCTTTGCGGAAGAAACGATTCGCTCACACAATTCCAGTTCACGAAGCCCATCCTCAAAGGTCGGGAAGTCGACAGGAATCAAATTCCCCTGCATTTTCTCGAAAAGATATGTGTATATTTTCTTGAAATTTTGTTTAAAAGTATCAGGGAAACCTTCGTTGTGACCACCAGGATAGTTCATCTGTTGCCGGGCTGAATCATAGGCCAGCGAAGGATCCTTGATCATTTGCTCGTTGTTGCCATCCCTTTTTCCAATCCAAAGTTCATTGGGACGCTCAGTATCCAGGCAAACAGAAGTTTTACTCCCATAGATCTCAAATAAGATCCTATTCTTTCGGCCAGCGGCAACCTGGTTCACAGTCAAGGAACCATGAGCTCCATTGTCGAAATGGAGAAGGACCGTTGAATAATCCTCTGTGCTGATCGGAACGTCCTCATAGTCTTCAGGAGAAAGCAACTTACCAGAATAGGTTTCAACAGGCTTCAGGGGTTTCTTGCGCATAGGATAAAACGTAGCAAAATCCGCACAGACAGAGGTGATTTTCTTTCCTGTCATGTATTCTGCACAGTCCATCCAATGGGAGCCAATATCGGCTATAGCCCTCGATTCCCCAGACTTGTCCGGTTCAAGACGCCAGCTATAATCAGTATCTTTTTGGAGCCAGTCTTGCTGATAGGACCCATTTATAGCAAAAATTGTGCCCAAATCCCCGTTATCAATCATGGCCTTGATCTGGCGAACCAAAGGATAACAACGGATATTGAAATTCATCGCAGCAACGACCCCTTTCTCCTTTGCAATCACAATAAGTTCCCTTGCCTGAGCAGAAGTCAATGCAAGAGGCTTGTCACAAATAACATTCTTACCTGCCAACAGAACTTCCCTGGCCATGGAATAATGAAGAAAATTTGGAGTGCAGATATGGATTGCATCGATGGAATCATCCTTCAACAGTTCCCGGTAATCACCATATACTTTGTCAATGAAGAATTCGATTGCCTTTAGATTGGCAACCTCAAGGTCCGCATCGGCAATGGCAACGACATCAACCATCCCTATTCTTCTCAATGCTTCGATATGAACAGGTCCGATGAACCCGGCCCCAATGATTGCAGTTCTTATTTTTCGCATTTTCTTGTTCCTCAATTTAATAAGTTATTCAAATCATGAAGTTTTTGATGAAACGTCGGGAAAGGACAATTGAATTCAATCTTTCTTCAAGCGATCCTTCGAAAGCCCTATCCTCGACCTCTATCGCGACACATCCCGTATACTTGATGTCGTAGAGTGCAGACATAGTCTTGTTCCAATCGATATCGCCCAGACCCGGCAATTTGGGAGAATGGAATTCAAGCGGTGCAGCATAGGGACCGACCTTATCATACTTATCTTTATAGAATTTCACGTCCTTTATGTGGAAATGGAATATTTTCTCCGCAAAGTCGTAAATTGGCGCAATATAGTCGATTTGCTGCCAGACAAGGTGCGAAGGATCATAATTCAGACCAAAACATTTGCTATCGATGAGGGAAAACATATCCGTCCAAATTGCCGGGGTCGCAGCCAGATTTTTTCCACCAGGCCATTCATCATAGGTGTAGTACATCGGACAGTTCTCAATTCCAACCTTGACATCGTTATCTTCCGCAAATTTAATCAAATCGGGCCAAATCTTTTGAAAATCCTTAAAACTCTCACTAGCAGAAGCTTTGGGGTCACGACCAATGAAAGTGTTGAAGTTTTTCAGGCCAAGTCGATGGGCACCTTCGATGCACTTCTTCATGTGGCGTACAGTCATTTCACGGACGCTGGAATCAGGATCAAGGGGATTAGGATAGTAGCCCAGTGCTGAAATTGTCATATTCTTTTGATTCAACGCATCATGGATACTTTCAACTTGCGTTTCATTAAGCTTTTCGACATCTATGTGGGTTACACCCGCATATCGTCTATCGGCCTTCCCTACAGGCCAACAACAGGCTTCGACGCAATCCATCCCAATCTTGTTTGCGAAATCAATCAACTGATTGAAATTGTATTCGGGCAATATGGCACTGACAAATCCTAGTTTCATCTTATTCCTCCAATCAATATTTTCCAAATTCGTTCTTCACCACTATCTTCTCTTTTGAAGCCTTGATAATATTCTCGACGATCCTGAGATCCTCGATACCTTCCTTCCCGGAGATCAACGGTTCCGTATCTTTTTTAATTGCTAGGATAAACTCATCAATGATGCCGGTCTTGAACTGGCCACCGTCCTCGTTGGTAGGAATTGCACCTACATCATAGAATGACCTCTCCTTATCTTCATCGACAATCGTAATTGCATGATTGGGATCGTCATAAATCCGCATAGTAGCCTTTGATCCATAAAGAACAGTAGAATGGTCCTCATCGCCCTTGATTGTCCAACTTGAAAAAAGACTTCCGAATACACCATTTTCAAACTTCAACAGTGCGATGGTATTGTCATCAACGTCAATGAAATCTCCATTCTCATCCTTTTTCTCAAGGGTTGCGACTTGGGCAGAAATTTCTACGACTTCACTTCCCAAAAGCCAACGCATTGCATCGATCTTGTGTATGCCAACGTCTCCTATGCTGCCAAGCTGGCATTTATCCTTGCTGAAGAACCAGGTAGCATTGCTCTTGTCAGCTGACCAATATTCAGGACCGCGGTGACCAAACACGGCACGAAAAGTCTCGACCTTGCCGATGGCACCGGCATCGAGCAATTCCTTGGCTTTTTTGTGAGCGGGGGCCAAGCGAAAATTCTCTGCAATCATGAGCTTCTTGCCAACTTTTTCGGCTAGGCTGTTCATGTGGATTGCCTCGGCCACAGAAATAGCCATTGGCTTTTCGCATAGGACATGCTTGCCAGAACTCAGTGCAAGCATGGTTTGATCAAAATGCTTTGCATTGACGCTGCAGATGACGATAGCATCTATTGCCTTGCTTTTGCACATTTCCTCTGCACTGGAAAAAGTTCGCCCACCAAATTCCTTCACGAAGGCGTCAGCTCTTTCATTCGAAGGATCAAAAAACCCAATAAGTTTTGCATCCTTGCTCATCAAGACTTCGGGTGCATGTCTGAATTTTGCGATAGAACCACATCCTATAATTCCTACTCCTACCATTTTTTCACTCCTCCTAATTTCCCTTTTTATTGTTTATTGTATCTACCCAAACTGCCAGGATAAGTACGAGACCGTTAATGATGTTTTGCGAAAACGTCGGTAACGTCAAAAGACTCATCCCATTTGCCAGACTTGCCATTACCAAAGCTCCGACAAGGGCACCATAGATATTGCCCTTACCACCAGCAAGGCTGACTCCTCCGATAACACAAGCAGCGATTGCATCCAATTCCATACCCGAACCACTGGCTGGCATTGAAGCTGCCAAACGTCCAGCCAAGATGATGCCAGAGATTGCACCGGTGATTCCGAGAATCACGAATACACCCATGACAGTCTTTTCATTGTCAATGCCAGACAATCGTGCAGCTTTGCTGTTGCCTCCAACTGCATAAATGCACTTGCCAAACTTGGTATGTGAAAGCACAAACGAAAATATCAAGGCAATTACGATCAGGATAATCAGTGCGTTCGGTATACCGGAATAGATATTCATGACAACAATAAACAATCCAACAAGAATGATGGTAGCCGAATATTTGATGCCCGCCCAAGCAGCGGAAGAAATTCTGAATCCATATTTTTTTCTACTCTTTCTATTTAAGATATCCGATAAAACAATAGCCAAAGTAGCAACAATGGCCAAAGCATACCCGAGAGGCTTTTGCACGTATCCTTGACCAATGGTAATGAACACCTCATTGTTGAGGGGGATCGTGTTGCTTTTGGTGAGCCACAAGACACCTCCACGAAAGATCAACTGACCACCAAGTGTTACGATGAAAGCAGGCAACTTCTTGTAGGCAATCCAGAAGCCATGCCAGATTCCAACACTTGCCCCTGCAAAAACTGCAAAAAGTATGGACATAAAAGGAGGGAAGCCCCATTGCTGTGTCGCAACGGCCGTAATTGCTCCTGTCAGCCCTACTACCGAACCAATTGAAAGATCAAAATACCCTGTGATGAGACACATGGTCATACCCATTGCGATGATTCCGGTTGTCGCCATCTGTCTGAACAGGTTGGAAACGTTCCGAGGAGTGATATAAACGCCCTTCGTCAGGATTGCAAACACAAACCAAATAGCCAAAAGGGCCAATATCATCACATAAGACCGTAAGTTCTTCTTTGTAAAAGCCAGATTCATCTTGGCCTTCTTATTTGACTTATCCATTTTTCCTAAACCTCCATGGTTGCATACCGCATGATATCTTCCTGACTCAAGTCCTTATTGTCAAAGGTAGCCGTAAGATGACCCGTATTCATGACCAGAACTCTGTCAGACATTGCAATAATCTCAGGAAGCTCGGAAGAAATCATTATTATTGAGACGCCGGTCTTCACTAGTGAGCTGATAATCTGATAGATTTCGTGCTTGGCACCGACGTCGATTCCTCGTGTTGGCTCATCGAGAATGAGCACCTTGGGAGAAGTCATTAAGGCTTTCGCAAGAACAACTTTCTGTTGATTACCACCTGAAAGACTACTTACGGAAACCTCGGTTGATTTTGCCTTGATATTCAACTCAGAAAAGTAACGATCAGAATACTGCATTATTTCATTGGTATTGAGAATACCATGTTTCGAAACCTTCTCAAGGCTAGCCATTATGATGTTGGCCTTCACATCCAAGCCCAACACCAACCCTTGCTCTTTCCTATCCTCGACTACGATGCTCGTACCATTCTTGATTGAATGCCTGGGACTGTCATTTGTAATTTTTCTACCTTCAAGAAATATGTCTCCAATCACTTTACCAGGAAAGGCGCCAATCAGGGACATGACCAATTCAGTCCTGCCTGCACCCATAAGGCCCGCTACTCCAAGGATCTCGCCTTCCTTCAAATAAAAGGAGACATCATTCACCAATATCTTGGACGTACTTTCTTCAATCGAAGTTATATTCTTCGCTTCAAAGATTACATCCCCTATCACACTTTTTTCTTTTACAAACTGGTCGTCCAGACTGCGCCCGACCATATCTTTAATCAACATATCTTTCGTAATCGCTGTCTTTTTATGATTGCTGATCAAATAACCATCCCGAATTACAGTCACATCATCGGCAATCTCCATAACTTCATCTAATTTATGAGAGATGTAAATACAAGCGACGTCTGTCTTGACAAGGTCCTTGACGATTTGCAAGAGGTTTTGTGTTTCGGTTTCAGTAAGAGCGGCTGAGGGTTCGTCCAAAATCAGTACCTTCGGGTTTCTGGAAAGTGCTCTTGCAATCACTACCATCTGCCTCAGGCCTATCCCGAGATCGCCAACAAGAGCACTTGGGTTGATGTCAATCTTCAGTTCCTCGAAGATGGTTTTGGTTTTCTGGACCATTTCATTCATATTGACCACCAATCCTACGGTTGGCTCGCGTCCCAGAAAGACATTCTCGGCAACAGTCATATTTGGGATGACCTCAAGTTCCTGATAGATGATCTCAATACCGGCTTCGGCAGAATCCCTGTTGCTGTGAAACTGCTTAAGAACACCATCGACATATATGTTCCCGGAGTACTCTCCAAACGGATACGTTCCACTCAATATCTTCATCAATGTAGATTTACCGGCACCGTTCTCGCCACATAAGGCAAGTACGCTATTTTTTCGCAACTGTAGGTTCACACCATGTAATATCTCGTAGGAAAAAAACTCTTTGGTAATATCTTTCATTTCAAGAATAAATTCATTCATTGGGCATCATCCCTCACAGTCCTTTTCTAAATCTTCATGTAATTTTGAGGAGAGGGCAGCAAGGGCCTTTCCTCACCTCAAAAAACCACAAATTTAACGTTACCAACTTAGTTGGTAGGCCATTTTGCCTTTGGAACATTTGCATAGACAGTTTCGAGGGACCTGAATCCAGGAACGACGATTTGCTGATAGATATTGTCCTGCATAATCATCACAGGCTGAACCTGTACGGTTGGGATATCCTTGCCCTTGACTTTCGTCGTTGCATTGATGGAATTGATTTTCTCTCCTTTTGCCAGAGCGAGTGCAGCATCGAATACAGCATCGGCAAGGGGGTTGTAACCGGTAAGAACGGTGACCGTCTGAGTACCTTCAGCAACCCGCTGACAGGCAGCGAGCTCGGCATCCATGCCTGCTACGTACACTTTACCCTGAAGACCCTGCGCTTTGAGAGCCTGCACTACACCACCAGCCATGCCATCATTGTTGCAAATAATAGCCTGGATATTGTTGTTTTCTTTGGTAAGGATATTTTCTGCGGCAGCCATTGCTCCATCGGGAGACCAGTTTTCGATGTACTGATCAAAGACAATCTTGATGGCACCTGACTTAATATACGAATCGATAACTTCATGATAACCCGTATTTTCGTCATGGGGAATGCTATCAGCATCATGTCCGTTGACTAGCATGTAATTCCCTTTCGGCACTGAGGCTACGGCAAGCTTCATGTTTTCTCGACCGATTGTTATATAGTCATAACTGACAATTACATCAAGAAGATCAGAGTTCACGACTCTGCAATACGATACAACAGGGATTCCCTCAGCCTTGGCTGCAGCTACACCTACGGCTGCGGCTTCAGAATCCTGAGGTCCGATGACCAGAACGTCGACACCCCGGGTAATCATGTTCTCAATCTGGCTATTCTGAGTGTTCGCATCATGATTTGCATCTGCATAGAACAATTCAACATTGGGTAGTTCAGCAGCTCGTGCAAGCATCCTCACCCGTTCAGCCTCCCATCGCTCTTCCTGCAGGGTTCCGAACGACACCCCGATTTTGATTGTTTTGTTTGCTCCCTTCTCGGTACTTCCGTTTGCCCAAACCAAGCAAGATACCAGCAACATCAAAAATAAAACTGATATTCCTTTTTTCTTCATGACAATATCTATCCTCCCTTATTTTCGAGTATTCATAGGAATACTTTTTCTCAATTTATAGCAGTCCATTTTCTTGTATTGCAACCTAGACATTGACCTAGCAATTTTTTGTCAGAATTGCGCTCCCAAGAAAGCTGCCCCTATAATTCCTGCATCATTTCCGAGTTTTGCCTTCAGAATCGGGGTATCTGGAAGAAAATCATTTGCATAGACGGTTTCGTGAACATACTTGGCGACAGATCCAAGAAGATTTTCGCCCTCGTTGCTTATCCCACCACCAAGAATAACCACCTGGGGCCGAATAATCGTTACCAGGCTGCTCAATCCAACGCCCAGATGAGACTTGTATATCTCCACAACACCCTGGGCGGTCACATCACCCTTTCGGGCAGCATCAAAGGCGGTTCTACCCGAAACACCTGACAGGCTTCCACCACACATCTTGTGCATAAGGGTCTCCTGGTTGGAAGCCATTGCCTGAACAGTATCCCTTATCAGAGCCGTCGCAGAGGCATAGGATTCCAGACAGCCTACGCGACCACATGTACATTTTTCACCGTCAAATTTTATCGTTATATGCCCTGGTTCAATTCCGCATCCGTCACCACCATGAAAAATCTTCTTATCAAGGACAAGCCCTCCCCCGACTCCTGTTCCCAGTGTCAACATGAGTACATTGTCGTAGCCTTTCGCAGCCCCAGCCAGGACTTCTCCATAAGCAGCACAATCTGCATCATTTGCAATGAAAGTCTTGATATCCATACGTTCTCGAAATTCCTTGACCACATCAAGGTTCTTCCATCCAAGGTTATTGGCAAAAACCAAACGCTGTTCTTGCATGTTCACTGTTCCTGGCAAACCGAGGCCAACGTACTCGATATCACTTGTTTCCATGTTTGCCATCTCAAGTGTCTTGTAGGCAACAGCAGCTAGGTGATCAATGACAGCTTCATAGCCAGCTTGATATTCTGTAGGTTCACTGTGCTTGAGAATAATTCTATACTCTTCATCAACTAGGGCTGCTGCAATATTCGTACCACCCAAGTCTATTCCCAGATAATGTTTCAAGATAGTTCCTCCAGCATTGAAAAAATGAGAATGACCAACCACAAATGCAGTCGGCCATCAACAAACTTACTTACTTTTTGAGCCCCAACACCAGAGGAGTCGACTTGAAACCAATGCCCATTCGATCAATTCCAAGATTAATCAGCTCAAAGAAATGCTCCTGAGTCCTGATACCACCGGAACCTTTGACCATACATCTACCTTGTGCAGCTTCAATCATGGTCTTAATGACTTCAGTTGTAGCGCCAAAGCACTCGGTACCTGTGAAAAAGCCTGTCGAGGTCTTCACAAAATCAGCACCGGCCTTGCAAGCAACATCCGTTGCCTTCGCAACCTGGTCAAGGGTCAAGGAATCAACTTCAAAGATGACTTTGAGTTTTGCCCCATATTTATGGGCCATATCGGCCACTGCCTTGATGTCCTTTTCAACATCGTCCCACTTGCCACTACGAATCCAACCATAATTCGATACGATGTCCAAATCCTCAATGTCCCTTTCCTTACAGATAATCTCAGCCTGTGCAGCTTTGCTTTCGGTCGTTGAAGTACCAAACGGAAAATCGCAAACTACGCAAATTCCAGTTTTTGTGTTCTTACAGAGTTTCCTTGCAATAGGCAAGCTTGACGGATTTATACAGACCGTCTTGCAACCGTATTCAACCCCTTCCTGGATATACTTGTGGATCTCAGCATCCGTAAACTCTGGTTTCAGAACAGATTGATCGATATACGAAGCTAGTTCCGCCACGGACATTTGCTCCGCTTTTTTCAATGGTTTCATCTAATCCCTCCAATACAATGTTTTCATATCAAATGTATGATACATTTATCATAACTAGTATGTTTGGTATTATCAAGCTTTTTTTATTTTTTTTTTGAGGGAACGATCAAAAATCAAAGAAAATTGTAAAAAAGACTTTTCACGAAATCAAGGACTCACTTATTTGGAGACCAATAGGAGTGTTTTGTAATGAAAATCATACCGATTGAGCAAAAAGAAAAGGTGTTAGCCTGCTTCAGACAGAAGCCAGTTCCCAGCTTTACTGAGATATCCAAGCAGACAGGTGTACATCGGGTAACCATCTATCATTGGTTTGAACAATTTGAAAAAGGTGACTTGACGTGGTCTGAAGGGGGCCGTAGAACCTTTGGGCACTATCCGAGGCAGGTAAAAGCAGCAGTGGTACAAGCCTACCTAGAGGGGAATCATACCATCAAGTCCTTGACTGCCAGCTATGGATTGCGTTTCGAATCAACTGTGTTAAACTGGGTAAGAGATCATAAGAAAGCCATAGGAGACGGGACTCCCCTTATCAAGAGGAAAGGCTGAAAACAGCACATGGAACATCGGGACATTGAATCAATGACTGACAGGGAGACCAAGATTGAGAATGTTTTTCTCCGTGCCTACGTGGATGAACTGCTGAAAGAAGTACCTGATAATAAAAAAAAGACTTACAGACTCGATTGGAGAAACGGTTGCTACAGGGTCATTGCATACCAACACCAGAGAAGTCCTGAAAAGTGCTTGTGTATCATCAAGTTCCTATTATTACGTAAAAAAGCATGCAGGAGACAGGAAAGATAAGGACAAGGACCTCGTACGTATAATCAGAGGGATCCAAGAGAGATGCAACTGGAACTATGGTTCCCGGCCCATGACCATTCTGGTAAACCGGGCGACCTCTGGAACCTATGGGAGGAGGCGCATTGCAAGAGTCATGAGTGAGTACGGTCTTCAAGCAAGGATTCAAAGGCGCAAACATCCAAAGAGGTACTATCAGAAGAGGAAACTAGCCATGGGGCATCTTCCTGCAAATATACTGGATCGAGATTTCAAGGCTGAGAAGCCCTTGCAGAAGTTGGTAACAGATATCACCTATATTCCAATCAAGAGAGGGTGGTGCTACTTTGGGCCAGTGCTTGATCTATATAACAGAGAGATTGTGACCTATGTGCTTTTCCTGTCAATACAACTGGATTTGTCCCAGAAACTGTTGGATGGTCTTGAAGCATTGGGACTGGAACCAGGAGTCTTGCTGCATAGTGATCGGGGCAGTAGCTATACGGCTAGGGCATATAGAAATCGCTTGGCAGAAATGGGAATTATCAAAAACGGCAAGATGGACCTTGTGGATTACACAAGGATGAAACAAATGATCATGAACTGGGTTGAGGAGTACAATACTGTACGTCCTCATAGCGTATTACATGGCATGTCACCAATTGAGTATAGAATGAGGATGATGTACCATAACGATTATCGTGTCCAATAAAACGAAGCCAGTTCAATCGAAATCAAACAAATAAAGAATAAAAACCATCAAGGAAATCATTTTGAAGGAAAGAGTTTCCTGATGATCTAGATAACTCATCAAAGTCTTGAATTTGTTTAGGGATTCAGTTTTCTGGAAAAATCAACACAACTATGCGGATTTTTTGGATTCGAATACAAATCGAGTTGGAATTCGCATTTGTCCGCCCTGGTGATTGAATTTGTGTACTCAAAGACCTGTCCGCTGTAAAGGTAACTTACACGCCCAATTTTATAACCGGGCATCAATTTCTTCGGACATCGAAGCTGATCGGCAATTTCTTCCTTGATAATGATGGCCTCTATAGTTTCAACGGCATGGTCGAAACTCAATGAATACCTATTGCGTAGTGTATCGTAGAGTGAAATAACCGAAAAATCAAATTTCTCTATATCCGGACATAGAAAATACGGGATGAAAGTAGACTCCAAGATAAGAGGAGTTTTATCTGCACAACGCAGTCTTTCCAACATAAAAACCTTTTTATTAGCATCAGGTAACTGCAGTTTTTTGGAAATCAATTCATTCGCCTCTATCTGTTGGCACGAAAGCACTACAGATGAAGGCTCTGCATTAGCGTCCCTTATGCTTTCAGTGAAGTTGTAAAGGTAGTTGATATTTCGCCCAATCTTCTTCTCCGCGATGAACGAACCTTTCCCTCTGTATCGAATAAGCAGTCCTTCATCCACCAACTGGCCCAAGGACAGCCTGATCGTGGTCCTGCTCACGTTCAACACATCGCACAGCTCATTCTCCGAGAGCATCTGTTCACCAGGCATGAACACCCCAGCTTGAATTTGGAACTTGATAAAAGAATACAACTGAGAATAAAACGAAATATTATTCAAAGGAGAAAAGTGAAAATTCTGTTTGAAATAATCCGTGGTCAATATGATTGCCTCCTTGAATACAATTTGTTCTATACGTTTGATATGTATTGTACCATATACTAGGATAAAACAAAAGTTCCAACTTGTACATACATAATTCTGCCAGATCGATATCAATATATTTCTACCAGCAATACCAAGGTAATTGCAAGTTTTTACTTTCCAATTTTGTACTATTGCATTTGGCTACGTATGGTGGTTGAAATGAGACCTGACTTCTATTATATAATAACAATATCTTTATCATATATCACAAGGCCTTAAATATCTTTTATTCCTTTAATCAAAACAATTAAAAATGAAAAACTAAAAGTTAAACCCTTGAATTCCTTAAGTTGTGGACATTGCTTATCGACCTTCAAAAGAGGCTATTTAACTAACGAAAGTCAAAATGAGAAGGTCAAAAACTAACTTAACAAAGAGTCATACGTACTGCCCTTCCCTCTTTTCGTTATGGACCATACCACTTCGTTCTCCATTACCCTGCACAATCACACATATTCTTCTATTTAGCCCCACTCCCTTCACTTGCTTGTACAGAAACATTTGAGTACATTTAAATTGGTACCAATATAAGTGTATTTCTTGGTACCACAAGAAGGAGAACATATGAATAATGAACAACTAGACCGCATGAAAACAGGAAAAGGCTTTATCGCTGCATTGGACCAGAGTGGTGGCAGCACCCCCAAAGCACTGTTGCAATATGGAATACCTGAGGACTCCTACTCCAATGATGAAGAAATGTTTGACCTTGTCCATGCAATGCGCACAAGAATCATCACCAGCCCTGATTTTAACGAAGACAAGATCCTTGGTGCCATCCTATTTGAGAACACCATGGACCGCAGTATAGAAGGTGTACCGACTTCCGAGTACCTCTGGAAAAACAAGAGAATTGTACCGTTCCTCAAGGTAGACAAAGGCCTTGCCGATCTCGCTGATGGAGTCAAACTGATGAAACCCATCCCAGGGCTTGGAACCTTGCTTGCCCGTGCGGTCAAACAAGGTATCTTTGGAACCAAAATGCGCTCTGTCATCAAGGAAGCCAACCCAAAAGGCATCAGGAAGATCGTGGAACAGCAGTTTGAAATTGCCAAGATCATATTGAAGGCCGGGTTGGTTCCAATTATCGAACCAGAGGTAGATATCACTAGCAAGGATAAACAGGAGTCCGAAAAGATTCTGAAGGAAGAGCTTTTCAAACAGCTGGCCCTGCTGCAACCAGAAGACAAGGTGATGCTAAAGCTCTCCATACCTACCCTGCCCAATTTTTATGCTGACTTGCAAAAGGAAGAACATATGGTGCGTGTGGTAGCACTCTCAGGAGGCTATAGTCGGTCTGAGGCCAACAACCTTCTTGCAAAGAACCATGGCCTTATCGCAAGCTTTTCCAGAGCACTATCCCAAGACTTGCATGCACAGATGAGTGACGATGACTTCAACAGGACGCTCTTCACTTCCATCAAAAATATCTATGAGGCTTCCATCACCTGATGCTGATTTAGGTAGCGAGCGAAAGGAAAGGGAAAGCTGGCATAAGTACTCTGAGGGTACTTATGCCAGACATCTACAAGATTGAATTGGTAGACTGCGTAGAATAGAGGCTCTATTCCACGCAGTTCTTCCTTTTCCTACATTCCCTGCCTGTACAGCACCGTCTTCTGATACTCAGAAGGCAACATCCCGTAGTGCTTTCTGAACGCTCTTCTGAAGGTCTGACTATTGGCATACCCACACAAAGCAGTCACCTCATTTATTGTCATCTGTTTCTCACTGAACAAGGAGGCAGCCTTCGAAAGACGATATTCTTCCAGATACTGCGCAAAGGAGGTCTGCATCCTAGTCTGCATAAAGTGATAGAGAAAGCTCTCCTTCATTGCAAAGTCCTTCGCCATGGAGGAAAGGTTCAAAGAGCATTGGTCATACCGTTCTTGGATGTAGGAAACTATCTTCTGGATGAGAATTTCTTCCTTATTCTGGTTTTCACCCCTAATATCTTGAGCAAACGCAAGAAAAAATTGCTTGGCCTGAGGATAGGTCGCAAATACTTTAGGAGTATCCTCATGGTGCATAGCTTGGCACAACTTGATAGCCGTTGCATACAATACCCTGAGCAGATTAGCCGTCTCGTCACTTCCCAGGCCTCCTGAAACAAAATTATCCTGTTCCAAGATTTTCAATATCTCCTCAAGGGCCTCAGCCTCACCACGAAGGACTGCAAAGTAAAGCTTGCGTTCCATATCCAGAGAATAGTGATATCGTTCACGTCTGAGGGTAATCTCGGTGTACCTACGCAGCACTTCCACTTGCTTCTCATTTGATATGGATTGCAATACCTCACTGCACTCATTGGTAGCATCAAAAATTTCATTGAGACTTACCTTGGAAGAACTGACAGCCATTGAGGTGGACGTGGGAGTCACAAGGGAAAACTCTTTCCAAAACAGGTCAATCTGAGCATCAAGATAAGTAGCATCATGATGCCAGAGCATGATCCAGATGGAGAAAGAAAAATCCATATAGAGAAAGTATTGCCCTGAAAAGGCCCGCTGGGCCTGCTTCTGGGCAGCAATCCTGGTAAAGTCTATGTCTTCAAGCCTGTCACTGGTAAGAATGTCATTCACATCGTGAATGATGAGGTGGACCATCTGGAAGGCAAAGTCTTGGGAAAAGTCGATGTCCTCCTGCACCAGCTTGAGCATCGCCTGGATCTCACTGGTATCGGCCATTTTCCCATGGATGAGACGCCTGAAGAACGTGTCGGTAATGAAAGGGGTTCCTCCCGACATCCTTACCTTGTTGCGGTCCTCAGCCACAATCGCCTTGATGTGTCCCAAGGCTTGTTCATAGGGAAGCAAGCTCTTCCCTTGGCTTGCCAGGGCAAAAAGGTCGACCCAATCCTTGCGATTACGCAGAAGGATATACAAAGCAAGGATAGCCATGACTAGGAACATCGCGAGACTCAGCACAGTAAGCACTATCCAAAGAGGACTCATCATAGCCGAGATGTCCTTCAAGGAAAGCAACGAGAAGAATCTAAGTCCGCTCACCTCAGAAGAAAGTACTGACAGCACATACTCCTCTCCCGCAATCTCAATCTTATGCTGACCGTCTTCGTAGTCAGTGTCCACTACCAGCTCTTCATTCCCCCAATAGGTTATGAGCTTGCCTGAGCTATCAGTAATGAAAGAGGTAAGGTTCTCCCCTATCCTTTGCTCGGCAAGGATGGAGGAAAAAAACTCACTATCCAGCAACAGTACGATTTTCCCTGAGTTGGAAGAAGGACTGTTAAGGGGGAATGTCTGTACCAGGGGGATGACCTTCATAGCCCTGCCGTCGACAAGGGCTGTGGTCTCAGCAAAGAAGGAGCGGGTAAAGGAGGCTGTAAGATACTTCGAGCGAAACTGACCATAGTTCAGGCCCTGAAAAGAAAACATTGCAGGATACATCGTCTCAGGTTCCAGATAGGCATTGCTTGCTGAGAGCAGATACCCGCTATTCTTGGAAAATATGTAAATCTCGGCAAGCATGCTGTTGATACTACGAGCAACTGGTAGGGATACCTTGGCATCAATGATTGTCTGAATATCTTCAGAGCCCCCATCGACCTGACCTTGGTAGATGAACTTGGCAATGTCATTGTCGAGCAACAACAGCTGGGAAAGCTTGAAGGCCTGATCCAAAGAAAGGTCGGTGGTGGTCTTTGCAAGGCGGAGCATGGCAAAGCTCTGTTCCTGCTTCTCCTCCCTGATAGTCTTCAACATCCAGTTCTGTGAGAAAAAGAGCACAATAAAACAAATCACAAAGACCAGTAGAAAGAGGACAAAGGTCTTTGAATAGGGTACATACAAGGCATTTTTTCTCATGGTAAAACAGAGTATACCATGAGCCGTTCGTGCTCAACAATAAAAGTCCATAAGAAGCCACCAAGAAGCAAAACCCCTGCTTGGCTCTTTGATTCCCTACACTTCATATAACCAAGCCACAGACTCCCAAATGGGTAGCCCCTCATTCTTCTGAACAGGTCCTGCTGTACTTCTTCCTTCGATGACTATCTTCTTCAGCTTAACCTTAAGATCATCAACCACATCAGGATGAATATCGACCACGTTGTGCTGTTCACCTATATCATCTTTCAGGTTATAGAGCTGGAAGCGTGGAAGCAAAGCCTCCTCGCTGGAACCAGGTTGGGGGGGTGACCAACCACCAGAACCAGAACACATCTCAAGCTTCCAGGCCCCACTACGTATCGATAAGGAGCCATCAATGCTCTGATGGACCAAGACAGATCGGACCTCTCTGGAAGTAGGATCCTCCCACAAGGAACGATTGCTTACACTGTCTTCAGCAGCACTGGGTCCTATCTCGTAGCCAAGATAGTCAGAGAGGGTGGCAAACAGATCAGAAAGGCAGACCAGTTTTTCACAGACCTTGTTCTTGGGCACTACATTTGGCCATTGTAGCAGGAGAGGCACCCTATGCCCACCTTCAAAAATGTCACTTTTCATACCCCTGAAATGGTAACTGGGGTTATGACCCTTTTCGGCAAGCTCCTTAAAGTCAGCCATTGGGGAACAGCCGTTGTCTGAAGTAAAGATTACCAGGGTGTTTTCCAACAGTCCCTCTGTCTCCAAATGTTCTTGCACCCTTCGAATCACATCATCACAGTGGAGGACAAAGTCCCCATAGGCATTGGTATTGGACTTTCCTCTGAAAGCGGGATGGGGAAGAATTGGTGTATGGGGAGCAGGAAGGGCAAAATAGATGAAGAACGGATTCCCCTCCTGCTGTGAAATACTTTCCAACACCTTATCAGTGAGATGGTCAAGGACCTGCTCATGGACAAAGTCAGGAGCTGTAAGCCCCTGCCGCCAAAACCCCTTGCCCGTTCCTTGAGTGATGTGATCAGGGACAGCGGTAAACTTGTCGTTCTCAATATAGACATAGGGTGGCATATCCAAGGACCCACTGATACCGTAGAAATAGTCAAAGCCGACTGAAATAGGAGAGTTCCTAATGGTACCCGTAAAGTCTATGCCTTCACTATTGGCAAAATCAGGCTGTTGTACAAAATTGGCAAGCTTAGGAAACTCCATGCCTAGGTGCCATTTCCCGATGGCTTCGGTCCTATAGCCACACTCTTTCAACATATGTGCAACAGTTGTACGGTCTTCAGGGATAAGCGGCGAGGAGTATCCACCAAGCACCCCCTCTTTTAAAGGGGATCGCCAGTTATAGCGTCCTGTCATGATGCTGTAGCGTGAAGGGGTACACACAGCAGAGCTTGCATGGGCATCGGTAAACCGAAGGCCATGCTTTGCTAGCGAATCGAGGGAAGGCGTCTCAAAGGGACAGTTCTCGTTGTTTGCTGAGATATCCCCATAGCCCATGTCGTCGGCCAAGATGTAGATGATGTTTGGTTTGGTTGGTACTTGCATGGGATACCCCTTCGCTAGATGATGGATTCATGGAGCGTTCTAGTACAAACAGCACTCCTAAAAAAAGGGAAAAAAGCATTGGTACAGATAGAAATCGGTGCTTGGTATAGGAGAATGGCCACAAAAGGGAATCCCTCTTGTGGCCATCAAGATCCTCAGGCTATTTGTACTGGCGATTGTAGGCAGTCTGCATCATGGAAAGGACAGCAGGCATCTGCAACTTGTCAAGATTCTTTACGTATTCGTTCCAAACCTTGTCATCGTTGACGTCCATCGAACCAACCATGAACTTTACAGAGCTTTGGCGGATAAAGTTAGCAAGTTCACGCTTGACTGTGGAAAACTCTTCATTCTCGTCAGCAGTGTACTTCAGCACAGGAACTTCAAGTTCAGGATGCTCATAGGGCTTGTAGAGATTATTGGTCTCGTCGAACAGGACCTTCTCATTGTTCTCAGGCAGATAGTAATCAGGATTGGCTGGGGTGGAAGGCTCTTTAGCCAGACCGTTCTTCAACGAAGGGGTCATGGCAGCAGCGTAGGTCTGGATCCATGTGTCATTCTGGGGGTCTTTGTCATTCCACAAGGTAAGCTGTTCCCAGACAGCACGCTTGCCATCGAGACCAATCTGACCACTCTTTGCCCAATCCCAAGCTTCACCTTGGAAACCGTTGCGTTGCAACAGGGTGCCTTCGGCACTGAACATGAAATCAAAGTAGCGCATGATGGCATCGGCATATTCAGTCTCTGAAGAAAGGACCAGCTGTCCGATTTCAGGGTTCTGGAAGAATGCGACAGTCTCCTGCACACCCTCAGGTCCCTTCAACGGTGCAATTGCTGCAAAGTTGTTGAAGCGGTCGCCACCAATGGTGGTAAACTGGCCTCTCCAACCACCAGCTGCGAAGCCAACGGTAGGCTGGGCAGAACTTTCTACCAGCTGGGTCAGCTGACTTGAATCCTGGGTAAAGGAACCGTTGTAGATCAAGCCCTCTTTATAGAGTTTGTTGATGTACGAAAGGCCTTCACGGTAGGCATCCTTGTTCATTGCAGTGTCGACCTTCTTGCCATCCATGATATAGCCAACGTTATCGTTCGCATTGGCATTGATGTTGGTGTCGAGGTCACAGTAGATGAAAGAATTGAGCACAAAACGCTCGACCTGATCAGACCATCCGATGATGGATCCAGCAAGAGGAATTTCGTCATTCTTCCCGTTCTTATTGGGATCCTGTTCCTTGATGGCCTTCAGGGTGTTGTAGAACTCATCTGTGGTGGTAGGAACCTTAAGACCAAGGGCGGTAAGGAAAGGCTGGTAGACAAAAAGCTTTGCCTGGTTGGAACAGTGGTAACACCCTTCAAGTCTAGGCAGGGAGTAGATGTTGCCATCGATGTTGGTCATATAGCCCACCCCACCGGGGAACTCAGTGAAGGCCTTCATCAGATTGGGCATCCACTCTTGGGAATAGTACTTGTTCAGGGGCATGAACAGTCCTTCCTGAGCGCCATAGGTGGTCTCAAGTTCATTGTTGATGGCGAAGCCGAGGAATGCATCTGGGTAGTCGCCGCTGGCAAGTACCAGAGCAAGTTTTTCAGTCGCTGCCTGTTCGGGAATCATGATGTAGTTCACCTTGATGCCTGTCTTCTCCTCCATATACTTGGTGAAGCGGTTGGTATTGTAGTCTTCAACACAGGGGGGTTGGGCAACCATGATATCCACGGTAATGGGAGTCTTTACGATTGGGAACGTACCATTCGGGGTGTAGATTACCTCTGCAGCTTCTACAGCACCCTTGGAACCTTGGGCAACGAGTGTCGCTGGAAGCAAGAGTGCTACCAGGACCAGGACAACGAGAGTTTTTTTCATATGTTCCTCCATTTTTTCTGATGACCTTAAGGTCAACCTTTTACAGAACCTATCATGACCCCTTTCACAAAGAACTTCTGAACGAAGGGGTATAATACCAATAAGGGCAGGCTAGCCACAACAATGAGGGCATAGCGGATGGTCTCGGAAAGACCCTGGGCACGAATGGCCGCATTCACATCCATAGTCATCGACGGGGTGTTCTTGTTGATAATGAGGATGTTGCGCAAGACTATCTGCAGAGGATAGAGAGCCTGATCCTGCAAGTAGAGCAAGGCATCAAAATACTTGTTCCACTGCCCTACTGCGTAGAATAGGCCAAGGACTGCGATGATAGCCCCTGATAGCGGAAACACAAACGAAAAGAGAAAACGGAGATCCGAACAACCGTCGATCATGGCCGCTTCGTACAGCTCGTCGCTGATGTTGTCCTGAAGGAAGGTCCTTGCAATGATGACATTCCATACCGTTATGGCATTGGGCAGGATAATGGCCCATCGGGTGTCATACATTCCAAGGTTTCGCACTGTCAGATACAAGGGAATGATCCCCCCGGTAAAAAGCATAGTGAAAAGGATGATCCTGGTCACCATGTTACGACCATAGAATTCCTTGCGAGATAGCGGATAGGCAAGCAGCATGGTAAGCAATACGCTGACAACCGTCCCTGATGCCATATAAATGAGGGAGTTCATGTATCCAAGACCTATCAGCTTGTTCGTGAATACCGCCTTGTAGCTGATAAGGTCAAAGTCAACAGGAAACAGCCATACCTTATGGGACATGACAGCCTGAGGGGCACTGAGCGAACTGGAGATGATGTACAAAAGAGGATACGCAACCAACATCAGGCTGATGAAAAGGAACGTATTGTTTAGGATGGTAAATATTCGGTCTGACAGCATCTCTTTGCCTTTAGGTCTCACCATAGGCCCCCTTCTTTGTTGTACACCTTGGAAAGACGGTTGAACGTCAAAATCAGGATGATGTTGATCACTGAGTTAATCATATCAATGGCAGTTGAGTAGCTGAAATCACTATTGATGAGTCCCATCTTGTAGACATAGGTCGACATGATCTCAGCGGCTTCCAGGTTGAGGGGGTTTTGCATGAGGAAGGCTTTCTCAAAGCCCAAACTCATGACAAAGCCCATGTTCATGATAAGCATGATGACGATGGTATTGCTGATACAGGGCAGGTCGACATACCAGATCTTCTGGAACTTGTTCACCCCGTCAACCTTGGCTGCCTCGTATAGCTCCGGACTGATACCGGTAAGGGCAGCCAGATATATGATGGCGTTATAGCCGGTGTTCTTCCATATTGCAGACCATACATAAATATGTTTGAAGAGGTGTGCTTCCCCCATATAGTTGATGGACTCCTTGCCAAACAAAGCCCGGATGTAGTTGAAAAAGCCTAGGGCAGGATCGAGGAACTGCATCAGTATTGCTACCAATACTACAGTCGATATGAAGTATGGAGCGTACGTGATCATCTGCACACTCTTCTTCCATCCCTTTGACCGCGTTTCATTGAGTGCAAGAGCCAAGATTACCGCCAAGGGGATGGAAGCTACCAAGGAGTACATGCTCAACATGAAGGTGTTGTACATGATCCTCATCGAGGAGGGGTTCTTGAAAAACTTGGCAAACTGATAGAAGCCTACCCAGGGGCTGTCCCATATGCCTTTTGATACCCGATACTTCTTGAAGGCAAGAAGTACCCCATACATAGGTACATACTTAAAGAGGATAAAGTAGAGCATTGGTAGTGCTACTATTAGGTAGAACTGCCAATGCTTGCTCATTTTTTGCAGCACTGTGGCTTGTGTATTCTGGTTCAAGAGCCCAGGTTCAGCTTTCTTCATGGCTAAAGTGTTGCATGGAAGTCCAAATCGGATAAGGGTAAGAATTCCAAGAGACCGTAAGGTTACTTGCATGACAGGCGTCATTTTTTCAACATTAGGTCGAACTTTGAAAATAATACGCCTACCCGTACCCCTATTCAAAATTATTACCCTGTTTTCAGCACAACAGTGGCGGTATGATATATCAAGGTTGGTAAAACCTGAAGGAAAAAGCTAGGCACCAAGAACAAGTAGCAAGAAATACCAGATCAAAAAACCTATAAGAAAATAGAAAGGACTGTCTCCCATGAACAAGAAAGTAGAAGATTGGCAAGAACTCAAGTTTGGCATGTTTATCCATTTCGGACTGTACTCCCTAGCGGCAGGAGTGTGGAAAGGAAAGAAAATTACCAGAGGGTATTCTGAGCAGATACTCTCCCATGGCTACCTACCACAAAGGGACTATGAGAAGCTTATAGAAGAGTTCACCCTAGAGAATTTTGATGCAAAGGCCATAGCAAAACTAGCCAAACAAGCTGGGATGAACTACTTGGTGGCATCTTCAAAACACCATGACGGGTTCTGCCTCTACGACACGGCAACCACTGACTACAAGAGCACCAACGCTGCTTGCAAGAAAGATATCATCAAGGAACTCAGTGATGCCTGTAAGGACCAAGGCCTGGCATTTGGCATCTACTACTCCTGGATAGACTGGCACGTTCCCCAAGCACTTCCTATCAGCACACACAACAGTGATGCCATCCCAAAAGAGCATCAAGCATACAATGTGGCCCAACTAACTGAACTTCTGAGCAACTATGGCCCCATCTGTGAACTTTGGATGGATATGGGTGCCCCCACCAAGGAACAGTCGGAAGAGGTCTATGCCCTAGTACAGAAACTACAGAGCCAGTGCATGGTAAATGGAAGAATCTGGAATGACTGTGGTGACTTCCTCACTATGGGAGACAACGAACTCCCCACAGTTGACCTTGATGTTCCTTGGCAGACCCCCGCTTCGATATACCATGAGACCTGGGGTTACAGGCAGTGGCAAGAGAGAGGCGACAAGCAGGAGAAAATAGAAGAGCTTTCCCATACAGCAACACAGGTAGTAGCCGAAGGCGGCAACTATCTGCTCAACATTGGTCTTATGGGTGATGGCTCCGTCGAGCCCTTTGAACAGGAGGTTCTCCAGGGTATTGGAAAGGAATTGGAACGAAGGCCTCTCAAACGAGCGAGTAAAGCAGAGAAAAAAAAGAAAAAGGCACTACCACTGCCCACAATACTGAACCAGATCCCCCTGGTTCTCCCTGCAGGATCACCTTCCTTTAGGTATACCGGTTCTGAATATTACTCGTATCACCCTATTCCCACTTCCCTTACCTGGACAGTACAAGTGCCAGAAGAAAAGGGAGAGGGAGAAGAAGAGAGACCTTACGAAATACGGTGGTATACTGAAAAGCCTCTTCCAGAGGAGCTAAAACTCTGCTTTGGTATGGGTGATGAACATTTCTGTTTCTCGCTTCAGCGGGAGAGAAAGGAGGATGTCATCCTTAGCGGTATAAGGTTGGCTAGCGGCTTGCATACGATAACCTTACATACAGTGGGTGATGCACTCAAGCGTCCTGAACTGAAGAATACGGATATCACACTGAAATTAGTATGAATACATCTAAGGAGAGAAACATATGAAAATTGAAATTTGTCTTGAGTCGATAGAGAGTGTCATTGCCGCTGAAAAAGGAGGAGCAGACCGTGTGGAGTTCTGCGCCGACCTGTTTGAAGGTGGTACCACCCCTTCCCTTGGAGCCTTCAAGGTAGCAAGGGCCAATAGCACCATCAAAATGAGTGTCATGATACGCCCCCGTGGTGGAGACTTCTGCTACTCAGAGCTTGAGTTTGCAGCCATGAAGGAAGATATCCGTCAGTTCAAGGAAGCTGGGGCAGACTGTGTCGTGTTCGGCATCCTCACTCCTGATGGAGAGATCGATGTACAGAGAAACAAGGAGCTCATAGAGCTTGCCCGTCCTATGCAAGTGACGTTCCACCGAGCCTTTGACATGACACCCAATGCAGAAGCTTCACTTGAAACTCTCATTGAAATTGGTGTGGACCGCCTGCTTACCAGCGGGCTTGAGGCAACGGTACTAGAGGGTATTGAAGTGCTTGCCGACTTGGTAAGACAGGCTGGAGACAGGATCATAGTAATGCCGGGCTGCGGCATCACCGAGCGCAACTTCGCTTTTCTCGACAGCAAGGTGGGGGCCAAGGAGTACCATGTGTTCCTTCCCGGTACTACCGAGTCGAAGATGACCTACCGTCCGGATCATATCTATATGGGTGGGATGCTCAGGCAGGCTGAGTTCGCAATAAGTCATACGGATTTGAGCAGAGTACATACAGTTACAAGAATGGGAGCTTCCCTATGAAAAGAAGAATATTTGTAGGGGGGCTCCATCATGAGAGTGATACCTTCAATCCCATTATTACCGGTAGGGATGATATCTGGGTTACCAGAGGTCAGGACCTTCTGAACAAGAAAGGCCGTGATGCCGCAAGTGGCATCATCGCCACCCTTACCTGTGCAGGCTATGAGGTCATACCCTCGGTCATTGCCAGGGCTGTGCCCAATGGGGTGTGGGACAAGACCTATTATCTGGAACTGAAGGAAGAGCTGCTTACAGCCCTCAAGAATGCTGGGGATATCGATGGCATAAGCCTGTCGCTTCATGGTTCGATGCGTGTCGAGGACATTGGGGAGGCCGAGCAAGATCTGCTTACATCGATCAGGGAGATTCATCCCAAGCTTCCCATTATCACAAGCCTGGACATGCATGCCACCCTCACCAAGAGAATGTTCGACGCCTTGGATGGTATGGTGGGCTACAAGTGTGCACCCCACACCGATACCTATGAGACCGGCATCCATGCGGCCCTTATGATGATACGGACCCTTGAGGAAGGTTTCATGCCAACAAGCAGTGCATGCCGTATCCCCATGCTGGTTGCAGGGGAACAGAGCGAGACTTCAGTTGAGCCGATGATCAGTCTGATACAGGAGTGCAGAAAGATGGAAGGGAGAGAACATGTGCTCGCCTGCTCGTATCTTCTTGGCTTCCCATGGGCAGATGGAGAGGAGAACGGAGTCCATGCTGTGGTGACCACAGATGGAGACCGAGTCCTTGCCGACAAGCTGAGCAGGGAATTAGCAGAGACTTTCTGGGCAAAGCGCAAGGCTTTCGCGTTCTACAACGAGACGAGGATGCCTGCCGAGGCCCTGGAGGCTACGAAGACTTCTCTGGAAGAGAATGTATACCCTGTGGTGATTAGTGACAGTGGGGACAATCCTACAGCTGGGTCGAGTCAGGATGTGACAAACTTCCTTGCACTTGTTCTCAAGGACAAGGTCCTCTCTAATCTTACCCCACCTTTGGTCTATCAGGGCTTCTATGATCCTGAGGTTGTAGAACTGGCTAAGGAATCTGGCGTGGGCAACACGATAGAGACAACCCTTGGGGCCAAGTTTGATACGCAAAAGAGCAAACCTATAGCCATCAAGGCGGTGGTAAAGGCACTAACTGAAAAGTGGGAGAGTGCATACTGCAGTGACCTTGTCCTGCTGGATGTACAGGGTATTGATGTGATAGTCACATCCAAGCATGTTGGTTGCTATGATCCTGAGATGATGCGTGCCCTTGGCATAAAGCCTGAGGAAAGAAAGGTCATCGTAGTGAAGCTTGGGTATCTGGAACCAGAGATCCGAGCAATTGCAAAACGCTCGATGATGGCCCTGACAACCGGTTCCACCGACGAGCTGTTTGAGAGGTTACCGTACAGGAAGCTCAAGAGGCCGATCTATCCCTTGGATGGGGACTTTGAGGCGGATTTGATGTTGTTGTAGGCTTCTGGGAGAGAAAAGAGTTTGCTTTATTTGCTAATACCACCAAGGGGGAATCTGATGGCAGATTCCCCCTTGGTGTGTGCAATGTTCATATTGAAGTGTCAGCCTGAGAATATCAGACTAAAACAGGTCAGAATACAATAAATCCATGGATGGAACAAAACTCCCCCATTCAGGATTTTGATACTTTTCATTCTTTGTGAAGAAATATTCATCTTTGTAAACTTTTCTGAGAAAATGTTTATCACTTTCTGTAGCCTTGCTTAAGGCATAAATAAATTCATTAAAATAAATCATGCCTATGGAATCCAGTCCAGAATGTAGTTTTTCAGCTTGCAATACAACATGTAATGCCATTTGATCTTTAGATGAAAAAAGGGGGACACCTTTTGCCGTAGCATAGGAAAGGGTCTTAACCTCACCTTTGTCTTTGGAAGAGTGAAAACCAGGAATGTATTCAAACAAACCAGTATGTACAATTTTTTGTTCTATCGTGTTTCTGATAATTCGCTCTGATTTCGATAGTGCGCTATCAACTACAAGTTTTATAGAATCCTTATCTATTAAAGAATCAAGAGCATCTTTTTCTGCTTTCATGCATATCTCATCCCTAACAGCCTCATGGATACAAAAATTTGAAAATTGCTGCGTAAGGGGTTCTATCCAATTAATCAGATATTCTGAATAGGATACTGGCTTAAATTTAGTAGATATGTTTGTACGGTCTGGAGGTATAAAAATATTGGCATCCAATAAGACTGGAAGTTTTGGATTGCTCAATAAAGAACAAAAATTAGTGTTTATTATATTGGTGTCTACTTTCACTCGCTTCCTCACCATATTCATTTTCGTCGACTAAAAATATACCAAGGTCTTCAGGCTGCTTTCCAAACATCTTGAGCGTCTCAACAAAGTCCTCAGCTTCGGTAATACCTTTAAGATAATTGGAGATAACTGTCTCTAAACTTGCAGCATCCAAAGAAAGCATTGAAGTGCGGGAATTCAGCAGGCGAATAGACTGATCATCAAGGGAAGATGCAATCTTGAAATATTGCCCTTCAAGGGACCTTGTGTCCTGTTCATACAAATGATCAAAGAGAGTCTCATCGAGCAGGTTGTTTTCAAGCAACTTTCTCACTATTGACTTATATGGCAACCACCATACGAGATGAATTCTTGCAATGAAACGAAGAATCGTAGGCATGTCTTCCTTCGACAGATCACCACCTACCCATTCCTTGCTAAGGGAAATCAACCGGCTAGAAGGAAGAAGGAACTCTGAGGCAAAGTAATTAGCGTCGACATCATCTTTATTGGTGAAATCATCAGTCATACAAATCCTGTATTCACCACCATGTGTAGAAGGATAAAAATAATGATACAGCTCATGTGCCAATGCAAATAGCTGCCGGTCATAATAATCAGCTGTATTCAAACCAATAAAATGATGGGTCTCTCCACCATTCTTTGACAGGTGATACAATGCTGAGAACTGTGGAGTGCTCTTTCCTATAGAAGAAGAAACAGGTGCCTGTATGATATGAAGTCCTAGGGATTCACAAAATGCCAATAGATTGTTGGCAATCGGAAGGTCCATACCACCGATGCAGGATCTTTTCTCTTTTACCATCAGCTCAATCTTTTTCCGACTGGCCTGATCGGGACATGTAGGTCTAGCCATGAACTTCATCCTGATACAGATCATGGAGTATCACATTCCGCTTGAGGTTCATCATCATGTGGAACATGGTATCAAACTGCCTTTTTGCTTCTGGGGTATGAATGTTACCTCGTAGATACAAGTTCTCCATTCCTTGTGGTTCTTCCTCAATGCACAGTTCTTCAAAGGAAAACCCTAAGGCTACAATCAATGCATCGAGCTGTGGCAAGGAGGGAAGATAAGACCCACTCTCTATCCTACCGATCACCTGCCTGTTTATTGCGGTTTCTTTTCCTAACGCTTCTTGAGTCAAATCAAGATCTTCCCGCTTCTGTTTAACTAGAGAAGCAAGTTTCTCCTGTGATAGTAGTTTCATGAGTTTCTCCTACATGTATGGTATGCCTCATATCATTATATGTCAACAAGTTTATACGCATGGTACAACCTATATCATATTTTGACTGTATTTTCAGTATACTCACCTGAGAAATACTTTCTTATCCTAAAATCACCAAGGGGGAACCTGTTCCCAGATTCCCCCTTGATACTACCAGTGTTCACCCCTACCCTTTACCTCACCCTAAACGGCGTCTCCTCCACAGTTTCCAGATAGCTCAGGATGTTTTTCAGGAAATAGTCCATAAAATAGGTAGAGCACTGCTCGGGGAAGCTTGGAATGGCAGCTTCCTCTATTCCCATGAAATTGATCCATGAAGGAAGTAATGGGGTCATTTCCAGTGCAAGGTCCTGTATGAAAGTGTTGCCAAAGATGTCTACCATCCTACCAAAGGCATATATCTTTTCGATGCCCAGAAGGACGGTTACGTTTCCGAGGATAGGTGCAATATATGAAAGGATTTTTCTATAAAACCCAGAGGGCTCTCCCTTCCGAATGAGACGCAAGGCCTCCTCATACGGCAGATTGAACTTGGCTTCAAGGAAGTCTCTGGAAATATATGCAGAAAGGCAGTTCTTCCCACCGCACCAGCAAGTAACATCCTCCTCAGCATTGGTCACCTTGAGATGACCAAGCTTGCCCGGCATATTATTGGCGCTTGTTTTCTGTATATGTCTGTCCAAGGCGATGGAACACCCAATTCCCGTATCAAGCTTGACTACCATGAAGTTATGGGGCTTGGTATTGGTGAGGTTTACATGATTGCAGATTAGATTGGTATCATTGAGCAGGAAGAAAGGAAGATTCAGGTATGCCAGTTCCTGGCCAAGATCCACATCCTTCAAGGCCAATGCCTTGATGTGGGTTAATTTCTTATTATCCTCATCAATGATACCCTCAGCACTCATTACAATGGCAAAAACCCTAGCATTGGCATATTTGAGAGCATTTTCAACACCTCTCTTGATGATGGTGATGACATCCAAGGATTTGTCCAATGCGTATCTGTCATACTGCAGCACTTCCCCATCACAGGTATTCAGATACACGCCAAGACTATTATAGGTAAACTCAAGGGAGATAATCAGAAAGGCCTTGTAATTCACCTTCAAGCCAATGGGCTTTCGCCCATAGCCTGGGGTATCTTCAAGGGAGAATTCCCAAACAAAGCCAAAATCACTCAACTCTTTGACCAGATTCGATAGGGTTTGGTTGGAAAGCTTGGTAAGGTGGGAAACCTTCTTGCGGTTGATCCCTGGGTTGGCCATGACAACCTCAAGAATCTTTGTATAATTCTTGATCTTCATCTTATCCTGACTCGTAGTTCTTACCATTTCTTATACCTAGTTTGTCTCATTGTAATACAAGTGCTGAAGGGACGGGCCGTTCAGCTTCTAAATCCGAAGGGTCATACCTATCAGAGATTTGCATATGGCGCACGCCTTGCCAGAGAATCTGAGCTGACCCTCCCCCATCAAGATTGAGGATATTGTCATAGCCCTGGGAAGCACAAAACATAGCAAGCTCCAAAAGCGAGCAGCCAGTGCTGTCTTGCTTGGGCTTGTACTGTAGCTTCCCAGCCCCTTCACCCCAGATAAGGACAGCTTCCCCTTCAGCATTGGTTCCCACTGCAATGCGGGCGGCTCTTGCCGTCTCAAACGGCAAGGGGTAGACCGTAGAGGGAAAGGGAACCTTATCCTTTTCCTTAGTATAGAAAGGACACGTTAGGGATTCGATCATCATATGGTCTTCCATCATGGAAGGCCCTACTTGAATCCCAAAGATATAGTCTTCCAGTCCATGGTAGGTGACGTGTGTATCGGCAATGTCTATTGTGTCCTTCACACTGATGACAAAGCCTGCCATGGGGATGGTGGTATCACCACCGCTCTTGATGGCTATGACCTGGTCTTCTGTAATGATGATATCGGTCTCTGTATGTATGGGGGTTCTTCGCTCTTCAGGCCTGAAATGAAATACTGCATTCTTGTTGTGGATATATGGTATCCCGTCAATTTCCACAACAAGACTGGTCAGTTCAACATGCTCAACGGTCGTATTCCCTTGCTTGTCTACAAGGAGCACTGGGCGATGGTTAAGAGGCGGCATCATTAGGAAGCCATCCTTCAAAGCCAGCCCATACGGGGTGCCAAGTTGGCAGTATGGGGAGTCAATATCGGTGGGGTCCATCAGGAAGAAGTGGGAATTGACCATACATGGCTCTGTCTTCTGTTGGGAGAGAAAGCCCATCTTTGCATTGATCGGAACAAACACCACTTCAGATTGTTGCCCTTGTACTGTTTGCATCAGAGCATTCTCTTCAAGCGAGGAAATAAGCCTTGAGGCTTTCTCATCTTCAACAACGAGAGACCCTTCCCATCGTATATTTCCTTGTCTTGCCTGCTCGTTGAGGTAGAGGGAAACAGCCACGTTCTTGACGAAAATTCTTCCATCCTCTTGTTCCATGGGACAATCGACATCCATCTCTTCACCAACATGGAAAAAGACAATGAGCCCGTGGAGGGCAGGGTTTTTAGGCAGGATATTGATGGTGTACAACCTAGCTATCTCGCTGATGGCCTTTTTGTCAAAACCAGGAAAGAGGAAGTCGACCTTGTTCCAGTCGAACCCTTCGACTATCTGATACCTCTGTATCTCACCACTAGCATGCTGCATTGTTTGAATTCTATTTCGCATATTATCCCTTGATACCAGAACTCATTGTATTTTCAATAATGAATCGCTGACAGAAGGCAAATACCATAATCAGTGGGAGCACAGAGAGTACACTGCCTGCCAACAGCAGGTTCCATTTAACATCATATTGTTTTTGAAACTGTGATAAGGCCACAGTTACCGTATACAGATTCCGTTCTGAAAGATAGAGCATCGGTCGCAAAAGATCATTCCAGTTGTTCATGAAAGCAATGATGAACAGTGTGGCAATGGGACCACTCGCTTGGGGCATATAGATTCGCCTGAACATCTGATAGGCATTGACCCCATCGATGATTCCTGCATCAAACAGGGCTGATGGCACCTGGTTGAAAAACTCCTTGAGCATGAAGGTACCAAAGGCCCCAGCCAGAAAGGATGGGATTATCAGCGGCAGGTAGGTATCCAGCCAGTTCAACTTCAAGAAGAGGAAATACTCTGGAATGATAGTCACCTGCACAGGAATCATGAGGGTAACCAACAGCATGCTGAATATCACACCCCTGCCCTTGAACTTCATCTTCGCCAGGGAAAACCCCGCCAAGGAGCAGACAAGGACCTGTCCGAATGCGGCCAGTGAATATACCCATAGGCTGTTGAAGGTGTACCTTCCGAAGTTGTAACGGCTGAAGACATTCTTGTAGTTATCAAACACCTCGTCAGTAAACAACAAGTCAGGAATGAATTTGGGCGGGACGGAGAAGATATTCTTATCCGACATGAACGAGTTAGACACCATCCACAGGAAAGGGAATACGTAGAGGATGGTGACAAGGCTGATCAACAGCAACCTATAGACCTGGGCTTGCTTTGCTTTCATTGTTCTCATCTCCCTAATCCAATGGTTGAGCGTAATGCTTTCGTATGTTCAGGTTCATGATGGTAAGAAGCCCTACAAAGATCAGCAGGATATATGCAATGGCTGAAGCGAATCCTACCCGATAGTATACGAAGGCATTGAGATAGACATCATAGACAAGGGTATTGCTTGAGTTCCCCGGTCCTCCCTTGGTCATTGCATAGATCAATTCAAAGTTCTTGAAAGAATCGATGATGGCAATGGTAAGGACAAAGAAGACGGTGGGCATCAGCATGGGTAGTGTTATCCTGAAGAAGCTCTGGGTCGGATTTGCACCGTCTACCTTTGCTGATTCCAACGTTTCCCCTGGAATATTCTGAAGACCAGCAAGGAAGAGGATCATGTAGTATCCTGACATCTTCCAGACCTGCACGAAGGCTACGGTATTGAGGGAGAGCTTCATATCCCCTAACCAGTAAGGAGGGGTAATGCCAAAGGCTTCTATCATATTGTTGATCAAACCATAGGTAGGGCCAAGCATCCAGTTCCATATGATGCCCACAGCAACAGCTGATGTTACGACCGGCAGGTAGATGGCAGCACGAAAAAAGCTGATTCCTTTGAACTGGACATTGATAAGAGTGGCTAGAGCTAGCCCAAGCACAATTGAACCAATAACATATATGAAGGAGAACTGAAAGGTGTTAAAGGTAATGGTGAAAAATTCTTCACTCTGCAACAGTTCCCTATAGTTTCCAAACTTCAGAAAAACAGGAGCACCCAGGAGGTTCCAATCGGTGAAACTAAGATAGAAGGAGGAGATGATTGGGATCAGACGAAACACCAACAGCCCGATCACTGTGGGTAAAATGAATAGCCATGGAGTCAATTTTCCATGCCATTTGTAGGATACATCAGCCATAGTTCATTCCTTCTCAAGTTTGGCGCCCATGCTTCTGGGCAAGGGCGCCAGAAAAGTATTCAGCCCTTACTTGTAGAAACGAGCAAGGACAGCGTTGATATTTTTTGTTCCCTTATTGAAGGCATCATCAAAACTAGCATGTCCGTTAATAATGGCGTCGATGGTACCGTTGAGACCAAGAGTCTCGGACCCACCGTATCCTCTCCATTCACTCCAACCCATGGTAAAGGAGTTCTTCATCGGGCCTGCAGCCTGTTTGATAAGAAGGTTCATGGCCTCCCCTGGTTGTTTGTTGGGGTCAGCGAACGTGGGATCTTCTGCAAGCTTCTTTGCAGAGGGGATCTTTCCAGCCATGTACACATCCAGGTTGAGTCCTTCACCAGCAACATAGCGGGCAAATTTCCAGGCCATTTCAGGATTCTTTGTATTGGGTGCAATTGCATAGCTATCGGGCCAACCATATGCCATATCCCTAGAGCCATTAGGTCCGACAGGAACTTCGACTATACCCCATTTCATGTCATCACCAAGGTTCTTTCTGAAGGTATCGACGAACCAGGAACCATCAACCCACATTGCAGCGACTCCCTGGGGGAATACATCCTGCTGTTGGAAGGAAGTCATATCCTTTTGGGCAGGGGCTACCTTATCTACCAGGACAAGGTCAGTAAGCATCTTGATTGCATCCATGGCATTCTTGTCAGGAGCGAAACGCATGGTCTTGTTGTCTACAAGGTACCCGTTGTTCCCAAATACCCAAGGTTCGATATGGGCATATCGGCCATAGAACCAGAATCCCCACTGGTCAATCTTTCCATCGCTATTTTTGTCGATGGTAAGCTTCTTGGCAGCACTCTTGAACTCATCCCATGTCCATTTGTCGGTTGGATAAGCCAAACCTGCTGCATCAAAGGCGTCCTTGTTGTAGTAAAGGACTGTGGTGACCAAGGCGAAGGGAATGGCATAGTAGCTGTCCGTCCCACTGGTGACTTTGTTTGTATCAAAGATGGATTTGTAGAATACGTCGAAGGTATCGTCCTTCTGGATGAATTCATCAAGGTTGTACAATAGGCCGGCCTTTGCCCACTCCTCAAGATAGCCAGAGCTCATGGTGAATACATCAGGAAGCTTGTTCTGGTTTGCCTGGATACGGATTTTGGTCCAGTATTCTTTGGTCCCGACCATAGTGTTGTTGATCTTGACCCCTGGATTCTCAGCTTCAAAGGTAGCAATGATCGTCTTGTTCTGTTCGATCATATCAGGGTCCCAGGTCCACCAGTCAAGGACTATTTCCTTGTCCATAGTGGCCGTCTCCTTGGTTCCAGCAGCGAATAGAGTGCTGACAACCAACAGAACCAACAGCATAGCTAGTAGTTTCTTCATACCGTTTTCTCCTTTCTCGTTACGAAATGCTGATATCTAATGCACAGGCTAGCTGCGCTATATCGCTTACAAAAAGATTTTTGTCGATGCCATGTGCCAGTAGGCCCTCAGAGCCCCTATACCCCCACGTGGCCAGGTATATCCTATCGGCAACCCCTTTGGCTGTTGCATAGTCTATCTCAGTATCTCCGACACAGATGAGTTCTTCGTCTGCTCTAAGGGTACGCTTGAAAGCCCAAAGGGAACCCGGATCTGGTTTTGGTTCAAATCCAGAATCGATTCCATACACGGAAGCAAAGGAAATCGAGGGGAAGTTTACCGTGAGAATCTTTTGGGTCAGAGCAACAAGCTTATTAGAAATGATACCCATTGGTATGCCTTGCGCTTGTATCGCTTCCAATAGGGAGAGGACTCCTGCAAAGGGCAAACTGCGTTTTGCAGGCTCTTCTCCATACAGAAAGAGCATCTCAGCCTTGAGTTGCTCTTTTCTCTCTCTACTCCAAGAGGGAACCCTCCTCTCAAGGGTAAGAGCAAACATGACATCAAGGCCATCGCCTGCCAAAGCGAGGTTCTCTCTATGATCACTGAGGGGAAGGTTGTGTTGAAGCAATACAGTATTGATGGCGGCAAGGAGATCAGGGGTACAGTCAACTAGGGTCCCGTCGAGATCGAATACAATTCCCATGAAACGCTCCTTAGCAAAAGAATCAAGCAAAAAATTGAAATAACACTATAAGCAACAATAGGATGATCAGTCAGGAGAAAAGAAGAGCAACCAATTAATCCATCGGTTGTATTATATGACAGAATGCAACTTATGTCAAACTTTTATCTGGGTTTACGTACAAATCTCAACCATGATGAAATCATCACCCTAGAGCAAAGAATGGACCCACTATCCTTTTGGAAATACAGAGAATATGATTGGGAAAGATATATAGGAGATAAAGAACACGTATGAAATGAACCACCAAGGGGGAACCTGTCCCCAGATTCCCCCTTGGTGTTACCATATATTCACATTTGAATTTTTTTATTCGCTAGGTAACCATAACGGTGCAGTGCAGTTACCCTTCCAGCTCCTGTAGCGCCCTGATGAGCCTCTCATTATCAGCTTCATCGCGAACAGCCAGTCTGATGAACTGCTTGGGAGCTATACCCCTCTTAGCCGACAAGTCTTTGATAAGAAGGTTGTACTTGTCGAAAAGTTCAACAGCCAAGTCATAGGATTTCTTACCTCCTACGACTTCACACATAATATAGTTCGCCTGTGAAGGAAGGGCTTTCAGGTAGCTGATCTTTTCCAAATCCTGCATAAGGATCCTTCTTGCCTGGATAATTGAAGTAAGGGAAGAGGCATACTGGGCTTTGTACTTATTCCATATCTGCATGAAGAATTCCCCATAGGAATTGATGTTCCAGATAGAGACCTCTTTAGCAATCTTTGCCAATATTTCTTGATCGGTTGTAGCAAGTATACCAAGGCGTATCCCAGGAACACCATAGGACTTGGATATGCTTTTTATCACGACCAAGTTGGGGAACTGATCAAGGACACGTTGCTCCAGAAGAGAGACTTCATCTGTTGACTCAACGAAATCACTGAATGACTCATCAACAATAAGGGTGATGGCTCTTTCCTTTGCCCAGGATACGAGTCTGAGGACATCTGCATAGGGGATATAGTTTCCTGATGGATTGTCTGGATTTATCAGAAGCAAGGCTGAAAGGTCCTTATCGGAGAAATAGGCCATCAGATCATCGACAGTGTAGGAAAAATCTTTGTTTTCTACAGTGTAGACACAAAGCTGTTCAGCATTACAACGGTTACGGTACTCGTCAAACGAGGGCGATACCATACCGATGCGCCCTTCTGTCATCTCTATGAGACCCTTGATGAGTTCTGCAGCCCCATTTCCTACGATAACGTTACTTGCATGCAATCCGTAGTAATTAGCAGCAAGAAGGTTGTTTACCTTCTGTCCCGATGGATAGGAACGCAAAAGGACATCAAAACTTGCCTGCATCTCATCAACCAGCTTGGCGGGAGGATAATAGGGATTGACCAGATAACAATAATCCAACAGATTGGGATATCTCCAATATCCGCCGTAGCGGCTACAAAGCTTGTCATATCGGCTAGAAGGGTCTTTTGCAAACATGCTTTCTGCAATATCAAGATCCTGCACATCATCAATCTCATACCATTTCTTACCTTCAAGGACCAAGGCCTTTATCTCAGGCTTGTCCAAGAGGGCAATGACTTTCAGAACCTGCTCATAATATTCGTTGTCTCCCAACGCCTTGCTGTACGCTTCCAGGAATGGAACGTAGTGGCTAGTGGAAAATTTCTTGCTGAACTTATAGATATTGACCGTCTTATAATAATGCTGAACATTACTGAAGCAAAAATGGTTCTTGTCCAAAAAGCTGATGATGTTATGCTCATCATCCAAGGTAATGACAGTCCCATCCATCCAGCTTTCATATTTGGCTACCAAGGCAAGACTTGGATGAGGATTGGCTATAAGAATTTCCAATACCCCATCTTCAATGATGAGGTCAGACTCCAGCAGCAAGGTATCCTGTTCTAGCAGATATTCCTTTGCAAGATAGAGAGAATAGATGTTGTTGGTCTTGTCATAGATCGGATTATCAACAAAGACAATGGGGGTTGTGATGCCCAGGGTTTCGATATACGCTATCAGCTTCTGTCCCATATACCCCACAACAATGACAATCCTATCCAAGCCCTGGCTATCGAGTTGTCGCAACCCTCGCTCTATAAGCGTCTCACCATTAACCTTCACCATGCATTTGGTATTGTCTGCGGTAAGGTCCTTCAACCTCTTGCCCATGCCAGCGGCTAAAATTATTGCTTGCATCATACTCTCCCGTTAGCTTTGCATTCTTCAAATAGTATTCATTGAATGAAAATAAGCGAAATCCTATGGAATATATACCAAAGCAGCTCGCCATTGGGCAAAAGCCCAAAGATGAGCTGTAATTCCTATTTATCTTGTTTCCATCCAACCGTATAACGGTGCTCTGAAGCTTGTTGTTCCAGTGGAGGTAGCTTCAGGTAATCGCCATATAATCCCGTCAGATTTGACTCATACTCAGAAATAGCATAAAACGAAGTATCCTCAAACTCAAGCAAGACAGGATGTTCAAAGGAAGATCTGGCAATTGTGACCAATTGAGCTTCACCTACCATAACAGCAACGTCTTTGATTGTATCATAGGGATAGAGGAGATAGTTTCTTTCTAACGATGCAATCACTTTTCCTAGAGGGAAGAACAGAGCCATTCCACGAGATACTAACAACAACAAGTTTTTTGCTATGCTCCATTCCTTGGAAAGATAATATTTCATGCTCATATGAAGCTTGTATAGAAATTTCTGCCTCGTATACAAGCGCACCTGCTGTCTCTTGTCTGAGGGAAGACCATCAACTGGGAATATGTCTATAAAGACGCCCATATCGGGATATGAATGGCGAAGAGTCTCCTGAAGATATGTACGTCTATCATATACCTTTGCATACGGGTAATAGTACGTGGGGTCCAAGGAGGAGGAGATAACCTTATAGTGTTCACTCTGGAAGGATTGGATGAAACGATCATAGTCAGGTCGAGGCATGATGAGGTCGATGTCATCATCCCAAGGAATGAAGCCCTTATGGCGTACAGCACCCAAGAGGGTCCCATACCCCAGAGAATAGGTAATATTGTGAGCAAGACAAAAAGCATGGATCTCTTTCATCATTTCCAGCTCAATGTGTTTCATTTCATCCAGGTTAATCATAAAAAATGCTACTTCCTAATGCACCCAAACGGTTGCCTTAAGATAGTAGCATAAAACAAAGACCTTAGTCTAAATATGGTTTTCCAAACTCTGTAGGTTATCAGTGGCATAAGTCTACGGATGAGCATAGAGATACTAATTTGAGGTTCATATGACAGTAACATATACATGTGTCTTTATTACTTCCACTTGTATCCATCTCGAATTCTGACTCTAGGGAAATTTGCTCAATCCCTGAAGTCATCAAAGTATTTAGACATCCTGCTGAGAACCACTTTCTTTATATGCACACAAGAATGATATGAACTTTTTGGCCCTGGTGGGATAATAACTGACTGGACAGTTCTCCGTTGAACACCTTGGAAAGACGGGTGATGATCTGTTTACTGTCAATGATGTTTTCTTTGGCTACGAGAGCACGCCGTCTCTCTATTTCGATCTTCACTTTGGGGAGGTTATACATTTTTGCCGCCGCTGAGGTGACGGTACTACGCTTGCCCTTACCCTGATACCAAGCGACGAGTATAGCCTTTCGCTTGTTTCCACACTTCATATATTCATCGATGAATTTGAGCTGATATGCGGTAAGTTCAGTTAATTCTGCTTTTTTTCATGCTTTCTCCACAAGGAGAAGGGTATATGGCTTAATCTCAAAAAAATGGATGCAAAGTAACGAGAGTTTCCATTTAATTAAAATCTAAAAAGTTGTTTATTTTATTTTATGGATGTATGATGAACCTATATAACACTTAAGGGGATCCTTATGAAAAAAGTTGTTGTAGTATTAATGGTTTTTTTGATTATTTTTCCTTTGTCAGCTATAAATTTGGTTATCATGAAGAATAATAATGTCTATACAGGAGAAATCCTTTCTTTAGACGTTAACGGTAATGTCATGATAAAAGAACAAGACGGCCAAACAAGGACTATTCGATTCAAAGACATCAATACAATTAAACAGATTTCTATGGATAGTAATACCTCTGTTCAACCGATAATCATCCAAAACACCAACAATAATTCAAATACAAATATTACTGATTCTGAGATAAAAACTGATGCGTTAAAAACAAAGGTTCTTGATAGAATTATTTATTTACCAAACACAGATCCTCCCGAATATATTTATCATGGTATTACCTATAAGGTGAGCAATACGCGTCAGTTAATTGAATTCTTTACTGCAATAAGGAATGAGAAACCTAAACTTTCTCATGAAATTGACCAGATGATGCAAGAAATTGTTGCATGGGCTAACAAGGATGATGAAATGCATGCAAAAGTTAAAAGTGAAAATACTAAAATATGGCTCAGTTTAGCTTGTCTTTTAGGAGGCCTATTGATTACAGAAGCAGACGTAATTAATACAGATAGTATTACTGCTACTGGGATTATTGGAATATCGATATCAGTTGGATCAGCTTTGAGTTTCATAGGTTCTGCTTCTAAGAGTTATGGATACTTCAATGAACGATGGCAAGCTATCAACGAGTACAAAAAACAATTACGGAATATGGCAGAACATTATAATTCGATTTATGGTTTGTAGTAGTTTTTGCCCAAAACTTTCAAACAATCTATTGTCTCTGAGGCTCTGTCTTTTTTCCCTCCAAATTTTTAAATTAGGCAGCAAGCATAAATTGGTATTTCTTTCACTGAAGAGAAAATTTGGATTGTTTTATCTTTTTATGATCAATAAACGTGGAGCTTGTTGATGCACTGAGAAATCCTTTGGAACTTTATTGGCACCCCCCATTCCCATCGTATAATACGATATAGGGTGATTTCATACGTTTACTCTGAAATCAAATTTTCCAAACTCTCAAGCGTTTCTTCTCTAGCATTCTGCTCCAACAACCACCCATACAGGGTCTGTTTCCCCCCAATGCTTGGAGATACCTGCTGTTTCCATGATAACTTGAACAACTGGGTTCCTTTCTTTAGTTCAGCATCTAACGCAGGGGTCCAAGGCTCCTCCATGCAATCTTGCATATCTAATACATGGATATTATTCGGTTTAACTTCATCGATAAGGATTCTGACTTCCTCAACACTTTCATACAAAAGGTTCATGAACAGGTCAACCAGAAAATAGTCAATCATAATATTGTAACGGGCCCAATACAGAGAAAAGAGCTCTTTCATGAGATAAAAAACAATACTGTTCTGTTCAGCGCCTATAGCATAGATGGTCCAACGTCCCCTAGGAACAAACTTATGCGAACTTTCAGGTTTTTTAATACTCCAAAAAGAACCGTCAAAGGCATAGGAGAAATCATCAGTTGCAAAAATTGTGGCATCTAGCCAAAGACCACCCCTATCAGAGAGAGCAGTCACCCGCACAATATCTGAAAAATGGGTAAGGGTAATACTACCTGCTTCGAGTTTCTGGTATATATGCTCAGGGATCGAACAGTATTGCGAAAGGTTTTCTTTGGTAAGAATTATCAATTTTGCCTCTTTAGGCATATGCTTTTTCACACTATCAATGCATGTACGAATAACAGGAAGCTCCTGATGATTCGCTTGCCACCAAAACATCCAGATGTATCTACTTGATGGGGGGTTAGAATTTTTAGCACCAGATGCATTATAGTGTTCAACCAGACTGGAAATAGAATCACTGAAATGGGTACGAAGCCAAGCACCTTTTAAAGCATGATCGCTATCATATAATCTCTCCTTATTAGAACCTTTTGACACTTTTTTCAGAACCCGCAGGATTCGTATGCGCGTTTGTAACCTCCCCCCGATCTCTTTCCTAAAAAGTGCGCTTTGTTTCCTACTCATGTGTTCACTCCCTTATCATTTCATCCCTTGCACAGTAATTGTTTGATGCCTGAAGTATTGTTCTATTTTCCTTTCAATACCCAATACACCCGTTTTAGCAAACCTTTCCCGACCGAAGGAAGGACACCCATATAGGAAGAAATAGAAGTGTTATACTCTTTTCTGAAAAGGGCCCAAGCCTCATCCGATCGCCTTGAAGCTACCAGTCCAACAAAAATATCGCTGAAATATGTTTTCTTAATAACTGGATATGCTGCATAATCCTCTGCATATTTTTCCAGTAGCATGAGGCGGCCTCGAATCTGCTTCTCCTGGGAACTGCTAATGGACACATCGCTGAAATGGTAGATGACCAAAGGCTCATCCAAATAGCGGATCTGGTATTTCCTAGCAATCCTTCTATACAAATCAGTATCCTGGGAAGCTGGCAATCTCTCGTCAAACATACCACAATCATCCAATACCTTACGGGGTATAAGAGGGATTGAGCATCCTCCAATGAAGTTGGATTCCAGCAATTGTGGCAATACACTCCCCTCATAGCGTTTTCGTCCCTTAATTGTAATGGGAGCCCCATTCTGATAGGTATGGTAGTTACAATAGACAAGACCAATTGCTTCATCATCAAAACACTGTAACATCAGCTCGTTTTTCTTCGGAAGCCACTGGTCATCATCATCCAGCAAGGCAATGTACTTTCCGGTTGAACGATTGATACCAATATTGCGGGAAGCACAGGCACCAATATTTTTAAGATTCTGAATATAGAGCAACTTCTCAGAATAAGTCTCTTCAATAGCTCTTTTCAGCTTTTCACGTTCTGGACTATCAGGACTATCATCCACCACAACAATTTCAAAATTGGTATGGGTCTGCGCAAGAGCGCTCTCAATAGCCCTTGATAGGGTCTCAAAAGGTCTTCTATAGGTTGTAATTATTACGGATATTTTTATTTTTTCCATTATTTCCTCTGATATCACCATATATAGCAATTACATATGTAAAAAACGAACCGGATCATTTGTGGTCTTTCTTAATCTGTCTGAAAACATTTGCCATTTCTTTCTTTACAAGAACAAACTCCTTTGTTCGATGGTACAAAAGCAGATACAAGGAGTTGGGAATACTAGCACAAAAAACCATTGAGACAAGAAAATCCAAATACTTGTTATCAATACTGACAAAGGCAACCAACCTATACGTAATCCAACCAATAAATACAGTTATTAAGGTGTAACGGATGTAGTTATAGAAATATTCCCTAACAGGAAGTTCCATACCAAACCTAAACAACACGTAGGGCTCAAACCAGAAACAAGTCGTGATAGTACTAATTACCGTTCCGATAAGGATACCAACCAAACCAATTTTTTGGGCAAGATAAATTGATGCTCCCAAGTTGATAAGAGATTCGATAACAGGTTTGTATCTATCATACCAGAACAAACCCATGGAAGAATGGAAAGTTCTCACAGGCCTTAGCATCCCATACAAATAGAAATTTATAACGATGACCATGACAATTCTGGGCTCAAAAAGGTATGCAGAACCAAGCCATAACGAAATAAAGGAATTGAACAGAATCCAAAGGCATATTGAAGAAAAACCGACAAGCCATGCAGAGACAAAATACAACTCATCGAACAAAGATTTGCTTTTTTGAATTTGGTTCTCCACAACTAAATTCCCGACACTTGCAGAGATGGAGTTGTAAGCAATACCAAGGACGCTATTGAGCGCAGAGGTAATCATTACATAGTTTGAATTGATACCTGCGCTAGCCAGATTGACGAACTTGACCATGAGGATATTATCTGTCCCACTGATCACAACCGATCCAAGCTTATGGAACATAAGAGCAAATACATTTTTCTTTATCTTTATAGTTTCTTCACGATCGAGGGTCTTTTTCTTTGTATCCTTTAGAAAGGGATACATCATATTTGCTTTATGACTGATTACAAGGTTTTCAGCAACTGTGGTGGATAGCATTACCAACAAGAAAAGAATATAGTTTTTTGTCAGCACTAAAACCAGAACCTGCAATATATATTTGACAACTTGAAACCCATAATAAAATGTTGTATCGATATACTTTTTTTGATCAGCTATCAAAAGAGTCCGTTTATAGCCTAGGAAATAGCTGATCCCTGAATTAATGACAAACAAGCTATAAATAAGATTGATATATGGGATTTCTGGGACTTCCCCTAAGATAGAAGGAAGTAAGGGGATAAGCGAAAGACCTATTCCAAGAATAAGCACCCCAATGGTTGTATATGCTTTTCTAAATAGCTGCATCAATGCTTGTACTTTATCAGTCTCATGCAAGGCCAAGGGTTTGTATAAGCTAAAACAAATGGCTGTTCCTATCCCCAGTTCCGCAAAAGAAAGCAATGAAAGAATATTTGAGAACAACCCATTCAAACCAAGATATTCGACAGTAAGAAACATGACAAAGATCTTTCGAGTCACAAAGTTGCCAAGATAACTTACAAAGTATCCTATAGTCCCAAATTTAAAGTTTTTTACTGAATTTGATATTCTAGACAAATGTATCCCTCTCAAACATCGCTGCACTCATTACCGAATTGTATTTTTTATCATGGTTAGAAAACGAAAGAAAAACAATACCATCCGCAATGTTCTAAAATCTTCATGTTTTAACAAAACCAAACAGAGTGCACACCTCTTATGATCCCAAACAACACTCATGTGTGAAAGATACTTTTTACAGTGCCCTGAAGACAGATAATCTATAATCTGCCTTCGCTCCTGTTTCGTGTACAAAGGAGTAATCAGAGAATCTTGATAGAGGCTTTTAAAACACTTATACACTACATTTCTAAATGATTGATACACTGAATCTAAAGCAACATTCCACTTTATTGCATATGCCAACACGTGTTCCTGAACAATTACGTGAGAATCCAGATATGAAATGGTTAGTTTTCTTCGAGAGAGGCCCTCCTTATTAAAGAAATAATTGTAAAAAGCCTTGGGAACAAGAAGCACTGATGATGCTTCATCAACAAAAGCCAAGTTTTGCAGTAAGTCCTCACCTATGAAAACATTGTAGTAGTCACTGTAATCGGTATCAAAATCTACGACTTCCCTTCGTACAACCTGTGCCCAAAGCGAGGACATTCTACCTGATACGATTCTTTCATGGATGTACTGCTTACCGTCACCCTGATAAAAATGAATACTTTCAGTAGGAAGGTCTTCTGCCACTCCACTCTGATTGAATCCTACTTTTCGAAATCCAAAGACAATAATATCTGGATCATATTCATCTTGGAATGTATCTATCTCTTCCAAAAGAGTAGTATCCCAATAATCATCAGAATCAAGAAAGCAGAGATACTCCCCGCTTGCATGCCCTATACCAACTCGTCTTGCACAAAGTACACCAGAGTTTTCCTGATGTACCACCAATACTTTTTCGTGATGCTCTTTTTGATACTCATCACATAATTCAGAAGAAGAATCGGATGAACCATCATCAATAAGCAGCAATTCCCAGTCAGAAAAGGTCTGACTGACAACAGAATCTATACATCTCCCAAGATATTTTTCAGCGTTATATACAGGAACAATTATACTATATTTCATAGCTTCCTCTCTTTACCAAGTAAAGTAAGCTTTCTCTTGATGGTAAGGGCCCAGACCAGGAGAAAAGGACAGTACCGTAAGCATATCAGTTTACTTTTTCCTCGAAGTGTTGCCAATGCAAATCCCGGCTGAAAATACTGTAAGAACGTTTGTTTCACTATCGGAATAGACTCAGCAAACAATGGTTCTTTTCTTCCCTGCATTGGCAAGGAATACCAATGCATTAACAGATCATAGCACACCATACAACTCTCTGATTGTATATTCTGTATAGACTTATCATAGGAATCATCAAGAATGGACAGAATTTTCTCATAGGAAACTAATTTAGTATATGTTTTGGAAAAACCATACCCCAAATGAGCAAAATCATGGTTTTCTATAATACGGTAATGATACCCCTTCGTATTGAGGATATTGACACACCTACTAGGGAATTGAGTAAGATATCTCACTACAAATTCCAGATCCTCACAAACAGTACATTTCTCATCGAGGAGAAGGTGTGTATTGAGAAACAACTTGTTCCACAAGTACCCCCGCAATCCTCTACTTTTCGTCACTTCATCAATAGCCTGTTGTGTTGATATCCTACATTCGGGATTACCATGGCAAAGTACATCCAAATACTCTTGCCATCCCTCTGCATATACACCAAGGACAGACATACAGCAACATTGATCTGATTGGATCCCATCGAATAATTTCTGAACCATATCATCGTCGATCCAGTCATCGGAATCAACAAACCCAATAAAGGCGCCCTGAGCAATAGCCAGGCCTTCATTTCTTGCTTTTGATACCCCTTGGTTCTCTGTATCAATGACGAGTATCCTGGAATCCCTAGCTTGATATTCTTTACAAATGCTCAAGCTTGAATCCTGTGAACCATCATGTATCAGTAGTATCTCAAGGTTTGTATATGATTGCGCAATAATACTGTTCAAACAGCGTTCTAGTGTGTTTTCTGCATTATATACTGGGACGACAATACTGATTTTTACCATATGAAATACTCCAATTCAATCAAATACATGCGTTATAGATCACTTGAACTGTGAAGACAATTGTAGTGCCCATTGATGAAAATTCCTCTCTGCATCAAAGTGAGCAAGCCAATTCTTTCTTGCCTGAACTCGATATTCTTCTCGTTCTTCTATGTTCAAATTCATATAATCTTTCACATATTCTGCTAGTTGATCTGAACTAATATTTTCTGGGAGCAACTGTCCAACAGCATTGGAGATAATCTCTGAAGTTCCGCCCACATCAGTTGCAAAACAGGGGATGCCAAAAGACTGGGCTTCCATAATCGAAACAGGCAACCCTTCGCTTTCACTTACATTTACAAACATATCAACATGCCTTTGCTTATAGAAATCCATTACCCGGCTGTTGGAAATGCGCCCGACAAACTCCACATGGTCGCTCAAAGATAATACATCCATAACCTGGGATTTAAGATCTGGAAGCAGATTTCCATCTCCAATACAAACCCATACAAATTTGTCATATCCTTGCTTGAGAACTAATGATAACGCTTCCGCAATAAGATGAACCCTTTTCACCTCTACAATGTTAGAGCAAGACACAATAACAAATTTATCGTCTTCTGCTTGTTTGTTTATCCCATAATCAGAAGTACCCAAATATGCTGTATGAATCTTATCAGCATAGGAAGGATGCATCAGACAAAGGTGATTTGTTCCATCTTGAGAACAGGAGAATACCGCATCAACAGTTGCAAAGACCAATTCTCGAAATGGAAACGCTTGGTATTTTCTCCTGTTTGAATAGACATCATATCGATGAGCTCGGGAAACAAAATATGTTGGTATCTGATTCTTATACTGCAAAGCGATCTTACTTCCCAAAAGAGCGTGTTCTAAAAACCAATAGCTATATACAACGCAATTATCAAAACTTCTGATATCCAGAGAGACTTGCAACTGTGCTGTAGCTCTAACAGCCATATCAATTACTGTTCCATACATATAAAGACAATTTACTTTCCAGCCAATGGCCTGCTTCTTATGTACTTCCTTCCAGATGTCCTTATCAGCGTGGAGAATCCCTTTACTAGCTAGCAGAACCTTTTTCCCTATAGACCTTGCTTCATGTCCTAAACGACCAACCATAACATTTGAGGGCAAGGTACGTGTCTGAACATCCTTCTCACTTGCATATGCCGCTACTATATAGACAGTTTCAAACGCATCTGCCAACAAGGCGATTTCATTTTCAATAAATGTTTCATCTTGATTGTAAGGAAACTTATGTGTGATCATTATACAGAGCTTTCTCATGCATACCTCTGGACTTCTACAGGAATTTCTTTACCGAGAATAAAAAAAAGAGGCAAGCCATCCCACCGGGATGATCTTTCCTCCATTCTGTCACTTACGTCGTAACCAAGTTGTGTAGTGTTTTCAGTAAGCAATTTCATCATGTAGCCATAGTAGTATGCTATCTTGCCTGCCGCAAGTCCTTTCAAGAAAGAGGCAAAAAGCAGAGCCATCAGAAGAATTAGCAGAAAGGATGCATATACTCAGTAAACGCAGTATCGATTACCTTCCTACCGAGTAATATTCCACCCCTGCTTCTTTCATCTTCTCTGGGTCAAAAAGGTTTCTTCCGTCATATACCAAGGGGGTCCTCATCAGGCGCTTGAACTCTGAGGGAGCAAACGCTTTGATCTCTTTCCAATCTGTAAATATGAAACAGACTTGAGCACCCGTTAGTGCTTCCTCAAGGGTGGGGGCATAGTCCATGGCAAAGGAATACTGCCTCTTGCAGTTCTCTTGAGCCACTGGGTCAAAGGCTGTTATAACAGCACCATGATCCAGCAGTAGGGGGATGTTGTACAAGGCAGGAGACTCCCGAAGATCGTCTGTGCCAGCCTTGAAGGCAAGACCAAGTACTGCAACCTTAATGCCATCGAAGGTTATCATTCGCTTGCAGGCCTTACGATACAACAAGGTCCTTTGGGTGGTGTTTACTGAAACTGCTGCAGAAACAGTCCTGAGGTTATAGCCATGCTGCTGTGCTAGGTATTCCAGGGCTTTGGTATCTTTAGGGAAACAACTCCCTCCATACCCAACCCCCGCCTTGAGAAAGCGTGATCCTATACGTTCATCATAGGACATGCCACGAGCAACATCCTCTATGTCAGCACCTACCAATTCACAGAGGTTAGCAAGGTCGTTCATGTAGGAAATCTTAAGGGCTAAAAAGTCATTTGCCGCATACTTGCTCATCTCAGCGCTTCGGCGGGAGACTGCAACAATGGGGAGATCGAAGGGGGCATAGACTGTATGTAGTACAGACTCTGCCTTTTCGCTTTCCACCCCGATTATAATACGGGAGGCATGCATCATGTCATGCACGGCTGACCCCTGGGCAAGGAACTCAGGGTTGGACGCCACTTCTACAGAGATATCTTTCACCAAGGAGTCCTTGATGAATTGCTCAACCTTATCATTGGTTCCTACAGGGACTGTTGACTTGACGACAACAAGGCAGTCGTGTTCAACACTCTCAGCTATCTGGCGAGCCACAGTCGCCACATAGCTGAGGTTGGCTGAACCATCAGGGAGCTCTGGTGTCCCTACCCCGATAAAAACTACTTCTGCAGAGGCATAGGCGCTTGTATAGTCAGTGGTAAACTGAAGCAGGCCAGAAGAAAGCCCTTCTTGCAGAAGTTCTTCCAAGTCTGTCTCATAGATAGGGCTGATGCCACTACGAAGCATCTCTATTTTCTTGGGGTCTACATCAACACAGGTAACGGTATGCCCTACATGGGCAAAACAGACTCCTGCTACAAGACCGACGTAGCCGGTACCGGCTATGGTGAGGTTCATAAAAAGGCCTCCAATTTTCTATTTCGAAACATCATTCTGTTCAACATACAAAAAGACCAGAGCATAGCGTATCCCATACCAGGACATGCCACAGTATGAAACCATTATTGCATATATAAGAGTAGTATGGGCAAGGATTCTCTCATTTCCCAGCTCATAGCTAACGTACGCTACCACTCTTTACTACAGTTGTAAATATCGTTTAGAAAGTCCGATGGATAATACAGCCAATACTACTGGCTGTATGTAATGCTACCATGTCATCCAGCAAAGATTATTTCAGCCTCAGGGAAGATGGAGTAGCAGTCATACAAAAGCCTTTCGGCATGGATATGGATAAAGAAGTCAGAACCAATGCATCCAAAATACTGAGTTCTTCTCTGTGGTCAAAGAATTGTTTCCAAGCTTTCCTGTTAGTAGAAAAAAAGAATAGAACAGGATATGACTATTGGCTTTAACCCTACCCACACTTGAGTCCTATCTTCCAAACTCCCTCAATGAAAGAAGCAGTAAGGGAAGCAACAACAGGTCCCCTACGGCAAAGGGTGATAGCGACTCTACAAGTGAGTATATGCCCCAGAGGACCAAGAGTCTCCAACCAACGCTGTCAACAGCTGATATCCATTATCTGAAGCAGCACATGATTACACTTCAGTCGGAGAAATGGGAAGCATGGCAACCAACTTTTCAATTCTCGCAGAAACGTGAGTAAGAACTCCATTGGCCTAACACGCCTTCGTCTGTTGATAATATTGAGCTAACGTATGCTTTTCAAAGGGCTCATCAGTCTTCCTTCTATACAAACGATCGCTTGTTGCTCACCGATCTTGCAGACGCATGCAACATCATGATTTCTTCCTTCTCCTCTCTCTGGGAGAGAAGTGCTCCATTCTGGTACAACCCGAAGAAACAAAACCTTGAGAAAGTTCTGCTATAGTTTCTGCTCTCAGAAAGCCCAAGCTCTGAACATGTTACGACTTGAATTAATAATTACCTGCACATCGAATGTATCCAGCAATGGGTCACCATGTCTGATCAAGAGTTACCATCCTTAAGAGGGAATTGATATAAGGACTCCATATCCTTAATGAATACTCCCCATTCAGGATTTATCAATTTGTCGTTTTTCGTCAAGTAATACTGATATTTGTACAACATCTTCAAGGACTTTTTGATAGAAGGGTATCTTACATACAAGAAGAATAGTATCTCGTACATTTTTATCGTTTGGACGGTATCCAGCCCTGTAGACCACGATTCTGCCTTTTCGACCAACTGAATCGCATTGTAATCATGGGCTGCAAAATATAGGAGACCTTTGACGGCTATATAAGCAAGGGTTTTCACCTCACCCCGATCTGCACGATTGTCAAGATGCGGGTCATAGTGAGTGTAAGGATAGATTTTGGCCTCGATTGAATCCCTAAGCATTTGTTCAACACTGGTTAGTTCGGAATCTTTATGTATTATTATTTGCGGAGGCGACGTATTTTCCTTGTTTTGGATGAAAGTCTTGATATCTAGTGAGACCAATTCATCACGGACCGCTTCATGAATTGCCAGATTGGAAAAGGTGTCAAAGATTGGATCGAGCCAAAAGGCTTGGAACGGAGAAAATGAAATGCCCTTGATTGACTGCATCTGACGATCAGGAGGGATGAGGAAATTTGCATCCAAGGTGATGACCTGATCTGGTTTATCGTATAACGAGACCAAGGCAGGATTCTTCTTCGCAACATCAACTGTCATGATTCCACCCTTCAAAAAAATCATGAATCTCATCAATATCATCTTGTGAGACCGAAATTTCATACCCATAATCAGCAGGGCATTTATTGAATAGGCGCAAGGTATTAGCGAACGTATCCTCATCGATAAGGTTGTTCTCGAAGTTTCGAAATACTGTCTCAATTGCTCTTGGGGATGTTCCGATTGTCTTGGTAGTAGTGTTCAACATGGTGAAGATATCTTTCTGGGTAGATCTGCCAATCCTGCCATAATCACCTTCTGGATCACGCTCATCAATAAGATAGAGCTCCTTGTATTGCGTATCGGTTATGGCTTCAATCTCCCACAACCGTTTCACCAATGAACGGTAAGGGAGCCACCAGGTACAGTGAAGCCTCGCTATAAAACGAAGCAGGACCTTCGTTTGAATGTCTGCAAGAGAATACGATTTGAATTCATTGAAAATCCGACGTCGTAGCACATCTTCAGGGAGCAGAAACTCAGCAGCAAACCTATTCGCCTTCGCTTCAACCACATCGTTTTCCTGTCCATTTTGTCGACTTAGATGGGATCCAGTCTTGGTGAAATAGTGATACAGTTCATGGGCTATCGCGAAAATCTGCTTATCTTGATAATCTGCGGTATTGAGTCCGATAAACACTAGAGGCTCTCCACCCTCTTCTGAACACAGTATCACAGCGGAGAAGGCTGGCCTGTCACTTTCCGTTTCGATGGGAAATTCGAGCAGGATGATACTGAGCTTCTCAAGAATCGTGTGGATATCATTTGCGATCGGAGGATCTCCAGCAAAACCGAGCGAGAATCTCTTCTCTTCTGCTAATTCTCTAATTGATTCAATATCCTGCGCGCTAAGCTTGATTTTCCGATTCATGCTCGAATTTTCTCCTCAGAAGAATCTGCTGACGTAGCGTAAACATCATGCCAAGCAGCGTATCAACACCTTCTTTCTCAGCCTCATTCATACTTTCGCTACGAAGGGCAATAAAGGATTGCGATTGTTCCTTCTCTACAAACATGTCCGTAATCTCGAATCCCAGAACGCTCGCCAATGCTTCAAGTTGTACTATTGATGGAGTGAATTCTTCCCGTTCAATGCGTCCGATCATGATTCGGTGAATCCCCGTTAGTTCACCAAGTTCTGCCTGGGTAAGATTCTTTTTATTTCGCAGTTCAGATACCGTTTCCGACAGCTTAACTGCGGATAAGATTTTCATCCGCGGGCCTCCTTTGTCTTTACTATACTCTCTTTGAGACAAAATTGTAACCAAAACTTACAAATGTTTCAACATAGCTAGGTATAATACAACTAATGTTATTTAAAATTTCATACTGATATTAATCTAAAAGATGCCCTCAATTTGAGATTTCCTACGTTTCCTACTGACAAGATATGACAATTCCTTCTTCATCACATGACAGGATTCCCATTGTAACTGGTAATAATCAATCATTTCACACACTCTGGGGTTCCAGAAAATTATCCCTAGGCGGTGGTCATCGATAATCTGTTCAAGTCCCAGGGTTACTATAGACTCACCAGAACCATAGGTTTCTTTCAGTTTCTTCATGTATGTATCATCAGCGATCATCTTTTTTTCCTCAAAGCAAGGAGCTTGACCGAAAATACAGACATTAGCTTGAGGGTACTAAGTGCAGATTTTCTACATATCCTATCGAGAGTTTCCTTCAATTCTGGGTTATTATAGCCTGCTTCCTTCTTAAAAATCTTACTATAGGCTTTGAAAATCATCGCAAGATATCACTGTAATCATTCACATCCACCTCGTGGATAATGCCTCCAGGCACTTCCATTTGTGTGATGGATTTATTGAACTTTGTCATGTTCTGATTGTAGTAAATTGGGTCGATCACTACTTCAAAGAGGATGCACCTCTCTCTAGCCACCTTTGTTGTAAGAAGGGTGAAGACCCTTGTTAAGTCAAACCAAACTCACATCAAGCCTGCTCAAAGGGGTTTTGCAACTCAGCATCTATATGGAAATTGATAAGTATGTTTGGAGATTCAATATTTTACTCAACATTGTTCCACACTATAGTTGTTTGTAATGAACAGGTCCCTATCATACAGTACAAATACGTCTAGGGATTCGGTACCACCAAAGGATTCGTATGCACCAGCATGTTCACTATGTGAGATTGAAAGGACTACCGAAATTATATGGAAAGAGCAATTTTACAGGAATATGGTACCGAAAGTGAAATCGGTACCATATCCTGCTACCCTACTATTGGCAGTACACTTTGATTGTAGACTCGTCGGTATCTACATCAATACTTGTCTGTTCAAAAACTTCTAGGATTTCCTGAAAGTTCTGAGGGTCAATGTCGTTAAAATTGAAGGGGATACCACTATCCTGCATGGAAGCATGAATTTTATCCTGGGCTTCCAGGGGAATCAGTTTGGATATGTTTAAACCGGCCTTGATCAACGCCAGGGGCACTTTGACAGAGACCCGCTCAGAAGATTTCCCTTCTTTAGGCTCCACCTGTACATACAGATATTTTCCTCTGATATCACTGTTTTGGGTTTTGCTGGTGTTCTCAATCTGTTGTGTACCACTTTCCATGGCCTGCAACAGTTTTTCCGCTTCATCCGGAGTAAGCTTTCCTTCAGAGAGAAGGTGCAATATTCTCAGTCTTTCATCACTCATAATCATTCTCCTATCGTATCCTAAATTATATGTATCACTATATCTTTCTCATTCGATTGCACTGAAATTTCTGTACCGATACTAGCTGAAAGCAGTGAGGGCAGAGCCAGAATCAACTGGAGGTATGACCGTGCCTGTCTTGTTGTTTTGGGTATCGCAAGAAGCACTATACAGGCGATAGCCCCAAGTATGAGAATCGGGACAAAGAGTAAATAGATAAGGCCCAATGGCAGATAAAACCCAAAAGAGGTTTTCTCATCATGTACTTTTAAACGAAGTAGCATGGGTAACATTATTCTATCTCCTCAATTGCCTGTGCAACGGTAATGTCCCCTTGCTCCAGACGGTCAAGTATGCTGGAAATCGAGTTGGAGACCTGTATCGACACATCAACAATGTCCAGTTGGCGCGCTATGCTGTTCAGACGGTTCTTCACTGTGGGGTAACTGATGTTGAAGATTGACTCCATCTGCTTGATCGACCCGTGTGTCTTTATGAACGCAGCGATAAAGATCTGGTCTTCCGTACTGAGTTCTGCAAAAGGCGGCACCTGAAACTTCCCTTCGATGGTAATGGCATCTTCGGGTATCTGTACCTGTGTTATGTAGAATTTCTTTCCTCCGGTTAGGGAGAGTAGTTTTTGCCAGCTGTGTTCCATATACATTCCTCTGTTACATTCAATATAAAACACATTAGTGATAAAATCAATATTTATTATTAATTTTTTTAATATTTATTTATTTATTTATTAACTTTCTTAATTTTTACATAAAAATATGAAATACAGACTATGATAGGCCTATCAGATTTTCTGCTATCGAGGTTGTTTTGAGGTGCCTGCATTGGGTACTGTGAGGTGACTGCCATGGGGTTGCCTACCTAGCTCAGGAACAGGGAGGCCAGTCCCCTTTGCGAATTCTGTTCCAGAGGGAGGATTATCTATGGGCTTCAATCGATACCAAAAAGGATTCAGTGGGAGCCTGAACGTTGAAAGAGATGAAGTACAAGACCGCTAGGGTATGAGATATGTGAGAGCATTACCTGAGAACCGGCATCCGTATCGGTTCCATTGCTTTTCCCTAGATTTCCCTCATACATGAATACCAAGATACTAATCAAGAACAATCTTAAGCAATCCCTTGTAATGACGCAGGTCTCTTACATTCGTCCCTATGTGGATTTCCTACCCGGTAGCCGAATTCTCACTAAGCGTTCTGATTATTACTGCTCTGCCCTGTCCGGTATAATGCTCACTCGGCCTATCAATGGATACTAGATTCAGAAACTACGAGACCAGACGGCCAATCATAACACCTCAATTACTACAGCGCCAAACGCAATATCTCAAGCACTCCTTGGGTATCTAGCTTCATCAGAGAGCCCACAGAATAAAGGCCCCCAGTGGTAGCTTCTGCGATGAGAGGAAGTTGCTCCTCTTTGATACCAATATCCCTCAAGCTTGTAGGAAGCCCAAGACTCTGATAGAAAGCCTTCAATGAAGCAACCAGACGCTCCAATATCTCATCATACGTATCGTATGGCAACTGGATGTTCCAAACTCGTGAAGTATATTGCAAAAACCGTAGCTTATTGGACGGTGCGACATATTGCATCCATGCAGGAGTCAGGACAGCTAGGCCTGCCCCATGGGCAACATCACAACCTACTGAAACCAGCTCACTTCCATTACTGCTGAAAATGCAATCGATCCTGCACTAAAACTCGCGGAGGCGATACAAACAAACAGAGACAGCAATACAGGGTTTCTCATAACCAAAGCAACTACATTCTGCTTGATCCTCGAGAAACCAGATACACCTGTCGATAGTATTATCTAAGATGGATGAAAGCATGTGCAGATATGTCTCTGCAAGCTAGTTAAGGCTTTCCTGATCGGGTTGCTATAGAGATTCCTGCACTATGTTCCCCTTTGAAGAACGTGAGGCTACTTCTGAGAACAAGATTTACGGGAACAGAAAGGATAGTGGCCTTAGGTGGTATATTCTTCAAGAGATATTCTACCAGCACACGCATTGCAAGGAAGCCCTGGAGATAGGAATTCATATCCAATATTCCACAGAGAACGCCATCGCTAAGGTACTGTCTGTTCTCAGGACCGAGGTCACATCCAAGAACCCTGAGATCGTTTCTCCCTGACCGTATAGCGGCCTTGCAGATAGCTGGTGTATTGGATTCACAGACGGTATATAGCCCTACCACAGAATCATCGATATGAGAGGTAAGCTCATCAACAAACTGTTGCTCATCATGAGGGTCTTCAACGGGAATACATTCTAGAGGTGCATTGTGTTCCCGTATATATGCTACAAAGCTCTCATAATTCTCCATTTGCCCTGTACTGGAACTATTTCCAAGAGCAACAAGAATCTTCCCGGGCTTGCAGGTAAGGCACATGAATTCCGCACCTGTTCTTCCAACTAGGTCAGTGAATGGCTCAACTGCACACAGATACTCCATATTCTCAAAGTTATCATCAACCAGGACCACAGGAAGGCCCTTACCAATGATCTTCTGCACAGCAAGCTGAAGTTTTATACCAGTATTGGTCGGCATTATCACTACGCCATCAAGATCATCTTGGTTGTAGATCTCAGCGAGGATCTTGCATTCCTCATCCTCCAGGTCAGAAGCTTTGCCTTCGAAATAATACTCCCTTAGGGCAATGTTCATTCCCTCATCCTGAGAGAATGCAGACCTGACACCTTCGGCGATCATGTAATGGTAATCCATTGCAATATGAGGCTTTTTGCCTACAAAGGCTATGTTCATGATCTTTCTCTTAAGGGAGGAAGCCATGTAATTGACCTCATACCCCATGGACTTCACAGATTCAAGAATCTTCTGCCTGGTCTCTGAGCTAAGACCTTCCTTATTATATATTGCACGATGTATAGAAGTCAGGGAATAACCCGTGGCTTTCGAAATATCCTTCAGAGTCACGATGACACCCCCATTTCCTAGTAACTAACAGATACTATAGCAAAAGAAATGCTTTTCAAAAAGATTCCTCTATGAAATTTCCAAGAGTTTTTCCCTTGAGCTCAGCCGATTTCGAGGGGGACTCCACTTCGTTTTCAATAATCAATACAGCAGCACCTTGCTGGAATACAGCCACATGCCACTCGCCTTTCCCAATAACATAGAGTGTTTCCTGTTCCAACTTCCGCACATCCAGAGGTCCTATACATTCCCCTTTTCCTCCACTCACCAAATACACAGTGCCTCGGATCAAAGAGAATGCCTCGTCGGTCTCAAGATGCTTCTCCATCCTATGGATGGAAGAAACATCATTGGATGCAGCATTATAATCAGCATAGGAGACTCTCCAACCACTGGAAAAAAATAAATCCCTAAACCCATGGGTCTCCAAATCTATCTTTCTTTCTTGCATATCATCATCCAAATATCAGGTTAGGCAGAAAAAGTGTAATTTGGGGAACTAAGATAAGCACCATAATCTCCATAAATATGGCAACAAAGAATGGGGCTGATTCCTTTATGAAGTCACCAATTGAACAACCTTCAATTCCACATACCACATAAATACCAGTACCAACAGGGGGCGTCATACAACCAAGGGTTATCATGGTGGACATACAAATACCAAAATGCACTGGATCTATTCCCATTGACATGACAACTGGGAGGAATATTGGTGTAAGCAACAGCGTATTTACATCACTATCCAGAAACATACCAGCAAAGAACAGGAATAGCATCATTAGCATGATCATCACAGTCCCATTTGAAGTAATAGACAAAAGGAATCTGCTCATTAGCACCGGAACTTCACCGTACGTGAGTGCATATCCGAATATACCGCTGAATGCTATGATTATGATTATGCATCCAAGATCTGATATAGTATTCTTAAGGGCCTTCCAGAACTTCTCCAGCGTTAGCTCATGATATATGAAAACGCCACATACTATTGCATACACAACGGCAAAAGCTCCTGCCTCAGAAGGAGTGAAAACACCAAACCTGATCCCTACAATAAGAATTATGGGGAATATGAGGGCCCATATTGAGGTCTTAAGATTCACGACAATCTCTTCGGCCTTAGGGACTGTTGCATCCTCTTTGGGCGCATCGTAGTGATGATGACGTGAGGTAAGGGTAACTGTTGTCATCAGAAAGACACACATCAGGAACCCCGGAACGATACCTGCCACAAAAAGCTTTCCTATAGATACATTCCCAAGGAAGCCAAAAAGAATGAGTCCAAGACTGGGAGGTATTGTTGCCGTAATAAGCCCTGACAGACAGGTTACAGCTGCAGTATAGCCCTTAGGATACCCCTGCTTGTCCATCTCTGGGCCAAGGACTCTGATCTGCATGCTTGCATCCGCTACAGCAGAACCTGATACTCCGCCCATAAGGGTTGAGAGGATCACATTCACCTGGGCAACCCCTCCATACATCTTCCTTGTGATGAGCTTGGCAAGGGAAAGAAGGTTTTTGGTTATCCCTGTCTCATTCATCAGATTTCCTGCAAAAATAAAGAAAGGAATGGCAAGAAAGGTGAATGACTGGGTTTGTGCTACTACCCTCTGGACCAGGACACTCCAGGGAATGGAGTTCTCGATAAGAAAGAATCCTACCCCGGAGATACCTATCACAAAGGCGATAGGCATACCTATCAGGAGCAGTATTACGAATAATGACAACAACATATACATATTACATCACCTATTGGGTTTCTTTTTGAAATCATCGATGGTATTGGAAATAAACGACAAACTCATCAACACCGAACACACGGGCAAACTTATTGATACCCAAGCATAACTGATCTTCAGCGTCTGAAAGGTTCTCTTTACATTCGACATAGCTAGTTTGAATCCGAAATAGATAAAGAAAACAAGAAGCGCGAACATCAATGCTCTTGAGACATACTTAAGCACAAAGCGAACGTTTGGAGGGAATTTTTCAACAACCATATCAACACCAGGGAGAGCACCCTTCCTTAGGGCAATATCACCACTGAGGAATGCAAGCCAGGCAAAGCAAAGCTTGGTGACATCCATTGTCCATTGGATTGGAAAACCCATCTTCCTTGTAACTGCGGAGATGAATACAAGCATAACGATCACCATGAATAATGTAGCCGCAACATAAAGCTCTGCGGTGCAAAGAGCATCATATGAACGTCGTATCAAAGAACGGTCAGATACATGTTTTTCCATTACTTAGCCCCATTTTATCTGCCCCTTCACGGGGCAGATAGTCATACTACAATCAGTTGATACCAAGTTCCTTGGAGATTTCCTTTTGGAGTTCTGTGTACCCGAGCTTTTCATAGACTGGTTCAACAGCTGCCTTGAAAGGAGCCTTATCGACCTCGTTGATAACCATACCCATTTGAGCCATCTCCTTCTCTTCCTGTTCGATCATGTCGAGAACGAGTCCCTGATATTTCTTACCTGTGTCCTTGAAGGCCTTAACAAACAGATCCTGAGCTTCCTTGCTCCAGGAATTGAAGGTAATCGTTCCAATGACAGGACAACCAATAAGCTGAAAATGTTCGGTCTTGTTAATGTAACCGCACACTTCATAGATATGGGAAGCATAGACAGTAGGAGTCTGGGCCTCACATCCATCTATGGCCTTTTGCTCTATCCCTGGATAGACTTCTGACCATGACATCGGTGTTGCGACTGCTCCCATTGCACTCACGCTTGCAGTAAAGAGAGGGCTTGCTATGGTTCTAATTTTCTGACCCTTTAGGTCAGCTGGCGTGTTGACAGCTTTATTGAGAACAAAGTTTCTAGGGCCACTATACCAGTTGGCAGTAATGACTTTGATACCTTGCTCCTCAAACTGCGTCTCCCAGTCTTTGTAGATCTCTGTATCCAGAAGCTTATTGATGACAGAGATGTCTTCAATAAGATAGGGCATCTGGATGATTCCGAAAGCAGGGACAAAGCTCATAAGACGGCCAGGATCTGATACTGTCACGATCGGAGCTCCCTGGATTGCCTGCTCAAGGGTGTCATCATTCTCACCAAGAGCGCCACCAATGAAAACTTCACAATCAAAAAGACCGCTCTGATTCAGGATATCCTTAATCTCATAAAGCCCTTTGGACTCAACATCCTCTGCGCCATTCTCAGTGGAGAACTTGACCTGATAAGGTCCAGCAGAACCTTTTTCTGCATTGCCACTCGCAAAAATTGAAACCGATGAAATCATTACGAAAATCAGACAAAGAGCAATTTTCTTCATACCTTTCTCCTGTTTATTTATTTGATAATATTCCAATTATCAATTTTCAAACGTAATCTTTGCAGTCTCAAGCTCTGCAATTCCATGCCCTGATTCGTTATCCATAAAAATATTACAATCAGGATGTATTCTCATTGCTGTTGCCGGGCATTCAGCACTTACAGTCCCCATTATCATCCTAAGGCAAGCTTCGTTCTTTTTTGCAGTAGGAACAGCGCAAACAAGATGAGCTCCGCTCATTAGCATTGAGACAGAGAGAGAGACCGCCTGTTTAGGGACATCCTCAAGAGTCTTGAAACTGCCATCATGGACTTGCTGCATCCTACATACCTCATCAAGTGTTACAACCTTCATCGGAAGAGGATCTTTCAAATTAGCCATTTCAGGATCATTGAATGCAATATGCCCATTCTCACCTATTCCAAGAAATACAATATCTATGGGGAATTCTTGCAGATGTGAAGCATACTCATCACAGGATTTCTGAGGATCATTGATATCGGTGACAATCTTGTGGAAGGCCTTTACCTTAATCGTATCGAACAACTTTCTATCAAGGAAATTGCTGAATGAGGCAGGGTTGTCCAGAGAGATGCCGATGTATTCATCCATATGAAATACCTCAACCCGAGACCAGTCAATTTTATCGCTATTCTTCAGGTAGTCAAGAACTTCATTTTGGCTAGGAGCAGAAGCCATAATCACACGTACTGTCTCTTTCTTTGCAAGAAGATCAACAAGAAGTTTCTCCCCACAAGCTCCTGCAGCTAGCCCCATCTCCTTTCTTGAAGGAGAAACCGTCATCTTCATTGAATACGTAATAGTCTTATCCATTTTGAAATCTCTCTGCTTTATGAACTGAATTAACGTTTTCGAAAACGTTTTCTCTAGATTATCATCGAGAATAGTATCTGTCAAGAAATATTTTTCTACAGATCGGATAGGCCAGACAAGCTACTATTTCAGGATCTTGGATGGCCTAGATATACCTTTTCGGGACTTCACAAATACAGTCTCTTACTGAGCCTATGCACCATACCCACACCAAAGGTATCCATGGCACAGAAACGACAAAAGGAGCCTGCTCATCTGCAAGAAATTGCAGGGACCTTCAATCGGATATATTCCACTTATTGCGGATTGCCTTACCTCTTACATTCTTACGTACCCACTCACAGCTCAATTACTACAGTTGCGATACTATCACCTTCTATATCAAAGCTTTGCAAGGTCCCAAGTATGCGCAGATTTATCTTATGCAAGACAGAGTCTTTGTTCAGTACCACGATCACATAGGAACCCTCCGGATTCTGAAAAGCGACTGTTTCCACACAAGCATCAAAACCTGTCGAGGCAATATGGACCGCACCAGGCTTCAGAAAGTGACTGAAATGCCAGATATAGCGATAGGAAAGATTAAAAATCAATTCCTTGCTTTCAAGATTGACAAAAATTGGAGCTTCACAGAAATTGTTGCAGTGGTTGGGTCCCCCATCATTTGCCAGAACAATATTCCAGTCTAGGAACGTATCCATCCCTGCATTCAGGTTACCGATGATCTCATGCCCATACTTCTGGGCATTGAGCAACTGATTGCCTCTGTCATAGCGACTATATTCTATGCACCCTTCGCTGAAGAGCAACCGTTTGGAGGGATACCGCTCCTTTACCAGGCGCAGCGCCTCAAAATGGTCCCCACTATACCAGTGGAAGGCAAAACCGGAAACCATGGGATCTGTCCGGTCATCAAGGCAGACAAGGGCCCGATCAAAGAGGCGTTCCTTATTATGGTCCCATAGGAAAATTTCAACATCTTCCAGATGCGCCTCCTGCAAGGCAGGATATAGATAGGTTTGCAGAAAATCCTTTTCTTCCTCTGCTGTGTAGAGGCAACTCTCCCAGTCCTGGGTAGCGTTAGGCTCATTCTGAACGCTCAACGCTTGTACAGGGATGCCCCGATCCCGATAGGCTTTGATATAATGACAGATATAGGCAGCCCACTGCCCTCTGTATTCAGTCTTCAGAGCCCCCCCATGACACCGTTGTCCATTGGTCTTCATGAAAGAAGGCGGCGACCAGGGACTCAGCATAACAGCGAGGTCCTCGCCCACAAGGGCCTGGGCTTTCCTGATCCAAGGGAGTATGGATGCTTCATCCCTTTCCAGAGAAAAGCTCCCATCTTGCTTCCCTGCACTGTATTGCGAAAGGGAAAAATCACAGCTATCGAGACTAGTTCGAATAAAACGGTACGCCAACCCTTCAGGGCTGAAGCAACTGTGAAGGACTGTCTGGGCCTGCTGCTCAGATAAGGAGGCAAGGACTGAACCTACCGCCTCTGTAATCGCACCTCCAAACCCTTCGAGCCTTTGGTAGGTCATCTGAGGGTACACATTGATGATATGCAACTCTGTTTTCCCGTCATCAAGACTTTTTTTGACTGGTAACATTTTTTCCTGAGGTTTTCCTCCGACCATCACCGTAGCATATATGAGAGTGTTCATAACCCTATCACCGTACTGCTGACCGACCGGCCAGGAAGACAGAACATGACAGATTTTCCCTCAATCTGAATGGTCACCTCTTTTTCCTGGGAGAAAGGATTGAAAAACTGGATAGCATAGGAACCATCAGGATTTCGGAAAACAAGACTATCCCCGGCCCATGGTCCCGTAAGCCCCAAACGTAAGGCACCACTTTTAATGATTGACGAGAAATGTTTCATGACATAGTAGTCGGGATTAAGCGTATAGCTACCGTCTGCATGTACGGTAATCATGGCATTTTGCGGATCGCCCCAGGTACTGAGTCCCCCTTCCTCCAAGACGATATTCCAGTACAGGTAGCTTTCTGCCCCATTGGTAACGTAGTGTTTGATCATTGTCCACACATAGAAAGCGTAATCCCATGTGTTGTCCCCCGATCCACATTCATTTTCCGACTGCATAAGCCTTATACGGGGCCACCAGCTCTCGAAAGTCCTTTGGATGGCAATCTTCCCACCCCACTGGTACGAGACTCCCCTGATAAACTCCAAAGCCTTGGGGTCAGAAAGCACAGCATTGGCAAAATAGTCATAGTCCTCGTTCGCCCATTTCTCGAACATCAGATTCTTATAGTCACAGCCAGGGGCGTTGATCGTTCCCAGCCAGATTTCCGAATCGATGCCATTCGCCTTGAAAGCAGGTCCCAGGTAGTCCCGTATAAAAATTTTCAACTCATCGCCTGTCCATGTGCATGAAGGGAATTTCTGGTTGGCTACAGGTTCATTCTGCACATGGACCTGGTGGATAGGGATACCTTCCTTTGCATATTCCTGGACAAAAAGAACAAAGTAATGGGCATAACTTTGTAGGTATTGCTTCTCCCACACCAATTTGCCCCAATTATATACGGGTGGTTGCTTCATCCAGATGGGAGGACTCCATGGCGAAGCAAACAGCACCAAGTCCCGGTTTATAGCCAGGGCTTGTTGTATATAGGGGATGAGCGAATGCCTGTCCCGTTCAATCGAGAAATCCTTCAAATCAAAATCCTGTGGAGTCTCATCCAGAGAATACCAGCTTTCACTATAGTCGTTTGCACCTATGGGCAACCTGCAGATCGAAAAAGCAGCTTTCTCAAAAAGTTCCCTCATCAATACGTCTTTTTGTTCCGGAACAAGTTTTCCAAGGGCCGTATAGCCACGCTCATTGAAACATCCTCCGAAGCCCACCATAGCCTGATACGTCTGGCCACTAAGGGTCACGGAACAAGGCCGGTCAGTTTCCAATCCTACTGTTTCTTTCCATACATGTGTTGATGAAGAACTTCTCAGTGTATACTTTTTCATTGCTACCTACTTATTTGAACCAGTGGTCAATCCACTGATAATATATTTTGACATAAAACAATACACGATTATTATCGGTACGACAGAAATGGCGATAGCCAGGTACATGGCCCCATAGTTGGTCCTATACAAGCCCTTGATCATGGCGATCATCACCGGCATGGTATAGCGTTCACTTTTGGTCATCAGAATCAACGGCCCCATGTAGTTGTTCCAGTTGGTGACAAAATTGAAAATACACATGGTGGCAACCCCAGGGAGGACACAAGGCAAGACTATCCTGTTGTAGATCCCAAATTCGGAACACCCTTCCAGGCGTGCCGATTCCATCAGGGAATCGGGAACACTGTCAATCATCCCCCGGAGAAAAAATACTGTGGTGGCATTGGCAATACCTGGCAGTATGAACGGCAGATAGGAATTGAGCAGATGTAATTTCAAATTCAGATGATAGAACCCAATGATCCCCAGCTGAGCAGGAATCATCATACTTGCCAGGACAATTGCAAACAGAGCCTCCTTGTGCTTCATGGAGTATTTGGCAAATCCAAAGGCAGTAAGGGCCCCGAAATACCCTGTACAAAAAGTAAACGGTAGGGCAATGAGCAGGCTATTGAAAAACCCATTCCAGATATTCACCAGCGATTGCATGGTCTTATAATTTATAGCCAAGGCTTTCCCGGGAAACAAGTTCAATCTGGTCGAGATGTCGAAACTCAATTGGGTGGCATTCACCACCATCAGATAGAAAGGCCCGATGCAGAGAAAAAGCAGCATCAAAAGAAACGCATACTGCAAGGTCCCCAGGGCAAGGCGTTTAGTTTTCATATACACGCTCCTTTCGTTGCATTGCCCTGAAAGCCAAAAAGCTCAGCAGTGCAATGATCAAAAAAAGCCCTATCGAAATGGCTGAGGCATAGCCATAGTTATGGCTGGCAAATCCCTGATTATACAGATACATTGAGGTGGTGAGAACAGCCTTGCGTGGATCACCCATGCTATTGGAAAGGGTTGCGGGAACATCGAATAGCTGCATCCCCCCGATTATGGAGGTTATTGTCATATAGATCAGCGTAGGCCTGATAAGTGGAAGTGTGATCTGCAGATAGGTCTGCGTCTTGCTAGCACCATCCACCCTAGCAGCCTCGTATACCGAAGTATCGATGGAGGTAATGCCAGCCATGATAATGACAGTAGTATACCCAAACCACATCCACCATTGGATGTAGGAGACCAAAGAGGAAGTAAATATCTCACTGTTGAAGAAATTAAACGGCCCTCCCCCCAGGCCCAGGGCCCCAAGGATTTGATTGGCCGTTGACTTGTTCCCATTGAACAGCAAGTTGAACAACAAACCTACAGAGGTGGCAGTAATGAGATTGGGTAAGTAATAGGCAGCCCGCAGGAACTTCATTCCCTTCACCTTGCCTAAGGTAAAGAAACTGGAAAGGAGCAAAGCCGTAAACATCTGCGGGATAAAATTCCAGATCCAGATACGGAAGGTATTCCACAGGCTTAGGTAGAAAACCTTGTCAGTGGACAAGCGCTGGAAATTCAAGAGTCCGTTACCTATCGGATCGGTCAACCCATTCCATTTCCTGAAACTCAGGAAAAATGTATATAGAGCCGGATAGGCCACAAAGACAAGAAAAATAAGAAAGAATGGCGAAATAAAAAGATATCCCATCCAGTTTTTTGCTGTATGTTTTTTCATTGTTTCCTTGAGGATGTCCCGGGGAAAAACCCGGGACATCAAAAGCATAGGATAGGTCAGAGAGACAATTCAGGGTAGGCCGTCTTGGCATCTTCGGTGAATTGCTGCAAAGCTGCATCCTTTGACAACCGCCCGGTAGCATAAGAACGCACGATGGACAAAAAGGCGTTGTTCAATTGCCCGTCATACTGGGTCATCAAATCAGAGGGAATCTTTGCCATCTGACCATTGTAGAAGGCAAATAGGTTCTGCCCGCCAAGGACTTCTTCACCAGGTTCTGTGGACAAGGCTTCATTTGCACTCTTGAGCGAGACATACTCTGCATATTGCTTTGCATAGGCAATTTGAGCCTCGCTGTCCAAGGCAACATACTTCAGGAAAGTCCAAGCCAGGTCTTTTTGTTTGCTATCCTTGTTAATCCCCAACCAGGTACCGCCCTTCACATACGGGACAGGACCTTGGCAAAGGCCCCATTTGCCGATTGTGGTGGAAGCGGAAGGTTTCACCACGAACTGATACCCCCAGGTTGGCAGGACATAGCAGAAACAATCGTCACTTTCGACCGCAGCCATCCATTCAGGAGCCCAGGGACTGACCGCTAGGTCATAGCCTTTTTCGGTAATGGTCTTGGCCATATCCATGAATTCAACCATCGAGGAGTCGATGCTGAGCTTTCCATCCACAACCCATGGGGATTTGCGGTTGGAAAACTGCATATTCAAGATGTCTTCCCAGCTTGCAAACATCTTGATACCCTGGGCTTCGAAAGCTGCGGCGACTTCAAGCATTGCCTGGTTACTCTGCAAAAGTTTCGCTACATCCGCAGGTTCACTCACACCGAGGACTTTCTGGGCAAGGTCCCTTCGGTAGATCAAGGAGCCAGGGGAAGCCTGCCAGCTCAAGGCCCTCACGGCCCCACTGGAGTCAGTGCCTACGCTGCGTACATATTCCCACATATCACCAGTATACTGATCACAGGAGTAAGGTGCCTGCCGTAAGTCTTGCCAGACTCCAGCGTTGACAAAATACTTTACGTAATCCGATTCACCGGTAAAGATATCCGGGCCCTGCCCACCAGCCAAGGCGGGAGTAATCTTGGCAACGAAGTCCGAGTTCGGTACCACAGTAATCTTGACTTCAATGTCCGGGTATACCTTATTGAAGTTCTCGACGAACCTGCCCAGCTCCTCACCGGAAGACCATACGTTCAAGACTCCTGACGTTGCGCCGGATGCCCCTGCGTCTTTAGTTCCCTGGGCTACCAGGGGGAACGTGAGGATGAGGACAAACAACATGCAAATCATTCCTTTTTTCATGAAAAACCTCCAATTTATCTTCTTTCCGCTACAGATTCTTCCTCAAGGAGGATCGGCGGTACAAGTTTCTCGATACGCTCCATACGCCCTTCGATACGTTCAAGGAGGGCTTTTGCCAATAGCCGCCCTATTTCATAGATTGGTTGTTGGACGGTGGTGATCCGGGGAGTGGAAAGCAAATGATGGCCCAGTCCGTCAAACCCTACGACAGACACATCAGAGGGAACTGCCTTCCCCATCCTCTCAAGTTGCCGTACAAGCCCAATGCCAAGAGTATCGGTGGCACAGAAGACTGCGGTGAGGACCCTCTCGTTGGCAAAGAGATGCAAGGCAGCCTCTTCCCCCCCTGAAGGGTTGTTCTCGCTATAGGTCACCAACTCATTACGGAAAGCAATCCCGGCTTCCTGCAAGGCTTTCTTATAGCCTTCAAGACGGTCGAGTGGGTAATCCTTGTCTTCCTTGACGTTTACCATGGCAATCTGGGTATGACCGGCTTGGATAAGTCGTTTCACGGCGATATAAGAGCCTTGGACATTATCGACATCAATACAATCGACATCCTCCAGAGACGTATGGCCAAAGAGCACCAAGGGTTTCTGATTAGTCTTGACATAGTTGGCAAACGGGAGAGTCTCATCTCGCAACAATCCTGTCGCGATATAGCCATCACAGGGGTGTTGGGTCTTGAGATCACGCAGTATGAGGAAAGAGTACATGCTCTCACTGAGTGTTTTGCTGATGCCTGCAATGAAATGCATGGTAAAAGGGTTGCTCAGGTCAATGGCAGAGGGAATGTAGATATCAACTAGTCCAGTACGTTTGCTTACGAGGTTCTTGGCCGCGGTATTGGGTGTATAGTGCAGTTTATCCATCGCACGTAGGACTTTCTCTCTGGTTGCAGGTTTCACTTTGTCCGGTGTATTGACGACCCTAGAGACAGTCATGGGAGCTACGTTCGCTTCTTTTGCTACATCAATTACAGTTGGCATGGAATCTCCTTATGTGATAATGGTAACGTTACCATTAAACGGTAAAAAAAGGGGTTCAAATGGTAGCGTTACCATTTTCCTACTTCAAATAGTACTCCACCTTCTTAGAATGTGCAAGTTTTATTTCCATAAATGTTTTTATGAAAGGAATGGCATCCTGTTTCAGAGGTAGCCTTACATCAAAGGTTTACTCAAGGCTAATCTTCTTCTATGAAAACAAAAACGAATCCTAGCCTTCTTTTTATTGGGAAAACAGGAGTCAATAAAACAGGAAAATACAGAACCAAGCCCATTCCTGGAGAAAGTTCCTAGGTATCAAGACCGAACACCATTCCATGACGAGCCCATCACCTTTTGAGATCCTCACTGCCGTTTGCTCAAAGTACCGGTGATATCGGACATGTATCTATTCAACCTAGAAATTTGAACCATGTGTTTGTATACCGGTTGCATAAAATTCCAATATCTGCATAAAATGCACAAAAGACAAAGAAGTCCATTACGCAGATTGCGTATGTGGGCTTCTTTTTTTTGCAGTGGAGAAATGAAGGATGAGCATGCACCATGTACCTGATTTTGAAATTCACACAAGCACGCTGAATCCCTTCACCTGGGTGGAGAACCTTTCCTGAAACAAATTGTCCATTTTGTATGACTTCAATACTTTCCAAGGGGAAATCGACATGTTATAAAGTAAGAGGTCTTACCTCTTACCTTATGGAGAAATTATAGTGATACACAAGTCAATTTCAAAAATCAAACCGGTTACGAACAGCTCTGTGACAGAGAAAACTCGGCGCAACCTCCTGGAATTCATTGATGCTGAATATACAGCCGGTCGATACAAGCTTCCCAGTGAGGTGATGGTGGCAGAAGCATTGCAAGTAAGCCGTATCTCGCTCAGAGAGGTACTTAAGGAATTACAGCAAGAAGGAGTCATCTACTCATTGCACGGTAAAGGCACTTTCATCAATTGCAACTATAAGAGCCTGAAGGTGAAACTCACCCCGGCGGTGGAGTTTGAACAGGCGATCAATGCCTGCGGATACGAGGCCTCAGTCTCTGTCATCTCCCTCACCCTAACCAAGCCGGACGAGAAAACTGCCAAAGAACTCGACCTTTCGGAAGATGAACAGATTTACACCGTCTGCAAGGTCTTTTTCGCGGACAAAATCCCTGTCATCTTCTGTGAGGATATCTTTCCCCAATACCTCTTGTCTGGCAAAGAGCTGACCAAAGACGAGATTGCACGCTCAACCTTCGATATTCTTTTGGAAAAGGGAGATGTACGGGTTGAGAGTGACATTGTGGATATAAGGGCTTTTTTAAGCAGTAATCTTACAAGTTTCAGCTCGTACTCGAGTATGGAACCTCCCATCCCGTTGCTTTATCTGGAATCAATCTACTACACGACACACCAAATTCCCGTGCTGAAAGTAAACGCATTTTTCGACACCCGCTACATTCGCCTCAGCATGCTCAGGCGGCAAGAAGTGTACTCAGCGGAATAAATGAGGATATACCTATGGAAAAAACTGAAATAACACTATATCTGAATGGCAAGAAGGTCTCCATACTGGCAGACCCCATGCAACGTACCGTCGACTTTTTGCGTTCCGATTTGCATCTCACAGGAACCAAAGAAGGGTGTGGGGACGGGGATTGTGGTGCCTGTACCGTTGCCCTTGGCGCCTGGGAAGAAGGGACCTTTGTCTATCGGGCTGTTGCATCCTGTCTCTTGCCGGTGGCGAAACTTCAAGGGAAAAGTCTCGTCACCGTTGAAGGACTCGCTTCGATGGGAGCCCTACACTGCATCCAAGAGGCCATCATCGATACTCATGGCGCACAATGTGGATTCTGTTCCCCTGGGTTCATCATGTCTTTCTTCGCCCTCTTTGCCATGAAGGCGATACCTACAATTGAGGATGTCGAGATTGCACTGCAAGGCAATATCTGCAGATGCACCGGATACGAGGGTATCAGGGGGGCTGCACTGAAGATGATCGGGTATCAAGGGAAAGCGCAGTTTGTGCCTGACCAGATCAGAGAGTGCGAGGAAAAGGTACGCTCACTCTCCCACAAGGTGGATAGCAAGCACTACATAACCCCGATGGACAAGAAAGCGTTGTTGCAAGCCCTGAGCACAAGAGCGGAGGCCACTTTGGTTTCCGGTCTGACCGACCTTGCTGTAGCCTATCACAACAAAGGGAAACAACCCACTTCCATCATAGACCTCTCCCATTTGGAGGATTCGAAGAAGATCTATGTCGATGACTCCGGCCTGCATATTGGAGCGTCAGTTCCTCTGGAACGGTTGGTCTCGGATGAAACGGTTCTTGCAACCCTTCCTGAATGTGCAAAGCTGAAAAAGATGATGGCATCCAAACAGATTCGCAATGTCGCCACCCTTGGCGGCAATATTGCAAATGCCTCTCCCATCGGGGACAGCCTGGTCATGCTTGCAGCAGCAAACGCCATCGTCATTTCCCTCGATCCCCAAGGGGAGATGCACGAAAGGCCGCTTAGAAGCTTCTATACAGCCTACAAGCAAACCCTCATGGGCGAGCATGAGGTTATTTTGGAAGTCTTGGTCCCTCCCCTCCCACCTGATTCCTGCCTTACCTTCCAGAAAACAGGAAAACGCTCGGCAGTTGATATTGCTACAGTGAACAGCGCTTCCCTGATGGTCCACTCAGGCAAGACTATCGAACGTTGGGAACTTTGCTTTGGCGGAGTTGGCCCCACAATTATCTTACTTGATCTGGCGAAGGAACAGATCAGTGTGGATACCTCCATCGAGACCATTCAGGAATTGGCATCACACATAGCTGAGTCGATGAACCCTATCAGCGATATCCGTGGTTCCGCTTCCTATCGTTCCCACTTGGTCGCGTCCCACATCCTTTCTCACTTCCTCGTACAAACAGGCAAGGAGGGTATCTTATGAGCAACAAACGCAGCATGAACTTGCGCTCTCTGGTTACCGGTGAAGCCCGGTTTGCAGGAGAAGCAGAACGCCTGGACACCTTCTTGTACGCCTATCCTGTAGTCTCTCCTGTAGCCTACGGCCGTCTTGTCTCACTCGATTTCTCCCTTGCACAGCAGACTGAAGGCTATGTATGCCATTTCGATAGTTCACAGATTCCCGGAAAGAATGCCATCGGGGCAGTGACTCGTCCAGAAGAACCCCTGCTGGCCACAGAAGAGGTCCACTATATCGGACAACCGATCGCCGTGGTGGTGGCACAGGACCAGGCTGCAGCCAGAAAGGCAGCAAGATTGGTCAAGGTTGTCGTTGATCCACTTGACCCGATTCTGACACTGGATGAGGCGATCAAGCACAAACAGTATTATGAAAAACCTATGACCGTTGCGTGCGGGGACCTAAAAGCAGGGTTCGCCCAAGCCCATGCCGTTGTGGAAGGCAACTTTGCCTCCCACGAACAGGAACATAGCTACATAGAGACCCAGCGGGCGTTCGCCATGCATGGCGAGCACAGGCAGGGTGTCAAGATACATTGTGGAACGCAGGCTGTCACTGATGTCCAGGAGGTAGTGGCGCTGCTGCTCAATCTGCCCCTGAATGCCGTTGAGGTGGATGTGGCACGTGTTGGAGGTGCTTTTGGGGGGAAAGAGCGAGGCGGTACCATGTGGGCTGGTATTGCTGCACTCGCCCTTAGCAAAACAGGCCAGAATTGTGCGGTCATTCTCGATCGCTCTGATGATCTTGCCTGGACGGGAAAACGACATCCGTACCTGAGCAACTACAAGGTTGGCTTTGATAAAAACGGGGTGATCACCGCTTTTGAAGTCGACATGTACGCTAATGGTGGCTACTATGAGGATTTTACCATTGCCATCATGGAACGTGCCGTACTCGGTATCTGTGGTCCCTACTACCTCCAGAATGCCAGGATTACGGGATACTGTTGCCGCACCAATCTCCCAGCAAATACTGCATTCAGAGGGTTTGGAGCCCCACAGGCTACCCTTGTGATAGAAACGATCATGGCTGATATCGCCCATGCCTTGCACAAGGATGTCTTCGAAGTGCAAGAGGTGAACTTCATCCTTGATGGCCAGAAAACCCCCTATGACATGGTGTTGGAAGAGGTGGCAATTCCCCAGATTACAAAAACCCTGCTCAAGGATTGTAATGCTGCTGAACTCAGAAAGGCGTGTAATGCATTCAATACAAGCCACCGGTTCCGGAAACGGGGCTTGGGGTTGGTTCCTGTCAAGTATGGGATTGGATTTACAGCAACCTTCCTCAACCAAGGAAATGCATTGGTGTATGTATACACCGATGGATCGGTAAGCGTCACCCATGGTGGCATTGAGATGGGTCAGGGACTCTACACCAAGGTGGAGAAGATTGTCGCCAAGACCTTTGGCATTTTGGATGAGCATGTCACGTGTGAGAGTACCAACACAAAACGAATCGGCTGTGTCGCATCCACTGCAGCCTCAACGGGAACAGATCTCAACGGAGAAGCTGCACGCATTGCTGCATCCCAGATCAGGGAGACCATGACAAAGGCAGCAAGCCAGCTCCTCTTTGAGACCCATCAGTTGGAACCGGCACCCGAGCATATCCACTTTGAGGCTGGCCAATGGTGGGATAGCCGCCTGGCGCATGAGACGCAATCCTTTGCAGAGCTTGCCTCGTACTGCTATTTCAATCGCTACAACCTTGGTGCTCAAGGGCACTATGCCACCCCTGGACTGAAATATGATCTGCAGACAGGCAAGGGTACCCCATTCTCCTACTTCACCAACGGTGTCTGCTTGGCTCTGGTGGAAGTGAACACCCTTACCGGCGAGTATACCTTGGAAGAGGTCCATCTTCGCCACGAAGGTGGCAGAATCATCGACTATGAGATCGACCGTGGCCAGGTTATCGGTGGGTTCATGCAAGGCATGGGCTATGTAACGATGGAAGAGATACTCCATTCCAAGGACGGCAAGGCTCTTGCCACATCGTTCTCCACCTACAAGGTTCCGCTGATAACCGACTACCCGAAGGTAATGCAGGTCGATCTGGTTCCTTGCGACGATGCAATTTGTGGGGTCTTGGGTTCGAAGGGGGTTGGGGAGCCACCTCTGATCTACGGAGTTGCTGTCTTCAACGCCTTGCGCGATGCCGTTGAAGCAGTGAAAGAGCATCAGAAGCAAGCAAGGCTGAAACATCCGGCAACCGCGGAGCATGTGCTAGAGGCTATGTTGGAATTATAGGGGGTCCTACATGCCTGTCAGGCATGTGTTTTCATAGAACAATCCAAAACAGTAGAGGTATTTGCATGAAGAAAATGTTACTCGTTTCACTGGTGTGTTGTATCGTTGCATCGATGGCTTTTGCCGGAGGTGTGAAAGAGAGCTCCTCTGAGGCAACGGGGCCGAAGGCTTTGAAAATTGCCGTTGTCCTCCCCGGAAAAATTGATGATGTCTCGTTCAACCAGGCTTTCTACGATGGGATGAAGAAGATCGAAGGCGAGTTGGGCTCTGCCATTAGTGTAACCTACGTAGAGGATGTGTATGAGGTTGCGGACATCGAACCTGCCTTGATGGACTTTGCCTCCCGTGGCTATGACCTGATCTTCGGTCATGGTTTCCAGTTCATGGAACCGATCATCAAAGTTGCTGAGCAGTTCCCCAAGATCCATTTTGCACTCGGCACCGGATACAAGACAGTAAGCAACTCCTGTGTCTATGACGTAAAGCTGGGCCAGGGCGGCTACATGATGGGAGCTCTTGCTGCCATGATCTCAGAGACACAGAAAATCGGTGTCATCGGTGGTGGTGAGGCCTCTGAAATCTATCGTGGTCATGAAGGATTCAAGATGGGTGCCAAGTCTATCAACCCAACAATCCAAATTCAGGAGTATTACACAGGTGACTGGAGAGACGCTGCAAAGGCTAAAGAAGGCGCCTTGGGTATGTACGACAGTGGTGTTGATATCATCTGGCACAGTGGTGACGGTATTGGCCTTGGTGTGGTGAATGCCGCCCTTGAAGCCGACAAGCTTGTGCTCTCCAACGTAGTAAGCCAGCATGTGCTTGCGCCGAACAATGTAGTCAGCGGTATCGGCTACCAGTGGGATCTTGTCATCCGCCAGATTGTTGATGATGTCATGAAGGGCAACTTCATGGACCGTGAAGACAAGTTCTACTGGATTGATGTTGCGAACGAGGGCCTCCAGATCTCTGATTTCCATCAGTTCAAGGATCAGTATCCTGCCTCTATCTTCGAGAAGCTCGAAGAAATCCATCAGGACATCCTCTCCGGTAAAATCGAGATACCCGAGTTCGAGAAATAGGATCACCGTAAAGGAGGAGGTATGCGTACCTCCTCCTATTGTATAGGAGGGGCGATGATGGATGCTATTGCAGTCCAGATGACAAACATATCGAAGTATTTTGGCAGCCAGGCAGCGAACGAGTGCATCGACTTCACCCTACGTCGTGCAACAGTACATGGACTTCTGGGTGAGAATGGTGCGGGCAAGACTACCTTGATGAATGTGTTGTTTGGGCTACAGGCAGGCGATGGGGGAAGCATCATGGTCAAGGGTGAGCCACTTGCGCTTGACCATACTCCTCTGGATAGCATGAGGCTTGGCATCGGTATGGTACACCAGCACTTCAAGCTCATACGAACCATGACCGTCACGGAGAACTTCCTGCTTGGGCTGAGACTCAAGCGCTATCCGTTGCTCAACCCGGGTATTGTGAGAAATCGCATTCTCCAGCTCTCCGAGCGCTTCTCTCTCCAGGTGAATCCTGATGCGTATATCCACACGCTCAGTGTCGGGGAACAGCAGAGGGTTGAGATTCTCTCAGCCCTCTACAGGGATGCTGATATTCTAATCCTTGATGAACCAACTGCTGTGCTGACTCCCCTCGAGGCTGGGCAGTTGTTCACCATCCTAAGGAAACTACGCAGTGAAGGTACGTCCATAGTGCTTATCAGCCACCATCTGGAAGAAATACTGCAGATAGCGGATGAGGTCACCATTCTCAAGGCAGGAAAGGTTGCAGGAAGGAAACCTATCGATGATTCTACCCAAGCCAAGGATCTGTCACGGACTTGATGGTAGGCAGGGATGTACTCTTCGATTTCTCCAAGGAACAGAAACCCGCCGGAGAAGAGGTACTGAAAGTAGACCATCTCTGTGCAATGAACGACAGGGCCCTTGAGGCCGTGAAGGGAATCTCTTTCTCGGTACAAGCCGGGGAGATTCTGGCAATTGCCGGTGTTGACGGCAATGGGCAGAGGGAGCTGTGCGAGACTCTTGTCGGGCTGAGAAAACCTACAGCAGGGACGGTCAGTCTCAACAAGGCCCTGATCACCGATGCCACCCCGTTTGAGCGCATCAAGAAGAAGATTTCCTATATCCCCGAGGACCGGCAACAAACAGGGTTGGTCATGCCTTGGTCAATCCAGGACAACCTCATCCTGAAACAGTTCCGCGAGAAGCCAATCAGTAATCGGGTATTTCTGCAGAAACGCTCTATTCAGGAGGAGGCAATCCGCTTACAGAGCACATTCTCGATCAAGTGCCAAAGTGTTGGGGAACCGGTAAAGGATCTGAGTGGAGGAAACCAACAGAAGGTGATTCTTGCCCGTGAGCTGGATCTCCATCCAAAACTTCTGATCGCAAGTCATCCAACCCGTGGGCTGGATGTTGGAGCAATGGAGTATGTGCGCCTACAGATGCTTGAACTGCGGAATGCAGGCTGCTCCATCCTGATGGTAAGTGCGGATCTGGAGGAAATATTCCAGATTGCCGATAGGATCATGGTCATGTATGACGGACGATCCATGGGAATTGTAAACCCCAGCCAGGGTGTTGAGATCGTAGGGCATATGATGGCTGGAATCAATGATACAGAGGAGATGGTATGAAACTGATCAAGGAACTACTCATAAAGGCCTATCCTTCACTTTTCTCGGTCGCCGCTGCCCTCATCATAGGGGCTCTGGTACTTGTACTGAGTGGGTTCAATCCCATCACCAGCTACCAGACACTTTTCTTGGGAGCATTCGGTTCTCCCTATGCGCTGAGTGAGACGTTGGTCAAGATGATCCCGATTCTCATCATCAGCCTGGGTACGAGTGTGGCATTCCGCAGCAAGCTCTGGAATATTGGGGGAAATGGTCAGTACACCATTGGGGCAATCGTATCGGTGATCATCTGTGTGTACACCAATCTGCCTCCTGTTCTGGTGCTTCCCCTCTCCCTGCTTGGTGCTATAGCCGCCGGTCTGCTCTATGGTGCGCTTATCGGCCTCATGAAGGCCAAGCTCAATGCGAATGAGGTCATCACAACCCTGATGTTCGACTACATTGTCGCCTACTTTCTCAGCTACTTGGTGTATGGTCCTCTCATGGATCCGCTGGGACATGGGTTTCCCCAGTCCCGTCTGGTTTCCAAATCACTGCTTTTCCCAAAACTGATCAGTGGGACACGGTTGCACGCAGGGCTTTTCGTTGCCCTCCTCATGGTTTTCCTGCTTACCTACTTCTGGAAGTCCAAACAGGGATTCACACTGCGCCTGGTGGGAGAAAACCGAAGGGTGGCCCAGGTCTGCGGGGTGCATGTTGATCTGCAGATTATCCTGGCGCTCGGCATCTCCGCCGGATTTGCTGCCTTGGCAGGCTGGGTCGATGTCCTGGGCATCCACGGTCGATTGCAGGACAATCTTCCCGGTTCCTTGGGTTCCATCGCTACGGTGGTGGCACTTCTGGGAGGGTTGCATCCGTTAGGCATCCTGTTCTCTTCGCTTCTGTTCAGTGCCTTAGTGGTGGGAGGGGCAAGCATGCAACGCTTTTGTGGTGTTCCTGCCTCCATGGTGACCATCATCCAGGCATTGGTAATCATCTTCGTCATCAGCAGCTCGCTCTTTGATTGGAAAAAACTGAGAAGGAAGGCCATCGTATGAACATTGACTTTATCATCAGCTTACTCTGCGGAACCCTCAGGACCAGTACCCCAATCATCTTGGCAGCCCTTGGACAGGTCTACACCCAGAAGTCGGGGATCATGGATCTTTCTGTTGAGGGGACCAAGTGATTGCAGGGACAGCACTGACGATGTTCGGGACAGGATTCGCTTCCTACTTGTACCGCGTGGTGTTCGGGGTGAGAAAGCTTCCCCCAGTAGTGCAGAATTTCACATCCATTGACTTTGGGCCCCTGAGTGATTTGCCAATCCTTGGACCGATTTTATTCAGTCACAACATCACCTTCTACGGAGCAATTGTTCTTGTTGTTGTCACCTGGTTTGTAATGGACAAGACGGTTTTCGGACTCCAGGTCAAGGCAGTGGGTGAAGATCCTTCCGCAGCTGATGCAAAAGGAATCAAGGTCCCCTTGATCCGTTACAGCAGCGTGATGCTTGGGGGCATCTACTCTGCCCTGGCAGGGGCATCGATGTCCCTGGGATATATGAATATCTATACTGACCATATGATTGCAGGACGGGGGTTCATCGCTATTGCTGTGGTGGTTTTTGCCCGCTGGCTTCCTGTACGGGTTCTGTTGGCCGCCCTTCTTTTCGGCATGGCCAATACGTTGCAGATGCGTCTGCAGTCTATCGGAGTGGAGGTTCCTTCGCAGTTGTTGCAGGCACTTCCCTATATTTTGACGGTCATCGTCCTGCTTGGGGTCTCAAAGCATGTCAATTTCCCCGGGGGCTTCGGTGTTCCCTACTCCAGGAGTTCAAAATGAGAATTGCAAGACTCATAACCATACTGTTCGTGTTGGTACTCTCCATTTCCTGTACCACGATACAACCAAGGCAAGACTCCTATGCACAGGCAACATTCGTCCATGCCGCGATGCGAACCCAACATTTCATTGATGCCATCAACCACAATGAGAGTGATGTTGTGTATGACATGCTGTGTGAGGAGTATCGTACGCAGATTTCCAAAGATGAGTTCATCAAACGGTTCTCCGATGATCGGACCTATCCGTACCTCACTCCACTCTACCTTCACCTGGTCTCCCTCTCAATCCCCCAACGTAGTGACGGTCAAGTTGTCTGCAGTGTTGCAGCACGACTGGAGGGGGAATTCTACCGGTTTCCCATCCGTTATGAACAGGGGGACCATTACTTCCTTGTATTCAGTGAGTTGATCGATGGATCGTACCGCGACAAATTCCCTAACCAGGTGGTGAAGTGGATCTGAGCAAGCAAGGATTTTGTGCAGTGTTGCCAGATTGGGGAGTAGTTCAAAACGTTTCTTGAAAATGCTATTGCTTCTTAATCACGTGTATTCCACCACCAAGCCATTCACCTGTTTCCTGCCAGAGCTCATAATAAAAAAGCCATAATGAAGTCCACGGTATCAGTGTATCCGCCCAAGAATTTGTATAATTCCATTCTCCATACTCCGGATAATATAAACACAACGATCCATCAGAAGGGTATAAATGCGGAACTTCCTTGCCCTCCCAATCCAGTGTAACCGCAAGGAAGACCAAGACCTTCCAAAATCCATTTGGAACCTACATCTATCGGTCGGTAAAACCGAGCCTAATGTTTGGCTACTCAATGGAACAATCCACCCTTTCCAACAATTGGAGTATGTTGCTCGTAGTACCAGAGAAAGCCCTACTCGATTTCTTGTATCTGAACCCACACTATGATTCCCAAGAGGATATACGGGAACTTCGCCTGGATATCGACTTCATGCAGGAAGACCTCAATGTTGATCTACTCGATGAGTACCTTATGAAATTTGAATCAAAAGTACTGGAAACGAGAGTCTTACGCCTAAAAGGAGCATATCTATGATCGAAATAGCTGCGATCAAGAATTTCTTCCCACCAAGCTTGAGCAATGATATGGAATACCAAAAACTCATGCTCAAGGAATACATCCAATGCCAAATACTGGAATACCTTCCGAACTCACAATACATCACAAAACTCTCATGCATCGGTGGAACAAATCTTCGACTCATCAAGCATATCGACAGATTCTCCGAAAATCTGGATTTTGATTGCAAGGATATGGCAAAAGAAGAATTCCTCTCGATGACCGATGGAGTCCTCAGACATCTCGCAAACCTGGGGTATGATGTTCAGCCCAAAGAGAGGGAACACGAAGAACTCATTGCGTTCAGAAGAAGCCTCTATTTCCCTCAGCTACTTTTTTCTCTTCAGATGAGCGGATACAGGAATGCCCGGTTTCTCATAAAGATCGAGATGCAAGACCAACAGGTTCTTTACAAAACGGTTCCTGCATTCGTACAAAGTTGCGGCTTGTATTTCCCAGTACCGGTCCCTCCGGATGACGTACTCTGTTCGATGAAACTCTCTGCTGTTTTGAATCGTAGCAAAGGCAGGAACTTCTACGATGCGATGTTCTTATTGGGACAAACCACGCCTAACTATGAATTCCTCACGATCAAGCATGAGCTCCACAATGAAAAGGAATTGAAGAGTGCATTGGAAAATCGACTAGCCGAAGTAGATCTCACGAGCAAACAAAAAGACGTACAACATCTCTTATTCAATAGCCAGAGAAGCCATATGATAACAAACTTCGGTTCATTCGTGAGAGACTTGAATCTGTCTTCCCCCAAGGAAGGCCGATGAGGGATAGGTGTAGTTGCCTACATTGGGTATGAATGGGCCATTCACCTCTTCACAGTGCATGCATACACTAATGTGAGGACGTTGCATGGTACTTGCTCAAGTGTGAAACTATCAGTATTTTTTCTATAATCCTTGAAAAGGTGTATGGTACATACTCTGCACTTCCTTGATTATGTGTGTTATGATAGTTCTATAATTCCTTGAAAACGTGGATATTGGAGGGTCATGCCATGAAAAGAAAGATATACTCAGATATGCTGAAATGGAAACGGGAAGAAGACGGACGGACGGCATTGCTGATCGATGGGGCTCGTCGTGTAGGCAAGAGTTATATCGTAGAGGAATTTGCAAAGGCTGAGTACAAAACCCACATCATGATCGACTTCAACCGTGTCAGCAAAGAGGTCTCGGACCTTTTCATCACCTACCTGGAAGATCTGGATACATTCTTTCTGTACCTTTCAAATTACTATAATGTACAACTGCATGAACGGGAAACACTGATCATCCTTGATGAGGTGCAGCTCTTTCCAAGAGCACGGGCGGCAATCAAGTATCTTGTAGCTGACGGCCGGTATGACTATATCGAAACCGGTTCCCTCATGAGCATTAAGAAGCATGTAGAGGATATTGTCATTCCATCAGAAGAACGTCATCTTGACATGTATCCTTTGGATTTTGAGGAATTCCTGTGGGCTCTTGAACATGATACACTGATGGACCTCATCAGGAAGTGCTTCAAAGATACGAAACCATTGGGACATGCCCTTCATCGAAAAGCCATGGACTATTTCAGGCAATATCTCATTGTGGGAGGAATGCCTCAAGCAGTCGAGGCATACGTGGATACCCATGACTTTGCCAGGGTGGACCGCGTGAAACGGGATATTCTAACACTCTACCGATCTGACATTGTGAAGCACGCCAAGGGCTATGAAATGAAGGTCGAGCAGATTTTCGACGATATTCCTGCGCAACTCCAAAAGCACGATAGAAAATTCAGGCTTTCGTCATTGAAAAAAGAAGCACGCATGCGGGACTATGAAGATGCTATATTCTGGCTGGGCGATGCTATGATTGCAACCATGTGTTATAACTCCAGTGCGCCGGATATCGGCTTGAGACTCAACATGGACCGCTTGACGCTCAAATGCTATATGGCGGATACGGGGCTTCTTATCAGTCACGCCTTCGACGAAAACGGCATCGTGAGTGAGGAGATCTACAAGAAGATACTCTTCGACAAGCTGGAGACCAATCTGGGAATGGTCATGGAGAATATGGTGGCGCAGATGTTGGTGGCAAGCGGTCATAAGCTCTATTTCTATTCCAACTCATCCCGTGATGATGCCGCCTCTCGCATGGAAATCGATTTCCTGATTGCAAAGAGCAAGATCAGCAACAGGCACAACATCTCTCCAATTGAGGTGAAGTCTGGCAAGCATTACACGTTGAGTTCGCTGAAAAAGTTCAGGACGAAGTATGCACAGCAACTGCATACCCCCTATGTGCTGCATACAAGCGATGTGAAGGAGGAAGAAGGCATTACCTATCTACCCCTGTATATGACTCCACTATTGTAAATAGGTGGCCACTGACAGAAACAACTTCGGAAGCAGTTTTGCAATATCTTCGGAAGTGAAACAGTAATATGCTCTGAAGTATTGAGTAGAAGCCTAGCAACATTTCCATACAAATATCTTGGGGGGTATCGTGGAGAGTCAATTCACTTACGGAAGGATACGCATCATACCCTGTAGATACTATCATCATTCATGGCACATCTGCCGTTCCAGGTCGCACGAGAAGAGGCTCATCGCTTCAGTCGCCAATTGACACCCTCAAGATCGAAAGGCATGCAGTGCATCGAATCGTACCAAATCTTCAGATCATCATAGTCGGGATCCTTAGGGTCTGATAATACACGGAGCAACCGCTCATACCCACCAGCTCCTCCCACATCCTCAGGAGGAGCCTCTCCCTCCCCACTCAGACACACCGCATGATTCTTATCATACGCATCGATGATACCGACGAGCCGGATATGGTGGATCCAGAAATCCCCAAAATCATAATTGTAGATGATATGGTCATGCAGGGGAAATATCTCAGAGAGACAGACCAAGGCATCATCACGTGTAGTCTCCCCCTCCTCTTCATACTCTCGGGGCAACCCGACCAGGGTGTATTTCAAGCGTCCATTCAGATAGTGTTCTATCCAGAAGTCGTGCAGGTGGTAGCGCTGCCAGCAGAAAAGACTTTGGAGAACTTCGTGGAACTGGCGGAAGGTATATCCCAAAGGGACCACAATGCGCCGACGGCACAGGCTCTCCAGCTCGAGCTCCACCTCGAATTCAGCCGCCTGGCAGCGGTAAGGGTGACTTCCGTAGCGCCTACGGATATCCTCACCCAGTCTCTCTTGTACGCTGAAACAGACCCTCTTCTGACCAGTCCTTCATGGTGATCAAGTCTTGATTGAGCCTGAGCATCACCTGCCTCTGCAAGAGCTGCCCGGTGGTGAACTCTTCGGCGAAAAACTCGACACGGGTGCACAGTTGGTTGAGCCTCGCAACGAGAGAACGGTTGGCCGTCTTGGTGAAGGTGACACCAGATCCACAATCGTCGAGGTATCTTTCGATGAGCTCAGGGGCAATACACTCAACCTCCAGACACGCACGTACACCTTCAAGGATCAGTCCTCCTAGGCCTTTGATATCCTTGCTCTTGATACCGTATAGCACGAAACCATAACGGGACGAGTCGTTGGCAACGACAACACAGCGACGGTGGTTGATCGTCAGGATGTTGGCACTCCAGCCCAACGCAGGATCCTCTTGTGTTTCGATAGGCTCAGCCTTAAGCCCGATATAATCCAACAGTTTCTTGGTGCATCCTACCTGCATTTCCCTGACCTCCTGATTGCCTCCAGTATACCATGGGGTGTTGAAAAGGTTACAGGGAAAATATTGGACTGCTGTTTTGCTGGTGATGAAAGGTCGGGAATTTTACCCAGTTATATGTATAGCGCCGAACTACAGGAAGAGGAGAGATCAAAAATCCCCCATAGCAAAGTCTTGGATATGACCTACATCGACCTACACCTTTTCCCATGTGATAATCTTCTCGGGGCTATAGGTCGAGTCAGTATCATCTAGGTAGGTTTTAAGCAAGTTTCTGGAACAATCCAATCAGAGGGCACCCATTCATAGGTATTGACGACTTCCTTGCTCTTGTGAAAATGCCGGACATCACTGTCAAGGACATCGAGCAGGATCCATCCGAGATCCTTTTCACCCATGCCCGATACATTCCATCTTCGGTTCATGGCTGGTGAGATTGAACAAGGTGATACCTTATCAAAGAGAGAATTATCTCCAAACCAAAAATTTCCGGGAAACCATGTATCTACTTTTACGAAGAAAGATTCAGAAGACACCGTTTCGGTAACGGTACATGTTCTCTTGCTTGCAGCAAAAGATTGCTCATGCATTAATACATCGCCATGATCAAAAACGATTCCAAACCTTGCTTGCCGGATTGTCCTACTCTATGCTGATGCCATTGGAGGGGTAGCCATGGATACATGTCAGTCATGCAATACTTGGGGGAACCATCACCTGACCTTGGAAGATGGGCAGCGAATCCATCTCTGTGATGATTGCTACAATGCTTGGTTCTGTGAACGGCTCGGACTTGATTATGATCTGTACAAGCATCCGAAGACCATCACTGTATTTGGGAAACGATTCAAGGTGAGAATGGAAATCTATATTTCCGGTGTTGCCTATTTTGCCTATAGAGGCAAAGGGAACAAGCTTGAATCGTTCTGCTTCTTGAGCTCTTTCTTGATGAGTGGGGCGAAAGCAATGAAGGAGCTGAAGTCCAAAGTTGCATTCAGAACATATAGACCAACCATAGAAGAGGGAATGCTCAATGACATGGGTTCGGTTGGAATCGTTGATAATGAGCAGGATTCTGATGAGCTGGCCTTCCTAATCGATGGGAAGCGGTATAGTGAAGAGGATTTTCTTGATCTCTTGCGCATTCATAGAGGTTCAAACCTTGTGTATCTGTTTGAACCGCGTGTTCCCGACCCTGAGAGTGAATGGTTCACCATGGCAGAGCATCTTCCGAAAGAAATAGTAGTGGATGAAGATGTATTTGGGAAAGATTTCCCTGATTGGGAAGATGAAGACCTATAGTCTTTCGGACCTATTAACAGTCGACCCCTAGTAATGACAAAGAGAACCAAAGTAAAACTTTTTTGGGTTATACCCCTACATACTGACGATTTTTCAGGAGTTTTTAGGGGTATACCCATAAAAACTTTCTCTACTCAGGTAGTCTTACAAGATATAGATGCGGTGAATCTTGCCCTATAACTATCCCTACACTTGATTACATCCCTTATGAACAGATTGGTGTTCGGCAATATTGGAATATGCGTATTGAGTACCAACCGGGCTTGATATCACCACAACAATTCCATCCGGGGCAATAAACTGCCGTTTGCATGATTCCACTCTAGTTCAAGCAGGTACTATGCTGAAGGAACCTCTGCAAACGGCAACACATACATTTAATCATTCACTGGTCTTGGAAAAGACCAGCCTCATACACCTTCTCTACTATACACACGTGCTTCGAACGGCCTCAGTGAGGAGCTATCCAGATCAGGATAGTTTCCAATGAGAAGACGTCCCTCAAAGGGAAATTCTTTACTACTCTCATTTGAGAAGTTGCAGAACACACAAAGTCTTTGATTGTTGTATTGTCGCTCATATGAGAAAACCTGAGTATCATCAGCATTGGTGAGAAGGTAATCGCCATCAATGATTATATCCATGGTTCGTCTCAAGCGTATCAACTTCTTGTAGTAACTGAGGATTGAATCCGGATTGGAAACCTGAGCCTCAACATTGATCGTCTTGTAGTTGGGATTTACTGAAATCCACGGCTCTACATTACTGAAACCAGCATACTCGGCAGCATTCCATTGCATAGGGGTACGGGCATTATCACGACTGTGGCGATGGATGTATCTCAGCATCTCATCCTTGGGCACACCCCGCTGTACATACGTATTGTAACTGTTCAAGGTATCGATGTCCTTGTACATGGCAATCGAGGGAAAGGCCACATTGGTCATCCCCAGTTCATCCCCTTCATACACGTACGGAGTACCCTGCATCATGAAAAGGCAAGTTGCAATCATTTTTGCACTCTTAACCCGCTCATCCTCGGTCCTATCGGATCCGAACCTGGAAACCGAGCGTGGTTGGTCATGATTGTCCCAATAGAGGCTGTTCCAAGCCTTTCCGTTCAATCTTTCCTGCCATTTGGTAAGAATTCCCTTCAGTTTCATGAAGTCGACTGGCTTGTCCGACCATTTGCCATACGTGCCATGGTCACAGCCCATATGCTCAAAGTGAAACACCATGTTCAGTTCATTGTCATCGAGGGATGCATAGCTAAGAGCATGCGCGGGAGTAATGGAAACCGCCTCACCGGCGGTCAGGACATCATAATGCGACAAAACTTGCCTATGCATCTCCCTCAGGTACTCGTTGACCCGCTCCCCGTTGAGAACGAGCGGGTGGAAATTCCCGTATCCGTTGCTCATGATCTTGCCGTCAAGCATCACCTGAGGTTTTGAGATATAGTTGATGACATCCATCCTAAAGCCATCGACTCCCTTATCGAGCCAGAACTTCATAATGGAGTAGATCTCCTGCCTGACCTCCGTGTTATCCCAATTCAGGTCAGGCTGTTTCTTTGAGAACGTATGAAGGTAATACTGGTTTCGTTCTGCCCGATATTCCCAAGCACTTCCTTGAAAGCTTGCTCCCCAGTTGGTAGGCTCATGACCATCCACAGGATCTCTCCAGATATAGAAATCCTTGTATTTCCTTTCTTTCTCAACGGAAGAGAGAAACCAGGGATGTTCGTCGGAAGAATGATTTACTACTAGGTCCATCAGTATTTTCAATGATAGGGCATGGGCCTTTACAAGAAGCTCCTCAAAGTCGGCCATCATCCCGAATTCAGGCATAATGTCCCGGTAATCGGAAATGTCGTATCCATTATCATCGTTTGGTGATGCATAGATTGGGTTTAGCCATATCACATTGGCACCAAGCTCTTGTATATAGGGAAGCTTCTCGATTATTCCCTGAAGATCCCCGATTCCATCCCCGTTCGTATCCTTGAAACTCCTAGGGTACACTTGATAGACAACACTTCTCTTCTGCCAATCCTTCATACTAAAACCTCATTGTTACATCCAGAGAGAGCATATCCCAGTTCAATCATTTGCTTTTTCAGTGTCACCCCGTTTGCATCCCTATTTGTAGATCCTACCGAGAGGGATGCTATTGCCAAGCCAACAGCTTCCCCTGTTGATGCTGCATTGCCCATGACCCGGTAACTGGAATGAATCTCGAAATCTCCACAAATACAGCGCCCTACCATAAAGAGATTGGCAATGTCTGTACTGACCATCGTCCGGAACGGCAGTTCATAAGGCTTCAGCTTGGCTGTAAGCTTTGTAGACCCGGTCTTGCTTGCAATATGTTTGTCCAAGGCATGGATGTCGAAGCAGAAAGAACAGGGAACCACACCATCTTCAAAGGTCCTTCCGTTGATTCCATCATCACTGGTAATCCTGTACAAGCCTTGGATGCGTCTTCCATCACGAAGTCCAAGGTGGGAAGCCGTTGCAACCAGATTGAGATTTTCCCACCCTTCAATGTTCTTAAGGGCTTTAGCCGCTTCATAGATTTCTTTTCTTGCATGGATGGTTGCTTCTGACATGGTTCGCGTATTATCAACACCTACCCCATACTCATGGTTGATCTGAAAGGCATGGGTTGAGGCTCCCGACCCTAGGGAAAACAACAGGGGATTGGGATAACTAGGGTCAATACCCGCTTTTCTCAGGAGTGCCTGGAAGTTCTTCTTGTGTACATGGTTGTGGATGTCTGATTTCCATAATACGGAAGGAACACCCGTCACCAACGCCTGAAGACTCGCAGGCTGCATTACAGATTTGTCGATATATCCTTCTTCATAGACGCAACCAGCAAAAGCCGCAACTTTCCCATTCCCTGTTCCATCCACCACATACTCAGAGGAAATAGCAAAACTCTCAGGACCATCTACCAGAAGCGAGACAATCCTTCCATTTTCCACCACCACATCATTTACCTGAGAGTACAGAAGAACATGTACACCTGACGAAACTACAAGCTCATCAAGTACATATTTCATAGCTTCAATATCATAGGTATAACTATTGCCATCCACCCAATCTGCTTTGTTTTCGCGCATAAGGATAGAGGCAATCTCTTTGGGGATACCACCCTTGTTACCTGCATCCAGGGTAATTCCCATCATGGCAATAGTCCAACACCCGCCAAGGGAACCACTGGCTTCGACAAGAAGAACGTTGAGCCCTTTTCGCCCCAAGGTAATTGCAGCGGTCACCCCTGCAGGGCCTGAACCCGCAATGACAACATCGTAATGTCCGCCTTTCTGTACATTTCTGACTATTTGCATATCGTATTCCACTAGATATTGGGCAAGGTTACCCTTGCCCAATGCAGTACGTCATTAAAGAAGTCCAGCTTCCTTAAGATTCTTTGTTGTGATTTCCTCATACTCAGCAAGGCCGTACACCTTGTAAAGGGTAGATACAAACGTATTGAACTCAGAGAAAGGTCTTCTCCCGTACATGAAGCGCACAGTCTCCTCATCCACATAACGGACCAAGTCCGACTGATTCCTTGCTGCAGGAATCTCGACAAAGTTATTGTAAGCATCGATTCTTGGGAGGTTGGCTGCAAAGGCAATCTCTTCTGAAATCATCGGGAACTTAATGGCCATATAGTCCTTCTCCAGCCGTCCCATATTTTGGTGCTGCCAGGAATAACTCACTTCGCTGATTCTGTCGGTTGTAACGACCTTGCCATTTGCGTCGTAGTTCCAGTGAATGCCAGGCAAACCATAACAAACAACGTTCAAGCCTTCGTCATACACAATGTAGTCAAGGAACTCCAGGACCTTAGCCAGTTTCTTGGGATCATCTGCAAGGTCTGCAGAGAGTACTTTTCCCTGCTGGAGATAACCCGGAATACTGTAGCAGGAGTCATAGGAGTCACCATGAGGACCGACGGGAGGATTGACCTGGATCCACTGAGCATCAGGGGTCATTTCAGCAAGAATCTTATCGAACGGAGCCTTGACGAATTCCGCCCAGGTCATGTAGATCATACCTACCTGATTGCGGTAGACCTTCTCACGGATCTGGTCATAGGTGTTCATCAGCATAATGTCAGGGTCGACTGCACCGGTCTTGATGAAGGTATTGATCCAAGTCAAAGCTTCCTTGTAAGACTCCGTTACAGGGCTGTACACAAGCTTTCCATCCTGAATAATCCAGTTCAGCTCCCCAACGCCGAATGCACCAAGAATCGGGTTCCATGCATACATCATGTCCTTGTTGCGTACATTGCCACCTTGGCCGGTGAAGCCGAAAGTATCGTTGATGCCGTTCCCGTCAGGATCCTTGGTTGCAAAGGCGATGGCTACATTCTTGAATTCCTCCAAGGTTTTGGGAACTTCCAAACCTAGGTTGTCTAGCCAATCCTTTCGTACCCAGAGGCTCGAATATGCCTTGATCATCTGGTCTTTGGCGTCTCTTCCCTTGAGGAAATAGAGGTGTCCCTTATAGCGCAGTGTCGGGTCCTCAAGAACATTCGGATACCGTTTCATGAAGTTCTTCATCGTTGGAAGAAGGTCTTCAAGGGGCAGCAGAATACCCTGCTCCTCAAGGCTCTTGAACTGCGACGGACTGACCTGCATCATGTCAGGAGCATTGCCGCTGCTGACTTCCAGGTTCAGCTTGCTCTCAAAGTCGCTGGTGATGATGTTGATCTTCAAGTCAATGCCAAATTTCTCATTGAGATACTTCAGTATCTCATCCTTGGACTCATCGATTCTTGCAGAAGATGAATTGTGGTAATAGGTTATCGTATACACCTTATCTTCCGCAGGAGCAGTTTCCTTTGCACCTTGGGCCAACAGGCCTGACAATACAAACCCAATGCACACTACAAAGACACTAAGTCTTTTCATTTCTCGTCCCTCCTTATTTGGACTTCTTATCCCTTGATACCGCCGATCATCATCCCTTCTGTGAAGTACTTTTGCAGGAAAGGATAGACGATGACAATAGGTAGAGCAGTAATAACAACAGCTGCTTGTTTCATTGCTTGGGTAGAGGCAGTGAGTTCAAGGCTAGTTTCTTCCAGTGTTGACTGGGCTTTCATGAGAATGCCCTTCAACACAACATGGAGAGGTTGTAGATCAAGATTTCTCACGTAGTAGAGAGCGTGATAGTAGGTATTCCAGTGCATGACTCCATACATCAGAAGAATGGTGGCAATAACCGGTTTTGCGAGAGGAACAATGATTGAAAAAAGAATCTGGAACTCATTCATTCCTTCAATTCTCGCAACCTCAATATATGCATCATCTATACTCTGGAAAAAGGATCTGGTTATCGTCAGGTTGTAGGTAGAGATAAGAATTGGAATGATCATCGCCCATACGCTATCCATCAGGCCTGTCATCCTCACGACATAAAAGGTCGGAATCAAGCCACCATTGAATACCATAGGAAGAAAGGTGTATATGGTAAAGAACTTTCTCATGGGCAAATCCCGTCGACTGAGGGGATAAGCCAATGTAACGGTGAAGAGGAGATTTAACAGCGTCCCCACTACCGTTATAAAAATTGTAACCATAAAGGACTTAGGAACCGCAGGATTTGTAAGAAACTGTTTGTAGCCATCCAAGCTTATCGGCCTTGGAAACAGAACCAACCCTGAGCTCTTGATGTATTGGGTATAGGTTGAGAACGAGAGACTCAAGATATAGTAGAGGGGAAAAATAATGGCGATAGCAACCACAAGACCAACCACGATCATCGCAATGTCAAAGCCTTCCAGTCTTCTTCTGCGGTAGTGCCTTACCATAGTGATTCCTCCCATCTTCTTGCAATCGCATTGACAGTCAGAACCATCATCATGCTCATAGCTGATTTAAAGAGACCTACGGCAGTTGAAAGGCTGTAGTTGAGCTGTTCAAGACCCATTCGGTAGACCCATGTGTCAATTATATCTGCTGATGCATAGACCTGCGAATTATACAGGATGAAGATCTGGTCGAAGCCGGCATCCAAGACGGTTCCCATCTTGAGAATCAACATAATGATGATTGTGGGTCTGATCGACGGCAATGTTACTAGCCAAATCCGCTGGATTCTGTTTGCACCATCCACTTCAGCGGCCTCATAGAGACCGGGATCTATGCCCGCAATAGCTGCAAGGTAGATGATTGCACCCCACCCCGTTTCTTTCCAAATATCGGATATATACAGAAGCATGCGAAAAGGTCCATCACTGGTTAAAATCGGAATGGTTGTCTTACCCGCCTGTCTTAGGAGGACATTGATAAGACCGGAACTCTCTGAAAAGAGCGCATAGATTACGCCATAGATAATCACCCAGGAAAGAAAATGAGGAAGATATGTTATAGTCTGGATTGATTTCTTGATTCCAGGAATACGAATCTCACTGAGGCAGACTGCCAATGACAATGCTGCTACAGTCCCCAGAATAATCTTGACCAAGCTAATCTCAAGAGTATTCTTCAACAGCTGTGCACAATAGGGAGATGAGAAAAATTGTTGGAAGTATTTGTACCAGGGATTTGCCCAAGGGGAGGCAAAAATTCCTTTCCTGATCATGAAATCCTTAAAAGCAATTATTACTCCTGCCATTGGAAGATAGGAATAGACAAAGAAGAAAATCATTCCTGGGATAGTCATAATCAGTAATGCTTTTTGGTGACTCTTCAAGGTGAGTGTCCCATTCAGATTTTTCATGAGGTGCATGTTCATACTTAAAGCTTGGGTGCATTCACTGCTCAGGTCAAGGATGGAAAAACAACGAAATCTTTTGAAAACCATGGGAACTTGCTCATGTCATGTTTACTTTTCCCTCTTCACGGAGAACACTATACACGGAGAATGAATCAAGAAAGGAAAGCCTTGAGGCTTTATCGTTGCAATCTGCAGGAGTGTTGGTATAGTTCTGAATATGAAGAAGTCACTAAAGAGAGTTATGTGCATCGATGATGATGTCCCTATCCTTACCGGGATGAAAGCGTTTCCTTGGGACCGCTATTACTGCGTGTATGTTGGTGATGCGTCAAACGGAAAGGATGCTCTCTTTTATCTGGACGCTTATACTCCTGATATAGTCTTTATCGATATATTGATGCCACTTATGAATGGCCTCGATTTTCTTAAAATTGCCAAACCAAGAATGCCTACTACCGAATTCATCATCTATTCAGCGTATTGTGACTTCGAGTATGCAAGAGAAGCCATCAGGCTGGGGGCGAGTGACTACCTCGCCAAGGGAGAGATGACTGATGATGAACTTGGTAAGTATCTGTTGAAGCTGATCGGCAAACCGTTTGAGAATGTTGCTGCATCCTCAACCCAAGGCAATTATCGGTTCGAGGTGCAATTCGTCATGGAAGAGACAAGAAAGAGATTTATGGATGGGTTATCGCTGGATATATTAGCATCTGAATTAGGGCTTTCACCCAACCACCTGGGCACAATATTCCATAACGAGACAGGAAAGCGCTTCAAGGCATTTCTCAATGATGTTCGGATGGAGAGGGCTTACCTCTTGCTCAAGAACACTCCCCTCAAGGTATACGAAGTATCGGAACAGGTTGGATTCAAGAATACACAATACTTCAATACTGCCTTCTCAAAATATTTTGGGTTTCCCCCAGGAAAAATCTGATGAAAAGACACACTACCTCAATTAGCAAACAGATCATCATTTGTTTTTATCTTTGCTTTGCATTGCTCTTGGCTTTCTGGATTTTCTCAACCAGAAGTACCATGAAGAATACCCTCAAAGAGCAAAAGATGGCTGATCTCTCCCAGATTCTGAAAACAAGTTCGGAATACCTTGAGCTATACGAAAAGGAAATCAATGCAAATGTCATAAACCTGTCAAATATATTTTCTCTCATTGATGACGAAAAACAGCTCAGAAGCATCCTTTACTCGTTCAAGAATGAGCATTCCGAGCAAATCCTCAATGCCATTCTTGTTGGAAAGCAAACCATTATGGTTTCTGACCGGACCCACCTCATGGAAATCATCGACGATACAGTCTATCGGAAGTTTCATGAATCCCTCGAAGGCTCTCCATACAAGGGAATCAGACGTTCAGAGCCGTATACGTCCCCGTTGTCGCTGGAGCGTACAATCGCCCTCTACAAACCTTTGCAGAACAATAAGGGCACGGTAATTTGCGAACTGAACATTTCCGAGATGGTTAAATCAATTCTTGAACTGCCCCAGAACTATTTCTTTCTTATTTCATCCTCACAGAAAAACATCATTGCGCACTCCTATTTTGATTATCAGGAACAAGAAAAACTCAAAGGATTTAATGATTTCCTGCACTCGGATACTTTTGGCTCCATGGATGAAGCAAAAATCAATGACATGACCTATACCATCAAATACCATGGGAATTCTGTCTACAATTGGGATCTTGCCATATTTGTTCCGGAAGTTTTGATCAATAAAGCCATAAGACCTCTCATTACGACAGTGTCCATCATCGGCATTTCTACGATGTTCATCATGATCATGGTTCTTATGGTCATTGAGCTCTATTTCTCCAAGCCAATCGCTGCCCTTGCCAATAAAATCCAAATGGCCGGGAACCTTTCAGAAGTCAATCTGGATGCGGAAGCTCATCGCTCCGATGAAATCGGAATCCTTGCCCGAGTCCTTATGGAGATGCAACAGAAACTTGAAGATCTCATGGAGATGCAGGAGCAGACTTCAGAGAAAAAAAGAAAGTTGGAGATCAGGATGCTCCAGGCTCAAATCCATCCCCACTTCCTTGGCAATACGCTGGCCTGCATTGCTTCACTTATCAAGGAACACGATTATGAACAGAGTCACCAATCCATCATCCTTCTTATCAAGCTTCTCAACTTCAATGTTGCAAATACCGATGCCTTGATTTCCCTGAAGGAGGAATTGGAAGCAACCGAGAGCTATCTCAAGCTGAGGCTCATGAGGGCCCCGGGGCTCTTCACGTATACGGTATCAATTCCTTCCAAGCATATGCATCATAAAGTGCCTAAACTGATCATACAGCCCATTGTTGAGAATGCCATCATCCATGGGTTTGCTACGGTCAGTCGAAACAACACGCTCACCATTGTCTCCTATGAGCAGGAAGGAAAGCTCATGCTTTCCATCAACAATTCCGGCACATTCATACAGAAAGATAAAATCACCCAGATTATGGATGGAAAGATCAAACCTTCTCCCCACTCCCACGGAATCGGGGTGATGAATGTTTTCAAACGGCTTGAATACAGCAAACAGAACAGTACGGGGGGAACCATTTACGGAGATGAGAAGACAGGGACAACGATTATCCTGGATTTGGGGACTCTGATGAATGGATAGATGAATCAAAACCATCAAAGAAATAAAAATACTAGTATGTAGGTATTTTCTCTATACATATATATATAAAACAGAGTGCTTGCTTACTGAATCAGGAGGGTATATGAGCGAAACAAAGTGGCAGAGGCTTACCTATATGCATGGGTTGCCATTGCATGGCGAGAGAAGGGTGACTGAGTCGCCCCAGCATAGGGAAGTATCACACAGGGCGGCCTCGGAGGGCATGGTCCTGCTGAAGAATGAGCATGCAGCTCTTCCTTTACAGAAGAATTCCAAGGTTGCTCTGTTCGGTAAAGCTCAGGCCGACTATGTCAAAGGAGGTGGCGGCAGCGGAGATGTTACCATTTCTTCGGTTGTTTCAATCCTGGAGGGTCTGAGGCTTAAGGAGCAGGAAGGGAAACTCCAACTTTTCCATGACACTTCTGAATTCTACGAATCGTATGTAGAGTCCTGCTACCATACCGGTGCTAAGCCGGGGATTTTGAAAGAACCAGCATTACCGGATGCTTTGCTTTGCAGCGCATGTGCATTTACTGATACAGCAATCCTCACCATTTCCCGGTACTCCAGTGAGAGCTATGATAGAACAGGTTCCTTGTATGATGGTGACTATTTCCTCAGTCATGAGGAAGAAGACTTAATCAAGCGTGTTACTACCACATTCCCGACAACTATCGTTGTCCTGAATGTTGGTGGAATTATGGATACTTCCTGGTTTTGCACCAATCCACAGGTCCAAGGAGCCCTTCTCGCCGGGCAAGCAGGGATGATGGGGGGATTGGCTGTTGCCGATATCCTGGTTGGAGACACGAATCCAAGCGGGCATCTCGCTTCAACGATGGCCCTCGATTTCTCGGCCTATCCTTCTTCTGCCAATTTTAGAGAGTCGGAATCATATGTCGAATATGAAGAGGACATCTATGTTGGCTACCGCTACTTCGAGACGTTACCAAAGGCACGCGAAAAGGTGTGTTACCCGTTCGGTTATGGTCTGAGTTATACGACGTTCGAGGTTTCAAGAGCAGAAGCAAGCGTCAATGACGGTATGATCGTAGTCAGTGCTGACATCAAAAATACGGGTACTAGACCTGGAAAGACTGTGTTGCAGGTGTACTGTGAGGCGCCACAGGGTAAACTAGGAAAAGCCAAGAGAGTCCTTGTTGCATTTGCTAAGACAAGGGAACTGACTGCCAATGAGAAGCAGACACTACAGCTTCCCTTCTCGTTCTATGCGTTTTCTTCGTATGATGATGAGAACTTGGTTTCCAAGGCTTCCTATGTATTGGAGGCAGGTAAATATTGTTTCCATATAGGTCAGGATGTTCGTTCTACAGAGACCATTCAGTTCCAGAAAACAGATGATGACAAAAAACAATGGAACATAAAGAATGAAAATTGTCTGCATATAAATGAAAATATTGTGCTCCAACAGCTGACCAACAGGTGTGCTCCGAGGCAGTTGAAGAGGAGGCTTACTGCAGAAGGTGGGTATCGTGCGTTAGTCAATGATGAGACAACCAATGACCATTTCAACGACACAGTCTACCCTTCCGATGGGATGTATCCGAGGGAGTTTCCTTGGGCTATTCCCTACTCTGCTTGGAAAAAACCGGAGGGATCGCAACTCATTGAGGTATATGAGGGCAAGCTTTCTCTTGATGACTTTATTGCCACGCTTACGGATGAAGAAAAAATACATATGCTTTGTGGTCAGCCGAACAGGGGAGTTGCCGATACGTTCGGCATGGGCAACCTGCCTCATAAGGGTGTTCCCAATGTTATGACTGCTGATGGCCCTGCTGGACTACATATCAAGGAGAGAGCCGGGGTGACGACTACAGCATTTCCGTGTGCTTCGCTGCTTGCTTGTACGTGGGATGTGGATATGCTCAAAGAGGTGGGACGCTGTGCAGCAGAGGAAGTACTAGAGAATGGTATCGGCATTTGGCTTGCCCCTGCCATTAACATTCATCGTAGTCCTTTGTGCGGACGCAATTTTGAGTATTATTCGGAGGATCCTTTGCTCGCGGGTCAGCTTGCTGCCAGTTTGATCAAAGGGATTCAGGACCTTGGGGTGGCTGCTTCGCTGAAGCATTTTGCGTGCAACAATAAGGAGACGAATCGCAAGGAGAGTGATTCCCGCCTTTCCGAACGTGCTCTTAGGGAGATTTACCTTAAGGCATTCGAAATTTGCGTGAAGGAGGCGAATCCTTGGACGATTATGAGTGCATACAATCTGATCAATGGGGAACGAGCTTCCTGCAATAAAGACTTGTTGACTCATATTCTGAGGGATGAGTGGGACTTCAAGGGTCTTGTTACTACGGACTGGTATACCCACGGTGAGCAATGGCGGGAGATTAATGCGGGCAATGATGTGAAGATGGGCTGTGGTACTCCTGAGTATACTGCAAAGATGCTTCAAACAGGTGAGCTTGATCGCCAGGCTCTTGATAGGAGTGTCCGGAGGGTGCTGGAGATGATCCTGAGGTTGACGTAAGAGAGAAGAGACTTGAACATCCTCTCCGAAGGGAGGGGATGTTTATGATTTAAAAATGTTACGTCACTCCGTTTGAGAATTACCTCAACATTCCGTAGTGATCCCACTCACCCATTTTTGTGTTTTTCCGAAAATTTTCTCAGATGCATTCTTACCTAACTTCGCCGGTCCAACCAGGCCAATGAACGACGCCGAGCCTAGCGCTAGTATTGCAGTTCTTTCAAGACTGCCCATTTCAGGAAAAATATCTGCAGACTCTTGTGCATGTCATGCTCCCTTTGATTGTCTGCAATCAATGATGGCATCAATAAACATTGTATTTTCAAAAATGGAAAAAACGGTTGACGTCAAGTAATGTTTGCAAATTCGGATGGATAGATCACTGGATGCTTCCCCATATCGTCATGCAACCTTTGCATCATTCAGCTGCTGCTGGGCAAACCTTGCCTGATACTTGGGACCGAATTCTATCAGACCATCCTTGGTCTTGCTTCTGCCCACCATGGTATAACGGTGACGCATCTGCTTTTTCTCGGTATCCCAAAAGGGATCATCGGTATTGACCACGTAATAGCCGAGGTCCTTTCGGTAGACATAGCGGAATTTGCTGGTAGTTATTGACTTCCCTAGCATACTAAATTTTGTAGCATGTAATGAGAGACTGTTCACTCGATATAGATACTTTTCAATCAAGAATTTAGCTGTATTTTCATCCAATAATGCTTAAAGCTGTGCGAAATTTTAAGTCGTATGCATAGCCGTTATCCGTTCATTGTCATTGAACCGGTATCGGTCTATTTTTCCGAAAAAATCCAATTGTGTGCTGATATCTGTAACGGTACCATGAAACATCACCAAACAGGAGGTTCTCATATATGAGAAAGATTACAGGTATAGCTATGATAATGCTGATAATCAGCATGGGCATGGTCTTTGCACAGGGATCAAAGGATGTTGCTGCAAAGGAACCGGAAGTGAAAGAATTGACGCTATGGCACTACTTCACAGGCGCCGAGGGTCCCGTATTCGAAGAAGTGGTTGCTGCGTACAATAGGAATCATCCATATGTGAATATCAACTCACAATTCGTTCCCCGTGATGAACTGATGAAGCAGTACACAATAGGTCTGGTCGGAAAGAACCTGCCTGATATAGGAATGGTCGATAATCCTGATCATGCATCGTTCTCCTCAATGGGATTATTCCTTGATATCTCCTCATATGTCAATGACTGGCAAGACAAGGACGCATTCTTCCAAGGTCCCTGGAAATCTTGTGAATACGAGGGTGGCCTGTACGGAATCCCTCATAACAGCAACTGCCTTGCACTCTGGTATAATATCGACATGTTCAAGGAAGCAGGTATCACCAAGGTTCCTGAGACCTGGGATGAACTGTATGACGCTGCTGCCAGACTGACAAAGAACGGCGTATATGGCCTTGCAATCTCAGCTCCGAAGAATGAAGAGGGGACCTTTCAGTATCTGCCCTGGTTGCTCTCAAGCAACGGTTCGATCGATGAGTTAGATTCCCCGGAATCAATAAAGTCAATGGCATTTCTCACCAAGCTGGTTCAGGATGGCTACATGAGCTCTGAAGTGATCAACTGGACACAGTCAGATGTTGAGAAACAGTTTGCCACAGAACGGGTTGCTATGATGATCAACGGACCGTGGAACATCAGTACAGTAAAAAAAGATAATCCAGATCTTAAGTGGGACCTTGCAAAGATACCCCGTGACAAGACGTTTGCTTCTGTACTGGGAGGAGAGAATTTTGGTATCATGGCCGATACGACGTATCCAGATGAAGCCTGGGATTTTATCGCATATATCTCACAGAAAGACGTCATGACTGATTTCTGCATCAGAGGCGGTAAGTTCCCACCGAGAAAGGATGCCATGAATGAAAATGCCTTCTGGACAGAAGATCCCATCCTGTCAGTATTCGCTGAACAGATGCAGTATGCCATGCCCAGAGGCCCCCATCCTTCATGGCCTGAGATTTCTCTGGCTATCTCCACTGCGATGCAAGAATCTTTCACAGGAGCAAAGACCCCTGCTGCTGCCATGAAAGATGCACAGGCTGCAATTGCTCCCATCCTATAATCTCCGAATATCCAGCTCCATGATCGCGCATCGCACGATCATGGATAGTTGGATGACCGTACCCCAAAGGAAGACAAGGATATTTACATGATCAATTCATCACGATTGCAGAAACACGAACGTATCGGTTATCTTTTTGTGCTGCCGGCACTGCTGTTCATGATCGTACTTATAGGGTTTCCCATTCTCTATAATATCTGGATCAGTTTTCTGAACATTGATGTCAAGACCTTTGCTCTGAGGAATTTCACCTTCCAAGGATTGGCAAACTATACACATCTCTTTGCCGATATCTTGCCTCTTACGATACTAAACACCTTTTTATATACCTTGGGAAGTATAGTGTTTCAGTTCACTATCGGTTTTGCTCTGGCTATATTCTTCTGTCAGAGTTTCTCACTATCTGAACGGATCAGGGGGCTACTCCTAATCAGTTGGATGCTCCCTGCGACTGTGGTAGGGCTGCTCTTCAAGTTCATGCTCTCGCCAAGCTGCGGAATCCTGAATTTCATCATGATGCGATTGCAGTTGATCGATCAGCCGATTCCCTGGCTAATCAACAGTTCAACGGCACTGGCAAGTGTCACAATGACTAATATCTGGGTGGGCATTCCCTTCAATATAATCCTGCTGACAACAGGACTGAAGAATATTCCGGAAAGTCTCTATGAAAGTGCCGTAATCGACGGTGCAGGGCGCTTCCAGCGCCTGACATGGATCACCATACCGATGATGAAGCCGACCATCATGGTCGTCCTCATTCTTGGGTTCATCTACACTTTCAAAGTCTTTGATCTGATATATGTCATGACAGGAGGTGGTCCGGTCAATGCCACTGAGGTCCTTTCTACCTATTCATATCGACTCTCTTTCTCTCTCTACTATTTCAGCAGAGGTGCTGCAGCAGCTAATGTACTGTTTGTCCTGTTGTTTATCGTGTCTCTCGGCTATCTGAAAATGATCAACCTGGAGGAAACGAACGTATGAGGAACTTACGCCATGAAAGACTGTATAATGGGGCAGCTCTGATTATCTGCATTCTTTTCCTGTTCCCGCTCTACTGGATCATTATCAGTTCATTGAAATCAAACGATGAGATATTTGCCATAACACAGACCTTCTTTCCCTCAACCATACATGCTGAGAACTATATCAATCAGTTCATTGGGAAGATGAGTATCCTGAGACCGCTGAGTAACAGCATGTTTATTGCGATCAGCACTATGGTATTGTCCTTACTGCTGGGGATCCCGGCTGCCTATGGACTGGCAACATATCGAATACGGGGGAAACGTACGATCATGATGGTTTTCCTGGTCACTCAGATGCTGCCTGCTACTCTGGTTCTGACTCCGTTGTTTCTGACGTATTCGAAGCTTGGAATCATCAATACTTTTGCCGCACCTGTGCTTTCAGATGCTACGATTGCTGTTCCGTTCATCGTGATTTTCCTTCGGCCGTTTTTCGTTTCTATACCCCGCTCGATACATGAAGCGGCGTTGATCGATGGATGCGGTTCCCTGAGAGTGTTCACGAACGTAATCATCCCCATATCAGCTCCCGGTATCGTGACTGCAGCATCATTTTCCTTCATCTTTGGATGGAATGATCTGATCTATGCCATGACGTTCATAACGAAAGATACGATGAGACCGATGACGGCCGGAATCTATAACTACATGGGCAAGTACGGCATACAGTGGAACAGCATCATGGCTTATGGAGTACTGTTAGTGCTCCCGATTATCCTGGTCTTCATATTTCTACAGCGATTTATCGTGAGTGGACTTACAAGCGGATCGGTCAAAGGATAACTACCAACCAAATTTATAAGGAAGAACCTATGATTTGCATGAAAAATGACAGACAGACCTTTTCTGTACGACTTGATGATCAGATGCTCCAGATCGAACCTTGGGGTGAAGATATCATACGAGTCAGAAGTACCATCAATACAGCATTCTCCCCCGGGGATTGGGTATTGGAACAGCAGCCGCAGGGGACGCTGACGACAATGGAGCAGGACGCCTGTTATGTCCTCAGGTCAGGCTCACTGCAGTGTGACCTGCAAAAAACCGATGGACATCTTTCTTTCAGGAACGCTCAAAGTGGCGTACTGCTGCTCGATGAGATCCATCAGATACGTGCCTATACGAAAAAAGGCAGGATGTTCAATCGTATGGCAGGAGAACTCTGCACCTGCAAAGCCTGGTTCTGCCATGACGAGAGCGAACATCTCTATGGCCTGGGACAGCACTCTAACGGACACTTCGATCAGAGTGGCTGTGTGATAGATCTTGAGCAGAAGAATTCCGAAATCGCTGTTCCGTTCATGCTCTCTTCCAAATTATATGGCTTCTTTTGGAATAATCCTGCCCAGGGCAGAGTAGAGCTGGGGGGAGGCGGCACCCGCTGGATAGCTGATGCAAGCAGGCAGATCGATTACTTCGTAGTATCCGGAGACACCTTCGGTGATATTATGAGAAAATACAGCACGATCACCGGATTGCCCTCCGCGTTCCCTGAATGGGCATCGGGATTCTGGCAATGTAAACTCAGATACCAGACCCAACAGGAATTGATGCAGGTCGCACGAAAACATCATGATCTCGGATTACCTATGGAAGTCATAGTTGCAGATTTCTTTCACTGGACGAAGCAAGGGGAGTGGAAGTTCGATCCTGTATGCTGGCCGGACCCTAAACGTATGGTAGAAGAACTCAAAGAGATGAGCATCAAGCTGATGGTCTCAATCTGGCCCTCAGTCAACCCTGCCAGCGAACTCTTTGATGAGATGAAGGCAAGGAACTTCCTAGTCAACACCAACAGGGGGATCCAGACTCTTATGAACTTCGAAGATTCCCAGTCAAAAGATCGGGTGGATGTGTACTATTATGATTCCACCAATGCCGATGCTCTCAAATTTGTCTTCGAACAGGTGAAAAAGAACTATCTCGATCTTGGCATTGACATTTTCTGGCTTGATGCCTGTGAGCCGGAATGCAAACCGATGGACTGGGATAATATGCACTACCAACTTGGGGCCGTGCAGGAGATCGGTGGCTTGTATCCTTATTACCATGAGAGAGGCTTCTATGAGCATATGAAGGCGTCAGGGATCAAAGAGCCACTCAATCTCTGTCGCTCGGGATGGGCGGGCAGTCAGAAGTACGGAGCGGCGATCTGGTCCGGTGACATAGATTCGACGTTTGAGGAGTTCGAGCGACAGATCATAGTCGGGCTGCATATGGCCTGCAGTGGGATACCCTACTGGACAACAGATATCGGGGGGTTCTTCGGCGGGGAAATCGAAAATGAGGAGTTCCGCGAACTGGTGATCCGATGGTTCCAGTGGGCATTGTTCAATCCCATATTCAGGCTGCACGGATTCAGGAACTCATTCGATAATAAGGGAGGCTCTGATAATGAGGTGTGGTCATTTGGAGAGGAGGCCTATGGTATCATCAAGCAGCTGTTGCTCTTGCGTGAGCGTATGAGGCCGTATATCATGAGTTGCATGGATGAGGCTTCTCGCAGCGGACTTCCACCGATGCGACCGCTATTCTTCGATTTTCCCAAGGATGAGAGGTGCTACGGGATCGCTGATCAATTCCTGTTCGGCCCTGACATCCTTGTTGCTCCGGTATATCGGTTCAACCAGCGGGAGCGATCAGTCTATCTCCCGGAAGGTACAATCTGGCAGAATCCCTTCACCTATAAGACTTATGAGGGTGGTCAGACGATTACGGTGGCGGCACCGCTCGACAGGATTCCGGTATTCATCCGTGATGGGAAGAAAGCTCCCTTCGCAGAATAATAATCAGAAGAGAAGAGCCGGTACCCGGTGTACAGGCTCTTCTCATGTTATTCAATGCATCTTGCGGTACTCTTTTGGTGATATACCGATGACCTTCTTGAACATCCTGCAGAAGTATGATGGATCAGTATACCCGACCTGTATGCCAATATCGCGGACACGATCTTCGGTCGTGGAGAGCAGCTCACAGGCTTTGTTCATCCTGTATCGGGTCAGATACTTGATGAAAGGGGTTCCGATCTCATTGGAAAACAGTTCAGAGAGATAGTCTGCAGAGATCTTCAGTGTACAGCTAAGATCTTCAAGACCGAACTGACAGGCATAATGGTTGTGGATGACCTGCAGCATGGATTCTACCGTTGCGCTGTACGGTACTTCCCGGGAAGTTGCTTGCGTACAGATCAGCAGCAGATCTGACAGGATCTTCTCAGCTGTTCGATAGCTACGTACCTGTTTTATCTTCTGTATATACCCTTGCTTCGATAGATCACCAATCTCAAGCTGCTGAATATCTTTTGCTTTGTACAGCAGTGAGATCATCAGGCGATAGTAATAGCAATGCATCTGTTCCGGTGATGTATGCTGTTCCTGTAGATACGATGAGAATCTGGTTATCACCCTGGCAGTGGAGGAAGCATCCCGGTGTTCCTTCAGGCAGTTCAAGAGATCGTGCTCGATTGAAAGCGGGTAAGGAGTTGGACGCAGATCATGGATGGCTGTCTCGACCGCTTTCTGATCTATGACAGCACCTTCTGGAAACAGGATCGCATGCTCCAGCAACTGTGTGAGTCCCTGCATCAGCAGAACTGATGAATCACTGCTGGTCGAGGGGGTAATCGGGATATACACAGCCTGAATACTGTCCGTATGCTTTCTCAAAGAACGTACCAGCTCATGGGTTATGGAGCAAATGGCTTTCTCAGGGATCGCTGTGAGGATATAGAGCTCATCTTCTATCAGTGAACAGATAGCATTCCGGGAAACATATGCGACTATCGTAGATTTTGCTGCAGAGATAGCCAACTCAGGCTGTTCAAGGGCGGTGATGACGATGATATAGTGGTGATCATGTTCATCTACTTTCGGGATGAGGGAACACAACTGCACTGTTGTGTAGGATTCAGGAGATAACAGTATGTTCTGTATCTGCGGCTGCAACTTCTTTCTGATCCTGGTAATAGCTTCGGTGATCCTTGAGGGGCTGGCAGGTTTCAACACATATTCGGCCACACCCAATTCGATCGCTCTCTGGGCATAGGAGAAATCGGGATACCCGCTGAGAATAATGAATTCCGTCTTCAAGGAGAGCTCCTTGCAGCTCTTGATCATCATCAGCCCATCGGTATCGGGCATCCGTATATCGGTGATGACCAGATCAGGGTCGAGCGTTCTGATAGCATCCAATCCCTCCTTTCCCGTTTCACATAAGGCAGCGATGGTGATATCAGCATGGGTCTTGGTAATGAAGTTAGCAAGACCTTCTCTGCTCTCTCGTTCATCTTCTACGATCACAACCTGCATGAATCATCCTTTGAACTATTCTCGATGGCGATTGTCAACGTACAGATCGTACCATGGTCCTCTGCTTTTCCATACTTCATGAAAAAAGCACTACCGAAATGATTATGGAGTCTCTGTATCGTGTTCATGATCCCTACCCCTATCCCCTGTATTGTATTCTGCTGTGAAAGGACTCCTATGGTACCTTGAGCCTCAAGCAGGGAACAGGCACTCTCCGTACCTGAAATGACCGAATCTGGTATACCTACCCCGTTGTCAGCGATAGTGATTGTAATCAGTCCCTGCGTATGGTGACACGTAATTTTAAGGGTCCTTTCCTCATCGTCATCTCTGGCAAGTAATCCGTGTATGATGGCATTCTCGATGATCGGCTGCAGGGTAAGCTTGGGGATGTAAAAATCCTTGATCTCATCATCGCAGTCGACACTCCAATAGAAGGAATATGAGAACCGCCTGCTCTGCAGGGAGAGGTACTCCTTCAGCCAGTTGATCTCACGCTGCAGGGGTACGATATCGTTGCTGTTGATGGTGCTGTATCGAATGATCTCTCCCAGTTTGCTGAGCATCTCGCTGATTTCATATTCCTCATTGCTGATAGCCATCCAACTGATCGAATCGAGGGTGTTATAGATAAAATGAGGATTGATTTGTGCTTCAAGCAGCTGCATCTCCAGAGTCTTCTTCATCTGTATCGACTGTATGACTTTCTCTTTCTCTTCATAAAGGTCGGCTACCAGATGCTTCATCTCTGATGACATTTCATTGAAGCCTGAAGCAATCCTTCCCAGCTCATCTGCTCTATGCACTGAGATCGACTGCCCCAGATGTCCCTGCTGCAGCTTCAACATTCCGTCAGTGATGACAGTCACATCGTCAGTCAATTTTCTCGTGAATATCAGGATCGCTGAACTGATACTCACAAGGAGAACCAGTGCCACAATGATCAGTAGTCGACGATATAAGGCAAGCCTTCGTATGGTCTGGGTGTTCTGTACTACCAAAGAGGAGTCCCAACCGGGAACAGGCAGAGATGAACTGTAGATGTCACGAATCGAGATCTCAAGGGTATCATCGAGGTACGTGAAAGCATCTTCTGCCTTTAGACCAATCAGTTCAGGCCAGGGAGCGGTCATGACCGTTCCTGTATCATCTGTAAGGATGATAGACAGATCCGAATCGTTCTGATTCTCTTTGAGTCTGAGAGTATTGCCAGTGAGCATGTCAAGAACAGATGTATCTATTGTGATGAAGAAAACCCCGAGTAATTGCTTCCCGGGGATCGTATAAGCAGGTATGGATACGGCAAAGAGGTGCTTTGTCATCTGGGCACCCTGATGGTAGTGCATTGAGAACAGCCCGGAGAATTTCACCGGCTTGGAGGAATCGAACGTGCTTTCATAGATTGTACCGATGAACTCATCAGTGATAGCATAATTGTAGAACATCGAATCATAGTTCTTATCATAGACGATATAATTATGATCCAGATCGATATAGCCGATCTGTTCTGCTCCCTCCCAGTTGTATCCATAGAATGCGAATCGCTGATAAATCTGCTGCCGTATGATTGCAAGTTCCTGGTTATCAGTTGAAGAGTTCAGTCTTCTGATATTTGCATTGAGCTGAGAGTCAGAACCGACACGGAACATCATATTCTCATAGAACCCGAGCGTCAGGTCGAGCTCCTCGTACAGGTGCTGCTGTGATGTATCCACCAGTGATTCATTGAAACTCTCATAGTACTTGGTATAGAAATAATAACTGGTTATGATAGCGATCCCCATCGGGATAAGGAATGATATGAGAAAGAATTGCATAAGGGTGTGCTTCAATGATGTGTTTCTTAACATAGGCATATATAGTACCGTCAAAATTCAAAGAACTCCAGATGTTTTCCGATCCTGTAGTTCTTCTCATGGTCAGCAATGTATCTGATTCGAATGAAACACGAGTGGGTAAACCTACATAAAAGTAGCCTTGGTAAGGGCAAGTTCACCACTGACAAAGTTGAATATAGCCATGAAGTTTCTCATGTTCCTGGAGCCTCAAATCCATTGTTTGATGAGGGTTATCCTCGAGTTGAATCCTTCCACCAAGACATTGGGCTTTCATGATTCGAAGTAGCTGAGAATCTAAACTACATTTCATACATTTGATTCCTCCTTCTTTTGCATTTCTGCAATTATTCTGTTGGACAACTCCATGCAAGGTGTACAAACTGCCCCTCTCAAGTTGCCTATTTCCTGTAAGCCTATTACCCAAAAGCAGAAAGCTAATATTGCTGACTTGTTTTGTCCGCACTGCGGATCCCATTCGGTCTCTAGGAATGGCAGCGTAAGGGGTGTTGTAAGGCTTGTTTGCAAGGATTGCAAGAGAAGTTTCGGGTCCAATTACGGCAATGTTACCTATCAGAGCAACCATTCCGATATGAAATGAGACAAATATCTTGAAGGGATGATCTGCTCTGACACACTGGAGCAACTCTCCCAAAAATGTGATATCAGCCTTTCCACCGCCCACAATTGGCGGATGAAGGTATTCAGGACAGTCATGCAGTCAGAGGAAGCTGTTTCCCTCAAAGGAATAGTGCAGGAGGACGAATGGTACCTGTCAGCCAGTTTCAAGGGAAACAAGAAGGCAGTTCTGAATCTCAATAAACAGAACGTGGTGAGCAGAGTTAAGGTAATTCCCGACTACCAGACATATGGGTTTGATGGACATCCCAGGTTGCGTGGCGGCCAAGACACGAAAAGGGGTCTGAGCAAGGAAAAGATTTGCATCCCCACCGCTATCGATTCCACAGGTGGCTGTATTGGCCGCCCAATGGGACGGGGTAATGTCAAAATAGACTTTCTTGAAGCCTTCTTCAAGGATCATCTGGATGAGGCAGTCGTTCTGGTAACCGATAAGAGCAAGTCTGGAAAATCCTATGCTAAAAAAATAAGATATCTCATGTGGCACTGGACAGCAAGAAAGAATCAAGAACAGGAGACTATAACCTCCAGACAATAAACAACTTCCATTCCATGCTTGGGAATATTGCCCATTCAAGGAAAAGCTTCCCTCCTGTCACGAAAAGGCCTGACAGTTCAACCAGGGGCAAGATAGCCCAGGGCAAGACCAGGAGCCTGATCAGCCGGTTTGAAACCTACAAGGATTCCATACCAAGGCTCGTCGAGGACTTCAATATAGAGCCGACGAACAATCTCAGTGAGCTCAGTCTGAGAAACAGCAAAGTGACGCAGGCAGTGCGGAAATCCTTCATGGTACCTCGAATCGCCAATTCACGCTCTCAATGCCCCATTTCAACGGTTTTTGTGGGATATGTGGAAGTTGTACCGGGTACCGATAATACTATCGGCAGTACACTTTGATTGTAGACTCGTCGGTATCTACATCAATACTTGTCTGTTCAAAAACTTCTAGGATTTCCTGAAAGTTCTGAGGGTCAATGTCGTTGAAATTGAAGGGGATACCACTATCCTGCATGGAAGCATGAATTTTATCCTGGGCTTCCAGGGGAATCAGTTTGGATATGTTTAAACCGGCCTTGATCAACGCCAGGGGCACTTTGACTGAGACCCGCTCAGAAGATTTCCCTTCTTTAGGCTCCACCTGTACATACAGATATTTTCCTCTGATATCACTGTTTTGGGTTTTGCTGGTGGTCTCAATCTGTTGTGTACCACTTTCCATGGCCTGCAACAGTTTTTCCGCTTCATCCGGAGTAAGCTTTCCTTCAGAGAGAAGGTGCAATATTCTCAGTCTTTCATCACTCATAATCATTCTCCTATCGTATCCTAAATTATATGTATCACTATATCTTTCTCATTCGATTGCACTGAAATTTCTGTACCGATACTAGCTGAAAGCAGTGAGGGCAGAGCCAGAATCAACTGGAGGTATGACCGTGCCTGTCTTGTTGTTTTGGGTATCGCAAGAAGCACTATACAGGCGATAGCCCCAAGTATGAGAATCGGGACAAAGAGTAAATAGATAAGGCCCAATGGCAGATACAACCCAAAAGAGGTTTTCTCATCATGTACTTTTAAACGAAGTAGCATGGGTAACATTATTCTATCTCCTCAATTGCCTGTGCAACGGTAATGTCCCCTTGCTCCAGACGGTCAAGTATGCTGGAAATCGAGTTGGAGACCTGTATCGACACATCAACAATGTCCAGTTGGCGCGCTATGCTGTTCAGACGGTTCTTCACTGTGGGGTAACTGATGTTGAAGATTGACTCCATCTGCTTGATCGACCCGTGTGTCTTTATGAACGCAGCGATAAAGATCTGGTCTTCCGTACTGAGTTCTGCAAAAGGCGGCACCTGAAACTTCCCTTCGATGGTAATGGCATCTTCGGGTATCTGTACCTGTGTTATGTAGAATTTCTTTCCTCCGGTTAGGGAGAGTAGTTTTTGCCAGCTGTGTTCCATATACATTCCTCTGTTACATTCAATATAAAACACATTAGTGATAAAATCAATATTTATTATTAATTATTTTAATATTTGTTTATTTATTTATTAACTTTCTTAATTTTTACACAAAAATATGAAATACAGACTATGATAGGCCCATCAGGATTTCTGTTATCGAGGTTGTTTTGAGATGCCTGCATTGGGTACTGTGAGGTGACTGCCATAGTTGCCTACGTAGCTCAGGAACAGGGAGGCCAGTCCCCTTTGCGAATTCTGTTCCAGAGGTAGGATTATCTATGGGCTTCAATCGATACCAAAAAGGATTCAGTGGGAGCCTGAACGTTGAAAGAGATGAAGTACAAGACCGCTAGGGTATGAGATATGTGAGAGCATTACCTGAGAACCGGTATCCGTATCGGTTCCATTGCTTTTCCCTAGATTTCCCTCATACATGAATACCAAGATACTAATCAAGAACAATCTTAAGCAATCCCTTGTAATGACGCAGGTCTCTTACATTCGTCCCTATGTGGATTTCCTACCCGGTAGCCGAATTCTCACTAAGCATCCTGATTATTACTGCTCTGCCCTGTCCGGTATAATGCTCACTCGGCCTATCAATGGATACTAGATTCAGAAACTACGAGACCAGACGGCCAATCATAACACCTCAATTACTACAGCGCCAAACGCAATATCTCAAGCACTCCTTGGGTATCTAGCTTCATCAGAGAGCCCACAGAATAAAGGCCTCCAGTGGTAGCTTCTGCGATGAGAGGAAGTTGCTCCTCTTTGATACCAATATCCCTCAAGCTTGTAGGAAGCCCAAGACTCTGATAGAAAGCCTTCAATGAAGCAACCAGACGCTCCAATATCTCATCATACGTATCGTATGGCAACTGGATATTCCAAACTCGCGAAGCATATTGCAAAAACCGTAGCTTGTTGGACGGTGCGACATATTGCATCCATGCAGGAGTCAGGACAGCTAGGCCTGCCCCATGGGCAACATTACAAAAGCCACTGAGCGCATGCTCGATCATATGGCACGCCCAGTCCCCTCCTCCCCGTCCACGATCCAGTAGCTGGCTGTGGGCTAAAGTCCCTGCCCACATTATTTCTGCACGCAGGTGATACTCATCAGGATGGGAAAGAACCAAGGGAGCTGTTTCGAGCAGAACTCTCATAGCCGCCTCAAGCAAGCTATCGGAAAGGGCATTCTCTACTAAAGGTGTGAAGTAACGCTCATGAAGATGAGAGAGGATATCACTGCAACCACAGGCAGTCTGGTAGTGAGGAAGGGTGAATGTAAGCGTGGGGTCAAGCAAGGACAGACTAGGGATCAATGCAGGGCCGCTGGCAATTCGCTTGATACCAGACTTTGCATCTGAGATTACACAGGAGTCTGAAGTCTCAGACCCTGAGGCAGGTATGGTCAACACCACTGCAAGTGGCAAAGCCTTGGTGACAGGAATATACTGTTCAAAGTGCTCTTTCCAGAACGTATCTGGTGCTGAAGCGGCCAGATAGGCAGAGAGGGCCTTGGCCGTATCGATGACACTCCCCCCACCTAGCGCTAGCAAACAATCCACTTTTTCCGCCTTCGCTATTTGAGCAAATAGGAGAATACTATCAAATTTGGGGTTCGGCAGTACTCCCCCTCCGCTGACTACTCGGCATTGTGCATCCTTCAAACTTTTCTCCACCCTCATGTAAAGCCCACTCTTGAGCACAGAAGATTTTCCATACACCACCATCACGGTATGTCCCAGTGTATGTACAGCTTCACCTACTGTATTCACTACATTTTTTCCAAAGTAGATGTGGGTTGGAAGTGACAATTCAAAGTTTTCCATGGTTCAGTCCTCCTTTTGGCATGCTCAAAACCAAAACACCACCAAGCAAGAACCCACAAACTCCCAACAACCACCCAGGATTTTGGGCATACAAAAGAGAGGTTATTTTTATCAGAATTATCCCCAGAAAGGAAGAGATCAGATACGAACTTGCAAATACCGCTGCACGGTGTTCTCCATGAGTCTCCACAGCGAGGACCACATCAGCTAAGGTTTTCAGCACTCCATAGCTAGGGGCGATACAACTCACTGCTACCAAAGGAAGGATCAAGTCCCCCTTGGGCCCAAAAAGCAACAGGGCAAAACCTACCAAGGATACCAATGAGGAGTAGATGGCATACGTATAATAATTCTTCCTTTCCAATCTTGGATTGATACAAAGCATAGCCAGCAAAGTTCCCAGTGAATACACCCCTCCAATCAGAGAGACTTCCGAGGGAGAAATATGTACAAAATCGATAAAGAACGGCGTAAATAAGAGGCTTGCTGTTGTCCCAAGCGAAAAGTAGACATAAATAAGGGCATTGATGCCCATAGCTCTAAGCACAGCCGGTTCTTTTTTGATATCCGTATAGACCGTACGATAAGCCTCAAAGAACCGGGAGAATGTCCAAAATCGTCCTTTCGCTCTCATGCGATCACGCACCACCACCCCTGTGGGAGTCTCTTTGAGAAGGAAATGACGAATGAGAGCTTGGGAAGTCATACTAATGACAGCAAAAAGAAGAAGAATCTCTTCAGTACGCACCACGCCCCAACGTAGAACCAGCATTCCAGCAAGCGGGGTAAGCAAGCCAGCTGTAACGAGAATTAGATTGAACAGATTCATCGAGACAACGCAATTCTCTTCCGAAGTGTCCTCGATCATCAGCAGGTAGTACCCTACGCTCATGATACGGTTCATCCCGGTGAAGGCCATGGCAATTAGAGCTATCTCATACCGTGGCCAGAGCAAGAACAACAAGGCTGGCAAAACTGATGATAACAGGTCAAAGAGCAGCGTAGCTCTCTTGCGCCCAAGCCTATCCACTAAGGGAGAAGCAACAAAGGAGCTAGCCAAGGCAGCGATATTCGATACAACCATGATATTTCCAATCTGGACATCAGAGAACCCAGCCTCCTTGAGATAGAGACTGAGATAGAACATATAAAAGGTAAAGGGGATGGCCCAGAGAGGAAAAAGGGAAGTACATACCCTTGAATTTCTCTCCTGTTTGGATAGATATGCTTTCATTGGTGATTATTTCCTTTTCAGACCTACCAAACGTATGGAAAGAGAGTCTAAAGAAAGATCATTGACCCTATATACTGTATCCAGTATGGAAGAGGGTATGCTGGAATCAGGATTATACGCCCTACTCAAACCACCAACCAGCGCTGCAATGGTATCAGTATCACCACCGACGCTCGCCCCAAGACAGAGCACTTTATAGGTCTCTCCTGGATGTGCCAAGAACAAGGCAAACGCTGCAGAAAAAACATCAGCTGACTCTAGCCCGGTACCCAAAACAGAAAACAAGAAGTCCAGGAGATCCTCATCAGAAGGACCCGTCTTTAGATACTCCCTGACGAAGATGAGGCGTTTCACGCTGGAAGCTCCACAGCTTTGATACGGGGCCTCATCCAGACCGTATTGGCCACCTTCGAGGGCAGCATCAACAATCTGCTGCACGGTCCCCCCTCCCAAGGCTGCATAGATTGCACATGCATAGGCACATGAAGCCTCCAATGCCTGACTGGTATAATGAGTAGGTATCAAAGATGTGACCACCATCTGTAGCATCTCCTGTTTCTCTGCTCCGAGGGCAGCTGCATAGAGAACCGGGGCTACTATCCGCATCAGACCACCACAGGTGGTCCCCCCTTTACCTGCTTCCTTGGGATCTGATCCCTCCTGAATTGAGCGCAAGGCCTTCAAGGAACTTGGTCCGATAAAGCGCTTGGAAACTGCATCCGATTCCTCTATCCAAGTCAACAGGGCTTCCACAGTTGAAGATACAGATACTCCTTCTTGAAGGTATCTCCCCAACAAAGCCAAGGTCTGTTCAGTATCATCGGTAACACTCCCCTTGGTAAGATCAGAGTGATTAGCAGACAGACTGCTATCCACCAGATTTGTAACCGTCCCAAGGGTGGAGACTATTGCACTTCGTGTCATAAACTCCGTTGCCATGCCCAAAGCGTCTCCAACAGCAAAAGCTTCCAGAATCGCTACAATCTGCTTCGAAGTAATCATACGAGACTCTGCAACACTTCGAAATCTCTCTGTAGCTTGGAGGGAATATCACTCAGGTAGTGACGGTAGGAGGGTTCGAGGGTGTAATACCCAGTGTAACCCTTGGCCTTCAGAAGGGTGAATACCTCGCTCCATGGAATTTCACCCATTCCAATGGGAAGATGCTTTTTCTGATCTCCAAAATCACTGAGGTGAAGATGGCAGGGAGCCTTTTCAAGAGACCCAATGAAAAGCAAAGGGTCCTCGCCTCCCTCTAGAATCTCTGTAGTATCCACCATGACTTCCATTACGGGAATATTCCAATCCTTTACATATTGCTGAAGAGTATCGGGATGCTGCCCTATCCCAACAGGATAGTTCTCCATCGCCAGAGTGATTGCATTTTCCGCACATAAATCTCCAAGATATCGAATATTTTCAATAATTCTCGGTTCAATATACTGTTTCATCTCACCTTCGTAGGCATTCAAAGGATGAATGACCAGGAACTCAGTCCCTAGGCGCTTGCCAAGCGTTGTAATATCCCGCGAAAGAGCCCTGCCTTCCTCAGACATGGTAGGATGGGCAGAATAGAGCATGGAGAACATTGCCAGGGGATAGTGAATGGATGAAACGTGTACTTTTGCCCTTTCAAAACGGGAAGCAGCCGAGTCATGTACATCTGCAAAACATTGTGGCATCAACTCTGCATGGGCAAACCCTGCTTGCCTTATGTGCCGTAAGGCGTCTTCCGACTCCAACGGGAAAAGTGCCCCTGTAGAGAAGGCATATCTATTTGTGTAGTATTTCATAATTTTCCTTTCAACCTTTGTACAGAGAAGAGGAAAAGATTCCTCCTCTCTGAAAGCACGACTTACTGAATTTCCTTAACTAAAGAAGCAGCAGCTTTTTCTAGAGCAGCTTGTGGCGTCAGCACATTTTTCTCGAGTTCATCGAGGGCATACCAGAAGAACGCATCCATAGTCCCCATTTCCGAGAAGTGGAAGTATGCCCAAGCATTGTTCAACTGGTCAAAAGCAATTTTGTACAAGGGATTTGTTATAAAGGCTTCCTGTATATCAGGATTTTCCAATGCAGACTTACGTATCGGCAAGTATCCAGTAGAAAGGGCAAACGATGTGTGATTAGCTTCATCCAACAAATACTTCAAGAGCTCCCAGGATGCTTCACTTTTGAATGTATCTTCGGTGAGAATAACACCCACGTTTCCACCTAGAGCGATGGAATGATTCTTGAACCCAGGCATCATGATAGCACCAAGCTTGAAGCTGGTGTTGCCCTGCCAACGTGAAACACGGTTGGAGGAAGCCGCAATGAAAGCAAGATTGCCGCCAAGGAACTTCTTCTCTGCATTGTTATGTTGACCTGCGGGCATCAAGTTGGCATCAACGAGGGATTTCCAGAACTTGGCCACTTCTACGCCACTGGCTTCTTGGAAGGCAGGAACCACTTTGTCCCCACTCTTACGCACCAGGTCATTGTCATTCTGCCCAAGCATGGTCTTGAAAAGCCAGACACCGTCAGAGGTATCAAATCCATAGAAATCGGAACTGTTGTTGACGTTCCCACTATTCATGGCAGTCTTGGCCACCTGGAAAAACTCTGCCCAAGTAGTTGGAGGATTATTCTCAAGATCCAGACCAGCCTTGTCTGTGATGTCCTTGTTGTAGTAGAGCACCTGGCTGGAGATTCCATAGGGAACAGCAGCAATCCTACCTTCGTACATGCCGTACTCGAGCATACCCTTAAAGATATCATCTACCTTGAATTCAGGATCCTTAACAAAGTTTTCCATGCAGTAATTTCCACGTCCTCCTGTATATAGTTGCCCTGCAGCCATGATAGCAGTATCAGGAGCATTACCTGAAAGCAAGGATGCACTAACCTTGGTTGCCGTATCGGCATAGTTGCCCGAATAGGTCAATTCCAGTTCTATATCAGGCCTTGAAGCATCAAAGGCCTTTGCAAGAGCTAAAAACGTCTCCCCGGATGTGCCGCCAATGGCGTACCAAACCTGCAGTTTGACCACTTCTGGACGGGCAGCTGTTTCCTGGGTTCCCTTGGAAAACCCAAGGGCCATTACAAGAGTAAGCATCAATACACATACTATTACTTTTTTCATCATAAACACCTCTCTTTTTTATGCTTTCAAGCCGGTAAGCGTTATCGACTTTACAAGTTGCTTTTCAAAGAACAAATACACTATCAAGACAGGAATGATAGCCATAACGGAAGCGGCCATCATAATCTGATACTCTGATGAAGAATCCTGCACCAGATACTTCATACCAATTGGAAGGGTCCGGTACGTTGCCTTGTTTGTAATAATCAACGGCCAGGTATAGCTTTTCCAGTATCCTAGGAACGAGAACAGCATTGCAGTGCTGATAGCAGACTTTGAATTTGGAATCACCACGGCAGAGAGAATTCGGTAGTATCCACAACCATCAAGCTTTGCCGAGTCAAAGAGAATCGTAGGGATGGAAGAGAAAAATGATACCAACAAGAAGATGGTGAATGCAGCAAATATCTGAGGGAGTATGATCCCCGCATACGTGTCAATCAATCCAACCTTGCTCACCATCAGATACAGGGGGATGAGGGTAACTATGAGGGGAACAAACATGGTACTGCGAATCAAAGAGTAGAGAAACTTTTTCCCTGGGAAGTCCAAAGCCACCAACACATACGCTGTAGTGACGGAAAGTCCAAGCTGGAGGGAGGTCTGTATCGAAGAAATAAAAATACTGTTGAAGTAATACCTAGCAAAGGGAACCATCTCAAAGACTTTCTTGTAGTTGGAAAGTTTCCAGCTACTGGGCAACCACTTGGGAGGATAAGCATACACATCAGGAACAGTCTTGAACGAGGAAAGAAGCATCCAGACGAAAGGAAAAATCATCACAACCGATCCAACCAATAGGATGAGCATAATTGGTACATGTATTCGTTTTAAGGATTTTTTCATAGCACTACTCCAAGGAGATATTCTTTCGTGCACCCAGTTTCGACTGGATAATCGTCAGGGTAAAAATAATGAGGAACAGAAGGATGGAGGCACTGCAGGCACGGCCCATCCGTCCACTTGTAAAGGCAGTGTCATAGATGTAGTTCACCATTAAGGCAGTACTATAGAGAGGGCCTCCCTTCGGAGTCATGACGTTTACTTCGGCAAAGACCTTGAAAGTGTTGATGATGCCAATCATCAATACAAAGGAGAGAATCGGCCTCAGCAGCGGCAACTTTATCCTCCAAAGAATCTGATGTGCTTTGGCACCATCAATCTGGGCTGCTTCGATATATGAAGTAGGAATGTTCTGCAAACCTGCAAGGAAAAGGACCACGTTATACCCCAAACCTTTCCAGATTGAAAACATTACTATTGAGAGCAAGGCGGATTTTTCATGATAGAGCCACTGAGAGGGAGGAAACCCCAACGCGGAGAGAATTTGGTTGAAAGGTCCTATGCAAGGATCGAAGAACCAGATCCAAATAAGGCTTGAAGCAACCACCGGAACAACAACAGGGGCAAAGAATGCAGAACGCAAATACTTCTTGAATAGGATTTTAGAATCAAGCATCAAGGCAATGAGCAGTGCAAGAGAAGTATCTACAATAAGTTTCAACGACGCAAAGGAAAAAGTATTACGAATAGCCTTGAAAAACCGGTCATCGGTAAATAAATACGTATAGTTGTCCAGACCATTGTATTCTCTAAGGCCTGTGGTCAGGGTATAGTTGGTAAAACTGTACGCCACCACCTGGGAGACGGGAATGATGAACAATACGACAATAGCCACCAGTGTAGGGAGGAGCAACACGACAGCTGCTCGTATCTGCCCAGTTTCATAGCTCCTGCCCATGATAACCATCCTATGGATGCTTGTGGTAGTATTTTTGTTTCTCATAGCAGACCTTTCTTCAGTTTCAGAGCTTTGATGGCTCCTGGTACCAGACTAACACGTACTATTCCCTCTCTAAGAAAAGGATTACCATCAATGATGATGTGGGCGTCAGAACCAAGGTGTGAAAGGGCAACCTCACATCCTTGGGGAAATACCATATGTTGGATAGCTGTAAATCCAGTGTAGCCCCAAGCATTGGGATTGCAGTCCACAACATTACGTGAAGAGAGTCCAAGAGCTGCCAAAGGCTTCGAATCCCGGCCCAAACACAAGCCTCCAAATACTGCTCGTCCATAAAGTCGATCAAACTGTAACGGAGATATGACAATCTGTTCGACAGGCACCGAACTAAAGAATGCACGTTCCTCTCCGTCGACCAGTATGGTGAGCTCTTTGGTGACAATCCTCGTTCCCACCTCGATCGGCACTCGTCTTTGATGGATGAGAAGCTCCTCGACAGAGAAGTTGCAACACACACCGCCCTGGGTACCGAGAAAGGAGTTTCCAAGGATCACATCATTGAAGCCGATTCCCAGATACCCTGTATCATCTGATACAACAATCCCATCGATAGGGACCGCTTCCAGGTCAGAGAATTGCAGGCGTGAGAGCTGTTCCAAGGTGAAGGAGACAATGGGGCCGACGTTTGCCGTCCCTGCTGCAATACCGAGCAGGGTAACCGTACTGCCGGTGGTGACCACTGTCGAAGCGATGTAGGAAGCAAGACCATCTCCCCCAACACTTACCAGATACTCAGGATTATTGGACAACAGCGTGTGCACCATCGAAGCGAGTCTCGATTTATAATCAAGGGTTTTCTTAACCTCAAGCACCGTTGCACCTGCAACATATTGATCACCGTACCCTTGGCAGACTATGAAGGTGGCATCATTGAAAAGTTGCATTACCAAAGAGCCAAAAACCTGAAGCTGCTGTATTTCGAGATGAGAGTGTTCGTTAAAGACAATCGCTACAGTCATCATCTGACTCCTTATGGCTCTAATACAATTTTAAATGCCAGACCTTGCCTAAGCAAATTGAACGCTTCAAGCCCTTGAGAAAGAGGAAACCTATGGGTAATCAGCTTTGCATAGTGTTCAGGTTTTGCCTTGATCATTGCAAAAGCATCCTGAAAGTGAGAGAGGGCAAACCCACTGCACCCGGCTACCGATACCTCCCGATAGTGAATTGCATAGGCATCCCCTGCAAAGGTTTCCTCCTTCTTCAGCCCGCTGAAGACGAGCACCGTACCGCCGCTGGCCACCTGGTGCACTGCCTGTGCTATGAGAGGGGCTTGGTTGACACAGATAATGATCTGGTCGTACTTGGAGTAATCACTCTCCTTGGGATCAATACATTCGATTCCCCAGCCTTTGATGGTCTCCTGTCGATAGGAATTAGGCTCAATTACAGTTACGGGGACTCCCTTATCCTGAAGATAGAATGCGAACAGGACTCCCATAGGGCCTCCTCCCACCACCAGGGCACGGGACCAAGGTTGTATTCTTAAATGCCCAATGCCGTTGAGTACACAGGCTAAAGGTTCGACAAGGGTGAAAACCTGCTTATCTGTCTCAGAAGGAAGACGAATCATACCCTTCTGGTAACCAGCGGGAATTGCAACATATTCGCAGAACGCACCGGAAGAGACGAAGTGTTTCTGGTTGCACATCTGAGGAAGCCCTGTTATACAGTTGTCGCAACTTCCACACTCAAAATAAGGAGCAACGACCACATTCTCACCTACGGTGAAAGAGGAATCTCGAGGGACTTGCACTAATTCTCCGATGAATTCGTGGCCAAGGATTGTCGGGGGTTTGAAGAAATGATGGCCTACCAGGAAAGTCTTCAAGTCAGTCCCACAGATACCGCATCCAAGAATTTGTACAAGATAGGAATCTTGTGGGGCATTAACCTCTTGCATTTCCAATTGACCGATACCAGTATAGATTAACGCTTTCATATATTACTCCAGTGACTTTGCCAGTTCCTGTGCGGTCTGGGAGTCGGTTATCAAACAATCAAAAAATTTCAATTTTATAGCAGATCGAATCCCAGGTATCTTCAGGGTCCCTCCCGCCAGACAGACAATCTGCTTAGCTTGCTTGAGGGAATCCACTGGGATACCCAGATAAATCTTGTCGTTTTTATCAGACATTTTCCGAAAGATGGGACTATCCCCTGAAGGGGTTTCACCGATGAAACCGTCCTTGTTGAAAAACCGACCGAGGACATCCCCGATCACTTGCTGTTCCCGCAGATCGTCAAGTGCCTCAAGGGAGTACTCACCAACGGGAAAGCTAGGGGTGCCTCCAAAGGCTCCCAACCCTACAACAGCTATATCAATATGGTCCCAAAGGTCCTGGATGGCTTTCATCTGCGGATCGCGAGAGAAAAAATCTAAAACCTTCATATCGGAGATAAAGGCTGGGATGTTGAAAAACAGAGCATTGCCATGCAGTTTCTCTGCCATGCGGTCTGCAATGACATTGACCTGATAATGGGACTCTGTCCGACCGGCACTTCCCACCAATGGAACGACGGTAACCCCCTTCAAAGAAGGACAATCGGGCAAGTCGAGAACGGAACGATAGACGGAAACACCCCATCCCACACCGATGGTCTTTCCATTTGTGATAGTCTGTGCCAAATATTCCCCGGCTGATCGAGCTATGGCCCTGATGCGACTATCCCTATCGCTGGTATTGCTCTCAGATGTTTGCCCGATCACTACTCGTTTGATCCCCAAGGCCCTGGCCAGGGAGACTTCCATCGGAGAACAGCCGGCGGGAGGTATGATCTCGATGCGTACGATGCCCAGATGCAAGGCCTTTGCTAGTCCCCGCGAAACCATCGGTCGGGATATGTTGAGGTAATGAGAAATCTCCTGTTGGTTCTTTCCTTGCTCATAGTAGAGGGAGGCGATAGAATACAGCAGTTCCCGGTCATCAAGCATGGTTACCCCCGGAGGATCTCACTCAAAAGTGTGATAATCTTTTTTGGATTGTCATTCTGGAAGAGGTTTCTACCGAAAGCAAACCCCACCACCCCAGCGTCAACAGCTATACGAGCAATATCTAGAATATTTGCTTCCTTCGGGCCGCCTGCCAGTACGATAGGAACAGGACAGCCGGCAACAACGGAAGCAAACTCTTCACAATAAAAAGCCTTGATGAAATCAGCTCCAATCTCTGCAGCTATCCGTGCTCCGTTTCTGATAAACGAAGTATCATTATTTTTGTTGAAATCTGCATGCAACACCTCAACCATCACAGGGATAGAATACTGGTGGAACGCATCTATGGCTCGGGCAACATCAGTCATCGACTCTTTGTCATGCTCACCACCCAAGACAAGCATGACCAACACTGCATTACATCCGAGATCTGAGGCTTGTTGGGGTGAGACCATGATGCTGTGATGGTCAGCAAAAGTGGTTCCCATCAAGGTCCCTCCCAGAGAAGCACGAAGTACCAGTTTCTTATTCTGGACCAAGGGAGCATCGACAAGCTGGAAGATTCCAGGGTTGAGGATGAAGCCGTCAATCTCAGTATCAAGAATCCTCTTTATGGCATTAATTGGTTGCTCCAAGCCCTGCATTACCCCATAGATCTGAGGATGATCAAATGCTGCAAGAAAGAGTTTTCCCTCATGGTTCATCAATGTAGATTTATTTCTATCTAGTCCGTTCATTCGTAGCAACCTCCTGAACATCTGTTCATAACTTATTGTATATAATAATGATAGTGTTGCATTTCAGAACCTGTCAACCAGAATCTTTGTTCATAATGAGATTAGGTTCTGAACAAATGTTCAAAACCTAATCAACGGTGAAAGAACCTAAGCTTGTCTTCACGGATGCCACTTCTATAGACCTTGAGGTGACAGTCTTATAAAGGACATTTCCCTCCATCATCGATAAGGCCATCGGTGAGCATAACAAGGAAACCCTCTATCCCGTGATCATGGCTCCCTTCATATCCGATAAATCGGCCAAGCAGTGTGAAAAGCTCAACGTTGGGTACATGGACATGTCAGGCAACTATAGACTCTCTATCTGTGCTCTCTATGTACACGAGCGAGGATATTCTAACAAGTTCATCAAGAAGCGCGTAGCCAAAACCATTTTTTGATCCCTCATCGAAGGTATCATCGATGATTCTCAGAGAAATCATGAACGACGTGTCTTCCCCCTGGAAGCTGAGTCTGCTTTCAGAAAAACTGCAAGGTAGCATCGGCCAGGCATTCAAGGTAAAAGGGTACCTCTGTGAGCAACGATGGGCTCACATGACCGTAGACGGCCTGAGAATACTCGACGCCCAAGCAATTATGCAAACTTGGGGCATCGACTACGCCCAAAAGGACGCTGTTCCCGAGATATTGGATTACTATACTCTTCTTTCAGTTCCTGATTTTGAAGATAGCGTGCGTCAGATCAGAATCAACGTAGGAATTGACAGCTACCTCACCGGATTTGCAGGTGGAATGAGATATACGCCTGTAGTCAAGTACAATAAGGTTCACCTACTGGTAAAGGGAAAAGACATACTGGAGTTTTTGGAAACCTCAGCATGCAAGAAGGTTGATTCCGGTTCAAATGTGCAGATCCATGTGCTCTCCAGCGATGAACTACTCTATCAAGGGAAGTGAAAGGTCATCAGGTGGCCTCTCCCGTGCAAGTATACCTGGATTGCATGAATCTGAAAGAGCGAGGTGAAGAAATGGCTGAAGCTATCTTTGCAAAGGAGATATGGGAATGATTAGGGATTAAAATTTACATAGCCGTGTCGATTACTCAGAAGGTCAGAAAAAGGCTGCCCATAGGGTACTTGTTGAGCTTTGTACCTTGTTTCGGAATCAATTAAGCTGGGGACGTTTGCGTTAATTCCAGATGGGATACTATCAAATTTAAAATAATCATCCATCGTTTTGTTTGCCAGCAGACCCACAATCAGCTCCTCCAAGGATACTTGATACCACTCGCCCTTTGACTTGGGAACTTCCGTTGCCAGACGGTCGATGATGATTCCCTCCTCGGTAACATATTGCAGTACCTCTTGAGCTATAGGCCCCAGCAATACCTTGCCTGGAGACTTCTCAACGAGCTGAGGAAACACAGCTTGCAACCCTAACCAAGCTCACGGGGAATTTTGCATTGCTTCAAGAGACTCTTCACAACCTCTCCAATCGAGAGAGCAGGATTTACTGTGTAGTACTCATATCCGCAGTAGCTCTGTAAAGGAAATCCGTTCTCCTTGTTCCTCTCTTTAATCCTTTCAGCCCTGTCTACGGCAGTCCATACGTCAGCCAAGGTCAGCTTGCCTAACAATCTCTTGAAGTTATCTTCCTTCTTGTACGCATCCATGTCCGAAAACAGTTCCTGAAATGCCCTGTTGATCGGCCTCAGATACTGATGCCGATAACTCAAGGATCCATTGCAATCAGCTTTGTGCAGCACCATCCAAAGATCGAAGGCAAAATTGCTGTACCCCAGTCTATAATGTATGGTCTTTCCTATTTGTTGCGCTTTTTTCATCCGATCCAAGGTCGTCGCAAATTGCTGCACATGAACCGGTTCCTCGCTTTCACGATTGAAGATATGGGCAATCTCAGTCTTGCCCAAAACACTCATGCCCTTGGCACGGGAAAGAGGATCCTTCTCTATCTTGCAATCGAATGATGACTTGAACTTTGCCTGTGATGAAGCATTGAGGCTATGGCTCAACCACTGAAGATACCACAGCTCCGTCTCCCCTTCGACCGAGAAGAAGAACTTTTTTGATTGCTTCATCATCACCTACTCCTCCTTGTTCTTGTCCATGAGGGTCCGGATAATCGGCGCAAGATCGATGCTCTTGATTGCCCCATAGCGATCCGCAAAATAGTTCTTCATGTAATCCTCGGTCTTGCGAACTCCTTTCGCGCCAGAGGTCCCGAAATCTGATAAGGAATAGTGCGAGCTGCAATGGGTTTCATCATCACGATCAACGAACTTGATCTCGTCCCTTCTGAACAGGTTGGAATTTAGGAAGATCGGGTTGTGGGTGTTGAACACCAACTGGGCATTGTGTGTGTTCAGCTCATCATTGTGAAACAGCGTGATGATATTCATCAATGCCATCGGGTGGATAGATGCATCGAACTCATCGATGACCAGGATACCACCTTGCATCAAGGTCCGTAGGACAAGTGGGAACAGGTTGATGAAGCGGATCGTCCCGTACGATTCGAACAGTTCCACCGGCATGGCAATTTGTTTGGAGTCCCCGTTGAACAGGGAGCAAAGCCGCGCCTCTTCATTCTTCCCCTCCAGCACATACCCCAAGGCGTTGGAATTCACACCGAACAGCGCTGCCGCCTCATTCAATGTCTTCTCGATGCAGACCGACCGCTTCTTCGGTTCGGAAAACTTGCGGACCAGCTGCATCGAATCGGATCTGTAGATGACGATGAAGCTCTTGTCCAGCCACTGGGCGATCATCGAGACCAGCTTCGCGCTGAACATGGTCTTGAACCCGTTGGCGAGGAATAGCTCCTCATCATGGAGGCTGCTTTGTGCCAAGGCAGCCGCACCTTTCGCATTTTGCTCATATGCAGACACCAAGAAAGATTCGATACCTGTGAGGTCCCCGATTTCCAGGTTGGCACCGCGGGTGAAGAGAGGGGCATTATTTACACAGAGGGTTTCATTGAGCACCTTCCTCTCATAGTCCCTTTCCAGGAAGCGTCCCAGATCAAGGGAGATCGCATACTCGAAGAGGAGCCCCAGGTCGGTGAAGGTGAGGGAAAAGCTCACTGGTTCGGCGATAAAGTATATACGCAGAAATCAGCATAATTCGATATGAAAGATTGTCATACCCAGTTTCAAGGTTGATTTCATCAGGCAGGAGGAGCCCTATCTCAGCATAATACCGAAGCGTCTTTGTAGAAACTTTACATATAGTTAAAAACTATCCAATAGATACCATTGATCCTTCTCCTTGTAGCGGATCTTTGGTACCTTACATCTTGCCCTAAAAGCAAAGTCAAGGCGATAACGCTAGAGAATCAACGCTCAACCTACCGAAACCAGCTCACTTCCATTACTGCTGAAAATGCAATCGATCCTGCACTAAAACTCGCGGAGGCGATACAAACAAACAGAGACAGCAATACAGGGTTTCTCATAACCAAAGCAACTACATTCTGCTTGATCCTCGAGAAACCAGATACACCTGTCGATAGTATTATCTAAGATGGATGAAAGCATGTGCAGATATGTCTCTGCAAGCTAGTTAAGGCTTTCCTGATCGGGTTGCTATAGAGATTCCTGCACTATGTTCCCCTTTGAAGAACGTGAGGCTACTTCTGAGAACAAGATTTACGGGAACAGAAAGGATAGTGGCCTTAGGTGGTATATTCTTCAAGAGATATTCTACCAGCACACGCATTGCAAGGAAGCCCTGGAGATAGGAATTCATATCCAATATTCCACAGAGAACGCCATCGCTAAGGTACTGTCTGTTCTCAGGACCGAGGTCACATCCAAGAACCCTGAGATCGTTTCTCCCTGACCGTATAGCGGCCTTGCAGATAGCTGGTGTATTGGATTCACAGACGGTATATAACCCTACCACAGAATCATCGATATGAGAGGTAAGCTCATCAACAAACTGTTGCTCATCATGAGGGTCTTCAACGGGAATACATTCTAGAGGTGCATTGTGTTCCCGTATATATGCTACAAAGCTCTCATAATTCTCCATCTGCCCTGTACTGGAACTATTTCCAAGAGCAACAAGGATCTTCCCGGGCCTGCAGGTAAGACACATGAATTCCGCACCTGTTCTTCCAACTAGGTCAGTGAATGGCTCAACTGCACACAGATACTCCATATTCTCAAAGTTATCATCAACCAGGACCACAGGAAGGCCCTTACCAATGATCTTCTGCACAGCAAGCTGAAGTTTTATTCCAGTATTGGTCGGCATTATCACTACGCCATCAAGATCATCTTGGTTGTAGATTTCAGCGAGAATCTTGCATTCCTCATCCTCCAGATCAGAAGCTTTGCCTTCGAAGTAATACTCCCTTAAGGCAATGTTCATTCCCTCATCCTGAGAGAATGCAGACCTGACACCTTCGGCGATCATGTAATGGTAATCCATTGCAATATGAGGCTTCTTGCCTACAAAGGCTATGTTCATGATCTTTCTCTTAAGGGAAGAAGCCATGTAATTGACCTCATACCCCATGGACTTCACAGATTCAAGAATCTTCTGTCTGGTCTCTGAGCTAAGACCTTCCTTATTATATATTGCACGATGTATAGAAGTCAGGGAATAACCCGTGGCTTTCGAAATATCCTTCAGAGTCACGATGACACCCCCATTTCCTAGTAACTAACAGATACTATAGCAAAAGAAATGCTTTTCAAAAAGATTCCTCTATGAAATCTCCAAGAGTTTTTCCCTTGAGCTCAGCCGATTTCGAGGGGGACTCCACTTCGTTTTCAATAATCAATACAGCAGCCCCTTGCTGGAATACAGCCACATGCCATTCGCCTTTCCCAATAACATAGAGTGTTTCCTGTTCCAACTTCCGCACATCCAGAGGTCCTATACATTCCCCTTTTCCTCCACTCACCAAATACACAGTGCCTCGGATCAAAGAGAATGCCTCGTCGGTCTCAAGATGCTTCTCCATCCTATGGATGGAAGAAACATCATTGGATACAGCATTATAATCAGCATAGGAGACTCTCCAACCACTGGAAAAAAATAAATCCCTAAACCCATGGGTCTCCAAATCTATCTTTCTTTCTTGCATATCATCATCCAAATATCAGGTTAGGCAGAAAAAGGGTAATTTGGGGAACTAAGATAAGCACCATAATCTCCATAAATATGGCAACAAAGAATGGGGCTGATTCCTTTATGAAGTCACCAATCGAACAACCTTCAATTCCACATACCACATAAATACCAGTACCAACAGGGGGCGTCATACAACCAAGGGTTATCATGGTGGACATACAAATACCAAAATGCACTGGATCTATTCCCATTGACATGACAACTGGGAGGAATATTGGTGTAAGCAACAGCGTATTTACATCACTATCCAGAAACATACCAGCAAAGAACAGGAATAGCATCATTAGCATGATCATCACAGTTCCATTTGAAGTAATAGACAAAAGGAATCTGCTCATTAGCACCGGAACTTCACCGTACGTGAGTGCATATCCGAATATACCGCTGAATGCTATGATTATGATTATGCATCCAAGATCTGATATAGCATTCTTAAGGGCCTTCCAGAACTTCTCCAGCGTTAGCTCATGATATATGAAAACGCCACATACTATTGCATACACAACGGCAAAAGCTCCTGCCTCAGAAGGAGTGAAAACACCAAACCTGATCCCTACAATAAGAATTATGGGGAATATGAGGGCCCATATTGAGGTCTTAAGATTCACGACAATCTCTTCGGCCTTAGGGAATGTTGCATCCTCTTTGGGCGCATCGTAGCGATGATGACGAGAGGTAAGGGTAACTGTTGTCATCAGAAAGACACACATCAGGAACCCCGGAACGATACCTGCCACAAAAAGCTTTCCTATAGATACATTCCCAAGGAAGCCAAAAAGAATGAGTCCAAGACTGGGAGGTATTGTTGCCGTAATAAGTCCTGACAAACAGGTTACAGCTGCAGTATAGCCCTTAGGATACCCCTGCTTGTCCATCTCTGGGCCAAGGACTCTGATCTGCATGCTTGCATCCGCTACAGCAGAACCTGATACTCCGCCCATAAGGGTTGAGAGGATCACATTCACCTGGGCAACCCCTCCATACATCTTCCTTGTGATGAGCTTGGCAAGGGAAAGAAGGTTTTTGGTTATCCCTGTCTCATTCATCAGATTTCCTGCAAAAATAAAGAAAGGAATGGCAAGAAAGGTGAATGACTGGGTTTGTGCTACTACCCTCTGGACCAGGACACTCCAGGGAATGGAGTTCTCGATAAGAAAGAATCCTACCCCGGAGATACCTATCACAAAGGCGATAGGCATACCTATCAGGAGCAGTATTACGAATAATGACAACAACATATACATATTACATCACCTATTGGGTTTCTTTTTGAAATCATCGATGGTATTGGAAATAAACGACAAACTCATCAACACCGAACACACGGGCAAACTTATTGATACCCAAGCATAACTGATCTTCAGCGTCTGAAAGGTTCTCTTTACATTCGACATAGCTAGTTTGAATCCGAAATAGATAAAGAAAACAAGAAGCGCGAACATCAATGCTCTTGAGACATACTTAAGCACAAAGCGAACGTTTGGAGGGAATTTTTCAACAACCATATCAACACCAGGGAGAGCACCCTTCCTTAGGGCAATATCACCACTGAGGAATGCAAGCCAGGCAAAGCAAAGCTTGGTGACATCCATTGTCCATTGGATAGGAAAACCCATCTTCCTTGTAACTGCGGAGATGAATACAAGCATAACGATCACCATGAATAATGTAGCCGCAACATAAAGCTCTGCGGTGCAAAGAGCATCATATGAACGTCGTATCAAAGAACGGTCAGATACATGTTTTTCCATTACTTAGCCCCATTTTATCTGCCCCTTCACGGGGCAGATAGTCATACTACAATCAGTTGATACCAAGTTCCTTGGAGATTTCCTTTTGGAGTTCTGTGTACCCGAGCTTTTCATAGACTGGTTCAACAGCTGCCTTGAAAGGAGCCTTATCGACCTCGTTGATAACCATACCCATTTGAGCCATCTCCTTCTCTTCCTGCTCGATCATGTCGAGAACGAGTCCCTGATATTTCTTACCTGTGTCCTTGAAGGCCTTAACAAACAGATCCTGAGCTTCCTTGCTCCAGGAATTGAAGGTAATCGTTCCAATGACAGGACAACCAATAAGCTGAAAATGTTCGGTCTTGTTAATGTAACCGCACACTTCATAGATATGGGAAGCATAGACAGTAGGAGTCTGGGCCTCACATCCATCTATGGCCTTTTGCTCTATCCCTGGATAGACTTCTGACCATGACATCGGTGTTGCGACTGCTCCCATTGCACTCACGCTTGCAGTAAAGAGAGGGCTTGCTATGGTTCTAATTTTCTGACCCTTTAGGTCAGCTGGCGTGTTGACAGCTTTATTGAGAACAAAGTTTCTAGGGCCACTATACCAGTTGGCAGTAATGACTTTGATACCTTGCTCCTCAAACTGCGTCTCCCAGTCTTTGTAGATCTCTGTATCCAGAAGCTTATTGATGACAGAGATGTCTTCAATAAGATAGGGCATCTGGATGATTCCGAAAGCAGGGACAAAGCTCATAAGACGGCCAGGATCTGATACTGTCACGATCGGAGCTCCCTGGATTGCCTGCTCAAGGGTGTCATCATTCTCACCAAGAGCGCCACCAATGAAAACTTCACAATCAAAAAGACCGCTCTGATTCAGGATATCCTTAATCTCATAGAGCCCTTTGGACTCAACATCCTCTGCGCCATTCTCAGTGGAGAACTTGACCTGATAAGGTCCAGCAGAACCTTTTTCTGCATTGCCACTCGCAAAAATTGAAACCGATGAAATCATTACGAAAATCAGACAAAGAGCAATTTTCTTCATACCTTTCTCCTGTTTATTTATTTGATAATATTCCAATTATCAATTTTCAAACGTAATCTTTGCAGTCTCAAGCTCTGCAATTCCATGCCCTGATTCGTTATCCATAAAAATATTACAATCAGGATGTATTCTCATTGCTGTTGCCGGGCATTCAGCACTTACAGTCCCCATTATCATCCTAAGGCAAGCTTCGTTCTTTTTTGCAGTAGGAACAGCGCAAACAAGATGAGCTCCGCTCATTAGCATTGAGACAGAGAGAGAGACCGCCTGCTTAGGGACATCCTCAAGAGTCTTGAAACTGCCATCATGGACTTGCTGCATCCTACATACCTCATCAAGTGTTACAACCTTCATCGGAAGAGGATCTTTCAAATTAGCCATTTCAGGATCATTGAATGCAATATGCCCATTCTCACCTATTCCAAGAAATACAATATCTATGGGGAATTCTTGCAGATGTGAAGCATACTCATCACAGGATTTCTGAGGATCATTGATATCGGTGACAATCTTGTGGAAGGCCTTTACCTTAATCGTATCGAACAACTTTCTATCAAGGAAATTGCTGAATGAGGCAGGGTTGTCCAGAGAGATGCCGATGTATTCATCCATATGAAATACCTCAACCCGAGACCAGTCAATTTTATCGCTATTCTTCAGGTAGTCAAGAACTTCATTTTGGCTAGGAGCAGAAGCCATAATCACACGTACTGTCTCTTTCTTTGCAAGAAGATCAACAAGAAGTTTCTCCCCACAAGCTCCTGCAGCTAGCCCCATCTCCTTTCTTGAAGGAGAAACCGTCATCTTCATTGAATACGTAATAGTCTTATCCATTTTGAAATCTCTCTGCTTTATGAACTGAATTAACGTTTTCGAAAACGTTTTCTCTAGATTATCATCGAGAATAATATCTGTCAAGAAATATTTTTCTACCGATCGGATAGGCCAGACAAGCTACTATTTCAGGATCTTGGATGGCCTAGATATACCATTTCGGGACTTCACAAATACATTCTCTTACTGAGCCTATGCACCATACCCATACCAAAAGGTATCCTTGGCACAGAAATGACAAAAGGAGCCTGCTCATCTGCAAAAAATTGCAGGCAACTTCAACCGGAGATATTCCACTTATTGCAGATTGCTTTACCTCTTACATTCTTACGTACCCACTCACAGCTCAATTACTACAGTTGCGATACTATCACCTTCTATATCAAAGCTTTGCAAGGTCCCAAGTATGCGCAGATTTATCTTATGCAAGACAGAGTCTTTGTTCAGTACCACAATCACATAGGAACCCTCCGGATTCTGAAAAGCAACTGTTTCCACACAAGCATCATACCCTGTCGAGGCAATATGGACCGCACCAGGCTTCAGAAAGTGACTGAAATGCCAGATATAGCGATAAGAAAGATTAAAAATCAAGTCCTTGCTTTCAAGATTGACAAAAATTGGAGCTTCACAGAAATTGTTGCAGTGGTTGGGCCCCCCATCATTTGCCAGAACGATATTCCAGTCTAGGAACGTATCCATCCCTGCATTCAGATTACCGATGATCTCATGCCCATACTTCTGGGCATTGAGCAACTGATTGCCTCTGTCATAGCGACTATATTCTATGCACCCTTCGCTGAAGAGCAACCGTTTGGAGGGATACCGCTCCTTTACCAGGCGCAACGCCTCAAAATGGTCCCCACTATACCAGTGGAAGGCAAAACCGGAAACCATGGGATATGTCCGGTCATCAAGGCAGACAAGGGCCCGATCAAAGAGGCGTTCCTTATTATGGTCCCATAGGAAAATTTCAACATCTTCCAGATGCGCCTCCTGCAAGGCAGGATATAGATAGGTTTGCAGAAAATCCTTTTCTTCCTCTGCTGTGTAGAGGCAACTCTCCCAGTCCTGGGTAGCGTTAGGCTCATTCTGAACGCTCAACGCTTGTACAGGGATGCCCCGATCCCGATAGGCTTTGATATAATGACAGATATAGGCAGCCCACTGCCCTCTGTATTCAGTCTTCAGAGCCCCCCCATGACACCGTTGTCCATTGGTTTTCATGAAAGAAGGCGGCGACCAGGGACTCAGCATAACAGCGAGGTCCTCGCCCACAAGGGCCTGGGCTTTCCTAATCCAAGGGAGTATGGATGCTTCATCCCTTTCTAGAGAAAAGCTCCCATCTTGCTTCCCTGCACTGTATTGCGAAAGGGAAAAATCACAGCTATCGAGACTAGTTCGAATAAAACGATACGCCAACCCTTCGGGGCTGAAGCAACTGTGTAGGACTGTCTGGGCCTGCTGCTCAGATAAGGAGGCAAGGACTGAACCTACCGCCTCTGTAATCGCACCTCCAAACCCCTCGAGCCTTTGGTAGGTCATCTGAGGGTACACATTGATGATATGTAACTCTGTTTTCCCGTCATCAAGACTTTTTTTGACTGGTAACATTTTTTCCTGAGGTTTTCCTCCGACCATCACCGTAGCATATATGAGGGTGTTCATAACCCTATCACCGTACTGCTGACCGACCGGCCAGGAAGACAGAACATGACAGATTTTCCCTCAATCTGAATGGTCACCTCTTTTTCCTGGGAGAAAGGATTGAAAAACTGGATAGCATAGGAACCATCAGGATTTCGGAAAACAAGACTATCCCCGGCCCATGGTCCCGTAAGCCCCAAACGTAGGGCCCCTCTTTTAATGATTGACGAGAAATGTTTCATGACATAGTAGTCGGGATTAAGCGTATAGCTACCGTCTGCATGTACGGTAATCATGGCATTTTGCGGATCGCCCCAGGTACTGAGTCCCCCTTCCTCCAAGACGATATTCCAGTACAGGTAGCTTTCTGCCCCATTGGTAACGTAGTGTTTGATCATTGTCCACACATAGAAAGCGTAATCCCATGTGTTGTCCCCCGATCCACATTCATTTTCCGACTGCATAAGCCTTATACGGGGCCACCAGCTCTCGAAAGTCCTTTGGATGGCAATCTTCCCACCCCACTGGTACGAGACTCCCCTGATAAACTCCAAAGCCTTAGGGTCAGAAAGCACAGCATTGGCAAAATAGTCATAGTCCTCGTTCGCCCATTTCTCGAACATCAGATTCTTATAGTCACAGCCAGGGGCGTTGATCGTTCCCAGCCAGATTTCCGAATCGATGCCATTCGCCTTGAAAGCAGGTCCCAGGTAGTCCCGTATAAAAATTTTCAACTCATCGCCTGTCCATGTACATGAAGGGAATTTCTGGTTGGCTACAGGTTCATTCTGCACATGGACCTGGTGGATAGGGATGCCTTCCTTTGCATATTCCTGGACAAAAAGAACAAAGTAATGGGCATAACTTTGTAGGTATTGCTTCTCCCACACCAATTTGCCCCAATTATATACGGGTGGTTGCTTCATCCAGGTGGGAGGACTCCATGGCGAAGCAAACAGCACCAAGTCCCGGTTTATAGCCAGGGCTTGTTGTATATAGGGGATGAGCGAATGCCTGTCCCGTTCAATCGAGAAATCCTTCAAATCAAAATCCTGTGGAGTCTCATCCAGAGAATACCAGCTTTCACTATAGTCGTTTGCACCTATGGGCAACCTGCAGATCGAAAAAGTAGCTTTCTCAAAAAGTTCCCTCATCAATACGTCTTTTTGTTCCGGAACAAGTTTTCCAAGGGCCGTATAACCACGCTCATTGAAACATCCTCCGAAGCCCACCATAGCCTGATACGTCTGGCCACTAAGGGTCACGGAACAAGGCCGGTCAGTTTCCAATCCTACTGTTTCTTTCCATACATGTGTTGATGAAGAACTTCTCAATGTATACTTTTTCATTGCTACCTACTTATTTGAACCAGTGGTCAATCCACTGATAATATATTTTGACATAAAACAATACACGATTATTATCGGTACGACAGAAATGGCGATTGCCAGGTACATGGCCCCATAGTTGGTCCTATACAAACCCTTGATCATGGCGATCATCACCGGCATGGTATAGCGTTCACTTTTGGTCATCAGAATCAACGGCCCCATGTAGTTGTTCCAGTTGGTGACAAAATTGAAAATACACATGGTGGCAACCCCAGGGAGGACACAAGGCAAGACTATCCTGTTGTAGATCCCAAATTCGGAACACCCTTCCAGGCGTGCCGATTCCATCAGGGAATCGGGAACACTGTCAATCATCCCCCGGAGAAAAAATACTGTGGTGGCATTGGCAATACCTGGCAGTATGAACGGCAGATAGGAATTGAGCAGATGTAATTTCAAATTCAGATGATAGAACCCAATGATCCCCAGCTGAGCAGGAATCATCATACTTGCCAGGACAATTGCAAACAGAGCCTCCTTGTGCTTCATGGAGTATTTGGCAAATCCAAAGGCAGTAAGGGCCCCGAAATACCCCGTACAAAATGTAAACGGTAAGGCAATGAGCAGGCTATTGAAAAACCCATTCCAGATATTCACCAGCGATTGCATGGTCTTATAATTTATGGCCAAGGCTTTCCCGGGAAACAAGTTCAATCTGGTCGAGATGTCGAAACTCAATTGGGTGGCATTCACCACCATCAGATAGAAAGGCCCGATGCAGAGAAAAAGCAGCATCAAAAGAAACGCATACTGCAAGGTCCCCAGGGCAAGGCGTTTAGTTTTCATATACACGCTCCTTTCGTTGCATTGCCCTGAAAGCCAAAAAGCTCAGCAGTGCAATGATCAAAAAAAGCCCTATCGAAATGGCTGAGGCATAGCCATAGTTATGGCTGGCAAATCCCTGATTATACAGATACATTGAGGTGGTGAGAACAGCCTTGCGTGGATCACCCATGCTATTGGAAAGGGTTGCGGGAACATCGAATAGCTGCATCCCCCCGATTATGGAGGTTATTGTCATATAGATCAGCGTAGGCCTGATAAGTGGAAGTGTGATCTGCAGATAGGTCTGCGTCTTGCTAGCACCATCCACCCTAGCAGCCTCGTATACCGAAGTATCGATGGAGGTAATGCCAGCCATGATAATGACAGTAGTATACCCAAACCACATCCACCATTGGATGTAGGAGACCAAAGAGGAAGTAAATATCTCACTGTTGAAGAAATTAAACGGCCCTCCCCCCAGGCCCAGGGCCCCAAGGATTTGATTGGCCGTTGACTTGTTCCCATTGAACAGCAAGTTGAACAACAAACCTACAGAGGTGGCAGTAATGAGATTGGGTAAGTAATAGGCAGCCCTCAGGAACTTCATTCCTTTCACTTTGCCTAAGGTAAAGAAACTGGAAAGGAGCAAAGCCGTAAACATCTGCGGGATAAAATTCCAGATCCAGATACGGAAGGTATTCCACAGGCTTAGGTAGAAAACCTTGTCAGTGGACAAGCGCTGGAAATTCAAGAGTCCGTTACCTATCGGATCGGTCAACCCATTCCATTTCCTGAAACTCAGGAAAAATGTGTATAGAGCCGGATAGGCCACAAAGACAAGAAAAATAAGAAAGAATGGCGAAATAAAAAGATATCCCATCCAGTTTTTTGCTGTATGTTTTTTCATTGTTTCCTTGAGGATGTCCCGGGGAAAAACCCGGGACATCAAAAGCATAGGATAGGTCAGAGAGACAATTCAGGGTAGGCCGTCTTGGCATCTTCGGTGAATTGCTGCAAAGCTGCATCCTTTGACAACCGCCCGGTAGCATAAGAACGCACGATGGACAAAAAGGCGTTGTTCAATTGCCCGTCATACTGGGTCATCAAATCAGAGGGAATCTTTGCCATCTGACCATTGTAGAAGGCAAATAGGTTCTGCCCGCCAAGGACTTCTTCACCAGGTTCTGTGGACAAGGCTTCATTTGCACTCTTGAGCGAGACATACTCTGCATATTGCTTTGCATAGGCAATTTGAGCCTCGCTGTCCAAGGCAACATACTTCAGGAAAGTCCAAGCCAGGTCTTTTTGTTTGCTATCCTTGTTAATCCCCAACCAGGTACCGCCCTTCACATACGGGACAGGACCTTGGCAAAGGCCCCATTTGCCGATTGTGGTGGAAGCGGAAGGTTTCACCACGAACTGATACCCCCAGGTTGGCAGGACATAGCAGAAACAATCGTCACTTTCGACCGCAGCCATCCATTCAGGAGCCCAGGGACTGACCGCTAGGTCATAGCCTTTTTCGGTAATGGTCTTGGCCATATCCATGAATTCAACCATCGAGGAGTCGATGCTGAGCTTTCCATCCACAACCCAAGGGGATTTGCGGTTGGAAAACTGCATATTCAAGATGTCTTCCCAGCTTGCAAACATCTTGATACCCTGGGCTTCGAAAGCTGCGGCGACTTCAAGCATTGCCTGGTTGCTCTGCAAAAGTTTCGCTACATCCGCAGGTTCACTCACACCGAGGACTTTCTGGGCAAGGTCCCTTCGGTAGATCAAGGAACCAGGGGAAGCCTGCCAGCTCAAGGCCCTCACGGCCCCACTGGAGTCAGTGCCTACGCTGCGTACATATTCCCACATATCACCAGTATACTGATCACAGGAGTAAGGTGCCTGCCGTAAGTCTTGCCAGACTCCAGCGTTGACAAAATACTTTACGTAATCCGATTCACCGGTAAAGATATCCGGGCCCTGCCCACCAGCCAAGGCGGGAGTAATCTTGGCAACGAAGTCCGAGTTCGGTACCACAGTAATCTTGACTTCAATGTCCGGGTATACCTTATTGAAGTTCTCGACGAACCTGCCCAGCTCCTCACCGGAAGACCATACGTTCAAGACTCCTGACGTTGCGCCGGATACCCCTGCGTCTTTAGTTCCCTGGGCTACCAGGGGGAACGTGAGGATGAGGACAAACAACATGCAAATCATTCCTTTTTTCATGAAAAACCTCCAATTTATCTTCTTTCCGCTACAGATTCTTCCTCAAGGAGGATCGGCGGTACAAGTTTCTCGATACGCTCCATACGCCCTTCGATACGTTCAAGGAGGGCTTTTGCCAATAGCCGCCCTATTTCATAGATTGGTTGTTGGACGGTGGTGATCCGGGGAGTGGAAAGCAAATGATGGCCCAGTCCGTCAAACCCTACGACAGACACATCAGAGGGAACTGCCTTCCCCATCCGCTCAAGTTGCCGTACAAGCCCAATGCCAAGAGTATCGGTGGCACAAAAGACTGCGGTGAGGACCCTCTCGTTGGCAAAGAGATGCAAGGCAGCCTCTTCCCCCCCTGAAGGGTTGTTCTCGCTATAGGTCACCAACTCATTACGGAAAGCAATCCCGGCTTCCTGTAAGGCTTTCTTATAGCCTTCAAGACGGTCGAGTGGGTAATCCTTGTCTTCCTTGACGTTTACCATGGCAATCTGGGTATGACCGGCTTGGATAAGTCGTTTCACGGCGATATAAGAGCCTTGGACATTATCGACATCAATACAATCGACATCCTCCAGAGACGTATGGCCAAAAAGCACCAAGGGTTTCTGATTAGTCTTGACATAGTTGGCAAACGGGAGAGTCTCATCTCGCAACAATCCTGTCGCGATATAGCCATCACAGGGGTGTTGGGTCTTGAGATCACGCAGTATGAGGAAAGAGTACATGCTCTCACTGAGTGTTTTGCTGATGCCTGCAATGAAATGCATGGTAAAAGGGTTGCTCAGGTCAATGGCAGAGGGAATGTAGATATCAACTAGTCCAGTACGTTTGCTTACGAGGTTCTTGGCCGCGGTATTGGGTGTATAGTGCAGTTTGTCCATCGCACGTAGGACTTTCTCTCTGGTTGCAGGTTTTACTTTGTCCGGTGTATTGACTACCCTAGAGACAGTCATGGGAGCTACGTTCGCTTCTTTTGCTACATCGATTACAGTTGGCATGGAATCTCCTTATGTGATAATGGTAACGTTACCATTAAACGGTAAAAAAGGGGTTTAAATGGTAGCGTTACCATTTTCCTACTTCAAATAGTACTCCACCTTCTTAGAATGTGCAAGTTTTATTTCCATAAATGTTTTTATGGGTTTCTTGTAAAGAGAAATGTCCCTTCAATTCTTTCTTGAGGAAAGAACACTTCTATTTGTCTCCAAATAAGTGAATCCAGTTCACTTGCAGCCTATACATCGTTGTTTATAGTTCGTAACAGGCAGTATGCCAAACCAATTGAGGCAGTATCATTTATTTCAAAGAAGTCGATTCCCTTTCAATCAAGGACACCGGCATAACCATCTGAATGGGAACAGTCTCACCCTTAATCTTTTTGACAATGCATTCCACTGCATATTTGCACATTTCCTCAATGGGTTGCTTAATCGTTGTCAGTGTAGGATAGGTCAGGCTTGCAATATCCACATCATCAAAGCCTACGACCTTGATCTCTTGAGGAACCAGTCGCTTCAAGGCACCACAAACTTGCAAAACCTGTGCGGCTATAACATCACTCGTGCAAAAAATACCATCAATATCTGGATGTTCCCTAAATATCTGATGAATCATATTGCGATAGTCACCCGTATTGAATTGCTCTTCACTGGTACCGTAGACATGGTGTGGAAGGCCTGCCTCTTTGCATACCTGTATAAAGGCACTTGCCCGTTCATCAGCAGGCAGTTTCACTTCCTCACTGCCACTAATAATTGCAAGATGCTTGCAACCTTTCTCAACAAGTTCCGTAGTGGCCAATATACCACCTTGAAAGTTATCACAAAGGATATTTGGAATCTGATCTGAAATCGCACGTTCAAGTGTTACAACAGGGAGATTTCTCAAAGAATCCAACAAATGGCCACTTCTGGTACACAGGATAATGCCAGAAACTTTATTTGACTTGAGCATATCAATATACTCAAGTTCCTTTTTATCATCCCGTAGGGCATTACACACAAGCAGCTTGTACCCATACAAGGAAGCATACTGTTCAAAGTAGTTGATACAAGCAGAAAAGAAAGGATGTAAAAGCAAGGGGACGATGATCCCCAACTGCTTGGTATTCTTTTGCACTAATGCGCGGGCAATCTCATTCGGCTGGTAATCCAGTTCTTTCATGACCGCATACACTTTTTCCCGTGTCTTATCGCTTATATAGCCACGATTGTTCAGCACTCGGGATACGGTAGTGACAGTAATGCCCGCCTTTTCTGCTACATCCTTGATTGTTGCCAATGGTTCGACCCTTCCTACTCTGAGACTAGATTCAATTGTAATCCATCATAAGAAAGATTCATACCTTCAGAATTGGCAATTTCCTCGAATTCTCTTGAAGTCAAACCACAGACATGAGAGTAATGATTGAGATAGATTTTAGTGTTTTCATTGATTCTGCCCATCTGTTTCATACGCCGGACAGTCTCTTGGACCTCATCCCAGCCCATATGGGCATCCCCAGGCAGTGTGCCTCGGGAGATGTCGAGGCTTACCAGATCGAAAGTCCTCTGATAGCCCTCAAGAAGGGAAAAGCTCTCTTCCTGTAGCAACCCAGTATCGTTACCATAGAAAAATGACGAATTCCCTTTTGAGACTGCAAACAGAAAACATTCCTCTGTCTTGATATGGTTTGCAGGTATGGGGAAAACAGCGTATTCCCCAATTTGCAGCTCTCTTCCTGCTTCAAGCTTCACAAAACGTATCCGATCCCTATTCGCATGAGGTTGCTGGGAAAATTCATACTCAAGGCGTTCCCTGACATGGGCGTTCCCGTATACGGTAATAAAATTGGACTCTTCTTTCACCTCTGGTAGTTTTGTTGCACCATCGCGGGAACGCATGATAAGTGCAAAGACATCCATATGATCCTCATGTGCATGAGTAAATATGATGTTTTTCACCTGTGAGAGCTCAAGATGACCTTGAAGAGCCTGGGTAAAGATATCGGGAGACAGGTCAATGAGCATATCCTCGCCAACAAGAGAACAGGAACGAGTCTTTATCGCTCGTCCCCCTTCCCTTCTGGCATTCTCACACACTGGGCATGCGCAGAAAAGTGAGGGTATTCCCTCAGCAGCGCCTGTTCCCAAATACGTCAAAGTCAACATTTTCCTATCCCTTGATTCCTGTCATTGCCAAAGACTGGATGAATTGCTTTTGGAATATGACAAAGATGATCAAAACCGGAAGTGTCATCAATGTGGCAAAAGCAAATATCTGTCCCCAGAAAATATACACATCCGTCGAAAGGGCTCTGAGAGCCAACGGCAAGGTTCGGTATGTCTCATCCCTTGTAACGAGGGTAGGCCATAGCAAATCGCCCCAGGACCTGATGAAACCCAAAATGGCAACTGTTGCCAGAATCGGTTTCGATAAAGGCAACATTATGCGGAAAAAGACTCCAATATATGACTCACCATCAACAATAGCGGCTTCTACGAGTTCTTTTGGCATACCTTTAAAATGGTTGTAATACAGGAAGATATACATGGGATACCCAATAGTCGGCAAGGCCAACCCTGCATAGCTATTCAACATATGCAACTTATTTGCAACCAAGAATTTGTTTATTATCACAGATTCGGTCGGGATGATGGCCAAAGCAATAATCAAGGAGACCAAAAACTTCTTCCCCCTGAATTCCAATTTTCCCAAGGCATATCCAATCATTGCATTGATGAGTGTCACAAGAACAACATTGATCGCAGCAACTACAATAGAGTTCTTAAAGAAAAGGAAAAAATGAACCTTTTCTATGATCAGACGAAAGTTATTGAGGGTCAATTCTCCGGAAAGGAGGAAAGCTCTGAACGTAGACATATCAGTGACAATCTGATCATCTGTCTTAACAGAAGAAACAAACATATACAACATAGGAAGTATGAAGAAACAACCTACGAGAATATACAAAACATAATAGAGAATCTGAATGCCCGTCTTCTTTCTTTTATCCATTGCAAGCATACTTACTTCTCCTTTACCAGATAGTTCTGGACTAATGAAATCACCAATACGAGAAGAAAAAAGACAACAGCAATTGCTGAGGCATATCCAACCTGGTTATTGAGGAACCCTGCCTTATACAGAAAATAGACAACACTGGTCGTTGAATTCTGTGGTCCACCATTGGTCAGCACATATACCTGAGTAAAGAGCTTCAAGGTACTGATAGTCACAGATATAAGGACATATACCATGGTATTTTTCAGAAGGGGGATGGTGACATAGATGAATTTCTGGACTGCATTGCAACCATCCAGATTGGAAGCTTCATACAGCTCCTCTGGGATATACTGGAGACCTCCCAGAATAATAATCATCTGCAATCCTAACGATTGCCAAATATACATTACCGCAATACAGAACATAGCCCAATGCGGATCTTGCAGCCATGTTTGGGCTGGAAGACCAAAAATCCCTAAAAATGAGTTTAGGAGACCAGTTTTTCCTGGTGAGAAAATAAACGAAAATACAACGGCAACAACGGTCATGGTAACGACCTGAGGGCTGAAATACAGAGCACGGAAAAACTTCACACCCTTCATCTGCTTATTCACAAAAACTGCAAGGATCGTTCCAAAAAAGATAATGGCAGGAACAACAAGAACGGCATAAAGCCCTGTATTTGCAAACGCCTGTCTTGCTGTCGAACTCTTGGCCATCTTCACATAATTTGCAAGTCCAACAAATTCCATAGGTCTTCCAAGTTTCGGAACCATCATGCGGTTCGTAAAGGAAAAAGCCACAGACATGAAAAAGGGAATAATTATAAAAATGAAAATAAAGAGAAGCGAAGGAGCGCATAGAATAAGCGCCGCTTTCCTTTGATCTGATTGCAAAGCATAATTCTTTCTTTTGATTGTTTGAGAATACATCAAGGCCCCTGCTTTTTAAACATTGGGGAAGGTTGCCCTCCCCCAAGTATATCTACATTACGATACTAATTAACGATTCCAGCCATTCTCGATGATGACTTCATCAATTTCCTTGGCTGCTTTTCTCAGTGTATCACCAGCATCAGCACCATTGATAATATCAAAGTTCGCATTCTGCATGGCGGTATAGAAAGTCATATGAGCAGGAGTAAGCGGACGAAGAATTGATCGCCCAGCCTCGAGCTGTTCACGATAGAGATACAGGCGACCACCCTTCTGCAAGGCTGGCACTTCATCCATGACAGACATCCTTGAAGGAATGGCTCCGTTGAAATCAGTGACCATCTTGATGTTTTCTGGCTGAAGAGCGTTTTCCATTACCTTCCACACCAAATCAGCGGTACCATTCTCCTTTGCAGCAGTCGTCATTGACCATACGGTAGAACCAGAACAGGTATAGACGCCTTGGCCGAAATCAGGAACAGGAAGAATGATGGCATCATCGCCCAGACCTTTCACATAATCCGTATATTTCCAGTGACCAAGAAGCGAAATAGCATTTTCCTTTCTCCCATAGAAACCATTCTCATAGTCACAGGCAGGATCAACATATCCATTCTCGATGAGCCAAGAGATATACGAATATGCTGCAATTGTTTCGGGACTATCAAGAGTACCTTCAGCAAGCATCGTATTGCGGTCAACATAATCACCCCCAAAGGAAGCAAGTAGAGGAACGTAGGTGAAATACAGGGACGAGGTCTTGTTCTGTCTGATATAGAGGGGATACGGAACACCGTCGGCCTTCAACTTTGCCAAAGCATCTTCAAACTCTGCTTTCGTCCAAGCCTCTGTATAACTGGTAGGGATACGAATCCCAGCATGTTCCAGCATGCTCTTATTTGCCCAAAGAGCCATACCTGAGTCGAACTGTGCAACAGAAACAAGCTTACCATCATAGGTTGATTCATCCACAACAGAAGGAAGCAGGTCAGCTTTCAATTCTGCAGAGATACGGGAAGACAGATCATCAATCAGACCGGCTTCGTAGTAAGCAGGGACTTGCAGATAATCGACGACTATCATGTCAGGCACATCCCCGACCACAGGAGCTACTTTCAGCTTGGTATCGAGTTCATCCTTTGGATAATACTCATCCTTGATGGTGACATTGAGCTTTGCCTCAACCTTATCAAAGAGACTTCTGTAGACATCATCTTCAGCGCCACTGGAAATCCATACCTTTATGGATGTAGCTGCAGAAGCAGATGCCTCGTTACCTTCCGCTTTACCGGTTGCGAATACTGATGAAACCATCAGGATCGCCAATGCGAAAACAATAAAAAATCTTTTCATTTCCCTTCTCCTTATCAAACCAAAATCAATAAGTCAATCGTTTGACTTATTTAGCCAAAACAAAAGCCTTTCAAGACCGAAAGACTATCAGAAATAGTATCTTTACCAACACTTGAGTATTTGTTGCCAAGTAAATTACGTTGAAAGTATACCCCTCTTTTACAATATGTCAATCGTTTATTATATTTTTTTACCCTCTTCAACAAACTTATCCTGTAGCGATAGGATGGTTGCCTCAGGAATACCCAAAGAGGAAACATACCCTTCCACAGAACCATATTTCTTGTCCAGGAAAGCAAGGAGCCTCTCCATATTATGATAATGCGAACCCGTAATGTCAGTAGTAAAGGTTTGGACAAGTGTATGGCTGATCTCATAATCAGCAATGATATCCATCCTATCAACCCCTACAAGGGAATAGAGAAACATAGAAACAAGTCCGGTCCTGTCTTTGCCCGCAACACAGTGATACAGAAGAGGATACTCAGCTTTCATGGCGCTCTCAAGAGCACCCTTCACCTCTTGTTTCCCATACTCCAGGATTTGCTTATACATAGGATAGAGGGTCTTTGTCATAGGCACATGACGGACCTTGAGCTTCTCTACAGGGATACTGCCCATAAGAGAGTAATTCTCATACAAGCAATTAGGGGGGAGACGGTCCGGCTCTTCTTCCGTTTCTTGAGGAAACCGAAAATCCAATACTTTTCCTATACCCAAAGAAGCGATCAACGCAATGTCCTGTTCTGATGCAGAACTGAGCTTTGTCGAACGGTAGAACACACCATATCGTGTCATGCCACCCTTGCAGGGGAGGCCTCCAAGGTCTCTAAAATTCGCAATTCCATCACAAGGAAAGCGTCTCAGACCTTGTGGGTTATAGGTTTTCATGGGGTATCTCCTGAAAAAGAGGAAGTTCGTCACGGCTTGATCGTGCATCGCCAAAAAAGAAATAGAAATCCTGTAATTCTGTCTTCATCATTCCATTCTTTCGCGCAAGGGCCTCTGCTACTCGAAACTGTGGTGCTCTATCATAAGGAAGTTGGCAAAAGCGAATCTTGCCCCCTTCAATGACCATATATTGTGCATCCTTATTGCTATCGTCAGGACGACGGTAAGAAATGCTTCCTGGATTGATCCATTCCCGATTCCCAAAAAGCATATGGGTGCATTGCCGATGGGAATGACCAAAAATCATCCGTCGTTGTAAGGAGGGATCAAAGGGAGCATCCGTGCAGTGCTGCCAATAGGAATCGAATTGCTCTGGACTTTCTATGACCCCATACTTCTCATCATATTGATGTTGCAAGAGATATACATAGCCATCAGCCTCAAAGGAAAGGTGCATAGGAAGTGCTTCCAGAAAGGCAATGTGCTGCTCCTTAAGGTGCTGACAGGTGTAATGCACCCATTTGAATTCATCAGAAGGAAGAGATTCATATGCTCCTTTGCGATATTCCCGTACCGTATGTGCATCATGATTGCCTTGCACAAGTTTCGCAGAGGAAGACTGGGAAGCGAAGTAATCGACAACAAAGGATGGACTTGTTCCATAATCGACAAAATCACCTGCACAGACCAACAGATCCCAAGATTTCTCGTTCCTGAGGATAGCCTCTAAAGCTTCTTTATTGCCATGGATATCGGAAAGGAGCAGTATTTTCATGGTTCTATCGTAAATTCCTTTGTTGCGAAATTTGCTACCAATGTAACCTTATTCGTCAAATATTCCCAGCACATCATCAAAATAGTAGGGGTTTTCATACTATGGGAGAACGTGCCTTGAAAGGCAGGATGCGTATTTCTCAATTCCATGAGGGCAAGAAGGCGCTGTACGACGGGTCTCTCCAGTTCTTTTTCCACTTCCTCTTTCAGATAGTAGTGCCTATTGATATTTCTTCCCTCTTTTGTCTTTTCCAAGAGCTCCAAGTCATTCTTTCCTGCAAGGAGACCCACATAGTAAATCTGAGGGATGCCAGGGGCAAAAATCTGTACGGCACGGGCAAGAAGATAGGCTTCGTCATCATCGCCCAAAGCGGAATAATAGGTGCAGTTGATCTGGTATACGTCAAGGTTATTGTATGCTGCCGTGTTATAGACACGTTTTACATTGGCTCCGTATTGGAAGAGGTACTCTTTGGTCTTCTCTATTTCCTCATCCGGCAACAGGTCCTTGACATCTACCACACCAAGGCCATCATGCGTATCGAGGGTCGTGTACTGATTTCTTGGACAGATATCAAACCAATGGGAGAGATAGGAGGTATCATGGAAATAGATTGCATGCAAGAGAAGCATTGGAAGGGCAAAATCATACACAGGGTATCCCTGCTCGGCGATTTTCTTCTGTACCGAATAGTGCTCATGCACTTCAGGAAGAAGGGTTGCGTTATAGGGATTCAATACTTCCTGGCTCTCTTCCAAAAGGTCCCATATTTCCGGTTCGACAAAGAAACAGGACGAATCAGCTTTCTTGACAGCATAGGCAAAGGCATCAAGACGAATTCCCTTGACCCCATGATTCATCAGCCTTTCCAAGTTATCTTTCAGGAATTTTTTCCCGACCTTGGATTCGGTGTTCAGATCTATCTGCTCTTCCCCAAAGGTACACCAGACATTTCGGGTCTCCCCGGAAGAGAGGGTAACGGTCACAAAGGGTGCCCGAGGTTTTCTTTTGTATATTTTTGCTATCTGCTCTTCAGTAGGCTTTTCACCCCATACCGTATCAAAGTCAATGAAGAGGTCTTTGTATTCTGAAGCATCTCCCTTTTCAAGGAAATCCTCAAAATACGTTGATTGGGCAGATATATGATTGATCATATAGTCGACTATCACATGATATTCTTCAGCCAATGATTCCACATCTTGCCAGGAACCAAACTGTTCATCAACAAGCGTATAATCGATAGGAGCAAATCCCCTATCCCCTGAGGAAGGATAAAACGGCAACAGGTGCAGCCCACCTACCGCTTTAGAGAGATGCGTATCAAGTATTTCATGCAATTCATTAAGATTTGATCCCAAAGAATCAGGATACGTAATCAAGATCACCGAGTTGTACATATTAATCCTTTCTATGGGAGGTATACTATAACCTCAAACCAAACATGTCAAACGTTTAATATATGATTCCAAAAAAAAGACCTCTTCACCCCATACACTTCACTCATGGCGTATCGGTATTTGTCAAGCTAGTTTTCGCCTCTCTTTTGACTCTTGTTAGTCAAACCACTTTTCTCAAAGGCCGGTATGTAGTCTTGACTACCGGCAATGCATAAATCCTTGTCTTGTCAGTGCTCCAACGTAAAGGATTTCTCTCTCTTGCTGCCAAAATTGTCTTGTTTCGTTCAGAAAACAATTTTTTTGCTTCGCCTGTCCTTGCCTGCATTGGGGCAACATACGCTAATCCAGAATGTTGGTGACTGTTGTTATACCAATGTATAAAATCAGCGTACCAAATGCGTGCAGTCTCTATATTTTCAAACATCTTAGGGTATCCCACTGAATACTTGAGTGTTTTATGCCACGATTCGATAAAAGCGTTGTCATTACTGCATCTCGGACGGGAATAGCTACGGCTTATAAACAGAGAGTCCAGGAAGACTGCAAGGGTCATCCCTCTCATAGGATGGCCGTTGTCCGCAATGACAATAGCAGGTACTACCTTCATATCCCTAGTGATCCTTGCAAACAAAAGCATGGAAAGTTCATCCGATTCGTATGTCTCTATGCACCATCCCACAATACTTCTGTCAAACAGGTCAATGACAGTATAGGCGTACAGGAAGATGCCTCGCACTGGAGTCTTCAGCCAAGTTATATCCCAAGCCCAAACTTGATTTGGCCCTGTCACAATGATTTCAGTACTCTCTCTAGTGGCACTGGGCTTCCTGGACTCACTACGATGGGCCATTGCATTACGCTTGCGCAAGACACGATACATACTGGATGTGCTGGCAATATAAACACTTTCCTGAGCGAGGGTTGCCACAATCTGCTCAGGGGTATGGTCTGCAAACCTCCTGCAGGTGGCCGCCTCAAATAAGGCATCCCATTCCTCTGGGGTGAGGGCAAGCCTGCTGGTGGGGTGGCAGCTGCCCTTTCGCTTGTCACGCAGCCCCTTGCTCCTCCAGTTCTGGATGGTCCTTACAGTGATACCCAGGAAGCCACAGGTCGACTTTTCAGCCACTCCCAGAGATCTTGCCTCATACACAAAGGAAAGGATCTCTTCCTTTTCCGTCTCTGAGGTCAGTTCTCCTCGTCGTCCTGAAACAGGTTCCGATGTTTTTTTTTAAGAGTCAGCAACACTGCTACATCAGCAAGAGCCTTCTCCTTTATTGCCAGTTCCCGTTCCTTGGCACGCAGAGCCTTCTCCAGCTGCTTCTTTTCTTTCTTCAGGTTTGTGTTCTCAGTCTTTAGTGCGTTCTGCTTGTCCTGTACCATACCGGCTAACTTCTGCTCCCATAAAGGGAGGTGTTCGGAGTGCAACCCCTGTCGCCTTAGCCATTCGCCACGATCATCATCGTCCAGCGACTTGCTTTCCAACAACAGTGCAAGCTTTTCTCCGGGACTCCTCTGTGATGGTGTAAGATCATCAGAAGAATCCAGGATCAGTTTACCAGCTTTGTGTTTCTCTATCCAGTTGTTAATTGTTGCTGCACTGATCCCCGTATCTTTGGAAACCTGATACACGCTCTTCTCTCCACGTTCAACAACTCTACGAACAATTGAACCCTTGAATCCTTTGGAATATTTCATTCAGTTTCGCTTTCCTCCTAGCGAAAACTATTGTGACAGCTAGTGAGTTCACCTCGCCATCCTGTTCATGCAGGCAGCCAAGTACGACAACATTGAGCTCACCAGGGAGCAGATCGAGCCCCTGATACCCTGGAATGTGAAACCTTTCGACCTGCAATTGTCTCCGATAAGATCAACGCCCTTTCCCAGGCCATGAAGGCTGTCGAACCAAACTGACTTCTTTTTCCAAGGATTGTATCCAGCCATCTCTATACTCCGGTCCTTAGCATAGCGGACCGGAGATTGCTATATCAGTGCGTAGTTGCTTTGACTATTACCTTCTTATTGTTTTTAATCCGGTAAAAGTCCGCTTTTTCCTTCCCATACGTCCACCATACGCATCTTGCGCATCGTGGGCAACTCTATTCGTATCTTTCTGGCCACTCCTGTCCAAGATTTGGGCTCAGTATAGCTACTATGAATTTTGGGGATTTCCTACCAGACAATCCGGTTCATACCGGGGCATCAGATTCTTTAGCAATCACCATCATCGAAGTCACAAGCTGCTAACAAATGTGAATTTTGAAGAAGTTCTTCCCGGTACCGCTAATACAATGTAAAAAGAGCTATTCCCAATGCGACAGCCCCAATAAGAACTGAAACAAATCCAAGTTTAAATGATACGCGTATCACAGGATCTTGATGATACCAATAAAAGAAAACTTTAAAGGAAGGAGATAAAACAAGTGCCACTTTTGAGTCATCAGGAGTATCACTCAGCATGAAGCATGCATCACGATCGACGTATACAATGTCTTTTGATTTAGCAAATACTCGAGCTCCTTTCCAAATTCGGTAAATTGCTAATTTGGATTCGGGAGAATAAATTTTCACCACTCTTCTCTTCCATGGGATGCGCTTTGATGTTTTAAGCTTTTTTTGAAAGATTCTTTCATACATAGCGCTAGACATATAACAATACCAAGTATCATTGATATTTTCTGATGGTCGATTATTGCTAAATTCCATAGTCGATAAGAGGTGGAACTCTCGCTTTATTTTACGTTTGTTTTTCACGACTTCCCTCTTTTAACTCAAGCCATCCGCAATAACTATATGGTTTACCGAAATATAGAATAGGTTGTTTTTTTCGTCCATCTCTTCGGGAGTCATCTTCTTCATTAATTGTCTGTTCCCATTTTCCTTTTTTCAAAAACGCGTATAGTTTCTTCATTGCCAAATGACGCTTTTTATCAAGATATCTCATTTGCTTAATCGAATATGGATTCTTAGTTAGCTCCTTAAATCCATTCGCCCAGCAAAGGTCATTGTCTGGGCGAGGATTATAAATGGCTATACGCCCAACAGACATTCCTATCATTCGGTGTATTACTGAATTACTAATTCTGCGAATATTATTTGGGCCTTTGGATTCTTTGATAATCTTTCGTACTTGTTGCACAATCTTTTCTTGTTTTGCAACTTCTTTCTCAATTGACCGGGCTCTGACTCTGATTTCTCCTCTAAAGCCAACTTGGTAGCCCACAAACGAGATCCAAGGAACATTTCCTTCCTCTGCCTTACCCCACATATATGGGTTTTTAGACTTCGTGGCATAAAATGTTTTTGAATATGAATCGACACTCTTTGGAGGATGAATGAATAATCGTTGTTTTAATACAAGCGTTTGATACTCTTTAAATACCCTTTTAAGTTTCAATCGGTCTGTATGAAGCATAAGCATGTCATCACAGTAGCGCAGATACAGGAGATCAGGATCATTTTGCTGCATCAGTACAGTATCTACTTTATTTAAAATGAGATTTGCGATAAATCCTGAAAGAGCTCCCCCTTGAGGGATTCCAATACCCTCCTCGGGATACTTACCGTACATGCTCACCAAGTCTTTATCAGAAACCCATTCAAATGCGTCCCCATGACGAAGACCATGTGCGGATAAGTAATCTTCATTATCATTAAGAGGTTTCACCGTTTTCCTAAAATCGTAGGCTCCAAGATACGCATAAAAGAGTTTCCGTATCACTGGAACATCAGTAGGCTCTACGGTACACAAAGGGGAAGCAAGTGCGGCATCAAGTTCTTGGATTATGATTTTATGATTGATCAAGTCAAAGAATTTTTTCAAATCGCACTCAGCTACAAAGACTTGCTTTCCATCGTGCTTCTCCTTGTATGCCAAGATTTCTAGGATCGTCTCGTGGTGATCAGGTATTGAGCCATCCTGTCTTCTACATCTAAACGCAAACGAGTTCGGTTGAAATAATGCATCTAGCCCTTTTGTTAGTTTAGCGCAGGTGAGTTGAAAAATGACACCGTCAGCAAGTCGAAACACGCAAATGGGGCGAAGAGCTTTCTTCCCATTAGGTTTGGAGGGATCCTTCACCTCAGGAATGATTTTTGCAACTTTTAAATCATATGTATCCAGAGACACTCTTTTTTCAAGATTATCCAAAAATAAATCTAATTTCTTTAAATAATGAGGGGGAACGGGAAGCTTTCTATCTCTTTTTATTGTCATAGAGATGCGTTGATAATTCTTTCTCACGGTTGAAATAGGAATAAAACCAGGATTAAGCTTTCCCTCAATATATTTAAGATTGTCTTTAACAAATCGATTCTTTTGACCAAGTGCAACCCATCTTCTCCTGGGAGGCATTATTCTCTTAAGAACTATGTCAGTTACGTTATCGGGTGTCACCACTAATTTTGAGTTTACTTCGTTTTGTCGCGATATCTTATTGCAGTATCGCTGCACAACAAGACTATCGTTAGTTCTGGTAGCTAACGTTACACGTTTATAAATGAGTTTTTTGATTGCCAGATTTCGATCTATATAACTGTTCATTATAAAACCCGGAGGAGGCTGTAGATGTAACAAAGCGATGACGATAAAAATATAGGCACCAAGTGTGTGACTCCACACAACTAATACTCGATGCGCCAGTAATCATTATAATAACTCATACTGGCTATCCTTCTCTACAGATTCCTCCGGTATATCTCCCAATTTTGTTGAGAAGCCATCCAAATAATAGACCCCATTCCAACCGTTGTCTGATTATCCTCATTTGCTTCACTTAATGCATAACATTCAGCCAATTTGGCTTTGCTTAGACTTTCGGAATGTCCTCCTCCATCAAGGCGGCACAGTCTAAGGTAATATTCTTCACCGATCGAGTAGGAGAACGTGTTTGCAATCCCCATTCCAACTTGGAACCACTCTGACCAACTCGATGTAATTGATATATTTCGTTTTGTTAGATATTTGATAATAGACTTCATCTGCCTGCGATTCCATGAATCAGAAGGTCGTTGGATTTTTAGCAACTCTTTTCGGGAGAGTGCCATTCTTACTTTTTGCGTAGACTTTCGTGCGCGAGCTTGTTCTTCTGTTGTAAGTTCTACGACGAAAGGGACAACCTCATCCTTAATTACAATGTCAGGATCAAAAGAGTCATAACAAAACCTTGATATGTCCACCCCAGTTTCATCAATAGCATCTAACGAGTGTTCGCTTTTAAGATGATGTACAAATTGAGTAAACGCATGCCCATGCTGAATATTTTTCTCTTCACTATTCATATTGAGCAGAGAACCCTGATATTGAAATGGAACTATGGCTTTCACACCTCTTCCACTAGGCGATATCCAATAAGCAAAAATATATGGGCATCGGAGAAGTTCTTTATAATACTTAGGGAAGTCTCGGTCTGTAATGTCATCAAAATCCAGAATTGATTGATATTGATATTCGACACATCCAGTCTTTTTCCGTTCAGAGAAGCACCCCGCAAAGGTAAAGCCGGGTAATCTATCTTTTATAAGCTTGTAGTCTTTATCTTTTGAATCAAGACTCCTCATTCTCTCAATCTTACTTCTCGAGACGCTCCCCATTCGGATTTGTTCAAGTGCATCGCTCATCTTGCAAAAAGAGGTAGCCTCTCTTACAGACGTTTGATAGGTAACCATTCGATCAAGCATATCTTCTTTGCTAATTGGCTGAGGGGAGATTTGATCTATAGGTAATTGAATATCATTCATAATAAATAACATGAACATTAATAGCGAATTTCAACCTTTGAAAAGTAGAGCCAGCTACCAAAGTTGAGATTATCCTCCTTATTCTAAAATCTATAAAACCACTGTCAAGATAGTATTAGTTGTCACATCAAATAAAAAGAAGCAAAAACGTTGCTGTGGATTTTGTGCATTTCCTACCCGGTACCCAATTTCTGCAAATCCCGTCAGCAATACCCTATTTCAACGGTTTTTGTGGAAAATGTGGGAGTTCTTCCCGGTACCGATAATATTGTTAAGTCTAAGCTGTTGGGGGGATAGAAGATGAGTTTGGAGGGAAAAGTCTTTCCCTTCGCCCCTGTCGGCTGTTCACCTCCCTTGGTCCTGCTGTCCTACGGTACGCAGGGGAAGGTGGCCGATGCGGGGCTACCCTTTCTTCTACCATAGCTAGACATTTCTCAAATCATGCCAGAAATACCCTATAATTCCACTTTTTGAAAAAAATGTGTAAATTCTTTCTGGGGCTGATAAACTGCACATTAAATTTATCGGAAAGCTAAATACAATGAGATTCCCGATATAAACAATCCAATCAAAGACACAGCCAAAGCTACAAACCCAAGCTTATACCCACAGCGTATTGAAGCATCAAAATGATTCCAATAGAACATTAACTTTGACCCTTTAGATAATTGTAAAGAAACAGGCTTTTTATTAATCTCGCCTGATTTTAAGACACGAGCAGCATCGGATGATATTCTAATTATTGGAATTCCTTCCTTTGTTTTGGAAGAAGCCCTAAATGCCCCCTTGAAGATTCTGTAGATACTTTTTTTGGTCTCTGATGAATATATTCTTATGATTTGTTTCTTCCAAGGCAAGCATCCAGTTTTTTTTACAGAGTTCTTAAAAATCTTTCTATAATAATGATTTGGAAACACCGCATACCAATTGTCTTTAAAATATTCATCGTTTGGGTCAGCCTCTTTAATGTCGATCACATATTCTTGTAATTCCATAACCTCTAGCCTTCTTTGTTATTTAACCAGTAATGATAACTATAGGGATTGCCATAGTAGATGATTTGTCTTGTTTTCTTCTTTGCAATCGGCTCTACATTATTTATTTGTCCATTGCCAACTGGAAGACTTGTGTAGAGACGGTAAATTTGAGTCTTTCTTGATTTATCCAATCTCTTCACCTGATGAATAGAGTACGAATTGTTAGTGAGGCTGGGAAACCCCTTGGCCCAACACATTTGTTTAGTGTCATTCTTACCATAAAGAACAATTCTGCCAACCGACATCCCAATCAATCGTGATCGAACAGACTCAATGACTTTGCCCTTTTCAATGGGAATTTCAGATTCTCTTACCAGTTTGATTGCTTTCGTGACCAATTCTTTTTGTTTCTGTATCTGCTTTTCAATCGTTTTTTTTCTAACTCTCACCTCACCCAAGTAATTGATGTCATAACCAACAAATGTTATCCAAGGAAACATACCAATCTCTGCAGCCCCAAAAGCAAATGGGTTCTTTGATTTGGTATCATAGTACTTGGAAGTATACGATTCTAAACTCACTGGACAATGAATAAATAATTTCTTGTTGATCAACTCTTCACGATAGATAGTAAAAGCATTATCCAGCCTATCTTTGTCAGTATGCAACATGATCATATCGTCACAGAATCGAAGGTATAACAAATCAGAGTCTTTTAATCCTTCCAGCTTAAAATCCACATCATGTAGTACCATATTAGCTATCAATCCTGAAAGGGCTCCACCTTGAGGGACTCCGATGCGATATTTTGTGTAATCATCACCATAGACCTTACGTAACTCATCAGAAGGAATCCAGCTGAATTGCCTGCCATTGGCACCTTCCAGATATTCATGATCTTGATTCAGCTTATATGTTGACCTTCGGAAGTCATAACAATTCAGATAACTGAAAAATAGATGCTCCATGATTTTCTTTTCACGGTATGGTTTATCCACTTCCTTCATGAAACGCTTGAAAGCCGCTTCAATGACATCGTGACTAATGGTATCATAAAATTTTCTCAAATCACATTCTGCTACAAAGATCTGCTGACCTTTATGATTTTGGATGTAAGAGAGGATTCTTGTTATTGTGTTGTGGTGGGTAGGCGCTTTTTGATGATTGCTTTTCACTCTAAATGCATAGGAACAGTTACAAAAAAAGGGGTCAAACCATGTAGAAAGAACCCTATTGCACTCCTGCAGGATGATATTATCGAAGACAGGGAAGCTACAGACCGGTCGCAATTCTTTTTCGTTCTTAAATGCTTTATTGACCTTTGGCTGAGAAAAATCATAGTTGCATTTGAATATTCTCTTTCTTAGGCTTTTCAAGACTTGCACCTGAAGCAAAATGTACTGTAACTCTTTATCTATATCCCGGTTAAAAGTAATTTCCAATACCTTTTTATTCTGATCAACAGAAGTAAGCCGATTCTTCTCCTTTGAACAATATCGATTTTTCTCTTTTAAATGTACCCACGTTCTACGGGGAGGCATGATGCACTTGAAGATACGAAGATCTTCGTAAAATCTAGCATCAGTAATGCTTTTCTTATTATTTTTTGGTGCCTTACATTTGTTTCTGCCATATCCAGCCAGTATTTCGTCATCGTGTTGGCGCTTTGCTTGCTTCACCCGTTGAGCTATTAATCTATCTTGAAGATTCTCAACAGTGAACAGTTCGCTTTGTTTTTTCATAGTGAGTAATACCTCCTAGCGATACTTTCCATATGGACGATAGGTTGACAACAGTAGAAGCCTCTTAGTGAGCACTCTCTATACCTTACTGCCAACTGGATGACTGAAGGTTGGAACCTGAAAAATCCAGGCTCCTCCACCGAACTACAATATAAAATGTAGTTAATACTCGCCTGATTCATCGACGTTAAGCCTATGACCAGACCTTCTCCACCTGGTCCGTATCGCTAGAAGGAAATTGTTTACTTTTACCGTACCCTTGTTGACGTGCATAAAAAAAAATAGTCCCAAGGGTCATATAATTATTATTAACAGGATTCTTTGGCTTTTGATAGCATTCAACAAGCTTTCCAATGCTTTGTTTTTCACTATGTTTTTTACCATCAAGTCGACAAAAACGGAGGTAGTACTCCTTGCCGATACTATAAGAAAATGTATTAGCAATTGTCTGGCCCACTAAATACCAATTGCTATAACTGTTTGTAATTGAGAGGTTTCTCTTCTCCAGATATTTGATAATAGATTTGATTTTTCTTCTATTGGTTGCGGACGAGGGTCGTTCTATATGACAAACGAGAGACTCATCATAATTTACTACTCCATGTTTTCTACTCTGTTTGGGTAGTCTTGTTAGTTGCTCAATTAGCTCTTCTGTATCAATGGAAAAGGGGATGAATTGTTCTTTCAGAACAAGTTCAGGATCAGAGGAAGTGTAGCATAAACGAGAAACGTCTCTCCCTGAATCAAGATGAATCTCATAGTTCCCGAAATAATAATCAAGGACGGAATCAAAGGCTTGTTTATGTATCTGAGCATAATCAACAGGATTTGGTTCATTGGAAAACTTGAACATTATCAAGCCTTTAAGTCCTGCTCCTCTTGGAGAAGTCCAATATGCAATCACATATGGGTCTTCATGTAGTACAGCCTTCTGCCTAACCATCTCCGTTTCACTCAATTTATCGATATCGAGGACACAAACGTGTGAGTAATTCACAAGTGAAATTGAATTTCTTACAGAAAAAACACCAGCAAAGAGATACGCTTTTAGTCGATTCTTACGTGCCTTTTGTTCATCAGAGTTTTCTTCTATTGCTCGAATCTGTCGAACTTGGTTCTCAAACTTCCCTGATTGGATTTCATCCAGAGCTTCTCTAATGGTTATTGTATTCCCAGTGGTTGAGGTATTCTTAGAACCATTACAGAAAGAGATTTGGTGGTCTAGGATTGTGTTGGCAGTGAGATAATTTTCCATTTTTTTAACCATTCAATTAGTTTCTAAACCAATATATTCGAATTAATTAGTTTTTAATAGGATACTTTTTGGGGAAGTTCTTCACTGTACCGATAAATCAAATTATTTGTCAGGGTACACTACTTTTTTCCCTTTCAAATACTCTGCTATAACATTTTCAATCAGGTTGAAAACATCGTTATACGATCCGGGGAAATATTCATGGTATCAATAAAAACCAAAATACCACCAATCGATCTTGACCCATGCCAACTGAAATACCAGTGAGGATTATCAGTGTTCCGAATGATTTCCTCAAAGTATGGATGATCGACATCTGACAGGGAATGCCCTATAACCACGATTTGCTTCACATCGACCAGACCTTCAAACATCAGCCGATGCTTTTCTAGTACATCAGTCGTTTTTTTTGCAGAGTTCGAATAATATTCCTCTATCAATCGTTGAGTGTTGTTAATGGAATCGTAGCGCATCTGGCTTTTCCAATTACCTTGAGTCTCATCTGCTAGAAAATATGCCAAGTAAACGGGATTATCGTTTCGGTATTTTCTCCCTTTTCGACCATATCGAATCTGTTGGTACTCTGGCCTATCTTTGTTGGCTAAGTACCACTCTTCAAAGACCTGATCTTCATTACGCCCATGACCCAACACTAGCTGCTGTTTCCTATCTCTTCGGTCACCGTGTAAATAGCTGATTCTCTCACTTGGAATATCATAGAGACTTTCAAGGAACTCGGTATAGTTAAAATTGATATACCTTGCTGTTTTCTTGAGCATTCCAGCAAGAGGGTTTAAGGTTGTATCAACCTTAAGCGTGTTCACCCACTGCCTGAATCGCTTTGGAAGCTCATATATCAGAATGGATACAGGCTGTGTGGTTATATCCTGGGCCATAAAGAAATCTGCCACAGAAAAGTTATCATCATCTTCGTCAATAATATTGAAATCCTCTAACCAATCATCAAGAACACCCATTATTTGTTCACGATCGAGATAAGCAAGGTTATTTTCAAATTCTCCCCATACATCCGGTTTGTGAATATACTGTTCCATAGTGAACCTGATGGTATGCTTGGGACTGATGGAATCTCGGAAGTGATAAAAACTTGATTTCACTCCGTGCATAAGATCAAACCCGTTTTCAATGATAAACAGCGTATCATCTGTAAGTTCTGAAGTAATCTCTTCAATGTTTGATTGCCTACAAGAAGAATTGTTAAGTAGCTCAGCTATAACTTCTTCTTCGTTTTTTTCAAGTACCTCGCTTTCATATTGTGCTTGGACACGTTGTTTCTCTTCTCTCTTTTTCTTCCTACATGCTTTGCATCTTTTCGGAAGCTCATACCCAAGGCTCTTGAAGAATGTAATTTCATCTTCTGTTATCTCAAATGCTAGACCACAGACGACGCAGATTCGTTTTTCTGGCAAAGTACATACAGCCTTTCTCTATTTCTTTGTGCACTTTTTTTGGTCTTCATACACTGCCCTTGAAATAGTTCACGAATTGAATGGCCTAGGAATGTTTTTATGGGAAATGCGCAAATTGTACCTAACACCGATACCAACTACTTTGCCATCTGTATTTCCTTAATGATTGCATCACCCATCACCGGCACATCTTTGATGGCATAGAGGGTGAAAATCTTCACATGCTTACTATCTGCATTGAAATGAACTTCGGCTGATTTCCAATATCCAGATGCAAATCCAATCAAGCTTGTCTTCGCTAGATTCGTACGTGAACCATCCAAATGAGTATCAACATTGATGCTGCAGGCAGATATCATTACATCACAATTATGCTCAAGAAAAAAGCGGTAATTTTGCTCGATGATTTCCAAAGAATCTCCAGCGCTGCAAATTGCCACAGAAAATCCTTTTTCATCTTTAAGCAGTACTCGTTGATCACCCTCTAGGATTGGTTGATCGCCTGCTGTAAATCCCTTCTCATCTATCAAACTATGGATGACGTTTATAAGAGTTGTAGTCTTACCACTATTTGAGTTACCCTGAAGGATAATGAGTTTATCTGCAATCTTTTCCATTTTGATCCCCTTTTCAGAATTCTAACTACATCGCAAACTCGATGATACTTCTCAATTTTATGAACGTAAAATGCTAGACAAGTTTTCTTGCCAAAGGCAATTCAGCCACTTTCCTGGCTATATCAAAAGATGTTGCGATTCCTGTTGGCTTGTCTTTTGCTGTTCCACTTTCAGTAGTAACCAATAATTGAATCCGTTGGGAAAGGCTATTGAATTTATCCAGAGCTTCAAAAAAGGAAATCTGTTCGGAAACAAATATACAACTATCCTTTTCTTCAAATGATAGGATATCTGAGATTACTGCCTTCTCTATCTCAACACGCCCGTGTTGGATACAATGCTCAAGCCACCTGCTGACTCCCTCTCTGGTGATAAACCCATACTCACAGTTTTCAAGCTCTACCAAGATTTGAGAGAAATCATACTTACCCATTTCCGTGAGAGCTTCAGTTAAGGGACACCCAAACAACCAAAGTTTTAAATCTTTCGTGCAAATTTCACTCAATGGCTGTGGTGCTGTTATTGATTCTACAATTTTCTCAAAACACTCCACTTCACTTTCCAGTGGTTCAGCAATAATTCTCTCTTCTCTTTTATTGTCGTCATACTTATGGACGATGGCATTCCTCAATTTCCCCATGTCCTTTAAATATTTAGCATTCTTGGAGAGGAGAAAGTTTTGGCCCATCATTAAGTCAATGAGCTTAGGTAATGAAGTTTCATCTCCTAGTCCCAACTGATTTTTCAACCAAGTATCCAGCCTATTATAAGCACTGATCAAACGGCTGGCAGAGCTTTCTTTCATACTTTGATTTGGCATTTAAAATTCTCCTCTTCAGATTATTGTATCCTTTATCAACCGCTTTGAACAAAAACTAGCAAAGCTAATCAAATCAAGAACTTCTCCAACATTCATTTGCTCCTTGTCTCCATGCAAATTGCAGTTTCGAATGTTCGTCATTGCACCCATTGTAAAAAATTTAATGCCATTTTGGAGATTTAACTCTTCTTAGTCGCTACAAGACATGATTTTTATGCTTGGATTGCTTTCGGAAAATGCTTTCATTATTAAATCCTTCACAAAATCTGTATTAGATCCAGTATGAAGATCTTGCACAGTTTTTTGAAATCTCTTGAAATATTATCTGACAGCTTCGTTGTATTGGCCTGAAGGAAACATGTTATTATATCTATTTCAGCCATCTTTTTGATAAAGAGGCGAGAACTCAAATGTCTAAAATTGCAACACTGGGAGGAATCAACGTTGAGGGTATAGGGCGTTCCAGTTTAGACAATATCTCCTTTTTCGATAACAAGCCTAATTCCGCCATTTTTTTGACAATCATAACTACTCGGGTCACCTGGTCAGTATAGAGGTGTTGGAACAGAAAAAGAAGCAAAAAGTCCAGATTCTTATCAACTCAATAATGGTATCTACCTAGCATTAGGGCAAAACTTCCCCAACCCAGATTACGTAAGAAAAAGACTAGTGCATACCGTCTCCATACCAGGACGAACCTACAATAGGGAACCATTATTGCATATGCTAAGAGTAGAATGGGCAAAGATTTTATCATTTCCCGTCTCATAGTACAGGTAGCCTACCACTCTTTACTTGCCTTGTAAATGTAATTTTGAAATCCTTGTCATTTTGATCTTGCCACACCCTTGATAAGGGCACCTTCCTGTAACTGAATACGGGTATCCATATCTTGTATGCTGATGGGAGTATGGAGTCCTACAGAATTCTAACTGACTACAGCTCTGCTTCAGCCCTCTTGATCATAAGTTCATCCCAACAAAAGATTGGTTGTTGATGATGATGTGGGGCATACCATATGCATTCCTTTGGTGATGTCTCTGATGGTGAAGCTCTCTCTTTACATCACAAACAGTGCATCTTGCTGGTAAAGGGCAAAGATACTACCGATGCTGGGTATTACTACGATGCTTGTCAGGATGGAGAAGACCTGTCCTGTGATGAGTACGTACACAGAGGGATGTTATTGTCTTGTTATGGGTATTGTCCTGCTTTAGCTTCATTTGTCTTCCCTTTGTATTTTCCAATCCTGTTCCAATCTCCCTAGCCTTGTCTTCTCTTGTGATGGCAAATCTTTGCAATCTCCCCAATCCCACAGTATGCTAAACAGGAGGGGGACAATCATTTATGGATAAAGAGTCAAAGCTAATCATCGAGAAGCTTATGCAGGAGAATCTTGCCATCAAGGCTCTCCTTCATAAGAGTGGGTGCAAGTCTTTGATGAGGCTGATACAGCCCAGATAGAGGGAAAAGGCTATGTAAACCCCGTATATCTGGAGACTAGGCTAACTTCAGCTGATACATTTTCAGTTGCTGCAGTTCCTATTGAATCGGAAAAAACAGCACCAACTCCTTTAGATGACAAAAGCCCTCTGGTTTCCCAGAAGGCTTTGTCATCGAATACGGTATTGAGTGCAGAAGAAAGACTCTCCATCTTTGCTTCGCTCTTTAGAGGTCGAAACATGTATTCCAAACGTTGGCAGTCAGATAAAACCAGGAAGAAAGGGTACTCCCCTGCTTGTAGAAATGATGGTGTCTATGGAGTCTGTGACAAGAGAAGCACCAAATGCTCTGATCAGCCTTACCTGTGATCGTATACGACAACTATCGCTGACCAGCTATGATCGCTTCTTTCCCACCAAGCCAAGATTCATATCTTGTGTTGAGAACTGTGAACAGTACATAGCTCTTCCCAAAGGATGCCTAGAGGCTGCACATCGCTTGCTAGAACAAAACAGTACACCCATTCCAAAGGAAGGAAAGCGAGTCCTTGGTGAGCCAATACAGGCCTCCTTTACAAAGACGTTACAACCTGAACAGAGGGAAGCCCTCAAGGCTATGCTTAGCTTTGATAATAGGATTCTGCATGCTCCCACGGCTTCCTTTTGATATGAAAGAGATTCTATTTTATATTTCCCTCACCCCATCATCTGTCTTACAGAAATGAATGGAGAAAATGTCCTTGTATTGGGGAAAGATAGCAAGATATTCTCGAGTCATTTGCTTTGAAATCTGTTCCTTGTAATCTGGATCTATAAGTCCGACACAACAGCCTTTGAAACCCGCTCCACTGAAACGACCTCCGTAGATACCTGGGGTATGGGTCATAATTTCATAAATGGCAATCAATTCAGGACTCCCTGTTTCCCAGGAATTGATCGAGCTATAGCCCGATTCAAACATGAGTTTGCCAAAGGTTTTGATATCCCCTTGTTTCCAGGCTTCAACGCCCTTCTCCACTCGGTCCATCTCAGAATAATAATGCAAGGCACGTTTTGCAAAAACAGGGGGGAGACGGTCCTTCCATTTTTCATATACAGAAACGGGAACATCCCGGAGCCTGGAATCCTTGTATAGGCCATATTCAATGCCTTCCAAGGCTTTGAGGTTATAGGCAGCACTCTTGGCTTCGTCTACACGGGTGTTGTACCCGGAACCAAGGTTCCTCGAAAGCCCGGAGTAAAACACGGCCAACTCAAAAGAGGGCATGTTGGGATTGGCAGGGATAAGGTAAAAACTGTCATCCTTCGTATCCAGACGCAGGAGTTGGTTCTTCTTCGACAAGACTTCACACGATTGGTCAAGTTTACCTACGTTGATCCCAACATAGACATTCTCTGCATACAAGGCGATGGCTATCAACTCAGAGGAAGAGAGCTCTATTTCGTTAGCCAAAGCCAAGGCCTTGATATAGCAGAGAATGACAGCGGCAGAGGATGACAACCCCCCGATGGGAATGGTCCCCCGTATTACCCCCTTGATCCCGTTAACAAGCTGATACTTCCTGCCAAGGGAAAAGGCAGCGCCCCTTGCATAGTCGCCCCAATTGCCCTGTCTTTCCTCAATACTGTCCAAGTTGAACTGTACATGCTCAGGGAAATTCATGCTGTCAAGATTTACAGCTCCGTCAGTGGAGATGGCAAAACGCAGAGTTACCCCTTTATCGAGGGCAAACCCTGTAATAACTCCATATTGGTGGTCTATATGAGCACCGAGAGGACAAACCCTGTAAGGGGCATACGAAGTATGAATTTCACTCTTTTCAACCCAAGGATACTGGGCATGAAACATCTTTTCCAAGGAATGTGGCATGACAGGACAACCCCTTTATATGTGCTTAGGACAGTGTAGTACAGGAATAGCAATCGAAACAGAAATTTATGCTAGAATCCCCTGGAAATCACGTTTTACTTGTTCATAGCTCTCCAGATTCCCGATATCATACCGTTTCCCAGGCATCTCAAAGGCATGGACAGGGGTTATGGAACTAAGCCAAGCAATAAAACTACCTGGGGCATCAGTATTGCACCCTGATGCTATGGCTTTTTGTATGTTCGGTACATCTTCCTTCTTGTAGATATAAAAAGGAGGTACTGCCCAGTTGCTTTTGGGGTCCTTGGGCTTTTCTTCCATCTCCAAAACAAGGGAGTGTTCATCAATAGTAGCCACCCCGGTACGACGTAGTCGTTCCACTCTTGGGTCCCAATGACGCATGATGCACGTCGTTTGCACTGAAGCGAAGAACCTGACGAAGTCCTTGAATGAGAATTCAAGGACATTGTCCCCTGCCAAGACGAGCAAGTCGTCATCCAAGGCAAGTTGCTCTATGGCGAACACGATGTCTTGTACTGCACCAAGCCTGTTCTCGTTATCAGTGGAACCATCGTCAAGTAAGGTAACGGGATGAGACAGACCACACCTCTCCTTCCAGACCTGGAAGAAAGGAAGAAACTTATGGTTTGAAATAACCACATACTCGCTAATACCGGGAATGGTATCCACATCATCCAACAACCAAGAGAGAACCGGTTTCCCCTTCACTTCCAATAAAGGCTTGGGAAAATTCTCTGTCAGGGGATAGAGCCGGGTAGCATACCCGGCGGCAAGAACAACACAAATCATAGGAGACCTCTCGTAGTATAATAGGATTTGTACCAATCCACAAACTTCTGCAATCCCACTTCGATGGGTGTGGAGGGCTTGAAATCAAAGTCCCTGATCAGGTCGTCCACATCGGCGTAGGTCTGATAGACATCACCAGGCTGCATAGGAAGGAATTCCTTCTTGGCTTTCATACCAAGGGCTTTTTCCAACGCTGAGAAGTAGTCCATGATCTTCTCTGGCTTGTTGTTGCCTATGTTGTAAACCTTGTACCTGTCGCCATTCTCATTCGGCACCGGTGGATTTGGCAGGATGTTGAGGATACCTGTGACAATGTCGTCAATATAGGTAAAATCACGCCACATATCACCATTATTGAAAATCTTGATCGGCTCTCCTTTCACAATCTTGTTGGTGAAGGAGAAGTATGCCATGTCAGGCCTGCCCCATGGGCCGTAGACGGTGAAGAACCGTAGCCCTGTGGTCGGAAAACCATAGAGATGGGTGTAGCAATGCGCCATCAGCTCGTTGCTTTTCTTGGTGGCGGCGTACAGCGACACCGGGCAGTCAACATTGTCCGAGGTGCTGAACGGCACCTTCTTGTTCATTCCATAGACCGAGGAAGAGGAAGCGTAGACCAGATGCTTAACGCCAAAGTTCCTGCATGCTTCAAGCACGTTGAGAAACCCCACCATATTTGACTGCATGTAGGCATAGGGATTATCAATGGAATATCTCACCCCTGCTTGAGCAGCAAGGTTGAGCACTATCTGTGGTTTGAATTTTGTGAAAACACCATCAAGGGCCTCTTTATCAGCTAGGTCACCCTTGATGAAGGTGAATTGTGGATATCCCCTCAAAACTCCAAGCCTTCCATCCTTCAAGGACACATCGTAATAGTCGTTGCAGTTATCATAGCCGATGACAATGCAGCCTCGCTCCAGAAGAGCCCTTGAGGTGTGGAAGCCTATGAAGCCGGCGGCTCCTGTGACCAATATAATCGTTCCGTTTTCAATTCGACTCTTGTTATTCAATCCCATGATCAATCCCTTTTATACAGGTCTCTTGTATAGACCTTATCCCACACGTCTTTAAGTTCTTCTGCATACCTGTTGGTCACAATGACATGGCTAAGCTTTTTAAACTCCCCAAGATCACTGATGACCTTGCTGCCAAAGAACTCATCTTCTGAAAGAGCGGGTTCATAGACTACAACCTGTATACCCTTGGCCTTGATGCGTTTCATCACACCCTGGATAGAAGACTGACGAAAGTTATCAGACCCTGCCTTCATAGTCAGGCGGTAGATCCCCACCACAATACTGGAGGCATTATCAGACTTGAAGCCTGCCTTTTGCAGAATTCTATCGGCAATAAAGTCCTTGCGAGTTCTGTTTGCATCCACGATCGAGGTCATGATGTTCTGTGGAACATCCTCGTAGTTGGCAAGAAGCTGCTTGGTATCCTTTGGCAGGCAGTAGCCGCCGTATCCGAATGAGGGATTGTTGTAATGTGTTCCGATCCGGGGATCGAGGCCGATGCCGTCAATGATGGACTTGGTATCCAATCCCCTGATCTCTGCATAGGTATCCAGCTCATTGAAAAAGGAGACACGAAGTGCAAGATAGGTGTTTGCAAAGAGCTTGACGGCCTCTGCTTCGGTGAGGTCCATTATCAGGGTGGGGATGTCCTTCTTGATAGCGCCTTTTGCTAATAAAGAGGAAAAAGCCTCTGCTGCCGTCTTCAGCCTGGCATCCTGCAAGGGACAGCCAACTATAATCCTGGAAGGATAGAGGTTATCATAGAGGGCCTTCCCTTCCCTGAGAAACTCAGGACTGAAAAGGATGTTGTCAGATTGATACCTCTCTCTGACTGAGGCGGTAAACCCGACTGGTACAGTGGACTTGATGATCATTATTGCTGAAGAGTTCACTGCCATCACTTGCTTGATTACTGCTTCAACGGAAGAGGTATCAAAGAAATTCTTCTCAGGATCATAATTGGTAGGAGTACTGATGATGACATAGTCGGCACCCTTGTAGGCACTGTCCCCATCAGTGGTTGCAGTCAAGTCAAGAGAATGATTTACAAGATAGTCACTGATCTCAGCATCTACGACAGGAGAAACACGTTTGTTTATCATATCTACCTTGGACTGGATGAGGTCGACAGCGACCACTTGGTTGTGTTGGCTCAGCAGCACTGAATTGGACAGACCGACATAGCCTGTTCCTGCGACAGCAATTTTCATCAAGAACTCCTCAATACGTTAGAAACTGCTTGATTGTACTACATTTTCATAGACTAGGCGATTGGTTTTGGTGAGTCGGAAACCATATCAGGCTTGTGTGTCTGAGCTCCGAGTAAGTTTATATCGCTGCTGCCCGGAAACACCCTTCTCCGCTACAGAGATGTGGCAATCATGGCTACCCACATAACTCAGGAACATGGAACCGAGAAGAAGCCTGTCACCCCTGGGGATTCTGTTCCATAGGTAGCCTTTGAAAAGATCACGAACCAGAAAGATCTCCCCTTCTTTCAGATTCTTGGTTTCGCTGATAGCTGTTTTCAGTAAGATATTTACATCAGCCATAAGTAATTTTTCTCCATATTTAATATCAATATTATTTTTGTTCACAATATTGATATTATAGGCTAAAAATAAAAGAGCGTCAATCGTTTTCGCTCTCCATCATTTCTCTGACAAGCTTATGGGTCCAGGGGACTCTCTACTGACTACATTGCATAGGTGACTGGAAATGCCGAAAATTGCGATGCTGTCTACACTTCCCGGTACCTATTGTACCTGCAATTTATATAAATGTTTAATTCCAGTAGGTATCACTGAAATTGAATTCTTGAATATATCTAGTTGATTTTCATCGGAAGAATAAAGATAATTCAGATTAAAAAATATCACAAAATCTTTAATATTAGAGATACTAATATTACTTGGTGAAAGTGTGGTTACCATGTCACTTAAGGCCATAAACTTTGGAATATTCATAGTTGACTCAGAACGGTTAATAATAATTCTTGGGTTATCAACATCTTTTAAATATTTATAAACATCAGTATTTTCAGTTAGGAATAACCAGTTTTTTGTCTCCTGATCAGACAAAATGACTTTTACAAACCTATATGCAGTTTTTTCCAGAAAAACAGTATCGGTCTTGGGTATAATAATACAAATAGCTATTAGTATAACAAAGAAGATACTATATTCTTTATTATTATTTTTTGCATATTTGGAAAGGAACAACAACACTAAAAAGAAAAAATAAAGTGAGATTAGTATATGATATCGCTGATCTGAATACCCAGTTAGAATAATGGCAAGTGTCTGTAATATCAAGGGAATAGATAGAATGATATATTCCTTATTTTTAATCCTTAAATGCATTTCAATTTTTTTACAACCATTAGCAAACCACCATAAAAATGTAGCAATCAGAATTTCTTTAATCAGTGTGTATCTCACAAAACAAAAATATAACGCTATTAATGAACCTAATATCCTCTTTATAATTTCGTTTAACCATCGCAGTGGATCATCAAATAATGTTAGGGCGGGTTCAGTAAGTGAAAAGAAAGTAGTTGGCCGAGTATCTACTATATTTATTAGCCTTCGAGCATTATCCGTTATGAATAGAGTGTTGAAATGAATTACTGAGTAAAAAATCCATGGAGAGAGCATAACAAGTAGTGTAATGTAATAAGCTAAACTAAATGCTAAGTTCGCCCTTTTATCTAAGAACATAATTAAAAACCCAAATGCAATAGCTATTGGTAAATAATCAAATCGATTTAAAACACCTAAACCAGAGATAAAAGATAAAATAACGGCATATTTTTTATTAAATTGATTTGTATTTTGTATGATTATGTATGCAGAAATGATAAAAATTAGGATACCAAATGGAATAGTACTCCCTCCCAAAAAACATCCTAACATTAACGGATTAAATAATAATAGAGCACTAATGATAATGCTTACTACTGAGGTTTTTAAAAGAATACCAATTTTTTGAATATAAAATAATACTAAAAAACTAATAATAATATTAATTATTAGCGAAGATAAAACACCGAAATCAAATGTGAAATTTAGCAAAGCCATTAAAAATGGAAATAATGGAGGGAAACCTATCCCATAGGGTGTATTATAAATATGTTGTCGAATCATATCCATTCTACCAAAATCTGTAAAAACATGTTTGGAAAAATCATACATGTTCCAAGCATCAAATTGAATTGAAGGAAATTTTATTGAATAGATCAAGTTTATTGTTAATAAAGCAATCACTAGTAAAATTACTATATTATAGTAATTTCTAGTTTCATAAAATGCATATAAATAGATTATTTTGCAACTAATTACAATACATAAAAATATAATGATTGTAGGAATTAATAGCCTTAAGTAATAAAACTTATTTATTAGTTTAAAATCTTTAAATAGCCATATTGAAAGAATATATGAAAATAATGTTGCTACAATCAAAAGATTATTTTTTCTAAAATTTAATTCTTGAGTAATTCTCATATTTATATCCTGTAACCTGTGTAATTCTATGGTTCCAAATTTCCAAATTATAACTGCATTATTCCTAAGTTGCTGAATGTGTACATGGGGGAGGGAAACTGTGCAAATCTATAACAATAGGTTTGATTTGATACCCATAGCGGTACTACACTTTTCAAACGGAGACAATAACAGCCCCAAAAACAATCAGAAAAACACCAATTATTTTCATTGCAGAAATATTCTCATGTAGATAATGATATGACAAAATTAATGTCCAGATATAAGTAAAAGAGGTCAAAGGGAGAACTACTGAATAGTCAAGGAACCTCAGGATATAAATATTTAATAGCGCAGAAAAAAAATAAAGAAGAAAGCCAATATATAAATTACTATTTGTCAATATACTTTTAAAAGTATCGGCAACAGATACTTTCTTTAAAAAAAAGGAAGCAAATGATCCGAGCAATGTCATACATAGCAAAAGAAGATAATATTCCATTACTCATCCCCTCCTACTATTAAAACCACCCCCGCAATGATGACAAGAACACCAATACTCTTAAGTACGGTGACTTCCTCTTTCAGCACTACTGCAGCAAGCACGATACTTAAAACATAGCTCAGACTTAAAATAGGCTGTAAAACCGAAAGCTTGCCATACCTATAGGCAATTATCATCACAATTGCTCCTGCCCCATAGAAAATAAATCCAGTCAGCAAAGCCAGTAGCCCAGAAGTGACAGATAACTTCCAAAAAAGTTGTCCCACCGAGACACAGATTGAAGATACCAACATTAAGAGTATCCCCTTTCGATTATTCCTGATGGATTCAAAAATTTTGATCAGCTTCATTGCTGTACCTTAGGATTGTACGCACCAAATATATTTTTAAATAAAATCTTCATCAAGTCAGCATTGCCCTTAAAAAAACTGATTTTTGTGAGTGTCTTTCCAGGTGGATAAGCCCTGGTCACTGGTATTTCACAAGCTTTCATTCCTATCTGAGTTGCCCGTACAGAGAGATAAGCAAGCAATTCATAGGTCTGGAAGAGATCTCTCAGCGGTTGCACTCGCTCATCCTTCAAATATTTATCAGAAAACGCACGAAAAGCATTTGTAGTATCGGTAAAACATTGACCAGCAGTGATTGAAATTATTGGTGCATGAATAATCTTGACTGAAATGAGCCGAATAAAGGGAGTATTGATGGCCTTACCACCTTTTACAAAACGGGATCCTTGGATAAAATCATAACCTTCTTCCAACTTGCCGATAAAATCAGGAATATTTTCTATGCTGTCCTTGTTATTTCCATCAATTGTGATGAGTCCCCTATAGCCTCTTTGCAAAGCCCACCAGATACCCATTCTAAGCTGAGCGCTTTGTTTTCCTGTATCCTGCTTTATCAGAAGCGTGTTTACTTGAAGGGATCGAAGGATTTCTTCATTCGTAGAGCCATCATTTGACCCTCCATCACAAATCACAATATCTGCATAGGAGGAAATGTTATTGAGCTTAGCTCTTTGCAATTCATTGTGGATTCTCTCTCCTTCGTTAATTATTGGAATAAGAACTACATAGTTTTTATACTTGGGAAAATATTCAATACATTCAAATTTAGGAACACCTATCTTTCTTTCATAAATCATCCAAAAATCTCTTTTACATATTTCATCGCAAACTCAATAGCAGCTAGATCCTCTTGATTTCCCATTTCTATAGAAATGTAACCATCATAATCTTCTTCTGAAAGAATCTCCGCAAGTTCTTCATGCAGTTCCCTCTTATTCACAGGCTTAAGCATCGGTTCACTTATGTGGACATGATTGATTAGAAATACCTTTCCCCTGAGATTACTGACCAATTCTTCATTATGTATCATGGTACCAATATCCAAGTTAAGTTTAAATCCGGGCAAATCTACTTCTTTGATAAGAGCTAGAGCGGTAGCTGTGTCATTAATAAAGTTTGTATTGTAGATAGGAGGGTTGGCTTCCAAGCCAATACAGGTTCCTCTCTGTTGTGCATATTCTCCTAATTCCCTAAAAAACCCAACTGCATTCGAACCAACATCGTCACTTGGAAGATTTCTGTTTCTAGGGTTACCAAAAACCAAATTACCACACCCAATTGCATTAGCAAAATTGATTGCTTGTTTAGTGTAGTCAACTAAAAATTGTCTCTCTTCTTTACTTCCAAACATTTTTTCCTGACGCCCATACCATATAGATTGCATGGAAGAGACTTTAAATCCTATTTTTAAAAGGTCATTAGCCCAAAGCGTTGCTTTCTCTAATTTAGAATAGGGCATTTCAGGAAAAATCCTTGTGGGTGCTATCTCCAATCCACAATAACCATATTTTTGCATCAAACCATATACAATTGAATCTTGGGACTTCCCCCATCCGATATTACTTATACTCAGTTTATGAGCCTTGTTCATTTCCACTCCTCCATGAACCTGCAAATATCAGCAATTTCTTCCTGTTCCGTGCAAAGGTAACCGTCCTTACCACCCAAAAGATCAAAATGTACGCTCCTAAGATCGTAATCGAACGGTTTTCGTTCCAATTCATTCAACCAGTCAGATTTTCCTGTTACTTCTTTATAAATACAAGCAGCTGATATTGGAGGTGTTGTAAGATTCAGAAGAGTAAGTTCCTCACTTATAGCGTTTTCGATATCATTCCAGAGGCGACTTAGGTTATAGAATTGATAACTGCTTCTACTGTCCGTAAATGATAATGCATTAAAATCATTGGTCTCAAAGAATGCTTTCATCTCATTTGGATCGATCTTACCATTCAAGGTATAGAATCCATTGTTAGTAAGGGTGTACCCATCTCGGACTAGATTGCTTTTGATAGCTAGGTCCTCCCAAAGGAAAGGCTTCAGCATCGCTGGAGTAATCGTATGCATATCATAGAGGAAATTCTTTTTTAATCCGATTCCATAGAGCGCCGGCAAACGGACAATAAGAGAATTAGGGAACTCTTCACGAACCCATCTTTCAAGCTGCAGACGGTTGCATCCATATGCAGAGAGTCCTTGTGTTTCCATCTCGCTCAATTCATTACACCCTCTACTGTCAAGATAGACAGCAATGGATGAAATAAGCACAACCTTTTCAGGTTGTATCCGGTTTAGGTTTGCTATTGCCCCTTTCATGACAGCAAGATCAGCCTCAGCGTCTGCATTAGCGAGATACATTGCCGCAGGAACACCGGCATAGAGACATAATTTGGGATTGCTATCAAAATATTCCACAATATCAGAGGAATGGCAAACTCCTTCAAACGTATGGCTATTCATCAGGTTATTTCCAACAAATCCCGTTGATCCGACAAGTAGATCTTTCATAATTTCAATTCGTCTCCTTATTATTTCTGAATTTTCTCTATACTCTCAACAAGATATTTTTGTTTTCTGAATACAAGGTCTACAAGAATTGAAAGGTACTTTATGACTATCGCTAGAACCGCAAATAAGCCAGAAAAGCCAAAGGTCATTACAAACATGGTTGTAGTCCACCCTTCCATAGGACGTCCGTTGAAAAATATCACTAGAACATAAATCATCTCACAAAGAGTGAAAAACATCAAAGCAATGGCAATCAATACGCTGATTTTAAAACCGGCATTGGTATAGAGAACCAGACTATCGATCGCCAATGATGCTCTTCCAGTAGTTTTATCCTTTAGACGTCCTTTGAAATCAATATTTGTCATCTTTAGCCCAGAAGTTGCATAAGCAGCTTTCCTGTAGGGAAGATGAACACTCGAAGCATGAACCCGGTTGATAGCCCGCCGAGATACTAAGCAGAATGCATCTGTCTTTAACGAGTAAGGGGAATTGCTGTTTGCATTATAGATCTTATAGAACAATTTGCTGGAGCCAGCTAATTTCGAAGGACATACAGTTACAATATCATTACCCATCATCGCAGTCTGATAAGCAGTAAAAATCAATTCCATATTGTATGGCATTTCCGTTGAATCAAATTCATAAATAAAATCCCCTATTGCTGCATCAAGACCAGCATTCATGCAATTTTCAAGGGTTTGATTAATACTCATATGTATCACAGTCAGGGGCTTATCGATTTTCATTGCCCAATCACGTAAAAGCTGTATGGTATTGTCTGTGCAAGCATCGTCTATCACCACAAACTCATACTGTTCAAAATGTCTTTCAAACATTTGATATAATGCTTCGAAGAATTCAACAGCGTGTTCACTATCGTTATGCAATCGCACTACAGCTGAAATGAAATTCTTCTCTTTGTTTGTCATCATAGTTCAATTACCTCATCAAGATCATATACAGTATTAATTTTTCCTGAAAGCACACTATACAAGCATGGCTCATCACTCATTTTCCTTACGACGGTAGGACGGGAGTCATCGATTTCGCTTGCTTTGAGAATTGGTTTCATGCTGAATAGACTTGTCTTATATGTAAATCCAAACTCGTCTTTCAAGTATTTCCGTGCCAACTGATTCATGTATGGCCAAGCACTGGCAGGTTTAGCAGGACACTCGTTGCAGTTGTACAGGTTCCCTGGAGAACAGAGTCTATCACTATCATCTTGACATGGGAAAGTAGCAGTAACATCATAGCTAGTTTCGTGGGGTGTGAAGGTGACACTAGTTAAACTATGCAAGCCTGTCTGTCCAAAAGGCATAAGACTAAAAAATGGTCCATCCATAACTGTGATACCAGTATTTTTTAGTTTTTCATCCACTTCACAAAGGATTATTTCGCATTTTTCATATTTTATCTGGAAAGGAGGCAAGTCTAGCAGAGCATGGATATCATTGACACTTGCATAGGTAGCATTCAGAAGGAATGAAGATTCGAATGTCATATTGTCTCTTTCAACCTTTACCTGCCAATTTTTACTTTGTCTTTCGATAGTTTGCACTCTACAATCGTACCGTATCTCAATATTCGGTAAGGCTAAAATTTTTTCCAAAAACCAGTTCTTTAAAACCTGAGCGTCATATGCATACTCAGTTGTTAGAAAGGCACCGTCACACATGCCTTCGTTAAAATACTTGGTGGTAAAAACATCTTCACAGCGAATATCAGCAGCACCGCAAAATTTTTTAAACTCAAATGCATTTGTCCAACTGAAGTGCGAGCTAGTTGCATAAATTTGATCAAACCCTGTATGAAGACAAAACGAATAATCCTTGCAGAATCTTTGAAAGTAATGGGCACTTTTTATTGCTGTGGAATAACTTCTTGGATAATGATACCCCATGTGTACACGCGCCTGATTGATATATGTCCCTCTCATAAAAGCAGAAGAATCTCGCTCGAGAACAAGAACTTTCTGACCTTTTTCTCCACATTTTAAAGCTGCATATAGGCCATACAATCCTCCTCCGATTATAATTTTATCATATTTCATTAGGAAATCCTCCTTGGTCATTTAATGATTAACCATCCCTTAATACAATCATTTTCAGATTTGTATCTTTTGGCCAACAGGGACTTAATATTGTGTTATTGAAAAAAAGGGGGGAATAGGACGATTATGAAGAACCAATTCTTGAGATGATCGAAAATTAGTATGTTTCCGGAGTTTTACTCTTCGCCTATCTGTAAGAAATGTAAAGGTATTGCCTAGTGACGATAGTTCACAATCCTTTTCAGTATCCTCACCACTTTGACTCCCATCCTATTCATAATAGGGCGACTGTATAATTTATTATATGCATTAAGAACAGGTTTCAAGTTGTTCTTAAATACTGAAAAATCATTCATTTCCAGAGCTTTTTCATATGCATCATTAGCTTTCTGTAGAAGAGGAGTCCGCTGTTCATATATTTTCTTTCGCTTCTTAGGAATGGCATTACTAGAATCTACTCGCTTTTCAGGTCTCCATTCATGCTTCTGGTCCTTTATATACAACCTATAGGAAAGGCCTTCCCTTCGATGGCGAAATCCTCCTGCCTGTGATTCATATACTTTTTCAGCAGATATCTCATTAAGTGATAATTCACTAGCACGTTTTTTTATGAGTTTTAGAATTATTGGATTTCGTACAACTACTACATTTGTGCCTCGGCCATCCTTTACATATTCAGGCAACCAAGCATCCCCAATGATTATATCTGCCGTTTCAGCTAAAACATCATCACAATAGTCACAAGCTTGATATCGGAATAAACCATGCCCCCAGTTACTTACAATGGTTTGTTTCATTGGAGATATGATGTCTTCATCCTGCCCTTTCCCTTTGACGGCTACACCATAGGCATTAGCAGTTGAACTGGGAAGCTTTACTCTAAAATCAATGGATTCTAAATCATCAGGATGAACCCCAAGTTCCCATCCAATCGATTTTGCAAAGCGTTCTGTCTTAAGGTGTCCACAAACCAACCCAAGGGTAAATACAATTCTGTCTTTATAAACGAGCTCTTGCTTGGATAATAACCTCACAGCTTTTATGAAACAAGGAACACCAATTAGAAGATACCTTCCAGGAGTATTCCTTACTACAGTTAAAACCTCTGAAAGTTCTATTGGATAATACTTTGATTTTGCTCCTTGCTGTATCTCTTCAATTGTAGATGAAATGGTATAAGCATAGAGGCGTGCTGAATTCTGTAGAGGTCGTACATGAATAACATAATCGACAAGTTGTTCTTCCAGTAATGATACCGCAAGCCAGGAGCCTAAACCTCCAGAGCTACCCCGTTCTCGATATGCATCTTGAGAAACAGATCCTGCATAGGTCTTTAGGTGATACCCCAGATATTTATCATATTTGATATTAGAAATCCCACAGAATAAGGCTTTTCCAATAGCATCCTCATTATTTGATTGATTTGCAAAAGGACATACTGAAGAAAGAATTTCAAGATTTAGTGCTGACTGATCTTTATGTACCGCTTGGTACTTTCCCTCCTCATCAAACTCAATGGCATAGGAAGAATTTGTCACTGAAGCACAAGCCCCACAGCCTATACAATATCCATTGGAAATAACTGTTTCGATAGTATTCTGATTATTCACGCTTGTTTCCTAACTCTCTTTAGAATGGATACTATCAACTTCTTCTCATAGGAATTCAATCCAAATAGCCAAAGAAGCAAGCAATAAAGAATTGAATATAAGCTCACTCCAAGAAGGAGCTTAATCCAACTAGAAGACGGTACTACTGTAACAATGAAATAGCCGCCAACGCCAGTCAGAAAGATTGGTAATGATAGCTTCAGGATTTCGGTGAAGAATTCAACAACCTTCATCCCAATCTTTTGATAATAAAAATTTATCACAATCCCATTACCAATGAATAAACATCCTCCAGTTGCAATAGCACATCCAAGACCACCAAACCGTTTCGCCAGAGGAATTGAAATTCCTACATTAACTATGGCTATTACAATATAAATCACAGATCGAAAAGCATGTTTGTTTTTGGCCTGAAGAATAAGGATTCCTAAATTCTGAATCAACGGAATGGTCAGTGGCAACATAATCACTAGTATCATTTCATATGCACCGGTTAAAGCATTGCCAACCCATAATGATAAAAACGCTCTACCAAAAAGAATAAAGCCAGAGAATATTAATCCCAAAAGTACATACTGAATCCTTCCGACTTTAATAAATAAGGAGTTTATCTCAGTCATATCATCACTAATTGCTGCTAATCTTGATAGCCGAGGGAGAAATACTCCATTAACCCCTGTAGAAAACTGTATGTAATAACTCACAATTAAAATAGCAATAGAGAAAACTGCAACAGCAGCAGTTCCTGATACTGCACCAAGTATCAACTGTCCTGTCTTCCAGTACACTTGATCAACAATTGCATTCAAGAAAATAAAGAATGCAAAGGCAAACATAGACTTAACCAATGCACTATCAAAAGAGTGTAGATGGATCTTTATATGGACCTTATGCCTTGCATACCACACATTACATAGAATCACAATAATATTCAGGACTACTTGCACTTGAACTACTGATAAGGCTTCTGCCTTGAATTGCAATACAGAAAGCACGATGATTGGATTCATTATAGAACGGATGATGGTAACTAAACGAAGGAATACAAATTGTTCGTGGGAGGAAATAGCTGAAGTAAAGACATGGGATGGGATGGTAAGTGCTACATTGATGATAAGTAACACCATCATTGCTTTCGCTGAAACCATCTCATGCGGTGAAAGTGTAGCTCCATAGATAGTATCTAGGAGTTGGTATAAGACAATACCTGCTAGTATTACCAGAACACCGATACCAAGATAGATGATCATGGCAATAGCTAAGACATTCTCCTGGCCTTTCTCATCGTTCAAGGCCAATCGTTGAGAATAGTACCGAGTTATCGTTCCACTCAGTCCGAAATCCATGACTGAGAGATAGGCCACCAATGATCCAATAAGCTGGTAGAGCCCATATTCCTCAACAGAAAGGTAGTGTAACAACAATGGTACATAAATTAACCCAATAAGAATATGCAGAGCCATATTTACATATGAAAGAAGAGCACCAACTTTTAGCTGATTCATGTAGAGGGATCTCCAAGATGCTTTGTTAAAAAGTCTTTTCCCAACTGGACAAACTCTTCTTGTTTGATTTTAACGGTTTCCCAATCAATAGATTTTATAGGATTGGAAATCACCTCTGCAAGTTGATCCTTATCAGCTATCATCCTTCCTTCAATACCTAATCGGTCAAGAAAAGATTCAATACGAGAATCCTTATCTCCTGCTTTGTTTGGAAGAAGAGGATAGTAATAGAAATTCTTCTGGAATAAAATACTAAATACACAACCATGAAATGAATTAGTAATAATCGTATCTGTTTTACTCATAACATATAACCATTCAGGTAGTGTAGGAAAGAAATTTAATTCTGAGTTAACCACATTATTTGCACCAGTTGCGAAGTATGATAAGTTATTCCCTTTTAGCGAATAAATTATGTCTTCTAGAGCAAGCACAGATTTATTCTGGACAAGATATACAAAAACATCAGGACAATTGAATTTATTATCAAGGTTTTTATTAACCAATTCTATATATTTGTTTCTTTTGAATAAAAGCGTAGGATCTGGTACGACTCTAACATCTTTGGCTCCCAATCCCATCAATACATCTCTTGCATTGATTTCTCTAACAGAAACTCCTTGAAAAGAAGAGAGATTAGAAATCAGCTTGCTTGCCACAACCTTATCGATGCCAGAAAATCCAAAACTGGCAGCATAAGAAATTCTTTTAGAACATTCACTTCCAAATTGAGCAGTATAAACATCCAATTTTTCAAATCCACTTAAAGTAGGAGATAGATAATTCCATATCTGATCGCTCCCACAAATATACATATCTGCAATCGGAGGATTTCTCAGTAAATCTTGAATTGAATGATATTCTGATTCTGAGAATTTTAAATATCTCTTTCTAAAACTATCAAAATGGCGAGGATGAACATTCCGCTGCCTTGTAAGCTTATAACTACTTAAAGTTTTTTTAATACTTATTAGAAAGCAGTTTATTATTTGTGAAATTGATTTATTGCGTATAGACTGTAGAATATTTGTCCTTCTTGAAGTTGGATAATACTTAATTATTACGACAGAATGTCCCTCTGAAACCAACCATTCATACAATGCATAGAGTTGTAACATTTGTCCATAATTCTCTTGCGTCCACCAAAAAGTAACAATACAGACTTTCATACTTAAACCCTTACTTACCACCAATCTTCTTTGAAAGAAAACATGATAACCAATACAATTTCAATTTATATAATATAAATACAATATTTTTTTTCCCAACAGCCTTTAGTAAATAGTCCCCAGAAAGACATTCCCGATAAAATTTTCCATTGTGTAACTCAGCTAGTAACGCTCTCTGATCTTTATAGTATATTTGCATCAAAGAGATAGTCTTAATAACACCTAAGAAATGACTAATATTTGATGATATCTGTTTCTTCCAGTCATAATTCGAATATATATTTTCTCTTAATAAGAATTCATTTAACCTCTCATACACAGAAAAATCAATTTTATAAGCATCATAATGATTGCTAGCATTAGTTACACTATTCTCATTAAAACGATAAATATAAAATGATTCTGTCAAGAAAACAATAGATTTGCATGATTTAACAATATCAATCGTTTGTAACAAATCTTCAAATCGCCTTAGATGAAAATATTCAGAATAATCTATCATTGGTATGACTTCTCGCCTGATTGCTTTCCTGCATAATTCGTTGTACATCCCAGATGTAAGGCACTTCAAATAGATATCTTTTTTATCAGTTAATACTACAACTTGGCTTTCTTTTACTTCACGTATTAACTGGTTATTTGTACTTACTCTTTTATAACCATAGATCAGACAGTCACTCTGATAATATTGAAAACTTTTTTCAATTATCTCCAAAGCTTTTTTCTCTAGCTCATCATCAGCATCTAAAAAAACACAGTATTCTCCAGATGCATGGCTTAAACCATACATTCTAGCAGATAGTTGTCCCCCATTCTCTTTATGTAAAACCAGAATTCTATCATCTTTATTGCAATATTCATAACATATTTGCAAACTATTATCAGTTGAACCATCATCAACAAGTATTAATTCGTAATTACTAAACGATTGATGAAGAACCGAATTAATCGCTTCTCCAACAAAATTACTAGCATTATAAATCGGAACTATAATACTTATTGAAGGCTTACTCATCGGTGTTTATACCTCATCGTTAATTTTTGTAATGACTAAAGATCTGACATTCTGTAGCGCTGCAGTGTCAACTGCTACAAACGGGAATGATATTTTGGGATGCAAGTCACATCTTTTTTCACCATATAACAAAGGTGTATGGTAAAATTGCCCAATTTCGCAAATTTCAATATTTTTATAAATATAAATACTTTGACGATTAGCCTTATTAGGATACGTATCTGAGACAAACTCGTTCTCATTTACAAATGAGGGATGACCATCGGCAACTAGGAGTGATTCGTCTAGGATATTCTTTTTGCAAGTAATGAGATTAATCAATGCATAATATGCTTTTCTGTCATTAAACAGTGTAATTAGAATCTCATCACAATTTCTCCATGCATAATGTGAAACATTATCTACCGATTCAAGTAATTTCAAATTAGTACCATCTTTATCACAAACGAACAGTCTAGCTCTCCATTTGTTATTCAGATTTGCAATATGAAAAAATATAAACTTACTCCCATCAGGAGAAATGCTTATGTGATTAATATAGTGTTCATATTCTCCATAATTAGGAAAATCAAAACATAATTCACTGATTCTAATGATAAGTTTACAAGAATGCGAAAGAAAATCATACCTCCATATACCATTGTCAATTGGACATTTAATTTGAGCAGTTGAATCCAACATATTACTGTACCCGTAGCCAGGCCGAAGTCTTTGTAATCGATTAAAATCCAAGGATAACCCATATGTTTCAGCTGAATCTATGTCATAAAAAGCATATGGAAAGGACTCTACAATTTTTTTTGATAATATATCAAATTTTCTTGTGACGTACCTCTGAGTGCCTTCGTCATAATCATTATAAAAAAAACAAGAAACCCGAATCAGGCTCCATCTTAGTCTAGAACCCATTTGCCAGGACCATGCTTTTGTTTTACAGCAAAACACTTTTCTTTTTGTATTTATTTCATAATAATAGATGCTGGCACAATCTATACCGACCATAGCTCTTTTCTCTGTTGAATGATAAAGAAGCCTTTCATTAGTTGCATCAAATACATTTGCATCATAATAACCACAAAATAGATGTCTGTATTTCTCATGAATAAGAATCTTTAAGCCATAAATCTTGACAGGATACTTGTTGTATCTAAAAAAAATATCACGTACCCAAAGACACCAAGCTCGTAATTGAAGGAATTTTCTTTTCCCTAACAAACTAATTATAATTTTTCTTAAGCTCAATTTAATCCACTCCAGATCGCTTTACTTCAAATGCCTTGCGAAACAATAATTATATTCTTCATCATACTAAAATTTGAATACTTTTCTTGGCTACAATAATTAATCATAAGTCTTCTCCAAATTATCGGATACCAGAAAGAAACCGTTATGTTGCCGTTGTTAAAAAAGAAAGGATAAAAAAGAGCAATTGAAAATATAACTATAATAACAGTATCATTCATTTCAATTTTTTTTGTATTTACGAAAATTAGAATCAGAAATAGTATAAAACCTATGATACCTTGATCAAAAGTATGTTGTAATATCATTGAATGCAAATAACTACCACGTATAGCTACAGTTGTCCCTCCCAAACCAAATCCCAATATAATATTACTATCATGAAACGAATTATATCCAGTAGACCATAAAAATGTTCTGGTATTGTCTTCTAAATTAAATCTCGTAAAGACAGCATGAGGTATAAAAAAATGTAGCAATAAAAATAGAATTAGGGAAAAAGCAATTAAGAATGAAAGAACTTTAATTTTTCTTATTTTATAGACATTATTAAATATATGTATTATAACCATCACAGTAACTATCCCAAAGACTAATAAAGCAGCTCTCGTTCCAGTTAAAATACTACCTGTAAGAATAATTATTGTTTTGAATAATACAAAAAGATTATTCTTTTTTTTCTCCCCTAATGTTAATAGAAGCTTGTATAATAAAATTACATAAGGTCCGCAAACAAAAGCATTAATATAATTTGGATTCTTTTCTATTCCGATTATATCAAGACTATATCTAGGCATATTCATACCTAAATATGTTTTTCCAAAAATTGCACTTAATATAATTATAAATGTAACTATTACTGAGATATTTATATAAATTCCGAGAAAAAATCTAATCTGATTAGTAGAAAAATTTTGTGATGTAATCAATATATATAGAAATATGAATAAGAAATATGTTATTATCGTAGTCGATAAGGCTCGCCCAGATGAAATTGTAGAAATAACGCCCTCGACCCATAATAGAATTGCAAATACATGATCAACTCGGAATTCTAAATGATTAACAAAAAGAATCCCTAAGGTTATTAGGAAAAAGGGCAAAATGATATTGCTAAATGACACACTATTTTGAATCCAAATAAAAAACGGCGATATCACAAAAAGCGAAATGCCTAAGTTAAAAACAAAATCATTTCTCCCTCCGATAACTACACCCATTACCACCATCCTATAACTGGATTTTTTTTCTTTGGATAGCTAATCTAATTCTAAAATTATTGATATATCCATATCTATAAACAGGACTAACAATAAATACGAACAATCTATATGTATTGCTTAAAAAAATCTTTCCTTCTTTCTTAAGAGTAATAGCAGAAGACAGAATTTTGGTGTATCTATCAATTCTTTTCTTCTTTTTTGAATCCTCAATTTTATTCTTTTCCAAAAACAAGCGATAATTCTTAATCGAATAACTATCAACCTCATTATTTATGATTCTTTCCAAGAATAATCTTTCAATATAATTAATCGTAATTTTCTGTTGCATTCGTCTAGTAGTTGTAATAGAATTCGGCCTAATACGATATTTAAGTAACACTTCATCAATCATATAAAATTTGCCGCCTTTTTCCCATATCCTAAGCCAGAGATCTCTGTCTTGCGCACACGGAAAGTCTCTATATTTTCCAGCGAGTTCAAATATTTCTCTCTTCATCATTACTGTTGGATGATGAATAATATTTTTATAGGGTAGCAAGGTATTTATTTCTTCTGAAGTAAAATACTGTGAATAAGCTAGACCACCAAGAATTGGTTTAGACTCATGATCGATGATAGAATAATTTGAAAAAACTAAATCATGGTTGCCAGTCACTAGTACCTGATATTGTCTCTCTATTCTATTAAGCATACAAATATCATCCGCATCCATCCTGACAATAATGTCGGTTCTCGCAAATGAAAATGCATAATTTAGTGATCGGGCCAGACCAATATTCACTTTATTTTCTACAAAGATAATTCTATCATCTTTCTTCGAGAAATTTTGAATTATAGTTGATAAATCCTTTCTATATGGATTATCATTCACAATAATGAATTCAAAATCAGAGAATGATTGCCCTAGAATTGACTCTATTGATTCAACTATTTCAGCCCTAGATTCATTATACACGCTCATTAATATTGATACTTTCATAATCAATGTCATCCGTTTTTGTTTATATAATCTAAGAAACAAAATCCATTTTTAAATCCATTTCCGCCTGCTCTCATTAATCGAATTCTCTCTGCAAAACTGATTTCACATGACTTAATATGAATCGCTATGTATAAGATATGAAGGAAACGTAATGGATTAAGGTAATAATTTGCTTTTAAGAATACTCCTTTACTATAAAAAAACGGAGCATCATATCCTCTATACCAGGTTGAAGCGTCTTGATTAACTGTTCCAATAAGTCTATCACTTAAGTAAATTCTTAGTTTATTCCGACGCATATCATTGATGAACAAAGAATCTTCTCCAGATAGATATTTACTTCCACCTCCAAAAAGTGTTGAAAACCAAATATTTTTTTTCCGAATAATATCAAGTTTAACCGCAACCCTAAAAGTACCATAAGGATTCTTTGAATAGAACCTCATTCTTTTTGTCTTGGTATTTTGCAACTGAGGACGTTCATCATTGCTCGAAATAACATTAAATACTATTGCATCTGCTTGTGGAAGTCTTTCAAATTCTTTAAGAATAATATTCTCTAGACCATCTACATAATGCATATCATCGTCTGCAAATAAGCAAATATCAGCAGTCGCATAAAGCAAAGCTAGATTCCGATTAATACCCACCCCAAGTGTATTAGTAGTTATCATTTTTGCAGTATTATTCTCAAAATTAGCTTCAGAATATTCTGTGGCGTCTGCTTGATTAGCAAACACTACATCTGAATGGATATTCATCCCATGAATTCTTGAGAAGTCCACTTGATTCATTGTGACACATAAAATTTGAAATTTACCCATATAATAATCTCATATGTACACTAAATAGGATTTATTACAATCAAACAATTCCGCGTGTACCGCTGCCTTCTGTGATGCATCGTCAGGAATTTTTAGATAATCGCCATAACGAAGAAATAGATATTCTTTAATATTGTTCGGGCTTAGCAATTTTGTGTCCTCAAAATTAATCTCTACAGGAGGAAGAAACAGTTCTTTGTCAAAGAGACCTTTTCCAAATTTTACTGGAGTTATCCAATAGCAGTAACTATACCCGGTTCTTCTTGAATCATATTTATAAATATTTCTATAACACCATCTAGCTAGGCTTTGATTTGGTAAAAATTTTAGAATTCCCAACATCAGAGTTTGAAATTTTGTTTTGGGTCTCCAATTGCGTTGTGAAAGCCCGTATAATGTAACGAATTTTGATTTTAAGTAAACAAGCCTCTGTGTGACCGGATTGTTCGGAACTTTATGTAAAATCATGATATCAATATAAATACCATGATGCATATCTTTCCTATCCTTGAAATTTGTTTCAATATAGGTAGTACCATTCATCCTTAATTTTGCATATTCAAGATATTCTGGAACAGTTCTCCATTCTTGTATTATAAATTCTTCACTTTCATTTTCTTCAAATACTCGCTTGAAGTGGTCATATTGATCTAGAGTCATGAAAATATCCAGATCATCATCCCAAGGAATGAAGCCACCGTGCCGTACTGCCCCTAGAGCCGTCCCCCCCATTATAAAATAAGTAATTCCATTCTTTCGACATAGACTGTCTACATATTTCATAATGTAAAGAATTTTCAGTTGCAATGCTCTTAAACTCTGATCTTGTTTCGGAAATTTGTTAGCCCTATCACTCATATTTTCTTCGCCAAATAATAATATTTATTGGATAATTTCTTAAAGAACGGAAAGTGGAACAAAACTTGCGCTATATTTCTGATTGATTTAAAAATAATAATTTTAATCCCTAGAGAAAAAACATTAGTCTCCCATCGATGAGGATGGATACTGATAATACAATTACTCTTCGCGATATAATCATAGAGTTTCTCAAAACTCTTTACTTCTACATTCTTATCATCAGATTTTAAAATGTCATTATTAATGGGATCAAAAACTAATTGTAATTGTCTTCCAGCATCGGAAAAATAGAGATATTCAAGATCAACTTCTTTCTTGAAGTTCACCATTATATCAAAAACTCCTGGGAACAATTTCTGTATTCTCTCACTACGGAAAAAGTCCCGATTAGAAGAATATCCCACCCTATCAATTAAAGGATTTCCATGTTGACAAACAGTAATCACTTGGAATTCATTTTTTTCAAAGATATTTAGGTTATTTCTAAATTCCATAATAGCTAATTCCAAGTTTCCTTTTGTCGAATCCATTACATCATGATGATAGGAAACTTCATGTCCCATTTCCTGTATTTTTCTTAATATCTCAATATTTCTTTTATTTTTTAGTAAATATGCTTGAACATAAAAAGAGCCTTTGTGTCCAAATGTGTGTTCTATTTTTGCAATTGCATAGGCACGTTTCACATTTGTTTCAACATCATGTTTCAAAACAAGAAAACATTTATCTCTCAATTTAGGGTGAAGATATAAATCACCTGCACTCAGACTTGAAAATCCATTTTGTTGGAGTTTTTTACAAAACCTCTCCCAATTTGATAGAATCAATATCATCAAATTAATCGCTCACGTAAAACTGTAGAAGAAATGCCCTCAGTGTGGTCAAGGTAAACAACTCTACAGCCTACCGTTGCAAACTCTTCTTCATAGGTTAACCATTCAGAGGTGCCTCGCCAATCAGATCCAACAAAAACAACATCACAACCAAGAGTTTCAACAACTTTTAGCTTATTCATATCTAGCTGAGGAATTATTCTGTCCACATAGCGAATAGCGGAAACTATAGCCATTCGGTCAAATTCTGGTATTATCGGGTACTTGTGTTTCTTCTGGTAACAAAGAGAATCAGAAGTCACACCAACTACAAGAAATTCACACATCTCTTTTGCTTTTTTAAGAATATTCAGATGTCCTATATGAAACATATCAAACACGCCTGTAGTATATCCGACTTTGTATTTCTTCACTTGGTCTTTTCCCTTGCAAATTGTTGAAATATCCAACCTCTTATTCTATTCGGTAAAATAACTTGCATTATTAATCTTTGACTCACATTGATCAAGAATTGGCCTAACGAAGTAATATTTGTATCATACATATATTTCTGAAGGTTATATTCACTTTTAAAATACTTATAACCACCCCTTCGTTGATACATCTTAGGACCTATTCTGACATTCACAAGTACATCGTCAATATTGAAGAACTCTGCATTAATAAGTGAAAGTCTAATCCACAAGTAATAGTCTTCTTCATTATACCAATCAATATAGCCTCCGGCTTGTTCAACAATTGATTTTTTAAACATTACAGAAACTTGATTTAAAGGACATCGCTTCTTCATGAATGTTTTTATCTCGGAGTCTTCGGAAGGCACAATTCTTTTAGCTACGATATTCGTAGGATCATCTATGAACTCAGTGATTAATCCTCCCACAACAGAAATATTTGGATTCTCTTCAAATATCTTTAGCTGTTTCTCAAACCTATAAGAATTACTTATATCATCTGCATCCATAAGGGCAACCAAATTATATGTACAGTTTTGTAGACCAATCCTTCTTGCGTTTCCATGCCCTAGATTTTCAACAAGCCTAATAATGATAAACAGTGGATTGACTTTATATTTTTTAATAATTAAATCAAGCTCGTCAGGGACCGGTCCATCTACCACTAGTACGATTTCTGCCGGTAATTTTGTTTGATTTATTATGCTCTGTACCGCAACATCAAAATATTCTGGATTATCTTTTCCATAGACACACATAGAAACTGAAAATTGAACAGTATTTGTCATTCAAGCCTCAATAAAATTATTTACCATCTCAATTTTTTGAGAATATTCTTCAACTGATAATCGATTATTCAAAAGGAGATAATCCCCCAAATCCAACCCTGTATCCATTCCCTCTTGTGCTATTCCTTCTCTCTTCACAGTCTTTGTCACTGTCTTAAGGATAAGGGATATATCTTTGAGAAAGGTAATTCTTTTTATGTAATCGAGATCATACTGTAACTTTGCTTCCCACTTAATGGAATTCCTACCATTCACTTGAGCTAGACCTGTTAGCCCTGGTCGAACAGAATGCCTCTTCCTTTGTTCATCAGTCATGAACACCATGTCTTTGATTAACTGAGGCCTCGGCCCCACTATGCTCATATCTCCTTTGATGATATTCCAGAGTTCAGGAAGTTCATCCAGACTCGTTGACCGGAGCATGTTACCAAACTTGGTAAGCCGTACCTCATCGGGAAGGATGTTGTCTCGTTCATCCTTCTGGTCTGTCATGGTCCTGAATTTATAAAGGGTGAATATATTCTCATGAAAACCAGGACGCTTTTGCTTGAAGATTACAGGAGTCCCCAGCTTGGTTCTCACCAGTATCGCGATGATAAGAAGCCCTGGAGAAAGTACAATCAAGGCTAGAAGAGAACAGACAAAATCAAAGAGTCTCTTGAAGTGCTTCCTATACATCTTACCTAAAACATCCCTTGATAATATTGATTACTCTTCCATGCTCTTCCTCTGTAATTTTCACATCACTTGGGAGACACAACCCTCTGGAGAAGATATCTCCTCCAACCTCTGTCGTATCGTCTATTGCAATAAACTCATTATCTTTGAATACTGGCTGTAGGTGCATCGGTTTCCAGATAGGCCTGCTTTCAATGTTCTCATGCATGAGGGCTTCCATGATTTCCTGATACGTTACTCTACATGCTTTATCAATAAGCATGCAGGAAAGCCAGTAGTTAGGTTCACCATCAGGCGTATGAGGATTCATGGATACAGGAAGATCTTTATAAGCCTTCTTGTAGGTTTCATAGATATGCTTCTTCTTTTGGATATGCTCATTGAGGTAAACCAGTTGTCCTCTTCCAATACCTGCAACTATATTACTCATCCGATAATTGTAGCCGATCTCACTATGCTGGTAGTGCGGTGCAGGGTCCCTTGACTGGGTTGCCCAGAACCAAACCTTCTTAACAGCTTCTTTATCATCGGATAAGAACATGCCACCACCACTTGTTGTGATGATTTTGTTGCCATTAAAAGACAGAGCAGCATATTTCCCGAAGGTTCCTGTCTGACTTCCCTTATAGGTGGCTCCAAGACTCTCAGCGGCATCTTCGATCAGAGGAACGTGGTACTGCTCACACAAAGCTTGGATTTCATCCATCTTCGCAGGAGTTCCATACAGATGGGCAACTAGCACCGCTTTGGCTTGGGGATATTTCTTGAGTGCAATCTCCAAAGCTCTTGGGTCCATGTTCCAGGTATCGTATTCGCTATCAACGAAGACCTGAATGCCACCTTCGTAGGAGACTGGGTTCACGGTAGCAGAGAAAGTAAGATCACTGCAGATCACCACGTCTCCCGGTTTCACCCCACAGAGCTTGATGGCAAGGTGTAGAGCGCTAGTTCCACTAACCAAAGCTGCGGCATGCTTCACACCGACATACGCTGCCATTTCCTTCTCGAACTCATCCACATTCTTGCCAAGAGGAGCTACCCAGTTGGTGTCAAATGCTTCCTGTATGTACTTCATCTCCAGACCATGCATGGTAGGAGATGAAAGATATATCCTCTTGTTCATAAACGTGTTCCTTGCATTTTATAAGACGAACCCTCACTCACACACATCAATCCCACTCCACGCTTATAAGTTCCCCACCACTACCCTCAGTTCTGTGTACAAAAACTGGTGTGGCTAACTTACTCCACGGTAATTCTTAATCCGTCCTTCCCTATCCCAGCCATATACTGAAATACCTCGATTCCGGCATATTCATGTAGCTTTCAGAGCTATGTGGTAACTAATATCTCTTTTTATTATAATGATTAACTTGCTAAGAAGGAGCCAGGTATAGGAAACCTGGCACCTTGTCTTATTCTTAAAAACGACTAAAGAAAAGACTGTGAAATCAGCAACCTCACCTGCCATCTTTCCCTTATAAGTTGCACCTATTGCATGGGCACTGTCAGCTAGGACGATTACACGATCGAACAATGATTGTATATCATTCTTTGGTGTATAGAGAGATTTCTTTTCTTCTAATACCTGGTAAAGCCGGTCATAGTTACACATCACCCCACCAAGATCCACAGGGATAATTACTTTGGTCTTGCTAGTAATAGCCTCAGACACTTTCTTATAGTCAATATGAAAGGAATTAGGAGCAACATCAACAAGCACGGGAGTTGCTCCTACATGTATAATTGGGCTACAAGAAGCTGTATAAGTATAAGCACTGGTAATGACTTCATCGCCAGGACCAACGCCCAGTAATATAAGACAGAGCTCCAAAGCAGCAGTCGCTGAATTTAAACAACAAACCGTACTTGTATTACAAAACTCAGCAAGATGTTTTTCAAACAGTTTTGTCTTTGGTCCCGTAGTAATCCAACCCGAACGTAAAGTATCGATGACTTCATCAATCTCTTCCTGGGTAATATCAGGAGGAGAAAATGGTTTTTTTTTTACTCACCTTGCATCTCCATACTTTAATTTTACTTTCATCTCTTCTATTAGTTTGTTACCAATAGGATAAAATCCTAAACACTCTGTATTGGCAGATATCAGAAGCTTGTTGCTTTATTCTTTGGAGTGGAATGAATACACAAAGCAAAAAAATGATATCAAATTTATTCTAAACCAGCCTTTGAATGTCATCAAAAATCACTGAAGGGTCAATACGTGTTAACTTTGCAAGCTCACAGAAAACCACTTTGAAACTCTTGCTCAAGAGCAAGGCAAGTAAACATTTCAAAATCAATGGCATTCTTTTTATGAATCCCTGAAGCAATACCCCTACCTCTTCTTCTTACTAGCTAAGCACTACTTATTGGAGGTTACCCATTGCAATATCAAGCAGCTCTTTCCCTATTGATGAAAGAAAAGAACATCTCAATTCAAACTCTTTCCAAACGAACCAACTTCTCTGAACGTTGGCTCTCTTTAATCCTTAAGGATTCAGATTGGAATCCTTGGCTAAACACCTTGTTAAAGTTATCAGAAGCCCTCAGGATCAACGTAATAACGTTTGTTGAGTATGCAGAGGCCGTAATCGGCAAGAGAACCTCAGAACCTCAGAACCTCAGAACCTCAGAACCTCAGAACCTCAGAACCTCAGAACCTCAGAACCTCAGAACCTCAGAACCTCAGAACCTCAGAACCTCAGAACCTCAGAACCTCAGAACCTCAGAACCTCAGAACCTCAGAACCTCAGAACCTCAGAACCTCAGAACCTCAGAACCTCAGAACCTCAGAACCTCAGAACCTCAGAACCTCAGAACCTCAGAACCTCAGAACCTCAGAACCTCAGAACCTCAGAACCTCAGAACCTCAGAACCTCAGAACCTCAGAACCTCAGAACCTCAGAACCTCAGAACCTCAGAACCTCAGAACCTCAGAACCTCAGAACCTCAGAACCTCAGAACCTCAGAACCTCAGAACCTCAGAACCTCAGAACCTCAGAACCTCAGAACCTCAGAACCTCAGAACTAAGCATAACACCAGAGCAGATATCTTATGCTCTTAAAGCTGTTCGACTGGAACAAGGCTTATCCCAAACAACTCTAGCCAAGCTCACTCATTTTCAACTGACTGCTATAAGCCTACGGGAGCAATCACGTTATCAAAGCTATCCAGCTTTGAGTACTCTGGAAATCTACTGTAAAGCCTTTGGAATTACAGTATCTTCCTTCCTACAGTACGCTCTTTCTCTCTCACTAACATCAGAGGAGGCCATATCATGAACTTCCTCTCACGGTCAGAAATCAATGCAACATATACTTGTTATCTTAAACTTTATGAGCAAAGCGGTGATTTACCCTATCTTTCTGTAGCAGACAATGCTCGGTTACTAAGCCTAGAAGAAGTAGCTCTTTTGTTTGGTTTTGAACCATTTGATTTAGCAGGCTTTATACTTGTTCATTCAGAGGCTCATCCAGAAGCAATACCTTATCAACTAGTTGGTGAGGACATCTTCTTTGAACGAGAAGCAATACTCTCTTGGTACTTAAAAACTGCACTACCCTTACTCAAAGAGTCAAGTTGCTGAAATAGGGCTGAAAATCAAACAAGCTCCATTATACCAAGAAGAGGCTTTATTCATAAGGCCACTTCTTGCTTCAATGGAAACCACTTCTTTTCCTCCTTTTCTTTCTCTTCTTTCTCTATTTTCTTCATCTCCCTCTCTCCAACTTGCCAGTGCATAGTATAGTCTAATAGCTCTCGCTCTTTCCCTTCTATGTTTTCCTTTTTTTGTTGCTCTGTCCTCAATCACTATCGTTAATCCTGTCTTTCAGTCTCTACCTTGTAACCTTGCCATTCCTTTCCCTTTTTTTCCCTTCTTCAGTTCTCAGTGTCAATCTTCTCTATCTCGTATCTCAACTCTTTTCTTTTGTCTTAAACCCGTATTCCCTCAAACTCCGGCACCAACCCATGTAATATCTCCACCAGCTCTTCTGGGCTCTTATCCGGTAGGGAGTTTACTAGTTGCGTTAGCTCTTCTTCTTGCAATTTTGTCTTTTTTACTTTTGCCTTAAAGACCAGTGTGTCTTCTGTAGGGATGGTGGTGTCTTTGTTTGCTAGGAGTTCTTCATACAGTTTCTCACCAGGTCTTAGGCCTGTGACTATTACCTGGCTTCTTCCATCTCCATAGTACTTCACGAGTTTTTGGGCAAAGTCATATATCTTTACAGGTTGGCCCATATCCAATACCATCACTTCCCCGCCCTTGGCCATAGATGCAGCCTTGAAGACGAGGCCTACGGCCTCAGGAATGGCCATGAAGTACCGTATGATCTCCCTATGCGTTACTGTTATCGGGACTCCGGCCTTTATCTGGTCCATGAAGAGTGGGAGCATGCTCCCACGGCTTCCCAGGACGTTGCCAAAGCGCACACAGACTATCTCGGTCGTTTGGCTGTTGAACATACCTGCCATCAGCTCTACAACACGCTTGGTGGCTCCCATCACATTGGTGGGGTTCACAGCCTTGTCGGTAGAAATAATAACTACCTTGTGTATCTTGTGTGTCTTGGCACTCTGAAGGACATTGTACGAACCACCGATGTTGGTGTTGATAGCCTCTTCTGGATAGAGCTCCTGCAGGGGCACATGCTTGTACGCTGCAGCATGGAACACCAAGTCCGGTTTGTACTGTTCAAATATCCGGTCTATTTTCTTCCTGTTCTTGATGTCACACACCACCGGCACTACAAGGTTGCTCCACTCCTTCTGGAAGTTGTGCAACCTAAGCGAAAGGTCATGCAGTTCTGTCTCATCAATATCAAGCAGGACTAACTGTTTAGGATCATAGCTAAGCAGTTGCTTGCAGATCTCACTTCCTATGCTACCACCGGCTCCGGTGACAAGAACCCTCTTGTCCCTTACCATCTCCCTGATAGGCTCCCTATCGATCTTAATAAGGGGCCTTCCCAGAAGGTCAGCATAGTCAAGGCTTCTGAGGTCAAGCTCCTTAGAGCCCCCTTGCTGCATCTCAAACAGGGAAGGGATGACCATTACCTCACAGTTGTTTTCCTTGGCAGCATCGACGGCAGCAAGCATTTTCTCTTGGGTAATTTCAGTAATGGCTATGACAAGTGCCGTTGACTGGGTCTGCTTGAGGGCGTTATCAAGGGCCTCAACAGTCCCAAAGACCTTCAGACCAAGAAGGACTGTTCCCTGCAAGTCTGGATCATCATCGACGAACCCTACAATATGGAAAGGGAGCCGACCCTTCTGGTACTGACGAACCAAGGTGTTTCCCAACTCTCCAGCACCATAGACTATGGTCCTGGGATTTCCGTTGTTTGTATGTCTGATGTGGTAGCTGAGAATATTACGATAGATATACCTCAATCCCATAAGTAAGAGGAAAGAGAACCCATCGGTAACACAAAGGAAGGGAATCCACAGTGACGAAAAAGAGACAAACCGCGAGAATATCAAGCCTCCAACCACAAATGGCAGGAAAAAGCCTGCCAACCCACGGTTAAGCAAGTCGAGGGAACTTTCGCTGATGCGTATCCTATAAAATTTCACCATCACCAGAGAGAGCAACAAAGCAATTGTGTTCAGAGCAACTACCGAATAAAACATCGGCGGAATAGCACGAAAAACTACCCAAGCGGCAAAGAAACCGCTGGCTACCACCCACAGTGCATCAAAGCACAAGAGTATGAATGTCCGCCTAATGCGCTTTGTTGCAATACTTGCCACAGTCACCTCGCTCTTGAATATTGATTGAATTTGGACACAGCTCCCCCAACCCAGATATGTCTGATGACACGAGAAGCTTGAAAACCCCTTTGCCAGGACGAACCTACAACAAAAAGGGTGAGAACATAGTGTGAATCAGATACGATATAAGAACCATATCAATTCTGTTCTACAAGAGTAACGCTAGCATAGCATTCTTAACCCCTTGTGTAAACCGGGAAAATTAAGGTTTTCCCAATTTTCAGAAAGGATAAAGTAACTATAAGCAAGAATTTCCTATCAAATGGTACCAATTCTTGAGTATATTCACCTACTAGTTTCTCCCTATGTATCCGAGCCAACAAATTCTACCGGCATGCTAACCTTCCGAACCTCATTGGCAAACTCAAATGCCACCAGAACCCTGGAACTCCTACGGTCAACCCTCAGGATAGTCCCATGCAAATCCATCAGGGGCCCCTCCAGTACCTTGATAGGCTCCCCTTCCTTAAACTCAGCCTTACTTGGCTTGATAATCCCCTTGTTGCCCATGATCCAGGCAGCATACTGCAAGTCAGCTCCCTGAAGGGCAACAGTCTTATCAAGGTTACGAAGAAACCCGTAGGAACCCGGGATTCTTCGTACCCCGTATGTGTGTTCTTGCAAGTCAAGCTCACTGCTGACCATCAGGTATCCGGGAAGGATGGGTTGGTTTGTGACCAATTTTTGTCCCTTCCGTCGGTCAAACATCTTCCTGATAGGGTAGAAGACCTTCACATCGTTCAGGTCGCCCAGCTCCCTGGAAAAATACTTGTTAAGGTGGGCCCGTACTTTGGCCTCACCCCCTGTCCTGCATGCAATACAAAAGTAGTTCATAGTCGCCCATAGTATCGGTTTGAAACAGCATTGTCACTATTGCGCAAAAGCTTCCTCCAGTGCACTCCTCATCACTCCACTGAGAGGAGATTTCCCTGTCCACTGGTGAATGGCAAGGCTTCCCTGGTTCACCAACATGCCCAAACCGTCGACAGTGGTACAACCAACTTCTTGTGCTCGTTTCATAAACAACGTTTGGACCGGATTAAATACAACATCACAAGCAATTAGTGAAGAATTTTGTTTAGTAAACGCAACATCAATACAAACAGATGGGGAAAACAGTCCCACAGAGGTAGCCTGAACAACTATCTCTGCATCACTGGGTATGCTATAGGTGCCAACCCAACGATCGACAGAAAGGGCGGTACTGGAAATACCAGACAGCCTCTTGGCAAGAGTATGGGAGCGTTCCTCTGTCCTATTTACCAACACCACCTCCCCGGCCTTTGCCAAGACAAGTTCGACCGCTATTGCCGAAGCTGCGCCTCCAGAGCCAAGGATTACAACCTTCTTGTTCTTCACTTCTAGGTTTCTTTCAGTCAACGACTGTAAGAAACCCTTGCCATCAGTGTTGTCCCCATAATAGGTGCCATCACTTTTACGGGTAATGCAGTTCACTGCCTTGCAAAGCAGGGCAGACTCGCTGAGCTCATCAAGATATTGCAATACTGTCTGTTTATGTGGGGCTGTTACATTGCCCCCAGCAAAGCCGAGGGCACGCAACCCCCAAAGGGCAGGGGCCAGCTCTTCCTTGGTAACCCTAGAGGTAAGATATTTGCCGGGAAACCCCAAAGACCTAAAGGCTTCTTGGATCATATGTTCGGTGGGATTACCCACCACAGGATCCCCTATACAGAAGAAGAGCGAGGGCAAGGGCCCTTTCATAAGGGAGTTCAATGCATTGTATGTTTCCATTACCAACCTTCCCTGTATATATTGTATCCGAATAGTACTACAAATCTTCTGGTATGTACAGAAAAGACAAGATTCCCTCACTTTATTTGTCACTTACTGCAACAATTCTTGCTATTTATAGGTTATGCTAGTAGCATGGAAACATTAACAGCATAGGAGTCTCTCCTGTGCTGTTATAGTTGCTACTTCCTGTTGCACAAGGAAAAGCATATCCAATTTTTTATTTTTAGAGGCCCCCTGAATGGAAAAACAACAAACATATCTGGAACCAAGTCCCCTTTTGGACTTTATCCATCCTGACATACAAGAGCTCATCATGAACAAGGGATGGGATACCATCAAAACAAAGACAGACCTCATTGGGGAGGTCTATACCTTCGTACGCGATGAGATCGCATACGGATACACCAAGAGTTTCTCCCTTCCTGCCTCGCAGATCCTAGCCAAAGGATACGGCAACTGCATAACCAAAAGTACCCTTCTCATGGCCCTTCTCAGGGCGGTAGGGGTTCCTTGCCGCTTCCATGCCACAACCATTAGCAGAGTCATATTCAGAGGCCTTCTGCCAAGCCTTAGCCATAAGCTGGTTACAAAACACCCCTACCATGCTTGGGTGGAGGTACAATACAACAACAAGTGGCTTGTAATGGAAGGACACATCATAGACAACTCCTACTTGGAGAAGCTCCAAGCAAAGTTTCCCGACTACATGGGAAGCTTTTATGGATATGGAATGGCTGTGCTCAACTTCAAGAACCCCGATAACAGATGGAACGAAAACAGCACCTATGTGCAGAACCAGGCCATAGAAGAAGATCTGGGAATCTTCGATACCCCGGATGGTTTCTTCAGCAAATACCCTGCAGCAGATGAATACACCGACTCATTTCGCTACAAGGCAATTATCAGAAGGCGACTGAACAAAAGCATCCTGGCAGTAAGAAAAAGTAGATAGAGGACTGTGTGACACTCTGCTTCCAGAGGTTGTTTCACAGATTATTGGGGTAATATCTTTTCTGTATTGCATTAGTTTCATCTAAGCATCCTCAGTTTCTTTTGCTTCTCCTGTATCAGTACTGATTAGTGCCTGTATGCTCTTTGTATGCTTTCTCCCTGCATATACATAATCCCAGGGGAAAATCTCATCATGGATTTTAGTGCCAATTTGGGAATTCCTATGTTTTTTTTTGGTTTTCGGCTCTTTTTTGTTGCCATTTCCGCAGTATTCTGTACCATACAGACATGAGTACCAACAAAGAAATCAAGGAACTGTGCAGGGCCTTTAGTAGGGGATTTGATGAAGTCGAAGGACACATCATGGACTGGGGGCGAAACAAAAAAGATCTGAAGAAACCCATACGACAAATCATGGATTTGGACATCAATCCTCGCTATCCCGAAGGGTATGGGAACATGAGTGCCGGCAACTTCCTTATCTCTTTGGTCCTTACCGATCCCAAAGCTATCAAACGCCTCCGTATGAAGCATGAAGCTGTATTGGTCAGCAATACAATACAGGTGTTGTCATTCTGGGAAAAAAATCCCGGTTTTTGGTGTTATTTCTCCATCAAGGAAAAGTTGCAGGATGACTTCCTGACCATTGTTGATCTACTGAGTGGGGAAGAGCATCTTCTCTACTCCTCTGGTATCAGCGGAATGCAGAAGAGCGGGGAATCGAGAAATAGGCACTACCTCTGTCTGATGCTTGACAATGGAGAGTGCCTGCAGACAGCCGGTATCCTACGGTACAATTCTCTTTCTGTTTCAGACTTCCTGTTCTACTGTGGTCTCTTTGCCCCTGAGAAGGACTTGGACTCGATACTCAACACACATTACAGCAAGTTCTTCATGCTAGATGAAATATCCACCTTGCCAGTGGTAATGCACAGAGGAAACCAGGTGCTGTACACCTGGCAGCCTTTCACCCTGGAAAACTTTGACATTACATCCCTAGGAGGCAAGTGGTCCATCAAGGAAAAAGGCAGCCAAATAAGCTATTCCCTCGAAAAACCCGATGAAACCATGATGGAAGTCCCCCATGGGGACCTGCTGGAGTTGGACTTTCCTGCAATGAGCTTCACCCTCTACCGGGATACCAGCACAGCTTCGATGGCCATCAACACCACATCCCTTATTTCCTATTCCATCATTGCCGCTCTGCTTACACGCTCCTACCCTACCTTGGTTTTGCCTAAGGACCCGGAAGTAGCCATCTCAATGGCCCTCTTCTCCCTCCTGTCCCATATGGACCTGGACCTTCCCTGGTCCAGGTTCCAGGAAGTCAGGGATAGCAAGGAAGAGGTACAAGACGAATCCTTTGGAAGGGATGACATGGCTAAGACGAATGCCCTCCTAAGACAGTACATGCAAGCTCTGAACTCAGGCAAAAGCTTTGATGCACATGCATACAGCAAGAAGTCTGGGTTGCCTCTGGAAATGGTGGAAGACGTCATACAGTCGTTACAGAATGTCTATACAAGAAACATGCCTACCTTCGAAGTGCCCGCAGAAGATGCGAAATACGAACTCTCTGGTTGGCCAGTTCCACCTCCTGCAACAAGACGACATTTTACCGATAGCCTAGGAGAAGTGGACTTCTTTGTATTCGACGAAGGCCCGAATACCTTGGATGCCTTCAATGCACTTACCAAAGGTCTGTACAAGGACGACTTCTTTGACATTGGATTGCTGGAATTCATAGAAGACATGTTTCTTGAGACCTTTGATGATGACAACCTAGCGTATACCCTTGCAAACTCTTTCCTCTGGATCCTCTTCTACAAAGGTAGGCAGTGGGTACCTGTGCGTAGCTACACCATTGAAATGCTCAAGCTGTTCCCCTTTTCCATCAAGGAGGCTTATCCTGATGCTGAGACCTTCATAGAAACATTCAGCACCTTTACCAAGAAGGTACTCTGTCCCAAGGGCATCTGCTCCCTCTCCGCTCGCCCAAAAATAGAAGAGACAAAAAAGGGAACCTATACCATCAAGGGCAGTGAGGCATTCTATAGCTTGGTGGAAGGGATCAATACCTGACAGAAAGGATTTTCCAGGTCGATTTACCTTGCACGAGCAGACAAGGAGGAATATGTATAGGCTTTGTCAGAGTCTATACATTTCTCCTACAGCCCATTCGTCACGTATCTTCACATATCCATTTTCATTCTGATCATATCGCGACATACAATTCCGTTCTCGGTAATTGTAGTCGCATAATTTCGGGTAAAATAGTCAAAATCCACACCCATTATGCGAAACCCACATTTTTGATAGAGCAGCATTTGTACTACCCCGGGATTTCCTGTTCCAATCTCTAGTGTTTTGCAGTTTTCTTTCTTGGCATATTCAATTGCATGCAGTATGAGATTTCTTCCAATTCCCTTGTTTTGGAATTCCTCTTGCACGGATACATTCATTATTTCCATGGTTTTTGGTCTTGTCCTTAAGAGGACAAGTACCCCAACTACCGTATCGTCTTCTTTGGCAGCAATAACGATGCTCTTAGGCAAGTACTCATTGATCAAGTCCTCTGACGGATCTGCTAACAGCAACAACTCCATTGGGATTTTTTCTTTGGTCTCTAGAATCCGTATCATCACCATTTCTCCTATCCATTAGCCCAACAATACTACACATACAGGGGGAATTTCACCCCACCCCCTACATACTACACAATTTCAGTTCATCCGATAGGATAGAAATCTCCTTTTCCTCAAAAAATGTTGACAAACCTCATCTGGGCTCATATACTCCATTATGTTTTACGAATTATAATGGAAAATTTGCCATATCTTTCTTTTTCCTTTCGTTACAGGATCTTTGCAAGAGAAGCCTTCTTTCGGCCCTAAGACGAAAAAGGAAGCCTGAGAAAAATCACCAATTTGGGAGCCGAGACTAAGAGATGAAGCTACTTAAAACTGAAGAAGCAGTAGGACACATCCTCTGCCATGACCTTACCCAGATTATCGTAGGAGTAACCAAGGATGCCCGATTTCGCAAAGGGCATGTTGTGAGGCAGGAAGATATCCCTATCCTCCTTTCCATGGGAAAGGAACATCTCTATGTCTGGGAACTGCAAAAAAACATGCTTCATGAGGATGAAGGGGCAAAGATCCTCTGCCAAGCCTGCAAGAACTCATCAATGGAACAAAGCGCTCCCAAGGAAGGGAAAATCGAGTTGAGGGCAACAGCGGAGGGTGTGCTGGAGATAGACACCCAAAGGTTGTTCGCCATTAACAGTCTTGGCAATGTCATGATCGCCACAAGGGCTAACCATTCAGTAGTCAGGCCTGGGGACAAGCTTGCCGGGATGAGGGTAATTCCTCTGGTAATTGGCGTAGAGCACATGAAAATAGTATCGGAAATTGCAGATGCATCCGATCCCTTGCTTACAATCCATCCCTTTCTGATCAAGGATTGCACCTTGTTGGTAACAGGCAATGAAGTAAGCAAAGCCTTGATAGCCGATACATTCTCCCCTGTTGTCGCAAAGAAGCTCAAGGCACTGGGGGTTGGGGTATCAAAGATCGTATATACCGGTGATGACCAGAGTCGCATAACCGAAGCCATCAAAGAAGCAGTGGCAGAAGGTGCTTCCATGGTAGTCTGCACCGGGGGTATGAGCGTAGACCCTGACGACCGTACCCCCGGTGCAATCAAGGAGTCGGGAGCTACACTAGTAACCTATGGGGCTCCCGTTCTCCCTGGAGCCATGTTCCTGGTCTCCTATCTGGAAGGTGTTCCGGTTCTAGGGCTTCCAGGCTGCGTCATGTATGCAAAAAGAACCGTCTTTGATCTGGCGCTTCCACGAATCATAGCCCGTCTCCCACTAAACCCTGAAGATATAGTGCGATGGGGAAACGGCGGGCTTTGTCTTGACTGCCCTGTTTGCCATTTCCCGAATTGCAATTTCGGCATGGGAGGCATCTGATGGAGAATCTGACCCATCTCGATTCCCAGGGAAATGCCATTATGATCGACGTCTCCCAAAAGAACGAGACCAGACGCAGGGCCATAGCCTGCGGTCGCATCTTCATGAACAACAAGGCGTATGTCGCAATCAGTGAAGGGACCGTACTGAAAGGGGATGTGCTTGCTTCTGCAAGAATCGCAGGCATTATGGCTACAAAACAAACACCTTCCCTTATCCCTCTCTGCCACTCCTTGCTGCTGACCTCCTCGAAGGTTGACTTTCGATTTCTTGAGGAGGTTTCCTGTCTGGAAGCGACCTGTACTGTCGAGACAGAAGGACGGACCGGAGTCGAAATGGAGGCTCTTACTGGAGTGACGATAGCCCTACTCACCATCTATGACTTTGGCAAAGCTCTCGACCGCGGCATGCAGATCGAAGATATTCACCTGGTGTTCAAGGAAGGTGGAAAAAGCGGGACCTATGACAAGCGATAATCCCAGCCTTTCCAAGGTCCTTAGGGATTCGCAAGGCAGAAACCTCACCTACCTGCGTGTATCGGTCACCGATGCCTGTAATTATCAATGCCGTTATTGTGGCCCTCAGCAATCCCACGGGATGTTGAGTGACAAAGACCTGTTCCATCTGTGCAGAATCTTTCGAAACCTTGGTATCGAAACTCTTAGAATCACCGGGGGAGAACCATTACTCAGAAAGGACCTCCCCTCTCTGGTCGCTTCGATAGCCCAACTCGGATTTGCAAGGATAGGCATGACTACCAATGGGTCCCTTTTAGCTGAAAATGCCCAATCTTTGGCCCAAGCCGGTCTGGATGGGGTAAATATCAGCCTCGATGCCACAGATCCTTCCTTGTTTGCCGCTTTGAGCGGAGGGCATGAGGTCAAGCCTGTTCTTTTCGGTATCGAAAAAGCCCTTGAGGCAGGGTTGCAGGTAAAACTCAACTGTGTCCCCTTGCTCGATACCTACCAGAAGCAGATACACCAGGGTATGCACCTGGCCCGTACCTTTGGCATCCCCATCAGGTTCATCGAACTGATGCCCATCGGTAACGGATGCTTCTGTAAGGGCGTTCCTTTCGAGACAGTACATACCTATCTCCGTACACACTACGGAGACCCCACAGTATGTACACCTGCAGGATTTGGTGGCGATGGCCCTGCGCAATACCAACGCTACGGGGATGTTGTCGTTGGTACGATCGAAGCGTTATCCGCTTGTTTCTGTCCAACCTGCAATCGTTTGAGACTGACAAGCAATGGGTGGCTCCGCACCTGCCTCTATCATGAAGAAAGCCTTGATCTGCCATCCCTTCTCAAGGCCAAGCAGAAGGATGAACAGATCGAACAGACCATCCGACAGGTTATTACCCACAAACCACTACACCATGATTTCGCAGTGCAAGGGATGGGCTCCTGCTCCCTTGCATCCATCGGAGGATGAAAGAATGATCGAAGGAATAGTACGAGCCGTCTGTACCAGTTCAGGAAAAGGGACTGCCAAGGTCTCAAGGGAAAGGGCCCTTGCCAAAGCCCAGTGGGGATTGGAAGGAGATGCCCATTGTGGCACGTGGCACCGTCAGGTAAGTCTGCTTTCCTACGACAAGGTACAAGCCTTCCGCAGCCAAGGAGCCCAAGTTGTTGACGGGGATTTTGGTGAAAACCTGCTCGTTGAAGGCATAGATTTTGCAACTCTTCCTATTGGTACGATTTTTATTGGGGGAAACGTTGTCCTGGAGTTGACCCAGATAGGAAAGGAATGTCATTCGGGGTGCGATATCTTCAAGAAAATAGGGACCTGCATCATGCCTACCCAGGGAGTCTTCACAAGGGTTCTGCATGGAGGCACCCTGAAACAGGGGATGACCTTCAAGGCCTATACAAGGATGAGGGCATTTGTCCTGTGTGCCAGTGACAAGGGCTATGAAGGGAAGCGCGCAGACGAGAGCACTCCTGCCGTCTGCTCCCTTATTGAGGCTTCAGGCTATGAGGTGGTAGGGACTTGCCTATTGCCAGATGACCGTGCCCTGCTTTCGGCAAAGATGGCTGAGATTTGCGATGGCTATCAGGCCGACCTGATTGTGACAACAGGAGGTACGGGACTTTCCCTTCGGGATGTCACGCCTGAGGCAACACTCGACATTGCCCATCGCCAGGTTCCGGGGCTTGCCGAACTCATGCGTTCCACCTGTATGCACAGTACCGACAGGGCATGCCTGAGCCGTAGTGTCTGTGCTACCCGAGAACGGACCCTCATCGTGAACCTGCCAGGAAGCCCGAAAGCAGCAGTGGAGAACCTCAGTGCAATACTCAGGCCCTTGGAACATGGCTTGCAAATGCTTAGTGGAAGATCAAGAGAATGTGCAACCTTGCCTTCAGTGGGAAGCAACATCTCTTAGACCTATATATGTAATGGAGGAATGGTATGAAAAAACTGGTATTGGTTCTGTTTGTGTCACTGATGTGTATTGCTTTTGTGGGTGCCCAAGGGGTGCAAGAGGAAAAGACTGAAATTCTGGTAAGCGCTGCGGCAAGTCTTACCAACTGCATGGAAGAATTGAGTTCGCTGTTCATGCAGGAAAATCCCCTTATTGCCGTCACCTGTAACTATGGATCCTCCGGTTCCTTGCAGATGCAAATTGAACAGGGGGCACCTGCGGATGTATTCTTTTCGGCTGGAATCAAGCAGATGAAAGCCCTCCAGACCAAGGCCCTGATGGATGATGCTACAGTCAAGGACATCCTTGAGAACAAGGTTGTCCTCATTGTCCCCAAGGAAGGGAAAATGCTTGCATCTTTCGATGCACTTACAGATGATTCCATCGCCAAGATTGGGGTAGGAGACCCCAAATCGGTCCCTGCCGGACAATATGCAGCCCAAGTTTTCCAAAACCTGCAACTCGCCGATACCATTGCTTCCAAACTTGTTTTTGCAAAGGATGTACGGGAGGTCCTGTTTTGGGTTGAGACAGAGAATGTGCAGGCAGGAGTTGTCTATGCAACCGATGCGAAGATCAGTACAGGGGTAAAAATCTGCACGACAGCTCCCGAGGGAAGCCATGTCCCTATTGTATATCCTGTAGGTATCGTCAAGGACAGCAAGCATCCTCTCCAGGCAAAGGTATTCGTGGATTTCCTGTTTACTGAACAAGCCGGGGCCATCTTTGCAAAATATGGTTTCACAACACTAGAGAGCCATGTTTGATTATTCCCCTTTAGTCATCTCCCTTCGGGCAGCTGTCCTTGCCACGATCCTTGTCTTCATCTTGGGAACTACAATTGCCCGTTGGAGCATGAAACTCAAAGGGACAGCTGCCTCGATAGTCGATACGGCAATGACACTTCCTCTGGTGCTTCCTCCAACGGTGCTGGGATTCTTTCTTCTGGTATTGTTCGGGAAGAATGGCCCTCTGGGGTCGTTGCTCGGAGCGTTTGGGGGAAGCATCATCTTTACCTGGTATGCGACAGTACTATCGGCAATGATCGTCTCCTTTCCTCTGATGTACCGTTCAGCACGGGGTGCCTTCGAACAGGTTGATGTCCAGCGGATATGGGCAGCGCGTACCTTGGGAATGGGAGAGGGTGTGATATTTCTTCGGATCATGATCCCTGAGGCTTGGCCTGGCATCCTTGCAGGCCTCGTCCTGAGTTTTTCGAGAGCCTTAGGAGAGTTTGGGCAACTCTCATGATCGCTGGAAATATTCCAGGAAAAACCCAAACGATTCCCATGGCAATATACTTTGCCACCTCAGGGGGCGATATGAAAACCGCGTGGATATGGGTACTGATCATTGTCGCCCTCTCCGGCCTTTCCTTACTTGGGTTGTCCAATTTCAATAGGGGCAACCTATGAGCCTACAGGTTACGATACAGATGAGACCTCCTGTAGCAAAAGGTTGCAAACCCTTCTCTCTCGACGTTGCAATCACTATTGCCTCGGGAGAGATTGTGGGATTGCTTGGTCCTTCGGGAAGCGGCAAAAGCATGACCCTCAAGAACATCGCAGGCATCATGGAACCGAACAGGGGCTCCATACTCCTTGATGGAAGGGTTCTGTTCGACTCTGCTTCCCATTGCAATGTGCCTACAAGGGACAGGAAAGTGGGATACCTGTTTCAATCCTATGCACTCTTTCCTCATATGACGATATTGCAGAATGTTATGAGTGGCATCTGCAGAAACGAAGGGGAACTGTATGGGCAATGGAAAAAACGTGCGCAGAGAGTTGCCCTGGAGTATCTGGAGATGGTCAAATTACCTTCGTATGCCCACCAGAATCCCTTTCGGGTTTCAGGGGGACAGCAGCAACGGGTGGCAATTGCCAGACTGCTTGCATCACAGCCCTCGGCAATTCTTCTGGATGAGCCCTTTTCGGCATTGGATAATGAACTGAAGGATTCCATCGACTCCGAGTTGAAACCTGCCCTATTGTCCGCACACTGCCCTGTAATCTTTGTTTCCCATAACAAGGAGGAGGTTCAGCGATATTGCTCTCGAACACTTGTCATTGAACAGGGGGCGATACAACAAAGCCAAGAATACGACAAGGCCTTGTGGAACCCAAGAGCCAAAGAGAATTGATGCATCCTATGCTCCCGTCTTTGGATTCAAAAGGCCGAGCAAAAAGCATACAAGCACGTTCCCAAGGGATTTAAAAATTGAGGCGTACCTCATGATTACTGTCGCCCTTAGTTGACATGAAGTGCAATCTTTTCTATGCTGAGGCCCATACACCAATGCGGGGGGACTCTTCGGAGTTGAGAAGGCAAAACCTGACCCTTGGAACCTGGCAGTTAATACTGACGTAGGGAAGCGGATGAAACCATACTGGTACATCGTCTCCCTACGGGGAGATTTTTTTATTTTCAGACAATGCGGGGGGACTCTTCGGAGTTGAGAAGGCAAAACCTGACCCTTGGAACCTGGCAGTTAACACTGGCGTAGGGAAGCAGACGGATCCACACAGATCAATCGTCTCCCTACGGGGAGATTTTTTTATACACACAATGCGGGGGGACTCTTCGGAGTTGAGAAGGCAAAACCTGACCCTTGGAACCTGGCAGTTAATACTGGCGTAGGGAAGCAACATATCAATCTGAATCATTGGTAGGGCTTGTCTATTCCAGCAAGTGAACGATATGAGGAGGATTTGAGATGAAACATGTACTTACCATCGCAGGCTCGGATTGCAGCGGAGGGGCTGGCATCCAGGCAGATCTGAAGACCTTTGCGGCCCATGGCGTATACGGGATGAGTGTCATAGTCTCTGTAGTTGCTGAAAACACTACAAGGGTGATAGGGGCCGAACACATTTCCCCAGCTATGATAGCTGATCAAATACAAGCGGTATTTGAGGATATCCGTGTTGATGCGGTTAAAATCGGTATGCTTCCTTCACGACCAATAATGGAAGTTGTTGCCAAGGAATTGCAGGAAAGGAAACCCCAGAACATTGTTCTGGATCCCGTAATGATCGCAAAAAACGGTTTTGCCTTGATGGATTCCCACCTGGCACAGACCTTGCTTGAATTGGTATTGCCCTATGCAGATATGGTGACCCCCAATATTCCCGAGGCTGAAATCCTTGCCAAAATGCGCATAACATCCCTTGCGGACATGCAAGAGGCGGCACGGAGAATCCATGCATACGGACCACGCTATGTACTGGTCAAGGGAGGACATCGCATCGATGATGCAACCGACCTCCTTTTTGACGGTAAGCAGATGCTGCAGTACAGGGCAAAACGAATAGACACCAAAAACACTCACGGAACAGGCTGTACGTTTTCGTCAGCAATCGCTGCAAACCTCGCATTGGGAAAATCTGTCCCCCAAGCAGTGGAAGCAGCAAAGACCTATGTGACCATGGCTATTGTCCATGCACTGCCCATAGGAAACGGGTGTGGGCCTACACATCATTTCTATGACGTATACAAAAACGGATTACCCCAATAAAGGAGAAGTACAATGGATATGCATCAGGTATACACAAACAGCAGGAAGATACTGGAGACCATTCGGGAGAGAAAACCGATTATTCATCAGATAACCAATTATGTCACAGTACAGGACTGTGCCAATGTCGTACTGGCTTTGGGAGGTTCCCCTATAATGGCAGATGCGCAGGAAGAGCTTGGTGAAATTGTACGACTAAGCAATGCTTTGGTCATCAACATTGGGACGCTCAATGAGCGTACACTCGCCTCCATGCACACAGCTTCCCGATTTGCACAGGAAGGGGGCATCCCCATCATCCTTGACCCGGTAGGAGCTGGAGCTTCCTCATATAGGACAGAAGCCGTACAAAGCTTGATTTCTTCTGTTGTCCCTACAGTAATCAGGGGAAATCTCTCAGAGATTCGCAGCGTTGCACGCATGGACAGCCATACGTTGGGGGTCGATGCCGCACATAGCGATGGTGCAGAGGATATGGAACAAAGCAGGGAGATCGCAATCAATCTAGCTAGAAAGCTTGGGTGTATCATTGCCATCACGGGAAAGACTGACATCGTCTCAGATGGAACCTCCCTTGCAACCATCGAAAACGGACATCCCCTGTTGACCCACATTACGGGAACAGGATGCATGAGTACGGCCATGGTCGGAACCTGTTGTGCAGTAACCGAGGACTATTTCTCGGCTACCGTTACAGCTCTTCTGTGTATGGGCATCTCTGGTGAACTGGCAAGCATATACTCAGGTTTGGGAAGTTTCCATACCGCCTTGTTTGACTCCATCAGCACCCTTGATGGTGCTTTGCTGACGCAAAGGGGGAACCTTCATGTCAAATAATACCAAAACCAAGGGATTCTCGAATCTCTCCCTATTCCTGATCTGGGCAGGAGCGGCAATTTCCGTAGCCGAGATACTTTCAGGAAGTGCACTTGCCTCCCTAGGGTTCTCGTCCGGGCTGAAAGCCATTGTCATCGGACATATAATCGGAGGGGGCCTGCTCTATCTTGCTGCAGTCATGAGCGCTTCCCTGAAAGCTTCGGCCATGGAAGCGACCCGTTACTCATTTGGGCTCTATGGCTCGTATGTATTTTCATTTTTCAATATCCTGCAGCTGATCGGATGGACGTCCATCATGATGTTGCAGGGATCGCGCATACTTGATCAGATTACCCTATCGCTCTATGGATACAGCAATCCCAATCTTTGGATGATCGGAATTGCTCTGTGCATCTCCATCTGGCTGATGTTCATATCACGTCAGCATGCAGGTCTCAACGGACTGGTGGTTATACTGTTGCTGCTGTTATGCCTGGCGATGGGATCTCGTCTGGTGGGCAACCTTTCAACCCATACTGTGGGAGGAGATTGGCCGGCGATTACCTTCTGGCAAGGGGTGGAACTGAATATTGCCATGTGCCTTTCCTGGCTTCCCCTGATCGGGGATTACACCCAGCACGCCAAACAGAAGGGCTCCGGTCCGCTCTGGAGCACAATTGGGTATTCGATCATAGGAAGTTGTATGTTTGCCCTCGGACTCGGGTTGTCCCTCACTACCGGAAGTTCCGACATTGCGCTGATGCTGGTAGCCTCAGGGTTTGGATTGGCAGCACTGTTCATTGTGCTTTTTTCAACCGTAACGACCACCTACCTTGATGTGTATTCCGCACATGACAGTTTCCAAAACATCTATCCTGTACGTCAGAAAAAAAGCCTTTCCCTGCTCTTGTGCATCATCAGCCTGCTCATTGCCCTCATATTGCCCATGGAAAACATTGAGCCATTCCTCTATCTCATTGGGGCTATCTTCTCTCCCCTGTATGCAATCTTGTTTGTTGACTATTTCATCCTCCATAGGAACTCTGTGCAAACAAACCGCTGGGATTGGACAAACATGGGACTTTGGGCAGCTGGGATGGGTCTGTACTTCCTGATGCAAACCTTCACCCTTGATATAAGCAATTCCTTGCTCATCTTCCTGATTGTAGGTGGACTCAGTGTCCTCATACGGAGGGTACAAAAGCATGCGTAAGGTTGAGTATTCCCTCTATATGGTAACCGACCGAACCCTCATGAGAACCCAATATCTGGAGGAATGTGTTGGACAAGCTCTTGCAGGAGGGGTTACCCTCGTGCAATTGCGGGAAAAGGATCTGGATACCGATGCATTCATCGCATTGGGAAAAAGGATCAAAAGCATCTGTGAGGCTTACGCCGTCCCCCTGGTAATCAATGATCGCCTAGATGTTGCTATCGGGGTGGATGCTTGTGGGGTGCATATCGGCCAAGATGACATGTCCGCATCCGTTGCCCGTGCCATGCTGGGCCCTGAGCGCTTGTTGGGCGTCTCGGTAACCAGTGTGGCTCAAGCGGTCAAAGCCCAGAATGACGGAGCGGATTATCTTGGTGTCGGGGCCATGTTCAGGACACAAACCAAGGAAGACGCTTCCCTGGTATCCCTGGAAACCTTGGGGGAAATCCGCAATGCGGTGACGTTGCCCATCGTGGCTATAGGAGGAATGGACAAGCACACAATCCCGATGTGTGCTCCCTATGCCATACAAGGGTTTGCCGTAGTATCAGCCCTGGTAAATCAACCGGACGTGTATCTTGCTGCCAAGGAACTGAAACGATACGCAAAAGCATGTGTTCATCCTGTTCCTCCCGCAATATTTAAAACTTGAAGTAAGGCCATTCGGGAATAAGTCTTAGTACAAAAGACACCTCCTGGAGATTTTGTGCGGATTGGCTGCCCTCTACAAAAGTCCTTACGTTAAATCCTGCCAGGAACCGTGATATTGCCTAGAAAGCATTCCTATGCGATATTTAGAAGTGGTTTTTGGTATTTGTACCTTTCATTTGTACAGGTATGGGAGCAGCAATATAATGGGAATACGATTTTTAGCCACTAAGGATTCCTTACTCTTGGCATATTTTTCTGACTGCAAAAATTCCTGTTTTCATCATGAAGCGTTCGCCTCCGAAGTATATCCCAATGGTATGAGGAGGATTGAAGGGCTCTATCATGTCATAGACGAGAACCTTATCGAATCAGATACGTTGGACTTGAAGATACGTATATCTGGTGACGAATCTCTGTTGTTGTACCGAATTGCACAAATACAGAATCACTATTTTGAGTTTGAAAAGTATTTCCTTGGCGGAGAACAACTGCCGATCAATCTCTGGATTTCTACCACAATTCCCATCTCTGATGAACTTTTCAGAGAGACAGGTTTGATTGAAGAGATAATAGAAAGAGAAAGAAAGGGATACAATCCTGTGGTTATTGGGGGGGATTACCCAGATGCAATGCCGATGACATTCTTTTTTTCCAAACCTATTTGTTAGTGGGAGTACCGGTTTGCATGAGCTCAGGACTCGAATCAATATATGATTGGTTCAGTAACAAGAGTCGAGTATGGATCTTTCACCTATGGAGTGTCCTCTATTGCAAGAAAAAGGGAAGCACTCCTGCCATACACCAAGATGGTTCTCGTGAGATGATTGTTGTTATCCTGTTGGAAAGTATTGACCTGTATCAAACGAATACTGAATTTTATTAAAGGAGATATGCTAGAAATGACCAAACATACATTTGGACAACTATTGCTGGGATTTGCAAGCGTGGTTATTGTTCTGACAGGTGCTTCGGTATGGTTCAATATTGGGATGAGAACTGTTGCTTCTGCTGCTTTCGTGATCGCTCTCATTATTGGAGGCGCAGGCGCATACATTTCTAAAAAGAAGTGAAAAGTGATGATTCTCCAACGAAGCGAGAGTAGCAAAAGCATTCCCATGGTTCCATTACCGAGCGAGTGCCGGGAAAGCAAGGTGAGCTACCCTGCCCCTTTGGGCGGAAAAGGAGGCAACGCCTCCGCTTTCCAGGGCTTGCCCTGAGGTATTGGTACCTTTCATCATCTAGTATTCGTCAGTCACCTAGATTTGACTCTTGATTGTGTCGGAGCAAATGTAGATGCTGCCATTATGACTCAGGGCATCATCAATGTATGATTCATCGATCACAGAGCAGGGAATAGTTGAGAAACTACCCATAAAAATATAGGAAATGTGATTAGTCCGGCAAGAAACCCACAGGCTCGGCAAATCCAAAATTTTGGATGACTATGCCTGTGGTTATGACTGCTATAATGCTTAATTCCTCCTTTTTTACGGACAGGATGAGGATATTGCCTTGAAAGTTTGAACTAACGATAATTGTATACATGGCGGAATTTATGAAGCAAGAAAAGTGAGACCAGAAGAGAAACAAACTCCGAGAACGGAACTGCCAGCCAGACTCCTATTTCCTGCCATATCCGAGGAAATAGCAACAATGCGATTACCAAACAAAAGAAAGAACGAAGACTCGAGATGATTGCTGATCGTTTCCCATCAGAAAACGCTGTAAATGTTGCTGAAGCAAAGATAGTAACCCCAGAGCAAAGAAAACTGAAGGAGAAGATTCGGAACCCAGTAGAAGCCATATGATATACAAGTGAAGTTTTATTGGTGAAGAATGAAACCAATACTGATCCAAACATTTGGGAGCAGATGAACATGATTCCCGAGAAGATGCCGATAATCCAAAGTGATTGGCTGAAAACACGTTTGAGTTGTCTATGGTTCTGGTTTCCATAATTAAAACTGAATATGGGAGAGACGCCCATTGAGAATCCAATGTAGACTGATGTAACCAAAAATTGGGCATAGATTATGATTGTTATAGCTGCGACCCCTGCCTCACCTGCTAGTTGCATCATAGTTATGTTGAATAGGAATGTAGTTACTGCCATTGCACTTTGACTGACCAGCTCAGAGAAGCCATTTGTACAACACGTAAAAATTACATGGAAGTCAATAATGGGCCGGCAAAATTTCAAAACAGTATCTTTTCGAATGAACACGGCGATTCCAACCAGCGTGGGAAATGTATATGCAAGTCCAGTTCCGAGAGCTGCTCCTGCATTTCCCATGTTGCATTGTACGATGAAAAGGAGATCCAATAGGATGTTCAGAATGCCTGCCCCTACTGATACCATCAGGCCCACTTTGGGTTTGCCTGCGGTTATCAACAGGTGTTGGAAAAGTATTTGCATGATGGCTGCAGGGGTAAAGAGCAATAATACTGAAAGATATGAATAGCAATAAGGAAACAATACTTTGCTTGATCCGAGTGCTTGGATGAGTGGAGTTTTCCATAGAGTGCCAGCAAGTGCAATACCTATGCCGAATACTAACCCAGAAAATACGAGCAACGAAAAGTCTTGAGAAGCCCGATAGGGGTTCCCTTCACCCAATTTTCGGGCAACTATTGCATTTGTGCCTGTGGCTAACATACCCCCGCATCCGACAATTACATTGATGACTGGTGTAATGATATTGAGTGCTGACAGTCCGTCCGTACCAACAAAACGGGAGATGAGTATTGAATCCACCATGGTATAGAACCCCATGAATAGCATCATGGTCACTGTTGGTAGAGAAAAGCGTAGCAAAGATACCAGAGTGAAGTTGGCAGCGATCGGGTTGTGTATTGTATCGATATGTGATTGCATGGGGGGTTGTTATCCTAATATCTGAGTTTTTGGAAGTTCGAATAATTGAGTGGGGTATCCGTACTCAACTAGAAATTTGGATTCCTTGAATCCAAGGCTCTTTATCATACTTCTGTAGCCAGTATCCGCTTTATCTCTCTCACGATAAGTCGTAATGCTTATGGTCTCAGCATGAGGGATTTCTTGTGCAACTCTGATAAGAAAGGCTTTATAGACCCCCTTCTGTTTGAATTGGGGGTGTATTCCTATGAAAGGAATTTTGCCAGTCTCTCGTTCAATAACTATCGCACCGATCATCAGATTTTCCTCCTTCAGAATAAATACCTGGCTATTGGCGATAGCCTTTACAATTTCGGCCAAACAGCACGCTTCTTCAAAATAGGGGAATCCATCGATGATCAGGGGAAAGAAAGAACTCCAACAAGATATTTCCTGCATGGATGCTGATGTTATCCCTTGTTCCCAATCGATGCTGGGAAAGGAGTTCCTTGCGAATACATGGAGTGTATAAGGCAATTGTAAAGGATAGAATTGCTGATCCCGACGAAAGGTATTAGGTGTTTTTTTGTATAACGCTTTGAATACAGCGGAGAATGCTTGTTGGCTTTCATATCCGGTCATCAATGCGATATCCAGGATTGGGATATTTGACTGTGTGAGCATTCTGGCAGCCTCTGTGAGTTGACGACGTCTCATATAGATAAAAATTGACATACCAACGGTTTCTCTGAAAACTTTGTGGATGTGAAACTTTGAATAGGATACTCCTTCGGCAATTGCCTCAAGATTCAACTTCTCATCCAAATGGTTCTCAATATAGTTAATGATGGTGGTTGCCAGTGTTATTTGATTATTCATATCTATACTCCAACTCTATGAAGAGGATTTCAAGGATATAGGAAAACTTGTGTTCTTGTTTAATCAATCTTGGTATTTTTCATAAGATTTTTAATCTCATATCTTAGTTCAACCATTTCCTTACTCATCCTATGTACAGATGTGAGCTGTAAATTTGGACTGAGAACCTTGCGGGGAAACAAGGGTTTCCCTGTTCCTAGAGTTACGGAACCAATCTGGATGATTAGTTCATCCAATAATCCTGCGTCATAGAACTGTCCTGCTAAATCTCCACCTCCAACAATCCATATGTTCTTATTACCGGCGGCCAACTGCATAGCTGCATGAACGGGTTGTACTGATCCTTGGACAAATCTAATATCTGCACCTCCGATTAGCGGTAACTTTCGACTTGAGAATACCCATGTCGGCTGAGTATATGGCCAAACAGAACCTGTTTCTGAGCTTATAATTTCAGAGTTTTGAACTATCCATTCGTAGGTAGCGGAACCCATTGTCAATGCGCCCACACCAGAAATGAATTCCGGATAACTGCTATTTCCCAGATCACCAAGGGGAAATAACCATTCCAAGGAATCATCTTCAGTCGCAAGATACCCATCGAGACTTGTTGCTGTGTAATACTGAGTTTTAATGGTATACCTCCTTACCTGACTATGCATGAACCATTTGGGTTCGTTGGTCTGATTGATTTATATGGGACATGTCGAATCGTTCGACTATTCAAGTGTCTTTTCATTCCCCAACAAAACGAGAGGAGCAAAAGCATTACCATGGTTCCATTACCGAGCGAGTGCCGGGAAAGGAGGCACCACCTCCGCTTTCCAGGGCTTGCCCTGGGGTATTGATACCTTTCATTTTTTCTTGGCGATAATCAGGAACCTTTGCTTGATCAGGTCAATGAATCCATTTTCCTCGATATAATCATGAATGGCAAGCAAGTGTTCCGAATAGTTAAGGACGGAGAAGTCTTCAACTTGCCAAGGGATGCATTTCAAATAATACACAAGAGCCTTGGCTTCAAGGAAACGAGTATACCCAAAGTACTCCTGTCTTCTCACGATGGAAAATCCTTGTTCTTCCAACGCCTTGACGGCGCCGAACAACTCCCAACCAACAAACTCCGACAGTTTGCCCTTGAATGCCAGGTTGAGATTGCAATCATTGAGGCCTCCCACCTGCTGTGTTATGAATATTCCATTCGGTTTCAGAACTCGATGGATCTCCATGGGGTCATAGGAATCATGCTTGTCAATGACTATGTCGAACTGCTCTGAAGCGTAAGGAATCTTATTTTCTGTTATGAACGTTACTGAAACACCCAGGGGATTGAGCCTTTGCTTCACTATCGGAAGGTTCGGTTCATATCCCTCGGTGGCAAAAACGGAAGGAGGGAGGTTATGTAATGAGGAGAGAAACTCACCACCTCCAGTACCCAGGTCAAGCAAGGTGTGTTTACCAACCATGCTTTCTTCCACAAGCTGTCGGTAATCCCAAGGTTCTTTGGATTCCTCCATGGTATCCTTCAAATGGGAGAAATCCCAACCTTTGAATTCCGTTTCATATTCGGCAAGCATTTCATCCAGGATTTTTTGACGATTCATAGGCACCTCAAGAAAAAAGCTTATCATACTTTTCCTAATTCATGTCTTTTTGCTTATTATAACAAAAAGCTATCAATTATCGATCCATGATATGCAGAACACATCATGCCAAAGGAGAAAACAAAATCATTTCTGATTTCCTAAAGAATCAAGGACGAAAGCTGAGCATAGAAACTGTATATACCTACATCAATGCATTGGAAAGCGCATTTCTGATCCACAAGGTAGGACGCTTTGACATCAAGGGGAAACGACTCCTTGAGACCCAACAGAAATACTTTGTCTCCGACCTGGGCCTACGGCATGCAATAAGGGGCTATCAAGACAATGCTATCGGTGGTGTGCTAGAAAATGTAGTGTACCAGGAACTGCTTCGTCGAGGGTGGACCGTCAACATCGGAAAGCAAGGTATATGCGAGGTTGACTTTGTAGCCGCAGAGACCAATAAGAGGCTGTATGTCCAAGTCTGCTACATCTTGACAGAGGAAAATACAGAACGCGAATTTGCCTCCCTTGAGGCAATACATGACAACTATGAAAAAATCGTCGTCTCAACGGACTCACTGATGAGCTTTAACCGAAAGGGTATATGGCAAAAAAATATCATCAAGTTTCTACTGGATACATGATATCCCAAAAACGCTGTTTACAAATCCAACAATTCCTATTCTGTTGCATGCTGAAGAACACCTCCTTCTGGAGCCTCTTCCGCAAAGGTAAGGACTGGCTTCCTGAGCGTAGCTATGCCATCAAGGGCAGTGGTACCTTCTCCAGCTAATGATTCGACATCATTTCTATCAAAACAACAGCAGCCCAAACGGGAATTCCCTATTGAGTTGCTGTTTTGTTTGTATCTGATTTTCAAACTCATTCTTCAAGTTCCAGGTCCAAGCTATCTTTGGAAAATTTGTACGCTTGACTAATTAGGCAAAAGCAATAACAATGTTACTACATTTCTGATAAGGGGCAGAGGGATATCATATGAGCCAAAATTCACAGTTGACCCGTAGCCATATCATGAAATGTGCCCTGAAGGAATTCTTGGAGCATAGCTACCAAAAGGCTAATATGCGTCGCATTGCGGAAGCTGCAAAGGTTACTACCGGAGCCATGTACAACCATTTCGCAAACAAATCGGTTTTGTTCGATGCACTGATTCAGGTACCGGCAGAAGCAATGTTGAACCATTTCCGAGACTTGCACCTTGAGGTAAAAAACGCCTTGATTGAAACGACGAGTACACAAATGAGGGAAATGGGCTACATTGGAACTGATTGGATGCTGGAGTATATCTATGAAAACAGAGAGGTGTTTAAGCTGGTTTTTTGTTGCTCGGAAGGCACACGTTGGTCTGCATATCTTGAAGAATTGATTGCCATTGAGGAACAGGCATACCGTATATACTGCGATTCTCTCGGGAAAAGTGGAAAGCGGATTGAGGATATGTTTTTGCACATTAACGCCGCTTCGGGGTTCCAATACTTGGTAGAGATTGTCTCGCATGATTTGCCTTACGAACAAGCCGTTGCCGTAATGGATAGTGCAAAGCGATTCGGTATGGCAGGGTGGCAAGAAATAGTAGGGAGTAGGGGCTAATTTTTTTTCGGATTCATGTTAGCTAAGGCTAACTTTAAGTTTTTCTTATAGGAGGTTATCAGTATGTCCGACATTACCACTCGTAAAAATCCAGGACGCTTGGAAGGAAAAGATCTTATCAACGTAGGTATCTATTCCGCAATCTATTTTATCATCATCATGGCGCTTGCCATGACGGGATACATACCGGTCATGATGCCGTTGTTGTGTGTCATCGGACCACTCGTGGGAGGAATTCCCTTTATGCTGTTTCTGACCAAGGTGAAAAAATTCGGCATGATCCTTATCATGAGTACCATTATGGGAATCATGATGGCGCTGACCGGTATGGGGCTCTATTCACTTCCGGTAGCTCTTGTGTCGGGATTTGTCGCCGAACTTGTCTGGAGACAAGGAAAATACAGTAAGGCAGGTAGTTCTGTTCTGGTTTCCGGATTCTTCAACATCTGGATGTGGGGCAATTTTATTCCCTTGTTCACCAATCCTAAGGGGTATTTTTCCACACGGGCGGAATTCGGTGCAGACTATGAGTCAACTTTGACAGCTCTACTACCCCCTTGGATGAATCCCGTACTACTGGTAAGTTGCTTCGTGTTCGGTGTTCTTGGTGGATTCTTAGGCAGAGCACTGCTTAAAAAGCATTTTATCAAAGCAGGGATTGCCTAATGCGTTCTGGCATCCTGCAAACAACTGGACAGCAACGAGGTATGATTCTCGATCCCCGTACGAAGCTCTTGTTGCTGGTTACGGTTTCCACCTTTGTCTTAGGTGGACTGGGTGGAGAAAAGTTCTCTTTCATCATTCCAGTCCTCTGTATCATGACGTTGGTCCTACTACTGATGGCCGGTAAAATCAGGGCGACAGGTATCTACCTTGGGGTGTATTCAGTTGCCTGGCTGGCATCACTGTTGTTGCTGCCTCATTTGTCTGGATTTTTCTATTTTGTCGTACTGGGTAGTGCCGGCATTTTTAGTCGTGTCATGCCAGGCGTAGCAATGGGTGCTTATGTTGTTTCCACCACGACCGTCAGTGAATTTACTGCTGCTATGCAGCGAATGCATATCAGCGAAAAGATTGTTATTCCCTTTTCGGTCATGTTTCGCTTTTTCCCTACGGTGGGCGAAGAGTTCGGTTCCATCGATGCCGCCATGCGGATGAGAGGTATCCGTTTCGGAGGTGGCAGGGCTGGAAAAATGTTGGAATATCGCTTGGTTCCTCTTTTGACTTGTTCGGCAAAGATTGGCGAGGAACTGTCGGCAGCCGCACTGACCCGTGGACTTGGAGGTACTGTCAGGCGTACCAACATTTGCCGTATTGGTTTCAAAATGCAAGACAGTATTTTCATTACCCTATGTCTTACTGCTTTTGTTGCTGTTGCTTTAGCCTCTTTAGGCGTGTGGTGAGGAGTAAGCCATGATTCAACTGGAAAATGTCAGTTTCACCTACGATAATGCTGATTCAGATTCCCTGCATGATGTTTCCCTCCAAATTAAGCAAGGGGAATGTGTGCTGTTGTGTGGGCAATCCGGTTGTGGAAAGACCACACTCACTCGTCTCATCAATGGTCTTATTCCACACTTTTATGAGGGAGTAATATCCGGCAAGATACGGGTGGGTGGATTTGACATCGCAAATACCGAATTGTACACTATCGCCCGTACGGTCGGCAGCGTGTTCCAAAATCCACGGAGTCAGTTTTTCTGTGTGGATACCACAGGGGAAATTGCTTTCGGGTGTGAAAACCTGGGACTGCCACCCGATGAGATTGAAAAGCGAGTGGAGATTTCCACCCGCGAAATGAACGCCGCAAACTTATTGGGACGCAGTATTTTCCATTTGTCCGGTGGAGAGAAGCAAAAAATCGCCTGTGCTTCGGTATCTGCTATGCATTCTGAGATTTTTGTACTGGATGAGCCGACATCCAACCTTGACATCAATGCCATTCGGGATTTGGAGAAGACCATTCGTCTTTGGAAGAAACAGGGAAAAACAATTGTTATTGCCGAACATCGATTGTACTGGCTGACTGAACTGTGCGACCGGGTCGTGTATCTACGGGATGGAAGTATTGAATTTGATATGATGATATCGGAATTTTGCAGTATACAGCCAAAAGAATTGGAAAAACTGGGTCTACGCACCCTGTCCCTGTCCGATATTGTTTTTCAGAAAACGCTGTCTCAGCCTGAGGAATTCGTAGTACTGCAAAACTATCGCTATTATTATCGAAGTAGTCAGTTTCCGGTACTTGATATTCCAGAAATAAAACTGCTGAAGGGCGCGGTTGTTGCGGTCATTGGTAGCAACGGCGCAGGCAAATCCACCCTGTCAAAATGCCTGTGTGGTTTGCAAAAACGGTTTTCCGGCGCCTGCATTTGCGATGGAAAAACATATTTTCGCAAACAGATGCTGAAAAAAAGCTATTTGGTGATGCAGGATGTGAACCACCAGCTTTTCTGCGAGAGTTTGGAGGAGGAACTCCGACTTGGTATGGACACGGAGGATGAAACGATACTCAAGCAGACTATGGATGCGCTGGAGCTGACAACCTTGAGGAACAGGCATCCCATGTCTTTGTCGGGTGGGCAAAAACAAAGGGTTGCCATTGCCTGCGCATTGCTTGCCGGCAAGGAATTTCTGGTCTTTGACGAGCCGACCAGCGGGCTTGATTTTCACCACATGGAACGAACAGCAGAGCTTTTGTCATCCCTTGGAGGACATAAGACCGTGTTCGTAGTGACGCATGATCCTGATTTGATAGTACGCTGCTGCACCTGTGTGTTGCATATGGAGCAAGGCAGAATCAAGGATCAATATGTTTTGAATGATTCAGGGATACAGAAACTGCAGAGCCTCTTCAATTGAAAGAAAGGAAGGATATCATAATTGGATAACACAAAACAAACAAAGCGGGGATCGTTCTCCTACCTTTTTACGTGAGCGGTACCATATAAGAGAAAAATAGGTATTTGCAGATGCGTGGTCAGAACCCCTCAGAGACATACCTATTTCACTGAAATGCATCACGATAGGGAAGAATTTGTAATTTGGGTAGGGATTCGAACGGATACCACAGAGAAGCTTCAATACTATTGGCTAGGATTCTCCACTATCACTTGAAAATACCAGCAGCCCAAGAGGATCTTCCCTATTGAGCTGCTGTTCTCTGTAAGTTCCAGATTCATTTTTCAGGTTCCATTTCACGTACCATTGCCAAAGTAGTCTTTCCCAACTAATTTTCAATGTCTGTTGAATTGGGATTTACCCCATACTTGGATAAGCTACAATCACAGGTACAAATACCTTATCCAAGCAATTCTCTCACCTGATCCACTACCTTTGGCAGGCTCAGGCCATATTCATGCAGAAGTTCATCAGGGCTTCCTGACTGGCCAAACAAATCCTGTATGCCTATCTTCTTGAACTTGAAGTCGCCGTTTCCTATAAGGACATCAGCGACAGCGTCCCCTAGCCCTCCGATGACACTATGCTCTTCCAAGGTGACAACCTTTTTGCATTTGGTTGCATAGGAAAGCACACACTCCCTATCAATGGGTTTGATAGTATGCACATTGACCACAGCTACAGAAACACCTTGCTCTTCTTGGAGCTGTCTTGCACAGGAAAGGGCCGTATCGACCATGATACCACAAGCGAAAAGGACCAGGGCATCCCCTTCCCTCAGAACATTTGCCTTACCCAACTCAAACGGCAGGGACTCTTCAAAAACGGTACTGGGCGAACGTGCCAAACGCAAGTATACAGGACCTTCAGTTTCTGCCATGGCAAAAACAGCTTTCTTGGCTTCATTGGCATCACAAGGAACGACTACCGTCATCCCAGGGATAACACGCATCAAGGCAATGTCTTCGATAGCCTGATGGCTTCCACCATCTTCCCCAACAGTGATACCTGCATGGGTACAACATATCTTCACATTGAAACCAGGGTAGGCAACACTGTTTCTGATCTGCTCATAGGCCCGGCCTGTCCCAAACAGGGCAAAGGTACTGCAAAAAGGAATATATCCCATAGTGGACATCCCAGCTGAGATATCAATGAGGTTTGCCTCGGCTATCCCGACATTGAAAAACCTCTTTGGGTACTTCTTGGCAAAATGACAGGTCATAGTTGCATGGGACAAATCGGCATCAAGAACAACTACGTCCTTGTTCGTATCCCCCAGTTCAACCAAAGCCTCACCATAGGCTACACGGATCATTTTCTTTTCGCTCATATCTTTTTCTCCTGCAACTCTGCAAGCGCTAGCACAAGTTCTTCATCATTTGGCACTCTTCCATGCCAACCGACCTGATTCTCAATAAAGGAAACACCTTTACCCTTTACCGTATGGGCAAGAATACAGGTAGGCTTCCCGGCAACAGGCTTTCTGCCCAAAGCCTCCACCACCTGTCCGATATCATTGCCATCAGAAAGCTCAATGACCTCACATCCAAAGGCTGAAAACTTATCCCTGAGATTCCCCATCGGCAAGACGGAATCACAGGATCCATCAAGCTGTAGCCCATTGCTGTCTATCATGATGGTAAGGTTATCCAGCTTGTAGGCAGAGGCAGCCATACAAGCCTCCCATACGATACCTTCCTGCAGTTCACCATCCCCAAGTAGGGTAAAGACGTGTATATCGGACTCTTGGGCCTTGGCTGCCATAGCCATACCAACAGCGATGGAAAATCCTTGGCCCAAGGAGCCTGTCGCCGCATCGACACCAGGGACCTTCTTGGAATCAGGATGCCCCTGCAGGTTGCTATGCAACTTGCGCAGTGTACCCAACTCTTCTTTCGGGAAAAAATTCTTGTCAGCCAGGATTGCATAGAGAACAGGAGCCGCGTGCCCCTTACTCAGGACAAAACGATCACGGCCAATGTCATGCGGATCTTTAGGATTGAGCTTCATTTGCGTATAGTAGGCACCTACCATCATCTCTACTGCAGACAGGCTACCACCTGAATGCCCACTTCCTGCCTTGGCAAGCATACGAAGTACATCCACCCGAATATCGGTGCATTTGTTCTTGAGAAAATCCATGTACTAATTCCTTATCTTTTAGAGTAAAGCTATGCTTCCTCTCCACAAAGATCCTGCATTGCGATCTGCATATGCTTAATACTCTCGTCTTCAGCTTTTTGGGGATCGCCAGAAGCTATCGCTTCAATTATTCTCTTATGAGGAGCGAGAGCATGCTCTGCATGTTCATCCAATGTAAAACTTGTCTGTCTCAGCTGTTCAAAATAGTAGTTTACGATTTGAACAAGAGCAGTCAACAAATCATTATGCGTTATATCTACAATGGCCTTATGGAACTTAGCGTCCAATTCAGCCATGGTCTTATTGTCTCGTCGAGCATAACACTCTTCAAATTCAGCTTGAATCTGGCGAAGAACCAAAATATCTGTCTCACTACGGTTCAGAGCCGCTAACTTTGCAGCAAGAGGATCCAGATACATCCGAACTTCCAGATAGTTCTGCATCTGCACCTCATTTGCCCGGAACCAGTTGACTGCTTGTTGGACCACGTCCTCTTGCTTATTCTTTACAAAAGCACCTCGCCCTGCCTTCAGTTCCAAAAATCCTTGGGACTGGAGTTCGCGATACACCTCCCGCAAGGTTGCACGGCTAACATCCAATTTGCTACACATATCATACTCAGTGGGAAGTTTGTCCCCAATTTGGATACCCTCTTGAGCAAGGTATTCCTTAATTTGTGCAGCAGCTATATCCACTACCGACTGTTTCTTCACCATCTTCATACTGAGCCTCTCTTAAAATGAACTACCGAGTAGCAACTTCGGTACGAACAATGTTATCTCTGGGAATATATTTATCAACACCAAGACAACAAGTAGACCTATATAATACGGCTTAACTGCTTTAAATGCACTATTAAATGATATCCCCCCTATTTTTGAAGTCAGAAAGAGGCAAATTGCCATAGGAGGCGTCAAAAGGCCTATCATCAGGGCAAAGATAAAGATGACACCAAACTGAATCGAATGCATCCCAATTGCTGAGGCTATAGGCAAAAGGATGGGTGTCAGAATGAATATACTTGCATTGGTCTCCATAAAGGTACCCATGAAAAGCAAGATCATATTCATCAGAAGAATGATGATGTACTTGTTTTGTGTCATGGCAAAAATGAGTCCGGCTGCAAGTTCAGCTATCTTTTCCATACCAAGTATCCACGCAAAGAGTTTCCCTGATGCCATCAGGAGCATTACCATTCCCAGGTTTTCTATACTGACCAGAAATACCTTGGGAAGATTCTTGATCTTGAAATCCCTGTAGACAAACAACCCGACTATCAAGGAATAAAAGGCTGCCACAGCTGCTGCCTCTGTTGGTGTGAAATATCCTGAGAAGATGCCACCAATGAGAAGTACTGGAGCAAAGAGAGCCGGAAGAGCTAGAAAGAAAGCCTTGAATCTAACTGAGTAGGGATATGGCTCATGCTTTGGGTAGTTGCGTTTCTTTGCGATCATATAGACGGTGATCATCATGAGAAGCCCCATGATTATTCCTACCGAAATCCCACCCATGAACAAGCCTCCGATAGAGACCCCTGCCGCTATGCCAAAAAGCACCATGGGACTACTGGGAGGGATGATAGGACCAATGATGGAGGAAGCTGCCGTTACGCCAACGGCAAACTCGGCATCAAATCCCTGGTCCTTCATAGCCTTGATCTCAATGGCTCCCAAGCCGGCGACATCCGCAACAGCCGCACCAGACATACCAGAGAAAATCATGCTGGACAGGACGTTCACATGGCCCAAGCCACCGGTAATATGCCCTACACAACAGTCAGCAAACGTGAATATGCGTTTGGTGATGCCACTGCTGTTCATCAACTCCCCGACCAACATGAAAAAGGGAATTGCCAGCATGGTATACGATGATACACCACTGATCATAGCCGATGGCAAAAATGTCATCGTAACAATGCCGGTAAACTTCACATAAAAAAATCCAGCCAGGATCATGGAGTATCCAACAGGAACTCCAATACCTATCATCACAAGAAAACCTACTATTACCCACATTTATGCCTGTCCCTCCATAGCTGACCCTTTAGATTCAGACCTAAGGGTCTTGATCTCTTGCAATATGTGCTCAAACAAAAAGAAGCTGGTGAAAGCCATCCCAACGGGAAAAGCAATATACCACCACCCCGCGTTTATCGGTAGGATAGCAAGAGGAACCTGCAACTTCTTCTGGGCAAGAACCCAGCCATAACGAACCAGTTCCAGCGAGGCATACAAGGTCACCCCGCTGATAAGAAGATCTAGCCAACGTTGAGCGGACAAGGGGAGTTTGCTTGCAAATACATCAATGCGAACATGAACTCTCTTTCGAGCGGCATAGGAAAGGGTAAGAAACCCAAGCCAAGCTGCCATGACAATCGACAGCTCTTCTATTTCAGTATAGGACTTTCCGGTTATTACCCTTCGGACCACTTGGAAGAAGATTGCACACAGAAGCACTATCAATACAGCCATAGCAGCATACTTCACCACATTCTCAAGAAAAGATGCGACTTTAGAAACCACTGAAGTTATTTTATCAAACATATACTCCCCTTTCCTCATCCAAAATCCTTTACTTACTTCTCAGGCTGTTAATCTTCTCGTAAGCACCTGCTGGGTAGAGATCCTTATTCTTTTCCAAGAGAGCAGGTGTAATCTTCTGTTTGAAAGATTCGATGTCTATCTGGTCTTTAGAGACAAGGGTCATACCCTTTTCCTTGAACTTTGCCAAGAAAGCTTCATCGGCTGCATTCACCTGCTCATTGTGCCAGGTAAAGGCATTGTCGATGGCAGTGGAAATAATAGCCTTATGAGCATCACTCAAAGCTGACCACCAGTCGTTAGCCATATAGATGAAATAGTTTGTGTACTGATGTTCTGTCTGCATGAGATACTTCTGTACCTGATACATACCAGCCTGGTCGATGTTTGCCAGAGGGTTTTCCTGAGCATTTACGATTCCGTTCTGCAGTGCCCCATAGAGTTCACCCCATGCAACAGGAGTAACGTTTGCACCAGTAGCATTCCATGATGCAATGACACCAGCGTTGTTAGGAGTCCTCAGCTTAATGCCGGGCATGTCGTTGACACTCTTTACAGGAACGTTTGCTGTCAGGTATCGAGGACCTCTCAAAGCAATAGTGTTGAGATATGCTTTGACGTTGTACTTCGTGAGCAGGGTATCCGCAAGATCTGCGCCGACTTCACTATTCCAGAAATTTTGCAGATGCTGCTGGTTGTCAAAGATAAATGCCATGTTGAACAGTTCCATCCACTCGGGAACAGCCCAGTTGAAGAGCATCTCTGCATTCACCAGCATCTCATAGTTGCCTTCAGAAAGGCCTGTGCAAAGATCTTCGTCGTTATCACCAAGCTGACCTTCGAGGTACAGCACAGGCTTCAATTCACCGTTTGAATTTGTCTCGATCTCTGTAGCCATTTTTTTCGCGGCTTCTGTTACCAAAGCGGAAGAGTTGTTTCCCACGATCTTGAAAGAGATGGCGCCACCTTTCTCACTTTTTCCCTGGGCGGGAAGCACGAACAGTGCCAGAACGACGAGGAATGTTACCAGTAATCCTTTTTTCATTTCATACTCCTACATATTTTTGTCTGTTTGACTGATTGTCAGACAATTATTTATAACCCGGGAACATTCCCCTGTCAACAAAAACTTTTCACTATTTTATATGGCGAAGCTGTATTTCCCCTTTCGCTATTTTTTGCCTCGCTCCCTGATCGCCATCAAGGCAAAGCAGAACACAGAAAAGCAACACCCCTTCAAGAAGGGACAAGGTGAGGGTTCTCCTCAGCCCCCTCACCTTGCCCCATCATATGTTATGTATCCACTACTGCCTGACCGAATCCCACATATAGGCATGCAATTTCTTGTATACCTATCGTATACACTAATATCAGCAACAGTCACTGAGAGGTCAAATTTATAGGTACCCCTCGGGAAAAAAATCATTGCTTGCATTCTTTTGCACTGACAGGTTGCCCTATTGGGCAACTCTTCTTTTGAGGTATTCAATCGTCTTGTCATACACATGTTGCTTCCAAATAAGGGAACTGAACTGATGATTAGAACCCCAGACAATCTCTGTCGTCACCTTATCTCCATACATATCAAGATACGGACCAATGGAGGAGATAGGAATCTTTTCGTCCTGTTCTCCATGAATCAGCAATACTTCCGAATCATACCCTTCCGATTCCTTGACTATATCGATTGTACGAAGTTCACTAAGGAACTCCCCTGAGAGTGCCATTCCTCCAATATCATAATACTGCTTGTATTGACCTGGGATTGCATTCACTCTTCCGCTGATGTCAAGGTAAGCCGTATTCCCTGGTGCCCAAAGAATCGCTCCTTTTGGCTGGAGAACAGGTGCAATCATCGAAACGATGGCACCTCCCATACTATGTCCTGCAAGAAATACATTTTGGCTATCAGAAAACTCTTGCTCCAGAGTCCAACGATAAATGGCTTTTGCCTGCTCCACCTCATCAGAGAATCGCATCTCAATGAAATCTCCATCGCTCTCACCACATCCATAAAAGTCAAAACGTACACAGGCAAAACCTTCTTCCATACATCTTCTTGCAAAGAGCTCATGAAGTCTCATCAAGCCAATTTTATCTACAGAAAATCCGTGAAAAAAACAAACCGTGGGAAAGGGACCCTCTCCCTCTGGTGCTCGTATACACCCACGCAACAGCTTGTTTCCCACCATTAATTCAACACTCTTGTACATTATTTTCTCCATACAATCTTAGTTTTTGCATACAGGTATTAACCCAGATATCCCATGAATCTAGGTAAGACCAAGGTGATACTTGGGAATACAATCAAAATGGCCAAGAGCGCAATCAACACGATGATCATCGGGAACGTATCCTTAATGATCTCCTCAAAAGTGCTTCCAGATACACGTTGTGCGACAAACAGGTTGCCACCCATAGGAGGGGTAATCATGCCGATGCAAAGGTTGACAACCATGATCACTCCAAAGTGTAAAGGATCATAACCAAGTGCAATTGCAATGGGTGCAAAAATTGGCCCGAACAACACAATTGAGGAGATGGTATCTATGAACATACCAATTACCAGCAATGCAAGGTTGATCATGAGCATAATCAGTATCCTTGACTGGGTTATGGCAAGCATTCCTGCCGTTATCATGGTGGGAATATCATACATCGTAAGTATTCTCCCAAACGTGTTGGCGGCTCCAAAGAGAATCATCAGGGTAGCTGAAGTAATGGCAGCTTCAAATAACGACTGGGTAAAATCTTTCCATGAAAGTGAATGGTATACCAACACACTGACAAGAAGAGCATACACTACACCAATTACAGAGGACTCGGTAGGAGTGAATACTCCCGAGTAGATTCCTCCCAAAATAATGATTGGCATTAGGATGGCAGGTATAGCTTTTTTATAGACTTGAAGTTTCTCTCTGGCACTCTTTTTCTGAACTTCTATACCACGATATCCTCGTTTTTTCGATGTATAGTAGTTGTAAGCCATCAAGACACCTCCCATGAGAATACCGGGAATGATGCCTGCAATAAAGAGATAACTCACCGATACTCCAACAGTAACTCCATACATGATCATCGGAATACTGGGAGGGATGACCGGTCCTATGGTACTCCCCGCCGCGATGACTGCTCCACCATAACTGTGGCTATAGCCTTGGGCTTTCATCGCACCAAGCATGATACCCCCAATGGCTGCAGCAGTTGCGGGGCCAGACCCTGAAATGGCGGCAAAGAACATGGAAGCCACAATGGCTGCTATGCCTAACCCTCCAGGCATGGATCCGGTTAGCATCTCAGCCACGTCAACCAGTTTCTTGGCAATACCTCCTCGTTCCATGAGACTTCCTACCAACATGAAAAAGGGGATGGCCAATAAGGAGAATGAATCGAGGCTGGTTACTGTGGACTGTGCCAACATGGCTACCATGTTGCTTCCTAAATCTGCTGCCGAGAATGCTGCAATGCAGCTGATACCCAAACTGATTCCAATGGGAACGGTAAAAAACAGGAGAAGAAACAGAACCCCAAGCATGATACCTATCATATTTTTCCTCCTTTGAAGATCTGATCCTTTCTTTGCAAGAACCAAATTACCCTGCGTTGCACAATACGTACCCCTAAGCCAGCCATCCCCAACACTCCAGCAAGGTACATCACCCATTTTGGGATCCAGGGCAAAGCAGAAAGAATTTGCCCTTGATCCTTGACCATCACCATAAAGAGGTAGATTCGGTAGGACAGATACAAACTGTAAAGAAAGGTAATGAAATCCCCAACAAGTAAAAATATTTCAAAAATCCAGGGATGTTTTTTTGTCAATAAGCTGACTGCAGTAACCCGCATATGGACATCGATTTTTCCTGCCCAACTGATTCCTGCAAAGGATATCCAAACAAGAAGAAATCGGGACATTTGTTCTGCCCATGAGAGTGTATAATTGAAGCAAAACCTCGTTATAACAGTGGTTGCTGTTATTACCGTCATGCATATGAACAACGTGATGATGAAATAACGTTCGATATTGTTATAAATAGCTTTTTCGTTCATGTTCCTACCCTTTACAAAGCACTGCCTGCAAAAATCCTTCTCAGTGGTTTTGCAGGCAACAACCATTCATGCATCAAATCGCGAAGAATCAATACTTTGCATTTACCGCATCAACCTGTGAAATCAAGTCAACACCGATTTTTGGGGCATACTTGTCATACACAGCCTGAGCAGCTTCCCTAAATTTCGCTCTCTCTTCAGATGAGAGTGTAATCACCTCATTTTTCCCATTGGATCCTAACTGTTTCTCCAACATCATTTCATTCTCAGTAGAAAGCCTACGTTCAGATATCAACACTTCTGAAACTACACTCTGAATCAGATCCTGGTCACTCTTGCTCAAAGTTCCCCACCACTGGGACGAGGCAAGCAAAGGGCTGGTGTCGTAGATATGCCCAGTCTTTATGATGTATTTCTGGACTTCGAAAAGACGACTTCCATTGATGTTGGCAAACGGGTTTTCTTGACAATCCATAGTCTTGTTCTGTAGTGCAGTATACAATTCTGAAAATGCCATCGGTACAGCCGAAGCTCCTAAAGCATTGAAATGATCAATATGCATCTGATTTTCCATAACTCTGATTTTCAGCCCTTTCAAATCTGCAGGCGTATGGATTTCCTTATTTGCTGTGAGATGTCTCCACCCAGTTGCTGTCCATGCCAATCCATGAAATCCTGCTTTTTCAAGTTCAGTAAAAATCTTCTGTCCCACAGGGCCGTCCAACACTTCTTCTGCTGCTGCATTGGATTTGAACAGGTAAGGAAGGTCAAGCAATTTGGTAGTCTCCGTAAATGCACCTAGAAAGGCGACAGAAGAGATTGCCATTTCCAAAGTCCCAGCCTGGAGTTGTTCAAGAAGCTCGGTGTTGTTTCCCAAAGCTGAAGCTGCAAAAACTTTTACGGTAATGCGTCCGCCGGTTTTTTCTGCGAGCATGTCCCCGATTTGTTTGGATGCGACATCAATGGGTACCCCAGATTGGCTCACATGGGCAATCTTGATGGTGACCTTGTCACCTTTGCTGTAATTGATGGCTCCCTCTGTTGTTTTTGCAGTTTCTGCGGGAACTTGCACATTTGGGGTATCTGTCGAGCTTGTTGTTTCGCTTTTGTTGCAACCCATGAAGGTTACGGATAAGGCAACAAGTAGCATAAAGATGGTAACAGTCTTGATACGGTTCACAGTATTTCTCCTCTTTCGTTTGTACTATTAGTATATCCAGGTTTTATTTAGCCTACTATTATCCTCATTACCTAAAATTATGTCTGTAGCATTGTATCTAAAGCACATACAAATAACTGAAATACCTGCCATTATGCATGACTGCGTACAGTATTTTCCCTATGTATCGCTAATATTGGAAATACTATCCAAATTACGCAGCCTTTCTTTGTACCTATAGCACAGTATCTTGAGCTTAATTCCATGATATACTGATTTAACTAGACAAAAATGCCAACAAGAGGTTGAAATGTATCTATCCCACAATGATATTCAAGCTACACTTTCCCTTCTCCAAAGCACCTTTGATATCCCCACGGCTCTTGTCGACCTACAGTGGGAAATTCTTGGGGTTACACAAGTGCAATCGGCAAAACACATACAGGAGATTCTTAGCCGATGTGCCTCTGAAGAAAAACCTGCCCAGACAGCCAAGACCTTTCAGGCAACCTTTGCCACCTTTTCCTATCTGGATATGCCAATTTGCCATCTCCTTTTGCTGGAAAAGGATGCTGAAGCCTATTGTAGGTTCATTGTTACCATCCTCACCCATCACATCCAATCCCATGGAGAGACTATCCCCAACCAGCCCTTCAACATCCGCACCATGTTGGTTAACCAGTTGGCAAATACCGAAGGGACCAACCCTGAAATTTCTACCTTTCTAGCAGAACTGGGCTATAGTAAAAATTTACCCCGATGTGCCATTCTCCTCTTTTTATCCTATCCTGAAAGTTTAGCCACAAAATTTGACCTCAACTTCCTTGAAAAAAACTATACCCAGGCAATGCAAGATTCCGATTTGTTCAGTAAAGAAGATATGTATGGGCCTTTCAATACCGATCAGTTCATCATATTCAAGGAGGTCTCCTCGTTGCAGTATCCTTCTTATAGGGAAGAGATTGTTTCTTTCATCACCCAGGTAAAAAAGGTATTCCTACAAGGCTATGGGATTTCTCTTCAGGCTACTGTAGGCACTCCCTATGCCCAATTGTCATCTTTAAGGCAGAGTTACAAAGAAGCGATGTATTTGCAGTCGAACTTTGAATATCTGAATACGAACGGGGATATCTGCCTTTTTCTGGATCAAAATGTCTATGAGTATCTCACATCTTTGCTTCCTTCTGCATATCTGAAAACTCGGTTCAAAGTCTTTGACCATATCCTTCAGGAGCATCCAACATGTACTGAAACACTTATAGCCCTAACTAAAAGCAACACAAATCTGGTAACTTGTGCCAAAGAACTGCACTTGCACAGGAACACGGTACTTCAACGGTTCACCAAGCTTAAACATGTGCTGGACATCAATCCCTTATATCGTGATAAAGACCGGCTAATTGCGCGAGCGTATGCTCTGTATCAAAATAAAAAAGTAAATCTTCATGCAGGAATTATCATTCAGCCCAATAGTGTGTTGCATCAAGGAATGCAGAAAATGGCAGAGATAATTTTGAAAAACAGTGGGGGGAATCTGGTACTGAACATCCATACCCTGTCTACATCAGGAGACAATCGCATGCTCTTTGAAATGCTTTGCCAAGGGTCCTTGGATTTTGTGGTGGTTTCAAGCAGTGTCCTGAATAATGCAACAAATAATCGCTCTGCCTTGCTTGAATTGCCCTTCCTTTTTGATTCCTATGAAGAAGCCCGTCAACTTATGAATACTCTCATTATTCCTGAAATGGAAGCTCCACTTGCCGCAATTGGGGCAAAGTGCTTGGGGCTATGGACCATGGGATGGCGATATATCACCTCCAAGGACATTCCAATCAGAAGGCCTTGCGATATGCAGGGGAAAAAGATGCGTATTATGTACAACGATACCTTGGCTGAGTACTTCAAAAGTCTGGGAACAATTCCCATTCAAATGAATTATGGTGATGTTGCGAAATCGTTGGAAACAGGTATCATCGACTGTCAGGAAAATCCCTACAGCAATATATTGGAGATGCAGTTTTACCAGTATCAGAAATACATCACACATCTGAAATTCCATCTCAGTACAGAGGGCTGCCTCATTTCTCAGCAAACCTGGATCAAATTTTCCGAATCCCAGCAGGCCATCATTGTATCTGCAATGAGAGAGACTACCGAATGGATTTATCAAGAGCAACAGGTTTTCAATGCCCGTTGTCGTGATACGTTAGTACAAGAGAAGGGAATGGAACTTGTTGAGGTATCACCCCAACAAGAGTTGGAGTGGAGGGCCCTTGCAAAAGAATTGTATGTGGATAAATCCAATCATGATTTGTTAAAAAAGATTGCACGAGCGAAGAAGGCCTATCATGCAAAAAAATGACTTAACCATACTCTATGAAGATATATGTTCAACCTTCCCTCAAGCTTCGGTGTTTGCGGTCTCAAAAAAAGGGAAATTTCTATTTGACCGGTATGAAGAGAAGGCACGATGGGCATCATATTGTACTTTTACCAATCGAAAGGAAGCCACAACTGTACTGCTTGAGGATGAATCATACTATAAGATAGGATTGCCATTTGCCGAGACCTTACAATATTTTATCTTTATGCAGGAATCTTCATTTCCCGATGTTTTTATACCTGCCAATATGGTGGATTCGCTTGCCAAGATGAGTATCTCTTTACAAAAGGAGACGGTCAAAAACAGCCCATATCCATTTCAAAGTGATTATGCCTTGTTTCTTGACCAGCTCTTCTATGCTTCCAGTTCCAGCCACATCACGTATACCTCCCTATTGGCTACCAAGCTAGGAATAGACCTCTCTTTCCATCGACTGGTTTGCCTGATTGATATCCAGAACCGTGAGGAGCATTCCCTTTCTTCATCCCAATTGTACTATGATCTCATTCGTACGATCAAAACCAGTGTAGCCATGAAAGACCAAGATATATTGGGACTCTTGGGAAGTAGACAGATTGTGTATTGCCCTTGTGAAGTCTCAGGGTTTTTCTCCAGAGAGAAATTGAAAACCAAACTGCAAACACTCGCAAACACGCTTGCAAGTACGTATTCTGTTTCCCTTTTCATCAGTGTCGGACTCTATGCCCAGCAGGTACTTGAGTATGGGCAAAGTTTGAAATCGGCACAGTCTGTGTTGCGTTACATCAATCAGAATATGACCAGCAGATTGATCTTTGCTGAAGACTACCCAATTGAATACCTACTTCAGGTAATCCCCCAGTCTGTCCTGGATCACTTTCTGGGATATTCGGTTCAATATCTCCAGGATAACCCCGTAGCATATGAAACCCTCCAGGCTTTGGTCTCCAACGATATGGATATTTACTCTACTGCGACCCAACTGCAGGTCCATAGGAATACGGTAGTGTTCAGGATCAATCAAATCAAAAAGTTATTCTCTCTCAATCCCCTTCATCAAGACAACGACCGATTCAAGCTCATCCTCATCTATGCCTATAGCCAGAATCTTTTGGCAAGGAAGAAATAACCCGAATCCTCCCAAAAAATTTGCACAAAGGAATGTTATTTCATATTCAATGAAATCCTAAGGTGCTTGAAACCATCCTTACGCACTGTCTCACCTGTTTTTACCCCAATCATACGCTTAGCCTGATGTCGCACAAAGAGGACAGGATCTTCTTGGGCCGCAGAGAGATCAGGAATAGAGTCCATGGTTCTATACAAAACATCCCCGTCAGAAACCGATTTGACCAGTGTTGTCTTTCCACACTGTCTGCCCCCCCTGCACATATACGACTCGCATAAACTGTTGATAATCCTCCATTCGGGACGTTGCCCAACGCATAATCGGTTGCTTCATATTCAGATTCTTGCGTAAACCAAACAGGGAATTGGAGTATTTGTACAATGGACTCTGGAGTATTTGTACAATGAACTCTGGAGTATCTGTACAATGAACTCTGGAGTATCTGTACAATGAACTCTGGAGTATCTGTACAATGAACTCTGGAGTATCTGTACAATGTACAATGAACTCTGGAGTATCTGGAAAAAGCTTGTCTTATCCTTATATACAATAATACGTTGATGATCTTGCCCAAGTGATAAAGACATCACCCATACTGACCTTGTCTGTCGAGCTGCAAAAACAGAAGCTCATTACCAAACAAAGCGGTTGCCTTGATGGCACTACAAAATACCTACAGTATTGAGGTTGTTCGGTTTTAGCATCTGTGACGACAGCCCCCTTTGTGTTTATGATTGCCAATAATGCTGAATTTGTAGGTTTGGCGAATACGTGTAGTACCTTGTTGCTAGACCCAGACTTTTTCTCAAAGTATTCTTATCTTCATCTACAGAAGTAAGGCAAAGGATGATCAAGTTCGTCGTATCAATCAATGAAACCTATGGATACCAATAATTCATGCTTTTTTCATATCTTTCTCATACTTTCTTCATGTATTTGTCGTTAAATCAAGGCAACAAACCAAAAAGCGGAAGGAAGGCTTCCCCAGAGAGGTTACTTCCTTCCAAGGGTTTGTTTGGGAATGGTTCTGAAAGACAGGACCTTTGTACCGGAACGGGAAACAGGAACAGACGAAGTCGTTTCTCCCGTATCCTTGGGTACAAAGCTTCCATCCAGGACACATACCTGAGAATTGGGGCATAATGCCCGTTTCTGTTCAATTCCGACTTTTTAGAAAGTCTTTCATATAGATGTATAAACCTCCTCTTAGGGAGGTTTTCTCAGTCTTGGGCGTAATGATTGCCTAGCAAGATCCCTCTGAAATCATACGACCCGTAGCTGACTCTCCCCTTCTGCCGCCTTTCCCTCTATAACCCACTGGATAGGACACAAACCGTCCAAAAAGACCCGGTCATGGCTTACACAGAGAATCGCTCCCTGAAAAGATCCCAAGGCCTGTTCAAGAGCCAACCGGGCCGGAAGATCGAGATGGTTGGTAGGTTCATCCAGCACCAATAGATTCATCTCTTCCTCAAGAGCTATGGCAAGCAGCAACTTCCTTGCCTCTCCGGGGCTGGGAAGAGCTGTAGCTAGGATAAGAGAGGGATCACTGCCAAGTCTAACCATCGTAGAAATGACTCGCCCCTTTTTGCCTTCATCAAAGCTGAGCATTTTTGCATAGAGCTTTGTAGTCTCCTCAATATCCAACTCTTGAGGGAGTATCATTGTCTTGATACGAGAACTGTCGAGTAACGAAAGCAAGTAGTTGACCAAGGTGGTTTTTCCCGTACCGTTGGGACCTCGTATCCCTATCTTATCCTTACTTCCAATCGCCAGAGAAGGAACCCGAAGATGACGTAAAGGGCCCAAAGGAAGCGAGCAACCATCATGCTGGAGGATGAAGGTCGAGGGAAGGGGAGAACCTGACAGGGTAATTCCTGATACCGATGAAGAAAGGTCCAGAAGATTGCTTCGAACCAAAGCACCAAACGTATTGGAGAGATCAGATGAAGACCGTGAAGCCCGCCTCTCAAGCTGGTGGGCAAGTCTTCCAGCCTTTCCATCTCTCCCAGATACCCTTGCTGCATCAATTTTTGCCTTGCTGTCATGATCTTTTGCATCCAGATGTCTCTTTGACCGGAGCCTATCCTGAACCGATGCTTTTTTGGAACGTACCTGCAACTCTCTGGTAAGATGGGTTTGATTCCTGTTGCCTACTTGATACTCATTCAGATTCTGGTCTCTCATCTGTCTGACCTGTTGTATGGCAACAGAAGGAGGACATCCTAGGATGAGGAAATGGGGAGCATGAACCACTAAGGTTTTCGTGCAAAGCAGGTCGGAAAAGTTACGGTCGTGACTGACCAGTATTCCGATACCCTTGAACTCAGCTAAAGCGGTTTCGATCAAGGCCATCGCCATCTCATCCAAATGATTTGTAGGCTCATCCACTGCCAACACAGAACTCTCCTGAAAAAGAGCCCATCCAATTTGCGCACGCTTGCGCTCCCCATGACTCAAGCTGTTCCACCTGAAGGGAATGTCCCGATCAAGAGAAAGAATTCCATGCAACTTGCAGGCAACAGAATCATAGCAATAGGCAAAATCCTCATACCCAGGGGGCATGGTGTCGGTCCGTTGGGGGATATAGATACAACTTTCAGGCCGAAGGATTGTTCCTGAATCTGGTTGCAGTTCCCCACAGGAGAGTTTGAGCACAGTACTTTTGCCACTACCATTGGAACCTATGCAAGCTGTCCAGCCTGGCCCAAAGGTAAGATTGAGTTGTTCAAATAGTGTCTGGTTCTGATCTGGATAGTGAAAAGAAACTGCGTTGAATTCGATTGTCTGAATGGCCATGATGCCTCCTAATGGTGGGTATCATCATGTGCTTCCAAAAAAACAGACTGGATGTGAATACAAGAACCTGCTTTTCCTGATGAAAACACACAAATCCATATACCCGGTACGTACTAGTTTCCGAATAGTTAGGTGGTGTTCATCAGTTCTTCATCAGGGCGGCTTCTCCTATTGTTCGTATTAATTACCATATTAAGAAGTTGCAGTCAAGGCTCAGAAACAGATCTTCTTTGAGGTTGAACTACCCGGTATGGGTAAAACCTGATAGATCAGGATGATCAGGATATACAAAACGGTAGTTTGGCTGGCTTGTGTGAAGTTGCCCATCACGTGTACAAGAAGAATGGAGAGATTCCCTGATACCTAACGGCAGGGTATCTCTCCATTCTCAAAGTACAGATTTCCTTCAAAAAAAGAGAGTCATCAGCACCTAAGATTTCTGTAATTACGTATGCTATTTCTAATAGCATCTCCAATTCTTACATTCTTAATGTTTGATAACATAGACATATTTACTAATCAGTCTTATACTATGAACATTATGGCACAAAAAAAACTTACCCTACTTCCATCAGTCGAACGAAGGCTTGAGCAGATGGGAGAGCAGATCAAACTAGCAAGACTCAGAAGACGCATATCAGTGCAGCTGGTTGCAGAAAGGGCCAATATCAGCCGATCTACCCTCTGGGCAATCGAGAAAGGTTCGCCTTCTGTCTCCATGGGTGCATATGCCCAGGTATTGCTTGCCATTGGGTTGATAGATGATCTGCTCCTTATTGCCAAAGATGATGTATTGGGAAGAAAACTTCAGGACTTGGAACTTCCGGTAGGGAAAAGAGCCCCTAAGGGGGATTCATGAAGGATAAAACCATTTTTGTGTATGCGCATTGGGTAGGAATGGCAGAACCTCAGTTGGTAGGTTCCCTATTTGCTCAGGGAGGAAGAACTGACGAGATATTCTCTTTTTCCTATGATGCAAGCTGGCTATCGACGCATGCAAATATGTATCAGCTTGATCCTGACCTGCAACTATTTGCAGGGAGACAATACCCAACTTCCTCAAAAAGCAACTTTGGTCTTTTCCTTGACTCCTCTCCTGATCGATGGGGAAGAACCCTGATGCAACGACGCCAATCAATAGAGGCTAAGGCAAAGGCCAAACAGTACAGGCCACTATCTGAGAGTGACTACCTTCTTGGTGTCCATGACATTGCCAGAATGGGTGCCCTTCGTTTCAAGCTAGACCAGAACGGTCCTTTTCTAGCAGAGGACTCCCCTTTTGCAACACCTCCCTGGGCACGATTGAGAGAGCTGGAATATGGAGTTTCCCAACTTGAAGACAATCCAGATCCTGCTGAAGAGGCTCGATGGATTGCACAACTTGTGGCACCAGGGTCTTCCCTAGGTGGAGCCAGACCAAAGGCTACAGTAGCCGATGAACAAGGCAACCTCTGGATAGCTAAGTTTCCCTCGAAAAAGGATACCAATAACAGCGGTGCATGGGAAATGGTAGTCCATGAACTTGCAAGCAATGCAGGTATTGAAGTCCCTCCTGCTATGTTACAGGCATTCTCAATACATGGCAGTACCTTCATCGTACAGCGTTTTGACCGCACAAAGGAAAATGAACGTATTCACTTTGCATCGGCAATGGCCCTGCTTGGCAAACAGGATGGGGACCATGATTCAAGCTATTTGGAATTGGCAGAATTCATCACCACAGCAAGTGCACAACCTGAGAAAGACCTTCATCAGCTATGGAGAAGAATTGCATTCAACATAGCCGTATCGAATACTGACGACCATCTGAGGAACCACGGGTTTCTGCTTACAAAAACAGGATGGAAACTCTCACCAGCCTATGACTTGAATCCATCACCAAACAGCTATGGCCTGAGCCTGGCCATTGATGAAGAGGACCATTCTCTTGATTTTTCTCTTGCCCTTAAGCAAGCTTCCTATTTCCATCTCAGCAACAAGGAAGCTATAGCCATACTGAAAGAGGTATCAGATTGCGTTTGCCAGTGGAGGCAGACTGCAAAGAAGTATGGTATCTCTGTATCAGAGTGCATGCAGATGGAATCAGCATTCACTCTGTATAGCAGCTAACACCTAGTCATACAATCGATCATGATCCTACCAGATACTCATCCCTGTTGCTCAGGTCTTTGCAGAATCCTGGGAAGGGTTGCTTTGGAATTATGTTCAGGGTCGAGGGAACGAAGCAAAATTTGGGCCTGGTTCTTTTCATCCTTACGGAATGCAGTGGGCGACATCGAACAATATTTGTGGAACACCCGATTAAACTGACTGAAGGTGGAAAATCCACAGGCTTCGCTTATCTCACTGATTCTCTTGGAAGTGTAGAGCAGTTGGTGTTGGGCATTGCGCACCCTAACCAATTGGAGGTAGGTCACAAATGTCGTACCGGTAACTTGGCGGAACTGTCGGGAAAGGTAAAAGGGACTGATCGAAAACAAATCTGCCAGTTCGGTGAGAGGTATCTCTTCAGGATAGTGCACATGGAGATATCGGGTTATATCATATATTTTCTCTGTCATTGAATCAGTATGCCCTTGCTTGGAAAATCGGTTTTCATTGCGATGGGTTCCTATCAGCCAGAGCAACTCCTGAAATCTTGCATGGATGATCAGATCTGAACCAGGAATACCCTGTCTTCCCAAGGTATACATATCATTGAACAAGCAAAATATCTGCTGTTGCACCTCCCCTCCAAACCGGAAGATCGGAACCTTTTCATCAAATATGGACATCAGCCTTGTCATCTGCCGTTCAAACCCCGGCAGAAGGGAAGGGATGGTGAAGGATATGATAAGGCGAGCCTTCGGATTCTCCCCTTCAGGATAGACGGTCTTGTGCAAGAGCAACGGCTTGAGCAACACTAGGTCATAGCGTTGTATGTGGAAGAATTCCCCTTCTATGACATGGGCAGCCGCATCATCAAGCAGCAGATACATCTCATAGTATTCATGAAAATGTTGGAACTCCATGGTCAGATGCCGATATTGGTAGTCAAATACATAAAAAATTGGGTCTGAGGGCTTGTTCACCTTGATGACTAGCTTCTCTTGGAAGAATACATTCCCTACAAGTTGCTTCATACTCTCCATACTATCGCCTATCGCATAAAATGCAAGCTTTACAGTGAAGCTTGGCAAGAAAAGGATAGTTGTTGCTCTGAAGTGCTTTTATACTGGTAGGTGAGGAGCGAAATTCCATGAACTACCTACCCTATACTCTGTATAACGATGTATACCTGAACCGTTTCCTGGTCAGCGCCTTGAGAGCCGAACAAATCAGCGGAGAACCGGTAAAAATTGAAACGGATGCCAATGTCTGGGAAGGGTCGACAGGCTCGGCAACCCACCGTAACCCCATCAGGGACCAATTCATCGAGAAGCGACGAAAGAATCCCGATGTTTTCCCCCACTTCACGTCCAAGGACGTGGATGGCGAGGTCGTGTATGATAATGGGCAATCCTATCCTATGAGCGTACGCTTCCCCTTCTCCGACCCTGTAGTCGCCCTCTCCGGATTCTGGTCAACTCCCACTTGGATCAGCTCGACAGCCTTCAGTCTGCTGCAAGTACCAAAGGCCTGCACCGTCGAATGTGAGTTCACAGTCTGTGGAGGGGCCTCGCTTTGGATCAACGGAAAGCTTGTGACCAAGCACGATCCTTATGAACGCAACCAAAGCATACGCACCACCATTGCGATGGACCTCCTGGCCGGTGACAATGAGCTTGTGGTCAGCTGGGACGAATTTGCCGAGCGTGACAGCGAATGTTCCTTCTCCCTGAAAATGCTCGAGGCACAGCCTGAGTTCATACAGAAAATTCCTGTTGGAGAGCGAGACACTTCCGTCATCCTTGCAGTCGAACATGCCTTAGGGGACCTGTGCTGCACATCAAACCATGTACGTCATGGGGAAGTCCTTCTCCATTGCTCCAACCCCTATCAGGACAAGGCCCTGGTCATCAGCATGAAAGGAGCGACCGAAGAGAACTATATGGCGGGGGACCTGTATGAGACACAGGCAGTATTTGCCCCTGGTTCGACAACTGCATCCCTAGGACCTTGCGAGACGCTTCCCATAGGATACCTGCAATTCGTCACCACCACAGAAGTGCAAGGAATGAAGCTATCCTATCATCTCGCTTTCGAAAACTTCCCCCTCTCCCTGTTGCCAAGGCCTGCGGCTACCATGGACGAACGCAAGAAGCAGGCTTTCGCCTTCCTAGCCAAATATGGGGAGCGTAACGGAAACCGTGCGGTTGCCATCTTGCATGCTGGAGGAGACAGAACAGAATTTGAGATGTTGCTCAGGCGCCAGATAACCTTCATCAACAACAGAAGTGACTGCAGTGACTTCTACCTCCCATACTTTCCCCATATGCTGAGGATGTTCGCTACTCACCCATACCTTACGGAAGACTTGCAGCAAGCGATGAAGCAGTGCATCATCAATTTCCGCTATTGGCATGACGAACCAGGAGATGATGTCATGTGGTTCTACAGTGAGAACCATGCCCTGATGTTCCATGTCTGCCAGCTCCTTTGTGGGGAGCTCTATCCCCAAGAAGTGTTTACCAACAGTGGGATGACAGGACAAGAGATGCAACAGAAAGCCCTGAAACTGCTCGATGAATGGTTCGAGGTGTTCTTCTCCATAGGCTTCACCGAATGGAACAGTCCCCCCTACCTGCCTATCGATGAGCTGGGTTTTGCAAGCCTCTATGCCCAGACTGAAAACCAGCGAATGAAGGCTCTCGCAAAGCGAGGCCTGGAGTATCTCTCCTACATCCTGTCAGTCTATTCGCTTGACGGAATTTTCAGCACCACTGCCGGACGCACCTATCACAAGGAACTCTTTGGAAACAACTCCAACTGCCCATCCTTCATCAATTGGATCGAACGGGGTATCGGCAATCCAAGCCATGCAGGCAAGGGGGTGACATCGCTTTGCTTCTCAGAGTACCAGGCCCCCGAACAGTACCGAAAATTTGCAACAGTCCCCAAGGGCAAGGCGCTCTTGTCCCAATCCACACATGGCTATCAGGGACATGCCGATGTCTATGCCTACAAGACAAGTACCTACCTGCTCAGCAGTGCAAACAACTTCCGAGTTGGAGAGAGGGGTTTCCAGGAGAATCCCATCCACTTGCTGTTTGGGTCAACAGAACAGCTGTGGGTAAGCCATCCGGGGGAACACACCATCTTCGGTCATGCACGTCCCTCCTATTGGGCAGGAAACGGCACACTCCCCAGAGTGAACCAATACCAGGGATTCGCTTCAATAATTTACCATATCAATGCCGAACACCCGGTGGGTTTCACCCACCTCTATTTGCCCACCATGGAGTTCTCATCGTGGAAACAGGAGGGCAATTGGATATTTGCAGAGGCAACAAACGGCGGGTATGCCGCACTTTACTGCTCGAACCCTTTGGTAATGCAGACCTACGGCCCCACAAAAGGGCGGGAATTTGTCAGTGAAGGGCGTACTGCAGTCTACCTGATGCGTGCCGGAAGCAAGAGCTCCTTCGGATCCTTCTCAGAATTCATCAGAGTGATCCTTGCTTCTGCTCTTACCTGCAGCAAGGATTCGTTTGCCTTCACCGATATCCATCTGGGCTTGCTTAGTGGCAGTTGGACAAAATCCCTTGAGGTAGATGGTTCTGCCATCACGTACAAGGGCTTTACTCCCATCGGAGAGAATCTCTGGGTTGAAGAGAGATAACCAAACAGAGAACCATACGGGCAAGGGTGCCATGTAGTGCAAGATGTGGGAGGTTTCCTCTTTATAATCACGTTTGCTATGCAGATACATTACATCTTACCCTTGCCTAACTCCGGTTTTTCCCAGTATGGTCAAAGTATGGAATCAACTGACCGTCTGGTACTCTTTAGGGAGAATTTTTCGATTAAGGTGAATGATGACCGTGACCCCCTGTTCTATGTCTTTGACTATGGAGTCCGTTCTGATGCTGTAAATATGGAATTCCAGCACTTCCATGATTTCTACGAGCTGTTCTTTCTGCTCGATGACCATGCCTCGCATATCATCGAAGGAGAATACTTCAGCCTGCAGCGCTACGATCTGGTCCTGCTCAAACCTTCGTTGCTGCACATGACCATGTATCCCAAGGGAGAAAGCCCGAAAGCCCGTCTGATCGTGGCTTTCAGGATACCTAGCCATAGTTCTGGCCTAGAACGACAAACATGCAAGCTCATGTCCATCTTTGAGGAATATCCCCCAATATTTCGCTTCACCGGGGGGTTACGTGCTAAACTGATAGCCCTATTCAATGAGATATTCATCTTGGGAAAGGAGTTGCGCCCTGCCCATGAACTGATGATTCACTGCAAGTTCGAAGAACTGCTGTGGACCATCCTTTCCAACCATCAGGCAAACAGCTATGCCAAACAGGAAATCACCGACTCCATTACCCAAAAGGTCTATGAAGTCACCAGTTTCCTGCATACCCACTATTCAGAGGAACTCTCGCTACAGACAATTGCCGAACAGTTCTCGATCAGCCCTTTCTATCTTTCACGTAAATTCAAGCGGATCACCGGCTCAAGTTTTGTCTCCTACTTGCAACAGATCAGGGTACGGAATGCACAGCAACTTTTGCTGAACACCAGAAAATTGGTCAAGGATATCTGTGTAGAGTGCGGATTTTCATCTTTCAGCCAGTTCAATCGGGTATTTAGCAAATTTTGTGATCTTACCCCTTCAGCCTTCAGGCAAAACCGTAACCATGCGTCTGAAGCGATGGTTCGTGCTCTTGATCCGGAACGTAATGCTGAGGCGACCCCCTCGAAAGCAATGCAAAGCAGTGACAAGTATGTTGAGGTGAAGCACAGGGAGGAACTTCTTAAAACCCTTACAATTCCACTACCTCCTTCATCAGACTGATTACACCTTTTGGTGGAGAATTCAGCAAAGGCCTGTGGTATACAGGGAAACTACTGATACAGGATATAAGCCTTACCGTCTTTCTCCTATTCTTCAGTCTTTTCGCACTGGTTTTCTCAATTTCCTTGAGAATCTTGTCATGCCGATAAGGGTATGTGCAACTGCTTTACCACTAGAATCATATTCCCCTTGTGACGATTCGGATAGACATAAAAGTTTGGATATATCAGATATAAACACAAGAAATGCAATAGTATAGGGGTAAATTGTGCAAGATAGTTGTAGAAATGGGAAAATCCTAATTTATACTTAAGTAGAGAGCATAGCTCTTGTATCGTATGAATATGTGGCCTAGCCACAATGGAGGATTCTATGAAAAAATTGTTTGTGATGCTATCTATCGCATTGGTACTTACCAGCATGGTATTTGCCGCTGGAGTACAGGAAACTACAGCTCCCAAGGCACTGAAAGTAATGCTCAGTGAGGAACCGTCCAGTGAAGATGCCTTGGTAAACACCATGAAAAAATGGGCTTCTGAGACTGGCAATACCCTGGACATCATGGTCATTCCCTATGAAGACCAGCTCACCAAGTTCCCCTTGATGGCCAAAAACAATGACCTGCCTGACTTGATCGCGACCACGCGTCTTTCACGCCTGTACCCTGATGAGTTCCTCGATATGAGCAAGTACTTTGACATGTCCATTTTCGAACCCATGGCGGTTGAAATTATTGTACAGGACTATAAGACAGCAAAGAAGGCTACCCTTCCCCAGCAGTTCACGATTACCAATGTGTATTACAACAAGGACGCCTTTGCCCGTGCCGGCATACAAGCCCCCACCATTGAAAACCCTTGGACCATCTCCGATTTGGTCAAGAATGCTGAATTGCTCATGCAAAAGGGCGGAGTGAAATATGGCATGGCTATGGACGCCTCCCGAGCCCGCTATGACAACATGATGTATGCTAACGGCGGTTCGTTGGTTGAAAAGAGTGGAGACAGCTACTCCGTTACGGTAAACAGCCCCCAGAACATTGCCACCCTCGAGAAGTTTGTCGCATGGAATAACCAGGTGATGCCTAAAGCCATCTGGGCTGGTGGGACCACTGACAACCCTGCTGACTATTTCAAAAATGGTGATGTAGGGATTTATTTTTCTGGAAGCTGGAACTACAACTCCTTCTACAACCAGATCAAGGGAATGAACTGGGGCGTAATGCCTTCCCCAATCGGTCCTGCTGGTCCAAGTGCCATCCTAGGTGGTAGTGGGCTGGGTATCCCTGCAAATGCAAAAAACAAGGATCTTGCCCTTTCTTTCCTCAAATGGTTCTACACGAAGGAGAATTTCCAAGGCTATCTCAATCTTGATAAGGGACTTTCCTCACTGGTAGGAGTTACATATTCTCCCTCCGATGCCCAAGTAGTTGCTGACTATAAGGTCTTACAGTCAGAAGTCTCCAAAGTTTCGTTTGCTTTCAGCACTGATGAAAGCTCAATGTGGAGAAACTTCTATGATAACGAATATCGTGATGCACTCAAGCAAACCGTCAATGGCGACATCACAGCTCGTAAGGCCCTTACTGATTTTGCAACCTTACTTTCTAAAAAATCTGGCTGGACAATGAAGTACTAAGCCGTATTAATCTGGGCTACCGTATGGTAGCCCAGAATTATTTCTTTACCGATGCGAGGATATACCTTTGATGAAAACACAGTATGCACGCAAGAACACCAAGGCATTCTGGCTTTTCATAGCCCCATGTCTGACACTCTTTTCCCTCTTTTTCCTCCTACCACTTTTTTTGAGCATTGGATTGTCAGTAACAAATTATGATGGCTGGAAAACAATGGATTTCATTGGTCTGGCAAATTTCATAGAATTGTTCTCTGATGCAAAATTCTATGGAGCCCTTACCAGAACGTTTGGCTATACGTTGTTCAGCCTTCCTTTCAAAGTCGCAGTCCCCTTATTGGTGGCACTTTTGGTGACCAGCAAACGGGTAGTGGTCAAAGGCTTTGCCAGGACTCTCGTGTATATCCCTTCTCTCCTCAGTGCTCTAGTTGTTGGTATTACGATCAATTGGATGTTCAGTGCAGAATACGGACTGGTTAATTTTCTACTCCAGAACATGGGCCTCAAACCGTTGCAATGGGCACTCAATCCTCGCCTGGCCACATTTGTCATCAGTTTTGCTTCCAACTGGGCTTCCACTGGTTTCTTTATGGTGATCTATATCGGTGGGATCAATAATATCCCCCACGATATTTATGAGGCTGCAGCCATCGATGGAAGCAAAGGGCTACAGACCTTCTTCAGGATAACCATCCCGATGCTTGCCCCAACCACCTTTTTGGTAACCTTGCTCTCTACTGTCAACTTACTTAAGGAATATGCACTGGTGCAAGGAATAACCCAAGGCGGTCCAGGGTTAAAAACGACATATATCATCCAGTTCATCTTTGACAAGGGATTCAACCAGATGCAGCACGGATATGCATCTGCCATAAGCCTCGTTGTGATGGTCATCTTTGCCATCATAGCCTTTATTCAGTTCAAAATTAGCAATGGAGGAGACAAATGAAAAAAACCAAACTCCTAAAAACCACCTATCTTGTACCTTCAATGCTTACTGTCTTGGTCTCATGTCTGATTCTCTTTCCGATCATCTGGCTTTTTTTCAGTTCTTTCAAACATACCGGGGAATTGTTTTCATACCCCCTAGCCATGTTCCCTTCTGAATTCACCTTCACCCATTATCAGAAAGTCATCAATGAAGGTTTTTTTGTGTATGTGTACAACAGTCTCTTCCTGGCAGTCGTAGGCACAGCAATCACGCTTGCTATCAGTGCAATGTGTGGGTATGCATTGGCCATCTATCGGAGAGACGTTTCCTATACCAATCTGATCTTTGGCATCTTCCTCTTGGGAACCCTCATCCCAGGAGAGACCCTCATTGTACCCCAGGTTACGGTGATCAGCGAACTGGGGCTGTACAACAACATCTGGGGAGTCATCCTTCCTGTAGTCACCACTACCACAGGAATCTTCATGTTTCGCCAGCACTACCTTTCCATACCGATGTCGTTTGTAGAAGCGGCACGAATCGACGGGAGCACTGAAGGACAGACATTCCTGTATATCATGCTCCCCTTGGGAACCTCGAGTACGGTTACCTTGGCCATCTTCAGTTTTATGTGGCGTTGGAATGACTATATTCTCCCTCTCTTGGTCCTGAGTGACCAAAAGAAATATACGATCCAGATTGCCATCAAGAACTACATTGGTTTCAATGGAGTTGACTGGAGTAGCATATTGGCGGCCAGTGTAATGTCAGTGATCCCGATCATTGTCCTCTTTGTCATCTTACAACGGTATATTACCGGTGGCCTTTCCGCTTCAGGGGTCAAGGGCTAGGAAAAACTATGCATAAACGAGAACTGGAAGAGCGACTTGCTCTGCCTTTGCAGATGATGCAGCAAGCATGTCGCAGAATACTAGTACCCATTGGACCGATCGAAAAAAAAAGCTGTCACTACCACCAGTGGGAAAGCATCAACGAGGAAGAAGGGTGGCAGAGGTTCGAAGCAGAAACACCTTTCGGGGGCAAGGATAGCCATTGGATATTCCGCACGACTGTGAAAGTGCCTTCAGAACTTCAGGGGCACCTCCTGAAGTGTTCTGTAACAACAGGAGCAACGGATATCTGGAACTACAGCAATCCGCAATGCATGGCATATGTGAACAGACAATTGGTTTGTGGTTTGGATGTATGTCACACTACTTTCTCGCTTCCTGATGCAAAAAAGATGGAGATAGCTCTCTACTGTTATGCCTCGACGGCAAAGCCAGATATGTTTCTTTCGATCCAAGTGTATGTCCACAATCAGGAGTTGGAACAACTCTCCTTTGATATGAGGCTTGCCCTGGAAACTGCCCTCCTCATGGAGGAAGACAGTCCATCATACTCCCTGTTAAGCAAGACGTGCATAGAAGCACTTGAGGAACTCGATCTCAGGCAACTGAAAGGACCTTCCTTTGATGCATCAGTACTTCGTGCCACAAAGATCATCAATACATTGGTGGGAACAAAAAGCCCTTTTCGTGTCAGTGTTGTAGGTCATTCGCATATTGATATGGCGTGGTTGTGGACACTGGAACAGACTCGGGAAAAAGCCATCAGAAGCTATGCAACCGTACTGTATCTGATGGAGCTATATCCCGAGTTCCACTATACCTCCAGTCAGCCCCAGCTATTGGAGTTTGTAAAAAATGACCAACCCCAATTATTTGCTCAGATCTTGGCTAGGGTTGCTGAAGGTCGCTGGGAAATTGAAGGGGGCATGTGGGTCGAAAGTGACACGATCCTGACAAGTGGGGAATCGTTGGTCAGGCAGATATTCTGGGGCAAGCGATGGATACAAGAAATGACAGGAAAAGAGAGCAAGGTACTATGGCTTCCCGATTGTTTTGGATTTCCTGCAACCCTTCCCCAGATCATGGACGGGTGTGGCCTCTCCTACTTCGTTACATCCAAGCTAGGCTGGAATGAACAAAACCGTATCCCCCATGACCTCTTCACGTGGGAAGGCCTCGACGGTTCTTCAGTACTTGCCTACCTGGTGAGCAGCAAGACGTACGAGCCAGCTGAAGTCTATCCAAAAATGCAAAGCAATGAGACCACCTACAATGGATTGTTGAACCCTTCCCAGATACTCGGAACCTGGCAACGATTCCAAGATAAGGACAAGACCAGCCAGACTCTCCATCTGTATGGATATGGAGATGGAGGGGGGGGACCTACAAGCGAAATGCTCGAACGTCAGAGACGGTTTGCCCAGGGCTATCCAGGGCTTCCTGTCACAAACCAGACTACTGTCCGCCAGTTCTTTTCAGATCTGGAGCAGAATATTGGAAATATTGCACGTTGGCATGGAGAACTCTATCTGGAATATCATCGGGGAACCTATACAACCCTTGTTGAAAGCAAACGCTTACATGCCCTCTGCGAAAAGACAGCCATGAGAACAGAGAGCCTGTGCACTCTTTCATGGCTCGCCGGCCTTTCAGTATATCCCCATGCAAAATTGGAAAAGGCCTGGAAACAGGTGTTGCTCAACCAGTTTCATGACATTCTTCCCGGCAGCTCGATACAAGAGGTTTATACCCAATCCCATACAGACTTGCGCCAGGCTTTGGCGACGTTTGAGGAAGCCTCATCGGAGGCTCTCTTGCAACTGGTTTCCCACCTAGAGCTCTCTACTGAGGAAGTAGTGGTATTCAACCCTGTTTGCAGCGAATGTTCTGAGATCGTTTCTTTCCCTGTACAAAGTGAATACGGCATCGAACATGTACAGGGAAAACCTTTGGCGAGTTGGTATGATGGATCATTACTGCACTTCCTTGCTGCTGACCTCCCTTCCAAAGGGTGGAAAACCTATCGTTTGGTGGCGAGAAAAGAGCCCCTGCCCTCCCCATTTACCTATTCACAAGGGATCCTCTGCACTCCTTTCTATGAACTTGAAGTTACTGATGACCTGACATTACGGTCACTCTTTGACAAGGGTGAAGAAAGACAGGTCCTCTCTGAAGGATGTGAAGGCAACGCCCTTCGTCTTTATGCAGATTATCCGTCAACGTATGATGCCTGGAACATAGGCAAACAAGGAATAGACCAGAACTGGCCGATAGAAGGGCATGGTACGGTAAAAATGACTGCATGCAATCCCTTATTCTGCATCCTTTCTGTTGAGCGAACATATCTGAACTCTACCTATACACAGAGCATGACCTGTTATGCGCATCAGAAGCGTATTGATTTCTCCCTCCATGTCGATTGGCAGGAAGACCATCTTTTGTTGCGCGCCCTCTTCCCTGTGGATGTTCTTGCATCCCGTGCCAGTTATCAGATTGCCTATGGAGTGTGCGAACGCACCACCCATACCAATACCAGCTGGGATGCTGCTGCCTTTGAAGTTCCTGCCCACCGATGGGCAGATCTCAGTGAAGAAGGATATGGTGTGGCTCTGCTTTCTGAGCATTCCTATGGGTACTCTGCAAAAAACGGAGTGTTGTCGGTAAGCTTGGTACGCTCCCCAAGCTACCCCTACGAACAGGCAGACCGTGGAGAGCACCATTTTTCCTACTCTCTATTGCCCCACAAAGGAAGGTATCAGGAATCTGATGTGGTAACGACAAGCTATGCATTACAACATAAACCCCTGTTGCGGCAAGGGACAGGAGAGAAAGGACTTTTACCAAAGACGTTCTCTGCATTTTCCATCGAACAGAACCATGTGGTGTGCGAAACAGTCAAAAAGGCGGAAGATCGTGATTCTGTATTGCTTCGTCTGGTGGAGATGGATGGGAGACGAGGCGCCTGTACCGTGCACTCCCCGTATAGGATTCTGGAAGCTTGGCAGTGCAACCTGATGGAACAGCGTCTTGTCAAGCTTGACCACGACCATCACCAGGTAGCTTTTCACATCAAAGGACATCAAATTCAAACACTCGAGCTCGTATGTGAGCCAATAGAAAATTTTAGGAGTTGACGTGGGTATGGTAAACGAAAAATTACAATCTCTTGTACAGGGCTTTCTCCCTGTACTATATGCATCTGATGATCCGGACTTTATTTCTCATACGTTAGCAGGAGAGATTGGGGAAGAGGAACGACAAAAATACCGTTTTTGGGAATGGCCCCATGGGGTAGGTCTGTTTGGTTTGTGGAAACTATATGAAAAGACCAGGGAAGAACACTATATTTCCATGCTCATACACTATTATGACGAGCGTATCGCCCAAGGGTTACCTGGCAAGAACGTCAATACCATGGCCCCTATCCTTGCACTATCGTATCTGGCTGAACAAACGGGCAGGAAGGATTACCTTCAGATCTGTGAAGAGTGGGTCGATTGGGTGATGGAAGAAGGACTGCCTCGAACACCTGAAGGGGGCTTCCAACACCGCACTACCGATGATGTGAATACCGGAGAGCTGTGGGACGATACTCTGATGATGACTGTTTTGGCAGTGGCGAATGTAGGAAGGATTCTCAAGAAACAAGAGTATATTGACGAGGCCATCTATCAGTTCCTTCTGCATATCGAATACCTATGCGATGAGAAGACAGGGTTATGGTACCATGGCTGGACATTTGAAGGGAACCATCATTTTTCTGAGGCTTTCTGGGGAAGGGGGAACTGTTGGGTAACCATTGCCATTCCCCTTTTCGTGGATATGGTTGACCTGCCCAAAAGTGTCGAACGCTATCTGAAAACTGTTTTGGTGCGTCAAATCAAAGCCCTTGTAGCTTTACAGGATACCAACGGCATGTGGCATACCCTGCTCGATGACCCCACATCTTATCTGGAAACAAGTGCAACTGCAGGCTTTGGCTATGGCATCCTCAGAGCCCTCAACAGTGGCCTCCTCGATACGAAGTATAGAGAAGTTGCAGACAAAGCCTTGAAAGCAGTACTTTCAACAATTGATGAGAAAGGGGTAGTTCATCAGGTTTCCTACGGCACACCAATGGGAAGGCTTACAAAGAATTTCTATAAGGAAATTCCAATCCGTCCGATGCCATATGGGCAAGCAGTAGCCATGTTGTTCCTAATGGAAGCAGAACAAAGCAGTAGCATAAAGGTGCCTTGAACCGGGGGGAAGGGTCAGCTAGATAGAGAGCTGACAATAACCAAGTACCAACCATACAAGGACAGTACTAACGACTAGGGGGATATCCTTCAAGGACATTCCTCCCGTCACTTGCCTCACTTCACATACTATACCTCCCCTTTGGCTATCTGTTTCAGAAAGGGATTCCCCGAAAAAGCATTGGGTAAGCGTATAACTCCTTTTGATCAGTCTGGTATCATGAGAAACACTAGAACAAGACCAACAGGACCAAGACAGAAGATGATCCAGGGTAGCTGAAACCCATGAATAACGCCAATTCATGCTTTTTTCATATCTTTCTCATACTTTCTTCATGTATTTAGAGTTACATTAAGTCAACGAACCAAAGAGCGGAAGGAATGCTTCCCCAGAGAAGCCTCTTCCTTCCAAGGGTTTGTTTGGGAATGGTTCTGAAAGACAGGACCTTTGTACCGGAACGGGAAACAGGAACAGACGAAGTCGTTTCTCCCGTATCCTTGGGTACAGGGCTTCCATCCAGGACACATACCTGAGAATTGGGGCACCTTGCCCGTTTCTGTTCAATTCCGACTTTCTAGAAAGTCTTTCATATAGATGTATAAACCTCCTCTTAGGGAGGTTTTTTCAGTCTTGGGCGTTAGCTCTGAAAGCTCCGCAGCAAATTACCAATCAAAAATGGTTCATGGGAAAAATCTGTGGGAAGTAGAAAATCCTCACACATAACAAGAGTATAAAAATAGAAAGAGGGCAATCCTTCTGTTAGTATTGAAATAACTACAAATCAAGCTAACAAGGAAGGACGCCCATGGACCAGTATAGCAACACTATCCTACATTTGCCAGATTACCAGGTGACAAGCGAAGCAACCATCGAGGAACGACAGACCGAACAGGGCACTGTCATGGTCCAGACAATACATGGCATGGTCACCACCAGCATCCCCGACTCCTGCCAGCATTGCGGGGGAAGGGTGCAACAACATGATCAAGACGGTGCGCAGGCAGGCCTACGGATACAGGGACACCCAATACTTCTTCCTCAAGATCTGGGACAGGAGCAGGAGATACCCCAAGAACCGCTCAATCGCAAAAGCCAAGGAGAAACGGATTCAGGCTAGAGTGGAGTGGGAGAAATCCCACAAGAAAATCTCATGAACCATAAGAGAAAGGGCTGTCTTGGATTGTCTTTTGTCTTAGAATATTTATTACCACTGGTCCAGAAAAATCAACTGTTGAGACCTTTGCCCGGAGCAACCTATCATGGTCTTTCTGGTTACCCTTATAAGCAAAATACGCTTGCTAGAATTACTGTAGTATACAAGTTTTCATATTACTATGTCTGTGCAATAAAACCCCTATCCTCCAAGAGATATATTATGTAATCACTATGAAGTATCAATCTCTTGTAGAAGTCGGGTTAGTAGTTTCCAGTCGTTTAACTCTTCAGTTCATTGAGGATATAATCAATAAGCTTGATTGTATCCGCAGTAGCCTTATCAATAACCTTAGGATCATATGCCACCTTCTCAATGACATCATTCAGCACTTTGACAATTTCAGCATTCGAGGAGAGATCATTGCGATACAATCCTTGGTTTTTCTGGGCATACACAGTTGCCTTGATAATATTCTCATCGATTAGGCCGGCACTTTCACAAGCAGCCTGGACTTTATCAACAGGAGGAACAGCACGGACATCTCCAAGTATTTTTCCTGCCTCAATATCATTCACAAAGTAGTTGAGGAACTTTACAGCTTCCTGTGGGTTTGTACTATTCTTTGAGATTGCAAACAACTGGGAGGGGACGATAATCAGGCCTGAATCCTTTGCCTTCTTCATCACAGGCAGAATAAATGTAGAGGCTTCATCCTTCATGTCTCCAGCAACAGCATTATATAGACTGGTCCAGGAGAATTCCAATACGATATCACCGCTAATCCATTTTGGGTTTGTCCAGATTGAATGGAGAAATACATTTCCTTCCTGGACGGGAATCACAACCTTATCAGAATACAGTGTGGAGATATACAACAGGGTATTTTTTAATTGGTCAGCAGAAAAGCCCCGTGTGTAATCATCCTTTATAAGCTGGTTACCAGTAAGTTGCACGAGATATGGCAAGAGAATAAACTCAGTCATATCAACGGTATCAGCATTGAGGAAGTACTTTTTGGGATCCTGCTCATTGACTTTCTTCCCTATGGCATGGAAATCATCCCAAGTCCATACAGTATCCATGGATGTGGGGATATTGAATTTCTGGGCAAGCGTCTTGTTGATGATGGAGGTCCTAGCGTTCAATCCACTTGGAAGTGCGATAAGCTTACCGTTATAGGTACCATAATCAGCAAGGAATTGTTTGCTGAATCCCTTTATGTCGAGAATTGAAGTATACTGACTCAAATCTTCAAAGAAATCACCGGCAGAAGTAAAATCTCCCATCCATGGTGGATTCAACTGTACAATATCTGGTACGGTTCCTCCGGCCAGTTCTGTTGCAACTTTTTCTCGTTCACTCTTACCTCTATATTCTGCTGCAATTTGTATATCCTGATTTTTGTCCATATATTGATCAATTACAGCAATAGTTGCTTTATGGCGAGTTTCATTTCCCCACCAGGAAAAACGTAAGGATACCGGGCCACTATCAGCTCCAGTTCCTGTTTCAGAGGTACCTGCGGCAAAAAGTCCTGAACTTACACCTACCAATAAGATAATCAATAGCACAATGGCGAAACGATTCTTCTTCATTCTAGTTCCTTCCTTTATTTGTATTCCCATTAACAATGGGTAACTACGCTTCTTGTGGGAGCATTTCTTCAGCCAATATAGCTGAATAGTACTTGAGAAGTGGCAATAGCGTTTGTGCACTCCGTTTGGGACCTACCGGGCAATCATAGATTACAGTGAACTCATCACGCTTGATTTTCGAAAAATCATAGATTGGAGAGGGATTTTCCTTGGTCAGCCAATTGAACATTCCTAGCCCTGCTTCCAGATAGCCTTTCTTCCCTGTGAGTTCATAACCGATAAATAAAGACTCCAGGACCATCCCATTTAAATTTTGGTAACGCACGGCAGGGTGCTGTTTTCCAAAAAACATATTTGCTCTAGGTATCAAACATTCCTTGACCAGATCGTCTATGACAATCAGGAGTGTTTCTTTCACTTCTGGAATCTTGGTAATCGTATAATACCTGTAAAGCCCTACCAAACCTACATTAATCATAAAAGGAACACGGTCCAGATAGTTATCAGGATAGGGACTCGTCCAGTTCCCATACAGCTTAGCCCAGGCAATATAGGTCTGGACTATAGGTTTGCAGGCATCAAGCCATCGATTCTCATGAGTCTCATTGTATAGTGCGAGAAACGTGCGTAAGGACCAACCGATTTCCCGTGGCTCAATGGCACCTGGCTTGTTGTAAATCGGCAGGACGATTAGTTCAAGAAGTTTCTCCCCTATCGTATAGGCCGTCTCCAACCCAACAGGATCCCCTGTAAGATGATAATAGTCCAGGAAGCCTTCAACCCACTGGTGACTAGGAACAGGTTGCCCTGAGACATGATCGACACTATGGGTATACAACAATCCCTCGTGGTGTGCCTGTTCGCTGAAATGGCAGATATCGACATCATACCAATGCCTGACTGCTGCCACCAGATAATCATAGTAGCGCCTGTCCCCGGTCCTAGCGAACATGACCATGTAATTATGGGGCATGTCATATTCATTGTTGATCCAGATATCCCGGCCCTTGCTTCGTCCTTGTTTGGAATACTCCCATTCAGGACAGTCTCCAAAATGTAAGAATCCAAGGCCTTTGGCCCGTGAATCAATAAAACGATAGAGGAACCGCTCAGTCGGATGGTGATAAAGGGAGGACACCTCCTGCCCAAATACTTCAGCTTCCATAAAGGTCTCAACATCCAGGGAGGGAACTGGTGGCATCTCAAGGGTAAGCAATCTATCTACCAACAGATGTTCATCCAAGGAAGGATCATGGGGAAATAGATCAAACCGTACTGTCTTCGCTACCCCTTGGGGAATCTTTATCATGTCGTAGGAACGGGGGAAAAGTGATAGTACCAACGTGTTCTCTTGCATTTCCAGTGCTTTTGGAAAGTTTTGATACGCCTGGTAGAGGGATGCTGTGAAAGCGCTTGTACCATCATTCCAATCACAGGCAAAAATACTGAAAAGGACTTCAGGGAACATCTCATTGGCAGTATCAATGATGGTATCGGCACATATCTCCTGCTTGAGTACATCCGCATAGCTTCCTTTTTGTACCTGATAATTAAAACTTGAAGTGTACAGACACTTTTCGAATTTCTCTGTGTCTGAAACCGATGGTTTCAGAATGAATTCTGCCCCACTCAAAAACTCATAGGGATAATCAGTGTCGTATTTCAACCCGGCCTGATCATTGGTAAGCGTAAGGGTTTTCCCCTTTGCCCCTCCCTTTTTCTTTTCTGTATTGATTAACTGATGTTCTACCCTGAGCACAGGAGAACCAGCAAAGGCTGTAAGGGTGAACACAAAATCAAACCAAGAGTCTCCACCCTGGTCATAATGCCGACCTTTGCACCGAAGCATCGTCCTGATAGGTCCCGATTCAAGAATCTTCCAGCCTTGCGTACCTATCTTTGCTGTAAAAGCATTCCCCTTTGCATCATAGAGTACCGGGCCTTCAATTTGGTCTTCGGTAAGGCAGGTTCCTTGGCCTTCTATTTTCCGAATGAGAGGACCTCCCGGCCCCGAAAGAGTACAGGACACCTCTCCTGTATCGATTACAACACTGCCATCAGGGTTCATATCGACAGACACAGAGTGTTTGGAAGCATATGCTCTGGCCTCAAAGTCCAGAAAAAAATCAGTAGCTGTATTCTTGGGAAAATCTGCTAGGAAATGTACTAAGAGATACCGTACCGAACCATCGGCATACAGACTGGTTGGAAGAGCCTGAGTAGGGACCGGATTCCCTTCTTTAGTATGTATCCGGGCGTTTTGGATAGAGTCATTCAATAGTATCCCTTGCGCAAACGGGACCGATATCTTTACAGGCTCTGATTTTTTAGTGTAACGAGAAATGGACTCAAAATGTATCTGTATCATACCAATGATTATATCATCGCTATTTTGGTGGCAAAAGTTATCAACTTACGCTAAAAGGTATCATAATCAATCACAAGAATCGTCTTCAAGCGAACCCTCTGGACTTATTCCGATCCGGAAAAAAAGCCCTATCCCATGACCGAAATTACTGTAAATCTTAATCCTACAGCTTTCATCATATTGCAGGATCAAACGGTTGTTAACATTTTTCAACCCTACGTGAGTCCCTTGCAAGTTGTTATTTGCATGTAATCCTTCACGTATTTTTTCCAATTTCGTTGCTGGGATCCCCTGACCGTTGTCTACAACACTAACATGAAGGTACGAGCCAAGTCGGTTGATCCGTATCCTTACCAGGGTTAGTTTTCCTTGTGGAAGGAGAGCATGGCTTATGGCATTCTCAATAAGTGGTTGAAAGATCAATCGGATGACCGGTATATTGTCGCATTCCTCTTCAACATAGTCCCAAATAACTTGAAAGCGATTACCTATTCGATACTGATTCATGGAAATGTAGGTTCTGGCCATAGCAATTTCTTGCCGTAAGGGAACCAATGTAGTCGGATTGCTCAAGGAATAGCGCATTATTTCAGCGAACTGCTTTACTATCCTATTTGCCTGGACTGATACGCCTGTAGAATTGATAATCTCCAAATCAATTGCCTGGAGCGTATTGAAGATAAAGTGGGGATTAATTTGATATTGTAAAGCAGCAAACTTGGCACTTAGCAGTTCATATTGGCGTTCTGTCAGTTCAATCTTTAGGTTAGCATTGTTCACAAACATTTTTGTAGCGCTTTCGAGAATATAGAAATAGGCATTTCCCCCTTTCTTATCAAAATCAAAGAGCAATTTTTCTTGGAGGTTTTTCTCAAATATTGCTACAATTTTACTGACATTGAGATAACTCTCCCTCGTAAACAAAAATGCCAAAAACATTGACAGTATTGTTGCTATGATTGCAACAATGAATGTAGTTTTCTTTAGCAGTAGAGGCGTTTCATAGATTAAGTCATTGGGAATAAGGGAAATGAAGCGAAGATCATATTTGTCCATTTTCATAGAAGTCAGGTAATAATCTCCAGTTTTCAATCCCTTAGTTTCCAGTGCAAGACTTTGCTCGAACGTGGATGTCTTGAAGGCTTCTGCAAGCAATGAGGAATCTCTGTTCTCAAAGAGGATGGTACCCTCTCCATCCGATACCCAAAGGGCCTCCTTCCCCACATGAACTACCGACTCCAAGAGGTTGGTGAAATAGCTCCTATAGAGGTTAACCACTATAATTTCGTTATACTTTGTCCTTTGATAGATGGAAATTACCGGCACACCCTTCGTTTCAAAGGCATATTGTTTGATGGAACGCACTTCTATCCAGGTGTTGATTTTTCGTTCCTGTGCCATGGCACTTTTATACCACCCTTGATCAATCATATCTGTCCCTTTCTTTCTCTCTCCATTGACAATGGCATAGGGAGAATCAAGCTTTCCGATATAGAGTGATTGGATATAGTACTTGGAATTCAGGATTGTTGCCTGGTATTGGCCTAGGAGTTCCAAAGCAGCAAGAGCTTCTGAGGGAGGCTTCTCCTCTTCAAGCACCTGAAAAAGAGCGATGTGTACATCCGATTTTGACTCAATGAATATTTTCGTCTGTAACATCTCATCAAAAACATTCTCGATATTCAAAGAGGAAATGGAAAAGAGTGATTGGGTATAATCCTCAATCATACTGGTAACTTTCCCATTTACAATCCAGATAAAGAGGGACCCGAACAAAAGTATGGGAACAAGAAGAAGCAACAAGTATTGTACAAAACTTGTCAGGAAAAACCGCCTACGCATAACATTGAAGTTATAGTGCATCAGATTCCCACCTCACGATATTCCCAAGGCGTCTTTCCATAAAACTGTTTGAAAGCTCTGGTAAAATTCTTTGGATTGTCATAGCCAACAGCAAAGGATATTTCATAGATGCGAAGATTGACATCCTGGAGTAGGCTTACGGCTTTTCCCATTTTAACGCTCAAAAGATGTTCTGAGAAGTTTTGACCGGTTTCAGCCTTAAACAGTTTGGAGACATAATTCGGGCTAAGAGCCACTAATAATGCTGCTTCATTGAGAGTTGCATGGGCATATTCATTGGCAATATAGGTTTTGATGGTATCTATTATCTGTTCGTAATACCCTGAAACCTTCTCCGAGTCCTGTTCTGGGTAGTGTATCTTATCAAGCGTTTCTTTGATCTTGGTCAGGCTTAGTGCCAGGGTTTCCCTGTCCAGCGGTTTCAACAGATATTCTTTAACTCCATAACTAATGGCCTTTTTTGCATACGTAAAATCTGCATATCCACTAAGAAGGATTACAAAGGAGGGTATTTTCCGCCTTCTCAATTCCTTAAGGAACTCCAGGCCGTCCATATTAGGCATCTTGATATCAGAAATTACCAGATCAATTGAATTTTGTGCCAAGAATTCCAAAGCTGTAGGTGCATAGCTGAAGGTTTTTACAATTTCAAACCCGAATTCGTTCCAACTGAAGTGTTTTTCCAAGCCTTCCAAGATATTAACCTCGTCGTCAATCAAAACTATTCGATACATAAAACCTCCAAAACTTATTCCAGCATAAGAAATGATACCTTTTGACGGAAATCAAAACCTATCTCACTTTTTTAGGAATGCTATAATCATAGACATGAAACTTCTGTTTCGCAAGAACAATCCCGAGGAGCCGAATATAGTATGATGAAAATAAAGAAATTTGACTTGATACGCCAAAGTAACAAACAATTTGAAGGTTTGTTATTTATTACTCCTTGGATTATTGGATTTCTGCTTTTCCAATTTTACCCTTTCATTTCATCGTTGGTATACTCATTTACTAATTACAATATTCTGGGTAAACCAAAAATTATTGGCTTCGCAAACTATATCAGATTGTTTACCATTGATCCTGATTTCAAGAAGTCTGTAGGTGTCACGCTTTTATATGCATTCATCTCTGTCCCAGGGAAACTCATCTTTGCACTCATTGTTGCATTGATCCTCAATATGAAACTTAGGGGAGTACATGCATTCCGTACAATTTTCTATCTTCCTTCCATCTTAGGAGGCAGTGTGGCAATCTCTGCCCTTTGGAAATTGATGTTCATGAAGGAAGGTATAATCAACGATTTATTGGAGAAAATAAATATTCCAGCCATTGATTGGCTAGGTTCACCCCATGTAGCTTTACTAACAATAAGCCTGTTGCAGATTTGGCAATTCGGATCTTCCATGGTTCTTTTCCTTGCAGCACTCAAACAAATTCCGACTGAACTGTACGAATCGGCATCCATTGAAGGGGCTTCGGCGATTAAGAAATTCTTCTACATCACGTTCCCTATGATCACCCCAATAGTCTTCTTCAACCTTATCATGCAGACGATCAATGCATTGCAGAACTTTACGTCTGCTTTTGTGATCACTAATGGAGGCCCCTTGAAGTCCACCTATCTGATAGGTCTCAAGCTGTATACGGAGGGATTTAGCAATTTCAAAATGGGCTATGCCTCCTCGATAAGTTGGGTAATGTTTTTACTTATCCTTGCCTTCACGCTCCTCATATTCCGATCATCTTCAGCGTGGGTCTACTACCAGGATGGAGGTAAGTTCTAATGGACATAAAAATTAAGAGAAATTTCTCCACAATTCTCAGATATCTGTTACTAGTTGCATTCGGATATATGATGTGCTACCCCTTTATCTGGATGTTTTTTGCCACCTTCAAGACAAACGCAGAGATTTTTTCCTCTGCTAGAAGTCTTCCCTCTTTCTTTAACCTAGATGCCTATATTCTTGGATGGAAGGGAGTAGGAAAAACAACATTTTCGCTTTTTTTCATCAATACTCTCAAACTGGTGACACCTACGGTCTTTTTTACCGTTATGTCATGTTCCATCGTTGCCTATGGCTTTGCCCGCTTCAAATTCCCCTTTAAAACGATGTTCTTTGCCATAATGATATCCACCCTGATGCTTCCAAATTCTGTAATCATCATCCCACGCTATCTCCTATTCAATAAATTGGGATGGCTGGACTCGTATCTTCCCTTCATTGTACCAGCACTATTTGCTTGTTATCCGTTTTTCATCTTCATGATGCTGCAATTTTTGCGAGGGATTCCGACTGAGCTGGACGAAGCAGCTAGGATTGATGGTTGTAATTCTTGGGGCATATTTGTAAGGATCCTTTTGCCTTTAATGAAACCTGCATTATTCTCTGCAGGGCTGTTCCAGCTCATGTGGACATGGAATGACTTTTTCAACTCACTTATCTATATCAGCAAAGTTGAGAAATACCCTATTTCCCTGGGGCTTAGGATTTCACTTGACTCCGCTTCTGCGGTGCAATGGAACCAAGTGATGGCAATGGCCTTGCTTTCCATACTGCCCTTGATCATACTATTCTTTTTTACTCAACGGTATTTCGTTGAGGGAGTATCGACAACCGGTATCAAAGGGTAATGCAAATGCATGCACGAACATGGGTCATGAAAGGTCCGGGTCTTAAAAATGAAATTGACAATTCCCTTGTCCACGAAGGACAACTGGCGATGTGGCATATCGGCCAATGTGGTTTCATTATCAAGAGTGTGCATCTGGTTGTTGCAATAGATTTGGTCCTTACTGATTTGCTCGACAAGATGGGGAACCCCAGGACGTTGTTCCCTCCTCCTTTCAAGCCTCAGGATAGTCCGAAAATTGATTACATATGCTGCTCTCACGCGCATGCTGACCATCTGGATATCCAAACCATACAAGGGGTTTTGAAAGCCAATCCCCAGGCTAGGTGCATAGTTTCAGCAGCTCACAAGAATCTGGTGAAAGTTCTTGATCCTTTACAGGTCCTCTTCGTCCAACAGGATGAAAAATATGATCTGGCTCCCAATTGTTCACTAGAACCTATAACAGTTGCTCATGAGGAATATTCGTTTGATGATCTGGGAAATTCACAATATCTTGGATTTCTCTTTGATTTTGGCTCTATCAAGCTTTTCCATGGGGGCGACTCCATAGCGGAACCTATCTTGGAACATCGAATGCTCCAAGAGCTTCCTCTTGACTGTATTATGCTCCCTATTAACGGGAGAGACGAACAAAGGCATATGAGGGGAATAATAGGAAACATGGATTCACGGGAAGCCATTACCTTTGCTGGAGAGATACAAGCAAAGCTTTTTATCCCCACGCACTTTGACATGTTTGCCGCCAATGGGGCTGATCTTGAGGAGTTTGTCTTCATCCTCAATGAGATCAACCCATCCTTACCTTACCATATTCCACAACTTGGAAAAATCTTCACGTATACAAAGGAGTAAATAATGTTTGGAAAAAAGAGTACCTCTGGGTATCACGAAACACCTGTAGGAACCAAAGTAAAAACACTGAACTACGGCAAGAACATGCTTATGGTTGAATTTATTATGCCCAAGGGGTCAATACCTCCAGCACATCGTCACATGCATGAACAAACAGGCTATCTGGTATCGGGATCCATTAAGATGTGTATCGGTGACACTGAGATGGTCTGTCATGCTGGAGACAGCTGGAATATCGCATCCAATATTCTTCACAGTGTCGAGGTTCTTGAAGATGCTGTTGTTTGCGAAGCTTTTACCCCTGTCAGGGAAGACTATGTACCGTTTCTCCACGAGGAAGATGTAGTCAGGACCTGAGTACCATGCACCTAAATCAAGATGTATTGGTCGGAAGGAAGATAGTGATGAAGGGCACCATAAAACGGGGCCCTTCATGTTGCATATCTGCCTCAGAGAATGTAATGGACAAGATCTTCTTATGTTATAGGAGCCGGATTAAAGAAGCACAGGAAGTTATTTAGCTTGAACTGCTCTGCATAGGACTTCTTCTTGCCGCTAGCCACATCCAGGATGAGCTCGAACAGGCGCTTTCCCACCTCTTGTACACTCTCTTCCCCTGTAGCTATGCCACCTGCATTAAGGTCGATAAGATCATCCCATTGCTCTTTCATGATATTACGGGAACAGACCTTTATCACAGGAGCTTCAGCGAGCCCGTAGGGAGTTCCTCGGCCTGTCATGAATACCTGTAAAGCTATCCCGCTGGCTAGTTGGGAAGGACCGCACACAATATCACTGGCAGGGGTTGCAGCAAAGATCAGGCCCTTCTTGGTAGGTCTTTCTCCAGGTCCAAGCACCTGCACAATGGGAGCGCGTCCGCTCTTGACGATGGAACCCATAGCCTTCTCCACAATATTGGAGAGCCCCCCTTTCTTGTTTCCTGGGGTTGGGTTTGCAGAACGGTCTACTTTTCCCTTGGCAAGATAGGCATCATACCAGCCAATTTCAGAAACCAGTTTATCCCTCGCCTCTTTGTCCACACATCGGTGGGCAAGCAAATGCACTCCGTCACGGACTTCAGTGACCTCACTGAACATTACCGTAGCGCCACCGCTGACCAAGAGGTCAGAAGCATACCCGGCACTCGGATTTGCACTGATGCCACTGAAAGCATCGCTACCTCCACACTGCATACCGATGCAGAGTTTGGAAAGAGGAAGCGTTGTACGCTCTCTTCTATTCAACGCTTGCAGCTTGGTCTCTGCCATCTTCAGCAAGGCTTCCATCATAGAAGCATACCCAGGATAGTCCTGCAGCATAAGAACATTTTCAGCGTTGATCTCTTCAGGAGGCAATAACTTATCAACAGTAAGCTTCTCACACCCAAGTCCCACCACCATAATCTCCCCCCCAAAGTTGGGGTTTCTCATTATGTTCCTGATGGAACGGATAGGAATAACTGCATCAGGTGAGTTGATGGCCACACCACAGCCATAGGCATGGTTGATTGCAACCACTTCATCAACATGAGGATACTTGGGAAGAAGCGTTGAACGAATCTGAGCAACCAACTGATCCACTACACCCGACACACATTGCACGGTTGTCGTGATAGCCAAGAGATTCCTGGTTCCCGCATAGGAATCAGGTCCATTGTCAAATCCCTCAAAAGTAGTTGTTGCAGGCGTAGGGAGCACAACACTCTCCCCTTGGGCATAGGTCAGGGAATCCAAGGAAGGAAGCTCTGGTAGCTCCAGCATATTCTCATTAATCCAGGAGCCTTTCCCTATATCCTCAAGCAGGTATCCAAGTGTAACCCCGTATCTGATGACCTCAGCTCCTTTCTGGAGTTTTGTAAGGGCAACCTTGTGCCCTTGGGGAATATCTTGGAGCAGGACAATACCTTCAAGGTTCATACCTTTTTGTGCATTTTCTGTCACAATTGCAACATTGTCCCTAGGATCAATCTGAATAAGTCGGATCATTGTTTCTTTTCCTTTGCAAGTCTAGCCAGTTTCTAAATGCGATGCTCATCACAGAAAGCCCATCCCAAGGCAATAGCAATGAGAACCCAGATACCATTACCGATAGGTCTGTAGAAGAAAAAGCCAGGTCATGGAACATCCTGATGGTATCACCATCAGGTTGTAAAGTCTGCATGGCCTCAAGGACCTTTGCAGTACCTACAGCGGCAACCTTCAATTTAGCTCCAAGTTCTTTTGCAAGATAGTGACTTACTGTCTCTGCAATAAGGTAGGAGCCGCCACCGATGGAGGTGAATCCAATTACTACACGAACATTTTTCCCTGGAATGTGGAAGCGGTTCCCTGAGTTTTTCCAGCACCGGCTGCAAACACCAGAGAACTGACTAATAGGAGAGAAAGTGCAATAGCTACAATCTTTTTCATGTTCATTCTCCTTATTCCATTCTTACCCATTTACATGGAAATACCTATATTCAAAGCAAATGCATCTCGTCCAAGACCGACCGAAGTGTCTCTCGTTCTTCTATGCTGAGGACTCTGATGGGATCGAGACACTTCCCTACAGGCACTCCTTGCAACTCCAACCCCTCTTTGATGACCTGAGGGAAAGAGCCCATATTCGTAGCGATCCTAAGCGGAGCAAACAAGAACTGGGCCTCCAAGGAGCCTGCAACATCACCGCTCATATACTTGTCATAAATGTCTGCTGCTATACGTGGAGCCACATTTGCACACGAAGCGATTGCACCTACAGCACCATGGCAAAGCCCTGCATGAATGAGGGTATCCCGACCAAGCAATACTCCAAAGTTCTCATTGCCACGGGTCAGGCGGATGTATTCTGCAGTATTGGAAAAGTCCCCGGTGCTGTCCTTCACACCAACAATATTTGTGACCTCGGCAAGTTTTGCAACAGTCTTTGGCTCCACATGCACATTGGTCTTTGGCCTGTTGTTGTAGATAATCACCGGCAGATCCGTACTACTGGCAATGCTCGTGTAGTAGTGTATCAGCTCTTCCTGCGTCTGAGAGATGAACATCGGGGTGAGCACACTCACTGCATCGACCTTGCACTCCTGAGCAATCTGAACAAGCTCAATAGTACCCCTGGTCGTTATACTGTTTGCCCCAGCATAGACAGGAACCCTTCCATTGACCTGTTCCATTGTAATCTCAAGTATCATCTTGCTCTCTGCAACGGAAAAGGCATAGAACTCTCCGGTCGTACCCAAGGGGAAAATACCATGTACGCCTCCGTCGATCAGGCGATCAATCAAAGTACGGTATACCTTCTCATTGAATTTTCCCTTCTCATCCAAAGGTGAAATAATTGGTGGGATAATCCCATACGGTTTGAACATCAAAAGGTCTCCTATCTTACTAACGCAGGTCTTTTCGGGTCGAACTTCCATCCTGGTATCAGGTATTGCATACCTATGGCATCATTACGAGCTCCCAGGCAGTGCTGCTTATACAGCTCATGTGCCTTGAGTATCTGATCCATATCAGCATCAATACCCAAGCCTGGTGTCCCATCTACAGCAATATGGCCGTCCCTAATCAAGGGAGGGTTCTTTGTCAGGGCCTCTACCCCTTCCTGCCAGATCCAGTGAGTATCCACAGCAGTCGGGTTTCCTGGAACTGCAGCTGCTACCTGAGCAGTCATAGCCAGAGAAATATCAAAGTGGTTATTGGAGTGGCTTCCCCAAGTCAGACCCATCTCATTGCAGAGCTGTCCGACACGGACTGCCCCGCTCATAGTCCAGAAATGACAATCAGCAAGAGGGATATCCACACTCTGCAAAGCCAAGGAGTGGGTCATTTGTCTCCAGTCAGTGGCGATCATATTGGTTGCAGTAGGAAGGCCTGTGGCCCTTCGGAATTCAGCTAGGATCTCACGACCGCTATAGGTTCCCTCGGCTCCTGAAGGATCTTCACAGTAAGTGAGGATCCCTTGCATATCCTTACAAAGTTCTATGGCATCCTTCAAAAGCCATCCCCCATTAGGATCTAGGGTGATGCGAGCATCAGGATAGGCTTTCTTCAAAGCACGAATAGCAAGTATTTCCTCTTTACCAGAGAGAACTCCACCCTTGAGCTTGAAATCAGAGAACCCATACAGGTCCTTGCTGGCTTTAGCCAAGGCAACTATAGCCTCAGGGGTCATAGCCTCTTCATGCCTAAGACGATACCAAGGTTCAGAGTTCTCTTTCTCCCTAAGGTAAGGAAGGTCAGTCTTATCCGGGTCTGCAACGTAGAATAAGTAGCCAAGAACCTTAACCTTGTCACGTATCTGGCCATCGCCCAATAGCTGGGCAACCGGCACTTCAAGAAACTTGCCAAGAAGATCCAACAAGGGGGCTTCAATGGCAGTCACCACATGGATGCCGGTACGAAGATCGAAGGTCTGTTGCCCACGTACATCACTTTCCTGGTCGCCTAGGGCTTCCTTGACGTGCAGTAAAGTCTGTTTATAGGAAGAAAGCTTACTGCCCAATACAATCGGCTTAACCTGATTCAAGGCAGTGGTGATCTTCTCACCCCCTGGGACCTCTCCAAGCCCGGTATTACCCAAATTGTCAGTAAGGATAACAATGTTACGGGTAAAAAACGGGGCATGGGCTCCACTGAGGTTGAGCAGCATACAGTCATGCCCAGCCACTGGGTATACCTGCATATCTGTGATATAAGGGATTTTTGAGAAGGCTTTCGCCATGTCTACTTTGCTATTCATACCAGCCCTACTCGCCGATCTCCGTACCACTAACCTTAGCGTAGTAGCGGGCAAGGGCACTGTGATCATCACCACCAAATCCATCGGCATGGAGGGTCTCCATCATCTCACGCACACTGGCAGTGAGAGGAAGTGGGGAACCAACCCCATGACCGGTATCCATCGCATTGGCAAGGTCCTTGATATGCAAATCTATTTTGAAACCTGGCTTGAAGTTTGAATCCATCATCATGGGAGCCTTTGCATTCATGACTGTCGATCCTGCAAGCCCTCCCTTGATGGCATCAAATACCAGATGGGGATCAACCCCAGCCTTCTTCACCAAAGTGAAAGCTTCGGAAACAGCGGCGATGTTCAGAGCAACAATGATCTGATTGGCAAGCTTGGTAGTATTACCTGCCCCAATTGAGCCACAATGGACTGCCGTGGCACCCATGACCAACAAAAGGTCCTTGACCTCTTCAAATAGAGCCTTCTCACCACCGACCATGATGGCCAAAGTCCCATCGACAGCCTTAGGTTCCCCACCTGATACGGGAGCATCGAGCATGCGAACCTTCTTCTCGCTACAAGCCTTCTCGATCTCCTGGCTGGCAAGAGGGGCAATGGAACTCATGTCTATGAGGATCGTGCCTTCCTTGGCTCCGGAGAGGACACCGCCCTCTCCCATTACAACGGCCTTCACATGAGGGGAGTTTGGTAACATCGTTATTACCAGCGGATTCTTTGATGCAACGTCAGATGCAGAGCTTCCTGCTACTGCACCGGCGGACACAACTTCTTCAACACTAGCCTTGTTCAAGTCGAAAACCATTACATCATGCCCTGCCTTCAGCAGGTTCTTCACCATGGGTTTTCCCATGATTCCTAGTCCAACAAATCCAATGTTCATGTTTCTCTCCTTAACTTTTCAGGTTTCCCACCATCTAAAGGGGATAACCATGGGAATTCATACGGGGCTAATTTTCTACCTTCCGCGAAATCTTAAAAAAAATGGTAACATCCCCTCAGAAATTGTACTTGGTTGCTAGTATAAACCTGGATTATTGGATTGTAAACAGTAATTTGATATTTCTTATGTTTTATTTAATTTATCCAAATTGGTTTTTATTTTTCATTGATAATTTGACTATAATTACATCGTCAGATACCAAAATATAGAGATTACTATCCATAAATCTATCAAACTTCTTGAACATGTATCCTATCTATACACTCATTCTTCTTTATTCTTAACAAAAACTATTTTCGCCTCTAAAATCGGTAGAAAAGGATAAAAAGACCTTCTAATGAGCATATACACTATACATATACTTATTTTTCTAAATCCCTAAGATTGATAGAAATCAAAATACATATATACATTTAGGTACCCAAAGGACAAAGGAGCGTGAGCTCAAACGGAAAAATCCAGTTATCAATTCATTTTAATTTTCTTTTGCTTATAGTTAGATAAATCAATCAATATTTGAGTATTTATCGATATAATGCATTTGTATCAAATAAAAGTTGACATACGTAAAAAACGCATATACAATACTATCAACATTTGAGATGTGGAGATACATATAATCTTATGTTACTAGCAAATGGAGGGAAAGTATGAAAAAATTGTTATCATTAGTATTGGTTCTGGCAATTAGCATTTCATTCGTTTTTGCGAATGGACAAGACGAAAAAACCAGTAAAACTGCTGTAGAATGGGTTAAATCCGTAGAGATCCAAGTTCCTGCTCGTGCAGGTGGTGGAACAGATGTTATGGCAAGAACTTTAGGGAATAAGGTTGCGCAATTAGCAGGGAATACGATTACCATCGTGAATAACACTGACGGCGGCGGAGTTGTTGCAATGGAAAAAGTTCGTACTGCAAAACCTACTGGCAGCGTGATACTGGAATTCCATTCAACCATGCTGATTAAATCTGCCACCGGTGTTTACGAGCATAGTGCAGTTGATGATTTCAGCATTATCGGGGTTTCCCATATGACAGAGCTTGCTGGATATGTTTTGGTTGTTTCTGCCGATTCACCTTACAAGAGTGCAGATGATTTGATTAATGCTGCAAAAGCCGCTCCCGATACCCTTCTCTTTGGTGTAGAAACCGGCGGTACCGCCCACATTGAATCCGGTATGTTTGCAAAAGCAGCAGGAATCAAAGTAAGATTTGTTGAAGCTGGTAGTGACACAGAAAAGCTGACAGCTCTGATTGGCAATAATATTGATGCATGTTTTGTCAATCCAAACCAGGCAAAACAGTATATCCAAGCTGAAAAGGCCACTGCTCTTGGAGTAGTATCCATTGATTCAACTGGTGGAAGAAGTTCAGTACTTCCTGATGTACCTAGTTTCCAAGAATTAGGATATGACTTCTCCTTCGGCACCTATAACTTGTTTTTAGGACCCAAGGGAATGGATCCTGAACTGATCTCTTTGATTCGAAGTTATTATGTACAGGCATCACAAGATCCTTCTGTCAATGCAATTCTAGCACCTGCTGGCTTTGAAATGGTATTCTATGAACCTGCAGAGGGCCTTGCAGCAGTCAAAAAACAGCAATCGGACCTTAACGAAATTACTAGTGAGTTGGGACTGGTAAAGAAATAATACTAATCAGTAATTTGGCGAGAGGAATGCCTCTCGCCAAGGAGCAAAGTTGTGATAAAACTGAAAAGAGACCAGATAACTGGTATTCTATTGATAATTCTCGGGTTGGTCGTTTTTATACTTATTCAGCAGTTCAATATTAAATTTTCCATGTCTTATCCTGGTCCAAAATTTTTACCTGGAATAGCTGCATTCGGATTTATTATTTGCGGGACTGGGATTTTCTTCTCCAGTACTTTAAAGAAGGAAGAAGAAAAGGCTTTTCTACTGAAAGAGGGATGGGCACGACTGTCGATCAGTCTAATAATTCTTTGTCTATATGTCCTTTTATTGAAATATTTAGGATATCTGGTTTCAACGCCTATCTTTACCTATATAATTGTTACGCTATTCGCCCATGGCAAACAAACCAAAACAATCAATCGGATAATCTTCTCAGTAGTGATAAGTGTAATCATTTACCTTATATATTCTCAAGTTTTCCACCTACCTTTACCAAGTGGGTTGTTGTTCGAATAAAGGAAAAAGGACATAGAATGTTAACATATCTTCCATTTATCTTATCTCAACTTAGTAATCCGTATAATCTAGTCCTTCTTGTTATGGGAAATATGATTGGTCTAATATTTGGGGCTATCCCAGGTCTCTCTGGAACCCTAGCGGTGATATTGTTTATGCCTTTGACATTTTCAATGCAATCCAGCCCAGCAATAATCCTGTTGATCAGCCTTTGGGTCGGCGGCTGTTCAGGGGCCTTCATTGGCTCCATTCTACTTGGGATACCCGGATCCCCTTCTGCCGTAGCTACCTGTTTTGATGGCTATCCGATGGCGCAGCAAGGTAAGGCTGGCAAGGCATTGGCAATTGGCATGACAGCCTCTTTGGTTGGTACTTTCTTCAGTGCTATCCTAGGCGCAATATTGAGTAAAACAATTGCTGATTTGGCATTTATGCTGGGACCTTGGGAATATTTCTCCCTATGTCTCTTTGCAATTACCATGGTTGTAGCTATTTCAAAAGGAAAGATGTTCAAGGGACTTGCCTCAGGTTGTGTAGGATTCTTGTTTGCAAGTATAGGTTTCTCTCCAATCGATGCAGAACCTCGTTTTGTCTTTGACAATATGCATTTAATGGGTGGATTAAGCATGATTGTCGTAATGATCGGTATTTTTGGGGTAAGTAAGATTGTTGTTGAATATTCAAAAGGATTCTCGGATCTTCCTGAGGTCAATACAAAATCAATAAAAGGTATCGGTATCACTCTCAAAGAAATCAGAGAGGCAACAAAGAATATTTTACGGTCATTCGGAATCGGGTTGGGAATAGGATTCCTCCCTGGCATGGGAGCAGGACTTTCAAATTTGGTTTCCTATTCTGCCTGTAAAAATGCTTCAAAAACCCCAAAACTTTTTGGAAAAGGAAACCCAGAAGGGGTTTGGGCCTCTGAAGTGGCAAATAATGCAGCCATCGGTGGTTCTCTGATACCAATGGCCGCCCTCGGAATTCCTGGTGATTCGACCACAGCGCTTCTTATTGGAGCCCTTACTATTCACGGATTGGAAATGGGTCCGATGGTTTTCAAAAATAGTGGTGATGTCGTTTTCCTCATGTTTGCTACCGTCGCTGCCTGTGCTGTTGTGGTCTTTGCTCTACAAGCCTTGGGAATGCGTATTTTCCCTCAGATATTGAAAGTACCATATCATTATATGTATCCGGTATTGCTGGTAATTTCCTTTGTGAGTTGCTATGTAGACTCAGGGAGTCTCTATAAATGCGGAATGTTGATTATCTTCGCTATCATTGGAATCCTTATGGAATTTGGTGGAATTCCAGTAGCTCCCCTGATCCTGGCATTCATCTTGGGACCTACCTTGGAATTGAATATGTTGAAAGCCTTCCAATATACAGGAACAGCATCAACTTTTTTCACAAGACCGATTTCTTGTGTTCTCTTGATTATCACCATTGGCAGCATGTTTTTACCTTTATTGAAAAAAGGAATGACAAAAATCCATGCAAAATATCTTGCAAAATGACTCATTTTTGCAAAGTAATCTTAGAATTATCTCTTAGGGAGGACCATTATGCCTTTAAATAGTACGGCTATAAATTCACCATCGCCTTGGGTGCTTATGGAGCAATGCTGTCGAACACCATGGGAAACCTATCAAGAACCGATTAAAATGGCTCCTGGTGTTTATTACATTTCAGGAAATAATTGGGTTTCTTGTTATCTCATCGATACAGGTAATGGATTGATTCTCATCGACACGGGAATGCATGAGACAGTGTATCTATTGTTGGAAAATATCAGAAAACTTGGATATGACTATCATGATATCAAGAAAATCCTTCTTTCCCATGCCCATATCGATCATATTGGCGGAGCCAGAACGTTGAAGGAATTGACTGGTGCTGATATCTATCTTGGGGAAAGGGACTTGATGTATCTGCACGATCGGAAGGATTTGATTTGTATCGGGAATTACACCTGTGGTGAATTTGAACCAGACTTTACCTTTGACGATGATAAACCGATAGTACAGGGTAATGTCTCCATTCAGACACTCTCTACCCCAGGGCATACCCCTGGATGCACTTCCTTCTTTTTCGAGGTCACTGACAAAAAATCAGGGAAAGTCCTGAGATGTGGTATGCATGGAGGTATCGGCCTCTCTTGTTCGAAGAAAAATCTCGAAGAAATGGGACTTCCGTTCTCGTTACAGGCAGAGTTCATCGAAGGATTAAAAAAACTCGATACCATGCATGTTGATGTTTGTCTCCCTTCGCACACTAATCAAGTGGGAATTCTCTTATTGCAAGATCTTGTCACCGAGGACTTCAACCCATATGACGACCCCTCAATATGGCATGAACTGATACAAGAAAGATTGGAACGAGTATTGTTAATGGTTGAAGCTGAGAGGAATTAATTTGCAAGAGTAGCAATAATACCTTGAATGCAAAAATTCTAATTGCAACCATATAAACCGCTGAAAATGGTTCTTACTGTTTCCAGCGGTTTAATCAGATTTATAGGGGAGTTACATATATGAATTATAAAACACCTATCGTCATTGATATGAAAGTATTTCCTGTTGCCGGATATGACAGCATGTTATTATCTCTCAGCGGGGCCCATTCACCCTATTTTACGAGAAATATCGTTATTCTTTCCGATACCTCGGGCAATACCGGAGTTGGCGAAGTACACGGAGGAGAATCCATCTTTGCTGCTCTGGAAAGCTATATTCCATATATAGTGGGCCAACCCATTGGTGCCTATCGGAATATAATAAGCAACCTGCATTCCATACACAATATTAGAAGCAAGGGTAGCGATGGCTTGCAGAACCTCGATTTAGGCAAACTCAAGGACGTTGTCCATGGTGAAACTGCTATAGAGGCGGCCCTTATGGACCTCATGGGAAAATTCCTGGGGGTTCCTGTATGCGAGTTGCTCGCCGACGGAAAGCAACGAGACGAAATTACTGTTCTTGCCTACCTATTCTACCAGGCAGACCATACCAAGACGGATCTTCCCTATATTGATGAATCGAACAGCGGCAATGTTTGGTTTCGGCAAAGGCGCAAGCCCGCGATGAATACCCAGGAAATTCTTGCTCAGGCTGAGGCTCTCGAGCAGTATTATGGTTTCAAAGACTTCAAACTGAAGGGCGGTGTCATGGAAGGGGAAAAAGAGATGGAAACAATTGCCGCTTTGGCAAAACGGTTTCCCAATGCAAGGATAAATATTGACCCAAACGGTGCATGGAAACTACAGCAAGCCATAGACCTCTGCAAGGGAAGTGCCCTGACCTATGCCGAAGACCCCTGTGGTACTGAATCAGGGTATTCCGGGAGAGAGACCATGGCCGAGTTCAAAGAAGCTACAGGTATCCCGACCGCAACAAATATGATCGCTACAGACTGGCGACAGTTCAAACATGCTGTCAACGAAAAGGCCGTAGACATAGTCCTCGCCGATCCACATTTTTGGGGAATGGCGGGTTCATTGAGAATTGCCCAGGTTCTGAATGACTGGAACCTCACATGGGGAAGTCATTCAAATAACCATTTTGATATCACCTTGGCTGTATATGCACAATGTGCCGCAGCAGCACCGGGCAATCCGACAGCTCTTGATACTCACTGGATCTGGCAAGATGGTCAGCACCTTACAAATGACCCACCCCAAATCAAAGGTGGAAAAATCAAGATAACCGGTGCGCCTGGGCTGGGGATCAATATTAATATGGATGCAGTATACAAAGCCAACGAATTGTATAAAACCCTTCCCTATGGGGAACGTAATGATGCGATGGCAATGCAGTATTTACTTCCTGGATGGAAGTTCGATTCAAAAAAACCGTGTATGGTTAGGTGATGTAAATTTTTTAAAATAATTCACATACATATTATACCTTTGATACATAATCTAAGCAGATATGAAATTTGATTTTTATAAGAAAAATGGACATCCCACTAAAAATGTCGTAAAACACATCTGTTTATTACAAGAATTCTTAATCCTTGCTATAAAAAACAAATTTGATTTGATTTATCATCAATTTCTTGTTATGATACAAACTATATCAATAGAAATTGGCACACTTTCAAACCTTTTTCCAATACTCATCAAAAGGAATACATATGGATTCGGATTCTGACCGCTACAATATAAAAACAGTCGAAAGAGCTTTCCAGATTCTCGATTACGCTTGCGATCAGTCAGGCCCTGTTTCCCTTCAGGACATCGGATCGGCTCTGGACATAAAAACCAATATGACTTTCAGACTTCTCGCCTCCTTGTTAAATTCCGGCTACATGGTCAAGGATTCCTCGACAGGATTGTATTCGGTTTCCCTCAAATCTCTTAGATTGTCTCGCAATGCCCTGCATTCCGTGGAAATCCGAAGAGTTTGCATGCCCTATCTTGAGCTTCTATGGAATGCATTCCCAAAGGCAAATCTAAATATGGCTGTCTATTACCAAGGTGACGTGTTGGTAATTGACCGAATTGATAGTCAGTCTCTCCCCAGAACCTATTTTACTCCCGGACGAACCCTTCCTTTCCACTGCACAGGTTTGGGAAAAGTACTCACCTGCACCCTTTCAGAAATGGAAATCGACCAACTGATCAAGGACAAGGGTCTCAAACAGTATACAGTTGAAACCATCACTTCCATCGAAGGGATCAAGGAAGAACTTAATAAAGTTCGACTGGAAAGAGTTGGCCGTGACCGTAATGAATTCATCAGTGGGGACAACTGCAGTGCTGTTCCTGTCTATGGAAAAGAAGGAGTCATCATTGCCGCCATCAGCATATCTGCCCTTGAACCCTATATGACTGAAGAGGAAGTTGAATTGGCAATCCCCCGATTGCGGGAGACGGCAATGAAGATTTCCTACACTATGGGATTCAATGAGGGGATTTGAGATAAGCTATAGAGGAATAGAGATACATACAAGGAAAACAATAACGACTAGAGGGATATCCTAATCAGGACATCCCTCTAGTGTTATTTGCTATCTTTTTCGATTTCTTTTCCGTTATTACTTTTTTACCTGAAGCGACTTACAGTCTTACCGGTACCCAAGTCTCTGCAACCGTAAGAGAAAACACCCTTCCTACTTGTTCACCACATGTACAGGTTTCCCATCAAGAAACCTTACAAGATTATCCACAGCAATCCCCATCAGGCGTTCCCTGCTCTCCTTAGGGGCCCAACTGATGTGTGGGGTTATGATACAGTTCTTTGCCGTAAGAAGCGGGTTGTCAGCCTTGATGGGTTCACTGGAAACAACATCCAACCCTGCTGCGTAGACCTTGCCACTGTTGAGGGCATCGGCGAGATCCTGCTCCACAATAAGTGGACCACGACTGTTGTTGAGGAGGATGACCCCATCCTTCATCTTGGCTATGCTGTCCTTATTGATGATTCCCTCAGTCTCTGGGAAAAGAGGACAGTGCAGGGCAATCACATCACTCTTTGCATAAAGATCATCAAGACTTACATAGGTAACGCCAGCACCGGGATCTTGATGGGCATCGTAGGCGAGAACTTCCATGCCAAAGGCCTTGGCGATACGCCCTGTTGCCTGCCCGATCCTTCCAAAGCCGATGATGCCCATCGTCTTACCCGAAAGTTCCATCAGTGGGGTATCCCAGAAGCAGAAGTCAGGACTCTCGGTCCACCTTCCCTTCTTGACCTCAGAACTATGATGGGCCACATGGTTGGTAATATCCAACAACATGGCAAAAGCAAACTGGGCTACAGCATCAGTGCCGTACGTAGGGATGTTGCATACTGGAATGCCTTTTTCTTTCGCCGCCTGGATATCCACCACATTATAGCCAGTGGCCAACACCCCGATGTATTGTATTGCAGGAGCCTTCCCTATGGTCTCTTTGGTAAGGGGTGTCTTGTTGGTGATGACAATGTCAGCATCGCCAATACGAGAAAGGATATCCTCAGGCTCTGTACGGTCATAGACCGTCAGATCCCCTAAAGCAGAAAATCCTTCCCAAGTGAGATCCCCAGGATTAAGCGTATATCCATCAAGCACAACAATAGTATGGTTCATCATAGGTCTCCTATGGCTTTGATTGTATGAAAGGCTGTCCAATTGGGCAACCATCCACACAAATCTTACAGAGAGTACGGGAAGTTTGCCTATACTCTCTTTCTATGTTCTTATGCTCTTGTACGCCTTTTGCCTAAGAGCCTTATAGGCTCACATTTTTTTAAAACTAGCCCAGTCACGTTCTTACTTGCCTGCTTTGTTGCCTATGAAAGAGAGATTCTTACTTGTCTTCTTTTCTGCCCTCACGAAATCCCTTCAAACACAGTACTCCTTGGAGCAAGGCTTCCTGCAGAGTATCCCCATATGGTCTGATACTCAGAAGGGTCCTCACCCATCGCCTCAATCTGTCTCAGATAGTGTGCTATCGACTTAGACTCGATGATGATTACCGATCCCATCTCTTCAATGACCTTGCTGTGGGGTCTCGTATGGTCGAACTCAAACCTTAGGATTCTCCTACCATCATCAGTAATGCCAATGGTTCGGTACGTGTTGCTCTTGCCTACCCCAGGGAGGTTCAACGTATTGCGGTCTGTTGCAAGAAAAGGGATCTCATCGGACGTACGGATAGAGTCGATGTTTTCCACCATATGCTGGGCCTCACTCATGAAAGGTCTGAGGGAAGCATGGTAACGTTGGGCTACTTGGCCGATGGAACTCTCCTCCACCTGCTCTTGGGTGGAGCGGGAGTTGGTGGCAAACAGCTCCCGGTTCTCCCTGAACCCCTTTACCGAGAAGGTATAGTACGGCAATACACCAATATCATTGAGAACCTTCCTCAACTTTGCCGAGTGGCCTCTCCTGGAAGCAGCCACTGTGAATACCTCCTGGTTGGTCACAGCCCACCCAGCTTCAAGCAACCTAGCAATGGCCTTCTTGGTATCGGGGGTAATCTCCATAGCCGAAGAGATGTGGGTCTGCACCACACACTGGCTGATGCCAACCTCTGCTGCCTTCTCTCTGAAAACCCTAAGAGTCTCCACCAGCTCCTTGGTGATCCGTTGTGGCAGGTAAACTGGAATTTTTGTCCCAAGCCTGACACGCCTCATGGTTGCATATTTCTCTTCATCGCTTCGGTCTTCATTGTCTTTGAGTTTTCCCCTGGCCATTTCGAGCACAGCATCAAGAATCTGTTGCAAAGATGCAACAGAACTCATGAAGGCATCACCTCCGGTAATAAGGATGTCAGAAAGGTAGGGGTCGTTACGGAAGTACTCCATATTCACCTCAAGACTCTTCTTCCACCTCTGTCGGGGACGAAGCTTCTCCAATTCAAAATTGAATCTTCCCCCTTGGAAGTCATACATCCTCTGACAGTAGGAACAAAGCCCGCCACAGGCACGGCCCATGGTATCAGGGATAAAAATCGCAACTTCAGGATACCGACGATGGACATTGTGGGAAGGGAGGACCCAACCAGCCACATTGGGCTTACCAGGTTCTGCTATATCCTCCTTCTCCCAAGCAACAATACTGCCAAACTCGTCGACAAGATCCTGGCTGTAGAATAGGTAGGAGCGAAGGACAAGGTCACTGCCAGCTTTCCCCTGCTCATCTTTCTTTCGTGTATCGATAAGGGATAGGAAGTAAGGTGTGGCAAAGATGGGAATACCTTTCTTTTCAGCTTCCCCCATGATACGCAACTCCTCTTCACTCATCGAGTAGTCGAGATACTTGTTCAGCTCATCTGTACTTCTGATGGCGAAGTGCAGATGGAAACGGTCTTCTCTCCACCATACGAGCACTTGTTTGCGTATCTCTTTTTCACTCATACCCTTTTTCAGCTGGTAACGGGAACTTTGGCCTTTCCTGGTTTTCAACTTCTCGATAAGCAGCGCAACAATGCGCTCCTTATTGTGAGCTCGCCAAGAGACAACATCTGAATCCAAACCACTGCCATGGCGGCCCATCCAAGTCTGTACAAGACTGCGAGTAGGAATGTTGAAGTTTTCAACCTCACTCAGCTGGGAAAACAAGTGTGCCATATCCTCAAGGAAATCTGAGTTACAATCTACACATTGCCCGGTAAGAATCTTTCTCATCAAAGCAATCGGTCTTGAGACAACTTCCGCTCCATGCAAATTCCAGTCAGGAAAGGATTGCCCTTCATGATCTAGATAATCCATTAGTCGCAGATACGCCATGGATCTGGCAGAGAGTTTGTAGTAATCCTGTTCACTCTGTTCTTCTCCTGTGTAATATGCCCAGGCGATGGGGTACTTCTGTTGCATATAGGTGGTATAGTGGTCCCGTAGGGCCTTTACAAGATCGGCATCACTGAGTTTTGAATCTAAAAACAAGGGCAGTATCGTCGGGTTATCGCTCTGTATCTTGCTGACAAGAACAGAGGGGAGTTCTAATTGTGTATTCATAGTATCAGAATACAGCCTAGAGCAAACATCTGTCAAGCATTTAATATAAATACCTACAATAAATGACTTTACTATTCAATATATTGGTGTAATACAACCATCACATGCTGTTCGATATTGAAAACCTCTGGTCTTCTTGCCAAACATTTGGAAGAACAAACAAACTTTGCAAACCTGCAATGTTCCTTCAAACTTCAAGAACCCTTTGTTTTCCCCTACCCTTTGATAGCCCCTGCTGTCATACCATCGACAATCTTCTTGTTGAAGAAGATGAACAGGACAAGAGGTGGCAACGTAATGAGTACCACATCAGCAAACAGCAAGTTCCAGCTACTACCAAACCTGCCCATGAACATGTTCAAGGTAAGCTGGACGGTGGAGTTCTTTGCCCCAGGAAGGAAATAGAGGGGATTCACAAAATCATTAAAGATAGTGACCGCATTAAGTACGATCACCGTTGAGCTTACTGGCTTGAGTAAGGGGAACACAATCCTCCAGAACAGGTTGCTACGGGGACACCCGTCAATTACTGCAGCTTCCTCAATCTCCAAGGGGATTGTCCCTACATATGCTCGGTAGATCATCACGGTAAAAGGGATGTTAAGGGCAACCTCCACCAGAACCATCCCAAACAAGGATCGGTAGACACCAATGAAATCCATAACCCAAATGGTCGGAAGGATGGTTGGAGGTAGCATAAGACCGGCAAGGAAAAGAGTATTCACGATATTGGTGGGCTTACCCTTTCTCCGTTGCAGGATAAAGCCTGCCAGCGAGCAAACAATGGTGAGAATCAGAATGGAGAGAGCTGTTATGACAATACTGTTATAAAAGGACCTCACTACAATGTAATCATTCTGAGCAAAAACTTCAGAATAGTTCTTGAACTGGAAGGGATCTGGCAAGGAAAGCTTCATAAGGCCAGCTTCCCTGCGGGTCTTAAACGAGTTAAGAATAATGAAAACAAAGGGAATTCCGTAGAGAATCATTGAAAATGTGATGGCCATCAGTTCAGTAACAATATGGCGCTTCTGTTTATGCATTTTTAGTTTCATAGTGCTCATATTGCTTCCTCCCGCTTGATCAGGAATCGGTAGAGGGGAAAAGCAAAGATGGAGATCATGCAGAACATGATGACGTTTCCTGCGATAGAGAGTCCATAATACCCATTTGCATACTGCTTGTAGACGATGGAGGCAACCACGTCGGTGGTAAAGCCGGGCCCGCCCTTGGTCATGGCCCAAATAAGGTCAAAGCTGCGCATACCTCCAATAAATGAAAGGATGATGACTGAGTTCATGGAAGGCCTGACCAACGGCAAAGTGATATGCAAGAACTTATTCCATTTGGAAGCACCATCGATGGAAGCTGCCTCATAGTAGTCCTTGGGAATCGCCTGCAGACCGGCAAGGTAAATTACCGTAGCGACACCCAAGCCTTTCCACACATCAACAGAGATGATAGAAAAAAGAGCTATGTTGACATTGCCCAGCCAGTCAGGCCCTTCAAAGCCGAACCTTTCCAGAAAGATATTGAATACCCCTCTGGAAGGATGCATCAAAGAGCTGAAGGTAAGACCCACAGCAAGCGTACTAACAAGATTCGGAAAAAATACCATGGAACGTAAGAAGTTCTGGCTCCTCAACCCAGAAGAGAGAAATACAGCAAGGAACAGCGCAATGATGACTTTCAGGGAACTGGTCATCACAGCGTAGATCATGGTGTTCTTTACTCCGATCCGCAGAGAATCCTCTGTGATGAACATCTTGAAGTTCTCCAGCCCTACAAAGGAGTAGTCCTTAAGCGTCCAGACAGTCATGCTGAAGAAAAAAGACATCAAGGTAGGAACAATGAACAGCACCCCATATATCAGCAAAGCAGGAATCAGATAGTAATATGGATGCATCTGTTTGGATACAGTTGTATCAGTCATACAAAGTCCCCCCTTTTTAGAATGGCCCCCCGTAACCTACGGGAGGTCATTAATCAATCATACTACAGGGTATTAGTCACCTAATACCCTAATTCTTGCTCAGTTCCAACCAGGAAGTCCAAGCTGGATAGCCTGCTTGCGAACATCCTTGTCATAAGATTCTGCACACTCGACTGCACTTTTGAGGTTTGCACCACACTGAACGGTGATCTGCTCTGCACTCGATCCCTTGACAGGGGACTGGAACTCAAGGGCGGGAGCTGTCCTACCAGCATCAAAATAGGGAACCATCTCCAAGACACCAGCATAGGTTCCTTCAGGAAGGGCAATACCCTTGATGGCATAGGGTCCGTCTGGCTTGATTTCCTTGCTGTAGATGGCAACAGCCTCATCCGAAACGTAGAACTCCAGGAACTCCTTGATCTTATCGATATTCTTGCTGGTTTTGTTCACATAGAGGGAAGCGGACATCCAAACGGTCAGGCCACTCTCACCTGAATCGCCAGGCTGGCCAAAGACACCAATGTTGTCGATCTCATCAGGATAGATTTCATAGATATAGGAGAGAGCCTGGGTAAGCATCGGATACATGGCACCCTTACCTTCGACCAGCATATCCAAAGCCATATCATAGGTTGTTGCCAGATAGTCCTTGTTCATGTAGGCATGAGATTCGTGAAGCTTCTCCCAACTACGCAGGGCTGCCTTGTTGGTGGCATATTTTGCCTTTCCCTCTGTGTACTCTTCTGGGAAATTAGGATACTGCTGCAGCACATTGTAGTGGTCCCCCAAGAAAATCAGCTGGCTGGTCCAGGCATCCTTGTAAGACCCGATGATGGCATCGATTCCTGCTGCCTTGATCTTCTTTGCATTAGCGATCAGTTCTGCCCAAGTGGAGGGAACTTTCAGGCCAAGGTCAGCATAGATCTTCTTATTATAGAGCCAGGCACCAGCTTGGGTGGAAGAGTACGGTACGCCGTAGACCTTGCCATTCTCACTGACTGTATTCATATAGGTCTCATCAAGACGGGTCATGAAGGGCTCGTTTGTCAAGTCTACAAAGAACTCCGAGGGGTTCAGGGCCTGGAAAAGGGACCCGCTATTGTACATGCAAAGGTCAGCCATATCACCTGTCGCCAGTCTGGTCTTTACGATATTCTCGCCTTCGTTTCCACCAGGACGAATCTCAATTTCGAACTTGATGTTGAACCTCTCTTCAGCGACCTTAGCCACGGCATTAAACCCATTAAGTGCCTGACCATTATCAAAGAGAGCGGTGATCACCACCGGCTCATCTGTTTTTTCTACAGCGCCTGCACTTTCTTTCGAGCCTGCACTGAACATCAATACTGGGATGATACACAACATTATTAGAACAATTCCTAATCTCTTCATACCTAAAATCTCCTTTTTAGTTTCTAATTAAGTCTCTCACTGAAAAATAGATACGACCATAGAAGAATCAAAAATAACTTATGTGTTTTTCAACATTGGCAACTCATAAACAAAGGAATATTTCCCGGATCCAATCTCAATCGAAGGCTTGCCATCACCTGAAGTGACAGCAACCTTTTCTGCAGAGTGCACATGCTGTGCATCATCAAGAAGGATAGTGGCTGTAGTGTTGGCAGGGATGCTCACCTCAAGGCTCACCTTCTCCCCTTGTATCTCCCACCTACTCTTTATCTCCCCATAGGGTGAAAGATGTGAAGCCTCGGCAAAGCTGAGGCCGCCCCCTATCCTGGGGCGGATAATGGTATGCTTGAACCCAGGCTTCTCTTCATCAATATTTAGCCCGGCAACTACAGTGTAGAGCCACTCCCCAACTGCACCATAAGCATAGTGGTTGAAGGAGTTCATATCAGGGCTCCACATGGTACCATCAGGCTTCAGACCATCCCAATGTTCCCAAATCGTAGTAGCACCTTGTGTTACCTGATAAAGCCATGAAGGATAATCCTGTTTGAGCAAGAGGTCATACGCCTGCTTGAGTTTTCCATTGTCACTGAGTGCCTTGCAGATATAAGGAGTGCCGACAAAGCCTGTGACCAAGTGGCCATCATGTTCATCAAGCAGCTCACACAGAAGGTCGACTGTAGGTCCCGTCTGTTCAGGTGAAAGCAGGTCAAAGACCAACGGAAGGATGCAGGAGGTCTGTGTTCGTGAAAGCGGTCGCTTATTCTTGCCTATAAACCTCTTGTTGAAAGCTTCCTTGACCCTATCATAGAGCTTTGCATACTTTTTGGCATCTTCATCCTTGCCCAACAGCTTGGCACTCTTTGCCAATATCTGTGTTGAAAGTGCGTAGAAGCAGGTGGAGACAAGACCTATTGGTGTCGCCCCAAAGTAACTGCCGGGCTTGGCATCGAGGGCGACCCAGTCACCGAAACTGAAGGTCTTCTCCCATATCAGGCCATCGGTCGCTTCACTCTGGATGAATCCGACCCAACGTTCCATACTGGAATACTGCTCCCTCAGCACCTCAGTGCCACCATAGTAGCGATACAGGGCCCAAGGCACGATCGTTGCAGCATCACCCCAGGCAGAGGAGCCAGCAGACGCTCCCATCACCCCGTCGATCATCCCCTGGTCCCTGATGATATTGGGTACCACATTGGCCACAGCCCCATCCTCACGCTGGTCGGCCTCAAGATCGTGAAGCCACTTGGTGAAGAAGGAATGTGCATTCTTCAGGAAGCAGGCAGTACTGACAAATATCTGAGCATCACCAGTCCAGCCAAGACGCTCATCTCGCTGAGGACAGTCGGTGGGAATATCAAGGAAGTTGCCCTTCAGGCCCCATCTGATATTGTGTTGCAGTTGATTGAGCAGAGGGTTGGAGCAGGAGAAGGTACCGATTTTCTTCATCTTCGAATGTATTACCTGTGCAGTGAAATTACTCAGGTCAACAGTTCCGGGATAGGCATCGAGGGCAATATAGCGAAAACCTTGAAAGGAGAAGTGTGGGTGATAGGACTCACCCTTCTTCTCTCCTTTAAGAATATAGGTGACTTTCTGCTTTGCAGAACGGAGGTTCTCTGTGTAGAAATTACCTGTAGCATCAAGTATCTCTGCATGGCGAAGGACAACTTTCTCCCCGGCTTTCCCTTGTACAAAGAATTTGACCCATCCTGTAAGGTTCTGACCAAAATCAATGACAGTCTCGCCCTTGGGTGTTGTAATGAGTTCCATTGCCCCAATCTCTTCAATGACCTGAATAGGCACCCCTTCCTGAGGGGTGAGGGTTGCATAGTCGTGTTCAACTACTGCAACGCTCTTCCAGGCACCTTCGTTAAAGCCAGGTCGGTCCCAACCTGGAATCTCCGATCTTGCGTCGTAGGTCTCACCATCATAGAGCTCAGAAAACAGGACAGGGCCTTCATGCCATTTCCAGGAGAGGTCACTGCCGAGGGTACTCTTCTTACCGCTTACCGTCTCAAGCTCAAGCTGACAGAAAAAGGCATTCTTCTGACCATAGTTGTTCTTCTGCAATTCAAAGCCGATAACGCCTTTGTACCAACCATTACCCACCATGGAGGCAATGCAGTTCGGCCCCTCAGAAAGAAACTCAGTAAGGTCATAGCTCTGATAGAGCAGGCGCTTGTTATAGGATGTCCAACCGGGAGTGAACAGGTCCTCTCCCACACGCTTTCCATTAACATAGAACTCATAGAGTCCCAATGATGTTACATATGCCTTGGCAGAAACCAGTTCTTCATCAAGAAGGAACTCCTTACGAAGGAGGCGAGCATCACTCTTGTCCTTATCGTCCTTATACACATCAGCTGTGATAAAAAGGGCTTCCCATGCTTTCTTTCCACTCGCAGTCTCTATCGTGATAGCTTCACTCCAGGGACTCTGCTCTGCTTTATTATCCCAAACCATGACCCGGACATGATAAACCGTTGCATCCTCAAGGGCAAAACCTGAGAGGGAAACGGCCACACTCTCTTCACTTTCTTTTCTTTGAGTATCAAAGAGTGGTTTGGAGAAATCGGAAGAAAGGGAGAGCTGTAGCCTATAGGCTGTTTGCAACACATTTCTTTTATCACTGACTAGGTTCCAACCAAAGGTTGATCCCTTTTGTATCCCTTTGGCATCCTTTTGGTAATTGCATACCAACTCTTGAACTAACAGCATCTGTTGCCTCCTTTATGATATCCATATAGAACAGATTTCATCATAATTCTACCATCGCCTGGAGGGAAGGGTATGGAGGGAACAACACAAGGGCATGTATTTTCCAGAGGTAAAAAAGAATCCTATATGCTGTTTTTTCCATGCTATACTGCTTTTTACTCTATGTTTATTAGGAAAGGTGCATGAGATTTGAAACAAAAATATTCTTTACCTACTCCATCCTGATCTTCCTGTTGGTCGGATCGCTGACCTTGGGTGTACGCCATTATGTCATCGTACAAATCAAAGAAAAAGCTATCCAAACCATGGAAGCAACCTCAGAGAAGAATATTCGCCAACTAGAAGAGCTCATCCGCCCCATGAAGTTCATAACAGATTTCCTCCTGTCAGACATGCAAGTGCTCTCTTCCATGTCCATTATGGCTGCCATGGACAGTTCCACAAAGCAAAGTCTAGAGTATAAAGAAACTTCTAAGATCGCCATTCGCCATGCCCTGTACACCTATTGCATCATGGAAAATTTCTACAGGGTCTCCTATTTCAACGACAGACAGGATTTTATCACCAGCAATTTTCAAGTAAAAACAAAAAGGGAAGGAGAATTTGACTTCTCCTCCATCCCTTGGCTGGAGGATGCCCGTGCCCTTAGGGGAAAAACTGTAGTAGGAGGGGCCTACCCTGATCCCTGGAGCGCAGCAGAGAACGAGACTGCCTTGGTCTTCGGCCTTGGACGGGCTATGCCTGCTATCGGATATATCGAAGTACAGCAAGAAATATCCAAGTTGGAGGAAATATTTGCACTGGAATCCTTTCCAAACCTAAAAGCCATTGCCTTTGATACCAACAATACCCTGCTCTATACAGACTTCCCCGAAGAAGAACAAGAGCATTACCTCATGATAGCCAGCTCCCTCGCCCATACACTTCCCCAGTTCACTATGATGGAAGAAGAGACCGACAAGATTATCGTCGGAGGGTATTCGGAAAGCACAGGTATCAGAGTGTTGCTTGTCCAAGAGATGGACACAATTATCAGGTCGGTCACCTGGATGAACTGGATAACCTTATTTGTTGCTCTGCTCATCCTGCTTGTCTCCTTTGCCTACATATTCATCCTTGCCCGTAAGCTTACTAAGCCCTTGCGAAACCTAAAGAGACAGATTGAGAACACCAACCTCGAGACTCTGACCAAAGGGATCGAGGTCGATACCTCGAACGATGAGATAGAGGCGGCAAGCAAGGCATATGCACGCCTGTTGCTCCAGCTCGATGAAGCCATCATTCACCAGAAAAACATGGCAGTGCTGAATCTACAAGCCCAACTGAATTTCTTACAAGCCCAGATAAATCCCCATTTTCTCAATAACGTTCTCAATGTCATCTCCTATAGGGGAATACAGAACAATGACGATATGGTTTGTAACATGTGTGATAGTCTGGCCTCACTACTGCAGTACTCCACCGACACCAGGACCCACAGCGCCACCCTAGAGGAGGAGGTTAGCAACTTCTCCCACTATGAGTTCCTTCTGAAGGTACGCTACGGGGAGAAGCTGCTCTTTGAAACACGCATGGAAGAATCCACCAAGACCCAGAGGGTTCCCCGTTTCCTAATTCAACCCATCGTAGAGAACTCCATAAAACATGGTTTTGAAAACCATCGGGGAATCATAAAGATATCCGTAACTGTAACCGAAAAGGATGGATGGTGGTTTGCATCCATCAAGGACAATGGACAAGGGTTCCTTCCCCAAAGGATCGAGGCACTCAATGAGGAGATGACCCAAGTCTCTGACAAGCTGTTCCGTCTCCATGAAAATATCGAGTTCACAGCCAAAGGTATTGGCATCATAAACACCTATGCAAGAATGCTCCTATTCTATGGTTCAGAAAAAAATATTCATTTTTCTGTTCGTAACCGCAATCAGAAAGGGGCTGAGATCCGCTTCGGAGCCAAAATGAACCAGACAAAAGAGAGCAAATCATGAAACATGAAATACAATATACTGTAGTGGTAGTGGAAGATGAAAAAATTGCCAGAGACCATATTTGTACCATCATCGACACCCGTATAGAAGATTTCTTAGTCGTGGGGACAGCTGAAGACGGACAGGTTGCCCTTGAGGTCATAGAGAAGTTACAACCCGACCTTGTGATAACCGATATCCATATGCCAGCGATGAATGGAGTACAGCTGCTCAGTCATATTCAAGAGAGGTTTCCTGCCGTAAGCTCCATGGTGGTCAGTGGATACCAGGACTTTGATTCGGTAAAGGGAGCTCTGACCAACGGGTCGTTGGACTATATCCTCAAGCCACTCTCTCCAGCTAAGATTATAAAGGCGTTCTCTTCAGTAAGGGAGAAACTGGAACAGGAACGAAGAGAACACCAAAAGGACCTGTTGCTGAAACTATTCAGAAGCAAGGAAATTGATAAAATGGAACTACAGAGGTACTTTCCTAACCATCACTATTATCTTGGCATAGAGAGATGCAACAGCATCCCCGGGCGATTTTTTCGAACCTTCTCTATAAACAGAATTACTTTCAACAAGGACCTTCTCATTATTTCTGGACGTGATGACCATGAAAGACTCTTCCTTTACCCAGAACAAGGAGAATGCTCGTGCTGTGAGTTCAAGCATGCAGTGCGTGAAGAACGTTGTAAGGCCCAAGAAGGGCCACAAAATCTTACCATATCATTTCTAACCCATGCTTGGATGGAAAAGCCTTTTCCCATCAAAGAGTTCAAAAAAGCAGTAAAAACACTCTTTACCTTTCTGGACAGCCAAGTCATCCTAGAGCATTCGCAAGAACTGGAGTATCATAAGGAGATTCCAGAACAAGAGACTCCAATACAAGAAGGAGAACTGCAACAGCTGAAACTTTTCCTACAAGAAAATCGGTTTGAAGACTTTCGAAACGAATTAACAAGAATCCTTACCCAGTGGAAAAAAAAGAAAAGAACCCAACTATGGGTGGAAGATAGTCTTCAACAGATACTACATCTCACACTCAAACTTTCAAAACAAGAACACTTTGAAGAGAACTATGAATTCACCCTTGATGAGGTGTTTACCGATATTGCAACGTACGCCCAACTACAAGAGAGAATTCTATCTTTCTTTCAGAAGATATTCACCGAAGATTTTGGAACCTTTCCAAAAATTGATTCACCTGAGTTTTTCCTCAAAGTGCGTGAATATATATCCAAGCACTGCTCAGAGAGGATTATCCTTCCGGACCTCTGCAAAATGTTTGGCATATCCCAAACCTACATGAGCAAGCTTTTCCGCAAGTATTCTGGAAAGAGCTGCAACGAATATGTAAAAGCTGTAAGGCTGAAAAAGGCAAAACAGCTCATCAGGGAATGTCCGGACCTCCAGGTGAAAGACGTAGCTTCCATAGTAGGATTCAAGGACCAGTTCTACTTCAGCAGGCTTTTCCACCATGAAGTAGGCCTCACACCCTCAAAGTTTATCCAAGAGTGCAAGCAAAATGAGAACAAACCTAATCCCACAGGACACAAGTAACTGTAAGTAATTACTGCAATCCTAGACAAGCCCATCATACCGAAGGACTTCAGCATTCTTCTCCTTGATAATTGCATTGCTCAAAATCTTTCTGGGTACTCCATTTCTTGGACATCTAATCCCTCTGTTACGATGAAATTTAGATGTCATCAAAACGAGTTAAAATCTATTATAAAATAATATTAAAAATTATAATAATACTCAAAAGCTTTATATCTTGGTTTATCAACAGGAAAGGGCTGGAGAAAAGATTGTTTTTAGCCTTAAGAAAGGGAAAAGACTGACTCAAGTGAGAGAATTATGATTACTCACTTGAATAGGTACAGGTAGAATTACAACAGGCCTTTCTGAGTACTGAATTATATTGACGTAAAGGATTATATACCTTGCTTACATGACAATAAGTATATTATGTCAAGAAGGACTTACCTATGCCAGCATCATTCGAACGGCAGCACAGACGTATGCCAGGAGCCTTCATATTGAAACAAGGAACCGAATAGGCCCAGGAAAAACAGGTATGCACCGGCGAAGTTTCTTACGAAGAGATGTCCATCACTTGCATTACGCCGGGGGCTTCATAGCACAAACACATGACTACTTTTTGGAATAATCCTCCAATCCTAGATTGGGCATAATCGGTGCAGGGAGGTTTTGCTCAGGAACCCTCTTCGAGGAACCTGACAGGATGATTCCTCCAGCGACTGCGGTCAATGGAGCCACCAGGACCAAGCCAAAACTGCCAACGAAAGTATGCACCAACTCCGAAGAGACATAGACCATGTTCAATACATTCTCAAACGGTACACCCCTAGCCAAAAAAGTCATGAGCATGCCAGTATACCCACCCGAATAAGCGAGCAACAGCGTTGTAGTCATGGTTCCCACTGCATGGCGTCCGACGGTCAGGCCCGAAAGAACCAAATCCTTGCGTGTGATGGCCGGATGATTTTCCTTAACCTCATGCATCGAAGCTGCAATATCCATTGCCAAATCCATGACAGCACCTGAGGATGCAACGAAAATGCCAGCAATGAAAATGCTGGAAAGGTCAATGTGGCCAAACCCTGCGTAGAGAAGGGATTCCAAGAAAGGGCTATTTGCTCCATTGAGTTGAAACCACTTCATACATCCTATCGCAAGCAATACCGTAGCTGTTATGCCTGCGAATGCTCCAAAGAAAGCCGTAAGCCCTTTACGCGAGACCCCGCCTACCAAGAAGATGATCACTGCAGTCAGTATCGTGACGACACCGAAGGCGACCAAGATAGGGTTATATCCCCATAAAAATGCGGGAAGCAACAGTTTCAACAGAATGATGGCAGTAAACACGAAGGAAACAATAGCCTTAAACCCAATCCACCCGGCAACCAACAGGAGACATACAAAGAATATCGCTACCAGAACGATGCTCTTTCCTGTCCGATAGTGGTCAATCACATTAGCGTGCACAACAGATGATCCATCAGGAGTCAGGTCGAGTACCACCAAGGCTGTGTCTCCCGGTATGAAAAGCTTGTCCAACTCCTTTTTTCCAATCAGGATGTTGGTAGTATCCAATGTATCACCGGCGAAGGTCCCTCTCTTAACCTTGATGATGAGCTGTTGGACTCCCTCCACCACCGGTCCGATTACCTTCACCAAGCTGTTGTCTACCTCCAAGATAGTAGCCGGAGTCCTGAAGGCATTCTGGTTTTCACCAGCATTTTCAAAGCCTGTAGGAATCAGAAGCAACAGTATGCTGAGCAGAATCGACCCGATAACCAGATACACATCCTGGTGTTTGATGGCTTTATTTGTAGTGAGCAATTTCATTATGAATCCTCATATCAATATACCCAAGGCGTGGCACTCCGTAAAAGATTTGCCACGCCTTGCATGCGTACCATGTTTACCAGTGGTCAGTTAGCCATTTTTTCGATTCCCATGGCCGACATCATTTTGTCGAATATATCAGTGTTATCATAATATCCTTGGAATAACTCCTGTCCGACTCCACGTGCGAATGTTGCTACCGGCACTCCCGTGTGCGAGTAGGTCGTCCAGCCTATTCCGGCCTGTTGATTGGTTATCTGGGTAATCTTTATTGTCAACGGTTCATATCCACCGTAAAGGAGATAGAGATCCTCAACCTGTGCCTTGATTGTCTCATTTCCCATCGACCGGTCGAAAGCGATACTGAGCTCGTTCTGTTGCACCTCGGTGAGCGCTTCGTAGTCCATCCCAAAAGCCTGTTCGATTGCAGGCAAGAGATCTGACAGCTGCCCATTGTTCCCGCTTGCCCTAATCCGGGCCTTGTATGGAGCAAGCACTTCTTGACCAAAGGCTGTGAAAGACATCGTCTGTTTGGCAACCTCATTGAAGAATGTCGTATACTTGGTACCCGCAAACCCGATGGTCATCCCACCTGTCTCATGGTCGCCTGTTACGATGATTAAGGTATCTTTGGGATGTTTATCGGCGAATGCGATGGCTTCAGCGATTGCATCGTCAAAGGCCAACGTATCATGGATGGAAGCGCCGGCGTCGTTGGCATGTCCAGCCCAGTCGATCTTCCCACTCTCCACCATCATGAAAAATCCATCAGGATCATCGCTGAGCAACTCAATACCCTTTGCCGTATAGTCAGCCAAAGAAAGTTCGTCATCCTTGCGGTCAATCTCGTACGGCATAGCTGCAGAATCCTGCAATCGCTCGTTGACTGCCAACACCTTACCGACTCCTGGTCTGAGTGCATTGAAAGCCTCCACTGTATTCACATAGGTAAATCCTGCCGATTTCGCTATACCCAAGACATCCTGCTGATCCTTGTTCTTGCCAGTTGGCTGGGCGAATCCACCACCTCCGAAGTAGTCGAATCCACTCTTGGTCAGTTGCACCGCAATATCATACATATTGCCGCGGGAAGGAACCTTGGAGTAAAAACAAGCCGGAGTTGCATGGTCAATCGAGACAGTGGAAACCACTCCGACTTTCTTCCCCTGCTCCTTGGCGTACTCGGCGATTGTCTTGTATGCCACGGTCTTGCCAACATCCATATTGATTACCCCGCTAAGGGTCTTGTTGCCCGTTGCGAGGGCTGTTCCAGCTGAGGCACTGTCGGTGATCAGCGACCCTGCATCATAGGTAGTGGTAAGCCCTACCACGGGAAACTGTGAGAAACGTAGATGCCGTATCGCCACATCATCAGATACCTTGGCATTTGCGTACGATTCTGCAGCGTTGATCTGTGGGGTTGCCATGCCATCTCCGATGAAAAGAAACACATACTTGGCTATGCCGCCTATAGGGGAATCCTGATTTGATGCAGAAGAACCCTCTTCCATTGTCCCTGCTGCAAACAATGCACCTGACAACAGCAGAATGAGGCTGAGAGCCATTACACTTCTGCCTAGTTTCAAAAACTTAGATTTCATTTTTTCCTCCAACTGGAATGGTGATGACATCATCTCACCAGAAAAGTATGAGGAATTTTCGTTTTATCTGTGAAAAAACTATGAAATCCTTCAGGTCTCGACCAAGTTCCGAGAAAGATTCGATTACAGAGAATCACTCTGAGTGCACTGGACAGTATCAGAATGATTCCCAATCTCTTCACCTCAAAAATCTCTTTTGTAGGTTCTACGTAAGGCTCTCACTGAAAAACAGATACAACCAGGGAAGAATCAAAAGCAACTTAGGTATTTTTCAACATTGGCAACTCATAAATAAAGGAATATTTCCCGGATCCAATCTCAATCGAAGGCTTGCCATCACCTGAAGTGACAGCAACCTTTTCTGCAGAGTGCACATGCTGTGCATCATCAAGAAGGATAGTGGCTGTAGTGTTGGCAGGGATGCTCACCTCAAGGATCACCTTCTCCCCTTGTATCTCCCACCTACTCTTTATCTCCCCATAGGGTGAAAGATGTGAAGCCTCGGCAAAGCTGAGGCCGCCCCCTATCCTGGGACGGATAATCGCATGCTTGAATCCAGGCTTTTCTTCATCAATGTTTAGCCCGGCAACAACAGTGTAGAGCCACTCCCCAACTGCACCATAAGCATAGTGGTTGAATGAGTTCATGTCAGGACTCCACATGGTACCATCAGGCTTCAGTCCATCCCAATGTTCCCAAATCGTAGTAGCACCTTGTGTTACCTGATAAAGCCATGAAGGATAATCCTGTTTGAGCAAAAGGTCATACGCCTGCTTGAGTTTTCCATTGTCACTGAGTGCCTTACAGATATATGGAGTGCCGACAAATCCTGTACACAGATGGCCATCATGTTCATCAAGCAACTCACACAGAAGGTCGACTGTAGGTCCCGTCTGTTCAGGTGAAAGCAGGTCAAAGACCAACGGAAGGATACAAGAGGTCTGTGTTCGTGAAAGCGGACGGTTGTCCCTACCCATGAACTTCCTATTGAATGCTACCTTTATCTCTTCATACAGCTTTGTATACTTGTGTTCATCTTCATCCTTGCCCAAAAGTTTGGCGCTCTTGGCCAGGATCTGTGTGGAGAGAGCATAGAAGGACGTTGATACGAGGCTCGTGGGTGTTGCCCCCAAATAACTGCCGGGCTTGGCATCCAGGGCGACCCAGTCACCGAAACTGAAGGATTTTTCCCATATCAAGCCATCGGTCGCTTCACTTTGCATAAAACCGACCCAACGTTCCATACTGGAATATTGTTTCTTGAGGACCTCACTATCTCCATAATATCGATACAGAGTCCAAGGTATGATTGTTGCAGCATCACCCCAAGCGGATGACCCAAAAGGAGAACCAACCACCCCGTCAATGATTCCCTGGTCCCTGATGACATTAGGTACTACGTTACTCACAGCCCCATCATCACGCTGGTCGGCTTCAAGGTCACGAAGCCATTTGGAGAAGAAAGCAAGAGTATTCTTCAGATAACAGGCTGTGCTGACAAAAATCTGTGCATCGCCAGTCCAACCCAGACGCTCATCACGCTGTGGACAGTCGGTAGGAACATCGAGGAAGTTACTCTTCAACCCCCAACGGATATTGTGTTGCAACTGGTTTATCAAAGGATTTGAGCAGGAGAAGGTTCCTGTCTTTTCCATTTTCGAATGGATTACCTGCGCAGTGAAATTACTCAGGTCAACAGTTCCGGGATAGGCATCAAGGGCAATATAGCGAAAACCTTGAAAGGAGAAGTGTGGGTGATAGGTCTCCCCCTTCTTCTCTCCTTTGAGAATATAGGTGACAGTCTGCTTTGCTGAACGGAGGTTCTCTGTATAGAAATTACCTGTAGCATCAAGTATCTCTGCATGACGAAGGACAACCTTTTCCCCAGCTTTTCCTTGAACAGAGAACTTGACCCATCCAGTGAGGTTCTGACCAAAATCAATGACGGTCTCACCCTTGGGGGTTGTAAGGAGCTTTTTGGCTGTGACCTCTTCAATGACTTGAACCGGCACCCCTTCCTCAGGACTGAGGGTGGCATAGTCGTGTTCGACCACTTCTACGCTCTTCCAGGCACTTTGGTCAAAACCAGGTTCGTTCCAACCTGGAATCTCCGATCTTGCGTCGTAGGTCTCACCATCATAGAGCTCAGAAAACAGGACAGGACCTTCATGCCATTTCCAGGAACGGTCACTACAGAAGATACGCTTCTTACCACTCACTGTCTCAAGTTCAAGCTGACAGAAAAAGGCATTCTTCTGACCATAGTTGTTCTTGTGCAACTCAAAACCGATAACACCTTTGTACCAACCATTACCCACCATGGAGGCAATGCAGTTTGTACCCTCAGAAAGAAGATCAGTAAGGTCATAGCGCTGATAGAGCAGACGTTTGTCATAGGATGTCCAGCCTGGAGCAAACAGGTCCTCTCCTATCTGATTCCCATTGACATAGAACTCATAGAGTCCCAATGATGTTACATATGCCTTGGCAGAAACCAGTTTTTCATCAAGAAGGAACTCCTTGCGAAGGAGACGGGCATCACTTCTATCCTTATCATTCTCATGTACATCAGCTGTGATAAAGAGGGCTTCCCATGCTTTCTTCCCATCTGCTGTCTCTATTGTGACAGGATCACTCCAGGGACTCTGCTCTGCTTTATTATCCCAAACCATGACCCGGACATGGTAAACCGTTGCATCCTCAGGGACAAAACCTGAGAGGGAAACTGCCACACTCTCTTCACTTTCTCTTCTTCGGGTATCAAAGAGAAGGTGTGAGAAATCGGGGAAAAGGGAAATCTGCATCCTATAGGCTGTTTGCAACACATTTCTTCTGTCACTGACTAGGGTCCAACCAAAAGTCGAACCCTTTCGTATATCTTTGGCATTCTTTTGGTAATTGCATACCAAATCTTGTACTAATAGCATCAGGTCTCTCCTTATCGATGTCTTCATGGTGCAGATTTAGGCGAAATCTTACCATCCCCAAGGGAATCTGTACATTCGAGACCCCTAAAATTTTTGTGATTACTATCCAAAAGTGCATACAGCTAAGGGATATGGAAAGGACTAGAATTTCTTTTGACAGATGAAAAAAAGCAGAACCAGAAAAGGGAACAAAGCGAGAACCAACCTGAACCTACAGGAAACAAGGAGTACCAAGAAATGACTATTTTTCTTCACATACCCTCTCCTCTGCAGTTGCCCACAGGCTCTCTTAGCAGTACCTTTTTATCGATAGCCCAAGCTTGACGAATGATTGAAAACAACGTATGAATAGATACACATATATTATTGAGGTACCATGCTAGAATTCCATACACCGTCCGAAAAGGACAGAAACCTATTTCCCACAACAAGCAAATATCTTGCTTATGAATACTACTATTCCTATTCCGTAATCTGGGGAGATTCCATCGGACTCTCCCTCTGTAAGACCGATACTGCACTGTATATGCACCTTGCAACAGATGATGTATTCCTGCTCCCCATCACAGAGGACTTGCCAAAAGCCATGGCTGAACTGGAACAGCACTGTAAAGAAAGCGGACAGCGATTCCAGGTGGAGTGCGTTCCCACAGAACAAGCCCAAGAGCTCATACAGCTTGGATATACATCAGAACATGTCCGAGATCTTGATGACTACATTTACGAAAGCGAGAAACTCATCAAGCTCGGCGGTAGAAAACTCCAAAGCAAACGCAACCATATCTCCCAATTTGAACGTAAGTACACCTACTCAGTACGCCCCTTACGGACAGCAGAAGAGAGAGAGGAATGCTACAAGATGGCATCAACGACCTGGTTGGGAAACCAAGACGAAATAAGTGAAGAGATACAGGCTGAACTTGGGGCCTTGAGACGCACTTTTGACAACTGGGATAACCTAGGCTTTGTAGGTATCCTCATCTGTATCGACCACCATCTTTCAGCCTTTACTGTAGGGGAAATCATCGACGACAAGCTGGCAATTGTTCATTTTGAGAAAGGAGATACCTCCTATGCAGGAATCTACTCAGTCATAAACCAGCTTTTCTGTTCAATGTACCTTTCTGACGTGCAATACATCAATCGCCAGGAAGATGCAGGAGTCCCAGGCCTGAGAAAGGCCAAGCTCTCCTATAAACCTGACATTATGGTCGAGAAGTACCGTATAACGAGGCAGTGATGAAAATAGAGCGGGCAACAACGAAAGACTTCGATGAACTGAAAATGCTCTGGTCTATAGTGTTCCAGGAGGAACCAGATTTCCTCGAACGCTTCTTCTCACAGCGATTCCAGGCCGAACACATATTCGTTGCCCGTAAAGAGGGAGAGATAGTCAGCGCCCTTCATGCGCTACCATCAACCTATCTACAAGACAACACTGAAAAGAAGTGTGCCTTCATAGTAGGTGCTGCCACCTATGCCCACCATCGCAAGCAAGGTATCATGAGCGAGCTACTTGCCTATACCAAGGCAAACACACCCTATCCTATTACGCTCTTCCCTGCAGTCAGGCCCTTCTATGAGGCAAACGCCTACATAACCACCTCCAGCATGGAGGAGTACTGGATTCCTCAAGACAAACCAGCAAATCAGACTACACTCTCCCCTCAAGGAAAGCCACTCTCTCCAGCTGCCCTCGATAAGATTTATCGGGAGGCAACTAAAGAGAGCGGTGCCTTACTGCGTGACGAACTAGGATGGAACTTCCTCATCGACGGCTATGAGCTCACCTCAATACAGGATGCCTATGCCTTCATCAAGGAGGGCGTAGCTGTTGAGGCAATGGCTTGCAACAAAGAAGCAGCAAAAGAGCTTATCTCCCTCTTGGTGAGCAAACAGGTAGAAAGGCTTCGAGTCATTCCGAACTCTCCGTTTTCCTCCTTGCTTGAGGGCCCCTTTATCCAGATTCCCATGGGGATGAGCACAGAGGAATCAATGCGTGGAATCTATATTTCAGAACAATATTGAGTTAAATGAACCTATTATCATCCATTGGTCTATTTCTGAAAGACATAAAAAAAGAGACCTCTCTCAAGATCTCTTCTATCCAGACAGTCTACATAGTGTAATCTCTGTCTGTCAATTTCATACTTTGTGTAATGGGAATTTTTAAATTTGGCAATAGTTTTGTCAGATTCACTACCCGTAAGAAACATTAGAATACTCTATATTTCCCAGGAGTTTTTATCCAATACATACCAATAAATTTTTCATCTTTTCCGGAAAATCCGTAACTATTTCCTGGAACAGCTCATTGGAAAGTTTTGATTTCAATGTTGTAATAGCAGCAATAATTTGGTTAGTAATTTTCCGGAGTTGAGACTTATTGAAGTTTAAATTCTTCATAATAAAAATTACAAGGATGACATCATCACTAAGCTTTTCACAATTGATATTTGGAATGCCTGTACTATGATTCAACATCTCCTTCATTGGGATCCTTTTTTTAAACTCAATATATCTTCCATCAAAAATTACTTTATTATGTGCAATTGCATTCCTAAGATCTTTAATGCATAAGATACCCTTGGGAAGTAAAGCTCCTTGAGTATTTAATCCCTTGGGAATTCCCATTTCATTTGATATCTCTAATTTGATGGAAGGGTTCAAAGTTTGAATAAGTTGAGACAAATCCCCCAGCATCAATTCTTCAAATATGGACCAAAGTGGAATAACATTATCATGTTGGTACTAATGTTGAATTATTTTGCTAGAATCATAGCGTTTAGTAATTGCAGAATAAATACTATCCCTAGTTCTGAATCTGGAACTTTCACTCTTTGGGATCCCTTTCTCGAAAACATCTGAAAAATAACAAGATCCGACTTCTTTAATTATTTTATCACATGCAATGCTCTTGAATGCAGATTCCAGTTGCATGAGAGGAAGATAGAGAATTGATTTGAGAGTTTCATCGAATTCGACAACCTCCTGGATCTGACTAAAAAGAGAATATTGTATCGGTTTCTGTGCAGTTTTATAAAACCTATAGCCCTTAATTCCATGATAATACCCCATTAAATAGAGTTTTCGCTTCTGTGCTGATCCAGAAATATCAATTCCCCTTGATCGCATATGCTTCATCAAGGAATTATAGGATGTATATTTATTGTTATTCATAAGGACTAAGGCTAAAACACTTCAAGGCAATATGACAGATAATTTTTTCATTTCAAATCTTTCAATTTTTCATTGGAATGTGCGTTCAGTCGGAATGACCGATCAATCAGAATAACAAGATAAAGCCAACAACATATACATATATAAGACTAGGCAGAGACAATACCCCCTGTATTGGGTTACTCGTCTCTGTCTAGTATATCGTCTCTTGCATTCTTCTATCGCTATGCAACGTCCTCTACCGTTATTCCACCGTAAACGATACAGGCAAGGACCAACTTTGATCTTGGCTATCAGAGACAGTCAGTTCAAACTCTATCACACTACCAGAAGGGGCAGCATCATCGATGACAAACCTAAAGGTATTGTAGCCTCCCCGTATTGCCAGCAGACCGGTTGTGGCAAATCTACTGTTATTTGTTGCATACCTGCCAGAGGGAAGAGATCCTAGAACCAATCTGTCCACCAACATTGTGACATAGGGGCTATCACTGTGCAGTGTCGCCTCCAATCCAAACAGATCGAGATTACCTGTGTTCTGCATGAGAAAACCCACCCCGAGCTGTGTTCGTTTCGGCAGAGCGTCGGAAGGATAATACAAAGGTGCTACCTCAGGTATTTTCAGGCTCTTCCAAAGAGGCTCAAATAGAGCACCCTTCCCTTCAACAGTATAGGTCTCACTATCGGTAAGCAAGGTATCTGTCCCCCTGTCATACCAACCGACAAAGACAGCCGAAGAATCACTGGTGGAGGGGGTGGGAACCACTACTTCTTCTCCTGGATCTACATCTTCATAGAGAGTATCCCTAGTTTCACCTACAAACCTTACCCCTGTACCCCAGATGGCATAGAGGGTCTGGCTGGTGTAGGGCATCTGAATGGTCTCACCTGCCTTGTAGGTCAGCTCGTCGGGGGTAAGACCCCAACCTTTGAGTATCCCAACCTGGCTACTGTTTGTCCGCAGCTGAGTATAATCAGGGAGGGTAACCTCTGAAAGAGGAGCCTTCTGTATCTGCTGACGATAGCTATAGTGGAAGTTCTCGCCCTGGGACGAGAAGTCGAGGGTAAGCAGGGGGTTGTAAGAATCACTTCTCTGATACAGCCAGGTAGCATACTCACTTTTCTTGGGCTCTGCCTCTGCCATGATGCGGCCAAGAAGGAGGTTGCTCTCTTCGCCTTTCATCCTGAAGGTCTTGAGCTTCTCAAACCTTGCATAGGCTTCACGGTAGGCAGTAAGGTCCCCTTTTTTCTTAGCTTCAAGCATATCAGTACGAGCTTGCTGGGCATCACGAGCGATACCATCATCGAGCTTATCGTAAGCACTTTTGATACTCTGGAGGCTCTGGCTCTGATAATCCAAGGCCTCTACTTCCCTAAATAGTCTCTCTGCATTGGGGGCAGCTACCAATAAGGCGGCACTCACACAAAGCAAAGAGCACAAGATGAATACTATTTTTCTTTTATTCATCATCTTTCTCCTTATCTTTGCATATATATTTCATATACTAAAAAAACTAGAAATCGGCAAGGGTTTTCTCTCTCATGCTACCTTCATTCCCAACAAAGCGAGAGTAGCAAAAGCATTACCATGGTTCCATTACCGAGCGAGTGCCGGGAAAGCAAGGTGAGATACCCCTCCCCATGGGGCGGAAAAGGAGGCAACGCCTCCTCTTACCAGGGCTTGCCCTGGGATATTGATGCCTTTCATTGATCATCAAGTACTGTTATCGCATTCCTAGTAAAGCTAAGTATCTTCTCATCACGCAAGCAAGCTAAAGTCCTACTGAGGGAGGTCCTTTCCACCCCAAGACGGTGGGCCAACTCCTTCTTGGTAATCCTTAATCTGATAATCTGGCTGCCCTGCTTACGTGCCTCCTCATGGAGGTAGGTGAGCAGGTTCTCCCTGAGAGTCTTGGAAGTCAGGTTGGTAAGGGATGTAGAGAGGGAGTAAGCCTTATCGGATACAATTTGCAGGAGATATTCCGTAAAGCGGCTATGCTCCTTGCTGAGAACCAACACCAAAGCCTTACTCAGGTGCAAGACCTCTATAGACTCCTCTGAGACAACAGTCAGGGGAAACTTGTTGGAAGAGCCAAACAGCAAGGTTGCCCCAAAGGTCTCACCCTTGGTCAGGACCTGAGCCTTGAAGAGGCTACCAGTCTCATCAAAGCTCTGCAACGATACACTACCTTCCAAAAGGAGATTCAAGCTTGTGCAGCTCTCTCCAGACAAATAGATGACCTGATCTCTTGTATAGCTTTTAATGCTATAGGGTTGTGAACCAAATAAACGTTCAAGATCTGTGGGAGAAAAAGAGGAGAAAAGGGGGAGCTCTGTGAGTCGCTGGTAATCATTAGCCTGCATATACACTCCAGAGTGTTACATAGGTAACTCTCTAATAATCTATGGGAGAGTATACTACAATAAAGGAAGACATAGGAGGCCATACATGAGAGAAAACAGTATTCCCTTCACTATACCCAAAAGGAAAGTCATAGAACAACTTGTCGGAACTGATGAGGTCATGATTAATCATATCGCCCTAGAAAAAGGGAATGTGGTTCCTATCCATTATAGTGATTCGAATATCTATCTCATCGTTGTACAAGGAACCATACCCTTCATATTCGACGAACAGGAGGCTCACCACCACAAACGTGGCTCAATTGTTCAGGTTCCCTTCCACACCAAGAGGGACATAAGCAATACCCATGACAAATTAGGTGAGTTCTTCATCATCAAGGCTCCACATCCCCGCACATATAAGGAATCACTGATGTGATGAAATTAGTACAACGAAGCATACAAATCCTATTTCTCTCCCTTTTTGTGGTACTGACCGGTATGGGGAAAATCCAGATATGGATGGGTATCTTTGTCATCTCTGTTTTGGCTTCCCTGGTCTTCTCCAGGTTTTACTGTGGCTGGCTCTGCCCTATAAACACAGTGCTTAAACCGGTAATCTGGGCGAAGAAAAAACTGCATATCAAGAGTCTCAAGATACCCAATTTCCTGAAAAAAGCCTGGGTAAGAACTTTTATGATCCTTCTCTTCCTTGGAGTTCTTGGCTTTACCATCAAGACAGGAAAAAAACTCCCTGTACTACCTATTTCGGTGGCTTTGGGTTTCACTCTGACCCTTTTCTTTCCTGAAGAGCTCTGGCACCGCTACCTCTGTCCCTATGGGACAATCCTGTCCCTACCCAGTCGCAAGGCAGCCTTCAGGATGGAGATTGACCAAAGCACGTGTATCAGCTGTGGCAAATGTATGAAAGTCTGTCCTTCGGTAGCAATAACCAAAGAAGGGAAAAAGTACAACATCACCAAGAACGATTGTCTGGTATGCCGCTCTTGCGCCGAGGTCTGCCCTGTTGATGCTATCACCTACCACAAGTAGGATGCAGGTGATACAACTGTGAGAACAAAACAAGAAGAGGGAGCGTGAAGCTCCTTCTTCTTAGTAAAATCAATCTGTGTGTGTTTACATGCCTACCTAGGTACATAGTGCTCCCCAGAAAAAGCTGGCAAGCATATGCAACTGCTCTAGGAACTGTTAGCTTCTCTTCTCTTTCTTGAAGCAGAGGAACCAATCAAGGCAATACTGATCTGCATCCTTGCTTTCCATCCGTTCCTTAGCAGTTCCACAGGAACCAGCGGTGGGAACAATGACATCATCACCGGGGAGCCAGTTTGCTGGGGTGGCAACATGGTCACTATCGGCCTTCTGGAGGGCTTGGACTACACGCTTTATCTCATCAAAGTTACGACCAGTTGATGCAGGATAGAACAGAATAGTCCTTACTATACCCTCTGGGTCAATGATGAATACAGCCCTGACAGCCTGGGTGGAAGACTGGGACTGGACCATTCCATACTTGCGGGAAACATCCATCTTGATGTCTTCAATAAGAGGGAACTTGACCTCAATGTTCTTCATACCATTCCATTCAAGCTCCTGAATCTTCCTCAGCCATGCAATATGTGCATAGAGGGAGTCGATGGACAATCCGATCAACTCAGTGTTAAGGGCCTTGAACTCATCTGCCATGGAGGCAAAGGTCATGAATTCAGTGGTACAGACAGGAGTAAAGTCAGCGGGGTGTGAAAATAGGATTACCCATTTTCCGGCATAGTCTTCTGGAAAGGTTATGTCACCTTGGGTTGTTACTGCATGAAAGGCTGGTGCCTTATCACCGATCAGGGGCAAGCTTGGGCTCATTGTAGTTTCTTCCATTGTTTAATCTCCTTAGTAGTTTGATTGTTTTTCTTATACATACATATTATCATAGCATATTATTAATAGCAAGTACTTATTGATATCTTTTATTATTATCAGGTTTGCAGGTATTCTCTTCCTACGTAGTACATCTCCAATTGTACATGCTCTCCATTTGTAGTATCTTTTTTCCGGAAGTAGTATTATTGTAAATAATTCTTCGAGAATGCCGTATATGAAAGGAAATAAGGTAGGGCTGCCATAAAAAACACAGAAAGCATAGTACGTCGCTTTGTCGTGGGTTTTGTCATCATATCCATCACGATGCTGAGCATCCTAATTTTTAAATTTGCCTTGGATGACAAAGCGCAAGAAATCAGACAACTCGTTTCAAAGACTCATGACATATTGTCTGAGTCCGCTTCGTTGAAAATTTCCTACCAGAACATACTTTTACACGAACGGGCCTATCTGCTTACAGGAGATGAGTCAGAAATCCCCAATATCCATTCTCACATAGAATCTTTCGTACAACACCACAGCAAGATTTCCGCCCTAACCAAGGGAAACGAAGAGCAGCAACAAGAGCTCAATGAGCTTATGCAGATATTTCTCAATTTGCACAACATGGTTATAGATCCAATGATCCAGATGCGTTCTTTGATAGAATTATCCCCTAAGGAATTCGTCAAAGGATTTCAATTTACCGAAAAATTCCGTCTATCAGAGGCCTATACCTCTGAGCAGCTCACCATACTCGATGACATAGAGCAAAATGCCCAGCAACAGCTTGCAGAGCAACAGATGAGCATGAACCGATGGTACGCCTACGACACCGTCCTCACTATTGTAGGGCCCATGATCGTTCTTCTGGTAACCTTTCTTACAGGGCTATTGGCTTTACTCAAAATTGACGCATACCGAAAGGAGCTGGAAGCTGACCAAAAGCAACTCAAACAAAGCCGCGACCGGTACAGTAATGTCATCGAAGGTGCCAATGTAGGTACCTGGGAGTGGCAGGTTCAGGAAAATACCATCTCAGTCAACGAAAAGTGGGTTGAAATGCTAGGGTATACCCTTGCAGAACTCCAGCCCATCTCCTTCAAAACATGGGATGATAAAATTCACCCCGAAGACCATGACCTATCACAACAGATGATACAGGATATCCTTACAGGTGCAAGCAAGTCCTATAGCCTTGATGTACGCCTGAAGTGCAAGGATGGCTCCTGGATCTGGGTTCATGACCAAGGGAAGGTCATCTCCTGGAATGAGGAAGAAAAACCCCTTCTGATGACAGGAACCCGCACCAACATCAACAAACGCAAGGAAGCACAGTTAGCCTTGGAAAAGAGTGAGGAAGATAGCCGCCATCTCATTGATTCCATGATCCAAGGCCTGGCGCACTGCGAAGTCATCCTCGATGAAAAGGGCAAACCCTATGACGTGCGCTTCATCATAGCCAACCCAAGCTTCGAACACTACATGGAAGTCCCCAAGGGATACCTTGTCGGCAAGACTCTGCGTTCTGTAATGCCTGAGGTGGAAGATTACTGGATCGATCGTAACTGTGAGGTTGCCCTTACTGGAAAAGCCATCTCCTTTGAAGGCTACAACAAGGTGCTGAACAAGTTTTTCTTTACCTCGACCTACTGCCCTAGCCCAAACCAGTTCGCTGTCATTATGGATGACATCACCGATCGAAAACTCTTGGAACAACAGGTATTCTATGAGAAAGAACTTTTTGAAACCACCCTACTCTCCGTTGGTGATGGTGTCATCTCAACCGATTCAGAAGCAAAAATCCTGTTCATGAACAAGGTTGCCGAACAACTTACCGGCTGGAGGGCTGATGAAGCCAAGGGCCGTCCATTTACTGAGATTTTCAAGATAGTCTGTGGAACGAAACGAGAGAAATGTCCGGATCCTGTCACCAGGGCCTTGCAACAAAAATGTACAATCAACCTGCTAAATGACACCATCCTCATCGCCCGTGATGGCGTTGAACGCTATATTGACGACAGTGCCTCACCCATCATGAATAAGGAAAAAACAATTAAGGGGGTGGTTCTGGTATTCCGCGACAGTACCGAAAAAAAGAGAGAGCAGGATAAAATCCTACAACTAAGTTACCGCGATTCCCTCACAGGTCTCTACAACCGACGATACTATGAACAAATCAAGAGTACTGTAGATTCTGAACCCTACTACCCCCTTACTATGGTCCTAGGAGACGTCAATGGTCTAAAACTGACCAATGATGCCTTCGGACACGATGCTGGGGACCAACTCCTGAAAAAAGTCGCAGCAGTACTTCGCAAGACCTGCAGGGAAGGGGACATCATTACCAGGATTGGGGGTGATGAGTTTATTCTCCTGCTTCCCAGAACAGATGCCCTCAATGCCAAGATCATCGTTGACCGTCTCAATGAGGCCCTTTTTGCAGAAGAGATCCGAGGCCTTAAAGTCTCTGTCTCCTTCGGCTATTCGGTGAAGGAAGGAGAACCTGTCTCATTTGAGGAAACTTTCAAACTTGCCGAAGATGGTATGTACATAGAAAAGCTTTCCAAAAGCTCGACTTTCAAAAAACATGCCATCGACACCCTCTTGGTAAAACAGTTTGAAATGAACCAATGGGAAAAGGAGCATAGCCTCAAGGTGGGACAACTCAGCAAGCGTTTCGCTGAGGTGATGGGCTTCTCCAAGGATGAAATCTGGCAAGTCGAACGGGGAGCAAGCCTTCATGATCTAGGAAAGATAGCCATAGATGAAAACATTCTCTCCCAAAGGCATCGCCTTACCCAATCCCAATGGTTAGAATTGAAACGCCACCCAGAAATAGGATACACAATACTCCGCTCGGTAGGAGAGTACGCGCCCTTTGCAGAGTATGTGCTCTACCACCACGAACGATGGGATGGGACAGGTTACCCACAAAAGCTCAAGGGCCTAGACATCCCCTTACCTGCCAGGATGATTGCTATTGTTGATTCCTATGTCGCTATGATTAGTGACAGGGCATACAAACGGGCCTTATCCCCACAAGAGGCAATCGAGGAGCTCTATGCCTACAGGGGCGCACAGTTTGACCCAGATCTGGTACCAATCTTTGTAGAGAAGGTGCTCTCTGCAAGAATACAAGCATAACCTAGTACCAGTAAAATCATACTACCAAGCGAGGAAAAATGGCGAATATTGTGCAAGTTGGCGAACATTGTTTTGGATGCACAGCATGTGAACACATATGTCCTGTTTCATGCATAAGCATGGTTCAGGACAGAAAAGGATTCCTGTATCCAAGTGTTGACGAAAAACAATGCATTGACTGTGGACTATGCCTACAAGTATGCCCTTATGAGACTGATGGCAAATTGGACTCCGAATTATTTCCCGAGACTCTTGCCTATGCTGCAAAGCATACCGATGGTACAACAAGAAGCCAAAGTTCATCAGGAGGAGCTTTTACCGCTATCTCCGATTATGTGTTGGGACAACAAGGGGTGGTATACGGAGCGGGATATGATGAGGATTTTTCTGTCTACCATATGAGGGCAACTTCCATCGAACAACGAAATCTACTTCGCGGTTCCAAGTACGCACAAAGCAACCTCGGGACTATCTACAAAGCTGTCGAACAAGACTTACAGAGTACCTTACCTGTACTTTTTACTGGTACACCATGCCAAGTTGCAGGGCTACGGAACTATCTGCAAAAAGACTATAAAAACTTGTTGCTGGTCGATCTCATATGCCATGGAGTGCCTTCCCAAAAAGTATTCAAGGATTATCTGTCCCTGATGGAACGACAAGAAGGCAGCCCCGTAACCAATTGTACGTTTAGGGACAAAAGTAAAGGGTGGAAAAACCTTGTATTGAGTCTTGATTTCATATCAGGGACCAAAAAAATCGATGCTCCAAATTCCACCTACTATTCCCTGTTTATCGATGGCACACTATTGCGTCCTAGCTGTTATGAATGCAAGTTCTCTACCTTTAACCGCCCAAGCGATATCACTATAGGGGATTTTTGGGGAATTGAGAAAACCCTTCCCTTGTTTGATGATGAGGATGGGATCTCCTTGATTTTGGTTAACTCCCGAAAGGGTGAGTCTTTTTTCCAATCTGTTTCAGATCAGCTTTCCTATATCCAGAGCACCCATGCCGATTGTCTTCAACACAGCCTCTTCGCACCTACTGAAGCCCATAAGAACAAAGAGGCTTTTTGGAAGGACTATGAAGAACACGGATATTTGTTTGTTGGAAATACATATGGCGGAGGAGGAATACAGGACTAATGCAGAGGTTGGAGAGAAAGGGGCTCAAGCTACCTTTTCATACCCTCTACATATTCTTTGTTGCCATCCAATGCAATTCTTGCACTCATACGACGGTTGCTCCTCTGATACCTCAAACCAACAAAAACCAGAAGGACCCCTGAGACAATGAGCAGACTCTCTATGGAGACGACATCTGCAAGAGGTCCAAAGAGAAGAATGCCCAAGGGCATGGAAAAGCCAGAAATCAACTCTACGATGGAAAAGACTCTTCCCATCTTGGATGGCTCTACAATCTCCTGAATCAATACGGTCTCAGCTGTTGCAAGAATCGGCATAAAAATGCCCACCAATACCATAACTACCAAATAGAACGAGAATGGCTTGGCAATACCCAATAAGGCAAAGCCAACACCAAAACCCACCAAAGCCATGGCTATGGTACGTACCTTGTCGTTGAATTGACCCTTCATTGCTATAAATACACCTCCGACAAGGCTACCAGCAGTCCAGGCTATCTCATTAGCTGTCAGCTTCCAGATCTCCGGGCCAAAGGAACGTTCAACCAAAAGCGGTGTCAGGATGGCCGCTGGAGTGACTAGGAAAAAAGCAAAGGCATAATAGAGAATGAGACTCTTCAGCACAGGATTGCCAAAGGTATAGGAGAGCCCCTCTTTCATCTCCTTACGTATGGAGAATGTTTCACTGGTGTGCTTAATTCGTTCGACCTTGATGAAGGCAAAAACCACGATAGCAAGAAAAGCTGTAATGACATCAAGGAGGAAAGCCCAGGAGATGTTCATCAGAGAAAGCACTACCCCACCAACTGCTGGGGAGAGCAGCAAGAGGACCGAACGTATACTCTGATTGATGCCTTGAATCCTGATTAGGTGTTCCTTTGGTACCAGTTGGGGGAAGATGGCGTTGACGGCAGGACTTTGGATGCCTGAGCCCAAGGACCGTATGACCGACACTGCAAGAAGAAGCTCAAGATGCCGGTAACCCATACTGAAAAGAATGAACAAACCAAAGGTAGCGGCGGCTATGAAGCCATCGCTGAGCATGATGAGACGTTTACGGCTATACCTATCTGCCCATACCCCACTATAGAGAGAGATAAGCAGGTGGGGTACCATCGTAGCGAGAGTTACACCCATCATCCAAGTCCCACTGGAGGTCTCGAGCGTCACATACCAGATGATGGCATACCCAACCACAGAAGAGCCAAAGATAGAGAGATTCTGACTCACGAGAAAGAGCAGTATGCTGGGGGTAAAGAGCTTTGCTTTTTTCTTGTCAGGTATTGATTTCATTACTGTTCCTTCCCACCATCGTAAGGGGAATTTGACTATAGCAAGAAGGAGTATGACAATACAAGCCTACTGGTGTCCATTGGCATTCATTAGCTTATTAAGTCATTATGCTACATTGATTTCAGACTCATCAGGGGCTTCTAGACTTTCCACACCCCTTGCTCTCTCATCTTTCGGTTGGTCCTTTGGTATAACAAACCCACCAGTGCCATCAAGACACCTGAGACAACAAGCAAGCTCTCTATAGAGACTCTGTCTGCAAGAGGCCCATAGATGAGCATGCCCAAGGGTATTGTACTTCCAGAGAGGACCTGCACGATGGAAAACACCCTTCCCATCTTATTCGAGGGGGTAATCTTCTGGATCATGACAGTCTCTGCTGTAGTTAGAATAGGCATAAAAATGCCAACGAGGGTCATGATGAGGAGATAGACTGAAAAAATGGGGGCAAGCCCCAACAAGGCAAAGCCTATGCCGAGGGCTACAAGGGAGATGGCAATAGCCTTCACCTTATCATTGAAATGGCCTTTGAGGGAGACGAGAATCCCACCGATAAGATTTCCCACTGTCCATGAGACCTCATTGACTGTCAGCCTCCAAACTTCGGCTCCAAAACTCCGTTCTACCAACAAGGGTGTAAGAATGGCTGCTGGGGTGAGCAAGAAAAAGGCAAACGAGTAATAGATGAGGAGACTGCGCAGAACAGGAGTATCGAAGGTATACCGTACCCCTTCGAACATTGCATGCACTACCGGGGTAGTCTTCTTTGCCCGCTTTATTGGATCAACCTTGATACGGACAAATAGTGAAAGGGCTATAATGGCTGTCGCCACATCAAGCAGAAATGTCCAAGAGATGTCCATAAAGCCCAAGACCATCCCACCCACAGCAGGGGCGAGCATGAACAGGACTGAAGAGATACTCTGGTTTATACCTTGGATCCGTGTCAGGTGCGTCGAAGGGACCAACTGGGGAAGGATGGCACTAACAGCCGGACCTTGGACACCAGTGCCCAATGATCGTATGACGGAAACAAGCAACAACAGCCAGAGATCTTGGAATCCCAAACGAAACAGGATAAACAAGACAAGGGTAACCAAAGCTATGAACCCATCGCTTACCATGATCAGGCATTTCTTACGGTATCGGTCGGCCCATACCCCGCTATAGAGCGATATGAACAGGTGAGGAACCATGTTGGCCAAGGTGGCGTACATAAGCCAGAGGCCGCTGGAAGTCTTGATGGTTATATACCAGATAATGGCATACCCCACTACAGAGGAGCCAAACAGGGAGAGATTCTGACTTATCATGAAAAGTACTATTCGTGAAGAGAAAAGTTCACTGCTTACCGGATTCCGTATACTGTCCATGAACTACCTGGTAGGCCTCTGTCAAGGCACGTAACCCGATAGTACGATAATACCATTTGTCATCAAGGACAAGCTTTCACCCCAAGACAAGCACACTGTATCCCACCAGAATGAAGCAACTCGAGCTCAGATAACGGGGCAATATACTGCAATATATGTATTGGATACTAGATAGTTTGACTCTCCTATCAGATGCAATGCTGAGAAAGCAACTGTTCCTGGTCAGGATAGTATAGAGACGTCCTCATAGGGAGAACGCCTCCTAGGCCAATAAGAATCTTCTTGATCAGCAACAGGCTTGGTACGTTCCTCCATTCATGGTTTGAAGATGGATGGAGTACCATAGCATACAATTACAGCCATACTGCCCAGTCACCATACTCAAAGGTCCCACTGCCATGATGAAGCTTGCCATCTGTCTTAAGCTGTCGGAACGCATCCCTCATTCGCCCAAGGATTTCAGGCTTAATGTCCAGACTATGATGCGCTGGGAATACCTGTTTTACCGGCAGAGCCATTATCTTTTCCAAGGAATTCAAATAAGCCTCAGGATCTGTCGATGGAAAGTATGCAAAGAGAGTATCCTTATAGACCAGATCACCAGTATACAGAGCTCCTCGCTCCTTTTCCCAAAAACATAGGTGCCCCGGAGAATGCCCAGGTGTATGCAGAACGTCAATCACACGCCCCCCAATATCAATACTGTCATGATCGGCCAATATTCGGGTAGGGGTTCCTTGAAATAACTCATAGGTGCTTACATCGTAGCCCTTCGGCAAATCGCAACGGTCAACAACCATATCCCGTATAGTATCCATCGTCAGGGGAAATTCACCGGAAAGCCAAGCAAGCTCAGCTTCATGGGCATAAAAGTCCGGATAGTATTTGTGCCCGCCTATATGATCCCAATGAATATGGGTTGCCACGGCAGTCACGGGCTTATCTGTAAGGGTTGCAATCACTTCAGAGATATTGGAAATACCAAGGCCAGTATCAATTATCAGGCTTCGCTCGGTACCATTCAGAAGATAACAGTGAGTTTCCTCCCAGTGCCGATATTCGCTGATGATATACGTGTCCTCATCAATACAGTCTATTGTAAACCAATCATTCATTTTACCTCTCCTATGTTTTCTATCTGTCGCGTGAAAAGGACTTGATACCCTGTATCAAATATCCTTTGTCCTATGTGTTTATGAAGAAATGAAGCATTCCTCGGAGCTTGTTATTCACTAATTTCATGCAATTCCATACTCAACAATTATATTCGCCGCCCAGTCAAGCAACAACGCAGAGAACCGTTCAAATTCAGTGTCAGTCATACTTGGCAGCTTCTTAATATTGTTGCCAGTCAGCAAAATCTCTCGTTCCTGTGACCGTAATACAGAGACAAGCTCTGCTTTTTGTTTTATATAGGTTCCTGTTTGGTCATAATGGACTGCTTGCTCGGTGAAAGCCGCCGACTTATACAAAGCCTTTACTATATCGCTATTCTTCTCATGTACCATATTGTGAGCACACATATGATAGATGGTGCAGGCTCCGATCCGAACTGCACGCTGAATATCCGCCTCGCTGATCAGCGGAAGAAGGAAATCAATGCTACCAAAGATTGGTACAGTATCATGATAGAACTGGACCAACTCTGAGCGTTCCCAATACAGCAACTCTTGTTGACCGGAGATAAAGCCACATTGGCTCTCCCTGTCTGGAAGTGAATCCAGCATGAAACCGTACGTTTTCAAATCTTCCGAATCAACGTGGTCGAGTATGACAACAACATCAATGTCACTGCTGGCGGTTGCCTCCCCCCGACCATAACTTCCTTGAAGCCCGACAAACACCAGGCGAGGACCAAATAACGAGATCAGTGCATCCAGATATCCTTGCATCCAAGTGTGCAACGTATCTGGTATCCTTTGATCCATCTTGTCAGTCTTTCTCATATGGGTTTTCCTTACGTTCTGGCTTAATCACCTTTATCATTCTGAAACTTGTCAGGGGAATACCCTCTCTGTGCGTAGTGTTTTCCCTTTGCGAAGCGTATCCTCGCCTTTCAAAGAAAGGTTTCGCGGTAATGAAAGCATACGTCACAAAACGAACCACCTGATGTTCTTTTTTGGCGCGTCGTTCCAATTCATTGACAAGTGCTGTTGCCACACCCTTGCCTTGATACGCATTGTGGACAAAAAGCTTGTCCAGATAGCCTTCTTCGTCCATATCAGCAAAACCAATAATTGTAGTATCGGATATGGCCACTAGCGTGGTGTGCTCCAAAAAGGTACGATCCCAGGCACGCAAATCAACCTTTCCAGTTGCCCAGACATCAAGTTGTTCTTTTGTATAATCCTTGGAATTTGCTGCATGAACCGTATCATAAAATAATTGAGCTAGAAACGCGCAATCAACAGACCGGTATTCTCTTATCCTCATAAACTTCATCCCATGCATTCCACCTGAGAAGGCGGCTTATTTGCCTGCTTGCATCCAACCCCGACACTTCAAGAGCCATTCTCTTTACTCGAAGTTACAATTCAGACAACAAAGTATCTATCTTGCAAACTGTATTCCAGTTTCGAACTGTAGCTGCATCATATGCCTTTGAAAGACGAGCTGCAACCTTTGATTTTCTGATACTGTGGTGACAAAGCAAGCATATCTCCCTTTTTCCTGCCCGCAGCAAGTCTCCATCAAGACAGTCTTCGGTTGCTAAGACAAGGTTCGTCAGTTCAGGCGGGTTCTCTAAGAAATATACGTAAAGATGTTCTGCGTGCGGGTCTGCTGTTTTAGTGGCAGCTATCTCATCCAGAGTAAAGGGAAGCTGTTCAATCAAGAATTGTATTTCCCCAATGGTTCTGATCAGAATAGTACATTGAAATCCGAACCGTTCAAAAAATCCATCGTGAACATGTTTCTGCAAAGAAGCTTCATCAAGATCAGATGTTATAACCACATTGCCACTCTGAAGATATGTTTTACCATCGTACAACCCTATATCCAGCAAAAAAAGCCTGAAGTCTAATTTTTTCCGAAGATCAAAAGCTACAACACTCTACCAAAGCGGGATGCCATTGGCTCTGGTTTCTAGCCTTCTCGAGCATGCCCAGCTAGAAACTTCTCGAATATATGCAAAGCCTTCAAGGGAGATGCTTCGTAAAGCGTTAAAAGCCGTTACTCCAGAACAAGACAAGGATGTAACGCCTTTATGGGAAGGCAAAGAAGGCCTGATGGCTAGGAAGTGTGGGCTAAGGTAACAAAATGTTATACGCAGGATTTAGGCAATCATTCTGTACCTAGCTCTCTGGCTGATGATTCTTGGCTGTTCCATAGAAAAAGACAGGGAGAGTCTTTTGCCCGGGAACATTGATCTCTCCGATATCAGTGAGAAGAAAGCCCTGATCAGTTTGGCCAAGCCTGATCCGTCGGGGACTGAGCCCTATATTATTCGTGGCGGAAAGTACTAAACCAAAAGGATTGGAATCTATAAACTATACAGGCACTTGGGAGCTGAAGATGCAGAAGGGCAATTCAGCCCTTCATCTTTATATACTGTGTAACCCAAAAGATTCAACTGATTCTTGCTAGTAGTCATGTGGTTCCCCTTATGGCTTCATTATTACCTGCGATTGAAAACAGTTACAGAGGAGTCGAATTTACGCTTACCTCACATCTTACCTGTACACCACTATTTTCTAGAGTCAATGGAAAAATTCAAGAATTTTTATTTCCTGTTGTAAACACCATTCAGTCTACTGAAACCTTTTCTTTTACATGGAACAGTACAGAAGGAGCCTGTCTATTGGATGACCTATACTAAGGGTTTTCTTTGAAACGTGCAGTTAGAGAAGATTTGACTGTACAACATCGATAAAATTCTTTCTGGGCATTGGTTTGGAAAACAAGAAACCTTGCACAAAATCAACCTTAAGTTTCTTCAAGACGGTCATCTGGTCCTCTGACTCTACACCCTCTGCAACAATCCTTTTATCAATCTTCTGGAGCATGGAAACAACCGATTCCAATACTTGGGGATGTTCTGCATAGTGTATAATGATGCTACGATCAAGTTTTACTGTTTCAAATTGTAATTTCATCAAATGTTCAATATTGGAATAGCCAGTACCATAATCATCAAGGTAGAAAGCACACCCTAATGCAGTAAGAACTTTGATAACCGATTCTACCCGGTCGAAGGATTCAATGACCATGGACTCTGTGATTTCAAACCCAATGCATGCAGGGTTGATGCCACTGTTGAGGATGATGGTTGAAATACGTTTTGCCATATCATCATGGATGAAATGAATTGAAGAGAGATTGATCATTATTCGAGAAAGTGAACTATTCTTGGTTTCCAACACTTTCCAGACAGAGCATACCTCTTGAATGATACGATAGGTCAATTCGATGATTGTACCATCTTGCTCTGCGATAGGAATAAATTCAACAGGAGAGATTGTTCCCAGCTCAGGATCATTAATACGTAGGAGTGCCTCGGCTGAGTAGAGGTTACCTGAAGCGATAGAAAAAACTGGCTGATAATAGATTGTAGGACGATCCTGTTTCATATATCGTTTTAAGGCATCTGTAACTTCTTGTTTCCGTTTTGCCTTTACCATTTCTTTCCCATCAAAAATGGTAAACTTTGCTCCTGTCGATTTCTTTGCCTGGTCGAGGGTAAACGCTATACCATTGACAGCTTGTTCTGTTGTCTTTACATGTTCAGGGAAAAATACCATTACTGTTCGTGCTTCAATAAATACTGATTGCCCTGAGATGAACCATGACTGTTCGAAACGTGCATGAAGACTATTGGCATAACGCAATGCTTCATTGAGGTCTGTATGATACTGAATGACAGCAAATTGATCCCCACTATATCGGAAGGCTTGTCGTTCTCCCACTTCTGTGGACAACCAAGCCCCTACAACTTGCAATAATTCATCTCCCATAGCTTGGCTGAATTTTTGGTTGAAGAAACGGAAATCTTTGAGGTCAATAACACATATCCATCCATCCTTTTTCAGTTCAATTCCCTTGTCAAATTCGGAAAGAAACGCTGCACGGTTCTTTAGTTGAGTCAATTGATCATAACCGAATCGCCGACTTTGGATGAGAAAATAAACCACTACAACGGATGTTGAGATTGCTATCCCAAAAAACAATGTATTGGTAAAGAATAATGCATCAAGTATTACGGTAAGCAACGGTATTGATGAGAGTACTATCGCCTCGAAGGTTGTCATACGTAGCCGATTGGAAAAGATTAGTGAGATAATCATAATCGAGTACACCAAGCTGATTAAGGCTATCAGAATCATGCCTATTCCTTTCAGGTCTCTGTTACAGATATCCAGGAGGAAGGACCACTCAAAGAGTAATCCTCCAAAAACAGCTACCAGCAGACTCATCAGCAGGCTATCAACTAACAGCAGTGTCCTTTGATTGTCGATATTCTTGGGAACACAATAGTGTATTGTCATTCTTGTATATGCCCAGAGAGCAACAGGCATTAAGACGATAGGAAAGGCCTGTAGCAAATGAATAAGTTGTGTAGGAATCGGTAATAGAGCTGCCGGTACGGTAATGCTTATGATAGCCAGTACCATCAGTAAGATAAAACTGATATTTGTAACAATGTTTCGGACTTTCATGGTTAATAACCTCACTATTCTACCTGCATCCATTTCGGGATCCAGTAGATCTTATGTTGGGATGGGTAACGAATGTTTTAATTCTCATCAGAACGCTCGAATCGAGCGCACCGCGTGTATCGCGTTCTTATAATAGGGCGTAGCCGAGTTTGTTGTTGCATTGTATTCCCAAGCCTTTGTTGGTGATTCCTCTGAGGAGCTCCAATAATAGGTGCTGGAAAGTCCTTCAGTAACCTCTGATGCAACAAGCAGAGCTAGTTCATCAATCGATGGTAAATACCAGTCGTCAAACACAGAATCTTCTCTGTAAATACATTTGTTACAACAGACAATAACTGCGTTCTCCGGATTTGTGTCAGCCAAAGAGAGCAGAGATGTATTATTTGCCCCACTCCCAACAGAAACATTGGTTACCCCCTCATATGCGCCATACTGTCCCCATTTATAGGTTCCGTCTTCATCAGAAGGGGCTGCTTCCAAATACCTCCAGTTGTCTGAATAGAAACCCTTGTCGTAGAATATAACTCCCCCTGCCGGGCCTGTATCACCTATCTGCCAAAACTCTGTTTCGCAAGGTGTTTCAACCTTTTGTACTTCTTTCTCCTGTGTTGTTTCTGGGAATGAGAAAGGTTTCAGTATTGCGTACGAGCTGGAAACGATGGGAGAGTTGATGAAGCCTTCCTGATGGCTGAAGGCCTCCTGTGTTGTTTCTGAATGAGAAAGGTTGGTCCCTGAGTATGTGCGTACGAGCTGGAAACGATGGGAGAGTTGATGAAGCCTTCCTGATGGCTGAAGGCCTCGAGGCCTCGGGAAATGATCGTTGCCCCCTCAGTGTCACTGCCGATGGAGACCAGCTTCTTGCCCTCCTCGTCATCGGTGGAGGTGAAGACTGGAGTGCTGTCCCTTCCTGGTAGGGGGAAAAGCCATCACCGAAAGCGTAGCGGTACCAGACAGACGCCTGCTCATCATCTGAAACAAAACCAATGGTTCCTTCCTGGAGCAGGATTGCATCGTTATGGGAAGGGTGACTGGGGGAGTCCTGCATGGGCTCGAGGAAAGCCCGGGCATGGAAAATGGTGGTGTTGGGAACAGCCAGTGGCTGTGTATACACCTTGCTCTCCCTTGTGGGCAAGCTCCCGTCGGTGGTGTAGTGGATCGTGGCCCCTTCGGTGGGACAGTGCCAGTTTCTGGAAAGCAAGGTTTCAGGGACGAGCTGGAAACGATGGGAGAGTTGATGAAGCCTTCCTGATGGCTGAAGGCCTCGAGGCGGGAAAAGCTGGAAAGCAAGAGGGAAGAGCCATCATACGCCTTGAAGGGTTCATCGTTGATGCTGTAGCGTATGCCACTTCCGCCAATCTCCAGGGAACTCGGCTGGTTGTAGAACCCTGAAGCCAGGGAAAACTCCGGGCTGCCCGCCACAGGAAAGTGTGCTGATATGGTGGAAGAGGGTTGCTTTCCTTCCGCTTGTGCATAGGCTTCCAGGGCAATGGGTTCCCCAGGGGTGACGGGAATGCGATTACCGTCCATGAATGTCTCATCCCCCGCGATTCGGTACCAGATAGTTGCCTCTGGATTGGAGCAGGAAAGCAACAGGTCCTGCCTCTCCCCGCCCGTGAGGGTGATGAGCGGATCGGGGGTCCTCTCTACCGTGACCCAGAGCGACCTACCATAGGAATTCTCCCACCCATCCTTCTTTGCATACGCCTCGATGAGGGTGTCCTCGGCTACGGTGAGCTGGCCTGTGTAGGGGAAGGATTGTCCCTTGACGGAGCAGATGATCGTTGCCCCCTCAGTGTCACTGCCGATGGAGACCAGCTTCTTGCCCTCCTCGTCATCGGTGGAGGTGAAGACGGGGGGGGCTGTACGCACCCTGACCTTCTGGGTGACCGGAAGGGAGTCGATGAGACCCTCCTGGTGTATGTATGCCTGCAGGAGGGTGTTCTTCTCGATGAGAAGGGTATCCTCAGCGGTGTAAGGTTTGTAAGGATCCCCATCCAGGCTGATGAAATAGGTGAGACCTTCCCCGAAGGGGACGGAGACCGGTTGGTCGAACACCCCTTCGCCCGGGAAGAGGACAAGGGCCTTTGCAACATGGAATTCGGCATGGGCCACCGGCGAGGGCAAGGAGCCTTCCCCCTCACAATATGCTTCCACACGTACGGAACGTCCTTTCCCGACAGCGAGTGCTGTCCCTTCCTGGTAGGGGGAAAAGGCATCATCACCGAAAGCGTAGCGGTACCAGACAGACGCCTGCTCGTCATCTGAAACAAAACCAATGGTTCCTTCCTGGAGCAGGATTGCTGGGGGTGCCTGTTGCTGTATCGTTATGGGAAGGGTGACGATGGGGGAGTCCTGCATGGGCTCGAGGAAAGCCCGGGCATGGAAAATGGTGGTGTTGGGAACAGCCAGTGGCTGTGTATACACCTTGCTCTCCCTTGTGGGCAAGCTCCCGTCGGTGGTGTAGTGGATCGTGGCCCCTTCGGTGGGACAGTCCATGGAGAGCAGTTGGTCCTGGTAGGTGATGATGGGTTCTGCCACCACGAAGCGGTAGATCGCCTGGACCATGGGTGAGTTAAGCATTCCCTCCTTTGCCGCATACGCCCTGATCTCTGTGCCATCTTGCTGCAGGGAAAGCGGTCCCTCATAGGGGGAGAAGGGCCCCCCATCGGTGGATACCATCACGCCATCTCCCTCCAGGGCCAAGAAAAGGGGATGGTGGTACTCCCCTGGCTGCTTTGAGAGTACAGGAGTCGGCCTTGCCAGATATGATTCCCTGGTTGCTTCGGAGAGGATCTCTCCCCGCACGGCCTGTGCCTCTACTTCCAGCGAGGTGGTGAGCGGGGGTACTTCCAGCAGGTCCCCCTGCATCCATTCTTCCGGCATGGGAGAGCTGTCTGTGGCGTATCGGTACTGGAACATTGCTCCCTCAGTGGGGGATGACAACCGGAGGTATTGTGTTTTTCCTCCCTCCAAGGTCAGCGCAACCGCACTGATGATGCGTGGTTCTGTCTGTAGGGGAAGGATACCAAAATCGGACACATCGATGGCTGTTTCAAACATGCGCGATTTACTGGAAACTGAGAAAGAAGCAATGTTGGGAACGGTGAGAATTCCTCCATGTTCATTGGTAAGATTGAGATTGAATGTGTATGCTCCCACCGGTAGTCCTTGATCTATGAAATTTGCTTCGTACTGGTGTTTATGTAAGATCGGAGTAGCAGTAACAATTCTTGAGGCACATGAGAGCGAGGCCTTGGTAAACCGACCCAATTCTGCTGGCCAGCTAGCCTTGATGGAAAGGGAGCCTGTCCATACAGGATTGAGTACTATGGGAAGCGTTTGCGTATTCCCTCGTCTGATACGGAGGGTTATGGGTTCAGAAAAAGCAATTACTGTACCTTTTTCATCAAGAGCCTCAATGGTTAGTTCCCAGATTCCAGAAAGTTCTTCTAGGAGTATTTCTTCTTCAAATGATAAGACTTTTGGGCCAAATTGGCTTCCTTTTCCACTCTTTCCTGATATTTGGATATAGGGTGCTTTTTGGTTTTGTTGTTCTTCATTACTGAAGGATAGTGCTAATGCCACCCTCCCTGTCCTTGGCCATTTTGCTGGAATGAGTACCAGCAAAACTGCAATGAAAATCACTACTTCAAATACAACAAAAATGCTGGTTTTTAATTTATCCTTACCCATGGAAGACCACCCTTCTCATTGCTTGGGTGCTTCGTGAAAGGTGTCTTGCCTTTCTATTTTTTAGAAGAAAGTTGATATGGATTTGTCCTATAATTATGCGTTGCATGTTGTATCCTTACTGGAAACCAGAAGTGGATTGTATGAGTGTCGAATCAAGAAAACAGTAATTCGAGATTTCTGTTTTTTTACTCTCTTTGCTAATTTCTTTGTCATTGTGTATCCTTCCATACTGTTTTCATATATATATTGCTTCTGTTGGCTAAAAAGCCCGTATAGCTCTGACACTACTACCCATGCGGTTGTTCTTAAACCCGTGGAGCTGGTCACCACTATTGATGAACATTTCCATACTGCCAAAGGCCTGCCCCCACGCGTGCTCGCTGTCATACTCTGTAGAGCTCAAATATACAACTTCGTCCCCTATGGAGCCCACAGAGACGGTGAAGCCGCCAATTGTTGCCCTGTTTTCGTACATCTTGTTCAGTTCATCCTTGCTCGGCAGGAACCAATCGTCATACCCCGCTAACACCTTGTCTGCACATACCTTCGCTGCATAATTTCCAGCTCCTAACGTATCCACTATTCTTTCAGTATTATATACTCCTGTCCCTATGGCAGTCTTTGTAGATCCTATTGTTATACCGAATCCTCCATAAGAATACAGAGTAGCCTCATCTGCAGGTGCTGCCTCCAGATACTGCCAACCGTCGGTTGCTGCAGGCTTCACATAGAAAACTGTCCCTCCAGCAGGTCCTGTATCGCCTATCGCATATGCGGGCTGTTGCAACGTATACACCTTGGTTGCTGTTGAGCTGTTGCTCATACCGATCTTTACCGCAAGGGCCTTTACAGTGGTCGTGCTGTTGAGGGTGATTGCTCCATTGTAAATGGGACTGGAAGCAGTGGGAGATGAACCATCGATGGTGTAGTAGATAGTAGCACCGCTTGTACTGCTTAGCGTTACAGATAAGGTACCACTGAATGTTGTGGTACTGGGACTTATCACAGGAGTCGCCACCTGGCTTACCGTCACGCTCTTGGAAGTAGCCGCTGAATTGGTCATGCCTGTCTTCGTTGCAATGGCCCTGACCGTCTTCGTTGCCGTCAACTTAAACGATGAGCCGTAGGTAGGGCTGAATGCTGTGGGAGTTGAACCATCGGTGGTGTAGTGGATGGTTGCCCCACTGGTCCCACTGCTTATGGAGACCTGTTGGCCCCCTGTTACTGCAGTTGTGCTGATGGTCGGTGTTGTCACTGTGGAGACCGTTATGCTCTTGGAAGCAACGGAGGAATTGACCATTCCTGTCTTCATCGCAATCGCCTTCACTGTCTTTGTTGCCGTCAACTTGAATGGGGATCCGTAGATCGAACTGGAAGTCGTAGGAATACTTCCATCAAGAGTGTAGTAAATGGTTGCCCCGCTGGTCCCACTGCTTATGGAGACCTGTTGGCCACCTGTTACTGCAGTTGCGCTGATGGTCGGCGTTGTCACTGTGGAGACCGTTATGCTTTTGGTTGCAGCCGCTGAATTGGTCATGCCTGTCTTCATCGCAATCGCCTTCACTGTCTTCGTTGCCGTCAATTTGAATGGGGATCCGTAGGTAGGGCTGGAAGTCGTAGGAATACTTCCATCAAGAGTATAGTAAATGGTTGCCCCACTGGTTCCACTGCTGATCGAGACCTGTTGGCCCCCTGCTACTGCAGTGTTGGTTATCACCGGTGTTGCAACCGTTGCCATCAACGTATAACTCTGACTGGAAGAGAGACTGTCGAGCATGCCGCTCTTTACCGCAAGGGCCTTTACGGTGGTCGTGCTGTTGAGGGTGATCGCTCCATTGTAAATGGGACTGGAAGCAGTGGGAGCTGAACCATTGGTGGTGTAGTGGATGGCTGCAGAGCTGGTAGCACAGCTCATCGTGACTTGTTGGGAAACGCTGAACAATCCACCTGCTGGGGAGATGGTCGGAGTCGCCACCCGGCTTACCGTCACGCTCTGGGAAACAACGGAGGAATTGGTCATGCCTGTCTTCATCGCAATCGCCTTCACGGTCTTCGTTGCCGTCAACTTGAATGATGAGCCGTAGGTAGGGCTGGATGCTGTGGGAGTTGAACCATCGGTGGTGTAGTAAATGGTTGCCCCACTGGTCCCACTGCTTATGGAGACCTGTTGGCCCCCTGCTACTGCAGTTGCGCTGATGGTCGGCGTTGTCACTGTGGAGACCGTTATGCTCTGGGAAGCAACGGAGGAGTCGAGCATGCCGGTCTTCATCGCAATCGCCTTCACTGTCTTCGTTGCCGTCAACTTGAATGATGAGCCGTAGGTAGGGCTGGATGCTGTGGGAGCTGAACCATCGGTGGTGTAGTGGATAGCTGCCCCGCTGGTCCCACTGCTTATGGAGACCTGTTGGCCACCTGTTACTGCAGTTGCGCTGATGGTCGGCGTTGTCACTGTGGAGACCGTTATGCTTTTGGTTGCAGCCGCTGAATTGGTCATGCCTGTCTTCGTTGCAATGGCCCTGACTGTATTCGTTGCATTCAATTTGAATGGGGATCCGTAGATCCAACTGGAAGTCGTAGGAATACTTCCATCAAGAGTGTAGTAAATGGTTGCCCCACTGGTCCCACTGCTGATCGAGACCTGTTGGCCCCCTGCTACTGCAGTTGCGCTGATGGTCGGTGTTGTCACTGTGGAGACCGTTATGCTCTGGGAAGCAACGGAGGAATTGGTCATGCCAGCTTTCACCGCAAACGCATTGACGGTCTGTGATGAGGTCAGCGTAAAGGGATTCGTGTAGGTAGTGCTGGAAGCAGTCGGGGTGGACCCGTCAGTGGTGTAGTGGATGGTAGCCCCACTGGTTCCACTGCTGATCGAGACCTGTTGGCCCCCTGCTACTGCAGTGTTGGTTATCACCGGTGTTGCAACCGTTGCCATCAACGTATAACTCTGACTGGAAGAGAGACTGTCGAGCATACCGCTCTTTACCGCAAGGGCCTTTACCGTGGTCGTGCTGTTGAGGGTGATCGCTCCATTGTAAATGGGACTGGAAGCAGTGGGAGCTGAACCATCGGTTGTGTAGTGGATGGCTGCAGAGCTGGTAGCACAGCTCATCGTGACTTGTTGGGAAACGCTGAACAATCCACCTGCTGGGGAGATGGTCGGAGTCGCCACCCGGCTTACCGTCACGCTCTGGGAAGCAACGGAGGAATTGGTCATTCCTGTCTTCATCGCAATCGCCTTCACCGTCTTCGTCGCCGTCAACTTAAACGATGAGCCGTAGGTAGGGCTGGATGCTGTGGGAGCTGAACCATCGGTGGTGTAGTAAATGGTTGCTCCACTGGTCCCACAGCTTATGGAGACCTGTTGGCCCCCTGCTACTGCAGTTGCGCTGATGGTCGGTGTTGTCACTGTGGAGACCGTTATGCTCTTGGAAGCAACGGAGGAATTGGTCATGTCTGTCTTCATCGCAATCGCCTTCACCGTCTTCGTTGCCGTCAACTTGAACGAGGAACTGTAAACAGGACTGGAAGTGGTGGGTGTAGTCCCATCTGTGGTGTAGTAAATGGTCGCCCCACTGGTCCCACTGCTTATGGAGACCTGTTGGCCCCCTGCTACTGCAGTGTTGGTTATCACCGGTGTTGCAACCGTTCCCATCAACGTATAACTCTGACTGGAAGAGAGACTGTCGAGCATACCGCTCTTTACCGCAAGGGCCTTTACGGTGGTCGTGCTGTTGAGGGTGATCGCTCCATTGTAAATGGGACTGGAAGCAGTGGGAGCTGAACCATCGGTTGTGTAGTGGATGGCTGCAGAGCTGGTAGCACAGCTCATCGTGACTTGTTGGGAAACGCTGAACAATCCACCTGCTGGGGAGATGGTCGGAGTCGCCACCCGGCTTACCGTCACGCTCTGGGAAACAACGGAGGAATTGGTCATGCCTGTCTTCGTTGCAATGGCCCTGACCGTCTTCGTCGCCGTCAACATGAACGGTAAGCCGTAGGTAGGGCTGGATGCTGTGGGAGCTGAACCATCGATGGTGTAGTGGATAGCTGCCCCGCTGGTCCCACTGCTTATGGAGACCTGTTGGCCCCCTGCTACTGCAGTGGTGCTGATAACTGGAGCTTCCACCTGGGAGACCACAACCTCCTGGCCCCCCTCAGCTGAGTTGAGATACCCTTCCCTTGCCGCTATGGCCCGTACCGTCTTGGTCCCTGTCAGGGTGAAAGGCGCCTCATAGCGTGTGGTTGTCCCACTGGTTTCCGGGGCACTCCCGTCGGTGGTGTAGTGGATGGCAGCTTCGTTTGTCCCGCTGCCTATGGTTACCTGTTGTCCGCCTGTGGTGTTGGAGGTGCTTATCGTTGGTGTTTGCACCTGCATGAAGTCTGCTGCCTCGAAGGATATGCTGCCTGATGCGTCCAAGCCATGGTACACATTCACCATCTCCATGTAGGGAAAGCTGATCTGGCTCCCCAGGGGATTGGTGAACACCACATCCACCGGGTAGTCCCCTACCGCTACATTTCCCTCGATGTGGGCTGAGGAACCATCGATCGTTCCCCCAACCTGGAGGGTCCCCACCACTGCCTCCACCTTGGTGAAGGATGGGAGTGTCTCCGGCCAGTCCACGGTAAGGCTGAAGCCTCCCCTTCCTGAGTCAACGTAGTGCAGGGCAAACGATGCATTGGTGGTCTTTCCCGACTGAATGACGACATTCTCATCCGATGCTACCGAAGTCAGGGGAAGGGCTCCCTCCTGGGAGGGCGCCTGTCCATACCCCACCACACTGAAGGTCCAAGTGCCTACCGACAGGCCTGTGATGGCAATGGGACCTCCCACCTGAAAGTCCTGGGAGGGGAAGGTAATGGAGCTGTCATCGTTCCTGCTTCCGCTGATTTGGATCCACTCAACCTGTACGGAGGATGGCATGATGGACTTGGTGGCAGTATCTCCAAGATTGATGGTAAGTGTTCCTGTATTCTGGAACTCCATGCAAGATGTATGCAATAGAACAAGGCAGAAGAAGAGTATTAAAATCTTAGTCAGCTGTATTGGAAAAGACTTACGTAATAGTCCATTTGCTTTTAGATTCATCACATGTTTCATAATTAAAAAATCCTCACTGGTCGTACATAGTTATAAGCACTCTTTGTGTAGTACTCATATACACATGTTTTTGAATGTATTTGCCAAGCTTTGTTTCCTTCTGCAGCATCGTCAGAACTCCAATACCATGCTGATACTTCAGTATTGAGTCCCAACTGGTTTTCGAAGAGATCGATCATACTGGAAAGAGAAGGGAGTATCCAATCCTCAAAACCATTGAATGTGACGGTAGAACAAGCTGTGAGAGCTTCTGACCAGGTATAAGTGCCTTCCAGATCAGCTGGGGCTGCTTCCATATAGGACCAGCTACCACCGGTCTGGTCGGTGTTGAGCTGGATAATAGTACCACCGGCTGGGCCGGTATCACCAACACGATATGAGGTAAATCGCAGAGTAGTTGCATAGATCTTTCCTCCTTTAATGATCTCTATCATCACTTGATGCCGACCGGCTTCCAGAGACGGTGTATAGGCCATGGTGTTACTGGTTACGTCCTGGATTATTCCATCCATATACCATCGGATTTGTTTTTCTTCCAATCCCGTTTCTGTGTAACTGGCAATAAAGGAGAGCCCGGCAAGTTGAGTAATTTCCAAATTTTGTATAGATCCTGGAATGTTGATCTCGATACTCCCACTCCCGTCGTCTTGGGAGAAGCGAAGTGATGTTGCAAAGGTTTTCTCGCCCTTTGTAATCTTTACCGTCACCTGATGGCGTTCTTCGCCCAGTATTTCTGGATAGGTGAAGGTATCGTCATTGTCACTATCAGCTTGTTCGATGCCATCCATGAGCCATGTGATGGTTTTTTCGCCTTCCCCTTTCTCTACATAGGTTGCAGTGAAAGAGTTTTCTGAGGTTCTTGATATTGCCAGATTTTCAATGATGCCTGGTACCTCAACAATAATCCCCCCCGTATCTTCGGCGGAGAAGCGAAGTGATGTTGCAAAGGTTTTCTCGCCCTTTGTAATCTTTACCGTCACCTGATGGCGACCTTCACTCAATACTCCCGGATACGTGAAGGTATCGTTATTATCCTCATCAGTCTGTTCAACACCATCCATAAACCATTGCACGGTTTTTTCTTCGTCTCCTGTCTCTATATAGCTTGCTGAGAATGAGGATGGGGAATCCTGCACAACCATCAGATTATCAATGGTTCCAGGAACCTCAACAATAATCCCCCCCGTATCTTCGGCGGAGAAGCGAAGTGAATTAGCATAGGTGATGCCTGCTTTTGTCATTTTTACCATTACCTGATGGCGACCTTCACTCAATACTCCCGGATACGTGAAGGTATCGTTATTATCCTCATCAGTCTGTTCAACACCATCCATAAACCATTGCACGGTTTTTTCTTCGTCGCCTGTCTCTATATAGCTTGCTGAGAATGAGGATGGGGAATCCTGCACAACCATCAGATTATCAATGGTTCCAGGAACCTCGATGATGATGCCCCCTTCTATATCGCTGCTTTCAATGGTTTTACTTACGTTGATTGAGTCACGATATCCTTCGAGAAATCCAACAGCTTGGAGGGATGTAGCTACACCAGGAACGGAGACGGGGTTTTCATATAGCTGTTTTGTTCCGGATGTAAGTGGGTCGGTTCCATCAGTAGTATAGAAGAAAGAAGCCCCCCCCGTATCGCTGGAGAGCGTCATTATACGTTGGTCATCTACCGAGATGACTGGATCGGAGACAGGGAGTAAGTCAAACTCTAAAAGATCAATCTCCCCGGTAGAGTCTAGGCTATTGTAAATTCTTGCCGTATCCATCATTGGTAACGCAACCTTCGTCCCACTTCCATTGGTAAAGGATAGATTGACATCATAGCTACCAACCGGTACTTGCTCTTGGTGAAAAACTGCTTGCGTATCTGTCCTTTCTGGAGAAACAGAGGTTTGGATTGTATCTCCCAAACTCAGGCTCACTTGGGAGAACCATCCTCCTGTTTGTGGCCAGGCAACCGTTATCTCATACGTACCAGTGCCTTTGTTCCTGTATTGCAGATTGAATGTGGCTACAGTGGATTTACCCGATTGAATATCTACATTGTGGTCAAATGCTTGCTCAGTAATTTGCAATTGTTCACTGTTGAGACCCGTTACAGAAATATGCCAGAGGCCAGCAGACAACCCCTTTATTTGGAGAGATCCATCTATTGCGAAGGTCTGCTCTTCTATGCTGTCGCCACTATCACTGTAGCCTCCCACTGTGATATAGGCAATCTTAATCATGCTGTTATTGGGACCCACTGAACGTTTTCCGGTTTCTAAAGCTTTTCCCTCAACAGAAAGTTGCAACAAGACATCCCCAAATGGTAATGGTTGCGAGCACGAAATGAACACGACAAGGCATACCAGTGTCAAGATATAGATGCAGACACTCTGGAAGGCCTTGTTTGCCATGTACATTTCCTCTTTTTTTAGATTTGAATGATTATTGAACCATTTATCACATAGGTCTTGGTTACCACTGCTGAGTCTTGCATACCACTCTTTATTGCAATGGCCTTTATCGTAGAGGTTTCTCCAACAGTTAGGGGCCCTGTATAGATAGTGTCCGCCGTGGTGGGATCGCTGGGAATCACGTCATCCTTTGCAATGGTGTAGTAGATGGTTGCATCTGCAGTGCTACTGCTGATTGTCACTGTTTGCCCATCATCAAACCCACTTGCTATAGGTTCAGGGGAGAATATTGGAGCTGCTACAGAAGACATCAGCGTATATGTTTGGCTGGACACTGAGCTGTTTGTCATCCCGCTCTTGACTGCAATTGCCTTGACGGTCTGTGATGAGGTCAGTGTAAAGGGATCCGTGTAGGTAGTGCTGGAAGTGGTGGGTGTAGTCCCATCTGTGGTATAATAGATGGTTGCAGAACTGGTTGCACAACTGATGGTTACCGTTTGGGAACCGGAAAACGAGGTACTGCTGGGTGAGATGGTGGGTGTTTCCACTCTGGAAACTGTCACACTCTCGGTTGCAACCGAGGAATCAGTCATGCCAGCTTTCACAGCAAACGCCTTGACGGTCTGTGACGAGGTCAATATGAAGGGATTCGTGTAGGTAGTGCTGGAAGCAGTCGGGGTGGACCCGTCTGTGGTGTAGTGGATGGTAGCCCCGCTGGTCCCACTACTGATTGATACCTGCTGGCCACCTGCTACTGCAGTTACGTTGATGGTCGGCGCTGTTACTGTGGAGACCGTTATGCTCTGGGAAGCAACGGAGGAGTCGAGCATGCCGGTCTTTACCGCAAAGGCCTTTACCGTCTTGCTTGAAATCAACTTGAACGAGGAACTGTACATAGGACTGGAAGTGGTGGGTGTAGTCCCATCTGTGGTGTAGTGGATGGTTGCCCCACTGGTCCCACTACTGATTGATACCTGCTGGCCACCTGCTACTGCAGTTACGTTGATGGTCGGCGCTGTTACTGTAGAGACCGTTATGCTCTGGGAAGCAACGGAGGAGTCGAGCATGCCGGTCTTTACCGCAAAGGCCTTTACTGTCTTGGTTGAGGTCAACTTGAACGAAGAACTATACATAGGACTGGAAGTGGTGGGTGTAGTCCCATCTGTGGTGTAATAGATGGTCGCCCCACTGGTCCCACTACTGATTGACACCTGCTGCCCCCCGCTTACCGCTGTGGTGCTAATGACTGGTGTTGCTACCTGGGAGACCGACACACTCTTGGAAGCAACGAAGGAATTAGCCATCCCAGAATTTACTGCGATTGCCTTGACGGTCTGTGACGAGGTCAATATGAAGGGAGCTGTGTAGATAGTGCTGGAAGCAGTCGGGGTGGACCCGTCAGTGGTGTAGTGGATGGTAGCCCCGCTGGTCCCACTACTGATTGACACCTGCTGCCCCCCGCTTACCGCTGTGGGGCTAATGACTGGTGTTGCTACCTGGGAGACCGACACACTCTCGGTTACAACCGAGGAATCAGTCATGCCAGCTTTCACAGCGAACGCCTTGATGGTCTGTGACGAGGTCAATATGAAGGGAGCTGTGTAGATAGAGCTGGAAGCAGTCGGGGTGGACCCGTCTGTGGTGTAGTGGATGGTTGCCCCACTGGTCCCACTACTGATTGATACCTGCTGGCCACCTGCTACTGCAGTTACGTTGATGATCGGCGCTGTTACTGTGGAGACCGTTATGCTCTGGGAAGCAACGGAGGAGTCGAGCATGCCAGCTTTCATAGCAAACGCCTTGACGGTCTGTGACGAGGTCAATATGAAGGGAGCTGTGTAGATAGAGCTGGAAGCAGTCGGGATGGACCCGTCTGTGGTGTAGTGGATGGTTGCCCCACCGGTTCCACTGCTGATCGACACCTGTTGGCCACCTGCTACTGCAGTTGCGCTGATGGTTGGCGTTGTCACTGTGGAGACCGTTATGCTCTGGGAAGCAACGGAGGAGTCGAGCATGCCGGTCTTTACCGCAAAGGCCTTTACCGTCTTGGTTGAGGTCAACTTGAACGAGGAACTGTAAACAGGACTGGACGTGGTGGGTGTAGTCCCATCTGTGGTGTAGTGGATGGTTGCCCCACTGGTCCCACTACTGATTGACACCTGCTGTCCCCCGCTTACCGCTGTGGTGCTAATGACTGGTGTTGCTACCTGGGAGACCGACACACTCTCGGTTGCAACCGAGGAATCAGTCATGCCAGACTTTACTGCGATTGCCTTGACGGTCTGTGACGAGGTCAATATGAAGGGATCCGTGTAGGTAGTGCTGGAAGCAGTCGGGGTGGACCCGTCTGTGGTGTAGTGGATGGTTGCCCCACTGGTCCCACTACTGATTGACACCTGCTGTCCCCCGCTTACCGTTGTGGTGCTAATGACTGGTGTTGCTACCTGGGAGACCGACACACTCTTGGAAGCAACGAAGGAATTAGCCATCCCAGACTTTACTGCGATTGCCTTGACGGTCTGTGACGAGGTCAATATGAAGGGATCCGTGTAGGTAGTGCTGGAAGCAGTCGGGGTAGACCCGTCTGTGGTGTAGTGGATGGTTGCCCCACTGGTCCCACTACTGATTGACACCTGCTGTCCCCCACTTACCGTTGTGGTGCTAATGACTGGTGTTGCTACCTGGGAGACCGACACACTCTCGGTTACAACCGAGGAATCAGTCATGCCAGACTTTACTGCGATTGCCTTGACGGTCTGTGACGAGGTCAATATGAAGGGAGCTGTGTAGGTAGTAGCTGGAAGCAGTCGGGGTGGACCCGTCTGTGGTGTAGTGGATGGTTGCCCCACTGGTCCCACTACTGATTGACACCTGCTGTCCCCCGCTTACCGCTGTGGGGCTAATGACTGGTGTTGCTACCTGGGAGACCAATACACTCTCGGTTACAACCGAGGAATCAGTCATGCCAGACTTTACTGCGATTGCCTTGACGGTCTGTGACGAGGTCAATATGAAGGGAGCTGTGTAGGTAGTGCTGGAAGCAGTCGGGGTGGACCCGTCAGTGGTGTAGTGGATGGTTGCCCCACTGGTCCCACTACTGATTGACACCTGCTGACCCCCGCTTACCGCTGTGGGGCTAATGACTGGTGTTGTTACCTGGGAGACCAATACACTCTCGGTTACAACCGAGGAATCAGTCATGCCAGCTTTCATAGCAAACGCCTTGATGGTCTGTGACGAGGTCAATATGAAGGGAGCTGTGTAGATAGAGCTGGAAGCAGTCGGGGTGGACCCGTCTGTGGTGTAGTGGATGGTAGCTCCGCTTGTTGGGCTTGTAATTATTGCCAATTTGCCACCGGTTGTATCAGAGGTAGTAATTATTGGGTTTGAGACCTTTGATAGTGAGATGATTGAGGAAGCAACACTGGAGGCATCCATTCCAGGTTTCGTAGCTATCGCTTGTATTGTTGTATCGTGCGTAACCAGGAAAGGAACAGTATAGTAAATACTGGATGCAGTTGGAACAGATCCATCGGTAGTGTAATAAATTGCTGCCGAATCGGTAGAACTGGTAATTGAGACTTGCATTCCTCCAGCAACAACAGAAGCGCTAATGACTGGGGTGTTTGCCGTCTCATACTTCGTAAATATACTGGTAGCTACAGCTGATGGTTCCCAGCCAGTTTTACGTGCAATTGCTTGTACTTGTGTCGTTTCTCCAATGGAGAAAGCTGTGGTATAGGGTGTACTGCCACTCGTTGGAATGCTACCGTCAGTAGTATAGTAAATTATAGCTCCAGTAGTTGCACAATTGAGGGTTACCAACATGGATTTGGAGAAAGAGATATCGGGTGTAGCAAATACCGGAGTTGCTGTCTGGAGTACATAATCACTGCTGGAGACGATACTGGTCGTAAAGCCGGTCTTCATGGCTATCGCCTTGACAGTCTGGGAAGCTGTTACGAGAATAGGTTGGGTATAAATAAGGCTGAATGACGTAGGTGTGGTCCCATCAGTAGTATAGCGTATGACTGCATCCTGTGTACTACAGGAAATGGTCACTTCTTGCGAACTGGTATAGGTTCCTGATTCAGGGCTCATGACTGGTCTGGAAACCTCTTGAAGCAGTGAAAAGGTTGCTTCAGCAAGTGCAGAATCTTCCCATCCAGATTTTTGGGCAATTGCTTTTACCATTGTATCAGTAGTAATGGTGAATGTATTTGAATAAAGAGGGCTGCTTGTCGTTGGAATGGATCCATCGATAGTGTAATGAATTGCAGCACCAGCTGTCGGACAAGAGATCATTACAGTTTGAGAACCAGAAAAAGTACCCCCTTCTGGATTGATGATGGGTGTAGCTACTTGTTCTTGTCTTGTATAGACTTCTTGGACAACTTCGGAGTTTTCCATTCCTTCTTTGATCGCGATAGCTTTAAGCGTCGTATTGGCAGTGAGGGATAGAGGGCTTTCATAGAGTGGACTGTTTTTATCCGGTGTTGATGCATCCAGCGTGTAATGAATAGCCGCACCAGCTGTCGGACAAGAGATTATTACAGTTTGAGAACCAGAAAAAGTACCCCCTTCTGGGTTAATCGTGGGGGTGGAAACCTTCCTGGATGAAGAGGGAGTCGTAAGGGTAAATGAAACATTCATGGAATGTTTGGGTTCGATAATGATCGATTTTGTTCCTGTAAGGATAACATCCTGATCTGCATCCAATACGCTTAATGTCATTTCCCAGTTTCCAACAGGAATCCTGTACATTAACCAAGGAAGAGTGTCACTAGTACGGTCAAGAAGAAATCCATGGGGACCTGTTCCATTAAGGTGATACGAGATATTGTAGCCATTCGTCTGATTACCAGGCAACGATCGTTCTATATCTGTGGGAATACTCGCAGAAATGATAATGCTTCCCACAAGTTGGTCAGGCATTCCGGGGTCAGTGCATGAGGTAATGGAAAGGACACCCAACAAGAGAATCATGAAGAATATAATCTGAGTATAACCTCGAGTATGTGATTTCATTCGTCTACTCCTGCTTGTATGGGTATGGTGAATGTCAGTGAATCAATGGAACGACGATTACCCTTCATTGTTTGCACAACCAATCGATAACGAACAGAAGGTTGGAGTTCTGAGAACATTGGAATTGGCTCAGAAGAAGTTTTTAAAGGAGTAGCTTGGCCTGCCTTAAAAAGAGTCCAGGAATAGGTCGTCTCTTCTTTGCCCTCTTCATCAGCCAATACTGCTGCAAATGTTGCATAATCATTGGTTACGATCTTCACTTCGGGGCTCGAGGTTGGAAGGGTGATAGAGAATCCCGTTTGTTTCGTGTAGGTTCCGCAAGCAACATTCGATATAAGATAGCCTTCTAACCCTGCTTTCGCCTTGATGGTTGATGTATCGGTAATGGGGATGGGGCCGGTATACTGCGTGCTCTCTGTGGTGGGGGTGCTGCCATCGGTGGTGTAGTAGATGGTTGCCTTGCTGGGGTAGGTGATAATGGAAAGCTCCCAAGGGGATTCTTCAGTAAATGAAACGGAAGATGGCATGGATGTGATATAGGTCTGACCCAATAGATGGAGAATAGTATTGTCCTCTGGTCGTATGGTTGTGGTAATTGTTCCTGCCGCATAGAATTTTTCCTCTTCTTCAGAAGTAAGAAGAATCAGGGAAAGATTGTATGAACCTTCTGGGAGTTCCAGTTTCTTTTGCACGGTAATGTTGGTTTCGTCTGCTTCACAAGCAATGCGAGCCAATTCTTCTTCTTGGTTGCTCATGATCAACGTTGCAGAGGTGATATTCCCCTCCATCCAAACAGGCCATGAAACCTCCAAAGAGAGATACGAAGACTGATTGGGAATCCGAAATCCTTCATTGCAGGAGGAAAGCAATACAAGACAGGATAGGAGCATGATGAACCTGAACTTGATAGTTCGTCTTTCTATGTAGCGTTTTTTTGTTCGTGTTCGCATTATTTCAAAATTCCCTTATGGTATTACAAAGTATTCGGTGGTTGAAAAAGTGTTAAGGCTTTGGTCCCCCTTCTGGATTTTGACCATGATCCTGTATCGCTTTCCTGAATCCAGATTGTTCAAAACAATGAAATACTGATTCTCATTAGGTTGAATTATTCCATTCACGTACCAGCTAAAGTGGTTTTCTTCAAGTCCGCTTTCTCCAGTAATCACCGCCGCGTACGTCGTGTAGTCATTGGTGACAATATCGATAGCCTCAATGTTTGGTGGTTTTGTAATGGAAAAATTGCTTGCGGTATAGGTTCCTGTAGCAATGGTGGAGTCTGCATACCCATCTGCAGCAGCGATTGCCTTGATGGTTGTCGTCTCTGTGAGGGTGATGGGTCCTATATACCGAGTGCTTTGCAGGGTGGGGTCGCTCCCATTTGTGGTGTAGTACACCGGAACATCAGTAGGAAACACTCCAATCGATATTTCTGGTGTGGTGCCAGTCACAAAAGAGCCGCTGGTGATCATGGAGGAAATGGTAGCCACATCAAAGTCCAGTGCTTCTGTTCCTACAGAATGCTTCTGACTGAATATTCTCACGGTATCTTGGATGGGGAAGGAGATGAGCGTACCTGAGTGATTGGTGAGTGTGACATCCAAATCATAGGTACCGACATCCAAGAGGGAGGTTCCTGAAATGTCCTGGGTATAAAGATCACTTGAGGTATTGAATGGGCCAAAAGCAGAAAACGAACATTTCTCAGTCCCATTCTGTTTCAGGGTACACGTTGCTTCTGTGATAGAAGTTGCTTGGGAAGGCCACGTAAGGGTAACTGTGCATGTGCCAAGTCCCTCGGTCATATAGTTCAAATTAAAGACTGCAGTGGACGTTTCCCCTGATTGAATGGAGATTGTTTGTTCGGCTTGCTTGGTTACTACCGATGCTGGATTGTTTTCATTCAGTCCGCTGATCTTGATATTCCATGTTCCGGCTCTCAATCCCTTGATAGTGATAGGAGAGTTGAGAGTCCTCACCTGCGATTCTAGAACAGCATTTCCTCCTGTTGTTTGGCTACCCCAAATTTTCAGATGAGTGACCGCTATGTCTCCACCAGAAGGTTCTATAGCTCTATCATCCCCAAAAAATATTTGAAGAGAACCATAGGGGGGTAGAGTTTGGGCTTTGCATGCAAAAAAGCTCATCATACACGCACACATAAAGATTCCTATAAGTAGGTGTTTTAGGCGAGCGAGAATGGGGTGATTCATTGTGCGTTTCCTAGATAAGCCGTTTTGTGTATACGCAACAAGAATAAAGTTTGTTCAGCACCAACAGTTACATTTGAGAGACTAGCGATGAAGTCCTGACTGTGTTTGTTTGCATAGAAATTTGTTGTATGTGACGCATGGCATAATTTTGAATTCATATTTTCCCCAGAGGATTCTGCAAGACTATTGTGACATAATCTTCACGTGAAATAAACTGTCATTTTTTGGGATGTGTCTAGAAATGATAAAAATCTTGAAATTTCTCAAATACTTACTATACTAAAGAAACCCTCAAAAGGATTAGGTATTTCATGAAAAAGCAAACTCTTATTCTCTGTCTCCTTTTTTTTGTTCACATATTTCCTGTGTTTTGTACCAAATTGGAACCAGTGCTGACCGTATCGCCGAGCTTCTCGAGTACTTTGTCAGAAGTCGTAGGTTTTGTCTCTGAAGAAGATGCGATTTCCCAATATACCAGTTATGAAAAACGGGCTCCTCTTGTCAATCTTGGATTTGAAGTTTCCTCAACGCATCTCGATGTAGTCACTATTATTGATTTTCATCAGTCGCTCACTGTGCTTCCTGATGCAGAAGGGTATCAGTGGTTTCAGCCCCAAGCAAATCTGGTAATTGACAACAATACTCCACGTGTGGGATATGCAGAGTTTCGCTATAATGGGTTTTTAGGATCATTTGGCAGAAGAATGCTCAAGTGGGGGCCAGGTACCTATGATCTGATTCTCTCAAACACTACTCCTTATTATGACGGAGTTTGGTTGCAATATCGTCTTGAACATGAGTACGGGGCTTTTTGGTACCAATTCTTGGCAACCGATTTTGGGAGTCTGTCCAGTACAGATGCATTTCCCCTTACCAAGACGCTCTATGCCCACAGGGTAGGGTTTGAGAATCGGAAGTTCCGTGTTACATTCAGTGAGACTGCAATGCATTGGGGTGATGCTTTCTCTGTGTTGAGCCTTATTCCTTTTGGTGTGTGGCAAGCCAACACACATGCCACCTCAAATGTAATGCTTGGTCTAACGGGGGAAGCTTTACTAGGTCCTTCCCGTGTCTATGGATCCTTCGTCATGAATGACGCAGTGGTTTATGGATTGCAGGAGCATAATCCTACCTCCTTGGGTGTGCTTCTTGGCTTTGAATGGAGATTTTCAGAAGATTCTCCTGCCCCGAAAAATGTGGACTATGGATTGTATGAGAACACCTTCAGATCAACGCAGGGTGGTTTAACAGTAGGAATGGAGTGTTACTATACCTCAAATTTTTTGTATGGCAGTACAGAAAAAGCTGGCACGTATACCGCTCCCTTGAAACAATTTGCTTATGGTGGATCCCTGTATGGAGACAGTATTGCATACTATCTTGGGCTCCCGTACGGGCCGGGGTCCCTTCTGATACAAAATCTGGTTGCCTATGAGAACTCAGCCTATGCTGTTTCGGGAAAGGTAGGACTTTTACTTAAGAACGAAGCATCGGCTGCAACATTGTTTGCAGATACTACGATGAATGCGTTCGCATTTGGGGATCTTGACTATCATGTGCTTCTATCCGTTGATGGACGGTGTGTTTTCAATAGTACATGGGAATTGACAGTGCTGCTTGAAGAAGATTGGAATGTAAGTGATACAATCTCTGAGTTCTACATATCGTTGGGGGCCATCTTGCATGTCTTATAGGATCACATTTTCAATAGAATAATATAGGTATGACATATAACATAAACCATGATTCAGTCAAAAGAACAGGCTGATTGTGGCAATCATTGCCAAAAACACTTAAAAGTAACACTTTTGTCATCCAAACTTAGACAAATGTGCAAAATTGTAGATTTATTTCTCATTTGACATATGGCAGAATAATAGCTGATAAATTCATTGTTATTTTTTACATGTAATATCTTAAGTTAGAAGAAGGGTTGTAATGTCTCAAAAACTGTTTCGGTATGGGTATGTGGTTTTTTTATGCTTCGCGGTCGCTCTGAGTGGACTTATGTTTACTTCCTGCAATGCAACGGGTATTGGGTCTGGGGATTTGGAAATCTCCGTGTTTGACGGTCAGGAACGATCTATTCTTCCTGGTTCTACTCAGAGGTCGGTCAACGCAATTTCCATCAGCGGTACGAGCACAAGTGGGGCAACACTTCCTACACAGAGTTTTCGCCTCGGTGGCAAGATTGCAATCAGTGGTCTTTCTGCTGGAAGCTGGAATATTACCATTACTGGATATAATGGCACCGAGACCATTCTTGGAACACAACTAACCAATCCTGCCAAACAGACAGTGGTGATTCTGTCAGGAAAGACTACTGCTGCTACGTTCAACCTGCATTACCTGAAAGAGGGAGACGGAGATGCAAGTGTCGATGTTACGTGGCCATCAGAAAATAGTTCCATTTCGAGTGTCACCGGCACGGTGAAAACCGAAATGGATGTAGAGCCCACCAATACTGTTGCAAGTTCTATTCCTACTGAAGGTTCCATGGCTTCAGCTCATTTGAGTTTCTCTGACATCGATGTCGGCAACTATAATTTTGACTTGGCGCTTACCAACAAATCCGGGACAACTATCAGCCTTCCCATGATTGATATGGTCAATATCTTCAATGAATTGACGGCAACAGGGACAATCGCTCTGGTAGCAGCAGATGTTCCTTTTGTTGCGACACCGGTTATTTCGGCAAGTGAGCAGCCAACGGTACAACAGACAGAAGAGAACCACCGCACGGTGAGCATAGTCTCTCCAACACCGGTTGCAACCGTGTATTATTATCTACTTGATGAGAATGAAAGTGGTGAATTCAATTTTGACAGCAAGACCGAATATACCGGACCTTTTGATATCGTGGTTTCCGAAGATGCAACCTCAATCACCAAATACGTCAGGGCCATTGCCGTGAAAGATGGCTATCAGGATTCGCTTCCTGCATCTGGGACAGTTACTGTGAACGGAGCCGGTGGAACAGATGTTGTGGTAACCAAGCCTACCCTGGTCTCGAATGTAACGGTCGTTAGGGAAAATGCTACCGCTGAGAACCCAGCTTTTGCAGTTACCTACAGCATTCAGGGTAATCTCGCCATCGATACCTTCACTTGGTATGTTGATGGGGTGGAAGCCGTGGATACTGATGAAGATGCCAACGGTAACACCTTCACCTATGGTAGTACGCTCGCAGCCGGCCAGCACCAGATCATGGTCAAGCTTGGCTACAAGGATGGGGACGGGGTAGCGGAGACGGTATCTGGTTCCTTGCGGTTGAGCATCAGCGATACAATTGCAACGCCGGTTATTACTTCTGAAGCCGTCACCGGCGGACAGCAGGTTGCCATTACCTGTGCCACGAAGGGTGCATCCATCTACTATACGACTGATGGTGTTACTTCTCCTACGAGTGCCAGTTCCTGTTACAGCAATCCATTTGTGATTGATGAGACTTCCTCCATCAAGGCAATCGCAATAATGGATGGAGCTGGCAATTCAGATGTTGCAACAAGTAATGCACTCACGGTTGACACACTGTCTGAGCCTACCTTTATATTCTCTGAAACTGAGAAATCAGTATCGATCACCTGTGACGGTGCTGATACCATCTACTACACTCTTGATGGAACAGACCCCATTGAATCGAGTGCTGTCTATAGTGAAACTCCTTTTACAATCAAGGAGACCAGTACAGTGAAAGCGATTGCAGTTGCTGTAGGTAAAGCCAAGTCACCAATTGCTGAGACCACCTACACCATTACCTACAGTGTGGGTGTTACCGGGCCTGCCGGTGGTGTTATCTTCTATGTAAATCCTTCCGCATCAAGTGATGGATGGACCTATCTTGAAGCCGCCCCTGCCGTTGAAACAGACCCTACTGTTTGGACAGACAACGTGACTGTCGGCGATACAGAGAGCGCCATCGGAAGTGGTGAAGTCAATACTTGCTATATGACGGCAAAAGCTGAATCCGGTGCTGCAGTGGTCTGTTCTGACAAGACTACAGGAGGGTATGAGGATTGGTTCCTGCCATCCCTGGAAGAACTGAGAGCTTACACAGATCTTCCTTCGGGTACCTATTGGAGTTCTTCTGAGGCAAGCACTTCCAGTGCTTGGGTACTCGTGAAAGATGCCAATGGGGATGTTTCCGACAAGAGTGTTCTCAAGACACAAGAACATGTAGTGTTCGCCATCAGATCATTCCAATAAACATTAGGATTGGTTGATGAAAAGAACACTTGGAGTATTTGTATTCTTACTTTGGTCAATTCTCTGCATGGTTTCATGCAGAGAAGCCAATGCCTATGGTTCGGTGAGTATATCGATACCTGATACTGTATCCCGTTCGATCCTTCCTGAAAATACAAGGATCACCTATATCTCTGTTGAGGGCTCCATGGTCGATCATCCCGATCTGGTACTGGCAAAGCAGTACTTCAGATTGGGAGGAAGGATCGATATCCAGGGGCTTGCAGCTGGTACGTGGTCCATAGGTGTAACGGGATACAATGGGGATCCTGAAGCGGATGGTGTAGTTGTCACCACCACTTCTGTTGATTCGCAGGTTTCGATTCGATCGGGAAAAACCACACAAGCCTATTTTGCGCTTCACTACCTGCGTGAAGGCACTGGTAGCGCCCTGGTGAATCTGGCTTGGCCGAATTACTCGGTTGCTTCTGTCTTGCTTGATGCAAAGGATTCGAGCGGTGCTGTGGTCAAGTCAACATCCATCAGTGTCTCTCCAATGGTGTCGTCGGCACAGATTGAGATACCTGAGGTTGCGGTGGGGAACTATGATGTTGATGTGGTGTTGACCAATACATCAGGTACCACCATTTCCTTTCCCATGATCGACATGCTCAATGTATTTGACAAATTGCAATCTATTGGATTGATTACTCTGGTAGATGAGGATGTACCCCGTGTTGCAACGCCGAGTTATAGCGTTTCTGAAGATGGCCCTGAGGTCTTTTCACGGACACTTACCTTAACTTCCGAAACACCTAATGCAAGGCTGGCCTATACCCTCGATGGAAGAGATCCTTCAATTGTAGCAGGTAATCTGGATACACATACCTTTTGGTATTCACATCCGTTTCCCCTCACCAGTCCGGTCACCGTCGTAAAAGCGATGGCAGTGAAGGATGGGTATCAGGATTCAGCAATTGTTGTTTCAGAGGAACTGCGGGTAACAGGTAGTGACGATGAAGGTGGTGTTGTTGTCTCTGATCCTGTTCAGATCAGCAATGTTGTGGTGACATCCTTGAATGAGGTGTATTTAGAGAATCCTCAATTCCAGATTACCTATGAGATGCAGAACAGTCCAGTTCTTGACTCCGTGGTTTGGTATTTGAATGGTACGGAAGTGGCAAACGGTACCAGTGATACATTCACCTATCAGGGATACTTGCCAAGTGGACGTCACCAATTGTCAGTAAAGGTGTTCTATTTTGACGGATCTACCGTACGCAGTACCATGGGCACACTTCGCTTCAACAACAACGGACAAGCTACCAAGCCGGTTGTTCTGGCCAGTGAGCAAGACTCAGTCATGCAAGTTTCTCTTCTCAGCGAAATTCCTATGGCACAAATCTTTTTTACTGCTGATGGAAGTGAGCCAAGCAGATACAGTACGCTCTATACGAAACCCTTTATCACAACTATGGGCAGCACAGTAAAAGCACTGGCAGTTGTTGAAGAGTATAGGGATTCTGAGGTTGTCTGTACGTTGGTGGACAATGATGGAACGCTGACAGTTACAATGCCATCAACTATCACCGATGTTATTGTGCATGCTGATGAGATTGTTGTATCGAAACCACGGTTCTCAATTACCTATGATCGAGTGAATGTCTTGGATGAGACAATTGCCTGGTATATTGACGGGAACCTTGAACCATCCACTGATAGGGATGGGGACGGAAACCCTGCAACCTTTACCTATGGCGGAAAGCTCTCAGTTGGACGTCACCAGGTACGAGTGGAGATCACCTACTTTGACGATACTGCAAAGCAATCCGCTTATGGGTCCCTGCGCTTCAGTATTGGGCAGACGACGACTCCTGAAATTACTACTTCCCAGGTGAGTACTGGAAAACTGGTAACGCTTTCCTGTGCAACGGAAGGAGCTTCCATTTACTACACAACAACTGGTAATGATCCCAATACTGCGCGGGTGGAGGATCTGTATACGGAGCCCTTCACTGTATCGCTGGGTACTACGGTCAAGACGATAGCAGTCAGGGATGGGCTTGCTGATTCTCCTGTAAGGAAGGATGTCATCGACTATGAGGTTGGTGATACCGGTCCTTCAGGTGGAATTGTGTTCTTGGTCGATACAGAGGACACCCACGATGCCTGGGCCTATATGGAAGCTGCCCCAAATGATGAGGAACCCTGTGGTTGGGGTGGGTATGAAACATATCTCGGTACCACCGGAACCGCAGTAGGAACCGGTGCAACAAATACCAAAACAATTATAGAGGCTCTGGTAGATGAAAGAAGTGCATCAAAGCTCTGTGCTGATAAGAGTATGACGATTGATGGTGTACTCTATGACGACTGGTTCTTGCCTTCCCGGGATGAGCTCGACGCTCTCTATACCTGTTGGGTTGAAACCGGTACCGGCAATTTTTCCGATACCGGGTATTGGAGCTCATCTGAGGATACTGCCTATGTGTCTTGGATGCAGAATTTTACTGATGGAGTGCAGAACTTTGGGAATGGAAATGGTAGCAAAGTTATCTTGAACTCTGTTCGAGCCGTCAGGGCCTTCTAAAGGAGATTACTATCATGAATAAGCGTATATCTTCACTTTGTCTTAGTGTTGTCTTGATTGTTGTTATCGGTATGACTTCCTGCAGTGAAGGCATGCCTACGGGTAATCTGAATGTTCAATTCCCCGGTGTTTCAGCTACTGATAGATCGATTCTTCCTGATTCGACTAAGATCACCTGGATCAAGTTGTCTGGGTATCGAAATGACGATAATTCAATCGTAGTAGGTGATCAATCGTTTCAACTGGGTGAGGCTATAAGTATCAAGGGGCTTTCGGTTGGATCGTGGACCTTTTCAGTTACGGGATATTCCGGTGACCCGGATGTGTCTGGTTCGGTATTGCTAACCAAGGTTGCTTCTGATACGAACGTGATGATCCAGTCGGGAAAAACAACTACAGCCGTGTTTGTATTGCACTATTTGACTGAAGGAAAGGGAAGTGCCACGGTTGAGACAACTTGGCCGTCAACTGTTCCGGTTAGGATCACGGGTTCTTTGAGTGATGGTACAACCTCTTATGATCCTAGTACATCGACTTCCAATGAAGGGGTTGCGGCCTTGACGTTTTCTGATCTGGATGTTGGTGATTATGACCTTGCACTTACCGCAGTAAACCCATCGGGAAAAACAATTGCATTTCCAATGATTGATATGGTGAATATTTTCAGCAGTTTAACCTCTTCAGGCTCTATTGCCTTGGAACAGGCAGACTTTCCCAGTGTAGCAGTTCCGAGTATTTCTGCAGGGGATACGTTTACAAGTACCACAGCAACGCCTTATGCATACCGTTTGATCACAATTGAGTCTACGGAAAGTAATGCTGATATTTATTACACCACTGATGGCAATGTTCCTGGTTTTACCTCCACAGAAGCCCCGAATGCATCTACTAAGAAGTATGAAGAGCCTTTTGAGATTATTGCGCAAAATGAAGCTGCTGATACTACCATACGAGCAATAGCAGTATGTAATGGCTATGTTGACTCCCAAGAGGTTTCAGAGCTGTTCACGGTGAACGGCCTTGGTGACAGTGGCCTGGTAATTACAGATCCTTCTTTGATTTCTGAGGTAGCTATTTCCCAGAGTACAAATGACCAGATGACCTTCAGTGTTGATTATGCAAGCAAGGGAACACCTAATGAGGAAATAACCTGGTATGTAGATACGAAAGATACCATAGCTAGCGACATCGATGGTGATGAAAATCCAAAAACAATTACGTTTGCCACACTCGATTCTGGAAGGCACCAGATTATGGTGAATATCCTCTACTACGATGGAGAAGAAGTGAAAACAGCGTATGCATCACTGCGTTGTACGATTGAATAAGGAGAACAGGGGCATGAAATTGATGAAGCATGTGATGAATCTAAAAGCAAATGGACTATTACGTAAATCTTTTCCAATACAGCTGACTAAGATTTTAATACTCTTCTTCTGCCTTGTTCTATTGCATACATCTTGCATGGAGTTCCAGAATACAGGAACACTTACCATCAATCTTGGAGATACTGCCACCAAGTCCATCATGCCATCCTCCGTACAGGTTGAGTGGATCCAAATCAGCGGAAGCAGGAACGATGACAGCTCCATTACCTTCCCCTCCCAGGACTTTCAGGTGGGAGGTCCCATTGCCATCACAGGCCTGTCGGTAGGCACTTGGACCTTCAGTGTGGTGGGGTATGGACAGGCGCCCTCCCAGGAGGGAGCCCTTCCCCTGACTTCGGTAGCATCGGATGAGAATGTCGTCATTCAGTCGGGAAAGACCACCAATGCATCGTTTGCCCTGCACTACGTTGACTCAGGAATGGGAGGCTTCAGCCTTACCGTGGACTGGCCGGAGACACTCCCATCCTTCACCAAGGTGGAGGCAGTGGTGGGGACCCTCCAGGTTGGGGGAACGATCGATGGTTCCTCAGCCCACATCGAGGGAAATGTAGCGGTAGGGGACTACCCGGTGGATGTGGTGTTCACCAATCCCCTGGGGAGCCAGATCAGCTTTCCCTACATGGAGATGGTGAATGTGTACCATGGCTTGGACGCATCAGGCAGCATATCCTTCGAGGCAGCAGACTTCATGCAGGTGCAAACACCAACGATAAGCACCTCCAACACCACAGGCGGACAACAGGTAACCATAGGCAGCGGGACAAACGAAGCTGCCATCCACTACACCACCGACGGGAGTGCCCCGGAAACCAGTGGGACAACCACACGCTATGAGGCGCCTTTCACCCTGACAGGGACCAAGACGGTACGGGCCATAGCGACAAGAGAAGGGTATCTCAACTCAGCTGAGGGGGGCCAGGAGGTTGTGGTCTCCCAGGTGGAAGCTCCAGTTATCAGCACCACTGCAGTAGCAGGGGGCCAACAGGTCTCCATAAGCAGTGGGACCAGCGGGGCAGCTATCCACTACACCATCGATGGTTCAGCTCCCACAGCATCCAGCCCTACCTACGGCTCACCGTTCATGTTGACGGCGACGAAGACAGTGAAGGCGATTGCGATGAAGACAGGAATGGTCAATTCCTCCGTTGCTTCCCAGAGCGTGACGGTAAGCCGGGTGGCGACTCCGACCATCTCCCCAGCAGGTGGATTGTTCAGCGTCTCCCAACAAGTCACGATGAGCTGTGCTACCAGCTCTGCAGCCATCCACTACACAACCGATGGTTCAGCTCCCACTGCTTCCAGTCCCATTTACAATGGAGCGATCACCCTCAACAGCACGACCACCGTAAAGGCCCTTGCGGTAAAGAGCGGTATGCTCGACAGTCTCTCTTCCAGTCAGAGTTATACGTTGATGGCAACGGTTGCAACACCGGTGATAACCAACACTGCAGTAGCAGGGGGCCAACAGGTCTCGATCAGCAGTGGAACCAGTGGGGCTACCATCCACTACACCACCGATGGTTCACTCCCACAGCATCCAGCCCTACCTACGGCTCCGTTCAAGTTGACCGACGAAGACGGTGAAGGCGATTGCGATGAAGACAGGCATGACCAATTCCTCCGTTGCTTCCAAGAACATAACGGTCTCCACAGTGACAACGCCGACCATCAGCGCAACTGCAGTAGCAGGGGGCCAACAGGTCTCGATCAGCAGTGGGACCAGTGGGGCAACCATTTACTACACTCTTGATGGAAGTATTCCTACGACTTCCAGTTGGATCTACGGATCCCCATTCAAATTGAATGCAACGAATACAGTCAGGGCCATTGCAACGAAGACAGGCATGACCAATTCCTCCGTTGCTTCCAAAAGCATAACGGTCTCCACAGTGACAACGCCGACCATCAGCGCAACTGCAGTAACAGGTGGCCAACAGGTCTCCATAAGCAGTGGGACCAGCGGGGCAGCTATCCACTACACCACCGATGGTTCAGCTCCCACAACATCCAGCCCTACCTACGGCTCATCATTCAAGTTGACGGCAACAAAGACAGTGAAGGCGATTGCGATGAAGACAGGAATGGTCAATTCCTCCGTTGCTTCCCAGAGCATAACGGTCTCCACAGTGACAGCGCCGACCATCAGCGCAACTGCAGTAGCAGGAGGCCAACAGGTCTCCATAAGCAGTGGAACCAGTGGGGCAACCATTTACTACACCACCGATGGTTCAACTCCCACAGCATCCAGCCCTACCTACGGCTCATCATTCAAGTTGACGGCAACGAAGACAGTGAAGGCGATTGCGATGAAGACAGGAATGGTCAATTCCTCCGTTGCTTCCCAGAGCGTGACGGTAAGCCGGGTGGCGACTCCGACCATCTCCCCAGCAGGTGGATTGTTCAGCGTTTCCCAACAAGTCACGATGAGCTGTGCTACCAGCTCTGCAGCCATCCACTACACCACCAATGGTTCAGCTCCCACTGCTTCCAGTCCCATTTACAATGGAGCGATCACCCTCAACAGCACGACCACCGTAAAGGCCCTTGCGGTAAAGAGCGGTATGCTCGACAGTCTCTCTTCCAGTCAGAGTTATACGTTGATGGCAACGGTTGCAACACCGGTGATAACCAACACTGCAGTAGCAGGGGGCCAACAGGTCTCGATCAGCAGTGGGACCAGTGGGGCAACCATTTACTACACTCTTGATGGAAGTATTCCTACGACTTCCAGTTCGATCTACGGATCCCCATTCAAGTTGACGGCGACGAAGACGGTGAAGGCGATTGCGATGAAGACAGACATGACCAATTCCTCCGTTGCTTCCAAGAGCATAACGGTCTCCACAGTGACAACGCCGACCATCAGCGCAACTGCAGTAGCAGGGGGCCAACAGGTCTCGATCAGCAGTGGAACCAGTGGGGCAACCATTTACTATACTCTTGATGGAAGTATTCCTACGACTTCCAGCCCTACCTACGGATCCCCATTCAAATTGACGGCAACGAAGACAGTGAAGGCGATTGCGATGAAGACAGGCATGACCAATTCAGCGGCTGCAACCAAAAGCATAACGGTCTCCACAGTGACAACGCCGACCATCAGCGCAACTGCAGTAACAGGTGGCCAACAGGTCTCCATAAGCAGTGGGACCAGCGGGGCAACCATCCACTACACCACCGATGGTTCAGCTCCCACAGCATCCAGCCCTACCTACGGCTCATCGTTCAAGTTGACGGCAACAAAGACAGTGAAGGCGATTGCGATGAAGACAGGAATGGTCAATTCAGCAGCGACAACCCAGAGCATAACGGTCTCCACAGTGACAACGCCGACCATCAGCGCAACTGCAGTAGCAGGGGGCCAACAGGTCTCCATAAGCTGTGGGACCAGTGGGGCAACCATTTACTACACCACCGATGGTTCACTCCCACCAGCATCCAGCCCTACCTACGGCTCATCGTTTAAGTTGACGGCAACGAAGACGGTCAGGGCCATTGCAACGAAGACAGGCATGATCAATTCAGCGGCTACTTCCAAGAGCATAACGGTCTCCACAGTGACAACGCCGACCATCAGCGCAACTGCAGTAGCAGGGGGCCAACAGGTCTCCATAAGCTGTGGGACCAGTGGAGCAACCATTTACTACACTACCGATGGTTCAGCTCCCACAGCATCCAGCCCTACCTACGGCTCATCGTTTAAGTTGACGGCAACGAAGACGGTCAGGGCCATTGCAACGAAGACAGGCATGATCAATTCAGCGGCTACTTCCAAGAGCATAACGGTCTCCACAGTGACAACGCCGACCATCAGCACAACTGCAGTAGCAGGGGGCCAACAGGTCTCCATAAGCTGTGGGACCAGTGGAGCAACCATTTACTACACCACCGATGGTTCAGCTCCCACAGCATCCAGCCCTACCTACGGCTCATCGTTTAAGTTGACGGCAACGAAGACGGTCAGGGCCATTGCAACGAAGACAGGCATGACCAATTCAGCGGCTGCTTCCAAGAGCGTGACGGTAAGCCGGGTGGCGACTCCTGTGATAAGTCCCAGTACCACAACATTCATTGGTACCTTATCTGTAACGTTAAGCAGTACAAGCGGTGCTACTATCTACTACACCATCGATGGTTCAGCTCCCACTGCTTCCAGTCCCATTTACAATGGAGCAATCACCCTCAACAGCACGACCACTGTAAAGGCCCTTGCGGTAAAGATCGGTATGAGCAACAGTCTCTCTTCCAGTCAGAGTTATACGTTGATGGAAACGGTTGCAACACCGGTGATAAAAACGTCACTGCAGTAGCAATATGGTCAACAGTGTCTCGATAAGCTGTGAGACCAGTGGGGCAACCATTTACTACACTCAAGACTACACTATTCCAATGGACACTCCAGACTACAGTCCTCTTCCTCAAGACTACACTCAAGACTACACTCAAAATAGAAGTATTCCTAAGATTCCCAGTCAGATTTACGAATACCCATTACTTCTGGTTGAGGAAGGCTGCTTATGACGTCGTATGACCCTTTAAAGGTGGTAAGTAACGGCGATTGCAAAGAAGGCAGGCATGACCAATTCAGCGACTGCTTCCAAGACCATATACGTTGAAAGCAGACCCGCACCCTCCAAACTATTGACCAGGATGGACCTGCATATATGATAAAAAAGGTTATTCTCTGAATCGAGTGGGTAACCCTACATGATGGTGGCTTTAGGAAGTGCAAGCTTTCCACAAACAAAGTAGATCACGGCCATGAAATTCTTCATGTTTTTGAACCCTCTCGCTCTGTGCTTGATCAGGCTTATCATCGAGTTGAATCCCTCCAGCAGTGCATTGGTCTTCCTGGAATCGAAGTAGTTGAGAATCTCCAAGGCCTTGCGGGTGAGGTAAGTGTAAATTCGAGTCCCCTACAATATAAATGAACAATATCCGACAATGACAATCATTGGAGGATAAGATGAGGAAAAGTGCAATAAACAATGAAGAGAGGCAGAGAAGGTTGCTCCTGCTCCAGGAATTCGAACAATGGAGGGGCGATACAGAAAGCGCTTCATGCAAAGACCGGAATGTAATTGTTGCCAATATTGGTCCTAGGCCCAAAGAATTTCCCACCCTGGTGGCTGTGACGAAAAAACCTGGGCCGATCAAACAGGCATCTTCTGCCGCCAAGACTGCAATCCGTATCAGGCTGAGTGCCTCAAGCATAGACATTGCAGGAGACATCGCCCCTACGTTGCTGGCGCAGCTGCTCTCCACGTTGGAGGCCCTGGATGTTCTTTGACTTTGAAAGCTACCAATAGTACCTATGCCCCCAATGCGTGGAGATAGGTGCAAAGCTCTGAAGCTGTCCCAGATTGTCATAGCACAGATGGAACTGGAGACCCTTTCCAAGAAGATGTTTCTGTTTACAGGCAAGACCCGTAAAGGTGTGAAGATACTGACTTGGGACCGCAACGGGTGGTGGATTCTCTATAAGAAACTTTATGGAAGGGAGGCCCCTTCGTCTGGACGAAGAGCGAAAAAGCCACCATGGAAATAACCACAGACCAGATTCACCAGTTCCTTAGAGCATAGTAGCCCTTGCCAATCCTGGATCAGATACCAATTCATTCACACAAAAGGGGGGAAAGGGTTCGCCTTCCACATACGATTTTACTGAATAGGATGTACAAAAGTATGGTGATACCAATCAGTATTGGTACATTTTTTTAGCATCTTAACAATTCTCCAATTCCCAGCCTTTCAATACAGCAAGCTGCTCATCGGTATGGAACCAATGCTCGCCGTGCTCCATCACAGTCAGCCTGCCTTCAAACTGTGCTACCCATCTATCGACTGTATCACGACTTGTCATAGTATCGTTTCCGGCATATAAAATTACTGTCGGATGATGCCAATCCAATATTCTGTTGTAGATCACATACTGATAGTAATCCCAATCCAGTGTTTCACCGAATGCAGTCGGAATGACTCGTTTCTCTTGCAGTTCCGATTCTGCAACATTGGCCCACTGCATCATAGTACGTATCAGTTGCTCCATGCTCAAAATTGGGGAAACAAACAGGGCCCTCTCTAGAACTTCATGTTCAAACGCAAGAAGACAAAAATATGCACCTATACTGTTAGCTCTGATGGATACCGTAGTCCAATTTTCCTTTGCGTATTGCAACACGGCCTTAAGCTCTGGAACTATCTTCCAAGGAACAAAAGAATCCATCTCACCTTTTCGTTCTCCATGTCCTGGCAAATCAATGCCAAGTACCTGATACCCTTTTGAACATGCAACCAGTGCAAAGGCCGAAGCTTCTTCCTTATAGCCCCATTTCCCATGAATGAAGAGATAGACTTTATCTGCTTTATCTCCATATATAACGGCTGGTATATTCTCGATAAGTAAAAATTTTTCTGTCATGGTTTTTTCTGACCTTCCTTGCTCTCGGGTGTAGGGAAAGTATCTCCTGAACAAGCATTATCCTCTTTGCTTGGTGTCTAGAAAAGCATACCCAATCCAGTCCTTTGCAAGTGTAAACCAAAACGGGATCATATCATTCCCGTAAGATCCTTTGCTTTAACCACTCGATATTGTTTGAACTGTTTACCAGGAATGATTACTGCATTAACAGGGCAAAAACTGAGACATCGCATACATAATTCGCACGAATCGTGCCATTCGGGATACTCTTTCATAGTGATGTTGTCCACTGGGCACAGCTTTGAACACAGACCACACGTAATGCATGTATCCTTATCTACAGTGATTTTTCGTCCTTCAGCCAGATTTATCCGTTCCATCACGAAATTATTGCAACAGATAGCATACAGTCCTTTTGAAAGAAATGGGATGCGCCTCCAAGAAGTAGTATTCTTAACAAGATTTTCTGCGTATGCTCTAGCTTTTCTAAGTCCACTATCTATTTTTCTTCTATTTTCTTCCTCATTGATCTGTTTTGGTAGCCAGTTATTTGGCATCATAATTTCACAGGCACCAATACAGTCATATCCCTTTTCTGTAAGAACCTTTTTCAGTGGTCCCACAACAGCACCAGAGAAGGCCATCATGGTATCCACCATAAAAATTGGAGTTTTCTCAGCCCTTGGAAGCGCTTTAAGAAAATTCCACACAAAGGGGAATGTAGATTGAAAAGCAACTGGAAAAGCAATCCCGAAAGGGGTAGCGCTGTCTATTTTCTCTGGATCAGTATCTTCAATCTTATATAACGTAACCTGTATTCCTTTTGCAGAAAATACTTTCACCATTTCCTTCACTACCAAAAACGTATTTCCGGTTCCTGAATAATAATACAAATTGATGTGTGTTCCCAACATACCTAAGTTCCTCCCATTCTATGAATACTCTATAAAATCTATCCAATACCTAGCATATTCACAGTATATCTCCATCATGGAAAAGAAATTGAGCAATTTCCTTTCCATTTGTAATACGCGATGATTCAGTGCCTGTAACAACCGAAGCAAACAGAAGGCCTTCCACCAATGCAGAAAACTGTCGTCACTCCCCCACCCCTCGAGCTTCCTCCGAGACTACAGGCTAGACTCTTCTAGCATGTTCCTGCACATAATTTCTCCAATCCAAAAAAGTCATTCCATTATGACATGCAAAATCCAGTTCAGGTTTGTAACCTCGTCCACTCATCACGTGTTATTGCATATACTTTAATGAGGGTATTTACAGTATCCTCAAACTCATCTGTCAGTTTCATACCAGTTGCCATGGCTGTTGCATAAGAAGCAATATTCGTATACTTCATGTATGAATATATAGTTTGAAATGGGGTGTTTTCGAAAGTCCAATCCCTACACTTGCGTGCGGCTTCACTTCCATAGCCTTTCCGCCAATACTTCTTATTGAGGTGATATCCTATTTCCGGTTTTATACTTTTACCAATGTTCTGCATTGTAAGCCCACAGTCACCAATCAATTCTCCTGTTTCTTTCAGGACAACAGCCCACAAACCAAACCCAAATATTGCATATCGCTCGATATTTCTCTCAATCCAAACCCTGACACCGTCTGCATCATATGGATGTGGATAATGCTGCATCGTTTCCTCATCTGACAAAATTTCATACAAGGCGTCAAAATCTTGTACTGCATATTCTCTTAGAATCAATCTTTCTGTTTCCATCATGTATACCCTATAATTGGAATCAAGGCTCAGACAACAGAACCCTCTTGTACCAGTCACATCCATTTGGTAGGTATTTCTTGTACCCTATCAGATTGATTGTAGTTTTTTCCCCATCTAGACCGTCTTTCCAGATCAATATACTAATCGTTTTCTGGCCTTTGTCAAACCACCTATCTTGGTGCTTAGGATACCACCAATTACTGTCAAATACTGAGATTTCATATGTTCGCACCAAGATTCCTCATGTTTGAGTACAGCAAGTGCTAATTCAAAATTCCCTGCATTTTGGCACTAATGACGATGAATTCAGGAACGCGTAAGTAAAACCACTGTCTCCACGTGCCTAGTATGAGGGAACATATCCACAGGCTGGATGCCTCGTACCTGATAAGGACTGAACTTCAGCATATAACGCAGATCTCTCTCCAAGGTGTCAGGATTACAGGAGATATAGATAATCTTCCTTGGGCCCATCTTCAAGGCAGCTGCCAGGAATCTCTCGTCACTGCCACTTCGGGGAGGATCGAGAAAGAGAACATCACAGCTCTGTTTCTCTTTTGCCATCTGCTTGATATATACAGAAGCATCGGAGCAGATAAAGGCTGCATTATCGAGATTGTTTGCCTTCGCATTGCGCAGGGCATCGTCAACAGCATCAGCGTTGGATTCTATACCCAGGACCTGCTTCACGCCCATGCTTGCAGCAATGAGTGCGATGGTGCCGGTTCCGCAATAGGCATCGATAACGCTATCTCCTGCAGTCAACTGTGCCATCCTCATGGCGATGGTGTACAAGATTTCAGTCTGTTGCGGATTAACCTGGAAAAAGGATTTGGGGGAGATACGGAAGGTAAGCCCACAGAGCTTTTCCTCAATATACCCTTTGCCATAAAGTAGCTTCTCTGGAATTTCACTGAGGACCATGCTTGTCTTTTCATTGTTCATGTTCAGCGATATGGTCGTTATCTCAGGATGGCGCTGACGTAGAATACTGATGAAATCATTCTTGGAAGGGATGGGCCACTGCCCGCAGACAAGCACTACCATCGCCTCACCAGTAAAGCGAGAAACCTTTATAAGCACATGGCGAATATAGCCCATCCGCTCATCTTCGTCGTAGGGTTCAATGCGGAAGCGGTTCATCAGACTACGTATGGTAGCTAGAATAGCATCAGCTGTGGGGTGTTCGACCAGACAATCGCGAATGGGAACAATATGGTGTGTCCCTTCACGATAGATACCGCTAACAACCTTGTTGTGGTAATCTCTACCAAAAACAGCCTGGACTTTGTGTCGATAGTGGGTAGGATCATCCATCCCGACGATCGGAGCAACGGACCCGAACTGACCGAGCATGTCTTGGACAAGCTCCTCTTTATATTCCAACTGTATGGGATAAGGATAGGACATGAGGGCACACCCTCCGCACTCTTTATCCAAAGGACATTTCTTATAAGTATTCATGGTCTCTACGGTGACCGTAAAAAAGAGGTTTGTCAATTGTCTTTCCCTGTTCTCTTTGGTATGCTGAAGATATGAAATACGTACGCTTCGCCTATCAGGGCACCACCAGTTACGGCCTCCTAGAGGAGAACACCATACAGGCTCTCAAGGGAACTCCCTTTGCTGAGTTCTCCCTCACTGGGAAGACCTTTCCTCTGGATAAGGTGGAGCTGCTTACACCCTGCGACTTCTCCAAGGCAGTCTGCATAGGGCTAAACTACAATGACCACGCCGTTGAATTCCAGTTGCCCATCCCTACAGAACCGGTTGTATTCATCAAGCCTTCGACATCAGCGCTTGCCCCCTTTGGGGTCATCAGATATCCCAAGCTATCCCATCGCCTCGACTATGAGGCGGAGCTGGCCATTGTCATTGGCAAGAAGGCAAAGAATGTCCCCCTTATGGAAGTAGAAGACTATATCCTTGGCTATACCTGTGCCAACGACATAACAGCACGTGATCTGCAACCTAAGCAAGGACAGTGGACAGTAGCCAAAAGCTTTGATACCTTCTGCCCTTTCGGCCCCTACATCAGTGATGAGGTCGACCCTTCATCACTGTCCATTGAAAGCCGGGTAAATGGCAAAACCATGCAGAAATCAAATACCAAGAACCTCATCTTCGGTGTGCCTTTTCTGGTTAGCTACCTCTCCCAGATCATGACATTGCTTCCTGGTGACATCATCCTCACAGGAACTCCTGGAGGTATCAGCGGAATGCACCTTGGGGATACCGTTGAAATTATGATCGAAGGGCTTGGAGTATTGAAGAACACTATCGGTTGAAATACTCGATAGCCACATCCTTTCCATCAAAGTAAAGAAAGTCTCCTTCAGGATAGTTCCACGCCGCCTGCAGGGTTGTAGGGAGCAATAGGTCCCCTTGCATCCTGTAATCGGCAAGGATAGCTGTCCATCGGACCTGCTCCTTCTTCCCATCCATACCAGTGGCCATCCTATCGTCAGTAGTGAAGCTCTGCATCTCCCCTTCTTCACTGAAAGTAAAGATACCACTGCAAGTGAGCCCATACGCCTGTATCGTTGCCTTTGCATGGGTATTGTCCATCGCTTCCCACTGTATGTACTGCTGAAGGGCAGTTAGCCCGCATTCGTGAAATTCGCCTGAGCGAACGCAAGTTCTACCAAAAGATCACTGATATCTATGCAACATCCATTGATTATGACATAACAGCTCAGGTGACAAAGCACTTTTTTGCCACAATACAAAACAAGTTGCACTGGGCAATTCATGGTAGGACAGCAGCAGAGGTAATCGTTGATAGAGCTGACCACAACGTAGAGCATATGGGGCTTAAGACTCGGAAAGATGCCCCAAAAGGAAAAATCCATAAGTTTGATGTCAGTGTTGCCAAAAACTATCTTACTAAAAACGAGATGAGACAATTGCAGCGATTGGTTTCGGCCTATCTAGATGTTGCAGAAGATATGGCATTGCGGGAGATCCCTATGACCATGCAAGATTGGGAAACACGTCTTAACAAATTCATTGAAGCAACCGATAGGGAAATCCTGCAGAATGCTGGAAAAGTAACAGCTGCAATTGCCAAAGCCCATGCAGAAAGTGAATTTGAACTATACCGAATTATTCAAGACCGACTTTTCGAGAGTGACTTTGACCGGGTCCTCAAGCAACTGGAACAGAAGGAATAAGAATAGAACCTGACTTGAATAGGGTTTAGCCTCCCTTACAACCATAATAAACAAAGCTTGTCCCTATCGTTCTGTATTGGGACAAGCTTTGTTTATTATTTTCTTATTCTTCTTATTCTTCTGTCTTCGTCTATCTCAGCTTTGGTCGTATTTCAGGGTTTCTTCTTCTGCACCCCACTCTCTATACAACCAAAACTAAATAGATGATCAACCCTTGCTGTAGGAGTCGTCATGCACCCCAGCAACAGCCCTTCCGCTCGGTTCATTCATTGATTTAAATGCACTATCCCACTCAAGTGCTATTGCAGTGGAACAAGCAACCGAATCCTCACGGGGGACACACCTTGCGGCACTCTCGCTTGGGAAATGACCAGCAAAGAGAGAGCGGTAGAAGTACTCCTCCTTGGTTGCCGGTGTATTGATCGCAAACCTCTTTGAGGCGGAGGCAAACTGCTCGTCACTGACTTGTTCGCTGGTCATCTTCTTTAGAGTGTCGATCCAAGAGTATCCAACCCCATCACTGAACTGTTCCTTCTGTCTCCAAAGGATTTCAGATGGAAGATAGTCCTTGAAAGCTTCCCTCAGGATCCACTTCTCAATACGAGGTTTCCCATCCACCAAAGGGGACATCTTCAAGGTAGGGTTGAGGTTCATTGCCACATCCATGAAGGTCTTGTCAAGGAAAGGCACTCGTCCTTCAATTCCCCAAGCAGCAAGAGACTTGTTTGCCCTAAGGCAATCGTACAGGTGTAGCTTGCTGAGTTTGCGAACTGTCTCATCATGGAACTGTCGCGCATCAGGTGCTTTATGGAAGTACAGGTATCCGCCAAACAACTCATCACTGCCCTCACCGGAAAGCACCATCTTGATACCCATCGAACGTATTACCCTGGCAAGCAGGAACATCGGGGTAGCAGCACGAACAGTAGTGATATCGGAAGTCTCAAGATGATAGACGACGTCGCTGAGCACATCCAAGGCTTCCTGGATGGTAAAGTGGACCTCGTGGTGTACGGTCTTGAGATACTTAGCGGCAATCTGGGCTGCTTTCAGATCAGGAGATCCCTCCAGGCCGATGGCAAAGGAGTGCAACCGTGGCCACCAGGCAACTTCCTGGTCATCAGACTCCACTCGCTTGGCAGCATATTTTGCTGTGATGGCTGCAATGATCGAACTATCCAAGCCACCTGAAAGCAAGACACCGTAGGGTACATCGCTCATCAGCTGTCTCTTCACCGCCGCTTCCAAAGCAACACGTACCATTTCTGGACTGCCGCCATTATCCTTCACAGCATCAAAGTTCGTCCATTCTCGACTGTACCAGCTCTTGCATGCCCCATCGGGGCTATAGTAGTAATGCCCGGGAAGAAACAACTCAACCGTTGGGCAAACACCTTCAAGAGCCTTGAGCTCGCTGGCCACATAGTAACGCCCTTCGCTGTCCCAACCCTGATACAGAGGGATAACTCCGATATGGTCACGGGCGATAAGGTAAACATCCTTGGAATAGTCATAGAGAGCAAAGGCAAAGATCCCTTCCAGCTCTTCAAGGAAGTCGGGTCCCTTATCCTGATAGAGGGCCAGAATAACTTCACAGTCACTCAGTGTCTGGAAATCATAGGAGTCTTTGTATTGTTTTCGTATCTCCTGATGATTGTAAATCTCACCATTGACGGCAAGCACCAAATTCCCATCTTTGCTATAAAGCGGTTGTCCTCCTGAAAGTGGGTCAACTATCGCAAGCCTCTCATGGCTTATGATCGTCTTGGCTCCGGTGTGTATTCCTGACCAGTCAGGACCCCTATGGCGTATCTTCCTTGACATGGCCAAAACTTGTGACCTCAAGGGAAAACAATCACCCACACTATCGAACATACCTACAAATCCACACATATTTCACCTCCAAATACAAAAAGAACAAGGGCGTTCCAACCCCTAGGGATTGGAACGCCTTTGTTCTTATAGGGATGGTAAACGTATCAAGAAAGAGTTGCAAGCACCTCATCCACAATTGCGATAGCTTTTTCTATCTCTGCCTTGCTAATTATCAGAGGAGGGACAAAGCGCAAGACATCGGCACCTGCACTCAAGACAAGAAGGCCCTTGGCAAAGCAAGCTTCCACTACCTGTCTTGGAGGGATGGTAAGAGCCAGACCATTCATCAGGCCAAAGCCCCTGACAGCAGTGCATAGGGTAGGATAGGTTTCCCTTATCCCTTCAAGTTTGGCACGGAGATATTCACCCTTCTCAGTCACCTCGTCACAAAGGTCTGTTTCGCTTAATCTGTGTGTCATCTCACAGACTCCAGCCATGGCAAGGGCATTGCCTCCAAAGGTTGACGCATGGTCCCCAGGACCAAAGATACTGGATGCTTTCTTGTTGGTGAGCATTGCCCCACAGGGAACTCCTCCAGCAAGAGCCTTTGCCAGGGTGAGGACATCAGGCTTCACATCATAGAGTTGCCAAGCGAAAGGCTTGCCACTTCGTCCCATCCCACATTGCACCTCGTCATATATCAGAAGGAGGTCATGCTCGTCACAAAGATCTCTCAAACCTTGCAAAAACTCTTTAGTTGCAGGGACAACGCCCCCTTCGCCCTGGATAGGCTCAACCAGAATAGAACAGGTCTGTTCAGTAATGAGAGCTTTAACACTTTCCAGGTCATTGAAAATCGCATAGCGAAAACCTTGGGGAAGCGGATCAAAATTCTGGTGATATTTTGCCTGTCCTGTAGCAGTAACCGAACCATAGGTCCTGCCATGGAAGGAGTCCTTCATCGTTATGATCTCTGTCCTAGCTGGTGAGCTCCTATGGCCAAACTTGCGTGAGAGCTTCAGGGCAGATTCATTGGCTTCAGCGCCGCTATTGCAGAAAAAGACCTTGTCCAACGCTGCCATTTCACAGAGAGACTTTGCCGCTTCGATAGCCTTTTCGTTGTAATAGAGATTTGAACAGTGTAGCAGACCACTATCAAGAACATCAGCAAGAGCCTTGGTGAGGCCCTCATCGCCATAGCCCAAGGCATTGACAGCAATACCTCCCACGAAGTCCAGATACTCTTTGCCTTCAACATCAGTAAGGGTGCAACCCTTGCCTCCAGCGAAGACTACGGGAACTTGACTGTATGTCTTAAGCAGGTAGGTGTTACCTTGCTCTATCATCTGTTGCATATTCATCTAGACACTCTCCTTAGTAACCATGGTACCGATACCCTCTGCAGTGAAAATTTCAAGCAGGATGGCATGGGGAACCCTGCCATCGAGAACGTGGACACTATCCACACCCTTATCAAGGGCATCGAGACAACACTGGACCTTGGGGATCATACCCCCAGCAATGGTTCCATCCTTTATATATTCAAGGGCCTCTATTTCTGTGAGGGAACTGAACAGGGTGGACGCGTCATTCTTGTCCTTCAAGATCCCTTCGACATCAGTAAGGAATATAAGCTTCTGAGCATCGAGAGCCCCTGCCACTGCACTGGCCGCATAATCAGCGTTGACGTTGTAGGTATGACTTTGGACATCCACTCCCACAGGTGAAAGCACCGGGACAAAACCCTTGTCGATCAGGGTGTTCAACAACGTAGTGTCAACTCTGTCAATCTGTCCGACAAACCCCAAATCCCGTCCTTTCTCATCTTTCTTCTTGGAGCAAAGCAACGTCCGTCCGTCCTTGCCGCTGATACCTACTGAGGGAATACCCACACTTTGCAGATTCTCTACCAGGCTTTTTCCTATAGAGCCTGAAAGTACCATCTCAGCAATCTTGGCCGTCTCGGCATCGGTAACCCGAAGCCCATCGAGAAATTCTGTCTTCTTACCCAACTTCTGTAACAGGGATGTTATCTCATTCCCACCACCATGCACCACAACAGGCTTCAGTCCGATATATTTGAGCATGGCGATGTCTTGGATGACCGAAGCGCACAGGGTCTCGTCCACCATGGCAGAACCGCCATACTTAACGACCACCACACTACCGGCAAACCGTCTGATATAAGGGATAGCCTCTACCAACACCTCAGCCTTGAGGATCTCACTTTTCATCTTATGTATCATCAGCTTCTATAATCTCCATTGATGCGCACATACTCATAGGAGAGGTCACACCCCCAGGCAGTCCCTGTTCCAGGACCATCACCAACCTTGGCATGCACCTCCACCTCTTTCTCCAAAAGAATGGTCTTTGCCTTTTTCTCATCAAACATGATAGGCTGCCCCCCTGACAGGACATCTATGCTACCCTTCTCTGACCTGAAGGAGAGATCCACAGTATTGGGATCAAAACTTGCACCACTGTAGCCCATCGCACAGAGAATTCTTCCCCAGTTGGCATCACTGCCAAAGAAGGCCGCCTTCACCAGATTGCTCGATACTACCGATCGGGCAAGGCCTTGAGCACTCGTCTTGTCCACTGCCCCTGTGACTGTCACTTCAATGAACTTTCCCGCACCCTCGCCATCACGCACTATTGCCTTGGCTAAGGCGGTATGGACAAAGAGGAAGGCTTCCTTGAAGCTATCCCAGTCAGAACTCTCCTCATTGATCAAGGGAGCACCACTGTGGGCATTTGCAAGAACCAGGACAGTGTCGTTGGTAGAGGTATCGCCATCGACACTGATCATATTGTAGGAATCAACCACACTTTCACCAAGAAGAGCCTGTAGGCTCTTTTTGGAAACTGCTGCATCTGTAGTGATGAAGCTGAGCATGGTAGCCATATTCGGGTGGATCATTCCAGAACCCTTAGCCATACCTCCGATTCGTACTGCCTTATTCCCTATCATTACCTCGACAGCAACCTCTTTGGTGAAAGTATCAGTGGTACAGATAGCTTGGGCCGCCTCAAATGCCGCTTCTCTGGTTACCTTAAGGTCCTGTGTTATCTGCTCGATACCCTTTTCGATAATTTCCATGGGGAGGTTGACCCCTATGACCCCGGTGGAACATACCAGCACTTCGTTAACTGATGTGGGTAGGTGTTTCTCTGTCAGGCTCTGGGCAGCGAGAGAAGCCATCGAAATGGTATCTTCTGCCCCTTGCTCCCCGGTACAGGCATTCGCATTACCACTGTTGATCAGAATTGCCCTTACCGTTGTCTCATTTTTGACCAGATTCTGGTCCCAAAGGACTGGAGCTGCCTTTACCAGATTGGTGGTAAAGGAGCCTGCACATGTGCAGGGACTTTCACTGACCACCAGGGCAAGGTCTTTCTTCCTTTTCTTGATGCCACAGGCTATGCCATTGGCAAGAAAACCTGTAGCGGCGGTAATGCCGCCTTCGATTATTTTCATTGTACTTTTTCTCCTACAAGGGATTGACGACACTCGTCGCCAAGCCAGAGTTCTCGGCAAAGCCGAACCTGATATTCATATTCTGTACAGCCTGACCGCCAGCACCTTTGATAAGGTTGTCTATTGCTCCGATGGCGATGACCCTTCGGGTCCTTGGGTCAACCTTCCATCCGATAGCTGTGATGTTGGTATTCTTTACAAACCGTGTCTCAGGAAGAGTTGATCCCATCAGACGGATAAAGGGTTCCTGTGCATACCATTTCGTATAGGCTGCACGTATGTCCTCTTCTCCCACCCCTGTCTTGAGATTTGCATAACATGTAGAGAGAATTCCCCTGTTCATCGGAACGAGGTGAGGGGTAAACTGCACAATGAGCTTTTCTCCTGCAAGACAAGAGAGCTCCTGCTCAATCTCAGGGGTGTGACGATGATTGGTCAAGCCATAAGCCTTGAAGGACTCGTTGCACTCACAAAAGAGAGAGTCTGTCCTTTCCACCCTTCCGGCTCCCGTTATTCCACTGGCACTGTCAATGATGATGGTTTTGGTATCTATCAGACCCTCTGCTACCAGTGGCGCGAGCGTAAGTATGGAGCAGGTGGTATAACAGCCAGGGTTTGCGATGAGATTTGCTGTTGAAACCTCAGTGCGTTTCAGTTCTGAAAGTCCATATACAGCCTGTTCTAGCAAATTCTTACTGTCATGTTCGCACTTGTACCACTGGGTATACACAGAGACATCACTCAGACGATAGTCAGCACCGAGATCTATGACGACACAACGCTTCAGAATTTCTGGGTTGACTAGCTTACTAGCCAAGCCATGGGGAAGAGCAAGAAAAAGAACAGAACAAAGCTTGCTTGCTCTTTCTAGGTCCTCCTCTTCCAAAATCAGGTCACAAACACCTTCCATAGAAGGATATATAGAGGAAAAACGCTTTCCCACATACGAGTGTGAAGCGAGATATGTAAGTGAGATATGGGGGTGATTAGCAAGCAAAGAGACCAGCTGGGCTCCTGCATATCCTGTAGAGCCGATGACACCGGCGGTAACCATAGCTTCCTCCAAAGAGTAGATTTGGTATAATTATACAGAAATATACAATCATTACTAGCTTATATGCATAAAACTTCACAATCATTGTATAAATATGTACGGTTTTGTTCTGATTGTACAGAGAAAAAGCTCAAGGTCTAGGCAGTACTAGCCTTGTCTCGTATGCAAGATCGCGATTCCCACACTAAGTGCAATAAGTTGTGAGATGTAGTAGCATCCGGTAACGACCCAACCAAATACTGTCCTTGGGTTGATCGCAAGATAAGAACCCACCATAGAGAGGGTAGCAATACCAGAAGAGACAATAAGGGACAGTGAAAATTTTGCAGTAAAAAGAGAACCAGCTACCAGCAGGACCAATCCAATGAGAGAGAATAGTGCATACTCCATCTCCAGCAGAACACTTCCATCACAGTTCTTGTCGAGTACAGCCCCGATGAGAAAAAAGAGCAGGGGTGTAAGCAAGGCAAAACCTACAAGCAGCACCCCGGCCGAGAGGATGATGGTCCCGACATTCTTCATACCATAGCCAACATTTTCTCAACATGCTCGAATAGCAAGGAGTCGACTTCAACCGAACTTACTTTGCGTTCGATACCAAAGCGCTTATTTTTCATAAGGGCCGTATAGGCAGAAGCGATACAGGGAACAGCATCGTCAGCTTTAATGACTCCAGTATTGAAGACAATATCATACATGCTTGCATCATTTGCCTTGAAGCCCATATCCGATTCAATGAACGAGGTGCGGATCTGGTCAAATTTGCGTAGCAGTGCTTCGCCTTCAAACCTCTTCATGGAATGCTCTTTCATCTTCCTATCGACACGCAAGTCAAAAGGAGCTTGAATACGGACATTGAGGACATCAACATACCCCTGAAAGAGACCAAAGCCACCACGACCAAGTATAACGACATCGCCGACTTTAGCTATGGCCTCCATAGCCTGGACGAGAAAATCGACTGTGCTACTTCTTTGCAGGTCAAAACGTTCCCAGAAATTTGGTTTGGAATCATAGACTTCATCGAAATAACTGAAGCCATATTCTCGCATAATCTTGCCAAGCTCCTGCTTATCAACATACTTGAGACCCAGGTCCTTGGCAAGTTTCTTTCCTACATAGGTCCCTTCACTTCCCATCTGACGCGAAATGGTAATGACTCCCATACACACCTCCTTGGTATTGTGACCACGACTGATAAACCTCACACCTATAGGGTAAACAGTGCACTAGGGGCTGTCAAGGAAGAGAGGTTACATTGGCCGCTAAATATTTGTCAGGCCAGTGTTTCCCAGTCTAAATTGAGAACTTTCTCAACGAATATCTTGGCAAGAGTGGGATCAAACTGAGTTCCTGCGTTCCTTTTCAGCTCTCTTGCTGCATCTTTTGGGGTAACGCTTTCACGATAGGTACGATCTGCAGTCATCGCATCAAAGGAGTCTGCAATGGTCACGATCCTCGACTGTAAGGGTATGTCAGTACCAATGAGACCTTTAGGATACCCCTTTCCATCAAAGCGTTCATGGTGGGCAAGCACATATCCGGCAAGGCCAGCCATATCTTCGACTGAGAAGAGAATACGGTATCCGATCTCAGGATGGCGTTTCATTTCTTGCCACTCCTTGTCAGTAAGCTTGCCCTCCTTGTTTAGGATAGACTCGCTAATGGCAATCTTTCCGATGTCATGCATAAGACCAAGCAACTTCATCTCAGAGACCTGCCATTCACTCATTTCAAGGACTTTGGCAAGAGCTTCACAAAAATCGCTTACACGACGTGAATGTAGCTCTTCTCGCTTATTTTTCTCATGCAAGGTGTTGACGATGGCATAGACTGCACGCCCACGCATATGAGGGGACTCCATGAGTTTGCGTGTATTGACATCCTTTTCGGCATATTTGATGACTTCATTGACATCATCATCGCCGTTGGTCATCTCACACAAACCAAAACTGATAGAAACCCTTACCGAATCCATGACCAACATCTCAGAGACTTGCTCGCGGATATCTCGGATAATGAGTTCAGCCTCATTGCTTGTGGTATTGAAGAATACCAGGGCCACCTCATCACCACCGACTCGAGCAGCATAGTTCCCTTCTCCAAGCTTGTTCTTTATAATGGTTGAAATTCTTTGAAGTAACAGATTCCCCTGCTCTCTTCCAAAGGCCTCATTGATAATCCTCAGGCCATTCACATCGCTGAAGGCTACAGTGAGAGGGAGTTTCCCCTCAGAACTGAAGGTATTCACATGCTCTTCAAAATGAGTTCTATTATAGAACCCGGTCAGTGCATCATGAGTGCTTGCATAGCGAACCTTGTCCTCTTCATTCTTGCGTTCTGAAATATCAATGGTCATACACAAGGACTCAAGGGTATTTTCATCAGAAGGATCAAATACACAGAGAGAGAGATTTGCCCATACTACAGTGCCATCTTTTCTGATAAAACGCTTATCAAAGGTGAAGGGGCCTTCATCTCCCAGATACATCTTCTCTGTTATTGCGGCAGATAAGGCCTTGTCATCGGGATGGGTGAACATGTCCCAGGAATGCCCCTCAAGCTCTTCACGTTCTAGACCAAGAAGATCAAGGTAGCTCTGGTTGACGCTTCGAATCTCACCGGTGAGAAGATCTGTAAGGGACATGCCGATAGGAGACTGATCAAAGATGGTCTTGAACTGGCGTTCACTTTTTCGCAACTCGTTGACGGTAGCCATCCTATGGGCCTGATTGAACAGCAGCAGACAGAGCAAGGAGAACCCTATGGGATAGTACACTAGAATAGGAACAGCCAAGGATCGGAAGATAGTAGGCTGGAGTTCCCGAGGAAGCAGAAACAGACAAAGATACATTCCAAGATGGGTCAACAGACCAACAACAAGGAATTCAAGCCCCAGATAGTGTTGCCTGCTCGAAACTTTCTTGAAACGAAGCTTGCGCCAGACACTTCCTATGGCAAAAGAGACAAATATGATTGCTATTCCGGTAAGGGTTCCTTTGCCTCCAAGAAAAATCCTGAAAAAGACCATGATGAATGCACCGATGAGAGAAGGGACAAAGCCAAAGATCATTGCAGTGACACCGACTATAATCGAGCGAGAATCAAACTGTACCCCCTGCTCCATGACCATAGGGTTGAACATGACAAGGATACCCAACAATCCAATTATAACACCCCCTAAGGGAGTGTTAAAAAAGAGCTTTGTATGATTTTTGATGGGATAGGTTGCGTACACTACACTGAGAATAAGCAGTAACAAGATGTTAAAGACAATATCTAGTACCATCGCTAGAGTTCCTCATCTTCAAACAGGACAACCCTGTTCCTACCCTGTTTCTTTGCTATATACAGGGCCTTGTCTGCCCACCCGACCAAACCGTCAATATCCTTAGCAAGAGCGGAAGCAGCAGCGACTCCGATACTGATACAGACAGGGATCCTGACCTCCTCATACATGAACAGATACTGTTGCACGGCAAGACGTAGCTCATTGCTTTTTTCTAGCACTTGAGAGGTGGTCATCCCAACAAGGGAAATGATGAACTCATCCCCTCCAAAACGGGCAATAGCATGAGAATGCTTCAGAACCTGACGGACAATAGAGGCAAACCCCTTGAGAATGGCATCCCCTGCAAGATGTCCATAGAGGTCATTGACCAATTTGAAATGGTCAATGTCACAAAGGAGGACATGAACACTGGTTCCATTGGCATAATGCTCCTCAAGTTCTTCGGCTATTCGCTCCATAAAGTACCGACGATTTGCCAAGGCCGTGAGTGGGTCAAGATAAGAGAGCTCTCTCAGTCGCTGTTGCATAACCTTGCGTTCATTTATGTTTATTATCATGGTTGTGACAACACGATGGCCTTGATAGGACTTTGACATAGGAAACATGCGTGCTTCAAACCACTGCATACCTCCAGGGCCGTTGAACTGAGGAAGATCGACTTTATCAGTTGCAAGCTGATATTCAAAACAGTTGAGAATATTACCAGCTAGGGTTTCTCGAATCTTTTGCATGAAAAAGTCAGCGAAATCCTTCTCCATAAACTGGTAGATATTTTTCCCTTTCATGGGTTTTCCATCGTCATAGAGAGTCCGCTCCGTCCCGCCAAGCACCTCGAGGTAGGTCCCTTCCTCACTGATGATAAAAAAAGGATCAGGGATGGTGTTGAACAAGGAGATCGACAAATCTGATAAGAATGATGTCTCCATACAGCCTCCCATTTTTTATAAGGATACCAAGCGTATGGGAATAAAGCTAGAACAACCTCCACTATCTTTATTGAAAACCTAAGAAAGGGGCTGTTTCCCTACGGAAAAGCCCCAACTTAGAGAGAAAATCACATTTTATTCATACCCATGCAAGCCAAGTAAATTATTATACAGAATATAACAACTGCTCATAGGTGGGCATTGGCCAACAATCAGCATCAACAAGAAGCTCCGATTCATCGCAAAGGGAACGGATAGAAGCCATGGAGGGAAGAACTTGCTGTCCATAGAAACGAGCAGCGGTTTTCGCCTCATCAAGCATCTGAGCCTCAAGCACCAGTTTTTTCAATGATTCCACTTCAGAGAAGATAGAGTCAGAGAGCAGACCGAGTCTTTTTACAAGGTCGCTTTCGTAGCTGTTACCAAGGGATGGGACCAAAGAGTGCTTCTGTGACGCAGCCCCAGCCAAGGTGCTACTAAATCTGCTCAAAGCTGGAAGTACCTGCCTCAAGACCATGTCAGTGAGAGTCAAAGCCTCAATATGAATTGTCTTGACATAGTTCTCCATCATTATCTCATACCGGCTGGCCATCTCAGAACGGGAGAAAACACCAAACTTCTTGCATACTGCAATATTTTTCTCTGCAAGGAACAAAGGCAAACTTTCATAGGCAGAAGGAAGATTCAGCAAGCCACGTTTGGTAGCTTCAACAAGCCACTCTGGGCTGTAGTTATTTCCGTTAAATACAATTCTCCTATGCTTCTGATAGGTGTCTCTGACCAAATCAGCGAGAGCCAATGAAAAGTCGGGAGCCTTATCCAAAACGTCCGCAAAATCACAAAGCTTGTCAGCCACAATGGTATTGAGCACAATATTGGGACCTGAAACACTGAAAGAGGAGCCTAACATACGGAACTCAAACTTGTTACCGGTAAAGGCAAACGGGCTGGTCCTGTTTCTGTCCGTACTGTCCTTGGGAAAATGAGGGAGGACAGGAACTCCAAGAAGCATCGATTCCCGAACCTTATTGACAGAGGTTTTCCCATTGGCCAATGCATCAAGAATTGAAGTCAGCTCATCACCCAAGTAGATGGAGACTATGGCAGGAGGGGCCTCATTTGCACCAAGGCGGTGGTCGTTGCCTGCACTGGCAACAGAGATTCGCAGCATATCCTGGTAGTCGTCGACAGCAGCAATGATAGCGACCAGGAAAAGCAGGAACTGCTCGTTATCCTTCGGACTATCTCCCGGTTCCAAAAGATTCAGACCCGTATCGGTGGAAAGCGACCAGTTGTTATGTTTTCCTGAACCGTTAATCCCAGCAAAGGGTTTCTCATGCAACAGGCATACCATATCATGCTTGTCTGCAATCTTCTTCATCATTTCCATGGTAAGCTGGTTATGGTCGGTGGCAACATTACAGCTGCCAAAGATGATGGCTAGCTCATGCTGGGCTGGGGCAACCTCGTTATGTTCGGTCTTGGCAAGGATTCCGAGTTTCCACAGTTCCCTATCCAACTCTTCCATAAAGCTTGCTACACGACTTTTCAGGATTCCAAAGTAATGGTCGTCCATCTCCTGCCCTTTTGGAGGTCGGGCTCCAAGAAGGGTGCGCCCAGTATTGATAAGGTCGCGCCTCTTGAGATATACGTTCTTGTCAACAAGGAAATACTCCTGTTCAGGGCCGACTGTTGCGACCACACGACTCACTTCAGTCTTGCCAAAGTGATGGAGAATTCTCACAGCTTGTGAGCTGACTGCCTCCATCGACCGCAGTAGAGGGGTCTTTTTGTCCAAGACCTCTCCACTATAGGAACAAAAAGCGGTGGGTATGCAAAGGGTATGCTCCTTAATGAAGGCATGGCTGCTTGGATCCCATGCTGTATATCCTCTAGCTTCAAAGGTGGCGCGCAGGCCTCCGGAAGGAAAGGAAGATGCATCGGGTTCGCCCATGATCAACTCCTTGCCGGAAAATTCCAACAACGCCATACCATCTTTGGTTGGAACGACGAAGCTTTCGTGCTTCTCAGCAGTTATTCCTGTCATCGGCTGGAACCAGTGGGTAAAATGTGTAGCACCCTTGGAGAGTGCCCACTCTTTCATGCCTTGGGCTACCATATTGGCAATGGAGGCCTTGAGCTGACTGCCTTCAGCGATACTCTTCTTGAGTTCCTGATATGCTTCCTTTGGCAAGAATGAACGCATCATCTTCTCGTTGAACACCAATGAACCGAAATAGTCTGCTACAGTTTCCATTTGTCTCTCCTTATTGGATCTCTTGTTTTCTGAGTGTTTCGGCAGAAAATAAAGAAAGGCGCTGTAGATCCGAGAGGGACCTACAGCGCCTTTGCTGATGGCATGTTTTACCCCAAAAAGAGTAAGAGTGTCAATAAACAGAGAACAAAAAGAGTCCGTCAGAAGTAAAAAAACTTTGTATCACTAATGACAGGCCTATCTTTTTTCTGTATGATAGGGAAAAATATCCGGACAAAGGCGTCCACAAAAGTAGGCTTGTTATGCAAGTTTCCTTTGGTGGACGCCTTTTTTAGTACCCAGGAGTACCATTGATGGAGATACACCAGAAACGAATGCCCCTAGAGGGAGAAGAACGATTTTCCAGTGGTTGTGCAATAAGTGGATTCTTCAACAAGAATGGAGACCGCTTCTCCGGAAGAGATGCCATCACTTCAATCAGCGTCATGCATGACCGCTCAAATGGCTTGGGCGGAGGTTTTGCTGGCTACGGGATTTATCCTGAATACAAGGACTTCTATGCCTTTCATATCTTCTATTATGGCAATGAAGCCAAGAGAACCTGTGAAGAATATCTTGATGAGCATTTTGATCTGATCAACCTCTCCAAGATTCCGACAGAGAAACATCCCAACATAACTGACGAACCTTTGATTTGGCGTTATTTCGTCACTCCCCTTCCGACCAAACTGGCAAACAGCCAGCTTGACGAAAAAGAGTATACGGCTCGTTGTGTCATCCACATCAATTCCGAGATCAAAGGCGCCTATGTTTTCTCTTCAGGCAAAAACATGGGAGTTTTCAAGGCTGTCGGGTACCCAGAAGATGTAGGTGAATTCTACCGCCTGGACGACTACAAGGGATATAGCTGGACTGTCCATGGGCGGTATCCCACAAACACCCCAGGGTGGTGGGGAGGTGCCCACCCATTTTCACTGCTGGACTATTCGGTAGTGCATAACGGGGAAATATCCTCCTACGATGCAAACCGCCGTTTCATTGAGATGTACGGCTACAATTGCACACTCCAAACCGACACAGAGGTGATCACCTATATGATCGACTATCTCCACCGTCGCCAAGGGCTAACCTTTGAAGAAGTCGCACATGTCATTGCGGCACCCTTCTGGTCGACTATCGGAAGAAAGAGCGAAGAGGAAATTGCAGAGTACACATACCTCAGAAATACCTTCGCAAGTATGCTTATTACTGGACCGTTCTCCATCATCCTTGGCTTCAATGGAGGGTTGATGGCTCTCAATGACCGTTTGAAACTCCGATCGCTGGTCGCAGCAGAAAAAGGCGACATGGTGTATTTGGCAAGTGAAGAAGCGGCTATCAGGATCATTGAGCCAAATCCAGACAGGGTTTGGCATCCAAGCGGCGGAAAGCCGGTGATCGTCACATTGAACAAGTAAGAGGAAAACCAGATGGGAATAAATTACCTATATCCGGACTTTGAAGTCCACCGAGACAAGGAGAAGTGCATCACTTGCCGGGTGTGTGAACGCCAGTGTGCAAATGAAGTACATAGCTATGACAGTGAGCTGAACAAGATGACTGCTGACGACAGCAAATGTGTAAACTGTCACCGTTGCGTTTCCCTCTGTCCAACCCATGCGCTGAAAATCGTAAAAACTGATCACCTTTTCAAGGAGAATGCAAACTGGAAGGGAGACGTAATTCAGGATATCTACCGTCAGGCAGCAAGCGGTGGTGTTTTGCTAGCTTCGATGGGAACGCCCAAGGACTATCCAGTATATTGGGATAAGATGCTTATCAATGCCTCACAGGTAACCAATCCCTCTATCGACCCTCTGCGAGAACCCATGGAGACAAGGACTTTCCTCGGACAGAAAAACACTAAGATCAAGCGTGACGATCAAGGCAAGCTTATAACCACGACGGCTCCACAGCTCTCCCTGAACATCCCTATTATGTTTAGTGCCATGTCGTATGGTTCGATCAGCTATAACGCCCACAAAAGCCTGGCCTTAGCGGCACAGGAACTGGGAATTTTCTATAACACAGGAGAAGGTGGCCTGCACGAGGACTTCTACCAGTATGGAAAAAATACCATTGTACAAGTCGCTTCAGGCCGTTTTGGAGTCCATCCAGGATATCTCAATGCAGGTGCGGCCATCGAAATCAAGATGGGACAGGGCGCAAAACCAGGTATTGGAGGGCACCTTCCCGGCTCGAAAATTGGCGAGGACATCTCCAAGACCCGTATGATCCCCGAACATGCAGACGCCATCAGTCCCGCTCCTCACCATGACATCTACTCCATTGAGGACCTCAGACAGCTCGTCTATACCCTCAAGGAAGCCACAGCCTATACGAAACCGATCATTGTCAAAGTAGCGGCTGTTCACAACATATCTGCCATCGCCTCGGGTATAGCCCGTAGCGGGGCGGATATCATTGCCATCGACGGTTTCCGTGGAGGTACAGGAGCAGCCCCTGCCAGAACCAGAGACAACGTGGGAATTCCTATTGAACTGGCCTTGGCTAGTGTCGATTCACGTCTTAGACAAGAAGGCATCCGCAACAATGTAAGTTTGGTTGTGGGCGGTTCCATACGAAGCAGTGCCGATGTCATCAAGGCCATCGCTCTTGGGGCCGATGCAATCTACGTGGCAACCAGCGCATTGCTTGCATTGGGTTGTCACCTCTGTAGAACCTGTCAGAGCGGAAAGTGCAACTGGGGCATTGCGACCCAGAAACCGGAGTTAGTCAAGAGACTCAACCCTGCGGTGGGAAGCCAAAGGCTTGTCAACCTCATTACAGCCTGGGAACATGAGATCAAGGAGATGATGGGAGGCATGGGAATCAATTCCATTGAAGCACTGAGGGGAAACCGTCTGATGCTCAGAGGAATCGGACTGAATGAGACAGAATTACAGATTCTCGGCATCGCTCATGCCGGACAATAGGAGAAGCATATGAAACGGGTCTACGTCAACGAACAATGGTGCCTCGGCTGCCATCTCTGCGAATATTACTGTGCCTATGCAAACTCCGGACTAGAAAGCATGGTCAAAGCTTTGAAAGACAAGACTATCAGGCCCCGTATCAAGGTGGAAGAGAAAGATGGAATCAGTTTTGCCGTCAACTGCCGGCACTGTACTGAACCCCTTTGTGTCAAAAGCTGTATTGCAGGGGCTCTCTCACAAAAGGACGGTCTGATCGTAATAGACCAAGAGAAATGTGTGGGGTGTTTTTCTTGCATTATGGCCTGCCCCTATGGAGCACTCATGCCTAACGAGGAGGGTGTCATGCAGAAGTGCGAACTGTGTACCACCAATTCACACATGCTTCCCGAGTGTGTTGCCGGTTGCCCGAATAAGGCAATCGTATTTGAGGAACGATAACATGCAGTATGTAATTGTAGGAAACTCCATCGCTTCGGTTGGGTGCATCGAATCTATAAGGAAAGTCGACCAAGAGGGGTCCATCTGTGTCATCGGAGACGAAAAGTACCCTTGTTATGCCAGACCGCTCATCTCCTATCTTCTACAAAACAAGACTACAGAAGAGAAAATGGTGTATCGCGACAAAGCTTTCTATGAGAGCAATAATGTGGACTTGTTGCTTGGGAAACGAGTGGAAACCATCGACAGGGAAAACAAGCAACTATCCCTTGATGACGAGAGTACTGTCACCTATGACAAATTGCTCATTGCCACAGGCAGTTACCCCTTTATTCCTCCCATGAAAAATCTTGAGTCGGTAAAGAAAAGCTTCACCTTCATGACACTTGAAGATGCAAAGAACCTGGAGAAAGCTCTCTCAAAAGAGAGCCGTGTCCTAATCATTGGAGCCGGACTTATAGGACTCAAATGTGCAGAAGGCATCCGAGACCGAGTCAAGTCCATCACGGTCGTCGACCTTGCAAGTCGGATACTTCCCAGTATCCTCGATGAAAAAGGTTCTGCACTTGTAGAAAAGAAACTTACCAGCGAGGGCATCACCTTTATTCTAAACGACAGCGTCAGGGAATTCTTCAACAGTGACGCACTGCTTTCAAGTGGGGCTGTGGTTGGTTTTGACATTCTGGTGCTAGCTGTTGGCGTCAGACCCAACATTTCCTTGGTCAAGGACGCGGAAGGCGAAGTCAACCGGGCAATCCTAATTGATGAAAAGTGCCAGACATCAATCCCTGATGTATATGCCGCCGGCGATTGTTGTGAATCGATCGATTATATTTCCAAAGAGCGTAAGGTACTTGCCATCCTTCCCAACGCCTATATGCAGGGAGAGGTTGCCGGCAGGAACATGGCTGGGGACGAGACCCTTTTTGACAAGGCCATGGCGATGAATGCCATTGGGTTCTTTGGTCTCCATGTCATAACGGCAGGAATCTATGTGGGTGATGAAAAACTCTTCATAACCGAAACCGGCTACAAACGACTCTTTGTGCAGGACGGCAAGTTGGTAGGATACATCCTCATAGGTGATACCATCAACAGAGCAGGAATCTATACTTCTCTGATCCGCAACAAGACCGACCTTGAAACCTTAGACTTCGACCTCATCAGTGAAGAACCCCTCCTGATGGCTTTTGCAAAGAAGGAACGCGCACACAAACTTGGAGATGCACAATGACAACCATAGACGTGGGATTAAGAGCCTTTGATGAACTGAACAAAGACATCCGTGCGTGCACCGATACAGAGTTGGTACTCAACAATGTACATGGACAACGCTATATCGGTTGTGCATTGGCAAAACGATGCATAACCATCAATGGTACAGCAGGCAATGCCCTCGGTTCCTATCTGGATGGATGTACCATCATTGTCAACGGAAATGCCCAGGATGCAACTGGAGACACCATGAACGATGGGAGAATCATCATCCATGGATCCTGTGGCGATGCCGCCGGGTACTCGATGCGAGGTGGAAAAATTTTCATCCGTGACAGTGCCGGGTATCGATCGGGTATTCATATGAAGGCGTATGAGGAGAAACAGCCGGTGATTATCATCGGGGATAGAGCAGGTAGTTTCCTTGGGGAATACCTAGCAGGGGGAACCATCATTGTGCTGGGACTTCACCAAGAAGGCAAAGCTCCTGTAGGATATTTCTGTGGAACCGGGATGCATGGTGGAAAGATTTACCTTCGTTGTGATACACTTCCTTCAGACCTGCCGCAACAAGTTTCCGCTTCTGATGCACAGCCGGAGGATTTTGCTGAAATTTCCGAATATCTTGACGACTATTGCTCCACGTTTGCATTAGACAAGGAAGCCTTGCTTGCCGATCATTTTTTCGTGTTGAAACCGAACTCTAGCACTCCGTACAAGATGTTGTATACAAATGTATAATCCAGGGAGAATCGTTATGACCAATACCCAAAAAGAGGTGCTGCAATTTATCAAGGAACAGGATGTGCGTTTTGTTCGTCTTGTATTCTGTGACATATTCGGACATATGAAAAACTTGTCCATTTCCGAGGATGAACTGGATAGGGCTTTTGCCACAGGAATCTCTTTCGATGCCTCAGCAGTAAAGGGTTTTTTACAGGTTGATGAAAGCGACCTCCTTCTTTTCCCCGATCCTTCCACCTTGGCAATTCTTCCTTGGAGACCTGCCCAAGGGCGGGTAGTCCGACTTTTTTGTTCCATCAGGCGTCCTGACGGTACACCTTTTGAAGGTGATGGAAGGTCTCTGCTACAAAGCAAGGTACGGGAGGCAGAACTTTCAGGCTATAGGTTTGGGGTAGGCCCGGAATGTGAATTCTATCTGTTCAAGATGGGTGATGATGGCAGGCCGACTTTCAATCCCCTCGACTATGGGACATATTTGGATGTAGCTCCCTTGGACAAGGGGGAAAATGTAAGGCGGGATATCAGTCTCACACTCCAACAGATGGGCTTCTATACCGAACGGTCCCACCACGAATCAGGCCCAGGGCAGAATGAGATCGACTTCAAGTACAGCTCTGCCCTAGAGGCTGCTGACAACTTCATCACCTTCAAGTCTGTGGTAAAGACCATTGCTGACCGTAGCGGTCTATTCGCCTCCTTCCTGCCCAAACCTCTAAAAAACGAGAGTGGCAGCGGTTTGCATATCAACCTCTCCCTTACGTATGAAGGCTCTCCTGCCCAATACTTGGAGGAGGCGATGACCGAAGGCATCCTCAGAAGGATTCGTGAAATTACGGTATTCCTCAATCCTTTAGTCAATTCCTATGAACGACTTGGAGCTTGTGAAGCTCCCCGTCATGTGGGTTGGGGACGGGCCAACCGTTCCTTGCTTATCCGTATTCCACAAACCAGTGGGGAGTACCGTCGTATAGAGGTCAGGTCTCCTGATCCCTCCTGCAATCCCTACCTTGCCATTACTCTTCTGATGAGTGCAGCGCTGGAAGGGGTGAAGGATAGGCTGAAAGCAAGTGACGAGTATCTTGGCGATGCGTACCAAAAACCAGGGGGAGAAGTTCTACCTGCGAACCTTGGGGAGGCAATAGATCTGGCAGAACAAAGTTCCTTTGTCAGGGAGGTCATCCCTGAGAGGCTTTTGAAGTTCTTCCTAGAAGCAAAAAAAGCCGATTGGAAAAAATTTGAGGCGAGTGACGACAAAACACAAGAGAGTCGCCTCCCGTCCTTCTTCACCACCTAAGAGAGAAAGCAAATGTCACAGGCCCTTGTAGTTTCGTCGAATGAGAAAGGTATGCTTAGCATCTCCTCGCTCCTTAGGGAGTATGAGCTCTCTTTCGACATCCTCAAGAGTACCAGCGGCAATGAGGCAAGACGTCTCATTCTGGAGAACGAACTTGACCTAGTTGTGGTCAATGCTCCGCTCTCCGATGAATCGGGAGAGGACCTTGCCGTCATGGTAACCGAGCAGAGCATGGCAGGTTCGATTTTGCTGGTCAAAGGTGAATATTTTGAAACAACACAGATGCTCTTTGGCGAACAAGGGGTTCTTGTAGTCTCCAAACCAATTATTAAGCAGGTATTCTTCCAGAGCCTCGCCCTTGCCCGTTCAATGCGTAGGCGCCTTAGTACGTTGCGAAATGAAAATGATATGCTGCAAAAGAAAATAGAGGAGATCAAGCTCATTGACCGGGCAAAACTGACCTTGATGCAAACCTTTGCGATGAGTGAACAGCAAGCACATCGTCATATTGAACAAGAAGCAATGAATCTACGTATTAGCCGCTATAAAGTGGCTTGTACAATTATACAAACATATAGGTAAGGAGAGAACCAGAGAGATGGCAAAACATATATTCGTGACAGGTGGGGTTGTTTCGGGGTTGGGTAAAGGAATTACTGCAGCCTCTTTGGGTCGTTTGCTCAAAGCAAGGGGATTGCAGGTAGCGGCTCAAAAACTTGATCCCTACATGAATGTCGATCCAGGAACCATGAGTCCCTATCAGCATGGGGAAGTCTTTGTGACTGAAGACGGATCGGAGACTGACCTAGACTTGGGCCATTATGAAAGGTTCATCGATGAGAACCTGAACAAGTTCTCAAACCTCACAAGCGGAAGAGTCTATTGGAATGTGCTCTCCAAGGAGAGACGAGGGGAATTCTTGGGCTCGACAGTACAGATAATCCCTCATGTGACCAATGAAATACGGGCTTCCATCTATGCTTTGGCAGACAAGACAAAAGCCGATGTGGTTATTACCGAAATTGGGGGAACCACCGGTGACATTGAGAGTCAGCCGTTTCTTGAGGCCATCAGGCAGATAGGTCATGAGGTTGGCCATGAGAATTGTCTCTACATCCATGTCACTCTTGTACCATTTCTCAAAAGCAGTGGTGAACATAAGAGCAAACCCACACAACACTCAGTCAAGGAGCTTATGGCTTCTGGTATCTTCCCAGATATCATCGTAACCCGTTCCGATGAACCTATCGAGCAGGAAATCAAAGACAAGATAGCCCTATTTTGCAATGTCAAAAAGGACTGTGTCATAGAAAACAAAACACTGGAAGTGCTGTATGAAGCACCCATGATGCTCAAATCTGAAAAATTCGATGACATCGTATGTAGGGAGCTTCACCTAGAGACCAAAGAAGCTGATATGGCTGAATGGGAAGGTATGCTCGCTACAATCAAGAAAGCAAACAAACAGGTCAAAATAGCCTTAGTTGGCAAGTACATCCAATTGCATGATGCCTACCTTTCAGTTATGGAAGCGCTCAAGCATGCTGGATGGCAACAGGGAGCTCAGGTAACCATAATGTGGGTAGATGCTGAGAAAGTCACACAAGAGACTGTAGGAGCCTTACTGGATTCGGTAGAGGGAATTCTTATCCCCGGAGGTTTCGGTGACAGGGGGATAGAGGGAAAGATACTTGCAGCCAACTTTGCCCGCATACACAAGATCCCCTATCTGGGAATCTGTCTTGGGATGCAAATAGCGGTTATCGAGTTTGCAAGGAATATACTGGGCCATACAGATGCACATTCAAGTGAATTTGAACAAGACACGTTGCACCCGGTCATTGCCCTTATGCCTGACCAGAGGGGAAATATACCCAAAGGGGGTACCATGCGATTGGGTTCCTACCCTTGCAAAATTTCCAAGGACACCCATATGGATAGGGTGTATGGGGGAAAACAGATCATTGAGGAAAGACATCGTCACCGATATGAGTTCAACAATGAGTTTCGCACGCCTCTTACTGAAAAGGGTATGATAATTGCTGGAACCAGTCCTAGTGGCCTGTTGGTGGAAGCTATTGAGCTTAAGGACCATCCTTTTTTCCTGGGTGTCCAGTATCATCCGGAATTCAAAAGCAGACCTAACCGAGCTCACCCAGTCTTCAGTGGTTTCATTGAAGCGGCCCTTGGCCTAAATAGTTGACAGTTTGGCCTTGTAGTTGTAGGTTGTCTAAGGAATTTGGGGCCATAGCTCATCTGGTAGAGCGACTGGTTCGCAATCAGTAGGTGGAGGGTTCGAGTCCCTTTGGCTCCAAATAATGAAAGGGGGTTGTCTAGTAGGCAACCTCCTTTTTACATAAAAGAGTAAGACAAAAATAAAACCCTCCACCATGGAGGGCTTCTTGGTTACTCAGGGTATTTCTTCGGTTATTCCCCTTCTTCACCACCACAATTACATGATACCACTGAAGAATATATGTGTCAATTTTTTATTTCCTCATGATTCTGGACGATTTTTATAGCATAGGATATTCTTATCTTAGAGGAGTTTCTATGGAAGCTGACCTACCCATAAAAACAGGGGAGAGCATGTCCGAAATGATTATTTCAGCACTGTTTTCTTTCTTGTTATTCGCCCTATATCGTAATCCCACCCTCTTGAGTCTCTACCAAAAGGGTATCGACCCAATTCCCATGCTTAGAGCCTCTTACGCAAAGAGTCTCATCTTGGGTCTCTTGCTCTTCTCCCTGATCACGTTCTTTGTCAGTCTTGTGAAACTCATCAGGAAACGATGGAGTACAGCCCTTGTCTGGTTCAGCTGCATCAACGATCTGGCAGGAGCACTGTACCTTGCTTTTTTTATAACTCGGTGGGATGCCCTGAACCCAGAGTTCATTCGCTTCTTCAGAAACGATTTGAATACTTGGCAGCTAATTGCAAAAGCTGCTGCTATCTGCTTCTTGCTTTTGACTCTCATCAGCATTGCTGATGACCTCCATAAGGTATACAAGCATACATAGCGTTTATAAGAGAGCAAGCATGCTATCAGGCAAAGCCTGAGTGCATGCATTCTTCCTTATTCATATGCTCTTTTTGGGGTTTTTGTTGTCTCTAATCTCTCTTGGTGTATTTCTACTTCAATCAGAAATTCGCCGAACGAACCTCAGCAATAATACGTTCACTGGTAATCCTGGATTCCTGGATAAAGGGATTGTCATCAAGACACCCAAGAACGGCATCACGTTCCTGAAGATTTCGATAGGTGCTCGATCGGAACTTGTTGTTGAAATCCTTTTCCTTGGTCTTGAATACCTGCTCCTCTATATGCAGACGAATACGAACTACCGCTTCCTGCAAAGTCTGCCAATGTGAAGCTGTTATTTCTGAGACACCCAATATCTCATGCAAGATGGCAAGGGCATTCCCTGCCCTATCCTTTGGATAGTCGGCAAACCAAGTTTCATAGCACTGGTGCACATCGTCCCAACGCTCAATTGAACCTGATCGAACCTGCACCTTGAGAGCCTCCACCTTACTGGAGGGAACCAACTGGCCTCCTACATTCAACCAATTTTCCAGGCTTGGGGTACTCTCCTTCTGAAAGTTGGATACCAAACAGTTCTGACTATTACACCAAGAGGCTATCGTTGAAGCAGCATAGTACAACAGCATTTCCGTATAGGATCGATAAGCCTCCACTGGCTTGAGAATCTCGACAGGTTCTGTACTATTCTCCATGGCAAGGGTCGTAACAGTAAGGGGAAAATGATCAGAGTCCTGTCGCTCAAGCAGCATCTTACCCTGCAAAATCAAAGCCTCTTCAACAAAAGGGGTATCATCACCAATCTTTTCGTTGTGGCTCTGAGCAGTCCATAGACAGAGCAGTTTCCTTGCGTTGAGCATCTCCAAAGCAGTATCCGGAGCCAGATAGTCAGTCTCTATATGCTGGCGGATAACCTTGCGCTTGTCCCGATTACGATATTTGAAGCTGTTACGCTCCAAGGCATAGAGGTTATACATCCACCAGTAGGCTGGCATGACCACACGCCTGCACTCGCGGCTGTCGGCACTGACCAAGCTGAAAGGAAGAGGGACATTCAACTCATAAGGATAGTTCCCCTTGGTGATGAGGATATAACTGGCAAACTTACAATCATACTTGAGGGTGCTGGAAAGTGCAGGCCAGAACCCACGGCCTGCCACCATTTCCCCATCATTTCCTCGACTATTATGGTTGGAACCTATATTAGCCCCTGCAGCCATATTTGACTGTCCCATGATTAGGCTGGCAATGAGAAACGAGTTGTTGTGGTGTTGCTCATGACCACCGAAAATAAGGTTATTAAGTATTTCACAGCAACTTACTGTGGAGTTATCCCCTAGGATGGAATGGATGAGACGCGCCCCATATTTTAGGCTGCAGTTATCTCCCATGATGAAGCGAATACCCTTGCTACCATAGAAAACACGGCTACCTGAGCCTATGATCCCATTGACAAGCTCCACTCCTTCCCCAATCTGCACAGGAGATTCCAAGGTAGAACGCAAGGTTAGGTTCTTTAGTTTATTCGCCCCTTTTATGTAGGCACCGGCTCCCACCCAAACGTCCTTTATGGTGTCACAGGACTTGATGACCGATTGCTCCCCTACAAACCCATACCAACCTCGTCTGAGGTCACACTCCTTGTCAGTCATCATCTCAAACCTCTGCATAAGCAGCGTATCATCGCGGAAGGTCCCCCAGAGGAAGGCATCGGAGACAAGCATCCCGCTAAAAGGCCGGACACTGCGTCCACCGGCCTCATTCATGATGCCAATGGTTAGCAGCACCTCAGGATCTTCTCCTTCCTTGACAATGCCATTACCGAACTTTGCATGATTGGTTGCCTGCAGCTCTCCGAGGCGATACAGTATGACATTATGTGAAATTATATAGTGACTGAGGTAGGAACAGTCCAAGATGGCACAGTAGTCTCCAATATCACAGGAGACAAGACGACTGTTTGCAATACCCACAGGCACACAGAAGTCATGAAAGCATGCAACCTGCTTGGTCATCTTTCCCAAGCGTACCAGACCGTAGAACTCACTGTTCTTGATCAAGGAAGGATCGAAGGGATCCTTGACCAGAACATGCTCCCAAACAGGAGAGAAGTTCAGATTGTCCTCAAGGACCTCTATTTCATCTGTGGTAAGGTTTCGATACCCTGTAACGTCTCCCAACATCTGGTTGCGTAGGTAATATGCATCCTTACCTTCAGGGATATACGGACCATCAATGAAATCATACCCGAACTTCTTGGGCTGTAGCATTTTTACCTTGTTACTCATGGCAAAAGTATAGTCACCACATCAAGAGTGTTCAATAAAATGAGATGGTAAAACAAAAAAATACACCATATTGCAACAGTATACGTATGCATAACCCTTTGTGTATTTACTCATTTGCCAGGACAATACAGTATTGTTAGCTCACTAAGCTCTTGCACGCTCATCAGGTATACATTACCATGTGTCCATTATGGTTGACTATGATTTATCACCGAAAATGAAACGCCTGGTGACCCTGATCGGCAAACTATCAGTAGCCGACCCTGAAGGGCTATCCCCCAAGCGCATTGAAGAGATTAACGATATTTCGATTCCTAACAATACGATCATCCGCAAGCTCTTGGGCAAGAGTGCCAAAGACATCGACACCAAGACCTTCATAATTCCCGTCACAGACGGGATGATAACCGGATATTTCTTTGAGAAACAGGGTTCTCGCGATATCTCAGATCTAACCCCACTCATCATCTTCTATCATGGGGGTGGCTGGATTTGGGGCAACATGGACCTATATAACTTCTTCTGCGCACATCTGGCAGACATAACAGGGGCCTCGGTGCTTTCTGTCGACTACCGACTCGCGCCCAAGTACAAGTTCCCTACTGCTGTGGAGGACTGTTATGATACGTTAATTTGGGCAGCAGCAGGCTGTAGGTATTGGAAAACTGACCCAGATAGAATCTATCTGATGGGAGACAGTGCCGGAGGTAACCTCGCCGCTGTAGTAAGCCGTCTTTCACGTGACCGCAAAGGCCCTGCTATCTCCGGGCAAGTGCTGCTGTATCCTGTTACTGACGGAAGGATGAGAACCGCTTCGTACGAGAAGTATAAGGACTCACCAACCCTTACAGACAAGCATATGGCCTTCTTCATCAACAGCTACCAAAATGAGCCCAAGGACATACTTAACCCAAGCTTCTCTCCCCTATTGAGCAAGGACCACTCACGCCTGCCACAGACACTGATCATAGGTGCCGAGTATGACCCCCTACGTGATGACGGCAAGCTCTATGCCGATGCATTGGCCTCTGCAGACACCCCGGTGAAGTACCTTGAGGTCAAGAAGACCATCCATGGCTTTATCAACTATCCCAATGCCACAGGCACTGAGGAGACTGAGTGTGCCATCATGCAGTTCATCGGGGGAAGACCTGTCGAGCAAGTGGCCCTCATCTCAAGAAAAGAGTGGGCTAAAGCCATCAAGAAAGAGCAGAAGCAAAAAAAGAAACAGAACAAACTCTACATACCTGCTGAGTCGAACCAAAGCTAAAACCTTTTTTTGAAAAAGGCAAAGGATAGCGGTAACCTTTTTCTGGGGGCGGTTGCCGCTTCTTTCTTGTTCCCTAATTCACTTTGCTTTTCTTGAGTCTCCTGTTTGGTTTGACCATCCTGGCATTCATGGATGAGTTTATCGCTTTCACCTTGTACAATTTGAGCATTCTCATTATCAGATATTCTGCTCATGACATTTTCACCTACCACTGAACGCTCGTCTTCAAACCAATCCAATAGGAGTGGCAGAATTGCCTTTGCCAAGGCTGCATGCCCACCCGTATCCATATGCAGTCGGTCGATCAGGCTACTCTGGGCAACAAGGGAAGCATCGAGAAAGAGCAGGCTGTTTTTCTCTGCCATGGCCTTGATAGCAGGAGCAAGGCTCTTGCTTACAAGATATGAGCTATGGTCAAAACTGCTAAAGGGAGAATCCTCAATAGTTTCTCCCATATGAATGGGCGATATTACCAGGACCTGGGGTATGGGATAGTGTTCGCCATAGGGATGACTCTTAACGAGGAGGGAGAGCTTTTCCAGAGCCTTTGCTATTATCTTGGCATTGGCATTGAAAAACGTCTTGCAGTCATTGGTACCTAGGCTGAGAATAACCATGTCCAAGGGCCGGTGACTTTGCAACATGAGGGGAAGCTGCAAGCTTCCATTTCTATTCTCTTCAAGGGGATCATCAAAGACCGTGGTCCTGCCTCCCAGCCCTTCTTCTATGATTCGGTATTCAGATCCTAGGGCGTTGGCAAGAAGACCTGTCCACCGCTGTTCAAGAGGCCACCGTCCACCACTTGGGTTTGTGCCGAAGAGATTGGAATCCCCAAAGCAAAGTATATGTTTCATCTTCATTCCTCAAGTCAAGTTTTTGCAATAGGAATGAATTGTAACGAGAGCCCTTACCTTGGTCAAACTGCTATTTCTGATACTAAACCGGTATGGTTACCTATCTGGATATCGCTACTAGTATTCAGACTCCTAAGCCCGAAGAAAGAACGCCTTCCCTAAAAATCTGGCTACCTCCAGGAGACTCACAGTTCCAGATTCCAGAAACATATGGACTTCTTCCAATTACAGGCAAGTAAAAACTCTCTCTTTACCCCAACAACACCATTTTTCTGTAGAAAAAATTCCTTCAAACAACAAAAGAACTGCATATGAAACATTCATCTGCAGTTCTTTTGTGCCTTCTTATCCTATAAATCATTACTATATAAACTTAGGAAAACAGAATTCCCCTCTATAGTTTGAGGCATTATACATCGGGTATTTGTGGGGAAGATACGTCTTTTCACGCATGGGCTGCTCAGTATCCTGAGTATACACCCACAATCGTTTACGATCCCATACGACTATCTCATCTCGCTCATCGCCAATGGTATTTAGGACCTCACAACACAGATCAGGATGCCCATCTTCAGGGAACCTGACAACAACATCCCCATTCCCATCCATTAGACCTCCGTCTTTTGAGTTCCCATTGAGTAATATCAAATCTTGACCTGACCCATCCCAATTTACCGGTGCAATAACCGTACCGTTACAACGCATTTCCAGATGCCAGAGCTCTTGTCCTTTGCAATCATACATGTAGATAATACCCTGGCTTCCCCAGTATGTGGTGGTACAGATCTCTAGACCACGATGAGCAGGAAGGTAGTTTCCAACGCTGATACGCTGGCCATGACCATTAATATCCCTCCTCACTATTGCTCCGTGCGTGTCAACAAGCATGAATCCCTCCCACCCGGAAACTATAGCTATCAGATCCTCTTGATCGGGGTCTATCGGACCGATGATGATCTCATCAGTATGATCGGTTCTAATTGGAAGTTCCCACAACAGCGTACCATCGTTGTCAATCATATTGTAACAGCTAAAAATTTCATCCTTGCCATCGCCATTGAAATCATGCGCATAGGGAAAATGACCTGTATTGTTATGGGTAAACATCCATATAAGATGTAAATCATTGTCATAAATCCAGATACGTGAATACCTATCCTTGATAAGAAGATCGGAAGGACGATCCTTTCCTGTCACGTTGACAATGCTGATCGCATCAATATTGAGGCGTTCAAAAGCATGATGGCCAAACTCCACACCACACAATTCATTTGCAGGATGCTCATTGAAGGGAGTATCCATTTCTTGCTTCACCTCTCCAGAACGGCCATCAAGAATATATAGTTTGAAATTCCACGATGCGATGACCTCATCAATGCCATCACCATCAATATCATATATTTGAAATGGAAGATCTGTGGTCAAATGAACGACATCCTCCTCATCTCTAGGTTGACCGAGTTGCCACAGTACCTTACCGGTGCACAGACTCACTGCTGTCAGACAGCTGATGGATGGATAACGATCCTTATAGACCCGCCGTTGGTTCTGAGCAATGACAAAAAACATTTCGTCAGTTCCCAACAAATGACCAAACCGGATTTGTCTGCCTGCACCGAAATCTGCAAGATCAATCTGTTTCACGAGCTTGGGTTGAGGAAATGCCTTTCGCTTTTCCGTGACATGGTTCTCAATGCTTGCTTTTTGCGCTTCCAACCGCAAAGCTTCCGCTTTACTAGAAAAAACTTCGACCGAAGCATACTGAGTAGGCATACTTGCACAGAGGGCAATGCATCCATCGGCATACCGATCATCATGGACTCGAAGTACTTCATCCCCATTATATGATAGGACAATTAAGGTACCTTCAACGGTGACAATAATTTGTTGGAACTCATCAGTTGACCATTTTACTGAAGCTCTTGCAAGAACAACACGTTCAAGTTTGTCTACTCGCTGTAACTCAAGCCCCTCATTGGTAAAGAACACACCGTAGTGCATCAAGCTACTCTGGTAGCGAAAAAGAAATCCCGAGGGAAGGTCCTTGGAAAGCGGACGTACCAAAACCCTGACTTGATAATCTTTCCACAATACATCTCCGCTTGCCAATGTTGGAAGGGTAGTCTTTTCCTGAGGCTCCTGAATACGAGATGACTCCATCATCTTCCGACCATCCAAGAAAGGGCTAGTCACCAACCAGGAAGGCCCCTTATAATTGTAATTGGCTATGGGATCATGCCACCTACCCTTGTAACCCGATTCTGGGAAAAAATGGTATTCCCCCATCGCCGAATGTTCGGCATCATAAGGGAACGCTCCCAAAGGGAATGAAGAAAATGATTCTTCAAAGAGACAAATATCATTCACAAAAGGACTCCTCTACCAGGACAGCAACGTATCAATATCGACTGCAAGGCCAGAGGCTATCGACTTGTTTGCGGCAATTCCTGTCAAAATCGAACGTAGCCCATCGGTATGGTCTGCCGCACGATGCAATGGATCAAAGGGGGCTTGCTCAAGGAAAATGTCATCAAGCATAGTTGGGTCACCACCTCCGTGTCCTCCCTCCTTCACCTCAATCTCAACTTCATATGGAGAATCAAGCAAGGGACATACTCTCAATTTATGAAATACTGTAGAGCCCTCATCGCACTGTTCCCCACCTGCATTGATATAGGGTTTCTCAAGGGCCGTATACTCAATCCGCCCCTTCGAACCATTAATCGACACATTGAACCCTTCCCACGGCAGGTAGGAATTCAACGAATAGGACATCATCGCCCCACTTTTATATTTCACAAGGACTGACATTGTGTCCTCAATGCTTATATCGTCAGAGAAAACACTGCGATCCCGAATATATCCACTCTCTTCTTCCGCATCCAAATATAGACCCTTGAGAGTGGGATTGCTTTCCAAGTCGATTGCAAATGGATCATGTTTGGCATATGCATTGTCGTGACAACGATAGTAGAAATTCTCAACTCCCCGATTCTGTGCAGCAGCCTGCCCGTAGAAATTCAAAGCGCCAAAAGCAAAAACGGTTTTTGGCTGGGTACCCAGCCAGAAGTTGACCAGATCAAAATGATGTGTAGCCTTGTGGACCAAAAGCCCTCCACTGTTAATCTTATTCCGATGCCAACGGCGATAATAGTCGGCCCCATGTTGGGTATTGAGCAACCACTCGAAATGGACCGAATAAACCTCGCCGATACTATTGGAGGCGATCAAGGCACGGACCTTGGAGTGATGGGGTGCATAGCGGTAGTTGAAAGCCACTCGTATAGAACGGTTATATTTCTTTTGCGCATCGAGAATATTCTGAGCCTTCTCTTCATCGGTAGTGATAGGTTTCTCGGTTATGACATCGCAACCGAGCTCCATAGCTCGAATGATATACTGGTCATGGGTGCGGTCAACCGAGGTGACGATGATCACATCAGGTCTCTCAATTGCAACCATCTTATCAAAATCAACTGGCTTGTACGTTGGAATTATATGGTAATTGCATTCGTTCTCCAGAAGGGAATTGGAATAGTCCATCCTTTTCTGACTCAGGTCACAGAATGCTACTAGTTCACAATGATCACTATAGTGTTTTGCAATTGCTTCATAGAAGAGTCGAGCCCGTCCACCTGTCCCAACCTGAGCATACCGTTTCTTCTTCATATCATGTGCTCCCATTAGTAATGCTATTTTCTGAGTATACGACCAAGCCAGCTCGTTGTCGTTGGCAGAATACCAATTATCTTTATCTTTTTTCGTAGGTTAGTACTCAGTACGAGTTGTCAAACGTACTTTAGAAATATATTCCGAAGGAGCAATCCCCCCTGTTTGCTTAAAGAAACGAGAGAAGTACTGCAGATTCTCGAAGCCAAGGTTCCAACCAATCTCGCTGAGGGTCAATTCGGTATTCTGGATTAGATACAATGCACGTTCGAACTTGACTAGATTGATGTACTTGATTGCAGATAACCCTGTCTGTTTTTTTATGACTCTATACAGGTAATCTTGGTTATAGCCACACTCGGAAGCCATCACCTGTAACGAAAAGGAGGTTCCCACATGCTTATTAATATAGATATCAACCACGTCCAGGACTGGTGATTTGGACACTGAACTTGCTTTTCGTAACTGATGGATGGGGTTTGACTCATAGATAGGCAGTGAATGCTGGAGACAAATCCGATTCATTACCAAGAGGCTTTCCATTAACAAGGTTCCAGACATATATTTATAGTGCAAAGGTTTTCGCTGTCCTTCTAAAACAATACGTGATAAAAGATTATAAACTTGACGATCTTTGTCTTTAAACTTTGTCTCTATACCTAATAAGACCTCCTGCAATTCAGGGTCTGAAGCGGTGAACTTCACTTCCAGCATTTTTACTCCTTCCTTACAGGTTGCATGGAAAGCATGGGTTCTCCCCCTGCGGCAGAAAATCACATCCCCAGCTGCAAGAGGATAGGGCTGATCATCGAAAAAATTCATGGCTTCCCCGCTGTATACTAACTGAACCTGGTAATCGTCATGATAATGTTTCTGCATCCCTTCATCTTTGCGATAATAGAACCGTCCGGAACTGGTTATGGTGACATCCATTTCTCATGGTACTCCTTTAGTATTTTCGATTACGCACACGTAAGTCGCTACCCAGTAATAAAGATAAAATAGTGATTGACACACGCACAATCTGTGGTACATCCTAGCCTACCGACTATATATGGGACAAGTCTGTATATACGAGAAAGTATAACTATTTCTCTCTTTCTGCTAACGACGAGAGAAAAAAACGCTCCTATACTAAAAAAACACAGGCCTAAACAGGCCCAAACCTTAAGGAGGAATTGTATGAAATCAAAGCATATAGTGCTTACCCTTGCTGTATTGTTACTCGGGCTTGTTGGCCTTGTAGCCGCAGGACAGAAGGACAGCTCTACTTCAGAGACACCAAAGATTACCCTTGCCAGTGCCGACAACACATACGGGCTGAGCACCGATGCAGACCTACAGGGAGCTATCACTGACCTGATCGAGAGCAAAACGGGGACAAAGATCAACCCTATCATCCCACCTCTAGCGTCTTATACAGACAAGCTCGCCACACTGGTCAACAGTGGAGATATCCCCGATCTGTTTGTCGTTGCCCAAGCCATGACAAAAATCCCGATAATGGTCGCACGGGAACAAATCCTTGATCTGACCGAATATATCAAGAATAGTCCAGCTCTCTCCAAATTGGACCATTCCTTGTTTGCAGACCTGCAGATCAATGGAAAAACCTACTTCGTCCCCTACAACTATCCCAAATCCAAAGCAATCTATATCCGTAAGGATCTGATGGAACAATATGGGGTCAAGCTTTCTTCCACTCCAACAGCTGAGGAATTTAGCTCAGAGATGAAAAAGTTTGTAGGAAAGGGTATCATCCCCTTCAACTTCCCCAAGTGGGTGGACAACTTCCAATTCTTCTACAATACTTTCGGAGCATGGGGTGGCATCTATCAGGAGGAGGGTACATTCATTGACGGTTTCCAAACTCCTGAAATGAGAGAAGCTCTCACCTACCTACGCCAGCTCTATGTGGATGGAATTCTCAATCAGGAGTTTATTACCACCGAGAACAGTGGAATGCGTGAAAAGACATATACCGCTCAGGCTGCTTCTTCAATTGACTATGTTACCAACTACATTAACTATGTGCAGAATACCACTGCTGCCAACAAGTACACCGACATGCACCTGATCTACAAGATTATTGGTCCCCGTGGTGAAGGTGGATCCCTTAATGAATCTACCCAGACTGCGTTTGTCGTCTCTTCGAAGACTAAAAACCCTGAGGCCGTCATCCGTGTTCTCGAGACTATTGTGACCGACCCTGATGTCTACCCAGCCTTTTTTGGTATTGGCCTTGAAGGTTCACATTACACCCTCGATGCAAATAAGAACATTGTTCCCACTGCTAAGGCTTCAAATTCTGGGTACAAGTATACCTTGAACTATCTGAGTGACTCATTCCTTTCCATCGACCTGAACAACTTGCCTTTCTCTCTTTCTCCTGCATTGCAGAAGGGACTTCCCAAGCAAGTTGAACACATTCGTGCCATGCAGTCGAACCTCGGTCCGAATCATGCAGCTGATGTACCTGTTGGAGTTTCTGTGGCCTACGACCGTGTTGCACCCTCGATCAAGAGTACTCGCGAATCGGTCGCAACGAAAATTATTGTCGGCACAGTCTCTCTTGAAAAGGGAATGGATGAGTATGAGAATTTCTGGAACTCAATCAATGGCCAGAAAATACTCGAAGAACTCAATGCCAATCGCTAAAACTCTGTAAAAAATGTAATCTATCGGTTTCCGGGAACCCTCCTGGAAACCGATTCTTTGGGAATCTGGAGCTGTATTGCATGCATGAAAAATTCAAAGCAAACGCAAAAACCCTCATACAACAAATGGATATTCATGAGATGATCAGTCAATTGCGTCATGACTCACCTGCCATACCCAGACTGGGCATTCCTGCTTACAACTGGTGGAATGAAGGCCTACACGGCGCGGCACGTAGTGGTACTGCCACAGTTTTTCCTCAAGTCATCGGCTTAGCATCCATCTTTGATTCTGATTTCCTCCACACAGTAGCCCAGGTAATCTCCACCGAACAACGGGCAAAATATAATACCTTCAGCAGTTTGGGAGATAGAGGGATTTATAAAGGCTTGTCAGTCTGGTCACCGAACGTAAATATTTTTCGAGATCCTCGATGGGGACGCGGTCAAGAGACGTTTGGAGAAGATCCTTATCTGACATCACGTCTTGCTGTAGCTTTTATCAGAGGACTGCAAGGGGAAGAACCAATTCTAAAAACAGCTGCCTGTGTGAAGCATCTGGCTGCTCACAGCGGACCTGAACCAGAACGTCATAGCTTCAACGCCATTGTCAGCAAGAAAGATATGACTGAAACATATCTCCCAGCCTTTGAAGCTGCAGTGAAAGAGGCAAAAGTCAATGCTGTTGTGGGAGCCTACAGCGCAGTCAACAACGAGCCGTGTTGTGGTAGCAGAACTCTCGTTACCAACCTATTGAGAGAACGTTGGGGATTTGAGGGGATGTACATCTCCGATTGCTGGACCATCAGAGATTTCCACCTTAACCATAAGATTACCAGAAACCAAGAGGAATCGGTAGCAATGGCACTCAACGCTGGTTGTGACCTGAACTGTGGATGCGAATACAGTGCCTTGGAAACAGCCTACCAACAAGGCCTGATAACCCACGAGCGCATCAAGGAAGCAGCACTCAGAGTCTTCACCTCCCGCTATACTCTAGGATTATTTTCAGAAAAGACCCAATATGATGATTTAGGCGTAGAAGATATTGATTCAGAAGAGCATGCCCGTCTTGCATATGAGGCTTCCTGCCTATCGTTGGTTTTGCTCAAGAACGAAGGATTACTTCCTCTTGATCCTTCCAAACTCTCTTCCCTTGCTGTCATCGGTCCAAATGCTGACAGTCGTTCGGCTCTTTGGGGCAACTATCATGGAACTGCATCCCGATATGTAACTGTGCTTGAGGGTATAAGAAAAAGTATCAGTCCATCGGTAAAAATTCGCTATAGCGAAGGAAGAGGACGTATCAAACCTAATGTAGAACGTCTTGGTGGTGAGGAAGACCGTCTCAGTGAAGCAGTGGCCTTCGCCCAAGCGAGTGAAGTTACCATCCTTTGTCTTGGACTGGATGAATCGATAGAAGGTGAGATGTATGATGATGGCAATGGCGGTTGGGCTGGAGACAAGACAGACCTTAGATTGCCTTTGAGTCAGAGAAAGCTTTTGGAGGCTGTTGCAGCAACAGGAAAACCTATTGTCCTGATTCTGCTCTCAGGGGGGGCACTCGACCCTGAAATTGATACTTTTAAGAATGTCAGTGCTGTCATACAGGGGTGGTATCCCGGACAGGAAGGTGGGTTGGCCATTTCGCATCTAATTTTTGGCTTATTCAGCCCATCAGGGAGGCTTCCAGTTACATTTTATCATGCAAAAACCCTGCTGCCTCCCTTTTCTGATTATTCCATGCAGAATAGGACATATCGCTATTGCAAAGATGAAGATGTCCTCTACCCTTTTGGGTTCGGACTTTCTTATACCAAGTTTAGGTATGAAAATGCACAAGCCATTGTCGATACTGAGGGAAATATCCAGCTCTCCTGTCGTATACAGAATATAGGACGGCGATTTGGCAAAGAGGTAGTACAAGTATATTATATGACAGACGATACTGATTTCCCTCCAAACCCGGTGCTCTGCGCCATCAAGAACATTGAGATGGAACCTAAAGAAATTCTAGACATCCAGTTTTTGCTCCAGCCTTCCTTTTTCTCTGTAGTGAGAGAAAATGGACAAAAGCAGGAAGTGAAAGGACCTTGGAAACTCTGTATTGGAGGGAGCCAGCCTGACATGATTAGCCGAAACCTTGAGGCTGCAGAGGTTGTGAGTTGCACCGTACACCGCTCCTGACCAATTTCAGGAAGCTTGATTTACTAGGAGTCACTAAATGACAAGAAAGATGAAGACTGTTCGGTTCAAACCTCCACTAAAAGCGAGAATCAAAACCCAAAAATATCTACTGATGATGCTCCTTCCTGGAGTTATCTGGTACTTGCTGTTCAAATACCTCCCTTTGTTTGGGCTGTCATTGGGCTTTACCGATTATGGATTCCGTTCGAAGGTCTCCTTTGTAGGATTAGAAAATTTCAAACGTCTTCTAAGTTCTACAATTTTCTGGAATGCTTTTCGCAATACCATGATCATTAGTTTGGCAAACATCGTCTTTTATTTTCCTGCCCCGCTCATCGTTGCGCTTCTGATCGACGAACTGAGGAGTAATAAGGCAAAACGATTCATCCAGTTCCTTATCTATATTCCCTATTTCTTCAGTTGGGTTGTGGTAGGAAGTATCTTTGTCAATCTGCTTTCTCCATCTTCCGGTTTGGTGAACAACATCATCACCAAGTTCGGTGGAGATCCGATTTACTTTATGGCCAGTGCCAAATATTTCCGTCCTGTATTAATAAGTTCTTATATCTGGCGACAAATGGGATATGGCGCTGTAATTTATGTAGCCAGTCTGACTACAGTCCAACCTGAATTGTATGAAGCCGCTACAATTGATGGGGCTGGCCATTGGGGAAAGCTATTTCATGTGACCCTACCGGGAATCCGAAGCACCATAGTGACAATGCTATTGCTCAACCTATCTCACGTTCTTCTCATTTTTGAGCAGGTTTTGGTCATGTACAATGCTGCTGTCTATGATGTAGCTGATGTGTTACAGACGTATGTATTCCGAGAAGGAGTTTTGGCAGGAGATCTGGGCTATTCCATTGCAGTGGGTATGTTCACTTCTATCGTAAGTCTTGTCCTGGTACTTTCCACCAACAAGATCAGTGCCCGATTCCTCGACGAACCGATTCTATAGGAGGTCCAAGAGTATGAAAAAATCAAGTCACAGTAGTATTCGTGAATCAAAAGGCAGGAAAGCCTTCCATGTGATCAATGCTTTGATCCTTGCTTTCATCTGTCTGATCTTTATCATTCCCATCTGGAACGTCCTGATCACTTCCGTTGCGAAAGACATCGATGTCATGGGAACTGACTATCTCTTAGTTCCTCATTCATTTACCTTGGAAAGTTACTGGAGAGTACTCAACAGTGGATATATGGGCGCATTTCGGAACTCTCTGTTTGTAGCTTTTGCAGGGACTGCATTGTCGATGCTCATTTCTGTACCTATGGGATATGCACTTGCCCAAAAGCATCTCATTGGTAGGAACATACTTATGAAAATCATTGTTTTCACTATGGTTTTCGATGCAGGAATCATGCCCTTCTATATAGTGGTCAGATCCTTGGGATTGATAAACAATATGGGCGGCATCATATTTCCAGTTGCTGTCTCAACGTTTAACCTAATTATCCTAAAGAATTTCATGTCCAGTATCCCGATATCTTTGATCGAGTCGGCAAAACTTGATGGATGCAATGATATTATCATCTTGCACAGGATTGTCTTACCTCTTTCGGTCTCCATCATTGCTACGGTGACCTTGTTTTACTTTGTAAGTTATTGGAACCGATACTTCGAAGTTATCATGTTCATTAATGATAGCCGCAAGTATACCCTGCAGGTTGTCTTACGCTCGCTGATGTTTGAGTCTGACGATTCTCTTGGGGGAGGAACGTATGTCTACAATAACCTCAAGATGGCAGTTATGGTATTAGGTATGCTCCCTGTGCTTATCATCTATCCTTTTGTGCAGAAACATTTCGTCTCTGGTATCATGATTGGAGGAGTCAAAGGCTAACTAGTACATACGTCCTGATATATAAAGTTCCTTTCTTTGCATACCGGTTCCCTAGGAGGGAATCGGTTGATTTTATCTGTGAGATAGAGAAAGCTATCCCTAGATATATAGAAACAGCCTCTCCCTACTGCCAGAGATCATCATACTGTTGTATTTTGCCGAAAGGAGGATACGTATGACTTTCCAGAATTTTCCTTTGGATATTTTGCGAGGGCTTGGTCAACTCATACGTTCTTCAACACCATCACCTGATAAGGTTCAAGAACAAGAATCTCCGTATCCTTAAGGTTACTATTGCTCATGAGATCAACAGGTCCATTTCCCACAAGAGATACCCACCAAACAGAAGAGAATTTCTGAGTTTTGGCACTGATGTTGATCACAACAAGGACCTCTTCAGGTATATTCGCTTTTGCGTGTTTTTTCTTTCCTTCATGTTTATGCTCTGTTTTCTCTTCTCTTCTGAAGGATCGCATAAAAGCAAAACATCCGCTATTGTCAGTATCGACCACCTGCAGGTCTGCCAAAGGGGAAAAGGAGACTTCTCCCTTTCTGATTTCAAGCAGTGCAAGCATCCTGCTCAAGACAGCAAAACGCGGGCTCAAAGGATCCGAGAGCTCGTCTTCCAAGGCTTGTATATCAATTTTTTCTCGGTTAATTCGTCGGGGATGCTCTTTCAGGGTTGGATCGCCAAACCAGTTCTTTGAGCCAATGAGACTATGGATATAGATGCCTGGAATTCCCTTGAAGAATATCATGATGGCAGAAGCTGCCACGAACCGACGGACAGCAAGAGCATCACTCTCATCTTCCAGAATATGGGAAAGCGCGGAGAAGTAGTTGATGTTGAGCTCATACGCACTGGTAGAGCCATCCATCTCGCTCTTCCTTGAAACAAACCCACCCTCTTGCAGAGTATGGTTTGCCATTGATTCAATCTCTGAAGCTGTGAGAATTCCCTTGACAGGCATCAGACCAATACCATCGTGGGAAGCAAGAAAATTAAAGAAGGTCACCTCATCAGAGGGAAGAAACAAGGTTTTTGCCCACAACGAGAGAGCCGTGGCATCTTGAGAGAGAAACGTATGATAGACAAGAGGAGGAAGGGGGAAATTATATACCATAGTGGCCTCATCATATCCACTACCAAAATATGAAATATTCTCCCTATGGGGAACATTAGTCTCAGTAACCAAAAAAGTATCAGGGGAAAGAGCCGAAAGAACCCAGGCAAAGAAACGTACGATGGCATGGGTCTTGGGATGATGGATACAACTTGTTCCAAATTCCTTCCAGAGAAAGGCAACAGCATCAAGACGAACGATAGAAGCACCTTTCTGCACGTAAGAGAGCAAAACCTCTGTCATGGAGAGCAGGACCTTAGGATTATGGTAATTCAAGTCTACCTGATCATTGCTGAAAGTAGTCCATACCAGCTTGTTCCCTATCTTTGTCAACAAAGGCAAAGCCCTAGGCCTGAAAACGTAGCGCAAATCCTCATCGCCGACCATTTCAATGGCAAAGTCCTTATACTCGATTTCATCCTCTAGGGAGCCTTTGATCCAAGAGTTTGAACGAGAGAGATGGTTCACCACAAAATCAAACATTAGGTGGTACTCTTCTTGCAAAGACCTAATATCATCCCAGGTACCAAAAGCTGGATTTACTGCAACAGGATCAACAACTGAAAAGCCATCATCAGAGGAATAGGGGTAGAAAGGAAGCAGATGTATCGTTGAGATGCTAGGCCCAACATGGGTATGCAGAAACGTATGCAAGACAGAGAGTGTTGGCTTATGATTTTCATCTGTCAAAGAATCTGCATACGTTATCAGTACGGAGGTGTGTTGGTCCAAACGACTATCCAAGAGTTTTTCTCTAGTGCCAAGCAGATCCCTGTATTTCAGCAGCAAGGAAGAGAACGCATCAAGCCAAAGCTCAGCCTCTTCACTTCCATAGATCTCCTTAAGACTCCTATAGATATGCCTACGAAGTTCTTCGTCCCTCATGACGACTCCCTAATGATAAGTTTTGGACACATGATGACCTGCATAGTCTCAAGCCCTAGGCCTGAGTCCTTGAATTTTGGATTTTTCTCCTGGATAGCTTTGACAAGCAGTTTGGTGACAAGCGAACCAATCTCAGCAATGGGTTGATGTATCGTTGTGAGAGGAGGTCTGTACATCTCCGCCATGGGAATGTCATCAAAACCAGTCACGGCAAGATCTGTACCAATCTTCAGAGCTCTCTCTTTGCCCGCATTTATGGCACCGAATGCAATACTGTCATTAAAGCCAATGATGGCTGTGGGAGGATTGGGGAGAGACAGCAGGTGCATTGCTTGCTCATGACCATCCTTCTGGTCAAAGCTCCCGAGGCGTACCATCTCGTCAGGGAGTGACAAGCCAAGCTCCTCCATACGCTTGCGAACCCCTCGTAGGCGAACTGCAGAAAACATTACTGAAAGAGGAGGACAGATACATGCAATTCTTGTATGCCCCCTCTCAACAAGATGATTCACAATAGTGGTCATCGCATACTCGCCATCCTCTTCTACAAAGGGAAAGTCCTGACGATTTTCTACCATTCCGAAGGAAGCGAAGGGAAAGTTGATGGAGGCCAGATAGTCGATTCTCTCATCTCGGCAAAGGGTTCTGCTGATGACAAACCCATCGACCCTACGCCCGCTTACCAGCTTTTTATACAGGGAAAGCTCATTCTCTTTCTTCGCATAGGCTACCAGAAGGTCCAAACCCTGCTCTGAAGCCTCCTTGCCAATGCCAGCCAACAACTCACTGAAAAAGGATTCCGCATACCCAGTGGACGAATACGGAACTATGATACCTATAGTGTCAGCTGTTTTCTTTTGCAACCTTTGAGCCAAGATATTGGGGACATAGCCCATCTCCTTGGCAGCTTCTTTCACCAAAAGGATGGTATCGGGGCTCACATCCGAACACTCGGACAAAGCTCGGGATACAGTAGTCACTGATCTGTTTACACGCTCACCAATATCTTTCAATGTTACCATAAGGGTTTACTCCATGCGTCCATAAAGGGTTCCAAAAGGAGACGCAGACTCTCCATAGAGAACTCCTTCTGACCTATCATAAAATTCGAGTCTACCATAATGGAGCGAGTGTGTGTGTCAAATAAAACATTGCTCGCCTCTTTTGCCGCCCTCTCAATCTGAGATTTGGGAAGCTGAGCGAGTCCGCTCTCATCCCATTGCAGACTCTCACTCGTACCCAACTCGATCATGGAGAACCCTGAAGGGGCGATGTCACTGCGAAAAATTTCATAGGGGAAAAGTGCAATGGGTAGTTTTGCGCGTACCGCTTCCAATAACTGGTTCCCCCAGCCCTCCCAGTAGGAAGGATAGGTCACCATATCAGCATTGGCATACGCATCCCAAAGGCTATAGGTTTTTTTCTCTTCTTGCTCTGATCGGGTATGACCGATGCTATCTCCGATCCAATACAGGTTGACTCCCTGCTTGACGGCCTTCTCTTGCAGCTGTGCAAGATACTGTCCATCATCATTGACGATAGTACCACAAAGCACCAAGATGACCCTACTCTTAGCTGAGAATATCTTTCCGTTGTAAAGAGGCGACCCTCTCTGCACATCTAGCAATTGCTGCAGTTCCTGAGTAAAGTCAACTGCAAGCTCGATACCTTTACGCCTGACTACCCGAGTCGCCTGCAACAGGAGCACATCTGAATCGTCGATGCCAAAGACTCGTCTGAAATCACTATTGAATGCATCCTTTTCCCAAGGGCCCTCGCTGAAATCAAAAACATTGGGGATAACGGTGGCCCCTATCCCTTTTCTCTCAGCAAGAATTCTTCTAGCCTTGGAATTGATCACCACATGGGAATATCCCTGACTATGGGGTGGAAGATAGCGATCAGAAACCTCCATTGCACGTTTGCAGGTAAGCCTGACAGGGCCGACCCGTTCCCAATAGAAGTCATGATGATGGGCAAGCACCGTAAGCTTGCGTTGTCTAGCAATCTCTTCAATTGCAATTGCAGCCGCAGGATGCAACCCTACCGACCAGATATTCTCAACAATGAGGATATTCAGTGCACAAGCATCTACCCAGGAGTCCAACTGCTTCTTGAGTGTCTCAGTTGTTGCAAGCAAGATCTCTTCATAGGCCTCTTCACCGCTAAAATCTTCGAGGTTATCGAAGGTTCCCTTATCAAGGGCACGGGTCTTCTCACTAAGATAGGAGAGAGCGGGAATGACCGTACAGTGAGGTTCTGGTATCGGTCTCTCCCCACAGCAGTAGTAAACCTTATGCCCGGAAGCAAGAAAGATCTCTCTCCACTTGTCCATCTCCAGAGAGACACCATCAGTATCGCCAGTCTTGAAGTGGATCATTCCAATGGATAGACACTGCCTCATTCCTTCACTCCCCCTGCAGCCAATCCACCTGTCAGATTCTTTTGTATGGACATGAAGAGAATCATAACAGGAACAGCTGTCAGCATCGAGGCGGCCATTATCCTATCCCAAATGGCATTCTTAGATACAAAGAGCGTCTTCAATCCTATAGGCAGGGTATATAGGCCTTTGTAACTCTTTAGGAATATCGAGGCAAACATATACTCATTCCAAGCTATCATGAAACAGTAGATGAACACGGTGATGATAGCAGAGATGGAAAGCGGAATGATGATACGTATGATAGTCCCGAAACGACTGAGTCCCTCGATCATGGCAGCCTCTTCAATGGAGTAGGGAATCGTCCTGAAATAATTTCCCAGCATATACAGGGAAACAGGAAGCGTCTGCACCACATAAATAATGACAAGGCTGGCCATCGTCCCCCCTGAAGTAGAGAGCAACCCTGATGCCGCAAAAAGACGGTAGAGAGGAATCAGAAGCAGGATACCTCCAAACATATAGACAAACAGCACTCCTCTTTGGACTACAGATCGCCCCTTAAACTTGAGCCGACTGAAGGCGTAGGCTCCCAAAATGGCAAGACAGACAGAGATGAAGGAAGCTAGGAATGCAACCATGAGTGAATTGGCAAAGTATTTCATGAATGGGAACACATCACCAGTATTCTGATATTTGGAAATGATTGCCTTTTTCTGCGCCGCGCTCAAATCTCCTGACTCATTGAGCAACAACTGCACAGACTCAGGGACATCCTTAAGGGATGATCCGATATTCAATAGTTCCTTATAGGCCTCCACGTTTATCTTGGTGGGAATCCAAGAAGGATTGCCCCAATCCCAAGAATACTTCAAAGATAAGGAGAGCATCTGACCAAAGGGAAACAAGCAGAAAAACAGGATTGCCATGATCAGAAGAAAGAACAGGATGCTTTTTACAATACTTTTTCGTTTTACCATTTGAGCACCTTCTTTACATAAAAGAGAATGAATCCGATCAGGAGGACAAACTGGATCACTGCCAGCGTAGAACCTTGCCCGAAGTCCATACTTCCTGTAAAGGCCTTGAGATATGTGTACACAGAAAGGACCTTCACATTACTGGAGAGGAGGTAGACTTCATCGAACTTGTTGAAATTCCAGATGACCCTGAGCAATACCAGAGCATTCACCACATAGTAGATTTCAGGCATCGTAATGGCTTTGAACTGTTGCCATGCAGAAGCTCCGTCAACTTCAGCAGCCTCATACAGGGAATGGTCAACTGCTTGCAGGCGTGCAAGTACCATCAGGTAGGTAAAGGGAAAATTTTTCCATATGCTGAAAAGGATGGCCGCCCAGACGGCTGTGCTGGGATCCCCTACAATATTAATTCGTTCAGAAAAGAACCCCAATCTTGAGTGAAAGATATCCATGAAGATACCATTGACCGGGTCAAAGACAAACTGCCAGGCAAAAACTACCGATATGATCGGAGCCACATAGGGCAAAAGAACAATACTGCGTACCAATCCCCGAAGGGGGAATTCCTTATTCAAGGCAAGGGCCACGACAACGCCAAGAGCGGTGGTGCCCACCGTAGTCAAGACCACATAGAGTACCGTAGTACCCAAGGCCATCCTGAATTCACGATCTCGAAGCACCTCAGCGTAATTGCCAAACCCTACAAAAGTTCGTTGGCCTGAGTAGTCAAAGGCAAAGAGGCTCAAGAACATGTTGTACAGGACCGGATAGAGAATGAGAACAAGAATAATCACTACTGAGGGAAGTACCAAAGACCACCCCAAGCGTTGTTCCTGTTGGGCTCGTGTCCCCAATTTTCGCCCCATTGAAATACCAGTTGGGCTTTGTACCATACCATACCCCTAAAACGTTTTGGAATCCTTAGGATGATGAAGGGGAGCAGGTGCTGCTCCCCCTCTTGGACGAACTATTGCTGCATGATCTTGAGCATCTCTTTCTCAGCCCAAGCCATTGCCGTATCGATAGGCATCATCTCCTGGGTAATTTTATAGAGCATCTGAGGAATGATCATCTTTGAAGTAATCTCACTTGCCGCTTCAATACGCTTCCCTTCCACAATACTGAAGGTCTGCACATTCTCCAGCCCATTGATGATGTCAGCCATCTTCTGGGAGCCATACCGTTTGAACAGTCCTTGTGGATCATTCTGGAACCTTGCATTGGTGGCGATTTCCTTAAGCATGGGATTCATCCCCCCGGGGGCCATGTGCAAGAAGGTTATGTAGGCATTTGGAGTGTAGAGGTACTGAAGGAACTTCTTAGCAGCGGCAGTCTCTTCTGGGGTACTCTGGTTGAACAGTCCAAAGGAAACAACGGTGCCATATCCTGCAGGAACCTTTTTGTTCATGATCGAAGAAACTTCTGTCTTACTCACAAGATCCGGGTCAAAACTCGAGCCTTTCAACTCAGAGAAATATTCGCTGGTCAATGAACCTGCCGCAGCTTCCTGAACCGCAAGGTCATCCATGATGTAAGTAGAGTAGAAGAACATCGCCATCTTACCCTGCAAATAATAGTCACGGGCTCTCCATGTCTGTGGTCCTGGAGGATTGTATTTTGCAAGCTCGGCATAGAAAGCGACCGCTTCTCTCATCTCTGGTGAATTGAAGATCAATTCTCCATTACCATTGAACAGTGCTGCTCCATTGGACATTGCAATCGGGGTAAAACACTGCTCGGTATAAGCCTCAGGTAGGGTTCCTACCAAGATACCATACTGATTTATCTCTGGTTTGTAAAAACGTTTTGCAGCTGTCAATACAGCATCCCAAGTATCTGGTGCTTTCAGACCTTCACTTGCGAACCAATCACTGCGATACCAGATACCCTGGATCCAACCATGATAGGGAAGTGCATAGTACTGACCCTTTCCACTGGTCTCCAGAACTTTCAGTGGCCCACCATAAAAACGGTCGATCCCAATACTCTTGATAACTTCGGTTGCACTCATAACATCAAGCATGTCTTGGGCACCAAAGGAGACTGCAGTCTCAGCTGGTCCTTCAAACAAAGCCGGAAGTGATCCTGTCGCCTTGGCCGTCTGGGCCTGAGTTGCAAGATCATTCTCATCTACAGGTATCAGATTGATGCTGATACTGGGATTCAAAGCCATGAAGGTGTCAATCAACACCTGGATGGTTGCCATACGGTCAGATTGTGTTTCAGTGGTCCAAAACTCAATCTCCACAGGTTTTTCCACTACTGCTTCAGCTTGAGCCTGAGCAAACAGAGTCCCCACTCCTAATACTAGCAGAACAAGAATTAGCACTACTCCCTTTTTCATACGTTTCTCCTTTTTTTTCAGGAATTAACCCATTTTTCAATAGGCACAATTATCCAAAACGTTTTGGATACAGTGAAACTATAATCCGAAACGTTTTGGAAGTCAAGAAAAAGAAAAATGTGAAAAAGAGAAAGGAGGAAAATCACGCGGGAAATACGCTGAATCTAAGCGATAATTTTTTGATATGAACACAGAATCTCAAGTTTTACATACGAGGTCTACGCCAAGTTGAGTGAGAATTTCCAGCACTCTGACCGGCACCTCGGAGATGAGGGATTGTAGCCAGTGGCCATATCTTATATGCATGATATTCCTGTACATGTCTATGATGTCCGCTATGACTCTGCTTGGTAAACAGGATAGTGGAAATACATCCAGTTATCTGGAACTTGCAGAATTTCTCATGCTGTGCGGATCGAGGCCCTTGAAAGATCTATCCCACCTATGAGGACGGATAGTTTTCAGCATTGTAGTCTCCAATACTGACGACCATCTCAGGAACCATGGGGTACTTCTGAATGTAAAAGGATGGAGACGTTCCCCTACCTGCGACCTGAATGCCTCAACTGATATAACAGGGCTCCATCTTGCAATAGACGAATATGACCATTCTCTCGCTTTTGAACTCGCACTCAAGGGTGCCCCACAATCCAGGCTTTGCATATCCTAAAAAAAGTATCAAAAGCTACAGTCTGGGCAAAGCAATACCAAATATCCCAAAATCAATATGAGTATCTGCAAAACGCATTCAGAACCCATACATCCTAGAAAGATACCTTTACAATCAGGACTATTTTCGCAAATCTTGGCCTATCATTGATAAGATATATTGGAGCTAGCCACATGATGGGTTCTGGTATTTGGCCCCATCTACTTGTCTGTATTCAAAGCCAGTTTAAAGAAAAAGCTTTCTAGCCAATACTGGAACATCCTTTCCCCTCCCCCGGTAAGAACCAAATCGGAGGAAGTACCTTCGATATAGCGAATCTGTAAATCAACAGCCCTGGCCAAGTTTGACAACTCGCGGCAACGCCTTGTAATGATCTGTTTCATATGGGGGAACAACGGCCCCATATTGCCACCCAGCACAATTTCTTGGGGATTGAACAAGTCAAAGAGCTCAGCCATAACCTCACCAATCTTCATTGCCGTCTGGTCCAGCCGTTCAACAACCCTAGCATCCTGACTGGCATAGCGCATGGCAAGAAATGAGGCATATTCAACAGAAGTGCCACAATTGTGCAACTGAGCCGATTCCCCCAGATCCAAGGCTATGGATTCCAACGTCGCTATGGTGCGTAAGCACCCTATGGCCCCGCACTTACAGACCTTTGTCAAACCCGACACCTTGATATGCCCAAGTTCCCCGGCAAACCCATTGGAACCCCGGTAGAGCTTGCCATTTATCACAATGCCCAACCCAATACCTTGGGTGAAAAAAATCGAAAGGAGATTTTTTCCTGCCAGCGTCCCCTTCATCATCTGGGAAAGCCCTGCCAGGTTTGCATCGTTGTCGATAATGACCGGTTTTTCGGGAAACAATTCAGAAATATGGCGTTTTAGCTGCACACCTTCGAAAACAGGATTGGAACTCTGCAAAAGTCTACCAGAAATTGGCTCATAGGCAGCAGACACCCCGACACAGACGCCAAGGATCTTGCCCGAATTCTCTTTTTGCAAAACAGAAAAGGACTCTTTTATATGGGAAAGAATCACTTCCAGTGAATCCTCTTTGGCAACCTCAAAGCGGGTACAGTCACGGATTTCATTTTTCAGAGTAATCAAACCAAGATACACATGCTGGGTATGATGCATATCAATGACCAACGTATAGGCGAAATCGGGACAAAAACTCACCCTGGCCGCCTTTCTACCTCCGGTAGAACGCACATTATCAGTAACCGTGACAAGCCCGAGCTTTTCCATATCGGTACACATATTGGACACAGAGGAAAAACTTAGGTGTACATGCTGGGCCAATTGTGACTTTGTCATATCCCCAAGAAGTCGAAGACTAGAATAAATCTTCTCTGCGTTTGCAATCCTTACATCCAGATTCGTTGAAACACTCTTCATACAGACCTACACTCCAATCCCCTGCACCATACCATATTTTTTAAATCTTATACATGGGACAATTCTTTTTCAGGACTCGAAACAGTAAAAACAACTGCCATTACGATAGCCACGATAACCACCACCATTATCACTGAAGGGTTATCACCAGGAATCACAAGCCAACTGAGAACAGAGCCAAGGGACGGAATCAGGAATTTCCACATGGTAATAGTAGATATCCGAACCTGCGGTTGCATCAAGACAACCATCCAGATCGATACTGCAATAGCAGTAATACAGGCAAGAAACACGACACTGCCAACCAACGGTAAAGTAATTACCACCGTATCCATCGGTTCAAAGAGAAAAGCCAGGGAAAGGACCACCAACCCACCAAAAAATGTCTGGACAAAATTAAGCGAAAGAGGGGGAAGCCCCTGCAACTTTTTCTTTATGACCACATTGCCAAAAGCAGTGGACACATTGCAGAACATCAAAAGACAGGCGCCTAAAACTTGTTGTCTGCCCGTACTAGTCCACGGGTCCTGGCTCAAAGTCAGCAAGACAATGCCTGAAAAACCAAAGACAAGCCCAAGGGTCTTTCGCAACGTCATATGTTCATTCTTCATAACCATTACGGCAATCAAGGCTGATACGGCAGGGGAAGACCCAATGATAATGGCACCGAAGGAACCTGGTACCAGATTCAACCCGAGGTTAAAGGCTATGAATACAAATATCGTCTGCAACAGGCCCAACAAAGCAATCCAAGGATAGTGACCACCCAGACCTTTGAACGGATTGGTATGGATACATGCCAACAGCAACAAAGAGGCAATCATGAGCCGCGTTCCTGCCAAATGGAGGGGAGGGATATACTGCAAGGCATATTTGCCTCCCATGAAGGCCGATGCCCACAAAACACAGGCACAGATGGCAAGAACTTGTACCAGTGCATTACTCATCGGTTTCTTCATATTACCAAGCCTTTCTGGTTTTCTGGCGCTCTTCGATAATGGAAACCATCGTCTGGTCGAAAAAAGCCATACCCTCAAGGTGTATACGCTTGATATTATCCAGCAAGGAGACAAAGGAATCGGAGGCAAGTCCATCAGAAGGCGGGATTACCATTCCTTTTATTGCCAGAGAAGCAGCTTCAAGGGCAACCTGGGCACCTAAGGAGGTCTTGAAGGAACAGCTTTCCTTCGCACCGTCACAGACAACCCCACCAAGGCTATTCAATACAATATTCATTGCCTGCAGCATCTGCTCTCCATTTCCCCCGAGACCCCAGACTATTGCACAGGAGGCAGCCAAGGCTGAAGAAACGGCACAACCACACATAGGGGTCAAAACCCCGGTTTTCTGTTTGATAAGATGCAATACGACGACCCCAAGCAGGGCACCCTGCAAAAGCGACCGGGAAGGGACAATACCTTCAAGTTTCCAACCATGGTAGAGGGTAATAAAAAGCGTAAGGCCATGGTTGCCAGACCCTCCGGCAGCCATTACGTTCATATTCTGCCCTCCCATCCTGGAACGGGTGGCCGAACTTACCCTGCAGCGTGCCTCAAGGACAAGTGAGGCAAAGGAAGAATCCTCAACAGCTCCGTAGAGCTCGTCCTCATATGTTTTGGAAGCCTCCATATTCACTGCGATGCCTTCTGCCAATCTCGCAAGATCAGCATCCTTCACAGTAGAAACAACCTCGGACAAGTCCTCGAGGCTCAGGGAAAAATCATCGACTTTTTCTGAATTCCCAGTACTTTCCCCATACGAAAGTTCATATACCTTTTTTCCATTGCAGGAAGTCCATCGAATCCTATCATGATGCCCTTCGATACAAGAGCCGCTTGTCACCATAGTTTTCCACTGCACGGTGACAAAAATCGAGACTTCCGTAAACGTATTGTCAACGTTCACCGTTATAGGGACGGTTTCCACAAAACGGCGGGCCTCAAGGGCAAGGGAGGGAACTATGGTGTCAAAGAGCATAAGGGAACGGGACGGTTTATGGATCAAGGCCCCCAGGGCAATGGCGAGGGGAATACCTCCTCCATCCATCTGGGGGATACTGACTGCCGAAGCATTCTTGAAAAGATTCCTATCCAACGTTACTTCGATAGACGATACCCTATCGGTCACCCATCCAATCTCCAAGTCTAGAGAATGTTCCCGATAAGCTTCCACTGCGGCAGCAACCGCCAAACCAATGGCCGTAGGGTCGGTGCACCCCACGGTCATCTGCAATTCATTCTGCATAATATCCAGAAGTTGCTGGACAGTGATTTTCTGTTTATTCACGGTTACTTCATTCCCAAAAGCGAAGCCGCATTGTCATGCAAGACCAAACGCATCTGAGAATCATCCAAGCCGAGGAACCTGAAATTCTTCTGCTGTTCCTCAAGGTAGATGGAGGCAAAACCTCGGGGCATCCAACTGGAATCAGTGGCAAAGATCAAACGGCCGGGCCCAATGGTTTCCACAAACTTGCGCATCACATCTTCCAAAGTAAGACGATAAGGCATCCAGCGAATCCATTGGTTCGAACCGGAGGTATCGACAAATACATTGGGACGGGTCCAACACAACTGCAGCAAGTCTCCCATGTGGGTACAACCAAAATGAGGAACAACAAAGTGTACCTTGGGAAAATCCCGAGTGATCTTTGCAATGCTCAAAGGACTGATATTCTCCCCGGTAGGGGCTCCGCCGGCAGCACCCAACAGCCCGAAATGAATCAAAACCGGGGCGTTATAACGCTCACAGATTTCCCACAAAGGATAATACCGGGAATCGGAAAGCGGGGTATCGACCAGAGGTCCGAGCAATTTGTACCCTTTCATACCAAGATCCCTGAATGCATGCTCCAACTGTGCAGCCGCATCGGGAGCATCAGGATGGTGGTGGGCAAACCCCACGAACTTATCAGGATGCAGGGCAACTATCTTGGAAAGCCGTTCGTTTCCGCCTCCCGAGACAAAGACAACCCGCTCGATGGCTTTCTCACCCATATCCTTATACCAGCGGTCAGCCATCTCGACATCGGTCCCAGCACTCTCCGATTTGGGAAAATTAAAGGCTTTTCGCCAGATCTCGCCATGGTCGCGACTACCTTCGCTAGTAAACTCAACCTTCTCGGCCATGGCATAGTCGGGAAACCATTCCCCTTGGTTGGGAAAGTGACAATGAAAATCCATTACAGGAATATCTTGAATCATACATTACTCCTTTGTAAAAACAATACTTGAACGCTTCACCTTAGGCTTGTTTTCAACCCTTGACGCCAGTGAGGGCAATGCCCTGGATAATCTGGCGCTGGAAAATCGTAAACACAATAAAAACGGGAATCGTGGCAACAGAGGCTCCGGTCATGACCATTTCCCACTGGGACTGGAACTCACCGTTAAAGAAAGAAAGGCCTACCGGCAAGGTATACATATCAATCTGGTTCGAAACGATCAATGGCCACATAAAGGCATTCCAGTTTCCGATGAACGAGAAAATTGCCAAGGCAGCCAGGGCCGGCTTGACCAAAGGGATCGCTATACGGCTCCAAATGTAAAATTCATTCAACCCGTCGATTCTCCCGGCATCAAGCAAATCGTCGGGAACACCCGTAAAGAACTGCCGCATAAGAAACGTACCGAATCCTGACATCAACCCTGGGAACATGATTCCCCAATAGGAATCAAGCCAGTGCAACTGGTTGGACATAACATACCAGGGAATCACCAACATCTCAGTAGGAACCATCATGGTCGACATAATCAACAGGAAAATGAGTTTTTTCCCCTTAAAATTATATTTGCAGAGGGTGAATCCGACCAACGAGTCAAAAAATAGGACAGAGACGGTTACCGCCATCCCAACATAGAACGAGTTGAAAAACCACCAGGGGAATTCACTGCTCTTGAGCAACTTCAGATAGTTTCCGAAGGTAGGATGCGCGGGGATAATGGACAGGTTATAGACATCGGCCCCTTGTTTGAACGAGGTGGCAAGCATCCAGACAAACGGGAACAACATACAGATTCCCAAGGCTGCCAATACTCCTACCCGGACATATTCAATAGGGGATTTTTTAGTATTCACTTTTCAACACCTTTAGCTGGAAGAGCGTAATTGCCAGAATGAACAGAAAGAGGATCACCGTCATTGCAGAGGCATAGCCCATATCGAAGTCCCTGAAAGCACTATTATAAATATAGAGAACCAAAGGTTTCGTAGAGTTAAGCGGTCCCCCTTCACCCTGGTAGGTCATATTCAATACTTGGGTAAAGATCCTCAAATACCTGATAGTCCCAGTTACAACCAAAAAAATCGTAGTCGGTTTGAGCAAAGGCAAGGTGATATGCCGTAACAAGGCAATCTTTCCTGCTCCATCGAGCGAAGCTGCTTCATAATAATCCTGAGGGATCCCCTTTAGCCCAGCCAAGAAGATAATCATCTGAAAGCCGATGTCTGCCCAGATGGTAGTCGTAATGATGGCAAAAATCGCTTGGCTCTGCGAAAAGAGGAATTTTTGCTGGGGTAGCCCCATGGTAATGAGGATCCTGTTGAAGAATCCAATGGGGGCTGGCTGATATAGCCAACGCCATACCCAGGCTACTGCTACCATGGAAGTAATATACGGGACAAAGTAGATAGACTTGAACAATTCGGATCCAATCTTGGACTTATCAATATTATAGGCAAGGAGAAAACCTAAAACGAGACTTACGGGTAATCCGAAAATAACATATTTGCCCGTATTCTGCAGTGTTTTCCAAAACAGGGAATCCTGCCACATTTTGACATAATTGCAGAATCCTATAAGATGTTTTTCCTTGGAAACAATATTCCAGTCGGTAAATGAAAGGAAAAACGCATAAAACGTCGGATAAAACCGAATAACCGTGTAATACACGATGGGAATGACAAGAAAGGCATACGCCCATCTGCGTTTCGTACGTTCCAAACTTGAAATTCTCCGATGTTCCATGTACGTATACCTCTTTTTTCGTGGTTTTCTTTCTCAGAGATAGCACAAACCTGGTTGCCGTACTGGATATACGGCAACCCTCCGATTACCTTCCCACTATTTGTTCAGGTAGTATTTATCCAATACTGCCTGTTCAGTCTTCGCAGCTTCGTCAACAGCCTGTTTGACCGACATACCGTTAAGGGTAACCTGGTCATAGGCGTCAATCCAGACCTTACGCTGGGCATCCTCGTTTACGAACTTGGTTGCCGTTGCATATTCCAGACCACGGATGAACGGACCATATTTCGGATCGTTCTTGAACTCATCTTTTGTAGCAATGGATTTCTTCGCAGGAAGCTCGCCAATATTCTTCAACCAAATGGCCATGACTTCGTCAGAGGTCAAAAAGTCGATAAACTTCTGGGAAGCCTCAAGTTGCTTTCCTTTGGTAAAACTGGTGATCCCGTTGGCCCAGAAGGAAGCAAAATTCGATTTCACCCCATTCATGGATGGCAACTCGGTTACCCCATAGTGAAGGGTATCGAGTTTATCAAACGTTCCAAGCCTGAAAGAACCATCGATGGTCATTCCCATCATTCCGGCACTGAAGGCAGTTACATCATCGGTCATGAAATTAGGCATACCGATATGCTGTACGGTATTCAGTTCGGTAAAGAACTTGAAAGCTGAATAACCAGCTTCACTGTTATAGGCAACAGTTTTCCCGTCTGCACCGTAAGGAGTCCCACCATACTGCCTGATAAGAACTTCACGTACCCAGTGATGCATCTGAGCCCTGAGTTCCTGGGTCAAACCAGTCTGGAGATAGTTACCCTGCTTGTCGACTTTGGTCAGTTTCTTTGCATCTGCAATCAGTTCACCGACAGTCGTTGGTGGTTTCTCAGGATCAAGTCCGGCTGCCTTGAAGAGGTCTTTGTTCCAAAACAATGCCAAGGAACGAACAGCAGTTGGAAGGGCATAGTAATCGCCATTGAACTTTGCTGCCCCTACTAAGGGGAAAAATTCCGATTCAATGCGTTCATTGGTAAACAAAGAAGAAGTCAAGGGTTGTAAATACCCTGAATCAATATACAGGGGCAACCAACCGTAGTACAAGTTAATGATATTCGGGCCTGTCCCGGAAGGTACAGAAGAGGCTACCTTCGTATTGTATTGTTCATACGGGAAAGTCTGTTGGACAACTTTGATATCGGGATTCGCTTTTTCAAACATGCTGATTAGCGTATCCATCGTATCCTTTTTGGTTTCATAGTAATACTGCCAATATACTATCTCAGTAACTTCCTTGTCGGTCGTTCCAGCCGGAATCTTCTCTTGCTCACCTTTTGCGAACAACTGAGCGGAAAAAAGCATAGTTGAGAGCAAAACCATCACTAACACAGTCCGTTTTTTCATCGGGTCCTCCTAAAACAGTTTATTATCTTGAAATCCCTTTCAGGATTACAAATATACCTACCTAAAATTCCTGGTCCAGTAAAAGATGCAACCTACCAATTCCTTCTTTTGCACTCTCTCTTGACGCTTCCCCTACTGAGACACAGATGCTGATCTTCGGTTCCGTCCCTGACTTGCGCATATAGCAATGGCCAACGCCAATCGAGTCCGCACAGGTAAAACCAAAGAAGATCATATCGGGTTCCTGGGTAAATAGTTGTTCGGTACAAACCCAGGGGAAGGATTTTTGTATTTCAGTAAAAAAGGTGTTCCAAAGAGGGGCATCGCGGTAAAACCCCTGCAATCGTTCCGTCCTTTTGGAAATGCTTGAGCGAAATCCATGGGGAAAAATAACCGCATTAGGTTCGTTTTCCATAAGTGTCGTAAGGGATACCAAGGCGGTAAGCAAACCGTTTCCCGTACACAGGGTCCCCGTTTCTCTGTCTTTTCCTTCCACTGCTACCAAAAGAGGAAAAATAAGATGGCCCGAACGCTCACATCCAAGAAAAGGTTGTCCGATCTGGTCTTCGTCCTCTATGAGCCAACGGTCACCGACACAGGTGGTCTTGGTTTGCCATCGCAATTTCTTTGCTACCGACAAGGCAAGGTTTGCATCACTTTCTATAGTGGAGACAAACAATGGCCGCTCTTTTCCCTGATATCTTGCATTCTGGCTATAGGCAATCAGATAGCCAAGGTCATCGCCATCGTAGATACGCACGCTATCGTTCCCGCCTTGATAGGCAAGTACAAAAGCCCTATCACCGTCACCATCGAGCACGATACCATAGGCTTTTTTGGTTTCACTTTTTCTTCCTGCCGCAAAAAGGGAAAGCAGGATCTGGGGAAGGCCTTCTGAGAAGGGCACTTCAGATTCCAGTTCTTCAAGCACCCCCACTCCACAGCCAGTGTTTATCTTCTGGTTACCTGGAGTGCAGGCAACTTCCATAAAAGGAATCCCCAATTGGGTAAAGAAGTTACAGGCAATTGAGGAGTAAGCTCCGTTTGCCATATCTAGCAAAAGGGGGCTTTTCTGCAACGATTCGATCGGTAGAGGGGAAACCTCACCTAATAGCCACCGAAGAGATTCCTGTTCGACAGAAATGGTCTCAACGCTTGTAAAATCAATATCTTCGTTGAAAGTGAACCTATTATCACACAAACCAAGGAAATATCCACTCAAACAATATTCTCCCAAGGGTCCTCGGGGATACAGTTTCTTTCCTTTTACAAATACCTTGATCCCATTATAGGAGGAAGGATTATGACTAGCTGTCAACATAATCGCGCCCATCTCGTTTTGCAAGCTGTACTTGGCAAGGAAGGGCGTTGGCAAGATTCCCAAGTCCTGCACCCTTATTCCCTCTTGGGTAAGTGCTGCCAGAATTGCCTGCTTCAGCCCCTGGTGACCGAAAAAATCACGGCCGTCTTCTGCAAAGGCAAGGATTTTTCGCTCTGAGAAAAGCCCTTGGTTTTCCAGCATTTTACCAAACGCCTTTGCATAAAGATAGCAAAAATCAGGAGTAAGGACCTTTTTCTGGAGAAATTGGAACAAAGCTTTTTGAAAGGGAAGATGAGGGGAGGAGACCAAGCCCCTGACCCCATCGGTCCCTTGCAGTTTCCAAAGGAAAAGATGATATCGTTGCGCAAGAGAAACAGGATCTTTTTGGAAATCCGAGGCCAAGAGGTCCAAGAACTTCTTGGCATTGATTACCCTCGGATAGCCAGCCTGTAAGGTAAGTTCCCTACAGACGGCATCGAAAAACAGTGCATCGATACGTTGTTCGATAGCCATTTCCCGAAGGGCTTGGTGAGTATAGGCTGTTGCTGTCTCTTCGCAAAGAAAGGATAGCATCAAGACTCCTCCTACTTGAGCAAATTGAGGGCGGCTTGCAGATGATCCTCTACAAACTTCCTTCTTCCAGGGGCAACGGTATGTTCACCTGGGTTCCATTCTGAGAACCAATACCCAATACGCCCATCAGAGTTATGGGAAAGCATTAGATGGTCCCATGCCTGTTTGATACCTTCAGAATCTTTCCCTTCTTTCTCCCCTTCCAGAATTCTGTTACGCACTTCCTGAGTCAAATCCCAGATAGACTGCGCGGCACCGGAAGTGAAAGTTTCGATATTGGTATTGCCCAGATAGTCCGGTAGAGTTATTACCGTGGGGTTCGTACAGGAAGCTACGGCTTCGCTGATCCAAATGGGTTCGACCATATCCAACTTGCTGAGTTTTTGGATAAACTCATCCATCACGGCCAAAGTCCCTTCGAAACCACTGTTGAATTTGTCGATGAAGATGGTCTCGGCATCCCTTTTGAGCAACAATATGCCATCGGGATGGAGTTTCGAGAACTGCTTGATTCCTTCGATTACGGTATCGACAGGAAGCAATCCTTTCATCATGAGTTTGAAGAACCGCTGGGGGGTATCGGGAAGTTGATAGATTGCAGGCACAACCATGAGAGTCTTACCACCTCCAAGGTCTACCTTGCAGGGGATGTATGGGTCCTGCACAACGCCGGCTTTCTGGAGGCCTTTCTGGACCTGTGAGGAAAGGGCAACAAACCAGGAAATTCCCTGATCATACAGAACCTCACCCATTTCATGGCTATAGGCAAATTCGGGGGGAAGGAAGCCGTCTGTCTCTGCATGGAGGATGGAGCGGTCCAGCTCAAGGCCCTTTTTCATCTGCATCGAGAATTCCCTAGGGATGAGCAACTGGGGAATAGGATGGGTATAGGTATAGGTCCCCAGTTCCACTTCCTTGCCTGCATGCGCGATGATATCAGACAACAAATCAGGATCCATCTCCTGCAACAATTCCGAAGTAAAGCCAGAAAAGAAGAAATTGGCTTTCAGTCCATATTTAATAAACAGGTCAAGCAAAGGCCGATAGCCTTCGTCAATTATTCGTTTTTCATCGCCAACCTCAATTTCGCAACGCTGAATATTGAAATTAAAAGCAAACCCAAGTTTAGTCATTCCAAGCTCCCTAGTATTTTTATACTACTTATTATAACACTTATAATAAGGAAGTAAATAATTATTTTCATTAATCTTACAAAAAAATATTTTTATCTATTATAAGTATTTAGTAACATCATAATGGATTCAATCTCTTAGCGAGCCCCAAAACTATTACAGAGGTATGGTGAAATATGAAAAAAGTATGCTGAGTTTCCACGTACCTAGGGAATGAATCCTTTGCTCACGTATACATTGGGATTTTCTGATTATTCGCTTTTTTTTTAGAAAACTCTCCACCTTATCCCTCTTTTTTTATCTATACATATTGACCAATAGCAAGACAAGGCATATATTTGCTTTAGGCAACAATTGCCTATATTAACTATTGGAGATATTTCCATGATCGACCTATGCGCCATACGAAAACTGCAGACCTCTCTCCGAGCGTTTGAAAAGCATCTGAAGGAGGAGACGGGACTCTCCTTCAATGACGCACTGCTCTTATGTGCAGTGAATAAAGGGGTAGTAGAACCTGGGTTACTTGCAAAAGAACTCGAACTCTCCCCTTCTCGCCTTACCCGTATTCTCGACAGTCTCGAAAATCGGGACCTGACAAAGAGAGAACTCTCTCCCCTTGACCGAAGAAGCATGCTGGTTACCCTCACAAAAAAGGGCAAGCAGATGGTAGAAAACTATAGCTGTAGCGGAATAACACTCCCTACAGACTTAGACTTCACCCAAAACTAAACCCTTAGGAGGGATTTATGGCACGATATCTAATCGTTGGAGGAGTAGCTGGCGGAGCCGGAACAGCAGCCAGACTCAGAAGACGCGACGAAAAAGCAGAGATCATCATGTTTGAACGTGGCGAATACATCAGTTATGCAAACTGTGGACTACCCTATTATGCAGGCAACGTCATAACCGAACGTTCCCGTCTGTTTGTCATGACGCCCGAGCGGTTCAAGGAAACCTTGGATGTGGAAGCTAGAGTGCTTTCCGAAGTTGTCTCGATCAACCGCAAGGATAAATCCATCCACATAAGAAACCTGAAGGACAACTCTGAATATGACGAGCGGTATGACACCCTCATCCTCAGTCCAGGGGCTTCTCCTATCAAACCACCCATCCCTGGCATAGACCACCCCTCAATCATGTCACTACGCTCAGTTTCTGATATCGATACAATCAAAGAAAAGATTGACAACCCTGCCACTAAACGTGCAGTCGTGGTGGGAGGAGGTTTCATCGGTCTTGAGATGGCAGAAAACCTCAAGGAACGAGGCCTGGAAGTCTCTGTTGTGGAAGCCCTCGAGCAAGTGATGAACATCATCGACTATGACTTGGCAGCAGAGGTGCAGCAGCACCTCAGATCAAAAGGGGTGAACCTCTACCTCCGAGATGGAGTAAAATCCTTTGGAAAGCATGACTCATTGGTCAGTGTTGAATTATCTTCTGGAACAATTATCGATGCTGACATCGTAATCCTTTCGATCGGTGTTCGCCCCGATACCGCCTTCCTCAAGGAAGCTGGAATTGAGCTTGCACAGAATGGTGCTATCAAGGTAGACGAGTTCTTCACCACAAATGACAAGAACATCAGAGCCGTTGGAGATGCCATCGAGTTCACTAGCCCCCTGACCAAGCTTCCCATTACCATCCCCTTGGCAGGACCTGCCAACAAGCAGGCACGCCTGTGTGCAGACAACATCGTCGACGGGGACACAAGAGCCTACGGTGGGACAATTGCTACCAGTATAGCCAAGATTTTTGAAATGACCGTAGCCTCTACAGGCCTCACGGAGAAAGGACTCAAAAGAGCTGGGCTTCCCTTTAGGACAGCGGTCACCCATGCAGGTAACCATGCCGGCTATTACCCAAATGCCAGTCAGATCACCCTTAAGATCCTCTACCACCCAGAGACGGGTAAGCTGTGGGGAGCACAGGCAGTTGGGTATGACGGCATAGACAAACGAGTCGATGTCATCTCTGCTCTCATCGGGAAAGAAGGCACCATTACAGACCTTGCCGAATTCGAACAAGCCTATGCACCACCCTTTTCCAGTGCAAAGGACCCCACCAATATGGTTGGCTTCATAGCAGAGAATGTGATGAATGGATACTCGAATACCATCACTTGGGAAGAGGCGGACATGATGCGCAAGGAGGGTGCCTTCATCCTTGATGTACGCAGTCAGGAAGAGTATGAGCTTGGCAGCATGGAAGGCTCCCATCTTATTCCTAACATCGATCTGCGCGACAGGCTCAAAGAGGTACCTAAAGACAAGAAGATTGTTGTCTACTGTGCCATTGGACTGCGCGGCTACCTGTCTGAGAGAATCCTACGTCAGAATGGCTATTCAGAGGTATTCAACCTCACCGGAGGTCTGAAGACCTATGAAATCGCCATGCGAGAACGTGAACTTTTAGAGAATAAAGACCTTCAGAAAATCATGATTCAGAAGAACGTCAATGTTCTTAATGAAGATGGTAGCTTCAGAAGATCCTCTGTCAACAAGATATTCAAGATTGACGCTTGCGGACTGCAATGTCCAGGGCCCATTATCCGTCTGAAAAAGGAAATCGACAATCTCGAGCCTGGTGATAGAATCGTCATCAAAGCATCAGATCCAGGCTTTGGCGTCGATGTCCAGGCCTGGTGCAACCTGACCGGAAACGAGCTGGTTTCCTTGAATACCACAAAAGGCATCATTGAAGCGGTAATTGGCAAGGGAGATCCCTCAGTCTGCTCGGTTCCTGATTCCTTTGGCAACAAGCCTGCCATCTGTGATCCAGATAATGGGGCAACTATGATTGTCTTCTCCAATGATCTGGACAAGGCACTCGCTACCTTCGTCCTGGCAAATGGAGCTGCAGCAACAGGAAAGAACGTAACCTTGTTTTTCACCTTTTGGGGACTCTCTGTACTGCGTAAAAAGCCTAATGGACCTGTCAAAAAGGATTTCATGGGCAAGATGTTTGGCGCCATGCTTCCCAAGGGAATGGATGACCTCGCTCTCTCTTCCATGAATATGGGTGGGATGGGTGCTGCAATGATGAAGGGCCGCATGAAGAAGAAACATGTGGATCAGGTCAGACAAATGTATGAAGAAGCAAAGAGGGCAGGAGTGCACATGATAGCTTGCCAGATGTCAATGGACATAATGGGCATCACACGTGAAGAACTGCTCGATGGGGTTGAGATCGGCGGAGTCGCAACCTACATGGGGGCTGCTTCAAAGAGTAAAGTCAATCTGTTTATCTAGACTCAAGACTCAATAGTGAGGTGGCCTTTCATTATCTGGAAGGCCGTCCTCACTATTTTCAACCAGTGCGGTAACACGCCTATCCAGTTTTTCAAAACGATTGATCAAGATGGCTATCTCCTGGGCTTGGGCGCTGACAACAGCATTCAGGGAACGGACTGTCTCTTCAGCATAAGCAAGTTTTATCTCTAGTTTCGTCAGACGTTCATCCATAACAACCTCTCTTACTTACCAGTATAGTATCACGGGCATGAGTCTAGTTCAATGAACCCTTTTTTGTATGCTTTTTGTTGCAATTCCCTTGAATTAGTCAATATTCATGGTATACTGACATGAATTTTGTTGCAGAATGGTGCATAGAAGAGGTTATCCATGAAAGGCGAACGTGTTGCTCAGCTTGAATTACTCCTACATTCACACCCTGAAGGGCTCAGACGTGCGGAGATTGCACGGCGATTAGGCGTCCATCGCTCTACCATAAGTAGGTACGTAGACGAACTCAAGCAATATATTGATATATATGAGGAAAACAACCTCATCAAGATCAAGCCACGCGAAGGTGATGAGAATATCGCACTCAGTGTCTATGAAAGCCTCGCTTTCAACCTCTCTGCAGAAGTACTGGCATCCACCAGTGAATTCCAGAACCCCCACCTTGCCTCAGGCCTTCGTAAACTTGCAATGAACATGCGCTCCTATGCCCCCAAAATAAGTGATAATGTAATTAACCTTGCCGAACAGATTGACAAACAAGTCCAGCAAAAAAAAGAGAGCAGTAAGTTCAATTCCATCCTAGAAGTCCTCATAGACTCTTGGGTATCAGGTCGTATCGTACGTGTCATCCAAAGTTTGAAAGGCTTCGACCCCATCGAAACCGAACTTGCCCCCTACTTCATTGGATTTAGGGAGGAGGACAGTGGGGGAAGACACCCCATCAGCGTGACAGGAAGACTGCGTCATACTACCGAGATCATAACCATAGACATCAGCACTATAACCAGTGCAACCATCTTGGATGAGACCTATACCATTCCTGACAACTTAAAGCCTTTCAAGCTCCAAGAAGCAGAAGAGCGCTATGAGAGTCTGGATATGATTCCTCTCAGCCTCAAGCTGAAGGAACGCTCTGCGATGAATGTCTTTCGGTCTGTCGTCCATGGAACACCAATTTTTTCCAAGAATTCCGAAGGAGCCTTGGTATGTAATATGGATGTGGAGAACTCGATTGAACTGTATCTCAGGATCATCCAGTGCGGTGATTCTGTAGAGATTCTCTCTCCTGAAAGCTTCAAAAAGAAGTTTTGCAAGATGCTTACCAAGATTCTTGCCCTCTATCAATAATATTTTTCTTGCCCCTCAGGCTGTTTATCGCTATGCTAATGTATAGGAGGAAACAACTATGCAAGAATACGAATGTGACCTTTGCGGGTATGTGTATGATCCCACTGTAGGTGATCCTGATAATGGTGTGAAGCCCGGTACAGCCTTTGAAGATATTCCAGAAGATTGGGTATGCCCTCTCTGTGGAGCTCCTAAGTCGGATTTTTCACCTCGCAGCTAATCACTGCCAAACTGTAACAAAAGACGGGACTGCTCTTGCAGCCCCGTTTTTTATTTCTCTTATCTCAATCTTATTCCTGGTCTTTTTTTTCAATATTCCCTTGTTATAGCTCTCATCTTTCTTGTGATATTTCCCTTGTATATTTATTTATTAAGCAATGATTCTCTTTGCTTATTGCTAACTATTCGTGATATGCTCAAATTACAGTGAAGACGCAGTCTACTACCAAACCAACCATCCTCATCGCTGATGCAAATATCCAGAATCGCAACACTTTTTGTGCACAGCTTTCACAGGAATACACTACCATTGAGGCAGAACATGGCCTCCAGGTACTCCAGATACTGGAAAAGCAATCCATTGGAGCAGTCCTTTACGACTACGCCCTCCCTGGCCTCAATGCCAAAGAATTCCTCATGCTTAGGCAGAACAACCCTTTACTGGAAAAAATCCCTATCTTTGTCTTTTCTGACCATCAAGAAGCAAAATTCATCACAGAGTACAAGCCTACAGCCCTTCTCTTCAGGCCCTATGAGCTGCATGTACTGAAAGAACGAATACGAAGTGTCATCAACCCCAAAGGATTCCAGCCTGGTTCTGGCATGACAGCAAACGCCATCACAGAAGAGCTCTCTCTATGGAGTATCAGCGCCAGTGAGCTACAAAGTGGCTTTGCCCTCTATAGGTACAAAGAGGATAAAAGCACCCCTATCTATGTTGATGAAGGATTCCTTTCCTTAGGCAGTGTAAGGAATCTCCAAGAATTCAAGGATAAGTATCCTGACATAAGGGCGTTTATCAAAATAGAAAATCTCGCTAACTTCAATGACAATGTACGAACAGCAATGGCAAACCATACCTCCTTCTCTTTTTCCATCGAGATGAAGCCAAATGCAAACCATGGTTCTGAACTCTTTTTCTATGCCTCATGGATTCCCTATTCAAGCCTAGTAGATCCAGTATTCATTGTCATGGTGCTTGATTCCACCCAGCTCATTGAAAATCAACGACAGCTTTTCTCTCTCATCGAACGGGATATGCTGACAGGACTCTACAATCAGGATACTTTTTACCGCAAGACAGAGGCCCTGCTCAAACGCGAACCCAATACCCCCCATATCTTCATTCGATGGAATATTGAGCGATTCAAGACGGTCAACGATCTCTTTGGGAACTCTGCAGGGAATACCATCCTAAAAAGCCTTGGAGATACCTTCATCAAGCTCATTGGCAACAAGGGTACCTACGGGCGTCTCTATTCAGACCAATTTGCCCTGTGTATTCCCAAAGAAGGGTTTGATGCTGCTCGCTTTGCCAAGGAAGCCGAAAACCAGCTCAATACGAATAACCTGAAGGCCTATGTCCGTTCTGTTTTTGGCGTCTATGAGATAACAGACCCTACCATGGCTATCTCCCTGATGAGTGACCGTGCAAGCATGGCTCTCACGACAGCGAAAGGGAACTACCAGAAACCGTATGCCTACTATACGGATACCTTGAGAAAGAAGTTGCTCAAGGAACAGGCAATAGTCAATGAAATGCGCAAAGCCCTCGACCTTGGGCAGTTTCAGATCTTCCTCCAGCCATTTTTCAGCATTGCCGAGAACCGATTTATCGGTGCCGAAGCCCTTGTGAGGTGGGTTCATCCAGATCGTGGCCTACTTGGACCAGATACCTTTGTACCTCTGTTTGAGGAAAATGGCTTCATCATCCCTCTCGATGACCATATCATCGAACAAGTTTGCATCCTTCAGCGCAGGATTCTCGATGAGGGACGACCAACCGTACCCATAGCGATAAATCTATCACGTGCTGATTTCTACATACAAGACCTTGCTCAGAGCATCATAGAGAAGACTAACCGCTACAACATACCCCATTCCCTGCTAATGTTTGAGATTACCGAAAGCGTCTATTCAGAAAATCCCGAAGAATTGCTAAAGGTAATGCATGCCCTACAAGACGAGGGTTTTCTCATCCTCATGGATGATTTTGGCTCGGGTTACTCATCTTTGAATGTCCTAAAAGATGTTCCCATCAACATACTCAAGCTTGATAGCATGTTTTCAAAGGAGATAGGTAAGTCAGAAAGGGCAGAAAATATTATCCGTAGCATTGTAAACATGGCTTCCCTGTTAGCGTTGCCCCTCATCATTGAAGGTATCGAGACACGGGAGCAGGTAGACTTTTACAAGCTGCTAGGGTGCAATACCCTCCAAGGGTTCTATTTCAGCAAGCCCCTACCTATTGAACAGTTCCTTTCCTTAGACATGGTCCATAACCACCCAGCATTTATCACTGACCAGTTCTTCCAGCATATGGGTTCGTTCGCCCTCTCAGAGATGCAGTCAAAAATACTCAAGACCTTGTTTGACGAGATGTACCTCTTCAATTATACCGAGGACCGATATCAACTGCTCCATACCAATCCCCATCTTCCTTCCCCTTCGTTTGCAAACAAAGGAAGCCTCGCCTCCTTCCTTTCTCTCATCAGAGAAAAACGAATACTCCCTAAAGACAGAGAGAAATTTCATCTTTTTACCCAGTCCCAGACTTTTCATGATGGCCAGGAATTCCTCAAGCAGAGTTTTGGCTGGATGGATAGAAAAGGAGAAAAGAAGATGGGAACCTGGTCCTTGATCAAGCTGGACAACCCTACACACAAGGACTTGTTTCTTTGCTGCATCAATGCAGTCGATACAGGCTGTGGGATAGAGGGAGATCACTGCTCATATAAGAATCGTAATGCCATGATAGAACAACTTGCAAACATCAAGATTATGGAATGGGACATTGAGCAGGATCTTCTCTATAAAAGCCCTAACCTTGAGTTACTGCAACTGGGAAAGATATCCCCCAAAGCACTCATAGAGAAACGATACAGCATTTCCTTCATCCATGAAGAGGATCTTGCCGCATTTGAAGAGTGTATCGAAAAGGTGCTCGCAAAGCCCATACAAAGTGGGACTACAGTTCGCCTCAGACTACTCAACGGAGAGTTTCGGTGGTTCAACCTACAGATGCACATGGTCAAGACAAAGCGGATACTTGCCTCTCTGCAAGATGTCGATACCAAGATGCGTATGAGTGAACAAATACGATCATCCAGAAGGAAAATTGACTTCCTTACAACCAGTGCCCAATGGGGGATTGTTATGGGATACCTGTCACCTGAAGGTATGATGGTCGCAACCTTCCACAATCCTGTTTTCTATGAGCTACTCGGGTATTCCCAAACTGAGTATGAGGCTTTGGGCATAGACTATCTTTCCATGCTACAGGAAGGGGAATTGGAACTACTTGTTTCTGCTATGCAGACAAAACAAGATTTTCTCCTCACCCTGCATATAATGCAGAAAAACAGTCCTGATCTGACAGTTCAACTATCAGTAGTATTCTCTCCTATCGACCAAGCAACTAAAGAGTTCATCTGTTACATTTTTAAGCTTGAAGAAGAAATTCCAATCAATACGCCTACCAGACTGACAACTCCAACAACAACTCTTGCCTCAGCTGAAACCATATCTACGAAACAATCAGGTCTTCGTAAATCAAAAAGATCAGAGCATCTCAGTTTTGAATGGTAGATCGGAACTAAAAAAGAGATATCCTATCAGCAATTGCTCTTAGAACAGAAAATCCTTATCCTAAGAATGCTAGTATAGTATTACCCAAAGGAGATATTAACGATGCCAATACTTAAAGAGATAGAACAAAGAAGAGCTAAAAGAGCCCTTGCAACAAAAGCCATACCAGAAGAGGTCCTGCTGCGTCTTGCAGAGGCTGCCCATATGGCCCCTTCAAGCATGAACAGCCAACCCTGGCGCATGGTCACAGTCAAGGATCCAGAAGCCCTGGATAGGCTTAAAGAAACACTTGCACCGGGAAACTACTGGGCAAAAAAAGCCCCCGCAATTACAGCATTTGTAACCAACGCCGCTTGGGGACTACAAATAGGGGATATCACCTTTACCCCCTTTGAATTGGGTATGGCTGCCATGGCCTATCAAATCCAAGCCGTTGCAGAAGGGCTTTTTGTCCACCCAATAGCAGGCTACAATGTCAAAGAAGCCAAAGAGGCCCTTGGTATCAGGGATGAAGACACCCTGCAGGCCCTGATCGTCCTAGGCTATCCAGGAGCAGAGGACGGATTAAATGAGAAACATCTCGAAATTGAGAATAGTCCAAGGAGCCGAAAAAGCCTTGATGAGGTTGCTTGTTTTGACCATTGGGATGAGCGTTTGATTCCCAAGGCAAAGAAGTAGAATCCAGATAAACCACAAACAAAGCAAAGACGGGAAAAAGACGGAATCGCCCTGAATCGCCTTGTACCGTCTTCACATCATAGAGCTCCATACCATCGAATGTTTGATATATCTACTCCATGGAGGAATAGACTTTCGTCGGTCTGTACTTCGAAAAAATTACACGTGGAATCTGCATGCTCCTCTGGATATTGAATTCACCTTCCTCAAAATATTCGCGATATGTTGGACTATTATTGTTTGATCCTTCGCAGACATGTTGACCATATGAGATTATAGTAACCAGATTGTCTCTCCCTGTAGCTCAACCTCAGTTTGGTAATGTAGAATAAAAAATTTCGTATTCCAATCCCAATGTAGAGAAGACTGCTGAATTTTATATAGAGACTGGAGTCAGAACCGCAATTCACTACGTAAATTGCATTATCTCATCAACACTGTGCAAATAACGCTTATTACCATTTTAAGGTGTCCCATCATCCGGTTTAGGTAAAACTAAATCCATGCTTATTCTATCTTGTTAACCTTGGTACCTCCATAAGTGTGTTATCAGGCCATTGCAGGAGTATTAGATCACCTCTGGTTCCAAGTTGCCATGGAGAAGTTGTAGGTCAATGTAATTGATGAAAAGCTAGGCCTCCCAGCCCTCTGATGAATCCTCTATAGTAAAGGAAAACGGAGGCGGCATATTCGAGGTCAACTATACCCTCGAGGCTGAAATCAGGAAGCCTCCCCGAGATACCACCTTCCATTGGTGTGCTTAATCTCAATTCCTCAAGGCCTGTCAAAATAGAGTACCCAGTATGGTTTTTCCTGAATACCTGCATGCTGAGATCCCCCCATTTAGGAGGCCCTAAACATACTACAGAGTTGGTGTATACACAATCGGGTAGATTACCCTACCTACCCGATTAACGTGGCCAACGATCCATCGCTTTAGGTAAGATTGGAAATGGTGTATGAGGATGATCTTGATACCAGTATGCTACAGAACATACATCATCTTGGCGCTCGAATAATCCCCCATGCCCTACTCCAATCTGCTGGAGAGTCACCGTCAAGTCCTTATGAAAGAATATTGGGTCTTTGGCATGCCATCGATAGAATGAGCGCATCGGCAACGTATCATCCATGTGATAGTTGCTGTGCACAAGAGTATCTCGATTGCTGAAGAAAGGATAACCGAAATGCTGGCAGCTATAGGTCTGTTCTACAGTCCTGCCCTTTTCTTGCTTCGCAAAACTCCAAGAACCGCCGAAGTAATCCTCCATCCCTGTTCCACAAATAGTGGGATACTCAGAATCTCCATCTATGAAAAATTTCATCTCTCCCTCGCCCCACCAATATCGTTGCAAGGACGTCAGACCGATGAAGGTTCCAATATAGGTACCTTTACCTTTTAGCCCATCAAGTACCACATAATCCTTTTTCAACGTGGTCATAGGTTCCCTTCTCCACTGGGCATGAAAGTATAAAACATCCGGACTATGCGACACGGCTTTCAGGTAATCAATCTGGTAGAAGAAATGTCCGATAGCCTCGGCATGTTGGTTTTCCAACGTAATGCGGGCTCTCTTCTTGAAAGGCATGGGAAAGAAACAATTCATACCACGATTATGCGCGACAGTAACGAAATATGAATCCATTGGATACGATTCACCAAATCCCAAGCAAAAAAAATCACCTAACGGACATTCAACCGATGGATATTCTTCATCATCCCAATACATCCGTAAAACCAGATCCCGGAAAACATAGCGCTCCGCTTCTGAAGTTTTTTGATCAACAGTCATCCATATATGAGTAATCATACCACTTGCTTTTACATCCATAAGGGTAACCACATCACCGGGCTCTATACCTTTAAGACAGGGACTACCCTTACGAGAAGGGCCTAGCTTTCCAACAGATTTTCCTCCACAACCTTTCGCTCCAGAGGTGTTTTCTGCGTTCACAGCATGTGATGTAGCTGTGGTAGGATGATACAACCAACTATCTTGCATTCCGGACTCCTTTTCAGAGGGTTTAATTCTACGCTTATCTTGGTCGCCTCTCAATACTGGAAGCCAGTACAGGAAAGGTCTCATGTGATTCCACTTGATACCAGTAAGCAACACTAGAAATATCGTCAGAACGTTCAAAAAGTGCATGATCATCATGCCCGATATCTTGAACAGTCACCTTCAATTTTTCATTGAATCGAATCGGATCCTGTAAGTGCCATCGGTAAAGACCATGACAGGGAACTCCCTCCTGCGCATAGTTCGCGATCTTTCTGTTCGCATCATTACTATGAAAGTGATACCCAAGAAACGGCGTAGAATAGTTTCCAATGGAAAAATTAGTTACATCGTTCTCATCCATCTTCCAATAACACCAGGCACCACCAAAATAATCCTCAATACCAGTACCGCAGATTGTTGGCCAATTCGTATCACCGTCAATATAAAACTTGAGTTCTCCTTCACCCCACCAATATCTACCTAGTGCAGCAAGCGCTAGATAAGTACCAACATACAAGCCTCTGCCTTTCACCCCATCTAAAATTACATGATCGTGTCCAGGTCTGACAACATTGGACCTTCTCCACTGTGCATGGAAATAGCCACAATCCATAGGCAATTCATCATCAAGTGTATAATTTATGGTGTAGAAAAAGCCCTTTACATCTTCGATATGGTCATTCATGATGGTTATCCGTGCATGTTTTTTAAAAGGCATCTCCCAGAAGCTATTGTATCCACCTTGAGGCGCAACAGTAATTGGAATAGAATTGACTTCACTGGCAGCACCAAAACCACAACAGAAAAAGTCGCCAAGCGGAACCTCAACTGATGGAGTCTCTTCCTCATCCCAGAACATCCGTAATACCAGATTTCTCAAAACAAAATCCTGTTGTTGCGTATGTAAACCTACAGTAAGCCAGAAGTGTCGGATAATACCAGGTCCCTCAATATCAGCTAATAAGGTTGATTCTCCGTGCGGCAATGTAATTTGTGGCCTACCTTTACGTCCAATACCAAGGTTACTCGCTTCTTTACCTCCAGTACCAGGTAATCCTTGAGGATTCTCCGCACTAATCGAACGACTCTGTACATTTTTAATTTCAAATAAATTTTTTAGCATTTTATATTATTCCTTTACTCCACCGGCAATTAAATTAACTAGATATTTCTGTAACCACAGAAATATAATAACAACGGGTATGCTTATTATTGTACCGAGAGCCATTATTTGTGTCCATGCAGTATAGTATGGACCTCTTAGGCTCTGGATAGCGATGGGAAGCGTCCATACCTCTTTGGATCGGATGATCGTTGTTACTGTCACATAATCGCCCCATCCACCAATGAAGGCGGTCAACCCGATGGCACATAATGCATTGGTTGAAAGCGGCATAATAATCCGCATGAGCACACCCCAGTTGGAACAACCGTCAATTTTAGCAGCCTCGCTGATATCCTTAGGAATCTTCTTAAAGAAACCTACCATCAGCCAGACAGATATTGGGATAAAGCACGCCGTATAGATGATCATAACGGTATGCAGGCTATCTAAAGCATTCATGTGACTCAACGAAATATATAGAGGGATCAATGGGATTATCCAAGGTATGCTCTGTGTCATAGCAATGATAAACCAGAGCCCTTTGCGACCGAGGAACCTAAAATTTGCAATAGCATACGCCATCATTGAAGAGAAAATAATTACCAAAAAAGTAGAAATAAGGGTTACGTAGAGTGAATTCAGTATCCACTTTACTAACAGCTCATTGTTTGCAATAAGTTCATTATATGCACCAAGAGTCGGGTTATCGGGAATGAAGGAAATATTGAAATCATATAATTCTTTTTCAGTACGAATAGAGTAGGAACCCATGACTCCAAAAGGTGCGAGTACTATGATGCAGAGAAAAAGAAGTACCAGCACAGTGAGGATTCGGAAAATATAATTGTTGGTTTGTGCTTTCATATTTAGTCCTCCTTTCCTTCATGAATGAAATATGGTATAACAAACAGCATACTTACAACAAACAAAATAACACCTTCAGCACTCGCCATTCCAAATTTAAATAATTTAAAACCATTTAAATAGATATCGTTACCAATAATGTTAGTACCATAGTTTGGACCGCCCTGAGTTAACAGGTATACCATATCAAATGTTCTCAGTGTGCTCATGAACTGCAACACAGTAAGTGTTACCAAAGTAGGCATTATAGTTGGAATAGTAATAGAAAAAAACTGTCTGACTTTTCCAGCCCCATCGAGTTCAGCAGCTTCATAATAATCTTTCGGAACAGTGCTGAAAGCAGCCATGAGAAGTACAGTCACAAAAGGGAAGTTTTTCCAAATGGTTAAAAATGAGACAAGACCAAATGCAAGTTTTTCATTCGAAAAAAAAGCATTGGTATCAACATGAAATAAAATCTGGAACATCCTGGCAAACATTCCATAGTCTCCATTGAACGAGAGTAAGAATATCTTTGCAATAACAAAAGACGGGATTGCCCAAGGGAGCAAGGCTATTCCTCGAACAAAAGCCCTCCCTGGGAAACTCGTGTTGAGAGCCAATGCACAGATTATACTGAACACGATTGTCCCCACAACACAAACAAATTCGAACATAATCGTAAGGTTGATGGTTTTCATAAAATGAGAAAGAGCAAACAAGTCTTTGAAGTTCTGCCAACCTAGGAAATAATTCCCTTCAGCCGCTCTCATCAAATCCCAATTTGTGAAACTCATTTGAAAAACCTTATAAATTGGGAACACTATGAAAAACCCAATGAGTACCAGTCCTGGAAGTAGCAGTTCCAATATGAACAATTGCTCTTTCTTTTTTTCAATTCTTTTCATGGCTCCCCCAATCAAAAAAGTCTCCTCGGAATTCAGTCATCGGCAGAGTCCGAGGAGACATAGAAATCCATCAATGAAACAAGCAGCTACTTTTTGCCTAACGTGACATTACTGCCTGCATCTCTTTCTGTCCCCAGTCAAGTGCATTTTTAATACTCTTTGAACCAAGTAATGCATCCTCTAGGGATTTATTGACGATATTGTCAAGTTCTCTCCACTGTACAATATCGGGAACCTGACGAAGTTCACCCTCAAGAACCATATCCAACGTTTTTGCTTGATACGGATTCTTCTTTGCATATTCTGCACGAGCTTCCTGATTCACTGGCACGTTGGTTTGCAGACTCTGTGCGAGCTTACCATGCATGAAGGCGATAAACTTAAAGGCTTCTTCGGGATACTCACAATTAGTACTAATGGCCAACGGATTACCCCACGTGACATTGACCGGAGTCTTATCACCATTATTCGGAAAAAATGCCAGTCCAATGTCATTCTCATAATCGTCCTGGCTCATCATTGCTTTAAGATTGGCAAAACACCAGGTGGTTGCCTGCATTGTAGCTACCGATCCATTTGCAAACATGTTCAAGGCATCGTTTACTGTATACTTTCCAGAAGGTCCACAATCAGTGATGATTTTCTTTAAGAACTCGATGGCTTCAATATTTTCCTTACTGTTCCAAATCAAGTTGCTAGCAGTATAGGGTTCGGCTTCCTTGGGGAAAATACCACCTCCGTTTTCCCAAAGCCAATGCATTGTCCACCAGCGAAGTAAAACGGAACCTTCAGTCTGATGGGCAAATCCATACACGTCGGTTTTTCCATCGGTATTCGTATCCTTTGTCAGTTTCTTAGCGGCCTCATAATAGGAATCCCAAGATGCAGAAAGCTCAGCAGGATTTACTCCAGCTTTCTCAAGTACACTCTTTCTATAGATAGTGACAGGGGCAGCAAATGTAAACCATGGTAATGCTACGACTTTACCATTCTTTTTTACAGAATCAATCAAGTCGATCTTCTCAAGTTCAGTTCCGTCATCAAGAACATATCCCTTCATGTAATCATCCAATGTAATGAAAGCACCTCCTTTACGGATATTGTAATATGCAGAGATGCCGTCACCAGTGTCGAGAGTCACAATATCAGCCTCATTGTTAGTTGCGATATCCACAGCAATCTGTTTGAAATAGTCGGTGTTGGGAATGTAAATCAAGTTGATGTGAATGTTGGGATTCTGTTTCTCAAATTCTGCAATTGCCGGACGACAGAAAATATCGAGTTCTTTCTCAGTAGCCCAGAATGTCCAATCGAGCGTAATCTTCTCTTCAGTCTTTCCAGCACTACTTGATTTTTCGCTACTTCCGCCTGCGAACAGATAACCAGAAATCAATAGTGTGACGCATAGAATAATCATAATCTTTCTCATAGCATGGCTCCTTTTGCTTTCTATTATGATTCAAATAGTATTTTTTTAAAAGTAGTAATTTATTCATAACAGTTTGACAGAATAGATAAACTGGTTGTACAATATTTACGACCAAAATAATTTCAAAACAACAGGTAAAGAGTATGCCAAAACAAGTGTTTCCAGATTTCTTAAGACACCTCAGGAACGACATCGTTTCATCCTATAATGGTGGTGATCGATATCTCAGTATTCGTGGAATCGCTGCAAAATTTGGAGTGAGTGTCCAAACAGCACAAAAAGGAGTGACTCATCTGGCGAAAGAAGAAATACTTGAACCACGAAAGAAAGCAGGAATCTATGTTAGTAAAGATATAAAGGAAATTGCATATCCACTCGCAAACAAGGAAGTCGTAGTTATATCCAAGGTCTCAACTCCAATTTTTTACCAAAGCTTTCTAGATGGAGTAGAGGAAAGGCTCAAGGATACTGGCGTTACTATCAAAATGATGGTCATGAATGAATCTGACGATGTATCATCTCTTGATTTCGGGAAACGCTTGGTCAATCTGCATGCGGATGGTATTATCACCTTATGCTTCACGCATGAATCAGCCCTCCCTTTTTATTATGCAATCCGGGAGGGTGTGAACATGGTGGCCGATATTATTCTCGATGACTTACCCTTGCTCCCTGCAGTTCAAACCGACAACTACAAACACGCATTTGCTGCAGGCAGGCTGATGGCACAAATGGAATTGGATACGTTGTACGTTTTTGGTACATATCCGGAAAGCAACAAACGTCTGCTTGGTTTTTCCCAAGCTTTAAAAAGTTCAGGGATGTCAATTAAATATCAGCAACTTACTGGCGCCGATCTTATGATGAAAACTATGAGTATCCTCTCCTCCCTCACGCCAAAAACCGGTATTTTTCTCAGTGATTATACCACGCTTCACAATATCGCATCCCTTTGTTCTCGCTTTCATATACAATTTGCTCCAGGAACAATAGTCGCATATGATGGAGCGGATGCAAAAGAAGTCAGATACCCTGGCATTCCCCCCATTCCATGTATTGGACCGACATTCAAGGATTTAGGCTACCATCTGTGCGATGTATTGGTATATAAGTGGACAAAAGGGAGCTTTCAAGAACCATTACAGAAAAAGATCTAGTGTTACTGCTCTAATACATAGAATGTATGAAGTGCTCCAGACAATAACGCATCACACCGCCTACAAATTAATCAAATCCATATAAACCTTTCTCTTATAAAGGCTTATACTAGACACCTTTTCAGAACCTGCTATATTCTATCCTGTAACTTTCTTATTTTCGAGAGTTCAATCACCCGGTTTTTTTTGGACTATCCTTATGCTTTCACACGTCTCTGTTGTCTTCTTCGTTATCTTTTTCAGCACTCAGGCATGTCTTGTCTTTCTTAGTAATCCCTCCCCCCAAAAATGTACTTGATCTCAGTGTCTTGTATCCTTTCGAACCATAATACCTAGTCTGGTTTTTCTCTGTCTCTCTGAATGACGAAGGCCCCTATCTTGTTTGAAATAATCATATTACGAAATTGGTGTATTCAAATGTATTGGGGTTGGGACTTCCAAAAAATGGAAGTTTCAGAGTAGCCAGTTAATTTATGTCATCCACCTATCAAAGTAGTGATTGAGGTATTGCGTTTATGTTGCAGTTATGAGTATCGCATCTTTCTTTGCCTCAAATGTTTCCCAAACTTCTGAGAGCCTCACCAGTGAGACGATACGTTGACCACCCATCCATAGAAACAGCGCCAAGACTTTTGTAAAAGTCGATGCTCATCGTATTCCAGTCAAGACAGACCCATTCCACCCTGGTACATCCCTCTTCGATGGCCAATGAAGCTACATGCTTGATAAGAGCCTTGCCATACCCCTTTCCTCGAAAAGGTCGCTGGATGAAAAGATCTTCAATATAGAGACCTGAGCGCCCTTCCCAGGTTGAGTAGTTATAAAAGTAGAGGGCGAATCCTACTGGCAACCCATCTTCACAACAGAACAGCACAGTTGCTTTCTGTTCGACAAATAGCCAGTGGTCCATGCTCTCAAGCGTTGCCACCACTTCATGCTCAAGGTTTTCATACTCTGCCAACTCTATAACAAATGCAAGGATCTGTGGCAGTTCCTCTCGTGTTGCTCGTCTTATGGTCATCACTGTAGGTGTACAATCTCCTTCTCAATAACTTTGTGTAGTCTTTCCTCTTCTGTAATGATTACATCACTCTCCTTGAGAAAGGTACTGCCCATCATGGCTGCAAACAACAACGCTGCGAGCCCTGATAGTAACTGACCAGCATACTGGCCTTTACTTATCAGGGTGATGATGAGAATTAGTGCACCACTGGCCTGGGAAAAAAGCAACAGCATCGCTTGGATAATTTCCTCTGAGATGCCATGCCCTAGTTCAGCTGCATATTGGCTTCCAATAGGGATGGAACTGAGCAGACAAAATCCTATGATGAAAACACCGACCAATGCAATCGTATGACTACTTAAGAAAAGAGCACCCAACTCTTCACTGAATACCAACAAAAGGACCCCTGGGATTGAACAGAGATTGCAGAAGACAAAAAAAGCCTTACGCTTTCTCCATTTGTCAGAGAGGGAGGGAAGTAGTACAGCCCCTATCATGCCCCCAAGGAGCAATACAATACCAAGCCTCCCGTCAGAATTAGGAAACCCTAATACGTCACTTATGGCATCGATCTTTATCAGGAGAGTTACCAACACGCCCCACCCTACGGAAAAAATGATCATAAGGCCCCTCAATGAAGAAATCTTGTTCATAGCCCTGAAAGACTTGATGAATGAGACATTCTCTTCTCGCTCAAAAACAGAGGAGGGGGAAGGAGGATTTTCTCGTATAAGAATTGCTGCCGCAATGGCAAAAACCGAACATATGATAGCATAGGTACCCATCATCCTTTCAAACCCACTCCCATAGCTTGAGGAAGCAACCTTGGTAGCCACTATCAAAGGAGAAAGGAACATGACAACGCCTAAGGAGAAGTATTGGGCTGCTGAAGCCATACCAACGGCCATACCCCTTTCGCGTATGGGAAACCAACGCGATACTATCTCGGTGATGCTATTAAGGACCAAGGCTTGCGCCAAAGCCAAAATGATCTGACAAAATAGGACTATAGGAAAATTAGCAAGATAAATCCATTTTCCAACAGCGCCAAAGAGGATCATACCGGCAGCTATACGGATGCTTACTGATATACCTAGACGGTGTATCACATAAGAAGAGGGTATGCTTGCTATGACAAAAATTACTAGAAAAGCTAGAGAAAGCAACTCAACAGGATTAGAAAACCTGGTGGAAATCTGATCTTGATAATAGAGGTTTGCCACCCTACCGACAGGGGCCATGTTCATCCACTGCAATTCAACAGAGAGTATCAGAGCCATGAGAGCTAGCAGGATGAGCCAACGGTAGCGGTATGCCTTTACACTTTTCATGCCTTCAATGATAGAGCAAAAACTCAAATTTGTATATTGTCTCTTTGCATTTCACATAGGCTGTTGATATACTCTTCCTATGAATGAAACAATACAAGTACTACAAGATAGGCGTTCTGTACGCGCATTTAGCGACATTGCACTGACAGAAGAACAGGTCTCCTTGATCAAGGAAGCGACCCTCAGAGCCCCTACTGCAGGGAATATGGCCCTTTACTCAGTGATTGAAATACATAACCAAAAGAAGAAAGAACAGCTTGCCAAGCTTTGTGATGACCAGAGTATGATAGCTAAGGCTCCCTTGGTCTGGGTCTTCCTTGCAGACATGCAAAAGTGGGTTACCTACTTCATAGACGGAGGTTCTAGGGAGAAAGGAGAGAAAGAGGGGCTCGCAACCTGGAGAGACCCAGGTCTGGGAGACCTCCATCTTTGCATGCAGGATGCCATCATTGCAGCACAGAATGCAGTAGTAGCTGCTGAATCCCTTGGCATTGGCTCCTGTTATATCGGGGACGTCATCGAAAACTTTGAGGCCATACGAGAGCTCCTGGAACTCGAGCACTATACCGTACCTGCCTGTATGTTGATATTTGGTAACCCAAAATCAGAGCCAATAGGCAAACAGACTCCACGATGTCCTCAAGAAGCCATTTTCATGCAAGATCATTATGAAAATCCCACTTTGGAGCAGATGCAGCAGGCTTTTTCTGAACATGAAAAAAGAAGAAGAGATTTGAAGATTCTCCCCTTCAAGAATTCAGGAAGCATAGCTGACCACTATTACTTCAAAAAGCATACCAGCGATTTCATGCAGGAGATGAACCGCTCTACAAAAGTTATGTTCGATCACTGGTGTAAAAGGTAATCTGCTTGCGCCCTCCCCCATTTCATACTACCATATCATCTATGGCCTATAGTATTTTGCTAGTGGATGATGAGAGTGCTGTGAGAAAGGGAATACGCAACCGTACCCCTTGGGAGCACTATAATTTTAGGGTAGTGGGAGAAGCCGGGAACGGTATTGAAGCTCTCGAAATAATCGAAGAGCTTCACCCTGATGTGGTCATCACCGACATAAAGATGCCCTATCTTGATGGTATGGAACTTATCAAGGAGATTCGCAAATCTCATCCTCCTGTCACGATCATCATTATCAGTGGCTACGATGAGTTTACCTATGCCCAACAGGCCATCCGTTACGATGTCAGTGAGTACGTACTCAAACCTGTTACCAGCGAAGATATCTGCAACCTGCTCGAACGCACTGCAAAACGTCTGGATGAGGATATCATCAGGATACAGGACCAGAACAGGCTTACAAATATCTACAACCAGGCCCTTCCTCTCATCAGGGAGAAGTTCCTGGTCTCCCTGCTTACACCTATACATCAGAGCCCCAATACAAGTCTCATTTCCAAGGCAAAGGACTATGGCTTCAACCTTGAAGGCGATGAATTTATTGTCGCAACCTTTGAAACAGACCATGACGATCAGGATAACCCTTTGGAGGCAATGGCCCTCTTGGAGATAGCCTTGGATGTGTTGCCAAAAGGGGGAAAGGATATAGTCTTCCAGTTTGAGAACCAGATAGTCATCATATTCACGGCAAATAGCCATGGAGAAGAACAGTATGACGCTCTCTTCCGCAAACAGACCTTCAGAAAAGTGGAGCAACTGCAGGCATATTTAGAAAAGTACTTCCCATTCTCCATTGTCATCGGAGTCGGGAACCTGGTACATCTTCCATCAGCCATAGCACAATCCTATAGACAGGCTCTGGAAGCCCTGAACTACAGCTCCTTTTACCCAGAACAGCATATCATGGTCATCAGTGACTTGGAAAAACCCGATACCCAGGAAAACAAAAGTCAGCTGCAGGAACTTTTGAGCAACGTCATCATATCAGTGAAACTTGGCACAGAAGAGCAGGTGGTGGAAAGTGTTAACAACCTCTTTGGAGAGAAAGCTGCAGCTCTTCCCTTTGAAGGGTTGCAGGCTTTCCTTCTTGAACTAAGCTCTTCGTTGAATGCGCTGGCAGAAAGTTATGACTATAATCTCTTCCAGCTTGGAAGTGATGGTGACTCACGTACCTTTTTCTCAGAACTCGGCAGTCTGAACACCTTGGGAAAAGCCCGGCGCTGGTTTACCAAAGTTGCTATGACAATCCATACCGCCATCAGTGGTCAGCGGGAGAACTCACACATTCGGTTTGTACAAGAGGCAAAATCCCTTATAGCCAAGCATTTCACCGAAGCAGGATTCGGTCTCGACCAAGTGTGTGAAATGATCGGAGTAAGCCCTTCCTATTTCAGTTCCACCTTCAAGCGAGAGATGGGCATCTCCTTTGTACAGTACCTGACCACCATACGCATGGATCGGGCAAAGGAACTATTGATAAAATCTGAAGGGAAAACCTATGAGATAGCACAAGCAATCGGTTTTACCGAGCCCAACTACTTTAGTTTCTGCTTCAAGCGGCATGAAGGGATCTCCCCTTCACAGTACCGCCATGCAAACAGGTAGCGAATGACCAGAAAAAACAAAAACTTGAGTATCAAAACCATCGTCACTATAGCCATTGCAGTGGTCTCAATTTCCTTTACCCTTATCGTCTCTGCAATTCTTTTCTCTGAATTCTCCTCCACTGTCAGGGATAACGCGACCGTATCAACTAGGGAGATAGTAAGGCAGATAAACTCCAACCTGAGTTATTACATCAATGATATTGTCAGCATTTCATACTATGCAAGAGACCTATCCAAACAGATCAATGTTTTAGGGAAAGAAGAGATCGAGGATAAGCTCAAGACCATTTTAGCCAGCAGGCAGGATATTGTCGCCCTTGTCCTTTTTGATCTTGAAGGAAATGCAGTCCTTTCCACCAGCGAAGCCCCTTTTAGGGAACCTGAGGCAATTACTTCCCAGAAGTGGTTTTCCAGATCCCTTGGGGGCGAAGGAAACTTTTACTTCACAGGACCTCATGTGCAGCAACTCAGTACCAGTGCCTACCCTTGGGTCATAACCTATAGCCAGCAAATCAGCTACTCACATAAGGATGGTGAGATGACACAAGGTCTATTGCTTATCGACATGAACTTCTCAGCTGTCAGCGAACTAGCAAAAAATGCAAAATTAGGATCTACAGGGTATGTCTACTTCATCGACAACAACAATAAGATCGTCTACCATCCCTTACAGCAGCTCATTAACTCCAATATCTTCAATGAAGACATCGATGCGGTAGAGGAGCATATCTTCGGAACCTTCATCAACACCTTTGAAGGACGAGAGCGATTGGTCATCATCGATACGGTCAACAATGCACGGTGGAGAATTGTTGGAGTAGCGTTTATGGACGAGCTGATGAGTGGGCTCAACCAGTTCACCACCGTCATGGCCCTTATCCTTATTCTCTGTATCATCATAACCATATTCTTGGCCAGATATGTCTCAGGTTGGATAAGCAGGCCTATCAAGGAACTCGAGAGACTGATGATGGCTGTAGAGCGAGGAGACTTCTCAGAGCCTCCAACTGTCAAAGGAAACCAAGAGGTGCTCGCTCTTTCCCAATCCTTCTCCCTGATGATATTGCGCATCCGCGAACTTATGGATGACATCGTAAAGTCTCAAGAACTGAAGCGTAAGTTTGAGCTTGATGCTCTGCAAGCAAAGATCAATCCCCATTTCCTCTACAATACCCTCGATTCAGTCGTCTGGATGGCAGAGCAGAATGATACCGAAGGAGTCATTCGTATGATATCAGCCCTAGCAAAATTATTTAGGGTCTCCATTAGCAAAGGCCATGACATCATCACCATTAGTGAGGAGCTAGAACATGTACGCAACTACCTCATCATCCAACAGATCCGATACCAGGGAAAATTTGAGTTTTCCATCCATGTAGATACGGATATTAAAAATTTGCCTACCATCAAACTCATCGTACAACCCATAGTAGAGAATGCAATCTACCATGGTATCAAATATCTGCAGGAGATGGGGCATATCGACATCAAAGTCTATCGCAGAAGACCTGGAGCTATTGTCTTCGAAATCAGGGATAATGGAGTGGGTATGGGTGAAGAAAAACTTACCAAGATCCTCAGTTTCAGCGGCCCCCACTCTCCCAAGGGCAATGGAATAGGAGTGCGCAATGTGCACCAGAGGATACAACTGTACTATGGTTCTGACTTTGGTCTGGAAATCTCCAGTGAACTCGATGTGGGAACACTGATACGCATTGTAATTCCTGAAGGGAAACCGATACATCCAATCAAGGTGGTAAAGAAATGAACAGACAGAGCACACTCATGCTCCTTATCATCCTCCTAATAATCACCCTCCTAACAGGGTGTTCACGACGGGACGAAAAGCAGGATCCCTACCGTATCGCAGTCATCACCATGATGCAGGGAGGTGAGTTCTGGGGTGCTCTCAAGAATGGTTCTCGCAATGCCCGCACTGAGACTGGATCTGTTCTGGAATTCTTGGCCCCTATCAACGAATCTGATTATGATGCCCAGATAGCCTGTGTAGAAAAGGCAATCGAGCAGCACTTTGATGCAATTGTCCTTTCTCCCAGCCATACGTCCTATCTGGAGGATGTAGTGGAACAGGCAAGAAGCAAAGGCATCAAGGTAGTGCTTGCTGACACTAGGTTAGAAAAGAGCACTGGTGATTTCTTCATCACCGCTGATTACTATCAGGTCGGGCTGGAAATGGCAAAGCATGCTTTCTCCCTATTTGCAAAAGGAGAGAGCATCAAGGCTCTGGTGATAGGCTCGCTTCCCAATTCTACATCTATGACTAGCGTGGTCAGTGGTTTGGTCTCCGCCTTCAATGCACAAGAAGGCGCTGAAATAGCGTATGCCTCCTACAGTTTCACTGATGAGGCTATAGCCAAGAAAATCACTGAGAACACCCTAGGTAGCGATGAAAAGGTCAATATGATCTTTGCCTTGGAAGAGAATACCGCTCATGGAGTGGTAAATGCACTTCCCGAAGGGAGGGATATCAAACTCATAGCCTTTGGTACTACACAGTTTGAAGTGCAGCTCCTAGAAGAAGGTATCATCGATGCCTTGGTGGTAATAAACAGCTTCAACCTTGGGTATCGTTCGGTAAAAGCCGCTATCGACCTCTTGAAGAACAACAAACCCGTAGAAAAAACGGTCGACTATGATCTGGTGACAAAAGATTCGATGTTCAGCGAACAGCACCAACGGCTGTTGTTCCAAACCCTCCTATAATACGTTGGAACAGCTACGAGGACAACGTTTAGGAATATAGAATATGCAGAGAAAAGTCAAACACTAAGAAAACGATATGAGACAAATAGACAAACGTAAGGGGCAGGAATTTCCTGCCCCTTACTCATAGTTCCAAGAACTAGTTTTTCTTTACGTACTTGCGAATATCGAACGAAACGGCAGCAACAATGATCAAACCCTTGATAATGTTCTGCCAGTAAGGGTTCACTCCAACAAAGGTCAGGCCGTAATTGATGAAGGAGAAAATGATAACACCAGCGATAACACCACTGACTGTCCCGACCCCTCCGGTTGTTGATACACCACCGACAACACAGGAAGCAATGGCATCGAGCTCATAGCCACTTCCGTAATTGTTGGTTGCTCCACCGGTACGAGCTGCTTCCAGCACACCAGAGAGTGCAATAAGAAAACCACATAGGCCAAAAAGCCCTACCAGCGTCTTGGTGATATTGATACCGGAAACTGCGGCAGCTTCGGGGTTTCCTCCAACTGCATACACATTCTTACCAAAGACTGTCTTATTGAGTATTATCCAGACTATTAGGGAGACTATCGCGGCAAAAATAATTATCACCGGCATAAACCCTATTGAACCAGATCCCAAGTAAGTGAAATCAGCACGGAGACCTCCGATAGGCTGACTGTTGTTTGGTGCCATATTAAAATAGATAGAGTTCACGCCATAGATGATCAACATGGAGCTAAGCGTTGCTATAAAGGCAGGAACCTTAAATTTTGCGACAATCATGCCGTTGAGAATGCCAAATATGGTACCAGCCAATACTGCGAGCAGAATGGGAATCAAAATGGAAATCTGTCCAAGTTCAGGATAGAAACGCCTCACATAGTCAGGAGTCTGCAGCATAGATGCTGAGATAACTGCTGCCAGTCCAACCGTTCGTCCACCTCCGAGATCAACACCACCGGTAAGGATGACAAACATCATGCCCAAAGCCATGATGACCTTCGTTGAGCTCATCATCAAAACATCACGCATGACCCTGACACTCAAAATTCTAGGATTGATAATCGCTATGACTACAACCAGCAGCAACAGAACAAGGAAAATCGCCTTCTCCATAACAAACTGCTTTACCGTTCTCTTGCCCAATAGTGTATATACAAAACTATTTGTGCTCATTGTATTCCCCCCTCTAGCCGACATATTTTGTCGCCAGTTCCATAATTTCTTCCTGGTTGGTATCTTTGCTGTCCACCGTACCGGAGACACGTCCTTCACTCATCACTACAATCCTGTCGGTCATACCAATAAGTTCTGGCATCTCACTGCTGATCATGATGACACCCTTGCCTTGGGCTGCGAGCTCACTCATGATGACATAGATCTCATATTTTGCACCGACGTCAATTCCTCTGGTAGGTTCATCCAGAATGAGAATATCAGGGGTAGTGAGCAACCAACGGGCAATGAGTACCTTCTGTTGGTTTCCACCACTCAAACTCTTTATGAGGGTTTTTGCGGTGGGTGTCTTTATATCAAGTTCCTTAATACTCTTTTTGGAGTCAACTGCCATCCTACCGGCATTGAGCAAGCCATTCCTGTCGGTATAGGAGGAGATGTTTGCAATGAGGAGATTATCCTGTACAGAAAGCACAGGGAATATTCCTGTTGCTCGTCGTTCTTCGGTAAGAAGGGCCATACCCAATTTTTTGCCTTCATAGGCATTGTTACAGCTTTTCTCCTCACCTTTTATATAGAGACTTCCTTCACTATGAAGTCTCAAGCCAAAAACAGCTTCCATGACCTCTGTACGTTGGGCCCCTACAAGTCCTCCGATACCCAGTATTTCCCCCTTACGCAAGGTGAAGGAGACATTTTTGAAACTTCGGGGATTGGGTGAAGTATAGTTATCAATTCTCAACAGTTCACTTCCAGGATTACTTTTTCTAGGAGGGAACCGATTAGTAAGATCTCGTCCAACCATTCGCTTGATGATGATGGCTGTGGTGAGTTCTTTAGCTTCCCATGTCCCTACATACTTTCCATCACGCATGATAGAAACCTCATCAGAAATCTTGAGAATCTCTTCCATCTTATGGGATATGTAGATGATGGCTACCCCACGCGCTTTGAGTTCGCGAATGATGGTAAACAAGTGATCAACCTCATTTTCAGTCAGGGAAGAACTTGGTTCATCCATGATGATGATTTTTGAGTCATAGGAAACAGCTTTCGCTATCTCAACGCTCTGGGCCTTAGAGACTGAAAGAGTCCTCAGAAGGTCTGTCGGCTTTATTGTTGTCAAATTGAGATCTGCGAGTAGCTTCTCTGTCATATCAAACATGGTTGCATGGTCAATGAAAGGGCTTTTTTCTCCACCTTTTCGGGGGAATCTACCTAGCCAGATATTTTCCATAACCGAACGGTAAGGGATAAGGTGAAGTTCCTGGTGAATCATGGAGATTCCCAGCTTCAATGCCTCTTTTACGCTATCAATCTTAACAGGCTGTTCGTTAAAGGAGATATCTCCCTCGTCCATGGTATACAACCCGAACAGGCACTTCATCAGTGTGGATTTTCCCGCACCATTTTCACCCATTAATGCATGCACCGTTCCCGGTTTTACTTTTAGGGTAACATCGTCCAAAGCCTTAACACCGGGAAATGACTTGGAGACATGGTTCATCTCTAAAATATACATTGTATTTCCTCAAGAGGCTGAAATGCCCCTTTTTCTGAAAAACCCTCTGCCAGAGTTCCTGGTCCAGAGGGTTTTTAGTAACATAGCGATGCTTACTTGAACTGTGCGTAGTTGTCTTTGGTGACCTTCTGGTAAGGAACCCATACATACTTGCCATCGGTGATTGTATAACCGATTGAAGCACTGGTAGGAGTCTTGCCCTTAGCAAGGTCATAGGAGAGCATGAAAGTTGCACGGCCCTGGTTGATTGCGTCGTTGAGGACGGTACCAAGAAGAGTGCCTTCTTCAAGAGCCTGAAGAGCAGGAGCGGTTGCATCAACACCTACGACGGGCATGAACTTGCCATCTTTGAAATAGCCAGCAGCCTTGAGAGCTTCAATTGCACCAAGAGCCATGTCGTCATTGTTAGCGAATACGGCTTCAATCTTGTCGCCCTGGCTAGCAATGAAAGCGGCCATTTTCTCCTGACCTTTAACACGATCCCACATACCGGTATCTTCAGCAATCTTCTCGACCTTGATTCCATTGTCAGTCAGACACTTGATGGAGTACTCAGTACGAAGCTCTGCATCCTGGTGACCAGGCTCACCCTTAAGCATGACATACTGCAATACGCCGTCGCCATTCTTGTCCATCTTGGCTTTGTTTGCTTTCCAGTAATCAGCAATAATCTGACCACTCATTGTACCAGACTCTTCAGCCTTTGCACCAACATAGTAAATCTTGTTCCATTTTGCCATGTCTTCTGCAAAAGGTTCGCGATTGAAGAATACTACGGGGATGTCGGCTTTCTTAGCCTTGTCAATGATGACACCAGCAGCAGAGCGGTCAACAGGGTTGATCTGCATTGCTTGTACACCCTTGGTAATGAAAAGGTCAACCTTCTCATTCTGGGTTGCCTGGATGTTCATTGAGTCGACAACATCAACTCTTGCATCAGTGGTTTCATCAGCAGCAGCGATGATTGCATTCTTGACACCAGTCATGAATGTATCATCAAACTTGTAGATTGCACTACCGATAACTACAGTTCCGGCCTCTGTCTGTCCCTGTGCAAAAACAGGAGTAGCAATGACGAGTGCCAAACACAATACGATAAATACTTTTCTCATATAATCCTCCTAAATGGATTTTCTCTGTATATAGTTTTGCATGGTCCTTGCTATCTTAAAATGCAAAATTCTTCGAAGAATCTTAATAATTTTTGGATATATTAAAAGACTATTATATAAGATTGTAAAAATAAACCTCACAAATATTGCTATATGTACTTTTGATATAGCAAAATAGAAGTTTTGTAGAGGAGAAAACCACATATATGGAAGAAAAGGCTAAAGGAAAATTTACTGCTAGTTTTTCCCAGTATTTCAGGAAATTAGAAAGAACCTTTTTCTCACTTGAAAGTATATTGTATCAAAATGGTCTACCACGCTCGCCAATACAAGTACTTACCCAGCTCAGTAATTCATCCAAATACATACAACATGTAATGAGATAATGACTGCATTGGAAACAAAATTTCATTCCTTCTTTTTCAGTGATATGCACAAAAAATAGAAAATCACTATATTACCAATCGTGTTCCTGAAGATTAGTGAATCATTTCTTCCACTGCAGTTTATTTTGATACTCTGTTGGACTCATCCCTGTAGCCCTCTTGAATACTTGACTAAAATATTGCGGATTGTTTCTGAATCCTACTTTATCTGCAATAGAATAGATGGTTTCATTTTGCATACTATTGAACATCAAGTCCTTCGCTTTACTGATCCGTAAAGAGTTCAAATATGCATTGAACTTATGACCCGTTTCTTGATGAAATTTACGACATAGATAGTCAACATTGCTAAAAACCTGCGTTTCTGAGATTTTCTTTAGGGTTATTTCATCATCAGCGATATTTTCTTCAATATACTGAATAACTTGTTCAATCTGTGGGGAAAAAAATGACGGATTCTTTTTCTTTTTTTTCCCCTCTATCTGTACTCGATCTCTTCTTCTTTCATACACAATATCCGTACAGACTTCAGAAACAGCATGAATGATTTGATTCTCACTACAAGGCTTTATGAGATAATGTTTTACATTATACTTCATAGCTTCTCTTGCATAATCGAATTCTGCATAAGCGGAAACTATCACAAATTTTGTTTTTATCAGAGATTCATGTACATGTGAGATGAGATCTATTCCATTCATTCCTTGCATACGGATATCTGTGATAATCAAATCTGGTTTATAAAGCATGATGCTTGAAAGTGCTTCTTCACTACTAGTACAGACTGCCGTTACATTTACGTTGTACTCTTGCCAAGCTATTTGTGTTTTGATCATGTTCGCGATTTCCGGCTCATCATCAACAATTATCATATTAAACATTTTTAGCATCTCCTGTATAGAAGGGAAGTTTTATCCTTACCGTTGCCCATGAATCCTTGTTGTCTACAGTAAGTCCGTAATCATTTGAATACGTGTACTTAATTCTTTTATCAATGTTGATAAGCCCAATTCCATGCCCCGTAGTCTTGATTTCTCCAGCATACAATTTTTTTAATAATTCCTTTTCAAATACCGAACCTGAATTTGAAACTGAGATCATGACTACATCATTAATTTTATGTGCTTTAACAGAAATGAACAATTCATGGTTACTGTTGAAATTTGAATAGTGGAAAGCATTTTCAACCAAAGGTTGGATACTCAGTTTCGGAATTTTATACTCCATCAAATCATCATCAAAATTAGATTCAAAACGAATAGTAAGATTCGGATTCCTATATTGCTGTATCTTGATGTACTCTTTGATCAAATCTATTTCGGTATCAAGCAGAATAAGGCTCTCCTTGCTAGAAAGAGAAATTTTAATTATTTTTCCCAGAGCCTCGATCATTTTATTCAACTGATTATCTTTCAGCCGTTTTGCCCTCCAATCAAGGAGTTGCAGGGTATTCAGAATGAAATGAGGATTAATTTGTGATTGAAGCATATCAATTTGAACTTTCTTGATATCCAACATGTTCTTGATATTGTTTTCTGTAAGCTCTGTTATTTCTCCCTTCATGTTATCGAATTGTTGATGCAACAATCCGAGCTCATCTTTTCTCCCTTGATAATCGTATTGGGGAATATCCACCTTGGCTCCGGCAAAAGATTTGAATTTCATTCGTAATGTGTTGAAATGAAACAGAATCTTTCTGAGAAAGACCTTGCTAATAAGCAATATGAATACAATAAGGATGATGCCAATGACATACAACATGTGAAGCAGTTTCACAATCCAGTCCATCAATTCTGTATAAGATGCCAGACAGACATATTTCCAATCAGTTTCTTTGCTTGTTATTGCAAAATAGTATTCATCATCATCAGCTTTCAATATTTTATATTTATTATTCCCGATTTTATCGAAGATATTATTTACGTCTATATCGAATTTCAAACTGTTGTATACTAAATGTTGTTCTTTATCAAACATCAAAAAACCATAGTTAGTTATAGTCTGTAGCTTCTTGCTTGACTCAAATAAGTCTTCCAAATCCATATCAACAATCAAAGTGGCTAAAGAATCAAGTTTCAAACCATCCATTCTTCGAATGCTGATAATATATAGTAAATGACCCTCATCACAATAGGTAGTTTCCCAAACACCTCCCATTGTTGAATCACCGAGCCTTTTTGCATTTTCAAGAATAGTATCGTCTAGGGGAAGTTTCAAATTCTTTCTATACACAATAGGAGTATCATCAAAAACCAATGCTACATTGTTGATATTATCCAATGAATTAGCAAGTCTATTTAAACGCAGGTAAAAATCAGAGTATACAGAAGTCTTCAGACACTTTGCATCATCTTTATAATCAGACAGGGTGGTTTGCACAATATCAGAAACTCCAAAAGATCTTGAAACCTCTTCATAAGTCTGTATCTGTTCTGAAATGGACTCGATACATAATGACATAGCATTTGCAAGAGAGTAGTAATATACTTCGTTATATTTTTCGCTGATTATTCTGATGCTAATGAAGCTGAAGACCAGAACAACCACAAGCACGAAAATAACAAGAGACAATAGTTTAGTCTTGAGACTAATATTTGTTATTACTTGCCTGAATTTTGAATATTGCAAGCTACCTCCAAATTCTTTTAGATTGTTTTTTCAAAAGAAATGTTCTAATTTGAAATGGATGGAAGTCTAATATTATAGGCCCTTCCATATTGGAAATGACCTCTGACTGAATCTCTTCAATCATGTTTGTTTCAAAAACTTTATATATCTCATCTTTATCTGGTATAAGTGTAATTTGGGAATCAGTACCAAGGGATTCATAGAATCTTGCTATGATTCCAGATTCATCTTCGCTAATTTTTACTGTCTCAAGGAGAACCTCTCCTCGATTTGAGTAAATTTTACTTGGAAATTTCCATTTCGCTTCATGAGAAATCAATACTGTAGGGTTAAGAGTTTCATATCCATCCTGTATAGCCTTTTGGATTCCCTTGGTTCCTCCTTCTTCAAAATACAGTGAATATTGAAATTCGTGATGCCCTTGATCCGCACAAGGATCAGGAGCTGTTGAAGACTTCAACAAAGAGAGACTCAATACATTATTCTTCACGCTATATCCATATTTGCTACCTGATGATATGACCAATGTTGTACCCACATCCCCATAGCTGACGAAATTTAAAGATGGGGATTCAAAACAAGCCCTATCCCAACTTGTATTTTCCGTCGTACTTCTTGAAAGGTGTCCAAAAGGAATGGAAAATTGAGCTGTTTCAGATGCTATGGTAGTCGGAAAGTCTACACGCAGTATTTTATGAATTTCATGCCATTCCACAATACAGGAAAAGTCAATTCTCCTTTCATCAGAAAGAATTCTAATTGTTTGTTTAATCGTGGAACGTTTACCTATCGCAAATGACTGTTCTATTGTTGCATACTGACCTTCCGTAACTGTAATCGTCTGGTTTTGCTGTGCATTAATTGCATGTCTGGAAGGTATCGTATCATATTCGATATCCCATGCATCCCAGTTCAAGGTTGTGTCGGTGCCTAACGTCAACGTATTGAACTTTGTATCTGGACAGACTAGTTCCCTTCCATTCATGAGAATAATGGAAGAGAATCCCCCACATCTGTCATGTTTTAACGTTCCCCATTGAGTTGTTATCTCATGGTCATGGATAAATATATTAGATGATTTATTACCTTTATCCACAATTATATTAGAGTATGGTGCTATCAAGTTACCGTTAGATATGGAATGGATCAAAGTGGGATTAAAATTAAAATATAATTTGTTCGTTGTATTTTTACTCTGCATAATTTCAATAGCTTCGTTTAATATGCCCCTTGCATGATCATATGAAGAATTAGCTTCTTGAGCGACTTTGCTTATGCAAGAACCAGGTAATATGTCATGGAATTGATTTGTCAAAACTATCTTCCATGCTTCTTTGATTTTTTCCTGTGCTATTTTTAGTTCGTGTTGTTTTGTGCATGACCAAAAAAGACAAGAAGCCATGAATTCTGCATTATGAAGAAGTATTTCCAGTTCTTTGTTATTTTTTTTGATTTGGGCCTGAGTGGTAAAAGTCCCCCGATGAAGCTCAAGATAAAGTTCTCCTTTGTACACTGGTAATTTCTTGAGACAACCAGAAGAAAAAATTTCCTTCATTGAACTTTCCAAAGTTGACCATTGGTTTTTTGGCAGACCTTGGATATCGCGAATCCGCTTCATCATCTCAAGATCTTCAAGCCTAGTCCCGCCACCGCCATCCCCTTCTCCGATAGATCTCATTAGTTTAGGTTGAAATTCTTTATTTTGGATTTTGTCGTACATTGAGAAAACCTCAGTCGGCTCATTTGTCCCTTCATATGGGCCAATGATCATTTGTGATGGAATTCTAGTTCCATCGACTCCTTCCCATAAAAAAAGTTCATACGGGAATCTATTGGTATCATTCCATCCAATTTTACTGGTTATGAAATATCGTATGCCACAACCGAGAAGAATTTGGGGTAAATTACCATTGTATCCAAATGAATCCGGAATCCAAAATACATCACTTTTATATCCTGGATATAACTCCTGACTTGCTTTAAGCCCTACAAGAAACTGTCTTATCAACGATTCTCCAGAGGGTAACATGCAGTCAGGTTCAATCCAACTGGTACCCGCAGGCTCCCATTTTCCCTTTTTATATGCTTCCAATACGCGAGAGTAGATGTATGGATATTTTTTTTTAACAGAAAGCATCTGCGCAGGTTGAGTGAACATGAAACTGAAATCTTCGAATTCTTCCGAGTAATTGAGCATAGTGCTGGCGGTTCTGGCAGCCTTCCTAATAGTCTCATCGATTGTCCATAACCAAGCATGGTCTAGGTGAGAAGTCCCTACAGAAAAAATTTCTGGTGAAATGGTACCATTTTTAGCAGTAAGTAATGGAAGCAATGATGTTTTTATTTCTTTTGCCATAAAAACAAGACTGTCTGGGTTTTCATCAGTGAAGTCGAGTTTCATCAGTTCCTTGTGCAGCGTATCAATGATGAACATGTAATGATAACTTGAGAGACTCAATGTCTTGCTTAGCTCTCTTAAAACAAATGCATCATAATATAGATGATATAGCTCATTTTGCTTCACAAGCATACGTGGCTTAGAAAAAAAAAGTGGATACCCCCCCATGTGTTTTTTTGAGACTGTTGTAAATATCTGAGGAGCTTGAGATGGATGAAAACCAGGAAATTCATGTCCTGCCCAGCATTCCACCGAAACATTGACCGATTCTTTTTTCTGAATGAATTTATTAAGTTTCACCAATTTGTGATTAGGATTTGTTGCGGATTCCGGACGACCATTTATATAGAATAATCCATCTGTTTCTGTTTCAATCTCAAGATAGAGATCACAAGAAAGGTCGTTGAAAAGAGATGAAGGGAATTCCGTCTTGAACCAATAGTTCATCCATTCTTCGCCATAAGAGTAAGGAAATGAATTGATTGCTTTCCATTCAAGTTCTTCTCCTGCCGGGGAATCCCCATATTTATTCTGAGTTTTTGCTGTATACCAGATCGTTTCTGTTGTTTGTTCAAGAAATATTTTATATTTCAGTTGCTGTAGTATTTGGTCAATCCGCTTTTCTGCTTTCTTGTTAATCATCTTACCCTCTATAGTATCAAACCTTTCATATCGGTTGTTGAAAAACTTTCAAGTGGAAGACTAACCAATCTCCCTTCTTTATGGCTTTTATAAATTGCAAGCACCAGTTCCAAGGCATTTTTTCCACAATGACCATCTACATATGGAGAACGATGCTCCTCTATGGCGCACAGTAAATCGGCATATATATTTTCATGACTATTTCCATAAACTGATTGGTATTTTTCCGTGTTCTCCAAATTCCTGAGTTCCATAGCTTTTGGATTTTTAAAATCCCATATATCAATAGATTCTGCTACGATACCATTCAATCTGATGATTCCATTTTCCCCAAAAATCGATAGGGTTTCTTCAAAATCCTTATTGTACGCATTGGTTGTCCCTTCTATGGTTCCGATAATTCCATTTGAAAAAAAAACGGTAGCAAGTCCTAGATCTTCTACCTCAAGGTATGGGTGGAAATGATTAGAAATGTGGCCTGATACAGAATCAATTTGGTTATTTCCAAACCAACGAAGTAGATCGCAACCGTGTATGCATTGGTTCATCAAAGCCCCGCCATCTTGTTCCCACGTCCCTCTCCAATTACCCTGAGAGAAATAGGTACAACCTCGTGCCCAACGAACAGTAAGGGCAATATGAGATATTTTCCCAAAATACCCGGCATCAATGGCTTTCTTAACCAATTGAGTAGAGATATTGTATCTGTTTTGCTGACATACAGCTAATGGGACCTGATGTTTTTCGGCCAAACCGATTAGTTCTTCAGCTTCACATACTGATAATGCCATTGGTTTTTCTAGAATAAGCGCAATATTTTTTTCGATACCATACCGTGCCATTTCCACATGTTTTCCGCTCTCGGTAGCGATTGCGACTATTTGTGGCTTTTCAAGTTCAATCATTTCCTTATAATCAATATATTGAGTGATACCTTGATCTTGAAGATTGAATTTTATCAACAGTTCGTCCATTGCCTTCAATTTAATGTCACATACTGCGACAATGTCATATTTATTTTTTATTGCTGCAGATATATGGCTTGGTGCTATTCTTCCACAACCGATGATTGCGTATTTCATGCCCTCTCCCTTGAAATGATACATACTTTACATTTATTGCATTCTGTTGAATGCTATCCCCCTATAGGAGAACATCTTTCAATCTTATCAAACCTTTTCTTTATAACACTATAAACAGCTTAATTCCTTTTTTTTCTTAAAGAGAGAAAATTCCATAGGTACTATATTTCAACCTTTTGCTTTCGTGAAGGAGAACCTCTGGATGACCTTATGGTCCTCCAGAGATTGCCTGCAATCACCAATGAGTAGATTCAAATCATTCTCATGAAATCTAAAAATAAGCCCAAATATTGAGTTGTCCTGGCTTCCCTAGAACCTCACCCGAGGTCCTTTGTGAAATTATTCAGAAAAACTCATCTCAAATTGAATATTTCCCAAGAGCTACCCACTCTTGGTTGTTTTTGGCACTTTCATATATCTTGTCGAGAAGATAGCGTGATTTGTATCCATCTTCCCACCCGACTACAAGCTTTCCGCCTAACCTAAGACAAGAAGCAAAGTTATCGCTAGCTTGGCTCCATTGTCTTTTTTTGAAATATGGGGAAACTTCATTCCATTCGCCATTTTTCCACCAATAGGCATGATCACCTTCAGGACCTCCAACTGTATAAACGAAAGCGCTTTCCGAACCAAAAATCTCCACTCTTACCGACCATGAAGAAGCAGGGAAGCATGTTGTCGAAGAATATGTGACAGTCAAATCATTATCATATTTCCATTCAGAAACTCCATAATCTTCAGCTTCGATATCATGATCCTTTGTCTCGATAAAGCCTTTTACTTCGTTTGGCATGCCAAAAAGTGAAATCATCCGCATCACTTCATGGATTCCTTGGTTAGACATCGCGCCACCGCCGTCCAATGCCCAAGTTCCACGCCAGCCATTGTTATGTTTGTAATACTCATCGCTTCGTAAAACTTTTAGGGCAACAACAGCACTGAGTAGGTTCCCGAAGAAACCATCATCGATCGCTTCCTTAAGCTCTACCATCATCGGGTCAAACTGAAAATCAAAATCAAGACCTAGTAACAGACCTTTCTTTTTTGCCTTATTGATTATTGGAAGGCATTTTTCACTATTTGCATCCATTGGTTTGGTCATAAGGACATGTTTACCGGCATCGAGACATCTGTCGGCTATCTCACAATGTTTTCCAGTCTCTGTAACAACATATATAACTTCAACGTTCGGATCTATGAGAAATGTCTCTATGTCGGTACTGTATGGCACATTTAGCAAATCACCAACATTTTTAGCCAACTGTTCATTCAAATCACAAACACCATAGAGCGTACACCCATTTGTCTCCACTAACTCTATCGCTCTGTTTTTCCCCATCCCCAATCCAACAACTACAAACCGGACAGGATTATCACTATATGGACGGTCAAACTTTATCTTCAATGCAAGGGCAGACTTCAAGTCACCAGGTGCAGCGGAAGGCCAAGCGCGTTTAATATATTCAAAGACTTTCAGACTTGCTTCATCCTTTGAATAAGGGGAATCAGATGGATTATGTGTTTCAATCGATACAGGAAAATCCATTCCCAGAGTTGCAGCTCCTGCAAGTACTCGTTCCCAAGGAACGGGTTTGTACCCAAGTTCAGGAATCACCCCCCAACTTTTTACATGAATCATATTGGAATGTTTGAGTGCTTTTGTAAAATAATCAATACAATCGCCAGAGGCCTCAGGAAGGACTTCAAAGTAATTGGCTACATCCCAAGCTAGCCCCCAATTGGGAACGTTAAGAATCTTCAATAATTCGAATATCTCATCTGGAGTCTGTCCACAGTTTTCGAATGATAATATCAATCCTTCTTCTTTCGCTCTCTTCGCGATTGGTTCGAATCTTGTAAGAACCTCGTTCATCTGATCCGGCATCATTGCCAATTTACCAAAATAGGTATCGCCAGGTTCTTGCTGCCAATAGTTAAAACATCGCACCAATTTTGTTCCAAGAATTCTGGATGCCCTAATGATGCCTTCTAGTTTCTCTTGTTCTTTCACTTGTCTCTCGACATCAGGCAAGTGAACTTTACACAGAGATGTCTGCAAAGCCCCCACTTTCAATCCAAGCTTATCGACAAGGTCTTTCAGTTCATATAATTCCTTATCACTTTGGTTTTCAATCCCCCGTCCATTGATGCGACTTCTAAAATCCACATATTCAATCCCCCAATTCTGAATGATCGAAAGTGATTCCTTGACGTCGAAAGATAATTCATCAGTAAAAATTGAAATATACATGTACTATTACTCCTTACATTCTTATCCTTTTATTCCGGAGGTACTAACACCCTCAATTATATATCGCTGCATAAAAATAAATATGAGAAGCACAGGAACCAAAGATACCGTCGACATAGCAAACATGGCTCCAAAATCCGAAACGGATGTAGGGTCGCTAAATAACTTCAAAGCTAAACTTACTGTGTATTTCTTTGTCGACCTCAGGTACAGCAAAGGTGACATATAATCGTTCCAATTATTTATGAATGAAAAAATAGCGACGGTTCCAAGAGCTGGAGTTGTCAGAGGACAAATTATCTTTGTAAAGATAGTGTAGAAAGAACATCCATCAATTTTTGCAGAGGCGTCAAGCTCTCTTGGAATCCCCTGCATGAAATTTGAAACAAGATACACAAAGAAGCCATTGATACCAAACAAATAGGGAATAATTAGAGGTTTGTAAGAATTGAGCCATCCCAGCTTGTTGTACCAAAGGTACTGGGGGATCATCATTACTTGTGTGGGAAGCATCATAGTAAGTAAAACAAGAGAGAAAATGATTTTCTTTCCTGGAAAATTCAGTCTTGCTAATCCATAGGCAACAAACAAGGAAGAAACACATGTAAAGACCATTGCCAACGCTGATACAAAAAAGGTATTCCCAATAAATGTCCCAAACGTTGTTTTTGAAAATCCCTGCCATCCAGTAACATAATTTTTAAATACAAAAGATTCGGGAATCAACGATGTCGCAGTAGCAAAGACGGTAGATGATTCTTTGAAACTACTCATGACCATCCATATCAAAGGATATATCATTATCAATCCAGCTGAAAAAGTCAGCACATGGTATATGATGGTTTTATTTACTTTTTTCTTACTCATTAAAAACCTCCTTCATATACCCAGTATTTCTTAGATTTAAATAACAAATAGGTAAAGAAACCTATCACAACAATCATGAACCATCCCATTGCAACAGCATACCCTGCCCGGTTATAACTAAAGCTCTGTTCATACATGTACAGGACATAGAACAATGTCGAATCCAAAGGTTTTCCTGCCGTAATAATCTGACCTTGGGAAAAGACCAACAAACCATTGATAAACTGCATAATAAAATTAAAGAAAACAGTCGAAGTTAATAAGGGAAAAGTAATATGCAGGAATTGCTTGAATTTGTTTACACCATCTACTTCTGCTGCCTCATATAGAGATTTGGGGATTTGCTTGAGGCTTGCAAGGAAAATCAACATTGAAGATCCAAACTGCCAAATACTGAGTATTATGAGAACCCATATTGCAGTCCTTGTATCCCCCAACCATTTGATATTAGTACCTAAAAACTGATTTATAAGCCCATAATTCGCAAATAGTCTCTTCCAAAGAACGGCTACTGCCACCGAAGAACCAAGGATGGAAGGTAGATAGAACATAGCTCTATAGAAAGGAATCATTTTTGAGGTCCTTTTCAGGAGTAAAGCAACGAGAAGTGCAAAAGCAACCCTCAAGGGGACAGAAATAAATGCATATTTGATTGTCACCCAAAACGCTTTCCAAAACCGATGATCTGCAGTAAACATCTTGATATAATTCTTCAACCCAATAAACTGTGGAGCCTTAATTATTGTGTAGTCACATAAAGAATAATAAAGGGATACAAACATGGGCACAAAAATAAAGAACAAAAAACCCAATATAAAAGGAGAAACAAAGACGAAACCAGCCACTTTTTCTGTGTTCAGCCGTTTTGATACTACTTGCCAAGACGTCATCGTTTCTTGATGCGCTATCATATTTTTTACATATTTCATCTACATTTCTCCAAAAAGAGTTGCCGCAGAAATTACTACGGCAACATCACTAGTAACGATTAGTTCTCAAGCATCAACTCATTCCCTTGTGTAAAAAGAATACTAGCTGCTTGCTTCGCAGAGATCTCTCCGTACTTAATTTGCTCATCTAACTCAAGAATTAAACCATTATGAATTCTTGTTGCATTTGCAGGAGCATTAGGATTTCCTGTTGAAGCTTTAGGGGTAACCACATTCGTAATAAAATCCATTATTTGTTTTTCAGTAGATCCGACAATGGTACCCAGATAATTAGCCATTTTTGATGATGCAGGAACACCTGGTTCTCCAGCAATAATTGCATTGGCCTCTTCACTATTCGTCAACCAATCCACAAGTTTTACAGCTTCTTGCAACTTTTGGCTATTCGCAGCAACTGTCCAACACATAGACTGCCTAAGATAATTTGATTTTTCAGCATCAGGTGAAGGCCTAGTGGTAATTCCAAGTTCGATTCCATCAGGTATCACCGATGCAACAGACAGAAGCTGATTTGAGTTGATTGTAGTACACCATGACTGGGTATCGGGTGTTGTATAATTTACAATTGGATATTCTTCAATAGCGTTTACTGATACTACTAGCGTAGGGTCAATGATCCACCCTTCTTTAGTTCCTGTTTCGATAAGTTCAAAATAAGGAAGGAGCTCTTCTGCTGAATCAACACCAAGTCTGTTTTCTTCATACAATACTTTCCCCTCACCTCTCACAAGAAATTCAATATATGCTGGGCCATCTGTCAGATGCGTTTTCACACCAGTTTGTTTATCGATTTCACGACAGATATCCATAAATTCATCAATGTTCATATAATCCTTAACAACAATACCAAGAGAATCAGTAAGAGTTTTGTTATAAACAATGCATGGAGCATTTACCCCTGCAGTAATTCCATAAATACCATTGCCAATTTTACCAGTATCCAGAACATTTTTACTTATTGAACTGCCATCCAATTCCCCTGATTCAATATATGGGGTAAAATCCAGGAACAAGCCTGCATCAACATATTGAGCAAGATATGCAGCTTGTGACATTGCCACATCAGGCATGGTGCCACTTGCAGCGGAAGCAGATAGCGCAACCATGTGGTCGGAAAATCCATTCGTCTGGGTTTCAATAACCACATTCGGATTAAGTTCCATGTATCTATCGAAACTTGCAATAAACTTATTGTTCCGTGTCTGAGATCCCCACCATGCAACCACAAGTTCAACAGGTTTTGCCTCTGATCCAGATACTACATTTTTTGAACTTTCTTTTGTTCCACTTGCAAACAATACACTCACTGAAAGCAAAACGAGCAAAACCAAACTAAAAAGCCTCTTCATAAGCCCTCCTTGTTGAGATTGAGAAACCTCAACTTTTTTTCTTTAATGGTAAGGGGAGGATATCCAATCTGTCCTACCATAAAACTTTGAATAGTGTTTAAAAAACTGACATCTAGGCAATTCCTGGGGAATATAAACGTTACTAACAGCAAAAATATTTTAGTATCCTGATTTTTTCCTCTACACACCTAAAAGAAATATCCCGTCCCCTTATTCCATACAGCCTATCCATCGAGGGGTAATACTAACCCTTTTTTCTTATACCAAAATATTATACTAGGGTGAAATCCTTGTACAATGATGAGCTTTGAGGACAAGTACAACCACGAAGCTCAAAAATACCAAAACACAAAGAATAATTTTGAAAGGAGGTACAAGGTATAATCTTACTAATACACACATAGTAGAGTTTATAATGTCAATCATCAGTAAAGATACCAATGAAATTGCTTAACCCTGTTAAATAAGTGCCAGAAACCTTTTGAATCCTGTTTGGAATCTATTGCCTTAGGATGTGCTAAAAACACAGGAAAAACATTGAGGTGCGACCTCTGATCTGCCTAACATCTCATACATATATTAAAAAGAATCATTCGAAAAGAATTATTCATTTTGCAATATATGACAAATTTATATCAATGAGAAACAAAAAAAATAAAAATGAGTAAGTATACTAAATTTGTGAATACATATGAGAATTTACAAAAATAGGGGAGAATGTATGAAAAGAAACGAACAATGTACAACCCTAAAATCTGATTTACTTGCCATGCTGGGATTATCTTTGGAATTACAAGAAGATATCCTTGAAAGGTTAATCATATTGAGCATAAAACAGCAATTACAGGGAAACCTCTCAAAAGAGGTGATGATTCAAATAACCAAGAAGGATTGCCACCAGGTCGATTTGGTAATTCAGAAAAAGGTTCTATTGGTAATGGCTTTGGAAAAGAAATACGGGTCAATGCTTACAGAAAAAGAGTATATGAATTTACATTCAGTACAGGACCTCTGCTACCATTTTTTTAGGAGGTAAAAACAAATGTTTAAAACCATTGATATACGAAAATCTTTCCCAATTCTCCAACAGAACTTGCTATATTTTGATAATGCAGCAACTTCTGCCACTTGTGCTCCTGCTATTGAAGCTATGGATCACTACTACAGAAATGATTGTTTTAGCATTCATCGTGGAACCTATTCAGGTAGTGTAAAATCAGAAATGATGTTTGAAGATGTCCGAGAGAAAGTCAAACGTTTTATTAATGCCCCTAAAACTGAAAATATTATTTTTACCAGTGGCTCTACTGATGCACTAAATTTAGTATCTCAGTGTTTTTTACCTATACTAGAAAAAAAGTCAAATATTATTGTTACAGAACTTGAGCATCACTCAAATTATCTTCCATGGAAAAGAATTCATATGATAACTGGTTGTACATTAAAAATAGCAGAATGTACTTCAGAAGGCTTGCTTGAGCAAGGAAAAGTTCTTTCCTTAATCGACAACAAAACAAAGGTGGTTGCAATTTCAGCCTCTTCAAATGTTACAGGTATTATACAAAACCTCTCTGCAATTATTAAGAAAGCTCATGAAAATGGTGCAAAGGTTATTGTAGACGCTAGCCAACTTTGTGCCCATCAAAAAATTGATGTAGAGAAACTTGATTGTGATTTCCTCTGTTTTTCAGCTCACAAAATGTACGGCCCAACAGGGTGTGGTGTACTATATGGGAAAACAGACATCCTCAATCAGCTATCCCCCAGTAAGGTTGGGGGAGGAATGGTTCACACAGTAGGAATAAGTGATAATCCAGATATTTGGGATCTTTTACCCTACAAATTCGAACCAGGAACCTCCGCTTTGGCTGAAGTGATAGGGCTTGGAGCAACTATAGACTATCTCCAACAACTCAAGCACGAAGCAATTATCCAGCATGAAAAGGCTCTCACAAATCACCTAATCAAAGGAATTCGCTCTATTCCTGGGATATTCATCTGTGGCGGTCTAGCACAGGAAAACCAGAGAATTTCCCTAATAAGTTTTTCCATCGCTGGCATTTCCTCCTATGATATTGGACTGTTGCTTTCAGCACATGCTATTGCTGTAAGAACAGGAACCCTTTGTGCCCAACCCTTAATGAAAAGAATGGAACAGGAAGATGTAATCAGAGTCTCGCTCTCTTTTTATAATACTAAAGAGGAAATTGATACGTTTATCAAAACCCTATTTGAAATTCTGAACCAATTACAAGGCTCCCAATATGAATAAGGTAATGCTTAAGCAAGAGGAATATAGAAAGATTTTTTCTCATCTTCCTGACGAATTTTCCCAATTTAATTTTCTTATCACAAAAGCACTGGCAGATGGTGGCCATATAGATAAAAGTTTACGATTAAAAAAGAATTTACTCAAAAGTTGTCAATCAAACCTATGGTTCCGATTAGGTCTAACGCCTGAAAAGGAACTATTTCTTGATTTTGACAGTGATTCAGTAATTCTTAAGGGATTGCTCCTGGTAATAAAAGATATCTGGGGAGGAGCTACAATCAACGAAATAGAATCTTCAAAATTTGTATTGATGAAATATGTGATGATTGGAGATCTGTTAAGCACAAAACGTAAAAACAGCATACAGCTAATTATGCAAAAAATTAAACTATTTTCGAAAGGCAAAGAAGGAAGGTAAAAAATGAAAAAAGCAATTGATGTGAGAGTGAATGTGAAACCTATTTTTAGTAATATGGTTCATTCAGGAATTTGGGAGGGCCCCTGTAGGGTTGGAACCCAGGAAGAACTGGATCCTTTATATGAAATTAGAACAGGAAAAGAACAGTTCAAAGTTTGGAAAAAAGAGCTGTTAGAGAATATTGATGGCAGATATGCCAATGTCCTTGAGGCTACATATATTGAGTTTGATGAGAGATTTGTAGTTTCTGATAATGAATTAGAAAAGCTTAAGCCTGACCTGCAAAAAACAGACTTGTACTTAATTTCCTACCGAGTTCCAGGGTTAGATGTTATGACCAAACCTGTATCAATGATTAATAAAGGACCTACCCCCCTAGATGTCATCCCATATTATATTGATCTTGGACTTGATGCTTGGTTTGCTCATGACTATAAGGAATACAATGAACGTCTCAGGTTATTACAAGTACAGAAGGCCGTGGCGAATACAAAATGGTTAATTCTTTCAGCCACTGAACAAATCACAGCTACAGGATATGCAAATCCTACAGATCTGTTGGATCTCTACAAACGGTATGGTATTAGAAACAATCGTATTACGTTTAGAAATATTTTTGATAGCATGGAAAAAATGGAAATAACTCCTGAAATAAAACAAGAAGCTAAAACCATAGTAGATCGTGCTACTAAATCTACAATTAAAGATGAATTTGTGCAGAGCGATATCAAATTCTATAACGCTGTAAAAGCAATGATGAACCTGTATGATTGCAATGGCTTTACCATTTCTTGCAAAGAACTCTGCGCCTCAAGATTCCCTGCAAAGCATAAAATAACACCTTGCTTATCACACTCCTTATTTAATGGACAAGGGATTCCTTCTGCTTGTGAAGAAGATATTGGAGCACTCCTTACAATGACATTCTTGACATATTTGACCTGTAAATCTGTATATATGGGAAATTCCGTGCTTGTATCGAAAGGAACAAAAGAAGTACCTCAATTGGGAATGCCGAGTTTACTCTTTACTCCTACAATGGAATTTGACGAGGATGTGCTTGAAATTCACCATGCCGTACCTTCCTTGAAAATGGCTGGATTAGATAATCCAGACCTTCCTTATGAGATAGGACATTTTACCCATGAAGGATTTGGTTCAAAGTTACAAGTCAATTTGATGGAAGCGGCTCCAGAAAAAACAGTCACTCTTGCTCGTTTTAATCGGCATGGAGATAGAGTCTTGGTTGCAAAAGCTGAAATACTGGGTAGTGAATTCAAAGAACTATACTGCAGCCCTGAAAGTTATTTTCGTGTAGAAGGAGGTGAAAGGAACTTCAGACATCGACAAGCTGAAGGCTTATACGGTAACCACCTTTGTTTGGTATATGGTGATTATGTTGAGGATATCAAGAAACTTGGTAAAATTGTGGGATTTGAAGTTGAACATTTCTGTTAATTCTTAAAGTTTACTACTCACAACAGGGACAGGAAATACAATAGGTCTGTCCCTGTTGTATATAATTGCATTGGGAGCAATACCATCAGAAAATTCTTATCAGTTATACACTAGCCATAACTAGAAAGACCAACACATTTTCAGACCTTTTACACAAATCTTCTGATAAGCAACATAAGAGTTTCATATACAATCAACCCAAGAACTACTGTTTAAACATTATGTGTTTAATGGTACAGTTTTCATATGAAATCAAGTATGTTTGAGGATATCTTTCCTGATGATATCACTATACTTCATAAGGTGACACTGCATAATGAAAAAGTGTGCAAACATATCCATGAAAATTTTGAGTTGCTTTTTATCACCAGTGACAACATCATAGGGACAATTGGTGAGAAACACTACAAATTCAAAAGAAATACGTTAGTGCTACTGAGTAATGTTGATTTCCACTGGTTTAGGATGAGCGATTCTGGTTGCTTTGACCGATATGTAGTGACGTTTATGCCAGAAAATCTGGCTACTCTGTCAACGAACGATACAAACCTTTTGGATTGCTTTTTTTTCCGTCCATTTCCAGACTCACAAATTATTGAATTGGATGATGAACAAACTAAAACTATTATTGCTCTCTTTGAGGATCTTATAACGTTGACCAAACCAGAAAAAAGTAAGATTTATGGAAACAATCTTTCCATAATTTTACAATTTGCAAAAATCCTTCTTAAGGCGAATACATATTATAGAGAAAATCACAAAATGTATTTTGTTACCATAGAAGAGAAATATCAAAAAACAATATACTCAGTAATTAATTATATTCATACCCATTATTTTGAGGAAATAACTTTGGATTCCTTAGCACATGATTTTAAAGTAAATAAATACAAACTATCAAAAACATTCAAATCAGTGACAGGTTTTTCTCCCATAAAATATCTTATTCGATGTCGTTTAGAAAATGCAAAACAACTATTGAGAGCAGAAGTCTCAATTGATTCTGTTTGTTATGAAACAGGCTTCAACAGTCTTTCACATTTTAGCAAGTCATTTAAAAAGCAATATGGCATATCTCCCAAATCCTATCAAATGAAAAATCGTTGTGATTGATTTCGCTGAAAAACAAGAAGAAACGTAGTTGGTTTCAAAGATACCTAGGCAGGCAAACTAGCCAGATCAAAAAACCGAAGCAACCCCCGCCAATAAAAGTATTCGAATTCCAAGGCTTTTCCAAAACGCTAATTCTGACGAAAACTGATATGTATTTTCTAAGAATACTCTCTCAACAACGTGTTGAAATGGCTGATGAAGTACGATTTGAGTGCTGAATATTTACATTGAATGAGATATTCCGTCCAGAGCAAACCATTCGACACATTCGGTCTCTTAAGTTCTCCAATATGCTTATTGAAATTGGGAACCATATAGTCGAGGTTACGAATGCCTCCTCTGATCGACCTAAAGCCTATCCTTAAGGCATTTCACATGCTTTACCTTGACAACGAGCGCCCTATAACAGAATGGATACTCAAGTTCTCTTATTACTGCACAAGCACGCTTGTCATACTTGATGTAAAGCTCAACAGCTTTTCTCCTCTCTTCGTATGAATACATTCCCTTCTCCTTTTGGAGTCCAAGAAAATGTCTTCACCCCCAAATGATCATAGGTTTTTCCCTATTTTGATCTTTTCTTTATTGCAAGGGAGAAAACCTCAAAAAGTCTTTCTTTTCCTTGCATGAGCATCAGAGTTTCTCCCCCTTTCCTGTCTTGACGGTGTTGATGATCTGAGCCTTCATCAAGGAGTATTCCAGCCTCCAATCCTTCGAACCCGTATCGATGAGATGGCCGTAGTGCACAAGCCTGTCGATGATGGCAGTGGCGATCTGCTCGTCGGTCATGAGCTTCCCCCATTCGCTGAAGGGGAGGTTTGTCGTCACTATGAGGCTCTTCTTCTCGTAGCTTTCCGCTATCACCTGGAAGAGAAGCTGTGAGGCATCCCTACTAATCTGGCAGTAGCCCCATTCATCGAGTATCAGAAGGTCCAATGATGCTAGATCCATCAGGAATCTTTCAAGATAGCCTTCCTCACGAGCCTTCATAAGTCGTGCAACCATCTGGGTAATGGTCATGAACTTGACCTTATAGCCCTCATTGCATGCCTTGAGGCCAAGGCATGTGGCCAACATCGTTTTCCCGCTGCCACAGATGCCGTAGAAAACCAGGGTCCTCTTCTTTTCTATGAAGGACAGGGCTCTGACCTCACCCTCCCCCATGAGCTGGAGTAAGCATTCCCTTTGAAGAAAGATCGAACGATATGAAAATGCTCTCAAACGTCTCCTTCCAAAGCTTGGAAGGAGACAAATCAACACTAGTTCTGGTTCAAAACCCTAACCGGTCTTGCTTCAATATAGCCTCGGTACCCCATAGGTGCCAATTGAAACCGAGGACCCATTTCATCAGCCCACTCAAAGCCATAGAGCTTGGGATTATAGGTTTTCATCAGTTCCCAAAGGTTGGTGATGGCCTGTTCGAAATGTTCATCTTCATAAGCAGGCCCCTGAAAAACCATCATCTTGCACGCTGGCAGGGTGATGATATCACATCCCTCGGGAATCTCACCCTTATAATCCACAGGGACTTCAACACCCTGTACATATTCACCTGTACCCAGTTTGCGCATGTTTTTAGGCATCCACATTCCAATTGGTTCAAACAAAGCCCCTTTGATTGAAGCCAGGATATCCCAGATCTCACATCCAACCTCTTCGCAGTATGCAAAATAGTCCGAAGCCTTATGTGCAAACTTTACCACAACCTTACGTTCCATACGGTCAATTACTTGTACAAATACCGTGTCCATACATGTTTCTCCTTCACTTATCGTTAATTGGACGGTTCTTGCATGGTAGACTGCCAAGGTTTTGCGGAAATCAGATGGGTTCATACCGAATTGCTTGGTGAAGGCACGCGTGAATCCTTCATGGGAGTCAAACACAAATTCCATGGCAACATCGATGACCCTTTGTTTTCCTACTCCCAACTGGTGTGCAGCTGCAGCCAAACGCCTGCTACGGATATAAGAAAAGGGGCTTGTCCCAGTAGCTTCCTTGAACAATCGAGCAGCATGCCAAGCTGAATAGCCACTAGCTTGTGCAAGCTGGTATAAGCTGATCTGAGAAGAGAGATGAGCTTCGATGTAATCGAGCATCTGCTTTACAGCATTTCTTTGGAAATCATCCATACGCTAAGAACTACCTTTATCCTCATGCTAGTGCAGAAAAATGACATGTGCTTGACTTTCCTTGCTATTCTATCAGATTTTCAGACATTGCAAAAATCTCTTACATACATTCTCTTCAATACCTGCCAGCTAAAGAGGTTTTCACTAATCAGAGAAAAAAGGCGAATTTACGCATACCTTGAAGGACAACCCTCTATGGGAAAGGTATGCTCATAAATATCTAATTTCTTCTAACAATGTATAGGACTAGAGAGATTTCCAGTTTAATGGGGTGGTCATGGAAAACAAAAAAGGCTGCCTCAAAAGATTTTCACTTTTGAAACAGCCCCTTTTTACATACCTTAGATTAAAGACTTACGTCTTACATCAATGGACCAAGCTTCTCATAGAAGCTCATGCGATGCTTCGCATCAGCTTCTGCCTTGGCAAATAATGCCTCAGCATTGTCTGGGTTGGTCTTGTACAGGGAAGTGTAACGCACTTCGCCCTTGATGAAGTCCTGATAAGATCCTGTCGCGGGTTTAGTATCCCATGAGAATCTCTTACCTTCTTCCATTGCGGGGTTAAAGCGATACAGAGGCCAGTAACCACTCTCAACAGCTTCCTTCATAACAACCTGGCTATAACGCATGTTAATACCGTGGTTAATACAAGGAGAGTAACAGAAAACGATCGAAGGACCGTTCCAAGCCACTGCTTCCTGCAGAGCCTTCTGAGCATGATTCCTGTTAGCTCCCAAAGAAATGGATGCAACATATGCGTGGCCATACACCATACTCATGAAGCCCATGTTCTTCTTGCCAATCTCTTTACCAGCGTTTGCAAACTTTGCAACAGCTGCAATTGGGGTAGCTTTGGAAGCCTGTCCACCAGTGTTGGAGTAGACTTCAGTATCAAGTACCAGGATGTTTACGTTCCTGCCAGAGGCAAGGACGTGGTCAACACCACCGTAACCGATATCATAAGCCCAACCATCACCACCGATGATGAAGACAACCTTATCAGAGAAGTAATCCTTCAACTCTTCAATCTTTGCAAGCACTGCTTTCTGCTCAGCAGTCTTTGCAGAAGCAATTGCTTCAGGAAGAAGAGCCTGAACAGCCTTCTGAGCCTCTACAGAAGCATCAGTTGACTCAGTCCACAACTCAAGGGATTTCTCAATTGCAGCTTTGAAAGCATCGGTTGTGCCGAGCTCAAAGAGCTGATTGATGTAAATCTTAAGTTGGTTTCTGTTGGAATCAACAGCAAGCCTCATACCAAGACCATACTCTGCGTTGTCCTCAAAGAGGCTATTGCCCCAAGCTGGACCACGACCATCGCTCTGACGAACGGTGTATGGAGTGGTAGGGAAGGTACCTGAATAGATTGAAGAACAACCAGTAGCATTTGCTGCAATCATGCGGTCCCCACAGATCTGGGAAACCATCTTGACGTAGGGAGTCTCACCACAACCAGCACAAGCACCGGAGAACTCAAACAGAGGCTGCTTGAACTGCAAACCCTTAATTGTAGACTCAGCAACACCATCGAGCACACCGTAAGGAAGGTCTTCAAAGAATTTGAAGTTGTCAGACTGACCAGCTTCTCTTTCAACTGCAATGGGACTGAACTCAAGAGCCTTGGTCTTTGCAGGACAGGTCTCGATACAGACACCACAACCGACACAGTCCTCAGTATAGACCTGAATCTTGTATTTGAGATCACGAGTGTTTTTAGTGCTTGATTTCAGGACATTGAAAGTCTCTGGAGCACCAACGAGGTCGGCAGGATCAATCTGCTTAGCTCTGATTGCTGCATGAGGACAAGCCTGTACACACTGGTTACACTGGATACAATTTTCAGAAATCCAGTGAGGGATGAAGGGAGCTACACCACGCTTCTCGAACTTTGCAGTTCCAGTAGGCAGCAAGCCATCAAAGGACATCTGGGAAACAGGAATATCATTACCCTTGAGGTGCATGATTGGTTCCATGATGTTCTTTGCAAAGTCAGAAGCACCCTCTGGGATCAGACGAGCAGGTTCGTAGCTCTTGGTGATCTTGGAAGGAATCTCGACCAGATGCAGGGCAGCGCTAGCGCCATCAACAGCATCCCAGTTCTTCTTTACAATGTCTTCACCCTTACGAATGAAGGTCTTGCGGATGTACTTCTTGATCAAGTCAATTGCTTCAACTTCAGGAAGGACCTTGCTAATCTTGAAGAAAGCAGCCTGCATGACAGTGTTGATGCGTGACCCAAGCCCTGAAGCCTCTGCGATTGCAAGAGCGTTGATGTTGTAGAAACGGATCTTCTTTGCGATGATCTCTTCCTGCATCTCACGAGTCAGGTGCTCGAATACTTCCTCAGAAGGAATCTGGCTATTCAGAAGGAATACCCCACCCTCTTTCAGAGGCCCAAGCATATCATAACGGCCAATATATGCTGGATTGTGACAAGCGACAAAGTCAGCATGATCAATCAGCCAAGGCATATCAAGGGAGCTTTTTCCAAAGCGCAGATGACTGGTGGTGATACCACCGGACTTCTTCGAGTCATAGGAGAAATAAGCCTGTGCATTCTGCTCAGTGTTATCCCCGATGATCTTGATGGAATTCTTATTTGCACCGACGGTACCGTCAGAGCCAAGCCCCCAGAACATGCAAGAAACAACGTCAGCAGGAGATACATTGATCTTCTCATTCACAGGAATTGAGAGGTTCGTTACATCGTCGTTGATACCGACGGTGAAGTTGCTGAAAGCAGCTCCAGCGAGGTGATCATACACAGCCTTTGCATGAGAAGGAGTGAAATCCTTACTGGAAAGACCGAAACGTCCGCCAATTACCTTAATATCAGAGCGACCCATCTGTGAGAGTGCAGTGATGACATCCTGATAAAGGGGTTCGCCGAGACTACCGGGCTCCTTGGTCCTATCGAGAACTGCGATACGCTTTACGGACTGAGGAATGGCAGCAACAAAATGCTTTGCACTGAACGGGCGATAGAGACGGATTTTCAGAAGACCGGTCTTGCCGCCCTTCTTGTTGATGTACTCAGTTGCCCACTCCATGGTGTCAGCACCACTACCCATAACGATAACAATGTCAGTTGCTTCCGGATCGCCGACATAGTCAAAGAGGTGGTAAGCGCGACCGGTAACTTCAGCAACCTGGTCCATGTACTTCTGCACCATCTCAGGGATAGCGTTGTAGTAGGGATTGACGGTCTCGCGGCCCTGGAAGTATACGTCTTCGTTCTGTGCTGCGACCTTGAGCATTGGTTTCTCAGGTCTCTGTGCACGGTTGCGGAAACGACGTACGTACTCTTCATTCACCAATGGTCTGATATCGTCGTAGGCAATCTCCTCGACTTTCTGCAGTTCGTGGGAAGTTCTGAAACCATCAAAGAAATTCAGAAAGGGGACCTGTGCTTCCAAGGTTGCAAGATGCGCAACCAAAGACATGTCCATAGTTTCCTGTACACTAGATGCACAAGTCATTGCAAACCCGGTATTGCGACAAGACATTACATCGGAGTGATCGCCAAAAATTGACAATGACTGAGCTGCGAGTGATCGTGCAGACACGTGGAACACCGTTGGAATCATCTCTCCTGCAATCTTATGCATGTTAGGAATCATCAACAATAATCCCTGACTTGCAGTAAATGTGGTGGTCAGTGCACCGGCTGCCAGAGCACCGTGAACAGCACCTGCTGCACCTGCCTCTGACTGCATTTCCATGATCTCTACCTTTTTACCCCAAAGATTCTCACGACCAGTACTGGCCCAAGAATCAGCGTATTCACCCATTGGTGAAGACGGGGTGATAGGATAGATTGCGGCTACCTCACTGAATGCATATGCGATATGCGCAGCAGCGGTGTTTCCGTCAATAGTAACCATTTTTTTGTTACCCATTTTGACACTCCATAATACAATATTTGATGTGACCCGATTAGGCCACCCTATGCAAAATAAAAAAATCCTACAAGGATTTCCCAAGAAACAATGATAAACGAATACGGCATCGTTTGCAACCTCAGCCTGATGATTTTCCTGTTCCCATCAACAGTTATCTCTTCAAATATCGATCCAAACCAAGATACATCACAGCAAGAGCAAGACAAATCAAGGCCATCAGAACCCACAAGAAGGAATAACTATAGGAAAGCAATAGCAATCCCCCGAGCGTTGGTGCCAGAGCACTTCCTGACCCTCCTGAAATATGGGCAAGTGCATTGAAACGCGTCCTGTAGCGTGGAGGAGCATAAGCATTGAGAAATACATTTGCATTGGTTGCCATCAGGATTTCTCCCAATGTCCAGATAAATGTTGCCACGAGAAAAACCGGGAGATGAAGACAAAATGCGTAGGCACCATACCCCACCACATAAAAGACCATCGCAAGAGACATGTTTTTCAATTGACCCCAAGATGCTGTGATTTTTGTTATGTAGGGAGTGGTTACAAGAACTGTTAGGGCATTGACTGTCATAAGCAGTCCAAAGCGCTTCGCTCCAAGACTATCACCAAATAAATACGAGAACTGTAGGGGCAGAGTAAAAGTATTCTGCCGATAGGTCAGATTGTACAGGGCAAAAAACAGCAGGAACAACATCAGGACCTTATTCCTCAAAAAAGAGAGCAAGAACCCTCCAGGGATTTTCTCCGAAGCGTTGCTATATACATCAACTCTGACCAAAGGCAACTTTGTTATGAGCAAGGATGTAGATAAAAACAAAAGCAACGAAGAGCCTCCGAACAGGAGGGGAATCGAATACCCATAGAGGAAAGCTGCCGCGACAGGTCCTACAGCAATACCGATGTTAGTGCCCAAATAGAGCAAGGAGAAAGCCCTGCTACGATCCTTATCATCAGAAAAATCCGCTACCATTGCATTGGTAACAGGGGCTGTCGCCCCACGAAAAGGGGAGCCTACCAAAATGACAAGAGGAACCAGAGAAGCATACGGACTTCCTATGAGAAAAGCACACACCAGGTAACATACACTTACCATAAGCTGGCAAAAAACAAGGACCTGCTTTCGCGCCAGCTTGTCAGCAATAACTCCAGCTGTCAGCTGACCTACCATGGTTGCAACCAAAGTAAAGGAGATGAAAAAACCAGCTTCATGGCTATCCATCCCTAACTTTCCTGTTAGGATAAGCACAAGAAGAAGCTGCACAAAATCACCAAAACGATTGATGATCCTGACAGCAAAAAGCAGGTATATGCTCGAATTGAGTCCACTGTACAAGGAAAACCCCGCCTTAGCAAAAAGACGGGGCATGAAGTTCTTAGTATTCACCTTTCCATATCCCCTAGAAAAATAGAATATGCTTTGCTTTAACTATACTCAAGAGTGGTCAGTTCTCTTTTCTTTAGCTTCGTCTGAAAATTCCATGCAAACTTGCCAACCTCCTGGTGCCTTTGACTAAAAATCTTGACGAAAACCAACGTCTCCCCATTCATGGACCATGCGGACATCTAGTGTTCACATGGGCCATGAACGTGTCCGCGACTTTCAAGAATAACCCTTAACAATCGGCTCCCTCTAGTGGGTTTTTTCTAGTCTTTTTATATGCTTTGAAAATACACTTAACTTATTTTTATATATGTAATTATCGTTTTTATACCTTGTTTTTTTGTTTAATTTTGATACTGATATCATACGATTAAACAGGTAATGCATGCATAAAAGCAATGAGAAGATGCTCCATTTGCTCGAGTATTTACAGATGATTCTAACCGTCTTAAGACCCGCATTCTCTCGCCAGGCTTCTTCCGAGAACTTCAAGGTGGCCGTCACCGACCTGGTGAGATATTTCGATTATCCAGAACCTGACAATCTCTACGAGAGACTGATCAGCTTCTTCCAGGCCTCTTCCTATTCGATAACGGATCTTAAGTGGTTTGCCAGTTCCAAGCTCTGCAACAAGTGTGGACATAAAAACAGTGCGCTCCAACTTCATGAGCGCACATGGACTTGTCCAAATTGTGGTGCAGAACATTCTCGTGATGAAAATGCTGGGAAAAAATTCGGTTCCTATGCAGTATTCTGTGAAGCAAGAAACCCATCGGCTTTTAACCGATGGGTAAGTCACTCAACACTCACTATGGCCGCAGGAAAAACACTTTTTACATCCTTCGATATTTACAAATGTCACGTTCCCACAAATGGGACAGATATCCGGCTTCACACTGTTGACCGAAGGAGCCAGCCCAAGATCAAGCTGACCTGCCTCTTCTATCTCATCCTCTTCATCAGGAAGATTTGAAATATGAGCCTCTGAAGTGGGAGTTCCAATATGTTGTTGCAAAACCTGGGCTACAGCGTCAGGAAGACTCATCACCCTGTTCTTACCAAAACCCAAGGACCTGCCACTGCCAATCCCAATCAGTTGCGCTATGATAGCCTGCGCACGCTGTTCAGGAGAGAGAGGCGAGGGCATCCTCAGCATCAGGCTGACGAGCCTGCCCAGACCCTCTGCATCGGCTGCGACATCAGAACCGACCTTCGCCACATTGATAAACACCTCGAAGAGATCAGTAGCGTTGGGTCCGTCACAGTTTACCGTGATATAGGCAGTGCCAATGGGAGTCGCCTTTCGGTAGGTAGTCCCTCGCAACACTGTCGAACGTACACGAGCCTTGGATTCGATAAAGGGGGAGATTTCCGCCTTTGGCTCTTCCTTCTTTTCCTCTTGCTTCGCAGTCAGCACCTGGGTATCACGCGAACCATCACGGTAGGTGGTACCACCCTTGCATCCCAAGTCATACAACAGCTCATAGAGCTTGGCTGTCTGCGCAACAGTATACTCGCGGGGAGTATTGCCTGTTTTGGAGATGGAGGAGTCCACCCATTTCTGAATCGCTGCCTGCACCTTAACATGACCTTCAGGGGCCAGATCCATTGCAGAAACGAAATAATGGGGTTTTACCTTACCGGGGTTTTCCTTCACCCAATCATCATAGACCTTCACCCTTTCAATGTTGGACCCCATCCTTCCAGTACGTTCCCACTCCCAGAAGTAGTAGGGTTCAATCCCTGTGCTGGTATTCACCATAGTACCGGTGGTTCCCGTAGGAGCCTGGGTGATGAGGGTGACGTTACGCAAACCCTTTGAACGTACCTCTTCACGCACTGAAGCGGGCATTTGCATCATGAAACCACTTTGGAGCAGTTTCTCGGCATCAAAGCGAGGAAAGCTACCCTTCTCCTTGGCAAGGTCTGCACTCTCGGCATATGCCTCGACGCAGATAAATTTGAAAAGTTCATCAATGAAGGTGAGCGAATCATCGCTTCCATAGGCAAGCTCCATCTTGATGAGCATGTCTGCAAGACCCATGGTACCAAGACCGATACGCCTCTCAGACTGCTGCTGTTCCTTGTTCTCATCAAAGAAGTAGGGAGTATCATCGATGACATTATCCAAAAACCTGACCGAACCACGAACGGTCCTGCCAAGCTCCTTGTACTGCACCTTCTTGTCCTTCACAAACTTGCTTAAGTTTATGGACCCGAGGTTACAGACACCCCATGGAGGGAGGCCCTGTTCGCCACAGGGGTTGGTACACTGGATACTGCTGTAGTACCAGGAATTGGACATCTTGTTATAGCGGTCAATGAAGAATACTCCAGGTTCTGCAGAAGCCCATGCGCTCTCAATGATGGCATCCCATATTGCCCGGGCCTTGACTTTTTGATAGACATTTACCTTATGACCTGCAGCTTTCCATTTTTCGATATCTCCGTCCCATATCTTGTTGAATTCTGGATCAGTGGTATCAGGGAAATAGGTCTCCCAGTCTCTGTCATGTTTGACAGCATCCATGAAGACATCACTGATGCCCACACTGATGTTTGCATTGGTTATCTTACCCATCTCGCGCTTGCTGTTAATAAAGTCCATGATGTCAGGATGCCAGTCATTGAGAATAAGCATCAGAGCTCCCCGACGAGAGCCACCCTGTTCAATGAGCCCTGTTACGAAGCTGTAAAGCCCGCCCCAGCTGACCGAACCACTGGACCTTCCGTTTACTCCCTTCACATAGCTGTGCCGGGGTCTGAGGGAAGATATGTTCATACCTACCCCACCGCCACGACTCATTATTTCTGTCATCTGTCCCAAGGAGGCAATAATACCGCCACGGCTGTCCTTCGGGGAGGGGATCACATAGCAGTTGAAATACGTCAGGTTCTGCGAGGTGCCGGCTCCAGTGAGAATCCTGCCGCCAGGGACGAATTTCCAGTCCTCCAATAGCCAATTGAACTCTTTTTCCCATATGCTTCGAACCTCCTCCTTCTCTTGTGATGCAATACCTTTTGCCACACGAGCGAGCATCTGTGCAGGATCGGTCTCCAGAGGCTTATCTATCTCTTCACGCTTGACGTTCAAGACAATGCCATCATCAAGTTTGACAGTAATGGCATCATCCTTACCAAGAGAGGTAACCACCCCGATCTCTCTCTGACCAGTAGCCGAGTTGCTTACAGCAACGACAATATCGCCCACTTTCAGGCTTTCTTTCTGTACGTCCTTCAACGCATACCGGTCAAGGAAAATCTTACGGCCCAAGGGGCTCAACTCATTCTTAACAGCACTCATACAATCCCTCATTCTATATAGACTTCTTTTCGAATTTTCGTATACAAACTAAGCAGAACCTAGCATTTTGCAAGTTCTAACATACCATGGAGAGTAAAGGATTGCAAGATGAAAACAAAATATGTGGGGGGTATAAAAGCTACATAACGCTATATGTAGTGTTATATAGGTTTTATACCATTCCACTATGAGCATATGAAAATACATGCTATTTCTATGAAATAATGCAACACTTTTCTTTTAAAAAAACACAACTCCTTTCCCTTGCTATAGGAAATATCAAGACATGTTGTTGCAGGATTCGACTCCACAAGAAAACTTTCTCTAAAAATCCCTATCACTTCATACCAATTTTTTTTGGTGCCTAGCGTCATAGGGAAAGATAAGGGAGTCCCCTTGAGGACTCCCTGTCGTGCTTACCTATCACTAAAAACCATACATGCATTAGATAGCTGTATGAGGGTATCGCCTAATATCCCATGAGCACCATGGCATCTGCTACCTTTTTGAAGCCTGCAATGTTCGCTCCCTTGGGGTAGTTGATATACCCATCTTCCTGTAGACCTTCCCTGACACAACTGGCATGGATGTTTTTCATGATAGCATGCAGTTTTGCATCTACTTCCTCTGAAGTCCAGCTGAGATGCATGGCATTCTGGCTCATCTCAAGACCAGAGACAGCAACACCACCGGCATTGGCAGCCTTTCCAGGACCGAACGGGATCTTCTCCCCGATAAGGTAGGTCGTTGCATCAGCAGAGCATCCCATGTTGGAGGTCTCCACCACATACGCAACTCCATTGGCTACCAAAACCTTGGCATCCTCCAAGGAAAGCTCGTTCTGTATCGCACAGGGGAAGGCCATATCGACAGCGACCTCCCAAGGCTTCTTGCCAGGGACAAAGTTGGCCCCAAACTTCTTGGCATAGGGCTCCACCACATCATTATTGGAAGCGCGAAGATAGTTCATATAGGCCCACTTCTCTGGGGTGCCTACCCCCTCCTCGTCATAGATGTAGCCATCAGGTCCGCTGATAGTGACTACCTTGGCCCCCAGCTCGGTTGCTTTCATGGCAGCACCCCAGGCGACGTTACCAAATCCGCTAAGGGAGATTTTCTTTCCTACAAAGGTGTCACCATTGCTGATCAGCATCTGGTTCGCAAAGTACATTGCACCATACCCTGTTGCTTCAGGCCTGATCAGAGAGCCTCCAAAACCGAGACCTTTTCCTGTAAGAACACCGGTATTTTCATCTCTAATCCTCTTGTATTGGCCATAGAGAAACCCGATTTCACGGGCACCGACCCCGATATCCCCGGCAGGGACATCTGTATTCGGACCTATATATTTCTGTAGCTCGGTCATGAAAGACCTGCAGAAACGCTGAATTTCCGCATCACTCTTGCCACGAGGGTTGAAATCACTTCCCCCTTTACCGCCACCCATGGGAAGGGTCGTAAGGCTGTTTTTCAGGGTCTGCTCAAATCCAAGGAACTTGAGGCCTCCAAGGGTTACGCTGGCATGGAACCGAAGCCCCCCCTTATAGGGACCGAGGGCATTGTTGAACTGAACACGGTAACCACGGTTCACCTGTATGTTTCCCTGATCGTCTTCCCAGTCGACACGGAACATAAAGGTCCTGTCTGGTTCTGTGATGCGTTCCAGAATTTTGTTCTTCTCATAGACAGGGTTATCATTTACCATATCTATTACACTTTCCAGCACTTCCCTGGCTGCCTGTATGAACTCCGGCTGTGCGGGGTTATGTTTCTCCAGTTCTGCCATAAACGATTCAAGCTTGTACATATAACGGTTTCTCCTTAGAATCACATATATATTCAAATCCATACCGGCGAAGAGTAAACCCGACGGTAGCTCCTGTCAATGAAAACATCATAAGCAAAATTGATATGTTTATATAAACATCAGTATTTATATATTTATTACCTTATCCGGCATTATAACACCAAAATAACTCGATTCCCAACAATTTATTATATATTCATTATCTCTATTCAATATGGTTCTGCTCATGGTAAAATGCTAGGCATGTATAACCTAGACCCCACTTGGCTACCCTTCAGCAACCTGATGCTGAAACACATCTACAACGTACTGCTCATTTGCAGTGACTACGACCGATTCCAATTGGAAGAGGATGGGAGGGTGGAAGAGGAACTCTTCCTTGAATATACCCAGTTGGGTCTGAACAACCCACCCAAGATAACCCATACAAATACCGGAGAAGAGGCTTTGGCCCTCCTTAAGGAACGCACCTTTGATTTGGTCATCACCATGCTAGACCTTGGTTCTGAGGATCCTGTAGAACAACTAGCCACTGATATCAAAGAGATTGATGCAGAAATGCCTGTCATCGTACTCTCTCCATCATCAAGTCACAGACGTAACAAACTAATCAAGGATTCAGACTGCAAAGCAATAGACTATTTCTTCTATTGGCAGGGGGACCCTACCATATTCCTTGCTATGATCAAACTTGTCGAAGACCGCATGAACCTTGATCACGATACACAGGAAGCCGAAGTGCAGGTTATCATCCTTGTGGAGGACTCTGTACGTTTTTACTCCTCTTACCTTCCTATGATGTACACATGCCTTATCGAGCAGAACAGATCCAGCATCCTCGAAGCTTTGAACAACTGGGGAAAAACTCTTCGGATGCGAGGAAGACCCAAAATTATCCTGGCACGGACGTATGAGGAAGCCGAAAATCTCTACGACACCTACCGTAGAAACATATTGGGAATCATCACAGACCTTTCCTACCTGAAGGCGGGTATACATGACAAGGAAGCGGGACTCAAACTCACAGAGATGGTCCTCTCAAAAGATAAGGAAGTGCCAATCCTTATCCAAAGCACCGACAACGACTACAAGAGAAGGGCACAGGAAGCTGGGGCCTGCTATATCTGGAAACTGAGCTCTTCCCTGCTCAGAGACCTTACCAAGTTCATGAACTCACACTTTGGCTTCGGCCCCTTCATCTTCCGCGACCCTACTACCTGGAAAGAACTTGCCAGGGCAGAGACCATGCGAGACCTGCAAAGGATGCTTCCATCCATCCCTACTGAAAGCTTTGACTACCACTGCAGGAGGAATGAGTTCTCCAGATGGCTTCGTGCCCAGAGTCTCTACGTCCTAGCAGCAAAGATCAAAAGCTTGCAAATACCTGAACATGGTGATGTCAGAGAAGTGCAAAAGCAGCTTATTGACATTATACGCAACTACCGAGCTGAAAGAACCAAAGGCGTCATAGCCCAGTTCAGTAGGGATAACTATGATGAGACACTCTTTTTCAGCAGGATAGGAAATGGCTCCCTTGGAGGCAAAGGTCGTGGACTCGCCTTCATCGATATGGAACTCAGGGCAAGTGGTATCCTTGAAAAATACCCGGATGTCTATCTCTCCATTCCACGGTCAGTGGTTGTGACCACAGATCAGTTTACCCAGTTTATCGAAGAGAATGACCTCAAGGAATTCATTACCTCAGCCATTCCTGATGAGACCTTGCTGAAGGTATTCCTTTCCAAACCCCTAAAACCAGAACTCGTCCTAAACCTTGCTGAAATTGTAAAGGTCATCCACCAGCCCATCTCGGTACGTTCCTCCTCCCTTCTTGAGGACTCCCACTTCCAGCCCTTTGCCGGTGTCTATGAGACTTGCATGATCCCCAACAAGGGCAGTGAAGAACAACGGCTCAGAGAGCTGTGTGATGCCCTGAGGTGTGTTTGGGCATCAACTTACTTCAAACAAGCCAAAGAGTACCTCAAGGCAACCGATCACATGCTAGAGGAGGAAAAGATGGCAGTGGTGATCCAGCAGGTAATTGGAAGTGAACACGGTTCCTACTGGTATCCTAACATCAGCGGAGTCGCCAGGTCGTTGAACTACTACCCCATCGGTGGGGAAAAGCCCGAGGATGGGGTAGGTCTTCTCTGCTTTGGTTTTGGCAAGTCAGTTGTGGACAACGGCTCTGTTTTCCGTTTCTCCCCTAGCCACCCCAGAAGACCAGTGCAACACCTTGGAGGAAATCAGTCGAGTACGCAGAACAATTTCTATGCACTCAATCTAGATGGCGGGTACTTCCCATTGAAGAAAGAAGGCTTGGAAAATCTGGTACTTCTTGATTTGGAAGAGGCGGAAAAACATCCGGAATCACTACGTTACATTGCCAGTACCTATGATGTGACCACAGGAATGGTAAGCGAAAGCTCCAGAGCAGAAGGACACAAGGTCATTACTTTCAACGGCGTCCTTAAGTATGATGCCTTCCCCATAGCCTCCATAGTAAAAGATATCCTCAAACTGGGAACTGAAGCTATGAGAGCCCCCATTGAGATAGAATTCGCAGTCAATCTCAATCGAAAGCCCCCAAAAAAACTCGAGTTCAGCCTACTACAGATACGCCCCATTGCCCTAGGCAGTGAAGAAAGTGACGTGGAAATAACCAAAGAGGAACGAGAAGAGGCGGCTATCCATTCGACTATCATCATGGGAAATGGGAAGATTACCGACATCCAGGACATCATCTATATCAAACAGGATAAGTTCGACCCTTCCAGGATGCAGGAAATGGCCAAAGAACTGGATAAACTCAATGCCGCTATGGTGCTTCAGGAGAAGGACTATGTGCTTATCGTTGCTGGCAGGCTCGGGTCATGTGACCCCTGGCTGGGCATCCCAGTCTCTTGGTCACAGATATCCCGATCAAAGGTCATCATTGAGACAGGCTTTGAAGGCTTTCAGGTCGAACCAAGTCAGGGTACCCATTTTTTCCAGAACATGACAAGTCTTGGGTGTATCTATATGACAGTGAACCCCATGTACAAATCAGGAAGATTGGATATGACTAAATTCTCTAGCTTGCCTGTATTTGATGAGTCTGCTCACTTCATCCATGCAAGAAGTGAAAAGCCGCTTACCATAAAGGTAAACGGCTTCAAAGGGGAGGGAGTGCTCTGCCTGTAGCCAAAAAAATATCCTGATGATCTAATGAATATACATCTTACTCATCGATCATGATAGAGAGAATGGTGCTATCAGTACTCACCATTCCTTCATTCGCAATCTTACCAATTCCTATGATGGTATTTTCAAGGGTGTTCTTGACTATACCATCTCCGGAGATAAACGTTTGGTTTTCTGAAGAGAGGTAATGGGCCATAATTGCAGCATCAACAGAACTTGCTATCTTGGCTGCACAGGAAGGCTTTGCCCCATCACAGAGAATGCCCGAGACATTCGCCAAAGTATTAGTCATAGTCTCCTCAATCTGCTGGTATGACCCCCCATGCATCCAGGTGATGGCAGCACCAGCACCACAAGCAGCACTCACAACCCCACAATAAGCGGAAAGTCGTCCAATTTTTGTTTTCTGATGAATTGCACACAGATTACTGATTACAAGTGCTCGAATCAGGGACTCATGACTTATTCCCAACTCAAGAGCATATTCAATAACGGGTAAAGAAGCTGTCATTCCCTGATTTCCACTACCACTATTGATAACAACGGGTAAAACACATCCGCTCATCCTTGCATCACTTCCTGCAGCAGCCGCTGCTTTTGCCCGTATCCGAATATCACTTCCATAGTGTTTGATCAAGTTCTTTCCAACATTCACACCCCATTGATGTGAAAGGCCTTCCTTGCTAATTGCAGAATTACATGCTATTTGCTTTTCTATAACCGATTGGACACGCTTCAGGGGAACCGTTTCGGCGAATGCAACAATTTTTTCAATTGACAACAGACTCCTATCAGTTAATGCGTCAGAACTATTATTCTCATCATAGGGAACTGACAGAATAATTTTGTCATCTTTCTCGATCCTGACAATATGAGTATGTTGATGAATAATCTCAACTAACGCCTTATGACCAGAACTCTCAGCAAGAATGATAAGATGCAACTTTGCATCAGAAGAAAGAACCTGTAGCTTGAAATCCACTGTATCGCGATAGTGTTTAGCCTGTCCAATATCAGTTTGAGTGACGCCTTCAAGTACTTCTAGATTTCTCCTCGCATCGCCGCCAATGACCCCCATAGCGATAGCAGTTCCGACTCCCTTCTGCCCTCCACTATTAGGAACAACAACACCTTTTACGTTTTTGATAATGTTGCCACTTGCTTGAACCGTTATCTTTTCTGGAACACACCCAAGCACCTCCCTAGCTTTTGCTGCAGCAAAAGCTAGGCTGATAGGCTCTGTACACCCCAAAGCAGGGATAAGCTCTTCTTGTAATATCTGTAAATAGTTTTCGGCAATCTGTGTAGATACCATCTATAACTTCCTTATTGCTATCTGTTAAGAACTTTGAAAAGCCTCTCTCATTGATAGTATGTCCTCATGCAAGGCCGACTTTGCCTCTTCCAAATTCCCGTTTGCCAGATGATCAACAACTAGCTGATGTTGAGAAGCATCACTTAAGATATCATTGGCCCATGTCCGATTAAAGTATTGGTAGGCTCCTCTTGAGCAATATTTAAGGACCTGATCAAGGGTAGAATACAATAATGAATTGTCTGCTAAACTGCAAAGCAATAGATGAAAACTAATATTATGGAACCAATGAGCAAAAATATCTTGTTCCACTGTAATTTCTTGGACTTTATCGATATTCGCTTGTAATTCTTTCAATTGCGCAGCAGTAATCCTTTTTGCTGTTTTTTCCAAAGCACCCAGCTCTAGAAGCAACCGCATGCTCAAGCCTTCCTCAATCTCGCGAGCAGTTATTTGCACAACCTGATATCCGCAACGAGGAATGCTTTTTAGCATTTTTTCTGAACAGAGCTGAACCAATGCCTCACGTACAGGAGCTTTGCTCACTTGATATTTCTCTACTAAAACTCGCTCGGTAATAATATGATTTATTGGATACTTACCAACAAGAATATCATGGTACTCTGTTTCATGAATGACCTCTTTTAAGGATTTCCCATCATCTTTCTTTTTCACCTGTGTCTCCTTGAATAGATCAACCTTTAACGGCCCCAGCTGTTAGGTCTGCCCTATGTGATCGTTGCAAGATCAAATAGACAAGAATTATGGGAAGAATCACTATCGTAGTTCCCGCCAAAATAACTTGCCAGGGTGTTGAAAGACCATCACTAACAGGCAGCAACGAAATGGAGACCATCAATGTGTATTTTGAAGTATTTCTCAGAAAAAGCAAGGGCCAAAAGAAATCGTTCCACCTAGCAACAATTGTCAATGAAGCCCAGGAAGCCAGTGCTGGCTTGATAACAGGAAGGATAATCCGATAGAAGATTGCAAAATCCTTACATCCATCTATATGGGCAGCCTCGATAAGTTCATTAGGAACATCCTTAATGTACTGCCGCATATAGAAAATACCTACGGCTGTTGCAATCCTAGGTACAACCAACGACCAGAGGCTGTTGATAAGTCCCAGTTTTCGCATGATGATAAATTGGGGAATAGCTCCAACTTCGGGGGGAATAAGCATGGTAGCAATAACAAAGAGAAACAAGAAATCTCTTCCTGGAAACTTGTATTTTGCAAAGGCAAATCCAGCCAAAGCACAGAAAAACACTGTGGTCAGAGTTCCCATTGTTGTCGAAAAGATACTGTTGAACAAATTTGACATGATGGGAATCTGTTGGAAAAGTCTAGTAAAATTGCCAAATGTCGGATTAGAGACTTTCAAAGAGTTGAAACCACTAATGCTCTCTGTAATACTTTTTACAGATATCATACACATCCATACAATGGGAAAAATACAAACGAATACAAGGATACCCAAAATAAGATATTTGGCAAAACGTCCGATTTTTTGCTTTACACGATAGTTCATCTCAGGCCTCCTACAGGTCCCCTTGGCGCTTTCTCACACTGAACTGAACCAGGGAAATGACCAAGAGAATAAGAATTAAAACACAACCAATCGCAGAAGCATATCCCATCTTGAATATGGTAAACCCACTCTGATACATATATTGGAACAAAGAGGTATTACTTACTCCAGGACCTGGCAAAATATAAGGCTCATTGAAAATCTTCCAAGAATCTACCGTAAGGGTCACAAAACAAAAAAACAGGATGTTCCCTAGGCTTGGCAGGGTAATCTGAAAAAATCTGCGAAATGGCCCCGCACCATCTATTTCGGCCGCTTCATAGAGGTCTGGACTGATCCCAAGTAGGCCGGAAATAATGATCATGGTAAACCACGGCGTATTTCTCCAGACATTGAGAACAATAACGGGTATCTTGCTCATTGATGTACTGGTCAGCCAAGGAAGCTTGTCTCCGCCCAATAGGGTGATCAACTCATTTACCAATCCAACATTCTCATCAAACAACATCCTAAAGATAAGTCCCATTGCAATCGCAGCACAAATATTAGGTAAAAAGGCAACAGTCTTGAAAAACGACTTCCCTTGTAAGTCCCTTTGGGTCAGTAGTAGTGCGATACAGATACTGAGCACCAGAATCGTGCTAAAACCGGTCAGCCAATAGACAACCGTATTACTGAACGCTTCCTTAAACATAGGGTCCCTAAACATAAGAACGTAGTTATCAAACCCTACAGATTCTGGTTTTCCAATTCCGTTCCATGAGGTAAAACTAATGAAGATGGTCCAAATTGCAGGAATTAGCTGAAAAACCAAAAACAGAACAAAAAAGGGTAAAATAAACAAATATGGGTACTTGTAACGCTTAAGTTTTTCCAACATACACACTCTTTCCTTTTCAGAGAGGATAGTCCTGCCAGATTGGCCTAACCCAACCAGACAGGACTTGTTCATCCTACTGTTATTTTATGATCTTTGCTTTCCCAATACGACTTTTGAGGTTCTTGTCCATGTTAGCAATCGCCTGTTGAATCGTCTGATCTCCAGCAACATATTTCTCTAACTCTACACTAATGATGGTATCAGCTTCAGCATCCTGTGGTGTTACTATCAGATTGTCTGAAGCATTCTGCAATCCTTTGCCTTCCATTTCTCTGAAACTCTGTCCACCATAGAAAGCGCTGGGCTCTTTCCAGAAAGCATCCTGCAACATCTCCAGGGAGATGGGATTTGCATAGGGTGCATTCTGCTCAACCATTGCATTGACCCAATCTTTACGGGGAGTATTGTCAAATTGGAAATCTTTCCAAAGTTTTTCCATAAGACCTGCATAGACACCATTGGGTTTATCAACAATTGCAAAGTAAGAGGCAACTGGAGCACCGGCCTTTCCAACTTCCTCAAAGACAGGAGCTGGCATAACGCGCCAATCACCAGAAGTCTCACTGACATTCTTACGGATGAACTCATCCCAGAAAGCACCAATATAGAAGGTTGCAACATTACCCTCACGCATAGCATCATAAAGAGCCGGTTGCATGATGGCACTCTTAAGCAACAGGCCTTCCTTATAGAGTGTATCCAAAGTTGTAAGGGCAAGCTTGGTGCCAGGATCTGATCCAATGATCACGTTTCCGTCATTGTCCCAAATCTTAGCATTTGCCTGTGGCATCAAACCTCTACGACCCCAATATCTCCATGTTCTTGAACCTGGATCGATATATGACAAGTAGACCTTACCATTACTCTTCTCTTTTAGTTGGCGACCCGCTTCAATATACCCTTCCATAGTGCCCATCAGAGCAGGATCAACACCATAGGTGTCAAATACTGCCTTGTTGAAAAATAGCACCTGAGGACGGACAGACTCTGGTAAACCATATGCCTGACCCTTGTAGAGGCCATCGTTGATAGCCCCATCAACCATCTGGGAAGCCAATGCATTGACGAACTCGGTCTCATTTTTGATAATACCACCTGCTGCCAGATCCATAAGGTTAATTGGATCAATGTACATTGCATCAGGTAAATCCCCATAAGCACCAGCAAGATAGGTCATAGTAACCTTTTCTCTAGATGCTGCAGCGCCTTCTGTCTGAACAATCTCAATGGTTACGCCAGGGGCGATGTCACGGTTTCTCTCTAGCCAAGCATCATAATACTGTTGCAAATATTGAGGATTCCCGTATCCATAGATCACTGCCTTGCCTGCAGGATATATCGTATCCCCAGCAGCCGTTGTCGTTACAGTCTTCGTCTGTTCCTTATCCCCACTTGCAAAAACGGAGAATACCATTAGTACCATTATCAAAACCAATAAAGCCCTTTTCATTGAAAAGCCTCCCTTATTTATCGAGCAGCCTGAACGGCTTGCCTAATACGTGAATAATCCATTTCTGTAGCCAAGGTACAATCTGCACCCAAAATAAACTTTTTAGGACCAAAGTCTGAAACAACCTTCTTGACGGCTTTTTCCAACTCTTCTTCAGTTCCTTCTACGAGCACACCGCTTCTGTTTGCCAATCCACCCATGATAGCAGCTTCGGGAAAGAGCAAACGCCCCTGTTCGAGCGAGTATCCTGTCTCATACACACCCCAGTTAGCCACATCAATCAAGTCAGCATAGGAGCGATATCGATCCATATTCAGGTTTTCCTTACAAATATGCACAAAATTGCATGAGCCATGTTCTTTTGCAACCTGAAGGATCTGCTTGTCAAAGGGTTCAATGGCCAAAGCAAACTCTCCATCTGTCATAAAGTGTTTTTCTCCACCCAATGCAGCATAATAGATTCCATCAAGACCTGCTGCTAACACAGCCTCGGTCAATAGACACATTGCATCCGTTATTCTTTTACAAGCATCCAAAAATGGTGTTGGATTCTCCCTAAGATGAGCAACTTGCAACTCTCTGACAGGAACATATCCGTACCGCCCTTCAATTGGATGAATACTGGAGGCACAGACACCATGAATTGTTCCCAATGAGAACATGCTATCATCAGATTCATCAAGAATTCTCTTTACAAAATCAACCTGATCAGAAAGGAACTTATCCTTTAGAGAAAATGAGGGGATCTTGTTCCAATCAGAAGGAACCTTAATTTCTCCAAAATCGGGTACTAAATGCTCATTCATTATCTTCATGATGTCGACATTTGTTTTTTTATAGAAATCAAAATGGGACTTTACGCCAGCTTCACCAAAGGCTTCTGCTTTTGGGAAATGCATTGAAAAGCTTGCAGGTGTATAGTCAACAGGTTTTCCCTGTATTGCAGCCAGTACGTTCTCTCTTGTATTCATTGTTCTAATGACCAATCCTTATGATATGATGACTAATCATACCAGTGATATGACCAAAGCGCAATAAAAAGTTTAACGAAATTTTTATTTATTGTAATATATATAATTAATGATATATAAATATAATTAGTTGTACTCTTAGTGAATGTATCTATAAAAAAACTCCCGAAAAGACGGGAGTATACAATGTACCGGTATTGGTATTGAAAAACTATCGAATTACCTGTTCCACAAAAGCATCCCAAAGGGCATCTCGAGGAGGATTGGCAACAATAAAGAGCTCTTCCTTCTTAACCGGATGCATAAAGCTTATGGATCGTGCATGGAGGCAGATGATAATTTTTAGTGTGGGATTTCCTATTCCTACCTTCGGACTACATCCAATATCCCCTCAACAGTGGTCTCCCCCCTTTTCCAAATGAGTCAGAGAATCCTACTCAAAGATTTTAGACAACAACTCAAAGTGCACGATTTTAACTCTCAATTCCTGTAGAACCAGAAAAAATCGTAGTCGGAAACCTTCCCGAACTATCCCTACTAAAGCCTCAAAAATATTCTCAATACCAAATAGCTCATAGTCTTTTGTTAAGCAGATTACTCTACACATATTTTCATGGTTTTCCATGAATATTTCTTACTGCACATCTTAATAATAAATTTGGATGAATTTTTATATTTCTATTTATTAATTAATATAATATAGGACACAATGATGCTATGTTAAAATATCCAAATTAAACAACTGATTACTACCTCGCAAAAACAATCATTATATATTCCAAGGAGAAATTCTCTGCTAAGTCTGTATATAATCGACTTGGATCAGTTCATCGATATAGGGCTTCTGTCTTTGTGCCATCAGATAATAGAGTTCGGCTAGAAATAACCATAGACTCAATATTGCTGAAGCAACACGCAGCAACATTAATATAGGAGAATGCAAGGAAAGCAAGTATCAGTGTTTCAATATGGAAGAAGCTGCCTCAAACGTCATTCCGATTGAAACAGCTTTCATTTCCTTAACAAAAGTTTATATGTAGTTAATCTGTAATTACTGATACACCAGAACCAGTTCCAATACGAGTAGCTCCTGCTTTAAGCATAGCTTTTGCAGACTCAGCAGTCCGAATACCACCAGAAGCCTTTACACCAATATTCGGACCAACCACAGAACGCATCAATGCAATATCTTCAACGGTTGCACCACCAGTAGAAAAACCAGTACTGGTCTTTACATATTCGGCACCGGCTTCCACGGATAATTCACATGCCTTTCTCTTCTCATCATCAGTTAGAAGACAAGTTTCAATAATTACCTTCAAGATACCAGCTTTTCCGACAGCCTTTCGTACAGTCCTGATATCATTCAGTACTTCTTGGTATGCACCGGCCTTTAGCAACCCTATATTGAGAACCATATCAATTTCGACAGCCCCATCTGCAACAGCTTGTCCCGTCTCAAAAGCCTTACTTTGGGTAGACATCGCGCCCAAGGGAAACCCAACCACCGTACAGACTTTCACAGAAGACCCCTTGAGCAATTTGGAAGCAAGAGGCACCCAATAAGAATTCACACACACAGAGCAGAATCCGAACATTCGTGCTTCCTTACACAAATTTTCAACATCCTTCTTCGTCGTATTTGCCTTCAGTATGGTATGGTCAATATACTGGGCCAAATCCTTATTACTCATCTCTTTCACTTCCTCTACATTCAATACATCAATTCTTTGCATAGTTTTTCTATCCTTCAATCCATGTAATAGCCACCATTGATATTGATGGTTTCGCCTGTGATGAACGACGCTTCATCGGATGCAAGAAACAAAGCCAAATTGGACATGTCCTCAACGGTACTTAATCTTCGAACAGGAATCTTGTCACTCATAGCCTTCTTTTTCTCTTTATCCCAATACTCCATCATTTTGGTCATGACAGCATGTGGAGCCATTGCATTGCAGGTAATACCAAAAGGACCCAACTGCCGTGCTACCGATCTAGTCAAGGTAATGACAGCACCCTTACTAGCACCATACACAAAAGTGGTGCTATTATCCCCGTTCTTACCTGTAATAGAAGCCAAGTTAACTATACGCCCGTACCCTTGTTGTTTCATCAGCGGAGTGACAGCCTTGATACAGTACAATACCCCTTTGATATTCACATCAATGGTGAGGTCAATCAATTCAAGGGAAGTATCTTCAATCGTTGCAGATTTGAGAATCCCAGCATTATTAATAAGGATATCAATCCTTCCATATTCCTTCTGGATTTGTGAAACAGCATCAACGACCTGATCATTCTTGGAGACATCACAGACAATACACATATACGATGCCTTAAATTCCTGCAGCAACACTTCAGTTTCCCTCAGTGCCTCTGCATTGATGTCAGAAATTATTACTTTGGCTCCTTCCTTTGCCATGTCCAGTGCAAATTGCTGACCCATCCCTTGTCCAGCCCCTGTAATGAAAACAACTTTATCTGTGAATCTATCAGGCCTCATTCTTGAATCCTCCCTATAATGCAATTAATACTGCAATTTTTTATCACAATATATCTATTTATCTCTATATTGTGGTATATTTTTACCATTGTCAATTGTTTTTTATAACATTTTAAAATATATTTTCTTTTTCGTAAATATGTTTTTCTTACATTTGTCAAAGATATATCAATTAATGACAATTCTGTGAATAATTTTGATTTAGCATCGTCTGATAGCATATTTAATTGACGAATATCTATTTTTTAGGTAAAATATTAACATATACTTCGTGGAGAAACATATAATGGGGAAAAAAGAACAGCGATTACAACAAATCACCAACCAACTAAAAACTAACAATGTTGGGAGTATCCGTTCACTTTCTGATCTCCTATCAGTCTCCTCGATGACCATCAGGCGCGACCTGGAAACTTTGCAAGAGCGTCGTATTGTCAAGATGATTCATGGAGGAGCAGTCTACAATCCAGATAACCCTGAGGAAGAAAACAGGGTGGATTATAGATTGCAAATGCAGACCACCATCCACCAGGAAGAAAAAATTAGAATTGGCACCAAAGCCGTTCAATTGCTGAAAAAAGAGGAAACCTTTATGCTTGACTCGGGGACCACTTCCTTCTACCTTGCCCAAGCGCTACCCTATGACGTCCCTTTTACCATTATCTGTTGGTCATTGAACGTTCTCCTAGAAGTTTTGAAACGACCACTGTGCAAAGTAATCATTGGTGGAGGTGAGTTCCACCCTGAAGCCCAAACTTTCGAAAGCTCTTATAGTGTCGACATGGTCAAAAACACCCGCGCTTCAAAAGCCTTTGTGACTGCTGGGGGGTTTCATCCGCAACTAGGAGTCACCTGTCCACTTCCCTATGAACTTGATATAAAAAAGGCCGCTATTGACTCAAGCTTGACCAAGATATTACTCCTTGACTCTTCAAAATTTGGGAAAATCTGTGTATCGCCCCTCACAAACATCGAAACCTTCGACACCGTCATCTCTGATTCCAAGATACCCGATGAGTTCCGTCTCTATATTGAAAGCAAACAGGTGAAGCTAATTATTGCCTGATTCACAGATCCTCTTACTGAAAGGATTGAAACATGAGCGATCCTCTTGTTTCTTTTTCAGTGAAAAATTTAGCTGTTTCAATCTCTGAAATAATACAAGATTACTAGTCAGCGTCTTTTCAATTCTTATGATTACCATGTGTGATTTCTTATACACTCCATACTTATTTTATAGGTACGGCCTCTTTTTCTTCCAACACTCCCGAATAGACCGGTTCTCTGAAAATCGCCTGATCCTATCCTAATAATTAGCAAATATCTCTATAGTACCTACAAGTTTTAATCTTGTTTTTATTAACTTGAGGGGACCATTGGAGAATGGATATTTCACCCCTTACACAATGAGCTCAGGGGTCCTCATACCAACCGACTTGAACATCAATATCTTCTTCATGCAAGAATCTGCTAACTCAAACATCTCCCTCAGTAAACTATCACCCCCAAGGTATTGCCCATACTAAGCAGATAAAAAGACTGCCTCAAAGGATTTTCACTTTTGAGACAGTTATCAAAAATATCAATCTCTGGTTTGTTAGAAATCAGCTTTGGTAACCAGCGCAACAGGAGTATTGAACATAGCAGGAGGTTGTTTGCCTTCAAGGGCAATGATGGCGGCCTCGACTGCACTGTAACCCATCAAATAAGGTTTCTGGGCAATTGTACCTGTAAGCTTACCATCACGAACAGCTTCGATTGCTTCAGGAACTCCATCATTTCCAATCAGCAACAAGGTCTTGGACTCGCCGGCACGAGCAAACTGATCACTATTGAGAACAGTATACCCAAGGTCCTCAGCGGACTGCATGACACCAAGCACCATAGTATCGTTATTACAGTAGATACCGCGAATATCCGGGTTGGCACGAAGAATACCGGTAGCTACTTCGAGGGACTTCAAGCGATCCCACTTTCCTGTCTGAGAAGCAACGAGTTTAAGATTTTCGGAAGACTTTGCATAATCAGCAAAACCTTTGGTGCGATCGACTGCACATGTATCACCAGGATTGCCTTCAATGATGGCTACCTCACCACTCTTTGACCCAAGAATTTGGCTGATAAACTCAGCAGCCGACTTACCGGAATCATAATTATTGGAACCGAGATACGTAGTGATTTTGATACCGTTCTCTTGTGCAATTTGTTTGCTTATCTCAGCAGTATCAACGTTGATGATGACAATACCAGCATCAGTTGCCTTTTTCAGTCCAGGCAGGAGGTTCTGTTCAGTGATGGGAGATACGATGACAGCGTTGTAGCCCTTTTCGATACAAGTATCAAGAATATTGGCTTGATCCATGACATCCTGCTCTGACTGGACTGCAAATACATCAGCGGCCACACCATAATGTTTTTCAGCCGCTTCAAAACCTTCCTTATTTTTTACCCAGTGAGCATTCATCAATGTTCTGGTGATATTTGCAATCTTCCACTGTTTGGTAGGCTTGGGTACACCTTCCAAGAAAGCTCCGTTTGTCAAACCAGCGGAATCACTGAGAAACGAACCTTCATCCTGAACAGGGGCAACTTCATTTGCTCCAGCAGCGAAAAGACCCGATACACCCAACAAGGCTACCAGCAAGACAACTAAACACCTTTTACTCTTTTTCATATAAATCTCTCCTTTTTTAAAACCACTATGTGGTGTTTCTCTAAATCAGTTACCCTAATCTCCGATGGAGTCGAGCAACATGGCAACAATCAGTATCAAACCAACAACAACAATCTTGAAATAGGTCGGCACATTCAGTAGTGTCAATCCGTTGTTGATGGCACTTAAAAGTATGGCTCCGATTAGGGTTCCAGTGATCTTGGACTCTCCCCCTGCCATTGACGTTCCTCCAATAACAACAGCAGCGATGGCATCAAGTTCAGCACCTTGGCCAATGGTAGGTTCTGCAGCACCAAGTCTGGCTGTCGCTACGATACCGCCACCTATGGCGCAAAGAATGCCAGAATATACATAGGCAAAGGTGGTCATCCGTTCTATATTAATACCGCTCAACCGTGCTGCCTCACGATTATTTCCGATTGCAGTAAGATACCGACCTAATACCTGCTTGGTGAAAATAAACCAAGAAAGGAAAAACAGCAGGAGCAATACAATGACTGGCATGGGAATGATAGTTAACACTGTTCCTCCCCCGAGTACGCGAAAGGACTTAGGGAGTCCATAAATTGTATAACCACCAGTCACAATAAGTGCCAACCCTCTGAATACATTCATAGTTGCTAAAGAGGCTATGAATGGCTGCAACTTGCCTTTGGTTACCAGCAAGCCTGTTGAGAAACCGCATAAAGCTCCGATGAGAATTCCCAACAGGCAGGCTAACGGCCACACAAGACCCGCCTTGATCATGATTGCGGTAACCACCCCACTGAGTGCCCACACAGAACCAACCGAGAGGTCAATACCTCCTGTTGTAATCACATAAGTCATACCCATTGCAATAATACCGTTGATGGCGGCTTGCTTGGCAACATCCATCAAATTGCCAACCCGTAAAAAATAAGGGGAGGCAATACTGAGGATGATGATCACTCCCGCCAAAACAAATAGGACAATATTACCTTTAAGAAATAGCCGAAACCATTGGTTTTTAGCTTGTCTCTCCTTCACTGAATCAGTCATCTTTCTCTCCTCGTCTCATCACCCTGCTGCGTGATGCATTATTTTATCAGCCTTAATAGCATCGCCCTCAAGAATTGTAAGAATCTTACCTTCACGCATTACTGCTATTCGATCACACAGAAGCATCACTTCTTCTAGCTCCGAGGAAATGACTACGATCCCCTTCTTTGCATCTGCAAGTTGCTGCACCTGCTGATAGATATCCTGTTTTGCTCCAATATCCACACCTTTCGTCGGTTCATCAAGAACCAACAACTTGCAGTTGGTGTGCAACCAGCGACTGATCATCACCTTTTGCTGATTTCCACCACTAAGTCGCTTCACACGCTGATTTGGAGTGGAAATCTTGATTCCCAGAGCCTTCACCAGGTTACAACTAATAACTCCCATCTGCTGTTCATTGATTGTGCCAATCGGGGAAGCAATCTTTTTCAAATCTGATATTAGGATATTATTCTTGATATCCATGTTTGGGAAAATCCCTGTATGTTTTCGATCCTCAGTTACAAATCCCATCCCATTTTGAATGGCGTGTTGCGGTGAATTTCTCTCTAGTTTCTTACCTGCAAGGTAAATTTCCCCACTGTCAACACGATTAGAGCCGAATATTGACATCATGAGTTCACTCCGGCCAGCTCCCTTCAATCCAAAAAATCCAAAGATTTCTCCTTCATGAACTGTAAAGGAGACATCACTGAACTGATTCTTGCAAAAGAGATGATTCACTGACAGTACCTCGGGCCTTGCATCCAAGTCCCTCTTCAGAGTGGGCCTATGACAAAAGAAGCGCTTGTCACCTACCATCATTGTAATTAATTCAGGTCGAGTTACCTTCGTTGCCAAACAGTCACCAACTTTCCGACCATCACGCATAATGTGTAATCGATCTGAAACACGGGTAATTTCCTCGAGTTTGTGTGATATGAAAATAATGGAGGTCCCATTCTCCTTCAACTCCAGCATCCGTTTGAGCAAAGACTCGGCTTCGACTAAGGTCAAGGCAGTGGTAGGTTCATCAAGAATCAAGACCCGAGGAGAAAGGATCAAGCACCGTGCAATCTCAATCAACTGCTGATTCGCAACACTCAGATTTTTTACCCTCTCTTCTAAGGAAAATGTGAGATCCATTAATGCCAAGGCTTTGCGTGCATATTCTTGGTTTGCCAAGGTATCGAGAATTCGAAGCCCCGACCTGGTTCTCTCCCTACCCAAGACAATATTGTCCATCACTGAGAGGGTAGGAATCAAACTCAATTCTTGCTGCACCATCGCAATCTTCAGATCCTGTGCAATAATGGGACTGTTCACCTGAACAGTCTGCCCATCAATAAGAATCTCACCAGTGTCCGGCTGGGTTCCTCCTGAAAGGATCTTCATTAGCGTGGATTTCCCTGCACCATTTTCTCCAACGAGTCCTAATATTTCCCCATGCATCAATTTCAGATTCACACTTTTGAGTACCTGGACACCGGAATAAAATTTGCTAATGCCTCGCATCTCGAGTATAGATTCTGCTTGCATGAATCACTTTCCCCCTGGAATGAGAATTGCTTTGACAATTGATTCCTTATTCAGTTCTGTGAAAGCTTGTTCGATATCCTTGAGTGCAAAGGGATTTTTTGTGAACGGCTTCACATCCAAGGTACCATCAGCAATCATGGCAAGAACTTGTCGATTCTGTTCTACTGTAGAAGCATGCGCTCCATATACTGAAACTTCTTTGTAATGAATGATGTTACTGTCAAGGAACCCAGTTGTCTCTTTAGGAAGCCCTCCAAAAAGACTTACCCTACCACGTTTAGCAATAATACTCATTGCATTTACTTGTGCAACACCGACCGAGCAGGCGGTTATGGCAACATCGACCCCCTGCCCCTTGGTATGCCTATGTATTGCCTGCTGAAGATCCTCCTTATCCGAATTGATCACAATTAAATTTGGATGAATGCTCTTAGCCATGGCAATGCGATGTTCGTTCAGTTCGATAAGAAATACTTTCGAAGCACCTTGAGCATAGGCAAGAGCTGCATGCATAGTTCCAATAAAACCTGAACCAAAAATTGCCACAGTATTACCTGCTTCTATATGCAGGTAGGATTGTGCATTCATTACGCAGGCAATTGGTTCAGCCAAAACTGCCTCAGCGGCATTCAGGTTCTCATGAATCTTGGTTACATTATCCTGTTCAAATGCCTGTGCAGGAATTTCCATATACTCTGCAAAGGTACCATTGAAATCGAATCCGATGGTCTTGAGGGTATCACAAAGATTAGTTTGCCCATCTTTGCAGGAAGGGCAATGTCCACACCCAATTGCAGGAGCAATCTGCACGCGGTCACCGACCTTGAAGTTCTTCACATCTTTACCTATCTCAACAATAGTTCCCACAGCCTCGTGACCAATAATCTTTGGCAGATTCTTGATTTTCAAAGATCCAAAACGATAGGTTCTCAAATCAGTACCACAAATTGAAGCCGCATCTACATGGATTACGGCACTATTATCTTGAGCTTTGGGTGTTTCAATCTCCTTGAGTTTCAAATCCCCTATTCCACTATATACATATGCGAGCATCGAACTCCTCCTATTTTGTTTTAAAAGTTACTTTGTTAACAATTGAATGTTAGAATGATAAATTTAATCTGTCAAGAAATATTTTTCCCTATCTAAATCCAGTGATATTTACTTTTTTATTGACACAATCTCAAACTAGTCTTACTATAATGATGCATTTATAACATTTCTTTAACAAGGTTGTATCATAATGAAATCACCAAAACTCTATGTGGCAATGGACACATGTTTTGCTATCAAGCGCTGGGTTCTCCCATCCGAATGGATGCCCGTCATTCAGTACATGGGAGCCCAAAGCATCGAAGCAAGCACGGATAACGAAATCGACCCTCTTTTTGCTCCTGAGAATTACCTGCAAGATTGGTTCGATGATGTAGCCAAGCTTGAAGAAACCTATCACATGAAAGTCCGTAGCTTCTTCACTGGATACCAGACCTATCGTACAGCAGGCTTGACCCATCCTGATGCTCGGGTTCGGACTAAGCTGAAGAATTTATGGTTCAAGCCTTTGATCCAGGGAGCCGGAAAGCTAGGTGCCGATATTGGTTTTTCCTTCCATGCTATCAGGGAAGCAGACTTGGCATCACAAGAAGCCTATGAGACAGCTGTAGGCATTGCAATTGATGAATATGCAGAACTCGCTTCCTATGCAAAGGAAAACAAAGGGGTAAAACTGTGCTGTGAGCAAATGTATGCTCCCTATCAACACCCCTTTACTATCGAGAGTTCTAAAAAACTCATCCACGATGTATATGGAAAAAACCATGACCCTTTCTACATCGCAGTTGATGTCGGTCACATGGTGGGACAACGTAAATATCGGCTTCCAAACATCGAACAAATCATTCAAGCAGTAGGTATGCAACGCAACGAAGGTCGTAACAGAGGTATCTGGCTTGGACCTGAATACAGTTACCGAATGGTGAAGGAACAAGCTCTGTCAAACAGCAGATCCGATCTTGTCTTTGCCAAACAATTACTCAAAGAACTCCAGAATTCCTTTGCTCATATGTTTTCCCATGATGAAAGAGACGATGACCCTCATGCATGGCTTAAAGAGTTGGGAGCCTACTCCCCGATCATCCACCTCCAACAGACAAATGGGAAAACTTCTTCACATGCACCGTTCACCAGTGAGACCAATAAAGAAGGAATTATTTCACCTCGATCGGTGCTGGAGGCTCTAAAGAAGAGCTATACTATGCCTGATGACCCAACCATGCCTCCGAAGACAGACAGAATAACCTTAGCGTTTGAAATATTCATTTCCAATACGAAGTATCCACACGATGCCCTCGATGAATTGAAAGAGTCTGTACAGTATTGGAAACAGTATATTCCTAGGGATGGAATGACCCTCGATGAAGCGTTGTCCTTATTGGACTAAGGAGGAAAGATATGAAAGGTGTAGTTGTTGGGGATTATTTGTTGCCCACCGAGATTCTTGAAAAGTTTTTTCATGGAGATGGTATTGAACAGTATATTACATCCTATGTTAAGACAGATTTTATTGTGAAAACTCGTTCTGAAATCCGGAATGTTTGGAGACAACTGGAAAAACATGGACCTTCCGGGGTTCCTTGTCCTGAAGACTTATCAGCTCTCGTCAGAGATGCTGAGGTTCTGGTAGTACATATCTGTCCAGTAAGCAAGGAACTGATGGATGAAGCACCAAAGCTTAAGCTAATAGTGTCAGCAAGAGGAGGACTGGAGAACATCGCAATGCAAGAAGCGACACGTAGGGGTATTCCCGTCATTCACACTCCACATCACAACGCCAATGCGGTTGCTGAGTATACTATCGGCTTGATGCTTGCTGAAACTAGGAATATCGCACGTTCCTACCTTGCCCTCAAACAAGGTAGGTGGCAAGAGGCATATCCAAACTCAGCCTTTATCCCCGAGCTTGCAGAATTGAAGATTGGTATCATCGGATATGGTCAGAATGGTCAAATGGTGGCTACCAAACTTAAAGCTTTTGAGTCCACCATCCTGGTCAGTGACCCGTTTGTATCCACTCAAGTCATCAAGGATGATGGCTTTGAGCCTGTCAGCCTTGATGAGCTGCTTGTAAAAGCTGATATCATTTCATTGCATGTCAGGTTAACACCCCAAACCATGAAGATGATTGGAGAAAAACAATTCAAACAGATGAAAAGAAGTGCCTATTTTATCAATACTGCACGTTCTGGTTTGGTAGATATGCATGCCTTGGTTGAGGCTCTCCAAACACAGACTATTGGAGGCGCTGCTATTGATGTGTTCGACGTCGAGCCTCTTCCCGCTGATAATGTATTCAAAGATCTGGATACGCTTACCATGACCAACCATCGAGCTGGTGATACCAGAGCTTCCTACTGGAATGCACCGAATTTGATGCGAAAGCAGACTATGCTGTACTTCCAAGGGAAAATTCCCCGGTTCGCCGCAAACAAACAAATATTTCAAAAATAAGGGAGAAATAGATGGGGTTTTCTAGATGTTACACAATCGGGGTTGATTACGGCTCCGCTTCAGTTCGTGCCATTATTGTCGACATTGCCACAGGAAGAGAGCTCGCAAGTGGGGTCTATCCCTATCAGTTTGGAGAGGAAGGGAATTGGCTTGATAGAAAAAATCCAAATATGATACGGCAAAACCCTGAAGACTATACAAAAGGTTTGGAAGTAAGCATCACGATGGCAATTAAGGAGGCGTTGAAAGATCCTGAATTCTGTCTCGATTCTATCGTTGGTATTGGTATCGACACCACTGGAACCACTGTACTTCCAGTCCTTGCCGATGGAACGCCCCTAGCTTCTGTAAATGACTACATAGACAATCCTAATGCCTACATCTGGCTTTGGAAAGACCATACTGCTACACAGGAAGCAGTCGAAATCACAAAGGTGGCAATGCAAAGCCATCCACACTACATCCAGATGGTAGGAGGCTCATACTCTTCTGAGTGGTATTGGGCAAAAGTCTTGCACTGTCTACGTATCGACCGAGCGGTGTTTAATGCAGCATACACGTGGATGGAAGTTTCAGACTGGCTCCCTTTCTTGATTACTGGGAAGAATCATGTAGACGAAGCAATACGCAATATTTGTGCAGCTTCACACAAAGCTTTGTACAATCCTGAATGGGGAGGATATCCAGACAAGGAATTCTTTGTATCACTCGATCCTGCTTTACTAAAGGTGCATAATACGCTTAGTAAAGCTAAGGTTCTCGCCTGCGACCAGCCTGCTGGAATGCTCAGTAACGAGTGGACAGCTCGATTGGGACTTTCCAAAAGTATAGTGGTTGCCACTTCTGCTTTTGATGCCCATTTTGGGGGAATTGGTGCCGGGGTACGCCCTGGCAATCTGGTCAAGACAATCGGCACTTCAACTTGTGATCTTGCTGTAATACCAAAACAAAAAAAGTTGATCAATATGAGGGTATGGCCGGTATTGTTCATGATTCAATCATTCCAGGGTACTTCGGTATTGAAGCTGGTCAAAGTGCAGTAGGAGACATCTTCAATTGGTTTGTTTCACGAGTCCAGCCACAGGGGAAAAACCATAAACAACTTGGAAAGGAAGCTTCAACACTCCGTCCGGGAGAAAGTGGCTTGCTGGCATTGGATTGGTTGAATGGGAATAGGACCATTCTGGGAGACCAAAGACTATCAGGGATGATTATTGGATTAACGCTACATAGTACTCCTGCCGAGATATATAACTCTCTCATTGAAGCTACCGCATTTGGAGCAAGAATCATCCACGAGCAGATGGAAAGTCATGGGATTCCTATTGAAGAAATTGTAGTGTGCGGTGGAATCCCTCGAAAGGATACCCATCTGATGCAGATTTATGCTGATATCTGCAAGAAGCCTCTGAAACTTGCAACCAGTCTATACACCTGTGCCCTTGGGGGAGCCATAGCCGCTGCAGTTTGTGCAGGCATCTATCCTTCCATCGAGGAAGCAATCAATTTGATGACCTCCACATCTAAGTTGATATATTACCCGCGAGAGCATGAATCAAAAATCTACGATCGTCTCTATGCTCTCTATAAAGACCTTCATAATGCATTTGGTAGACAAAATCAAAACCTTGATATGTATCATATCATGAAAGGTTTGCTAGAGATAAAAAAAGAAGCGAGAGAGCTAGCATAGAAAAAGCAGAAAAACTGTGGTGCAATACTGTTTGCGTTGGGTGGGACATGAAGGAATTTCGATCATGCCAAGCTTCATGAGGAGCTGATATTCATATTTTGTTAACTACCTCAATAGCGATGTTATAGTATTATCTAAGTCCGTCAATTCTGGTCTATAAAGGTCAGTGTGCACGGTTAAGGACAATCCCACCTTTCGGTGGGATTGTTTGTTATAAACTATACATAAATTGAATAGATCTACTCTCCCACCTGTTCCACAAAAGCATCCCAAAGGGCATCTCGAGGAGGATTGGCAACAATAAAGAGCTCTTCCTTCTTAACCGGATGCATAAAGCTTATGGATCGTGCATGGAGGCAAATGCCACCATCAGGGTTGGAACGAGGAGAGCCATACTTCAGATCTCCCTTAATATGGAGACCTATGGCAGCAAGCTGGGCTCGTATCTGGTGATGACGCCCGGTGTGAAGCTCGACTTCCAGCAGATGATAATTCTTCGAAGAGGAAATCACCCTGTAATCAAGCTTTCCAACTTTACTTCCCTTGCGCTCAATCGGGTTAGCTATGCTCTTGTTCTGGGTGGTGTTCCTCGTCATATGATGGATAAGGGTCCCTTCCAACTGAGAGGGAAGGTTATCCACAACCGCCCAGTAAATTTTCTTGACAGAACTTCCCCGGAACAGCTCATTGAGCCTTATCAGAGCTTTCTCAGTCTTTGCATAGACCACAATACCACTAGTAGGACGATCGAGGCGATGGGGAATGCCCAGATAGACATTCCCTTCCTTATGATAGGTTTCTTTCAGATACTGCTTAACCGTATCGGCGAGGGTCACATCGCCTGTCCGGTCCCCTTGAACCAACTCACCACATAGCTTGTTCACTACGATGAGATGATTATCCTCATAGAGAATTCTCTCTTCAAACGCCATCATTACTCCTCAACATCATCGAAGAGGGTTGGCTCTTCTTGGTTTTCGTGCACAATTTCCTTCACCGCCCGCAACTTGAGTGAGGCGACATCCTTTACTACAATGCGCACCCCGTTCGCCCGTACACCCTTTATCAGATAGTCAGAGAAGTAAAACTGCTCTTCCATGATTCTCAACCCGGGTTTGGGCTTATATTTTACCGTGAGCTCAGCATTGGGATGCGTAGAGAGCTTCACCATCTTGAAGTTCCCCTCAGGGATGAGAGAATAGGCCTTCTTCAACATAAAGGAAAGAATCTGACAGCGTTTGAGGAAAAGGTACTTATATGTCGTTTCCTGATAGATCACAGTAAAGACAATCTTCTCAAGCTCGCTGCGATCGGCAAACCCACAATAGAGCATTCCTTTGCCTACAAACTCCTTTTCAGGAGCATCAATGACCTGATAGGTACCATCCTTACGGATGATCAGCACCCTGTCAAACGCATTAACTTCAAGCTGGGTTGTGCCGGTCTTTACCCCATAGCCCAAATACCCATTGGACGTGTCGTATTTTATAGCTAGGTTTCTTTCGGCAACTTCCTTGACATCTATTGTCTCAAACGTCTTTATCTTTGTCTTTCTCTTATGCTCTTCCGCACCAAGCATACCCTTCAGTTCCCCAAGATAGGAGAGAGCATACTCGACCAGATTAGCAAGCTTGTACTCGATCTCCTCCAACAAAGCATTGATTTCATCCATCTCATTACGGTTCTTCTCAATATCAAACAGAGAGATGCGCCTGATAGGAATCTTCAGAAGGCGGTCGACATCATCATCGACAAGAGGTCTCAACAGTTGTTCACTGAAAGGTTTGAACCCGGAGAATACTGCCTTGATGACATCAGGGGCACTCTTCTTCTGTTCTATCCTTTTATAGATGCGCTCCTCAACGAAGATACGCTCAAGAGTGCGGGCATGCAACTTGTCCAACAGATGTCCCTTCTCCAACTCCAACTCAGCCTTTAGGATATCAAGAAGGTTCACTGCATGGTAGTCCAGAATCTCTGTAATACCCATGATCGTAGGTATGTTATCCCTAATCACCAGTGGATTCACCGAAACTTTAGTCTCGCAGGAAGTGAATGCATAGAGGGCATCAACGATGTCTTCAGAGTAGGTATTGCGTGCAAGATTAATCTCAATATTGACCTTGTCCGAGGTGTAGTCATTAATCGAACTGATCTTCAGTCGCCCTTTCTTTGCCGCATCCTCAACCGAGTGGATCATTGCCTCACTGGTTACCCCATAAGGTAGTTCTTCAATGAGTATTTTCTTGGGGTCGGAAAAATTGAGCTTCGCACGGATGGAGACAGAACCCCGTCCGTCATTATACTCCTCCACATCAACTATGCCTCCACCGGGAAAATCTGGATAGAGGGTATAGGTTTCTCCTTTCAGTTTTGCAGCCATAGCATCGAGCACTTCAAGTGCATTATGGGGTAGGATTGAGGTACTCATTCCTACCGCAATACCCATGACCCCTTGGATAATGACTACAGGGATCTTGGCAGGAAATGAGACCGGCTCGTTATTGCGTCCGTCATAGGAATCAGTAAAAGCTGTAAGTTCAGGATTGTAGAGAACCCTCTTGGCAAAGGGAAGCAGGCGACACTCGATATACCTAGCGGCAGCCGCGCTATCACCGGTCATAAAGTTACCAAAATTTCCCTGTCTCTCAATGAACAGGTCAAAGTTGGCCATATTTACCAGAGCCTCGTAAATTGAAGAGTCCCCATGGGGGTGATAACGCATCGCCCAACCAACCACATTGGCCACTTTATGAAACTTGCCATCATCCATCTCAAAGAGTGTATGGATAATACGTCTTTGAACTGGTTTGAAACCGTCATCAAGATCGGGGATGGCCCTCTCCTTGATAACATACGACGCATATTCAAGGAAATTTTGTCGAAAAACAGATTGTGCCTGCGTCATTAGATAAGATTCTCCATAATAAATTCCCTTCGCTGGGGGGTGTTGCTTCCCATGTAGAACTCCAAGGTCTTGTGCATTTCGTTCATTCCTACGATTGAAACGGGAACCAGACGTATATCTTCACCAATGAACTGCCCGAACTCCTTGGGGTCTATCTCTCCAAGGCCCTTAAACCGAGTTATTTCACTGCCCTTGATCTGAGCAACAGCATTATCACGCTGTTGTTCGTTATAGCAATAGGCTGTCTGTTTCTTGTTACGCACCCTGAATAAGGGAGTCTCCAGGATGTAAAGCCTGCCTGCAAGCACAAGATCTTCAAAGTAAGTGAGGAAGTAGGTCATCAGGAGGTTACGGATATGGAACCCATCAGTATCAGCATCTGTGGCGATGATGACCTTGCCGTAGCGCAAACCATCGACACCATTTTCGATACCCAAGGCAACCATCATATTGTATAGCTCGGCATTCTTATATATCTCAGTACGTTTCTTTCCATAGACATTGAGTATTTTTCCCCGAAGACTAAAAACCGCCTGGGTCATCACATCCCGTGTCTTAGTGATAGTCCCTGAAGCTGAGTCTCCCTCAGTGAGAAAGATAACTGAACGGTCACACTCATCACGATGGGAAGCACTCTGGCCAAGGTGATACTTGCAGTCCTTCAATTTGGGAATATTCAGCGAAACTTTCTTTGCTGAGGCACGTGCGCCCTTCTTTACTTCATTGAGTTCCTTACGGAGTGTCTCATTGTTTATGATCTTCTCATTCAGCTTTGCAGCTTCATCAGAATTCTTCAACAAGAAATCAACGATGGCGTCCTTTACCTCAGCTACAATCCAGGAGCGGATCTCCGTGTTGCTCAGCTTATTCTTTGTCTGTGATTCGAAAACAGGCTCCTTAACCTTGATGGCAATAGCCCCGATAATACCGTCACGCACATCCTGAGGTGCCCAGTTCTTTTTGAAGAACTCGTTGATACCCTTGAGGATACCCTCCTTGAACGCAGCCTGGTGGGTACCTCCATCGGTGGTATGCTGACCATTCACATAGCTGAAGTAATTCTCCCCATAGGAACCTACCACATGGGTAAAAGCAAACTCAAGCTGCTTGCTTTGGTGATGAATAGTTGCGTATAGCCCTTCGTTTCCCACCTCCTTATCCAAAAGGTCAAGAAGCCCGTGGGCAGATTTGAAGGTCTTGTTGTTGAAGTTGATGGAAAGTCCGGTATTCAGATACGCATAGCTCCAGATACGGGTTACCAGAAAATCCTCATTGAAGGCGTAGTCGCCAAACAGTTCGGTATCTGGGGTGAAGCTCACCATAGTCCCATCTTCCTCTGGACCCTTACCTTTCCTTTCGGAAACCAAGACCCCTTTACTGAACGTTGCAGAGGAGTACTTGCCATCACGGAACGCCGTCACGGTAAATTGGGAGGAAAGAGCGTTGACTGCCTTAGTACCCACCCCGTTCAACCCAACGGAAAACTGGAAGACATCAGAGCTGTACTTTGCCCCTGTATTGATAACCGAAACACAATCGACGACCTTGCCTAGGGGAATTCCCCGACCATAGTCCCGCACCGAAACACTCTTATCCTTCACCCGGACGACAACCTTATTGCCGAATCCCATAATGAACTCGTCAATGCTGTTGTCGATAATTTCCTTGATAAGGATATAGATTCCATCATCGAGATGGGTACCATTTCCCAAGCGTCCAATGTACATACCCGGTCGCTTGCGTATATGTTCCAACGCACTGAGCGTCTGGATTTTCGATTCATCATATGTTGACTTTGCCATGAATGAGAGTATAGCAGATTTCACCTTCCATGGCAAAACGAAAGGAAACGTGTTGTCATCACCCTTAACGTGCGTTAAGATTTAATCATGAACAAGTTCCTATTGATCTACCTCATTCTCTGTATAGTCCATATGAGCTTCCGATCAGAAAACATGAAGGTGCCTTCTGTAATAAGTAAAGTCCTTCTCATGCCATCACTTTTTATATATTACCTTACCGTAACAACAGATACAGGAATCCCTTTTCTTCTGATAGTTTTGGCCTTACTACTGGGAACAGTCGGTGACGCCTTCCTCCTTGTAGAAAACAAGAGCAGACTATTCCATGCAGGGATGCTCTGTTTTTTTGTAGGACACCTCTCCTACATCACCTATTTCTTCCTTCATCTGCAAAGTTGGGGTTACTTCCTATTTGTTATATTGGCCCTTGCCTTCCCCCTCTACAAAATTATCCTCTCATTCTTTCCCTCACAAGAAGCTCCCCTCTTGAGCATCTATGCCACAATCCTCATTGTTCTGACCGCGTTTTGTGCCTCAGCACTCTCCGTCATTGCTATGGTCGGAGCCATGTTCTTTGCCATATCAGACTACCTCATCGCGATGAATGTCATAGGGAAACGCACCTCCAGCGAAACAACTATCATGGGAACCTATACCCTTGCACAGCTATTGCTCATTGTGGGAGTCTTAACATTACAGGGGGCTTTATAGATGCCAAACAAAAAACCGATACCACTCTTGCATAAAAGAAAAGAAGGAATGAGACCAGGGACCTTGGTCTATGTCGGAGACTCCGAATGCGAAGAGACAAGGATTCGGACACATATCTACGATGCTGAGGCTTCGAAAACCTTTGAGGGGTTTTCTCTGGCAGAGCCTGACAAACAACGGTGGATAGAGATTTCAGGCCTGTCAGACATCAAGGGCATTGTTGCTGTTGCCAAAGAGTTCACCCTCTCGAACCTCAGTCTTGAAGACGTATTCTCAACTGACCAGAGGATGAAGCTTGACTACTACGAAAGCTATTTCTCTCTCACCCTCAGGATGCTTGACACCCCCCAGAAAGCAGAAGAACAGCTAAGTCTGTTTGTGGGTGACAAGTGGGTCATCAGCATTGTCGAACATGCAAGTGATATCTTTTTGCCGGTAGTGACCTACCTCAAGGATACCCAGACAACAAAAAGAAAAGCAAATGCCCACCTGCTCTTTCATGCCTTGGTTGACCGGGTAGTCGATCAGTATCTGGTACGTGCTGATGAGCTTGACCAACAGACTGAGGATATGGAGGAGCTTGTCATCAATACCCCCGAAAAGGTCACGGCCTCAGACATCCATAAGCTCAAGCGTAAAATCCTTCACCTGAGGAGAATTACCCTTCCCTTAAAAGATCTTCTGGCCAACCTTATCAGATCCGAGCATCTCGATCTGGGCAAGGCCACCATTCATCTCTTTAGAGACACCTCAGACCATGCCCTCTGGCTTAATGAGGAATGTGAAATGCTACGTGATACGGTAAGCGGCCTGATGGAAGTCTACCTCTCAAGCCTCGATGTGAAGATGAATAAGATCATGAAGGTCCTTACCATCATCAGTACCACATTCATCCCCCTGACCTTCCTGACAGGTCTTTATGGGATGAATTTCACTCATATGCCCTTCTCCAATCAAAATTGGGGGTTCTATGCGATGCTCTTATGTTGTATTCTGATAGTAATTTTCATGGCAGGATGGTTCAAGAAAAAACGATGGTGGTAACAGACACATTAGAAAACGTGGACATCAAGGAGCTCACTCAAGCCTATAACCTGGGCTTCAGTGACTATCAGATCACGCTCTCCATGAGCGAAGAAAAACTGCTGAGAACCCTCAAGAAAAACGGATACCTCCCTACTAGTTCAGTCGGACTTTTTGATGAGAACAAGTTAGTTGGATTTGTACTCAATGGGGTGCGAGACAACTACTGCTATGACTCTGGCACGGCCATCATCCCCAGTTACAGGGGTAATGGATATGCCCACATACTTTTGGAAAAAACCCTTTCATTGCTTACAGATCAAGATATCCATACCTGGGTATTGGAAGTGCTCACCAATAATACTAAGGCGATCAATCTCTACAAAAGCATAGGCTTTACCCAACAGCGAGACTTCAACTGCTATCAGATCAAGACAGGGACAATCAGCGAACATGAGACAACCATATCCCTTACAAGACAGCAAAGCATTACCATACCCCATGGAGAATGCCTGCCCAGCTGGCAAAATGAAGTGGAAGCTATCAAATCGGGGGTATAGGCACATGGGACATCAAGGAAGGGCCCAGAAAGGTTGGCACGCTTTGCTATGACCCAGAAACAGGATCGATAGCCCAAATACACATAAAGGACGAAGAGAGGCGTAAAGGATTTGCAAAAGAGGCCATCATTGAGGCATCAAAGCTTTCCAAGAGAGACCACCTACGCTTTATCAATATCGATGCTTGCTATAAACCCCTAAACAACCTTTTACAGACTATTGGTTTCGAATGCTTCACCACACAGATAGAGATGATAAACACCATCAGGGGAAGGGCATGAGTGAATATGCCATCGCCCTCATACGTGAAGAACAGATAGCAGAGACGCAGACCCTGATGAGTCAATGCTTCGAAGCAAAGCTCTCATCAATTTTTTACCTCCATCCAGAATCAACTTTGGTAGTCACCTTTCATACCAAGGTTGTTGCCGGCATCAATCTAGATGTGTATCAGGTGAACAAGCAAGTGAAAATGGGCTACATAGGTTGGCTCTATACTGATAAGGAACACCGTGGGAAGGCCCTTGCCAGAAGGTTGCTTGATGAGGCAATACTATTCATGAAAGAGCAGGGATGCACATCCCTCTCAGCATGTGTGGAAGGGGACAACCCGGCCTCCTTCAAGCAGCTTGCAAATCAAGGGTTCTCAATCTTATCCCTTTGGCAACAGCTGAAACTCTTTAGACTTGGGACCGTGAAAGTCTACCATCACGCATCACGCTTCTTTGACATGGGATATTTCCTCTGGCACAGGAGTCTACCAGAACAAAGCCTCAGAGCCTCAAAAGAAGGGATGAATGCACTGTTACTCACCCTGTTTGGCAACACCCTCCTGTTTTTTTTCTGTCTGAAGGGATGGAACCTGCTCAATCTAGTGGACTTCTATCCCCTTACCTTGACCTCCTCTTCTCTGCCAACAAACCAACTGATGCTTTTGCTTGCCTTTCCTTCCCTATTTCTGCTTGCTAGAACAGGGGGGATGTTCCTCTTCGCAAAAACAGATACTAGGCGAGGAAAAAGAAAAGCAAGAGAAATGAAAAAGTCAGAAATGAAGAAGAATAAGGAGATAGTCTACCGTGGCTGGGACACTGCATGGATCCTTGCAATCTTGTTCACCTTCTCTGTGGGCCTTCCCTTTCCAGTTCCTGGCAATCTCTATATCAAAGGAACAGAGTGGAAGCTACTAGAAAATGAACTTTTTCTGGCAAGAATGGGCATAGCAGGACAAACATCTGTTGTTCTTATCTGTCTCATTGCACTGAAGGGCTTGCCCTTACTATATGGCATGGCCTTGCTTGCTCTCGATGGATTTTTCTTCTTTTATCCCTTTTGTGGGTTCAATGCCAGCAGGATAAAACGCATGGGGGCAAAAACATATGGTCTTTCCTTGACATTTACTCTTGCGGTCATGCTACTGCTATTGGTATACTAGGTCCATTATGGAAGACCCGTTACCTAGTTTGGGGTGCTCAAATGAACACCCACCTCTTTTCAGTATGCTTCGGATGTGCTCATGAACACACATCTGATAGCCATTTTTGTGTTGCTTATTCTCTCGGCCATGTTTTCTGCAACAGAAACAGCCTTTACCTCCCTTTCGCTCATCCAACACAAAACCCTTCAAAACAAACGAAGCCGTAGTGCCCGTATGGCCTATGAGTTGAGCCAGAATCATGACGTACTCATTACCACCGTCTTGGTGGGGAATAATGTAGTCAACATCTCTGTCTCTGCATTGGTGACCACCTATGCCATTCGCATGTTCTCCAATAGTGCTGTAGGGTATGCAACAGGACTCCTGACCATTGTAATCCTCATCTTTGGAGAAATAACCCCCAAGCAGATAGCGATGAGCCACAATATGAAAATCGCCTCCTTCATGGCATATCCCATCAAAGTTCTAACCATCATCCTCTACCCTATCATCTGGTTGCTGATGCACTTCTCCCATCTCATTACCCACATATTTGCCAAAAATATCGACCCAGCCATCACAACAGAAGGGGTCAGACACATGGTGGGGGCAGCCGAAGACTATGGTCTGGTAGACCAATATGAGTCAGACCTTATGCACAGGGCAATCCAATTCAGTGAAACCCAAGTAAAAACTATCATGAGTCACCGAACCAGCGTTTTCTGCGTCAGTGACGAACTATCCATAGGGGAGGCGTTTCCCTCCATCGTGCGCTCAGGATTCTCACGTGTCCCTGTCTATCACCAGAGCATAGAGGACATCATAGGCATTGTACTGGTAAGGGACATCCTACGTGCACAACTGGCAAAAAAACAGGACAAGAATATTACTTCCATCATGCTCAAACCTCTTTTTGTCCCTGAGCAGATGCATCTCGACAATGTTTTCTACCTCTTCAAGAAGGACCGGTTGCAACTTGCCATAGTCCTTGATGAATATGGTGGCTTCAGTGGGGTCGTCACCATGGAGGATGTTGCAGAACAGCTCTTTGGCGAACTGTATGACGAACATGAACGACGCTACCCTGATAGAATCGTGGAACAGGAGCTGAGACCAGGTACCTATCTGGTCATGGCCGACACACCCTTCCTCCAACTAGTCGATGAGCTATCCCTGAATTATGAACACGAAGGATCAAAGACCAGTACCGTAGCTGCCTACCTGATGGGCCTCACTGGAGACATCCCAGAAGCAGGTGATGTGCTGCAGGCCCCGATTGGGACCTTCAGGATCATGACCATGCAGGGAAACAGGGTTGAAGAAGTGGAATTTTCACCCTCCATCGACGATGCAACCCTATAAATGGTGAGCGTTTGGCGTTGACCTAACATTGCTGCAAATGTATTATTGCACCTATGAGCAAATACCCCTTCCAAGAAATAGAAACCAAGTGGCAACAGTACTGGGAAGAGAACCAGACCTTTGCCGTTACAGAAGATGAGTCCTTTCCCCCTGAAAAACGCAAATATGTGTTGGACATGTTCCCTTACCCCTCAGGTTCAGGTTTGCATGTAGGACACCCTGAAGGGTATACCGCCACAGATATCTATTGCAGGTATCTCAGAATGAATGGCTTCAATGTCCTGCACCCCATGGGATTCGACTCCTTTGGGCTTCCTGCAGAGAACTATGCCATAAAGACAGGCAAGCATCCCAAGGGCACCACTGAGAAAAACATCGCCAACTTCCGCAAGCAGATCAAGAGCCTGGGCTTCTGCTATGACTGGAACCGCGAGATATCCACCCACAGCAGCAGCTACTATCGCTGGACCCAATGGATATTCATACAACTGTTCAACAAGGGTCTAGCCTATGAGTCCTACACCCCCATCAACTGGTGTGACGACTGCCTTACAGGCCTTGCCAATGAAGAAGTCAAGGATGGCAGATGCGAACGCTGTGGAACCCCAGTCGTACGCAAGAGCATCCGCCAATGGGTGCTCAAGATTACCAAGTATGCGGACAAGTTACTTTCTGACCTTGACAGTCTCGACTGGCCAGAATCAGTGAAACACATGCAACGCAACTGGATCGGACGCAGTGAGGGTGCTTCTGTAACCTTCAAGGTAGAGAAGAGTGACGAACACCTAGAGGTCTACACCACTAGAGCCGATACCCTCTTTGGGGCGACCTACATGGTTGTATCCCCTGAACACCCCCTTGTTGACCAACTTACCACAGAGGACAAGAAAGCTGAGGTTGCAGCCTATATCGATGCAGCAGCTCATAAGAGTGATCTGGAAAGGACTGACCTTGCAAAGGATAAAACAGGGGTCTTTACCGGTAGTTACGCTATCAACCCTGTCAACAATGAAAGGATACCCATTTGGATCGCAGACTATGTGCTTAGCAGCTACGGTACAGGTGCTATCATGGCAGTACCTGCCCATGATACTCGAGACTGGGAGTTTGCCAAAAAGTTTGAGCTCCCCATCGTGGAAGTGCTGAAAAGCGAAGTCGATGTACAACAACAGGCTTGGACTGAAGATGGTAGTCACGTCAACAGCGGCTTTCTCAATGGCCTGAACAAAGATGATGCCATTGAAAAAATGCTCGCCTGGCTCGAAGAAAAAAAACTCGGTGCGAAAGCCACTAACTACAAGCTTCGCGACTGGGTATTCAGCCGACAGCGCTACTGGGGCGAACCCATTCCTTTGGTACACTGCCCGACGTGTGGCACGGTACCACTCAAGGAAGAGCAACTGCCCCTCCTGTTGCCTAAGGTAACATCCTATGAACCAAGCGGTACTGGAGAGAGCCCCCTCGCCAAGATAGAGGAGTGGGTAAACACCACCTGTCCTGTCTGTGGAGGTCCAGCAAAGAGAGAGACAAACACCATGCCGCAATGGGCAGGATCGTGTTGGTACTATCTGCGCTATCTCGATCCCAACAATACCGAACGCTTTGTCTCCAAAGAGAAGGAGCAGTACTGGATGCCGGTAGACCTGTATGTAGGGGGAGCCGAACACGCAGTGTTGCACCTGCTATACGCACGCTTCTGGCACGAGGTCCTCTATGATTTGGGCTTTGTCTCCACAAAAGAGCCCTTCCAAAGATTGATAAACCAAGGAATGATAACCTCCTTTGCCTTCCAGAGAAAGGACAAAAGTCTGATCCCCACTGATATGGTGGAAGAGATAGCTCCCGATAAGTTCATCGAAAAAGAGACAGGAGAGAGCCTTGAACGTGTTGTTGCCAAGATGTCCAAGAGCTTGAAGAATGTCATTAACCCCGATGATATCATCAATGAGTTTGGTGCAGATTCGATGCGTATGTACGAGATGTTCATGGGGCCTCTGGAAGTCTCAAAGCCTTGGGCTACAACTGGCCTCAGTGGAGTATACCGCTTTATTGACCGAGTCTGGCGCTTGCAGGATGATAGGCCCATCATCGATGAGGCCCCTTCAGAAGAAATCCTCAAGATATTGCACAAGACCATCAAGAAGGTGACCCACGATACTGACACGCTGAACTTCAATACGGCTATAAGCCAGATGATGGTTCTGGTCAACGAACTCTACAAGATAGATACCCTGCCAAGGGTTGTCTGGGAGACCTTGATCAAGCTTCTTGGCCCCTATGTACCACATATTGCAGAGGAACTCTGGGAACTTGCCGGTCATAAGCCCACCTTGGCAAATGTCCCTTGGCCTACCTATGACGAGAAGCTCACTATCGACAGTGAGGTCCAGATTATCATGCAGGTAAATGGCAAGGTCCGTTCCAAGAGCCTCCAGGAAAAAGGTCTGAGCAAGGAAGAGATGCTCTCCTTAGCAAGAAATGACGAGAAGATACTGGGCTGGATTGCAGGAAAGACTATCGTCAAGGAGATTGTAGTTCCTGACAAGCTGGTGAATTTTGTGGTCAAGTAAAAGCAGAAAGAGACTGTTTTATATAAAGAGAGAGGAGGCAAGGCCTCCTCTTTCTTTGCCTTTTTTCTTATCTAGGTTGAAAACCCTATCCCTATTGAAAGAATACTAGTTTTGTTCAACTGATGGATACATTTATAGGTTATTCTTCACAACGAAGAACATATTGCTTTGATTTAACCATAGACTTCCTGATGATTTCCTAGAAAAACTTTTTTCCTCCCTATCAAACAGCCATGGCAGCCTTAGCAATATTCCTCATCTCCGCAAGGGTGAATCGAGAAACCAGCTCCCGTACTGCCGGGATAAGAGGAGCAGCTACACTAAGTTCAATTACGCCCAAACCGAGCAGAATTGGAACCGCCTCCAGATCTCCTGCTATCTCTCCACAGATACCGGTCCAAAGGCCATTTCGTTCAGCTGCATCAGTTACCATTTTTATCAGCTGTAAAACGGCAGGATGCATAGTCTGATAGAGATACGAGACTTGATCATTCAAACGATCTGCAGCCATTGTATACTGGATCAAATCATTTGTTCCGATGCTGAAAAAATCGACATATGGTGCAAACTGTTCTGCACAGAGGGCTGCAGCAGGGACTTCAATCATCACTCCAATCTCAATATTATCGGAAAGTGTTACTCCTTCCCTTATTAGGGAATCCGTTTCTTCAGCCAGTAACGCACGGGCCGAGATCAGCTCATCGACTGTAGAAACCATCGGAAACATTATCTTAAGGTTTCCATGGACAGCGGAACGAAGAAGAGCTCGAAGTTGAATCCTGAAGAGTTCAGGCCGTTTCAGACTAAATCTGATTCCCCGCAAACCCAGGAATGGATTGTTCTCATGCTCAATACCAGCCCATGGAAGATTCTTATCTCCACCGATATCCATAGTTCTGATGATAACAGGTTTTGGCGCCATTGTTTCAAGCACCTTCCGGTATACTTCGAACTGCTGCTGTTCCTCAGGAAAGTGCTGCTCATGCATAAAAAGAAACTCAGTACGAAACAAACCAATCCCATCCGCACCATATGCCTGAACCATCTCCAATTCACTTGGGCTTCCCAGATGAGAACCGATACTAATGTTAACCCTGTCTTTTGTCAGTGATCTATGATGTACAAAATCTTTTAGTCTTGACCTCTCACAAGCCAATTCATTGGCAACCTTTTCTGAGTCAGCAACCTCCTGATGTCCCGGCCTTATAATAACAGAACCTCTGCTACCGTCAATGATGACAGGTTCCCCCTGCTTAATCGCGGACAAAAGCCCCGCTACACCGGTGACTGCAGGAATCTCGCTACTCCGTGCCATTATTGCCGTATGACAGCTGTAGCCACCCTTTTCGGTGATAATACCCTTAATATATTTTTTATCGAGTCTTGATGTTTCAAGCGGAGAAAGATCAACTGCTGCAATAATTGTCTCTTCCTTCTTTTCAGAAAGATCCGGCAACTTTTGCCCGGTGAGAACAGCAATCATTCGATCTGTAAGATCGCGAAGATCAGCTGCCCGTTCACTCATAATATTGTCTCCAAGACTTTCAAGCATCAATACTAGGGAATTGCGAACCTTGAGCAAAGCCCACTCTGCTGATACTCCCTCATTCTTTATCTCTTCTACCACATTATTCTGCAGTTCTGGGTCCCTAATAAAAAAGAGGTGACTATCAAATATCTTAATGATCCATTCATTATGAAGTTTTGCTGCTTCAGCCTTCATATTCTCTATGTGATCACTGACTTGACTCTGAGCCTTTGCAAACCGATTAAGTTCTACATCTGAAACATGATCACAAGATCCATCAATATCAAGATTCAGCGGCTGAAGTATTGTAACCGGAGCAAAAGCTATCCCTGCGGAGGCTGCTATTCCCGATAGCCGTAGAGTATTATTCATAGTTTGTTCCAAGAATATCTTCAAGCTTTTTCATTATACTCTCTGCATCACTTCCTTCAACACTGATTGTAACAAATCCATCATGAGGAACTGAAAGGGACATTAATGCAATCAGTGATTTTCCTGTTACCTTTTTTTCACCATAAGCAACCTTTATCTCTCCAGGGTATTCCGTTGCCGCTTTAGCAAAAACTGTAGCAGGCCTTGCATGAAGCCCTTTGCAGTTTATAACACATATTTCTTTTGTCATTATTTTTTTTCCTCTCTGCTAATTTTGATAGTAAGCTGCGAACAAGACCCAACCTCCGGAAGAATCCATTCACCCATATGTCCAGAAACAATACCAATATCTTCTTCTTTCAAGTCTACAACAGACAATCCTGTGTGTGGGAAGTTCAGGATCAAACATTCTCCACGCACAGCTTCTGAACCTGGATTAAACAGCCTTACTATTATTGAGCTATTGTCTTCAGCCTTCTTGACTGCTGAAACAGACAAACTGTCTTTTCTAAGTGATATGAGATCACACTCAAAATGACTCACACCGTCCATACTTTTAGCTATAAGCGATGTCAAATTTTCTATCGACAGAAATTTAAAGAAATCCTGATTATCTTTTTCGATCTTTTCTAGATTCAAGCGATTCTGTACGGCAAGAGTCGGAGAGACATAACGATCAGCTTCTGAAACCAAAGCACCATTCTCAAGCTTTGCACCTATAAACAGTGAGTATTCACGATGCAACAAACCTATTGACTCGGCATCGGGAGTTGGGACCTCAACTCCGGATGCCCTTCCCGATCTTATTGCAAGATTTCTACGCCCCATCATGCTCACGCCCCTGTGAAGGGTGACTGCAAGAACTGCATCATCAGGATCATAGACTTCATATTCTGTCAATCCTCGGTTAAGTACAGCAAGTGTCTCATTATCGCTATATAATCCGGCAAACCTCTGCATCGAATAAATCGGAAGCGGTATCTCAGGCCAATCATCACCGCCTACAGGTGCTAAAGTGCTGCGTTCAATTACCCCAAACTGAGTCTCTGAAAATGACGAAGCAGTCTTCCTTCCAAATGGAAACAAGGCCCTGATCCGGTGGGATTTCGCCTGATTATTAATGTCAACAGAAAAATCAATCCGCTGGCTCTGCTTATAGACAGACACAAAGGTTGTAATATCCATGTCAGTTTCTTCGGAGCTACGGCTGTCTCCATCTGCTGATAGTGATCTGGGCACCCTCATGTGATTGATTATTCGGAAGCGTTTTCTGTGCTGACCGTCCTCAATTGTTTCAATGGAGGTCGAGAAATCTGTGCTCAGAAGACGTCTATCTTTTTTCAATGGAGAGTGATTATAAGTATCCCCTCCTTCTCCCTGGTCCTCATAACAATTCAGTCCTACATACAACCTGCCAGAATTCTTATCAAGAATAGACAGGCTACCATCAGGAGCAATTTCCATCCTGTAAAAATCATTTTGAAAGCAAGGAATCTCTTTTGATAAGGTTTTCTGATCAAGAATAGGCACCCTTAGCTCACTTTTTGTCTGTATGATTCGGTAGTATTTACACCCTAATACTGAATTAAAATTACAGGGAAAGATGATTCTGACCCTCTTTGCAGGCTGGGGGGTCCCTAGATAAAGAGTCCATATTGAATTCTTCGAAAGGTCTACGTCTTCAATTGAAAGAATCTGTGTATCAACCTCAAAGCCTTGTTGGTTCTCCAGTACAAAAGCACCATTGACAAAGATTTCGGCTTCAATATATCTTGTTCCGGTTGTCATCGCGGTATTAAAAACTAGGATTCCTAAACCTTCACGATCAAACAGACAGGAAATGGCTCTGCTATGATTCTTGATCAGAGACTCTGACATCTGCCTGACCTCGGTAAAGCGCTGATCCATTTCACGATGGACCTCATCAGTACAGCAACCACAGATACCGTCATGGGTCTGATTGCTGATTAAAAGTTTCCAAGCCTCATGTATCAGTCCCTGCGGATACTCAGCTCCAAAGAGAGAGGTCATCACGCAGAGAGGTTCAAGAACCCGTTCAATAGAAATCGCAAGCTTGCGATTCTCAGCCTTCTGATTTATCCGCGTTGATGCAATACTAGTATGAACCCGATGATGCCGAGGGGTTACAAGTTCTCCCTGGAGGATACTAAATTCAGATTTTATGGCCTTAATGCCATCAATGTATTCTTCAAGACTGCCAAGCCGTCGGCCCATTTTCCCCTTACAAAATGATGCCACCTGTGGCTGGGCAAAGGCATGATCCACTCCATTCATAACAAGGATTGAATTAGCAGCTGTAAAACGACCTAATTCCGATTCAAGTTTTTTAAGGCGTATTGTATTACCTGTTTCATCCTCAGATAAAAACATTGCGTTCATATACCCCTTCAGGAGATATATTCCCATTACTTTGTCTCCGTTGAGCCCCCTCCATGTAAACTCCGTAGATTGAATCTTATCAAAATCAACCCCACGCATCACAACAGCCGAATCGATTCCAAAGCTACGGAGAATCTGTGGCATCTGTGCGGAATGTCCGAATGAATCAGGAAGATATCCTACCTGCATTGACCTGCCAAATGAGGATGAAATTCTCATGCCTATCTGAAGATTACGAATAAGAGATTCGGCATCTGGAGCAAACTCATCCGGCTGTATATACCAGGGCCCTATAACAATTCTACCAGCCTGAGTCAGAGCTTTGAGGCGCATCTGTTGTTCAGGTCGAATTTTCAGATAGTCTTCCAGCATTATCACCTGACCGTCAAGCAAAAAGGTAGTAAAGTCCTCATCCTCTTCGAGGAGATTAATCAGACTATCGATCATGTACACTAGCTTTACCCGAAAGACCTGAAAAGGCTTATACCATTCCCTATCCCAATGGGTATGGGCGACTATATGGAGATCCTTCATATCTACTCCTCAATTTCCACAGGAGCATCTTTTTTCCAAAAATGGAGCAGCAGAATCGAAATCGTTGCACCCACAAGATGTGACAGAATGTAAAATATTATATCCATAAATCCAAAGGTCCCGATCATACCGAAAACAATTCCAAGCACAGAAGGAACTACAGAAGTATTAGCAACGCCAAGAATTGCAGCACATACTGCTCCTACCATCGATCCTGCCATTATCGAAGGAATAACACGGAGAGGATCGGATGCCGCAAAAGGAATGGCTCCCTCTGTGAGACCGAAAACAGAAAGAACCAAAGCCGTCTTTCCTGCAGTAAGTTCTTCGGAACAATATTTATGTTTTGAAATTATTGTGGACAAGCCGAGTGCGAGAGGAGGGATGGTAATTGCCACAAGAGCAGGTCCGACTATATGAAAAGCTCCCTCGGAGCTTGCAAGGATGATGAATGAATAGGCAACCTTATTCAAAGCACCGCCCATATCAAAGGCAAGCATACCAGCCATCACAATTGACATAACAATTACACTTCCACCGCTGAGGCTTGAAAGCCACTGCTCAAATAAACTCGTAAAAGCAGAAATGGGCGTAGCAATGAGAAAATAGACAAGCATACCTATCAACATTGTTCCGACAATTGGACCAAGGATGAAGCTGGTTATGATATCAAGTGTCTGACCACCTTTTGCTTTTGATACACACAAAATCAGCAGCTTGATAATATACCCTGCTAAAAGACCCACAATCAGTCCGCCGATAAACCCCATTCCAAGTTGGTCAACCATGACTCCGACAATAAATGATGGAATCAAAGCAAGTTTACCTGCTACCGAAAATGCAATATAAGCTGCGAGAATAGGAACAATAAGCATATGAGCATTTTCACTGAGCTTGCCTGCAAACCCTCCAAAAGATCCACCTACTTGGGCAATTACCATAAAAAAAGCATAAATGACAATGGTAGGAAGCATGAATGATACCCCTGTCATCAAATGTTGGCGTACATCTCCGAAAAAATCCTTTACAGCTCCGTTCTTACTCATTTTTTCCTCCAATTTCTGATAGAGCCTGCTCTATTACCGCAATAGGGTCCTTGATACATTTCTTTGTCGAAACCTCTAGAGTTGGAATGTTTTTAAACCGTCCCCTTTCAAGACAGGCAATATCACATGCAAGAATCAGAACATCGGCACCGGCAATATCCTCTGCAGACAGTTTATTCTTGTATCCCAAGCTACCCTGAGTTTCAACTTTGATCCCATTTCCTGTTTTTTTCGCCCCTTTCTCGAGAGCCGCCGCTGCCATATAGGTATGAGCCGCGCCGACTGGACAGGATGTAACAGCTAAAATTTTCATGGTTTCTCCTTCTACCTTATTTATGAACACCTGTATGCGTTTTTAGATTTTTCGTCATCTAATCGTCTATACATATCTTTTAATAGCACTTCTTCCGAATCAGCATTGAAAAGAAGCTGCTGAAAATCGTCATCCATAAGCATTGTCGAAACCTTCGCAATTAGCTCCAGATGAGCAAGCCCCTCTTTATCGTCTTTGACAGCAAGCATAATTACTGCCTTGACCGGGTCCTTATCCCAGATAAGACCTTCATCAAATCTGTATATGGCAACCGATGATTCGAGCACAAAATCCCCTTTTCCATGTGGGATGGCAACCCCTATCCCTGTATCGGTGGAAGAGATTGCTTCTCGTTCAAGAACATTTTCCATGAAGGTCTGTGTGTCTTGTATCCTTCCAGCCTTTGCCAGCATTTCAGTCATACTCCTAATAACACTGGATTTGCTTCGTCCCACGGGATTAAAATCAATCAGATTCAATTTTATTATATTGTAGTCAGCCATTTTTCCCCTTCCCAATTTTTAATAACAGTGAATAATCACCTGTATTAATTACCTGCCTAATAAAACTCTTGTCACTGATTAGGGTGTATATGTAATCAAATAATGCAGCCATATTAATTTCAGGCTGATCGATACATAGTAAAAACACAATTCGGACATTCTCACTTCCCCATCGCACAGCTTGGTTTAGTATCCCAATACTAATAATATTTTTGGACCCGGCACCCCTTACAGCATGAGGTATCGCAGTAAGATTCCCGATAGCTGTCGATCCAAGCGCCTCACGCTCAAGCACCCTCTTCTCAAAACTAGCGGCCTGAGTCCCGAAGGTCAGTTTACAAAGCTGATGAATTACCTGCTCAGGGGTTTCTGCATCGATATTCTTAAAAAACATTCTATTACTGCTCAGCTGTTGAAAAAGTTCCTGACCTTTGTCATTCTTTCGGAGATAGGGAATGATTAGATCGAAATCCTTGTTACTGAGGAAATTCCCAATCTTTACAACCTCATATTCTGAATCAATATCAACGGTGCTGATGATAAAATCAGGTTCAGAAGCTTCAGCTTCTGACAGTCGGTGCATCGGAAATATTCCTGTCTGTTCCAGATTCGGAAAAAACCGCGCAAGTTTAGCTGCAAGCAGTTGAGAGGTTCCGATCCCACTCACACAGATAATCGCAGCCCTCTTTCTGGTCCTTAGATGAGTTCTTTCCAAAAAAGCTGCAAAGCACATTCCCAGTTTAACAAGATCAGAATCTCCAAGTGCTTCACCCAGAGGGCCTGATAGTTTTTCGACAAGTCTCAGGGCCAGACGTAGAGCCTCAGGGGACTGAGTTTCAAGTTCCTGTATACTCACCCTGCTTCCTTGATATCGACAGCCTGTAGCTGCCAAAGGGTGAAGGATACTGCACAGCCCTTCCTCTAAAGCATCATCCAATCCAGGTTGACCAATCTCAGCAAGTATCTCATCCAGGACGGATGACAGCTCATCTCTAAGTCTCTGATAACTTTCACCACGCTTTCTTAGGGCATCCACTCTTGCTGCAATGTAATATAATAGTCGCACCTCCTCCATGACACCATGCTGCAAAAGGGTTTCGCAAAGCCGGTCTGCAGTAGCAGAAGACTTATATACTTCCGGATTAAGCGCCTGTTTATCAGTTAAGTACAACGAACAAAGAAGAATTATTAAGTTTTCAATAAACTCATCATCGGACATTTCTATCTCTTCAGTATTGGTAAATTCCCGAAAACTCATTTTTACATCAAGGTATTTTGGGAAATAATTATTAAGCAATGCTTCCACATCAATACCGGTCAGGCGAGATAATTCAAAATAATAAGAGACGTGAATAGAAAGAAGTTGCTTTTGTGTTCCGTATAGTGATACTTCATTATTCCGACGGATAAGCTTTACCCCATTCGGATCAAGCCATGCAGAACAGCGATCCAAATCCTTGTTAAGCGTAGATTCACTCACATAAATGAGCTCCAAAAACTCGGATATCATCACGGGAGATAATGTGAGTCTCTTTATAATGAAGAGCATTCGCTCATCAGTAGTTGTCGGTTGTAAAACCACCTCATCTCTCAACAGGCTAATAAGACGGGGTTTCAGATTTTCATCGATTCGATATCCCTGCCCCGGAGAGGCATTGAGCGGCACACCGTGTGCCTCAAGTTCCCCGTTTATCACCCTAATATCATTACGGATAGTACGAGAACTCACTCCGGTAAGCCCTGCGAGTTCTTCACTGCTGAGAAACCTTTTCTTTTTTAAGAGAGTATTAAGGATAAGCTTCTTTCTGTAATCTAGATTCAGAATCATATTTAGAAGCTAACACAGGCAGTGTGGCAAGTCTATTTCTATTTCTTCCTCATTGGATGAGGAATATTATAGACAGTGATTAGAAAACCTAGCCATCCAGCAAGCATAATAAATTTAGTTTCAGATAGTGCATAGCAAATGCTATTATTCAGCCTTTATCAGGAAATTTGAAACTGCTTGATAATATATTTGCTTTGGAGAAGTCCCATAATAATTTTCAATAAGATTATTACAACCAATATTATTGCAATCAGGCATTACTTCCTTATCTGTTGAAAAAGGAATTACTCGAGACTTTTTTCTTTTTTGCTCTATGACGATGTGAAGCAAAAACAGGATTATTATCCCTATGTTAATCGTTTCATAACTCTATATAGAGTTAAGACTATTCTATCACATATAAAACAAGATTCTCAATCTTCATTCAAGTTTATCCAACTGTCTATCTGTCATATTATCTATGATGAGCTTCCTACCCTTACCGAAATCCAGGCGCGCCAATTCCTGTCCTGTTATCCGCAACCCAGGGCCAGACTTTGGTAGGCATCCATCCCCTTGCACGCATCTATTACTAACTGCCTTTCTCCCCCTGATGTTTAATCGAACACAACTTTGAGAGAGTAGATATTGATTCCTATCCTACTCTTGGTATCTATTTCCACACACTCTTCACTCTAATTATTTTTAACTAATGACATATCTTTTATCACAAGTACTTCATACTGTATTAGTTGATATTCTAGCCTACATATCCAGCATCAAATGCAAAACAACATCGCTGCTATAGGATGAGTGATCTCCTAGTAATGGCCTAATCAGGTTTGCAGAAAGCTTCATTATAGGAATCGTCAAAGGTAGGAAAGGATTAGAGTCATAAGAAATGACAGAGGGAAGAATTTCATGGCGATCGTCATAGAACAGCTGGTAAGAAACTTCCTCAACTCCATTTGTCAAAGGAGTATGAAAAATTTGCAGGTACCCTTTTCCCTTATGCTTAGCTGTGATTACTATCGAACACAAGGGAAGCTGTAGCGAAGACAGAAGAGTGTTGTCTCTCTCCTCTTTCCTATCGGTTACAAAAATCTTTAACTCCGTTTTTGGGGTTTCCATTACAATGGCAGCAAAGACCGAATGCCATGCACAGAGGCACAGGACAAGTATAATACTTGTCTTGTTGCATTTCCTGCTAGCCTGGTTAGTTCTGCCCACGTTACAATCCCTTATGTCATATCTATACTTACTTCATAGTACCACATATTCTATAAAGTATGAACCAAAGACATATTCAAGATAGATACGCTTGATCTATAGGTTTTGTAATGGTTGCAAGGCTTATCCCAATACTTTTGCCAGTCCGCCTTTCGACGTTTCACGGTACAGGGAAGGAAGAGCCTGACCAGTCTCCATCATAACCTCCACCACACTGTCGAACGATACTTTATGCCTGCCATCACCAAGCAAAGCAAAGGAGCAATGGTCTATCGATCGCATTGCACCCAAGGCATTTCGTTCAATACAGGGAATCTGCACCAATCCCCGCATAGGATCACAGGTAAGACCCAAATGATGTTCCAACCCCATCTCTGCTGCATATTCAACCTGATGGATGGTTCCTCCGAGCAATTGTGTCGCAGCCCCACTTGCCATGGCACAGGCAACACCAACCTCACCTTGACAACCTACCTCGGCCCCGCTGATCGAACCGTTGGTCTTGACCAGGTTTCCTATCAGACCGGCTGTAAGCAAAGCGCGCAATATTTTAACCTTAGAAATCTTATAGTGTTTAGCCAGATAGTAGAGTACCCCAGGGAGCACACCGCAACTGCCACACGTTGGGGCAGTCACAATCTTCCCTCCCCCAGCATTTTCCTCTGAGACTGCAAGGGCATAGCTTATTGCTATGGCTGTATTGCCCAAAGGTCCGGTGAACTCTCCAGCCTTGGAGTTGTACTGGCTTGCCTTTCTTGCAAGCTTCAATCCCCCCGGAAGTACTCCTTCTGCATTGATGCCCGCCTCAACAGCATCACACATCACACTCCAGACCTCATTGATATAATCCAGTATCTCATTGCCTTCGAACTGCAGGACAAACTCCCAAAGCTGCAAACCCTCTTCAGAGCAATAGGCAAGGATCTTGGCCATGGTCCCATACTCTTTGGGATAGACTAGTTTTTTCTCGTCCTGACTCTCACCTTCAATGATAACCCGCCCACCACCTACACTGTAATAGGTCTGCTGGGATAGGATTGTATTTTCCTTGTCAAAACCGAGAAGGGTAAGGGCATTTGGATGGAAAGGTTTTTCCTCATCGGGATACCAGATGATCTCCACCTGCTTTTCAGTCTCAGCAAAGATTTCCCGTATTGCCCTGTCGGTAAGATGGCCCTTCCCTGTAGCAGCAAGGCTGCCATAGAGACAGGCCTCATAGCGTGCAGCATGGGGACAAAGCCCAAGGAAATGTTGAGTCGCAAAACGAGGACCCATGGTATGACTACTTGAGGGGCCATACCCTATTCTATACAGTTCACGCAATGATTCCATACAGGGACTTTACATTTTTACCCAATAAAAAGAAAGATAGCAAACTACCACAATGGTCCTCTTTGCAATGATATGAAGGAGGCTTGCTCTTTAAGGTCAACAAAGACCCTGAGTAACAAAGCATCCTCCTTGTTCCAGAAACAGTGCAACCCCTCCCCCAAGCTAAGGGCTACCCCTTCGTTACCCCAATAGCTCCAGAACGAGGTATCGCTTGTTCTTTCACCAACCCAATATCCTTGTGGGATGGTGGAAACCACCACTGCCAAAGGTTCTAGAACTCGAATTGAAGAGACTCTGAGCTCCCCATTTACCAAGTCCTTTTGCAGTCGATTGGCATCGAGAAGAGTGAAATCAGCAACCTTGGAACGAATCTCCCGCAACAGATGTGGATAGGCCAAACCACCTAAGGTCCCTGCATTAATCTTGGTGCTCTCAAGGAGCAGATGACAGAGTACGCCTTCCTGCTCCGTAAGCAAAACCTCTGCCTCCCCATCAGGGACTACAGCTCCTCCCAGAGGGGAAAATACCCCCAAGGGATAGGCACAGAAGATTACGGTCTCTCCCCTTCGTATCCTGAGAGTTGCCCGCTTCTGCCCTGCCTTGATATGCTGTTGCTTAAGCATACCCTCCTCTGTCCAGACAAGGGTATACCAGAAGCTCTGGTTCTGCATCACCTCCCAGCGGTGTTGGAAGGGAATGGACACCTCCACAATCCTCATAGAAAGAGGATTGTAAGAGCAACTAATCAAGAAGAAGGAAACCAAAGAAAGACACAAAAAGACAATAAAACCACTATTCCTGTTCACATATTGGTAAGAGGTAAAACCGGGAAAATCTCTTCAAAAAGCCAGACCGATATCTTATTGGTTTCGCTGAAGACCAAGGGTGCTTGCCTTTATGTCCCGTACTGAATTATCTAATCTTGACAACGAGGATCTCATCCCGATGGCTTATTAGTAGTACTTGCATGTATCAGTTTGCCTTGGTGTAGTCTTATATGCCCTTGATACAATCCATATACTCGCGTCGGTAGCGCTTGAATAAAAGGCAAAAATCCTTACTTCTGTAGTCGGCATAAGTCCAGGGAAGGGCGTTGAACTGTCCCTTTCCATAGATGAGAGTTACCTCTGCATAGATTCCTTTCTGCAAGGGAATACGATGGGAACGGTTCTTGGTGGTGGCAAGGATAAGGCTGGCTGCACTGAGCAAGCCGGGGTCCAAATTGATGGTACGACCCCCATCTTTCTTGAATTGTTCTTCGATTTCATTGGTGATGAGCTTCGCCTCTGCAAGTAGTGAAGGTTCATACAACCTTTCGAATACAAGGAAAAATCTTTGGGGTTCTGAGCCCATTTCTTTATTGTAATAATCGGTGAAGGTGAAGGGTACAGCTTCGCTAGACTCCAAGATGGGACCAAACTTCTTTTCCAGAAGGATATAAAGTTCTGGGTGTGCTCCCTCGTCAGAAGAGAGGACACCCATCACCAACCTTGCAGGGACAAAGCCCGTCACCTTACCCATCTTAGATACCTGCCGTATAGGTTCCCAGGACGCGGACTGAAGCACAACAATTCTTCAGTTCTTCTAAGGCATGCTCAAAGGAGCCTTCATCCTGTCCAAGTTCGGTCTCCACAAAAAAGGAGTATTCCCAGGGCTTGCCAGGTATGGGACGGGATTCCAGTTTCTTCATATTGAGCCCATGCTTTGTAAGGACCAGCAAGGCTTCAAATAGGGAACCTGGACGGTCTTGGACGGTAAACCTGAGCGAGGCACGGTTAACAGGCGAGATGGATCGGAACGCTTGTGCCATATCCTCTTTACAGATGATATAGAATCTGGTGTAGTTGCGAGGATTGCTCTCTATTCCTTCTGCAAGAATCGCCATCTCATGGAAAGCCGCTGCAGGAGAGCCTGCAATGGCAGCCAGAGTTTTGTCATTGGAAGCTTTTACAAAGTTTACTGCACCTGCCGTGTCGAAAAAGGGAATTGCCTCAGCATGACTGAGTTCTCCACGAAGGAAGTCCACACACTGGGCAAGACCCTGTGGGTGGGAGTAGACCTTCTTGATATCCTCAAGCTTTGCTCCAGGTAGGGTAATGAGGTTATGCACGATTCTAATCTGCTGTTCCCCTACCACCTGAATATCAGGGAAGCGGTCCAAAAGGTCCAGCGTATCAAAAATGGTTCCCCCAAGGGTATTCTCCAAGGGGATCATACCATAGGTAGCCTCTCCCTGCATAAGGGTTTCGAAGATATCAGAAAACTGCTTGCAAGGAAGAGTTGTGGCACTCTCATCAAAGGAACGCCTGATTGCAAGCTCGCTGAAAGCACCCCGTTCCCCTTGGAAAGCAACGGTAAGGGAGGAAGCTTTTTTCCCTTTTACAACCCCTATCTTTGCAGAGGGAAGAGTGAGAGGAATCCTTTCCAAGGATTTCCCAACCACAGGGCAGAGGGCGTGCAAATCCCGCATCAGCTTCTCAAACTGGGAAGGAAAGAGAGATTGCGGTCCATCACTGAAAGCCAATTCTGGATGATTGTGCACTTCGACCATAAGCCCTGATGCTCCACTGGCAACCAAGGCAAGACTCATCGGACTTACCATATCCCTGATACCTGTAGCATGGCTGGGGTCGCCGATGATTGGCAGATGGGTCATTTTCTGGATAACAGGAACAGCACTGCAGTCGAGGGTATTGCGCGTCGCACGTTCATATGTGCGAATACCTCGCTCACACAGGACAATCTGGTCGGTACCACTTGCCATAAGGTATTCGGCTGCCATAAGCCACTCCTCAATAGTGGCACTGAGACCTCGTTTGAGCAGTACTGGCATTCCTGTTTTACCGACAGCTTTCAAGAGCTCAAAGTTCTGCATGTTCCTAGCACCAATCTGGAACATGTCAATATATTTGGCCATCATATCGACATCACTGGGACTAACTATTTCGCTCGTGATAGGCAGTCCATACTTCTCTCCTGCCTCCTTGAGGTACTTAAGGCCCTCTTCGCCCATACCCTGGAAGGCATAAGGAGAGGTTCTTGGTTTGAAAGCCCCGCCCCGAAGGATGACTGCCCCAGCATCACGGACAGCCCGGGCTATCTCCATGATCTGCTTTTGGCTCTCAACAGCACAGGGACCGGCGATGATGGCAACCCGATTGCCCCCTATCTTCACCTTACCCACAGTAACAATAGTGTCCTCTTTCTTCAGCTCACGTGAAGCGAGCTTGTAGGGCTTGCTGATAGGAATGACCTTTGCCACCCCTTCGAGCAACTCAACCTCACGAAGATCGAGCGAGCTCTGGCCCACAGCACCAAAGACAGTCTCTTCCTGTCCAACGATTTCCTTTACAGTGTAACCCTTGCCAACCAAGAAGGACCTGATGTGCTCTTGTTGCACCTCGGTTATGTTTTTCTTCAGTACGATTATCATGCAAACACGCTAGAATGTATCCTTCAAAAGGTCAAGTGAGCATTGTCTTTTTCCCCCTGTCATATACAAGAAAGACATTACATCTATATAGTTTCAGTCAAGTAAGAATCTAGCATATCTGTGTGTTATGCTGAATTTGGTAGGTTCCCTACCGAATATGAAAAATAGAGGAGTTTTCAATCTTTTATTGAGGTAGAAAAGTACCAAAATTCCAAATGAGATCAGTATCGTACAGTATTCACAGGTACCAGTCTAGCTTAAACTCGTTGATACCTAGCTGCCATAATACGACTTTGGTCTAAAATACCGTCGTATATTTGCCCAACAAGAATATGTGGAGTTTTCTCCTCTTGTGGAATTCACGAAATCAAGATGTGTTTTCCCTTACCAATCGAGGGAATCGAGCAACCATGCTCAATTATTTTACGAAGAATCATGGACTCCCCATGATCAAATCCGGCATGCTGGAAGCTAGTTATCATCGATGACCACTTCACTTCTTAATTGTCATGAGATTTGTAAGCTCTGCATTCCTGAATTCCTCTTCCTGTGGCTTACAAGATGTTGAATTTACAAAAATTGATGCTTATTCACAAAAAATTCTGTTGGAATGAAAGTGAGTATTATTGGTGATTCAATTTATTCTGATAACACCACCTATTCTGGTATACTAATCTGAAGAATTGAATATCGTGTATTATATCATGAGAAAATAGAGGAGCCCTTATGAACAGTTGCCTGAAACAGATATCAAGTATTCATGATAAGCTTAGTTATAGCGAAAAGATATTCGCTGAATATATTCTCGAAAACAGAGAACATGCCATATACATGTCTATAGCAGAACTGAGCAATGTATTGAAAATAGCCCCATCTACCATAGTAGCAGCTACCAAAAAACTGGGGTTTTCAGGTTGGAGAGAATTCAAGGTCACTTTGGCAACAGAGATGGTCTCTCCTTTCAATATTTGGATTCAAGATAAGGTCAAAGTCGATGAAACCAATATGTTTAGCTATGTGGTTTCTTCGAACATCCAAATGCTCCGGGAGATGACGGACAATATTGAGTCATCACTCCTGGAAAATGTGGCGGAAATTCTATATTCAGCTCAAAAATTAAGCATTTTTGGGGTAGGGACATCAAACATTCTGGCTCATGAAGCCTTTGATTCATTATTTCGCCTTGGCCTCCCTTGTTCAGTATACGACAACTGGCATCATCAGTTGCTGGCTGCTTCCAAATTGGGAAAAAATGAAATAGCATTGTTCGTCTCACAATCTGGCGTAAATAAAGATGTCATCACACTGGCGGAACAAGCGCGGCAATCCGGATGTATAATGATAGGTATTTGCAACTTCTCAGGCACTCCATTTGGTAGATATATGGATTACCTATTGTCACCTCTGAAGGAAGCATCTCAAATTCATGACAATCATTTTACCCTGAGAATCCCAATTCTATGCATTATTGAGGCTTTATTTTATATAATATCAAAAAAAATGGGAAAGGAGTTTTCAGGAGAAATTGATAAAAGCTATCAGGTTGTAAAACAACTCTCAGTATGATTCATTAATGATATCCGAATTTTGTTCATAAAAATCGGAACATTATTTCGATTGCATGCGAATTTTTTTCGAACAATAATAGGACACAAGTTAAGTGGAGGTTACTATGAAAAAAAGCAATCGCTTGTTCAGTCGACTTTTTGTATGTTGTGCTTTAGTTATTTTTCTATTCACAGGTTGTGGGAAAGAAAAACCGTATCCTAATCAGGATATCACTGTTGTAGTCCCTGTAAAAGCCGGTGGAGATACGGATAGTTATGCACGAGTCTTTTCTCAGTATCTTGAAAAAGAACTAGGGGTCAGTGTTACGGTAAAAAATGTTGATGGTGCCTCAGGAACCATAGGTAGCAGGGAAGTGTTCAATGCAAAGAATGATGGATATACCGCCTTGTTCTTCCATGGTACCTCCCTATTAAGTGAAATTGTTGGTCTGACAGACCTTGATCTCTTGGACTACACAATCATCAGCGTTCCTGTAGCAGACCAGACGGCCACTTTGGTTGCACCGGCAAAGCGATTCAAAGATTACAACGATTTTGTTGCAAAGGCTAAAGCTGGGGAAAAGATTGTAGCAAGTATTGCACAAGGTAGCTATGCCCAATTGGCTTGTGTGCTTTTTGATGACAGCATCAAGGGTAACTTTACCTATGTTGATTCTACGAGCGCGGCAGACCGCATAGCGGATATGCTTGGTGGCCGCATTGACCTCTTCTTTTCTCAGTACGGTTTGATGAAACAATACATCGATAACGGTGATTTCATCTCCTTGGGTGTGATGTCCGATGAAAGGAATTCATTCTTCCCAGAGGTTCCAACATTCAAAGAGCAAGGATCTGAAATTTCCATGGATAAATTGTTTTATTTTGCGTTCCCTCCGAATACAGACAAGAAAATTGTCGAAGCCTTCAATACCGCTCTGCAGAAGGCCATAAAAGACCCCGCTTGTGTAGCCGATTTTGCTAAATTCTTCGTCCAGCCAAAATATCTTTCACCAGAACAATCAGTTACTCTGCTAAGGGATTCGAAGGTTGTGTACCAGAAGTTTGAAAAACAATTGATTGGAGAATAAATTCTGATGTCTAAATTGAAGAATGTAATGCTAATCACTGTTGACCAGTGGTCGGGTGATTATCTAGGATGTGCGGGAAATAAAGAAATCTTGACTCCAAGTTTAGATGAACTTGCCAAAGATGGAATCAGATATTCTAATGCTATCAGCAATACCCCGGTATGCATTCCTGCACGAAGGGAATTGATGTTAGGGGTTGGTAGCCAAACTCATGGTGATCGTATTTTCAATGAATCATTGTGCATGCCGTCCAATAGACCTTCAATGGCACAAGTCTTCAGGGACAATGGCTACCAGGCTTTCGCTGTGGGTAAACTTCATGTTTATCCACAGCGCGACCGTATCGGATTCGATGATGTGATTCTGTACGAAGAAGGTCGACACAAACCAGGAATGAATCAGGATGATTATGAACGTTTTTTATACCGAAACGGCCATGCAGGAGAAGAAATGGCTCATAGTATGAGCAACAACAACTACTTCTTTCGCCCTTTTCATCTTCAAGAGAAGTTTCATCCAACAAACTGGGCAACGAGAGAGATGTGTGAGACAATCTTAAGAAGAGACCCCTGCAAACCTTCATTCTGGTATCTTTCTTTTGCAGCACCTCACCCTCCGCTTGTTCCTCCTCAGGAATACTTGGACTTGTATAATGATATAGAGTTCTCTGAACCAGAGAAAGGAGAATGGACAAAGGACCCTGAGGAGAGTTTGCCTTATGGGTATACTTACTATAGGACACTTTATAACTATTTCGATAATAAACGACTAACTGACGCAGCGAAGAAGGCTTATTACGCTTCATGCACCTATATTGACCATCAGATACGGCTTGTTATTGGAACTCTCAGGGAACAGGATTTGCTCGATGACACCATAATCCTATTCACAGCTGACCATGGAGAAATGCTGGGAACCCATGGTTTGTATGGGAAATTTCTGATGTATGAAAACTCTGTCAAGATTCCTTTCATCCTATCCGCTCCACCATCCTGTGGATTGGAAACAGGAAAAGTTGATGATCGTATTGTTGAACTACGTGATGTCCTGCCAACCCTACTCAGCTTGGCAGGACTTCCGGTTCCAGACTTCATAGAAGGGAAGACACTCACTGAGGAGTGGGAGCGGGAATATGCTTACGGTGAACTCTGGGAAGATGATAGGACAACCCGGATGATCAGGACCAAAGAGATGAAGCTGATTTATTATCCAGTGGGAAATGTATTCCAGTTGTTCGATTTGAAAAAAGATCCTCAAGAAATGCAAGATGTCTCCACCGACGAAGATTACCAGAACATATTCATAGATTTGAAAGTAAAATTGACTAGTAGACTGTATGGTTCTGATTGTCCTTTGTCGCAAAACGGAAAACTTGTGGGGTTACCGAATAAGAGGTACGATTTTTCATCAAGTTTACAAGATAGTGCCAAACTATTCCATAGTCGTGATATGTTGCTCCAACGGGGCATTAGGTAGGATAATTCAATGAAAAGAGGGAAACTGTTCCAAATTGCTTTTCTCATTTTTATCACTGTATTGGTTTTGGGATTCTTTGTGGCAACATATTCGATTCGACAGCCCAAAAGCCAGACAGACTATCTGATCAAGTCAACATTCCTCCCCCGTTTGATCATCCTCATGATTGCAGTTTTTGGTGGGATTACAGCATTTAAAGAACTCAGAAAACCTGTACAGAAAAACGATGAAGACAACCTGATGCATATCATGTTTTCAGTCTGTATTATGTTTATTTCTGTCCTGCTTCTGAATATCTTAGGTTTTATATTGGTTGGAACCGGATTTTTATTCTTCCAGATTCTCATCATCAGTGAAGAGGTTGGAAATTCTAAGAAAAAAATTCTAAAATTGCTGGGCCTTTCATTCATCTGCTCATTGGCATTTGCTCTTGGATTCAGATATGGATTCAACATTGGCATTCCAATATTCCCCTTCAGTTAATTCTTAAATGTTCAATCGTCCATAAAAAAATACAATGTACCTAGACATTATCATGAGGAGATTCCGGGCATGGCTACATATTTTATAAGTGCTTTTTCATCAATTTCCATCGAAATCATTGCATTGATTTTTGGTGGAGTTATCATAGGAATGATATTCGGAGCAATCCCAGGGCTATCAACAACCATGGCCATTGCTCTTTGTTTGCCTCTTACTTTCAGGATGGGACTTGAAATGGGTACAGCTTTGTTGATAGGACTGTATATTGGAGGATTCTCAGGAGGGTTAATAGCCGCAATCCTCATGAACATCCCAGGAACGGCAGCATCCATTGCAACCTGCTTTGATGGATATCCAATGGCGCAACAGGGAAATGCTGGCAAGGCATTGGGACTGGGAATTGTCTTCTCATTCTTGGGTGGAACATTCAGTTTCCTTGCATTAATGTTAATCTCACCTATATTGGCAAACTTGGCAATTAAATTTGGTAGCTTTGAATATTTTGCCCTCTGTTTTTTCGCTTTGACCATGATTATTACCATGTCATCTGATAACATCCTAAAAGGTTTGGTTTCCGGATTGATTGGAATACTCTTTTCAATGATAGGAGGAGCCCCCATCGATGGACTTCCTCGTTTCACTTTCGGCTTACATTCCCTTGACGGAGGTTTTGATCTTGTAGCTGTCTTAGTCGGAGTATTCGCCGTTTCAGAGCTGTTCTTGCTCGCAGGAACCAAAGAAAAAATGGGGGGATCATCTGTGTCTGACTGCAACATCAAAGGCTTCGGTTTCTCTTGGAAAGAATTGTTCCAAGAGAAACTGAATTTTGTCAGATCCTCTGTGATTGGTGTCTTGATAGGTATCCTTCCAGGTATTGGGGGATCCCTGGCAAGCCTAATGAGTTACAATGCAGCAAAAAAGTCATCAAAGCATCCTGAGAATTTTGGAAAAGGAATCAATGCTGGTATTGTGGCATCAGAAACAGCGAACAATGCAGCTATTGGTGGAGCACTTATCCCTCTCTTGTCATTGGGGATTCCTGGAGATGCTGTCACGGCATTACTGTTGGGTGCTTTGACAATGCAAGGGGTGCAACCAGGACCTCTATTATTCAAAAATTCCCCTCAAATTGTGTATTTCATTTTTATAGCTCTTTTCATTGCCAACTTTTTCATGCTTGTTTCAGAATTTTTTGCTATCAGGGGATTCGTCAGATTGCTAAAAATCCGAAAGGCATACCTTTTTCCTATCATAACTCTATTGTGTATCTTGGGAGCATATGGTCTGAACAACAGAATTTTTGATGTGGTTACCATTCTCATTTTTGGAATTTTCGGCTATTTAATGAAACAATGGGGATTACAAACACAACCTTTCATCCTTGGTTATATTGTAGGCCCCATGGCAGAGTTACATTTTCGCAGGGGATTGATGTACAGTGAAGGCTCTCTGATACCATTCGTATCAAGTCCAATTGCTCTTTTCTTTCTTATTTTTGCAGTAGCGAGTATCATTCTGACCATTGTTGAGTCAAGACGAAAGAAAAAAGCATAATAATACAGAGAATAAGGATATATATAGATGGAAGGTTATTTCAGCCAACATGTACGAATGTTGGCACCGGAGAGCGACTCCTTGAAACTCGGTATGGGATGGAAACCTGAGGATTTGGCAAAACCCCAGATAATTGTTGAGAGTACCTTTGGGGATAGTCACCCCGGGTCAGCTCACCTTGATGAATTGGTTGGCGAGGTGGTTCGAGGGGTTTCTGATGGGAATGGCAAAGCAGCACGATATTATGTCACTGATATCTGTGACGGTATCGCCCAAGGGCATGATGGAATAAACTATTCACTGGTAAGCAGGGATATGATAGCAAATATGATTGAAATCCATGTGAACAGCACAGGTTTTGATGCGGGTGTTTTCATTGCATCCTGTGACAAGTCAGTCCCTGCCTGTCTGATGAGCATTGGACGAAATGATATTCCTTCCATCATGGTCACAGGTGGTGTAATGGCAGCAGGCCCCGATCTATTGACGCTAGAGCAGATTGGTACTTACCATGCAATGTATAAAAGGAGAGAGATTGATGAAAAGACTCTCTCTTACTACAAAAATAACGCCTGTCCATCCTATGGCGCCTGTTCTTTCATGGGGACAGCTTCCACGATGCAAATAATGGCCGAAGCCCTTGGCTTGATGTTGCCTGGCTCAGCTCTCATGCCTGCAACATGCAAGGAACTGAGAGAGGTGTCATATATCGCAGGCAGACAAGCTGACTGGTTGGCGAATACGGGACTTACCGCTAGAAAGATTGTTACCAAGGACTCTTTTGAGAATGCAATAATGGTACATGCTGCCATTTCAGGATCATCGAATTCCCTGTTACACATTCCCGCAATAGCAAGGGAATTTGGGATAGAATTGGATGCCAAATTATTCGACGAATTACATAGGGATGCTCATTATCTTTTGGATGTTAGACCAGCAGGCAAATGGCCTGCTCAATTCTTCTGGTACGCAGGGGGAGTTCCTGCTGTGATGGAGGAGATCAAACAACATCTGCATCTCAACGTAATGACCGTGACAGGAAAAACCTTGGGTGAAAATCTGAAAAACTTACGTGAAAATGGTATGTATGAACGCGGAGAAACAACTCTTGCAAAATGGAATTTGAAACGAACTGACGTGATTCGCCCTTATGACGATCCAATTGGTTTTCATGGGACCATTGCAATTCTAGAAGGAAACTTGGCACCCCAAGGTGCAGTAGTAAAGCATTCAGCTGTCCCAAAAGAGATGTTTGATACTATACTGAGGGCACGTGCCTTTGATTCAGAAGAAGAAGCGATTGAACAAATATTGAATCATTCAATCACACCCGGTGATGCGGTGATTATACGATATGAGGGACCGAAGGGCTCTGGGATGCCAGAAATGTTCTATACCACCGAAGCTATTGCATCTGATCCAATACTTTCAAATTCCATTGCGCTTATTACAGACGGAAGGTTTTCAGGAGCTACAAGAGGCCCTGCAATTGGACATGTATCACCAGAAGCTGTTGAGGGTGGTCCGATTGCATTGGTTGAAGATGATGATCTCATCGAGATTTCTATTCCCAAAAGAAGATTAGCAATAGTGGGGATAAAAGGCAAAATATTATCAGAAAAAGATATATATGAAATTCTCGAGGAACGGCGCAAACAATGGCAACCAAGAACAACGAAGTATAAATCTGGTGTGCTAAATCTTTTCAGCCAACACGCATCTTCCCCAATGCAAGGGGGAAGCATGTGTACCTGATGAGGGATACCAGAAAAGTATGATTCCTCCCATTAACCAGAAATTGAAGACAAAGATATAAAATCCTCGAGAGATTAGAAATTGCCCATGGTAAATTACTCGAGCATCTTAGTCCTTCTACATATCAATACTTACATCACGGGTATTGCCAGAAGGCAACCTTTTATCCATCCCAATATCCTCTGCTTGTCTTTTTCCCCCTGTCATGGTATGAAAACAGACATGGAAAAGCACTACTGGGATGAGATATTCTCCTCGTTCAAGAAGGCCATCGAAAACGAAGGTCGAAACCTTCCCTCCTTATCCATCATTGCTGGCCAGAAAAAAGACCCCTATCGTGTACTGATCGCAACCATACTCTCATTGAGGACACGCGACGAAGTGACCCTCGCCTCAAGCAACAGACTCTTTGCCCTTGCCGATACCCCTTCTTCTATGCTTGGATTATCCTTAGAAGATATAGAGACAGCAATCTTTCCTGCAGGATTCTACAAGACCAAAGCAAAGACCATACACGCCATCAGCCAGATATTGATTTCTGAGTATGAGGGAAACGTCCCTTCCTCAAGTGAGGAACTGATGAAACTGCCTGGAGTTGGAATAAAGACAGCAAACCTGACTCTCAACCTGGGTTTCGGCATTGAGGCCATTTGTGTGGACTGCCATGTGCATAAGATTGCAAATAGAATGGGGTGGGTAAAAACAAAAACTCCTGAGCAGACAGAAGTTGCGCTTCAAAGTGTCATGCCTAGGAGATTTTGGATACCACTTAATGAACTGTTGGTCATATACGGCCAACTAATCTGCACCTCGATCAGCCCATGGTGTTCGAGGTGTCCACAACAACAAACCTGCCCGAAGGCAGGAGTGGAAACTTCACGATAAGTCTTTCTTGGAAACCTCAAAGGTTGCGATCAGGACAATCAGATGAAGCATGACACTCTCAATCCAAAAGACCCAATCCTCTGCCCTAAAGCCACGGAAGCCAGGGGCAATGTCTGCAAAGAAAATTGCCGCAATCCAGATGACAAGCACAGCAATCGTACCTGCTTTGACAAATACTGTGGAGAGCTTATTGGTAAACAAGGGAATAAGCATGACAAGCCCTCCCAACATCACGATGACCGCTACCAGATAGATGATCACATCACTGCTGAAAGCATGGTATAACGCCCCTATACCTGAGCTTCCTCCACGAGTAATAAGACCTTGAAGTCCAATGCTGATGTACAGCAAGGAAATGACAAGCCTCAATACAAACGCACTGTTCTTCTTATTAATTGCACCAGTTTTAGCCATCAAAAACTCCTTTATGATCCGTATTAGAAAACATCGCTTACGACTTGGGAAACGGCCTCAGCCTTTCCCAAAGTATAGAAGTGGACGCCGGGAACCCCCTGTTCTATCAGGTCCTTTGCCTGCTTCTTACACCAATATACCCCAACTTCCTTCACTTCGGTGAGTTTCTTTGCTTTATCAAGGAGCTCGACGAGCTCTGGAGGAAAATCTACATGGAATGTCTGAGGAATAGTGGCAAGGTCACGCTTGCTGCCGATAGGCTTGATGCCAGGAATTATGGGGACAGTGATACCGCTTTGGCGACACTCTTCGACAAATCGATAGAACACACTGTTGTCAAAGAACATCTGTGTCACAATATATTCAGCTCCACAGGCAACCTTATGCTTCAGGTGCTCAATATCAGAAATTCGGTTTGCTGCCTCTGCATGCTTTTCCGGGTATCCCGCAACTCCTGTACAGAAGTTAGTCTTTTCGCCGTTGACCAGAGCATCATCCAGATAAATTCCCCGATTCAGGTTTGCTATCTGTGTGACCATATCACTGGAGAATTCATGTCCTCCCTTGATAGGGACAAACCGTTTCTGTCCGTGTGGAGGATCTCCCCGCAGGGCAAGGACATTATTGATGCCCAAGAAGTTAAGCTCCAACAGAGCGTCCTCAATCTCCTCCGTACGCATACCGCCGCAGATGAGATGGGCAACTACCGGTATGTTGAAGGTATGCTGGATAAGACCAGATAAGGCGATGGTACCCGGTCTTTTGCGTACAGTACGTCGTTCGAGCAACCCATCGGGACGCTCTATATAGACTACCTCTGCCTGGTGGTTAGTCACGTTGATGTAAGCAGGTTCGAAAAGGCTCAGAGATCGTACGGTTTCCAAGAGCACTTCTGCATTCCCCCCTTTCAAAGGAGGGACCAGTTCAAAGGTAAACAGTGGCTTCTTGGCCTGATTAAGGATGTCTATAACTTTCATGGCACTAGTATTCCATACCAGAGAGCAGTGTGACAAGCTTATCCCTTGCGATGCCCTTCTTTTGGGCATAGAGGGCGAGTTGAGCCTCTGAAACCTTACCAATGGAAAAATACCTAAGGTCCTCTCCACCTATAAGCATTGAACAAACCGTAGAGGCAGGATCCATGGCAAAATTCTCGGTAAGGTGTACACCGATATTCTCTTCGGCTCGAAGCAGGTCAAAGAGAGTACGTTTCTCACTATGGTCACTCCAGGATGAGTATCCTGGGGCAGGTCTGATGAAGGAGGAACAGGAACATCCCCATTTCTCCCTAAGAAAAGCCTCAGCCTCATCGGCGAGCACCTCGGCAAGCCTGTCTGCAAGCATCTGTAGCGCTAGATGGGCAAATCCTTCGTCGGCTTGTTTCATATACTGCCCAAGCTCTAGGGCCGAAGAAGCAACCAACAAACCTACCGTATCATCCTTGGCGATAGCATCGGCAAGGGAGAATCCACGCTCTTCATTGCGTAGGAAAAAGAAGGAGGCAGAACCAACCTGTACTTCAAGTCGATCACTCTGGGCAGGAAAGAGACCGCACACAACCTTGCATCCTGAACTAAAGAGGTTTTGTATTTCTTTCTTTTCCAGCAAGGCCTTTGCTTCCAGTATCAACTTCTGGCCTTCTTCACTTGCGAAAGGAACTTTCCAGGCAGAACAGTACATTTTCCAGTTGATTTTCTCTGCCAAAACAGGGAGAGAAAAATCATTCAAGACAAAGACCCCGTACTTCTTTGCCTTGGTTCCAGAACGTTTCTGTTCCTGTTTTGCCAGAACAGAAGCATAGTCAAAGTTCGGTGGGGCAATCTTTTCCCTTTGGTCCTTATGTACAAGCCTGAGTGTTTGTTCAGCATGTTCACTAAAGAAATTTTCCCGTCCTTCCCCTACTGCAAGTTGGGCAGTCAAGGCCATAGCTGAGGCATCCTTGGTCTGGATGACGGACCCCCTATACAGTGGGGACAGTTTAACTGCAGTATGCAACTCGCTGGTGGTTGCCCCTCCCACAAAGATGGGGATGGTGCACCCATTCTCTTCAAACAATCTGATTACTGAAGCCATCTCCCGAAGTGAGGGAGTTATAAGTCCACTGAGACCAACAAGGTCAGCATGGTTTTCCACAGCCGATGCAAGGATTGTCTCCTTGGGAACCATCACCCCTAGATCAATGACCTCAAAGTTATTGCAGGTGAGGATAAGGCTGACAATATTTTTACCGATATCATGTACATCACCTTTAACCGTTGCAATGACTGCAATTTTCTTCTTATGGTTACCTAAAATAGCTTTTGAACTCTCAAGGAAGGTAGTAATACGCGGTTGGAGGATATCGACAGCCATTTTCATGGTTCGTGCACTACGTACTACTTGAGGAAGGAAAAGCTTACCTTTTCCGAATAAGACTCCTACCTCTTTCATTCCATCCATCAGAGGCCCTTCGACAAGAGAGAGAGGATCCTCTTCAGAAAGAGATGCGAGGTCCTTTTCAAGAAAGTTGTTCTCTCCCTTGAGAACGGCTTGTACCAGCCGTTCACGGGGAGGAAGGCTTTTCCATTCATCAGCTCTAGTCTCCTGGTGTATTTTTCCAGAGATTGTTGTTACTTTGCTACCTTTCTCTGAGCTTGATTCAAGTGCAAGGTCGATGAGTTCTCTTCTGACAGAGGGAAGGTCATCACCTCCTGCAAGCAGGGCTCGTGTGATGATATCCCTATTCCTTGGTTCTATGGCTTGCACATCCCTGCTTACAGCCGGATTCACTATGCCCATATCCAGTTCGGAGAGGTCAAGAAAGAGCGCATGCATGTCATTACGCAAGGCATTATTTCCTCTAAAGGAAAAAGAAAGGTTGCTGATACCTCCTATGGTATGACAGTGGGGAAGGTTTTTCTTAATCCAGGAGACGGCCTGTAAGAAGTCACGGGCATACGTGTCGCTCTCATCAAGGCCGGTGGCAATGGTTAGTACGTTGGGATCAAAAATGATATCCTCGGCTCGTATGCCTGCAAGCAGAAGAAGGTTGTAACTGCGTTTCGCTATGGCAATCTTTCGCTCATAGGAATCAGCCTGGCCCTGTTCATCGAAGAGCATGACAACCATGGCAGAGCCATAGGAAGCAATGAGTTTTGCTCTCTCAAGGAACTTTTCCTCTCCCTCCTTCAGACTGATGGAGTTTACGATGCCTCTTCCCTGGATTTCCTGTAATGCTCTTTCAATGACGCTCCAGTCAGAGGAATCCACCATAGTTGGGACCCTGCTGACAGAAGGGTCACTGCCCATATGCCTAAGGAATGTTACCATGCTAGATTGTGCATCTAACATGGAAGCATCCATACAAAGGTCTATGACATCGGCACCTTCCTCTATCTGGGTACGGGCAACAGAGAGAGCTTCCTCCCATTTATTCTCTTGTATAAGGCGGGCAAATTTTCTGGAACCCGCAACATTGGTTCGCTCGCCAATGACCAAAAGCCTATCACTTGGCACAGAGCAGGCTTCCAATCCGGCAAGAAGCAGGGTGTGTTTTCGTTCATGCTGTATATGTACTGGCTTACCTTGCACTACCTTGGCTAAAACTTTGATATGCTCAGGCGTTGTTCCACAACACCCTCCTATGATATTTAGACGTCCCTCTGCCAGGATTGGCTCCAAATCTCTAGCCATCTGAAGAGGCGTCAAGTTATAGATCCCTTCCTTGTCAGGGAATCCTGCATTGGGGTGAGCACTAATATAAAAGGGAGCCAATTCTGAAAGTTTCCTGATCAGCGGGAGCATTTCAGAAGGTCCGGTAGAGCAGTTCAACCCAAGGGAGAACAGGGGAAAGGGTGTAAGGGAGATGACAAAAGCCTCCAGGGTCTGCCCACTGAGGGTGCGCCCGCTCTGGTCACTGAAGGTGACACTCACCATCAGGGGCACCTTCCGATCTTTGGTTTGCATCGCATCAAGACACCCCATGATTGCACTTTTGGCCACAAGGGTATCAAAGGCTGTCTCAATGAGCAAAAGATCTACGCTACCGTCAAGCAACACCTCTGCCTGCTGAGTATACATCGCCTTGAACGAGGAGAAATCACTCTGGCGGTAAGAGGGATCATCAACATTAGAGGAGAAGGAGAGTCCACGGTTTGTAGGACCTATGACCCCGGCGACAAAGGCATAGCCTTCATGGGAACTCTCAAAGTCTGCAGCGGCTTCTCGGGCTATCTCACAGCCGGCCTGGTTGATGGCTACCACATCATGCGAAAGGCCATACTCCTCCAGGTTGAAAGCATTGGCACAGAAGGTATTGGTCTCGATGATATCGGATCCAGCCTCAAGATAGGCCGTATGGATACCGAAAATGACATCACCACGGCTGAGGTTGAGAAACTCGTTACAACCTACTGCGGTCTTCCCATCCAAGGTAAAGTCATCACTATCCAAACCTTCAGCTTGAATCATGGTGCCCATTGCCCCATCGAGGATGGCTATACGTTCATTGAGAATCTTATGTAGATATTCTTGTCGATTCATGCTTGGCTTCGTACCTCCAGCTGCCCACAGAGTGCCAGCTTTGTATCAAGTAATACAAGAGCAGAGAGTATCTCCTCTTTGTCGTTCATCTCTTCAGACACTTTCTTTACATCAGATTCTTCTCGCACCTTGTTACAGAAAGCTGTTGCATAGGCATCTGCTAAGGAGGCATCACGGCAAGCTATCATCACGGCATCGGCTTTACCGAAACTGTAGGAATGGCCCACTTTTGCAGAAGAGGTGCACACCCCCAAAGGGCAGTACTTAGGTTCTACTACAATGGAAACTTTGCCCGAAATACTATTATCCCCCGCAAAAAGGGTAACAGGAAGCGGTTTAAGGACATCAATATAGAGATCTCCTCCATTTTCCACTACTATCTCTTCCAAGGCAAATCTCTTTTTAAGGTTCGAGCCTACCTCTTGTGCGATCGCCCCAGCCACGCTGGCCATAGGTCCGGTGCCTGAGAGCTTTGAGGACCGAAGCATACCAGCTATGAAAGGGGAAACGACTTCCTCCCTCTCCTTCAGAGGAATGAACGATCGGAGAAAAGCAGGGTCAGGGTAGGTAAGTATCTCATTGCGCAGTTTTCTAAGCATCCTTGAACCTTCCAGAACAAGAGCTTTACCATCTACTGAGTAGGGTGCATAACCAATCCAGAGATCGCTCTCTCCTACTGCAAAGGTGATGGAGGAAAATCTGGAAAGGCCCATCGCCTTGCGGTAGGTACGATCCTGATACATGGCCTATGCCTCTCGCTCGTTTGACAGGGAGAACAGCTGCATCGGACAGGCTTGTACACAGAGACCACAGAGCACGCACAAGTCGGGGTCGTGGATGAGTTTCCAATCCTTATCCATGTAGAGGGACCTTGGGGAACAGACAGCGGTGCATGCACCGCAGTTGATACACCGATCCTCTTGAAAATTCAGTTCCTTGACCATCTCGGAGACGACAATGCCTGTCTGGGTAAGCCAGAGAACACTCTCTTTGAGGGCCTCTTCAACACCTGAAAGTTCTACGACGAGCTTGCCACCTCTTCCTGAGGCCACATCGGCGTTTAGGATATTGATATCCACGTCATAGGTTCTGACAAGCTTGCTTACCAGAGGTTGCTCTACCAGAGTCGGGGAAAATCTGAGTGCATAGCGCTTTTTCATCGTGAGCCTCCTTCCCTAGGGACCAGGGGTTTGACAAAGCTTTTCTCCGGGAGTGGATGGACCGCTTCAGTAAGGGTGAACTCACCTCTCTCTATCCAGGTCTGCAACACCTTTGCAATCTCACGTGCCTTGCTCAAGGATGAAAGAGGGGCACTCTTGGCCTCCTTCCCATTAGGTAAGTGCACCTTTCCACTTTGCAACTCTTCATAGGTGACCCTGCTTACACTTGGATGTCCATCAAGACCATAGTCACTGATAAATGTCTCTATCTGACTGTTTCGTATGGCCAGGTGTTTTGCCATCTGGACATCAAGAACAGGAATGGGGATCCCAATACCCACAAACATAGAGACACCGTACTTCTCATAGTAGGCTGAGCGAATAAATTCGGTGGACATCTTCTTAGCATCACCGATGAGGGCGAGGGTAGCCCCTGTCCCTAGAGGGATTCCATGCTCGTTCCTTTCCCTGGTTGTATTGTACTGAGTTCCATTCCATACCACATATCCTTCAGTCCCACCAAGGAATATTCTTGTTCCAAGTCCAATGGTCCGCAGGTAGGGGTCGTTCAAGAGAGGGCTGAGTTCCCCGCTGGTAGAATAGGTAACATTACTACACTTGGGAAGCAAGGTTCCCATATAGGTGTACTTGATTTTATTGGTACTGTTGGTTGCAGCTGCATAGTTCTGGTAGGCATTACGCGGATTGAAAAGGTAAAACTCATTCAACCCATCCTTGTTGATCCAGGTATCTATTTCACGCGTCGGATAACAGTCAGTGCCTTTCCCTCTTGCAAACAAGCGAACATCCTTGCCCGCAATGAGGTCCTCAATGACATTTGCCCCTCCATACGTAGGGTCAAACTTAGACTCTGCAGTCGCCCCAATGAGGGTATCCACTGCGGCAAGGCCCTCATAGGCACTTACCCCGTTGAGAGTAATCTCCTCCATCCTGATACCAGGAGACCAGTGACCAAAATTGATTACTGCGGCTGAGGAGCACATAGGTCCAAAGGTGGCTGTGGTGACAACATCGACTTTTTCAGCAAGCTCTTCGATATCTGTCTTCGTAGCCATACGAGAAAACTCTTCGGCTGTGACCACCACAACCTTCCCTCGTCTGATCTTCTCATTGATCTGTACAACTGTTTTTGGCATGAGAACTCCTATACCCTAACGGGAATGAGATGATAAGAAGGGACATCATAAGGATGGGAACGTTTCAACGCTTCTATCACAGAAGGGACATCTTCTTCCTTAACAACCAATTCTATCCGCCACTCCTCTACTTGTGCAAGTTCTTCCCTCTTCCCAATAAAGGGATTACTTGTTGAAGAGGGCATAAATTGCCCAAAACCTTTGGTTTGCCAGCTACACTGGTCATATCCCCCCATCGAACCGGCTCCAGCTTCAAACAGTGCACTCTTCACCGATTCCAGATGGCTTCCAGGCAGATAACAGACTAGCACATACATCTTTTCTCTCCTTTGTTTTCGTCCTATGATGGGACTATGGTAAAACTTCTCATCTTCCTCGGCAACCCAGGAAAAATGTATGAAAAAACTCGACATAATGTCGGCTGGCTTTTTTGTGACCACGTATTCCCTTCAACGATATGGTCACAGAAGTTCCACGCACAGATTGCATCTGAAGGACAGTACAAACTGCTCAAACCTCAGACTTTCATGAACGAGAGCGGCAAGGCAGTTCGTGCCTGTTGCGACTTCTTCAACTTCAAAAGCGAAGAGATACTGGTTGTCCATGATGACCTTGAGCTCCCTTTCGGAACCATCCGATTGCAAAAGGGAGGAGGGCTTGCCGGACACAACGGGCTCAAGTCCATCAAGAGCCATCTGGGTGATGATGGATTCTTACGCTTACGATTCGGTATTGGAAGACCCCAAAGAGGAGCTGTTGCCTCCTATGTGCTACGCCCTTTTTCCAAGGAAGAGGTCCCTTTGCTTCCCCTATTATTCAACAAGGCTGAAAATATGCTTAGAGCTGATGTATGCACACTACCAGTAACAAATACATTAGTCTAACAACGCGGCTTTCCCAAGAAGGGGGTTACAATGGAGGCATTGCATGGTATACTTGCCCTGTCTTAGATGATACTAGCTACCACACTCTGGGAGGCGTGAATTGATAACACGTGACCTTCGCATTTCAATCCGCACAAGGACTGAGATGGATTTTTTTTCACCTCTGTTTCCCTCTACAACCGAATTGGGAATCCTCTACAGACAGGCAAATGAGCTTGCACACCAGTATAACCTGAAAACAAAGGAACGCGGTGGAAGCGAATATGTTGCAGCAGGCAAACTTCATGCTACAGCTGTCCTACATTTGCTCTATCAGACGGTTCTCACCCGATATCTCGGAGATACCGAACCTGACTTCTTTAGCCGCCTCACAGCACTACTTAGCAAAAACCATGCAGGAAGTGATGTACTTGCCTTCTATATGAAAGAGTTCCCTTCACCTCTCTTGCTAGAACAACAGCTACCTCTGGATTATTTCTATGATGAATCACTCAGGGGATATTTTATCCACCAGGTAATGCTGGACAACCCTGCCTTGCTCAAGGCAGCAAAACCCTTCATAGCTCCCGAAGGACTCTCCTTCCCCAAGGGCGCTCAGGCCGTCACCGCCCTTTTAGGTGGCTACACAAAGGGTGCTACCTTGATGCCCAACAGTGACGAGGATATTTTTACCTTCCTTACCAGGCCTTCCAAACTCTACCCAGACTCCCTACTCCAGCAGATCGGCTACATCAGAGATACATGGAGTGATCTGTTGCCTGCAGAATTGAAAGCCCTCTTACTACGTGCCATAGACTATATACAAGAAGAGGAGAAGCCTCATTTCGGAGGTCCTGGTGGAGGAGCTGCCCCTACGTATGTCCCTGACTACAGCTCCTTTGATGCAGAATACGAGGCATTCTCAGCTGACCGTAACTGGATGCCCAATGTCATCATGATAGCCAAATCAACCCTGGTCTGGCTTGACCAGCTATCCAAGGAATACGGGTACCCCATCAACACACTCGACCAGATTCCCAACCAAGAGTTGGATAACCTACATGATCGAGGTTTCACCGCCCTCTGGCTAATCGGGCTCTGGGAACGAAGCAGCGCTTCAAAAAGAATAAAGAACCTCTGTGGAAATCCTGAGGCAGAAGCCTCAGCATACTCACTGAAAAACTATGAGATAGCCTCCTCCATAGGAGGATGGGCAGCGTTGGACAACCTTCGCCAAAGATGTGCTGACCGTAGCTTGCGTCTCGCCAGTGACATGGTACCCAACCATACAGGAATCGATGGAGACTGGGTCTTCAACCACAGCGAATACTTCATACAGCAGAACACTCCTCCCTTCCCTTCCTATACATACGACGGTCCGAATCTTTCAGAAAATCCGGACATCGAAATCAAGCTGGAAGACCACTACTACAACCAAAGCGATGCTGCGGTGACCTTCAAAAGAAAGGACTTGAGAACCGGGGAGACCAGCTACATTTTCCACGGTAATGATGGAACCTCGATGCCTTGGAATGATACGGCCCAGTTGGATTTCCTCAATCCTGTAACAAGAGAAGCAGTTTTTCAGCAGATAAAGCATGTGGCGAAGAACTTCCCCATCATCAGATTCGATGCTGCGATGACCCTTGCGAAAAAACATATCCAAAGGCTTTGGTATCCAAAACCTGGCCATGGTGGTGATATTGCAGGGCGATCCCAAAGTGGTCTCGATGATGCAACATTCCACAACCTCATCCCACAGGAATTCTGGAGGGAAGTCGTTGACCGCCTCAGTGTAGAGCTTCCTGATACACTGCTGCTTGCCGAGGCCTTCTGGATGATGGAGGGATATTTTGTACGCACCTTGGGCATGCACCGTGTCTATAACAGTGCTTTCATGAACATGCTCAAGAACCAGGAAAACCAGAAGTATCGTGATACTATCAAAGGCACCATCAGCTTTGAGCCGGAGATTCTTAAGCGGTTCGTCAACTTTATGAACAACCCTGATGAGGATACCGCAGTCGTCCAGTTCGGTGAGGGCGATAAGTATTTTGGTGTCTGTACTCTTCTGGCAACCATGCCAGGGCTCCCTATGTTCGGCCATGGACAGATCGAAGGATATAAAGAGAAATACGGCATGGAGTACCGCAAGGCATATTGGGATGAAAAGCCTAGCCAGTGGATGCTTGATGAGCATTATAGAAGAGTATTCCCCTTGCTGAAAAAACGGTATCTATTCAGCGGCGTCGATAATTTCCACCTCTTCGACCTCATTGACGGCAACCATGTCCAAGAATCTGCATTCTGTTACATTAACGGGACAGAAAATGAGAAGGCATTGGTGCTGTACAACAACCAGTACGATAGTGTTCAAGGCTGGATAAAGAACTCAGCACCCAAGCTTGAGAAACAGGGCAACAACAAACACACGGAGACCCTCTCTCTTGCTGAGGCAATGGGCCTCACCGTAGGTGGCAGAAGGTATGTGCTGTATGAAGCCTTCCCAGGAAATCTGACCTATATGATCCCTTCGCTGAAAGTCTTTGATGAGGGAGGACAGTTCCACCTCAACGGTTATGAGGCAAAGGTCCTTCTGAATATCAGGGAAGTTGAGGATGTGGATGGTACCTATGAGATGCTCTACAATGCTCTTGGCAACAAGGGAATAGAAAATATTGAACAGGAAATTCTCGCCCTAAGGCTGAAACCTGTATTCAAGGCTATGGAGAGCCTGCATAGCTCTTCTTTCAAGAAACTGCTCTCTTCAGTACTGAAGGGAGAAGGTACAGCTAAAATTGAGCGTAAACTAATCCTTTCCCTTGCAGAGGCCTACACCCATCTGGGGGTTGTGGTAGAACAGCTTCACCCAATAGCTTTCAAGGCACTTCCTTCCAAGCCCAGGGAGATCAAACCAGCAGAGATGCTCAAAGAGATTCAAAGACTGACAGCCCTCTTTGCCAAGGACTCCCCAGAGCCATATTTTGGCCAGGGGCAAGCCATCATGGATGAACTGCCATCAATCATTGCTGCTTCTTTATTTCTCAAGCCGTTCATCCATGAGAGGTCTACCATTACCTCCTCAATGGTTGCAAGCGACAAGCTATTACTCGCCCGATTCTTCAGTGAGGATTTGGAGGAAGCGGGCTTCAGTGGAGAAAGTGCCAGAAAAGCCTGTCATAGCGCAGCTTTACTGGCTTCTTCAGCTACCATGATCAAGACCTTTACTGAAGATACACCGCAAAAGGTCCTCTCCAAAATGCTTACAGATCAGGCAGTGAGAACCTATGCCAATTGCAATGAGTACCAGGGGATCACCTGGTACAAAAAGGAGGCAATCCAAGAGATTATCTATCTCTCTGCTCTCTCTTTCCAGATGGTAGGGGGTATTGTAAATACCCTTGAATATGTGAAGACACTCACTGAGGCAGAGACAATGGCAGGATACAAACTGAACCTTCTCCTAGGAGATGTGGACGATGTTTGATTGACTTGACGCTACTGATAAGATACTCTTGGAAACTATGAAGACGTGGATAACCTATCTCGCAGCAACAGCCTTCGGGCTGGCTGCAACACTCCTATTTGGAGACTCTGGCCTCTACCAACAGATCATGTATACTGCCACCGCCCTGTTTGTACAGCTAGGTGGATTTATCTTGATCCCTATAGTGTTCTTTGGATTCTCTTCCGGAGTCGCTTCCTTGAGAAAAGATTCTTTGGGAAGGACCTTCAGCTGGACCTCCATCCTATGGAGTATCCTATCAACGTTGCTGTTGGTAATGGGTGCGGCCCTTGTGTTCCGCTTCTTTCCAACCAATTTTCCTGCCAGTAGCAGTGCGGGATCTGAAGCATCAATTATCGGTGCGGTAGCTCCCCAGTCACTTTCCACACTCTTCAGCTCGATGCTTCCGGTTAATCCTTTTTATACGCTTGCATCGGCAGAGAGCTTCTTGCTCCCTATCATCGTAATTGCCTTGATTTTCGGTTTCTTCCTCAAACCTAACATTGAGGTCATCCGACCGGCATACGTAACGATGAATTCCTTAAGCGAGACTATGTTCCGCATAGCCAACGCATACAGCCGATTCGGCCATTTCTTGATTTTCTTCACCTCATCCTACTGGTTCGCTCGTCTACAGAATGAAGGGACTATCTTTGTCGCTGGACGCTTTTTGGTAATGATCATCGCATCGACTCTTCTGGTACTATTCGTAATCCTACCGCTGCTGTTCGGCCTGCTTACCCGTTTCAAGGTAAACCCCTACAAAATTCTATACCGAATGATAGCCCCTGCCATTGCAGCTCTGTTCAGTGGAAGCATTTTCTTCAGCAGTCCGATAACCATCTCCCATACGAGACATAATCTGGGTTGTCAGAAACGTGTCAGCGCTACTGCAGTCCCCCTCTATACACTCATCGGCAGAGGTGGATCTGCGATGATCGCAACGCTGAGCATCACGAGCTTACTCTATGCAGCTCTTGGAACCATGCCTTCTGATAAGGTCATCATTCTGGTAGCACTTGCCAGTGCATTATTCTCCTATGCCAGTGCTCTCTATTTGGGATTTGAAGTTTTCTTCATCACAATCATAGCCCTGCAGTTCCTGAAGATAGACCTCCACGGAGCAGAGATGACTCTTATTGCTCTGATGCCCATTCTCAATGGATTTGGCACACTGGTAGACTCTTATGTTGCTGCCTTTGGTGCTGCATATAGCTGCCAGATCATGGGTGTGAAGCATGACACTTCTTACAGGGATATGCTCTAACAGGTATGGCAAAGAATTTTCGCTTCATATTTTTAGGCATTCAAGCCCTCATTACCTTCTTGTTTACGGGCTTTTTTGTACACTCCCTCTTGCTTGCCCAAGCACAGGGGGAGCTGACTGTAGCCCTCACCCACATGGGACCATCACTGATTCATCTCTGGATCACCTTAGTTGCAGCTCTCTTGCTCTGTGTTTTCTATAGAGCAAACATTGGAGCTGAGGCTCATTTCTTGCCTCTGCTCTTTTTTATAATATGTCTGGGAAATGTGAAAATCCTTCCTTTGTACTACCACTTATCACACATCATGATCCTCAGCCCCTACTGGATAGGTATTCTATACCACTTTACCTTTCTCTTCTCCTCGTTCCTCTTTTTGGCTTCAGGATTATTCCAACAGACCATGAACCCCTTGCGCCTTGGCCAGTACGCATTCATTGGAGGAACATTATCCCTCTTACTTGCCATGTTGGTACCCATGTCGACCAATACCTCTTCCTTTCTTGAGGAAGCTAGCATGACCAACAACCTCTTTCTAGGTGTATCGATCATGGTAAGTGCATTGGCCTTTCTGACCTTTATCATTGCCATTTTTGAAGAGAGAGGAGGCCGACAGATTGTTGGCCGATGCCTTTCCTTCATGCTAATGATAGCCGGCAATGCCATAGTTACCATCAGCCAAGATATTCTGTACAACAGTATAGGGCTTGTCCTCTATGTTGCAGGAACAACACTGTTGATACTAATCACGAGGACTTATCATATCTGGGCCTAGACGAACAGAGGCTCCACCCTTTGATCAGAGACCAAAGCCTGCATATCCTCATCTGAAGGGACAAGCAGCGGTTCACTAGCCTTTTGCAACAAGGTTGGCAGTATCGTAATGTCGCCTGTGCTGTTAAGGAATACCTCAGGATTCTTCAAGACCCAACCAACCGATGTGGCAATGGATGAAGGATCTGTAAGGGGTTCATACCAAGTGGCAAAAGGATTTATTGCCTTCCCGACTGGGCCTCTGGCAAGAGACTTGATAGTCTGGACCGCAACACCTCGCTGTTTGCAAAGCTCCATCAGCTGATTCACCTCTGCACTATACTGGGGATTTTGCATCATCGTGTAGTTGTAGGGAAAGAGCACCGAATCAAAATCATACTTCATAAGACTCCGGTAGTGTGCCCGTGGGGCGCCCAAGCCATGACCAGTCACACCAATATACTTGATCAGGCCCTGCTGCTTCGCCTCAATCGCCGCTTCAAGGACTCCTCCTTCTCCCATAGCGATATCCCACTCTTGTTCATCTACAAGAAAATGAAATTGCCATAGGTCTATATGGTCGGTTTGTAACTTTTCAAGCGATTGGTGAAGTTCTTCCTTCGCTTCTATTCTAGTCCGCTTGCCTGTCTTTGTAGCAAGGAAGAAGGAAGCCCTATCATGTTTCATCCAAGGGCCAATCCGCAGTTCGGCTTCCCCATAACTCTGGGCGGTATCAATATGGTTGATGGAATATTTCTTGAGAAGCTCATAGGTTTCATCAGCCTCTTTTTGTGTTACTTCACCTAGGGATGCTGCTCCAAATATCACCCGACTACTCATATGCCCTGTTCGTCCAAATTGCATCTTTTCAATCATGGTTTATACCTCCCTTTCAGTATAGCACGGGGAAAATCTGAAAAAAAGGAAGCATTTGATAGAATTCCAAGACAGAAGGATACATAGGAATAGTAAAAATCCGAAGCTCTCCATATTCGAACTAGGAGAAAAACCTTTGCGATGTGCATATACATGAACAACAGAAAGCTGATGCTTTCTGTTGTTCTACCCACTTGGTATCTATATTTCTCAAGTATCTCTACGGTAAAGGACCGAACATGCTTAGTTCAGCGTAATGACACTCTCATCATAGCCTTCTGGAGTTTCAAACCCCAAAAGGTTGATACAAGTGGCAGCAATACTGCTGATGCCCAAGCCTGTAGTAAGGGTCTTGGCATACTCCCCGTTATAAGCACTGTCACAGATGATGCATGGCACAGGATTGAGTGAGTGTGCCGTCTTTGCCTGAGGTTCCCCATTTTTCTTGTACTTCACACTACCGTCCTTGGCATGCTCGAACATATCGTCAGCATTGCCATGGTCAGCGGTGATGACCATGATGCCACCAGCGGCCATGACAGCCTTATGAATCCGTTCGATCTGCAAGTCCATACCTTCCATAGAACAGACAACAGCCTGGAAGTTTCCAGTATGACCGACCATATCCCCATTGGGAAAATTCAGCTTGATGAAATCCCATTTTCCGGAAGCAATCTCCTGGATGACACGGTCTGCAATCTCTGCACATTTCATCCAAGGTCTCTGCTCAAAGGGAACGATATCTGAAGTGATCTCCACATACTCCTCAAGCTTAGGATCGAACTTGCCGGTCTTGTTTCCATTGAAGAAGTAGGTCACGTGACCAAACTTCTGTGTCTCGCTGATAGAGAACTGCCTTACCTTGGAAGCGCAAAGATACTCTGCCATGGTCTTATCAATGGCCGGGGGCTGAACCAAGTACTGAGCAGGAACATGGAGATCCCCGTCATACTCCATCATTCCGGCATACTCAACCTTAGGAAAGCGCTTGCGGTCGAACTCCTCAAGATGCTCGGCCTCAAAGGCCTTGGTAATCTCGAGTGCACGATCTCCGCGGAAGTTGAAAAGGATTACACTATCCCCATCTTCAATAGTACCCACAGGCTTGCCATCCTTGGCAATGACAAAGGGAGGAAGGTCCTGATCGATTGCCTTACTCTCAAGGCGCAGTGTCTCGATAGCAGTGTGAGCTGATTCGAACTGGCGGCCTTCTCCAAGAACATGGGTCTCCCATCCCTTTTTGACCATATCCCAGTTTGCATTATAGCGGTCCATGGTGATCTGCATGCGTCCACCACCGCTGGCTATCCTAGCATCGAAGCCATCACCGTTGAGGGAAGCAAGAAACTCTTCAAACGGATCAAAATACTCAAGGGCACTAAGTTCGCCTACATCACGGCCATCAAGAAGGGCATGGATACGTATGGTGGAAACCCCTTCTTCCTTGGCCTGGAGCATCATATCCTTCAGGTTCTTGATGTTGGAGTGAACATTGCCGTCACTGAGCAGGCCGATGAAATGCAGAGTGCTCTTCTTCTCTTTGGTGTTTGCAATGAGCTTCTTCCACGTAGGTCCTTCAAACATGGCTTTCGTCTCGATGGAGTTAATCACCAGCTTCGCACCTTGGGCGAATACTCGCCCACACCCCATAGCATTGTGCCCTACCTCACTGTTTCCCATATCATCATCGGAGGGAAGGCCGACCGCTACGCCGTGGGCTTTCAGTTTTGTCCAAGGATTATCCTTGTACAGCTTGTTGAGGGTTCTGGTCATTGCAGCGGCAACACCATCACCTTCTGTGTATTTACCAAACCCGACACCGTCCATGATTACCAGGACAACAGGTCCTTTTCTTTCAATCTTTGAATTCTTCTTCAATGCTTCTACCATTATGGTGACTCCTTATTCTGTTCAGAGAGGAAGGGTAGCCTGCTTCAGATAGGCCTTAGCCTCTTCATCAACAAGATCCTTCAGTTCTTCGTAGACCCAACGATGGTAGTTGTTCACCATGGTGAGCTCAGATTCTGTGAGCAGGGCCTTATCTATCAACTTGCGTTCAAATGGACAGATGGTCAATACCTCGAAACTAAAAAACTGTCCAAATTCTGTCTTGATGTCCTCTCGCACTGCCAAGATATTCTCAATGCGGATACCATGACGCCCTTCCTTGTAGAGGCCAGGCTCATCACTTATGATCATACCCCTCTTCAAAGGGACATCTATTGCCCGTGTGTTGATGACAGCTGGGCCCTCATGTACATTGAGGCGGAAACCGAGGCCATGCCCTGTGCCATGGAAAAAGGTCAACCCATGTTGCCAGAGGAACTGCCTTGCAAGAACATCGAGCTGGTAGCCACAAGTCCCTTCAGGGAAGCGAGCAGAGGCAAGGGCCAGATTACCCTTGAGCACCAGGGTATAATCCCTCTTCTGCTCATCGGTAGCATTACCAAACAAGATAGTACGGGTTATATCGGTCAGTCCGAACTCATACATACCACCGGTATCGAGGACAAGAAGACCATCACCCTCAATGCGGGAGGAACTCTCCCTAGTAGCGCTATAGTGGCACATTGCACCATGTTCTGACCATCCGGATATGGGGGAGAAGGACTCCCCTATGCATGCATTGTTTCTCTCCCTCTGTTTGCGTAACAGGGTGGAAACCTCAATCTCATCATAGATACCCTTCTCGGTATCAAGATGGGCAAGAAAATTTACCAGCGCTACCCCATCGAGAAGATGGCTACGACGCATCCCTTCCAGTTCTGTATCATTCTTTGAGGCCTTCAAGTCGGTGGTAAAGTCTCTTCCTCCCACATGTTTTGCTTTCTGGGTAGCCTCATACAGGTTTAGGTTGAGTTTCTTGGGATCGTAATAGAGGGTGTCCTCCTCAGTGAGAAGGCTCTCTATGGTTGTTTTCGCATCCTCATAGGGAAGGATCTCGTAATCTTCTGCTAGTGCATCATGAATTTCTTTATTGAACCGTTTTGGATCGGTGAAAAGCCAAGCCTTCTCAGTACCTATGAGCAGGAAAGAGAGAAATACAGGGGAATGCACCGAGGCATCAGAAGAGCGGAGGTTGGTTATCCAAGCAATATCATCCAAGGAGGCAATCAGGGTATAGTTGCACCCTTTCTGCACCATGGACAGACGTACCATCGTTAGTTTTTGAATCCTACTGAAACCTGCAATTTCATTGGGAAGGTCAACAACAGTTGTTGAAAGGATTTGAGGACGGTCAACCCATATCTCGTCAAGATAGTCAGGACAGACAACCAGCTCTATCCCTCTCTGCTTGAAAGCTGCATCCATCTCGGTTTTCCCAGCGACAGTCAATGTGGACCCATCGATGCCTATCCTACTTGTTTCAGAGAGCTCAGTCGCCATCCAGCTCTGAGGATCCTTGACACCTTCGGTATCAAGCTTCATCAGGGTGATGGAAGTTCCCTCAACTTGTTTGGCACCTTGGATGAAGTAGCGTGAGTCTACCCACAAAAGAGCTTCAGTCATGGTAACCAGGACAGAGCCTGCACTTCCTGAAAAGCCTGCTATCCAAGCCCTGCTTTTCCAACGTTCTGAGACATATTCGCTTTGGTGAGGATCGGTCCCGTTGATATACCAACCATCCAGGCCTTCACGCTCAAGAATGGTCCGCAAGGACGCAATTCGTTGTTCAACTGATGACATGTTACTACTCCTAAGTCCTCGTATTGGTCTTTCGAACCACCAGATAGAGGACTAGTCCGGCAGCTATCATGGCAAGACAGAACAGTTGTCCCATCGAGATATTAAAAAAGGATTGGAAGAGGGCGATATTGTCGCTCTCTTTTCCCCAAGCTAAGATATACCCAAGGTTCGCATCGGGAGCCCTGAAATACTCTATGACAAATCTTATGGCCCCATAGAGCATAAGGTAGGTGGAGAGGGCAAACCCATAGGGCTGCTTTTCTCTTTTTGGACGTATGACGAACCACATGATCAAGAAAAGGACAATCCCTTCGAACAAGGCTTCATAGAGTTGGGAAGGGTGTCGTGGCAGGTTCACCAACGATCCCGCGACATAGGGTATATCAAGCGTATCTGCCAGAGTGCGCACCCAGCTGTAATTTGTGGAGAAAAGGGGGGCATCAGGGAAGACCATAGCCCAAGGCTTGGTGGAAACCCTCCCGAAGAGTTCCCCATTAATAAAGTTGCCCAGCCGGCCGAAGGTATAGCCAAGGGGAACTGCATATACGACGGTGTCGGCAAGCTCAAAGAAAGGCATCTTATTCTTTCTGCTGTACAGGTAGGCACCTATCACAGCACCGACCAGACCTCCATGGTAACTCATACCTGGAAGCCCAATAAACTGAGAACCGTGAAAAGGCCAGAATATCATCCACGGATGTGTCCAGTAGTAGAAAGATCCATCGTAGAAAAGCACAGAAAAAAGGCGAGCCCCCACCACAAGGCCAATGATGCAGGCCAACAACAAGTTGAGGCTCTGGTCTTGGTCGAGGGAAACCTCATTTTTCCTTGCCTGAACTCGTATAAAAAAATAGCCGATGGCAAAGGCTATCACATACATAAGACCATACCATCGTAGAGGTAAGCCGGGGATGATTTCAGGAGAAATCCAACCGGGGAATAGGATAAATTGAGTCATGGGGCAAGTGTAATGTGCAATAGTGTAGAGGTCAATACTGCAAAGAGTAGCCAAATTTCTCATTATTCTGTATATTTATCCTATGAAAAGAAAAAACTTACCAAGGCTTAGCCTTTCATTGATACTATTGCTTATTGTTATTCCTCTTTTCTCCTCAGGATCCTTAGAGGAAATCATCACATCACCAGCCACCAGCTCACTGAGCACGCCCAAACAAGGGGACAAGATCGCTACCGATATGGAAGCCCTGGGCCGACTCTACCGGTATGTCGACAGCATCTACATTGACGACGTGAACAAGGAGAAAGTATTCAACGACCTTGCCTCGGCACTGATCGCTTCTCTGGACGATCCCTACTCCTTCTACGTTCCCCCTTCTGAGGCAACCGACTACATGGAAGGCACCACAGGAATATATGGAGGTATTGGCACCTATCTGAACAAACCCTCTCCTGAGCGCAAGGACCCTTCTGATCCGGCATCCTATATGGTTACCATCATATCCCCCTTCCCAGGATCTCCCGCCCAACGAGCAGGCCTTATGGCTGGAGACCTCATCAGCCATATCAATGGAGAGAAGGTCGATGACCTCTCCAGCTATGAAGCGAGCTTACTCCTTAGAGGTGAACCGAAGACGGAGGTAACCATCACCGTATTCAGGGCAGGCACATCCTTTGATTTAAGCTTGGTCAGAGAGAAGATCAGCACCCCAACAGTTGAAGGAAACGTTATCGATGGGGATGTCGGCTATATTGTGCTTTCAGAATTTACTCCCCAGACAGGAGAACAAATGTTGGAAAGTGTAAAGAAATTGGTAAAACAAGGCATCAAAGGTCTGATAATTGATGAGCGTAACAACTCAGGTGGAGCTGTAGATGGTGCAATGCAAGTTGCAAACATCTTCCTTCCTGCCAATAAGACACTAGTCACCATCCAAGGCAAGAAAGGATCGAACCGTGACCAGCGTTACATCTCCACAGGTTCAACCCTTGTACCTAAAGATCTACCCATAGTATTGCTTACCAACGGAGGATCAGCATCCTCGTCAGAGATCCTTGCCGCCGCCTTGAAGGAGAACGACAGGGCTACCCTTATCGGTACAAAAACCTTTGGCAAGGGCGTTGTGCAGGATGTGTTCAAGTTTGGAGAGGGGTATGCCCAGGTTACGACTGCGCATTACTATACGCCTACAGGAGAGAATATCCACAAGAAAGGCATAGAGCCAGACATCATGGTGGAGGACATCAAGCTCAAGGACGAAGAGATTCCTGCCTATGAGAAGCTGATGACCGATAAGGCCCTTGCAATCTTTGCAGACGAACATCCAGAACCGACAACAGAGAACATACTCCTTTTTTCCGATCAGCATGAAGGGCAAGGCATAAACAAGGATATCCTGAACATCCTCATGAGAAACGAATATCTCGGAAGGATTCCTTATGACGAACGACCTGTAGGTGACCTTGTCTTCGACAAGCAGCTCAAACGAGCAGTCGAATTCATCCGTCAGGGCATATGAGGCAGTACCTACTAGACAGCTCTTTCACAGGAGAGCAAAGAACCCTTGTAATTACTGACAAGGAGAACCAGTACCTTACCAAGGTCCTGCGCCTTAAGGTTGGTGATCGTCTGCTCGGACGGGATAGGACAGGCAAATCCTGGCTGTTGGAACTTGAACAGATAGGAAAGAACAGCTGCATCCTCTCGGTCTCCCCAATAGGGGAAGACCAAGTAGAGGTTGCTACTGATGACCTTCCCTCTTACAAAGGCAGCTATCCTCGGATCTTCCTCTACCAATGCCTTTGTAAGGGCAAGAAGAATGAGACTATAGTTCGCCAGGCAACAGAGATAGGGGTCGAAGAGATAACCTTAGTGCAGAGTAAATTCTGTGTGAAAGACTATTCCCACAAGAAAAACAACTCCCTCGGCCCCCAGAAAGAGAGACTGGAAAGCCAGATAAAGGAAGCTATCCAACAAAGCGGATCACCCATTCCCACTCATCTTTCCGAGGAAATTATCGATCTTGCCGACATACCCAAGCATTGGGACAATAAAGGGCTCTTCATTTTCTTCCACCAAAGTACCAGATCACAACAACAAAGTCTTCCCCAACTTCTCTCTACCATACACCCAGATACGCCCATAGCCATACTCATAGGTTCTGAAGGGGGACTTTCCGATGATGAGTGTACATTTCTAGAAAACTCGGGCTTTAGACCTGTAATGTTGAAGGGAAATATTCTCCGCTCAGAGACAGCTGCAATCTATGCTCTCTCAACTATACAGGTACTATTGGCAGAAATCCAAAAATAAACCGGTACACCTCTCCTTCTTAGAGTAGCGACCTGTAAAAAGAGAAACTAGACTATTAGCATAGAAAAATAGTTTCACCTTTATAGATTCACTTGAGAAGGAGTTTAAAGATGTCTCTTTTTGTTGTCTCATCAGATTGGCGTTTCAAAGATCGTTTCAAACATCACTTTTCCTATGAGTTTTTGCATGAGTTCAGCATGGTCCAAAAACTGGTGGCCTCTATTGTTGAGGCCGAAACAGAAGAAGATCCCTGGATTCTTGCAGATGAAAAGTTGGGGTCAAGTTCTCAGCTTCAACTCTTGAAAGAACTACAGAAAACAAAGAAAAAAGTACGTGTAATCCTGTTCCTCGATAGGGGCAACCTCCCCTTTGTATTGCCAGAACTCTCTTTTCCCGTTGAGTTTATCCATAAGGAAACACTTACATATGCCCAGTTTTTTTTACGTTTTAGCGAAGAGCAAAGTGTCCGCGAAGAATCTTGCTACAGTACTGAAAGTCTGATAGGGAACAGCACTACTATGCAGGAAGTCCGCTCTTCCCTTGGCCTTTATGGGAAGGGAGAGTGTTCTATCCATCTCTATGGGGAGACTGGCACAGGCAAAGAAATTGCAGCAAGCATCATCCACAAGATAAAAAACCCCTTTCGCAACATGATCAGCGTCAACTGTTCTCTGCTACATGGCCCAATTGGGGACTCCATGTTCTATGGCCACGCAAAAGGAGCTTTTACCGACGGGAAGAGTGACCTACCAGGTCTTGTCCATGATGCTAACCAATCGACTCTGTTTCTGGACGAAGTGGAAAATCTCACCCTAGACTCCCAAGCTAACATGCTCAGGCTACTGGAAAGTGGAAGCTATAGACAACTTGGAGATAACAAGGTCAAGGTCTCGAAGTTCAGGTTGGTTACAGCTTCCAATCAAAACCTGAAACATCTTATCGAAGACAAGCGGATCAGAAAGGATTTCTATTACAGGATTTCCGATGCCACAATCTGCCTTCCTCCACTTAGGGATCATCTAGAGGATATCCCACTACTCTGCCAATATTTTATCAAAGAACACTTCCCAGGAAAATATATTTCCGAACAGGATATGATGCTGTTGAAACTATACCCTTGGCCGGGAAACGTAAGACAACTCTTCTCTACATTGAAGAGAAGTTGTATCCGTTCAGAACAAGAAAAACATCTACACATTCTCCCTGAAGATATAGTGTGAAGAAAAGAAGAGAGGGGCCGAAAACAAAACCCCTCTCTTCAGAATGAAACATAGGAAACTGCTATTTGCAACCAGTACAGCCCGAACAACTTCCCGAACAGGAGAAAGCCTCTTTATGCGAACGTCTCAATCTTGCCAAACGAACTTTTTTTATGGTGAAAGCACTCAAAAACACTATAACCGCTATAGCTATCAGATAATTAATCATACAACCTCCTAGAAGAGTAAATTGCCCAATACATTGATGAATATTGCTACAACATATGCTGTCAACATTTGAATACCAACTTGTCCAAGCGTCAGTTTCCAACTTTTCAGTTCCCGTTTCATCGCACCAACTGCAGCAAAGCAAGGCATACACAGCAGGTTGAAAGCCATATAGGCTAGAGCCGCCTGTTTGGTGGGAATGTCCTCCTTGAGTGTCGGCAAAGCTTGGGCATCACTACCCTCCATGAGAATTACCTCTGTGTAGATATCAGCAGCAGCTTCACTGTCATACTGCCCCCCCTCAAAGCCAAGATCACGGAGATCATCCTCTGTAGCATCGGCAAAATACTCAGTTAGGTACTCATCGCTGATATCATCCGAATATAGTTGGGCAAGGGTAACTACAACCATTTCCTTGGCGATCCAGCCAGTGGCGACCCCAACGGTAGGTCTCCAAGCACCAAAGCCTGCTGGTTTGAATATAGGTGCTACTGCTTTACCTGTTGAAGCCAAAAATGATGTTTCGATAGGAGCTAAGGGTGTTCCATACTCTGCTTGGTTCTGCCCATTGAAAGATGCCATATTGAAGTTGGAAAGAGTCCAGATAAGGATTGTAGCAACCAGAATGATGGTTCCTGCCTTCTGGACAAAACCCTTTACCTTTTCATAGCCGTGTATTCCCACACTCTGTAGAGTAGGAAGCCTATATTGGGGCAATTCCATTAGGAAGTTCGAAGTCTCTCCTCTGTAAACAATCCTGTTGATCAGTATTGAGACTAGAATTGAGACAACTAGACTCAACATATAGATAAAGAAAAGAACAACCGTCTTATTCCCATCACTGAAGAATGCCGAGACAAACATGATGAAGATAGGAAGTTTTGCTCCACAAGGCATAAAGCCACAAAGCAACGTCGTTATCTTACGGTCCTTCTCACTATCAAGCGTACGTGTTGCCATGATTGCGGGAACTGAGCATCCGAAGCCCATAAGAAGAGGGATGAACGAACGCCCGGAAAGTCCAAACTTACGAAACAGGCGGTCCATAACAAAGGCTACCCGAGCCATATACCCACTGTCTTCCAAAAAACTCATCAAGATATAGAGCACCAGAATAAGTGGGAGGAATCCCAAAACTGCGCCCAAGCCTTCCATAATGCCAAATATGACCAAGCTATAGGCCCATGTGGCTGCCCCTGCAGCCAAAAGGGCTGAAGAGACAATATCAGTAAGGCCACCCCACAGGTTCTCAACCAAGGTGGCGAGTGCTATGCCAGGACTGGGCAGTCCTTCTACAAACAAGAAATTCTCACTGAAGGTTATCGCAAACATCAGGTACATGATCAGGGCAAAGATAGGAAGTGCCCAGATTTTATGGGTCAGTACCCTGTCAATCCTATCACTTCTGCTCTCAGTATGTTTACCTTCCACCGCTCCACGTCTGACACAGGAGCCTACAACCTCAGTTATGAAGGAGTAACGCCTGTCAGCAAGGGTATCTTCGTCAACTTTCCTGTTCAATTCGTAAATGGGCAACCTTTTCGGTAAGCGCTTCTTCTGTATGGTACGGCTTACCGCCTCCATCAGGGCATCGATACCCTTGCCACTACGGGCCTCAAGGGGAACAACCGCTACGCCAAATTCCAATTCCAGACGTTTGAAGTCAATCACATCCTTACGAAGAGCGACCTCATCCATCATATTTATTCCCAATACCGTGGGAATGCCAGTCTCCATTATCTGCAGGGCAAGATAGAGGTTTCGCTCAAGAGAAGTCCCATCAAGAATGTCAATGACACAATCAGGTCGTTCATGTACAATGAAATCTCTGGCTATAACTTCCTCAGCACTATAAGGGGAGAGCGAATAGGTCCCAGGAAGGTCAAGGATCTTCATATCCTTGCCCTTTCTATAGATTCCCTCTTTCTTATCTACAGTCACTCCTGGCCAATTTCCAACATGCTGGCGAGAGCCTGTAAGGGTATTGAATACAGTGGTTTTGCCGGAATTGGGGTTTCCAGCCAATGCAATGGTATACGGCATCTAGATCTCCTATATGTTAGGGCAAGCTAACTGCTTGCCCAAAAAAAATTACTCCTGGACTTGTATCAATTCTGCTTCACTTTTACGAAGGCTCAACTGATACCCCCGAACCGTAATCTCTATAGGATCTCCTAATGGTGCAATCTTTATGAGCTGCACCTGCACATTGGGAGTTACTCCCATGTCCAATATCCTCTGTCTCATAGCCCCAGTAGAGCCAATGGAAATTACCTTGGCTTTATCGCCAGGTCGTAACTCGCCTAGTGTCATCTTAATTCTCCTCATTATATAGTATCCTAGTTCTATTTATGCTACGTTGATTCTGTGGGCGAGGCCATGATTCAGGGCAAGCCTGACACCTTTAACAGTAAGGATTAAGCCATTGGAATTTTTACCGACAATTTCCACTTGTTGCCCAAAGACAAACCCTAAGTCGAGCAAATGCTGCTTCATGGAATCTTCACCATGTAAGGAAACAATAATTTTCTTCTCTCCAACCTGGACCATGGATAAGGGCATAAAATTCCTCCGTGTTAGCCATATCTAACTATTGCCTATTTATACTATGCTTCCCCTCCTACTGTCAACCACTTTTTTCCTATCATCATGTGAATAGTAGCTCGTCCTTTTTCCCTTAAAATCACATTTCCTCTCAGAGCCTATGCATTAAGACATCTCTTTCTGTGCATGAAGGGGCGTCCAAGAAAAAATAGAAAAGAATGAGTTTTCTCATACAGGAGGGTTACTATATAGAAAGAGCTCTGTAACTCACGCTGTGGCGAGAGTTACGGATGCTTAGAATATAAAGTATTGCCTGTGGATAACCTGTTGATAACTTGCTAAATGTTGGTAGTAAACTAGGATAATTAGACTTATAGAAACAGTACTTTTCTTATATAAGAATTGGGGTGAAATGATTTTATTAAGTTGTAAGCAATTTGTTACAAAGGAGTTAGTTGACATATAGATTCGATAGTGAACAAAAACCTTGGAAAAAGGGTCTATATAAGTCGGTATTTCTTACCTCATTACTAGAGTTTAGTTTACTTGTGGATAACCTGTGGACAACTTCGGGATAAGCTTGTGGATAGAGCCTTGAATTCTAGAGAAAATATGAAGTTACTCGATTCTCTCAATCGCAAGACCTAGAGGAGAAAGCTTCTCAGAAAGGCGCTCATATCCTCTTTCAACCTGATAGATGTTTTCTATAGTGGAGACACCTTCAGCACAGGCAGCAGCTATGACTAAAGCCATTCCCGCACGGACATCAGGACTTGTCACCACCGAACCATAGAGCTGGGAAGGTCCGTTGACCACGGCCCTGTGAGGGTCACAAAGGATGATGTCAGCTCCCATGCGGATCAGCCAGTCCACAAAGTACATCCGAGATTCGTACATCTTCTCATGGACAAGAATTGAGCCTTCCATCTGGGTTGCACAAACGGTGATGATGCTCAACAGGTCAGCGGGGAATCCCGGCCACGGAGCGTCATCAACTTTGCCGGTGTGTCCACCAACTTCCTTATAGAGCTTTCTTTTTTGCTTGCGAGGAACCAAAATGGAAGAAGGTCCGTCCTGGACAAACTCCACCCCTATTCGGGAGAAACCAAGGCGTATCATCCTCAGGTGTTCAGGCTCTACACGATTAATGAGAAGTTGTCCGCCCGTTGCTCCAGCTAGGCCAATAAAGGAACCCACTTCCATGTAATCACTACCAAGGGCAAACTCACATCCATGTAGTTTCTTTTGTCCCCGTATGTAAAGTCTGTTCGAACCGATCCCTTCTATCGTACAACCCATATGGACAAGCATGTTGCACAAGTCCTGCACATGAGGTTCACAAGCTGCATTGCTGAGAATACTCTCCCCTTCAGAGAGGGATGCTGCCATGATGACGTTCTCTGTTGCGGTGACCGAAGCCTCATCCAAAAAGATATTCCCTCCTTGGAGGTAGAGATGGTTGGCTTTCAGATGAAGCTTGCCATCTGGTTCCAACCGACAGGAGGCGCCAAGGGAAGAGAGACCAAGGAAGTGGGTGTCCAATCGTCTGAGGCCAATGACATCACCTCCTGGAGGATCGAGACTTACCTCCCCATGTATGGCTAAAAGAGGACCAAGAAGCAGGATAGAACCCCGGACCGCCTCTACATGATCCTTGCCAAGCAAACCTGTCCGGTTACCACTTGTTATCTCCAAGGTCTGGCTGTCGATCTTGGTTACCTGTGAACCAAGGTTTTCCAAGAGCCTGCACATGACGCGAACATCTTCAATGTCTGGGACATTACACAGCCTTACAGGATCATCTGTCAGTAGTGTTGCCGCAAGACAGGGAAGGGCAGCATTCTTGTTGCCACTGATAGTTACTTCGCCTGAGGCAGGAAAGCCCCCTTCTATCCTATATGAAGCCATGTGTTCCTCCAAAAACATGGTACTGTCACGGCTCCTATTTAGCAAGTCGTTATTGAATTGTGTAATCTAACAATGGTAGAATACCAAGAAATGAAACAGATTGAAAAAAAGGTCCTGGGAATAGGGAATCCTCTTATAGACATAATAATTAGTGTAGATGAGAGTGACATCCTCAACTTGGGAATCCATAAGGGGACCATGGCCCTTATACACAAAGAAAGGATGGCTGAACTCCTTGACTTGAGTAAGGTCAAGGAAACAACCTTCTCATGTGGAGGTTCCTGCCCCAACACCATCATAGCCTTGGCTGCCTTGGGAATAGAAACTACCCTTGCGGGAAAGGTGGGCAATGATGAGAATGGAATCATATATGCCCAGACCCTCAAGAATCTCAATGTACATAATGATCTGACCATTACGGACAAGGAGCCTACCGGATCTACGGTCATCCTCGTCACTCCTGATAGCGAACGTAGCATGAACACCTTCCTAGGGGCAAATCGCCTCTATGCTGCTGAGGATATAAACCGGGAAAGTGTATCGAAGGCAGACTTTTTTCATTTCACTGGCTATATGTGGGATACCCAAAGCCAACAGAAAGCGATAACCAAGGCCTTGGGGATAGCAAAACAGAATAATACGATCATTTCCTTTGATATTGCTGACCCTTTTGCAGTAGGGCGCTATCGCGATACTTTCCTTAAGATTATCCAGGAGAACTGTGACATTGTATTTGCAAATAGGGAGGAGGCACGCATTCTCTTTGATAATTATGACCCCTACGAATGTTGCCGTTCAATGGGTAAACTCTGCCATACGGCGATTGTCAAAAATGGGAAAAAAGGCTCCTTCATCTCTCACAACCAAGAGATCTTCAGTGTGCCGGTAAAGGGACCTGTTGTTCCTGTCGATACTACAGGGGCTGGAGATGTCTATGCTGCTGGGTTTCTGTATGGTCAGTGTAAGGGGTTTTCCATCCCTGATTCAGGAATCATTGCTTCCATCCTTGCTGGCCAGATAATAACCCAGAGGGGTGCACAGTTTAGCAAAGAGCAGGCTACAGGCCTACGTGCTTTGCTGGAGACCGGTACTTGGCGCAGCCTGTAGCAGGACTCGTGAAATAGAGAGCATTATCGTACAGCCCAAAATAGCTATGACTGCCCAAAAAACCGTTACAGGGAAAAAGGCGAGGAGAGCGATCGCCAACAGGTTGGATAGCATCCCCCCTCCTTGAAGGGAGAACGAGTTGATGCTCAATATAGAGGAACGCACCTCTGAAGCCATGCTGTGATTAAGCAGAACCCCACCAACAACAGTGACCACACCCAACACAAGATAGATGCCAAAGTACACTGCAATGAACTGCAAAGGGGTCTTTACCAGCAAGAACATAGCCTCCAATAAAAACGCACAGAGTATTGCAACAAGAAATATGATGGAGGGTTTTCCCAATCTCATGAGGCGCTTGCCCAACAAGGACCCCAGAATACTTATGGCAAAGACAGAACCCCCTACAACACCCAAGATCCAAATCTGAGAATCAGAGCGCAACAGTTGCTGCAAGAATGGTTGCCAGTAGCTTTCCAGGGAAAACAGCTGTCCCCCAAGCAAAAGAGAGAACAGTACATACACTTGCAAAAAGCGATTACCCTTCACAGCTGCCAAAAATTGCCTTACCTGTCCAAAGAATGTTGTTTTTTTCATCCCTATCCCTACAGAATCATTGGGAATGAGTAAGGCGACCATCACCATACAAAGGATAATCAGGGATCCCCTCACCAGAAGCAGGTAATCAGTAAGATGCACACCACCATTCCCAAGAGCCAGCAAAGCTCCTCCTAACAGAGAGCCCAATGCCAGTGCCAAGCTTGAAGTGATTTCCATGGCAACCATCACTTCATCAAGGTTTTTGTTGTCCTTCATATGATTGTCAATAAGCAAGGCATCGAGACTTCCTGAAGAGAAGGCCCTTCCTATGCCATTGAAGGCGAACCCTACAAATAACAGAGGCAGAATTCTGCTGAACAGAAATAGGACCCCAATCAAGGTGGAGAGCATCCCAACCAGATAGCCTTTTCTTCTGCCTTGGGCATCGCAGAAGATACCACTGGGAACTTCAAACACCATCACACTTGCAGAAAAGCAAAGTATGGCTATACTGAGCTCCTGCAAAGAGTACCCTTTGCTTGTGATGATAAGAGCCATGGCTGGGATGGATACTCCCAGAGAGAGATATCCCAGAAAGAGCACTACCAGATAATTCCTCATGGAATATGCTCTAGGCACGATAGGTCACCAACGAATAGACAAAAGGAAGAGTCTCTTCACCCTTCTTCTCATGCGATTCGATATAGGTGCGCACAATGCCAATAAGCTCATCAGCCTCTTCTGGCTTAAGATGCAGTATACCGGTGAGCATATCACCCATAAAGTGTCCTTCCTTATCCTCAAAGGAACGAACTTGGGAGAAAAAACCATCCTGCACCTCCTTCAATAGATTTTGGGACAACGCCATCCTTGATCCCCCCTCATCAGATCCGATGCTGATGGTAGCGTCTGTTCTTCTGTAGTAGGTAGCTTTGATCCCATTGATAAGAGCTGTATGGTCAACTTCTACGGCTCCAAGAGAAACCAGTTTGAGGATATGATGTTTTGCACTTGAGCTGGTCATAGAGAGGGAATCAGCTACCTGCTTGGGAGTCATGTTGCCATTGATGGACAATAGGGTAAGAATTTTCTGGCGAATAGGATGCATGAAGATCTGGAGGTCCTTGTCATCTGATAAGCGTATAATATTCATAACAATATATATAACATAACAATTTTTGTTATGTCAAGAGTAAAGCACCTATTCCCAGAATAATTACCAAACTCCAAGAAGATTCCTAATACATTCCTTGTATTTTTTACAAAATATTGGTATTATTTGTTTCGATGACGTCGATTTGACAGCCTCCCGGCTTGCAGACGTCAATAAAGAAACTTGCTAAAAGGGGAGCACAACACCATGTTGCATTAGGTTCCCCCTTCCGCAGTCTCTAAAGGAAGGGTTTTATGTTAGAAAACGGTACACACATCTTTACCTCAGAATCAGTTAGCGAAGGTCATCCAGACAAGGTCTGCGATCAGATATCAGACGCAGTTCTTGATGCATGCCTCAGCCAGGACCAGTACAGCAGGGTAGCCTGTGAAGTCTTTGCAACCACAGACAGAGTCCTTGTTGGCGGTGAGATTACCACAAATGCAGAGATAGATATCGAAGCAATAGTACGTGCAACTGTCAAGGAAATCGGGTATACCGAACCTGGATGCGGCTTTGACTACAAGAGCTTAGAGGTCACGAACCTCACAAAAACCCAGTCAGCTGATATCTCCATGGGAGTAACTGCATCCTCAAGCATGTATGGTCAGCAGGGAGCTGGTGACCAAGGAATGATGTTCGGCTACGCTTGTGATGAGACTCCTGAGCTAATGCCTGCTCCGGTAATGTTCTCCCACGCTCTGCTTGAAAAAGCGAGTGCCCTACGTAAGAGTGGCAAAGCATCTTTTCTGCTTCCGGACGCCAAGAGTCAGGTCTCTGTTGTCTACAAGGATGGCAAACCGATTCACATTGATTCGGTAGTTATCAGCCACCAGCACAAGGCAAGAGCCTCACACGATGAGATAGCCGCTTTCCTTACAGAAGAGGTCATCATGCCAGTACTCCAGGACACAGGGATGCTAACCTCTGACACCAAGTACTATATCAATCCAACAGGAAGGTTTGTCATTGGTGGTCCTGCAGGAGACACCGGCCTTACAGGACGGAAGATTATTGTTGACACATATGGTGGCATGGGCCGACATGGTGGTGGGGCCTTCAGTGGCAAGGACCCTTCCAAAGTTGATCGATCTGCCGCCTACATGGCCCGCTTTGTTGCAAAGAACCTGGTTGCAAACAAGTTTTGCCAACGTTGTGAAGTACAGTTTTCCTATGCTATCGGGGTTCCTTACCCCATCTCTATCTTTGTCGATTCTTTCGGGACCGGTACTATGGATGACAGCAAGCTGGAAGACCTGGTCAGGCATAAGTTCGATCTATCACCAGCTGGTATCATTAACACCTTTAAGCTGCTGCGCCCCATCTACCAGAAGAATGTAAACTATGGACATTTCGGAAAAGAAGGAGCACCCTGGGAAGAGATTGTAGATCTTACAATCTGATAGAAAGCAAGAAGCAGTAACAGAAGTAAGAGAAATACAAGCAAAGAGGGGATAAGGGGTTGGTCTTACGGACCAGAACCTTATCCCCAAACATTAAGAAAGAATTAGAAATATCTTACTGGAAGCACTACAAGTGACCACGTTTTGTCATCAACCCAGTCCACGGCATAGTCGAAACTTCTCGATGCTGCATAATCTGCTGCTGAGTAATTAACACTATTACCCCATGATTCGGTTGATTCAGTAGAACTCCAGTAGGGTCCTCCAATAAACCCACCAAGGGAACCTCGATTGTCATATAATTTTTGCAACTCTTTCCTTGATGGCAGGAACCAGTCAGTCTTACTTCCTCCGGTATAAGCTCTGGCAAAACCTGCAGCATAACTGTTTCTATCAAATCCAGCTAGATCACCTTTAGCTATGATCGCTTCAGTATTCGTAAATCCAGCTCCTATAGATTCATTTTCTACCTTATCCACTCCAAGTACACTACCTGTCACATTGTACCATTGCTTATTCCCTAACGTAGTTTCAGCAACAATCAGGCCTTTACCTATCGCTATAGGGTCTCCACTGATAGAGAGATACGCAACAAGTCCTCCCTGATAGTAGTCACCAACACTAAGAACTCTGCTAGCACCTATGGTGATCTCCTTATCAGTTCCAGCAGAAACAGCACCTATGCTCGCAACCCTTACTTTTACTTTTGAAGTATTGGCAATTGCATTTCCTGACACATAGATTCTTGCTCTGCCTCTCCCATCTACCGCTAATGCCTGATAGGAAGCATAGGAGCCTCCAGTAAGACTTACAGCTGCCTCAAGGCCTGTGGTATTAGCAACAAAACCGGTCAGGTTGATGATATTTTGATCTGAAGGAGATGCAGGGTTATACGCCACAATAGTGCCAGCTGGTGCTGCCGGTCCGTTACTAACGACAACTGCAGTAGATGCGCTGGTTATAGAACCCGTATAATTTGATCCAGTTGCAGTTGCAGTAACGCTAATTGTATTTCCGACATCTGCTGTCACCAAGGTATAGCTCATACCAGTTGCCCCAGCTATGCTATTACCATTACGCTTCCATTGGTAAGAAGGATTACTACCAACAGAAAGACTTGCATTATAGGTCAAAATCTGACCTTCTTTTGCCGTTCCATTAATGGATAAACCACCTGTCATGGAAGCTTTCTGAATTGTCAGGGTAGCTGTCTTGGAAGAAATCGTATTGTAGTTTGTTGTATTCCCAGTGAAGGATGCAGTTACCTCATACGTCCCGGCATTGGTATTTCTGTTGTTGTCGCTGTAAGAAACAGTAACCCCAAATGGCAAGGTTCCACTTATCGCTAATTGATGCATATTGCCATCATAGGTGCGGGTTGCCCCAGTAAAGGCAATTCCGTCCATATTGTACGTAGCCTTAGTAATCGTCGCTTGAGCAGTAGTTGACGCTACAGATAGTGAATAGTTTGATGCCTTTGTCCCACTAAGAGCGATTCCAGTCACATTGACTGTCTTAGAAGTACCGGCATTGACATCAGAAAAGGCGAAATTTCCAATGGCACGTACATCATCCGTACCAACTTTCCCTCCAAGAGTCAGAGTTCCTGTAGCATTTGCATTTCCATCGTAGGGTTTATCATCGACTGACACTGCTGAAATAGTGAGAGGTTTCGGTGTAATTGAGACACTGCCAGTAGCTGTTGTTGATACAAGAGAATAGTTTGACGCCTTTGTCCCACTAAGAGCTATTCCAGTCACATTGACTGTCTTAAGAATACCGGCATTGGCATCGGAGAAGACAAAGTTGCCATAAACACCGACATTACCAATATCACATTCTTCTACACCACTAAGAGAAAGCGTTCCTGTAGCATTCGTATTTCCATCATAGGTTTTACCAAAAAGTCCTGCAGAAACGGTGAGAGGCTTCTTCTGAATAATCATGGTTGCAGTTGTGGATTGTTGTGATAATTCGTAATTCCTCCAATCACTTATAGTGAAGGTAATGGTAATCGAATATGTACCCGCATAGGTTTTGCCACTATAGCTTGAGCCAACCCCTGGAGGTAAAATATTTGGGTTGGTAAAACTATGGTATTTTCCATTATACGTGAATATTTCAGGCTCATAGATTACCCCACTCATATCGATAACAGCTTTGCTGATCGTTCCTGTATTGCTTGTATCATCGACCGGCTTGGTATAGTTGCCCGCATCAGAGCCAGATAGCCCATATGATACAGTAATGACCTTAGCAGTTGCCGATACATTATTATCTGCATACGTCGCGGTTGCATCGACAGTGACAGTATCACCACCAAGAACTCCAACCAAGGAACCTGCAGTGACATTCAGAGCTGTAGTACCATCATATACCCTATCTTTTCCATCAGGGAAGCTTGGCTCTGCTATTGTCAGCGTTCGTTTGGTTATCTTACCATCTCTAACAGTATATGGAGCTGGGGTACTGTATTTTGCTGCATCTCTTCCACTGAGTGTATACGTCACACGAATATCTTTATCCTCACCTACATTGACATCTTCATACACTGCAGTTGCCTCAAGGATCACTTCTTCAGTTCCAACAACACCAATCAAAGTTCCTACAGTATTCACTGTAGCGATAGTGCTCTTATCGTAAAGTTTCTCGGTGGTTATCACTGTGGTGTCAGATACCACAGTAAGGGCTTTCCGGGTAATCGCGGCATCTTTGATCACCTCAGACAAAGGAGAGCGATAGTTTGCAGCATCAGAGCCTCCTAACGTATAGGTAAAGAATATTCGCTTATTATCATCTACTGAAAAACTCAGATAAAAACCATTACTAGCAACATGTACCATGTCTCCGCTACACACTCCGGTAACTGTACCTGGAGTGAATTCGACACTCGTACTACCGTCATACGGTTTACTTGTACTAGGTATTGTAGGAGCTGTTATAGAGAGCTGCTTATGCTGTATCTCTCCATCATTGGCAACAAAGTCAACAGGAGCCAAGTATTTACCGGAATCCCTACCGATAAGAGTGTACACCACCCGTATATCTTTGCCGGTCCCTACATTCTTATCATTATATGTCGCTATAGCTTGTACCTGTACACTATCGTTTCCTATGACACCCTGAACAGCATTACCTGGGAACACAATACAATCATTTGAACTGTTATAGATTTTGGTCTTTACCAGAACAGGATCTGAAATTGAGAGCTGTCCATTCGTAATCCTACCAGTAAAGGAAGTATTATTCGCAGGGGCTGTATAGTTTTCTGCATCAGAACCGCTGAGGGTGTATGTTATGGTGATGGTCTTGTTGCTTCCCACGTCATTTGTAGCATAGGTTGCACTAGCGACAAGGTTCACATCCTCACCACTAGGTACCCCTTGCAGAGTCCCATAATCTGTTACCTCAGCAGAAGCTGTTCCATCATAGAGCTTTTCAGCACTAATCTGAGTTGTTCCACTCTGTACAGTCAGAACTTTCTTGGTAATTGTGCCGGTTAATGCTGTATTGGAAGATACTGTATAGTTTGCAGCATCAGAACCACTGATGGAGTATGTTATGGTGATTGCCTTATCACTTCCCACGTCCTTTGTCGCATAGGTTGCACTAGCGACAAGGTTCACATCCTCACCATTGGCTACCCCTTGCAGAGTCCCAGGATTTGTTACCTCTGAAGAGAGAGTCCCATCGTACGTTTTCGATAGTTCTACCAATGTGCTGTTAGGCACTACAGTAAGAGCTTTTCTGGTAATCACACCAGTATATACTGTGTAGTTTTCGGGGGCTATATAGTTTGCAGCATGGATTCCTTCCAGCCCATATGCTACCGTTATGGCTTTGTTGATGCCAACGTTCTTATCCCCATAACCGGCTATTGCAGTCACCGATACCATATCACTATCACCTGAGAGAACCCCATTCAGGGTACCTGCGGTAACAGGAACTCTGTCATTTCCATCGTAGATTTTGCTTGTATTGGAAAAACTCGGATTGCTTATGGTCAACTGTATGGGCTTGATCGAACCTGTAGTGACTGAATAGTCAGCAGGCTTCGTGTAGTTATTCGCATCAGAGCCACTCATTGCATACGAAACAGTGATACCCTTATTTTCACCTATGCTTCCTGACTTATCGTCATAGGAAGCGGAAACGGTCAGCAACATGTCATCACCAGACACCTTACCACTCGCCTCCTGATCTAGTGTGCTATAGACAGAGGCATTCTTGTCATAGGCCTTGGAAAGCGTAAGATAGGTTCCCCCTGAGGTAAGGGTTCTCTTCTGTATTTCCAATATTGCCCTCTTCTCGGGAATTGTCTCGTGGTTAGCTGTATCAACACCAAAAGAGGCAGTAACCTCATGGGCACCTGCTTGGACACTAGTGTTGTTACTACTATAGGAGACAGTCACACCACCAGGCAGAGTTCCACGTATCGCAAGAGGATGAGTATTGCCATCATAGGTAGGGGATGCATCATCAAAGAATATCCCACTCATATCGTATTCAGCCTTGATGATAGTTGCTGTAGTTGAGGCTGTTGCCTCTGCAAGTGAGTAGTTGCCTGACCGCGTACCGCCGAGCACTATGCCGTTCACACTGACACTCTTGTTAGGGCCTACATTTTTATCAGAGAAGGTGAATGTGCCTGTTGCTCCTACGTCATTAGCATCATCTTCCAGGACGCCTATAAGGGAGACTGTGCCTATGGCTATAGTATTTCCATCATAGCTCTTGTCATCAGATGTCACTGTGAAGGTGAGCGGCTTCTTTGCAATATTCCCTGTTTCTGTGTTATTAGCAGGCTTGATATAGCTACCTGCATCAGCGCCGCTAAGGGTGTATGTTACGGTAAGTATTTTGCTGTCTTCTGCATTCTCATCTACATATGTAGCTGTTGCAACAACTGATACGTCATCACCTTCAACTATCCCGATAAGCGAGCCTGCGGTAACAGGGAGAGCATTTGTACCGTCATATACCTTATTCTTTGAGCTTGGGAAGATTGGAGCGTTTATTGAAAGTGGCTTTTTTGTAATCTCACCTATGCTTATCGTATAATCTGCTGGAGGGGCATACTTGCCGGTAATGGCGGTATCATCTGCATAGGACAGGGTATGCACAACCGTGATTACCTTACCACTACCTACACTCTTATCATTATAGGTTGCGATAGCTGTGACTGATACGGTATCGCCGACCACTACCCCATTTAGGGTCCCTGCAGTGACAGCGAGGGTATTGTTACCGTCATACACTTTACTGAGATTAGGTATTGTTGGAGTCGTTATGGTCAACGATAGTGGGACAAAGACCACAGGTACCTTCAAGTTCACCTTCTGACCTTCTATGAGGACGATACCCTTTGTTCCAGATCCTATATCAGTATTAGTGTCATCATGTGCTGTAACAGTAAAGGTCCATTTTCCAGGTGCAATATTCGGAATGACCACTTCTTCTGATGGGAGCAAATTCGACAAATTGATGGAGGATCTGCTGCCCTCGAGGTTTCCTGTAATTGAATAGGTTGCTACGGTAGTCCTGATGGTATCTTCCGGCTCAACCTGTAGTACTATCTCACCCATCTTGACCATCATGTCGCTACATCCGACAAGGACAAACAGAATGCTAGCCAGTATTACCAGATAAATTGAAATATTCTTATGCATATGTTTCATACCACCCACCTATAAAGAAACTCGGAGGCCAGCCTGACATCCGTACATGATTCCAAAATCCTCTTTTTCAAAGAAAAACACTCCCAACGGAGCTATAAAGAGCTTGTTCCTTTCATTGAGTGCATACGTAAGATATAGGGCCAGACGAATCTGCTGGTCTATGAAGAAATCAAGGCCATAAGTCCCATCCTTATCAAAATCTTCATCTAGCAGGTGAAATATAATCCCATAGCCAATCTCAGGGATAAGCTCAACTTTTTCCGATAGGGGAATCGAATACCCAATACCAATAGCCAAAGCCACAGCCTGCTGTGACTTTACCCAATCACTCTTAGGAGGGCCTTTGCTAAAGGTAAGTCCTGTATACCCAAGCAGTTTCCCTAGGGAGATATTTGTCTGGATACCGCCTCCCAATAGGTAAGAATAGAAGTCGCTGCTACAGCCTGTAGGAAGTAGTCCATACCCCTTCACATCAAGGGATGTATTGCTTACACGCTTTGACTCTTGTTCTGTAGGAAACAAGGACCAGCTCCCTTGGAGATAGTCATATTGGTATATGTACGTGTCACTCCATTCATTTCCATCATTCGCTTGCTGGACGAACAGGAATTCCTTGCCACTGTCAAAATCCTCAATTGTAAGGGAAGTGGAACTGTTTGCCATCTTCCAAGGCTTGTTGGGGATTGTTCCATATTGATAGCGGAGCATCTGATTCATTGCATCTGTGGACTTGATTCTGAACCTAACAAAACCTTTCGGAGGAAACTCTGCCACAGACCACCTTTTGTTCTGCTCATCATACTGATAGGCATAGAGCTCGCTCCAGTTGTCCTTAGATTCAGCTTGCTGGACAAACAGGAACTCCGTTTCACTTTCAAAACCTTCCAATACAAGAGGAGATCCTGATAGGGAAGCACTCTTCCAAGTCTTGTCTGGCATTGTCCCTGTCTGATAGCGAATCTCTTGAACCGTTTTTGAGGCCTGTTTGATCAGTACACTTACAGGTTGTTCAGATGCAAAGACATATGACATAAAAATTAAGAAGAACCCGATGCACAACAATGAACGAACTCTAGTAGACATGATTACCCCCAAGAGATACAACCAGGACCATGACTCTCCAAGGTACCTTAGCTGGAAACAGAGAAATAGATTTTGATTTAGCTACATTTCCCAGATTGAAATTGTGCAAGTAAATAAATCCTAAATAGATTTTAAATTGTCCTATAAGGAAATCAATAGCTTTGGCATAATTGGTCATGTAGTAGGCATAATTGGTAGAGAAGCCTGGACAATTGGGGGAAAGGTTCTCTAGTTTTGAGCCAGAATGACTCAAACTTTTTTTTTCTACCTTCCAGTTTTTACACGTGAAAATCTAACACACATAAAATATTGTGAAGTACAACATATAAAGTCTAGGTTTTTTGGGGTATGAGTTCATTCTTTATCAGGTAGACAAGAATAAGCCCAAAAGAGACTCTTGGGCTTATTCTTATCAAACAATATTGTTGTCTTCTGCTTCTTTTCTAATTGAGTCTCTTTTGTCTCAACAAACTTTCTCAGAGTATCCCTTGATAGCGGAAGCATTGGTGTAGCTTTGGGCTACCCCATCCTTAATGACAACCAAAGTAGGTGCTTGCATAATGCTATACTGTATCGCAAGCTCTTTTTCTTGTTCTGCATCAATTACCTGATAGGCTATGGCCGACTCATCAAGAAAGCGCTTTGCAATCTTACAATTCGGACAGGTCTTGGTAGTAAACAGCAGAATTCTGTCCTGGTCTTCTTTCTGCGTATGACCCGCTTCTATGGTATACAGCTTACGCTCCTTGAACTCCTCAGCTTTACCATCATTCCAGTTCTTCACTGGTCGATAGTACCCTGTTATTCGACTGTAGACCTCAGTTACCTTACCACAATGTGGGCAATTTTGCTGTTCACCGACGAGATAGCCGTGGTCACTGCAGACCGAGTAGATTGGGCTGAGAGTATAGTAAGGAAGCTTGAAATTCTCTGCAACCTTCTTGACCAGGGCAGCTGCACTCTGCCAAGAGGGAAGGCGCTCTCCAAGGAAAGCATGAAATACAGTCCCGGAAGTATAGAGCGTCTGTAACTCATCCTGAATTGACAGAGCCTCAAAGATATCATCTGTATAGTTTACCGGAAGATGGGAGCTATTGGTGTAATACGGAGCCTTATTCTCGCCAGTGGCAGTCTTGATAAGAGGAAATGTCATCTTATCGTGTTTTGCCAGACGATAGGTCGTGGACTCTGCAGGAGTAGCCTCAAGGTTATACAAATCTCCATACTGCTCCTGGTAGAGTGAGAGTCGCCCTCTCATATGGTTTAACACTTCCTTGCTAAACTGCAGACCCTCTTTTGTACCAATACTTTTACCTAGAAACCGTGCATTGAGACAAGCCTCGTTCATACCCACCAAACCGATGGTTGAGAAATGGTTCTCGAATGTTCCCAGGTAGCGTTTGGTATAGGGGTAGAGTCCTGCATTCATCAGTTTGGTGATGACATTCCTTTTCACTTCCAAAGAACGGGCACTGATGTCCATCATCTTATCCAGCCGTTTATAGAAGTCCTCTTCATCATTTGCAAGATAGGCTATTCTGGGCATGTTGATTGTCACTACCCCAATGGAGCCTGTAGATTCGCCACTACCGAAAAATCCACCTGATTTCTTTCTCAACTCGCGAAGGTCCAGGCGCAGACGACAACACATCGAACGCACATCACTGGGTTCCATATCACTGTTGACATAGTTGGAAAAATATGGGGTTCCATATTTGGAGGTCATCTCAAAAAGCAACTTGTTGTTCTCAGTCTCAGACCAATCAAAATCCTTGGTAATGGAATAGGTGGGTATAGGGTATTGGAAACCACGTCCTTCACTATCCCCAGCGATCATAGTCTCAATGAATGCCCTGTTGACCATATCCATCTCTCTTTTGCAATCCTTATACTTGAAAGGCATTTCCACCCCACCTACGACAGCAGGAAGTTCTGCAAGGTCGGGAGGAACTGTCCAGTCGAGGGTGATATTGGAGAAAGGAGCCTGAGTTCCCCATCTTGAAGGGGTGTTTACCCCAAAGACAAAGGATTCGATACACTGCTTTGTCTCCTGGTAGGAGAGGGTATCCGCTTTCACAAACGGAGCAAGATAGGTATCAAAGGAAGAGAAGGCCTGGGCCCCTGCCCACTCGTTCTGCAAGATTCCAAGGAAGTTCACCATCTGGTTACAGAGTGAAGAGAGATGCTTGGCAGGAGCACTAGTTATCTTGCCAAAAACCCCACCAAGACCGACTTTGATAAGTTGATTCAGCGACCAGCCGGCACAATAGCCTGTAAGCATGGACAGGTCATGGATATGCAACTCTGCATTCCTATGAGCATCGGCAATCTCCTGATCATAGACCTCAGAGAGCCAGTAGTTAGCTGTAATAGCACCACTGTTGGAAAGGATGAGACCACCCACACTATAAGTGACCGTTGAATTCTCCTTGACACGCCAGTCGTCAAGTTTCAGATAGCCATCCACTGCATCCTTGTAATCAAGGATAGTCGACTTCATATTCCGTACCTTTTCGCGCTGCTTTCGGTAGAGGATATAACTCTTGGCGACATCGGCATAGCCGGCCTGTACCAGAACAGATTCTGCACTGTCCTGGATCTCTTCAACCCCTATGGTCCCATCTTTGATCTTAGGCTCATAGTCACTGGTAACTTTCAAGGCCAGGAAATCTATGATGTTTGGGGTAAACTGCTTATTCTGTGCTTCAAAAGCTTTTGCTAATGCTGATGCTATCTTCGAGATGTCAAAAGGGACAATCGAACCATCACGCTTGATGACTTGATACATGCTCTCTCCTATATTACTGTTTGCTAATAATCAGATTACAGTATATATAGTGTTATTTCAAGTTCAATTACGCAATATATGGTGTTTACAGTATACATTTTTTAATACTACTCTCGAATGGATATAGCTTCCATATAACTCTTCAATAGGTTTTTGAATTTTACCATCTCTTCGTGGGAGAAGGCTTTCATTGGCTCTTTTCCTAAAAGATTTCCACTATCTACGAAGGTCTGTATAAAATATGACCGGCATCCTCGAAGCCATATTCCCATTGCCTTGATATCTGAGTGTGTATGATATTCACGAACAAGGGTAGTCCTAAACTCATAGGGGACTCTACCTTCCATCAGGATAGCAACACTCTGCTCTACTTTTGTAATGTCATAGTTGGGAATCCCTATTGTTTTTCCATAGTGCTCTTTACTGTTCTTTATATCCATAGCAACATAGTCCACTAGATTGTTTTCCACCAAATGTTTCAAACGATCAGGGAAACTTCCATTTGTGTCTAGCTTTACCAACAGACCCCTCTCCCTAATCTTTTGTATGAATGGAACAAGTTCTCTCTCTAGCATGGGTTCCCCTCCGGTTATGCACACCCCATCGAGGAATCCTTTTCTCTGTGAGAGAAACTCAAAGAACTCTTGCTCAGAAATATCCGATTCAGTTGAGGAAGTGAATACAAGATCGGGATTATGGCAATAGGGACAGCGAAAATTACACCCACCAAAAAAAACAGTACAAGCGACCTTTCCAGGATAATCGAGCAAAGTCATCTTCTGTAAACCCACTATGTGCATATCCAACCTCCGAGACAATTGTAAAAGGGATTGCAAAGAATGGGAAGTCATTGTACGAAGACCCATATTTTTTTAAACACCATACCGATATCTGTTTTATTGAGTAATAACAGGGAAGGCGATGCATAAAGCATCGCCTCCATCTTTACAAGTTTTTAGCTTAGTATGGCTAGGTTTCTTTCTCGTTTCTTGTATACTTCTCTACTGCATTGCAGGAGAGTTACCATCACTACGTTGATTTGTGATGCGGATTTGCTTGTACAAGCCCTCACCTTCGCTTTTAGTATCCACACCGCCAAAGTCGGTAAGAGCAGTATGAACAAGCCTTCTCTCATAGGGGTTCATCGGTTCAAGCAGACGACTTCTACCACTCTTCCTGACCTGATCAGCACTTTTGAATGCCATGCGGATAAGCTGTTCTTCGTGGCGCATACGGTAATTCTCGCTATCGACCACAATTTTCAGATCCGGATCGGTCTTGCCTACAAATACATTTGCCAAAAGCTGGATTGCATCCAGGTTCTTTCCTTTTCTTCCGATAATGATGCTTGAGTTATCACTTTCTATAACTATGCCAAGCTTTCTCTCTTTGCGGAAACCGATTGTAACCTTTCCCTCGTATCCCATTTTCTGCAACATGGTTGCTACAAAAACCAGGACATCCTGCTCCAGCTGGCTATTTACAGGCTGGTCAATGGTCGCCCCATCACCAGGACGGGGTTCATAGGTATCGGTATAGGTTTCGATGCCGTTGCCATCGTCAAAATGAATCCTAATCTTTACATTGCTTTTCTTAAATAGTCCCTTACGGACAGGTTCGACAATTTCTACATCAAAATCTTCACGTTCAATATGCAGTTCTTCAATTGCCTTGGCAATTGCCTCCTGCTCAGTACGTCCTTCGAATTCTTTCATCATATATTTACTCCGTGTCGGGAGGGCAATCCCCCCCGAAGTTAAAATTTCTCTGGTGGTTTACTTACGCTTCCCTTTCGGACCGGGAAACGTCCTGACGTTGTTTGCTACCTCTTCTTGCTGCTCCGCCCTCTTTTTCCGATTGGTATACATCTGCTGGAAAATAGATATGGCATTCATGACCGACCAGTATAGGATAAGGCCAGAAGGTGCGCTATAAAGAACAAAGAAGAACATAATTGGCATACCATAGGTCATCATCTTCATCATACCCTGCTGACTTCCAGCAGTTTGTGCATTCTGCGTAATCTTCATCGAAAAGATCATACTGACCGTATAGATGATGGGAAGCAGGTGCAACTCGTTTCCTATGAAAGGAATGGTGAATGGGAAGGTGAATACAGTATCAGGCATGGAAAGGTCGGGTATCCAGCCGGGGATAAACATGGCTCCACGAAGCTCAAAATGCTTGTTCAAGAGGCCATAGAAAGCGATGAGAATCGGGAACTGGACCAACATGGGAAGACACCCTCCCATGGGATTGATCTTTTCCTTCTTGTAGAGTTCAGCAATCTCTTCATTCTGCTTAGTTGGGTTATCAGGATACTGAGCCTTGATCTCTGCCATTTTGGGAGAGAGGGAGGACATCTTTGCTGTTGACTCCATACCCTTCTTGGTGACGGGATAGAGAGCCAGCTTCAAAAGGAAGGTAAGGATGATGATACCCACACCATAGTTTGGAATAAGCCCATAAAGGAAGTTGAGGATCCACTTGAGAATATTCTCAAGCCATCCAAGCCAAGAGCTACTGTCCAGAGCCCTTTCCAACTGTAAGTTGGAAACCCCAAAACTGTTGAGAGCGGCATCATCATAGATGCTCATAAAACTCTTGATCTGAGGACCTGCATAGAAGCGGAAAGTATCAGTCTGTGAGGCGCTCTTGATGGAAGGCCTGGAAAAGTACATGCTTGATTCCATCGGAATACTACCAGATGTATTCTCACTGAGACTGATGTTATAGGAAGTGGCATCAGGTATGGCGATCATGGAAAAATACTTACCAGCAAGCGCTACCCAAGAGACAGGTTTGCTTGTATTGTACAAGCCATTGCTCAACTTGATCTGTTTCTTCTTTTCAGAGCCATCTTCCTTAATATAGAACCTTCGGTAGTTGTAATTACTGTTTGGTGCACTGGTAAAGGAAGGGCCTATCTGTGGCTCGAAAGCCAGAGTATAGGCAAAATTTTCAAAGGAGAGTGGAATGGACTTATTCACACTATTTTGCAAGTTGATGTCAACCTGGAACAGATAGTCATTCTCTCCGAAAGTAAAGGTCTTGTTCAGGGTGAAGGTCTCACCTGTGGTCTTACCTTCGCTATTTAACATCTCAAAATCCTGACTGAATACAACCTTATTGCCTTTGATTGAGTGCCTGAAGGTCGCATCGATAGGATTTGTCTTGTCATTACCTGCATACATGAGGAATGCATCGTTACTCTGCTCACCTTTGAACAGAAGCTCGACAGGTTGTCCCTCATCAAGGTGCTTGTTCAGCTTGAAGGATGAGACTGAAGCCCCGACTGGATTGAATTCAATCGTAAATAGAGGTGTCTTGAAAATGAAAGGATTTGCTGTTCCTTTTTCTCCAACTGCCACCAAAGAACCAGGAAGTCCACTATCCCAGGCAATATTCGCTGAGACCATGGCATCCTGGGCGGGAGCCAACAAAGAGGATGAAGCGTCTGCCTGTGTTGTACTAGGTGCAGGCAAAGCAGCACTCTGTTGTGGCATAGCGGTAGGGGATGGGGCAAAGAAAGTGGTCTGCAATGTCATTCCAACTGTGATAACCACAACGGAAAGAACAATCGCTAGAATGGTATTTTTATCCATATCTGCTCCTGATGGGTTGATACATGAGAAGAAATCACAGGAAAGATAGGATTTTTCGAAGGGTTCTACACAAAAACGTGCGAGGTGACTATATCAGTACCTTAAGGCTGAAGGAATACCCCAGCCTTTTCACAAAGAGATATGAGTTGCTTCGTTTGAATTTCATGGTCTGGAACCTTTCCTGGATATACAATAAACGCAAAGTCGAAACCGGAGTGCATAGTAGGTTTTGCATTACGCCATATTTCCTTGATTTGACGACGAATTCTGTTGCGTTGCACAGAATTTCCGTAGTGCCTAACAGGAATAACAATAATCCTGTTCAAATCAAGGTCATTATGGCTCACAACCAATTTCAATCCCTGGCAAGAGTAGGTCTTGCCAGTTTTGAATATATGATCTATCTCCGGTTTACGTTTTACAATTTCTTTTTTAGAAAGGCTTCTTCTCATCACATACGCTAAGCTTATGCCTACCCTTGGCTCTTCTGCGAGCAAGTACGAGCCTACCACCCTTTGTTGCCATACGTGCACGGAACCCAAATTTTCTATTCCTCTTTACTCTACTAGGCTGGTAGGTTCTTTTTCCTTTGTAACTCATGAGATGTTCTCCAATTTTTCATCGCTTTACGCGGATAGTATTCATAGTAAAAGGGAAGCATGCTCCCCCGAGTGGTGCAGTATATAGAGCAATTTTCTTTAGGTCAAGTAACTAGACGCTAACAACCTGAAGTGACTTTACTCCTAAGGAGGGGTATTTCCTCTGGATGGAAGCAAGTATCCTCTTCTGTTGCATCACGGTTATCTGGGCCCAAGAAGGGTGGTCTGCTTTCAGCACCAGCGTACTCCCCTTTATATCAATTATTTTAACATGTGGATAGAGTCTCGTACCAATTATATCCTGCCAATTCATACCGATTGCAGCTTTTGGATTATCCGGGCGTATATCAAGCCTATGAAGCACCATATCCAGCACTTTTTTGCCTTCTATAGGTTCCCCATCCTTGCAAATACGATTTCTCTTATCCTTCATGCCCTAGAAAGCTCCCTTGTCTCACATCATAAACCAAAGCATCTTCACTTGCTAGAGAAGCAAAATAATGCTCCTCAGGAAGGAAAGTGAAGAAAGCCTGGCTATACCCCTCCATGAGCGAGAGAAACTTCTCACGCTTCGTAAGATCAAGCTCAAGAAGTACATCATCAACAAGAATAAGGGGTCTCTTTCCCGTTTTCTTATGAAAAAAAGCCATCTGGGCAGTACGCAAAATTAACGAGGCAAGCCTGAGCTGGCCTGTAGACCCTATTTGTGAGAAAATTCCTGCATCCTGAACAATATTGAAGCGGTCCCGATGGATACCACTGGTGGTGGTCATCATGTTGAGGTCTCTTTGTCTGGTCTTTGCAAGATAATCGACTATCTCGTCCTCATTTGTACATCCGGACCAGGAAGGTTGGTACTGAATTTCAATATTGATAGCAGAATTGGAGACAGTTCTATACATTTCCGGAAAAATCTGGTCAAACTCAGAAACAGCCTTCTGTCTCTCTTTTTGGATAGCTAGCCCATATTTTGCCATTTGCAGGTCATATACGGGCAAAAGGTTATGTCTTCCTTCTTTGATCGCAAGATTTCTCTGTTTTAAAAGAAGCCTATAACGACGCATATCATCAAAAAAAAGTGGGTCATACATACTCATTGTCTGATCAAAAAACCTTCTTCTCTGTTCAGGTTCACCTCTGACAAATGCAATATCATCATGACTGAATACAATGCAAGGAATGTTATATATGAGCTCTTTTCTATCCTTGATTTCTCGCTCATCAAGAAAAACTCTTCTTTTTGCATCCTGATATTCCAAGACCAGAGTATGTGTAAGGTTATCTTCCCCTAAGTACTTACCCGTTAGTTTGAAAGATTTTTCCTCGTGTTTTACCAGTTCTCTCAACTGTGAAGATCGAAAGGAAGAGCCATAACAAAGCGTGTAGATTGCCTCAAGAAAGTTTGTTTTTCCCTGTCCATTTGTCCCAATGAGGAAGACCTGCCGTTTGTCGACAGGTACAGCCTCATGAGAAAGATTTCTAAATTGAACTGCCTTAATCTCTGTGAATACCATCAGGCATTGAGTTGCATGGGCATGATGACATGGTAGTAATCACGTTCACTTTCAGCTTTAATAGTCATTGCTCTAGTAGGTTCGGTAAAGTTGATGGAGAAAAATTCCCCCTCCATCATTTTCAGTGGATTCATCAAATAGGTGAAGTTAAGAGATACTTTGTTTTCAGGACCCTCATACTTACATGGAATGATTTCCTTTGCCTCACCAACTTCATTTTCGTCACTGGTAAGCAAAATTCCCGATTCACTGATATCCAGATAGATGCGTCTGGCCTTGTTTTCGACAAGTAGAGATACACGTCTTAAGGCATCGAGCATATCTTGAATTCTCATGGTACTACTGTAACTCTGGCTTTCAGGTATAACCCTTCGATAGTTAGGATATTGGCCTTTTATCAAGGTTGAATAGAAAAGTCTCTCCGCTATCTGGCCAAATATTATATTTTCAGTGATACAAAGTTTGAGTGTTCCTTCATCAGTGGAAAGTTTTTTCAATACTGAGAAAAACTTTGGAGGAATAATGACAGGTACGAAGGTTGGAATATCTTCGTCAAATTTTCTTTCAACAATGGATAACCTTCTTCCGTCGGTTCCTACCATGGTCATTCCGGTGGGAGTCCTTTCTAGATAGAGACCACAGAGAAAATAACGTGTCTCATCTTCACTGATAGCAAAGATGGTTTGATTAGCCATATCGTTAAAACTTTTCTGTGCGATGGTGAAATAGGAATTTTCACCTATACTTTCCATTGCAGGAAATTCATCAGCATTGATGGTCCGTAATTTGAAATCTATGCTTTGACCTTCTGGTTTGATGGCGAAGACTCCATTGTTTGCTGTGAATTCAATATTACCTTCTGGAAGAGATCGAAGTATGTTTAGAAACTTGTCGCAATAGACCATGGTCTTTCCTTTCTCCAAAGTCTGGACTGCAATCTCTGTACTAAAGCCAACTTTTTGGTCAGTAGCCCTGATAAGTAAGCGATCGTCAGCGGTTTCCAAGTAGACGTTTGATGTGACCGAAAGTGAGTTTCTCTGACTCGTAAAATCCATTGAATATATGACTTCATTGAGGATTGATTCTTTGCTGCAGACGAATTTCATCTTAAACTCCTAATATTTAATATAATTTAGTAACAGTAGTAATAGTAGCACGGATTCTGTGGATAACTGAATAATTCATTATACAACATATCCTTAGTTTTTGTCATCTTGTGGATAACTTTCGAAGTTGTCCACAATTGTTCCACAAGCAAATTTGGCTATACACAGGTTTTATAAGGTATCCACAACTTATCCATAGGTTATCCACAAGAATTTACCGCTTAACATTCATTAAGTCCCTCTTTAATTTCAACACAGTATTTGTAAAGGCCTCATCACTTTTCATCAAGGATTCTATGCGATCATATGAGTGCATGACGGTGGTATGGTCTCTACCTCCAAATTCGGTACCAATTTCAGTTGTGGAGTACTCAGTTATATCTCTGGCAAGATACATGGATATCTGTCTGGGTTGAATGAGGCTCTTGTTCTTTTTCTTGCCTTTTATCTCAAAAGAGCTGACATTGAAATACTCACCGACGACCTTGATGATGGTATCAATGGAAAGTGTCTGATTTGCATTTGCAGCAAGGGAAGGAAGTGTTCCTAAAAGTTCCTTTGTCTTATCCAAGGTAAGTTCCTGGTCAAGTAGCTCACTGAAAGCTATAAGCTTGGTCAGCGAAGATTCCAAATCCCTTACGTTGGTACAGACGTTGGTAGCTATGTAGTCGAGGATTTCTTCACTCATAGAACTACCTCGCTGCTCTGTCTTGTTTTTGAGGATTGCTACCCTAGTCTCGTAGGATGGTGGTTGCAAGTCAACATTCAGCCCGCGTTCAAACCTGGAGCTGAGACGATCACTTATGTTCTTCAACTCGCTTATGGGTCTATCACAGGTGAATACCATCTGTTTTTTTGATTCATAGAGATTGTTGAAAGTGTGGAAGAGCTCTTCCTGTGTCCCATCTTTACCTTGCAGGAAATGGATGTCATCGATGAGCAATACATCAACCTTTCTGAACTTATTCTTGAAACTCTGCATCTTGTTTGATCCCACCGAGTCAATGAACTCGTTGGTGAACATCTCAGCTGTGACATACATAACCTTCAGTTCAGGGGTGTTGTCGATGATGTGATTACCTATGGAGCTAAGTAGATGGGTTTTGCCCAGTCCGACTCCACCGTAGATCAGGCAAGGGTTGTAGCTTACTCCTGGATTTTTTGCTATGGCCAAGCTTGCATTGTAGGCGAAGGTGCTGTTGTCTCCTATAACGAAGTTAGAGAACTTGTAGGAATAGTTGAGGTTGCAATCCTTCTTGATTTTCATTGTTGTCTCTTGAGATGCTTTTTGTTTTTGTGGTACTTGAGGGGCTTTTGTTTCTTTAGGTGGTTCAATAATGGAAGAAGGGTCAGCTTTCTTGTGTTCCTGTATTTCAGAAAGCGACTTTACGATGAAATCTACCCCAATTTCCTCTCCAGTAAGTTCGCATAGTGTATTTACCAGCAAATCCCTGTATCTGGCTATCACGGTGTCGAGGATAAATTGGCTCGCTCCGGCAAGGATGACTTTCTTGTCTTCCGATCCAACGTAGACAATACGGTTGAACCAGGTCGAGTATTCCTGTACTGGCAGTGTTTCCTGTATACGGAGGATTGTCTCCTGCCAGAATTCATAATAGTTACTGTTTGTGTCGCTCATGGGGTCATTTTACTCTGTCGGTCATCGGCTTGCAAGAGCTGTTTGATAACCTCTGTAGTGATGCTTATAATTTATTGCCTAAAAAGCAGTTATAAATAGCCAGTTTTTTATTGGAATACTTGCAACAAACCCCTGTTTCTGGTATAATCAATAAGGATTGGCGTAAGCCTTTTTTTATTATTACATAAGGATATAACTAATGAGTGAAGGGAGCTTTGACAAAGGAAACTTCCAGCCACCACTGCACCATAGTGGTTCGCATACGGAAGCTTCAACAAATACCTATTCTGCCGGGAGCATCCAAGTCCTCAAGGGCTTAGAGGCTGTAAGAAAACGACCCGGAATGTATATTGGTTCCACTGGCATCGATGGACTGCATCATCTCGTGTATGAGGTGGTGGACAACAGTATCGATGAAGCTATGGCAGGGTATTGTACTGATATCCGGGTTTATCTCGATCGCAATGAGGAAGGTAGGGAAGTCTGTACCGTTGAGGATAATGGGCGCGGCATCCCTGTTGAAATGCATCCGACAGAGCATAAGAGTTCCTTGGAGATAGCATTGACCCAACTGCATGCCGGAGGAAAGTTCGACAAGAATTCCTATAAGGTTTCAGGTGGATTGCATGGTGTGGGTGTCTCGTGTGTGAACGCCCTCTCTGATTGGATGGAGGTTGTTGTCTTTCGTGATGGGGGCATCTACAAACAGGTCTACTCAAAAGGCCTGCCACAGACCCAGGTCTTGCAGACTGGTGATAGTGACCGCACCGGTACGATAGTGAGCTTCAGTCCTGACTACACGATCATCGAGCAGAATTCCTTCAATTATGAGACACTGGTAAACAGGTTCCGCGAACTCTCTTTCCTGAATAAGGGTATCACCATTACTGTTGCAGATAGGAGGGAAGCGGAAATACGCGAGAAAACCTTCCATGCAGAAGGTGGACTCAGTCAGTTCGTCAGCTATCTCAATGAGTTTAAGCATGTGCTCAACGACCCTCCCATATCTGTTGAGGGAGAGCGTGACAACGTCAAGGTAGAGATTGCCTTGCAGTACAACGATAAGTACGACGAGAAGGTTCTCTCCTATGTGAACAACATTAATACCCGTGAAGGGGGTACCCACCTTACCGGTTTCAGGACCGGCCTTTCCAGGGTCATCAACGTACAGCTGCAAAAAAACATCAAACTTTTGAAGAAATATGAGGAGAAGCTCGAACAGAGCGATATCTCCGAAGGCCTTACAGCCATCATATCTGTAAAGATTCCCGAGCCTCAGTTCGAAGGCCAGACCAAAATGAAGTTGGGTAACTCTGCAGTAAGCGGCATTGTCTACTCCATGGTCTATGAGAAGCTTGGCAACTACTTTGACGAGTTTCCCGCCATTACCGAGAAGATAATTGAGAAAATCATCAGTGCGGCCCTTGGTAGGGTAGCGGCTCGCAAGGCACGCGAGCAGATTCGCAAGAAGAGTGAGGGTGGCGGGCTCCCTGGTAAGCTAGCCGACTGTTCGGAAAAGGACCCTACCAAGTGTGAGGTGTTCATTGTTGAGGGTGACTCTGCAGGAGGCTCGGCAAAACAGGGCCGTGACCGCAAGTTCCAGGCAATCCTCCCCTTGTGGGGAAAGATGCTGAACGTAGAGAAAGCCCAGGAGTTTCGTGTGTTGGGCAATGACAAGCTACAGCCTGTCATCTCAACGCTCGGGGCAGGTATCACACGCTACAACAATACAGGAAAGGATTTGGAAAGCGATAGTGACAATGGCATCACCTTTGATGTAACCAAGGCCCGATATCATAAGGTTATCATCATGGCAGATGCTGATGTTGACGGTTCGCATATCAGAACCCTCCTGCTTACTTTCTTTTTTAGATATATGCGTCCTCTGATCGAGGCCGGTTATGTCTATTTTGCCATGCCTCCCCTCTATAAGATTACCGTCGGCAAGAAGGTGGAGTATGCCTATGATGAGGAAGCGAGAGTAAGGATTCTTGAAGAGCATAAGATTGGTGAGAGTTCCAAGGCTTCCATCCAGAGGTACAAGGGTCTTGGTGAGATGAATCCTGAACAGCTTTGGGAGACCACTATGAATCCGGAAACTCGAATGATCAGCCAGATCTGCCTTGATGATGCCGAGGAAGCCGATAGGGTGTTCTCGATGCTCATGGGTGAAGAGGTTGAGCCCCGTAGGGCCTTCATTGACGCTAATGCCGTTTATGTATCGAATCTGGATGTCTAGGAAAGGATAGTATTGTGGAAGAAGAAAACAAGAGCAGGATAATTTCTGTGGATGTGTCAAAGGAGATGCGTACCTCGTATCTCAACTATGCCATGTCCGTAATTGTAAGTAGGGCTCTGCCTGATGTGCGTGATGGGCTAAAGCCTGTGCACAGGCGAATTTTGTATGATATGTTTGAGATGGGGATCAGGGCAAACTCCAGTTATAAGAAGAGTGCACGAATCGTTGGAGACGTCCTGGGTAAGTATCACCCCCATGGGGATGGTTCTGTCTATGACGCCCTGGTCCGTTTGGCCCAGGATTTCTCCCTCAGGTATCCTGTGGTCACTCCACAGGGAAACTTCGGTTCCATTGACGGCGACCCTGCTGCTGCCATGCGTTATACTGAAGTGAAGATGAGCCGTATCGGAGAAGAGATGCTCGTTGATCTCCAGAAGGAGACCGTCGACTTTGGGCCCAACTATGATGAGTCACTTGAGGAGCCTACGGTCCTTCCTGGATCATTCCCTTTCATGCTGGCAAATGGCAGTAGCGGTATTGCTGTCGGTATGGCTACCAATATGGCTCCCCATAATCTCCAGGAGATATGTGATGCCATATGTGCTGTCATTGAGAACGCCGATGTCACCATTGACGAGTTGATGGAGCATATAAAGGGACCCGACTTCCCCTCGGGTGCGATCATTTGCGGTACGCAAGGCATCAAGGATGCCTTTACCACCGGTAAGGGTAAGATTGTCCAGCGTTCCTGCTATGAGATCGAATCGTTTGACAATGGGCGGGACCATCTTGTGTTCAGCGAGATCCCCTACCAGGTAAACAAGGCTGACTTGGTCAAGAAGATCGATGACCTACGTAAGGATGGGGCCATCCCCTCCATATCAGTGGTTCGCGATGAATCAGACCGTAATGGAATTCGTGTTGTCGTCGAGCTGAAGATGGGCAGTGAGCCGATGGTTGTTGTCAATCAGCTTTTTGCCCGTACAGCGCTTCAGACAAACTTTAATGTAAATAATCTTGCCTTAGTCAACGGAAGACCTCAGTTGCTTACCCTTAAGGATATGCTGGTCTATTACATTGAACACCGCAAGACTGTGGTGACCCGCAGGACCCAGTATGATCTGAGAAAGGCTCAGGAGCGAGCTCATATCCTACGGGGGCTAAAGATTGGCCTGGACAATATTGATGAGGTGATTCGCATCATCAAGGAGTCTCAGGATAACTCTTTTGCGATTGAAAGGCTCATTTCCCGCTTTGGACTGGATATGGTCCAGGCCCAGGCCATCATCGACATGAAGCTCGGGCGTCTCAGTCATTTGGAATCTTCCAAGATTCTTGACGAACTGGCGGACCTTGAACAGAAGATTGCCTATTATCAGGAGCTTCTCGCTGATGAGAAAAAAATCCTTGCTGTGGTGAAGAGCGAAGTGCGTGCCCTTCCTGCCAGTCTTGCCCCTAAGGACCGCCGTCTGACTCAAATCAACCGAGAGGAGATCGGTCAGTCTACCATGCAGGATTTCATCAAGAATGAAGAGGTTGTGGTACTTATCAGCAACAAGGGCTTCGCCAAGCGTATCCCTACTGAGGAGTATGACACCCACGGAAGGGCTGGCAAGGGAAGCAGAACCGCCAAACTCCAGGATGGTGATTTCGTCGACCATATGTTTGTCGCTTCAACACACGAATATGTGTTATTTGTTACCAATGCAGGAAAGGGTTATTACACCAAGGTCTTCGATATTCCCCAAGCTTCAAAAACGGCTAAGGGAATCAGTGTAAAGAATATCCTACAGCTGGAAACTACAGAGAGGATCACATCCATCATCAACTTCAAGGAATTCAGTGAGGACCAGTACATCATGATGGCCACCCGTCTTGGAGTGGTGAAGAAGGTTTCCCTGTATAACTTCAGAAACGCCAGGGCTCGTGGTATCATTGCCATCTACCTTGATGAAGGCGATGAGTTATTGCACAGCGAGTTTGTCCAGGAAGGTGATGAGTGTATGCTTATCACCAGAAAGGGACGTGGTCTTAAGTTCGCACAATCTGATGTTAGGGCAATGGGGCGTGCTTCACGCGGAGTGCGGGGCGTCAAGCTGCTCGATGATGACGAGGTTGCAGGCTTGTTGAAGGTTGATGCTACCAAGAGAATTCTTATGGTCACCGAAAACGGTCAGGGCAAGCAGGTCTCTTTCGATAGCTTCACTGTTCATAGTAGGGCAACCCAAGGTCAGAGGATTTACAAGCTTGGTGGTAAGGCAGACTTCATTGTCGGAGCTCTTGCTGTTAACGATGAGAATGATGTGGTCTGTGTTACCCTTCTAGGTCAGACCTTACGAATGCATGTGAAGAACATCTCTATCCAAGGTAGGAATGCCGCTGGAGTGAGGGTGGTTACCATGAAGTCAGCTAAAGACTCGATTGTAGCCATTGCATCTACAGGTGATGAGGGTGATGAGCTAGATGAGGATGAACTTCTCGAAGGTGCTCTTCCAATTCAGGATGAAAGCACAGAAGCAGTATCGCCAGAGGAAGAAACCGCTCCAGCAGACACTGAATAAAAACATTTGTATAGTACTTTAAACAAGGCCGTTCCTTTTTTGGGACGGCCTTGTTTTTACACAAAAAAAGAACCAATTTCCCAGGCAAATCTGTTGCGTTGTATAGAAACACTGAAGAAAAACCTGCAAATAACGCTCCAAGAAACAGTTTTTGAGAGGTTTGGGTTTCTCTGAAAAATTTTGTGGAAAAACCAACCTAAATGAAAATACTCAAACTACGTGAATAATTGAGTGATAAAAACACCTGAAGAGAAATACTGTGCACTACAGGTGTTTTAGGAAGTCGTATGTTTGTATTGGAAGATTTCAGTGGAGGTTAAATCGAATATGCAGAGAGCACTAATTCCGGTTTGGGATACTAAAGAAAAGCATGGTGAGATGAATGTGGGTAGTTTCCTTGGGCTGATTTGATGCAAAGGATGTCAATGTTTCACGTGAAACAAAGAATAGAAAATATATAGAGGAGGCCCTAAAGGCAAAAAAAACGTTTCACATAGAACAAGTCTAGTGAAACGTATCTGACTGCAAACAGACGGCTTAGAGTTCTGTGCCGTTTATCACAGTAAGTTTTGGATCGACGAAGTTTCTGAGGTATCGTTCAACGCCGCTCTTGAGAGTCATCTGGGACATTGGGCATCCAGCACAGGCTCCTACTAAGCGAACAGTCACGTCAGTGCCTTCCAAGCTGATAAATTCAATATCGCCTCCGTCATTTTGCAGTGAGGGTCTTATGTCCTCTATTGCTTTTTTGACTTTATCTTCCATGTTAGTTTCCTCCATAGGGTTAAATAAAGATACAATAGTGACGTCCAAGGGTCAAGGAGTATACCATTTTAGGTGACAAGTGTTCTTCTTTTCCTTATAGTAGATACATGAGTGTGAAAAAAATCATTTTTTTAAACCAAAAAGGCGGTGTAGGGAAGACTACAACCGCAGTTAACCTTGGTTCCGCATTGGCTAAAATGGGAAATAAGGTGCTGCTGCTTGACCTTGATTCACAAGGGAACCTTACAAGTGGGATCGGAGCTGATGGCAGGGGCCCTGGGATGTATGAGGTCATGGCGGGAACGTGTTCAGCAGATGATGCTTGCCAAAAAACAGTTGTTGATAATTTATTTGTCATACCAAGCAATATACATATGGCTGGACTCAACATCGAACTGGTAGCTCAGTATGAACGTGAACAATTCTTAAAAAGAGCCCTGTCCTCCTTGGATGATAGTTGGGACTATATTCTTGGTGATTGTCCCCCTTCCTTGGGGCTTGTGACTGTCAATGCTATGACATGGGCACAGAAAGTGGTAATACCCATGCAGTGTGAATACTATGCTATGGAGGGGCTCAATCTTTTGATGAGGACAATAGGAAACATCAAAAAATCTTTGAACCCTAATCTAGAAATCTTGGGAATTCTTTTCACGATGTTCATCAAGCGGACAAATCTGACCACAGAGGTAGTGGATGACATATCCTCCTACTTTCCTAATCTCACGTTCGCTACAGTCATTCCACGAAACATACGGCTAGCAGAGGCTCCATCCCATAACCTTCCAATAGATATTTATGATGGTGGTAGCAGTGGAGCCAAGGCCTATGAAGCACTAGCAAAGGAGGTCTCAAACCGTGTCTCAAAACTCTAATAAAAAACATGGTTTAGGCAAAGGTATAGGATCATTGATGAATGACTACTCTTTTGACTCTGTCTTGGAAAATGCATTGGGTATCACTCCAGCTCAGGATGACAAGCATGATGGGGTTGCTGTGCTGACCATACCGTTGGCAAATATCAGAGCAAATCCTCGTCAGCCTCGTAAAGAGTTTGATGAGGCAAGTCTTAAGGAATTGGCATCATCCATTAAAAATCAAGGGATCTTGCAACCAATTCTGGTTGAGGAGATTGCTCCTGGTGAGTATAGCATCGTAGCAGGAGAGAGACGCTTTCGTGCATCCAAGATGGCCGGACTGGAAACAATCCCTGTTCTTGTAAAGGATTTTACTGATCTGCAGCGCCTTGAAGTATCCTTGATAGAGAATATCCAACGGGAAAATCTTAATCCCATTGAAGAAGCCAAAGCCTATGCTTATCTTATACAAGAAGCAGGAATTACTCAGGAAGAACTCGCTTCCAAGGTGGGAAAGAACCGGTCCACTATCAGTAATAGCATGCGTTTGTTGCAGTTAACCGGTACCATGCAACATGACCTTCTCTCTGGAAAGTTTTCAGCAGGGCAGGCAAGAGCTCTTCTTTCAGTGGTGAATCCTGCTGATAGGGAGATTCTCTATCGTTCCGTGTTGGAAAAAGACCTATCAGTGAGGGCCACTGAACAGCTAGCTTCTCAATTTAACCAGGGAAAGCGTGTAGCCTATCAGGATAAGAAAAAAAGACCCAAGAAGAGTTTGCCTAAAAGCCCGGATGTTGTTAGTGTTGAGGATAAGTTCCTTCACGCAGTCGGTTCTCAGGTGGAAGTAAAAGGTTCTCTGGAGAAAGGGAAGCTAGAAATTCCCTATGGCTCCAGCGAAGAGTTGGAAAGGCTGTACCAGTTGCTGGTCCCAGGGGCCGATCTGTTTGAAGTATAGTTTGTAGGAGAATTGTAATAATGGAAAAAAGTAAACTTACTGATGGCATGTATGCTGTCATGCACACTACAAAGGGTGATATCACCCTACGTTTGGAGTTCAAGAAAACGCCCATGACTGTTGCCAATTTCGTTGGACTTGCGGAGGGATCCTTGAATATCAATGGAAAGAATAAGCCTTTTTATGACGGGCTTAACTTCCATAGAGTCATTGAAAACTTCATGATCCAAGGTGGTTGTCCTAAAGGCACAGGTACAGGTGGCCCCGGGTACACATTCCCTGATGAATTTGACGACTCTCTGAAGCATTCTGCTCCAGGAAAACTATCCATGGCCAACTCCGGTCCTGGAACCAATGGTAGCCAGTTCTTCATCACCCACGTCCCTACCCCATGGCTCGATGGAAAGCATTCTATCTTTGGAGAGGTCATCGAAGGTCAGGATATTGTGGATGCCATTGCACAAGGTGATAAACTAACCAGCGTTGAGATCATCCGAAAGGGGAGCGAAGCTGAGGCTTTCGAGGTTTCACGTGAAACATTTACCACATATGTAGTGGAAGCAGAAAATAAGGCGAAGACTCGCAACGCTGAAAAAAATGCCAAGCTCGAGCTTGAACTCAAGAACCGTTGGCCTGAAGCAATAGAGACCCCAAGCGGCCTTAAGTATGTGGTCAATGAGGCTGGAGATGGTAAGAAAAATCCCAAGCATGGGCAGAAAGTTACCGTTCACTATACAGGGACTCTTCTCAATGGAAAGATGTTTGACAGCTCTGTAAAAAGAGGAGCTCCTGCTGAGTTTGCTATTGGTGAAGTTATTGAAGGTTGGAATGAAGCACTGAAAACTATGAGCAAAGGAGAGAAACGGACTCTTATCATTCCTCCAGAACTTGGTTATGGAGCACAGGGGTATCCTGGCATTATTCCACCAGATTCCTATCTTGTGTTTGATGTGGAGCTAATTAGTTTTTAATCTCTACAAAGTAAGGAGATATAGGTGAAAGATAAGGCTTTACAATTCGTTTGTACCCAATGTGGACGCACAGAAAGCAAGTGGTTGGGACGCTGTCCCGACTGTGGTAGCTGGAACTCCTTTGAAGAGGAGCTTATCCAGAGCCAGCAAAGCAAACCTGGAAAAACGGCACAGATAAGCCTTGAGACCAAGCCTGTTTCGCTCGAGGATATCCAGGTTGAACCTGGATTTCGCTATGAGAGCGGTATCTCTGAACTGGATCGTGTTTTGGGCGGAGGGGTCATGCGTGGCTCCTCCATTCTATTGGGAGGGGAGCCTGGGATAGGTAAATCTACCCTTATGTTGCAGATGATAGAAAAATGCTCGCTAGAGCGTACAGTTCTCTATGTCTCAGGTGAGGAGTCCCCATCGCAGGTGAAGCTCAGGGCCCAGCGACTTGGGCTTTCCCTTTCCAAGATATCCATTTTCTGCGATACGCGTGTTGAAGTGCTGGTAAATATCCTTGAGAAAATGAAACCCCAAGTAGTGGTAGTCGATTCCCTACAAACTCTCTCCAGCAGCGAGGTGGCCTCTCCTGCCGGATCGGTGAACCAGATACGGTTCTGTTCTACTGAACTGGTGGGCATTTCGAAGCAGCTTGGCATTTCCCTGTTCCTTGTTGGACATGTCACCAAGGAAGGGGTTCTCGCCGGCCCTAAGGTCATCGAGCACCTTGTGGATACAGTACTTTATTTTGACCAGGTTGGAAGTGGTGTACGTCTTATTCGGGCTGCTAAAAATCGCTTTGGTTCTGTCGATGAGATCGGCATCTTCCATATGGGCGAGAAAGGGCTCACTGCTGTGACCAATCCCTCTTCCTTCTTCATAACCGATAGGGAAGGGGGGAGTGCTCCTCCGGGAATTGCCTACACGGCAGTGATTGAGGGGTCACGCACATTTCTTGTGGAGATCCAAGCCCTTACAGTCCCCTCTAAGAATGGGTTTTCTCGCGTCTACTCTGACCGTATAGACACTGCCCGTGTCACTAGAATCTCTGCTATATTGGAACGTCATGCCCAGATCCGGCTGAACGACCAGGATATCTATGTTAACGTTGCCGGTGGCATGAAACTCAACGAAGTTTCCATAGACCTTCCTCTGGCCTTAGCCTTGTGGTCCGCCTTGAAAGGAGTGGCGCTTCCCTCCTCACTCGTCTCCTACGGGGAGATGAGTCTGGCAGGAGAGGTTCGTACCGTGGGGTTTGCAGAGAAGCGAGAGAAGGCCTCTAGTGAGCTGGGTTTCCAAAGGGTGTTGCTGCCAAAGAGCAATAAAACCAAGGGTAATCTGAAGGTTTATCCTGTGGACACTATCAAGAAGGCCTTGGGAGTCTGTTCCTCCCTTACATAAATTTCCAAGAAGAGCTAATTCAAGCTAATCGAAATAAGAATCAAGGGAAAATGTAGCGTGACTAGGGGTAATATTATTAATTAGGATGCCTAACTAATTATTTTGCCTCAATGCATCCTTCTTTTCCTTGTCACACACCCCTGTTCATGAAGATAGCGGGATTAGGCAACCTGGAGCTTGCCAAAGGCCAGCTGGAACCGCTCCTGTCCTTAGCAGGGGAACGGAGACAAACAGGTCTGTGTGCGCGGTTGCTTTATCTTGTTTGATACTAGACACCCGATATGTGCATGATATAAAACAAATGACAACGGAGGAGTTGAAATGACATATAATTTGGACTTATCTGCACTATCTGTCCAAGACTATAGGGAATTAGTAAAAACTCAAGACCTTTTACCGGGGCGCAGGATACTTTGGCAAAACATTGACCACAATTTTGATGCCATTGACCAACAGGGTATAGAAACTATTGCCCACCTGAAGAAGCAATTGGCCACACCAAAGAAAATGCTATCCTTTGCATTAGTTACCGGTATCTCCGAAGAGTATCTGACGATACTCAAAAGGGAAATCGGCAGTCTTGAACAAAAACCGGTGCTTCTGGCAAGCTTCCCTGATGTGGATTGCTCAACGGTTTCCAGCCTTAAAAATGAAGGTATTACAACCTCAAAAGAGTATTTTGAAAGCATTCTTCCCAAAACGGGCGAGTTGTTCTGTCTTTGCGATCTTGTAAGAATCAATGGAGTGGGAGCAGTCGCGGCAAAAGCTTTATATGAAGCGGGATATAAATCAGTTGCGGATGTTGCTTGCGCCGAAGCTACCGTCATGCTGGAAAAAGTATCTGAAGTCAACGAAACCAAGCAGTACTATAAGGCAAAGCTAGGGATAAAGGATATGCAATTTTGTATCGATTTTGCGTCACTGTTGATAAAGTATGGCAACCTTGAACCCAGAAGAAAACAGATTTAGCAGTTGATGATGCCCTGTATTGTAAAGCCTTCAGACTGGAGTTTGTAAGTTTGGTGCGCGGGCGGTTTACATGGTATTCCAAAACACGAATAATTGGCTATTTCTGGTATGTGTATACAAAAAAAGCGTCTTTTCAAGGACGCTTTTACTTAGTTAGGATCCCTTCCTAAAGAACCATCTTCAAAAGCATGGGGAATATCACTATATTTCCGATGGATGCTCCGAAACTTGTCAACAGGAATATCAAGAGGATATGTAGTACACGGTTTTTATACCATCCCTTGAGGGAGATTGCATCGTCACTGAGGTGTTCAAAATCTTTTACCTTGGGTTTGCGTAGAGTCGCTTCCATAAGGCCGCTTACCATCCCTATGCCAATACCAGGATGCAAGCTTGTTAGGGGTGCTGACAATATGCTTACCAAGGTATTCAGTGGATGGGCGAGGGAGAGAATGGCTCCAAGGGCTGTAAAGGACATGTTCACTGCTAGCCAGTAGCCAAACATCTTGATGCCCTCTTGCTGCCCAAAGTTGATAAATCCGTAGAGCAGGAATCCTATGATGAGGATAGGGAATGCCCAGGTGAGAATTTTTCCTGTCTTTCCAGCTGGGGGGACGTCTGTGATATCGTCAAGGGTTTGTTCCAGTTCACCGCTTTCAAGCTTCTCCATTGTCTTGATGATGCCGTTCTGGTGTCCAGCCCCGATGACAGCAAGCTTCTTATTTCCAGGGGCGAGGTAGATGCTGGTTGCAAGATAGCGATCACGCTCGTCAATGAGGACAGCCTTAACTGCGGGAAGTTCTTTTGCCATCTCATCCATCATGTTCTGCATAACGTCGCCTTTCTTCAATTCCTCAAGGTCTTCTTTGGAGATTTCCTCGTTGCTGAAAACGGCTGAGATTATGGTAGCGATCAGTTTTGCCTTGTTCCAGAGGTTGGAGAGTCGCCAGGCTCGCTTGAAAGTGATCTGGATATCACGGTCACATAGGGAATAGGGGATATCCCTCTCTTTTGCAATGCGTGCAGCTCCTAGGATTTCCTCGCCGGGGGCACTGTCTGTCTGGTTGCCCATACGCTTCTGGAAAGAGGCAAGAGCCATGTTGGCTACCAACAGGAATCCTTTGCCCTCTTTTAGTACCTTCTTGATGTCCATATTGGACCAGGAACTCTCTTCTTCCTTGTTTTTGAATCTTCCGTCGTCAAGCTCGAGGCAGATGTGGTCGGGCTCTTCGCTGTCGATATACCCAGAAACCTCATTCACACTCTCTTTTGAGACGTGTGCGGTTCCCACAAGAATTATTTGCCGACCATCAGAGAAGGTGAGGCGGTGGAATGTATCACTCAGTTTTTCTGCAATCATGAGAACAACTATACTCAAGAGAGACCAGAGAAACAAGAGAATTTGACACACTGCAAGGATTACTATACATTTTCCCAACATGGAAACCTTTATTTACCTAGGAAAATTAGCCCTAGCCCTGCTTTGTGGCGTAAGTGTATCCCGCTTGCTGGGAAAAAAGCAGTTCATCAGGACGGCTTCTCTTGGACAGACGTTCCTCGTGTGGCTGTTGCTCTTCTTTATGGGAGTAAATACTGGAAGCATCGAAGGGATAACAAGTCAATTTGCGACTATTGGGTTCTCCGCCCTGACTCTGACCATTGTCAGTGTTCTGGGTACCATTATATTTGCCCTAGGAGCATCTCTCTTCGTCTCTTCGGAGGGGGGGGCCCTAGGTATCGATATTGCTCACCGGAAAGAGCAGAGCATGCTAAGACGTATATGGGATGTTCTGAAAGAGCCCTTGTTCTTGGTTGGCATTGTGCTTCTAGGCTTAGGTTTGAGACTCTTGACACCCCTGTTCGGATGGTATGACAGTTCCCTGGTAAGTTACCTGCTCTATGGTATGCTGTTTTTTGTCGGAATGTCTCTGGTGCAAAAGAATATCAGTTTCAAGGGAATCTTATCAGACAAGGCAGTATTGCTGTTGCCTCTGTTTACCATAGCTGGGAGTTATCTCGGAGCACTGCTGACGCCACTGGTTACTCCATATACCATTAAGGAAGGCCTTGGTATGGTCAGCGGTTTTGGCTGGTACTCGCTTTCGGGGATTCTCATAAGTGACTTGGGCTATCCTATCTTGGGATCGGTATCTTTTTTAGTGAACCTCTTGCGCGAAAGCTTTGCCTTCTTCCTCATACCCTTGTTGGGTAGGTTGGGCAGACGCTATTTCTATCCTGCTGTATGTACCGCAGGGGCTACTAGTATGGATGTGACGCTGGTTTTGCTTACCAGCCACTTTGGAACGAAGGTTATCATCGCCAGCATTTATCATGGGGTGGTAATGAGCTTGGTCGCACCTCTACTTATTCCCCTTTTCTTCTAAGGTTTGAACAGAAGCTGGACAATCAACTCAACTGCACTCTCCTTGAGAATGCGAAGGTAGATCACAGAAGGACCGTCACTGAGGATTTCTTCAAGCTTCCTTATTATAGTCTTAGCCTGAGGTTCTATGGGTAGCTGCAAGAACTGGTAAGAACCAGATGCGATACAGAAATCACCCTTAGTATGGGGGTGTCTCTCTCCCTTTTCCACAGCTAGGCGCATCTCTTCACCAGGAGGAGCCTGATACCCTCCCTCCAAGGTGGTAAGAACACTTGAGATGTGCAAGCAGGCTTCACTGCCTGTGGGGGCACTGTCCAAATGGGTAAGCATCATGGCAATAGCCTTTTCTCCCTCCTTTGGAAGAGAGGAAAAAGATATGTATGGAATATCCTGAAGCAAATGGAGTAACATAGGGTGTATCTTTTGCATAGGAGTTACTGTATCAAAATGGAAACAGTCGGTAAAGTGGGAACGATCACTTATACCTTGTCCCGCCTCAAACGGTGCAAGAACATCACTGTACGGGTGCTGGGCAATGGGGAAGTCAGGGTAAGTGCACCCTTTAGGGAACCGGTTATCTCAGTAGAGAGGGTTATCAGGGCCAACCAGAAAAAACTTGAGAAAACCATTGCTATCCAGAAGACGGAACATGAGCTGTATGGGCATACTTGGGAAGATGGTGACACCTTTCTTTTCCATGGCAAACCACACACCCTCTCTATCCAATCTGGACAAGGGGATACCCTTACCCTCAAAGATGGATTTATTGTCATCACCTATGTAGGCCCTACTCCAGCTAAGGAAAAGATTTCCTGTTTCCTGAAAGATTTGTACCGGAAAGCAGCAAGACAACGAATAGATCCACTGGTAAAAAGATGGGCAGAAAAACTCAATCTTGATATCCCCCCCATTACTATCAGGGATTCCAAGAAACGGTGGGGTAGCTGTTCCTCACAGGGAAAACTCAACTTTTCCCTACGCTCGGCAAGCCTGTCCGATGAAGACCTTTCCTACCTGGTTTTGCACGAGATGGCTCATCTCGTGCACTTTGACCATGGTCCTCTCTTTCATGCTTTCCTTACCAAACACCTTCCCACTTGGAAGGAGCACCAGCAGAAGATTTTCTCGTTGCAAAGAAAAGCTGACCTAACTCCTTAGAGTTGTTACCAATTTCCTTGAAACCTTTTATACTGTATCTTTGAGAAAGTAAGGAGAATATTATGAAACCTGATACACTAACTGATGGCATATATCGTGTTGCTGCAAAAGTCGGCAACAGAGACCTTTTTGAAGGAATATGGCCAATTCCCCATGGAGTCATGCTCAACGCCTATGTGGTAAAAGGATCAGAAAAGAATGCCATGATTGACTTGGTTAAGGATTGGGATGGAGCTGTTGAGACTGTGGATGCAGAGCTCAAGGACCTGGAACTTTCCAACGGCAAGCTCGACTACCTAATTCTGAACCACATGGAACCAGATCATACCGGCGCCATGGCTTCTTTTGTAGAAAAGCATCCTAATGTTGAGATTATCTGCTCCGAAAAGGCTGTGCCCCTTATCAAGCACTTCTATGCCATTGAAAAGAATGTCCGTTCCGTCAAGGATGGGGAGACTATCGACCTCGGAGGAAAGACATTACAGTTTCTCATGACCCCTAATATCCACTGGCCCGAGACCATGATGACCTATGCTGTAGAGGATGGGATTCTCTTCAGTTGTGATGCCTTCGGATCATTTGGGCAGTATGAACATTGCTTTGACGACCAACTTACCAAAAAGGAACTGGACCTGCTTTCAGGGGAGACCGAACGCTACTATGCAAATATCGTCTCCTCCTTTTCTTCCTTTGTGCTGAGAGGCATCGCCAAGCTTGACGATCTTGCGATCAAACAGGTCGCACCAAGTCACGGCGTAGTCTGGAGGGGTGAACCCCAGAAGATAATACAATGGTATAAGACCTTGGCAACCTACATGGATGGTCCGAGGGAGAAGGAAATTACTGTTGTCTGGTCAAGCATGTACGGCAATACAGGAGCCTTAGTCCCTTTCATTGTTGAAGGAGCTGAAAGTGAAGGCATTCCTGTACATGTTCTGGAGATTCCCCAGACCCATGAGTCCTTTGTCCTTGAGAAGGTCTGGCGTTCAGAGGGTCTGGTCATCGGTATGCCCACCTATGAATACAAGATGTTCCCTCCGATGTACCATATTCTGGACATTCTCGAACGTAGCCACGTGAAGAAACGAAAGACCATACGGTTTGGATCATTTGGCTGGTCTGGTGGAGCCCAGAAGCAGTTTGATGTTTTCATTGAAGCAATGAAGCTGGATTGTGCTGGCGTAATTGAGTATCAAGGCTCTGCCTCAGAAGAGGACAAGAGACGTGCATATGAGATGGCCAAGGAAATGGCAAGACAGATTAAAGAGGCTTAGAAGCTTCAACAAATGCTGAAAACAGTGGCAACATACCCTTGGAGGCCATCATCATGGCCTCAGGGTGCCACTGTACTCCTACGCACCAATCACCACCTTTCTGTTCGATGGCTTCGATGAACCCATCATCGCAGATGGCAGTGGCTACCAAGTCCTTGCCCAGAAGAGCAATGCCTTGGTGGTGAAATGAGTTTACCTCCAAGGAGGTCGACCCGAAGATTGTCTGGAGCTTGGATCCTTCTTGTAGATTTACCCTATGGAAGAAAGGTGTACCACTTTGTCTTTTTGCATGGACCGTTTCTTTTTCTCCACTCAGGGAAAGGTCCTGGTAGAGAGTCCCACCAAAACAGACATTGATGAGTTGGGCTCCCTTGCAGATACCCAATATCGGGAGACCTTTTCTAGATGCGGCCCTGAGTAGTTCCAACTGGAACAGATCAGAGGCCCTCATCGTTTTATGGCAGAGAGGGGATCTCTTTTGAGCATAGAGTTGAGGATCGATATCAAAACCACCAGGAAGCAGGATGCCATCACACATGGATAGAAGGGCATCCGTTTCCGATAGTACAGAGGGAAGAAGAATTGGTGTGGCTCCTGCCTCTACCAAAGAGGCTGTATACGCCTCATTGGTAAAGTCACGCTGAATGTTCTTGAAAGCTGAGGAGGCTGGGGGCACATCAAGTGTCCCTGCTATTCCAATCACAGGCTTCTTTTTCACTCTGTACGGTTACTCAATAATTGAGAGTAGATGGCGTGTAAATCCCATGATATTCTCGACAGAAGAGAGGGAGAGCCTTTCTTTGACCGAGTGCGCATCATATATGTTAGGTCCGAATGAGACTGAGTCCATACCAGAGACTCTGCTGTTGATAATCCCACACTCAAGGCCTGCATGAATGGCTGTAATCTCTGGTTTCTTTCCAGAATACTCTTCATACGCTTTGGCACAGAACTTTGTAAGAGCCGAATCTGGATTTGGCTTCCATGAAGGATACGCCCCCACATACTCCACAGTAGAACCCCCACTCTTCATGGCTTCCCCCATTCTGTGAGCAATATCATCCCGGGAGGAAAGGATTGAAGACCTGTGGCTGCTTGTCACTGAGAATACGCCCTCAGAAAATTTTAGAATTGCAAGGTTGGAAGAGGTCTCTACGATTCCCTTGATAGTCATGCTCATGGCATCGACCCCATGGGGGGCGATATAAAGACTTCTGATGAAATCCTCACTCTGTTTTGCAGAAGCAGCTTTTTGAGGAAGGGTAGCATGTACAAGTTCAAGAGAGATATCAGGATCGCTCTGGGCATATTCTTCCTGCAACTCCTTCTCACATTTCTTGACTGCCAGTTCGATGGCTTTTGTATCAGAAGAGGGAGAGGCGAAGCTTATGGTGCAAAGTGAGGGGATGACATTACGCTTGCTTCCCCCTGTACAGGAGAAGAGCATCTTTGTCTTTACTACAGAGAGGGCTCTTGCCACGCTCTTGATGGCATTGGCTCGTTGCTTGTGGATTTCTCCACCACTGTGGCCCCCAAGCAAGCCGCTGGCAGTTAGGGTAAAGCCCTCATAGTCTTGAGGAATTGTCTGCATATCTGCCTTGAGTGAGGCATCTACTTCAAGACCTCCTGCACATCCTATGTAGAGCACCCCTTCCTCTTCACTGTCCAGATTGATCATGAGCCTGCTCTGGATGAGATCCTTCTCGATGTTGAAGGCCCCGGTAAGACCTGTCTCTTCACTTACAGTAAAGATTGCTTCCAAAGGTCCGTGCTTGGCCTTTGTGTCTGCTAGTATGTCCATTGCCATAGCAACTGCGATGCCATTGTCGCCACCGAGGGTGGTGTCCTTGGCACGTAGGATGTCACCTTCCCTAACTAAGGTTATTGGGTCGGTGGCGAAGTCGTGGTCGCTTTCTTCTGTCTTTACACAGACCATATCCATATGTCCCTGCAAAGCTACAGAAGGGCGGCCCTCATAGCCTGGAAATGCCTTCTTGCGAAGGATAACATTCCCTGTGGTATCAACAATGGCTTCTAGACTGTGATCTTTTGCAAATTTCAAAAGGAACTGGCGTACCCCTTCCTCATTGCCCGACTCTCTGGGAATTTGGGAGAGTTCATAAAAATAGTTCCATAGGTTTTTATTCTTCAAGCCTTCAAATATTGGTTGCATACATATAACTCCTTGTGTTATGCGAAACGATCACGAACTAGTTCTCCATCGATGAACAGGCCTTTCATCTGCAGGTTTTGGTCAAGGATTACAATATCAGCCTTATATCCGGGAACCAGCATTCCCTGCTTGCTAAAGGAGTAGATCCTTGCCGGGTTGGTTGAGGACATCTGTGATGCTTGTTGGATAGGAACCTCCCATTCAACGACATTCCTGAATCCCTGGAGCATGGTTAGTGCTGATCCAAGGAACAGGGTAGGGTCCTCAATGCTTACAAAGGATCCTTCAGGACCAATCATGCAGGGAGTCCCATTTGCAGACTTTTCTCCCGATCTTTGTTTGGTCGGTCTGAGTGAGTCTGTTATCATGACGATGTTGTCCAAGGGTTTCTCCCTAAGAAGCATCTTCACCAGCTCTTGGTGCACATGTATGCCATCACAGATGATTTCACACTGCATATCCCTTTGAATCAGGATAGCACCTACGGTTCCTGGGTTGCGATGATGAAGACGGCTCATTGCATTGAAAAAATGGGTGGAGTGGAAGATACCACACTGCATGCCTTCCATGATGTTCTCATAGGTTGCATCAGTATGCCCAGCTAGCAGAACGATGTTCCTTTCACGGGCTAACAAGGCAAGTTCACGCATATGTTTGAGCTCTGGGGCTACTGTCATGCACAGGACCTTACCTTCTCCAGCATCAATGAGCTGGTTGAAAATATCTAAGTTTACAGGCTGGACTCCCTTGGGGTTCTGGGCACCTATACGGGCAAAGGAAATGAAGGGACCTTCCAAGTTTATCCCCATGATTTTCGCACCTTTTTCCTTGCCCATTGCCTTGGCAATAGCTTTGGTGCTGGCTATCATAGTCTCTAGCTCATCAGTATAGACGGTGGGCATAAAGGCAGAAATGCCAAAATCAGCAAGTCTTTCACTCATTGCCAGAATGGCGTTAGGGTCACAATCTTCAGTGCCATAGCCACCGATACCATGAATGTGGGAATCAATGAAGCCCGGCATAACGTAACTGCCACCCACATCGATCATGAGTGTGTCAGGGGGAAATTTCTTCTCTTCGAATCGTCGCATATTGAAGATATCACCAATGAGTCCATCTTCGTTAATATATAAAGCGCAATTCTTGAGTTTTGCATATCCCGTTACAACTGTGCCATTAGTGAGAACTGTTCGTATACCCATTCTCTGCCCTCTCTTTCCCTAAATATACGTTCATATGAGCATTAGGTCAATGAACAGTAGTCAGGTCTGTGATCCACTTTCCGTGTATAACTCGCACCATACTGATCATCAGTTTTGTCAGTTCTTCCATACCTAAAAGCAGGTAGACCTGCCAGATATTCAAGTTCAGGACCAAGACACCAATAAAGGCTAGGGGAACCCCTACCGCCCAGACACCGAACATCTCTGCAAACATCGAAAATCGGGTATCCCCACCGGCTCTGAGGATACCGACGATGACTGCCATGTTGATACTCTTGAAGGGAAGCATCATAGCATTGACTAGGAGACAGAATACTGCCATTGATCTAACCTCCTCTGAGATGTTGAACAGGTTGGCAAACCAGGGAGCCATAAGTGCCTGCAGCACACCTGCCCCAATGCCGGTAACTAGTGCTATGAGGATAAACCGCTTGGCATAGAGTTTTGCCAAGTCAGTCCTTCCTTCACCTATCTTTATCCCGATCATGATGAGAGTCGCATTGCTGACGCCCATCATCGCTACAAAGAAGAGGTTCGCGATGGCCTCATTGACATTTACCGCTGCCAGGGCATTGATGCCGATTCTACTGAAGGCAATCTTATAGGTAGTCATCCCCAAGGCCCAGAAGAACTCGTTGAGGATTACCGGTAGGCTGGTAGGTATGACAAGACGGAGGAAAGTCTTATCCCATTGGAAGGAGCTTCTTTCCCGAATTGCCAGGACAGGGTGTTTTTTATACGTGATGTACAGTAAGAGTGCCATTTCAGCGAAACGACTGATGGCAGTGGCGATGGCAGCTCCTGCAACCCCTAGTTCAGGGAACGGTCCAACACCGAAGATAAGGAGATAGTTGCCTACCGCATTCAGGGAGAGGGATAAAAGAGCTACTCCCAGAGGGATTCTTGCATGTCCTATTACCCGAAGAGCTGTAGAAAGGACCTGGCTTATCGCAGAAAATACATAGCTTATCGCCACAATCTTGAGGTAGGTGACCCCATAGCTGACAACAATATTCTCATGGGTGAATATTTGCATCAATTGTGTTGGGATAAAGAATGAGGCAGCAGCGAAGAAAGAGGCTCCTATAAAAGCTACAGTTACCGAAAGGCCAATGACCCGCTTGATGTTCTTCTCGTTTCTTGCACCCCAGAACTGTGAAAGGAAGATGGAGGAGCTGCTGGAGATTCCAAAAAAGAGCAGACTGATAAGGAAGAACATTTGATTGGCCAGCCCGACCGCTGCAATAGCTTCTTCTCCCAATTGTCCTATCATTAGGGTATCGACGAATGAGAGAGAGTTGGTCAAGAGCCCTTGGAATACCACAGGTAGGGCGATGGAGAACATTCTCCTTGCAAAATCCTTGCGGTTGTCTAATTGAGGTTTCACACTATTTACCGTCTTGCCAAAAGCACCCTTGACAATTCCTTCCTATTAGCTTTTTCTAGGGCTTCGACAACCATGGAGTGGTTTTCGGCCTTGTTGTACTGCAGAAGTGCTCTCTGCAGGTGACGCTCCCTACCTTTGGGGATGTAGATGGGAGCATAGTTTTTTTGTGGTCTAGGGTCTAGACCTGTATAGTACATACAGGTAGAGACCGTACCAGGGGTTGGGTAGAACTCCTGTACCTGGTCAGGGACAAAGCCCGTCTTATGCATATAGAGGGCCAATTCAATGGCACTCTCCAGAGAACTGCCTGGGTGAGCAGCTATGAAATAGGGTATGAGGAATTGGCGTTTTCCCAGATCTACATTGGTTTGCCTGTAGAGTTCGCTGAACTTGTCGTATAGCTCTGATTTGGGTTTTCCCATTGCATCGAGGACTTGTGGGTCGACATGTTCAGGGGCCACTTTAAGTTGTCCGCTTACATTTTTGAGCACCAAGTGATTCATGAATTTTCGTCTGGTCTTTTCACTGGCTACTTCCAGTAGGTAGTCATATCGGATGCCCGAACGGATAAAAACCTTTTTCACTCCTGGTACAGCTTCAAGAGCTTCGAGGATGTTGAGATAGTGTTCATGCGAGTCTTTGAGATTAGCACAAGGATCTGGCCAGAGACACTCCTTGGTAGGGCAGGGCCCATACGTTTCCTGTCTGTCACATGCTCTGCCTTGGAAGTTTGCAGTCGGTCCTCCAAGGTCATGGATATATCCCTTGAAGGAGGGATGTCTGACCATTCTCTGGGCTTCCATCACAAGGGATTCTTTGCTTCGGGTCTGTATCATTCTACCTTGGTGACTGGTTATCGCACAGAAGGAGCAAGAGCCATAGCATCCCCGGTTGCTGGTGATGGAAAAGCGTACCTCTTCCAATGCTGGAATGCCTCCCATATCCTCATAGTCAGGATGGGCGTTTAGGGTAAAGGGAAGGGAGTATATTTCATCAAACTGCTCATTGGTAAGAGGTCTGGCAGGAGGGTTCTGTACTACCACTCTGTTCATGCATTTTTGTATGATTCTCTCCCCAAGAATTGGGTTCTCATGGGTCATCTGGAGATTGAAGGCTTTTGCATAAGCTTTTTTACCCTTTTCTGAAGGTGTATTTGACACCTTGTCCCTGTCGCTTACCTCTTCATATGATGGGAGGACGATCGTGCGATATAAAGCGTCTACCTCTTCTAAGGATTTTTCAGATAATGCAAACACCGTACCACGAACATTTTGTATGTTCTTGGCTAGTTCTCCCTTTTCCAATCGTGCAAGTATTTCCAGAGTTTGTAGCTCACCCATACCGTATATGAGCAAATCTGCCTTTGCATCAAGGATGATGGGTTTACGCACCTTGTCTGTCCAGTAGTCGTAATGACTCAAACGTCTGAGAGAGGCCTCAAGGCCTCCTATTATTATTGGGATATCCTTCCCATACGCTTGGCGTGCTCTGTTCGTATAGGATAGGGTGGCCCTGTCAGGGCGGAACCCTGCATTCCCTCCTGGGCTATACTCATCTTTGCTTCTGGGTTTTATGTTTGCAGTATAGTGGGAAACCATACTGTCGATATTTCCCCCACTTATCATGCAGGCCAGACGAGGTTTTCCCATTTTTAGGAAATCTTCAGTTGAATCCCACCGGGGTTGTGCAATAATACCTACACGATACCCTTTGCTTTCCAACAGTCGTGCCAGTAGTGCAGTGCCGAATGAAGGATGGTCGACGTAGGCGTCAGCTGAGATGAATGCTATGTCCAGTTGGTCCCATGACCGTTCCTGCATATCTGCTCTGGTTGTAGGGAGAAACGCAATTCTAGGTGGTTGTTGATGATGATTCACAAGGCCATGATATGCTATTGCTTACAGGGTGTAAATAGGATACTTTTTCACGATCAAAGGAGCTTTATATGTCTGACAAGAAACTCTTTATTTTGCTAAATCCTCATGCAGCCAAAGGGAGGGGGATAGTTCGCAAGAAAGAGATTTTGAACCTTTTCGATCAAGGAGGGTATGAAGCGACTGTTGTTATGACGGAAAAAGGTAATGGGGCTTCAACCCTTGCCTATCAAGCGACCCTTGAAGGGTGGCCTACCATTATCGCTGCAGGTGGCGACGGAACCGTCAATGAGGTTGTTGACGGAATATTGAGAGCTGTTACCGAAAAACAGATACCCTCTCCCAATTTGGGCATTCTTCCTGTAGGGCGAGGCAACGATTTTGCTTGGGGTATGGGTATTCCCTTAGATTTGAGAAAAGCAAGTGACCTCATTATTGCAGGAAAGACTCATACCATCGATGCTGGTATCACCTATGGTGGAAATTATCCGAAGGGAAGGTATTTTGTAAACGGTCAGGGTATGGGCTTTGAGCCTCTGGTAAACTTTATTGCAAGTGATTTCAAACATGTCTCAGGAACTTTGAGTTATGTCCTTGCCTTGATAAAGATTCTCATTGATCATCCAAAGCCTTTCAATGTACAACTGACTCTCGATGGTGAGACCCAGTATGTCCAGACTCAGCAGCTGAGCATCTGTAATGGACGTCGGATGGGAGGTGCCTTCCTCATGGGCCCTGGGGCGCTTTTTGATGATGGATTTTTTGATGTGGTGTTTGCTAACAGACCGATCAAGAGCGCAAAATTACTGCTTATTGCCCTAAAGTTCTTCAAAGGCACTCAGGTGAGTCTTCCTCTTTTTTCGGTTGTTAGGGCGAAGAGCGTCAAGTTGGTTTCTGAAAACAACCCGATGCCCGTGCATGTTGATGGTGAAGAGGTTTCCAAGGGATGTATGCAGTTTTCCACTGAGTTGTTGCCATCTGTCCTGCCTGTATTTGTGCAATAAAGAAAAACCGTGTCTAGGGGGTGATTTTTATGATTTTGAATTGCTTTAATAACTATGAATGTTGAGGTTTTATTAGTAAATAGGCCTTTCCTTTTCGGTTTCAATTGACTATTATATATATGATTAGATTTTATATACAGAAGCAACTTTTCCTGTTTTTGTATTTTTTTCTACTTTGTTGGATCAACCAAATCCGGTTGACTTCTCAGAAAAGAGAGTATATTCTAAAAAATACGCGTCTTTTGTAGTTTTACCAGTAATGACACATATAGTAAGGAGTCCCCCAGTTGATAAAGGATTTGGTACCGTTCGTACATTTTTATGATCAGGATTTTGTCGATATGTATGACAGGTCTTGGGTATGGATTGACGAACTTTGGAAGCAAGGGACTGAAGCCAACGGGTTTTCAGGGTCCTATCTTTCCTATCCCGACCAGACCACATTCAATCAGTACTTGTCCTGTTTTTCCGCTCTTTTTCTTGTATACAGCAACCAGAACAACTCACCGTTCCCGTTGATGGACTTTTTTTATCAGAAACAAGAAGAAAACGGAGCAATTCGAGGTGAATACTCCATCGAGAATGGTTCCCCGGTTTTTACCTCTGCGAACCCCGAAGGAATTTCCCCTCCGTTATTTGCGTACGTTGAATACGGATTTTACCATAAGGTAGGAAATAAGAAGAGGCTGAAAGAGATCGTCCCTATCTTAGAGAAATATTTCTCTTGGATTCAGACTACCTTTCAGAAACCCAACGGACTGTATTCAGTTCCCATCTCCTCTTGCGAAAGCGGAAACACCCCTCGCGACAGGGTTTACTATCCCCTGGATTTCAACGCACAGCTTGCGGTGAATGCCCTCTATATGTCGGCAATAGGGGATATTCTCAACGATAAGGAGTTGAGTTTTCGCTACAAGAGGCTTTATTTCTCCCTGAAGACCAGGATCAACTCTCTGATGTGGGATCCTGATAAGAATTTCTACTTTGATCTCGATATCAAAGAGAACAGGGTCAAGAACAAGTTTATCGGAGCCTACTGGGCAATGCTTGCCGAGATTCCCAATGATGAACGTGCTGCCTACATGATAGAAGACTTGCACGACCCTAAGGAATTCGGTACAGACAACCCCTTCCCCGGAGTTCCTGTCTCCTCTCCTGCTTTCAGCGAGAAAGGAAATGGCCATTGCGGTGGAGTGCTCTCGGTAAACACTTTTATAGTTATCAAGGCTTTGGAGAAGTTCAATCAGTTTATCTTTGCAAGAGAGTGTGCCATCAGGCATATGTACTACCTGCTTGATACCCTCCATCCAGATGCTGAGACTATTGGCGATGTGTGGGAGGCCTATCTTCCTAATAAGGAAGGGTATTCCACAACCAAGGAAATTCCCGGTTTCCCTCGCAGGCGACTGATGCCTTTTGCAGGTCTAGTGACCATCACTCTGATGATAGAGAATATCATCGGTCTTGACATCTCACTTCCTCGCAAAACGGTTTTCTGGGTTATGCCTTCACTTGAAGCTATGGGTATTGAGAATCTCTCACTTAAACGGAATATGATTACCATTCTCAGCAACAAGACCGAACGTGGTTGGGAAATTCGCCTTGAGTCTGAAAAGCTCTACTATTTCACCATTGAGATTCTCGGCGAGAATAAGAAGAAAACTCTTCCCATTCCTTCCGGTAAATGCTCCATGCTGATAGATAAGTTGTAATACTATGGCGTGGATGGGAAAACTCTTTGGAGGTACCTTGGGGTTCATGTTTGGTGGACCCCTGGGAATGATTGCTGGAATTGCCTTTGGGCATATGTTTGATAAGGCTGGTTCTCTTACTCCGGGACTTGCTGATACATACTATACTTCCCAAGATCAGTCGCAGATGATGTTCTTTGTGGGAGCTTTTTCTATGCTTGCCCGTATTGCTTCTGTCGATGGTACGGTAACTGCAAATGAGCGTCAAAAGGTACAGGAGTTTATCCGTACAGACCTTCATTTGGGCTTGCAGGAAGAAGAAGCTGCTTGGAAGGTATTTAATGCAGCATTGAACGGAGAGGGAACGTTTGAGCAGTTCGCTTCCCAGTTCTATCAGAATTTTGCCCATGCTCCGAACATCCTCCAACTTATGTTGGATATTTTCTACCGTGTAGCTTCCGCTGATGGGAAAGTCATTTCTAGCGAAGAGGCTCTCATACGACGAGCAGCCCTTATCTTCCGTCTTCCTGCATCCTTTGTTGATGCCTTGAGCCGAAACTATGGTGGATTTTCCTCTGCAGGGGATCGCTCATATGCAATCTTAGGTCTTACCAAAGCGGCCTCCAACGAAGAGGTGAAACGTGCCTACAGGAAGATGAGCATAGAGTTTCATCCTGATACCTTAGCAGCAAAAGGTATGGGAGAGGAATTCCTCACCCATGCGACTGCCAAATTCAGGGAGATCCAGGATGCATATGATTCCATAAAGAGAGAGAGGGGTATGCACTAGAGGGCTCCCAATTTTCTGGAAACAACGCAATAACACAAAAAAGAGGGATCAGTTCATAGTGAATTGATCCCTTTCTTGCGAGTGATGGGTAAGTATCTGTTTTACGTGCTGAAACTAACCGTAATGACCACTTAGAATCAGGTTAGGTCCTCGATGCCCTTTTTACTACCTCCAAGGCCATTTAATTAGCAATGTGAAATTCTAATTAATTTGTTTTATGGAATTAATAGATAAAATTGACGATAGCAATTTTATCAAAATAAGATTTGGGGATATTCCATCTTCTCGATATATATTTCTAAAAAAATTAGGGTAGAATACATCTATCAGACCTGTAGGAGTACAAAATGATATCAAGATATCAAGATTACTCCTATGCTGCATATTCTCTATACTGGCATTGCAAAATTGTTCACAAAAGCAGAAAGTCCCGGAATCTAAGCCTCTCTCTTTCACAATGCTTTTCAATCAGACTCAAGTCACCCCTTTACAAGAGGACTGGCTCATTCTCAAAGAATATAAGGAACGAAAGAATGTCGTGTTTGACATTCAAGTTGCCGATGATGCCTGCTATGAAAATGCAATCAATATGGGACTTAAGACAGCCATAAGAAGACCTCCACAGTATGCCTATATTGCTGTACCCTATCGAATATCTTCGTCCTGTTTTGGATATTCCATATTGTCATCATGAAAAAGGGGATGGGAGTGGCTATCCCCGTGGTTTGAAAGAAAGGGAAATACCGTTGGCAGCCAGGTTGTTTGCGGTAGTCGATGTTTGGGATGCCCTGCTTTCCGATCGTCCTTACCGTGAGGGTTGGCCAAAGGAGAAGGTGCTTGAGGAAATCAAGCGTCTTTCTAGAAGCCATTTCGATCCAGAAGCGGTAAGGCTTTTTCTCAAAGTCATTGAGGAAATGGAAACGAAACCCTTCTCCTTTACATAAAATATACCTGACCGTAAAGGAAGCATAGATCATGTTTTTGTATCAATGGATCTAGAACACGACCCGGCCTCTTAGGGACCTTGCAAGAGTAATGCGGTCGGCATACTCCAGATCTCCTCCGATAGGCAGGCCACTGGCCAGTCGGGTGATGGAGAGTTCAGGGTGCTCCTTGAGGATGTGTCGGATATAGAGGGCAGTGGTGTCGCCCTCTTCTGTTGGGTTTGTCGCGATGATGAGCTCGGTGAATGCTCCCTTTTCAATGCGCTTGATCATTTTGGAAAAGGAGAGATGTTCAGGACCAACTCCATCCAAAGGACTGATTGCCCCGCCTAGGACATGGTAGAGTCCATTGTATGCCCCACTGGATTGCAAAGTAACAATGTCCTGTGGTTGTTCAACGATACAGAGCAGGGTTCTGTCCCGTGAAGCATCACTACATATGGGGCAGGGCTCGACCTCAGTGAAACTGCCACAGATGGAGCAAGGGAAGATGCGTTCCTGAATGGTTGCAATGGTATCACCAAGCACCCTGTTATATGCAGGGTCGGTCTTTATCAGATGGTAGGCGATTCTTGAAGCGCTCTTAGGCCCAATTCCAGGGAGCCTTGAGAGGGTTTGAATCAGTTGTTCCAGTGCTGTCATGCTCAACCCTGTGGCATGAGAGAACCAAGAGGTCCGGCATACTTGAGGCCTTCGTCCTTGATCTTCTCCTGTATCTTGTTCGAAGCGTCATTGAAGGCGGAGGCAACGAGTACTTGGAGTGTACCGATATCCTCGGGATCAACCATCTCCTTTGCAATCTTCACATCAGTGACAACAAATTTTCCATTGATGGTGATATCGACCATCCCAGCCCCTGCACTTCCTGTTGCGGTTATTTTGGGAAGGTTTTCCTGCATTTTCTGCATGTTATCTTGGAGGCCCTTCATATTCTTCATCAGTTCAAACGGATTCAAATCCATGTATTACTCCTGAATATACCATATGGTTGTTTAGTTTTGTATTTCACCACGAAACAGAGAAGCTATGGAACTGAGGATAGGATCCTCAACACCCTTATGCACCGGTTGTTCTGTTTCAGCGCAAAAAACTGTTATCTTCCCAGTAAAACCGGAAATCTCTTTGATTAGGGAACCCAGCAATTCAAGGTTCTCTTGAGCCGTATCTCTACAGAAACCAGTAGAGAATGTAAGTTTAAGGATATTATTTTCTTGTACAACTTCTTTTATGGAGAGGGCTACTTGGCTGAGAATGGGAGTTTTGGAAAGCTTGGCAACCAATGCAGGTACATCACTCTTGGTGAAAGGTCTGCTAGAGGGATATGCATGATTTTCAATTGGTTGTTCCTGTACGGGGGCTGGTTGGGCCGGAGCTTGTTCAGCAACCCTTTGAACAGGAGCTGGTTCTATAATCCTTTGTTGTTGAGGTTGAGCAGGTCTTTGCTGGTTCTGTGGTATTGCCATACTAACTGGGCTTATCTTGCCACTTAGCAGGTCTTCCTTGAGGGAAGCAAGCTTGCGTACCAGTTCTGTGGCCGAGGCAAGATAGGGTAGCGAGGCGAGACGACTTATCGCCAGTTCAAGCTCGAAGCGTGGGTTCAAGGAAAAACGAATATCCCTATAGAGCTTGAGGAACATCTCCAGAGCTGCTTCCAACTGTTCCTTGGTGTATGCACCACGCACTACCAGTGGGATACGGTCAGTCTGGATTCCTAGGATTGCCTCTTCAGTTATTCCTTCTTTCATGAGAAGCAGGCTTCTGAAGAACTGGGTGAAATCCTTTATGCACTGCTCTATTGAGATACCATTGTCAAGCAAACTCTGCACAGAGATCAGGGCTTTGTTGTTCGAACCCGAAAGCAGGAATTCCACTATTTCGGTAATCTGGTCAATGCCGACCAAACCCAGTTTGTCACTGATCTGGGCCAAGGTAATATGGTCGTTTGAAAAGGAGAGTACCTGGTCAAACAGGGTGTATGCATCACGCATCGATCCTGTCGATTCCTTAGCTATCCAGAAAAGGGCATCATCGTCAGCCTTGACCTCCATCTCCTCTGCTGCTTCTGCTAGGCAAGCTTTAATCGTGTGCAGATCGATTAGCTGGAAGTGGAACTGTTGGCACCGTGATCGAATGGTAGCGGGAACCTTCTGTGGTTCGGTAGTGGCAAAGATGAATATGATGTAGGCAGGGGGTTCCTCAATGGTCTTAAGCAGTGCGTTGAATGCACTGGTGGAGAGCATGTGGACTTCATCTATGATATATATCTTATAGCGGCTTGTCTGGGGGGGGAAAAGGACCTCATCTTTGATTTGGCGAATGTCATTGACGCTAGTGTTGCTTGCACCATCAATCTCAATGACATCGACACTATTGCCTCGAGTAATTTCCTTGCAGTTGGGGCAGACCCCACAAGGGACAGGGGTGGGGCCTGTCTCACAATTCAAAGCACGTGCGAGGATTCGGGCAGAAGATGTCTTGCCGACTCCACGAGGACCGCTGAAGAGATATGCGTGAGCGATTCGCTTTTGTTCGATCGCATTCTTGATGGTTGATACTACAAATTCCTGTCCCACAAGGTTGTCAAATAGCTGGGGCCTTTTCCTTGTAGCCGTTACTTCATATGCCATTGGCTCTCCCTTGAAAATATACTCGACAAGTATAGCACAAATCACCATGAACGGGTACCAGTGACTTCCCTTTCAGCTATAGACCGATGGGCGTCTTGTATTACCGGAGATTGTATGGTAATCGGAGGTTCCTTCTTCTTAAGTAGAGGCACCTTGTCAAGTCCAAAAAAGATATAACCTTACATAACGCAGGTTTTTTCTGTCTTAGTGTTGTGGAGCAATGCATATAATTTTACATACTAAATATCACTAACTGTTATAATACCCAATAGTTCCTTTTCCATTGCTACATGAAACTCTATGGTTTATAGTAATTCTTGGGCGTGACGTTCTGCTAGAATTTTCTACTCATACACAGCGTTACATTGTTGTAAGGAAAAATTTAGGTTTTTCCTGCATATTGTCATGTAAAATAGAGAGGATATTGTCTTGGGACATGAACTAAAGGCACAAATAGATTTCGAGAACCTTGTTGCCCATCTTGTCGATGGAGTATATTTCGCTGACCCCCAAGGGATAATAATCTATGCCAATCTTGGATTTGCTCACCTCTTGGGATATGAATACCCAACTGAGGTTATAGGCAGATATTTCTTTGAGTTCCTCGATGCTAGAGATGTTGAAAAGTTCAGACAGTTTACTGGTGGTAGAGGTCCCAAGGAACTAGAAGCCAACAGATTTGAAGTGCAGCTCATTTGTTGCAATGGTTCTCTGGTCTGGGCAGAAGTACGTCCCACTATAGAAATGCTGAAGACTTGTCCAAATGGTACTTTCGGAGTGGTTAGAGATATTACTGAGTTCAAGCATTTGGAAGAGAGATTGCATAACCTTGCCATCACAGATGACCTTACCGGGCTGTACAACAGACGAGGTTTTCGTCTCATGGCTGAGCAAGAGCTCAGACATGCTAAGCGTATCAATGCAGAAACAGTTCTCCTGAGTATAGATGTGGATGATTTTAAAAGTATCAATGACACCTTTGGTCATGATGAAGGTGATATGGTGTTGAAGCTGGTAGCAACCACACTCAATGAATCTTTCAGGGGGACAGACATTATTACAAGATGGGGAGGGGATGAATTTATCGTACTCGCCTTGGATGCTCCATCTGGGTTTGTGCCCTTGCTCTCTGATCGATTTCAACAGAATCTCACAAAAAAGGCTCAGAAAGGGTTTCTCCGGTATCCTTTGAGTGTGACTATAGGGATGGAGCGTACTGATATCTTTGAGGATTCTACCCTCAATAACCTGATCAGGGGTGCTGATCGTCATATGTACCAGTTGAAAAAAGAGAAACGGAGCAATAGATAAAAAACCCAGCCAACAAATCACCTGCGTCTCATGCATAGTTCACTTACCGCTGCTACCTTCCGGTCCTGACGGGGTTGGGTGAATACACATAGCACAGAATCTGTCGGCTGGGAAAACTTACGGAGAAGGGGGGATTCGAACCCCCGGTGCCTTCCAGCACACACGCTTTCCAAGCGTGCACCATCGACCACTCGGACACCTCTCCAAACGAACGAACTGATTGTCAACCTGACACCATAAAATAATCCAAGCTATCGGAGAGAGAGGGATTCGAACCCTCGGTACCGTAAACGGTACAACGGATTTCGAGTCCGTCTCCTTCGACCACTCGGACATCTCTCCCGGTGTGATAATGACCGTAAAAAAACAATGAGACCAAAAGGATTCGAACCTTCGACCCTCAGTTCCGCAAACTGATGCTCTATCCAGCTGAGCTATGGTCTCGTAGACTGTAAAAAAACAGATTCGGAGAAGGGGGGATTCGAACCCCCGGACCCGTTACCAGGTCAACTCCTTAGCAGGGAGCCCGATTCGACCGCTCTCGCACCTCTCCAGAGTAATACTTGATCTATAAATAACCTTACAGGAACTAGAAATGAGCGGAGAGAGAGGGATTCGAACCCCCGGGGACTTGCGCCCCAACAGTTTTCAAGACTGCCTCCTTCGACCGCTCGGACATCTCTCCTAATCACGCCATGGCTAAAGCCACGCAATTCTTAGGTTGCTTAGCTACCAATCGGTTTTTCACTATATTGAGTGGCTCACTCTTTGTCAAGCCACTATCAGAAGCAATCCATCTTTCTTGACAGTGCTACCCTATCTCGGCATCATGAAACGAACATGAGAATCCCCATTTTTAGGAAAAGAAAGAAAATAGCCCCTTCTCTAGTGTCCGAAGATAGTGAGCAAAAAAGACCTAAACTTGATACGCTAAAGGCAGGCAGGCTTGCTCAATTGGCACTTGAGCTCACATCTTCTATCATTGAGCAGTTTGGTCCAAGGGTAGCTGGGACGGTGCAGAGCAGAGATAGTGCCGCAGTTCTAGAAGAACATCTGAAAAAATATTGTAATACCACCAAATATCAGGAATTTACCTTACATAGTCGAGCCTATACTCTCTGGCTGAAATGTATGGTAGTCGTCTATCCTGTAGTTCTGGTATTCCTTTGGTTTGGACTTCCTCTGTTAGGTACGCTTTCCTACGTTCTTTTCTGTACATATGTGTTCCGAGAATTTATGCTTTTCAAGCCATGGGGTGATACTTATACTCCTTCCTCAATGGGTGCAAACAGCCATGGGTGTATTGAACCCGAACAAGACGTTTTGCATACCGTTGTTTTTAGTGGGCATCATGACAGTGCTCGTCTGTATCGCTATAACAAGCTTGATAGGAAGGCCTATTTTAAGAAAGTGCTGGCACCATTTTTTCTTTTTGCCTTATTGGGTTTTTCTTCAGTTGTACAACTCATAACCGAGTTACTGAGCTTGCGTCTCTTTACGGTCAACCTACCACCTTTGGCTAACTTCATTTTAAATTTTCTGCTTACCCTTGGCATTCCCCTGCTTTTTCCCTTGTGGGACTTTGTGCTTGAAGAGGGCTCACCTGGAGCTGGGGACAACCTCATCTCCTCAAGCATGACAGTCGAATTGGCGAGATTCTTTGACTGGAAGGGAAAATGTGGGCAACCTTTACAACATACACGTCTAGTCTTCTGTTCCTTTGACGGGGAAGAGGTCGGGCTCAGAGGTTCTCGCCACTGGTTTGACCAGAACGTAGATATACTGGAAGACCCTATTCATCTGAACTTTGACTCTCCTTATTATGAAGATGAGCTGACCTTTCTCGAACGGGATGTGAATGGCTTACAACCCCTCTCTTCCAAATTGGCTAGGCGCTGTGTCCAGATCGCTCAAGGGATGGGCTATAAGGCCCAGAGTACTGCTATTCCTGTTTTTGCTGGAGGGACCGATGCAGCCTCATCAGCGAGGTGTGGCATCGATGCTACCACCCTTACTGCTATTGCCTGGGATGACCGCAGTAAACCTGCAGTTTACCACACCCCCGATGACATTGTTTCGGCAATAGAGAGCAAAGCGGTGGAGCATGCCCTTTCTATAGCCATACGTCTAGTTGAGCTGGTCGATAATGATCAACTCTATGAGGATACTGATACGTTGTTCAAAGAAGATAAGCCTGTTAGTGATGATGGCCCCGAGCTTAAGTTCAGCAAGTTTTCTAGTCGGTGAACACTATATGGTCTCGGCCATTGGAAAGCTCGATTATCCCACTTGCTATGGGTTCTTTCTCCGTATTCGCAAGGGTACCTTCGATTCTAACATCAGTGGCAAACTGTTCATCAACAATTGCCGCTCCAGAGTCTATGAGTAGTTTTTTTATGGGTTCATATAGGTTATAGGATGTTGTTATGAAGAAATTGCACTTTTCGATGAGCTCTTCAGTCTTGAGGATTTCCAAGACATTTTTGGCACTGTCTCCATAGGCTTTGACTAGTCCCCCTGTTCCTAATAAGGTACCACCAAAGTAACGGACTATGAAGATTGCCACGTTGGTGATGCCACTGCCTTTGAGCACTTCAAGAGTTGGTCTTCCTGCAGTATTCTTGGGCTCGCGGTCATCACTGTAGCTAAACTCATCCCCTCGTTCTCCGATTACAGCTGCATGCACCACATGGTTAGCCCCTGGGTGTTCTGCCTTTAGTGTATTGACCATATGCTTTGCATCTGTGAGGGAAGTGCAGGGAAGGGCAAAGGCAAGGAATTTGGACTTCCTAACCTCCAATTCAATCTGTGCACTTTCTAAAGGGATTCTCACATTCACCACCTGTGTCCGAAAAGATTGTCCTGTTCTAATGGGACAGTTGCAGCAAGTAGGGCAGAGACCCTATCCAGTGCTGAATATTCATCCTCACTAAGTTCTATTGATCGGGCTGCTAGGTTCTCTTCAAGTTGGGATTTATTCCTAGCTCCAAGAAGCAATACATCAAAATCTTGACTCATTGCCCATCTGAGGGCAATCTGGGCCATCGGGTGTTGATGCTTCTCACTAAGCCCTTCAAGTATAGCATAGAGTGTCATATAGGTGGGGTAAGAGCTTTCAGTGAAGACATAGAGGTCTTTTCTACTGTCATTAGGGGCCAAAAGATGTTTTCCATTGAGAAGACCTAGACCCAAGGGGCTATAGCCAACCAGTTTGACATCATGCTTGTTGCAGTAGGAGCGAAGGCTCTGCATATCCTTGTTCCAGAGTAGTGAACAAGGGTTCTGAAGGTAGGAGATGGGATATTCAGAAAATGATGAGACTAGAGAGAGGGGGAAGTTACTCAGGCCCAAAGAGCGAACCAAGCCTTCGCTCTTGAGTTCTGCCATGGCTTCAAGGATAGGGGGGAGGTCAAGTGAACTGTTTGGCCAGTGGAGGTAGAGGATGTCCAGATAGGGAGTGCAGAGCCTGGAGAGGCTTTTTTGCACATCCTTTCTGACAAGAGAGGGACTTTTGGGCATAATCTTTGTTGCAATGTTCAAATCCTCACGCCCAATGATGTTTGTAAATCGTTTTATTTGGTGTCCTACGAGCTGTTCGCTCCTGCCGTTCCCATAGGAAGCGGCAGTATCGAAGTGTCGTATGTTGTCTCTTAGTGCTTTATGGAGGACACGGACAGATTCTGATTGGTCTTGGCCGTTCCAAAAGCCGAAGGAAGGCCCAAACTGCCAGCAGCCGAGGCCAAGCTCACTCTTGTTCATCTTCTTCAAAGGTTACAAGCTTGTCGAGCATCTTCTGGTCATCGAAAATGAAGAACCCTTCAAATTTTTTACCTTCAAGAGCCTGAGGCAACCAGTGAAGGTCATCCTCCCACATCTTGTCATAGGGAATATCTTTAATGGAGCACCAGAAGGGTTTTGCCTCTTCCGTCTCATTTGGAGTGCCGCTATAAGTATCGGCAAAGAAGACATAGCCGCGTTCAGATAGCCCGTCCTTGAACTGGAAGTTTAGCTTTCCAACCATTCTGGGGTTTTCAATATCAAGCTCAGTCTCTTCCTTGAACTCCCTGATAGCAGCTTCTGTAGCAGTCTCAGCAAGTTCGATGTGTCCGCCTGGAGCATTGACTAGGCCTGTTCCCAATCCTGTTTTCTTGTCAATGAGCAACACTTTATCCCCATCGAAGAGGTAGGTGATGACACACACTTCCTTGGGGTCCCAAAGGTCCCAGTCCATCTCGGCAACAGTGTCGGGGACTACCAATTCTATAGGCTCTTCCGTAACTTGTGCAGGTTTTGGTTTTTTTGCTGCTTCAGCAGCGGCTTCTTCTGGATGAGCTTTGTTGTAACAATTGCTGCAAAGGTTGTCATCATGACCGATGATGTGGTTGAAATCCATCCTTGTCCCACACTCTACACAATTAATTCTGAAAGGTAGAGCCTTCTTCCTGAAGAGGTACAAAAGCCCAATACAGAGGGCAAGCACAAGCCAAGCAAGGTTGTGGTTCAGTTCCCGTGAAAGGATAGTTACGATACCTACCTCAAACACCAGGAGAATTGCTGCCAGATAGATGGTAGCAAACCGTTTTTTTTCCGTGTGGGGAATCTTTCTTTGAGTGAAATTCACCAGCAGAATGGCTATCAATGCCCATGTATAATACTTCTCAATGGTTTCTAAAATCATGAGACTTAGGGTATAGTGCTCTGAAGCATTCGTCAAGGTTTGTCTTTCAACCCTCTTTGCATAATGGAGCGAAAAGTCCACAATCATTAGTCGTGGGATGAATACGACAAAAAGAATAATGTAAGGTACGATCAAGATAATGACATTGAAGTGGACCCCTTTACGTGAACTTTTCATTGCAGTTGTTACAGACCATGTTGCTACAGGTAAAGCTGAGGATATGAGTCGTACAGCCATAGGTATTGATTTTGGTATGAAAACCTTCCTGAATCTTTCGACTGGTGAGAAGATTGAATTCCCCTTATTCCTAAGCCAATCGTTGGAGGAGTTTAAGAAGGCTACTAAAATCATTTCACCAAGAAGAAAAGGTTTGCCAACAGAAACAAGGCAATGCTGTACCTTCGTGTATGCATGAAAGGATTTCCAACCAGAGAAAAGCTTGGTTCTGGAAGATTTCGAAAGAGCCTCGTGATAAGTTCGGGACCTATGTCTTTGAAAATTTGAATCTAAACGGAATGTAGAGGATGTGGGGGAGAAAGATATTTGATATTGGATATGCTGAGTTCGTGAGCATCCTGGAAGTTCAGGCAAGGAAGCATACCACAAAAACTTTGTCCAGGCCATGATTGCTGATCGGGAGAATCCCACGACTTTAGCCGTGGTTGTATGTCAAATAATTCCGTTGATAGCAATAGGGATTTGGAGTAAGCTTACAGTGTACCATTAAGCAATGGAGGTTGCCATGATAGTAGAGGATGTCGCCAAGTACATCGACCACACGGTTCTCGCAGCTAATGCAACGCGCGAGAAAATCGAACAGATTTGTAAAGAGGCCCAGCAATGGCATTTTGCATCAGTATGTGTGAATAGTTGTTGGGTTCCCCTTTGTGCCAAGATTTTAGCAAAAAGTGACGTTATGGTTTGTACAGTTGTAGGTTTCCCCCTTGGAGCCATGTCAACAGAGAGCAAGGCTTTTGAGGCCAAACATGCTGTAACTGATGGTGCTGATGAGATAGATATGGTCATTAATATTGGTTGGTTGAAGAACCATGATGATGATCTAGTGTTGGATGATATTGCAAAGGTAAGACAGGCTTGCGGGAAAAAGACCCTGAAGGTCATCATTGAAACCTGTCTGCTCACTGATGAACAAAAGGCCCGCGCCTGTCGTCTTGCGAAGACAGCCGGAGCTGATTTTGTAAAAACTTCCACAGGTTTCTCCACCGGAGGGGCAACGGAAACTGATATCCACCTTATGCGTAAGGCAGTAGGACCCGATCTTGGTGTCAAGGCTTCTGGCGGGATTCATACATATGAAGAGGCGAAAGCGATGATTGAGGCTGGGGCAACCAGAATCGGTGCTTCCAGTGGGATTGTCATCGTAGAGGGGCAGCATGCCGCGAATTGATCCGAATGGTGAGGGAACCGATTTTCTCAAGAGCCTTGGGTTCCCCACCATTGATATCCACAATACCTTCTCACATTTTGACTTCACAAATCCTGGGCGTAGAGTGCTTCTGATAGGACCCATGGGTTCAGGTAAGACGGAGTTCGCAGCTAGGGTTTGGCGTGATGCCGCCATAGCACAAAAAAAAGGGGAAAAGGTACGGGCGTTGACCAGCAGTGGTGAGGTAGACCGCAGAAAGGTGTTCTTCATCCGTAGCGAAATTGATGGGCAACGCTTTTCCGAGTACCCTGAGGATGCCTTATGCTATCGCAGTGGCTATGTAAGCTGTGGTGCAAATATTGCAAAGATCCGTGATTCGTTCGGACTTGAAGAGGTCCTTAGGGATAATCCTACAGTGGGTACTTTCATAATAGACGAGGCTTCTTTTTTTGATGAGAGGCTTGCCTATGTGGTGCGGAACCATAGCTTTGAACGAGGGGTCATGTTCATATTCCCCACACTGATACTAAACTTCCGCCGAGACCTATTCAATTCAACCGCGCGACTCATGCTGGACATCGCCACTGATGTAATTCCCCTCACTGCGTATTGCGAGCATCCAGACTGTATGGAGGATGCCTTCAACACCTATAGGTATTACCAGGTTGACGGTCAGGAGTGTCCCGCCCTCTATTTTGATCCTCTGATCATAGTTGGTGGTGATGCTTTCAAGAGCAGTAACCTAGAGCCTAACTATGCCGCCAGGTGTGATGAACACCACTACCTGCCAGGTAAGGAGTACACCTTTTTCCACCTAAAACCCCTTGGGGAGCAGGCAGCAAGAGGGGATGAACAGCCTTTACGCAAGGAGTTGTATGCTCTCAAGCATGACATGGAGAAATCTATGTTATATGGTAATATCCAAGGCCGCTATGCCGGAAAACCTGATGAGGAGATCTACTTCAACTCGCTTAAACCTGCTAACATTGCAGAGAAAGCTCTTATTTTCCTATTTTGCGAGCATAATCTAGTGCCTGAAGAGCTCTTGTTGAGGCTGGTCGACGATCTTGAACTCGATAGGGTGTATATGGAAAAGGTCCTTTCTGACAATAAGCGCCCAGTTTCTTTCGCACAGCCTTTTCTTCTCTAGTCCTGTATAATGCAAAAACTAGTCATTAAATAACCTTGCCACCAGCGTGTGGCAGGGTTCACTATTGGAAAATGCAGAAAGACTCTCTTTTTCCTGATGAGCAAACCCTCTTGCTATGGGATGTTTCAGATAGGACAGGAAAGAGCATACTCGGAGGTGATGATCGTGCAGTATTCCATGAAGAGTTTTGGAGGTATCGGTGATGCTCTCTATGATAACAGCACAAGTTTTGCCATGGCCTTTGCTGCCCTGCAAAGTGGGGACTCTCTTAGTATTGCCGAGGGAATCTGGAAAACAGGACCCCTAACAATACAAGATAAACACAACATCACTCTACACTTGGAAAAGGGAGCAAGAATCCTGTTCAGCGATGATGAGAACCTATACGAGCCTGTATTATCCCGTTGGGAAGGTATCAACTGCCACTGCTTGCAGAGTTGCCTATCGGTTGTACAATCATCATACATACGCATAACAGGGGAAGGTTCTCTGGATGGGCAAGGCAAAGTTTGGTGGGAGGCCTCCTCGTACAAGCGAGAGTTTCAGAAGGGCCCTGTCTCTGCTGTGGAGAGACGTCTTGCTCTTTTGAACCCAGGCTATGAAAGTCAAAGTGGTGGAGGGGGTGGCAGGCTGTCACAGTACTTGCGTCCTCCCTTGTTACAGATTCGTAAGAGTGAACATGTAAGCGTTGAGGGCATCTCCCTCATCAACAGCCCTTTCTGGACCTTGCATCCTCTCTACTCGACAGACCTTCTTTTTAAGGATCTCTCAATCATCAATCCCAAGGATGCTCCCAATACTGATGGTATCGATGTGGACTCATGCCAGAACGTTCATATTATTGGGTGTTTCATTGATGTTGGTGATGATGGCATTGCTCTGAAAAGTGGGAGTGGTGAAGATGGCATCAGAACAAATATTCCAACAGACAACGTCCGAATTGAACGCTGTACTGTGAAGAATGCGCATGGAGGTGCTGTTATAGGCAGTGAAACGGCCGGAGGTATCTCCACTGTGTATGTGTCAGACTGCTTTTTTGATGGTACCGATAGGGGGATTAGGATTAAGACAAGAAGAGGAAGGGGTGGGAAGATAGCCAACTTGGTATTTTCCGATATCAGGATGCAGGACAACCTGTGCCCCCTTACCCTGAACATGTATTATCGCTGTGGTTCTGACAATGAGGAAGAGTTTTCCTTGGAAACGCTACCTGTCTATTCAACAACGCCCTCCCTTTCCGATATAACCATTCGCAACTGTACTGCAATTGATTCACGCTCTTCAGCTGGGTTTATTGTTGGCTTGCCAGAAGAGCCCATAACTGGTTTCCATATTGAAAACTGCTCTTTTGGTGTAGCCACAAAAGGCCTTGAGCCTATAGCCGACAGTGAGATGTTCCAAGGTCTGCCAGAAGTTACACAGCGAGGCATACGACTGAGAAATGCGCATATAAAGGTACATGGCTTAGAGGTAACAGGGGTAGAATGCCCCCTCGTTATTGAAGGAGGCGTTACAGTCCTCGAGTTATAGCCTTTACCCTTTCTAGGAAGCGTTTTACCAGAAGAAAAATATACTAAATTTTCTATAGTTCAAATTATAAAGAGAGTGCCAGTATTTGGCACTCTTCTTAGGTTTTGGGAATAAACCAATATAGGTCTAGAGCCAAGGATGAAAATTCCTTTTTCTCCTTCTCATCTTTGTTCAGCAACCTGACACGGTCCGAGGCAAAGTCGATGGAGACCTTCAACCAAAGATTTGCTGTTAAGACAAAATCAAGCTATGGTAGTCAACTTGAAATTCAATTTCGAATCCTAAACTTCTATAGAGGCCAAAAGCCTTGGGATTTTGGGAATCGACTTCCAAGGAGAGGTATTCGCACGAATCAAAAAAATAGTCCAATGCTAGGATGAGCATTGCTTTACCATGGCCTTGTCCACGGTATTTCTCATCTATGGCAACCCCATAGAGCATGGTAAGATTCTCATTTTCTCTGCATTTCTGTAGTACGCCTATCGGATTATTCTTATGAAGATAGAGATAGCCCTTTCGTTCAGGATTATTCAACATACGTTGGACAAATCCAGCTTCTTCTCTCAGTAGGGAGGTTGCTGTTTGTAGGAACATTTCTAGGTATTCACCATCAGCCTCAATAAATGTACCGATGATTGGAGTAATGGGTCTTTTGTCCTGCCAGTGGCTTTTTGAAAGCCTCAGGCGGTATTCGCTCCGGTCGATAGGGAGATTCCGTATTCCTTCAATGGCTTTCCCGCTTTCAGAAGAGCTCTCCACTTGAAAGAGCATCTGGTGAAACGAGAGTTTTTCATAGGTCTTTCGGGCTTCGGCTGTTAGGGAGGAGAATATTCCCTTGTTTCTAAAGTCTGGGTGAACAAAACCATTGATTTCTACCTCGTCACCTGTAGGGAAGAAGGCCGCAAGGAATCCAACAAGTCTACGATCTTCAAAGCATAAGAAGAAACAGGGAATGTTTTGGTCAGTATTCATCTCGTTGGAGAGAAAAGGTTCATTCTCCAATCCTTCAAGCTGGAAGCAAAGGGTTTGCAGTTTTTTGATTGATGTTATTTGTTGGGCATCGAGTGTATTGGTTTGAATAATTTCCATTGCCCGAAGAATACAAGAGAGAAGCCCCTTCGTAAAGACACGAAGGGGCTTCTCTCTTGTTTAGCTATTTACCTATAGGAAAAATGTGAGAAAGGTAACACAAAAGGTGCAAGCTCTCTCTTGTTATGCCTTGAGGTGAATGGCAAAGCCATTGAGTTCCTCATTGAGGTAACAGACCTTGATAGTCCCTTTGGCATCGCGAGCGATGGTTTCTTCCTTGACTGTGAAGCCATATTTTGCCAGATAGGAGAGGGTTCTCTTGATATCATAGCAGTGGAAACCGATATGTCCGTTCTTACCCAAATAGTGCATGGGCAGAACTTCAATGAAGGGACCCATAAAGGTAGAGGAATTTCCTCTTTTTGTTGGCATTCCTAATGCAGAAAAGCCTGTGATGCTCTTTTCTGCTTCTTCAGCATTTTCATTGTTGAGCCCCATGTGGGCAAACTCAAGACCCTGTAGGGCAATTACGGCGTCATTGCAAAGTTTGCTGATGCCATCCCAGTCTTCATTGGCAATAAGGTCAGACTTGACCATCCAGGATCCTCCGACTGCGAGCACATTGCTCTGTTTGGCGTAAGAGGAAAGATTTGCCAGACTGATGCCACCGGTAGGCATGAACATCAAGTGGGGGAAAGGCCCTGCAAAATTCTTCAGCATATCAACACCACCGGAGGCTTCTGCTGGGAAGAACTTGAGGGTTGTGAGTCCACGTGCAAGACCTTGTTCAATGTCACTGGGGGTGCAAACGCCAGGGACAATGGGAACGTTGTTTTCTAGACACCAGTCCACTACTGTGGGATTAAATCCTGGGGAAACGATGAACTTGGCCCCTGCCGCCACTGCTTTCTTTGCATAGTCGAGGTTGGTTACAGTCCCTGCTCCAACGAGCATTTCGGGATAGGCTTTGGTGATATTTCTGATGGCTTCTTCAGCAGCATCGGTACGGAAGGTAACCTCAGCACAGGGAAGGCCTCCCTTGATCATGGCTCCTGCCAAACCTACGGCCTTCGATGCATCGTCAATCTTGACGACGGGGACAAGTCCAATGTCATGGATCTGTGCAAATAATTGTTCATGCATAGGTAATTCTCCTTATTTGGTTCCAAATATGAAACGTTGTTTCAAAATAATGTTGACAGACCTCAGCATACCCTCTATGATTCTAAATATCAAGAGAATAATGAATGTTCACGAAATATTTTAGGAGGATTGAATGGGTAAGAAGTTTGTTACCTTTGGCGAGATCATGTTGAGGCTTAAATCTCCGGGCCATGAACGTTTCTTCCAGTCTCCCTTGTTAGAAGCCACTTTTGGTGGTGGTGAGGCTAACGTAGCAGTATCACTTTCCCTGTTAGGAAAGGACGCACAGTTTGTCACCGCACTTCCAGAGAATGCCATCGGTGAAGCGTCTCTGCGAGAAGTAAGAAAATATGGTGTTGATGTCTCAGCCATCAAAAGGACCAAGGATGGCCGCTTAGGAATTTATTTCCTGGAGACTGGTGCTAACCAGCGCCCCAGTATGGTGGTCTATGACAGAGCAGAGAGCTCGATCGCCCTTGCAAAACCTACAGACTTTGATTTCCCTGCAATCTTGGGTGATGCCCAGTGGTTGCATGTCACCGGCATTACTCCAGCTATCAGCCAGAGCGCTGCCGACTGCACCTTTGAAGCTATGAAGGCAGCGAAAAAAGCCGGTGCAACAGTTTCCATTGATTTGAACTATCGCAAGAAGCTCTGGAAGTATGGGAAAACTGCTGTAGAGGTGATGCGTGAACTGGTAAAATATGCCGATGTCATCGTTGCCAACGAAGAGGATATCCAAAAGTGCCTTGGTATTGAAGCTAAGGTTGATGTTACCAAAGGTGAACTTGACCTTAGTGTATATGAGGAGCTTACCTCAGAAGTGAAGCGTCAGTTCCCCAACGTCAGTGTGGTCAATGTTACCCTTAGAGAAAGCAAGAGTGCCGACCATAATGGCTGGCGTGCTGCAATCAACGGAAAGACTGGTTTCTATGTTTCCAAGCAGTATGAGATAACTGACATTATTGATCGTGTAGGTGGGGGTGACTCTTTCTCTGCTGGTATCATCTATGCCTTGAGCGAATACGGTGATGATGAGCAGTATGCAATTAACTTTGCAGTTGCTGCCTCGGCTTTGAAGCATTCCATCGATGGAGATTTCAACCTCACCCTCAAGGGTGAAGTTGAAGCTCTCTGTAAAGGTGATGGTAGCGGACGTGTCCAGCGCTAGAACAAGATCAAGTACAAGAATAAGAACGAAATAGAAAATAGGAATAGAACAACAAAAAAGGCTGTCGCGCTTCCTAGGAAGTCGACAGTCTTTTTTCATAGGCAAAGAGCTCCTCAGTTGCCAAGGCCATTTTGGTGACTGAGAAATCCTTGCCTTGAGGATAGATGTAATAGGTGTCGCTCAAGGTTGACAGGTCTATGCAATCCCCTTTGCCAAAGTATTCGAACTCAATATGGCAGGAGTACATGGAGAGGGTTGGTTTTGCAAGGGAGAAAAACTCATCGTCGAATATCCCCTCCAAAAGGAAGCCATCCATGGAGTGGGTCAGCTTTGCCTCTCCAAGGGGGATATAACCCCTTGCATTGGGTAGGGCCTCCACCAGAGAAGTCACTTCCAGGTGATAGTTTGTGTTTTCGATTTCCTTACGCACCTGCTCACGCTCGAACTCATACCAGGATGGGATGTGCTTGAATTCAGTATTCAGTACAGATTCGTCAAGGGCCAAACCAACAGCCTCAAGCTCCCCTAAGACAGACATCTCCCATTGCTTTTTACAATGGCCGCACAAAAGGATTGTCCCTTTGCTCTCCATTGAATACTCGGTCATGCAATGTGGGCACTGGTAGAGTACCTTGTGTAGGCCTTCAGCCCGTTTGGGGTGACTGATAATGATCTTATTCTTTTTCTGCCATCGATACTCATCATAGGAAAATGCTTCGTTGATGGTTGTGTTTATCTCTTTGACAGGACTCTTAGCCAAGTCTTCTGGTGTGTAGAGCAACGTCATGTCAGCTTCAATTCTATTGCCTCGCTTGGTGAGGTTCCAGCAAGGGCTGTTGAGGTAGTGCCCATGCATGTTTAGCATCACTACAGGGAATCCCAAGAGCTTTGCCATTTTGCCCAATGAATCTGGCAGTACGGCATTGGTGCCGACGAGGGAGTATCGTGCTTCAGGATAGAGGGCAAGCACACATTTTTGCTGCGTAAGCACATGACGGATCTGACGGATGAGCTGGACATCGTTTGTGAATTTACGCTTGCAGATACCCCCTGCATTCCTCAACAGCCATTCCCGCTTGAGAAATCCGTCAATAGCCACTACATAGCTTGCCCTATGGGGAAAAAGGGCTGCAGTCGTAACCTTGAAGTCTAGAAATGCCATATGGGTGCACAACAATAGGTAGGGGCCCTTGATCCCTTTCATGCCCTTCTTGTTGATCTTCAGATGGTGTTTGAGGACATCGGGATAGCTCAATGCCCAGGTCAGTGGCTTGAGGTAGGATCTTTGTCTGATAGGTTTTTTTACCATATCAAACCGGGGTGCTTGGTGGAGCTTTGCAATGCCCCTCTGTTTGTGTACTGCCATATGCCTATCGTACAGGGTGTTGGGGCTGTTGACAAGAAAAGATATGAGTTATGTAAGGCTGTAAGGAAGACGCTAAAAACTGTAAAACATCAAGATTATGCGAAGTAACGTAAGGGATGTGAAAAAGAAGTAGAAGAGAGAAAAGAAATGCAAAGGATTGTAGTTCAATTTCTTTTTCTGGGACAAGGATCAGTTTACCTACTTTTCCAATACAATCCAAAAAATAAAATCTCCCAAATAAGGTTTGTCAGTCTTCTTTTTAATTATAGAATGGCAAACAAGGATGATTGTAAGTAAATTTAGATCATTCTTTCTAATAATTACTGCAAAATATAAACAAATGTTCGTATTTAGTTTAGATTAGCTATTAAATAATCATTCATTATGCAAATATATAATTGTTTCTATCATTGACGAGGTATTTCTTTTCTTGTATGCTTAAACAACTTAAAGGAGAATATGCAAATGGCTGCTTGCTTTGCATTGGGTTTAGGAAACAATATTGACTATGAAATATCCGTTAACCCTCCTTCTTTTGAAGCCATGGCTATCGATTTCAAAGTTCGGTTTTGTGACCTAAGGCGATATGCTACCATCAATACTGTTCGAACTCTCCTATGTACTATTCTTTCTAAAATCTTAAATAATGCCGGTGGAGAGGTTTTTGTTGAAACCCCTATCATTCTACAGGAATTCCTTTCCTATTTTCCCCATTCCCTTTCGGTGGGAGGAACAACAGCAAGGGCTGCAAATGCCTTGGATGTATTGGGATTTTCATCCTTGCTTCATTTGGTAACTACCAATGAATATGTCAGGACACTGGTCCCTTACTCTTCCAGAGTGATTTGCAGCAATTCTTTTGACAGTCTCTATCCTCATCTGATAATTCAATATGATAAAGGTTCCCGTATTACTATTGAGGGAACAATCATTGAGACTAGTCGTGCGAATCGCATTATTTTTAACAACAACGAAGACCTAATGGCAATGAGATTGAATCCCTTGTTTTTCAAGGAAGCGAGAAAAAGTCAAATCCTTCTTCTTAGTGGCTTTAATGCCATAAGGAATTTGCAGATACTTGAGGAACGCTTGGCATTGGTTGTATCCGAGTTATTAGATTTTCCCCATACAATTCCAATACTATATGAGGACGCCTGTTTCCAGAAGCCAGAATTCTCACAGGTTGTATGGAAATACCTCAGCCCCTATATTTCAATTTATAGCCTCAACGAGGAAGAGTTCCAGGACTACATAGGGCATCCAGTCAATCTACTTGATGCAAATCAGGTCAGAAATGCGTTGAAGGAACTGTCTTCCTTGCTTCCTTTCCCGATGGTATTGGTTCACACCCAATATTGGGCTCTAACATATGGAAAGGATGCAAAGATTTTTGACGAAGCTATAGCCAAAGGTATTGCCTTGGCAACGACTTGTCTTCGGTTTGGGGACAAATTCAAGTTTTCAGAGTTTCTTGCTACCAGAATTTTGCCTGCTTGCCCAAAAAGCCTCGTTTTTTCACAATTAATCAATTCGGATTCAATTTGTTGTAGACCTTCTTTGGGAATACAAGAAAAACAAGTTCATTCAGTAGGGTTGGGAGATACCTTTATCGCTGGGTTTATTTCTCAACTTGCAAAAGGAGATGCTTATCATGATCAAAAAAGAGTTTGTTGAGGAACGTAGAACTGGAATCAGCAACTATATCAATCAAAATAAACGAGCAGATGTCTTTGAATTAGCCGAGGCCTTTCATGTTACTGAAGTAACAATAAGACGGGATCTCATTTTGTTGGAGCAGGAAGGGAAACTCATCAGAACTCATGGTGGGGCAATGAGTTTTCAAGATCGTGCAATCTGGCAGACCACAAATATTATGGCCAGACTTGAATGGGCAACCCCGGAAAAAGAGCGAATCGCAAAACATGTGGCATCATTGGTTAAGGATGGGGAGAGCCTCTTTATTGATGGGGGTAGTACGACTCTTCTCGTTGCACGAGCCCTACTCAACCACAAGAGGCTCCTTGTCGTGACAAACTCCCCTACCATTGCTCATACCCTTGTTGGAAACAACGATAACAAAGTAATCATAACAGGAGGAGAATTGGAAAAAGACACGGATTCCATCCTTGGGGCATCCTGTGAAGAAAGCATAAAACAATATAGGACGGATAAAGCTATTCTTGGAATCAGTGGGATTACCATCCCTGATGGTCTTTTTGCTGCCATCCCGCAAGAAGCCTCTGTGAAACGCCTCATGGCCAGCAATGCAAAATACGTTATTTTGGCCGCAGACTCTTCAAAAATTGGAACAACAGCCTTTGCCTATGTCTCAGATCTTAATTCACCGGATTCATTGGTAACCGATTCGAAAATCGATTCTGAGGACCTTTCAGCCCTCAGAAAATTCAAAATAAACATAGTTACGGTATAACTATAAATAGGAGATGTTGAAATGTTAATGAACATGAAAGAATTGCTTACAGTTGCTCAGGCAAATCACTTTGCTGTCCCTGCCTTTAATACAAGCAGCAGTATGATACTAAAAGGGGTATTTGAAGCCTGCGAAGAAAAACAAGCACCTGTAATCATCGCAATCCACCCAGATGAGCTATCTTTTGTTAATGAAAGTTTCGTAGCGGCAGTCAGGGAAGAAGCCAATAAGTCAGCAATTCCCGTATGTATTCATCTTGATCATGGTGGGAGCTTCAATCAGGTAATGCAGGCAATTCGCTGTGGTTTTACCTCGGTCATGATTGATTCTTCAACGACCTCCTTTGAGGACAACATCAAAATCACTAAAAAAATTGTCGAGGTGGCACATGCAGTAGGCGTTTCCGTGGAGGCTGAACTGGGAACAATTGGGGCTACAGGAAACGGCGGAGAAGCAGGAACTGATGATATCATATATACTGATCCTGAAGATGTTGTCAGATTTATTGCAGCAACCAATGTCGACACCTTGGCAATTGCAATTGGAACGGCTCATGGCTTGTACCCTAAAAACAAAAAACCACACCTCCGATTGGATCTTTTAGAAATAATCCGAGATAAAACTGATATCCCTTTGGTTTTGCATGGTGGTTCGGATAATCCTGATGAAGAAATCGCTGCCGCTGTTGCCTTGGGTATCTCAAAGGTAAATATTTCAAGCGATATCAAATCTGCTTTCTACAATAAATGTAGGGAAGTCCTACAGGATCCCACTATTAGGGAGCCTAATTCGATTTACCCTCCTTGCATCGAGGCAATGAAAAAGGTCATTTATCATAAGATTGAACTTTTCAATGATGCGGACAAAGCAAGATTGTACTAAAATCCTCTGCTAGAAGAATGCAAGGATCTCCTTCTGGAGAGCAAAATCCAGAGCTTCATAGAAATGACTACCAACCCTTGGTTCTGAGAACTTCAAGGGTTGGTTTTATATGTCAAGGAAGAAGGCTAAAACTAGGGTCTCCTATCAGAATATTCAGTTTTCAGATCAGAAATATCAAGTCTTACCAAGATAGGTTTTTTATGTAAACTAAAAAGGGTTGTTACAAAGAATGCAACAACCCTCAAAAGAACAAGCAAGAAAGTGTCAATCTTCCGGTTCCAGAATGTGTAGAGATTTTTCCTTGAATCCAAAGCTGATTTCATTATTTTCTTCAAACACCTTCTTTGCCGAAGGATTATAGTCAGACACTTCCAATTCTTGGCCTTGAAACTGAATCCAATAGTCCTGACTAATTCCCATATATACTGTCTTTATAACTTTTGCGGTAATATCGGGGCGTCCGACTTCACAAGCCTCAGGACGTACCACAATCCTTACCTGATCGCCTACCTTCCAGGAAGTTGTCGTCGGAATGGTATAGGAAGCCTTTTCGATATTCACGATTACTTCACTTTCAGTTTTACTTAGAATAACTCCATTGAGGATATTTGCCTTTCCAATAAAATTCGCAACGAATTCATTTCTTGGATGCTGGTAAATTTCCTGGGGATTGCCAACCTGCTGGATGATGCCATCCTTCAAGATAACAATCTTATCGCTCATGGCCATTGCTTCGCTTTGGTCATGGGTGACATAGATGGAGGTGATACCAACTTCCTTCTGTATCCTTCGAATTTCGTCTCTCATGTGCAATCGCAACTTTGCATCAAGATTTGACAGTGGTTCATCGAAAAGCAATACCCCTGGATGTAAGACCAGGGCACGGACAAGAGCTACCCGTTGCTGTTGTCCTCCACTCATTTGTGCTGGAACGCGTACTGCAAACTCATCCATTTGGACCACCTTCAGCCCATCTTGTACACGGATATCCATTTCTTCTTTTGTCATTTTTTGCAACTTGAGGCCATATGCAATATTGTTGTATACATTCAAATGAGGAAATAATGCGTAGTTTTGGAATACCATTCCCAAATCTCGCTTATCTGGGGTTTTTGAAATGACATCGTCGCCGTTAATAAGTATCTGGCCAGTAGTAGGCATCTCGAAGCCTGCAATCATTCTGAGCAAGGTCGTTTTTCCACAGCCAGAAGGTCCTAGCAAGGTAACAAACTCACCGGGCTCAATTGTCAAATTGACATGCTGGACCGCATGGACCTTTCCTCTCGTACTCGTAATAAACGTTTTTGTCAAATCAACAAGCTCGACTTGTTTAGCAAAATTTTCTTCCATTTTAATATCCTTCATTTATGTTTACTCCAAGCGATCTCATAAACAGGCTCATGATGAACATCACGAATCCAACCAATACGATAAGGACCAGACAATATGCATTGGCCGCACCATAGAGGCCTTGGTCAACCTGATTCATTATTGCTACGGTCATCATCTGCCATTTTGCAGAAACCAGGAATATTATCGTACTGACCAGCGTCATTCCCCGAATGAAGGAGTACACCAGACTACTGAAAAATACTGGCTTAATTAATGGGATAGTTACCGACATGAATACTTTCCGGCTACCTGCTCCACAGATATTGGCAGCCTCTTCAATTGAAGGGTCTATTTGCTTGAGGGCTGCAACTGCTGAGCGTGTACCTATAGGCATACTCCTGATTACCAATGCGATTATCAGGATGAACCCCGTACCTGTAAGTATCAGAGGTGGGGTGTTATACGTCAAAACATACCCTAGTCCAAGGACGGTACCGGGAAGGGCTATTGCCATAAGGATTGACCATTCCAACAACTTCTTGCCGGGAAACTCTTTCCGTACAATGAGGAATGCTGCAACCATTGCCATAATAGCGGAAATAGGTGTAGCTATGGTTGCTAGGACCGTAGTATCCTTGATATACCGTAATCCAATGGTCAATACATATTTTATCCAACGTAGGGTAAAGCTATAATCGACGCCCCAAAGCTTGACAAAGGCACCGTAGGGAACTAACAGATACATGGAAACTACCAATACAGAAATTGCCATACACACCACATAGACAGGAATTGTAACCTTTCTACTGGTAATCAACACACGTTGTTTGGAAGATTTCCCTGTAACGGTTATATACGATTTTTTCCCAAGGACAGTATTCTGGAGATAGAAGGCAAGAACAGAAATCAACAACAACACCACAGCAAGAGCGGTTGCACCCTGCATATCATAACTTCCGATTCCTTGTTGGTAAATCTGGACTGCCATCGTCGTAAAGTTTCCACCGATCACGATTGCATTTCCAAAATCAGCCATGGATTGGATAAAAATCAACAAGGAGGCATTTGCTATACCCGGAAGCATAAGAGGAAGCGTCACAGTACGGAAAACTCTTAGCTGGTTAGAGCCCAAAGCCTGGGCTGCTTCTTCTATTGAAGGGTCAATATTTTGAAGAAGATTTGTAAGCATGAGATAACCAATTGGGAAAAAAGAAAGCACTTGTGTCAGTGCAAGGCCCCAAAACCCATAAATATCATTCCTTATTCCTAAAAGCTTGTAGGTAATCAAACCACTTCTTCCGAACAGCAAAATAGCTGCCAGTGAAATAACAAATGGAGGTGAAATCATGGGAAGAATCGATAGTATCTTAAAAAACTTTTTATTTGGAATCTTAATATAGGTAGTAGCATAGGCAAAAAGAAAAGCTACGAGAGTACCGATGACTGATACAGTCAGACCAAGCTTAATAGTATTCAAGATTATGTCCAAGTCATACCGACTCTTGAATATTTTGACATAGGACCCAAGGGAAAAAACCCCTTTTGTATGGACACTTTCGCTAAGAATCGTAAATAGTGGAATAACGATGAACATAATAACGATTATTGATACGGAAACCACTGAAACGAGAAGCACGGGATCCCGTAAAGAAAATCTTAATTGCCTAATGTATTGGCTGACTTTCCCTTCATTATTATCTTGGATTACATTTTTTTCAATTGCCATAAAAACCTCTGTTTGGAGCTCAAAAATAATTCCTGCTGCAGATTCTTTTTACGAACCTGCAACAGGAAAAGATCGTTATTTCGTCGGAGGTGCGGTTTTGGTAAGCTGATTAAACTTTTCCAAGAATTCTGAACGATGAGCACCGGACCATGCATCATCCTGATCGATAAGTCTTGTTCCCTTGATCGATTCAACTTCTTTTGGTGGTTTTGCATTGGGGTTGGTCAGGAACTGCAAAGCATTCACAGTTTGCCCGATTTCCTGTGCTTCAACGGTCAATACAAAATCAATGAACTTTTTGGCTGCATTCAGTTCGGAAGCTCCCTTAATAATACCAACGGCCCCAATTTCATAACCAGTTCCATCGGCAGGAGCTGCAATTACGATATGGTCATATCCTTCCCGTTTGAAAGAGACTGCATCATGTAGATATCCTATGGTCAGACCAGTTTCATGGAGCTGTACCATTCGGCCACCAGCAGAACCAGATTTGGTATATTGGCGAATATTTTCGTTCAATTTCGTCAGATATTCCCAACCTTTCGCTTCACCTTTCAACTGAAGAATCGTAGTCAACATATTGTATGCTGTCGAAGAAGATCCTGGATGGGCCATTACGATTTCACCCTTGAATTCGGGCTTAAGCAGGTCATCCCAAGTCTGGGGCATTGCAATACCCTTTTCTTTTAGCCATTCACCATCGGCATAGAAGCCAAGGTAACCACTATAGATCCCGGTCCAGGCACCATTGGGGTCTTTGAAATTAGCAGGGATGACTGCTGCATTGGGGCTGACATAATGCTCAAGCAAACCTTCGTTATCAGCTTCAATAAAAGTCAAGGAACCACCACCATACCATACGCTGGCCTGTGGGTTTTCTTTTTCAGCCTTGATTCTTGCAAAAATCTCTCCACCGCTCATTCGTACATACTGGGTTTTTATACCAGTAGCTTTTTCAAAGGCCTGACACACGGCAGCACCATGCTCTTCAAGAAGCCCAACATACACCGTCAGTGTTTCCGGCTTTTCCGAATCGGCTTGTGCAAACAACGGCATAGCCATGGAAATCGTAACAATGATGAGAACAAGTATTATACCTTTTTTCATCTTTTCCTCCTTATTTTCCTCTTTGGCATACGCCAAAGAAATTCCCCTTTGTTTGAGGCAGCAAGTCCTTTACAGGAAGCTGTACCAAGTAGAATTAGTTTGAGACCACTTTTCTCCACTGTCAAGTAAAAAGATGTTTATTTGCTCTCTAATTGTTCAATTATGTTTTATTCTGTTTAAAACAATCATTTATAAAGTGCCGAAAGCGCACTAGCCAATGTGCATAATCTGGTAAAATTGAGGAGGGATGGATGGATTTCTTACCAATACCATATCGGCAGCCTTCCTAAAAACCATGTATTCCGTATTCTCTTTCCCTAAACATATAAAAATGATGAATATTCTCGCCAATAAATTTTATGGAATAAAGAAAGTCTCGGAATTGTTCAATTGTCCTCTATTCCAGATGATAGCTTTCGGGGATGCAGACAATGATATTGAAATGATTGAAGCTGTCAGAACAGGTATTGCAATGGGAAATGCCTTTCTAAAGCTAAAAGCAATCGCGAAAACCTTTACAGAAGATAATGACCATGATGGAATAGGAAAGTAAGTACCTTGTGTCCTTTTTCCAACTCTAACAGAGGCTTCCAGGTCTGATACAAGCAGCTTTTCTGGCTCCACAACTCATCGCTTCATGTAGACAGACACCAAAAGGCTTTCCCTTTATCATTGAGTCGACAAACCCTGCAGTAAAGGCATCTCCACAACCAATGGTATTGATGGATTTGACTGCAACCATAGGTTCTTCATAGAACGTACGGCCATCATAGGCCCATGCAGGTTGGGACCCACGAGTTACGATACTTTTTATTCCATATTCTCTGAATATTTCCATCATCTTTTTCTGGACTTGTTGTTTCAGACCTTCGGAATTTTCATGTTCCATGACCACTACTTCAGGAAAGAAAGTTGCAAAAAACTCTGAAAGATTCGGCTTGATTATATTGGGACGACAGGGTAGGGCCATTTTCAAATCATTTCCCTTGATATCTAGGACAACAGTTTTTTTTAATCGTTTTGCCTCGGTAATCATATCCGAATACAAGGATTCGGAATAACCTTTGGCACGGGTTCCAGAGAAGACAACATAGCTGAACCGAGGCAGGACTTCAAGATAGAGCGACCTAATCGCAACATCTGTCACAGAGGATACTGCAACGGATTTCCCAACCAGTTCTGTCGTGGTTTTGCGAGTAGAATCAAGGATTGTGATACAGGTCCTTATGGGGCTTAGACTATTACGCCAGAGTAGGGGAACTCCATCCTCAGCTCCCAGAGATTCATATTCAGCGACTCTTGGTCCACCCAAGTGGGTGAAAAGAGTTGCAGGGACACCTAGTTGTCTAAGAACACGAGCAACATTCATTCCCTTTCCCGAAGCATCCAAGCGATTATTCTTTGCCCGGTTGACTTCATTTTCACAATACGATTCAATTTCTATTGTTTCTTGAAACGTAGGATTTAAACAAACTATAAGGACCTCTTCAGCATTATTCGGCATTTTTTTCTCCTTCTCTCAGTTGTATCCCGACATATGCTGGAATAAGAACAGATAGTAAGAGTATCCCTGCTTTTCCAAAATATTCTTTGGACAGAGCCTGGGCACAAGTACATAGTGATTTAGCTATCATCTGGTATCCTCGCTAACGAATGGGCTTATCATTTTACTGCCCAAATATGAAATCCACAACTACAATGCAAAAAACCATACAAAACAATCCACCCACTGTTTTTTAGGCTTTTCAAATCAAAAAGTAAGGTAAGAGAAATACAAGGAGTGTTAAGAGGAAGTGGAAGAGAGAATTGAGAATGCAAGATATGATAGTCCAGTTTCATTGGACATGCTCCTATTTTTCTGTATGATTGGGACGTGGAGGCACTGATGGAAACCAAAGAGTTCTATTCCCTTATCAAAGAGTACCAACAAGCCCAGGTCGATACGGTATTTTCTGAAAATGACCTGTTTGCGATAGAGCTAGAGGACAAGAATCCAGCCTATGCATCGATTGTGGAGGACGCCCTTGCCCTCTATCTAGGAGAGAAGGGCATCACAGGATATCTTCGTCTCTGTTTTCTCGACCCTGATACTGCTCCTTTGGAACAGCATGAGGTAGAGAATTCCCAGGAGTGCTTTATCTTGACCTTGAATAATGGTAAGGAAGATCTGGAACCAGAGGACTTAGCTGCAATCGAAGAGAGTGGAATAGATTTTGAAGAGGGCTTCTATCCCATGGTCAGGGTCAAACGCCAGTACCGCTTCCCCTGGTTCCTTACAGATGAAGAGCAACAATCCTTCGCTTTGGCCCTTCGGGGTATCCTATTTGCCAAGATCTATGTTGCGCAGTTCGGGAAAGTGAGCAAGACCAATTCCCTTACCCCTTGGTTAGAGAGCTTGGGTTTGGATGATATCGAGAAGCGCGAATACTATCCGTACTTCAAGCAAGGAACCAATGAAAAAGAAGTATTTACTGTAGAGGCTAGAGAGCTCAGCGATGATGACTATGGGGTGGAGTATCCACAGGCTCGTCTGACCAATGAAGAGAAGCTCTCGCTCTACAAAAGAATGAAGGCCAAGGCCGGGAAGATTCTCTATGTTGCAACTTTTCTTCTTCCCGAACCCTTCAAGGACACAAAAGGGGGCGCCCCTGTATTTCCTGTAGCCTATATGCTTTTCGATCCTCAAAAGCACGTAATGCTAGACCTGCATATGGTGGATGATTACGAACAGCAACATACCAAGTTCGTCTCCCGCTTGCTTGAGAGCTTTGACCAGGTGGGAAAACCCCAAGCCATACACTGCTTTGGGACTCGTACCTATCCCTTGCTCTCCCACCTGGGAACACAGGTAAATATCATGATGGTACGGGGCAAACAGAATGATGAGCTGGATACAATCATTGAAGAGTTCCTCAGTCATGGCTTGAATGGGGAAGAGGAGGAGCATGATCATGTGCATGGGCCTGGGTGTGGACATCACCATCATGAGTAAGGGGTTGTAGGAGAAAGAGAGAAAGGAACGTGTCCTGTTCAGCAGTAGAAAGTTTAGTAAGATTATTTGATACGTGCATAGGCGCTTGCTGGCCCTGACCCGATCTTCTGTATGTAGCCGTCTTTCACCAGTTTGGTGAGAGTCCTTTCGACAGTAACCTGGCTTATATCGGGACAGATGTCCAGTATCTCTTTCTTTGTTATCTTTCCGGCAGTTTTGTCCAGTACAGCCTTGATCCTGTCAGGCTTGGACATCTTTCTGTATTTCATGTGTTCAACTCTGTCTTCAAAGTCATTGTATGCCCCTATCAGAATGCCGAGATAGTATTGTACAAAAGGTTCATAGGTATTCTTGTCCTTATGCCAATGCAGAGATGAATCCAGTAGAGCCTCATAATAGGTTTCTTTTGTCTTCTCAATGAGCAATTCGATACTCACATATTTTCCTACAATGTATTCTGCTCTATAGAACAGCAACAAGGAAAGGAGTCGGCTCATGCGACCATTACCATTATTGAACGGATGTATGGAGAGAAAGTCTACTATGAACATAGGAATGAGCAGCAGTTTGTCAAAGCTGTCAGCATCCCATGCTTGCAGAAAAGCTTCACATAAACTTTTCATTGCATCAGGGGTCTGAAATGCAGGAACCGGAACAAACCGGACTCTTTCTTTTCCTTTGGCATCTATTTCTGCAATCGCATTGTCGGAATTCTTATAGAAGCCGCCGATTGTGGATTTGCTGAAGTGATAGAGATCCCTATGCAATTGAAGAATGGTATTGGGTTTTGGGAGGATATACTCATAACTCTCGTGGATGGTTGCCAGAACTTCCCTGTATCCCGCTATCTCTTGTTCTGAGCGATTTCTTGGTTCAGCCTTGTCCTGCACCAATTCCCTAAGCCTCTTGTCTGACGTATAGATACCTTCAATTCTATTTGAAGCTCCTGTACTTTGTATCTTTGCAATTTCAAGAAGACTTGTCAGATTATCTGTATGTGCCTCAATGAAGAGTTCCTGCTTGCCCTTATGTTCATGGATGCTTGTGAGCAAATGGACTATTTCAGGTGTAAGCAGCTTGGTTGGAGCTTTCTGATAATCAAAATCTCTCATGGATAATCTCCATCATTTTCAAATTATATACATCATTATTGCCATAAATGATGGAGATTGCAAGAAAATGACGATGATTCATGATAAGTATCTTTAGGTACAGAAATAAAATTGTAATACTGATTGTCTTGAGATGGTTTGTTGGGACCCTAGGGGCTTCTGAGCTTTTGAGAGTAAAAGAATTTCTGCGTTGAACAATACTACTATTCTACGCATATTATGACTATATAATGCGTAGAATAGATTGCTTAATCTACGCTACTGTTTTACTATATGATGTATGGACACATATATCTGGCAACAAAATGATTGGCCTGTCTTTACCTTTGATACAGAAAGTCTCTTTCCTGCATTGACAGAGGTTGCTCATCTCCAAGGTAAGGTGGAGGCTCTTAGTGGGCAATTAGGCTTTGCACAGAGCAAAGAGTTGGAAGCACGTATCCTTTCAGATGAAATCCACAATTCCCATAAAATTGAGGGAGAGATATTAGAGGAGCTGCAGATCTATACATCCCTATGTCGCAGGCTTAAAGTTCCAAATGTTTCGATGAAATTGAGTGGCCCTCATGTGGAAGGTGTAGTCGAAAATCTGCTTGATGCACTTGGGAATGCACAATTCCCGCTTACTGAAGGAAGATTGCTTGCATGGCATACCAGATTGTTTCCACAAGGATGCAGTGGTCCTATCCCTGTGCATGCGGGTAGGTACAGAACAGCGCCTATCGAAGTAATTTCCGGTTCCTACAAGAATCAAAAGATCTGGTTTGAGGCACCTCCAGCTGAATTGGTCCCCCAAGCTATGCAAACCTTTCTGGTTTGGGTTAATAAGCCGAGTAGTCTGCCTGTTGCAGTGAAGAGTGCTATAGCACATCTTTGGTTCCTTACGATCCATCCCTTTGAAGATGGAAATGGAAGGCTATCCAGATCAATTAGTGATTATATATTGAATCAGGGAAATGCTAGTAACCTGGTTCTCTTCAGTATCTCAACACAGTTTAAAAAACAGCAACAAGAGTATTACAAACAACTCCATAAGGCGCAAACAACCTCTTTGGAATGTACTATCTGGATAGTATGGTATTTGGAACGAATCCGAGATGCCTTACAGGAGGTTTTGGAGACTATTGAGAAAATATTACAGATTCAACACCTTTACCGAAAACTGGAAAAGCTCTCACTCAATGAACGTCAGCAGATGATGATCAGACGGCTCACCAGTGATTTTTATGGTGACTTGACTACCCAAAAGTGGGCTAAACTCACAAGATGCAGTCATGATACTGCTATTCGGGATATTAACGATCTAATAAGGAATGGGATTCTGAGGAAATCTGAAGCAGGGGGTAGGAGTACTTCTTATATGATTATTCTCTCCAATGAGCAAATAGCCTCTGCCGAAGAGCTTCCAGATGATGAATTGCACGCTAGTTCAAAGAGATCGTTCAAACGCTATGAAGATGCCCAAAAAGACCTCTCACAATGATTCAATACCCCGATACTAGCCCGAATAAGATTTCTCCTATTCATTCTTCAAATGATTTTTTCCTATATGGGTGAACCTATGGTTTAATGGAGTAAGACCAGGGAGAGAATCCCTAAAGGAGAAGGAAGAGAAAGCCCCTTGTTTGTTGGAACTTTCAACGGCTTCCTCTTCACCATCAGACATGAAAACAGTACCACCGAAGCAGATCAAGTTCAAGATTCAATTTTCCTAGGAAAGCTTTTTCGGACCTCCTGGGAAGAGAGCAGGCTTATTCCCTACCTGTTTTCCCTACTTATCCCCAAACTCAGGCACAATGCAGATGAACACAAAAGGTTCGTCTCCCGTTTGAGATACCTGATGCAGGATATCGGAAGGTACGTAGGCAGTTGACCCTGCCTTCAGAGGGTAGTCCTTGCCATCCATGAAGAGCATTCCCTTGCCTTCCACACCATAGATGATGTGTTGCCAAGGATGGGCATGACGGGGTGCAAAGCCTCCCTTGCCGAGGGTGAACATCCTCATGACGTGGTCTTTCCAGCCTTGGGCTGGGCCAACGAGTACCTGTTTGGTAACCTTGTTGGAAGAAGGACTCTCTATCTGCTTTTTCTCAATCTCATCACGATGTGATACAAACATAGCGTTTCTCCTATTTGCCTTGCAGCTTTTCCATGACCCAATCGGTTCTTGACCCACTCTCTCCTGTACTGAGGCATACACCTTTTCCCAAGAGTTCATTCACTACAGTCTGGATCATCGGTTGGGCAATATGTTGAGGTGGTTTGTCAACCTCTATCGTCTGTTCCCCTTCTTTTGTCCGAATGAGGATAGGCTCTTCATTCGCGAAAACAGAGTAGGAGAGTTCTCCTTTACTGCCACAAATGATGGTCTTATCTTCATCTTTGAATGTATTGAAGCACAAAATACAGCTTCCCATGACATTGTTCTCATGTTTCCAGCTACCACTGACAATATCTTCTGCCGCATAGGTCTTGCTCTGGTTTTCTGTAAACCCTTGGGCTTCCTTGATAGGGCCAAAATACCAGTCCAAGAGGTCTAAAGCATGTGAGCCGACATCCAATATGAGTCCTCCTCCAGATATCTCTGGCCTGACTCTCCAGGACCCACCATTCTGTTTGTCAGCCTCAGATATACTCTGGTGTATTGATACATGCACATACCGAATATCCCCAAGCATACCACCATCTAGCAGATTTTTGATTTTTAGGAACTTGGGAAGGGCCCTACGATAGTAGGCACTGAACAAGGGAACGCCCTTTTCCTTACAGAAGGAAATCATCCTTTTGCTCTCTTCACTGGATATGGCTAGAGGTTTTTCGCAGTACACAGGTTTGCCTGCTGTTGCAGCCTTGAGGGTGTATTCCATATGGGAGGAAGGAGGGGTGGCGATGTAGATGGCATCCACTTCAGGGTCGTCGATGAGTTTCTGAGCATCATCATACCAGCGTGGTACATTGTGCCTTTTTGCGTAGTCGGCAGCTTTTTCACTGTCTCGTCGCATTACGGCAACCAAGGAGGATCCATCAGCTTTCTGTAAGCCCGGTCCACTCTTCTTCTCAGTCACATCTCCACAACCTATGATGCCCCAACGGATTGTTTTCATATGCTCCTCCTTGTTGTTCTTGTTCTGTATCTTTTTTTATTTACGTTTCATGTATTCTGTTTTTTCTTATGATGTTATTTGTGGTCCCAACCAAGTAACTTTGAAAGGTTGTTGCATTCAGTCAGGATGGAAGCGACAATACGTTTCATATCCTCAGGATCAAACCTGAACAGAGGCCAGGATACGCTCATCGCAGCAATAGTTCTTCCCGTATAGTCTTTGATAGGGGCTCCTATACAGAGAGTTCCCATCTCATGCTCCTCAGAATCGGAAGCCCATCCCTGGTTTCTGACCTTTTCCAACTCAGATCGCAAAGCCTGTTCATCCCTAACGGTATTTGGGGTGAAAGGTTTTAGGGTCACCTTGCCAAGATACTGTTGGAGTTCGCGTTCAGTCATGTCGCTGAGCAGGACCTTCCCAATGGCAGTGCAGTAGAGGGGGATGGTTTTCCCCACTCTACTGTACATTCGGATGGTGAAGGACGATTCCTTCTTCAGTACATAGACAGCCTGCTTGCCCTCGAGTACGCCCATGTGGACCGTCTCACCCAGTTCGGAGCAGAGCTTTTGGGCTACAGGGTTGGCTAGACTGATGAAATCAATATGTTCCAATCCATGCGAACCTAAGGAGAATAACTTCAGAGTCAGACTATACAAGTCAGTGGGGTCTCTATAGACATAGCCCAGACTGACGAGTGTAGACAGGAATCTGAGCAGGGTAGCCTTGGGTAACTTGGTCTCCTTGGCTAGATTCTCAAGATTAATATGTTGGTATCGTGAAAGCGTCTCCATTATGGTAATGGTACGTACTACTCCACTGGTCAGCAGCTTGTCTCCCTGCAGTTCAGATCCTTTTTCACTCATTTTTTTATCCTTCAAAATATGCCTTCGCATTCTCGAACGAGATATTCTTCACTACACCACCCAGCATCTCTCTATCGGAAGGGATCTCACCCTCTTCAGCCCATGTTCCGAGTATGTTGCACAGGATTCTCCTGAAATACTCATGTCTGGGGTAGGAGAGGAAGGAACGGCTATCAGTAAGCATACCAATGAAACGAGGCAGAAGGCCAAGGTTTCCCAAAACCTTCATCTGCTGTTCCATCCCATCCTTATGGTCTGTAAACCACCAGGCCGAACCCAGTTGGATCTTGCCAGGTCTTCCGCCCTGATAGCAACCCATCAACGACCCAAGGGTATAATAATCCTTGGGGTTGAGAGAATACAAGATAGTCTTGGGAATCTCTCCTGTTGAGGATAGGGCACTGAGGAAGGCTGAAAGCCCTTCTGCAATTTCCTTGTCATGTGATGCATCGAATCCTGTATCGGGACCAAGAAGCTTGAACATACTCTCGTTGTTGTCCCTGATGGCAGCAAAGTGTAGCTGCATGGCGATATCTCTCTTTGCATATGCGCGGGCCAAGTGAGAGAGGACAAAGGTCTTGTAAGCTTCAACCTCCAATGCATTCAGTGTTGCACCAGCAAGCTTCTTTCCAAAGATGGCATTGACCTCGTTCTCGCTTTTGAACACAGCAGGAGCTGTCACCAGAGCGTGGTCGGAGGCCTTGCATCCATTCGCAACAAAGAAGTCCAGCCTTGCGATAAGGGCAGTGACAACATCAGTTGCAGTACGTATTTCCATAGAAGCCGCTTTTGCCAAAAGGGAAACATATTCAATGAAGGTTTCCTTTTCGATTGCAAGGGCTTTGTCTGGACGGTAGGAGGGAAGTACCTTGGAGGGGAAATCTTTCTGGGAAGCGATATCCTGATGGAAGGCAAGGTCATCGGCAGGATCGTCGGTGGTCCCCACTGCATATACATTGAACTTTTTCATGATACCGGTAACCGAGAGGTTTGCGTCACTAGAGAACTTCCGGTTGGTCTCTTCATAGATAGCTTTTGCGCTCTTTCTGTTGAGTGGTTCAAAAATGTCGAAATAGCGTTGCAATTCCAGATGGGTCCAGTGATAGAGGGGATTGCCTAAGGCATTTTCCATGGTGTAGGCCCAAGCGTAAAATTTGTCGAATGGATCGGCATCTTTACCGGTGATGAGCTCCTCAGGTATTCCATTGGAACGCATTGCTCTCCACTTGTAGTGGTCACCTCCCAGCCATGCATCTGTGATGGTGGTAAAGCGCTTGTCAGTTGCAATCTCTTGAGGGATAAGGTGACAGTGGTAGTCGAAGATTGGTTGGTCTTTTGCAAACTCATGATATAGCATTTCTGCGGTCTTGGTTTGTAAGAGAAAATTCTCACCCATAAATTTTTTCATAGCAGTACTCCTTCCTAGAGGATGACCCCATCCTTGAATAGGGAAATCTCGGCATAACCGTTTATTTCATTTTTCGTTTGTTCCTCACCAGAGGCAACCTTTTTCATCAAGTCAATGAAGTCACTTAATACTACTTCGTTGTCTTCGCTTAGCAGACGACCAGCATCAAAATCTATCCAGTTGGTCTTTTTTGTAGCCAAAGCGGTATTTGAGGCTATCTTTACTGTAGGAACCGGTGCTCCTAGAGGCGTCCCCCTACCTGTAGTAAACAGGATGATGTGTGCACCACTTGCAGTAAGGGCCGTAGTTGAGACAATATCGTTGCCTGGACCCGATAGCAAATTGAGGCCACGCTTGGTAACCCTCTGCCCATAGTCAAGCACTGCCACTATTGGGGCCTGCCCTCCTTTTTGGATGGCGCCGATGCTCTTATCCTCCAAGGTACTGATGCCCCCCTCCTTGTTGCCAGGGGAGGGGTTTTCATAGATGACCTGATCATGCGTGATGAAGTAATCCTTGAAGTCATTGATAAGAGAGACCGTCTCTTCATATACCTTTCTGGTAACTGAGCGGTTCATCAGAATCTGTTCAGCTCCGAACATCTCAGGTACCTCGGTCAGGAGAGAAGTTCCTCCCATGGCATTGAACTCATCGCAAAAACGCCCGACAAGCGGATTTGCTGTGATGCCGCTGAAACCATCAGAGCCACCACACTTGAATCCGATGACCAACTCCCCCATGGAGACGCTTTCGCGCTTGTCCTTTGAGATGGTCTGAATCAATTCAGTGAGAAGGAGCTTGCCGCTCTCAATCTCATCATCAACCTCCTGGCTGGTGAGGAACTTGACTCGTGAAGGGTCAACATCTCCTACCAAAGCCTTGAAGGAGGCCGGGGTGTTATTCTCACAGCCGAGCGATAGGACCAAGACACCGCCGGCATTGGGGTGATGCACTAAGTCCGAAAGGATTGTTCGGGTTGCCTCATGGTCGGCTCCAAGCTGTGAGCACCCGTATGGGTGTGCCCAGACATGGATACCATCATACTCATAGGAGGAAAAGGCTCCCTTTGCCCACTCGATAAGATTTTCGGCAACCTTGTTCACACATCCGACGGTGGGGATTATCCACAGCTCGTTACGGATCCCTATCTGGCCGTTAGCACGTTTATAAGCCTGTATAGTGGGAATCTTTTTTTCCCAACTCTTACGCTTTTCTTCGGCCTTTGCCATGTAGGAGGCACTTGCCTCCATATCATACTGGTACTCAGCCTTTTCGCTCAGCAAGGTGCTGATATTTGTTGAGTGGACATGACTGCCCAGGGCGATTGCTTCTGTTGCCTTGCCAATGGGATAGCCGTACTTGATGATGTGCTCCTCTTTTTGGATATCCTTAAGGGAGAACTTGTGTCCAGCAGGGATGTCAGAAGCAAGTTTCACCTTTTTGCCGCCAACTTCCACAACCTCACCTTTGGTAAGGGCTTTGATGGCGACAGCAACGGTGTCACTGTCTGCTATTTTTACTGTTGTATATGTCTGCATACTAATAATCTCCTTTAGAGTTCTGTAAGGGCACTCTTCATTCCCTCTTGCCAGATAGAGAGGAGGTTTTCAGTAACCCTCTTCTCTAGGCCTTCGATCAGGGTAAGGTCAGTCCCCCACCAAGAAGTGTCGCTGAGGACTGCCTTGGAAATTGTCTGAGCATCCTTTGTCTTGTAGAGCTCAGCAAACTTTGTCAGTACCTCAGGACTATCAGAGATGAGGTAGGTTTCTCCGTTTCTGCTTCCCTTAAGCGCCGTACCTTCAAACTGTGTCCCCTCATAGAAGCTGATCAGAGCTGCAAGGGAGAAGACAAGATGTTTGGGAAGCTTCTTGTACTTTTCATGGTAACCCAAAAGGGATGGGAGGTCACGAGTTTTGAACTTGCTTATCGAATTCAGTGAGATGCTGAGCAGTTGGTGAGGGTTGAATGGGTTTTCAAAGCGTTCAAGCACATCGGATGCATACTTCTCAAGCATCTCCTTTGAGCCATCCATGGATGGGATGATCTCATCAAAGATACCTGCATGCATGAAGGGATAGATCAAAGTCTTGTCAGCTATGCATTCCTGTACGGTATCGAGCCCCGCCAGGTAGGCCGCAAGGACAGTGAGGGTGTGTGCTCCGTTGAGGATGCGTACCTTGCGTGTCCTATAGAAGCTCATGTCGTCGGTCCAGATCACATTCAGGCCGGCTTTGGCAAATGGAAGCTCATCCTCATGGAATTTCTTGTGGCATTCAATGACCCATAGTAAGAAAATTTCAGCGGATACCAAAAGGTTGTCCTGATAACCAAGCTTTGAGCAGAGTTCCTCGGCTTCTGCCTTGGGATAACCGGGAACGATGCGGTCAACCAAGGAGTTGCAGAAGTCACATGCCTCGTCAATCCAAGTGGAAAAACCCTCTTCGAGCTTCCACTCGATGGCATACTGTTTGACGATACGCTTCAGGTTATCCCCGTTCTTGTCGATGAGTTCACAGGGGATAATGATGAGACCCTTACTCATATCACCATTGAAAGCCTGGTAACGTTTATAGAGAAATGAACATATCTTACCAGGAAATGAAATCTGGGGCTTGTCTTCAAGCTTATCACCCTCGTGGTAGGCTATGCCTGCTTCTGTGGTGTTGGAGAAGACGAAACGAAGGTCTTCACTGGTGGCAAGTTGCATATAGGTTGCATAATCATCCTCATGGTAAGGGTTGAGACAGGTCTCTACACTATTGATGGTCCTGAACTCCTCAACAGTTTTGCCTCCCTGAACGCCTCTGAGGACTGTGGTGTAGAGTCCTTTCTGCTCGTTGAGCATATCACCAAGGCCCCGTTCTAGAGGTTGGACGATTACAACGTTACCGTTGAAATCGGTCTTTTCATTAAGTATATCAATTTCCCAATCTACAAAGGCTCGGAGGAAGTTCCCTTCTCCATATTGGAGGACTCGAACTGGTCTCGTTACTGGTTTTTTGACGGTTGTGATTGCTTGCATGGCTTACTCCTTAGGGTATGTTGTGACAATATTTTTTTTCCAAATAGGAAGTGCCCCATAAAGGCACATATGGTTTGTTGGAATACGATTCCAAAGATGACGGGTAGGGCAGTCTGGGCAGGAAAGAACTCGATGGAAAGCACGAGGGCTGCACTGATATTTCTCATGGATGTGGCGAAAGTGATGCTTATATTCTCCTCCTGGGGAATCTTTGCCAGCTTGCCCAGGGTATAGGATATGGGGTACCCGCTTGCAGCGAGTAAGGCACAAAGCAGGGCTATGGGAAGATAGAGCCAAGAAGCGTCTGCGAGCAGGCGTTCTGAAACCAAGGAGGTGTTGATGATGATGATGAAAAAGAGGGAAATCTTTGAGAATGGCTTAAGCGAGGGAGCCAAATGGATGGTCACCCTTCCTTTTGTAAGGCTGTTCAGTGATACCCCCAACAGTGAAGGGATGACTACCATCTTCAACATGGAGAGCATCATCGAGGTACTGTCGATGGCAACACTACTTTGGGTAAGAAAACTTATGGTAAACGGGGTCAATAGTGGAGCCATCATCGTCGATACCAGGATAAGGGTGAGCGAAAGAGCTTCATTACCCTTATAGATGGCGCTCCAGATATACCCTGAGACTGCGGTGGGTATGGAGAGCAATAAGACATAACCTGTCACCACAGCAGGATTCGAGCCAAAGAAGAGGGAGGCAAGAGTCCAAGCGATTATTGGCATAATGATATTAGTGCCTAGAAAGAATACGAGGATGTTCTTGGGTTTCTTGACTACTTTTATGAAGCTAGAGGAGCTGATGCCCAATGCTCCGCTAAAGGTTAGGAAGGCAAACAGCCAGGAAACCGAGGGTTTCATCCATGAGACACGAGAGCCCAGTATGAGGCCGAATAGTACCCCAAGTGGGGTGAGAATCGGCATTAGACGCTCTAGAGCTTTGTTCAGTCTGGTAAGACTTGTCTCGATGGTTTGAAAATGAAACATTGTTCCAATGATATCCTTGAGTAAGTTTACCTGTCAAGCTTAGTATTGTTCTAGGGTATGTGGTATACAGGGTTGAATATTGCATAAAGGTGCATGTGTGCTTCAATAGCAGCAAAAAGAAAGAAAATGAATCCTCTTCTTTTTGTTGTATTTTTAGTCAATTTCTGGGTATTCCATGCAAAGGGACATGAACAACTCAAGGCAAATGCGGTAATCATACAATATAAAATGGGAATTCTTTTCATTACCAGTATTGTAAGCAAAGAATATTGGCATCTCTGGTAAATGGATGATACTGTAGAGCTTGAGGAGTTACGCTTGGAAACCACAGAGATCAAGAGAATAGGCTTAGTCCTTGCATCAATTCATACAGGAGCAGCCAAGGCTCTCTGGTCTGATGTTGCCCGCTTTTCCCAAGAGGAGGGTAACAAGCTCTTTGTCTTTCCTGGGGGGAGATTGGAGTGTCTGGAAGGTCATGAGTATCTACGTAACTCTCTCTATCCATTGGTACATAGCGAAAATCTTGATGGAATCATCGTTTGGGGGTCTAGCTTAGGGGGATCCGTTAGCATTGAGGAGGTACAGCAGCAGTACCGACGGTTTGGAACCTTGCCTTGTGTCACCCTAGGAATGAAGCGCGAAGGATTTCCCGATATTGCTTTTGATGCCTACTCTGGGGTGATGGGTATCCTTCAGCACTGCATCACTGTCCATGGGGCAAAACGTATTGCCTTTATCCGTGGACCTGAGAATCATCTTTCATCGATTGACCGTTACCGGGCTTATATTGATACCCTTCAGCAGAAGGACTTTTCTTATGATCCTCTTCTGGTGACCGATCCTTTCCCTTGGACAGAGGGGGCTAGGGCTGTTGAACAACTTGTGCTTGATAGAGCTCTTCAGCCAGGGGTGGATTTTGAAATCCTTGCTTGCTCAAGTGACATGATGATGTTTGCAGCTGGCAAGAAGCTGGAAGAGTTGGGATATGGTATACCTGAAGACATTAAAATCATTGGATTCAACGACAGTAGCGAAAGCCATCTTTTGAAAGTGCCTTGCACTACAGCAAAGATGCCTGTCATGCAGATGGCTCTGATGGCTTGGAGCATGATTCGTCAGATGGTGGAAAAAGAGAGTGATTCCGCACCCGACATCCTCTTGCCTTGTGAATCGATAATTCGTCAATCCTGTGGGTGTGAGTACTCGCTCGGTGGATATGACCATGCCAAAGTGCTATTTACAGACCAAGAGGCTTTTTTGTCCTATCTCTCTAATACCTTTGCTCTGGGAGCACAAGCAACAAAAGAGTTTGCAGATCTCTTTTCCCTTAGTTTGGGGTTGTCGGGAAACGGAGACGATAAGACCATTTCTCAACTGATGTCCAAGCTTGCAAGATTTGTATATGCATTTCTTGATAAGGGAGGCGACCCAAGCCAGCTTAGTGAAGCATTGCACTGGTATTCACTCTTTTATGCAAATGAGACTTTCTTGCTACGGATGAGTGATTCCATCAGAGATCTTTTTCTTCGCCAGCACTCCCTGGTCGCTCATGAACATGCCTATGCCCTATCCCTACAGACCAAACGGTTGAATTTTTTTAAAAGTGACCTCTTGGGAGTGCGCACCCTCAGTTCCCATCCCCAACTTCTGCTAAGACATCTTCCTCCCTTGGGTATAGAAGGGTGTCTGATAGTGCTCAATGAAGATGAAGAGAGGAGTCGGTTTGTCGGGGGCTTTGAGACTACTCAGCTGTACGAGAAAGAAATTCTTTTCAACAAGACGAGCTTGCTTCCTCCCATAATTAGCGAGTACCAGACAACAGGAGTCTATGTGGTCGAACCGCTCTTTATGGAAAATCAACCACTTGGATATCTGGTGATAAAGACAACAATATTTGAGGGAAGCATCATGGAAGAGTTGCGAACTGCATTAAGCAGTTCAATAAAAGCTTCCTTTCTCCTTGATGAGGCGAACAAGGCGAAGGAACTTGCAGAACGAGCCCAACGATCGCGTACCGAGTTCTTTGCTAATGTCAGTGAAGGGCTACGTAATCCTCTTGAAGAGATTCAGGCCCAGATTGGGGCACTTAACGGTGAGCAATATGCTGCTTTGAAGAGAGCCATACAAGAAGAGGTTTTCCAAGCAACTCATCTGTTGGATCTTTCCCTCAGTGAAACCGGAGAGCTTGAGCTCGATCGTCAGGTCCTTGACCCCACTTCTCTTGTAGAGAAAGTGGTATGGGAATGCAGTATCTCCTATGAAGGGCCAGAATGCCTGCCAGCAATCATAGCTGACCGCTTTAGAGTTAAGCAAGTTTTTACCATCCTAGCTAATCATATGCAGAAGGAGGGCGAGCAGGTAAGCCTTTGTTCTGCTATCCTCCCAGAAGGTTTGGTTTTCTCCTTCAAGTCCTCTTCCCAAGGATGGCAGGCGATTCTTAGCAAACAAGACCCAGGTATTAGCCTTGCAGAGAGTATCATACTGCTTCATGGGGGCTTGTTCTGGTTCCAACAGAATGCTGTCTCATTCAGATTTCCCTGGCCTACACTTTCTTCTGAGAGCCCTCCTTCGGGAGACCTTCCTTTTGTGTATATAGCCGATGAGCAGGAGTTGGTCCTTCCTCCATCCTTCTCTTCCATGCAAAATATATCAATGTTGTCCGCTTCCTCCTTGTTGCAAAAAAGTCAGGAACTCTCAAAGTTTGGGGGCATCTTGTGGGATGCCCGCAGGAGAAGTCCTTCTCTGATGCTCCTTCTTCACCAGATGGTGCATGCGAAGAAGGCAAGTCCTCTGGCCTTTGTCTGCCTGGGCTGTCCTGAAGGGTCGCCATCTCTCAGAGGTTCACTCAACTTTGCAAGCGAAGAGCTTATGGTTGTATCGTTTGGACAGATGCCATCAGAGATTGCCTCCCTTCTCTCACCCACAGAGGGATTATCCCTGGAAACAGAAGAGGAGTACTGGCAACTTGAAGATGACAAAAAACCCTCACTGCTTGTGACCGATACCCTTTCCTTTGGTTTTTTCAAAGAAATCTGCAAGAGAAAGACTGGCTCTTGTCTGCCCATTGTGCTGATCCGGGATTCCTACACCTCCTTTGAGGTTGATGAGCTTAGCCTTCTGCCAAACCTGCTGATGGTACATACCTCAGTTGTCGCGAGCAGTGAGTTCCTTTCCCGCCTGATTGCCTTGGGAGGAGGGGAGGACCTTCTCCCGCCTTTGACCTCCGCTTTGGTAAAGAGAGCTCTGGTCTACATTGGAGAACATGCCACCAAACAGTTTTCCCGTTGGCAGCTTGCTGAGGCGGTAAATGTAAGCGAAGACTATTTGACTCGTATTTTCAGACGGGAGATCGGACTTTCCCCTTGGGATTATCTGAACCGTCATCGAGTCTATCTTGCTACTGAACTGCTCAGGCAGACTACCCTTACCATCAACGAGATAGCAAGCAGGACGGGCTTCCAGGACCAGGCCTATTTCTGCAGGGTATTCAAGAAAATCAAGGGCTTCCCCCCGGGAAAAGAGCGCACCGGCGAATAACAGATGACTGAAAAGTACAAGAGTCTCCCTGCATTGTATTCCGAGCTTGCCATATGCTTTAGATACGAGGTTCAATGGTTGTATGGCACAATTACCCAAAAAAAGAGGATCACAACTAGCAAGGGATATCAGACGCCACAGGTCTGTCTATCTCCTTTTGCTTTTCCCCCTGACCTACTACATCATCTTCAAGTACATTCCTATTTTCAATGGACAGATTGCCTTCAAGGAGTACATGGCTCTTGATGGCGTGCTTGGCAGTCAATGGGTTGGTTTGAAACATTTCAAGACTTTTACTCATTCGTACTATTTTATTGAACTCTTGCGTAACACTCTGATGTACAGTGTGGGAAAGCTTCTGTTCAGCCTTCCCTTGGCCATCATCCTTTCCATAACCATCTACGAGTGCAACAAGCCTGCCTTGAGGAAAATGGTGCAAACCCTTGCCTATCTTCCACACTTCCTCTCTTGGGTCATCATGTATGGAATACTGCTTGCTCTCCTTGCCCCCGGAGATGGCATTATCAATGACATCATCAAACTCTTCGGAGGAAAACCCATTGATTTCCTTACCAATACCAGTGCATTTCCCTGGATTGTTATTTTCAGCGATGCCTGGAAGGAGATGGGCTGGAGTGCGATTATCTTCATAGCCGCTTTGATGGGTATCGATCCCTCGCTCTTTGAGGCTGCCCTGGTGGAAGGGGCCTCTTCTTGGCAAAGGGTGCGCTATATCACCTTGCCATCTATCAGGCCTGTCATCGTCATCGTTGTGCTACTTCGTCTTGGGACCATCCTCGATGCAGGCTTTAACCAGATATTTATGCTCTATTCAACCCCGGTCCTATCAGTTGCAGATATCATCGATACTTGGGTCTATCGGCAGGGTCTTTTGGAGTTTCAGTTCGGCCTTGCAACGGCGGTAGGCTTGTTCAAGGGTTTTATTGGAATGTTCCTTATTCTAGGCTCGAACCGTCTTGTCAGACGTTTCGGCGGAAACTCACTATTTTAGGAGTCGGTAGTATGGTAGATAAACTAGGGAAAAAACAGAACCGATACCGAAGAGTGGGGACCACCTCTGTAGCTATCAGGCCCGGTAAGTCTGATCATGTATTCAACCTTGTGGTCGATTTGTTCCTCTTGGTCCTTCTTGTTGTCATAGCAGTGCCCCTATGGAGCACGATTACACTTTCCTTCAGGCCTAATGACTATATCGGGAACAATCTGCAAGGGATGTTCCTCGTTCCCTGGAAATGGTCGTTTTCTGCCTATAAGGCGCTATTGGGTAACCAAGGTTTCCTTCTGGCATTCAAGAACAGTTTCCTTATCCTTATCGGAGGGGTTGTCTCTGCGCTTGTGCTGACCATCCCCCTTGCCTATGTACTCTCCATACCGACTTTGCCAGGGAGAAAATATCTCAGTCTACTAATTGTCGTCCCCTATGTCTTCAATGTGGGAATGATTCCCTCCTACCTATTGGTGACCAATATAGGGCTGATAGATCATCTCGCTGCAATATTCCTGCCAGGAGCCATAAGCACGTATAACTGCCTAATCATGCGCTCCTTCTTTGAAGGGTTGCCCAATGAGCTGAAGGAGTCTGCCCGTATCGATGGAGCTTCGGAAATCCAAGTGCTCCTCAGGATTATTCTTCCACTTTCCAAGGCTATCATCATGACCATTGGCTTGTTCTATGGGGTCTCCTTCTGGAATGACTTTTTCCATGCAATGCTCTATCTGAATAGTAATCAACTGCAGCCTCTTCCTATCTTGCTGCGGAACATCCTTATGGCTAGTGGTATGAACGAGTATGTGGAGGTCAGTGCCTTCGGCGATGCTCCCATTGCCGCCATCAAGGCAGCCTCGGTCTTTATGAGCGCTATCCCGATGATTATTGCCTATCCGTTCATCCAGAAATATTTCACCAAGGGTACGTTGCTTGGTAGTGTGAAGGGCTAAACTTCCCCTGCCAGCTTGAACATAGGAACGAACATTGAAGTACTTCATGTAAGGAGGATTTGTCATGAAGAGAAATTGTGCACGTAGTAGTATGCTAGTAACTGTTGTCCTGTTACTCTCGCTTTCCTTGTTTGCACAAGGGGCGAAGGAGGCTACAGGTCCTACAACCATCGAACTCTGGTACGGAGCAGCTGTCACTGAAGCAGGACCACCGCCATCGGATTGGGTTGGTTTTGACATTATCAAAGATAAGCTGGGAATTGAGTTGAAGCTGACCGCCTTGCCATCAAATGAAAGTGATCAGGATGTAAAGATTCAGGCTGCCGCCGCTGCGAACAACCTCCCTGACCTTTTTATGGTAAGGCGCGATGTCTTGGCACGTCTTGTTCCCCAGGGTTTGATAGCTCCCGTTGACGATCTCTATGCAAAGATGCCAGTCAGGACAGCTGCTCACTATGATACAGTGAGTAAGAATCATGCCCGTATTGGTGGTAAATCCTATGGCTTGGCTGACCCTGGCTCCATCATGAAGAACGAAGGGATGCTTATCCGCAAGGACTGGCTTGATACCCTTGGTTTGGCAATTCCAGAAACTACTGATGAGCTGTTGGAAGTAATGCGTGCCTTCACCTTCGATGATCCTGATGGCAATGGCCGCAATGATACCTGGGGCTATGGAGCATTCCAGGAGATCAACAACTATGAGGCTTGGCCCGGCAGACGTCTGGAGCCCCTGTTTGGAGCTTTCGGAGTTGAGGGTACATGGAATATGGAAGAGGCGAATGCAGGGTTGAACGTCATGAAGGGCGAATTCTATGATGCAATGGCCTTTCTGAAACAGATTGTTGATGAAGGTATCATCGATCCCAACTGGCTCTCTTACAAGAAGGATGACTTCAGAGCAGCATGGAAGCAGGGCAGATTTGGTATCATGCGCGAACAAAACGCTGCCTTTGGAGCACAGTCAAACTATGCACCGTTTGACAAGAACTTCCCTGAAGGCAACTGGGTCATCATCGATCCTCCCAAGGGACCTAAAGGCAAGGCCTCTGTTGGGCCCTATACAGCAAACTTCCGCATCTATGCCATAAGTGCAAAGGCAGCTAAGGAAGGTAAGTCTGACAAGATCGCAGCCCTTATGGAGTGGATGGCCTCTGATGAGGGATACTATCTTCTTGGTTGGGGTGTTGAAGGAGTCAACTACACCAAGGATGCGAACGGTATCCCTGTTGCAGCAAACCTTCCCAATGCTGATCTTGCATTCTCCGCCCCCGGTGGCCAGATTGTCACCCAGCTGAGAAACATGGTTTTCTACAATGGTGATATCGAGCTGTATGCCCGTTATCCCAAGTATGTGACAGAAACGAGCAAGAAGGAGATGTCAGCTCTGGCAGTGCTGCGCGAGATGCAGACCAAAGATTGGACAGCCCAAATCGGATCGGATACTTTGCCTATTCCCAATGCAGATCTCAAGCGTTTCTACGAACAAGGTTTGAGTGAGTTTATCACTGGAAAGAGGGCTCTGACTCCTGCCAATTGGACGAAATGGCTTGATGAGTTTAAGCGCCTTGGTGGACAGGATTGGAACGACAAGGGCGTTGCCTTTGCTCGGGACAACAATCTGCTTAACTAAAAAGATACTGGTATGTGGCCAGCCAATTGGCTGGCCACCTCTTGCCTCGAACAGAATTACAGTAAGGAACAATAATGAACTCTGCTGAAACTCTCTCCCTTGCCATGGCTAGGAGTGTAAAAGAGCGATATACCAAAGGTATGATGCGTTGGCACTACGAACACGGCTTGGTGATACAGGCCTGTCTTGCAGTTGGACAGCACTATCATCAGGAAGAGGAGTTTTCCTCCTGGGCATATGATATGTATGACCCTCTTATTGATCAGGATGGCAAGATTGCAACCTACCGTCAGGGGGAGTACAACCTCGATCAGATCAATGCAGGGCGAAACCTGTTCTATCTGTATGAAAGAACCGGGGAAGATCGGTTTCTGCTTGCAGCGCAGAGGCTGAAGGAGCAGTTGGTACACCATCCTAGGACCTTCAGTGGGGTATTTTGGCATAAGGAGATCTATCCTTGGCAAATTTGGCTCGATGGAATCTATATGCAAGGGCCATTTAATGCACAGTTTGCCAGTATGTATGGCAACCCTGAAGACATGAATGATTTGGTTACTCAGGTACAGACTGTATATGAATTGCTTAAGGATCCTGTGACAGGTCTGCTCTATCATGCCTATGACGAATCTAGGGGTATGCGATGGTCAGATCCAAAGACAGGCCTTTCTCCCCATTTCTGGGGACGAGCTATAGGGTGGTTCTGTATGGCTCTGGTAGACATCTATGAATTCCTTCCTCAGGACCATCCCAAGGGAAAGGAACTGGTCAGAATCTTATGTGCTGCCCTAGATGATGTGTTGTCTTTCCAAGACAGTTCAGGCCTTTGGTATCAGGTCCTGGATATGGCAGGTGAACAGGGAAACTACCTGGAGTCTTCCTGTTCAAGCATGTTCGCTGCGGTTCTGTTCAAGTCTGTCAGGATTGGCATCGTTCAAGGGAGAAATGAAAAAGATCGTTATCTTAGAAATGCAAAAAAGGCTTTGGAAGGGCTGAACAAGACCTTTCTTCGTCAGGACGAGGATGGTCAGCTACATCTGAGGGGAATCTGTACCGTAGCCGGTCTTGGGGGAAACCCCTACCGAGATGGCTCCTTTGCCTACTATATTTCAGAAAAGGTGGCTGAAGATGATTTTAAAGGGGTAGGGCCTTATATCTTTGCCCTTCTCGAGTCTGAACGGGCTTAAGGATCTGAAAAAAACTTTCTGTGCAGCAGGACTCTCAGATCAGAAAGTCTTGTTTGTTATGGTTTTAACAATAAAGTTTATAATGAATCCTTATTCTTATTATAGCTTTTTTACCCCATATTTTCATATATTCTGTCGTAAGTTTCTGTATTGATGAGAAATATCATTTGATCTATCCATCTGATAGAACAGTTTCTTTGTTTGACAACAGCAGGTGGTGATTGTAGAATAGGGAAGTAATGACTCTTTATAATCACGTACGGAAATAGGAGAAGCTGTAATGAAGAAACTGACTGTTATTGTATGTATTTTTCTCATGATCGGTTCCATGGCATTTGCTCAAGGATCGGACGAGGGTGCAGGAAAAAGCAATCTTCGCGTAGGAATGGTAACTGATGCGGGTACGATTGATGACAAGTCTTTCAATCAGGGTACCTGGGAAGGTATCAAACGTGCAGGTATTGACTATGCTCTGGATACCAAATATATCAAGCCTTCCGGCACAACCGAAGCAGACTACCTGAAAGAGATTGGTAACCTTGTCGATGCTGGGTATAACATGATCGTATGCCCCGGATTCAAATTTGAGACCACTCTTTTTGAAGCTCAGGACAAGTATCCCAACGTAAAGTTCGTCATCCTTGACGGCGAGCCTCACAGCGCTGACTATTCCACCTTCCGCATTGAGAAGAATGTAGTTGCTGTCTACTGGGCAGAACAGGAATCTGGCTTCCTTGCTGGTTTTGCAGCAGCCCTCCAGATGAAGGATGCGGAGTTTGGTTTCGTAGGTGGCATGGAGATTCCCGCTGTACAGAAATTCAACTGGGGTTTCCAGCAGGGCGTAAATTATGCCAACAAAACCCATGGTACCAAGATTGTCATGAAACAGGAAAACAATCTCTATCAGGGTTCTTTTGACAACATCAGTGCAGGACAGCAGATTGCAGCATCCATGTATGACAAGGGTGTGAAGGTCATTTTTGCAGCCGCTGGTGGTGTTGGCGTTGGTGTTATCAACGAAGCCAAGAACCGGGCAGCAAATGGACAGGATGTCTGGGTCATTGGTGTTGACGTTGACCAGTATCCTGAAGGTCTGATGAGTGCTGGTGGAAAATCCATCATCCTCACTTCCGCTATGAAGTATCTCGACCGCGCTTCCTATGACATGATCAAGGCAGAGCTCAATGGTGAGTTCCCTGGTGGTGAAGTCCTTCATCTTGATGCAACCAACGATGGTGTTGGTATCCCAGTGAAGAACCCGAACCTCTCGACAAGTGTCACAGATGAAGTGGCTAAAGTCTATGCCAAGATGAAGAGTGGTGAAGTTACAGTCGCTGCAGCCAAAGACGGCCTTTTTAAATAAGGTTCTCTATCAGTCCTAATTGCAAGGGTCACCGCATACAGGTGGCCCTTGTGTGCTATTATAGACCCATCTTACACCACACGCGCTGCGTGTCCTCATAGGGAGTTCACCAATGAGTCATGTTATTGAAATGCTAAACATCCGTAAGGAGTTTCCTGGTATTATCGCTAACGATGATATAACCTTACAGGTAAAGCAAGGGGAAATTCATGCTATTCTCGGAGAGAATGGAGCGGGTAAATCTACTTTGATGAGCATCCTTTTCGGTTTGTATCATCCCGACAAGGGGCAGATTAAAGTTAGAGGTGAGGAAGTATCCATAAACAGCCCCAATGATGCCAATGACCTTGGTATCGGAATGGTCCACCAACACTTCCAGCTAGTACATAATTATACAGTTACAGAGAATATCATCCTCGGTAAAGAAGGAAAGTTTTTCCTTGACCGCCGTTCAGCATCAAAAAACATCAAGGCCCTCTCTGAAAAATACGGGCTGAATATTGATCCTGACATGGTAATCGAGGATATAACAGTTGGCATGCAACAGAGAGTTGAGATTCTGAAGATGCTCTACCGCGATGCTGAGATACTCATACTTGACGAACCCACAGCGGTTCTTACCCCTCAGGAAATTGTAGACTTGATGCAGATCATGCGTAACCTGGTCGCAGAAGGCAAGTCGGTTATCCTTATCACCCATAAGCTTAATGAGATTAAGGCCGTTGCCGACCGGTGTACCATCATTCGCCGTGGCAAGCTTATCGGGGTGGTGGATGTGCAAAAGACCTCACAAGCAGAGATGGCTTCCATGATGGTAGGCCGTCCTGTAAGTTTTACAGTTGATAAAAAGCCGGCACAAGTGGGTAGGGTTATCCTTGAACTCTATGACTTGGAAGTTATGAACAACAAGAAAATGCTTGGGGTGAAGGGTGTTAACCTTTCAGTCAAAAGTGGAGAGATTGTTGGAATAGCGGGGGTCGACGGGAATGGACAAACCGAGCTTATCGAAGCGATAACCGGTCTGAGACCTGTGGAGGGAGGAACCATTGTCCTTGATGGCAATGACATCACCAATGCCTCCGTACGTAAACGTAACGAGGTAGGACTGGGACATATCCCTGAAGACAGGCAGAAGCGTGGCCTAGTTATGGAGAGCTCACTCTTCAATAACATTGCTATCAAAGAGTTCTATCATCCACCTTTCAGCAAGCATGGTATCCTCGATGCAGACTATCTTGAACAGTATGCGCAGGATGTGGTAACCCAGTTTGATGTACGTAGTGGTGAGGGCATCTACTCCCTTGCTGGAAAGTTGTCTGGAGGCAACCAGCAGAAACTCATTGTAGGGCGTGAAGTTGTCTCTGACCCGGAACTTCTCATTGCCGTACAGCCAACCAGAGGTCTGGATGTCGGAGCAATTGAATATATCCACTCCCAACTGATAGCACACCGTGATAAGGGTCATGCGGTGTTGCTGATATCCTTTGAACTGGATGAGATTTTCAATCTCTCTGATCGGATCGCTGTCATGTACTCTGGTGAGATCATTGACATAGTGAAGACCGAAGATGCTGATGAACAGTCCATTGGTTTGATGATGGCCGGCGTAAAGCAGAAGGAAGGTACCCGATGAGTGATATAGAGAACAAAGAAGTAAAAAGCAATGCCTTCCTCATTGCTGTCAGCGCAGTTTTGCTAGGGCTTTTGGCAGGTGCTATACTGATGGCCGCTATAGGAAGCAATCCGTTTACAGGATTTTGGTATCTGTTCCGTGGGGGGTTGATGAACATCGAACGGATCGGAAATACGCTGGCCACTGCAACAAACCTATTGTTGGTAGGACTCTCTGTTGCCTTTGCCTTCAGAACTGGTCTGTTTAATATCGGGGCCTCGGGCCAAATGCTTGTGGGTGGGTTATGTGCCACCTTGGTAGCACACCATATTTTCCTGCCTCGGCCTCTCTATTTGGTAGTCCTTATTCTCTCTGCTCTGCTTGGAGGAGCCGTATGGGGTATAATTCCAGGATTCCTGAAAGCAAAATTCAATGTTCATGAGGTTGTTGCAACCATCATGATGAACTGGATAGCCTACTGGTCCGTCTACTATTTTGTTCCTGCTTACTTGAAGGGACCTTCGCTTGAAACAGAGTCCGCAAGCATTGCAATAGAACAGACCTTGCGTTCCCCTTGGCTTACCAGCATTTTTAAGGGTTCCTACATGAATCTGGGATTTTTTGTGGCTCTAGCTTCTGTTATCATCATCAAGTTTATATTGGACAAGACAACTCTAGGCTTTGAACTGAAGGCTGTAGGATCAAACAGGGATTGTGCAGAATATGCTGGTATCAAGGTTAATAAGAATGTAATCCTCTCCATGATGATCGCAGGTGGCCTTGCTGGGCTTGCTGGGCTTACCTTCTATACCGGGTATTCTCGCAACATGCAGATCGGAGTACTCCCTTCCCAAGGATTTGACGGAATAGCAGTCGCTTTGCTAGGGGCGAGTAATCCTTTAGGGGTATTCTTCAGCTCACTTTTCTTTGGTGTCCTACAGTCTGGCAAAGGGTTTATGAACGCCATGACTAGCATCCCTCCAGAGATTGCCGATACCATTATTGCGGTCATAATCTACTTTACGGCAACCAGTGTTCTCTTCAAGCGAATCTGGGAGGCTTTGTTCAAAAAGCTTTCACGAGACAAGAAAGATAAGCTTGAACAGGCCAATTCTGATGCACAAGCTAGCAAGGAGGTGAAATAATATGTGGGTAATCCTTACACAAATCTTTCCCTATGCAATAGCGTATACCATACCCATGCTGGTCACCTCCCTTGGAGGACTGTACAGCGAACGAAGCGGTGTCACAAATATTGGTCTTGAAGGCCTTATGCTTGTTGGATACTTTGCCTCGGCTATTACCATCAAGTTGACAGAAGCAACCCTTGGCATCAACGCCTTGCCGGTAGGGCTCCTTGTTGGAGTTCTAGCTGGAGCAATCTTCTCCTTGCTCCATGCATTCGCTTCCATTAATCTACGGGCTGACCAGATCATCAGTGGAACTGCCATTAATATGTTGGCAGCATCCCTTACTGTCTATCTTGCCCGTACCATTTCAGGAAGCGGAAACGTGCGCATCTTCATGGGAATCGTTCGTAAGAATATCCCGTTCTTTTCGAAGATACCCATTCTTGGCCCCCTGTTCTTTAGCCAGACCTATTGGACAACTTGGCTGTGTTTACTCATCTGGGCTCTCTCTTGGATATTGCTTTACAAGACCTCCTTTGGCTTGCGTCTCAGGGCTTGCGGAGAGCATCCGTCAGCCGTAGCTTCTGCTGGTGTCAATGTGCATTTGATGCGCTATTTCGGTGTTGTCATGAGCGGAGCCCTTGCAGGACTTGGTGGTGCTGTCATCCTAATCACCTATTCTGGCGAGTTCAATGGAACTGTTGCCGGTTTAGGATTCCTCGCTCTTGCTGCCTTGATTTTCGGACAGTGGAAGCCTCTTGGCATTCTCGGGGCGACTTTCTTTTTTGGTATCGCCACCACCATTGCCAATGTATCGCAGGTCATTCCTTCCTTGAATGTAATACCCCCGGTAATCTTCAAGGTATTCCCGTATATTGCAACCTTGCTTGCCTTAGTTATCTTTTCCAAGAAGTCGGCAGCACCGAAGGCTGTAGGAGAACCGTTCTAGCACAGGTTGGATAGATTTTTTTGTTATTAGTATAATTGGAGGACATATGGAGAATCTGAACGAGAAGATGCAAGAAGCGGCGATGTACATTACCTCGCGAATTGGCGATGAGCCTGTGCTTATCGGTATGGTACTGGGTAGTGGCCTAGGCGATTTGGCTGAACAGCTGGATGATCGCATCTACATTTCCTATAAGGATATTCCATTTTTTCCAGTTTCCACGGTCTTTGGCCACAAGGGGCGTCTGGTAGTGGGTGTCCTGGAAGGCAAGCGAGTGATGTGCATGCAGGGCCGTTTTCACTACTACGAGGGATATGGGATGGATCAGGTGGTGTTCCCTATTCAGGTGATGCATGCCCTGGGAATCAGCAACCTGTTGGTTACCAATGCTGCCGGGGGGGTGAATGCCTCCTTCAAGCCTGGGGACCTCATGTTGATCACTGATCACATCAAGCTCATTGCAGATAGCCCGATGCGTGGTCCAAACAATGACAAGCTGGGGCCCCGTTTCTTCGATATGACCAATACCTATGACAAGACTTTGATGGCAATTGCCCGACAGGAAGCCTCTTCCTTAGGCATGCAATTACAGGAAGGCGTCTATATGTTCTTTGCCGGACCTTCCTATGAGACTCCTGCTGAAGTCAGAGCTGCACGCCTTCTTGGTAGTGATGCTGTAGGGATGTCCACAGCTCCAGAGGCTATTGCCGCAAGTCACATGCGTATGAAAGTGCTGGGAATCAGTTGCATCACCAACATGGCTGCCGGAATTCTAGATCAGCCTCTCAACCATGAAGAGGTGATGGAGACCAGTGAGAAGGTCAAGGAAGCTTTTGCTTCACTGATCCGTAGGGTCACTCGCTCATGGCCAGCATAAGTAAGGAAGTCCAGCTTCTGATCAAGAAGCTTGGACTTGAGGAACTTGAAGGGGAGGGGGGGTATTTTCGCAAGTATTATACCCATAGGAGAGGCTCTACCATTCTAGGGGGGACTATCTACTATCTAGTGACGGAGGATAGTTATTCTAGCCTGCATTGGTTACCCACTGATGAGCTTTGGTACTTTTTGCAGGGATCTCCCCTTGAACAATTGGTGCTCTACCCTGATGGAAGGCACTCAATGACCCTGCTCGGTCCGGTAGGAGAGGGTATTGCCCCTCTATCCATCGTACCCGGAGGGTGTTATCAGGGAACAAGGCTACTTGCAGGAGGATATGCCCTCTGTGCTACCACGATGTGTCCTCCATATGACCAAAGTAGCTACAAGCAAGGGACGATTGAGCTGTTGCAGGATTATCCAACATGTACGCGACTGGTTGATTTTTTGCGAGAGGAGGATCGATGAGAACAGTCCTGGTTACTGGAGGGACAAGCAACTTGGGGAAGGCTATCTGCCAATCCTTCATTCAAGGAGGGGATTCTGTCATTGCCACCTATGCCCATAATAGGGAGGGTGCAGAAGAGCTGAGAAGAGAACTTGGCGATAGGCTGACCATCTTGGAGTTGGACCTACTTAAGGAAGAAAGTGTCCTAGCCCTATTTTCTAAGATACCCAAGCTTGATGTGTTGGTTAACAATGGGGGTCTCTTTACTCTTTCTGATCAACAAGACCTCAAAGTTGAAGAGTGGGATCGAGTCTTCGATACCAATGTAAGAGGGCTTTTTCTGGTAACTAAAGGGGCCCTACCTTTGCTGAAAAAATCTGAGGTTGCTTCCATTGTTAATGTTGCCTCTATCAATGCCATCCACCCTGGATTTGGTCAGACCGCCCACTATGATGCCTCAAAAGGGGCTGTAGTCGCCTATACCAAGAGTCTTGCCTCTGAAGTGGCACCAATTAGGGTGAATGCCGTGGCCCCAGGCTTGCTGGATGCCCCTTATTTATCAGATAAGAATAATCCTGTACGTTCTATGTTTGAAAGTCGCTGTCTGCTTAAGCGAATGGTCAAGGTGGAGGAGGTTGCCTCCTGTGTCTCATTTCTTTCTAGTGCAAAGGCGATTACTGGTCAGGTTATCGTAGTCGACTGTGGATACCTGGTAGGGTAGCGATGAAAATACTCTGCATTTCCGATGAGACAGATCCACTTATCTACTCCAAGAACATAGTCTCTCGGTATGGTGATGTTGACCTGATAGTAGCTGCTGGAGACCTTCCCCTCAAGTATTATGAATTCATCATCTCTTCGCTAAATAAACCTCTATACTTTGTCTTTGGAAACCATAATCTGGAATACCTCCACCAGTTCTCTTCCTCATCTTCGATTGTGCAATATGGGTATACTGACAACAAGGGAGCTATGCAGCTGCTTCCTGCCTTTGGGGGGGATTTTGTTGATGGAAAAGTTGTCTATGACAAACGAAATAAGCTCATCATAGCTGGTCTTGGTGGGGCAATGAGGTATAACAAAGGCAAACACCAGTTTACCGAACGGGAGATGTTCTTCAGGATTCTAAAGATGGTACCCAGCCTACTGTTTAATCGGGTGTTTCGTGGTAGATACCTTGATATCCTACTTACCCATGCAGCCCCTCTTGGTTTGGGGGATGATACCGATCGATGCCATCAAGGATTTGCTACCTTTCTTACCTTTATGGAGTGGTTCAAGCCAAAATACCTTCTGCATGGTCATATCCACTTGCATGACTTGAATGCAAACAGGCATACTGTGTTTAAAGAAACCAAGATTATCAACGTCTTTCAGAACTATATGTTGGAAGACCCTTCACTAGGAAAGGAAAAAGACCGTGGCAATTGACATGTCCAATCAAGCTAGAGAGGATTTTGAAAAGGCTCGTACACGTGGAAGGATGCAATCACTTTTAAGTAGTCTTTCCTGGAAAAATACAGATTTGCTCTCCCTCTATGCCGTCACTGAACTGATTAAGCCGAAGAATGAGACCTACTTGGGGATGAAGACTATCTCCGTGGATAAGATAATAGGAAGCGAGGGGAGATATCAGGACTTTACCTTAGCTTTTTACCCCAAGAAAGAGATGTTGCGCTCACGTTGGCAGAGTATTGACAGGGCGTCAATGGAGTATGTGAACCTACCTCCGATTTCAGTATATAAGGTAGGGGACTGGTACTTTGTTCGTGATGGCAACCATAGGGTGTCAGTAGCGAAGACCCAGGGTATTGAGTTCATTGATGCTGAGGTGGTAGGTCTCGATACTGAGATTGCCCTTGAAGCCGGACTGACGATGAAACAGTTAGCGAGGCGGGTCGTCGATTATGAGCGTGAACGCTTCATAACCCAGTACACCCCTACGTTCCTTCCGATGGACCATATCCATTTTAGCTCTCCTGGTTCCTATCCTGAGATGGTGAACCATATTCTAGTGCACAAGTACTACCTCAACGAAGGCAAGGAAGAGGAACTTAGCTTTGAGACTGCAGCTCGTTCATGGTATCGCACTGTCTACTCACCTATCATAGAAGAGGTGCGTAGGGCAAAGCTACTCGCCTCCTTCCCTGGTAATACCGAAGGGGACCTATACCTGTGGATAGTCAGGCACTGGGATAATCTCAAGCATATGAGTGGCAGCCATGAAGTTTCCATTGAGAGCGCTACCAGTGACTATAAGACTCGCTATGGGAAGGGACGTTTCAAGCGTTGGCTTTTTAGGATACGAGAGTTCTTTTCCAAAGATTCCGATGCGAACAGGCAGTATAAACCTTGATATATTCCCACAACCAAAGGTGATGAGATTCTGCCCCATTTTGGAAAGACACAAGACTTTGAAATGTGAATTTGCAACCTGAATAGAAGAATGATAAGAACAAAGAGGAAGCGACCAGAGCCGCTTCCTCTATACATTAGTACTATAAGAAGACTATTCCTGTTCTTCCTCATCTTCCTGAATATAGGCACTCAGGATATCGGCATAGGTTTCCATTTCCTTACCCAGTCGGTCGCTTGGGCGGATGGAATCCTCTCTTCCTGCGAGATGGACGATACCTGCAACAGGTTGGTCGTAGCTATCGTTCTCCTCATGTACACCATAGGGAATGTGGAGCATTCCCATACTCTGTGCCCAGTAAATCATGGCGCTTAGGGTATGAGCTCCTTCGCAAGTGGAGTGGGAGCAACTGGTGAAACAGGCAAAGAATTTGCTTTCCAAGCTTTGCTCTTTGCTTAAGGGTAGGGTAGTATCCAAGAAAGTCTTCATTTCTGCTGAGGTATTACCAAAGCGAGTAGGACTTCCCAATATGATCATATCGCTCTTTAGGAGGGTTGCTGCACTTGCCACAGGAAGGGCAAGGATGTCCTCGTAAAAGTCATTTGTCGTTTCTTGGGTGTTGGCCCAAATATGCAAATCGGGATCTTCCACACGGTAAAGCCGTGCATCTACATTGCGCTCGATCAGAAGCTCCTGCAAATAGGACCCGATAATGTAACAGTTACCGCTCACACTGTGAATTATTATTGAACAACGCTTCATAGCAGACCTCACTTGTAATGTTCTTGCCTAAAATATACTACAAAAAATCCCTGTTGTGTGAAAAAGTGGAAAATCGTCTCTAACACCAGGCTGTATAGAGCCCTTCGCGTTGGTCGACAAAGACCTTTGAGCCATACACCAAAGAGAGGATTTCCTCACGGATAATTTCGTTTTTCGGGCCATCAGCAACAATTTTTCCCTTGCTCATGATTACCACACGCTGTATAGCTGGGATAATCTCACTCAGCTCATGGGTGGCAAGGATAAGGGTTTTTCCCCTTTCATCCAACTGTTCCAGAGAGGCTCTGTATTGGTGGCGTGCTGGGAAGTCAAGGTTTGCTCCAGCTTCGTCGAGTAGCATTACTTCAGGGTCATGCACACTTGCGCGGCAGAGAAGGACTCGCCTTGCTTCGCCAGAAGAGAGGCGGTTCATCTGTTTGTCCTGTAGATGCCAGACCTCAAAATTCCTCATGACATTTTCTACTTGTATACGATGTTCTTGTGTTACCTGGTGATGGAAGTCCAGACCTATGGAACTGAAGAAGCCAGAGGTTACTATCTCCCACGCTTTATAGGTGCTGTTACACAAGTATTGTAAGGATTGTGAGACAATGCCCAGTCTCTTTCTCAGTTCAAGCACCTGCCAGCGTTGCTGGCCAAAGAGAACCCTCTTGGAAAGGGGGTTGTATAAGGGATGGGTTTCTTCGCTGATGACTTGGACCAAGGTTGACTTCCCTGCGCCATTCGGGCCGATAATTGCAACATGCTCGCCAGAATTAACGCTAAAGGATACATCATCAAGAATTGCCTTTCCTTGCCTTCTGACGGTTGCATGGACGATTTCAATGATAGGTACGAGCATAAAAAGAGCCTCCTCGGTGGACTATACCACAGGGGAGGTTTTTACAGAAGAACTGATCGTTTTAGGCGTATGCAACAGTACTCTCATCAGGATAGCGGTCATTTACCTTGTTTTCTATAGTGGTGAGAGTAACCAGCACCAAGGCTACAGCAAGGTCGGTCTGACCATTTTGCAGGGCTTCACAGAGGTATATGTAGTCTCTAGCTCGCTTTTCAATTTGCGTAGGAGTAAATTTGATTGCATTCAAGGCAGAAACCAGCATGGGAGCAAGGTTGTCATAGATGCTGCAGAGGATCTGATTACCATTGGCATTGATAAGGATATGATGGAACTCATTCTCAGCATCTTGGAATATTTTCAGCCCTTCGGCATCTTTCTTGAATACTTTAGGCACTGCTGACTCCATAGTGTTGCTTGCCTTCCAAAGTTGTGCAAGATACGCTTCGCGATTTTCAAGGCGGGTAAATTCTCTTGTGGCGCTGGTTGCAACAGAAATACGTACCTGCATGAGGTTTCTCATGAGTTTTCCAGTACTGATAGGGCTGTTTACAAGTTTGGTGGAGAGAGAGCCCACATACTGGTCGAGGTTGTTGCTGCGTATCTGGGCACGTCTGCCTTGTGTTATGGTGATCAAGCCCTTTGCTTCGAGCAATTTCAAGGCTTCCCTAATCGGGCGGCTGGAAGTTTGGAACTGATCTGCCAATTTCTGCTGTGAGGGTAAGAAACTTCCCGTTTTAAGGGTGTTGTCCAATATCATTGTCTCAAGGGCTTTTGCTATTCTGGTTGATTTAGTTTCAGAGATATAATTCATTCTGATATCCTTTTGTTTACAAACTATGTTTGAACTTTAGATGTCATAAGTTCCATGTTGTATACTCTATTATAAATTAACCTACTTTGTAACTTTATGCAACACCTATATATCAATAATATTATATATGTCATCAGTTTAAAGAGATGTACATACATTATCACATATCTCATACTTTTGACATAGGGCTTTATTCGGAGATTTATCATAATTGCTTATAGGATTTACATTTCTTCAGACATAAAAAAACAGAGAAGCCAAGCTCCTCTGTTGCTGAACATCCAAGTCAACTAAAACTTAAGGGATTCGAACTTGTCCTTGATATTGGTCAGACTGACCAAGGTAAGTGCTACTGCAAGGTCGGTCTGTCCATTTTCCAGAGCCTCGACCAGGTAACGGTATTCATTGACTTTTTTGCGTTGTTCGTTATAAGACTCTGGGAGACGGTCGAGTGCCATGTATAGTTGAGGTGCAAGGTTCTCATAGATACTGGTCAGGATGGCGTTATCGTTTGACTTGATCAGGGTGGCATGGAATTCGAAGTCAACTTGTTTGAACTGATCAATTAATTCTGTGTCCTTACCGCTTTCTAGGGAAGGAAGCAGATGCTCCATTTTTGTGCAGCACCGATCGAGGGAACGAACGATGAGCATTCTGCTTGGATCACGGGAGAGTTCTCTGGTGGCAGACACCTCAATGGTAGTTCGTACCTGCATAAGGTCGGTTAGAAGTTTCTTGTCTGGTGTCTGGTTCCTAATCATGGACATGGAAAGGGATTCAACAAACTGGTCAAGGTTGTTGCTCTTTACCAGAGCCCTTTTCCCCTGTTGGACTTCGATGAGTCCTTTTGCTTCAAGGTTCTTGAAGGCTTCGCGGACACTTCTGCTACTTGCACCAAACTGGGTAGCGAGCGTGTGCTGACTAGGAAGGTTCTCTCCTGCCTTGTACTTTTTGTTGAGTATCATTTCCTCAAGTTTGTTAGCTATCATAGTTGATTTAGTTTCTGAAGCAATTGGCAGTATCATATATCTATAACCTCTCTACTGTTGCATCCTTGAGGAGTGCTGGTTTTGATAACTTCTTACATAAGAAATTTTCAATCCCAATAATATCCTGTAAAGAAAGAAAATGCAATACAATATTAATGTAATATGTACTAGGTTTGGTAAGGGTTGTGTGACAAGTGGTTGATTAAACAAATAGGATAGAAAAGTCAATTATATAACTACAAGCATTTTATTAATATTTCAAGATGATATAAACAGGTTGTTTTCAAGGTGACTTCTTTCAAGGTGACATAAGGGTATAACTGGCAAAAAAAATAAGATAAATCCGAATGGAAAGTTAGGGGTAAGTAGTAACAGTGATTCTTGAAATGGGTATAGGTGTCATAAGATGGAATACTATAAATATATATAATAAATAAAGATAAAAAAATAAATACATTAGATATCTAAATATATCAGTAAAACACATCTCGTTCTTGACATAAGTTTCTTATTGGCGCTATAGTTCTTATTGAAGAAGAACAGAAAGGGCTTGCACGCTTTCTGAGGAGGACAATCTAGATAATGAAAAAACATCTTCTTATTTTATATATTCTCTTACTGACCTTTGTACTTGGAGCAACCCCTGCTAGCGTGAGTATTACGCTTACAACGACGGTTCCTGGATATCTCTACCATGGATTCTTGGATTCGCCAAGTGCGACTGCTTTTATCACATCTTCCCCTACTGTCAATGATGCTTTCAATCCAGCAGGTGCAGTTTTGAACTATGGGATTAAGACCAATGTTGGGCTGCCCCTCACTGTGAAGGCGACAATTGCTCCTTTTGAAGAGCAGGATGTTGTCGATCCGGCCACAGTACCTATCACCCAGGTTGACGTCGGTTCTGCTACTGGCTCTACAACCCACTATAGTGATTTGGACGGTACGTACAAGCTATTGGAATTGACTCCACAATCAGGGACTATCTTTTATGCCTACACACTGACTGTATTTGCTGATCAGAGCAAAGTTGATACTTCTCCTGTTGGTAATTATGTTTCTACTGTTGAGATCGATATAGCCACAGATAGTTAAGGAAAATCAATTCCCTTTACCTATACATGAGGTGTCCTAGCGGGCACCTTTTTTACATTAGTATCTTATGTAGATCATTAGGTATGACAAGTGTAGGGTATAAATTATTAATATCCCTTATTTTACTAGGATTTATCAGGAGAAAATTTTGTTAGTATGGGGAATAGTGTGCAACTTGCGTTATAAGTTATAATAAAATAAAATTATACAATAAAAGAAAATAAAAAAATATAATGAAATATTTGAAAATATTTCATTCAAAAGATGATTAGATATTGACATAAGTCCAAGTAGAGGATATATTATGGTAATAGAAGAGAGAACCCTTCGGACATCTCTCTGCAAAGGAGATTTTATGAAAAAGAAAGCTTTGGCTATATTATTGGTTCTAGTTTTGGCAACAGCAGGTCTGTTTGCAGTGCCTACCGTAACAGTTCCTACCGCTGTGACAGCAACTTTGCGTGCCAACATTGGTGAATATCTTAGTCATGGATTCAATATTGAAGGGACAAAGTATCAGCCTTCTGTAACTATTGATGATGCATTCGGAACAACTGTCCCTTCCTTTAAGTATGGGTATAAGACCAACGCTGCGGGGACTTTTGTATTCAAGATGGCTGTAACTGACTTCACAAATCAGACCGTTGCTGGATCTGTTAAGATTGCTTCAGTCTCTAGTGATAAGGGAACTTCTTATTCTGGTGGATATTACACTATCTTTACTGATACGTCACCTACTATAACAAGTGCTGAGCGTTATGATGAGGCTGTAATAACGATTACTCCTGCAAGGACAGCAGATATTGGGAATTTTGATCATACAGGTGTTGGAACTGCTATAGCTGCAGGTACAACTGTTGAAGGCGGTGCTGCTGGTGCCTATGTGGCAACCCTCACGTTCGCTATTACTGCTTCATAATGTTGACCATCTAATTTATTGAGAGTTTAGCTGTGCAGGAAACTGCACAGCTTTTATTTGCTTTTCACTTTCCTCACCGAATGTTACTTGCTATGATACATATATCAATACGTATTGATATGGGAGATTATTATGAAAAAAATACTGGGAGTAATCCTTGTTTTATCTATATGTATATGTTTTCCGCTTTCTGCTTCTGATGCTATCTCTCTTTCACCAAACCAAGCTGTGGTCTATTTGAAGGGTATGATCGGGAGTATATCTACAACGATTAACGCCTTTGACGAATTAGGGGTGGAGCTCGATCAGGATAATGCTATCCTAACCTTTGACTTTCCAGCAACTGAGGTCTGGGAAGTATCCAAATCTATCCACTTCAAGTATACCTCCAACTTGCCCACAGGCACATATGGAAGGCTTAGCTTTGAAATCTCTGACTTGCAACTCAATGATACAAATACCCTGCGAACATCCTTGGAGCTTGCTTCTGAACATCTCATGACTCGTGTTGAAGGGGGGAACACCTTTAGCATAACATTCCTCCCAGGATCTCAGATTAACAGGGAGATTGGTAAGCTCACCATCAAGGTGAATAAACAAGCCGATGACATCTTTACTGCTGGTTCATATACAGGATCATTCTCAGTTAATTATACCGATGGATTGTAATTGAGTTGAAGATCCTTGCCTTTTTGTCTCTTTCCGGCTAATTGCAGAAAATACTGTGAAATTTGTTTTACATCGCCTTGAAACCATGTAATAATCATGAGTGTCGTTGCTCAAAGTCCATTCCGATTTTTCCAGCGGGTGGACAGGTACTCCAGGGGAGGGATCCTGGGGTTCTCAAGGAGGTTGCCGCTATCCGGTTTATTCTGGATAGCGGTTTTTATTTCTCTTGCTCATGCATCATCTGCAACAACGAACTCTTGAACATCCAACTATCCAAAGCTATGGAGATGCTACCTAGAAGTGTCTGTTTTTCTCCTAATTCAGAACACACGATGGGAACCTTCTCCCTGTTTGAATGTTCTCGATAGAAACTCTTGAGATGGTCTAGGTATTCTTTGTCGAGGTTTGCCAGGCCTCCCCCTAGAATAATTTTATTACAGCCCGTTATGGCACTTGCGGCAACAAGAGCCATGCCCATAGCCTCGGCGGCTTGTTTCAGATCTTCTGTAATTATCTCGTTAGGTTCAAGGCAAAGCTGCTTGACCGTCTTTCCACTATGTTTTTCACTCAAAGCCCAACCCGCGGCAACGCTCTCTAGGCACCCAATCTTCCCACATCGGCAGAGGCCTGTAGATTTTACCGTCAGGTGTCCGAACTGTGTATCGCCACCCGTTATGGAATTCTTATAAACCCATGCACTTTTGATATGCTCCCCCCAGTTAACAATGAAGAAGTTTGCTTCCTCTTCAAGGGCGACCCAACGCTCGGCAAACACCATTGCCTCAACGTTATTTACTAACTTTATCGGCAGGTCAGTATTTCTCTCAATAATCTCTGCTAGGGGGATATCATTCCAGTTCCAATGGTCTCTTCTGATTAGGATTTGCTTATCCTCGCTGATTACTCCGTCCAGGGCTACCACTACCCCTAGTATAGGGGATGTGGCAAGCTTGGACATCTTCCTTATTACTCTGATGACGTTAGAGCATAGTTCCTTCACCTCAGGATACTGAGTAGTAGGGAAACGTTCATATCGCAAAATATTGCCCTTGAGATCGGAAAGGGCTATGGAGGTATTGCGACTACCCATATCAACGCCCAGTACGAGGGCTGCATCTGGAACAAGCGCGATAGCCACGGGTCTTCGTCCTGTAGCGGTTTCTCTCTTGCCTGTCTCAATTACCAATCCATCTTTAAGCAATTGCTCGACTATTTCACTTGTCGACGGCTTGTTGAGTCTGAGACTCCGTGCGATATCGGAACGACTGTATTCATTTTCTTGTGCAAGAAGATTCAGCACCCTAAGGCGGTTTATCTCTCGTGCTGCGGCTGGTTGGGTGAACTTCATGGATAGAGCATACTCCAAGCGAATCTTTTTGTTAAGGAAAGATTGCCGATACTTAAAAAAATCATTATGTTAGCCTATATCCCTTTGGAGGTATTTAGCAAACATGGAACAGAAAAAGTTTAAAACTGAGGTGTCAGAGTTACTTCAGCTTATCATTCACTCGCTTTATTCAAATAAGGAAATATTCCTTCGCGAGCTCGTCTCAAACTCTTCGGATGCATTGGACAAACTCAAATATCTCGCCCTTACTGACGAGAAACTCAAAGGGTTTGATTTCCAGCCGAGAATTGACCTCTCTTTCACCGAAGGTGATAAGAGGACTCTTACCATCAAGGACAACGGCCTTGGAATGGACCACGATGATCTTACCAACAACCTTGGTACCATTGCATCAAGTGGAACCAAAAAGTTCCTCGCTTCTCTGACAGAAGAACAGAAGAAGGACAGTAACCTCATTGGTCAGTTTGGTGTGGGTTTCTACAGTGCCTTCATGGTCTCCGATAAAGTGGAAGTCATCAGCCGTAAGGCAGGTGAGGAAATTGCACATAAGTGGAGCAGTACTGGAAAAGGCTCATACACCCTTGAAGAAACCACCCGTGAAGAACAGGGAACCACGATTATCCTTCATCTAAATGAAGAGGGTAATGAGTATGCCAACCGCTGGCAGCTTCAGCAGCTTGTGAAAAAGTACAGCGACCATGTCGCTTTCCCAATCTTCCTCTCCTATGACCAGGAGTCTGTTGACGACAAGAAGAAGGACAAGGAAGGCAATAGTCTCAAGACTATTGAGCACAAGGTCGAGCAGATCAACAATAGTTCTGCCCTTTGGAGAACGAACAAGAACGATATCAAACCTGAAGAGTATAACGAGTTCTACAAGAGCTCCTCGTATGACAGCGAAGATCCTCTGTTCTATATCCACACTAAGGCTGAAGGTACTATTGAGTACACAACCCTTTTCTTTATTCCTGCCAAAGCTCCCTTTGACATGAACAATGCAGATTATCGCCCTGGTGTGAAGCTCTTTGTAAAGCGTGTCTACATCACCGATGATGACAAGGAACTGCTTCCTACCTATCTGAGGTTCGTACGTGGTATCATCGACAGTGAAGATCTTCCCCTGAATGTCAGCCGTGAGATCTTGCAACAGAACCGAGTGATGTCCTCCATCAGAAATGCTTCAGTGAAGAAGCTCCTCTCTGAGTTCCAGAAAATTAGCGAACAGAACCCTGAGATGTATGCTACGTTCATTGAACAGTACAATCGTCCCCTTAAGGAAGGTCTCTATTCTGACTATGCAAACAGGGAAGCCCTGCTTGAATTGGTTCGTTTCAAGTCTTCCACTGAAGAGGGGTATGTCAGTCTTGCTTCCTACAAGGAACGGATGAGTGCCGAACAAAAGAGCATTTATTACATAACCGGAGGCAAGGAGTCGACCTTGAAAGCCAGTCCTTTATTGGAAGCTTACCGTAAGAAGGGTTTTGAGGTTCTTGTCATGAGTGATGACATCGATGACATCGTTGTCGGATCGATTGGTACCTACAAGGAACTTCCTTTGAAAGCCATCAACAAGAGTGGAGCCGTGGATGATCTCAAAGGCGATGATGATCCAGTTGAAAAAACAAAGGAGTCCAAGGATCTGGTCAAGAAGATCAAGAAGGCTCTTGGGGACAAGGTCAAGGACGTTGTAGTCTCTTCCCGTCTGGTGGAGTCTCCAGCTGTTGTGGTTGTTGATGAGAATGATCCCTCGGTTCAGATGCAGCAGTTGCTCAAGAGTATGGGCCAAGGCGATTTTGAAGATGTCAAGCCGATCCTTGAAGTCAATGTGGACGATCCCATGGTCAAGAAGATTGAAGGGAGTGAAGATACCGAGTATGTCAATGATCTTTGCTCAGTCTTGCTGGATCAGGCTTTGCTTGCAGAGGGCGTGATGCCCAAGGAACCTGTAGCCTTTGCAAAGAAGCTACATTCCTTGCTTGCACGATAGCGGGGTAGGCATGATAGTGAAGCAGGGGAAGGGTAACCTTCCCTTGCTTTTTTAGTATCCCAATGGTAGGGTTTTTGTAACTCTCTCTCTATAAGGATGGACGTTAGATGCTTTCAACTATTATGGCATTTGCAAGTGAGACCGCTCCCGAAGCTGCCGCAAAAAGTGGTGGTTTTTTCTCCCAAGCGTTGATAAATATCCATGAATGGTCCCAGCTAGAACCAGTTGCTTTTCTCATAACCTTAGGTGGAGGCTTTTTGATAGTCCTGATAGGTAAGCTTCTCGTTACCTGGTTAAAAAAGATACTCAAGCGGGGCTTTTCCAGATCAAAGAAGATTAATGATCTCATGGGACGTTTTTTGCTGCAACTGGTGAATATTATCGGATGGATATTTCTCATAATTGCTTTCCTGCAACATATAGGACTCAACATGGGCCCATTCCTTGCAGGCTTGGGGATTACTGGTGTAATTCTTGGCTTTGCCTTACAGGAGACTATCGGTAACCTGCTCAGTGGTGTGATGATTGTCATGAACGCCCCCTTTAGGATTGGCGACTATATCGATGCAGGAACATATTCGGGAACGGTAAAGGACATGGACATGATCTGTGTCATCCTTGCAACCCCCGACAACAAGAAGATTACGATGTCGAATCGCCTGGTTTGGGGCAGTCCTATCATCAACTATTCGGATATGGAAAAGAGAAGAGTAGATATGGTGGTAAGTGTACCCTATGGTTCAGATGTAGCAACAGTGAAGCAGGTAATTACCTCCATCTTCGCTCGCTATGAGGAGATTCTTCCAGACCCTGCCCCTACCATTGAGGTGAACAAGCTCAGTGCCTCTTCTGTTGATTTTATCGCCCGCCCATGGACAAAGCCTGCTGACTACTGGAATGTCTATTGGCGCTTCCAAGGTGAGCTTTGTGCTCGCCTGGATGAGGTTGGACTTTCTGTGCCTTTCGATCAGCTCGATCTGCATATTGTGGATATCCCTAAGGCAATTGAAGCTCCAAAAAAAGAGAAGCAAGAATAGTTGAAATTAAGATAATTGAGGCAATTTCAAAGAAAAAAGGATTTGCCAACAGAGAACAAAGCGACCGGAATAACCGGTCGCTTTGTTCTCTCTAGAGGAACTGAATTCCCTTTGGTTAAGCCTTTTCTTCCATTTTGGGGTTTTCGCTTTCCTGGCCTTCTATGCAATACGTATTGACCAGCGTGCTGAGCTCCTTGGAATCATCGAGGATGAATTTTGCTAGAGTGGAGGTTGGCTTCCAGCTCCGTGATCCAAACAGCAGTGTGATGACTTGCTTTGTGGTCTCTAGCTCTACGGTAATATTCGTCCACTTTCCACTATCTAGAGTGTCGTGTTTTGCTGTACAGTTGAGGACTTCATCAAAGTTGATAAGGTAAAATGCATCCTTGAGGGTTATTCCCATTTTCTTCTTTTCATGGTCGAAGGTCAGGAGTATTCCCTCATTGAGATCGTTGATGTACCCATGCTTTTCGCTGAAATGTAGCTGGCGTTTTTTCATTTCCTTGAATGTCTTGTTTTCAAGCTCGGCAAGCGTCTGCTTGAAGTTTGCCACTGCTTGTTTCTTTTTCTTTCTACCAATGGTAAGGGCATAGAGATTGAATAGGGTCAGTAGGACAAGGAATGCCAAAAGGACATATTGAAACAGGTTCATGAAAAGCCTCCTTGTCGACAATAGCAAGCGAGGCGATGGTTTGTAAAGCCATGCTTACTAAAGATGTTTGCTTTATGATGATTCCTGTTAATTGTTCCCCTGATACCAGTAGATTGGTATAAGATATATCTTACTATTGCAAATGTATACAATTTATAATGACGAAGAAACTACTTAAGCAGTGTCAAATAGAGGGAAACAGTAAATCTTACTGAAATATATTTCTGCTTGTAGATTATTGTATATCTGCGAATTACGTATATGATTCTTTTAGAGGTGGTTTGTTATGTTTACCATTGAATTCATAGTACCTTACAGAAATTTGGTATCCGTTGTTGAAGAAGCTTTTGCTGAGCATCCAAGAAGAAATGAGATCAATCATGTTGTTAACTATGCAGGCGTACCCGAAATACGCAGAAGCAAACTGGTTGGTGACATTTTTATTGCACGGGGCCTGACTGCTTCATATCTCAACCTGTTATGGAAAGAGGCAACAGTCATTGAGCTTCCAATGAGTGGCTATGATATCTTACGTGCGATGAGTACTGGAGTGAAGAAGTATGGGGCAAAGAAAATAGCCCTCATTGCTACTGTAAATACTGTTTATGGTATCAATAATTTTGCTACAAGTTTTCTTCCTCCCATTATCACGTATGAGATAGGTCATATGGATAGTATTGTGGAATTCATCTGTAAGGCGGTATCAGATGGGGCTGAACTAATAATAGGGGGGGATTCCGTCTCTACCTGTGCTGAGCAAATGGGTGTTCCTTGTGAGCGGATTGAGGCTGGTAAAGAGAGTGTGAGGCAGGCAATCGATGAGGCTTGGAGGTTATGGCATTCCAACATTGAGGAGAGGGTAAGAGTCCAACGATTGAATGCACTGGTGGAGAATGTTCATGAAGGAATAATAGCAGTTGATCAGAACAAACGGATTACTATTTGCAATCAGTTTGCTGAACGGATGCTTCAGGTCAGTCTGGAGGATATCCAGGACAAGAAGCTGTCAGAAATTATTCCTATCCTTGACAATCCGGACCTTTCTGCCTTGAAGCAACCAGAAATAGGCAATTTTATTGAGATGCATGGAAATCAAATCGCGGTGAACAGAGTTCCTGTACTGGTACGAGGAAAATTTTTCGCTGGCATTATTACGTGCCAAGAACTTTCACAGATTCAGAAAATAGAAACTAGGATTCGTAAGGAGGTGAATCAGAAAGGTTTGGTAGCTTCCTATGATTTTTCTCAGATGCTTGGTACCAGTGAAGCAATATTGGACGTAAAAAAATTGGCGCTGGGATATGCCAAGGTACAGTCCAATATATTGTTGGTTGGAGAAACCGGCACAGGGAAAGAGTTGTTTGCCCAGAGTATCCATAGGGCAAGTCCCCGGTTGCATGGTCCGTTTGTTGCTATTAACTGTGCTGCTCTACCTGAATCCTTGTTGGAGAGTGAGCTTTTCGGATATGTGGGAGGAGCTTTTACTGGAGCTTCGAAAAATGGAAAGATGGGTTTGTTTGAACTGGCCCATGGTGGGACTCTATTTCTTGACGAAGTCTCTGAGATGAGCCTACTGCTACAGGGAAGGTTGCTTCGGGTAATCGAGGAGAGGGAGATCATGAGGATTGGCCATGATACGGTCATCCCTGTTGATATTCGAATTATTGCTGCCACAAATAGGGATATTGAGGATCAGGTTTCCCGGAACAAGTTCCGCAAGGACCTGTTTTATCGGTTGGATGTCTTACGACTGAATATTCCTCCACTACGGGATCGCGGTAAGGATGTGTTGATCCTGATGAAGCATTTTCTACAACAGTTTGATGAACGCAATGGCTCTACTAGTCATATGCTTGACCCTCAAGTGTTACCTATCGTCCTTTCATATTCATGGGATGGAAACATCCGTCAGCTCAGAAACCTGTGTGAACGAATATCTGTAGTAGTTTCAGAGACTGTGGTCTCTGCTCAAGATATCCTCACTTGTTTGGGAAGTGAGCGCAAATATCTTAAGATAGTGAACTCTCCTGAACAACAGGGAGAGTGTGCAAAGATTGTGCAAGTTCTAGAAAAGACAAATAACAATAAAAGTGAAGCAGCAAGAATTTTAGGAATGGACAGGTCCACCTTATACAGAAAGCTACGGTCGTATGCTTTGGTTTAATTGTGGTGAAACACTTCTGTATCAACGCTACACATTTGTTGCTACAGAAGTGGAAGAACGTTGGCCTATATATTTTCACTGAAAAGTCCATAAGTGTAATAAAAATAAAGAGATACCTCATATCTAAAGAATAATGGCTGGTTTTGGCACGGTAGTTGCATTATGTAAATAGTACCTAGGAACTTATGACGTATTAACACTATATATCATGAGGAATTTCAGAAAGGAGAAAAATATGAAAAAGATCTTTGTTTTGTTTTTGTGTGTTCTGTGTTTTGCTGGGTCCCTCTGGGCGGCTGGTACTGCCGAAGCTAAGGCTTATCCTGATCGTCCTGTTGAATTTGTTATTCCCGGTAGTGCTGGCGGTGGAAGTGATATCCTTGGTCGTACCATCACAGATATCATCCAGAAATATGATTTGGTTGACCAGACTGTAACTGTAGTGAATAAAGGTGGAGCTGCAGGTTCTGTATCCCATGGTTATGTGAATGCAAAGTCTGATCCTGATTATTATCTGCTTACCTGTAACTCTGCAAACATGCTTACCATGCATGTGAATAAGAGCATCTCTCCTAAGGGACCATTTACACCATTAGCCAACATGGCCATTGACAATATTCTCTTGGTGGCTCGTACTGATGGCAAATTTGATACTTGGGCTGAGATTGAGAAAGTTATCAAAGAAAATCCAAAGTCATTGACTGTTGGTTTGGCCGATGACCTTGATGCGATGGCCTTGGCCCTATTGCAAGAGAATACTGGTACAGAGTTCAATACCACTGCATATTTTGCTTCCAGTAGTGAAGTTGCAACAGCCCTGCTAGGTGGGCATCTTGATTTGGCTGTTCTTAACCCTGTTGAGTGTGTTGGTTTGGTTGAGGGTGGACGCCTCAAGGGTGTTGCTTCTTGGGCAACTACTCGAAGTGGTGCTCCTTTCGATACTACCCCAACCTTTGTTGAGTTAGGATTCCCTAAGGTTATCTTACAGATGTCCCGATCAGTTATCGGGCCTGCAGGTATGAGTCGTGAAGCGCAACTTTTCTGGAGTGATGTCTTGGGGAAGGTTGCGGCGACTGAAGAATGGAAGACCGGATATATCGAGAGAAATCTGTTAGAAAATAAATACCTAAATGCTGACGATTTCAGTGCTTTCTACCTAGAATTGGAAGATCAACTCCTCACCTTCGCCAAGAAATTGGAGATTCTCTAAATCCCATTGGTCAATTGGGAGACCTCTTATGGGGGTCTCCCTTAATTATGAGTAGGAGTACTTTCATGGAAATCACAATAAACATACTCATTTTTCTTTTTGGTGGGTATTGGGTTCAGCAAGGCATCTTTGAATATAAGTTCTGGCTTAAGGGTGTACCAGGAAGTGGTTTTATACCAGTTCTGTTTGGTGCTCTCCTGATGGCCCTTTCAGGATATCTTTTTTTCCAGTCCTTGCGGAAAAAGGGACAGAAGACTGCTATTGAAACCACAAAAGAAGCAGTAGCAGATGCAAAATCCGAAAGAAGTGAAGAAAAATATCCAACATGGGTACGACCTTTAGTTCCTGCAGTCTATACCCTGTTGGCAATCGGGCTAATGGTTGTGGTGGGGGTGATACCTGCTATGGTACTGACAGCATTCGTGTGGCTTTTCTATATTAGTAAGGTCAAGTTGAGCAAGTCGGTATTAATAACAGTTGTCATCACTTTGCTAGTATATTTTGTGTTTGTCTTATGGCTTAGAATCCCCTTTCCCAAGGGAGTGTTTGGAATATGACAATTGAGGAGAACTTGAAATGAGCAATTTTGAAATGTTGATACAAGGCTTCTCAGTAGCGTTTAGTTTGGCAAATGCAGGAGCCGCATTTGTTGGAGCAATCCTCGGCATTATTGTAGGTGCCATGCCTGGTATTGGTGCTGCTGCTGGAGTCTCTTTATTATTACCGATGACATTTGGGATGAATCCGACAACAGGAATCATCATGCTTGCCGGTATATATTATGGAACTATGTATGGAGGGGCCTATAGTGCCACCTTGTTGAATATACCTGGTGATACCCCCGCTGTTGTGACTGCTCTTGATGGGTATCAGCTTACAAAGAAAGGTATGCCAGGCAAGTCTCTTGCTGCAGGAAACGTAGCTTCCTTTGTCGGTGGAACGATAGGGATCATTTTCCTAACCATACTTGGTCCATTATTGGCAGAGATTGGATTGAGTTTTGGCCCAGCTGAAGTTGCTGCCCTCATATTTATGGCTCTGACTTCCATTGGATGGTTATTGGGTGATGATCCGATAAAAGGGCTGGTTGCAGCAGCAATTGGAGTGCTTCTCTCTACCATTGGCATCGACGGTGCCTCAGGAGTCGCCAGATATAGTTTTGGAAATCTCAATCTAATAGGTGGAATCTCGTTTATTCCTTTGGTTATAGGAATGTTTGGTTTCAGCCAGGTTCTTGAAATGATGGACAACAAAGAAGAGCTTGAGGTCGAAGGTATAAAACGCCTTTCCATCAAGGAAAGTTTGCTTTCCAAGACAGAGTTGAAAGAGATTTTTTTCCCCTCTGTCCGTAGTGCAGTTATGGGAAATTTCATTGGCTTTCTCCCAGGAGCAGGTGCAACCACAGGATCCTTTCTTGCCTATATTCTAGAGAAAAAGATTGGGAAGAGGGGAAAGTTTCTGGGCACGGGGGAGATTACCGGTGTGGCGGTATCGGAGGCGGCTAATAATGCGGCTGCTGTAGGATCTTTTGGGCCACTGCTTTCCTTAGGTATCCCAGGATCTTCGACCAGTGCTGTTCTTTTGGGTGGTCTTATGATGTGGGGTCTTCGCCCAGGACCTTTATTATTTGAATCAAACTCTGAATTTGTCTGGGGTTTGATAAGCTCGATGTACTTTGGAAACCTTCTATGCCTGGTAGCTGGTATGGGTATGTTGCCTTTCTTGGTTTCTTTCCTGAAGATCTCGAAGAAGGTCTTGATACCCATCATTATGGTTATTTGTCTAGTCGGTTCCTATTCAGTTGGAAATAGCATTTTTGATATGGGGATTATGTTGGTTGCAGGCATCGTGGCCTTTTACCTTAAGAAGCAAGATTTCCCTATCTCTCCCATTTTGTTGGCATTTGTCCTTGCTCCTCGTCTGGAGGTGTCGTTGCGGCAAGCCCTAGGGATTTCACAAGGTAGTGGATGGGTATTCTTTCAGAAGCCTATTTCGTTGGGAATTCTCCTGTTCACCTTTGCTCTACTACTGTTTCCGATTGTCCAAAGGCTCGTGAAATTCATTCGCGCAAGAAAACAGGAACGCTCCTGATACAATTCTATTCGGTCACATAATCGTTTGCTGGATATAGTGGGGAATCTCATTGAGTTTCCCACTCATAGAGAAATTTTGGCTCCCCTTCCATGACTTGGTTTTGGTGTGCCTCAGGAGGTGTGTTCTTATAGTCCCCTCCTAACCTAGTTAAAAGAGAGATAAGTACAATGAATTACAATACTTTATTCAAAAGTAAAGATCTGAAGAAAGCTCGAGTAGGAATTATTGGCGCCAATGGAGGCTTTGGTTATTCCTTTCTGGCTCAAGTGCCCCTAATGGGGGATTCGATTTCCCTGAGAGCAATCTGTGATCTTGATGCAAATGTATCCGTGGCATTGCTTGAGGGGCTGGGATATGACAGCAACAGGTTCTGTCCTTGCACATCAGAGGAAGAAATTCAGAAGCACCTACAAAAAGAAGATGCCATAATAATCCTTGAGGATGGGATGTTGTTGCCATACTGTGGCATCGATGTGTTGGTTGAAGCAACAGGAGTGCCTGAAACCAGTTCCATTATGGCGGAAAATGCCCTGTTGCACCATATTCATGTTTGTATGGTTTCTAAGGAAGCGGATTGTGTTTCCGGTCCTTACCTGTATAACCTTGCAACTTCCAGAAACTTGGTGTATGCGATTGCTGCAGGTGATCAACCTGCTAATTTAATCCAATTCCTGAGTTGGATTGAACTTTTAGGTCTAGAGGTCATAGCCGCGGGGAAATCCAGCGAATATGATTTTGTGTATGACCTTGATAGTGCAGAGTTTACTTTCCAGGATCAGCATGCAACCTTGCCAGAGCTTACTAGCTATTGGCATTTGGATGGTATGGCGACACTGCAGGAACGGAGTAGGGTTTTGCGAGAATTTCCTCAGTTTGCAGTCCCTGACTATTGTGAGATGAATGTTGTTGCCAACGCTACGGGTCTCGTGCCTTCTTGCGACAAGTTTCATTACCCGATATGTAGAGTTTCAGAATTGGCGGAAATCTACATTCCTGTTGAAGATGGTGGAGTTTTGACGAAAAAGGGTAGTTTGGATGTTTTCAATAATTTTAGAAGGCCTGACGAAGCCAGTTTTGCTGGAGGAGTCTTTGTCATAGTTACGTGTCATAACGAAAAAGTATGGGATCTCTTGGCAGAGAAAGGTCACATTGTTAGTCAGAACGGCAAATATGCCTGCATGTATCTTCCTTACCACTTCATGGGTGTAGAGGCCCCTGTATCTGTAGTGAATGCTTTTAATCTAGGGCTTTCGACATATAGCAAGTGTGACCATGTTGCAGTAATGAGTGCAAAGGCAAATAGAGATTTCAAGGCCGGAGAGCGACTGTCACTTAATGGTCACCATAGGCTTATAGAAGATGTTGAGGTCACATTGTTATGTAGGGAAACCCTTCCATCTACCGTGGCGCCTTTCTATCTCTTGGCAGAAAAGACCCTCACCAAAGATGTTGAAAAAGGAAGTCTCTTTACTGTTGATATGATTGATCTTTCACAATCTGAACTATATCGGATGTATAAGGAATCTTTCCATGAGTAAATGCAAGGTATTGAGCACCAACCATGTTGGGCTTGTAGTAGAGGACCTTGATAGGTTCATCATGATTATGACAGGTTTGTTCGATTATATGGTTGTGGATAGAGGCCCCCGTGATAGGATTATGCAGGCTCAGGTGACCAACCATCCAGAGCCTATTGTTGATATCGCGTACCTGGAAGGGGGAGGGTTTGTACTTGAGGTTTTGTGCTATTCGCAAACTTCAGATATAGCTTCTTATAAGCCCCGACCGGTGGATGTAGGGCATTGGCATCTATCCATAAACATAGAGGATTTGGAGATGGTTAGGAAAGAGGCCAAGGCCTACAACCTTTCTGAAGTGGGTAAGATGATCGTGGTCAATTCTGGTCCGAATAAAGGCAACAAGATCATTTATCTGGCTACTCCTGAGGGTGTCATTATCGAATTGACACAAAAAGATGGTAGAAACTTTCCTATGGCAGAGTGAATTGCTCCTGCTGTAAGGTATTCTGAAAAGTACTTGTAGAACTTGTCTTGTTTTGTATGGAAGAAAAGAGAGCAAAGGGAGAGGCTCCATATTCTTTTCAAACTCAAACCCAGCCAAAGAGAATTTGGTTGGGTTTGAGTTTCTAAAGAGTCTTTTCATTCGATTGCATTGTTCTTTTGTTGAGAGAAATTGTAGCAAATAAAAATAATCATTTTTAAGGATTGAGAGCTATGCATAGGAAATACTGCTTTACACCTATACTATATCGGTAGCGAGGCGATGGTTTGTAAAGCCATGATGCTTTATGATAATGTTGTATGTAGGAGTATAAAGTGATCAAAATACTTGTTGTTGTTCCCTATAGGGAACTGCAGGATGCCTTTGAGGAGGTCATTACCACCTTCGAGCACGATGGTATCTATATCAGTACAACCCATATCCTTGGCACCGACCCTCACGTTATTGAGGAATTGGATGGCGATATTATTGTGGCCCGTGGGATCACTGCCAGTGCTATCGCCAAGTACAAGCCCACAACACATGTCGTACCCATCGCCTTGGGTAGTGGAGATTTGCTTACTGCTCTTTCTCTTGCAAAACAGGATAATTATCCTTGTAATATTGGCATCATCACCAATGAGGAGCTTTGTGAAAGCGCAAAGATAGCCTCCCTTATGGGATGCCCTGTAACTGTGGTGAAGGTCAACGACCAGAAAGATGTTAGGGATGCTGTCCTTACTCTCCATGAGAGAGGGTGCACTGTCCTCGTTGGTGGACTTACAATGACAAATCTCTGTAAGGAAAACTCCATAGCCTATGTCCATGTAAAGACAGGTTACCAGGCAATCGTACACGCTATCGAAGATGCAGTTGCTACTGCCCGGTCCTTGGAACGAGCCAAGACCAGGGGAACCCTTCTGGCTACTCTTCTTAATAATGCAACCTATGCCCTTTTTGCCATAAATAGCTATGGAGTCATCATTGCGGCAAACCGTCAGGCTGAACTGCTGTTCGGTGGGTTGCCCTTGGAAGGGAAATCCATTGATGTTATCTACCAGGGAAGCAAGTGGTCCCAGACTGTGATATCGGGCTCCTTATTCGAAGCGTTACAAACCATAGGAGACCAGCAGATACTGGTAAGCCAACAACCCATCAAAGTTGATGAGCAGACTTCAGGGGTCCTCTTTACCTTCCAGAATGCGGAGGCCATTCAGAAGACAGAACATAAAATCAGGACAGAGCTGAACCGCAAAGGATTAGTCGCCCGGTATAGCTTCGAGGATATTGTCACGCAAAATACCCATATGCTTCAGCTCGTTGAGAAGGCCAAACGTTTCAGTGTTGTCAATGGGGCGGTCCTTTTGCTTGGAGAGACAGGGACAGGAAAGGAGTTGTTTGCGCAGAGCCTGCACAACCACTCTCCACGTAGCAAAGAACCCTTTGTTGCCGTGAACTGTGCTGCTCTTCCTGAACAGCTTTTGGAAAGTGAGCTCTTTGGCTATAGTGAAGGCGCCTTTACGGGAGCCAGCAAAGGAGGCAAGGTAGGCCTATTCGAGCTTGCCCATAAGGGAACCCTTTTTCTTGATGAGATAGGGGAGATGCCCATTGTACTGCAGGCAAAACTCTTGAGAGTTCTTCAAGAGAAGGAAGTGCGAAAAATTGGAGCAGACAAGATTATCCCTGTAGATGTGCGTGTTATCAGCGCAGCGAACTGCAATATCATGGAACGGGTAAAAAGTGGAACATTCCGTCTTGACCTTTTTTATCGTATTAGTCTGTTGAGCATCCAGATTCCCAGTCTTCGTGAGCGTAAGGAGGATATTGGAATTCTATTCAATTATTTTGTAGAACAGTATTGCAAGCGGCATAATCAGAATATCCCTACTATCACCAGAGCGGCCACCGAGGCTCTCGAACAGTTCTATTGGCCGGGAAATATCCGAGAGTTGCGTAATGCCGCTGAGCGTCTGGCTATTCTGCACTCCTCCAGTGAGGTCGGGGTGTTGGAGATTGAACAGCTTGATATCGGTTCCACCAGCCTGTATGGGGAGGCAATGCCCTCACCTTTTCCGGTAAAGCGCCGGTTAACAACATCACTTTCCGATGAGGATCTTCATCGGGAATTTCTAGCCAGTGGCCTGACTAGGGAAGCTTTTGCCCAACAAGTTGGTTTGAGTAGGACTACTTTATGGAGAAAACTATCCAAGTTTGAAGATTTGTAACAATTAATGTTTCATATATGTTACAAATGAAACATGAAACATTAATTGAAACATATAATCATTGATGCAATAAAAGTGCAAAAAAAGTAAAAATAAGACCTATATGTATCTATGTGCCGGCTCTTCCTAGAGTTATGTGTATACAAATATTATAAAAACGATTCATTGTATACAATATGAATAAGTTGGCACACTACTTGCTATCCTAATCCTCGTCGGCTGCACCCTGTGTCGCTTGCAACTACGAGATAAGGAAAACTTGATGAATACTAAACCTGTACTGGGAATATTGCTCGGCGACGGCGCCGGGGTCGGACCTGAGATTGTGGCGAAGCTTGCGGTCGCTGACTTTTTTGCAAAGCATTGCAAGCCTGTGGTCATAGGCGATGCGAGGATTCTCGCCCGGGCCTTTGGGATCATCGGCGCCTCTGTTCCCCTGCAGATAATCGGTTCTGTTGAACAGGCTGACTGGTCGGAAGGCCTGCCTGTCCTGGACCAGAAGGATCTGGACCCTAAGGATGTCCCCCTTGGCACTCTGCTCACCAGCTGTGGGCAAGCCAACCTCCGCATGCTCGAGCTGGGAGTCAGGCTCTACCAGGAGAAGAAGATAGAGGGGTTCTGCTTCGGACCGCTGAACAAGGCCGGGATGAAAGAGGCCGGATGCAAGTTCGAGAGCGAGCACCACTACATGGCGGACCTGTTCGGGCACACCGAGCCCTTTGGGGAGATCAATGTGCTGGGAGACCTCTGGACTACCCGGACTACCAGTCACATTCCCATAAGCGAAGTGAGCAGGCATCTCACCACTGAGACGCTCCTACGCGCAGTGCTCCTTGCCAACACCTCCATCCGCAACAGCGGTATCGCCAGGCCACGCCTGGCCCTGACGGCCCTCAATCCCCATGCGGGGGAGAACGGCATGTGTGGCCGCGAGGAGATAGACGTCATAATCCCAGCCATCAAGGCAGCCCAGGGGATGGGCATTGATGCGACCGGGCCCTACCCGAGTGACATCACCTTCATCAAGGCGTTCCGCGGGGAGTTCGATGGTGTGGTTACCATGTACCACGACCAGGGCCAGATAGCCCTCAAGCTCAAGGGCTTTGACGAGGGCATCACCATTGCAGGAGGCCTTCCTGCCCCCATCGTGACCTGCGCCCATGGGACAGCGTATGATATCGCAGGCAAAGGTATCGTACATACCCTAGCCTTTGAGAATGCTGTAAAGATGGCGAGCAAGATGGCTAGCCACATCGCGGCAAGAACTTGAGGAGTCGTACAGGTATGCAAAAGAAGAAGATAACAAGCCAAATGATGATACCGGTCTTTACTGCAGTAGTGGCTGTGCTGTTCATTTCATTTGGATATGCCAAGTATGGATTTTGGCATCCTACTAAAGGCCCTCTCCCAGGGTTCTTCCCTGTCATCATAGGAAGTGTCCTGTTCGTGATAAGTGTTTTAGCCTTTATCACTTCCCTGCATGAAGAGGGTACTGACTATCCGTTGGAAAACTGGTATCCGGCTTTTTGCACTGTCTTGATCATGCTATCTACTCTGATTATAGGCATGCTACCTTCCTTGGCTATCTTTGTGGTGCTCTGGTTAAAATGGTATGAGAAGTACTCCTGGAAAACAACTCTGATAGTTTTTGTCATCATCATGGGAATTGTAATGGGTGCTTTTGTATTCTGGCTTGGGGTTCCTTTTCCAAAAGGAATCATCTACGACATGATTGTCAATTAAGGGGTACTAGATGGAAAACTTTTCAATGCTGTTAGATGGCTTCACCTTAGTCCTGACAGTACAGAATATATTGGTGGTTCTGCTTGGTGCTATCCTTGGACTGGTAGTTGGGGCAATGCCTGGTATTGGCTCGCTTGCAGGTGTGGCACTCCTTTTGCCGCTTACCTATAAGTTCAACCCTACCACTGCGATCATCATGCTTGGGTCGTTGTACTATGCAAATATGTATGGAGGGGCATTTAGTGCCATCCTGCTAAATATCCCTGGAGATTCACCTGCTGTCATGACTGCCCTTGATGGGTATCCCATGGCAACCAAACGCAATCGCCCAGGTCAGGCACTGTTCACCTCAAACATGGCTTCCTTTATTGGTGGAATCATTGGGATGATTATCCTTACCTTTACCGGTCCTGCCTTGGCAAACCTGGGCTTGAAATTCGGCCCTGCAGAGATGACTGCTTTATTGCTTGTAGCTATGACTAGTATCGGTTGGCTGGTAGGGGAGAACCCTACAAAAGGCGTGGTCCTTACTCTGGTGGGCATACTTATCGCATCCATGGGAATGGATACCCTTACCGGTAGTCCCCGCTTTGATTTTGGTAACATGTACCTACTTGGAGGGATTCCCTTCACACCGTTTGTTATTGGTACGGTCGGTTTCTCACAAGTGCTGAAGCTAATGCAAGACCGAAACAAGAAGATTGAAGCTAACCTTAGTCAGAAGCTGACTATTAGGGGCTCGATGCTTACCTTGCATGATATCAAACGTCTCCTTCCTCCCGCTATCAGAAGTGGTTTCTTGGGTACCTTTGTTGGTGTGCTTCCTGGTGCTGGAGCCACAACTGGATCCTTCATGGGATATGCAATGCAGAAGGCATTCAAGAACGAGGATGCCTTGGGAACTGGTGCCATCGAAGGTATCGCCGCCTGTGAAGCTGCTAACAACGCAGCTGCTGCCGGTGCATTTGCTCCTCTGCTTGCTTTGGGAATTCCCGGTTCTGGTACCGGAGCTGTCCTGTTAGGTGGTCTGATGATGTGGGGGCTCAACCCAGGGCCTCTGTTGTTCAGCAGTCAGCCCGAATTCTGCTGGGGTCTCATCGCCTCGCTCTTCCTTGCAAATTTGCTGACTTTGCTCATCGCGTTGGGAATCATTCCCTTTTTGATCAAGATTCTCACCGTTCCAGTAAAGATTCTGGTTCCTTGCATCACAGTTGTCTGCATTGTAGGTAGCTATAGCACCTCAAACTCCATGTATGGGGTTCTGGTAATGTTCTTTTCCGGTCTTTTCGGGTATGTCCTGGACAGAAACGGATATTCTACGGCTCCGATGCTGCTTGCCTTTGTCTTGGCTCCCTTACTTGAGTCAAACATGCGTAAGTCATTTATCATCAGCCATGGGAGTCTTAATCTGTTCTTCGAAAAGCCAATCTCAGCCTTTCTGTTCTTGGTCTTGTTTGCGATCATCCTGACACCGGTCATTAAGTTTGTGCTGAAGAAGGTAAAGTCTGCGCTTTAGAGTGCTTGATTAGGTTATTGCGGGACAATTGTTGTCTCGGATAGAAAAAAATAGGAGAGAAATTATGAAGAAATTCGCAATCGTATTGGCTTTTGCATTGTTGCTTGTCGTTCCAGCCTTTGCTGCTGGTCAGAGTGAAGCTGCTACTTCCGAAGCTTTTGTTCCCACAAGAAACATCGAATGGTATGTTACCAGCTCCCCAGGTGGTGGTTCTGATATCTTCACCCGTACTCTGCAGGAAATCATGGTTAGTGAGAAACTTGTCAACGACCAGAATGTTGTCATTCAGTATAAGACTGATGGCGCTGGTGAAGTTGGACGTCATTTGGTTGCAAACATCAAGGCAGGAGATCAGGCAAACAATACCTTATTGACCTTCAACAGCGGAGACCTCATGCCGATGGCTAAGAATACCAACAACCGTTTTGAAAACTTCCAGCCCATCGCACACCTCGCTGTAGACAAGCATCTGATCTTCATTGGAGAGATGTCTGCTTACAAGAGCATGGAAGAAGTTATTGCTGCCCTGAAGGCTGGTAAGAACGTCGTCATGGGTGGATCAAAAGGTGATGATATCGCCTGTCATGCAGCTCTAATCAAGCAGTTGGGTGTTTCTGAGGATCAGTTTGCATACATTGCACATGACTCTTCAAGCAGTGCCATAACTGCAATCCTTGGTGGTCACTTCGACCTGCTCATCAGCAAGCCAGCAGCCGCGTCACAGTATGTGGAAGCAGGTAAAATTACTCCAATTCTTGCTCTTTCCACCAGCCGTTTCCCTGGAAACCTCAGTTCAGCCCCTACTCTTGAAGAGCTTGGCTACAAGAACGTTGAGGTTCCAAACTGGAGGTCTGTTGTTGGCCCGAAGAACATGAGTGCAGAAGCCGTAGCGTATTGGAGTGATGTATTCAAGACGGTATCTGAGCAGGATGCTTGGACCCAGGGGTATATTGAGAAACAGAAGTTGGTTCCAGATTTCATGGACCACACTGCTTTCAAAGCTTATGGAACACAGTTCCAGGCTGACTACCTTGCTTCCATCGGTAAGGACAAATAAGCTTTAACCAGCTAATACAGTTTAGACGTATCATGATTGAGGGGTGAAAGGGGTAGCCCTTTCATCCCTCAACTCAATACAGGATAAAACAAAAAAGCTCTCTTTTTGAATAGGAGCCCTTCATGAAAAAAGTTGCAATCATATACACAGTTCGTCCAGTGTTGGGGTCGTTTCCTGAGCTTCTGGAAGAGGTTGTTGGAGAAAAGCTGAAGATTTTCAATTTGCTCGATGATTTTCTTGCATCAGATCCCGGAGAGACCGGTATCTTCTCCATCGAGAACCATAATCGCCTTTTCAACGACATTAAGGCTTGTGAATTGACAGGAGCTGACATCATTGTGGTGACTTGCTCGACCCTTACCCCAGCCGTTCAGCTTATAAGGCCTTTCATCAAGTGTCCCATTGTTGCTATCGATGATGCCATGACTGAGAAAGCAGTACGTATCGGGGCAAGAATCAAAGTGATAGCAACCGCCTCGAGTACTATCAAGCCGACTGTAGCAAAGCTACACCAGGAGGCTACGCTTGCAGGTATGGAAGTGAGCATTGATTCGGAAGACAATGAGGTTGCCTATGCATCGATGAAGCGCGGAGACTTGGCCACCCATGACAGGTTGGTACTAGAGCAGATATCCAATGTCAAAGGCTATGATTCTATCGTGCTTGCCCAGGCTTCTATGGGACATCTGAGATCAGAGGCTGAGAAACTGGCAAACATACCGGTTCTTGCTTCTCCTAGACTCTGTTGTGAACGGGTGAAACAGTTGCTTACTGAGGAGATCTTATGAGAGAGGCCATCCAAAACTATTGCCGTTTCGGCATTGTGCTGTCCATGGCATACCCAGAGTGTGTAATTAGCGAAGATGCCTATCTGAGTTCACTTAAGAAGATATTAGTCGACCCTTTTTTCCAGGTAGTCGAGTTAGGCTCTCTGCCCTTTGCCACCATCGAGAACAAAGTAACCTCCATGGTCAAAGTTGCACACTGCGACATGACCTTCAGCGGGCATTCCCTGCTTTTTTCCCAGAAGCTGAACATAAACAGCTTAAATGAAGAGGAGAGACAGAAAGCAGTCCTTCTCCTGAAGGGTGGCATTGACAAGGCTTACAGCTGGGGATGTGAGGCTTTTCAGTTTCTTTCCCGTCAGTATGAAGAGGGAAAACAAGAGGCGTATCTGCAGCAGCTGGTCATCTCTACCAAAGAGCTTTGCGCGTATGCAAAACAGAAGGGTGATATGACAGTCTGTCTTGAGGTATTTGACCATTCCATTGACAAGAAGGCCCTGTTGGGACCCGCTCCTTTGGTAAGGAGATATGCACAAGAAGTATGCAAAGAATATGATAACTTTGGTATTATGGTGGATTGTTCCCATATTCCCATGATCGGAGAGAGCATCAATGAGGCCATTGATCCTGTGAAGGGGTATATCCGTCATGTACATGTGGGCAACACCTTCATCAGTGATCCGAACCATCCTAGTTATGGAGATACCCATCCTCGATTCGGCTATCCGGGATCAGAGAATGATACACAATATCTGACCGATTTTCTCCAGAAGATGAAAGACGTCGGCTATCTGAAGGAAGGGGGAGAGAATATGCTCTCCTTTGAAGTAAAACCCCAAGATGATGAGGATAGCGACCTCGTTGTGGCAAATGCCAAGCGTACGCTGTTGGATGCCTGGAAGAGGATCAGATAAGAGTAAAGCCTAGCCCTAGCCAACGGGTAGAAAGATTTTCTGTATTATGGAAACGCCAGAGGGGCTGTAATAAAACATTTAGATAAAGGGAAATATATGAAACGCATTGTGTTAATCCATACCGTAAAGAGTGTCTATGAGACCTTTGAAAAAGATCTTAGGGCAGTAACAGGAGATATCAAGATTTATAACATGCTTGATGATTTTCTCGTTGCTGACTCAATAGAAAGAGGAGTCTTTACTGTTGAGAATCGGATGCGCCTGATGCATGATCTGCAAAGTGCACAGCTTACAGGAGCTGATCTCATTGTTGTTACCTGTTCTACCCTCACCCCTCATGTGGTTGCAGCCAGAGCCTTTTTCACAACACCTATTATCGCTATTGATGATGCGATGTGCTCGTTGGCAATAACACAAGGCAGTAAGATAACCGTATTGGCTACAGCTGAATCGACGGTAAGCCCTACCTTGAAGAAACTGGAGGAAGAGGCCACGTTACAGAATAAAGAGGTTTCTTTCTCTTCGCTTTGTTGCCCTGAGGCACTGGTCTATCTTAAGGCAGGTCAGAAGGCAAAGCATGATACATTGGTCCTTGATATGGCACGGCAAGTTAAGGATAGCGACACCATTGTGCTTGCCCAAGCATCCATGGCGCATCTGCAGGATTTGGTTCAGGCCCAAACCAGAATACGTACACTCTCATCCCCACCTCTATGCATTCAGGAAATATCCAGGCAATTAAGAAAGATGCGCTGAGATCTGTTATGCACAAAGTATGGAGTAGCTTTCATCAAATACCTTTTTGCTTAGATATTTGATCAAGAGGAAAGTCTGGATACGTAAAACTGTGAATAGTATGCATAGTGATTATTGTGTACAATTAGTAAAAAATTTAAAGAATTAAAGAGATTTGTAAAAGTCAATACTGAATTCTAAACTATAAATGTATATATAGATAAAAATAAAATATTTATATTGACGGAGTATTTTCCTAATGTTACTATACTGTATACAGTATACAAATAAATGAAATGGAGTGGAGTATGAAGAAAATTTTTTCGGTCGTTTTTGTCCTTTTAGTGTTCTCATCATTGGTCTTTGCTAATGGTGCAGGTGAAAATCAGGTTGCTGCAAAGTATCCAAACAAGAGTATCCAGATGATAGTCCCCTATGGAGCTGGTGGTGGTGCTGACATCTCTGTACGTTTACTTACCAAGTACCTTGAACAGGAACTTGGTCAGAAGTTTATCATCCAGAACGTCAGTGGTGGTAGTGGAACAATTGGCTTTACTCAGCTTGCCAATGCTAAGGCTGATGGCTATACCCTAGGGTATTTCTCCTCAACTCAGACCAATGATAGCCTGTTGTTTGAAGGAATCAAGTATGACAATACTTCTTTCACACCGATCTCTCTTTTCTCAAATGATCCGCACATCATTGTAGTGTCAAAAGATTCCGGAATTACTAGTATGAAGGAACTCGTTGAGGCTGCAAAAAAAGATCCTGCTGGAATCACATTCGGACTTGGTGGTGCTTGGACCAGTCATGATTTCCTACGCATGAGCCTGGAAGAGAGCGCTGGCATAACCTTCAAGAGAATGGTATTCCAAGGTGGCGCCGCTGCTATCACAGCAGTAGCGGGAGGCAACTGTACTGTTGCTGTTCCTTTTGTCAGTGAGGCTCTTGCTCAAATTGAAGCAGGAAATGTTGTTCCTATAGCAATTTCTAGCAGTTCCCGCTTCGAGCTTACCCCTTCAATTCCAACTGTCAAAGAGTCAGGATACGACTTTGAGCACACGATGTGGAGAGCTCTTGTCGGACCTGCAGGTTTGAGTGCAGAAGTAGTTTCTACAATTGATGCTGCTATGAGTAACGTATTGAGCAATCCCGAATATCTTGCAGCAGCTCTGAAATCTGGTACTTTTGCAGAGTTCAAGGATAATGCTGAATTTTCCAAGTACTATGAGGAGAACCACAAGTTCTATCAGAAACTTATCAAGGAAGCTAAACTAGCCAAATAGTTTGTAGAAATCTTAATTCCGGGCAGCTTATGCTGTCCGGATTGTATTATTGGAGAGAATGTATGTATAAACTTACAGGTAATAGAGTTTTCCTGCTGTTTTTTGGAGCTGTGCAAATTGCATTTGCAACCCAACTAGCTAAAATTCCAGATGGTGCGAGTGAATACCCGCAGGTCTTATTGGTCTGTAGTTTCCTTCTTACTATTGCCATTTTTGTAAGACCCCAGAAAGAAGAAATTTCAATCGGAAAAGAGAACGCATTTCGAATATTGGTGTTTGCGATACTCATTGGAGTCTCTCTTATCCTTCTGACAAAAATAGGGTATATCCTCTCCACATTGCTGTTCCTATATGCAGGTCTTTGGTTTCTTAAATTGAAAAAGGGACTTTTGTTTTTTTTGTTTCCAATTTTGCTGAGCTTGGCTATGTATTTTTTGTTCAGTCGAGGGCTTTCAGTGATTCTTCCAGAGGGTGCTTGGTTCTCCCTCACCTTGTAGGAGATTGATATGATTGAGAATATTTTACTGGGCCTTCAAGGTGCTTTTGCTCCACAGAATTTACTTTTTGAATTCTTGGGGGTAGCTATCGGTATTGTTTTCGGTGCCCTTCCTGGTTTCAGTGCTACCATGGGTGTTGCTGTTTTTGTCCCTTTCTCCTATGTATTGGAACCTGGGGCAGCTATGTTGTTACTCAGTGGCGTATACTGTGGAGCGATATATGGAGGTTCAATTCCTGCCGTTTTGATAGGTATCCCAGGCACTCCCGCAAGTGTTCCAACCAGTCTCGAAGGACGTGCAATGGTGGAGCAGGGTAAGAGTGGGGAAGCACTTGCTATGGTTACGTTTGGCTCTGCCTTTGGAGGATTCTTCTCTTCCATTGCCTTATTACTTTTTGCCCCTTTACTGGCGATAGTTGCATTAAAGGTCGGCCCCCCAGAACAGATGATGATCGCCATCTTTGGCCTGAGTGTTGTCTCTATGCTTAGTGCTGGAAATATGCTTAAAGGGCTGTTTGTTGGGTTTGTCACTCTATTGTTTGCAACTATTGGCCAAGACCCAATGCTTGGTTTTCCTAGGTTCACTTTTGGTAATTTTCAGCTAATAGGAGGCTTGGAGACAGTCTCCGTATTGATAGGACTATTTAGTCTCCCAGAAGTTTTCAAGATGCTTGAGGATACCAAGCAGGGGAAGAAAGCTTCAAAAGTCAGCAAAATGCGATTATCCCTCAAAGAGATTATGGCAAATGGTGTAAATTTGGTTCGATCAACATGTATTGGTGTTGCCATTGGCATCATTCCCGCCGCTGGTCCTGATATTGCATCTTTTCTCTCCTACAATGAAGCTAAAAAAGCAAGCAAACATCCAGAGAAATTTGGAAATGGATCGAATGAAGGTATCATAGCTAGTGAAGCTGCAAATAATGGGGTGACCGGAGGATCCTTGATTCCTTTGCTTACACTAAGTATTCCTGGAAGTGCTCCCGCCGCAATTTTTCTTGGAGCAATGATTATTCATGGATTACGGCCAGGACCTCTGCTCTTTACGCAGCATGCTGGCACTGTCTATACTTTACTAGTAGGTTTTGCGGTAGTAAATATCATGATTTTCTTTGTTGGTTGGGCTTTCTGTAAGTTTGCAGGGAAGATACTTATCATCCCCAAACAGATACTTGCAGTCATAATTGTAGTTCTTGCTACAGTGGGGTCGTTCTCTATTCAGCAGAGTATGATGGATGTTGTTACCATGTTTGTAGCAGGAATAATAGGGTACTTTATGCTTAAGTATGGATATCCACTATCCCCAGTTGCTTTAGGTCTTTTGCTTGGGCCTATGCTCGAAGAAGCTATAACCCTTACAAATACCATGTATGACAATTTCTTTATGATATTTACCAGACCTTTGACAATTGTATTTGCTTCTTTCATTGTTTTTTCCCTGATCTGGCCCATCATAAAGAACAAGATGGCAGAACGGAGATCCTCAGTATGAATATGACTTTGTTTGTTTCACGGTTGCTGTATGGTAAAAATTTGGAGCTTAGGAAAGATCAATTGGTTACCATCACTGAAGGTACTATCGAGAGTGTTCGATCAGGGAAAGCTTCAGATGCGGATCTAATTCTGAAAGAGGGAGATACTCTGCTTCCTGGAATGATTGACTGTCATACCCATCTTGCCCTTGATGCTCGAATCCCTGGGCATCTTGGCTTGATGGAAGACTCTGAAGCACAACAGACAATACGTGCATTGAAGGTAGTTGAAGACAATCTTCAGGTAGGGATTACCGGTTTGCGTTCTGTAGGGGACCGATACTACTTGGATGTACTTCTGAGGGATATGGTTTCTTCCAAAGAGTTGCAAGGTCCTTGGATGCAGGTCGCTGGGATAGGGATGAAGGGACTGCACGGACATGGGTATGTTGGCAAAAGTTTTAGTGGGGTCGAAGAGTTCAGACGACAGGCACGATTAAACATATACAACCATACTGATTGGCTAAAATTATTCATCACTGCGGGAGCTCCTCCTTCTGGATCGACTGTCAGTTGCTTTCTCACGCGAGAAGAGGTTCGGACGGTTGTTGGAGAAGCTAGAGCTTGTGGACTGAAGACCAGTGCCCACTGTATTGGGGGTAAAGGCTTGCAATACTGCGCTGAAGAGGGTGTGGATGTTCTTGATCATTGCTATTGGGTGGATGCTACAGACATCGACCTGATACAAAGAAATGATACTACAGTATGTTTTACTCCTGGAGTTTTCATGGACGATACCCGTCTTCCTCTCTGCCCAGAGTCTCATTCCAGTAGCGTAATGCGAACTAGAACTGAGGTTGTCAGCAGATTATCTTCTCTTGTTGCTTCCAAGCCAAAGTTTGTGATCGGCAGTGATGCCTATCACACCTATCTCTATAAAGAAATTGAGTATATGACCCAATTGGGCATGAGTAGGGTGGAGGCAATAAAAGGTGTCACCGTATATGCTGGTGAACTGATGGATCGAAAAGTAGGATCCTTGGAAGAAGGCTACTTAGCAGATCTCATTACAGTAACAGAAGACCCCCTAATACAAAAGAATGCGCTCTCTACCGTAAATTTTGTTATGAGAGAAGGAACAATGGTTAAGAACTTGGTTTAGTCTCATCAACTATGCATTCAGGAAGTTGCAAGACAATTGGGAAAAATACGCTGACATAGGCAATATGCATATTTGACATTCATATGACTTCGATTTGATCTTTATGGTGTAGCAGCCTATAAGAAAGGAGATACTGATGCAATACAAACTTTTGGGAAATACCGATATACGCATTTCTGCCCTCTCCTTGGGAACCTGGGCAATGGGAGGAGGCACCAGTTGGGGACCTTCTGATGAGCAGGAATCAGTGCATACCATCAAGAAAGCTCTGGATGTAGGCGTCAACTTCCTCGATACCGCCCCTGCCTATGGCAATGGCTCTAGTGAAGAGATTCTTGGGCGTGCCCTTTGTGGCCATCGTACCAACTATATACTTGCAACCAAATGTGGTCTTATCTGGGGAGCGGAAGATGAAGGCTCTGTCCATAAAAGCCGTGATGGCGTAACCATTCGTAGGAACCTCTCTCCAAAAAGCATCAAGCTTCAGGTAGAAGCGAGTCTGAAAAGACTTAACACTGAGTATATCGACCTGCTTGTCACACACTGGCAGTCCATTGAGCCTTTCTTTACTCCCATTGAGGAGACAGTAGGTATCTTGGAAACGTTGAAACGGGAAGGTAAGATTCGTGCCTATGGAGCGTCCAATGTGACCCTCGAGCAAATCAAGGAGTATCAGAAGTTTGGTACTCTCTCTCTGGTACAGGAACGGTTCAGCCTGCTTAGCAGACAGAACCTACAGAAGGCACTCTACTGTGAAAAGGAGAATATTACCTTCCAGGCATATAGTCCCCTTGAACGGGGAATCCTTACGGGAAAGGTTGCTCTCGATAGCGAGGTTGTTGGTACTGCAAAAGCATCCATTTCCTGGTTTCAACCTGAGAAGAGACTTCAAGTGCTCGCCATGCTAGATCAGCTTACGGAGATGAGCAGACGATACGAATGTTCGGTAGGAACATTGGTCATCGCTTGGACTATGGAGCAGACAAGTACCATGAACGTTCTCTGTGGTGCTAGGAAAAGTGATCACATCGAAGAGAATGCCCAAGCAGCATCCGTACGCCTGAGAGGTGAAGACCTAGCATCCATTGACAATTTGGCTAGGTCCTTGCTGTAGAGCAACTGTGTAATGTTTTGAGGAGGGCTGTCATGGAGAATCAACACGACCAGGGTCCTCATCCCTATTTGAAGCACCTCAGATGGCATTCTGCAGCATATGAAAATGAAAATATCCCCACCTTTTATCCCAGAAAGGGCGTAGCCATTATTTTTTGGGAATCAGAAATATATACGTAAATACCTGTAACTTGGTTTTCTTTACCACAAATTAGTGGTATAAATAACAAATTTCATGCTACTACTTGAAAGTAGTTGGTTATGGGAGGCTCATATGTGCGGAATAGTTGGGTATATTGGCTGTGATCAGGCATCTCCTATATTGTTGGAAGCGCTCAGAAAACTTGAATACCGTGGGTATGATTCTGGCGGTATTGCAGTGGTCGATTCACATGAAAAGATGCAGGTTCGCAAGATCAAGGGAAGACTCTCTAATCTGGATCTTCTTGTTTCACAACAACCAGTTCAAGGTTCTTGTGGTATCGGGCATACCCGATGGGCAACCCATGGGGAGCCGAGTGATATCAATAGTCATCCCCATACAGATGTATCTGGGAAAATTGCAGTAGTACATAATGGAATTATTGAAAACCATGCTCTGTTGCGGGAATGGTTGGAAAAGCATCATGTTGTGTTCAGAAGTCAGACTGACAGTGAGGTAATCGCTCATCTGGTTGATTTCCACTACAATGGGGATCTTTTGCTTGCAGTGAGTGAGACCGTAAAGCGGTTGGAAGGTTCTTATGCAATTGCAGTTATTTGTGAAGACTTTCCAGACCAGCTAGTTGTGGTAAGGAAAGACAGTCCTTTGGTCATAGGCCGAGCGGACACGTTCAATCTGATAGCCAGTGATGTCCCTCCTTTGCTTTGCCATACCCGAGAAGTCCAATATCTGAATGATTTGGAATTGGCGTTGCTCACCAAGGATGAGGTCATCATCTATAATCTTGAGGGTGAGGTAGTACAACGGGAATTGGTCCATGTGGATTGGGATATAGAGGCTGCTGAGAAATGTGGCTATGAACATTTCATGTTGAAGGAAATTTTTGAGCAACCAAAGGCTTTGCATGATACCCTATTTGGTCGCATTAAAGAGGGGAAAATAGTACTTAATCCAAAGATCCAGGAAGCCTTGGCCCATTGCGACCACTTATTGATAACAGGATGTGGAACTGCTTACCATGCTGGCATGGTGGCGAAGTATGTGATCGAGCACTTTGCCATGGTGAGTGTTGAAGTTGATATTGCAAGTGAGTTGCGGTATCGGACTCCAATGTGTAAGGCAGGCGATGTATGTATCCTTATCAGCCAAAGTGGTGAGACTGCTGATACCATTGCATCATTGCGGTTGCTGAAGAGTCTTGGTGTTGTAACGATTGCTCTCACAAACGTTGTTGGCTCTACAATCAGTCGAGAGGCGGACTTGGTGATGTATACCCAGGCTGGACCTGAGATCGCTGTGGCTTCGACAAAAGCTCTTACTACCCAGTTGATGTGCTTATATGTCATTGCCTTGGTTATGGCAAAGAAAGAGCCTTCCTCTTTACTTGAACAGTTGATGCTGATTCCTTCGCAAGCACAACTTTTGCTCGACAAACAGGAGGATATCCAAAGGTTTGCCGCAAGCCAGTTCAACAAGGATAAGGTTTTTTTCATGGGAAGACTTACCGATTATGCCATTAGTTTGGAAAGTGCCCTTAAACTTAAGGAAATCAGTTATACCCACAGTGAATCCTTTGCTGCAGGAGAACTCAAGCATGGTCCCATCGCATTGGTAGACCAATCGACACTTGTTGTTGCCATGTGTACCCAGCCGTTGCTCTTTGCCAAGATGGACTCCAATATAAAGGAAGTGAAGGCACGGGGTGCAACAGCGTTGGTCATTACGTTTGATACAGTAAGAGATTTTGACGATACTGCTGATGAAATATTCAGAATTCCAACGACTGAACCGTACTTTACTCCGATGCTTACCGTGATTGTCAGCCAACTTTATGCTTATTACTGTTCTGTGTTGAAGGGAAATGATCCTGACAAACCAAGGAACTTGGCCAAATCAGTAACTGTAGAATAAACTTGTAGCAGAGAACCTGTGTACAACCAAGGGTGGACTCGATCTGGAGACTCCCTTGGTTTTTTCTGTATTGATTGACAAGTGGCAGAATGCCTATTTTAGATAGAGAGGAATTCCAAGATCTTGCTGAAGATCAGTTGTTGAGTTCTTTCAGAAAGGAGATCATGTCAATCGCCTTGGGAGGACAACCTGCAAGACTCTTTCCCAAACCTCTGGTACAGATTCCCACTCCAACCTTGTTTGGGTCGTTTACCCCTTTGTATCCCTGACCGATACAGATAGGGACAGAGACACTGCCCAGGCGATCCACCTCATCCAAGCGCTTCAACGCATGGATAAGGTTCCCATAGCAGGCTGAGCATGCGCTTTCTGGTACTGTATGCTTTGCAAGGTAGGATGCCCTACCACTTGGTTTTGCTGGTTCTTCATCACTGGGTTCGTTCAGTTGGATGACATTGGCATTGATAAGATCCGCACTGCCAACACCCAGATCTTCTGCAAGGCCGATATAGGGGATATCCCGCAACTCAAAACCCAGCAAGGAAGCCCCATAACTATCACACAGCACGCTGTCGATGGTAGCAAACATCCTGTTTGTTTCAACAGGGTTCCCCCCCTCTTCGAAATCCAAGTCTCCATTGAGGCTGTCTACAATGACGAGATCGGCACAGCGCACGGCGTTAAGGGCTGCAATGGGGTTGTGCAGGCCTAATGTATGGAATAAACGCTTGGAACGGTCGGAGAGGCATCCTTTCATATTTTTCAGGGCACAAGTCATTGCCGTTTGGCAGTGGCCCTTGAGAACAGGTAGGCTGATGAGGAAGTCAGTCTCCAAAATGGTCTTGCTTACTTCCATCGTGACTTTCCCGACAGTTTTCTTTACGTACTCGTCATCCTTTACATCGATAAGAGGAACAGAGTATCGATCGCGTATCTGGTGGTAGCCATTGACGCGGAAACCCTCCTTGGTGGAGTCACCGACCCAGGCGCTCTCCACTATACTGATGTGCATATATCCTAGGGCCTGCAAATGCTCAATAATGGCTATTACTATCTCAGGGTGGGTTGTGGCCCCACTATCGGCAGTGACTGCCACAACAAGATTGGGTTTGAGTGCAATTGAGGCATCTTTATTTGGGATGAGAGAAGCGAAATCAATGGACTGTAGAAGTGCCTTGGTCATCTTCGTGGGATTTGATCCGTAGATCGTGAGTATATCGTTCTTGTTCATTGGGGTCCCTCTTTGGATACATGACTGGTAAGGTCATGGGTGATATGCTCATAGAGCAGGTGTTTGCACTCCTCCTTTTCTCCATTTTTCAAGTGCTGCATGAGTGTGGAGTGCTGGTGGAGATAGTAGGCCAATTCATCCTCAGGGAGATTTTGTGCTATACGAAGTTGCTGTATCTTTGCATCAAGGCGTTCGCAGATGTTGATCAAAGCCGTATTTCTCGATGCCTTTATAAGGGCCATATGAAAGAGGCTGTCCTGTTCAAAGACCGTGGCCCGGTCTCCTATGCCCATGGCATACTGGCAGTCAGCGGCATACCGAGAGAGTTCCTTTACATGTTCCGAATACGATTGCTCGTCAATGCTGTCTATGGCGAGCTGTTCTAGAGTAACCCTTACTCGCGCAATATCGGTTGCCTCTTCGGGGGTAATGACTGAGACTGTGGCAAAGCTTCTTGGTTTGATGGTTACCAGACCATATTCGCTCAAACGCCTGATAGCTTCCCTGATTGGAGTGCGTGATACACCAAACTGTTCTGCAAGCAACTCTTCAGGAATTTTCATCCCCCCTTTGAGCTCTCCTGATAGGATTTGTTCCTTGAGCATATTGTAGACTTGGTCAGAAAGGCTGTTTTGTACACATTTTGTCATACTATCCCCCTAATTTACCCCTAACTCTAGGCTGTATTTTCTGTTTCGTCAATAAAATTATGGATGAAACAGACGTTTTAGAGAAGTATAATCATTATTGTATACATGTTATAGAATTTACTACTTATTATATAATATCCAGTTAAACATCAATCATGAATAAATTTGGTGATTTATAGATAATTGTATTAAAAAAACAGTTTTCTGTTTGACAAGACGACCTCAGCATGATATTAATATTGTATACAGTACACAATACTGAAATACTCTCCAATTCTTATGTGGGATATAAGAGTAAGCCAGTTTGTATAAGGAGTTTCCTAGATGAATACAGGTGTTACACAACTGCTCTCTGATCCGGAGCGCACGTTCAATGCGAAGGAACTAGCAGCATTGGCCGCCTACTTCAGAGTGGTCATGTTCGATACCCTTCACGACAGGGGTACCGGTCACTGGGGTGGGGCAGCCTCGAGTGCCGAGTTGACGACCTCTCTCTACTTTAACCGAATGAATATCAGATCTGATGAGAGCCAGTGGGACGACCGTGACCGTCTCATTCTTTCCAAAGGGCATGCCTCGATGAATCTCTATACCATCCTTGCCCATAGGGGATTCTTTCCCGTAAAGGAGCTTGCCTCCTTCAGGAAGCTTGACTCCAGACTCCAAGGTCATCCCTGCATGCAGAAGATACCCGGTGTGGACATGTCTACCGGAGCTCTTGGGCATGGAATTTCCATTGGCTTGGGCATGGCAATGGCAGCAAAGGTAACCAACAAGGCCTTCTGGACCTATGTTATGGTTGGAGAAGGATGTCTTAACGAAGGACAGAGTTGGGAAGCTATCATGAGTGCTTCAAAGTTCAAACCTGAGCACTTTGTCCTTATGGTCGACTACAACAAGGTTCAACTTGACGGTACTGAGGATGAAATCATGCCTCTTGCCTCCCTTTCGGACAAGTTGAAAGCCTTTGGGTGGAACGTCTGTCCTCATGCCTATGATGGGAACAATACCGAAGATATCCTTTCATCCTATGAGTGGATGGATGAGGATGCTGTATGGCCCAAGGCTGTTATCTATGACACCATCAAAGGAAAAGGCATCTCCTTCACTGAAGGCAAGAGCAGCTGGCACGGGGCTGTCATCGATGATGACTCCTATGCCAAGGGAATTGTAGAGCTGAAGAAAGACCTTCAGAATAAGGAGGCTGTCCTATGAGCGTAGCCATGAGAGAAGCCTTTGGCAAGAAACTTGCCGACCTTGGCGCAACATGTCCCGAACTCGTTGTCCTGGATGCCGATGTATCCTCTTCGACCAAGAGTGCTTTGTTTGGCAAAGCGTATCCTGACCGTTTTTTCAACATAGGGGTGGCTGAGGCAAACATGGTTGATATCGCAGCAGGAATGGCAACAGCAGGCTTGCGTCCTGTGGTAAATGCCTTTTCGATCTTCCTTGCCCTCAAGGCAACCGATCAGATCAGAAATACCCTCTGCTACAATAATATTCCTGTGGTCATCGCTGGTGCTTACGGTGGTCTGTCAGACTCTTTTGACGGGGCAAGTCACCAGTCAATCTGTGACATTGCCATCATGAGGGCCCTGCCAAACATGCAGGTGATAGTTCCCTCTGATGCAAGACAGGCTGAGCTGGCTCTTGAGTATGCCCTGAAACAGGATGGACCAGTGTTTATCCGTCTCAACCGAAACCCTATGCCAGATCTTCCTGCAACTGATGAGATTAAGACTGTGGTATGTACAGAGGGCAGTGACGTTACCATTGCAGCAAATGGCATCACCGCTTCCTTTGCAAATGAAGCGGCTGCCTTGCTTGCAAAAGAGGGTATCAAAGCTGAGGTGCTCAGCGTTCCTATGGTGAAACCTTTGGATGTTGAGAGCCTGAAAAAGAGTGTGGTGAAGACAGGCAAATTGCTTTGTGTTGAAGAACATGCCCTGATGGGAGGCTTCTCTTCTGCTGTAAGTGAAGCCTTTATGAACCAGGGGATTCATTGTATATTTGATGCAATTGGAATTGAAGATAGATTTACCGAATCGGGTCCTTATGAACCCCTTTTGGCAAAATATGGAATTAGTGCAGAGAGCATTGCCACTAGGGCAAAAGATCTTTGCAAGTAGGAGTAAAACATGGACCAGATGAAAAAAGCATATGAACTGCTCAAAGATTGGAAAGGCGATGCCTATGTGCATGGTCTTGGCGTACTTGACCAAGTTGGAACCATAGCCAAAGGTTTCGGAAAGAAGGCCTTGGTTGTAAGCAACACCACCTACATGAAGCCGGTTGCTGATCGTGTCGTTTCCTACCTGAAGGAAGCTGGTGTTGAGCTTGCTGGAGGCGTCATTGCCCCCGATGCAAAGCCCAATGCCCCCCGTGAGGATGTCTATCGCCTTGAGTCCTATATCCTGCACACAAAGCCCGATTGCATCGTGGCAATTGGTGGGGGATCATCCATCGACGCTTGTAAGGCAGCCAATGCCCTTGCATGCCTTGGTGCTAAGGTTACCCCTGAGATTGACCATTACTTTGGTACCGATGTGGTGACAAACGCTCTCAAGGAGACCGGTGTTTCCCTTATTCCCCTTATTGCAGTGCAGACCTCCGCTTCCAGTGGTGCACACCTGACCAAGTACTCCAACATCACCGATCCTGTGGTTGGGCAGAAGAAGCTTATTGTTGACAATGCCCTGAATCCGACTGTTGCGATGTTCGACTACGAGACCACCGTCACCATGCCTCTTTCCGTAACAATTGATGGGGCTCTCGATGCCATTGCACACACCTTTGAGGTGTTCTGCGGTGCTAAGGAAGCTACCTACGATAAGGCACGCGAGATTGCAGAGTGCGCCATCAACCTGGTTGCCGAATATTCCCAGGTCCTCATCAATGACCCTAAGGATGTGAAGGCACGTGAGGCTATCGGCCTTGCAACCGACCTTGGTGGTTATGCCATCATGATCGGTGGTACCAGTGGTGCACACCTTACCAGTTTCTCCCTTGTTGATATCGTATCCCACGGGACTGCCTGTGGAATTATGAACCCGTATTATGCGGTGCTCTACTCCAAGGCAATTCAGAAGCAGCTGAAAGTGGTCGGTTCCATCTTTGCTACCCATGGTTTTGCTGACAAGGCAATTGTCGATCTGAAGGACAGGGCCCTCGCTGTTGCAGTTGCCCAAGCAATGATAGCTTTCAGCAAGAGTATCAAGGCACCGACCAAACTCGAAGATATCCCAGGTTTTGGTGAGAAACATGTCCAACGTGCTCTCGCTGCTGCCAAGGACCCACAGCTTGCAATGAAGCTGAAGAACATGCCAGTTCCTATGACTACATCAGATGTTGATCTCTTCATGGCTCCCCTGCTTAGTGCAGCTTCCAATGGAGACCTCTCCCTCATCAAGGAGATGTAATGTAGGTTTTTAGTTAGGCACTGGGATTCCCAGTGCCTTGCTATAAGGAGATATCATGAAAGTTACCAATCCTCTGGGCAGTCAGTATGATGATCTTATCTTGCCTGATCATACATTCAGCATCCATATGCAAGCACCATCAACCCTCAATGGCGTTGCTCAAGCCATCTTGGACTCGTTTGAAAATCCGATAGAGAGTAAAAGTCTCAAGGCTATTGCCCAGGAGAAACTTGTAAAGAATCCCCAAGCAAAAGCTGCCATTATCATTAGCGACAACACCAGACCTGTCCCCTATAAAGGAGAGGAGGGTATTCTCCTTCCTGTATTGGAGACTCTGTTTTCTGTAGGGTATGAGGCGAAAAATATCACAATACTCATTGCTACAGGAACCCACCGCTCTATGAGCAAGGGGGAGATAGCAAAAATGGTCGACGAACGTGTACTTCAAATCGGAGTGACTGTCGTCAACCATGATTGTAAGGATGAGAGCAACCTTGCTTATCTTGGAAATAGCCGACGTGGAACACATATCATGGTAAACAAGATATATGTTGAGGCAGATTTGAAGATTGCTACAGGTTTGGTTGAGAGCCATTTTATGGCAGGAGCCAGTGGTGGCAGAAAGGCTGTGTGTCCCGGTCTCATCGGAGAAGGCTCTACCTTTGTTTTCCATGGCGTCCCCCTCATGGCCGATCCCGCATCCAGGGACCTTAATCTCAAGGGAAACCCTGTCCATGAGGAGAGTCTGGAGATTGCTAAGGTCGTAGGTGTGGACTTTCTGGTCAATGTCACTCTCGACCATGACTTCCATATTACAGGTGTGTTCAGTGGAGATCTCGATAAGGCTCATCTGGCTGCTGTAGCAAAGATTTCTGAGACTGTGAAGGTCCCTGCTCCCAAAGCTGCAGATATTGTCATAACTCATGGTGGCTTTGTTGGTATGAACCATTACCAGTGTGCAAAGTGCGCTGTAGCTTCTCTTGGTGTCCTGAAAAAAGATGGCTATCTGGTGATAATCGCAGATACCACCGATGAGGGGAACGTGGTTGGCGGTATCAACTATCGTACAACACTGGCCCTGTTGAAGCTACAGGGTGCTCAGGGATTCTTGAAGACCATTGGATCTCCTGACTGGACGTTTCTGCCCGAGCAGTGGCAGGTGCAGATGTGGGCAAAAGTTTTCAATAGGATAGATCAGGATCATTTGCTTTTCTACAGTCCTTCACTTGATGAGCTTTGGTGGCCAGGGTTGCCCGGCATCAATGGCAAGACCTTCCTCTCTGAGGCAGACCAGGCGAATCCTGGCTCTGATTGTTTTACCAAGATGGTAGAAGGTGCAATTACCTATATTGAAAAAGAGACTAAGAAGAGAGCAGGGGATCTCTCTATCGTGTATATCAGCGATGGTCCCTATGTGATTCCGTATACAGAAGACTCATTGGAGAAATAAAGTATGAAATTATCAGTAGCTATAGCAGGCTCAGAAGCGATGCCCAATGCCTTTGTAGTATTTCGTGGTGTTGAGTCCTCCATAAGAAAAGCTCATGAGCTTGGATTCGATGGCGTAGAACTTGCCCTCAAGAGACCCGACGAAGTTGATAAGGGTGTATTGAGAAGATTGTTGAAAGAAAATAGCCTGGAAGTGAGTGCTGTCTCTTCAGGACAGGTCTTTGCAGCAAGGAACCTCTACTTCACTGACGAAAACAAGGATAATCGCAAGGAGCTGTATGAAACCTTCTGTGGTTTTATTGACCTTGCCTCTGATTTTGGCGGATTGGTCAATATTGGCCGTACTCGTGGTTCCATCAGCGGTCGTGATCCCAAGCTTTGTGAGGATCTGTTCCTGGAAATGGCCCACTCTGTTGCCGATCATGCCCAAAAACGGGGTGTTGAGCTGATTCTCGAACCGGTAAACCGCTATGAGATCGACTTCATTAATTCCTTGGATGAGTGCTCTGCCTTGCTTAGGAAAGTGAATAGAAAGAACTTCACCATGATGCCTGATGTATTTCATATGAACATTGAGGATGACCATATTGGTGAGAGCTTGATTCGTAACAAGGAATATGTGCGCTATATTCATTTTGCAGATACAAATCGTTATGCCCCTGGGGATGGTCATATGCCTTGGGATGAGATCTTCAATGCGTTGACAACCATTGGATACGATGGGTGGACAACTGCTGAGATACTTCCTTTCCCAGATCCAGAGACTGCAGCAAAGAGATCAGTTGCATTCCTGAAGGGCAAGTACGGAAAATACTACAGCTAGAAAAGGGATATTCATTGTAGTTTGGTGATATGAGACCAATTGTTTCTTTCTGAAAAGTGAAAATGAGGGAAGTTTGATTGAGGTCCTGTGAGCACCAGAAAGAATGAAGCAAACAAGAACAGATACAATCAGGCTACCAAGGAAATCAATCTCCTAAGGTAGCCTGATCTGTTTCTCATCCTGTATGATGCGGTAGGTGCAATCTCGCTCCCTACTTCAGCAGAGCATCAATATTCTTTTGCACCATCTTCTGTAGGCTTGCCCTTTCTACGGTCTCAGGGAAGTTTCTCCAGACAACCAGTTTGGTCTTTGGTGATACTTCCATTAAAGGAGAGGCGATGGGATTGTGTACGTTGTCGATGATGATGTCATACCCTCCCTGTGCAACTTCTGCTATCTGACTTGCTGTAAGGGGACCGGGGCCAAAGGTGCCGCTCACCTCAAGGCCGAGGTCTTTTGCCAGGTAGGTCTGCATTGTATGACAGTAGACTTTCTGCTTGTCCATTCCTGCTTTTGCAACAGAGAGTTTTCCCTCTTCTACCGTTTGGATATAGTCATGAACCCTATCTTCGCTGGGATACTGGCTTTTCAAGACTGAGGCTATGAGGGCGGCTTGTTTCTTTACGTTCTCTATACTATTGTCGGTGGTTATCTTGATTAGGTCCGTATTTGTCTTGCCAATGGAATCGCCCATGCTTTTCATCATTCGCTCATACCCTGCATAGATGAAGTAGTCAGCCTTATCTATCTTTACCACATCACTGACGGTAATCTCATACTCTGGTGGATGTATGAGTGAAGCTGGTGCGATGACCTGGACCTTCTGGGCACCCCCAAGGTCTGCAAAGGCAGCAGTCCAGGAGGTAGAGGCAATGACCGAGATGGTACTGGATGCAGAGGTCCTGGACAGTTGTTCAGGGGCACCTTCTGCAAAGAGGACTACACTGAGAATAAGAAGGGAGAGGCTTAAGAGCATTTTTTTCATGTTGTTTTCCTTTTCTTTATTGTTGTTACTATGAGATAGAGGGCAGCGGAAAGCAGAGCGATGGTCCCACTGGGGGGAAGGTCGGTTGCGACTGCTGCAATGAATCCAAAAAACGATACAAACACGCCTACAAGGCAGGCCCTGACAAAGAGTTGTCTGAGGCTTTGTGCATGGCGGGCTGCGATAAGGACCGGAAGGATAAGCAGGGCATCTATCAGAAGAGCCCCAAGCAGTTTCATTGCCAAGGCAATGACGAGGGCTATGACGATGACCATCGCTGTATGATGGGCTTGCACCCGCATACCCAAGGACTGTGCGATCTCTTGGTCAAAGAAGATGGCACTGATGCTCTTGAAGTTCAGCACCACATAGAGGGTAAGTGCTAGTGCGATGGCAAGCAAACCCAGAATGTCAGATACACGCAAGGCAAAGGGACTCCCCCAAAGCAGTTGGAGGGTATCCTTTGCCGGAACGTCAAAGACATGCATGACAATGGAAGCCAGAGCCATAGTAAAGACCATGGCCGCTGCACTGCTAACCCCAAAGCCTGCAGAAGAGTCCTTGGTGAGCTTAAGCATGCCAAGGACCAACAGGAGGTTCAGGGCGATGCTGACAGGCAGCAGGGGTAAGGAGAAGGCAAGGGAGATTGCTCCCCCCAGGATTACCCCATGCATGAGCATGTAGCGCATAGGAACAAGATCGAGGCGTAGGACCATTACCCCTGCAGCTGGAAAGCAGAGCCCTGCAATGGTCATGGCCAACAACCCTTTTGCAACAGGAGCAAGGCTGAGCATGAAGAGGAGGTTACTCATTTCCGTCTCCTTTTCTCTCTTTCTTTAGCCCTAGGGTGAGGGTAGGCCAGGCAAGATCCCGTTCCAACAGCTTATCGTGGGTGACCACGATGATGGTGGGCATCTCGTTGAGTGTCAGTGCCTTGATCGTCTCTACCAATGCATGTCTGCTCGACGCATCCAGGAAGGATGTCGGTTCGTCCAGAAGGAGAAGCCTTGCCTTCTGGCAGAGACAGCGGGCAAGGGCTACCTTTTGTCTTTCCCCACCGCTGAGTGTATAGAAGTTTCTTCCTTGCAGTTCTTGTATTCCAATTCGTCTTAGAGCTGTGTCGATCTCCCACTTCTGTCGTTCCTTGGAGAGAGAGCTATCAGTAGCCATGCTCACTACCTCTCTCACCGAGACGGGGAACTGTTGTTGGACCTGCTGTTGCTTGATGTATCCGATGGTCCTGTTTTTTATCTGGGAAGGGGAGACCCCATCGATAAGGACTTTTCCGCTGGTGGGCTCAAACTTTCCCATCAGCATCTTCAACAAGGTTGTCTTTCCCTTTCCGTTGTCGCCTTGGATGAGCAGTCGCTCCCCTTCGGGTAGCGTTACATTGAGGTTGGAAAAGAGAAGTTTGTCACCGTAGCTAAAGGATACATCCTGTAACTCCACAGAAACACCTGTTACCAGTTTGGCCCGAATTCTCAAGAGGCGGTACATCTCATCACTATCGGTGAGAGTCTCCAGCAAGGCTTCAGTCTTGCAAGCAAGCTTCTTTATCATCTTTTCATAGGAAGCAACAACACCATTGGCTTTATAGTAGGTGAGGGCAAGCTCACTCATCAGGTTGATGTGCACGCGCTTGATACCCATGCGTACCATGAGGATGGCAGCGGCCTTGCCCGCTGCCGTATCATGAGCTGCAAGGTTACTTCTATCCCCCTCGTAGGTATTGAGGAAATTCTCTAGGGCGAAGAGAGGCGTTAGCCATCTTCCCGTGTCAGAGAATATGAGCTCCTCATTGTTGTACACACAGAGGGTAAGTCCTTCTTTCAGCGGTTGTTTGTATGGTTCCACGTCATCTCCAAAGACAAAAAATATGCCACAAAAGCAAAAGGAGATATTTCCTTTTAGGCCTTCATGGCTATGTATATACGGTCATTTTCATTGTTGGTCAGTAATGCAAGCAGTAAGCGTTGGTAACCCCTTCATGGGGTTGTGTTGCTACTATCTTACAGAGGGAGGGGGGAGAGTGTCAAGAAATGAAAATCGGGGCACATCAATAGAGGCTCAAGCAAACGAATGTGGAATTCAAAATTCAATGGGCGATGATTGTTTGTACTGATTTGGTAGAAACCAATTTCTTGGGGATTTCCCAGTTAGTTGACGAAAAAATCTTGAGAATGCTGAAACTTCTGAAAAACCACAAGCAAAAGAGATTTCTTTGATTGAATGGATTTTGAAACCAGTAGGACTTGGGCACGATGTAACTTTGTTGCAATGAACGCTTCTTGCGGGGAACAGCTGATTGCTTCAGAGGCGGCAGTACGTGTAGGTATTGAAAGAGGATGGGTGGCATTGATCCTCAATGCTCTGAGTGTCTTAACGGGTCATGTAGGTGATTTTGATAGGATAAAGAGGTTCGTCAAGATACTTGGACTTGTCGCATGCACCACAGATTTTCGAGACCCTCCCAAAGGTATCGATGACGCATCCTTGTTGTTATATGAGTTGTTTGCGGAGTCAGGAATAGCTGCAAGGTCGGCGATAGGGACTAATCAGTAGCCTGGAGACATTACAGTAGAGCTTGAGTAAAGCACCCCATCCGGCGTTTTTCGTTTACCGCAGTACCGAAGTCAGTTCCTTCACCACAAGTGCTATCATCTCCCCAAGTGCAAGCTCCTGTTTACCCACTATGGAGATATTGCATTTGCTGATGGGGATGAGAATCTTATGGGCCTTGCTCTGTGAAATTGCAGATGCCATGATCGGGGTAATCTCCCCATGCAGGGAGTCGGCAGCGATGAGACCCAAGGGCCCGATGATGACATCGGCATCACGGGAGGCTACCACCACAGGGTTTTCGCCTGTCGCTATGGCACTTGAGCCGCTACGGAGCATCGCACTCGCTGCTATGCTGTTGGTCCCTATGGCAAGTATCTCAAGAGTAGGGTGTACCTTTCTGATCGCTTCAACCAGAGCTTTTCCCAGACTTCCGCCCTGACCATCTATGATAACTACTTTCATCGTGTTCTCCATTTCCCTAAAAGTATAGGACAGATAGACTCTTTCTTCCAGAGAGATGAGAGACCACACTCTTACAATGTCTCATTACTTGCAGATATTGTTACTTCCTTATACTATGTTCTCATGCAATCCTTAAAGAAAGAACGTTTGTCGGTCATGGTTACCGATGCCATCAAGAAGATGATAGTGACTGAGAATCTACAGCCAGGTGACAAGCTGTACAGTGAAAAGCAACTTTCAGAGAGACTTGAGGTGAGTCGTTCTTCCATTCGGGAAGCGCTGCGTATGCTTGAGGTCTCAGGCCTTATCAAGGTCTACCAAGGCAAAGGTGTCTTCATCTCAGAACCAGAACATGCGGACAAACCGGTCATGAGCTGGGTTGTGGAGAATGCAGACTCGCTACGCGAACATTTTGAAGTTAGGCTTCTCATCGAGCCTCATGCGGCAGAACTGGCAAGCAAAAAGGGTGACGAGAAGGATATCTCTACCCTGAATGACCTGTTTGAGGCATTCAAGGGGTACGTACGATCAGGGGATGTGCACCAAGCAATTGCCGCCGATGGAGCATTTCATCTAGCTGTAGCCAAGGCTGCACGAAATAGAACACTCATCGTACTGATGCGGACCATGGAACAAACCCTCAATGAGGGATGGTATGCAAGTTTGCATGTACCTGGTCGTCTTGAATCTTCCATAGAGGAGCATGGAGTACTGCTACGTGCAATAGAAATGCATGATGCCAAAGCAGCTTGCCAGGCAATGGAACAACACTTACAGAATGCTCTTTCCGATATTCAACGATATTTTGGAGCTCTGTAAAATATAGTTTGACAAATGGTAGGGAGAGGGTGTAGAGTAATCACAACTTGTCAGATATCTGATAAGTTACTCCAGTTCTGAAGGACTCCTATGCCTATACACATAACAACACTCATTGAAAACAGTCTTGGAGAGCACACCGGCCTCAAAACAGAGCACGGACTTTCCTTTCTCATAGAGACAGAAGAAACCTCGGTCCTGTTCGATCTTGGTCGCAGTGGTGCCTTCCTGGACAATGCAGACCGACTACGTAAAGACCTTTCTCAAGTGACTGATGTGGTCCTTAGCCATGGCCACTACGATCATACAGGAGGCTTTCGCTCTTTTGTGGAAAAGAGAGGCTCCCAAGGATATACCCTTTGGACGGGAAAAGGTTTTTTTGCAGAGAAATATGGTGCTTTCAACGCATCCTACCAATTCTTGGGAAATGACTTTGATAGAGACTTCATCAAACAACAAGGCATATCACTCAAGAATGTCAGCAACAAACGAACTCAGATAGCTCCTAGGATTTGGGCTGCAACAGACTTTGCCAGAACCCACGCCCAGGAGACACCAAACCCCAGGTTTGTGAAGCAGGAAGAAGGGTCTTCTTTCTTTCAAGCTGATGATTTTTCTGATGAGGTCATGCTTGTCATTGAGACAACCAAAGGATTGGTTGCCCTGGTAGGGTGCTCCCACCCAGGGATATTAAATATGATCGATTCCGTTGAAGCATCCTTTGGACAATCTGTCTATGCCCTCTTTGGAGGAACTCATCTGGTTGAAGCGGATGAAGAACGAACCAAATGTACAATGGACAACTTTGCTGAACGAGGTATTGTCCTGTTGGGCATTTCCCACTGTTCGGGGGAGAGGGCGATAGCGTTGTCGCTTGAACATTCATCCACCAATTTTCGTAGCTGTACAGGGTCAACAATTATCCTTGAGGGATAAAGACTATAGATTGTTTAGGAGGGCGAATGCATGGCAGGTTGGTATCTGTTTCTTGTAATTATTGTTGCTATCGTAGGAATGGTACTCTTGATTTCTAAATTCAAGTGGCATCCATTTATCGTATTATTGTTAGCTGGGTACTTTGTAGGTGTCCTGAGTGGAATTCCTGTTGATGACCTGATAGGTATCCTGACTTCCGGATTTGGGTCAATTCTGGGGAGTATCGGTATCGTCATCATATCTGGTACCATCATTGGTACTATTCTGGAAAAGACAGGGGCAGCACTGACTATGGCAAACACCATCCTCAATGTGGTTGGAAAGAAACGGGCGCCTCTTACTATGAGCCTCACCGGCTACATCGTAAGTATCCCTGTTTTCTGTGACTCGGGGTTTGTTATCCTTTCACCCATCAACAGGGCTCTTGCCGCCAAGTCAGGCATATCACTGGCAGTAATGGCAACTTGTCTCAGTTCTGGCTTGTATGCTACCCACTGCTTGGTTCCCCCTACACCAGGGCCCATCATTATGGCAGGGACGTTGCAAGCCGACCTTGGCTTGGTCATCATTGTTGGTAGCTTGGTATCGATTCCTGTTATGCTGATCGGATACCTGTACGCACTGAAGATTTCCAGCAAGTTTGATATTCCAGCTAATCCAGAGGTTTCTTTGGAAGAACTGGTAGAGAAATATGGCAAGCTTCCCAATGCATTGAGGTCCTTCGCTCCTATTTTGCTTCCTATCATACTCATTGCCTTGAAATCAATTGCAGATTTCCCTTCAGCTATTTTTGGTACTGGCATGGCAAAAAGTTTCTTTGACTTCATTGGTAACCCAGTAACTGCACTGATCTTTGGTGTCGGCCTTGCCGTTACCCTGATTCCCAAGTCAGAAGCTAAGGGGACAGCGTTCAAATGGATCAGTGATGGCATAAGCAGTTCTGCAAGTATCCTTGCCATAACCGGAGCTGGTGGAGCTTTGGGTGCAGTCTTGAAGAGTCTGCCTATTGCAGAAATCCTTTCCGGTAGCCTGGTACAGATGAATGCTGGACTGTTGATTCCCTTCATCATTGCAGCCCTGCTCAAGTCGGCGATGGGAGCTTCTACAGTCGCCATGATCGTGACCTCTGCCATGATGGCCCCCCTGATGGGACAACTCGGCTGGACGAGCGAGATGGCCAAAGTTCTTACCCTTTTGGCGATTGGTGCAGGTTCGATGACAGTATCTCATGCAAATGACAGCTACTTCTGGGTAGTATCACAGTTCTCTGATATGAATACCGCAACGGCCTACAAGACTCAGACCGGTGTTACATTGGTACAGGGGATAACCACCATCACCATCGTGATGATACTGGGTATATTCTTCCTGTAGCAGATGCTATGATTGTCTCTATGGTGTCGGCAAGTTTCTGTCGGCACCATATTTCTCAACAAGGAGTAGGGGTATGGATCCAATTGGTTGGTACTATCAGAGGAGAACACTTAATGCCATGGTGCAGAACAAATGGGAAGAGGCTGAACGCTTTCTTCTCAAACAAATAGCACACAAGGGTTCTTCAATGGGGCTACAATACAACCTTGCACTTATCTCCCTTGGTCAGGACCGAAAACAAGAGGCATATGAAACCTTGCTTTCTTGTGTTGAAACCTATGGTAAGAGCATTCGCCTCTGTAGGATGCTTGGGGATATCCAATATATGCAAGGCCATCGCCTTGATGCAATACGTTGGTATACAGCTGCCTTAGCTGACGATCCAAATGAAAAGGAATCAAAACTCATCTCAAGGCGAATGGAAATTCTTGGTGATGAGAGTCGCTACCAACGGGTCTTGACGAACCAGACAGATGTGGAACAGGCAAGACTCCTATTTTCCACAAAGCCTGAACAAGCCTTACAACTCTATCTTCGTGTGGTTAATGATGATCCAACCCATGTGGAGGCTATGAACAATCTTGGCTCTCTCTACCTTGATGAGTTTCATGAAGCAGAGAAGGCTGAGTCTTGTTTTATGCTAGTGTTGGAACTGGTCGACAGCAGTGCCGCAGCAAGAAATCTTGCAAAGGCAAGAAAGGAAAAACAAGCAAACAAGAGCAAGGCGTAAGTCTTGCTACCTACACCCGCTTCTTATCCAAGCCTATCAAATAGATTTCAAAGGAATCATCCCTACAAGCCTTGGGCTTGAAAGGCTTCACCTTGGTAAAGAAGGTGCGCATTTCCCTAATGATATCCACCTGACCACCACCTTGGAATATCTTTACCACCAGATTCCCATGTTCCTTGAGATGCTCCCTTGCAAGGAATACCACCTGTTCGGCTAGGTATTCGCTACGGGTGGTATCGACAGCACGATTTCCCATTGTCATAGGGGCAACATCACTGATGATGGCATCATAAGGTCCGTTCTCTACCAAAAGAGAGCGGATATCTTTGCTGAATGCATCGCCTACAAAGGCCGTTACTGTAGGGGGAACAGGATCAAGGTTAAGGGGATTGAGGTCGACAGCAATGATTCTTCCTCTACCTTTTAGCAATTCTTTGTGGGTATAGAGAGTCCACGACCCTGGAGCGGCTCCGACATCAAGCACATTGTCCCCAGGCTTAATGATCTTGGTTGTCTTCTGGATCTCTTCCAGCTTGTAGACTGAACGAGCTGGGTAACCCTCTTTATGTGCACGTTTGGTATAGGAGTCTGCACGATCCCTTCTGCTAGTAGCCATAGATAAGACTATATCAAAAAGATGGTCGACCCGGAAGGGCAAAGAGAAGGTGCCAGCGAATTATTATGGGGTGGGGAGAGAGAATCGCTGGCACCTAAGAAATCACACTTAAAGGAGGTTTGAAAAAAACTGTTGCTCTATTCACAAATTAGTATGCAATAGCCGTGCCAACTTACTAATGCAACTCTATAAGAACATATATATAGCTTATAGAAAATATTTTTCACCAAAGGTACCTAGACTCTCTGTGTAAAAAAGTAACACTCTTCCCTTTCTTCACACCTTGTAAAAAAATTGAAACGCTTGTTCGTTATCCTTGCAGTTCAGCTGCCTCGGACAACTCTATCCCTGCCATGTTTCCTATTTCCTGGAACAGGAGCGTGCCATCCTTCCTCTTGAGTGTCACTTCAATGGTTCCCCTGACACTCTCAAGAATGGTTCTTTCCATATTGCCCTGGCGGGGAGCACTGAGGTGGGAGGCACGACCAAGGGTAGCAACAAAAGTAATGAGAAATTGTTTTTGGCGGATAATGACTGTGGCGTGTTCGCTATTTTGTTCAAGCTTGATAACCTTAGCGCCGGTATAGGTACCAAACCTGATAAGTTTTCCTTCAATTTGTAAGAATCCCAAGAACCCTTGAAAGGTTCTTCCCAAGAAGGGGATATTTGCTATTGAGAGCATGCAGGAGCTTTTGTCAGAGGGAAAGCAGTTGGCCTGCATCCAGATCCAAGCAGAAGGAAAGGATGTGCCCCAATCCTTTTCTATGTATCCTATGCCCCCAGTGTAATCGGTTATTTTGCCATTGAGCTCGATAGACCCTTCAAGGGTATGGTGGGTGGAAACAACTCCATGAAAACACTCCATAAAGGGGATATAGGCATACCAGCCCATGATGCCGGGCTTTGTAAGGGTGACAGGGAATGCTGTTGTCTTGAGGTTTTGCACCTCTGCTTTGAGACGGAGGTCCTCAAAGCAAAGATCCACTGAGATACCATCGGTGGAAAAGTGATTACACCCGATGGTGACAGAGAATATCTTTTTTTCAGCCTTGAAGTCCTCATATGGAAATCGGATATACCAGCTTCGTTCTTCTTTGCTGCTGATGACCTGTATGAATGAGTGGCGATCATTTCCTAGAGAGACGCCAGGGATCAGGGCGATGACCTCGTCCTGTCTTGCCATCTTAAAGTACCAGCCTTCAAAGTAGTCTTGTTGTTTACCTTTTCCCTGGAAAACAGGAGGATGGAACAGTGAATATAGGCTCATAGGCTTTCCTTATCAGAGGTCATCTCCTCTTTTCTAGAGATGCATGAATCTTCCTTGGTAAGGGTGTATTGTAACAACTCTTGGTCCTGAGTGAAACAATAAAAGGTCATATGTTTTATCTTGCCTATGGTATTGTAGTCATTTCAGATATCTTTCGGGAGTGGAAATACAAAAGTAGGGTGCCAGAAGTGGATTGGGATATCTTCTTGGCACCCTGTCGTTGTAAAAGGAGGAGTATGAAAAAAACTGTTGCTCTGTACAAATATATATGCAAGGAGCGTGCCAACTTTTATATTGGTCTGGGGCTTCCTATCGCAGAAGTAATAGTGGGGGACTGTGTAAAAAATTCACACGTAATGTATTTGCGCAGTTATTACACAATTGACGAAGGAACAATTGCTCTATATTTTATGTGCATGAACAAGAAAAATATCCTCAACCGGAGATTTAAGAATAACTCCTATACGAATGTGACCCTCAAGCTGGTGATCATCAACGCCTTGGTATACCTTGTAACCAGTATGATCAACCCCAATAGTACCTACTATCTGGCTATGATTCCTTCCTTTGTCTTGCATGGGTATATTTGGCAACCCTTCACCTATATGTTTGTCCATGGGGGCTTCTCCCATCTTTTGTTCAATATGATAAGTCTCTATTTGTTTGGGACCATGGTTGAACAACGTGTCGGAAGTAAGGAGTTCCTCCTCTTTTATCTGTTGGCCGGACTGTTCAGTGGTATCGTAAGTCTTATCAGCTATCTTTTGGCTGGGACAAACGTCATCCTTGTTGGAGCTTCTGGAGCCATCTACGGGGTATTGCTTATGTTCGCCGTATTTTATCCTTTTGCAAGGGTCTTCGTCTTTGGCCTCATACCTTTGCGTGCACCTACGCTTGTCATTCTTTATACAGGTATTGAGCTCTATAGCCAGGTATTTAGCAGAGGCGGAAACGTAGCACACCTGACCCATCTAAGTGGGTTGTTGTTTGCCTTCCTTTATTGCCGTATCAGGATGAAGATCAATCCTATAGATGTCTTCAGGCGTACACGCTAGTCCAGGATCCCGTACTGCGTACGGACTTCCTGGTATCCTTTCTTGATCATCGTATAGATGATTTCCAGTTTTTCATCATGGTGTATGAAGGCTGACTTCATCGCATTGATAGTTATCTTCTCCAAATCACGTAAAGTCAGGTTGTAGTACTCAACTGCAATTTCCATCTCGCGGGTGAGGGTGGTGTCACTCATCAAGCGATTGTCAGTACAGAGGAATACCCTAAACTGGTTGCGGAAGAAAATGGGAAAGGGGTGGTGTGCATAGTCAGTGGCCACTCCTGTGCCAATATTGCTGGTCAGACACATTTCCATGGGAATACGTCGGTCTCGAATGAAGTTAGCTAGGGACCCGGTCTCCTCGATATGATTGCCTTCGAGCGTCATATCCTCAATGAGGCGTGTTCCATGCCCTATCCTATGGGCTCCACAGACCTGGATAGCTTGCCAGATGGACTCTACTCCAAAGGCTTCCCCTGCATGGATAGTAATGTTGAAGTTCTGATTACGTATATATTGGAAGGCTTGGAGGTGTTTTTTCGGTGGATAGCCGCTTTCATCACCTGCCAGATCGAAGCCTACGACCCCACGGTCGCAGAAAGCCACTGCAAGTTCTGCTGTAGCAAGGGAGAGGGCCGGACTCTGGTTGCGCATCGCGCAGAGGATGAGACCTGAGGGCATGCCTGTTTTTTTTCTCCCCCGATCTAGGCCATCGAGGACAGCTTGGACCGCATCTTTAGCGGTGAGAGATTTTTCCAGATGCAGGTTGGGGGCAAAGCGGATCTCAGCATAACAGACATTTTCTCTTGCAAGATCTTCTACAGCCTCAAAGGCAATCCGTTCAAGCGCTTCTCTTGTCTGCATGACGCTCGTAGTTACAGAAAAAGTCTCTAGATACAGCGAAAGGCTTTTTTGTTTACATCCTCGCACAAACCAGGATTGCAATTCCTTCTCGTTTTCAGAGGGAAGGAAAACCCCTTCCTTTTTTGCCAATTCCAGGATGGTCTTAATTCTGAGACCACCATCAAGGTGGTCATGCAATTCGACTTTAGGCACTTGCTGAATTATTTCTTTTGTCAACATAGCTTCATCATACAACAAACCTATCTTACTAAGCAAATTGAAAAGCATACAATTTGATTGCAAAGTCTTGCTTTATGTCAACTAAATTGCCTAGCTCTGTACAATTAGTCGGATACTTGAGATAATGGAGCAATATAAAGGCAAATGAAATAATGAGTAAGGAGATTTGTTACCATGGCCAGAAATATTGAAAGTCTGAACAAGAAGCTGCTTGCCGCCGCTATAACTGCTACAAAAATTAAGGACATAAAGTCCCTTCTAGCAGAAGGTGCTGACATTCATGCACAGAATGAGTGGGGCCTAACCCCTATCATGCTTGCAGCCCAATATAACTCTTCAGTGAATGTCCTCAAGGCATTGCTTGAAGCTGGAGCAGACATACAGGAAGCTGAACCCAAGTACCGCTCTAATGCCCTGCATCTTGCTGCGAACAAGAGCACGAGCCCGAAAGTGATAGCCACTCTTCTGGAAGCAGGAGCCGACCTCAATGCAAGAAACTATCTTGGAGAGACTGCTCTCATCTTGGCAGTGAATTCCAATGAAGAGACTCGTGTAATTTCAGAGCTATTGAAGTCAGGCGCCGATATTAATGCCCGTGACTATCAAGGTCACTCTGTACTCGAGTATGCCAAGGCAAATAAACGCACCTATATCGTAACCCAACTGAAAAAGATGGGTGCACACTGATAGTGTAGCCTTCCTTTCTTGAGGATTGAGAACATGAGGAAAGAGAGGAATGCAATAGAGGACATAAGCAAGGGGATTCCAATTGGAATCCCCCTACTATTTAGTATTGTCTCTCCATTTCTGAGGAGCTTTCTTACTTTTCTTCTCTGTTCCACTCTGGTTCAACAATCTTTTCAGTGATGGCATCAGTGAGACGTTGAATCATTGCTTTCATCTCAACAGCAATACCTTTCAGGTCATAGGAGAGCGTCTCTTCAAGATTGCTTCTCAACTTTACCTCGACCTTTCCTTCCTTCAGGGAGCGGTTGCCTACGGTGATGCGGATAGGAAGCCCAATGAGGTCAGCATCAGCAAACTTCACTCCAGCGGACTCCTTACGGTCATCGTAGAGTACTTCGATGCCACTGGAAGTAAGATCCTTGTAGATTCCTTCGACCACTTCAGCATCCTTCACCAAGCTTACCAGATGAATCTGGTAGGGAGCGACTGTTATGGGCAGAGCAAGACCCTTCTCATCGGCATACTCCTCTGCAAGACAGGCAAGCAGCCTTCCTACCCCTATACCATAGGATCCCATGATTACAGGTTTCCTGGCTCCACCCTCATCCTGGTAAAAGCAGTTCATCGCTTCGCTGTAGCGGGTTCCCAGCTGGAATATGTTGCCGACTTCCACACCCTTTGAAGAGGTGAGGGCACTTGAGCAGTTCGGACAAGGAAGTCCTGTAGTGGCAGTTGCAAGATCGGCTACTAAGCCCGTGTAATCACGTCCGAAGTTGGTGTTCAGAAAGTGGTATCCCTGTTCGTTAGCACCGGCGACAAGATTGTTGCTGTTTGCGACCGAATCATCAACGATGACCAAGACATCAGATGCTGCACCGATAGGTGACCCGTAGCCTGGTACCATCTTCTTGGCTGTAATCTCTTCAACGTGGGCTGGACGAAGTCCATTGGCCTTGACTGCGTTTTGTAGCTTGTTTTCTTCAACATCCATATCCCCACGAATGACACCGATAATGAGTTTTTCTTCCTCCTCCCCGTTTTCGTCATTGATGAATGTTCCTACCATGAAGACAGCCTTTGCTGTCTGGGATTTTTCAATATTGAGGAATAGGGCTAGATCCTCGATGGTCTTGCAGTCTGGAGTCAGTACCTTTTCAAGAGGTTTTGCCTCTTCCTGATGGTACGTTTTCTTGAAGGTTGCTATCTGGCGGTTGGCAGTGTAGCCACATTCGCTACAGGTAATGATGGTATCTTCACCGATGGAGGAGAGGTACATGTACTCATGGGAAACCTTGCCACCCATCATACCACTGTCGGCACTTACTACGATTGTAGGTAGGGCGCAACGACCAAAAATCCTGAAGTAAGACTTGTAGTGCCTGGCATATTGGATATCCAGACCTTCCTGGTCTCGGTCAAAGGAGTAGCTGTCCTTCATGGTGAACTCACGGACCCTGATGAGTCCTGCACGGGGACGTGGATCATCACGCCATTTTGTCTGGATCTGGTAGACTAGCTGGGGAAGGCGCTTGTAGCTGTCAATTTCGCCTCGGGCGATATCGGTTACGGCTTCCTCGTGGGTCATGGCAAGAACCATATCTCGTCCACTTCTGTCGATGAATCTGCTCATCTCCTTGTCGATGCTGTAGAAACGACCGGTTTCTTTCCAGATGTCTGCAGTGTTCACAAGAGGCATCAGGAGCTCCTGGGCTCCGATATCATCCATCTCTTCGCGGATGATCTGGCTAATCTTCCTGGTTGCATTGAACCCGAAAGGTAGCAACGAGAAGACCCCGGCACCCATCTGACGGATAAATCCTGCACGAAGCAGGTATTCATACCCCTTGCTGTCAGCACCGTTTGGTGCTTCACGAAGGGTCTTTGAAAATAAATTGGACATGCGCATGTTCTTATTGTCTCCTCTTTTGCTAAAACAGCCCTCATTGTAACAAAACGGCCTTTCCTCCTCAAGGTATATATCCAAGGAAGCTTTAACAGTTGGTACGATACATGCTATACTCGCCCCATTATGAATATCAGCCAATATGAGAAGGAACGCACTCAGGTTGCCGCGTTCATGACCCGTCTGTATGATCGTCAACTCACCACTGCCAGCGGAGGAAACATTAGTCTTCGCCTCAACGATGAGCTTTTCTGTATTACCCCCTCAGCTTTGGACAAGGGTAAACTTACCTTTGAAAACATTGCCGTGGTGACCATGGAAGGGAAGAATCTTACTCCTGAGTTACCCTTGAGCATCGAAACAGAGATGCACCGTCTTTCTTTGATAGCCCGACCTGACTGTCGTGCCATCGTCCATGCCCATCCTACCTACACTTCAGCTTTCACTGCCATCACCAAAGACGGCAAGTGTGCCATCGACACCACTATGATAGCTGAATCATACTTCATCCTTGAAAAGCCTGTGATGGTTCCTTACCTCTTGATGGGTACGGTTAACCTTGCTGAGCAGGTTGCCATTCAGGCTTTCGATCACTCGGTCCTCCTATTGGAGAACCATGGGGCGGTCGCCTTGGGGAAATCCCTGCTAGAAGCCTTTGACAAGATGGAGTTGCTCGAACGAGCCGCCCAGATGACGACTATAGCGATACAAATGGCAAGCCGGGGGTATGATGTCTCTACTTTGGATGATGCGCGATGTGAACAGCTTATGCGTATGAAATATGGAAACAAATAATAAGGAGAAAGCAATGCTGGATGTAAAAAGACTGAAGCAGGTAGCTTTGGAGATTCGAAAACTTACTATCGAAGAGATAGGTAATTTCGGATCAGGGCATATTGGAGGAAGCATGTCTATCGTAGAAATGCTTACCTACCTCTACTACCACGAGATGAGGGTTGATCCTTCCAATCCCAAGAAAGAAGATCGTGACCGTTTTGTCTGTTCGAAAGGCCATGCCGGTCCTGCAGTATATGCAACACTTGCAACCAAGGGATACTTTCCACTAGAAGAGTTGAAGACACTCAATCAGGGTGGGACCAACCTGCCCAGTCACTGTGACATGAACAAGACCGTTGGTGTCGATTTCACCGGTGGTTCCTTGGGTCAGGGCTTCAGTGCTGCTGTCGGTATTGCCTTAGGTCAGAAGATTCGCAAGATAGAAGCGAACACCTTTGTCGTAATCGGTGATGGTGAGAGCCAGGAAGGCCAGATCTGGGAAGGGGCAGCAACGGCTGCACAGTGGAAGCTTGGCAACCTGATAGCCTTCACTGACTTTAATCGTCTCCAGCTTGACGGCTATACCTCAGATATCGTAAGCATGGAAAACATCGACACCCGTTGGCTCGGGTTCAACTGGCATGTACAGCGCATCAACGGACATGATTTTACTCAGATCGACCGAGCTGTCCAGATTGCTAAGACCGTCCTGGACCGTCCCAGCATGATCATCATGGATACGGTGAAGTCCTATGGATTCATCCCTGGTGAGACTACCACTGCCAACCATAGTATGGCATTCGACTCGAAGGTTGCCACCAAGGCTATAGAAGACCTCTATGCCCGTGAAGGAGGAAAGATATGAGAGATACCACCACTATTGAGAATATGAGAGACGCCGTTATGGCAGCTATCAACGACCTTGCAAATGAGCATCCCGAAGTGGTCATGCTTGATGCCGACCTTTCCAGCTGCATTGGTTCCACCTCATTTTGCAGTATACACCCTAAAAATTTCTTCAACTGTGGAATTGCTGAGGCTAACATGATCGGTGTGGCCGCAGGTCTCGCATCCGTGGGTCTTGTCCCTTATGCCCATACCTTTGGCTGTTTTGCATCCAGAAGGGCCTATGACCAGTTCTTCCTTTCCGTAGGATATACTGGACAAGTCGTCCATGTAATTGGCAGTGACCCTGGCATTACCGCCCAGCTCAACGGTGGAACCCACATGCCTTTTGAGGACATTGCTCTCATTAGGCAAATTCCCGGCGTTACCATCATTGACCCCAGTGATGCACAGAGCTTGTATGAGCTGATGAGGCAGGCTTATGACCTGAACAAGAGCTCCTACACCCGTGCTGCCAGGAAGGGTGCGAGTCATCGCTATCCTGTAGGGACCAAGATTGAACTGGGTAAGGGCATCGAGCTCACCAAAGGTGAGGATGTGGCAATCATTGCGACAGGAGAGGTAATGGTCAATGCAGCTGAGAAAGCCGTAGCGGCTCTTGCCGTAAAGGGCATTAACGCCACTTTGGTTGATCTGCATACCATCAGGCCACTCGACTACGAACTGATCGCCAAGGTTGCCAAACGTTGCAACCGTGTGCTTGTTTGTGAGAATGGTCGCTATGCTGGTGGGGTTGGCGAGGCTATCGCAGGCTTCCTGGTCAAGGAAAATCCTGTCCACATGGATTTTGTCTCTGTCGGAGAGCAGTTCGGTGAGGTAGGAAAGCTTGATTATCTGGCAAAGGTATTTGGCTTCACTGCAGAGAATATTGAAAAGAAGGCTGAAGAGCTGACAAAACGATAGGACTGTAGGAAAAGGCAAAAGAGTTAGGTAGAGATACCATAAGCATTAAATTTTGTATAATAATCACTAGGCCAGAGAATCTTCTATGATCCTCTGGCCTAGTTTTGGTTGGCTTGACCAGTTCCTGTTCCCTATTGCCAAGAGAACTATTCATGGTACAATCAGCCCTATGAAAATTCAATTGGAAACCATCCCTGTCTGGGATGGGATAAAAAGCAACAGCGAATGCTATATCTGTGACCTTATGGCTGAAGCACAGCACGATGCCATCTCCTTTTATCTGGGAAGTTCAGTCATGAACCCTGAGACCAGGGTGAAGGTCAATGAACATGGCTTTTGCTACAAGCACTCCCAGATGTTGGTTGCTGCCAACAAGAGCCAGGGTGTTGCTCTGATGACAGATACCTACCTGGCAAAAAGTCGGGAAAAGTTTGAACGCTCTTTCAATGAGCTCTTGGGTGCAAAGAGTGCAAGACTGGCCAAAAAGGCTATTGAACATTTCAGTGAAGACTTGGATAAACGCGAAGCGGGATGTCTTGTCTGTACTTCCATGAAAGATCGTCTTCTGCGTTACTACTATACCACGGCATATCTTTGGGGAGAGGATACGGAGTTCAGGGAAGCCTTTTCAGAGAGCAAGGGCTTTTGTCTTCATCATTTCCAGGGATTGTTGCAACAATCAAAAGAGGCTCTTTCAGCCTCAGTCCAGCCGGAGTTTGTCCGCTCCCTCACCCAGTTGGAAGTGGCAAATCTTGACCGCATAGCAAAGGATGTCTACTGGATGACCCAGAAGTACAAGTCGGAGAATGCGGATAAGCCCTGGAATGGGTGTGAGGATGCGCACAAGCGTGGGATGAACAAGATGACTGGCAGGAATCGGGTTATTGATCCTCTCCACTAACCGGCTTTGCCTGTCGCTTCTTGTGTTTCTTCCTGTTCTGGATATTGAGAGAAAGCTGTAAGGGACTCTCTGCACTAGAGAGCTCGCGTTGCTTGAGCAAGGACGATGTATGTCCGGTTCTGCTGAAATGATAGTAATCGAGCTTTTCACCGTTTGCACGATAAATCAGTATGTAATCTTTCTGGTGTAGGAAGGCTACACCCAACACAAGGGAGCACCCTTCCTTCTCCAGTTTGTGCAATACTTCTATCTGCTGTTTGCTCAGGTAGTCCTGGTTGAACAGGATGGCCAAGGGCCGGCTCTTCTTTCTGTCATGAAGCAGAATATCGGCTTTGCTGTTCTCTGCAAGGGCAAACAGGTCTACCTTCATATTCTGAGGAAGGGTAAGATAACTCTTGCTGCTTGTATCCAGAGAGAGCCCGAGGACTTTGCACAGTGTCCTATGCAGATGAGAGGCGAAGGTATGGGCAATACTCATTTTTGCCTTTGGCCACGTGAAGAGTTCTGCATCATCCTCAATGAGGTGCTCCAGAGCATCTCAGATATCTTGCTTTATTCGAGGTTGCCTAACATAATCAGATGTCAAATATTTGTCAATAAACAGGATACAATAGGAACATAGTCGTCTCCTATTCATCTAGTTGTTTCAAACAAAAAAATGCAAAAACCTGAGTGAATGAGCGTAACAACAAGTTACAATTGGAAAATGGTGAATCATCTGTCAAGTAAGGGGTTTGAAATATCTTTCCATATAAAGGTTTCTCCTTTTGGAATAAAGCCCATCTGACGCGATATGGATTGTGCAGAATATCTAAGTACTGCAGAATATCTGTCTCTATTCTTTCCGAGAATTTCTTTGTCATTACCTGAAATGCTGCATGCTGCGATGACTTGGCTGTTTTCATCGAATATTGGTGCACCTAAACAATAGGTGTTTGCCTCATGTTCTGCGTTGTCAATTGAGTATCCATCAGACCTTATTTGCTTGAGTTCTTCCCTTAATATCTTTATATCTGTAATTGTATTTTTTGTTTCGGATGGAAGCCCTTGGGTTTGTAATATTTGTGAAATCTCGGTCTCAGCAAGATAAGCCATCATGGCTTTACCGACAGAAGTGTAATGCATCATAGCTCTTTCTCCCACTGCTGTACGAGCAAGAAGTCTGTTTGATGATTCTATAGCGTAAATATAGAGACATGTTGTCCCGTCTTTAATTGCCAAATAGATTGATTCCCCACAATAATTTCCTAATTCTCTTAATAGAGGTGCTGCTCGATCTCGTAACTGCACATTAACACGTACAGCCTGAGTCATTGGTATTATTGCAATTCCAAGAGAATATATCCCGTTTGAGAATTTCTCTATATAGCTTTTGCTTTCAAGTGTCTGAAGTATTGTGTGAATAGTTGTTTTTGGATATCCCAGTTTTGAGCTGAGTTCCGAAAGAGACAGATATGGACTTTCTGGTGTGAAGGACTCCAGTATCTCTAGAGCTTTGATTACTGAAATAATCATTTGATTTTCCTTTATATGATTTGTCTTAGTGCTATGAATATATCATATCCTATCACGGTAGGACCAATTTTTTTAGAATATTATTCTATTATGCTTGACAACTACTATTAGTATGATAGAATTATCTACATAGTGAGATGGCATTCTATAATATAGAACGATATTATGCTTTTTATACTTACACTATATTTGAAATCTTGGGGGATTATACTAATGAAAGCGCTTGTTTGGACCGATACTTTGAAGACAGAAGTGAGGGATGTTGAAATTCCCAAAATTTCTGATGGAGAGACAAGGATCAAGGTAATTTACTGTGGCATATGCGGTTCAGATATTGGGATATATCTTGGAACTCATCCAAGAGCTAAAGCTCCTCTAATACTTGGTCATGAATTTATTGGAATCATTGATGCTATTGAAGGTGACGCGAATGGTTTAGTCCCTGGCGATAAGGTTGCAGGATGGCCAAATATTCCTTGCAATAGTTGTTATTTCTGTAATATAGGGCTACCTCATGTTTGCAAAAACCTAAAGATCATTGGCATAGATAAGGATGGAGGAATAGCTGAGTATGTCACTTGTAGAACTGAATATTTGGTAAAAATTGATGATTCGGTTTCAAACAAAGCTGCTTCAATTGTAGAGCCTCTTGCTGTTGGAATACGTAGCATGCATCAGTCAGGTTTTAAATCGCTGAATACTGCTGCAGTAATCGGAGCAGGGCCAATAGGCTTAATGGTCGCCGTTATGCTTAAAAGTTCTGGAGCTTCAAGAATTATAGTATCAGATGTGGATGAAGGGAGACTGAAGGTTTGCCAATCTTTCGGATTCGAGACAGTCAATGTTATTGATGAAAAGCTATCTGATTATATAGATAGAACAACCAATGGGGTTGGAATGGACTATGTCTATGAATGTAGTGGAACTGAATCAGCTTCACTTGAAATGAGCAAAGCATGTCGAATTGGAGGCGTCATCTGTCAAACAGGTGTACACAAGCACCTTCATAAGGTCGATTTGAGAGATATAAATTTTAAGGAACAAACACTAATCGGTTCACGTGGACATACGCTAGAAGAATTTAAAGCTGCTGTAAAATATGCAAAATTCATACAGCAGGATTTAGAAAAAGCAGTAACCCAAATTGTTCCATTAAGTGAAGCAGATAGAGTTTTTGATTTGTTGAAAAATCCAGATGAGGTAACAGTAAAAGTTGTTGTTGATTGCCGGATATGAGCGGAAGTCATTTTTCTGGATAAGATTCATTCGATAAAAAATGTTTTTATTTCACATAAATAATAAGGAGATTCACATGAAAAAAAAGAGATTGCTTTTATTGGTCGCGTTGGTTTGTCTTTGTGTCCCCGTTGTTTTTGCACAAGGTGCTAAGGAAGAGAATGATGGTTCATACTCTGCTGATAGACCTCTTGTGATGCAAATGGGAAATGGTGTAGATGAAGAAAATCCTCAAACTATAGCTTTGCAGAATTTCGGAAAAGCATTGGAAAAAGCTACTGAAGGCCGGATAACATTTGAATTGTTTGCAAATTGCTCACTCGGTTCTGATGAAGAGATGATTGAAATGGTTAGGACAAATACTCTGCAACTATCGGAAGCTAATCTTTCTATTAAAGATTATGTTCCTGAGATGTATGCGTTTGGTCTTCCGTATTTGTTCCATAGTTATGCAGATGCATATGATTACCTTACTAATTCTGATACTGCAAAAGCAATGTGGGCAAAACTTCAAGATGAAAGAAAATTACAAAAAGTGGCAATCTATTTAAATGGATCCAGAGCTTTGACTACAAAAAATCTGGATGTAAAGAGTCCTGCAGATCTTAAAGGTATTAAGCTTCGATCAATGACTTCCTCTGTATCTCAAGATACAATACAGGTTCTTGGCGGAACCCCTGTGCCAATGTCTTACTCAGAACTATATGTGGCATTGCAGACAGGTGTTGTAGAAGGCCAAGATAATGGAATCTCCAATGTATATTCTTCAAAATTCTATGAAGTGCAAGATAACTTCTACAAGACAGAACATGGATATACCATCAATATTGTCTATGTTAATTCAGATTTCCTTGCCTCAATGACTCCTGAAGATCAAGAACTATTCAAGAAACTTTCCAAACAGTATTTGGAGGATGAATACTCAAAAAATATGGATGCATTTTATGCAAAAGCAGAAAAAGTGCTAACAGATGCAGGAATGAGAATTGTTGAACAGAAAGATCTTAATATGAATGCATTCTTTGCAAATGCTGATGCAATGATTCAAGATAAGTATATGTCCAAAAAAGTATATGCTGATGTTGTAAATGATGTAAAAGCATACTGTAAATACTAACTACTGTGCTTGAAGGTTAACACTACTGTATATCGGTTACGGTAGTGTTAATTATATATGGAGAAATGAAATGATAAATGGAAAATTGAAATATTATTGGGATAACCTCGAGCGATATTTGATGATGGTATTTTTTAGCGTTTTCTTTATGAATGTCCTAATACAGATCATATCGAGGGTAGTATTCAATAGGCCTTTTAGATTTACAGAAGAATTATCCCGATATTGCTTTGTTTGGATGGTTTTCCTAGGAATGTCTTTTGGAACACGGTATGACAAGCATATAAGAATTGATGTTTTTGTTAATCTCTTACCAAGAAGTATACGTCTTATTATTAATATCTTTATTGATATTCTTACTTTAGCTGTTTTTTCTTGGATTATTTTCCAAGGCATAAAGTATGTATCTTACTCTAGTATAACTAATATTTACACTATGCCAATTAATAAAGGTCTTGTTGTATCAATTGTTCCAATAACAGGAGTCTTGGTTGTAATTCGTTGTATTGAAAAGATTCTAATTGACTATCGAAAATATAATAGAGGAGAGAGTAAATGAACTTATTGGTAATTTTTCTGGGAATATTTATTATCCTTCTCTTTATCGGAACCCCGATTTTTCTATCACTATTGTCTTCAAGTTTAGTGTACTGTTTTCTACGGGGTGGTATAGATACCATGATGGTTATGCAAAAAATGTTTAACAGTCTTGATAATTTTATACTCCTTGCAATACCAATGTTTATGTTGGCTGGTATTTTAATGAATACTGGAGGGGTAACTGATCGTATTTTCTATTTTTGTAAATCTCTTGTAGGTCATTTGCCAGGAGGACTTGCATTTGTAAACGTGCTGGCAAGTTTTATTTTTTCTGGCATGTCAGGGTCTGCGCTTGCCGATGTAGGTGGGCTGGGACAAATAGAGATGAAGGCCATGGAGGATGAGGGGTATGATGATATAATAACACTTGGTGTTACCGCTGCTTCATCTACGATGGGTCCGATTGTACCCCCTTCTATTCCTATGGTTTTATATGGCTCTGCTGCTAGTGTTTCCGTAGGTGCTTTGTTTGCTGCTGGCTTTATTCCAGGGCTTATTATTGCAATGGTTCTGTGCATAATTATTGCAATTGTTGCAAAAAGAAAGGGATTTCCTATTCATGAGAGAGCTTCATTAAAAGAAATCTTTAGACGTTATAAAAGCGGATTTTGGGCCCTTCTTATGCCTATTGTTATAATGAGTGGTATTTGGTGCGGGTACTTTACCCCCACAGAAGCAGCATGTGTAAGTATCGTATATGTTCTAATCATTCAGATTTTTGTATATAAGGGGCTTAAGTTCAAACAAATACCAGGAGCTATTTCTGAAATGGTTGTAGGTATTGTTCCTGCATTGGCAATTGTATCCTCCGTGGCTCTATTTGGTTGGGTTCTGCAATTTGAACATCTTGGTACAATAATTCTAAAAGGAATACTCTCCATTTCAGAGAACCGTAATGTGGTTTTACTCCTCATAAACATTATTCTATTGATGATGGGATGCTTCTTGGATTCTACAGCCGTTATTTTGATGTTTATTCCAATGTTTCTACCACTTGTTAAGATAGTTGGCATAAATGAGATACATCTAGGTGTCATCGTGGTTCTCAACTTGATGATTGGATTGATGACACCGCCTGTTGGACAGTCTCTGTATATGATGGCAAGCGTAACAGGAAAGAGCTTTGGTCATGTCGTAAAAAATACTTGGAGTTGGCTGATTCCTCTGTTTATTTCCTTGATCATAATTACCTATAGTCCAAACCTTGTTTTATGGTTTCCAAGACTTCTTGGATTGATCAGTTAGATGATAAAGAAATGGAAAAAATGAAAAAAAAATATAAAGTTCTGTCATCGGTTACAAATTATAAGGAATACTGTGCAAAGGGTATCCAAATGCTTGAAGCTTTTGGTTGTGAAATTGTCGCTACTGAAAATGGTCGACCTTACAACCCTGAAGAATTAAAAGGTCTCATAACAGATTTTGATGCTGTCGTCGTAGGTGTTGATACATGGAACAAACCGATTTTTTCTGTTGCTCCTGAATTAAAGGCTCTTGCCCGATTTGGAATTGGTGTTGACAACATTGATTTGGAATCTGCCAAGTCTTTTGGAATCAAAGTTACAAATTGCAGAGGTCTTAATAGTAATTCAGTTGCAGAACATACTGTTAGCTTGATGTTAGCATTAATTCGGAAAATACCTCAATTGAATCAAACAACCCGAGAGGGTAAATGGGAGCGAGCTCTTTTTCGAGAAATGAGTTCTTGTTCTGTAGGGCTCATCGGTTTCGGGGGAATTGCCCAAAAAGTTGCTGAGAAACTGGGACCATTTGGGCCAAGAATATATGCTTATGATAACAAGCCTGATACTGAAATCGCAAAGAAATTACATGTGTCCATCTGTGATCTTGGTACAGTATTGCAATGTGATATTGTTTCAATTCATGTCCCTGCACTTCCAGAGACTGAGCATTTGATTAATAAAGTAACGCTTTCAAAAATGAAAGATAATGCTTTGTTGATTAATACAGCAAGGGGAATGATTGTTGATGAAATGGCAGTATATGACCATCTTATTAATGGAAAACTTTCAGGTTACGCAACAGATGTTTTTGAAAGCGACCCTGTAAAGCCAGATAATCCTTTGCTGACTCTCGATAATTTTATCTGTACTCCTCATGTAGCAGCAGAATCTTATGAAAACTATGAACTCACAGGAATAGCAACAGCCGAAGCTATCATTGATGTCTTAAGTGGAAAAACCCCAAAAAATTTATTAGTATAGGAGCTTAATAATGCAACAATCTTTTCCTGACGGGGTTTACCCTGTTATGCTTACGCCCTTTGATGAAAATAATGCAATTGATTATTCATCTTTGGAGAAATTGATTAACTGGTATCTTGAACGTGGTGTAGCAGGATTATTTTCTAACTGCCAGTCAAGTGAAATGTTTTTTTTGTCTCTCGATGAACGTGTTGCTCTGGCAAAATTTATCATACATTGTGTTGGGGGGCGAGTTCCAGTTATCGTCTCTGGGCATATTTCTGATTCGCTAGAAGATCAAGCCATAGAACTAAATGCTATGGCAGATGCTGGTTCAGATGCTGTCATCCTATTAACCAATCGCCTTGCAAAGCAGGATGAGAGCGAAGAGGTTTGGTTTTCAAACCTCCAGAAATTAATGAAAATGCTTCCAAGTGGGTTGCCCTTAGGTTTTTATGAGTGCCCATATCCTTATAAAAGGCTTATTTCGAATGAAAATCTAAAATGGTGTGCCGATTCAGGGAGGTTTTATTTTATTAAAGATACCTGTTGTAATATTGAACTAATCAAATCAAGACTCGATATTATTAGTGGCAGTCAATTAAAACTGTTTAATGCCAATACTTCAACCTTACTAGATAGTCTTCAGTATGGAGCAAGTGGATTCAGCGGTGTCATGGCGAATTTCCATCCGGAACTATATGCCTGGCTTACATCCTCTTTCAGCAAAGAACCAGAAATAGCAAGAAAAGTCGCAGACTTTCTTACTGTTGCTTCGTTTATTGAGATGCAGGTATATCCAGTGAACTCAAAATATTTTCAAAAATGCATTGGAAATTTTGAATCAATATATACAAGGGTTAAGAGTGCTGATTTGTTGGACATTAGGCACAAGTCAGAAGTTGAACAGCTTGGTAGGGTGACTGAAGAAATCAAAGCCTTATATGGAATAGGGAACAAATATAAATAGTATACTAGGATTAGTAGTATTTCATATCTGATATGATGTGACCTTTTGTCAAGTACTGATTCTCTCAACTCCTTGATTATTGACGAAGCAAAAAGGATCAAGGGATTTCGAATTAGTGTTCGGCATATGGTCACTCTCATATTTGCATATTGGTTAATGATCCTGCTTAAGCTCTTTCTTGCTACTCTTGTGAGTCACTGATGGAGTATCATTATAAGTATAGCAACGATAGTGACCTGCGACAAATATACACTGTTAAGCCATAAAGAACATGGGTGGTTTCTTAACATCGATTTAGTTGAAAAGGTTGCCCTATAGACTTCATTCCCGGCCCATTTTCTCCTTCTTGATGGAGTAGAACAGGAGACTTGGTATAGTCTAAAGCAAAAATTATTTCTCAGTGTTGGCAGCACAGAGGTTAAGATTACGGGAAGTGACTTAACATGTTCGAAACCATCGTCACTACCATAGTTAATCCAGTTATGCCAGTACTCTGATGAGAGAACACTGACAGGTGAGATGACAAACAGCAAAAGCACTATGATATCTTTCAGTATTCATATGGAAATCTATATATAAAGCTAGGGCCTCCAAGTTCTGCGTTACTACTATACCACGGCATATCTTTGGGGAGAGGATACGGAGTTCAGGGAAGCCTTTTCAGAGAGCAAGGGCTTTTGTCTTCATCATTTCCAGGGATTGTTGCAACAATCAAAAGAGGCTCTTTCAGCCTCAGTCCAGCCGGAGTTTGTCCGCTCCCTCACCCAGTTGGAAGTGGCAAATCTTGACCGCATAGCAAAGGATGTCTACTGGATGACCCAGAAGTACAAGTCGGAGAATGCGGATAAGCCCTGGAATGGGTGTGAGGATGCGCACAAGCGTGGGATGAACAAGATGACTGGCAGGAATCGGGTTATTGATCCTCTCCACTAACTGGCTTTGCCTGTCGCTTCTTGTGTTTCTTCCTGTTCTGGATATTGAGAGAAAGCTGTAAGGGACTCTCTGCACTAGAGAGCTCGCGTTGCTTGAGCAAGGACGATGTATGTCCGGTTCTGCTGAAATGATAGTAATCGAGCTTTTCACCGTTTGCACGATAAATCAGTATGTAATCTTTCTGGTGTAGAAAGGCTACACCCAACACAAGGGAGCACCCTTCCTTCTCCAGTTTGTGCAATACTTCTATCTGCTGTTTGCTCAGGTAGTCCTGGTTGAACAGGATGGCCAAGGGCCGGCTCTTCTTTCTGTCATGAAGCAGAATATCGGCTTTGCTGTTCTCTGCAAGGGCAAACAGGTCTACCTTCATATTCTGAGGAAGGGTAAGATAACTCTTGCTGCTTGTATCCAGAGAGAGCCCGAGGACTTTGCACAGTGTCCTATGCAGATGAGAGGCGAAGGTATGGGCAATACTCATTTTTGCCTTTGGCCACGTGAAGAGTTCTGCATCATCTTCAATGAGGTGCTCCAGAGCATCTTCAAATGCTTCGAACAGCTGCATGTTTGTGTATTGCCTACTCATTGCATCTCCTATTGGAAGTCCACTGACCAGTGCATCTCACTCACTTTGGAGATGGTCTGGTAAATGGAACAGTACCTTGTTGCAGTTTCAAAGGCCTTGAGGAACTTCTTCTCATTGTCGACTCCCGTTGCAGTAGCTGCTACAGTGCACTGTTCGAGCGTCGTGGGGCTCTCTTCCCGCTTGGTTCCGTCTACTTCAAGCGAAACATGCTCCCAAGATACTTTCATCTTACCAGCTAAATCGACAAAGGTGGAGAAAAGACACCCAGAAAGGGCTCCCAAGAGGTAATCATAGGGTGCAGTCGCCCCTATTTCATAGGTTGCCCCCTTATCGGTGGTAAATTGGTAATGGTCAGGTACAAAATCTGCACGTATATGTTTTTTATTCATGATAGACTCCTTTGCACCCTATACTATACTAATGAATCCTATTTCTTTCCAGATGGATCCTCTTTTGTGGGGTTCACATGGACCATACAGTGCTTAACCTGAGGGAAGTTCTTCTCTATGGCATCATGTACCTGTTCAGCTATGGCATGGGCTTGGACGAGGCTTTGGGTACCTTCTGCTGCTATCTCCACATCAACATATGCCCTGGAGCCAAACATACGGGTCTGCAGGACATCGACACCCAACACCCCTTCCTGGTCTTCAATGACGTCACGAATCCCTTGGACGACCTCATCGGGGCAGGCGCGGTCAACCATCATATCCATACCATCTTTAAAAACATCCAGGCCGACCTTGAAGATGAACAAGGAGATGATAATGGCAGCTACAGAGTCTGCAACAGGCATCCCAAGGCGTGATCCAACGATGCCTACCAGTCCTGCTGAGGTTGCCAGGACATCGCTTTGGGAGTCCCAAGCTGAAGCCATCAGGGCAGAGGACCCAGTCTTCTTTGCAGCCCTACTGGTATATAGGAACATGATTTCCTTGATGATTATGGAAGCTATGGCAGCAACGACTGCCAAGATGCCCGGCATTGGGAGACCCTTATATGTTCCCTTGAAGATTTTCCCGATTCCATCGAAAAACAATCCGACACCAAGGGCCATAACGATACCTGATACTAGGATGGAGGCGACATTTTCAAGGCGCTCATGCCCATACTGGTGGTGTTTATCCGAATCTTTAGCTCCAACCGATACCCCAATTGTGACGATAACAGATCCTACAACATCACTGGCATTGTTGATACCGTCGTTTATCATGGCACTGGAGTGGGCTAAGAATCCTACAGCAAGTTTGGATATCGAAAGAAAGGCATTCATAAAGATGTTAGTCTTGGAGATGTTCATTGCGAGCTTGTGATTTTTATCTCGATCCACAGTATTCCCTCTCTTAGGTGCTAGAGTCTTTGTTTGGAGTAGATTTACCGTACTAGTTGACCTTTGCTTTGTCAAGCAAAGGCCGGAACAGCAAAGAACTAACACACTGATTTTTCTTGTGTTTTACAAAAGGCATGGTATGATTATCAAAGTGAGTGAGTACTCACTTACCAATATGATGAGGAACCTATGGTAGAGAAAGAATCGAAATTTACCAAAAAGACTTTTGACCATCTGCCGCTGGAAAAGCAACAACTTATCCTGACTACTGCAACAGAGGAGTTTGCCCACAAAGGTTATGAAAAGGCAAACATCAATGTTATTGCTGAGAAAGCAGGTATCAGTATCGGCTCGCTCTACAAGTACTTTGTCTCCAAAGAGGATCTTTTCCTCATGACAGTGCATGAAGGAACAGCATTTCTTGCCAGGACCCTAGAACCCATCATAAAATCGGAACAGAGCCTCATCGATAAATTACGCAGCATTATCCAAATAATCCAGACCACATGTCGGGAGCATCAGAGTCTTATCAAGCTTTATGGTGAAATGACCTCTGTGGGAAATGCTGATTTGGTACAGCGCCTTTCGCATGAGATAGAGGGAATTTCTTCTGATGCCTATGCAAAGCTCCTACAAGAAGGGCAAAAACGAGGAGAAGTCAGAAAGGATATCGATCCCCGCCTCGGAGCCTTCTTTATGGACAACCTTTTCATGTCCCTTCAGTTTTCCTATGTGAACGGATATTACATTCATCGCTTCAAGACCTATGTGGGAGAGTCCATACTTGAGCAAGATGAAAAAGTTGCTCAGCAGATGGTAGCATTTCTCGAGGGGGCACTGCTTACATAACAGATTCTGACAGGAGGTTCTCAATGAAGTCACCAGCCTATCTCCTCTCCTATGATGTGGGTACTACTGGGGTGAAGACCTGTCTGTTTGTCGTGCAGGATACCTTGGTCCTGGTTTCCTCTGCTCTCTGTGGGTATCCTTTGTATATTTCTGAAGGGGGAGGGGCTGAACAGAATCCCCTTGATTGGATTTCAGCAATTAAGCAAAGCACCAAGGAGGTCCTTGCCGAATCAGACATTGATTCCGCTTTGATTGCAGGAATCTCTTTTTGTTCACAGATGCAAGGCCTGGTCTTGGTTGATGAACACGGTACGGCTTTGAGAAATGCCTTCAGTTATCTCGACCAGCGGGCGATTAAGGAATTGAAGAAAGGGCTTGCTTACGGATTTCAGGTAGCAGGGGTGAATGCTTTCAAGCTGTTGCGCTCACTTGCTATCACAGGAGCTGTGGCCGCGAGTGTGAAGGACCCTGTCTGGAAATACCACTGGGTGCGGAACAACGAACCAGAGATATTTGCTCGAATCTATAAATGGCTCGATGTAAAGGAGTATCTGATAGCCCAAATGACAGATACCTTTGTCATGACAGAGGATTCTGCCTTCGCTACCTTTTTAATGGATGTGAAAAAGAGGCAATGGAGCCCTTCGATCTGCAAGATGTTGAAAGTAGACATGGAACACCTTCCTAAAATAGTTCTTTCAACTGATCAAGTAGGGAAACTTACCGAGAAAGCCGCCAAAGGTTTGGGTCTTACTGTTGGGACCCCTGTCTTTGGTGGAGGAGGGGATGCGTCTGTTATCGGATTGGGAGCGGGCTCGACAAGACCGGGAGATTGCCATATCTACATGGGAACTTCTGGATGGGTCTCCACAGTGGTGCCCAAAAGCGTGGTAGATCCAGTTTCCAAGACAGCAGCCATTGTCAGTGCCGTACCTGGGATGTTTACCTACTTCTCTGAACTGGAGACTGCAGGCAAATGTTTGGAGTGGGTACGCGACCATCTAGCCCTTGATGAGATTAACATCTATCTCGATAAGACTGTGGTTACCGATTCTCCTGAAAAGATAATAAGAAACCTGTTTGATTATCTGGACTCGGTTATAAGTACCATAGGACCAGGAAGTAATGGGGTCATCTTCGCCCCTTGGCTCCATGGGAACCGTTGTCCCTTTGAAGACAGTAAAGCTAGGGGGATGTTCTTCAATATTGGCCTTGATACTGGCAAGACAGAGATGATCAGGGCGGTCACCGAAGGTGTCTGCTTTCATCTGCGTTGGTTCTTGGAGGTACAGGAGAAGAAAGTAAAGACTTCCCCAACTATTCGTTTTGTTGGAGGAGGGGCTCTTTCCCCCGTCACGTGCCAGATACTTGCGGATATACTGGGGCGTAAGATCGAGACCATTGAAAGCCCGCAAAATGTTGGAGCTTTAGGAGCTTCCCTTGTAGCAGCCTTGGGTCTTGGTTACTTTAATTCTGCCGATGAGGCCGTTGGGGCCATTGCAACAAACCAAACATATGAACCGGACAGGACAGTAAAGAAGATATACGACGGCAACTATGCTGTATTTAAAGCTTTGTACAAAAGCAATAGAAAGCACTTTTCACAGCTCAACTAGAGAGGGATAAGGAGAGAGCCATGCAAGCAATAAAACAGGAAAAACTAACAGGCAAGGAGAATGCCATACAAGTCACCAAGTTTGTGCTTTTTTCCATCTCTGCTGGAATCATACAGGTGATAGCCTTCACCCTTATGCTGGAGGTGTTGCACATACCCTACTGGCTTAGTTACCTGACTGCGCTCATTGCCAGTGTTATCTATAACTTCACTGTCAACCGTCGTTTTACTTTCAAGAGTGCAAACAACATCCCTCTGGCGATGGTTCAGTTGGGAATCTACTATGCAATTTTCACCCCGTTATCAACATGGTGGGGTGATGCCCTTGTTGGCATAGGGTGGCATGAGTATCTTGTCCTTGGTTTGACAATGGTCACCAATCTTGTGACAGAATTTTGCGTCAATCGGTTTGTTATCTATCGAAACTCGATGAATACACGGGTTTCTCATATACAAAAACATACACCACAAACTACACTCTAGGAGGTCAACCATGAGTACCGGATTCGCCATTACAGACTACCCTGACGAAAAGGTGGTCACAGCCCAATTGGATGCTCTGATAAAGAAGCCCATTTACAGCATACAGCGTGATGCTCTCAAGCGTTATGAAGAGGAGTACTTCGACAAGAAATGCAGTAAGTCCAAGGCCATGATCACAGAGGCCAAGAATGCAATTCCCGGAGGGGTTCAACATAACCTCGCCTTTAATCACCCATTTCCTTTGGTGATAACCAAGGCAGAGGGTGCGTATCTCTATGACCTCGATGAGAACAAGTACTTTGATTTCCTTCAGGCAGGAGGGCCTACTGTACTGGGCTCGAATCCTCCTGAGGTACGCGAGAAGGTCATCACCCTGCTTGAAGAATGCGGCCCTTCAACAGGGCTGTTCCACGAGTACGAGTACAAGCTGGCAAAAAAGATTTGTGATAGTGTACCGAGTGTGGACAAGTTCAGGATGCTCAATTCAGGCACAGAAGCTTGCATGGCCGCCATCAGGGTGGCAAGACTGGCGACTAAGAAAAAGAATATCATCAAGATGGGTGGAGCCTATCATGGCTGGAGTGACCAGCTAGCCTATGGCATACGCATTCCAGGATCGAAGGGAACCCAGGCTCATGGGGTTCCAGGGTATCTGTTCCGTCATACCCAAGAGTTTTTTCCCAACAGCATATCTAGTCTGAAAAGACAACTGAGACTGAACAGGCTTAATGGTGGTACAGCGGCCGTATTCATTGAACCTATGGGGCCTGAGAGTGGTACCCGCCCCCTTTCCAAGGATTTTACCAAGCAAGTTGCCGCTCTCTGTCAAGAATATGGTGCCCTCCTTATCTTCGATGAGGTGGTTACTGGCTTTAGGATCGGCATGTCAGGGGCTCAAGGATATTTCGATGTCAAACCCGATCTTACTGTCTTTGGCAAGGTCATAGCCGGTGGCTACCCGGGAGCCGGAGGGCTTGGCGGTAAGGATGAGTACATGCGCTACCTTGCTGCAGGGATTCAGACTGGAGATAGGATTCATAGGGCTTTGGTTGGTGGTACGATGGCTGCCACTCCTCTGAGTTGCGTGGCGGGATATTATACCCTTGAAGCGATCGAGAATACCAAGGCTTGTGAGAAAGCAGGAGCCATGGGGGATCGTCTCACAGCAGGTTTGCAGAAACTGATAGAAGAGAAACAGCTTCCCTTTGTTGCCTTCAACCAAGGCTCGATCTGTCATCTCGAGACTGTGGGAACCATGCACTTCTCCATCAACTGGAATAAGCCATGGACTATCCCTTCTGTCATAAAGGAGACCTCCATACGCAAGAAGGAGATGGAGTATATGGGAGCAGCCTATATGGCTGAAGGGTTGGTGACTCTAGCTGGAAGCAGGCTCTATACCAGTGCCGCCTATGATGAGGCGATGATAGACAAGGCTCTCGTTGCTTTTGGGCGGGTGTTCGACCAAGTAGGGCAAATCGTCTAGAGGAGTAGCACGTGGAACTTGAACAAGCTAAAGATGCGGTGATGGAGGCTAGCAAACAGTTGGTAGCCCTTGGTTTGGTAGCGCGTACCTGGGGAAATGTAAGTTGCAGGGTAGACGAAGGCCATTTTCTCATCACGCCCAGTGGAAAACCGTACGAACTACTAAAGAAAGGCCAGCTAGTCCTAGTCGACCTTGAAGACCTGAGTTATCTGAAAGGAGTGAAACCCTCTTCAGAGAAAAAGCTCCATAGGGAGGTTTACAAGCAGAAGAAGGATGTCTCTTGTGTTATCCACACCCATCAGGAGATGGCTTCTCTAGCTGGGTTGCTTGGCAAGGGCATCCCTGTCAGTAAACAAGGCAAATTTTTGCTGGGAGAAACTATCCCAACAGCTATGTATGGGCTACCGGGAACCAAGGCATTGGTGAAGAATGCGGGGAAAGCCATTTCTGGTGGCAATGCCACAACTGTCCTGCTTGCCAACCATGGGGCCCTTTGCTTTGGCAGTACTGAAGCAGAAACTCTGGAAATAGCCAAACAGCTGGAGGTGGAGTGTAGAGCCTACCTCGCAAATCTGGTTCCTCTATTTGGAGGAGATGGTGGAGAAAAGGCAACGACACAGTTTGTTGTTTTTGCAGGGAGTGGTTCAGAAACGAATATATCCCAAACCCAGAACCAAAATCACACAAGCATCCCCAAGGAAGCAATGAAGGTTGCCTCCTTGCTTGAAACAGACGGAGGTGGAAAAAGATGTATCCTCTTTCACTCCTCTCCTGCAGTGCTTGAGGGTGGCAGGAGACTGAAGAGACTTCCCTCCTACCTTGATGATTTTGCTCAGATAGCAGGAACCAAGATTTCTGTTATTGAAGCAGGTATTGATTCTGCAAAACTTTCAAGGATCAGCAAGAAATGTAATGCCCTGTTGATAAGAGATGTTGGGGCTCTTTGCTGGGCAAGCTCCAGAGCCGATGCTGAGGCTGTTGCAATGATCTTGGAGAAGAACTGCAAGGCAGCACTTCTCTCTCTGGAGGATTCTACGGTAAAGCCTATCTCTTGGTTGGATACCCATCTTATGAGGTTTGTGTATCAGAAGAGGTATTCGAAGATTGCTCAGAGGGCAGAGGATTGATTAGGTGGCATTTAGCCTCTTACCTCGTCTGTTTTGCTTGCAATCGGCAAGAAAAGTGAAAAATTTTCCAATAATCTTGAGGATTTTCAGATAGCAGGAACAAAACTCTCTGTTGTTGAAGCAGTTATTGATAGCTCTCTTCTTAATTCACGTGAGTAGGAAATGTTTTGCTCATAGTAGATAATTACTGTTTTCTATCAAAAAATAAGTGGTCAACCGTGTAACGATAAGTAACATTAAATTGACAATATATACGTATATGTGTATATTATTCATACATGTTTTGGGAGTTCTCCTATGCCAATGACAGGAAAAGAAATGGTTGCATACTACAAAAAGCATGGGTGGATTCAGAAAAGACAGACAGGAAGTCATGTCCTTATGCACAAGGAAGGAAAAGGTTCCCAACCTATTCCTGTACATAGTGCTAGAAATCTTGGAAAGGGCTTAGAGGCAAAATTGCTCAAGGAGGTTTGATATGAAATATCATTTTAGAATACATCAAGATGAGAATGATGGATATTGGGCTGAAGGGATTGAGTTGCCTCGGTGTGTGACTCAGGGTGATACCCTTCAAGAGCTTACTGCATATCTAAAGGACGTATTGAATCTTTACTTGGATGAACCACAAGGATCTAATGTAACATTTCCTCTTCCTGATGAATATATTGAAGAAAATGATTCCATCGTCTCTATCCCTGTCGATAGCAATATTGCTGTTTCCATTATGATGAAGAATTTCAGACTGCAGAAAAAGCTTACACAAGAACAAGCACAGCATATAATTGGCTTGGCCAACAGAAATAGTTATGTGAGGTTAGAGAATACGGGAAACCCTACACTAGAGACTCTTGATAAGGTGGTACGGGCATTTCCCGATTTTCCCATCGATAGATGTTTCTCTGTCCGTGTATAAAATGCTCACACTCCATATGGGTTGGGGCAGGAACCAGCTTTGAAGATCTTCGTTATTTTGCGGTAAATATGCCTTGAGAAGTGCCTTCCCCTACAATACTGCAAGCGTAATAGCATAAAAAAGGAACTGGTTCTTGTGAACCAGCCCCCTTTTCTCCTTACCCAATTGGATTGGATTGAACTAGATTGAACTATCTCATTCCTTGGGTTTGGGATAATCAATTATCAGATGCAGGTCATCCAGCTGTTCCTGATCAATGACCGAAGGGGAATCATCCATCGGACTGATACCTGCCGTATTTTTCGGGAATGCAATTACCTCATGGATTGAAGACTCCTCACACATGATCATGAGCATCCTGTCGATACCAGGGGCGATGCCGCCATGAGGGGGAGGTCCGTATCTGAAGGCATTGAGAAGGTAGCCAAAGCGTTCCTCAGCAGTCTCATCATCGAAGTTACAGATGCGGAAAATACGCTTTTGCAACTCAACATCGTGGATACGAATTGAACCGCTAGCTACTTCATACCCATTGAGTACCAAGTCGTAAAGGTCTCCCTTTACACTGCCTGGATCTGATTCCAAGGTATCGAGGTACTGGGTCTGGGGCATACTGAACATATGGTGCGCAGCCTCCCAGTGATTGCCTGTTTCATTGTATTCGAAGAGGGGGAAGTCGATGATCCAGCAGAACTCAAAGCTCTTGCGGATCAGATTGAGGTCCTTGCCCAGTTTCGATCGCACAGCGCTGAGGCTGGCACAACAACGTTTCCAGTTCTCGTGGGCAACAAAGAGGATCAAATCTCCTTCCTTCGCCTCGAGCTGAGAAACCAATTCATCTTCCAAACCGACAAAGAACTTGCTTACACCTCCTGTGAGGGAGTTCTCAGCCCCAACCTTGATCCATGCAAGGCCCTTTGCCCCGTAGATCTTGGCAGCATCCTCAAGCTCAGTAATGAACTTTCGGGAGAATTCCACCCCTTCTGTCTTGGGTGCGCAGAGGGCTTTCACATACCCTCCGGCAGCAACAATATCCTTGAAGGTTGCGAAGCTGCTCTTCTGGGCGATTTCATTCATATCGGAGAGGGGCAGGTCAAAACGGAGATCCGGCTTGTCATTGCCATAGGTGTTCAAGCTGTCTGCATAGGTGAGTCTTCTGAAAGTAACAGGAAGCTCTACATCCATGACTTCTTTGAATACATGGCCGAATAACTCTTCCATAAGGGAGAGCACATCATCACGCTTTACAAAGCTCATCTCCAGGTCTAGCTGGGTAAACTCCAGCTGACGGTCTCCTCGGGCGTCCTCATCACGGTAACAACGGGCAATCTGGAAGTACTTGTCAAAGCCGCCGACCATAAGAATCTGCTTGTAAAGCTGAGGGCTTTGTGGCAGGGCATAGAATTTTCCGGCATAGAGACGGCTGGGTACTACAAAGTCACGAGCTCCTTCAGGGGTACTCTTGATGAGTGTTGGGGTCTCGATCTCATAGAAATCCTTACCAGCGAGATACTTTCTGATGGAGAAAATAAAATCATGGCGAAGTTTCATGCGCTTTTGCATGCCTTGGCTACGCAAGTCAAGATAGCGGTACTTGAGGCGTAGGTCTTCACGTGTCTCCTGGCCATCGTCAAGCTGGAAGGGAAGGGGTGCACAACGGGAGAGGATCTCAATCTTTTCTGCCTTGACCTCGATTTCACCTGTTGCCATTTCTGGGTTGACCATGGAATCGGGTCTGAGGCGAACAGTACCGGTTACTGCGATGCAGAACTCCATTCTCAGTTCATTGGCAGTATCCTGCAAGTCTGCTGATGCATCATCATCGACCACAACCTGAGTGATACCATAGCGGTCGCGTAGATTTATGAAGTGTAAGGAGCCATGGTTACGGTCCCGATGGACCCATCCGTTGAGGACAACCTTTTTGTTGTCATCTGCCTTGGTCAGTGTTCCGCACGTTGCTGTCCGTTGTGAAAATAGTTCTTCTGCCATACCGGTCCCCTATCTTTGAAAAGTATCCCTATCCTATACTATGGATGTCAAAAAGACAATTGCCCACTACTGTGGAAGCTCCCTTACCATAACCCTTTTTTTCTGCAGGAATTCGATAGCATCGACTGCTGCTATAGCGGCACTGGTTGTTGTTGTATAGGGGATTTTCAACCTCATTGCAACGCTTCTTATCTCATCATCACTGGCAAGGGCTATGTATCCCATCGGGGTGTTTATGACAAGTGCTATAGACTTCTCCTGGAGATAGTCAGTTAGGTTTGGCCTCCCCTCATGCACCTTTTGGACTACTTCACACAGGATACCCTCATCAAATAAGGAACGGGCAGTTCCCTTAGTGGCAGCAATTTGAAATCCAAGGGATTTGAGTTTCTTTACAACCGGAATAATGGTCCTCCTATCTTTCTTGTTGACACTTACCACAACCTTACCTGAGGTTGGCAGATTGTTCCCTGCACTGATTTGGCTCTTGGCAAAGGCTTCTCCGAAACTCTTTCCCAAGCCAATGGACTCTCCGGTTGAACGCATTTCAGGACCCAGGGCAGGGTCGACATTACTGAAGCGGTCAAAGGAGAAAACCGCCTCCTTTACAGCCCAGCCAAGCAGGCATTTCCCTTCTCCTATATCACCTTTCTTCTCTACCAATCCTTGTTGTACAAGGTTCTCGTTCTCCCACACTCTGACTGCAACCTCTACAAGATTTACCCCGGAAGCTTTGGATATGAATGGCACTGTCCTTGAAGCCCTTGGGTTTACTTCAATGAGGTAGAGCTTGTCATCCTTGACTGCAAACTGGATATTCATAAGACCTTGTACCTCTAGGGCAAGGGCGAGCTTGTGTGCCCAATTTTTCATCTGGGAAAGAAGGGTCGGATTGGATTTGTAGGGAGGGAATACTGCAGCTGAGTCGCCGCTATGTATCCCTGCTGCCTCTATGTGCTGCAGAATTCCCCCGATATAGGTGCTCTGACCATCACATACAGCATCGAGGTCATATTCAAAGGCATCCTCTAGGAACTGGTCCAGCAGAATTGGAGCTTCCTTGCTAGCCCAGATGGCCTTTTTTTCTATGAGGTCTTCTATCGCTTTTCTGTCGTATACGATAAACATTCCTCTTCCTCCCAGTACATAAGAGGGGCGGATAAGCACTGGATAGCCTACTTCCTCAGCTAGAGAAATAAGCTCTTTCTGGGTATGGGCAGTTCTGTTTTTTGGCTGACGTAGGCCCAAAGCAGATACGAGAGCAGAGAACTGACCTCTATCACCGGCTTTTTCCAGGCCTTCCAAAGAGGTTCCCACAAGCTTTGCACCACTGGTCTTGAGCTTGTTTGCAATATTGAGGGGAGTCTGTCCTCCTAATTGCACAACAATGTTGTTTGTACCTTCTCGTAACAGGATTTCCTTCGCTTCTTCTGATCCCAACGCTTCTATATATAGGCGGTCGCTGATGTTGAAGTCAGTGGAGACTGTCTCTGGATTGCTGTTGACCATGATTGTTTTCTTGCCCAGTTTTCTGTAGGCAAGGGATGCGAGGGTACAGCAGGTATCAAACTCCAAGCCTTGCCCTATCCTATTTGGACCGCTTGCCAGGATGACTACTGCATCCTTTCCTAGAGGGGGTGCCTCATCAGTTTCCCCATAGGTTGTATAGAGATAAGGGGTAAGGGCTTGGAACTCTCCAGCACAGGTGTCGACATAGTGGGTGACAGGGTGTAGCTCGTACGCATACCGAAGCCGTTCGATGGAACGCTCTTCAGTATTGAGGAGGTTTGCGATTCTCTTGTCACTCATTCCGGCCTTCTTTGCCTCTAAGAGAAGATCTTTATCGAGGCCTTGCTGAAGGCGTCTGTCCAGTCTTCTCTGTTCCACCAGGAGATTGACAAACCAGGGATCAAAGCTTGTGATGGAAGAGATTTCAGAAGCAAGGGCCTCTCCTTCTCTGCACAGTACGGTATAGGCAGCAAGAAGGCGAAGTGGGTGTGCACTTCTGAGTAGTACCTCCACCTCAGAGATGTCATAGCGATTATCCTCAGTGAGGTCTGTAAGCCCTTCGAGTTTTTGCTCTGATGATCGCAGAGCCTTATTCAAGGCCTCAAGGGCTGTCCTACCCAAGGCGAGGGCTTCACCTACACTGCGCATCTGAGTCCCCAAGGCAGAAGGGGGAAGGGGAAACTTCTCCAATTCAAAGCGAGGGACTTTTACTGCACAGTAGTCAAGGGCAGGTTCAAAGCACGATACTGACTCGCCGGTTATCTCATTTATGATTTCATCAAGGGTATAGCCAACGGCTAGTTTTGCAGAACAGCGTGCGATGGGGAATCCTGTTGCCTTGCTTGCAAGAGCTGACGAACGCGATACTCTGGGGTTCATCTCAATGACCACCATTTTTCCTGTTTTTGGGTTGAGGGCAAATTGGACATTGCTTCCGCCACACTCAACTCCCACTGCCCGTAGGATGGCTATGGAGGCATCACGCATCTTCTGGTACTGGTTTTCATCGAGAGTCTGGATTGGGGCGATGGTTATGCTGTCTCCCGTATGGACTCCCATAGGGTCGATGTTTTCGATTGAGCAGACGATGATGGCATTGTCCAACTTGTCGCGCATTACTTCCATCTCAAATTCCTTCCACCCGATGAGTGACTCCTCTATAAGAGCCTCATGGGATGGGCTTGTTTCCAGGGCATGTTCCAAAAGGTGAGGTAATTCATCATGGGTAAATGCTATTGAGCCTCCCATACCCCCTAAGGTATAGGAAGGACGAATGATGAGTGGAAGCCCCATGCTGTGCTCCAAGGCAAGACCTTCTTCTAGGGTATGGATGATAGTGCTCTTGGCGCTTTCCAGGCCAAGCCCCTCAACTATCCTTTTGAAAGCTCCCCTGTCTTCTGCAAGTTCAATTGACTTGATGGAGGCGCCGATAACCTCTACACCGTACTGTTTGAGCAGTCCTAACCGCTCCAGTTCCAAGGTAAGGTTCAAGGCTGTCTGCCCTCCCATGGTGGAGAGGATGGCATCAGGTTGCTCACGCTGGAATATCTGTTCAATATATTCGGGTCTCAGAGGATCCATGTAAATATGGTCAGCAATGCCCGGTGTTGTCATTACGGTTGCAGGATTGGGATTGACCAGGGTGACTTCATAGCCTTCTTCTTTGAGAGCTTTCACTGCTTGGGTTCCACTGTAATCGAATTCACAAGCCTGACCGATGACTATCGGTCCGCTTCCCACTACGAGAATTCTTTTGATATCTGTTCGTGCGCTCATTATTTTTCTCCCTGTGCAAGACTGATGAACCGGTCGAATATCCAAGACCCATCATGGGGGCCTGGAGATGCTTCGGGGTGGAACTGGACAGAAGCTATGGGTTTTTCCTTATGCCAAAGACCTTCGATGGATTGGTCATTTGCATTGGTGAACCACCGAAGGACACTTGATGGCAAGGATGAAGTCTCGCTCATATAGCCATGGTTCTGGCTTGTCACAAAGGTCTTGTGGGAAAAAAGATCCCTGACTGGATGGTTTGCCCCATGATGACCAAACTTCATTTTTACAGTTCTTCCTCCCAAGGCTAGGGTAAGTATCTGATGGCCGAGGCAGATGCCGACAGTCGGCAGGATCTCCATCACTGTCTTGGTCATGGCTACTGCATCGGCTAGCATCATTGGGTCTCCCGGACCATTGGAGAGAAAGAGGGCATCACAGTTGTGGCTCAGGACCTCTTCAGAAGTTGAAAAGCTGGGCAGTAGGGTAACTGCAACATTACGTTTGTATAGCTCCGCTATGATGGAACTCTTTATACCGAAGTCCACAAGGGCAAAGCGGAGTATGGGGGATGTGGGGATGGGTACCGAAGAAGGAGGATCTATAAGAGGTACTCTGACCGACACACCTTCGATGAGGTTACGCTCTGAGATAGAGGGCAAAGTGCTAAGGATTTCCAAAGCATTATTCTTCTCTGCAAAAGTCAAATGGGAATGCTCGTTGCGAAGCAACAGGGCATTGCAGGAGCCCTTTTCACGGAGGTGTAGTGTCAGAGCCCTGGTGTCGACACCGCTTATGCCACAGACACCAGACTCTTTCATGAAGGTATCTAAAGAGACCCTCTCCAAGGGAAGAGGGCCTTCATACAGTGATCGAATGATAAGAGCTGAAGAAGGAACTGTTATGGGACAATGTGTGCTCTCAGAGAAGAGAGGCTCACACCCATAGTTTCCTATATGTGGACTTGTCATGACCACCATCTGTCCATGGTAGGAAGGATCGGTGAGGATCTGCTGGTAGCCACACATGCTGGTGTTGAAGACTACCTCCCCAAAAAGAGGTTGTGTGCCCAGTTCCTTATAGAGGGGAGCTGGTTTTCCGAAGCCCTTGCCGATGAAGGTTGTTCCATCTTCCAGGATGAGAAAGGTTGTTTCCATAGTTGCTTCCTTAGTCCAAATTGTTGGGAGAATATCTGATTTTCAGAATTTGTGCAACATAAATATGCATAAAAACAACAATAATTTGAATAAAAATACAAAATGCAACAAAAATGGAATTTATTGCAACAAGTGAGTATTAAGAGAACTCCGTTTTGACTTCATGTATAGGTTGCTTTGTATTTTTGCTTATTCTGGGTAATGGCATTACCAGAAAGTCTTTCGAAAACTTGAAGCATTATCAGCAGAAACATCTCTTAATTGCAGAGAAGGATGAAGTATGGTGGGGTACAATCTGAAAGGAAATGTCAATATGGCAAGATTGGATTCTCTCTCGGTCAGTGGTTTTGAATCGATACGAGAAATGGATTCCCTACCCCTTACAAAACTAAATCTTCTCATTGGTGCTAATGGATCAGGTAAAAGTAATTTCCTCGAACTGTTTAAGCTTCTTCGCGCAAGCATGCAACTCCCCCTACTAGGATTTACAGAAATAGATCTTAAGAAGTATGTTTTAGATTCTGGTGTTGCTGCAGATTTTTTATATAAAGAAAAACCTGAAGCAACCCAGATATCCTTCAAGCTGGACTTTGGAGTGAATGGGTATGGGATGGTTTTAGTCCCGACCCAAAAGGAACATCATTTTCATACCTTTTTCTATTCCCAGATAGTGGACTCCGTGCGCCAGGTAGCACCGTTTTTTGATGATTTTATGTTGGAGGCGAATCCTCAAGATCTAGTAAGACTACTGTGGAAGCAAAAAGGATCAGATTATCCTATGAAACCCCAGTCTTTTTCCGATGGGACACTTCGCTTTATCTGTCTCGCTACGGTTCTTTTACAGCCAAAGCATCCTGATCTCATCATCATTGACGAACCTGAACTTGGACTTCATCCCTATGCAATCGGCCTTTTGGCAGAACTCATGCAAGCAAGATCTACTGACACCCAACTTATTGTGGCAACTCAATCGCCTGCGTTGATCAGTCACTTTAAGCCTGAAGATATTATTGTTTGTGACCGTATGGAAGGACAGTCTACCTTTACCCGGCTTAATTCAGATTCATTGGATGTTTGGTTGGAAGATTATTCTCTTGGTGAGTTATGGACAAAAAACATACTGTCCGGTGGTCCTATACACGAATGAGGTTATAGTAATCGTAGAAGGGCAGAGCGAACAATCATTTTTAAGATCTGTGTTGGCACCCTATCTTGGCGAGCGTTCATGGTATATTCGGGCAGACCTGATTGGTACTTCAGGGCATAAGGGTGGAGGTGTTTCTTTTGAACGTTTTTCCAAAGATGTAAGAAATGCCTTGAAGCAAATAAATGATACCTATATCTCCTCAATGTTTGATTTCTTTCGACTTGATTCTAGATGGCCAGGTATGGATGAATTGGAACGGGCAGCATGTGCTGGCCGGACTCTAGATAAGGTTCTTCTGAGTGAGATACTGGAAAGACATACCTTGAACAAACTCAAAGAGATGTTCCCCCAATATACTATTACTTCGCGGGTTATCCCATATTTTTCCTTCCATGAGTTTGAGGCACTGCTCTTCTCTGATGTTCAAAAACTCAGTGAAGGATTAGGTGTACAGGAACAGGATTTGCAAAGGATTTTGGATCATTATACTGGTGATCCTGAATTGATTAATACAGATCCTTCAAAAGCACCCTCCAAAGTAATCGAACATATGAATCCCCAGTATAAGAAAGTTCTTCGAGGATCCCTAATTGCAGCTTCAATTGGAGTACATAAAATGCAGGACAAGTGTTCTTGCTTCAACAGTTGGGTCACCCGTTTATTGGAACTCTTTTGAGATGTTGGTAATCTGAAATCAATGCCTCTGGTCATTTATCTGATTTAGGGCCTCATTTCCTACTGGTAGCATGATTGGCTTTCCTTTCTGTTGTGGTAAACAATTATGATAGTGTCCCTTGTGTCCATTGGATAAGGCAGGAAGCTCTTCTTTTCTAAGTCCCTTGTTGCCTAAATCCTCTTTTTCATGATAGTATCACAGTAGTCTCAAATGAGACGGTTTTTCGTCTATTTGTGGTATTATCCTGAATTTTCTTGGATAATATGGCTATAATAGTAGCTAAAAGCAACTAAGGATTTGTATGCAAACTGAATTTTCACCAGACCATACACTGTTGGAACTATTACTAGATTCCAAAACGCTCACCCCTTCCTCATTGGTACGGATGTCCTATCCAAAGGGGAAGGTCGTGGGGGATACCGATGGTTCTGCTTCTTTGGCTGTCTTTGTAGAAGAAGGGGAACTTGATGTGTTCAGTGTTGCCCTCGATGGCACGAGAATACTTGTATCCACCTTGGGCAAGGCAGAAGTGTTTGGTATTAGCAATCTTTTTGAAGAGCAGGATTTGCGCACCATTCTACAGTGTAGGACTAGTTGTGTGCTTCTCTCTCTTCCAAAAGAAGCCTTGCGAACGGCAATTCTTAAAAGCCCTTTGGCAATGGTTGAATATGCGAAGATTTGCAACCGCAAGATTCAGTTTTTGATCACGCGAATTGAGCAACTCTCCCTAACGTCTGCTCGATTGAAAGTCGCTGAACATCTCTTGAGTCACACCTCCCTTGGGCAACCTGAGTTATCTCTGGTATCCAAGGAGTCTTTAACCCTTCCTTTGGGTATCAGCAGGGCTTCTCTTTTTAGGGAACTTTCTTCACTTGAGAAATTGGGAGCTGTAGACAGTGATGGCGCAATTGTTCGGGTAACAAACCGTAAGATTTTGGAGAGTATTCTCCAGAAATGAAATATGAAGAGTGTCTGTATGGCACAGGAGTAATGTGTATGAGGAAATTCAGTTTAATCCTACTGATATTGGTGCTGGGCAGTGTTGTCCTGTTCTCAGCAGGGACGAAAGAGGGTGTCAAGGTTGACCTAACCAATCTGTCGCATAGTGTACAAGAACCTGTTGATGTCAGGGTATTGGCAATGAAAGGCCCTACTGCCATGGGGATGGTCTCTCTGATGGAAGAGGCAAAAAAAGGCATGATGGATGGGAATGCCTACACTTTCGATGAGTTAGCAACCATTGATGTTGTTGTAACCAAACTGGTAAAAGGTGAAGTTGATATCGCAGCAATTCCTGCCAACCTCTCCTCGGTACTATTTAACAATACCAAAGGTGCTCTGCAGGTCCTTGCCATAAATACCCTTGGAGTTCTCTATATCATGGAAAGTGGTGATTCGATTAGCTCCATTGAAGATCTTGCTGGCAAGACCATCTTTTCCACAGGAAAGGGTGCCTCTCCCGAGTATGCCCTCAAGTATTTACTCAATGCATATGGAATACAGGATGTTACCATTGAGTGGAAGAGTGAGGCTGTGGAGTGTGTCGCAGCTTTGGCACAGAAGCCCAACAGCATAGCGGTGTTGCCACAACCTTTTGCCACAGCTGCCATGATGAAGAATCCTCGTATCCGTGTTGCTCTTGATATGACCAAGCTTTGGGAGGATATCCAGGATACACAGGCTTTCCCCAGCACTATGATGACCGGTGTAGTGGTTGGTCGAACTTCCTTCATTGCCGAACATCCAGAGGCTGTTTCACACTTCCTTGATCACTATGCAGATTCAGTAGCCTATGTTCAATCACATCACCAAGAGGCCGCAACTCTTATAGGAAAACTGAATATTGTTCCTGCACCTGTAGCCTTGAAGGCCCTGCCTTACTGTAATATCACCTATATTGATGGCAAGGAGATGCAAAGCAAACTCTCTGGCTATCTCACCGTCCTTTTCGATCAGAACCCAAAAAGTGTAGGTGGAGCACTTCCTACCGATGATTTCTACTTCATCCGCTAAGAAGCGAGGCTCTATCAGGGTCTGGGCAGTTCTTCTCTGGCTAGGGATATGGCAACTGGTTGCCATGACCCTAGGCCAGGATATCCTGCTTGTCTCTCCTGTCGATGTAATCCGGCGCCTTTTTGAACTGGTACAAGCCCTTTCTTTTTGGCGCTCCATTGGGTTCTCTTTCTCGAGGATCGCTGGGGGATTTTTCCTGGCAACCCTCATGGGGGTGCTCTGTGCAATCTTTTCCTATCGCTATGGTTGGGTCGAGGAATTTCTGGCTCCTCCCATACAGACGATAAAGGCAACCCCTGTTGCTTCTTTTGTGATCCTTACCCTTGTTTGGATTAATCCCCAAAACCTCTCTGTATTCATCTCTTTTTTGATGGTGCTGCCTCTTATGTATACCAATGTCCTTATGGGCATAAGAAGTACTGATGAGAAACTGTTGGAGATGGCAGAGGTGTTCGAGGTTTCTGCCTATAGGCGTATCCGTTATATCTACCTTTCCCAAGTGCTTCCTTATTTCCGGTCTGCATGTTCTGTAGCTTTGGGGTTGAGCTGGAAGGCTGGTATTGCCGCTGAGGTTATAGGACTCCCCCAAGGCTCTATCGGAGAGAAGTTGTATCAGGCTAAAATCTACCTGGATACTCCCGATATGTTTGCTTGGACGCTTGTAATCATCATTATCAGCGTATGGTTTGAAAAGGTTTTTCTACTACTTTTGGACAGGGTTATGCTGAAAATGGAGCACTTATGAGAAACTTGCAGATTCATGATATTTCCAAGCGGTATGGTGATATTGTAGTATTCGATCGATTTTGCTGTACTTTACTTCCAGGACAGGTAAATGTTCTCTTCGGTGCATCTGGTTCAGGAAAGACAACGCTATTGCGTCTGATCATGGGCCTTGAAGAGGCGGATGAGGGTTCATTGCGTTCCTTTTCGGAGTTACGGATCAGTGCTGTCTTTCAGGAAGACCGTCTATGCAATAACCTTTCGGCGTTTTCCAATGTGAAACTTGTTGTTGAGCCTTCAGTCCCTTCGGATCTGATACAAAAAGCTCTTGTTGCCGTAGGGCTAGAAGATGCTATCCGCAAGCCTGTAAAGGAACTTTCCGGGGGCATGATGCGAAGGGTCGCTCTCGTTCGTGCCTTATTGGCTACCTATGACCTGATTGTGCTTGATGAGCCCTTCAAGGGGCTGGATGAGGTGACTAAGCAACAGGTCATAGCCTATACCCTAGAATCTACCAAAGACAAGACGGTCCTGCTGGTAACCCATGATGCAGAGGAAGCGAAGCTAATGCAGGGCAAGCACATCATCAAGCTTTAGAGTGTAGGGTTATCATAGCAATAAGGATACTATTGGTAGGAGAAGCCTAAGCATACGTAGTTAGCTTTTCTTATCCAAGGTGAAGTTTTCAGGCTTGAAGGCATCACTGCCTAACCAGAGGTCAATCTGTAGGCCGCTGTCTGAGTTGGAAACACTTGCATGTTTTATCTGCCACCCAATGAGTTTGAGCCTAGCACCCCAAGCCATATCGTGTCCTGCCATCTGGCCGTAGTATTGGGCCAGTTCAGGGCGTTGTATCTTGGGGTTGAGGGATTTGCGAATCTGCTCCAGTTCTTCTTCAGACCTAGGACAGTCGTCAAAGAAGCTGATATGTGCTCCATCTTCTTCCTGATGAAGAGAGACAACCAGTCTGAGTGGGTTATTTTCCAACATGAAGTTTGTGAGCTCTCCAATCAGTCGACCTAAAAATTCTTTTCGCTTCATAGTTGGAAATCCTCCTTGGGACGATTGGTCTTGTACCATTGCATAACTGCCATGATGAGGCTTGCGGTAAGTCCACCGGCAAAACCGTTGTTATAGAGGTCCATGCCTCCATGCCAGACTGCGGTAGTTTCTACCATGAATAGGTGTATGAAACCTGCTACCATACCTGCCAGTATACCAAATTGTCCGGCTATAGGGGCTAGGGTAGTACAGAAGAGGGCTGCTAAAATGGGGCCAGGATCAGAAAGTTGCTTGCCAAATACCAGTGTCGCCAGAACAACACCAGCCACTACTGGCCAGACATTTTTCAGTGTCTTGCCAAAACCACCAAATCCCATGACTGTCAATATACCCCCGATCACGGGTCCGTTGAACGGGGCCTTTGCCAACCACACATACAAAGAGGAGGCAAGGCCCAAGAGCCCCATGTTGATCAAGGCCGAGCCTGCGGTCTCTGCATCGAATATATCGGTAGGCAGTCGCCCTGGAAGCTTCTGCAAATCGATGAACCCTTTCAGGGTCTTCCTGATATTGGAGAAGCCGTCAATGACCAGGGCAGAAACAATAAGGAATACCGACAGGATAGGAATGAGCAGAAAGAGCGCGGGTTCTGCTGTACTATTCCAGATGATGGTTATCGGCTTCATTTTTTCAGTTGCGATAAGCAATCCAGATACAAATAGACCGATGAAGCCACAGCTGAAACCGGTATTGTAGAGATTGTACCCCTGATGGAGCTGTAGCATGGAGCCTGCTACTCCGGGAAGAATGAAGCCTGCCACAAGTCCACTGAGAAGTCCTAAGGGAATAGAGCTTAGTAGAGGTAAGCCCATTTCAAACATGATGAAAGTCACCACAGGTCCTAAGGCAGTACCGAAAAGTGCAATAAGGCTGTAAGAGCCTAGGCTCTTGTTTGCAATTTTTGCAGCAATCCAGACTCCTGCTATTATGGGAAGAATATTGAGGGGCGTCTTTCCAAAAAACCCAAAGCCAATCATGGTAAAGATTCCAGCAATGGTCGGTCCTGAAATGCTTACTGATACAAAATATATGAGGACAAGTCCTATCATTCCAACCAAGGCGGCATTGAACATCGCCGCCCCTGTTCCTGCTTGGGTAAAGTCATGTATCAGACGTGCTCCCCTAGTCTGGAGCTGCAGGAATCCTTGCAAAGCTTCTATAGGTCCATCCAGGGACAATCCAACCACGGCCAATCCAATGATAAAGATAAGCATGATTGTATATAGGCTTTTTTCGGTACGTTCCATACTTTGCTCCTTTCCCTTATGTGATGGATACTTGCATGCTAAAGGGAAAAGGGGCTTAGCACAAGATATTTCTGTTACTAGCTTATTGTCCACCCCACAAGAGATGCAATACAATTTAATTTGACCTAGGGCAATAGGTTATGTTACCATCACTTATACGAAAAGAAACAGGAACCCTACTATGAAATTATTAGTATTTGTTTTAAACAATGAAGAGTACCTGGAAGAAGTCATGGAGGCTTATGTGGAAGCAGGGATCAACGGAGCTACCCTTCTTGACAGTGAGGGTATGGGCCGATTTCTTTCCTATGAAGTCCCACTCTTTGAGGGTTTCAAGGACTTCATGAAGGGTAACAAACCCTACAACAAGACAATATTCTCTGTGGTGAGAGATGAGCAGGTAGTCCAGCATGCCAAAGAGTTGATCGACAAAATAGTCGGGGGATTGGATAACCCTGGAACGGGCATCATGTTTACCTTGCCGGTTGACTGGGCAACAGGTTTAGTACGAGAAGAAGAAGAGGTATAGCCATGCAGATACTCAGCAAATTGATCGATCAAGAATGTATCATGCTCGATCGAGAGGAGCAATCGATCGAATCAATCATCAAAACATTGACCGATCAGCTAACAATCAGCCACCCCGATGTGGCTTCCAAGAGCCTTATGCAAAAGGTTATCGCTGACGGATTCCATACTGTCAGTATTGGAGAGGGATGTACGATTATCCACGCTCGCTGCCCATCGATGGGAAAAACCCTGATGGCGATCATTCGCCTATCTCCAGAGCTTGACCTCGGGGCTTCTGACGGAAAGAAAATTCGCTTGGTGTTTTTACTTGTGGGCCCCCAAAGCAGTGCAAGTTTCCACCTCAAGATATTGAGCAGACTCGCCCGCCTACTACACTCACACTCGTTGCGAGAAACCTTTTTTGAGGTTGCGACGCCAGTACAGTTTTATCAGGAACTGGAAAAAAAGGAACAATAGATGAACAGCAGAAGAGTCTGGGCATTGCTACGTTTCGCTTTGACCTCCATCTTTCTGTTCGTAGTATGGGTGCTATTCTCAGCAGATGCAGACGAATTTTCCCTCTTGTTTGGGTTTTTCGCCTCACTGCTTACCGCGGCTCTTACCTATTATATTTTTTTACCCGAACATGAGGCAAACCTACGCTTCTTCATCCCTCGCCTCTGGTATCTCAACCGTTTCTTTTTCCTGATGGTCATCAGTCTCTATACCTCAAGTTTTCAGGTAGTCAAGGCAGTAATCAGCGGCAATACTAACCCACGGATAGTACACTTCAGGACAAAGCTCCGTTCCGACATCGCAAGAACTATGCTTGCAAACTGTATAACCTTCACTCCGGGGACCATGACCTTGGACTTGAATGACGATCACCTATCCGTACACTGGCTATTATGTAGCACCACCCACGCAAAAGCCGCAGGAGAAGCGATAAAGACAAAACAAGAGCATATGTTGGGGAGGACCTGGCTATGAGTGTCTATATCTTCAAAGCAATGCAGATTACCCTGACTTTTTTTGTATTGGTCCTCGTCATCCGCCTGCTACTTGGACCAACTGCAAGTGATCGCCTGGTTGCCCTGAATGTGCTGAGCGCTGTCTCTTTGGCTTTGTTGGTGCTCTGGGGTATCAGCAATAAAAGGATACTTTATCTTGACGTTGCATTGGTCTATGACATCTTCGGATTTTTGGGCTTCTTAGCAATCACCCGTTTTCTCAAGCAAAGAAAGGAGGAATGATGATAGCAAAAGAACTTCTGGCGCTCATAATGTTCTTGGTAGGCACCGCCTTCGGCTTGGTGGGGATGGTCGGGCTGTTTCGCTTCAAGGATGCCTACAGCAGGCTGCATGCCGGTTCGCTGTGCGGAACTACAGCCGTGTTCTCCTACCTCATTGCACTCTTGTTACTCAGCCCGTCTTTAGCAAGTACGGCGCGGATGGTTGTCATCATCCTCTTCTTCTTGATTTCCACACCTACAGGATCTTCCATCGTGGCGAAATTCATCTGGGAGAGTGAGGATGCCGACCGGCAGCGCTCTTCAATGCAGAGGAAGGACAAACACCTATGAACATACTCATTCTCGCATTGATTCTGATTCTGGGCATCTATGCACTGATGAGTAGAGATCTGTTGCACTCGGTGATAGCACTCTCGGCATTGAGCATGCTCAGTGCCTTGCTTTTTACGATTCTCAGGGCTCCTGATGTCGCCATTACTGAAGCTGCAGTAGGAGCTGGAATCACCACCATTATTTTTGTCTGGGCTATCAGATATACCCAACGAACAGATAAGGAGGGATGATGAAGTACCTACAACTGGTCAAGCAAATCTTTACTGTCCTCCTTGTTGCAGCTGTCGTATCTGTGGCCATTATCAGCAATCACAGCTGGCCCGAACAAGGGAGGGACTACCTGTACGCGAACGCACTCAGTGATACTGGAGCTTCAAACACTGTCAGCTCAATTTATCTGGGGTATCGTGCAATGGATACCTTGGGAGAGACGCTGGTGCTTTTGGTCGCCATCACCGGCACCATGTCAATTCTCATAAATCTTGGCAAGAGAAAGGTCGATGAGGAGGCTATGAGTTTCTCCCTTGCTCCGGAGAAACGCCCAAAGAACGCCTTGAGGACCCATCTACTGGAGGTGGTCGCCTCAAAACTTGGACCAATAGTCCTACTCTTTGGATTTTACGTGATGCTCTATGGACATATCTCTCCTGGAGGAGGTTTCCAAGGGGGAGTCATTGTTGCTTCAGCTATTGTCTTCCTTGCCCTAGGGACCGAGACCAAAAGCAATCTGACCAACACCACAGTGCTTTCCAGGATTGAGTCGCTCGCATTCTTGGCCCTGATCCTCGCTTCAATCAGCGGGGTATTCTTTGAAAGCGGGTTCTTCAGCAACCCGATAAAGCCAGAAACCACACCAACGGCCAATTTTATCATCCTGCTCAACATTATAATTGGCTTGAAAGTTGGAACCAGCATCGCAACGATGTGTATCGCCATGATGGGAGGTAGCCATGATATTTGAGCGGGTTCTGATCTTCCTTCTCTTCATTGCGGGGTTTTCTGCCATTGTTGGAATTAAAAATATCATCAAGAAGGTTTTCGGACTGAATCTCATCAATGCAGCAACCGTACTGCTATTCATCCTGGAGGGAAGCAGAATCGGGGAGCAAGCTCCGATTCTCGAAGAAGGTGTGCACTCCATAGTAGATCCAATACCCCAAGCACTAATGCTTACAGCAATCGTCATTGGGGTCTGTGTGACAGCCCTCTCCTTGGCCTTGGCGGTACGCCTTTACAAGGCAACAGGTTCCTTGGATATCGAGACTATCGCAGAGAGGCTGGAACGTGAACACTGATACCCTATTTCTCACTCCAGTCTATTTTCCTTTGCTATCCGCCGCCTCGCTTATGGTCACCAAAGCATTGGGGGGGGAGAGAGGAAGGCGTGTAATACAAACACTGGGAGGCTTCATCGCCTTGGGAGTGCCCGCCATTGCATTGGCCCTGCTCAGCCGCTTTGTACTGAGGCAGGGGCGGATGGAAACGGTCATCGGGGCCTGGGACTCCAGTTTTGGGATTCCCTATCATTTTGATGGCTTGAGCTATCTTCTCATCGCTCTGCATCTGGCGATTAGCATTCCTAGCTGGCTGTATCGAAAGAAAGGAAAAACTCATAGCGAAACTTTTGCAATATTTTTCTTCATCCAATGTTCCTCTGTCGCAGCAACAAGTCTTACTGCTGACCTCTTCAACCTCTTTGTCTGTCTTGAAGTGATGGGTACTACCAGCTATATACTGATTGCCTCTCATGATCTGGAAAATGCAATCCTTGCCTCCTACATGTATCTGCTTTTCAGTGCCACTGCGATGGTATTCTTTCTGATTGGGATGTTCGGCCTGTATAGGATAACGGAATCGCTTTCCTATACGGCCATTATGTTGACAAAAAATAGCCTGCAGGGTATGGATTTGCTAGTCGCTCAGATTTCCTTAGTCCTGATTGTTATTTCTACACTTCTGCGAAGTGCGATCATCCCACTCTTTGGCTGGTTGTTTGGAGCCCACTCAAATGCCCCATACCCTGTCTTTGCCCTGCTCTGTGGGGTCTCCCTCTTTGCCCTGATTCGCCTGCTCTTACTCGTTGCAGGGAGTGATCGTATCGGGAAGCCCCTCGCCTGGGCCGGAGATATTTCCGCAATACTAGGGATTCCCTTGGCTCTACGGGAACAGCAGGCAAAACGCCTGGTTGCCTACAGCTCAATCATCCAGATTGGTTATGTCGTCACTGCCTTTGGCCTGGCGGTCAGGAAAGGGATAGGCACAGAGAAGGGTATCTTGATCCTCTCTCTTGCCATGATCTATGCCTTCTGTCATGCATTGGCAAAAGCCCTTCTTTTTCTCCCCGTCGGTACTGCTGCCGACGCACTTGTCACGAAGAACCTGCATCTTGCACAAGGGGCAAACAGGGCCTTGCAGACACAAGGAGAAAAACTGTTGCTTACCTGCATCTCCTTTTTTATCGCATGTCTCTTTTTGACCGTGCTTCCTCCAACGATTGGGTATCTGGGCAAGAACACCCTCCTTTCGCGCACAAAAGGGAACTTGGTGGTACAGCTATTGACAGTGACCTTAGTTTTTACCATCATCTCCTACCTCAATCTCAGTGGTATCATTCTTCCTGCAAAAGAAGAGAAACAACTGCACAAGGATAAAGGCATCGGGGCATCTATGCCTATGGCATTTATCTTGCTTTCCATGATGTTGGTAGGAGAGTTCTTCCTCTTTGGGCAACTGCAGAGCTGGGTGATCCGGAGGCTCTCTTTCCTAGGGTCTTCTCAGATTGAGGAACCTTCCTACTCTCCCTATGCAAACCTCTTGAAGAGCTTCATTACGCTCATCCTAGCCATCGGTTTGTATGGGCTGTACACCTCAGGGAGAGCGACAAAGCTACTTGCTTGGATACCTAAGACACAAAGAACTTTTTGTGACTTTATTTTTTGGGTATGGGCTCGTCATTGCCATCATGGCCCTACAGATGGTTCATTAGGGGGCAGGAACATATGAACCGACAACAGGCCTTGCTTTTTGCTCCCATATATCTTCCTCTTCTTAGTTCGGCGTTGATTCTACTGTGCAAAGAATTCTTCACTAAAAAGGTAAGGAGAGTTGCAGAGTATGTGGGGATGCTCATCGGCATGGGACTTCCTTTAGTGGTAGTCTTCTCCCTATTCGATCATATTCAGGCCCATGAGGCTCTCGAAATGGTCATAGGTTCATGGACGAAGAAAATGGGTATTGTCTACCGTTTTGATGGCTTGTCATTGTTGATGATTGTCTTAGCCATAACCATAACTATTCCAGCCTGGATATATTCGCGCAAGGTAGGTCCCGAACACTCTTCCTTTACTGCCCTGCTCTTGATCCAGAACAGTTCGATAGCGGCTATCAGCATGACAGGTGATCTCTTCAACCTTTTTGTCTGTTTGGAAGTCATGGGCGTGGTCGCCTATGTCCTGATCACAAGTAACCAGAAGGAAGGAGCCGTCTATGCGACTTTCTCTTATCTGATGATTTCCTCTTCGGCCATGGTATTCTTTCTATTGGGGACTTTCGCCCTCTATCGCCTGACCGGCTCGCTCAGTTATGCTGGCATTACAGAAGCCTTAGCACTGCTTGACCCAAAGACCACGGGGTTTGTTGCAGCTTCCCTATCCCTGATCGTAGTACCTGTCCTGCTACGTGTGGCGGTCATGCCTCTGTCCTTGTGGCTTGTAGATGCCCACTCTAGGGCTCCTCATGCAGTTTCAGCCATCCTCTCCGGCGTCTTGCTCAAAGTGCCCCTCTTCGCCTTGGTCAGAGTTTTGGCCATCTCTGATCTAGGGGGGGCGATTGGTCTGGCGATTAGCTATGTTGGAGCCATAACCGCACTCTTTGGCGTACTGCTGGCACTAGCCCAGTCGGATGGGAAGCGGCTGCTCGCCTACCACTCAATCAGCCAGATAGGCTATGTGGTGAGTGCGTGGGGTTTAGCCCTCGCTCTGGGGATTCACACCAGTGCAGGCCTCTTGTTATTGGCAACCTCGTTTTTCCATGCCTTCAGCCATGCCATTTTCAAAGCCTTGCTATTTCTCGCTGTCGGAACCGCTACAGACGCAGGAGCAAGTCGCAATGTTTACACCCTGCGCGGTGCAAACAGGATGTTGCAGAACAAGGGCGAGAAGCTACCTCTGACGATGCTATGCTTTTTTGTCGGAGCACTCTCCATCACAGCCATTCCTCCCTTTAACGGATACTTCAGCAAGACACTACTTACCTATTCCATCAAAGGAACTTTCCACTACAACCTGCTGACCATCGCCGGGGTGGGAACAGTTGCCTCCTTTATCAAGCTTTCAAGGATTTTTCTTCCGGGCAGGAACAAAATAGAGAAGATTACTCGAAATCTTCGCCCGACCTTCCCCGTTACTATTCACCTCGCTCTTTTGATTCTCTCCACGCTATGCCTCATCACCGGTCTCTATGCTCAGCAGGTGATTCAGTTTATCGGATCAGTCTTGCCAGGAAAGGATCAAATCATCTTCGAGAATACATTCTTCTACACCACAGAAAACCTTACAAAGACATTCTGGACAGTATCAAGTGGAGTCATTCTTTTTTTTCTTGTAATCAGTAAGCCCGGGAAAAAGGTCCTCTCAGTGTTCAAACAGTTCAAGGGAAGGTTTTCAGATCTCTTCCTTGGATTTGCTCTTGCCTTATCGGCCTTGATGGGATACCTGTTACTGTTATGAGCCAACAAGAGAATTGATTTTTTACTGATTTAATCCCAATTTGGGGCTCAGGTCGCTCTTCAGATGCTCGACCCTCCCCCGTTTCAGTTCACGGCATATGGCCGATTCATGTTTGCCCAGCATCAAAGGCGAGACAGGTGGTGGGCTTTATTTTGAAAACAACATTCCTATGCATTAGCAGCGGGGTGCAAGATGGATTTTATATCTGGGATATTTGTAAGGCTTTCTACTTTGGAATACCCTTCATGTTTTGTTGGTTATGCTGTTTTTTAGTTTGAATTGCAATGAGTATAAATGCAACTATTGAAAGTGCAACCCCAAGCATATCTGTTATAGAGTTTGGGAAAATAAGCATACCTGCAATAATAAACAACCCTACTCTATGATGGAATTTTAAATATATTCCACACCATCCTTCAAATGAGGCAGCCATGAGCAATACAGCGAGAATAGCCACAGTAAATGCATACAGTGTTTGCCCAAAAGAGGTACCGACCACTAATAAGCCAGGGTAATATACAAAAAGAAAAGGAATGATGAAACCAGCAATACCCAACTGAAAAGCCTTTACTCCCGTTTTCATTGAATCAGATCCAGAAATGCCTGAGGCTGCATAGGCGGCCATTGCTACTGGCGGAGTGATAAATGAGATGATAGCAAAGTAAAATACAAAGAGATTAGAGGCAAGTACTCCAATATCAGCTTGCAAGAGCGCAGGAGCTGCTACTGTTGCCGCAATTACATATGCAGCTGTAGAGGGTAACCCCATGCCCAAGATGATACAGGCTACCATGGTCATCACCAGCATGAGAAAAATATTACCGTTGGCAAGTTGAAATACTATTTGAGCAAATCTGACTCCTAATCCAGTCATGCTTACTATGCCAATTACAATTCCTGCGGAGGCGCATGCTATACTAACAGGAACTGAAGATTTTGCGGCATGTAAGCAAACCTCTTTCAATTCTTGAAGCGGAAGTCTTCGTTCGTTTTTGATGGTCCGAACAAAACCTATCAGCAGGATTGATCCAATTGCAAACAGTGCAGAATAACTTGCTGAGAAGCCAAAGCCCAATAGGCAGATAATCAGAACAACCATTGGAAGAAGATGAAAATAGCCTTCCCTAAATATTTTTTTGGCGTTGAGTAGCTTTGAATTTTCTTCCGATTTGATACCCAATCGTCCGGCTTCGAAGTATACGGCAGCTCCTAGACTCAGATAGTAAAGAATGCCAGGAATTAAAGCAGCGATGATTATGGTGGAGTAGGCAATGCCAGTCATATCTGCCATGACGAAGGCTGCCGCTCCCATGACCGGAGGCAATATTTGTCCTCCTGTAGATGCTACAGCCTCAACAGCTCCGGCATATTCACTTGAATATCCAACTTTTTTCATGAGTGGAATTGTAAAGGTTCCTGTAGTAACGACATTAGCAACAGCTGAACCGTTGATTGATCCCATCAGAGCACTTGAGAGTACTGAAGCTTCTGCAGGCCCCCCTCGCATTTTCCCTGTGAGTGCATATGCTATATCAATAAAAAACTTGCCTGCCCCAAATTTATCCAATAATTCTCCGAATATGATGTAAAGTACAACAAATGAGACGGCAGCACCAATTGGAGTTCCATAGATCCCTTCAATTGTCCACCCCACATAGCTGGTAATGTATTCTAAGTCATAACCTCGATGCGCGATGATATTAGGAAGATGAGGTCCAAATACGGCATAAGCCAAGAATACCAATGCAATAATTGGTAGTGCTAACCCAATTGCCTGACGAGAAGTTTCGAGAATAAGAATAATCAGAAGCAACCCAAACACCATATCTAACTTCGTAATTCCCCAAATGCCTTTTTCTCGAATTACATCAGGAGTTGTCTGAAATAGATAGTAAATACCTATCACGAGGACTACGAGCAATAATACCCAACTGAATAGGTTTTTTTTTGGAGACGGTTCTTTTTGCACTTTATATAGGTACCACACCAACATAAGTGAAAATAGGTGAATCACTCGTGATTGCATGACGCTAATGGAAGTGCTCATCGTAATGAATAAATGGAAGAGGCAGATACCTACAGAGAGCAAGAAAAGGGTCATTGTTACCATCTTGCTCGTTTTCAGTTGCATTTTTTGCACAGAAGTTTCTCCTAAGTATGTTCAGTATAATCCAAAAATGTTCCATGAATATTCCCATTTAGGAATATCCATGGAAAGGTAAGAAAATAATTTATTTATACTCTGGGGGGAACAGTTTGGGATCAATTGTGAATCCCTTTTCTGTAAAGTACTTAATCGCTCCGCTATGCATTGGAACAGAGAGCTCTGAAAGTGCAGTTTCCAAAATGACTTGTTTGGATACTGATGCAGTCACATTCCCCCATTCTTCACGATTTTCCCAGATAGCCTTTACTATTCTGTAGACTTCATCATCTGTGAGATTAGTTTTTGTGGATGTCAGCATCAGAACTCTACTGATGGGGACAGTTACCACTGTATCAACGTTTGCATATGTTCCTGCAGGAATCTCGTATTTGCTCCAGAAGGGGAACGTTTCATAGAATGCAGGATCCGTGAATGAAATCATCTTTACTTTGGCTGAGTTGGTCAGGTCCATCAATGCAGCTGATTTGAGTGGATGGGTGCAGATGAAGGCGGCTATCTTATTATCCTTGAGGGCAGAAACCGCTTCGCTTTCAGGAATGAACTGTGGTTTGATGTCATCGTAGGTCAACCCATAATAGTCTAAGATCATGCGGGAAGCCATTTCACCGCCTGAACCAGCCGCTCCTACTCCTATGGCTTTACCTTTGAAGTCTGCTATACTATTTATTGGGCTATCGGAAAGGGTGAAGACCTGAATATAACTGTATATAGTGCTGAATAAAGAGCGTAAATCTGATGCCTTTCTTTTTTCAAAATCGCCATTTCCATTATATGCCAGCCAAGCTATCTCGCTCTGGGAAATGCCCATAACCAACTTCCCTGAGGTCAAATTACGCACATTCTCAACCGAAGCAGCCGTTGCCTCTCCAGTGCTTGCGATTCCCTCAACATGGTTCGTAATGGTTTCTGACATAGCTACCCCCATTGGGTAGAGAGAGCCTGCTGTACCTGCTGTTCCAATGGATATCCTTTTTGTTTGAGATCCAGCAGAAGCTGTTGCCTCTTCCTTTTCACCTTGGGCAAAAAGTCCCATAGTACATAGTCCCAACACCAATAAAATCACAATAGATTTTTTCATAGCCATAATTCTCCTTTTTATTTCTGTTTGATATTTGCATGTAATGATGTCATCAATTCAAAGAAATTTGGAAATGAAACAGAGGCATACTCAGCATGATCAATTTCAGATTCCCCTTCAGCTATCAGGGCTGCTACAGATGTTGCCATGACAATACGATGGTCATGATGCCCAGATATCTTTGTGCCAGTGAGCTTTGAGTGATAGATAGTCAAGGTATTCTCTGTCTCTTCAAATTTGGCACCCATCTTTGTCAATTCTTCCATAATTGACTTTGCACGGTCAGTTTCTTTCAACCTACAAGCCCCAATGTTTTTTAACACCGTCTTTCCTTGAGCATAGCACCCCAAAACGGAAAGGATAGGCACTGCATCTGGCGTCCCGCTACAGTCAATTTCAATTCCTTGTAATGGCAAACCTCCTTCTATTGTGATGCCTCCCAATCCATTATCCTTAACTTGAATATTTGCACCCATTTTCTTCAAAATTTGAATAAAGGCTTTTTCACCAGCAAAATCATTAGTATCAAGTCCATGGAAAGTCACTTTTGATCTTTTGGTAATGGCTGTTGCAATTAACGGATACCCTGAGGTGCCCCAATCTCCGGGGAGAGTATACGTAAATGGTTTGAATTTTTGCCCGCCGCGTACAAAGAATTCGTCGTAGTCCCTGTTTTCCACTTTGATGCCCGCATGTGCAAGCATTCCAATGGTCATGTCTACATAGGGGCGTTCAAGAAGATTTGTTTCATGGATTAGGGTATCCCCCTCTGCAAGTGCGCATGCACAAAGGAATGGAGTCATCCACTGTGAGTTGACTCCTGGAAATTCTATCTCTCCTCCCTTAAAAGGCCCTTTGACTACTATTGGTGCACTTCCTGACCCTCTTGTTGAGAACGCAGTGGCACCAAGCTTGTTCAAGGCGTCTAGCATGGGTTGTGCAGGACGGTAGCAAATTTGATAATCACCGGTAAGGATGGAATAACCAGGGATCAGACCGCATAGGGCCAAAAGAAAGTAAAAACCAGTACCGGAGTTCTCTGCATCAAGTACACATGCGGGAACAGTCAGTTTCCCTCCGGTACCTTCAATTATCCATTTTTTATTATCACTTGTATCAATTTTTGCTCCAAGTGCACACACCATTTTAACGATGGAATAACTGTCAGTGTTGGTCAGGGGATTGATAAGGGTGGAAGTTCCTTCTGCCAACGAGCCAAAAATAATTCCACGGGCAGTCCCAGACTTGTTACCAGGGATAGTTGCAGTTCCTGATAACGTTGACTTCTTCACAATAAATTTCAAAATAGAATCCTCCAATCGACTAATTGATTAACGTTTACAGTTCGATGATAATCATAGCACAGAAATTATACATGTCAATAATATTTATTTAATTATTTAATTCTATACTATAAAATAAAATAAAAATGCTTTATAAATAAATCATAAATATTTATATAATGAGGGTTATTACATGATATTTGCTGAACGTATAACAATTGAGTAACATTTACATTTTTTGATTGTGCAATGTGTCTATGTTATATATACTACAGGTTATGAGCATAATAGAAAAACATACCCATTCAATAAAGGATATTGCTAGGCTTAGCGGTGTTTCAACTGCTACGCTTTCACGGTATTTCAATGGTCAGAGTATAAGAAAGAGTAATGAAGAAAAAGTAAAAAAAGTACTTGAAGAAACAGGGTATAGACCAAGTATTGCGGCACGTTTTATGAAAGGGAGTTCCTCTGGGGTGATAGGACTAATAGTTCCTGAGATGAATCATCCTTTTTTTGCTATGATTGCTGAAGGGATAATGCAGGAAGCAAGAAAAAATGGACAATTGGTGCTTTGTGGATCCAGTGAAGGGTCGGTTGAGGTTGAACGGCAAGTAATAAGCCGTTTTTCTCAATCAATTCTTGATGGTCTAATATATATTCCTGTTGCAAAAGCAGAGAATCTTCCAGCTTTGGAGAGTTTTCGGAATCTTCCACTCGTAATTACTGCTCGGAGAAATATTATTCCAGGTGTCCCTCATATCTATCATGATGGGGAGAAAGGAGGCTATCTTTCTACGAAGTACCTCATCCAGCTTGGGAGACTTCGGATTGGTTTCATTGCAAGTTTTTGGGATGCCCCTTGCTCTCATGAAGAATTGCTTGATTTTGCAACAAAACCAGCCAGCTATACGTTTTCTTCAATAGAACGTTTTAGGGGTTACATTAAAGCCTTAAATGAATTTGATATCCCTTTTGATCCTGACTTAGTAGTCGTCACTGGATATGAGCATAGGAGTGGTGTAGACGCAGCTTCATCCTTAATTGGGCGTTTTTCTAGTTGTAATGGGATCATTGTCATGACCCAGGCGGTTGCCAATGGCTGTGCGGCACAGTTCAAAAGGCAGGGATACAAGATTCCTGAGGACCTTTCCATGATTATCTTTGATGCAAACGAAAGCAAGGCGGATTATACTTTTACGAGCATTGAATTACATCTTTTGAAGATGGGAGAGGAATCGGTAAAGGAATTAAATATGCTTATGCAGGGGGATCCAGCAGAGGATATTTGTCTTGATGTTGAACTGTGTGTACGAGACACCACTGCTATTCTTAGATTATGACAGTAATGTACATGCCTTTTGGGATTATTACCAATACCGGTGCAATTGTAATTGCTGGGCTGTTAGGGGTGTTACTAAAAAACAAAATTCCAAGCCGTATAATAGAAACATTGCCAGTCACGTTAGGTTTGGCTGCTATGTCCATCGGAATTGCAGCTATTATTAAGCTAAAAACAGTACCTGTTGTAGTACTTTCTCTGATTATCGGTTCTATTATTGGCGAATTGTTGGATATAGATAGGAATCTGCTTAAGGCAATGCGGAAGCTCCAAAAGTATTCTATATTTTCAATCGAGAAAGAACAACAAGAGATATTCATCACGCTTCTTGTATTGTTCGGTGCAAGTGGGACGGGCATATTTGGTGCTTTGCACGCAGGTATGACTGGAGATAATTCAATTTTACTTGCAAAATCAGTGCTTGATTTCTTTACTGCAATTTCATTCGCTACGACTCTGGGGGTTATTGTTTCAATTCTCGCCATCCCTCAGTTCATCATCCAATTTCTCTTGTTTTATTTTGCTTCTTTGGTGCTGCCTCTTGTAACGGACTCTATGCTTGCTGACTTTCAAGCTACAGGTGGTGTAATAACATTTGCAATTGGGCTCAAGATAGCAACAATAAAAGATGTTAGAGCTGTCAACATGATCCCTGCGCTCTTTATTGTGTTTTTCATTGCAGCATTATGGGAAAGATTCATTTAGGGGTGAGGGTAATGAACAGGAGCTCCCGCTCGGAAGCCCCTGTTCATCGTGTATATGGTACAGACCTATTTTTCATTGCACAGGTTTCTTAGAACCGGATATCCAAGTTTCCACTTACCGTTGACAGCTTGACCGCAATATGCTTTTTCCCTGTGCTTGCAAGTGCGGGAGAGCCCTCTTGTTTCTGGTTGTTGAAGAGGATGGAACCGCTTATCTTGGTGGCACGAATATCAAGATCTTCTGTCTTGCTCAAGTCCAGCTCAAGAGCCCCGCTCGTGGTAGAGCCTTCCAGACTCCCTTGAGGGAGAATATGGACCAAACCTTCAATATCACCACTGATAGTATGCAGTGAGATGTTCTTGCCTTCCAAGCTGTCCACTTCAAAACCACCACTGGTGGAACCAAGGGAGAGCATCCCTTCACTTTTTGCAGAATATCCGCTGATACTTCCACTGATCGTCTTGATCTGAAGATCATCGGAACTTGTCAGGTTGAGCATATCAATATCGCCACTGACGCTGTTGATCTGAATCTTCCTGGCCTCAATATCCTGCATGAAAAGGATGTCACCACTGGTTGTCTTGATCTCCAGCTGGTCAACTAGTGCCTGAGGGAGAGTTATCACCAAAGGGGTTACTTGACTGTTGAAAAAGTTGAGGAAGCCTCGAGAGAGAGGAGAAACGACAATGGACAATTCATTGCCATTTTTCACTGTCTTGAGGCTACGCTTATCGTTTTCCCCAATGCTAACAAAAACTTCCTTTGCTTTTGGATCTACTGCCAGGACAACATCGGTGCTTATTGTACTGATACTAAGTGAATCTGATGCTGAAAAAGAGTAGGTCTGTTCTGACCGGTTCTCTTTGCCACGCTTTTGCCAGACAAAATCCATGGAGAAAAGGATGGCAATGATGCCGATCAGAACAATCAGGAAAATCTTATTGGCTTTGGTATCCTTGAGCATATCATTTCCCTTCGTGGAACCTATCGTCCCAGTCACGTTCCTTATTGAACATATCGTTTTCCATCTTCTCGACCTTCTTCTTCAGTTGGTCGTACTCAGATTGTAGGTCCTCATCACTTCGGCTGTCCTTATGTGACGTATAGTACTCGCCTTCAAATGCCTGCGGTTCTGGGTTCATCGGGATGATGAGTGCTGCTACCAAATAGATGACGGCACCAGGAAAAGCACCTGTCGAGATGATTACAATAAAAACGATGAGTTGTACTATGCGAGGATCCAAGTCCCGCCACTCTGCCAAGCCTGTCGCTACTCCGAAGACTCTTCCTCGTGGTGATCTGTAGAGTTTTTTTGTTGCCATGCCAATCATTCCTTATTTTCCTTTTCTTGAGCCTTACGGCTTTGCATAATTGTTTCAATATTGTCCAGACGTTGCTGAAGGTCATCAATACCTTTTCTCAGCACTTCCCGTTGAGAATCCTTGTTGGGTTCTGGCATTGGGGGGAAATCATCATTCCTTGAGCGTTTTTTCTTCTTGTGCTTTACGTTGTAACCGCTGTAGGTCCCTGGTGGATATCCACTCTCCATTTCCCGCATTCTCAGAGCCGCATCCATCTTCCTCTTTTGCATCTTAGCCTTCTCGTCCATGGAGGTCACGATGATGATAAAGGTGAAGATGACTATTAGAATAACTACCGCATCCATTCAATCACTCCCTTCTTTATCAGAGGCCTGCGCGTTTGCGAAGGGCCGCTATCTCTGCATCGATATCATCCATCTCTTCAAGGTCCTTGAACTTATCATCCAGCGAGCTAAAATCATACTTGTTCAAGTCATTGGTTGCCTTCATCCGGTCGATTTTCTCTTCCATGTCTGAAAAGCGGTCATGGGTTGCGGATTCGGCAGCACGCCTCAAGGTTTCTTGGGCTGCCTGTTCTTCCCGAGCACGTTTGCCACGTTCTACCATTATTTGGTATTTTTGCTTGACTGTCACCAGTTTGTCTTCAATTTGGTTGATCTCGTCCTTGCTGACTTTGATGGTTTCATCGGCAACCTTAAGGTCTGAAGCAAGCTGTTCCATTGCATCAAGAGATTTTTTTCTCTCAAGCAAGGCTTCTCTTGCAAGATCTTCACGGTTCTTGCTTATAGCAAGTTCTGCTCTGCTCTGCCAACGTTTGACTGCACTCTCTTGTTCCTTGTAGGAACGCTCAGTCTTGGCTCTGCTTGCCATCTTGGCTGCACAAGAGCTCTTGAGCTCGATCAGTGTATCTTCCATTTCCTGCATCATCAGCTTGATCATCTTCTCAGGGTCTTCGGCCTTGTCGAGAAGTGAGTTGATGTTTGCATTCACGATATCTAAGAATCTTGAAAAAACTCCCATATTACTCTCCTTAGGTAGTAGTACCACCTGGTCTTGTACTTATCAATATGCACAAATCATGCCAACTATCATATATCGGAGGGAAAGTCTGTAAATCCTTTTACTGCACAACATAGACGATTCTTACTTCCCAGTTCCTCTCTAGTATGGTATCGTGAAGTTGGTAAAACCTGCCAACGATGGTACATTTTACCAAATGGGGAGGGACGATGGAAGCCAATCAGGTAGGGTACAGCCAGCAGCTCTTAGGTGAAAGCGAAGTCTTTCTTGACTTCCAGGCTCAGCTCAGCCGTGCTGCAAAGGTTAACCGGTCAGTTCTGTTGGTAGGAGAGCGAGGCAGTGGGAAGGAAGGTGCTGCGCGAAGGCTTCACTTCTTATCCCCTCGTTGGCAACAAGCCCAGGTTACAGTCAATTGTGCAGCCCTTCCTCCTTCCCTTATTGAAACAGAACTGTTTGGTTATGAACAAGGAGCCTTTACCGGAGCGCAAAAAACTAGGAAAGGACGGTTTGAGGAAGCCGAAGGAGGAACACTCTTTCTTGATGAGATTGGGCTTATTCCCTTGGAAGTCCAAGAGAAGATTCTCAGGGTTGTGGAGTACGGCACCTTCGAGCGGGTAGGCTCCTCTATTACTCATGAAGTTGATGTCAGAATCATTGGAGCTACCAATACAGACCTTCCTCAGCTTTGCAAGGAGGGTAAGTTCAAGGAAGACTTGTTGGACAGGCTTTCCTTTGAAGTGCTGTTTCTTCCCCCCTTACGGGAACGATCAGAGGATATCATACTCCTTGCAACATACTTTGCATCGAAGATGGCACTGGAGTGCGGAAAGGGTGAGATGCCACGTTTCAGCAAGCAGGTGATAGAACAGCTTATGACGTACAGCTGGCCAGGGAATGTACGTGAACTGAAGAATGTGGTGGAAAGGGCTGTCTACCGTAGTGACACCATAACCATTGAAGAGGTCCAATTCGATCCCTTTGCCAATCCCTATGTAGAATCAAAGCAAGAGGCTATTGGACCTGAAAAGGATCTCGATCTCGCCAAATATGAGCAGGCCCGTGAATCGCTGGAGCTTTCCTACTTGAAGACATCTCTCAAGCGAGGTGAAGGAAACCAAAAAGAGGCAGCTAAGTTGCTCAACCTTACCTATGACCAATTTCGTGGGCTGTATAGAAAATATAAAGATCAGTTATAGGTAATTTACATGTATCCGTTTTTAGATCTACTCACTAAGCTTCTATAGTGATCAAGTGGTTGTTCCTGATGTGAGCTGCGTGTTTTGGTAACATGGGAATATGATACCACGCATATTCCCATGTCTTACGTGCGGTGAAGATTACTTCTTTGGTAGAATGGGAACCCAGACTTCAAATTCCTGGTCAGTTGTATCCTCTGTAATATAGCGTTCAATGTCAGGTGCTGAACCGAACATATAATCTGAAGAGGGAATCCATTCACTCATAATCTGCTTCTGGAGATCTTGGATGGCTTTTGGCATGGCACCCCTTCCGGAGAATATTGCCCAGGTCGCTGAGGGGATGGTATACGATTCCAACCCTTTGGGCACTGGTTTATCCGAGGCAACTGCGATGTAATACATCCAATCCTTGTCTTGGACACCTGTACAACATATTCCCAGCAGACCCTTTGGGTCCTGTCCCATATGAGAACATAGTTTTTCAATGTCCCCTGATCTCCCTTTGGTCTCCCAGAATTTGGGTATACGTTCAAAGGATGAATCCGAATCCTTTTCCAGTTTCAGGGGAAAACCTACAACGGTAAACGCTTTTTTTTCTTCAATACGATAATTCATTTCTTCTGCTCCCTTGATCGATAATGTAAAGGTGATGCGAGGGAAGGCCTTGAGCAGGCTTCCCTTTTTACGTGCAGCAGAGGGAGATAATCCATTTTGGTTCTGGAATGCCCGATTGAAAGAGGTAGGGGACTCATAGCCGTAGCGTAATGCCACGTCGAGTACCTTGTCTCCTTGTTGTAGGTCGAAGGCTGCCTTGGTGAGTCTCCTTCTCCGAATATACTCGGAGAGAGGGATTCCCACCATGAACGAGAACATCCTCTGGAAGTGGTATGTGGAACAGCCCACGATCTTGGCTATCCTTCCATAGGATATTTCTCCATCCAAGTTTTCCTCGATATGCGATAGAGCCTCATTGATTTTTTCCAGCCACTGCATGTGCTTTTCCTTTGATAATCCGAGTATAAGGAGTCATAAGAGTGTATTCCTCTCTATTGATGCACAATAATGAGAGATTCTCAACAAGTATAGCAAAAGGGCTGTATGGTGTATTGTTTACCTATGTCTTTCCTAATATAGGAAAAAGGGCCTTTGGGGCTGTTTTTGCTTGCAAGAAAGAAATTTTGATATCTTGTCACTAGTATCAGAGTGAAGGACCCCGGTCTGCCATAGTGCAAGCAAGGAAAAAAAACGTAGGGGAAATAAGAAAGAACCAGGGCCATCTGGTGATGACCCTGGTATGAGTACAGTAACAATTCGAAAACTAGAGCTGCCTGCGATGGCTACACTCTATGAGCTCTCACACTTAAAACTCTCTTATCTCGTAGGCATCAGCAAGGCTGATCCGAGGTACGCAATCCCTATGGGGACAAATCCTACTTTGAACAGAAGAATGACCGCAATAATGCGCAGTGCCAGTACTGGAAGCCCTGTCCAGTTTGCCAGGCCTTCGATGACCCCTAACAGATACCCATTGCGCTCTCGATAGAGCTTGTGGGTTTTCCTGCGTGGATACTCCATTACTTCTTCTCCTTCATCGATGCTTTCAAGGCGGCAAGCTCCTCTTCCAGGGCGCTGTCTGTCTCCATCTTACTGAACTCGTCACTGCTTGATCGTCTTCCATGGTAGCCTGACATCTCGGCATCAGCCTCCATACGCTCAATATTGCTTTCCAGTTCGCTGAACTTACGGGCAAGGTCGCTACTATCGCTACTCTGGAGAGTTCTGGCTACCTGCTTTTTCTCTTTGGCACTGGTTGCACGTTGGACAAGAATCTTCTGTTTGTCTTTTACTTCTTTCAGTTTGTCAGATATCTGGGCAAGTTGCACTTCCTGACTTGTCAGGATAGTGTCCAAGCTTACCAGCTGTTCGTTTATGAGGCGAATCCTTTCGTTGCAACCCTTCTTCTCAGAGAGTGCTTCTCTTGCCAAATCTTCACGTTTGTTTGTGATGGCAAGCTTGGCACGATCTTCCCAACGCTCGATAGCCTTGGTGAGTTCTTCCTTCTCTTTGGTCAGGCTGGTTTTTTCTGCCTTGCGAGCTGCTGCAGAAGAGCGGGCCTTGGTAAGGGTATCTTGCAATTCGGTAATCATGAGGTTGATCATCTTTGCGGGGTCTTCGATCCTGTCGAGGGCACTATTTAGATTCGAATTGAAGATGTCTGCGATTCTTTTGAACACGTTCATTATGGTCTCCTTCTGCCACTTGGTGGCTCTTTGTTGGTACGCTAATATCAATGCATAAGGCGTGCCAACTTCAGAAGACAGGCATAAAAACGTGAAAATTAGAGGTTTTTCTGGTATTAGGATCTCTCAATATGTAAATAGTCGAGATAATTGGTAAAAAATACCAACAGATATGGATGAATTAACCAATATTGAAGATTTCTAATTCCCTAGGTATTTCATTAGGAGAGAATACAGGGACTTCTTGTACCCTAGAGCCTAAGCGTGTAAACTAGCCTCCATGAGTACCTTATATATGGTAGCCACCCCCATAGGAAACCTTGATGATATCACTTACAGAGCAGTGGAGACACTGCGAAATGTTGATGTCATTGCCTGTGAGGATACCCGGCATACACAGACCCTTTTGCAAAAGTTTTCAATCCAGAAACGCCTCATTGCTTGCCATGCACACAATGAAAGCAATTCCGCCCAAGGTATCGTTGCTCTGATGGAAGCCGGAAATGACATAGCTTTTGTCAGCGATGCCGGAACACCTGGTATCAGCGACCCTGGCCTACGTGTAGTCAAAGCTGTACGTGATGCTGGCTTTACCGTGGTTCCCATTCCCGGTCCCTCTGCTGTAGCGACACTGATAAGTGTGGCAGGATATGTAGGAAAAAGTTTTACCTTTGAAGGATTTCTCTCACCCCGCAAGGGAAGACGGACTAAAAGATTACGTGAATTATTGGAACGCAACGAAGCCTTTGTCATATATGAATCCCCTTTCCGCATCGTTAAGACCTTAGATGAACTATCCGTTCTTGACGGTGCACGTCAGGTAGTGATAGGACGGGAGATGACTAAGAAGTTTGAAGAGTTCCTGGTAGGAACTGCTGGAGAAGTCTCAGCTATCCTTTCAAGCAGACAAGCAATTAAAGGGGAGTTTGCCCTCTGCATTGCCCCCATAGAGGCCTCTGATAGCGATGATAACGATAGCGAAGCTTAAGACACTGAAGGGTCGCACTTGTGTGCGCAAGTGCGCTCTCCTTTTTCACGAGCAATCCCAAAGGATATTGCAAGGCAATGAACCTGATCATGTCTATATTTCGGATCTCTGTTCCTTATTTACCTCCCAACAGTTTCTTTCAGTATTGGATGATGAACAGCTGAGAGGTCTGATAAAACTTTCCTCCGGACTTGCTTCTGCATCTGCTTCAAGTCTTCCCTTTGTCCTGGAAGATATGCATCATGTGCTTTTGTCTGTATTGGGAAGCGATCTCTCTGACTGGGATTTTGTTGATAGAGAAGGATCGTTGGATGCTTCTCTGCGTGAAGTGCTTCCCCATATCCTTATTCTTGATCGGTTGCGATCACCTTTTAATGTAGGCTCGATTTTTCGTAGTGCCGACTCGTTTGGTATTGAACAAATATGGTTGGTTGAGGGAACGGCTTCTGCCACACATCCCCGTTCTGTCAGGACAGCACGGGGATGTGTCAATACAGTTCCGTATCATTGGTTTTCAGAGGCTGCTCTTATTACGAAGCTTAGGGCTTCTTCAATTCCCTTGTTCGCACTTGAACTGGGAGGTCCAGATCTGGAGGAGTTTCCCTTTCCCAAATCTGGCGCAGCAGTCATAGGAAGCGAAGAGATGGGAGTTAGTCCAGAGCTTCTGTCTTTATGTGATGGGAGCCTTGGAAGGGTCTCTATAGCCCTAGGCGGCACCAAAGGCTCTTTGAACGTATCGGTGGCCTCTGGCATCATGCTACAGAAATGGTATGCTACGACCTGCTAGAGGTTACCGCCTGATACATCTTTCTGAGTCTGTCCTCAATCTCAAAGTTAAAGTTCCCTGCACTATAGTTACCCTTGGTATTGCGAATGCCTACAGGTCTTCCTGTAAGGATACGCATCCCTTCATCAATAGTGGTGATGGGATAGATATGGAATTTCTTTTCCTTGATGGCCTCTAGCACCTCATAGGAGATTATCAGGTTGCGTACATTCTGCACCGGGATGATGACACCTTGTTTGCCACTTAGGCCGGTAGTGAGACAGGTTCGATAGAACCCTTCGATTTTCTCGTTGATTCCCCCAACGGGTTGGATCATACCCATCTGGTTAACAGAGCCTGTAACGGCGATATCCTGACGTACAGGAAGCTCTCCAATGGCAGATAATAATGCATAGAGTTCAGAAGATGAGGCGCTGTCCCCATCGACTTCTGCGTAAGACTGTTCAAATGCAATGCCTGCATAGATAGATAGGGGAAAGGTCCTTGCATAGTGTTTTCTCAGATACCCTTCTAGGATAAGCAGTCCCTTATCGTGTATCTCTCCACTAAGGCCAGCTTCGTGTTCAATATTGACAATGCCTTCGCTACCTGGGGCAACACTGGCGGTTATGACTGTTGGTGTTCCAAAGGAAGAGGCTCCCCTGTCCATAACTGCAAGGCCATTTACAACTCCGACCTTTGAACCTGTCAGACTGATGAGCATTTCACCATTGAGGATCTCCTCATTGATGCGCAACTCAGTAATGTTACTGAAGTAGTCACGCTCCTCGTTTGCCTTGAGGATGAGCTTCCTGTCGATAGTGTCACTTTTTTCAATCTCAGCCCAGTAGTCTGCCTCAATAATGATGTCATAGAGTTGAGAGAACTGGGTGGTAAGCTCATTGCGAGACTCGGCATACCAGGCGCTGTAGCGCAACAACTGGGACAAAGCAGAATTCTCGAGCTTCCTATTGGTATGCTTTTCTGCAAATGCATTCAGGTTAGCTATACTTTTGGCAATATTTTCCTCAGTTGATGGCATGGCAAAATCAAATTGTGAAGAAACCTTGAAAAGATTCAGGAATCTCTCATCATGCTCTGTCAGCGCATCGAAGGTTTCCTCATTTCCCATAAGGATGACCTTCACTGGAATCTTTGTCATTTGCGGTCTGATCTGGGCCTTGCGTAACTCGCCCTTGACTAGAAGGTCTGCTTGCAGTGCAAGAGCCGACGCATCGAGATAACGCTTCAAGGCATCCCAGAGGCCATCTTCAGAGAGCAGTTCCTCAGCATTGATGACAATGAAGCCACCTTCAGCTTCTAGGAGAGATCCCGCATGTAGCCCAAGGTGAGCAAAATCAGCCTTGTCATCGAGTGTGCCGAAAAGATTGGAGAAGGTCGGGTAGTTCTCTATTATCAAGGGCCTTTTGCTCGTTCTGCTATGGTTGACCAAGAGGTTTACCCGATACTTTCGAGCAAAGGGATCCTTTTTGAGTTGTTCGTCAGTGAGGTTTTGTATGTGGGAGGCTTGTCGCTTCAGGTCTGAATGGATGTGACTTAACTGTACCGAAAGGGTGGAGGAATTGAACTCTTGTTCCATATCCTTTACCAGGGCGGTTGCCTTTTCCAGGAACGTTGTTCGGTCTTGGGCTAGTAGGGCTACCTTTTGGCTGAACAGCTCCATGGCATCGGAAAATCTTTGTCCTTCCTTGGGGGGGAAGGTGAGTGCAACAGGGGAATCTGGCTGGAGGTAATTGTAAGCATAGACAATGTCTTGCAGAAGAGAGGTATCGGATCTGAACCTTTCAACACTTTCCTTGATAGCTTCGAGCCTACCACTGCCTGAATTGCCGCTGACAAAGAGGTTGTAGCCTCCCTTCTGAATGGCAAGACCCATTTCCAGCGAGCGTAATGCTCGTGGCTGCCCCACGATAGAGGGTTCCATAGCAAGCTTTTTGCACTCTTGGATGCGTGCCTCTGTAAAGTCAAAAGCAGCTTCCTCATAGGGAAGTCTCTGTATCTTCATTACTTTTTCAACCATGCCAGAACTATAGGAGGTGGAACAAATCAAGTCAACTCTTTATACTATACCCCATGAGAAGCAATGAATTGGTTAGATTCCTTGACGAGTACCTTTCTGTAGGACAGTTTTCATCCCTTGACCCATCTCTCAACTCTTTGGTGGTTGGTGGCCCGGACAAAGAGGTATCCAAGATTGCCTTTGCTGTCGATGCTTGCCAAAGGACTTTTGAGCTTGCTTGCCAGTGGGGAGCAGATATGCTCATTGTCCACCATGGTCTTTACTGGGGAAGACCCCTGGCCATTACCGGTGCCCATTACAGTCGCATTAAGACCCTTCTTGACGGCAATGTTGACCTCTATGTTGCACACCTTCCCCTCGATGCCCATCCATCTGTTGGCAACAACGCTGTAATGGCTTCCTTGTTGGGTCTTTTGGAGGTGAAGCCCTTTGCCCAGTTCAAGGGAGTGGAGATGGGCTTCAAAGGAAAACTCCCAAAGTCACGGACTGCACAAGAGATAGCAGCACAGCTTGGATTCACCAAACCCATCATCCTGCCTTTCGGCCCATCAATGATTTCAAGCGTAGGTATTGTCAGTGGCGGAGCCAGTGACGATGTTCATATCGCCCTTGCAGAAGGCCTGGATTGTTTTGTCACAGGCGAGTGTGAACACCAGGTCTACAATGACTGCCTCGAACAGGGGATCACCATGATCGGGGGCGGACACTACGAAAGTGAAATATTTGGGGTCCAGTCGCTTGCTGAACATCTTTCTGCATTATTTGGAGTGCAGATCCTCTTCCTTGATAATCCTACCGGCCTGTAGGCAAAAGGGAAAAGAGTGTAGTATAGTGGCCCGTATGGAAACAAAACAACCAAGTAAGGCAATACCTCTTCTGCTAACCATAGCGGTGGTTATTGCTGATCAGCTTTCCAAGGCCTGGATAGTTGCAAATATTGCTGAAAACAGCGTGGGCTTCCGATTTCTAGGAGATTTTCTTGCTATCGTGCATGTGCGCAATACCGCCATTGCCTTTAGCATGGGAGTAGGGTTTCCTACCTTGGCAAAGCTTGTGGGATTCATTTTCCTTCCAATTATCCTCCTCGTTGGGGTAAGCGTGCTATACTTCTCCAAGAAAGTTGAATTTACCCGCCTGCAGAGGTGGACTCTCGCGCTTTTCTTGGGCGGCGGGGTTGGTAATCTGATAGATAGGATCTTCCGCTCCTTCAGGGTGGTTGATTTCATCAGTGTGAAGGTCTATGGATTTTTGGGTTTTGAGCGATGGCCTACTTGGAACATTGCTGATGCTTCTCTGGTGGTCAGTGGTATCCTGATCGCCTTTACGATCCTATTCACTCCTACAAAGAAGAAGGAAACGAAAGATGTCTAAGAAATCAAATACTATCTGGTTCATGCTGGTGGCAACAGTACTCAATATTGTACTCATGCTTATTCTGTTTCTGATTTGTTTTATTCTCATCACACGGTTTGTAGACCCTGCAAGCTCCTTGGTCCCCCTATGGCTCGGACTCTCTTTTCTGGTGAGTATCGGTGGAAGCTTCTGGCTTTACTCGGTGATCATCAAGTGGATGACAAAGCGCTTTGAGCTTGAGGAAAAATTGGCACCTCTGTTTACCAGAAAAAGAAAAAAACCTCGTCGTGAGGAGTAGATGTGATGCCTCCATCCATTGCAGCCTTTACCAGGATTTCCTGGTTTCCCTTCAGTGACAAACCGGTAATTCAGAGCCAGTGGTATATGCCAAGGCTTTGCGATCCCTTTTTCCTTTTTCCTGAAGAGAGTCCTGACGGCAAATGGCACCTATTTGGTCATACTTGGGTTGGGATAGAGCACTTTATCAGTGAAAATGGCATCTCTTGGGAACCAAGGAAAATGATAGAGCTCAGAGGTCATTCCCCATCGATCTTCCGTCAGGATGGGATGTGGTATCTACTGTATGAGAAACATGATGCCACTCTGATTTCATTGAAAAAAAGACTGAGGGGAAAACCAGCGGATAAGAATAAGTCCAGCCGTTTTGAGATGAGATCTTCCAGTGACCTCATCCTCTTCAGCGAACCCAAGGTCATCCTTGACAGCAAGGATGTCCCTTTTGCAGGGGATGGGTTGAAGAGACCCAGAATTTCCCGGCCGCAGCTATTTAAGGATAAGGAAGGCTACCGGCTATATTTTGGAGCATCCCATGTGGTATTGGAAGACACCAAGCAGAAAGCTTCAAGACATTTTGCGATGGCGATAAGTTCCCATCTTGAAGGACCCTATGCCTTGGCAAATGAGGGGGAGAGCCTATTGTCACCAGATCCTGATGACACGTACCGCAATATGGCCTGTGGAAGTATCAAAGTGGTGCAGGCATCTGATGGATATGTTGGGTTCGAATGTGCGATGCATTGGGACAAGAAACGGGCTAAGACAACCTCCACCCTGTTGCAGATTGAGAGTGCTGATGGTCTTCTCTGGAAGCCTTCTTTCCGGTCAGTGATACTTCCAACACCCGAGCGTGGTTGGGCAAGTCGCTATCTTGTCAGCTGTGACCTGCATTACAAGAACGAGGAAGGATGTTGGTACTGTTACTATTCGGCAAACACCTATTCGGGATTCCCCCTTGTTCGCGAGTCCCTTGGCCTTCTCTTGGGTAAGGATCCAAGCCTCAGGAAGGTGTTCCTCTAAGAGAGGCACGGTTCTCCCATCTTGTTGTCCCTTCCCATACCGTGGTCATACTCCCATCCTTCTCTTTCCTGACTATCTTATGATAGAGCAACCCTTCATCCCCAGACAATATCTTCTCATTTACACTACCTGTAACTACAGTGATATCATCACCGCTGAAGGTCTGCCGTATCCAGGAGATGTCAGCTTCTGCCACCTTTGCACGGTCACGGAATTCTGAAGGTAGGCTTTCCAGTGCCCAGTTGAGGTAGGAAATATTATTGACATGCTGGTTGCTGTCAGTATCGAGATATTGAATCTTTGGCTTATAGGTGACAAGAGTTGTGCAGTGTGAATCCTCATAGGAGAGGCGACCGGTCAAGGAAAGGTCCATCTGCATCTCAAGAGGAGGAAGTCCTATGCGCTCGCTCATGGAGGTGGGCCGCAACGGCCTTCCGCTTTTCAGGTCAATGAGTGCCCAGTAGGTCTTAGCAGTGAAAATGGGGTATCCCTGTTCATCAAAGGCGCGGATCACCCTAGGGAGATGGAGTCTGATAGGTTCTTGTGCCCAGGTCTCGGTAATGACCTGTTCTGGCCACTGGGTATACCTGTGCACTTCAATTTTGCTTCGAGTGATGACCCAGGTATTTCCTTCCTCATGGAGGGCAGGGATGCTGCAACCCCGTACTGCTGCATGGTTTCCTGCAGCTTCCTGTATAATTTGGAAATAGAAAGCAAGTCTTGCATCAAAGAAGCAGTCAGCCTCATAACTGTAGGTCGTGAACTGGGTATGCGCTATATTATGTTCGTCGATGCTTAGTGTCTCATTCTTCATTCATATCTTCCTTTTTTGTTACGTTCTTGTAGAAGCGAAGCATGCTGCGTCCATACTTACGTTCATCATTGAATTCTAGGTTTCCTATGCGTTCTGGCCAGCTTTGCTTCTCTTCTGAAGGGTAGTGAATGATAAAGAGGCCTCCTTCTGTTAGGATTTTAGCCTTGTCTATGGCCTTTGCAAGGTCGACCTTTCCTCCCATAGGGAAAGGTGGGTCAGCATATATGATGTCATATTGTCTTTTGGCTGTGGGAATGAATCGGTTGACGTCTGTCATGAACAGTTTGATCTCACTGTCGACCATGCTCAAGTTTGCTAGGATAGTAGCCTTTTTTTGACGATCCTTTTCCACCACATGGACAATAGTAGCCCCACGTGAAGCAGCTTCTATACCCACACATCCGCTGCCAGTGAACAGGTCAAGCCAGGAGAGTCCTTCAATGTTGCCCAATATGGAGAAGAGGGATTCCCTCATCATATCCATTGCAGGTCTTATGATACCAGGAGGACAGGTAACTGTCCTTCCCCTATATATTCCTCCGGTTATACGCATGGCTTTTTCCTCATCTTACCCATAATAGGTATTCGGCTCTGTTTGTGCAAGTTGGATTTGATCAATTGGTCTCAACACTCTCTAAGGCAAAGGGAGAGGTCTTCGCAAGAGCCCTTCGTATGACCGCATGTTCTGGTGCCAAGAGAGTGGGGGCGTTCTCAAGGACCCTATCGGCTTCGGTTCTTGCCAACTCGATGAGAGGGAGGTCTTCGGTGAGAGATGCATAGTGAAGGCGTAGGAACCCGGACTGCTTGGTCCCTGTCATTTCTCCAGGCCCTCGGATAAGCGGGTCTTTCTCTGCAATGTAGAATCCGTCAGTGGACTCTTTCTTGACCGTAAGGCACTGATACTGAATGAAGCTGCCAGGGCTGGACAAACATCCTGAACAGTAGTAAAGACTGGAATTATGAGTTCCTTATCCAGGAGAGGCTGCATTGTCATGTTCAAGTGGAGAGGGTATGTAGCAGTCTGTGCTATGTGCTGCTTGTATCAGTTGGAAAACAGGAATGGTTTGGCCTTTTTGATGCTTTGCATGAATATGAAGGTTTTTCAGAATATTTATAAGCAAGGCATAGTGTTTTACATTGCCTCTAAGGTTTTTGAGTTTATAAAGGTATTGTTGAAGAGCTTGTAGATTCTCAGTAACTATGAGATTATTTTTGTGAAGTGATGACTGATTCCATCTAGTAAGGGAGAGTAGGGCATGGCAACGACACTGGATTATATCGAGTTTGTGTGTAGTCAGATTGAGAACGATTGGAATCCTCAATACAAGAAGATGTTTGGTGAGTACATGGTGTATGTAAACAACAAGCCACTTTTGTTGGTTTGTGATAATACGGTGTACGCCAAGGAATTGGATGTGGTAGAAACCCTATTGGCAGAAGCTGAGAGAGGCTACCCTTATCATGGTGCGAAGGAACACTTTATCGTTGATGTGGAAGACCGAGAGTTGTTGAACCAACTGATTGCGGTGTTGGAGAGGGTGATTCCTGTTCCGGTCAAAAGGAAGGCTAAGAAACCGAAGTTTTAGGAATCCAGCTCTTTGCCTCTGTTCAATAGCTGGTTCTACGAAAGCAAAAGCCCCTTTTTGAATGTTGCATTTCCCTCTTCAGCATAGATACCAAAGAGAGTCCCTGTAAATGTCATATACATGGTTGCTTCGTTGCAGAGACAGGCAATGGATGCAGAGCCTATTTTCATGCCATTACAGAAGAAATGGTTGTGTTCTGTATCGCTTAGAATTTACAGTGGCAACCAAATATTACATATTTGTGCTTTGTTAGTATACATTTGCTACCAGTACAAGGTAGGCAAGGAAATTTGGATTTTGCAATTGTCTCTAGACAATGCTTGGAAAGAGGTCCCAACACATCAGGTTTGACTTCACTGTCTCATATGAAAACACACTCATACTATTCAATGTTTCTTGATTAGAATAATCAATTGGCCTCAACACTCTCCAAGGCAAAAGGTGGAGCCTTTGCAAGAGTCCTTCGTATGACCGCATGTTCTGGTGCCAAGAGAGCGGGGTCGTTCTCAAGGACCCTATCGGCTTCGGCTCTTGCCAACTCGATGAGAGGGAGGTCTTCGGTGAGGGATGCATAGTGAAGGCGTAGGAACCCGGACTGCTTGGTCCCTGTCATTTCTCCAGGCCCTCGGATAAGCAGGTCCTTCTCTGCAATATAGAATCCGTCAGTGGACTCCTTCATGACCGTAAGGCGTTGCTTTGCCTCATCGGTGAGCTGGTTGCCGAATACCAAAAAGCAGTAGGAAGAAAGGCGACTTCTGCCAACTCTTCCGCGAAGCTGGTGCAGGGCTGAGAGGCCGAACCTATCTGCATGTTCGATGACCATGCACGTCGCATTGGGTATGTCGATGCCTACCTCAACCACGCTAGTGGATACTAGGTAGGAAAGCTCCCCACTCTGGTAACGTTTGAGTATGGACATTTTCTCTTCATCATCGAGCTTGCTGTGGATGAGTTCGGAGGAGATGTTGGGATACTCTGCCTTGAGGAATTCGTACATGTTTGTCACATCCCTAAGGTCGCTCTCCCCACTGTCATCGATACGGGGATAGACAAAGTATGCCTGATGTCCTCGGGAGAACTCCACCCCGACGGCTTGGTACATCCGCTTGCGACTCTGCTCATTCACGAGGTGGGTTATTATTGGTTTTCTTCCTGGGGGCATCGTTTTTATAGTCGAGACGTTCAAGTTGCCGAATACAGTCAACGAGAGGGTACGGGGGATCGGGGTGGCTGTCATCAGAAGAAGGTCAGGCACCTCGGCTTTCTCCATGAGGGCTAGTCGCTGTTCCACTCCGAAACGGTGTTGTTCATCAATTATTACATACCTGAGGTTTTTGAAGGTGACCTCTTTGGAAAAGAGAGCGTGCGTGCCCACGACAATATCGACCTGTCCGGCAGAAATGGCTTGTAACAAAAGCTTGCGTTCTTTGCTTTTTACCGATCCTGTAAGGAAGGCCATCCTGACTCCCAATGGCTCTAGGAGTTTTGCCCCTGACTCTGCATGCTGACGGGCAAGTAATTCAGTTGGGGCCATGAAGGCAACCTGGGCATTTTGTGAGAGGACATGTAAGGCGGTGATCCAGGCCACCAAGGTCTTGCCGCTACCCACATCGCCTTGCAACAGTCTATTCATGGGGACATCAGTGGCAAGATCCTTGCGGATCTCATGAAGGACGGTTATCTGATCATCTGTGAGGGCGAAGGGAAGGCTTTCTATGAGAGCCAGTTCGATCTTGGTTGGGTTTGCAGTTCTTTGTTGGATGGTTCTTTCTTGTAAGCCTTTCCTTCTTCGAGCGATGAGCTGTAGGTAGAAAAGCTCATCTAGGGCAAGGGTTTTTCTTGCTTCTTGATGTTTTGCCAAGGAAGGAGGGAAGTGCCATATCCTTATGGCTTCATCCATAGGTATCAGAGAGTGTTCTGTGATTAGTGTGTAGGGAAGTTCTTCCTCAAAAATTTCCACTGAATCGAGCACCTTCTGGACATTGGCCCTGATAAGTTTTTGGGTAAGGGCACCTCGTAGGGGGTATATGGGAAGTATTGCTCCAAAAGAAGAGGGAAATTCACCCTCTTCTGTGGCTGGATGGAGTTCGAATTGGGAACTCTGCAACTCACCTCGGTTTATTGATACTTGTGCATATATGTAGTAGAGGCCCCCGATCCTGATGCTTTTCTCCAGAAAGTTGCGTCCGAAACAAAGTAGTGATAACCTTCCGTCCCCTTGGCCAGAGACATCACGTAACAAGATTTTCAAGGTGCGTTTTTTGGCGCTTCTTTGGCCGAAATAGGTGTGAGCAAGTACCTCTACGAGAGTATTTGCCATTTCACCTTCTTGTATGCCTCCCAGAGGGCGGACCTTGCTACGGTCTTCCCATGCCCTGGGTGAGAGAAGCAGGAGGTCGGAGTAGGTGTTGATTCCCAGTTGTGCATATGCTTTTGCAGAAGCCGGACCTACTCCCCCTAGGGTCTTGATGCTAGTTTGTAGCGCCCTAAGGTAGGCCATGGTCAGAAGGAGAGTTTCGCGAAGACCGCTACCAGAACCCTGATCAGAGCAGAAGAGCTGGCATAGACTACAACAAAGAAAATGAGGCTGGTCAGTACCAGCTGACGGTCATTGATCGTTTTATCCTTGTAGAAGAGCCTTTGCACCCAGTTGAGGATTCCTCCAACCAGGGAGTCGATCATTTTGATATACGCAATGGTATTGGGACCACGTTTATAGCAGAAATAGAGCCTGACCCCTAGTAAAGCCATGACAAACCAGAGGATCGGACTGAGCAGAAATGACCAGAGTGTGCTGAGTATCAGGGCAAAGACCATGCCTACGGTAATCTTGCCGTAGGAACCGAACAGCCTGAGTATGCTCTGCACAACGGAAAGGACTGCAAGGGCGACAAGCGGAGTAAGGTCAATATGACTTCTCCTAAATGTGCTTATCCCTTTGAACCAGTTGAGATATGGGTCTACAATTTTGCTTAAATAGTGGGTCAGTGGATTTTCACCGCTCTGGCCGGGCAGACGTATCCACGTAAGGATTATTCTCACCCAAATCAAGAGCGAATAGAGTGAAATAAGAGCAGCCAGAAAAGAGGCTATGCCCATAAGCCATTCGGGAGCGCCGCCAAAGGAGATAAGTCCTCCATTGTAATAGGTGTCATCCATAATAATCCTCCGTTAGTAAGATACCTAACATTTTGGTATTAGTCGAACCAAATATCCATAACTGCCGAATTATCTCGTACTTCTTTTTCAAAATCATCACAATAGCGTACTTTGAACTCCCCACCACAGGCAATGATGTCCTTAGTGGAGCCTTCCCCCTCGCGTATGATCAGTTCCACCTTGCAATTTCCTTCCCAGGTGAGGCAGGAGTCACGAAGCATGGTCATCTTTTCAGGCTTGCAAAAGGACTTTTCCAGTACGATATGGCATTTGGTCACAGCCATGGGGGCGAGATCCTCAGGATTGGTGAAGATTGATTCGATCAGGAAGGAGATTTTATCTCCCCCCCGAGAGTTATCGAAGTTTCCTGTGAAACCATAGATACCATCGACATGCAGGATCTCCTTGAACTGAGTGAATGTCTTGGGAAAAAGGGTGGCATCAAAGGTGGCGTTCAGATCGGTAAGTTGTATGAAAGCCATTACATCACCCTTTTTGGTGGTATAGGGCCTGATGGAGGACACCATGGCGATGATATTGGTTGGTCTCCCAAAGGGAAGGTCCTGTTGCTTAGCGGTATTTACCGTCACCCTTTCAGCAATTGCTTTCTTGTAGACATCCATCGGATGGCCCGAGATATAGAAGCCAAGCAGTGCTTTCTCCGTCTCCAGCTTCTCGTTGATGGCCCAGTCTTCGACCTCTGTCATGGTGAATGTGTCCAATTGAGCCTCGATTTCCTCATCAAAGAGGGATATCTGCCCGAATGCCCGCTCCTCACGGCGTTTCTGCACATAGGTGACAGCTTCAGAGACATTTGCCAACAACGTAGGGCGATTTATTCCCATGGTGTCAAAAGCCCCTGCTTTGATAAGGGATTCGAGGAGTTTGGAATTGCTTGAACGTGAGTCGATGCGAGTAAGGAAATCCAGGAAGTCCTTAAAAGGACCATTCTTTTCCCGTTCTGCCACAAAGAGTTCGACCACCCCTTCACCCACATTTTTGATACCAGCAAGCCCGTAGACAATCTTATTGCCCACTACCGAGAAGTGCTTGTCCGAATAGTTAATGGAAGGTGGCATAATCTCAAGGCCTTGGTCCTTGGCTACTTGTAGGTATTCGGCGAACTTGTCCGGGTTGTTCATTTCGTTGGTAAGGTTTGCCGCCCAGAATTCTGCAGGATAGTTTGCCTTCAGAAATGCTGTCTGGTAGGCAACCACTGAGTAGGCAACAGCATGAGATTTGTTGAAACCATATCCTGCAAAGGGTTCAAGCATCTCAAAAATTTCAATGGCATGCTTTTCGGTCCTTCCCAGGGCCTTTGCCCCAGCGATGAACTTGATTTTCTCCTCTGCCAAGGCTGCAACCTTCTTCTTACCCATGATACGCCTGAGGATGTCAGCATTGCCAAGCGAATAGCCGGCTATGATCTGTGCCACCTTCATGACTTGTTCCTGGTAGACAATGACGCCATAGGTGGTTTTCAGTTCTTCTTCCAACTCAGGGTTTGCGTAGGTGATGGGTTGTCTGCCACGCTTACAGCCGATGAACTGAGGGATAAAGGCCATAGGTCCCGGTCTGTAGAGGGCGTTAAGGGCAACCAGATCCTCGATGTCCGAAGGTTGGGCATCCTTGAGGATGCCTTGCATACCGGCACTTTCAAACTGGAAGATAGCGGTACTTTCTCCACGCGTGAGCATGGCAAAGGTCTTGGGGTCCTTTTCATCAATATTGGCAGCGCTGAAGGAGGGCTCCCGTTTCTTGATCAGATCCTCAGTATGTTTTATCAGAGTCAGGGTCTTCAGTCCCAAGAAGTCCATCTTAACCAGACCACATTCCTCAATGAGATCCATCGTGTACTGTGTTGAGATGGCGCCAGTTTTTGCATCACGGTAGAGGGGGACATAGTTGACCAGGTCTTCCTTGCCGATGACTACCCCTGCAGCGTGGGTGGAGGTGTGACGATTCAGACCCTCAAGCCTTCTTGCGGCATCGAAGAGTTCTGCATAGACTCCGCCACGCTTTTCCAACTCAACAAGTTCCTTGCTCATTTCAAAGGCTTTGGTAAGGTTCATCTTGGGATCATCAGGGATGAGCTTACAGATGTTGTTCGACTCGTCGTAGGGGATGTCCAGTACCCTTGCCACATCCTTGACTACTGCCTTTGCCTTCAAGGTTCCGAACGTGGCTATCTGGGCAACACGCTCTGTTCCGTAATGCTCGGTGACATAGTTGATGACCTCCTGTCTTCTTTCATAACAAAAGTCGATGTCGAAGTCAGGCATGCTGACACGGTCAGGATTGAGGAACCGTTCAAAGAGCAGGTTGTATTTTATAGGGTCTATATTGGTTATGCCAAGGCTATAGGCCACTATCGAGCCAGCACCACTGCCTCGTCCGGGACCTACCGGGATATCATGGTCCTTTGCCCATTGGATGTAGTCCATGACTATAAGGAAGTACCCTTCAAACTTCATGTTGATGATGACATCGAGTTCAAAATCCAGTCTTGTCTGCAACTCTTGTGTTATCACCTCATATCGTTCTTTAAGCCCTTCGTTGGAGAGGTGGCGCAGATACTCTGCCGGGTTGGCGAAGCTTTCAGGCACCTTGAAGTCAGGCAGGAGGGGGCCGGGTAGGTGGAGCTCGATATTACACCTTGCAGCTATCTTTTGCGTATTGGAAAGCGCTTCTGGGCACCAGGAGAAAAGCTCTTGCATCTCCTGATAGCTTTTCATGTAGAATTCAGGACTGGGGAAGCGCATGCGATCAGGATCGTTTTTCTTTGAGTTGGTCCCGATGCAAAGAAGCAGGTCCTGGGCATTGGCATCACTTTTTTCGATATAGTGGATGTCATTTGTACAGACCAAAGGGATACCGGTCTCATCACTGAGTTTCTTCAAAAGGGGGTTTGTCTTTTTTTGCTCTGTCAGGCCGTGATCTTGCATTTCCAGGTAATAGCGATTGTCATCGAAGACAGAAGCGAACCAGAGGGCGCGCTCTTTGGCTTCATCGTACTGGCTGCGCAGCAAGTTCTGTAGGATTTCTCCTCCTAGGCATGCTGAGAGGCAGATTAGGCCTTCGTTGTATTTTACTAGCAGCTCGTCATCGATCCTTGGCTTGAAGTAGAACCCCTCAGTATAGGCGAGGGAGTTGAGATGCATGAGGTTGTGATATCCCTTCTCATTCATTGCAAGCAGGATAAGATGGTATTGATTTGGTTTCTTGCCTCCCACCATGGTCTTTTCCCATCGGCTTGTGGGGTTTGAATAGAACTCGCATCCTATGATTGGATTGATACCTGCTTTCTTTGCAGCAAAATAGAATCGCAAAGCACCAAACATATTCCCATGGTCGGTTATGGCGAGGCTCTGCATGTTCAGTTCTTTTGCCTTTGCCATATATCGATTAATCGGGGCAGCCCCGTCGAGCAGTGAAAAGTCCGTATGGTTATGTAGGTGAGTGAAGGGCACGTATGTTTGTTCTTGTTCTATCAGTTCTTCTTCCATGAGATATGCTCCAAATAATTACGTTTGCAGGGCCTTTGAGTTCAATCCATGAAGAACAGATTCAAACATTCTTCGTCCTCTTTCAAGCTGCAGTTCGGTGATAGAGCTGTGTTGTTTTTTCAGTTCGGCAACCAGCTCATACGAAATCGTGTTTACCCGCTCTGGGGGTATGGGAAGAGTGAGCGAGGAGAGTTTTGACTCGATGTCCTTGCTCATATGAAAGGCTTTCGTCGGAAAGTTCATGCAGAACTGTACCTTACTAAGCGAGTTCTGCGTCCGTTTGGCCTGGAAAGCGAATATAACACACTTGTCTGTGTTACGGATAGGGTCTTCAACTGTAACGAACGAATGGAAGTCCCCATAGTCCAGGCCGATACGGATTCTTGTCAGTAGAGCACTCTTTGCACTGAGGGCAAGCTTGCCTTCCTTGTCATACATTCTGGCAATAGGAATCCAGTGGGTGGAGACCTTTCCTCCCTGGTAGAACTTGAACTCAGCCGAAGCATCGAGGATGGCCAAAGTGGTGGAGAGGGCTAGTCTCACACCAGGGATGCACAAGGAGCCACCGATTGTGATCTGGCGTCTGACAATTTGTGATGCGAGGGTCTCAAGGGTTTCCTGCAGGATTTCAGGTAGGACAAGCTTTCCTGCATAGAGCAACTGGGAAGCACTGACCATCGAGCCTATCTCCACAAAGCGGTCGTTACGGGTGATTTTCTTCATTTCCTCCATCCCGTCTAGGTCGATGATCACATCCTTGGAATCGCTGGGGTAGTACTCCTTTTTGCTCATTATGTAGGTTCCCCCCGCCCATATCTGGGCATTGGGGTAGCGTAGGATGGTGGTGTTGAATTCATTTTGTGTCTTTGGTGTATGGATGACCGGAGACCTAATTCCTTCGTACACGTTTGCGCCTCCTAAATGTGAGTGCTGTCTCAACGATCTGCACGAGCTCACCCATGTGCATGCACTGGCAGGTATTCAAGGAGAGCTCCTGTACGATGGCCTGCTCATCCAAGGAATCTTCTGCAGTTGGGATGGGCCTTGGGCGGCTCATCATAGGGGAATTAATTCTGGTGGAACGCACGTTGGTAAGGCCCTGTAGGATAGATTCTATGATTAGGGTCTTGGATGCATAGCAGTTTGGGCATGGGGTATTGCCGTTTCGCTGGTAGGCTCGCTCAATGTCCCTGCATAGCCTGGTTTTCTGGTAGCTGTCGAATGTGCTGATAGTTGCATCCTTCAGTCGGAAGGCGGGGATCACGCAGCTAAGAACGGCTTCATCGTTTAGCAGGACTATGCAGTTGCCGCATGCTTCTCCTTTGCAATGGCACAGCATCGAGTGGTTGCCTACATCCTCCATAAGGATGAGTGAAAGTGGCTTGTTGGAATTTACTGAGAGAGAGAGGGCTTTCCCGTCGATGGTACACTCTATTTTCATTTGTTTGACCTCATAACATCAAGAATAATATCCCCTGTCACCGGCACTTTAGGGATATGGGAACCCAAGGCCTGTTGGAGTGCAGATACATACGCAGCTGTAGCGATGCCCTTTAGGGCACTTGTAACCGAGGAAGATATCTGCTCCCCCTCTTCCTTGATGACGATATCGATGGCAAAGCTCTTGTCACTGGAAAGAAGAGCCCCTCCCTCTCTGAGGGTGCTTACGATGGTATGGCGTATCTTGCTACGAAGCGCATGTTCGTCAAAGACCTTGCCAGTAGAGATTGCAACCCAGACATTGCGCACCATAGGCTGGAGAGTAACTGCCTGTATCTCCAATTCAAGAGCTAGTGCAACCCAGCTGTTGGAGAGGAACAAGGAGCCTTTTGCCCCCCCCATTCGGGCATTGAGCACACTTTCGCAGATGGGTAACGGTTGCACAAATCGTTTTTCCTTGATCTGGGTACATGCCCTTTGGATTTGTTGGGGCATCCTCCCGCTGTTTGCCGAGAGTACCGAAGGTCCGCTGTCCATCATCTCCTGCTCATCAGAGGGAAAGGAAATATTTCCCTTCTCAACGCCAAGCTCTTCACAGATGATCTGTTTCCATATCTCGACACTTGCCCCATTGGTATAGAAGGAGGTGTTGCATTCGACCTTATTGTTGGGGTTAAGCTGTACCTGCACCGACTGCTGAGGCAAGCTCTTACATTCGCTGCTGAAGCCGCTTATGCCTGAGCCACAGGCCAAAGCGGCACCCCTGCTGTAGTTGAAGAATGTGGAGAGGCGAATCTTCATGGTAAGTTGCATTTCATATGCCGCATTTTTGCGTTGAAAGTCAGAACGGGTAGCAACATCGGTGATGACGTCCTTGAGCTTTGAAAGCTTGTCGAATTTGATTACTGGCAGATGGGAGCTGCTCTCAGAAGCGAACTTCAGTCTCCATGCATAGGAGGTGTAGCCGGTAAGTCTGGCAATTTCATTGTAATGACTCTCAGTCGAGGCGAGGGCATCACAATAGCCTAAGTCCCCAAAAAAGTGTGCAGGTGGGTTGTTGCTAGTCTTGAAGGTGATAGAGACAGAAAGGGCTTCCAAGGGGTATATGGGTACGAGACCTGCAATGAGTTGGTTGGACATCTCCTCAGTGAACAGTGGAGCGCTTCCCTGGTCTACGATCACCGATATGGCTTCAGCCTGTGGTTTGCCCTCTGGGTAATACCAGCTCTTGCGCTCGATTGTTATCTCTGGCCTGTGACTCTCTATCTTGCACTGCAGTTGCACAGGGCACTGTGCCTTGATTGAAGCGACAGAGGCTATCGCTGCCAGGGAAGTGGGTCCTATGAGCATCTCATCATGGGGAGCATAGAAGGGTAGCCGATGTATAATAATCCTTTTTTTGGGAAAGGTGGTGACTTCGCTGATAGTTTCGCGCACATGTGCTGGCCATTGTGTTGGTAGGTAGACATGTAGCTTATCCCCTTCAATATCGACGCTTATACGGGTGATGTTGCTGTTTGTATAGCCTGTTCCACTGTATCGATACGTGTGCTCCATGGTCAGAAGCGTTTCATCAGAGGTTGTTGCTTCCATATTCCCATACCGGTACGTGAAGGGAGCGGATACAATTTGCTCGGATTTGGGTGATATGTTCGAGGAAGGTTCTTCTGATGAGGGCTCATCGTAGGATATCTGAATTTCCCTGCTTTTGAGTTGGACCGACTCGCTATCATACCCGAATAAGGCGAGGATCGGCTGTTGTCGGTAGGAGACCTGTGATGATGTCAGCAGTGCAGTTGCATTGTCCAGTACCCGCACTCTGTTGGTCCCTGGGATATCCCTGGCGGCAACCAGCACATAGTTGTTGTCCAAAGTCGGTATTTTAATCTCGCTGATCTTGCCAGCCCCGATGGAAGAGGTTATGACTATGCCGTGAAGCAAGTTTGCTTTATAGATGGGCTCTCTCTTGTCTGCCATGGTATGCCTTCCTCTCTTGGTAAGAAAGATACCATGTTGGCTCATTATCTGCAATGAGAGAAAGCTCCTCCTCTGCTTGCAAAACAGGGGGGAGGGAGAGTACCATGGGTGCATGAACACCCATGAGCAAGACCCAAGTTTGGAGATAGAAACCCTTTCCGACCGTCTGAGAGCATATCAGAGCGCGTACTATGTAGATGCACGCCCCCTAGTTGGCGATCTTGAGTATGACCGTCTTTTCGATCGGTTACAAATTTTAGAGGAAAAGTATCCCCATCTTAGGCTTCCTGATTCACCCACGCAAAGGGTGGGTAGTGATCTGAATAGTGAATTCCCTGAGGTTGAACATACCATCCCAGTGTTGAGTTTGAACAAGGCGTACAAGAGTGAAGAAGTTTCCTCTTGGATGGCCAAGACAGAGGCCAAGGTTGCCCAAGAGCTCTCCTTTGTTGTGGAAGAGAAGATGGACGGGGTGTCCATCGTTCTATATTATGAAAAAGGTCTGCTCGTTCGAGCTGTGACACGGGGCAATGGCTTTGTTGGCAATGATGTGACTGCAAATCTGAAGACCATTACATCCATTCCTCTGAGAATCCCTGAACAGGAGAATGTTGCTGTTCGTGGTGAAGTTTTCCTTCCTAAGGAGGAATTCCTCACCCTGAACAAGCATATGGAGACCCCTTACGCAAATCCCCGCAACCTTGCCGCAGGGACCATCAGACGGATAAAAAGCAGTGAAGTTGCCAAGGTTCCCTTGAGAATCTATGTCTATGAGGGGTTTTGGCATGGCAATCATACCTTCACCGATCATATTTCCATACTTGCTGCTCTTTCCTCCTATGGCTTCTCCCTCAATCCGAATATTGCTCTCTTTAGCAAAAGCCAAGAGGACTCCAAAAAAAGGTTGGAAAAAGCATCTCTAGAGGGGAAAGCCCTTTCCTATGCTGACTTTGATGCCTATGTGGAGATGCACACAGCCAAACGATCTGATCTTCCCTATGAGATAGACGGTCTGGTCGTCAAGGTCAATGAGATTGCTGTGCGAGAGAGCCTCGGTTATACCGAACACCATCCCCGATGGGCTTTGGCGTATAAGTTTGAGTCTCCCCAGGCTCAGACGGTAGTAGAAAATATTGAGGTTCAGGTGGGAAGGACCGGTAGGATCACCCCTGTTGCCAGGGTTGTTCCTGTTTTGGTCGGAGGCTCGACTGTCTCCAATATCACGTTGCATAACCAAGATTACATAGACATGCTGGAGCTTTCTATCGGCGATAGTGTTGAGATATCCAAACGTGGTGATGTGATACCTGCTGTGGAGCGAGTGATAGAGAAGAACGAAGAGGGGAACAAGGTGTGGACTTTACCCGAAACCTGTCCGAGTTGTTCAACAACCTTAGTCGTTCGGGGGGCACATACCTTCTGTCCCAACCCCAGCTGTCCTGATCAGGTCAGCTCTCGCCTGAAGTTTTTTGTGGGAAAAGCCCAGATGGATATTGAATCATTCGGACCCGAGACTATCACTACGCTCATTGGCCTTGGTTTGCTTAAGGATGTCAGTGATATTTATACTCTTGATTATGAGAGAGCCCTGTGTGATTTCCCAGGCTTTGGAGAGAAAAAGATTGCAGCTATAAAGGCAGGGGTAGAAAAGAGTAAGAGCCAGAGCTTCCGGCGCGTGCTGGTCTCCCTTGGCATTGGCGAGATAGGTAAGAAGGCCGCCGACTTGTTAGTGGAAAGTGGTATCACCAGTATGGATGCACTACTTGATATTGCAGATAGGAATGATGAAGAGACTCTTACCGCTATCAAACAGATTGGTCCCAAGAGTGCCCGTCTCCTTATCGATGGGCTGAAGGATCCTTCAATGCGAGTTCGCATAGAGAATTTGCGCCAAGCAGGATTGCAGTTTGAAGAGAAACGTATTGACGCTGCTGCACTACCACAGATTTTTACAGATTCCTGTTGGTGTGTTACAGGGTCTTTCGTACATTTCAATCCACGAACGCTTGCCCTGGACGAGATTAAAAAACGGGGAGGACGGACCACTTCTTCCGTCACTGGTAAGACTACCCATCTTCTTGCAGGCAGTGGAGCCGGGAGCAAGTTGATGCAAGCGAACAAACTTGGCGTCAAAGTTGTGAACGAAGAGATGTTCTTAACTATGCTAGAAGAGGAAAAACCTGCGAAAAAGAGTGAAGATATGCAAGGGGAATTCTCTTTTTAATGACATTTTTTAAAAAAACCTATATACAGGAAGCATCACCAATGGAGGAATCAACATGCATGAACTAGCCAACGAATTGAATACGGCTTTGAAAGGGACAATTGTAGACGAGATGCTTTCGGCAGTAGGGAAGAGAATGTTCTTTCCCAAAGGAATTGTGGCACAAGCTGCTGAGGCAAAGAAGAAGGCTACCCGATTCAATGCGACTATCGGAATGGCTACCACGAAGGGAAAGCCCATGCATTTGAGTGATGTCTACAATCAGTTTGCAGAAAACTCCCTTACTCCCGGACAGGTCTTTGCCTATGCTCCAGGCGGAGGAGACCCAGAGCTACGTGAGTTGTGGAAAACTGAGATGTTCAAGAAGAATCCTTCATTACAGGGCAAGGAATTTTCCTTACCCATTGTCACAAGCGGCTTGACCCATGGTTTGAGCTTGCTCGCGCAGCTTTTCTTTGAAGAGGGAGATACCCTAGTTGTTCCCGACCTAGCTTGGGACAACTATGATCTGATATTTTCCCACCAGGTGAATGCGACAATAAAGACCTTCCCTTTCTATACCGAGACAGGCGCTTTCCATGTGGAGGGCCTCAAGGAGACTCTTGCCAGCATCCCGGAAAAGAAAGCCCGCATCCTGTTGAACTTCCCAAACAACCCGACAGGGTTTACCCCGAGCAAGGACGAAATGAAGAGGACCAAAGAGGCCCTTATGCAACTTGCCGATGATGGTATGCGCCTGATGGTTATCTCTGACGATGCCTACTTTGGTCTGTTTTTTGAGGATGAAACAGAGAAGGAGAGCCTGTTTTCCTCTCTTTGTGATGCGCATGAGAATATTTTTGCCGTCAAGGCTGATGCAGCCACTAAGGAAGAGATGGTCTGGGGCTTTAGAATCGGGTTTGTGACCTATGGTAGCAAGGCTCTAACGTCTGAACACTATGATGCACTAAACAAGAAAACACTTGGTATTATCCGAAGCACTGTCTCCAACTGTGATCGTCCTGGCCAGAGCCTGGTACTGAAGGCTATGCGTGATGGGAAAAGCTACTATGCTGACAAGAGTTCTGCTTTCGAAGAGATGGAGAGACGCTACCATACCATTGCCAGGGTACTGAAGAAATATGAAGGGAGTGAATTGCTCAAGCCCTATCCGTTCAACAGTGGCTATTTCATGGCCTTCAAATGTAAGGGTAGTTCTGAGGCTTTACGCAAGCATCTGTTGGATACCTATCAGATCGGATGTATCAATATCGCCAATACTACTCTGCGTCTTGCCTATTGTTCGGTAGAGTGTGATAAGATAGAGGAACTGGTAGATTTGGTCTATCAGGCGGCGGGAGAAACATGGAACTAAAGTCAAAGCTCTATCTGGTAGATGAAGAGGGCAACAAATTTATGGGAATAGGTGTGCTGTGGCTCTTGCAGCACATACAGATGTACAAGTCCTTGCGTAAGGGCTCATCTGTCCTAGGAATTTCCTATTCCAAGGCTTTTGCGATGATTCGTAATCTGGAAAAAAGCCTTGGCGTTGCTATTCTCGATAGGAAAAAGGGTGGAGCAAATCGCGACGGGGCTACCCTGACACCTTTTGGTGAGCAATTTATTGAACTGTATGAGACCTTTGAACAAGAGGCGAAACTGACTCTGGAGAAGCCCTACGAGCAGTTTAGAGAAAAACTTTCCCTCTTGTTTGACGAGGATGAAGACCACGGAGGTGTGTAGTGAATTCCAAGAAGATTGATTTTACCATTCCAAACTTGGGCGAGGCAAAGATTTCCTCTCCAATATTGATGAGTTCTAGCCATAATGACGGACAAGCTGATTATGTCTCTGATGGAGACCATATCCTCTATAGTATTGATACTGACATTGACGAAGAAGGGCATCCTGTACCTCGTCATTCCGAGACGGTGGAGCTTGCAGGTCCCCGCGAGAAAATCTACTACAATCCTGCCCATACTCACGCTGCAATTACCACCTGTGGTGGGATTTGCCCAGGAATGAACAATGTCATCCGTGCTGTTGTACGTTGCTTCTGGTATCGTTATGGGGTCAGAAGGATCAGCGGAGTACAGTTTGGCTATCAGGGCCTTCTGGAAAACAGTCCATGGCCTCTCATTCCCCTTGATCCCGATATTGTGGATGATATCCAGGAGAAAGGCGGTACCATCCTTGGCTCAGCCCGTGGAGGGGGAAAGAAAGTCGATGAGATCGTCGATACGCTGGAGAAGTCGAACATCAACATCCTGGTGACCGTTGGTGGAGATGGGACTCTTCGGGGTGCTTCTGAGATTAGCGATGAGATTAAAAAGCGTGGCCTAAAGATATCCATCATTGGTATCCCCAAGACCATCGACAACGACCTTTCCTTTATCCAGAGTTCTTTCGGTATGGATACAGCAGTACAGATGGCAGTCCCTGTTGTCCGTTGTGCACATATCGAGGCTAAGAATGCCCTCAACGGCATTGGTTTGGTCAAAGTCATGGGTCGCGATTCAGGTTTTATCGCAGCGAATACCTCTCTCTCCCAGAGTGATGTGAATTTCTGTCTAATACCGGAAAGTCCCTTTGACCTCGAAGGGCCCATGGGATTTTTGACCAACCTTCGCAGGCGTATCCTTGATCGAGGCCATGCTGTGGTCTTGGTCGCTGAGGGAGCTGGGCAGGATCTTGTCCCTTCCACAGGGGAGACCGATGCTTCAGGGAATCTCAAGTTCCATGATATTGGTATTTTCCTCAAGGAGAAGATTCTTGATTTCTTCGAAAAAGAGGGTATTGAATCCAACGTCAAGTATATTGACCCTTCCTATATCATCAGAAGTGCTCCGGCAGACTCCTTTGATTCAATCTACTGTGCTCGTTTGGGTGCTCATGCAGTACATGCCGCTATGGCGGGTAAGACCCAACTCTTGATAGGTCTGATGAACAACAGGTTTGTTCATCTTCCCATCAATATTGCAGTGGGTTCTCGGAACCATGTGGATCTTGAAGGGGCCCTTTGGAGGGACGTGTTGGAGAATACCCGCCAGCCCTTTAATATGAAGAATTCCAAAGAGAAATAAGAGGAACTGTAAGAAGAACAATAAAGAGAATAATAGGTGGGGAGGTTGCAGATGCAGCCTCCTTTTTTTGGCTTTTGCCTTTGGTCAGAATTGAAGGTGGTACAGGTTGCATCACAGAAGGGATATTTTTACCTGAGACCCATTTCTCTTCTCCGATAGTTGCAAGTATCAAAAAAGAGATTCGAGCCTTGGGAGATTGCCATCAGATAGTCTTCATATGCTTATGATTCGGTACGATGAAATTATTCATGCCCTATAACAATGAGTATTGACAGGGAAGTTGAGGAATAATCACTACGTCACTGGTATGAGATAGGCAGACTATGTTTTTCTACCTTCTTATTTTTGTCAGCTAAGACAAAATGTGTATCATCAAAGTATATACTAGTATTTCTTTACCAGATTCCTTACGGGGAATAACGTCATTGATTGGTTATAACATACCATTGCAGTATAAGAAGTAACTCAATAAGCTAATGGTGTAGAAAAGGAAATACCTCCATACAATATTTGTATGAAGAATAAGGAAGGACATCACGATAAAACGAATACGAATTTTTGGTGACTCCATATTGAAAGGGGTAATATATAACAAATCCAGCAAAAAGTACTCTGTATTGGAAGATTCTCCCATTATTGGTCTAAGCCAGACATATGGATTGGACATCCATAACAGTTCAATGTTTGGCAGTACGATTGGAAAAGGAATAACATTGCTACAACGGTCAATAGACCGAGGCCTTTCCTGTGAAATTGCACTAGTAGAATATGGAGGCAATGATTGTGATTATCCTTGGGCAGACATAGCTGAGAATCCAACTGGGGACTTCTCGCCCAACACCCCTCTCGGAGTATTTGCCACAACCTTACAGAAAATGGTGGAGACTTTGAGAGCCAAAAAAATCCAACCGATCCTCATGACATTACCCCCCATTGACTCGATGCGTTATTTGAATCATATCTGTAGAAATGGCTTGAACAAAGACGCAATTCTCGACTGGTTGCAAGGAGATGCACAAACTATTGCTCGTTTCCAGGAACTCTATTCTTTGAAAATCAATTCCATAGCGAAAGATACAGAAACAGTGCTAATAGATGTCCGGAGTGCATTCCTCCAACGTCGTGACTATGCCTCCCTTATCTGTGAAGATGGTATCCATCCAAATCGTGAGGGGCATCTCTTGATTGCTTCAAGCTTTGCTGAATACTTGGAGCAATACGGTACCTGATACTAAATCCCCTTTTATTCCTGAAGGAAACGAGTATCCCCAAACAAGGTAACTGACACCAGCTAACGGGTTTCTCTATCCTTCCATTACTCTATAGAACCAGACACAGGTACTGATTTTGTGGTTTCCAGCTTGTATCCTGTAATCAATGCTTCGATTCATTCCAGACTTCTGGTATAGGCCCTTGTGCATGTACTGTTTTTAATGTATTCCAATGATTCCGATTTTTACGTACATTTTCATTGTTTTCACGTTCTTCAATACACCCTATGTGAAAAGAGGATAATCAGGTTGGATATTTGGCTATCGTACGTGTTCCCTTTGTGGTAACCCTGCAAAGTCAGGGCTATTCTATTTCTGTAATGTTCAGAAATACAATATACTTGTACCAAATATTGCAACCTTTGGTGGTATAGGGCTACCGATCACGGATTGTAGTAATGTGAAAGAAGTAATTTCGCTCTGAATGATTTTGATCATAGATGCAAGGATTTTGCGAAATCACCTATAGGCATTATTTAAGTAGTGACAACGTAACTAAAAGCAATAAAAACTTTTTTCAAAAAAACGCAAAAAAGTCTTGATTCTTTTTCTTGATGTTTGTAGTGTTCTAGCCAGAAAGAGAACGACATGCTTCTGCGTCCGTCGGACTAGATAGCACCAAAATCGGATTTTTTCTAACCTCCTTTTGTTCCCTCTAGGGTTTAACCTCCTTTTCCCTAGGGGGTTTTTTTGTCCTTATGCCTTATAATGTGAAAAGTGGATTATTATACAATCAAAACCCACATGCTTGTTTCAATGGTTAGTCTTCACCTAGCCCTTTAGAACAATAACCCAACATTGCCAAGGAATGTATCTAACCAATAGAGAACGCACTCTTTCGAGTGCGCCATCTGTAGGGTCTTTTATCTAGAGCATGTTTTGGTGACCTAGAACGATATTTTTATCCTTGCCTACTACTCCAGTTCGAAAACACCCGTATAGAGCTTCTGGTATTGGCCTTGCTTGTCCATCAGTTGTTGGTGAGTGCCTCGTTCGATGATTTCACCTTGCTCGAGCACCATGATTACATCGGCATTCTTGATAGTGGACAACCTGTGTGCAATGACAAAGACCGTCCTGCCGTGCATCAGGGCATCCATACCTTTTTGTACTATCGCTTCTGTCCTTGTGTCGATGCTGCTGGTTGCCTCATCAAGGATGAGTACCGGCGGGTTGGCAACAATCGCCCTGGCAATGGAGATGAGCTGTCGCTGTCCCTGTGAAAGGGAAGAGCCGTCTCCTGCAAGCTCAGACTCGTAGCCCTGAGGAAGCAAGCGGATGAAGGAATCAGCATTTGCAAGTTTTGCTGCTTCGATGACCTCCTCGTCTGTGGCATCCAACCTTCCATAGCGAATATTCTCCATGACAGTGTCTGAGAATAGGTTCACATCCTGCAATACAACTCCAAGTGAGCGCCTGAGGTCATTTTTCTTAATCTTGTTGATGTTGATGCCATCGTAGCGGATCTTTCCATCAGCCAGATCATAGAAGCGGTTGATGAGGTTAGTTATGGTTGTCTTGCCTGCTCCTGTTGCGCCTACCAGGGCAATCTTATGGGTTGGGCGTGCATAGAGAGAAACATCCTTGAGAACCAGCTTATCCTCGGTGTAGCCAAAGTCGACATTGAAAAATTGCACATAGCCGTCCAGCTTGGTATATATCTCGGATCCTGTCTTGTGGGGGTTCTTCCATGCCCAGATATTGGTCCTTTCTTTGCTTTCGACTAAAGCGCCGCTTGCATCATAGGCGGCATTTACCAAGGTGACATACCCATCGTCAACTTCTGGCTTCTGGTCAAGCAGAGCAAAGATCCGCTTTGCTCCTGCTAGGGCCATAACCACACTGTTGAGTTGCTGTGCCATCTGATTGATGGGCATGTTGATCGTCCTACTCAACTGTAGGAACGTGGCGATGGCACCCAGGGTAAGGACCCCTCCCCATCCGCTGATAGCCAGCATTCCTCCGACAATTGCAACGATGACATACTGGATGTAGCTGATATTTCCCATGATGGGCATAAGGATATTTGCAAACCTATTGGCTTTGTTCGCATTGTTGAAGAGTTCCTCATTGAGCTTGTCAAAGGATTTCTCAGCTTCCTCCTCATAGGTGAATACCTTGACCACTTTCTGGCCGTGGATCATCTCCTCGATAAAACCATTGGTCTTTCCCAAGGATTTTTGCTGATCCATAAAATACTTGCCGCTTTGTTTGGCAATCTTGGAGGTGATCCAAAGCATCCCTGTAAGAGAAAAGATCACTACCACCGTCAGATGCCAACTGGTAAAGAGCATGGCGAAGAATATGGCTATTACGGTAAGGGAAGAGGAGAATATGTTCGGTATGCTCTGGGTTACCATCTGGCGTAAGGTATCGGTATCATTGGTATAGAGACTCATCAGGTCCCCATGAGAATTGGTATCGAAAAATCTGATGTCAAGGTGCTGCATATGGGCGAACATGTCATCCCTAATGGTCCTCAGCGCACCTTGTGCGATAGTGATCATCAGCCGGTTGTACAGGAACGTTGCAATAACACCTGCCAAATAGATGCCTCCCATCAGGGCTAGAGCCTTGAGCAGGGGGACGAAGGAAGGGTTCGTCTGGCTTGAAAGGGGGACAATGAAGTCGTCAATCAACACGCGTAGGAAAAGCGATCCACCGACTCCTGCCAACGCACTCACCACAATGCAGAGCAGGACGAGAATGAAGCGCTTCTTATACGGTATGAAAATGTATTCGAGGAGACGGCTCATCGTATGCTTATCAAGTTTCGGTTTCTTGGTGTCTTTCTTGGTATCTGTCATCATGCCTCCTCCCTACTCTGGGAGTCGTAAATTTCACGATACATCTCACTTTGGGTAAGCAGTTCTTCATGTGTGCCTACTGCCTGGATCCTGCCTTCATCGAGGACTACTATCTTGTCAGCATCCTTCACCGAGTTAATCCTTTGCGAGATGATAATCTTGGTGGTATCTTTGAGCTCATTTCTGAAAGCACGTCTGATGAGGGTATCTGTCTTGGTATCGACAGCACTAGTTGAGTCATCCAGGATGAGAATCTTAGGTTGCTTCAAAATCGAACGGGCAATGCTGAGTCTTTGCTTCTGACCTCCCGAGAGGTTGGAACCATCTTGCTCGATATGGGAGTCATACCCTTCGGGAAAGCTCTGGATGAAGGTATCGGCTTGTGCAATCTTGCACGCTGCTATAAGTTGCTCATCACTAGCCTCAAGGTTTCCCCACCTGAGGTTCTCCTTGATGGTTCCCGAGAAGAGTACACTCTTTTGTAAGACCACGCTCACCGCATTCCTGAGGGAGGAGAGCTGGTAGTCTTGGACATCAAGGCCGCCTACCCTCACCGAACCTGAGAATACATCATAAAGGCGTGGGATCAGCTGGATGAGGCTAGTCTTGCCGCTACCTGTTGAGCCTATGATCCCAACAACATCCCCGCTTTCGATATGTAGGCCTATATCCCTGAGGCAGAGCTTGTCCTCTGTTTTGGTGTAGCTGAAATTTACCTTATCAAAATCTATGCTTCCGTCAGCAACCGTTACGATGGCATCTTCCTTGTCGACAAGATCACTTTTTTCAGCGAGCACCTCTTCAATGCGGAATGCCGAAGCCCTACTGATGGTGATCATGACAAAAACCATCGAAAGCATCATCAGACTCATGAGAATTTGTGATGTGTAGGTGATGAAACTCATCAGCTGGCCGGTAGTCATGCTGTCACTGACAATGAGTCTTGCTCCTAAGTAGGATATGGTGAGCAGGCTAATATACATCAGGCCCTGCATCAGAGGACTGTTAAAGGCTATAATCTTCTCCGCCTTACTCGAATCTTGGTAGATGGAATCGGAAACTTTTTTGAATTTTACTGTCTCATGCTCCTCCCGTACAAAAGCTTTCACTACTCGTACTCCGCGAACATTCTCCTGTACTACAGAGTTGAGCTTGTCATAGGTCTTGAATACCCTGACAAAGAGAGGGTAGGCATTCGAAATGATGATGAACATTCCCAATCCCAACAGGGGAATTGCCCCGAGATAGACTAGGGAGAGTTTGGCATTGAGCCTACTTGCCATGAAGAAGCTGAAGGCAAGCATGAAGGGACTGCGAACAGCTATCCTAATCAACATCTGATAAGAACGTTGCACATTGGTTATATCTGTAGTCAATCGGGTAATGAGGCTCGAAGAGGAGAACTTGTCGATATTGGAGAAGGAGAACTCCTGGATAGAGTAGTACATTTTCTGCCTGAGGTTTTTGGCAAAGCCGGATGATGCTATAGCAGCAAAGAATCCTGAAAGGACGCCAAAAATGAGTGCGACAAGTGCGCATCCAAGGAGAATAATGCCCCAGTACCATATGCGATCTATATTGCCTGCATCAATTCCCTGGTCAATGAGGTTGGCCATGAGATAGGGGATGAATACGTCCATAACCACTTCTAGAACCACAAATAAAGAGGTCAGAAAGCTTGGTATCCTATAGCCCTTTGTTTGGTTTCTTAAATTCTGTAACATGATGTGTCTCTTTACTCCAAATTCTTTTTGAGCTTTTCTGTTATTGCGAAGAACTGCTTAAGCTCATCATCAGTCAAACCGTTTTGAAGGGTCTGCTCGAATTCCTGAATGAACGTTAGGTGCTGTGTGTATAGCTGATGGCCTGTTTCTGTAAGGACTACAACGTTCTGCCTGGCATCTTGAGGGCTAGCAGTACGTGTTATCAAGTGATTGTTTTCCATTAGGCGCAGCATATTGGCTGCAGTGGATCCACGTATGCCGAATTCCTTTTGGATCTCCCTTTGTGAGATGGATGTCCTCTCTGTGCGGTCGAAGAAGTGAATGATATGTGCTTGCATAGGTGTTATGGGATTATTTCCCTGTTTCCTTATTCCCTCTTCAAGTTTACGGGAGACGAGGTTTGTAAGGATTTTTAGTGTTAGGCCGATGCTATTGGTGTTTTGGTGCACTTCTACCCCTGTTTTTGTTAGCTTGCTAACGATAATAGTGAAGAAACCATTCTTCGCCTAGAGTCCAAGGACAAAATATTCAGAAAGAAGAAATCATCATTGTCTAAGCTGTTCATTGCAAAAGATGTTTGTTTACATAAATGACAAACTGAGCTCCTTGTGAAAGGGAGCCCAGTAAAAGCTTTTCAGTTTTGTGATGTACTGTGCAACGCTGTTGTTCTTCCCTGTGGGTTAGAACAGTTCTGAATACGCCTTGAGAATTTCATCTCCTTCGCAGCCGTTGAGCACCTTTGTAGCCAGTACTTTGCCAAGTTGCACCCCCTCCTGGTCAAAACTGTTGATATTCCAGGCAAAGCCTTGGAACATCACCTTATTCTCAAAGTGGGCGAGCAGGGCTCCAAGTGTCCTTGGTTCAAGCTTCTCTGCAAACAATAAGGAAGAGTAGCGGTTTCCTTCAAACTGTTTGTTTGGATTCTCATCCTCCTTGCCCTTTGCAAATGCCACTATCTGGGCAACAAGGTTTGCATTGAGCTTGGTCTGGCTTGTGGAATTTTCAACCACAATGTCCTTGCCATACTGTGACGAGGAAAAACCGATGAACTGCAAAGGGATAGTATCGGTGCCTTGATGCAACAGCTGGTAAAAGGAATGCTGTCCATTGGTGCCAGGTTCTCCAAATATGATGGGACCTGTGCTGTATGAGAGCTCTTCCCCATCCCTATTTACATGTTTGCCATTGCTTTCCATATCTAGCTGTTGCAGATGAGCAGGGAAGCGTGTAAGGGCTTGTGCATAGGGAAGTATTGCAGTGGTAGGAAGCTCTAGAGCGTTTCTCAGATAGATTCCGATAAGGGCGTCAGCCAGAGCAGCATTCTTGGTTATGTCATTTTCTAGGGCAAGGATGTCTGCCTCATGGGCTCCGTCAAGAAGCTGGGCAAAGATCGGGTATCCGAAGGCAAGGGAGAGTATCACACCTCCCACTGCGCTAGTGGAGCTGTACCTTCCTCCTATAAAGTCATCGATATAGAAGGCGTCAAGCAATGAGGATGAGGCTGCTAGAGGGCTGGTCTTGCTAGTGACAGCGACCATATGCTTTTCAGCCTGGATACCCTGTATGCCACTCTCTGTAATTGCCTTGAGTACCAAGTCCCTATTGGTCAGGGTCTCCAGTGTGGTGCCGCTTTTTGAGACAAGGATGAACAGGGAGGTTTCAAAGTCCAGGCCCTTAAGTACTTCGGCAGCATCATCCGGGTCGACATTGCTGATGAAACGGGCATCGAGTTGAGGGGTGCCTTCTGCAGTACACCAACCCTTGAGGGCTAGATACAGGGCCCGTGGCCCTAGGTCGCTACCCCCAATGCCAATCTGTACAACTGTTTTGAATGCTTTTCCCGTTGAGCCCACTATCTTTCCATCACGCACCTTGGTTGAAAAGGTTTCGATCTTTTTCAGCACTCCAGCGTAGAAAGAGCCCTTGTCCTCTCCGTCAGCTGTGACAGGTCCGAGCACTTGGCCGCGGGTAAGGTGATGCAACACCAGCCTTTTCTCTCCTGTGTTCATGACCTTCCCATTGAGGACGGCGCGATACTTCTCAATAAGTTGCTGCTCGTCGGCAAGTTCCTGCAGAACTGCAAGGCTCTGCTTATCAACGGGCATTGAAGCGTAGTTGTACGTGAGGCCTCCTGCAGCCCCAATCTGATAGGTCTTGATGCGTTGCTTGTCCAGTACTGTTGCTAGGTCTTTTGGCTGGAGAGTCATCAGGCGATCATATGCAACTGTCTTGTCAAGATTAATAAATTTCATAGGTTGGCTCCTTATACAAAAACACCCCTCCATTGTACAGGGAGGGGGCTTGGTAGGCAAGGCTGTCTTACTCTTCGATTTCTGGTATGCGGGTCTTGAAACTATCCTGAAGGTCTTCTTTGTTCATCCCTTCACGAAGGATTACAAAGATGGTGTCATCCCCTGCTAGGGTTCCCAATATTTCAGGAAGGGCTAGTACATCGAGGGCTATACCCACGCTGTTTGCGTGTCCTGGGCGGGTTTTGATAACACCAAAATTCCCAGAAAATTCTATGGATAGGATCCCTCTTCTCACATCTTGAATGTAGCTTTTTTCCGATTCGCTGATCAGGTCATTGTCAGGCAGGGCATAGTAGTAGCCTGACCATCCATCGGAAATCTTGCCAACTTTAAGCATTTTCAGGTCTCTTGAAAGGGTTGCCTGTGTTACCGTGTACCCTTCAGTTTTCAGCATCTCAAGCAGTGTGTCTTGGTTGTCTATCCTATTGCTCTTTATCAGTTCCTTGACAACTGTAAGACGGTTATGTCGTTGCCTCATTGTATGGCTTCTCCTGTCTATCGCATCGTATTGGATATTTATGCGTCATATACGAATAAAGATACAGTACTATCGCATGCAATGCAAGATTGAACGCCTCTCTTTTTTAGGTAGAACGCTTGACCGAAGGCTGAGAGTGTAGCATCCTGTTCTCACTAAAAAGGAGTGGCATATGGCAATTTTTCTTATAATCCTTGCTATTGTGGTGGTGTTGGCTCTCTATTTCGTGAGTGTATACAACCGTTTGGTCCGACTGAGAAACCAGAGTGAAGAGGCTGAATCAGCCATAGATGCCCATCTGAAACAACGCTATGACCTTGTCCCCAACCTTGTTGAGACAGTCAAAGGATATGCAAAGCATGAGAATGAAACTCTCACAGCTGTCATAGAGGCCAGAAACAAAGCGATGAGTGCTTCCGGTACGGTAGAGAAAGATGAGGCCAACAAGGGTTTCTCCTCTACGTTGAAATCTTTGTTTGCTCTGAGCGAAGCCTATCCAGACCTGAAGGCAAACCAGGGGTTTCTTGACCTACAGAAACAGCTTCAAAAGATCGAGGAGCAGTTACTGTCAGCACGCAAGTACTATAATGCCATTATCAAACAGTTCAATACGACATGTGAGGTATTTCCTTCATCCTTAGTCGCTTCGATGGCTCATTTAACAAAGAAGCCTTATCTTACCATTGAAGATGAGGCGCGTTCTAACGTAAAGGTAAAGTTTTAATGAATAGAAAAAGAGTTCTGTTTCTTGTATTAGTATGGGTAACCTCTCTCGCTTTGTTTTCTGCAGATTATGTCTTTGAGTCCTATCATCTGGATCTTGATGTCTCTGAGAGCAATGTCTATACCATTGAAGAGAACATAGTTGCGAATTTCTCCACGCCTAGGCATGGTATCTTCCGAGAGATACCAGTGCGCTTTGGAAAGAAGCGCATCAAGCTGGAGAACCTAAAGAGTAGCGACCCTATCATAGAGGATTCAGTCTCTAAGGATTACATTACCTTTCGTCTCGGTTCTGCTGATAGTACTGTTATGGGGAGAAAACCTTATACCATCGCCTATACCTATGATATAGGAGCGGATGACTATAGCGACTATGACGAACTGTACTTCAACTTGGTTGGGCCGGGTTGGCAGAGCACCATAGAAGAGTTTTCCTTCACGGTCAACTTTCCTAAGCCGATAGACTCTTCCATGATCTGGCTTACCGGAGGAGCGTATGGCTCGACTGCACAGAGGGGGACCTACTCCCTCTCTACGGACAAGAAGACCCTGAGTGGGAAGGCCGAGAACCTCATCCCAGGAGAAGCCCTTACCCTGAGAGTCCAGATGGATCAGGGCTACTTCACTGGGGTGACGGTTCATCGGGATTACACTGTACCTTCTTCCATCTTTGCAGTGTTGCTCGGCATTGCCGCAAGTATATTTGCTACCATGCTCTTCAGGCGGTATGGGAGAGAAGACTTATTTGTTCCTGTAGTCCGTTTTGATCCCCCTGAAGGGTTCTCTCCCTTGGAGGTCGGCTTCATTGCAGATGGTAGAGTTGATAACAAGGATTTGACCTCCTTGCTTTTCTATTGGGCTGATCAAGGCTGTCTTACCATTGAAGAGGAGAGCAAGAAGCAGATTACCTTTACCCGTGTAAAGGATCCTCAGACAGATAAAAAGCACGAGAGCAACCTCTTTAAGGCTTTCTTTGCAGCAGGGGATGGGAAGACCGTCACTCTCAAAGATCTGGAGAAGCAGAAGTTTGGACAGGCCATGGAGAAAGCTAAAGTGCAGACCCTTTCATATTTTAAGAATGAGAGGCGTCTGAACGACCCTATTGCTGAGCGTAAGCGAGTCGGTATCTTTTTGATGACGGCTGCCATTGTGGTAGTCAATGCGATAGCAGCCAGTATCAGCTATCTTGCAGGAGGTACCGTTGCCCTGCTGGTAGTAGGTCTTTTCAGCACTGTAATGAGCGGATTTATTGCCTATAGGCTAACCTCCAATTGGGAGATGCGTGGTAATTTTACGAAGATCATTAAAATCGTGGCTTTAGTGCTCCTCACTCTTTTTGCCTATGTCGCAGCAGTCATTATCCTGTTCTGGGTAGTAGAAAACACTCTTACTTATGCAATGCTGATGGCTGTTGCTGTTGTTTTCTTTCCTGCTTATCTTTCTTTCTTGGGCGTGGTCACTGCCAAGCGTAGCGCCTATGCACACAAGATGTTGGAACAGACCATCGGCTATCGTGATTTCATCAGCAAGGTGGAGATAGACAAGCTCAAAATGATGATCGATGACGATCCCCAACTTTTCTATCATGTGCTTGGGTATGCTACTGTATTGGGTCTAGAGGATAAGTGGGCAAAGAAATTCTCTTCCATCGCCCTCGATCCTCCCTCCTGGTACTATGGGCAGAATCTCGCATTCAACGCCCTTTTCTACAGTTCCTTGTCTCATAGGATTCACTCCAATGTGATGGAACATGCCATCTACTCGCAAGCCAAGAGTGGTGCCTCTGGTGGGGTTCGCTCTTCCTTTGGTGGCAGTGGATTCAGCGGAGGGGGCTTCGGAGGCGGAGGCGGTGGTGCATGGTAAGGGCTAAGGTTGAGAAAAAAGAGCTCAAACCAGGATGGTACAGACATTTCAAAGGGGGGCTCTACGAGGTTGTCGATACGGTCATCAACAGCGAAACCCTTGAGACCATGGTACTCTACCGCCCCAAGGATTCTACTGATCTCTGGGTTCGCCCTTATGAGATGTTTGTATCTTCTGTTGTCAAGGATGGTGTTCCTGTTAGTCGTTTTTCCCCTCTTGAGAAGGGGTAGGTTACTGTCTGCAGAAATGCTTGGATGATGATCGTGCAACAAAGAGAGAAATGTAAAAGAATATTGTGTAAGAAAAAACGGAGCCATTTGGCTCCGTTCCCATTACTGAATCATAAGTAGCGAAACTTCCCTAACTTAGTTACGGTAGTTGTTGTGCGCCGGGCGAGGCTTTGCAATTGCCTCGTTCACACGAAGATTGCGGCCACCGAAGTCAGTTCCGTCAAGCTGGGAGATGGCTGCATCTGCAGCTGAATCCTCTTCCATCTCTACGAAGGCAAAACCCTTGGGGCGGCGTGTCTCGCGGTCGATGATGATATTAGCACTAAGTACTGTACCGTACTGTGCAAACAGGTCCCGAAGCTCTTCTTCGGAGGTGTTGTAACTCATGTTACCAACATAGATTTTCTTTGCCATTAAAGCGTCCTTCACAGGCTTTGCCTGTCTACTACAATAATTGCTCTATTTGGCGCAGTCTTGTACTTTTACCTGTCTGTAGGAGCGATTCAGTAACGCACACGTAGGGTTATAGATAACGGACCAGCTGCAACACAAAAACTAAAGCAAATTAACGGTATCATGAGCCTGTTGCTCTGTCAATTCTCGACTGCTACGTTTTTTTGATATTTGCAATGCATTCTCCCCTTGCATTTCTCTGGCCATATCATCATGATACTTGACATGAATAGTAATATTGTCGGAATAATTGCTTCCTTTGCCTTCCTTGGATCTGTCATTGTTTTTGCCTTTGTTTTAGGTAAAAAAACAACTATAAGCAGTGAAACCATGCGTAAGATTATCCATATAGGTGTGTCAAACTGGTGGTTTCTTGAGATATCATTCTTTACTACCCTTTCCTATGCCCTTGTCGGCCCTATCTTTTTCATTCTCTCCAATAGCCTTTTCACGTTCCTTGATTGGGGGCGGTTCGTTGGTATGAACGACAAAAAACGAAACTACGGCCTCATCTATTTTCCGGTGACTCTCTTGCTTCTTGTTATCCTTCAGTATTATGGGATTCTGTCTACCATTGCCTGTACTGTCGGGGTGCTGGTGATGGGCTATGGTGATGGCTTTGCTGCCCTGATAGGACGTAAATGGGGCAAGCGTAAGCTGAACATTCCCAGTGGAGGGAAAACTTGGCTTGGGACCTTGATAATGTTCCTAGTGAGCTTTCTGATTACTTTCGTTGCCATGATGATAGCATCCCTTTCCCTAGGGATTGCCCTTGGTATCGCCTTGCTGGTAGCGGTTGTTTCAGCCTTTGTAGAGGCAATCACCCCTTTGGGGTTGGATAACCTCACCGTTCCTTTGCTTGCAGCATTCATTGTAGGAGTTTTCGTATGAATCTTGAGCTTTCTTCCGGCTCCTTCACGAATATGTTCGATCTCTGGTTTTTCTCCTTACAGTACTCCTTCTGGTATCTTGCCCTGATAATGCTTGCCTTCTCCCTGATATCCTATAAGGCAAAGCAGCTTACCGTCAGTGGATCGATAGTCGCGTTTTTTGTAGGATTTGGCACAACTTATTTTCTAGGTTTTGGTGCCTTGACTACCTTGCTGTTATTTTTTCTTTTTGCTGGTGTGCTGAGCAAGTTTTCAAAGATGCGTTCCAAATTTGATGCAGAGGGAATCCAGAAGAAGGGTAGCAGGCGTGATGGGATGCAGGTGTTTGCCAATGGAGGAATGGCCCTTGTTGCGGCAGTGCTATATGCCCTTTCACCTTCTATGGTAGCCTTGGTAATGTTCGGCTCAAGTGTGGCTGAGGCTGCAAGTGATACCTTCGCTGGTGAGATAGGTCTCCTTTCTAAAGCAAACCCCATATCAATTATAACGGGGAGGAAGATGAGGCCAGGACTTTCTGGGGCAGTCAGTGCCCTTGGTAGTATTGCAGGCCTGTTAGGGGCGCTGTTTATCGCCCTCTATTGGATGAGCAATTTCTTCCCCCTTGAGGCTACGAGTTTTGCTTATGCTTCAGTAGTCGCTATCAGTGGATTTTTCGGATGCCTTATGGATAGTGTACTCGGAGCTACCGTCCAAGCACACTATTATGACCAAGACCGTGACTGTCTTACTGAACACCCTACCTCCGAGGGGAAGAAATTGCCTCTGGAGCGAGGAGTTCGGTGGATAGACAACGACCTGGTAAATTTGATGAGTAATGTGATCGCAACATTACTTGGAGGCTCTCTCATCCTTGTTATAGGATAAAATGTGCTTATCCACTTGCTTCTCTCCATTTTTATTTGTATGTTATTTCACGGTGGGATTGAATATGGCCCTCCTTGTATATTTTAGACCACATATTCTTAAGTGAGGATATATATTATGGCAAAACAATTGCAGTTCAACGAAGAGGCACGTAAATCTTTAGTCGCAGGTGTTGAAAAGATTTCTCGTGCAGTCATGGCAACACTCGGGCCAAAAGGCCGCCTGGTTGTAATCGACAAGAAGTTTGGTGCTCCTACAGTAACCAAGGACGGAGTCTCTGTAGCCCGTGAAGTCGAGCTCGAGGACCCGTTTGAAAACATGGGGGCTCAGCTTCTTAAGGAAGTCGCAACCAAGACTAACGATGTCGCAGGCGATGGCACTACCACCGCTACTGTTCTTGCTTGGTCTATCACCAAGGAAGGCATGAAGAGTGTTGCAGCCGGAGTCAACCCTATGGGTATTCGTCGTGGTATCGACAAGGCTGTCGCCGATGCTGTCTCTGAAATCAAGAAACAGGCAAAGATAATCAAGGACAAGGAAGAGATCGCACAGGTCGCCTCCATCAGTGCCAACAATGACCGGACCATCGGTGATGAGATCGCCAATGCAATGGAAAAAGTCGGCCTTGACGGTGTCATCACCGTTGAAGAGTCCAAGACCATCGAGACCACCACAGATTTCGTGGAAGGTATGCAGTTCGACCGTGGATATCTTTCCGCTTATTTCTGCAACAACCGTGATACCATGACTACAGTCATGGATGATCCCTTCATCCTTATTTATGACAAGAAGATTTCCAACATGAAGGAACTGCTTCCTGTCCTGGAGAAGGTTGCTCAGACGAGCAAGCCCCTGCTTATCATTGCAGAGGATGTCGACGGTGAGGCTCTTGCCACCCTGGTTGTAAACAGTGTGCGCGGAATTCTTAATGTTGTTGCTGTTAAGGCTCCTGGTTTCGGCGATCGCCGAAAGGCTATGCTTGAGGATATCGCAGTACTCACCGGCGGTGAGGTCATCAGTGAAGAACTCGGCCTGAAGCTTGAGAATGCAGACCTTACCCAACTCGGTAGGGCAAAGAGCGTCAAGGTTGAGAAAGAGAATACAACCATTATCAATGGCAATGGCAAGCAGTCTGATATCAAGGACCGCATTGCTCAGATAAAAGCTCAGATTGGCGATACCTCCAGCGACTACGACCGAGAGAAATTGCAGGAAAGACTTGCAAAGCTCGCAGGTGGAGTTGCTGTCCTGAATGTTGGTGCTGCTACTGAAGTTGAGCTTAAGGAGAAAAAGCACAGAGTTGAGGATGCCCTCAGCGCTACCCGTGCTGCTATCGAGGAGGGAGTTATCCCCGGTGGTGGTGTTGCCCTTGTCCAAGCTGCTAGAGCTCTTGGCGAGTATGACCTCTCTAAGCTTACAGATGAAGAGCAGGTCGGATATAGGATCGTACGCCGCGCTCTTGAGGAACCTATTCGCCAGATTGCAGAGAATGCAGGTCTGGATGGCTCTCTCATTGCAGACAAGTGCAAGAATGAGGCAATAGGCATGGGATTCGATGCTGAACGCCTCAAATGGGTAAATATGTTCGATAGTGGTATCATTGACCCTGTTAAGGTCACTCGCAGTGCGTTGCAGAATGCTGCATCCATTGCTGCTCTGATCCTTACCACCGAATGCGCGATTACCGATATTCCTGCCCCGGCACCTCCAATGCCCGCAGGAGGCGATGGTATGGGCGGCATGATGTAAGGGTATTAAGAGAGGAAGGCCGCAAGGAAGTAATTCTTTGCGGCCTTCTTCGTGTTTGCCGTATACATTTCAAGCACGAATGGAAAAACTTGACTACCATAGCTTGAACATGCTACTTTAACCGGTACTTGGAAAATCTGCTGTAAATTATCTTTTGCATCTGTTTCCTACATCCGAGTTCTATCAAAGTGAGGATATATCCATGTTGTCATTTCTTAGCGCATTGGCCGCCCCCGAAGGTGGTACAGCAAGTTCTTCTGGTTCCATGATGACCACGTTCGTAACATTCGGGCTCATCATCGTCATTTTCTATTTCCTGATCATTCGTCCGCAGAAGAAGCGGGATAAGGAAACTAAGGAGATGCTCGCATCGATCAAGAAAGGTGACAAGGTCGTTTCCATTGGAGGAATCCATGGTACAGTCGTTGTTGTCAAAGAGACTTCAGTTGTAGTTAAGGTTGATGACAATACTCGCCTTGAGTTCTCCAGAAGTGCAATCAGTAGTATTGCCAACCGCAAGGCTGAGACTGCTTCTTCCAAGAAAAAAGCTCACGTTGAAAAGGTTGTTGCCCCTGAAAAGGAAGTTGCTGAAGAAACCGTTGAAACTGAACCTAAAGCCCCAGCTGCCACTAAGAAGAGCAAGGCAAAGGCAAAGAAAGAAGCTACAGATGCGACCGTTGTCGAGACGGCCCCCGAAAACGACACTAAAAAATAAATTATAGAGACAATCTGGAGAGTATCATGAAAAAACGGAGTCGTCTGGTGATTGTTCTGCTGGTGATCTTGATGTGTGGGTTCTTCCTGTATCCTACTATCAAATGGTACGGCGGGGTACCTCAGAGCACCAAAGAATTGGCAACAGGCTCGAACGTGCAAATCAAGGAATATTCACGCGGACAAGCTTCGCGGGACCTTCGTGCATTAAAGGAATTGGTGGCGAAGGATCCCCTTGCCACTCTTCCTAGCGAGTATGGATATCTGAAAGTACAGGCAAAGGCCAACTATAAGGCCATGAAAAAACCTGTACCTAAGACATGGACAATAGAAGCCCTTGTTGGTGGATTCTACAATGAACAGGGTCTCTTCGATACCTGTGAAGAGTATTATCGTACAGAACTTCTCGGTATCAAAACCTTAAGTGGAAAGGCTTTGCAGCTTGGCTTGGACTTGCGGGGAGGTATGAGTATTCTTTTGGAAGCTGATGTCAAATCGTTTGAGGCAAAGAGAGGCACTTCTGCTACTTCCGCTCAAGTCAGTGCTGCTGTCAAACAGGATATTGAGATCCTTGAGAAGCGTATTGACCAGTTTGGTGTCAGTGAGCCTGTCATCAGATTGCAGGGTACAGACCAGATTCTCATTGAGGTTCCCGGTGCTGCTGATCCTGAGAGGGTAAACTCCTTCCTCAGAGGAAAGGGCTCCTTGGAGTTCAAGATTGTTGATACAACCCTTACGGATGAGCTTACTGCCTTCTATAAGGCCAATCCCTCTGAAGTGTATACTGACGCCGGTGCCTTGAAGCAGCCAGAATTCCTCCCTGCAGGCAAGCTTGCAGCAGGATACTATGTCAGTGACAGCTACGGAATCGATGAATTGGAACGTTATGTGGTTATTGAAGAAGAAGTAGGTCTCGACGGCAGTCATCTGGAAAGTGCAACCACCAGTACCGATGGCATCACCGGACGTCCTGTGGTCAATTTCCAACTTGATAGCGTTGGTGGTGATGTCTTCTACAAGCTGACCTCCACACATGTAAATGATACTCTTGCAGTCGTCATGGACGGTAAGGTTAAGGCGATGGCAACCATTACCCAGGGAATTCGTAGTTCTGTACAAATTTCTGGGTTTACAGCTGCTGAAGCCAATGACCTCGCTATTGTCCTGCGTACCGCTGCCCTTCCTATCGAGCTGACTGTCTCCAGCCAGCAGGCTGTTGGTGCAACCCTTGGTGAGGATGCTGTTAACGCCGGACTGAAGGCTATCGCCCTTGGTCTTGTTCTGGTTGTCATCTTCATGTTTGCTTACTACAGCCTCAGCGGCCTAGTAGCCAACCTTGCCTTGCTGTTCAACATGGTCATCATGATCTCCATCCTTTCTGCTTTTAACTTTACCCTGACCCTTACCAGTGTGGCAGGTCTTATCCTGACTCTTGGAATGGCTGTCGATACCAACGTAATCATCTTTGAGCGTATCAAGGAAGAGCGTCGGATGGGCAAGAGCGATATCGCTTCCATTAAGGCAGGTTTTGGCAAGGCTTTCTGGACAGTCATGGATGCAAATATCACGACCATCATTGCAGCTCTGGTTCTATCTCAGCTTGGTACCAGTTCCGTAAAGGGTTTTGCCAATACCTTGGCAATTGGTATTGTCAGTTCAGTCTTTACCGCCCTGTTTGTATCTCATTTGATTTTTGATGCAACTGTTGCCGATCGTGAAGGCAAAAAATTGCATATCAGCTGGAGGAAAAACTAAATGCCTAAGAAAGATATTCCTGTTATCAGATACCGTTGGTTTGTTTGGGTTCTGGCAATAGTTCTCCTGCTTGTTGGAGGTGGCGCTTTTATTGTCAACGGTGGGTTTAACCTTGGTGTTGACTTTGAGAGTGGTCTTAGCCAGCGCATTCAGGTAGCACCTGTTGGCTTGACTGTAAGCTATTCCGGAAACGAGGATGCAGTCCTCTCTATTTCCGGATCAGCCCTTTCCCTCGAGGTTCGTGGTTCCGAAGGTGTTTCAGTCAAGACGTTCAAGTCAGCTTCATATCCTACGGCTGCCGATTTGGCTGCCGCTTTGAATGCAGTTGATAAAATTGATGCAGTTGCTCTTAAGGGTTCCTTGGAAACTGCAGACTTGCTCTCAGGCTATGGCTTTCCAGCCACCCTCAGTACCGATCCTACCCAGCTGAATTTCAAGGCTTCTGGTAGTGTCTCTATTGAAGACATTCGTGCAGCTCTTGAGAATCTTGGAAACGTGAAAGTGCAGACCATGGGTGCTGCTGACGGCCAGATGTTCCAGGTTCGCCTGGGGATCAAGGATAATGATACCCAAGCTTCCATGGAAGAGGATGTCAGACTCGCTCTCGATGCACATTTTGGAGAAGGTAGCGTAGTAGTCCTTGCCAGTGATTACATTGGGGCAAAGTTCAGCAAGACTCTGGTTTCCAGTTCTATTCTTGCCATCATCGTGGCCATGGCTTTGATCTTGGTGTACATCTGGTTCCGCTTTAGGATTGCTTATGCAGTATCCTCTCTCATTGCCTTGGTGCATGACGTGCTTATGTTGCTTGGAGTCATCGCACTGTTTCAGTTCGAGTTTTCCAGTACAACTATCGCTGCTCTTTTGACAATTATTGGATATTCTCTGAACAATACCATTGTAATTTTCGACCGTATCCGTGAAAATGTCAGCCTACATCAGGATGTCAGTCTTGCCCTTCATGTTGATAAGAGTGTCACCCAGTCGTTGTCTCGTACCATCATGAGTGCGATCACAACATTGGCAGCAATTTTGCCCTTAGCAATCTTTGCTAGCGGAGACATCAGAATGTTTGCGGTGAATATGGGATTTGGAATCCTGATCGGTACCTTCTCTTCCAATCTGCTCGCACCTGCGATGCTCTATTGGATCAGCAAGGCACAGAAAAAGGGTAATGTAGTTGAAAAGGTAGAAACGGCTAAGTAATTAGCAATTACTATGCGAATGCGCCGCCGTGGGGTCTCCTTGCGGTGGCGTTCTTTGTTTAGGAGGTTAGAATGGAACTTATACTTTCCGATACGATGGGATACTGTGGAGGTGTCTCTCGGGCAATCTCCATGGTGGAACAAGCCATTGAGGAAGCAAAGCAGAAAGATGTTCCTGTCTATTCCCTGGGCAAGGTCATCCACAATGAACAGGTATGTACCAATTTTGCGGGACAAGGCCTCGTGACTATCGCATCCCCAGATGATAATCCTCCTGGGATTGTTGTCCTTCGAGCTCATGGTGTGCCAGATGCACTTAGGCGTCAGTTTATTGATGCCGGCTTCACGATAATGGATGCGACTTGTCCAGTGGTCTCACGTAATCTTAATCTCATTGCCATAAACCAAAAAGACGCGGAAATCGTCATTGTCGGACATGAGAATCATCCGGAGACCCTTGCTATGCAGGGTGTGCAAAGGAATGGGAATGCTTATCCGTCAATTTTCATAATCTGCCCTGAAGATGTATCACAGCTGAAGAAGGACAAAAAGTATGCCGTCTTTGTCCAGACAACCTTTGATCGCCTCCTGTGGGGGGAAATTCAATCTGCTTTTCTTGATTTAAAGTTGCAAGGTTATTCGATAGAGTTCCGTAACGAGGTGTGCCCCAGTTCTGTGAACCGTCGTGATGCTGCCTTACGCCTCTGCAAACAGTGTGATGCTATACTTGTAGTTGGGGGAAAAGAGAGTGCCAACACCAGGGCTTTGTATACCCTTATAGTCGGTAAAGGTAAAAAAGCTTGGCACATAGAAACTGAATATGAAATTACATCCGAAATGAAAGGATATGCTATACTAGGAATAACCGCAGGAGCTTCAACGCCCCCTCAGACCATTGATGCGGTGATTGCTAAACTAAAGGAGAACTGAATATGGATATTCCCAACAGAGATATACCTATACCCACAATCAAACGACTTCCTTCCTACCTACGCCTTTTGAAGCAATATCTTGAGGATGGTCAGAAGATGGTCTCTGCAACTACACTTGCTGAAGAACTTGGGCTTAAGCCCATTCAGGTTCGCAAGGACATTTCCTGTACAGGTATAGAGGGTAGGCCCAAGGTGGGCTTTACTGTCTCCCGTCTCATTGATGCTATCATCCATACATTGGGGTGGGACAACTCCACTGATGCCATATTGGTAGGTGCAGGTCATCTCGGGTCCGCCCTTGCCCGTTATGAGGGCTTTGACACCTACGGACTCAAAATTGTGGCAGCCTTTGATATTGATGAAGTGAAATGGGGAGCTAAATTAGGTGGGGTCCCTGTTTATTCCATTTCTGATATCAGGGAGTACCTCAAGGCAAATCATGTAAATATTGGAGTCCTTGCAGTGCCGGCCATGCATGCACAGGAAGTGGCGGAATTGCTTGTCAGCTGTGGGATTATGGCCATATGGAATTTTGCACCGAAAGATCTCAAGCTTCCTGAGCGGGTTGTTGTACAACGTACCGACCTTGCCACAAGTTTTGCGGTGCTCTCTGCAAAGGTGAAACGCAAAATTTCCGATGAGGATCTTGCACGTGAAGCTGATGAGTGGTAGATGTTGTTGTAGACATCTGGATATTCTTATAATAATCCCATTTTAATATTCTTTAAAGAATATTAAAATGGGATTATTAGTATATAAATCTGTAAAAATTTATTATTGTCTCCATTTAAAATCCCTATATATTGTTTTTATTGACTCTCATGAGATAAATGGATACCATATTGACAGAGAAGAACCAGAGGGAAGTGAATATGGAAAAAATAACTGTTGAATTGTGTATGGGAAGTTCTTGTTTTGCGCGTGGTAATGCACAGACATTGACCCTGCTGGAGAACTATATTGCTGAAAATAGCCTTGGAGACAGGGTGGAATTAATCGGTCATCTCTGTCTTGGTGCCTGTTCCATAGGTCCAAATGTTAAAATTGGGGATCTTATCCACAGTGGAATTTCCCCTGAGTGTGTGGTCGACTTGCTTCGGGAAGCTTTGGATGCACAGACAGGAGAGGTGTAATGATATATCCAATCTATACTGAGCTAACCGAGTGCAGGGATTGTTATAAGTGTGTTCGTTCTTGTCCTGTAAAGGCAATTCAGGTCCGGGACGGATCAGCGGTTGTGGTGAAGGACCGTTGTATCTACTGCGGTGCCTGTGTCGATACCTGTCCTTCGAATGCAAAGAAAATCCGCAATGATCTGGGTAGGGTAAAGCAGTTTCTCAAGAGCGGACGCAAAGTGTTCTGCTCTCTTGCACCTTCCGTATCTTCTGAATTTCCCAATAGTGTCGATTCTATAGTTGTTGCACTCAAACGCCTGGGGTTCTTTGCTACCAGCGAGACTGCCATCGGGGCAGCCTTGGTCAGCGCTAGTATTGAAGCCTATGCAGATGAGCATGATGGGCGATGCGACTGGATCTCAACTGCGTGTCCTACCGTAGTGCAGATAGTGAAGAAATATTATCCCTCTCTTGTCCCTTCGTTGAGCAAGGTCCCCTCTCCTTTGCAGTGTCATAGCGCATACCTGCGCAAGCTTTATGGGCAGGATATTGGCATAGTCTTTATCGGACCTTGTATTGCCAAGAAAATTGAAGCTGATGAGACCCCTGGTTTTCCTGATTTGGCGCTGACCTTCGGAGAGCTTCGTACCTGGTTGGAAGAGGAGCACATCGATCTGGATACGATTGCTAATGAATTGGTTGGAGGGAAGGAGACAGTCCCTCCTTTTCTTCCCAGCGCTGCAGGCAAATCGACCCTCTACCCAGTGGAAGGGGGCATGATTGCGTCCCTTACTTGGGGAAATGATCCGTTCCAGACCCATGCTGTCGCCATCAGTGGTTCCGAACAGGTGGTCAGTACCCTGCAAGGTATGGTCGATGACAACCAGAACTCGGATTTTCTGGAACTGCTTTTCTGTGAGGGGGGATGTATCAATGGCCCGGGTAGTGCCACCGGCCGTTCTTCCGCTTCCAAGAAAGGACTCGCTTCCCGATATACCCGCTCTAGGATTACAGTACCTCAGAAGACTTTCAGTGGCGATCCTAGCTTTGTATCGGAGCTTCTCAAGAGCGGCTACTCGCTGATAGAGAAAGCAGGTAATGGCAATTCTTCTGTTTCTTCACCTCTGTTTGGGGTGTCACATTCCGAACAAGAGATTGAGCATGCCCTGCATCTTTTGGGCAAGGCTGACAAGCGAGAGGAACTCAACTGCGGAGGTTGTGGATACAACAGCTGTAGGGAGATGGCCATAGCCTATCTTGACGGCATGGCTGAGCCTGAGATGTGTGTCACCAAAATGCGCAAGGAAGCCCAGAGCAAAATGGACGTTCTGTTGCGTACCATCCCCATAGGGGTTGTCATTGTTGATTACCTGTTGAAGATTGTAGATTGCAACAGTGGTTTTCTCCGCTTGTTCAGTGAGGTTGACTTCCCCTTGGAAGAGACTGCTCTCAATATGGTCGCAGGTTTGCCTTTGGAGCGGTTTGTACCATTTCATGAGAAGTTCCGGGAGCAGTTTACCTATGCCAAGGCAGAGCAGTACCGTCTGCACTATCAGGACAAGTTCTTGCGCGTAACTTTTTTTTCGGTAGAGAAGCAACGGCTTGTTGGAGCCCTCTTTGAAGACATCACCACCCCTACCGTACGTAGGGAGACTGTCATCAAGAAGGCTGAGGATGTCATACAGAAGAGTCTGGGGACCGTACAGCAGATAGCATCCCTGTTGGGAGAGAATGCTGCCGATACTGAGATTATGCTCAACAGCCTCATAGATGCATTCAAGATTCCGGGTAATGGTGAAGTGGCGGGCTTTACCAAAGATGACCAGCAGGACCTGTCATGAACGACCTCTTCATTGATGTTGACTATGCCCAAATATACAAGAGCGGGCAGAAGATAGGCGGAGATGTCTTTTTGCTGTCGCGTAATCCTGATAGGGAGCAGATTGTCTGCACCCTTAGCGATGGTCTTGGCAGTGGCGTCAAAGCCAATGTGCTGGCAAGTCTTACCGCCCATATGGCACACAAGCTGAGTTTCAGTGAGATGGACCTTACCCACTCAGCAAAGATCATCATGAACACCTTACCTGTGTGCAAGGAACGCAAGATAAGTTATGCAACCTTCAGTATTGTAGATATCCGTCACCCTTCGCTAAATGATATTCAGGTGAATCTGGTCGAATATGACAATCCCTTAGCTCTTCTCTTTAGGGAGAGCACCCCCGTAGAGTGGGAGCGGGAGAAGATTGAGCTCCACCGGGAGGGGGCTTTCAAGAAGGAGGAGCTCTCACGCTCATCGTTGCAGATGGCTGTGGGGGACCGTCTGATAGTATTCAGCGATGGGGTGACCCAGGCGGGGATGGGCAAGGCCCTTCCCCTTGGATGGCGTCTTGGAGGGGTCCGAGCGTATGCCCAACAGCAGATAGAGAAGAATCCGAGCATCTCCAGTCATGATCTTAGTCGTAGTATTGCACGCAAGGCAAATGGACTGGATAGACTTGCTTCCAAGGATGACATCACAGTTATGGTTGTCTATGTTCGTAAACCCAGACGGACTCTTGTGGTAACCGGTCCTCCCTTTACCAAGGAGAAGGACGAGATTCTTGCAGACAAGTTACGTGCCTTTGAAGGAAGGAAAATCCTTAGCGGAGGTACCACCGCTCTTATTGTGTCCCGTCTTTTTAACAAGAAGCTTAAGGTAGACCTCTCCTGCTGGTCACCTGAAGTGCCTCCGGTCTCGATTATGGAGGGTATAGATCTGGTGACCGAGGGAATGCTCACCCTCAGTAAAGTTGCAACTGCTCTAGAGCAGAGGAAGCCAATACGGACACTCCCCAATGATGCCGTACGCAAGTTTGTGGAGGTCATGCAGGACAGTGACCAGGTCCACTTCATAGTAGGGACGAAAATTAACGAAGCACACCAGGACCCTAATATTCCTGTGGAAATAGGGATCCGACGAACAATAGTCGGGAGGCTAAGAAAGGCTCTCGAGGACAATTATCTGAAAGAGACCTCACAAGAGTACTTGTAGGGGCAAGGAGTATAGCATGGCCAAGAGAGAGAAAGTGACTGTAAGAATCTGTGTCGGGACTGCCTGTTTTGTACAAGGGGGGGCTGACCTGTTGCTGTATGATGAGTTTCTGGACCCAATAGTCCTCGCCAACTGTGAGATTGAAGGGGTTTCATGCCTTGGCAAATGTAAGATGGCCGACTCTATGGAGGGGGCTCCCTTTGTTCAGATAGGACAAGTCATCCATGGAGACATGACAGAAGAGAAGTTCTGCCGATTGGTCTCGGAGGCTGTCCATGCTTGAGATGAACAACCAGTACAACCAGATTAGGGCAAAGGTGCAGACTGAGGTACTCAAACAGTTTTTTGATGGCACCTTAGAGCAGAATGCTGATAAGATTCCCTTTTACATCATCCCCAAGAACCGTGTCCCCAATAGGTGCTGCATCTATAAGGAGCGTGCGATGATCCGTTACAGGATTATGGCAATGTTAGGCATCAACATTGAAGTGGATGATGATGAGATGAAGAGTCTCAGCGAGTATGTAAAGGAAATATTGATGCAGGAGACCCCACCTGTTCCCATTCTCACCACTATCTCTACTGCCTGCTCTGCCTGCCCGCCTGATCGTTATCTCATCAGTGATGCATGCAGGGGGTGTTTTGCCCGCCCTTGTCTTGCCAACTGTCCTAAGGATTGCATATCTTTCATCAACGGAAAGGCTCATATCGATGAGAGCCGGTGCATTCGCTGTGGTAAATGTGAGGGGGTTTGTCCCTTCCACGCTGTGGTCCATATTCCAGTTCCTTGTGAACAAGCCTGTCCTGTTGATGCGGTGAAGAAGAATGAAGAGGGGTATGTCGAGATTGACTATAAGAAGTGCATAAGCTGCGGCCGTTGTGCTGCAAGCTGTCCTTTTGGTGCAATAGTAGAACGTTCTGGCCTTATTCCCGTGGTAAAGATGCTTAAGGCCAAGGATCATGTGACTGCCATGATAGCACCGGCTATTGAGGGTCAGTTTCCTGGTACGTTAGCTCAGATCAAGAGTGCTTTGCTTGCAGTTGGCTTCTCCTCGGTGGTGGAGGTCTCCCAAGGAGCCGAGACTACCAGTGTGCACGAGGCACAGGAGCTGATGAGCAGAAAGAAGAACAATCTGGGCTATATGACCACCAGTTGCTGTCCTGCCTACATGGAGATGGTGGACAAGCATCTCCCATTCCTTTCTGAGAAGCGCTCTTGTGCTCTCTCTCCCATGGGGTATACTGCCCAGTGGTGTAAAGAACAGAACCAGGAGACAAAGACTATTTTTATCGGTCCTTGTCTTGCCAAGAAGGTTGAAGCGGCTAGAATGAAAAATATCGATGGGGTCATTACCTTCGGTGAACTCGCATCCCTTTTCCTGTCCAAGGGCATAGATGTACGTGAGATGGCAAACTCAGATCTTGGAGATACTTCCCTGTTTGAGGATTGCCGTGAATTTGCTCTTTCAAGTGGGGTTGCTTCCAGTGTCTTGAGGCGTCTGGAAAACCCGGAGGAAGTGGCCGTTCTCTCCATCGATGGTATCGACAAGAAGATGTTCAGGACTATGAAAAGTTGGGAGAAACGAGCCCCAGAAGCAGACTTGATCGAGGTGATGTGTTGTGAAGGCGGATGTATCAGTGGCCCTGGTACCGTAGTCAAGTCTTCGGTTGCCAAGCGCCTACGTGGAGGCAATAAGGCCTCTTCTCCTGTCAAAGCAATGCGTGAACCAATAGTGCGGAGGTAAGCGGATGAGCGAATTTTGTCTGGAAGGAACTGTTATTGATCAGGTGGAAGCCTTGGTAGGACCTTGGGAGCTCAGTATCGAACGAAGATATTGCCATCTCGCCAATGTCTCAGCCCTGCTTTGGGACTATTTTGAGAATATCAACTGGGTAGGATTCTACGTGAGACAACCTGATGAGGCCCGTCTTATCCTAGGTCCTTTCCAAGGAAAGGTAGCCTGTACTGATATACTATTTTCCAGAGGCGTATGTGGCAAGGCTGCAAGGACACAAGAGAGTCAACGTATAGCTGATGTGCGCCTTTTTCCTGGCCATATCGCATGTGATGAGAAATCGCAAAGCGAGTTGGTTGTACCAATAGTCGATAAGGATAATACCCTTGTCGCCCTGATTGATGTGGATAGCCCTTATAAAGACCGTTTCACGGAGGACGATCAGAAAGTGTTGGAAACTGTTGCTTTGGTGCTGGGAGAAAGGCTTTGGTCTTGACTAATTTGGTCCTTGTGAGCATTCTTATGCCAAGGCATTGAGAAAGACGAGTAGTCGAAAGCGGTGTGACAGAGAGGACTCCCACGATAGTGGTTGAGAGGAGTCTGACAAGCGCCCGATGAAAACCCCTTTTGAGCCGCATACCGAATCTTTCAGTAGGCTATGCCGCACACCTGGCGAAACAGGTAGAACGAGCGTCCTATCCAGCGTCCAAGAGTTGGTGGGGAAGCAAGGTGGAACCGCGGAAACATGAGAGCTTTCATGTCTTCGTCCTTGCCGGATACGGAATATGCCGTAACGGGAAGACGTTGGCATGAAGGCTCTATTTTTTGTAGTTGTTGGTGTAAGGAGATAAAAATGGCTAAAGTGGAAGTGGGAGACAAACTCTCCAAGATCCGTCACTCAATGTCGCACGTAATGGCCGAGGCAGTTCTGGAGATGTTCCCCAGTGCTCAGATTGCCATCGGGCCTTCGATCGAGAACGGATTCTATTATGATTTTGACCTGCCAAGGCAGTTGGTATCCGATGATCTGGAAGAGATTACCAACCGAATGCGCGCGATTATCGCTGAGAACAAACCCTTCGTCCGTACGGTAGTAAGCCGTGAAGAGGCTCAGAAGTTGTTTGCGGATCAGACTTACAAGCTTGAGTTGATCAATGCAATTCCCGAAGATGAAGAGGTCTCTCTCTATAGTGTCGGAGAATTTACTGACCTCTGCCGTGGACCTCATGTCGAATCGTCCAAAGAGCTTAAGGCAGACGCTTTCAAGCTTATGAGCATCGCTGGTGCATACTGGAGAGGGAAAGAGACCAACCCTATGCTTACCCGAATCTATGGCACTGCTTGGACGAACGCAAAGGAGCTCAGGCTCTACATGCAGCATCTTGAGGATGTGGAGAAGAGAGACCATCGTAAGATTGGTAAGGATCTTGACCTTTTCAGTTTGCATGAAGAAGCAGGTCCAGGCCTAGTATACTGGCACCCAATGGGAGCCAGGATCCGCCAGGCTATTGAGAGCTTTTGGAGAGACGAGCACTATGCAAACGGTTACGAAATGGTCTATACCCCCCATATCGGCAAGTCATGGCTCTGGGAGACCAGTGGTCACCTCGGCTTCTACAAGGAAGGAATGTACCCTCCCATGGAGCTGGACAAGAGCGATTACTATGCCAAGCCGATGAACTGCCCGTTCCATATCATGATCTACAATAACAGCAAGCATTCCTACCGTGATCTTCCCTTCCGTTGGGCAGAACTCGGGACTGTCTATCGATATGAGAAGGCCGGTGCGATGCACGGTCTGATGCGAGTTCGAGGTTTTACCCAGGATGATGCACACCTGTTCGTCACCCCAGACCAGATGCAAGAGGAGATTTTGGAAGTGCTCCGTTTTTCCTTGCATATGCTCAAGTCCTTTGGGTTTACCGAGATCAACGCATACCTTTCCACCATGCCTGAGAAGGCTGTTGGCGATCCTAAGCGTTGGGCTGATGCTACAGAGGCTCTTCGTGAGGCAATTGAGGCTGAGGGCTTGAGCTACGAGGTCGATGAAGGTGGTGGGGCTTTCTATGGTCCTAAGATTGACTTGAAGGTGAAGGATGCCATTGGCCGTGAGTGGCAGCTCTCTACCGTCCAGTTCGATTTCAACGAACCTGAACGTTTTAATATGACCTTTGTGGACCGTGACGGGGTAGAGAAACGCCCGTATATGATCCACCGTGCCTTGCTTGGTTCCTTGGAAAGGTTCTTTGGTGTCCTTATCGAACACTATGCAGGAGCATTCCCCCCATGGTTGGCACCTGAGCAAATTAAGATAATCCCTGTTGGGGAAAATTTTTTCGACTATGCGAAAGTGCTTGAGAAGCGCCTCCGAAAGGAAGGGTTTCGTGTTTCTGCAGACCTTGGTGATGACAGGATGAATGCAAAGATTCGCAACGCCCAGCAACTGAAGATACCTTACATGGTAATCATAGGCGAGCGGGAATCTGAGAATGACCAGGTCTCTGTTCGCTACAGAAGTGGTAAGCAAGAGAATGGTATCGCTACCGATGTATTTGTTGCTTCAGTAAAAGCTACCATTGCAAGCAAGGAACAGCTATAGAGTTATATTGAACAGAAGCAAGAAGCCGGAGTAATCCGGCTTCTTGCCTTGGAGGATACGATGACACGAGAAAAAGCATTTCAGAGGTTGGAAGAGATCGACCGTCTGGTAGTTATGCTTGAACATATAGGCTCAGTTCTCTCTTGGGATCAGGAGATGGGGATTTCTGAAAAGGGACTTGAGGAGCGTTCGGTACAAATGGGATGGCTCTCTTCCCAAGCGCATGAAATTACCTGCAGCAACGAAATGGGGGACCTGTTGTCCGCCCTTGATGCCGATAGGGATAACCCTGAGGGCTCGGGAAAGGATGAGTTCGAAAAGGCTCTTATCCGTCTTCGGTTCCGCCATTGGGACAAGCATAGGAGTATGCCCACTTCCTTGGTCAAAGCCATCAGTGAGAAATCCTCCATGTCTCATGAAAGCTGGGTCGAGGCCAGAAAACAAGACGATTGGGACTTGTTCAAAGATGATCTCAAAGAGATCATCGCTTTGACAAGAGAAAAGGAATCCTGTTATAGGCGCGAAGGCTTCAGTGGTTATGATGTCCTGCTTGATGATTTTGAGGTGGGAATGAGGGGCTCTGAGGTAGAGGCTTTGTTCTCTTCCATCAAGCCCAATCTGGTTTCTTTGGTGAATACTCTAGCGGATAAGAACATTGATGATGATTTTCTCAAGTTGGACTATCCCATTGCACACCTGGAAGAGTTTTCCAAAATTGTCCTACAGGATATGGGTTTTGACTTCAGCCGTGGAAGCAGCTCAATTTCAGTGCATCCTTTTACCTCAACATTGGGCAGCGATGATATCCGTATAACCACACGCTATACCGATCCCAGTGTATTGGATTCGTTTAGTTCAACTGTCCATGAAGGAGGTCATGCCCTCTACGAGATGGGGATGAACAGCGGTAGGAAAAAGGGCAGTAGTGTAGCAAATGCAGCCTCACTTGGCATGCATGAGTCCCAAAGCCGGCTGTGGGAGAACATGGTGGCAAAAAGTGAGGGGTTCTGGACTCATTACTATCCTCTCTTTTGTAAGTTCTTTCCTTCTCAGACTGAAGGGGTGGACCTCTCAAAGTTCTTGCAGGCGGCAAACAAGGTGCAGAGATCGCTTATCAGAGTCAATGCTGACGAAGTAAGTTACTCGCTGCATATCATGCTTCGGTTCGAGCTTGAGCAGCAGTTGCTGTTTGGTAACCTTACAGTCGATGACCTTCCGGAAGCCTGGAATATAAAGTCAGGGGAGCTGTTGGGTGTAGTACCTAAGACCTATGCTCAAGGGGTGTTGCAAGATGTCCACTGGAGCAGTGGAGATTTTGGGTACTTCCCAACATATGCTCTGGGGAATCTTTTTGGAGCTCAGATTTGGCAGAGTATGCAGGCGGATCTTCCTGTCGATACTTTACTGCAACAAGGTAAGCTTAAGGAGTTGCACTCCTATCTGAATGAGCGCATCTATACGAAGGGAAGTCTCCTTTTGCCTAGGGATCTGCTTATGGAGGTCACCAGAAAACCTCTTGACGCGAAGCTATTCACAAGCTACCTTGAAGACAAGTTCAGCCGCTTGTTCGGCAACTAGAGGAAATCTATGAATATTCCGAATAAGCTCACTGTTTCTCGCCTAGTCATGGCCCCGATGTTTTTCATCGCTTTTTACCTCCCCTTTTGGGTCGGTCCTGAGTTGGGTAAGCTCTCTTCCATACTGACCATTGTATTATTGGCCTGTACCGAGATGACCGACCTGCTCGATGGCATAATTGCAAGAAAGTATGGATTGGTCACCGATTTGGGAAAGGTAATGGATCCCTTTGCGGATACCTTTTCTCGACTGACCTATTTTGTCTGCCTTTCGGGGTATGGGATAATGCCCTCATGGGCGTTTATCATCATCATGTGGCGTGAATTTTTTATCCTGTTCCTCCGAATGCTGATGATGGGTAAAGGAAAGCCGGTTGCTGCAAACATCTGGGGTAAGATGAAGGCTGTGCTGTATGCCATCAGTGGAGCCGCTGGTGTACTGTACATTGCCCTGACCCGTTGGTTTGCAGGTGCCTCCTGGCTTTCTCCAATTGCTACGGCTCTGACTGTCGTGTTTGCTTTGGCAGCAGTTGCTTCTGCAGCTTCCTTGCTTACCTATGTGAGGGCTATCATCCGAGATGGAAGCCTCTCCACATTGTCCCGGTAAATAATAGTATGAGAGAACTTGATACACTCACCAAGGATGAAGTTGCATCCCTTAGCTATGTGCTCACTGATGTGGATGATACGATTACCACGAATGGGAAGTTGCATCCGGAGGGCCTTGAGGCCCTCTGGAAATTACATGATTCGGGCTTGAAGGTCATTTGTGTTACCGGTGGGTCTGCAGGTTGGGGAGATACCTATCTGAGGCAATGGCCGGTTGAGGCTGTCCTCAGTGAAAGTGGAGCACTTTGCCTCTATAGGAAAGATGGGGTCATCAGACACTATGTACACCCATCCATCAAGAAAGAGGGGTATGAGCAAAGGGCAAAAGAGCTCATCGGACATGTCCTTTCCCTTGTTCCTGAGGCCAAGCTTTCCAGTGATCAGTTTGCCCGTATCTATGATATTGCTTTTGATCATGGCAGTGAGCCCCCTTATTTGGACAGGGATCAGATTGCTAGGGTCGTCGCCATTTGCCAGGAGTTTGGAGCGGGTACTGCAGTAAGCTCTATTCATGTGAATGCTTGGTTTGGCGAGTTTGATAAGAGACGGGGAACTGAGGCCTTCTTTAGGGATGTACTCGGTCTTGAAGGTTCTATCCTACAGAAAGTTTGTTGCTATTGTGGGGATGCTCCTAATGACCAGGTGATGTTTTCCCATTTTCCTTTGAGCTTTGGTGTGGGAAACATTAGAAAAAACAGCAAGAGTATGCAGGATTTACCTGAGTTTGTTGCTCAACATGATGGTGGGGCAGGGTTTTATGAGATAGCAGAGGCGCTGTTGCGGTGCAAGAGAAATAATTCTGCAATACTTTGAAAAGAACGCTTGACACTAAAGAGTCTATTTTGTTATGTTGTCTGAGCACGCTGAGCCACAGAAAAGCTCAGCAGAAGATTTTTGACAGATATATGAGAGAAGAGAAGAGAAGATATATGCAAGACGATTACCGGAAACGGTCGTTGGTCAAGCATGGAAGCGAAAGCTTTCGGGAAGCATTAGGGCTTCCCAGTCAATTACCGAGTGATGAACAGTAGATGAGATAAGCTACGTTCGTTTTGCGAGAAAGACAGGGCACACTATCACAGAATAGCAACTGTGGGGCTTCGGCCCCGCAATCCTATGACGGAGAGTTTGATCCTGGCTCAGAACGAACGCTGGCGGCGCGTTTTAAGCATGCAAGTCGAGCGGCAAGGGCCTTCGGGCCCCTAGAGCGGCGGACGGGTGAGTAACACGTGGACAATCTGCCCCCCGGTCCGGGATAGCCCAGGGAAACCTGGATCAATACCGGATGCGAGCGCGAGCACAGAAGTGCTTGCGGGGAAAGGCGCTTCGGCGCCGCCGGGGGATGAGTCCGCGGCCCATTAGCTAGACGGCGGGGTAAAGGCCCACCGTGGCGACGATGGGTAGCCGGCCTGAGAGGGTGATCGGCCACATTGGAACTGAGACACGGTCCAGACTCCTACGGGAGGCAGCAGCTAAGAATCTTCCGCAATGGGCGAAAGCCTGACGGAGCGACGCCGCGTGAACGATGAAGGCCGTGAGGTTGTAAAGTTCTTTTCGGGAGGAGGAATAAGCGTGGCAGGCAATGGCCGCGTGATGACGTGAATCCCGGAATAAGCCCCGGCTAACTACGTGCCAGCAGCCGCGGTAACACGTAGGGGGCGAGCGTTGTTCGGAATCATTGGGCGTAAAGGGCGTGCAGGCGGCCCTGCAAGTCCGGCGTGAAATGCCCCGGCTCAACCGGGGAGACGCGCTGGAAACTGCAGGGCTAGAGTACAGGAGGGGATGTCGGAATTCCAGGTGTAGGGGTGAAATCTGTAGATATCTGGAGGAACACCAATGGCGAAGGCAGACATCTGGCCATGTACTGACGCTGAGACGCGAAGGTGCGGGGAGCAAACAGGTTTAGATACCCTGGTAGTCCGCACAGTAAACGATGTTCACCAGGTGGCGGGGGGTCGACCCTCGGTACCGAAGCTAACGCATTAAGTGAACCGCCTGGGGAGTATGCTCGCAAGGGTGAAACTCAAAGGAATTGACGGGGGCCCGCACAAGCGGTGGAGCATGTGGTTTAATTCGATGATACGCGAGAAACCTTACCAGGGCTTGACATGTGCAGGAATGGTGCCGAAAGGCACAGGCCGCTTGCGGCCTGCACACAGGTGCTGCATGGCTGTCGTCAGCTCGTGCTGTGAAGTGTTGGGTTAAGTCCCGCAACGAGCGCAACCCCTGCTGTCTGTTGCCATCACGTGATGGTGGGCACTCAGACGGAACTGCCGGTGACAAACCGGAGGAAGGTGGGGACGACGTCAAGTCATCATGGCCCTTATGTCCTGGGCCACACACGTGCTACAATGGCCGGTACAGAGCGCAGCGAGGCCGCGAGGCCAAGCGAATCGCACAAAGCCGGTCCCAGTACGGATTGGAGTCTGCAACCCGACTCCATGAAGTTGGAATCGCTAGTAATCGCGCATCAGCATGGCGCGTTGAATACGTTCCCGGGCCTTGTACACACCGCCCGTCACACCATCCGAGTCGGGGGTACCCGAAGTCGCCAGCCCAACCCGCAAGGGGGGGCGGTTCCGAAGGTACGTCCGGCGAGGAGGGTGAAGTCGTAACAAGGTAGCCGTACCGGAAGGTGCGGCTGGATCACCTCCTTTCTACCAAGAAAGGGAGTCTGGGGCCCTCACAGCCCCGGACACAACCAAGGCCGTCGGCCAGCAGGTGCAAGTCCTGCAGACAAGTGCCCTAATTCTTTCCTATTAACTCTTCTCTTCTCTGATATTTTTGTCAAATTGGGACTGTAGCTCAGGTGGTTAGAGCGCGTGCCTGATAAGCACGAGGTCATAAGTTCAAGTCTTATCAGTCCCAGATTCAGTTGCTAATGCAACTGGTTTTTTTACAGAACACAGAGCTGAATTTTCAGCATTGTTATATAGCGTAGGGATTGGAAGAATGATATGGTCAAGTGAATAAGGGTCCACGGAGGATGCCTAGGAGCTGCCAGGCGAAGAAGGACGCGATTAGCTGCGATAAGCCGCGGGGAGGGGCCAATACCCTATGATCCGCGGGTTTCCGAATGGGGTAACCCGAATGTCCTGATGACATTCGCACGCACGTGAACAAAATAGCGTGTGTGCGGTATACGCTGGGGAGTGAACCATCTGAGTACCAGCGGGAGTAGAAATCAAACGAGATTCCCCCAGTAGCGGCGAGCGAACGGGGAGGAGCCCAAACCGCGTGCCTTCGGGTGCGCGGGGTTGTAGGGGTGCGGCGGGGCTTGCCCGTCCAGTCAGAAAGCGCAACTGTAGCGGAACGGTCCTGGGAAGGCCGGCCAGAGCGGGTGAAAGCCCCGTACGCGAAACGGTTGCGCCTGGATGGCCGCATTTCCTGAGTACGGCGGGACACGAGAAATCCTGTCGGAATCTGGGGGGACCACCCTCCAAGGCTAAATACTCGGCAGCTACCGATAGCGCATAGTACCGTGAGGGAAAGGTGAAAAGGACCCCGGGAGGGGAGTGAAAGAGAACCTGAAACCGTGGACCTACAAGCGGTCAGAGCCCGCAAGTCGGGTGATGGCGTGCCTTTTGTAGAATGAGCCTGCGAGTTACCGTATGCAGCGAGGTTAAGGGATAGGAGTCCCGGAGCCGTAGGGAAACCGAGTCTGAACAGGGCGAGCAGTTGCGTGCGGTAGACCCGAAGCCAAGTGATCTAGCCATGGCCAGGCTGAAGCTGGAGTGAAATCCAGTGGAGGGCCGAACCTAAATCCGCTGAAAAGGGTTGGGATGAGCTGTGGCTCGGAGCGAAAGACTAAACAAACTTGGAGATAGCTGGTACTCTCCGAAATAGCTTTAGGGCTAGCGTCGCACCGACTGTCGCGGAGGTAGAGCACTGGATAGGTGAGGGCCCGTCACTGGGTACCGAGCTTAACCAAACTCCGAATACCGCGATACAATGTGCGGCAGTCAGACGGTGACTGATAAGGGCCATCGTCAAGAGGGAAACAGCCCGGACCGCCGGCTAAGGTCCCAAAGGCGTGCCAAGTGGGAAAGGAAGTATGATTGCCCAGACAGCCAGGAGGTTGGCTCAGAAGCAGCCACCCCTTCAAAGAGTGCGTAACAGCTCACTGGTCGAGTAGTCATGCGCCGATAATGTAACGGGGCTAAGCACGCCACCGAAGCCGCGGGCCAGCACCCTTGAGGTGCTGGCGGTAGGAGAGCATTCCGTGTACGGAAGAAGCGGGTGCGGAAGCGCCCGTGGACGGGACGGAAGAGAGAATGCAGGCATGAGTAACGAAAAGACGGGTGAGATCCCCGTCCGCCGAAAGCCTAAGGTTTCCAGGGTAAAGTCAATCTACCCAAGGGTTAGTCGGCCCCTAAGGCGAGGGCGAAAGCCGTAGTCGATGGGAAGCTGGTCAACATCCCAGCACCTCCCAGAGTCCCGATGGGACGACGCATAGGGCGAAACGCAGCCGGGCGACGGTAGTCCCGGCCGGAGCGGCGAGCTTATGAGGCCCCCAGGCAAATCCGGGGGCTGAGGCGAGCCGTGAGCGAGACCCGTTACGGCGGGTCGAAGTGCGCGTAGTCGTCGTGCCGAGAAATAGTCTCTAAGGAGCGTCTCTGGGGGACCGTACTATAAACCGACACAGGTGGGCGAGCTGAGAATGCAAAGGCGCACGGAAGAATTCGCGTTAAGGAACTCGGCAAAATGCATACGTAACTTCGGGATAAGTATGGCCCCCGCAAGGGGGTTGCAGTGAAACGGCCCATGCGACTGTTTACCAAAAACACAGGTCCATGCGAACCGGCAACGGGAAGTATATGGACTGACACCTGCCCGGTGCTGGAAGGTCAAGAGGAGTTGTCAGAGCGATCGAAGCAGCGAATCCAAGCCCCAGTAAACGGCGGCCGTAACTATAACGGTCCTAAGGTAGCGAAATTCCTTGTCGGGTAAGTTCCGACCCGCACGAATGGTGTAACGATATGGGCGCTGTCTCAACGCGAAATCCGGTGAAATTGAAGTCCAGGTGAAGATGCCTGGTACCCGTGGTTAGACGGAAAGACCCCGTGAACCTTTACTTCAGCTTGGCATGGAGACCTGGACAGGGATGTGTAGGATAGGTGGGAGGCAGAGAAGCGTGGCCGTCAGGCTGCGCGGAGCCGCTGGTGAAATACCACCCTTCCCTCTCCAGTTTTCTAACCCCGGCCGTAATCCGGTCTGGGGACAGTGCCAGGTGGGAAGTTTGACTGGGGCGGTCGCCTCCCAAAGAGTAACGGAGGCGCGCGATGGTCACCTTAGGATGGTTGGGAATCATCTCTCAAGTGTAAAGGCACAAGGTGGCTTGACTGCGAGGCAAACAGGCCGAGCAGGTACGAAAGTAGGTCTTAGTGATCTGGCGGTAGCGCGTGGAAGCGCCGTCACTTAACGGATAAAAGGTACTCCGGGGATAACAGGCTGATCTTGCCCAAGAGTTCATATCGACGGCAAGGTTTGGCACCTCGATGTCGGCTCATCGCATCCTGGGGCTGGAGCAGGTCCCAAGGGTTTGGCTGTTCGCCAATTAAAGCGGTACGCGAGCTGGGTTCAGAACGTCGTGAGACAGTTCGGTCCCTATCTGCCATGGGCGTTGGATGTTTGAGGGGTCCTGCTTCTAGTACGAGAGGACCGAAGTGGACGAACCTCTGGTGTACCGGTTGTCGTGCCAACGGCATCTGCCGGGTAGCTACGTTCGGAAGGGATAACCGCTGAAAGCATCTAAGCGGGAAGCCCTCCCCAAGATGAGACATCCCCCCCGCCTAGAGCGGGCATAAGGAAACAGGGACACTACCTGTTCGATAGGCCGGAGGTGCAAGCGCAGCAATGCGTTCAGCCGACCGGTACTAATCATCCGAGAGGCTTGACCATATCACTGTTCCGGTCCCGACACATGCGGACTGCCAAGACAGGGCGCACGAGAGCAATCTCGCGCTCCCCCGTGTTGGCTGGCCCGGTGGCCACAGCAGGGCAGACACACCCGTTCCCATCCCGAACACGGCAGTTAAGCGCCCTCACGCCGATGGTACTACGGTTTTCCGTGGGAGAGTAGGTAGCCGCCGGGCCTTTTTTTTCTTCTTTGGTCCGATTTCTCTTTCCTGAGCGGTTCCTGTATTTGCATTTCTCTTTCTGTTCTAGATCTCTTCCAGTCCGAATCGGGACTGCCAAGACCGGCCGTACGGATCCTTCCGTGCTTCCTCGTGTTGGCCGGCCCGGTGGCCACAGCAGGGCAGACACACCCGTTCCCATCCCGAACACGGCAGTTAAGCGCCCTCACGCCGATGGTACTACGGTTTTCCGTGGGAGAGTAGGTAGCCGCCGGGCCTTTTTATTTGCCCAAATACCAGCATGTCTTTTGCCGGTTCACGATACATGGTACATTGGCTACTACCCAAGAGGCTCGTATGGACTCCTTCATGTAAGGGACCATACGGGCCTCTTGGTGTTTTACGTGCCTTTACCTTTTGTGCGACTGTTGATGATGGAATTTCCCGGTGAAGGATATGACTTCATCTTATGTGTACCAAGAAGTGAAATCCTACATCAGAACGTATACACCTTGAATAGTTCTGTTATTTTCAGTCCGGGGATTTTGCAATCTTTCTCCCAAGCTTATCCTCTGTTATTACCAGATGTACAGCTTTGTGAAACTGTCAATAACAGGTTGATTTGGATATCATATATTTTTCTGGAAGATGTAGGCAAGATATGGCTATTGTGGTATATTGCAAAAATTAGTGCCGAAATTGAGGAGAAACCATTGAGCATCCGAACAGTTCAAGCAACTATGGGATGTATTCCCTTCGATTTGTTAATCCTCAACGTACAGTTGGTGAACGTTCTTACTGCTCAAATATACCCCGCAGATATCGCAATTATTGATGGTGAATTTGCCTATATTGGTAAAGCGCTTGCAATTCACAGTGCTGACAAGTATTTTGATGCAGAAGGGGCTTTTGCTGTTCCCGGTTACATTGACAGTCACATGCACATTGAAAGCAGTATGATGACTCCTGCAAACTTCGCCCGTGCCGTTGTCCCAATGGGAACAACCACAGTTGCTGCTGACCCTCACGAAATTGCTAATGTACTTGGGGAGAGAGGGGTACAATTGTTGGCAGATCGATCTCATGGCCTACCTCTTCACATCCATATCATGGCTCCTTCAACTATTCCATCAGCTCCAGGTTTTGAAACTTCAGGGGCAAATATTGGACCAGACGAAGTGCTTAGCATGCTTTCCTATCCCGGTGTCTTAGGCCTGGGAGAAGTGATGGATTTTAACGGTGTAATTTCTGCAGACCCCAAAATGCTAGCCATCATAGATACAGCTAAACAGCAAGGGGTCCTTCTCGATGGGCATGTCCCCACTCTTAGGGGATATCAGTTACAAGCGTTCATTGCCTCTGGAATCGATGCTGACCATACGTATATGAATCCTTCTATCGTAGAAGAAAAATTACAAAACGGAATGGCTGTTCAAATTCAAGAAAGATTCTTTTCAAGTGAGCTTATGGCCTATCTTAACCAAATGCCAGTGCAAGATAGGATCATGTTAGTAACCGATGATGTCCCCATCAGCCGTCTTGCGCAACAAGGGCATGTTGATGCTTTGTTACGGCATGCAGTTGCTCTAGGCCTCGATCCGATCAAAGCCATAAGATACGTAACAATCAATGCAGCAAACCGGCTTCGTCTCAATCATACTGGAGCGATTGCCCCTGGATATAGAGCTGATTTGGTTCTGATCGAAGATCTCTCTTTGTTCAGAGCCCTTTCAGTTTTTAGTGATGGCCGTTTGGTTGCCCAAAATAGTTCTCTGATAGTTCCTTCCGAAGCACAGCCTTTTCCCTTAGAAGCTTTTCATACAATGCATCTCGACTTTGTTAGCACCTCTGATTTCACCATTAAGGCCCAAGGACATCGCGCTTTGGTCAATGTAATTATGCAAGATGGACGAACCAGCCGTACTACACACCGTCAGGAGAGCTTGCCGGTCATAGAGGGTCTCCTTCAACAGGATAAACTCATGAAAATGACCATATTCGAACGGCATTCTGGCTGTGGTGCGTGTTCGCATGGACTTATTGGAAATATGGAGCAGTTTGCAGGGGCGATTGCAACCTCCTATGCTCACGACTGTCATAATCTGATTGTCTACAGTGCAAATGATGCTGATGCTGTCATAGCGGCCAATACCGTTATTTCCACTCAAGGTGGTGTTGCTGCGGTTTTACATGGAGTTGTATTGGCTTCAATTGCTCTTCCTATTGCTGGTCTTTTATGTGAAGAAGGGATGGACCAAGTGTATGAGAACTTTGCGGTCATCGATCGTGCGGCTCAAGAGCAGTTGCATTTAAACCATGAAGAGACCTTAACCTTTATTACTCTCATGCCATTGGCCGTATCCCCAGAAATTAAACTTACCGACAAAGGTTTGCTCGATGTGATCAATAAACGGTTTATCCCCTTGATTGCATCGTGCATTGACGAAAATGGAAATCAGGTGGCATGTTCCAAGTCACCTATACAAGGAGAGGTGTGAACCATGGGTAGAAAACGGAACATCTTTTTCCTTTCGTTCCCCACAATCTTGGCCCTTATGATACTATTTATTGCTCCGATGCTTTATATCCTCTTGGTGACTTTACATGATGATGGATTCACTAACTATCTCAAATTCTTTACCGACAGCTTCTACTTGGATATTCTTATAACCACAATTGTCATCTCACTTAAAACTACACTTATAGTCCTGCTTTTCGGATACCCTGTGGCCTATTTTCTAGCTCGAACTACGTCACGATTAAAAAATACGATGATGATTATGCTTTTGTTCCCATTTCTGGTCAGCGCGGTAGTACGTTCATATGGTTGGATGGTCATCTTGGGAACCAAGGGCCTGCTCAACCAGTTTTTACTAGCCATTGGATTAATTGAAATTCCGTTGAAGATACTCTATACCCCTAATGCTGTGATCATAGGTCTGGTGCATCTCTTGTTGCCCTACATGATTCTTTCTGTTACCGGTGTTATTCAAGGCATTGATCGGAATTTGGAATATGCTGCTGCCAGTTTAGGCTATCATCCATTGATGACGTTCTATAAAGTTCTCTTACCACTTTCTCTGCCTGGAATTATCTCTGGATCTACTCTGGTGTTTACGTTGAGCATGACCGCTTACGTAACTCCAAGGTTGTTAGGTGGTGCACGATTCAGAATGATGAGCACTATGGTTTTTCAGGAGGTGAATGTGAATTTCAACTGGGGCCTCGCTTCAGCTATCAGCTACATCCTGTTATTCACCATCTTGTTGATATTACTTGTTTTTAACTATGCCACAAATGATTTGAACCAACGGGTTGGAGGGCAAAAACATGCGTGAGGAGAGAGTGGGAATCTTCCCAAAAATTGTTACCATTGGCGTATTGCTATTCCTAATGGCTCCCCTTGTGGTGATTATCTTAGCCTCCTTCAGCCCCACTGTGCTTGTGGTATTTCCGCCAAAAGGGTTTTCTTTGGAATGGTATGCTAATATTTTCACCTCTTCAGCCAATTTTGTAAGTGGATTTTCCAACAGCATACAAGTTGCCATACTTGCTACGTTCATTGATATTTTATTAGGGGTTAGTGCGGCTTTGGCTGTTACCCGATATCATTTCAAAGGAAAAGGTTTGCTGATAACCTTTTTCACCTCGCCTATGTATGTCCCCTCAATTGCCTTCTCCTTCGTTTTGCTACGGCTCACCAGTTCCCAACTGATACTCCCAGCTTTCACTCGTATCCTGCTTGGCCATATAGTTATTATCCTTCCCTATATCGTACGCAATACGTTAGCAGTTCTGACCGGTTTTAATTGGTCATTAGAGGATGCTGCAGCATCGCTGGGAGCGAGTCCCCGTCAAACTTTCATCAAGGTTACTCTACCGTTGATTAAACCAGGAGTCATGGCAGGAGCTTTACTCTCATTCCTCTACTCATTTGATGAGGCGGTATTAGGAAACATGCTCAGTTCACCATCGTTTATCACCCTTCCCATACGTATTATGAATTATATGGAGTTTTCATTTGACCCGACCTTAGCAGCCATCTCCACATTGCTCATCCTCTTATCTTTAGGGTGCATTGTACTAATGGAGAGGCTAGTCGGACTCGACATGTTCTTAAAATAGCTGATTACTAACCTAAGGAGACCTGCATTTATGGCTATCCTACAACTAGACCATCTGACAAAGAAATTCGGCGATTTCACCGCGGTGGACGATCTGAGCCTCACGGTTGCCAACGGCGAAATGGTTGCGTTGCTTGGCGAAAGTGGTTGTGGTAAAACCACTACCCTCAGAATGATTGCTGGATTCACCGAAGTGAATGCAGGAACCGTCACTATCGACAATAGGGTGATGAACTCAATACCTGCCTATAAAAGGAATGTCGGTATTTTCTTTCAAAATTATGCTCTATTTCCTCATCTGACAGCCTTTGATAATATCTCTTTCGGATTAAAGCTTAAGAGCCTTTCAAAGAAGATCATCAAGGAAAAAGTTGAGCATATCATCCAAATTGTTAAACTCGAAGGACTCGAGAACCGTTATCCCCGCGAATTGTCTGGTGGACAGCAACAGCGAGTAGCCTTAGCACGTGCATTAATTATGGAGCCTTCGGTGTTATTGTTGGATGAGCCCCTATCGAATCTTGATGCAAAATTACGCATCGAAATGCAGGTAGAAATCAAAAGGATCCAACGGCTTCTTGGGATTACCACTATCTTGGTCACCCATGACCAAGAGGAGGCTATCAGTCTTGCTGATCGAGTTGTACTGATGGATAAGGGTGCAATCGTCCAAGTCGGACGCCCACAAGAGGTGTTTGAAAACCCAGCTTCGCTGTTCATCGCCGACTTCATGGGATTTGTCAATTTTATTGATGCCACTATCGGGAAGCAGACAGATGGGGAAACTCATTTTCATTGTTCCAACAACCGTACATTAAGGATTCCCCTCCTGGACACCTCCTTTACTGAAGGAGAACAAATCACTCTCGCTATCAGACCAGAACAAATCCGATTGGCTGCTTCTGACGATCAACAATCGTTATGTGGCCAGATAGGAAATGCCACCTACAAGGGTAATATTACCCGCTTGGAAATCCGCGATGTGTTCGACAAACCACTGTATGCACACCTCAGCGATTATGAAGGTTTTTCCGGTGAGACAATTGGTGTATACCTCCCTCCCGAGAAGATACGGATATTCAAAACCACCTAAAATGGAAAAGGACGGAAGAAATGAAAAAACTGACGACATTACTCTTGATTGTGATCATTGCGATTGCAATGCTCCCTGCCGCCGGCAATGCAGAAACGAAGGCTCCTGCCTCTGATGCAAAAAGTGCGTATGAAGGCTCTGAGCTGGTGGTTGCCACCTGGGGCTGGACCGCAGCGAATGTAAAGAAACTTTCGGTCGCTTTCGAAGAGCAATACGGCGTGAGAGTTCTAATCGATGAGACAAGTGGAAATGCTGACCGGTTAAACAAGGTGAAGGCTCAGAGAGATAATCCCCAAATTGATGTGGTTCTTATGTCTGAGAGTTTCTCCACTCGTGGAAATGCCGATGGGTTGTTTGAAAAAATTGATCCTGTAGTGGTCAAAAACTTGAACAACCTCTATGATTTCGCCAAGAACAAAGAGGGGTATGGCCCCTGTTACTCGTTGGTACGTTATGGAATCATCTATGATAAAGATGTTGTTCCAGCTCCTAAATCGTATGTCGACTTATTCAATGGATCGTACGATGGGTTAATTTCACTGCCTGACATGTCCTCCACTGCAGGTCCCTACTTGTTGGTTGCAATGACAGATTCTCTTAGCGGTAGTGAACAGGATGTGGATCCTGTATTCTCCTTCTTGGCAAAAAACAATACGAAAGTAGCTCAATTCTATACTACCAGCTCAGAAGTGCAAACGGCCTTTACTACAGGCGAAATCGCTGTTTCCGTATTCATGGATATGAATATGCCGATGTTGAGCAAAGCCGGTCTCAATGTTGCTTGGGTTGATGCTGCTGAAGGTAGTTTTTCTGCTGCCGCTACAGCTAACGTAGTCAAGGACTGCCCTAATCCTGAACTGGCACAACTCTATGTGAACTACCTGCTTAGTGATGAAATTCAGAATCAGGTTTCATCGGTTCTTTCTGAGGCTCCGACCTCCAAGAACGCAACGATGGCTGAAGAAAGCAAAAAATTCCTTGCTTTCGGGGCTGATTCCGTAGCCGCTCTACGTTCATTTGATGAGAGTTACATCAGCAGTAATAAAGCTGAGTGGATTAGTCGTTTCCAACGAGAAGTCTCAGTTCAGTAAATTCGTTTTTACATTGAGAGGAGTCCCTTTATATAAGGGGACTCCTCTTTGCTACTATTGCATACGTAATTGAACCATGTAGAGGATAAAGCTGCCATGACCAAAGACCAGTTAAAGCAAAAAGTGTGTGAACGCATTGAACAGAATGCGGATAGGATTATAGGCATCGGACGTGATATTTATGCCCACCCTGAATTAGGGTTCAAAGAGTATAGAACATCCAAACTTTTTGCCGATACGGTACGTTCTCTCCAGCTGGAATGCCGAGAAGGTATTGCCATCACTGGGATTAAGGCTGTTGGGCATGGTCGTACGGCAGACGCTTCTGTTATGTTGCTTGGAGAGCTTGATGCTGTGATTTCTCCCCAGCACCCTTTTGCTGACAGCCAGACTGGAGCGGCCCACTCGTGTGGTCACCATGCACAAATAACCTCTGTTCTCGGTGCTGCAATGGGTTTGGTTCCTTTCCTAGAAGAACTCGATGGTACTGTAGTCTTTGCAGCAGTCCCGGCTGAGGAATACGTTGAACTTGAATGGCGCCAACGCCTTCGTGATGAGGGCAAAATCACCTTTTTCGGGGGTAAACAAGAATGGATTCATCTTGGTGAATTTGATGATATCGATGCAGGAATAATGGTTCACTCACATGCAGGAGTAACAGAGCCAAAATTTCTGATTAACTGCGACAGTTCTGGATTTATTGGGAAAGTAATCCATTTTAAGGGAAAAGAAGCCCATGCTGGTGCTGAACCGTACAATGGAATAAATGCCCTCAATGCAGCTGCATTAGCGCTTATGGCGATAAATGCACAACGTGAAACCTTTCGAGAGAGTGATCGTATCAGAGTCCATCCCATTATTACCAAGGGGGGTGATCTGGTAAATATTGTCCCTGCCGATGTGAGGATGGAAACCTATGTTCGTGGACGCTCTATTTCAGCCATTGAAGATGCTTCTGAAAAAGTTAACAGAGCAATCCAAGGCAGTTCCATTGCAGTTGGATCCCAATTCGAAATAGTAGAGATACCGGGGTATCTTTCTTTGCGTCAGAATGAAGCTATCAATCGTCTTTTTGCTGATAATGCAACACTGCAATTAGGTCCAGAATGTAATCTTTATGGTTATGAACTGATGGGAGCTACGGATGCGGGAGATGTGAGTAATGTTATTCCCTTCGCCCACCTTTCTAGTGGTGGCTTCTCTGGAGTGGCTCACAGCAAATCCTTTGCGGTATCTGATGAACGGATGGCTTATATTTTACCAGCCCAGATCATGGCCATGACCGTCATCGATTTGCTATATAACCATGCCGAGCTGGCACGGAGTATAAAAGAAGCTGATCAACCACCATTGGATAAAGAAAGTTTCGTAACTTTCTGGGAGAACTTCAACCGTACGATCAACTGAGATTCAAACAGGTTCCTACTGCAATTTCCCCAATGGGGATAATCGCATTGATCGCGGCTCTTGCTTTGAAACTTGTGCAGTGGCATGGATACAGATTAGTGATGTGATTATCTCTGAGAAACGTAGCTGTTTTTTGAGTCCTCTCGTCAGCCTTGAATAAGTGGAACCCACCGATCAGCCCTGTTATATGGGACTCTTGGCAAACTTCACGAGCATATTCAATAATGTTGCAGATTCCGGCATGAGAACATCCACTAATGATAAACAAACCCTTTTCGGTTCGTACAGCTAAAGCGCTGTCATCCAGTAGATTATCTGGAACAAGATAGTCGCCCTCCATCCGTTCCCCTAATGGTACTTGGTCTTCAAATATATGACGTCGGGGAATTTCTCCTAGGAAGACAAGATGTTCACTAATCCATACTGGTGCACGAGAGGGAACCATAGTAAAGGCCTTGTCCAGCTTTTCAATGGGTATGGTCAATCCGAATTGTTGACCATTCATTTGTTTTTCAACAATAGCTAAAGGATGCATTACCAGTTTTGTGTGGTGTGCTTCGGTTTTGGCTACCAGGTGTGACAACCCCCCTGTATGATCTCCATGGCCATGAGAGAGGACAACAACATCGATATCGTTCAAGCTTAAACCCATTGCAATTGCATTGTGGATGAATAGATCAGAAGTACCTGTGTCAAATAAAATCTTTTTTTCGTCGATTTCAATTAGGTAACTGAGTCCCGGCTCACCACGAAACTTGGTTCCAACTTGGGTATAGTTGTCAACTAAAACTGTCAGACGCATAATTTCTCCACTTTGGTCAGCTAGACTTCTACAAGAGGGCACGTGAAGTGACGTTCACAATTTCAGAAGGAAAAGCCATTGTACAATCTCCATCTGGTCATTCTGCATTATATTCAGCTGCCGTTGTTTTTTAACCGGCTCAGCACGTAAGTAAGCCTTGCCTGTTTTGTTGCTATCATGTTACTCCATCATATAGAAGAATAACAGTAGTGGTTTCTTCGTCAGCATTGCTCACTGGCGTCCGTTGTTCCTCCAGTATCCATCAGCGTGAGCAGGTAGGACTAGTGCCTTAAGTCTTGTCAGTGTCCTTTCGCATGATCCAAGGGGCTATCCTGGGAAAGGGCAAAGAAAGGCAAGGGGTGTCAACCAGGCTTACGTCTACAGGAATGGGTCCAGATTGAGGTCTATGGTAGGTCATTGCCTGAAATGTTCCACGTCGGTTATCTGTTCATTGTCAAAAATATTGGTGCTATCGACTACTTCAATATATGCATTGATATTCTCAGTCTGAAAAATTTCTTGAGATATTTCCGAATTTTTCTCCCAATTGGTCTGCTACTTCATAGAAAAATATGAGAAATATCGTAAAGAAAAAGGGAAAAATATCCTTGAATTTAGGAATTCATGAGATTCTTGAAGAAAAAAAAAGAAATAATTTTGATTCCAAAAAACTTTTTTTGGGTTGAATACAAGCAATTGTAAGCAAGTATGTTGTAAAAATCTCCATGCTAATGCAGGAAAGGACAACAGATTGTAATGCAGATCATCTTTTTTGGGATATTTGTCAAAAGAGGGTGGACAGGATGCGGATATACAGGTAGTATCCCATCTTGTTCGGCAAGCAGAAGCCGGTTTGAAAGCTTGAAAGAAAGGGCCGCAGGGCCTTGACGGAAGGGCGGGAAATCGGGTAAGTTGACCGGGCGCCTCAGAGAAGGGGCAGGGAAGTACAGGAGACTGGGCGACCCGCGATTTATGAAAAGGCAAGCGTAGGGAAGGGAAAGAGAACGGAAAAGAAGAGGAAGTGACCGCAAGGGGCTTCCCAGTCAATTACCGAGTGATGAACAGTAGATGAGATAAGCTACGTTCGTTTTGCGAGAAAGACAGGGCACACTATCACAGAATAGCAACTGTGGGGCTTCGGCCCCGCAATCCTATGACGGAGAGTTTGATCCTGGCTCAGAACGAACGCTGGCGGCGCGTTTTAAGCATGCAAGTCGAGCGGCAAGGGCCTTCGGGCCCCTAGAGCGGCGGACGGGTGAGTAACACGTGGACAATCTGCCCCCCGGTCCGGGATAGCCCAGGGAAACCTGGATCAATACCGGATGCGAGCGCGAGCACAGAAGTGCTTGCGGGGAAAGGCGCTTCGGCGCCGCCGGGGGATGAGTCCGCGGCCCATTAGCTAGACGGCGGGGTAAAGGCCCACCGTGGCGACGATGGGTAGCCGGCCTGAGAGGGTGATCGGCCACATTGGAACTGAGACACGGTCCAGACTCCTACGGGAGGCAGCAGCTAAGAATCTTCCGCAATGGGCGAAAGCCTGACGGAGCGACGCCGCGTGAACGATGAAGGCCGTGAGGTTGTAAAGTTCTTTTCGGGAGGAGGAATAAGCGTGGCAGGCAATGGCCGCGTGATGACGTGAATCCCGGAATAAGCCCCGGCTAACTACGTGCCAGCAGCCGCGGTAACACGTAGGGGGCGAGCGTTGTTCGGAATCATTGGGCGTAAAGGGCGTGCAGGCGGCCCTGCAAGTCCGGCGTGAAATGCCCCGGCTCAACCGGGGAGACGCGCTGGAAACTGCAGGGCTAGAGTACAGGAGGGGATGTCGGAATTCCAGGTGTAGGGGTGAAATCTGTAGATATCTGGAGGAACACCAATGGCGAAGGCAGACATCTGGCCATGTACTGACGCTGAGACGCGAAGGTGCGGGGAGCAAACAGGTTTAGATACCCTGGTAGTCCGCACAGTAAACGATGTTCACCAGGTGGCGGGGGGTCGACCCTCGGTACCGAAGCTAACGCATTAAGTGAACCGCCTGGGGAGTATGCTCGCAAGGGTGAAACTCAAAGGAATTGACGGGGGCCCGCACAAGCGGTGGAGCATGTGGTTTAATTCGATGATACGCGAGAAACCTTACCAGGGCTTGACATGTGCAGGAATGGTGCCGAAAGGCACAGGCCGCTTGCGGCCTGCACACAGGTGCTGCATGGCTGTCGTCAGCTCGTGCTGTGAAGTGTTGGGTTAAGTCCCGCAACGAGCGCAACCCCTGCTGTCTGTTGCCATCACGTGATGGTGGGCACTCAGACGGAACTGCCGGTGACAAACCGGAGGAAGGTGGGGACGACGTCAAGTCATCATGGCCCTTATGTCCTGGGCCACACACGTGCTACAATGGCCGGTACAGAGCGCAGCGAGGCCGCGAGGCCAAGCGAATCGCACAAAGCCGGTCCCAGTACGGATTGGAGTCTGCAACCCGACTCCATGAAGTTGGAATCGCTAGTAATCGCGCATCAGCATGGCGCGTTGAATACGTTCCCGGGCCTTGTACACACCGCCCGTCACACCATCCGAGTCGGGGGTACCCGAAGTCGCCAGCCCAACCCGCAAGGGGGGGCGGTTCCGAAGGTACGTCCGGCGAGGAGGGTGAAGTCGTAACAAGGTAGCCGTACCGGAAGGTGCGGCTGGATCACCTCCTTTCTACCAAGAAAGGGAGTCTGGGGCCCTCACAGCCCCGGACACAACCAAGGCCGTCGGCCAGCAGGTGCAAGTCCTGCAGACAAGTGCCCCGAGGGGTCGCCGATCCTGATTTTCCGTTCTCTTTGCCTTCCCTAGAAAAGCTTGTCCTCAGTCGGGGGCATGGCTCAGCTGGCTAGAGCATCGGCTTTGCAAGCCGAGGGTCAGGGGTTCGAATCCCCTTGCCTCCAGTTGGAAGAATTTGTATTTGTATTGGTTTTTGAAAGCACAAGCGTAGGGATTGGAAGAATGATATGGTCAAGTGAATAAGGGTCCACGGAGGATGCCTAGGAGCTGCCAGGCGAAGAAGGACGCGATTAGCTGCGATAAGCCGCGGGGAGGGGCCAATACCCTATGATCCGCGGGTTTCCGAATGGGGTAACCCGAATGTCCTGATGACATTCGCACGCACGTGAACAAAATAGCGTGTGTGCGGTATACGCTGGGGAGTGAACCATCTGAGTACCAGCGGGAGTAGAAATCAAACGAGATTCCCCCAGTAGCGGCGAGCGAACGGGGAGGAGCCCAAACCGCGTGCCTTCGGGTGCGCGGGGTTGTAGGGGTGCGGCGGGGCTTGCCCGTCCAGTCAGAAAGCGCAACTGTAGCGGAACGGTCCTGGGAAGGCCGGCCAGAGCGGGTGAAAGCCCCGTACGCGAAACGGTTGCGCCTGGATGGCCGCATTTCCTGAGTACGGCGGGACACGAGAAATCCTGTCGGAATCTGGGGGGACCACCCTCCAAGGCTAAATACTCGGCAGCTACCGATAGCGCATAGTACCGTGAGGGAAAGGTGAAAAGGACCCCGGGAGGGGAGTGAAAGAGAACCTGAAACCGTGGACCTACAAGCGGTCAGAGCCCGCAAGTCGGGTGATGGCGTGCCTTTTGTAGAATGAGCCTGCGAGTTACCGTATGCAGCGAGGTTAAGGGATAGGAGTCCCGGAGCCGTAGGGAAACCGAGTCTGAACAGGGCGAGCAGTTGCGTGCGGTAGACCCGAAGCCAAGTGATCTAGCCATGGCCAGGCTGAAGCTGGAGTGAAATCCAGTGGAGGGCCGAACCTAAATCCGCTGAAAAGGGTTGGGATGAGCTGTGGCTCGGAGCGAAAGACTAAACAAACTTGGAGATAGCTGGTACTCTCCGAAATAGCTTTAGGGCTAGCGTCGCACCGACTGTCGCGGAGGTAGAGCACTGGATAGGTGAGGGCCCGTCACTGGGTACCGAGCTTAACCAAACTCCGAATACCGCGATACAATGTGCGGCAGTCAGACGGTGACTGATAAGGGCCATCGTCAAGAGGGAAACAGCCCGGACCGCCGGCTAAGGTCCCAAAGGCGTGCCAAGTGGGAAAGGAAGTATGATTGCCCAGACAGCCAGGAGGTTGGCTCAGAAGCAGCCACCCCTTCAAAGAGTGCGTAACAGCTCACTGGTCGAGTAGTCATGCGCCGATAATGTAACGGGGCTAAGCACGCCACCGAAGCCGCGGGCCAGCACCCTTGGGGTGCTGGCGGTAGGAGAGCATTCCGTGTACGGAAGAAGCGGGAGCGGAAGCGCCCGTGGACGGGACGGAAGAGAGAATGCAGGCATGAGTAACGAAAAGACGGGTGAGATCCCCGTCCGCCGAAAGCCTAAGGTTTCCAGGGTAAAGTCAATCTACCCAAGGGTTAGTCGGCCCCTAAGGCGAGGGCGAAAGCCGTAGTCGATGGGAAGCTGGTCAACATCCCAGCACCTCCCAGAGTCCCGATGGGACGACGCATAGGGCGAAACGCAGCCGGGCGACGGTAGTCCCGGCCGGAGCGGCAAGCTTATGAGGCCCCCAGGCAAATCCGGGGGCTGAGGCGAGCCGTGAGCGAGACCCGTTACGGCGGGTCGAAGTGCGCGTAGTCGTCGTGCCGAGAAATAGTCTCTAAGGAGCGTCTCTGGGGGACCGTACTATAAACCGACACAGGTGGGCGAGCTGAGAATGCAAAGGCGCACGGAAGAATTCGCGTTAAGGAACTCGGCAAAATGCATACGTAACTTCGGGATAAGTATGGCCCCCGCAAGGGGGTTGCAGTGAAACGGCCCATGCGACTGTTTACCAAAAACACAGGTCCATGCGAACCGGCAACGGGAAGTATATGGACTGACACCTGCCCGGTGCTGGAAGGTCAAGAGGAGTTGTCAGAGCGATCGAAGCAGCGAATCCAAGCCCCAGTAAACGGCGGCCGTAACTATAACGGTCCTAAGGTAGCGAAATTCCTTGTCGGGTAAGTTCCGACCCGCACGAATGGTGTAACGATATGGGCGCTGTCTCAACGCGAAATCCGGTGAAATTGAAGTCCAGGTGAAGATGCCTGGTACCCGTGGTTAGACGGAAAGACCCCGTGAACCTTTACTTCAGCTTGGCATGGAGACCTGGACAGGGATGTGTAGGATAGGTGGGAGGCAGAGAAGCGTGGCCGTCAGGCTGCGCGGAGCCGCTGGTGAAATACCACCCTTCCCTCTCCAGTTTTCTAACCCCGGCCGTAATCCGGTCTGGGGACAGTGCCAGGTGGGAAGTTTGACTGGGGCGGTCGCCTCCCAAAGAGTAACGGAGGCGCGCGATGGTCACCTTAGGATGGTTGGGAATCATCTCTCAAGTGTAAAGGCACAAGGTGGCTTGACTGCGAGGCAAACAGGCCGAGCAGGTACGAAAGTAGGTCTTAGTGATCTGGCGGTAGCGCGTGGAAGCGCCGTCACTTAACGGATAAAAGGTACTCCGGGGATAACAGGCTGATCTTGCCCAAGAGTTCATATCGACGGCAAGGTTTGGCACCTCGATGTCGGCTCATCGCATCCTGGGGCTGGAGCAGGTCCCAAGGGTTTGGCTGTTCGCCAATTAAAGCGGTACGCGAGCTGGGTTCAGAACGTCGTGAGACAGTTCGGTCCCTATCTGCCATGGGCGTTGGATGTTTGAGGGGTCCTGCTTCTAGTACGAGAGGACCGAAGTGGACGAACCTCTGGTGTACCGGTTGTCGTGCCAACGGCATCTGCCGGGTAGCTACGTTCGGAAGGGATAACCGCTGAAAGCATCTAAGCGGGAAGCCCTCCCCAAGATGAGACATCCCCCCCGCCTAGAGCGGGCATAAGGAAACAGGGACACTACCTGTTCGATAGGCCGGAGGTGCAAGCGCAGCAATGCGTTCAGCCGACCGGTACTAATCATCCGAGAGGCTTGACCATATCACTGTTCCGGTCCCGACACATGCGGACTGCCAAGACAGGGCGCACGAGAGCAATCTCGCGCTCCCCCGTGTTGGCTGGCCCGGTGGCCACAGCAGGGCAGACACACCCGTTCCCATCCCGAACACGGCAGTTAAGCGCCCTCACGCCGATGGTACTACGGTTTTCCGTGGGAGAGTAGGTAGCCGCCGGGCCTTTTTTTGCCCTAGTCCGACTTTAGGGTCGGTTATATATAGATGGAAAAGGACGCTTTTGCGTCCTTTTCCTGTTTTCAAACATTCTGCATGTTTTTTACTTTATATACTTCATCCTTTGTTTTTTCCCTGTTGCTCTTGTCCAAGGTACCCCTTTTTACTATGATGGTAACAATTCATTGAGTACAGAAGGTATATTTATGCAGATTACGTTAGACAATTTACAAAGATCCTATGGCAATCTGCATGCCGTTAATGGGGTGAGCCTCTCCATACCCTCCAATACCATCTATGGTATCATTGGCAAGAGCGGAGCAGGCAAGTCAACACTGGTACGTCTTATCAGTCTCCTTGAAAGTCCAGACGGCGGAGAAGTCTATTTTGATGATACCCGTGTGGATAACCTCACAAAACGTGACATGATCGGGCGAAGACGCAGAGTTGGCATGATCTTTCAAAACTTCAACCTATTCTCTTCACGTAATGCAGAAGAAAACATTGCCTATCCCATGGAAATTAATGGGATGAGCAAAGAAGTCATCAAAAAGAGAGTAGATGAGCTCCTTGCCCTTGTATCCTTAGAAGGTCGAGGGAAAGCTTCTATCAGTACCCTAAGTGGCGGGCAGAAGCAAAGGGTCGCCATAGCTAGGGCTTTGGCATGTAAACCCGATATTCTCTTTTGTGACGAAGCTACCAGTGCTTTAGACCCTCAGACTACCCATTCGATCCTCTCCCTGTTGAAGGAAATCCAGAAGAAGATGTCCCTCACCGTTATCATGATAACCCACCAAATGGAAGTTGTGCGCGATGCCTGCGAACAGGTAGCTGTCCTCGATGATGGAAAGGTTGTCGAACAGGGATTTGTCACAGATATTTTTGCAAATCCTACCAGTGAGGTGACCAAGGATTTCCTTGCTCACCTTGTAGGAATCGATGAAAGTGCTTCCCATCAGGACAAGATGGTGCAATGGTCAAAAAAAATTGGGACCTATACTCTGCGATTCCGTGGTGATACTACTGACCAACCTATCCTCAGTAGGATAAGCAGGGATCTTGGAGTCGAGTTTAATATTCGTGCGGGTGGTGTTCAGAAAGTTGGGGATGTGGAGATTGGGACCATGGTTGTAGATATAAGCGGTGATGATGCAGTAAAGCAAAAGACCATCGAGGCACTGAAAAGTCAGGGCGTCCTTGTGGAAGAGGAGGATAAGTTGTGAGTAAACTTTGGATGCTTGTCCTAGCTTCAACAGGACAGACTTTGAGTATGGTTTTTTTCTCGACGCTTTTTTCCCTTCTGATGGGTCTGCCTTTGGGGGTACTTCTTTCCATCACATCTGGTACAGATCAGGGGGGGATTATCCCCAAACCATTACTGAACAACGTTCTGGGAAGGATAGTGAACGTGCTGCGCTCGTTCCCTTTCATTATCCTGATGATTTTGCTATTTCCCCTTTCCCGCATTTTAATCGGAACCAGTATCGGTACTACCGCTACTATCGTCCCGCTGTCCATTGCGGCAGCACCATTTGTGGCACGAGTCATTGAGACCGCGCTGAAGGAGGTGGATCCGGGGGTCGTTCAGGCCGCCCGCGCAATGGGATCTACCAACTGGCAAATTATTCGAAAAGTTCTTGTCCCTGAAGCCTTGCCTTCGCTTGTCAGTGGAGTTACGCTGACAATCATCAACCTCATTGGGTACTCGGCCATGGCCGGAGCTATCGGTGGAGGGGGCTTGGGAGACCTTGCTATCCGTTATGGATACCAACGCTTCCGTGGAGACGTTATGGTTGTTGCTGTTATTATCATCCTGGTGCTCGTAGAGATTATCCAGGTGATCGGCAACAAGATCAGTTCACATTTGTTGGCCAAGCGCTGACACTATATTCGTGCATACCTCTCGCCTTCGGGGAGAGTAGGAGAAACTATGAAAAAAACATTGACCATCGTATTGGTAATCCTCGTGGCAGCAACCCTTTTTGCTGCCGGAACAAAGGAGCAGTCCTCTACGCAAGTACTGACTGTTGGTGCGACTCCCGAGCCCCACGCTGCATTCCTTAACCTTGTTGTTGAGGATCTTGCTGCTCAAGGCATCACTCTCAAGATCCGTGAGTTCACAGACTACGTGACCCCCAATGAAGCCCTTGAGACAGGCGAGCTTGATGCGAATTTCTTCCAGCATGTTCCCTACCTCGAGTCCTTCAACAAGGACCGTGGCTATCACTTGGCAAATGCAGGCGGAATCCATGTTGAGCCATTCGCCCTCTACTCCAAAAAATATAAGGCTGCAGGTGACTTCCCACAGGGTGCAACCATTGCAATTCCCAATGACCCCACCAATGAAGGTCGTGCGCTTCTCCTGCTTCAGAGTGCAGGGTTGCTCACCCTTGAAGCCGATGCTGGTCTTGAGGCGACTCCCATGGATATTGCCCAGAACCCCAAGGACCTGAAATTCCGTGAGATTGAAGCAGCTTCCCTTCCCCGCGTCTTGCAGGATGTCGATGCAGCTATTATCAACGGTAACTACGCCATTCCTGCGGGCCTCATTGCAACCCGCGATGGCCTTTTGGTTGAAGGTTCTGACAGCCCCTATGTCAACGTAGTGGCAGTCAAACAGGGTAACGAGAATGATCCTCGCATTGTAGCACTGGTCAAAGCCCTTCGTGGTGATAAGATCAAGGCCTATGTTGCCAAGCAGTATGTAAACGGTGAAGTGGTACTCGTAACCAAATAACCAAATCCCTAGCAAATCTGGCCCTCCTTCCTTGTGTCGGAGGGCTTTTTGTATCAGAATACTATGTATCATCATTTCTGCATACTTATGCAAACATATTGCATTTTTATGCATAAATATGTATTATTTGACCATTATACGGAGGGAATCATGAATACAGGGATAACACTCAAGGGGCGAAGCTTTCTCACACTTAAGGATTATACTACAGAAGAGATTCATTATCTGCTGGATCTTGCAAAAGAGCTCAAGGCGAAAAAGAAGAAAAAGCCATATGCCAAGAACCTGGAGGGAGCTTTGCTGGAGGGAAAGAACATTGTCCTTATTTTTGACAAGACATCTACACGTACCCGTTGTTCCTTTGAGGTTGCCGCCTTCGATGAAGGGGCACAAGTCACCTTCCTCACCAACAGCCAAATGGGCAAGAAAGAGTCCATTGAGGATACATCACAGGTACTAGGCCGGATGTATGATGGCATCGAGTATCGTGGCTTTGCTATGCAGATAGTCAAAGACCTCGCTCTCTATAGTGGCGTGCCTGTATGGAATGGTCTCACTGATGATGACCACCCTACACAGGTTCTTGCAGATTTTCTCACCGCCATGGAACATACGGGAAAACCTCTTAACAAGATGAAGATGGCCTACATTGGCGATGGGCGGAACAATGTCTCCAATGCCCTGATGATTGGAGCAGCTAAGGTAGGCATGGACTACAGTATAGGTGCTCCCCTTGCTCTCTTTCCTTCTGAGGACCTCATCGCAGAACTTGCCCCTGTAGCTACAGAGACAGGCTCTGTCATCTCAACGACTACCGATCCTTACGAAGCGGTGAAGGGTGCTGATATCATATATACCGATATATGGGTCTCAATGGGAGAGGAGGACCAGACAGCGAGCCGTATTGCCCTGTTGAAGGATTACCAGGTCACTATGGATCTTCTTCGCTCTTCGGGCAATGAAAAGGTGCTCTTTGAACACTGCCTTCCTTCTTTTCATGATCTGAACACCACCGTAGCAAGGCAAATCTACGAACAGTATGGACTTACCGAACTGGAGGTCACCGATGAAGTCTTCAGGAGTAAACACTCAGTGGTCTTTGACGAGGCAGAAAATAGGATGCACACAATCAAGGCTGTCATGGTGGCAACGATGAGTGACAAGCTCTAAATAAAGATTCTGTCCCAGAATTGTCTGCTTCTTATACTATCATGGGTCATTCTGATACGGTTGAGTAGCTTTCTAGCTACTTTCCCTACCAGTTTGACCCATTGATGTGTGTTGAGCCTTATAATAGGTAAGGAAAAAGAGCTTCTTTTACTGCATATTCTGGTTTCTTGGTAAGAATATTGGCTATTAGTATATAATTTTGAAGTTGGCACGCTTTATGCATCAATATTGGTGAAACCCGAAAAGGGGATTACATATAGATAAACACATGGAGGTGTACAAATGGCATATCTTACAACTAGAAACAATTATCGGACACCGGTGGTATCGCCCTTCGATTCGCTCTTCAGTAACATGATCAGTGATTGGGGTCTTACCTCATCGAAGATTCCTCCTGTAGACATTACAGAGACAGACAAGGCCTACATCGTTGAGGCTGAGCTCCCCGGGTATAAGCAGGAAGATGTAAAGGTGAACATCGAGAAACACGTGCTCAGACTCAGTTCTGCCAAGCAGAGCACCAAGGAAGAGAAGGATGGGAAGAAGATTCTTATCTGTGAGCGACAGGTTCAAAGTTTCGAACGGGCCTTTTCCCTTCCCGAGGATGTGGATGAGGCTACGATTGAAGGTGAGTTCGCCAACGGCGTGCTTACGGTTACCCTTCCAAAGAAGGAAGTGGTTCAGCCCAAGAGCATTGAAGTGAAGATCAAGAACTCATAAGAGGCAACCCATCCTGTACAAAGAGGCTCCGCAATTTTGCGGAGCCCTTTTTCGTTTTGTTACCAGCTTTTTAGTAGTGAACGAAAGAAGGCGACAGCCTTCCCAACGTTGTCAGTATGGATTCTCTCATCAGGAGCATGCATCCTGTTCACTTCCCTTTTGTCCATTTGGGCAGGAGTAAAGCGGTATATGTGCTGGCAGAGCTCTTGATATTTGCGCGCATCTGTTGCACCGAGCATTAAATAGGAGGTAACAATGGCTTCTGGGAAAATCTGGGAAATGGTTGACTTTACAAGGTCGAACGCTTCCCCTGTGGTGGGGGACTCTTTGGAAGGCTCTTCATAACGAGAGACCGATAGGACGACCTGGTCATCTGCTATTACCGTTTTGAGATGTCTGATAGTTTTCTCTTGGTCATCACCGGAGAGCAGACGCGTATTAACCACAGCTGAAGACGTTTGTGCTATTACATTGCTTTTGTCGCTTCCCTCGATCATGGTAGGAACGCTGGTGGTCCTTATGAGAGCATTGAGAGTAGGGCTTTTGGAGAAGATAAACATGATTAGAGGTTTTGTAAGCCAGAGATTGAGAAAGAGAAAGGCAAAGGGGAAGGGTGCCTCTTCTCCTATGTTCCTGAGCATAGCCTGCACTGGCTTTGAAATCCTTCCTTTTTGCTTGCTCGATTCAATGGATGTCACAGCTTTTGCGATCTTGCCCAGTGCTGTAGGCATAAGAGGGGTGGAAGAGTGACCAGCTTCGCGGCTACAGCTCAAATGTGTATCCATGTACCCTTTCTCTGCAACTCCAACAACGGCAATTGGTCGATTGATGCCTTTGATGTAGTTTTCAGAAACCACTCCTCCTTCATCAAGGAGAACAGAGAATGTGAGACCCATTCGCTCAAACTGCTCTGCGATGAGAGATGCTCCCTTGTTGCCTCCATTAACCTCTTCATCACAGCCAAAAGCGGCATACCATGTTCTCTTTGGTTTCTTTCCCTCTTGCAAAAGCTGCTCAAAGGCTTCCAGTATGGCTATAAGTTGGAGTTTGCAGTCAAAACTACCTCTTCCCCAGACATATCCTTCTTCCAGGGTTTTGGCAAAAGGGGGATGGGTCCATTCCTCATCATTTGCTGATACCACGTCCTGGTGTGCTGTAAGCAAGCCGGGAAGGGCTGTGGCCTCTTCTCCGATAAAACGGTAGATGAGGTTGTGTTCAGATTCACTTTCAAGTTTCAGGTGTTTTTCACAGAGCGGGAATGCTTCTGCCAGATAGGCGGCCAATTGGGTAAATTGATCCCAGTCCGTCTTGTCTTCCTCCCTACTGCTCACTGTCTTGAAGGTTATTATATGCTGTAATTTTTCTATGGCAGGCATTGCATTAGGGGGTGAGGCCGGAAAGATACTCTCATTGTGTTTTTGTCTGAGGACAAGGGTTCTGATACTTCCTATTGCTAATAGGGTTGCTATAATGGCTAAAAGTATATATATGAGAAACATAAAAACCTCTCTAAAATATAGTGTTTTTTACAGTATAATGGTATATTGTAATATAACAATAGCGTACAGATAGGTTTAGGGGGATTTTAGACCATGCCCAAGAAGATTGATCATGAGGAAAGAAAGGAAAAGATACTGCAGACTGCTCTGAAAGTCTTTGGACGTGAAGGGTATCGTGATTCTAACCTCTCTCTCATTGCACAGGAGTGTGGAATCTCCCGACCAACCATCTACCAGTATTTTAAGGACAAGGAAGAGATCTATTACTATGCGGTGAAGTTGGTCACCGGACGCATGTTTGCCAAGTATGCAACCCTTGCCTGGTCTTCCGAAGACAACTACATGAATAGGATTAAGAGAATCTGCTCTGAAATTATGGACACTGCAACCGCCCATGAAGGGGAACTCACCTCCCTGGTGGATGTGATGTTGCAGATGAAGAAAGAAGGGCGAGATTTCAACGAGATAGTCATGAGAAGGACAGCCAAGTTGACAATCCTTTTCAAGCGCCTCCTACGGGTAGGTATCAGCAATGGGGATATCATCAAGTGTGATATCAACAAGGTAGCAGACCACATTCTTTTGCTTCTTGAGTCATCCTGCTTTCAGGTGGCATTCCTGGATACCTTTGAGATGACCCTTTCCAAGGAACTGATTGCCAATTATCTGGAGTTTTTCAAGGCCCAACCGAAGACAACTCCGGTCATAAACCGTTCCTAGTCGAAAGAACATTTTAGCAGTATATTCAGTATGTACAGGATAGGGCCCCAAGGGGTCCGCTGCCTTATATCCACACAGTAAGGAATACATATGAATATTGATAAAATGACCATCAAGCTTCGGCAAGCTGTCGGTGATGCCGACATTCTTGCAAATGAAAGAGGAAGTGCAGAGATAACAAGTGAACATCTCCTGCTCGCCCTACTTAATCAGAAAGAGGGCTTGCTCTCTCCACTTTTCGAACGGTTGGGAGTCCCTCCCAAACAGATTCAAACAGCCTTGGAAGACCTAGCCAACCGCCTTCCCAAAGCCTATGGGGGCAGTGTGAAACGCACCGTCTCTGCGGCATTGGGGAATCAGCTCTATGCTGCGGACAAGATAGCCTCAGAGTTCAAGGATGAGTTTCTTAGTGCAGAGCATATTCTGCTTGCTATCATAGATGACCCCTGTCCTGCCAGTAAGGCCTTGAAGAACCTGGGTGTTACCCGTGACGGTATCATGCAGGCATTGCAAAGCATAAGAGGGAACCAAAGTATCGACACTGAAGATCCTGAGAGCCGATACCAGGCTTTGGAAAAGTACTGTAAAGACATGACAGCCCTTGCCCATTTGGGTAAGCTTGACCCTGTTATCGGCCGAGATGATGAGATTAGGCGTGTTATGCAGGTCCTTTCCAGAAGGACAAAGAACAATCCTGTACTTATAGGTGAACCTGGAGTTGGAAAGACGGCCATAGTCGAAGGTCTTGCCCAACGTATCAACAGAGGTGATGTTCCCGAATCACTCAAGCATAAACGCATCCTTTCCTTGGATGTGGGGTCTCTGGTTGCAGGAGCAAAGTTCCGAGGGGAGTTTGAGGAGAGGCTAAAGGCGGTCATTAAAGAAGTGACCAGCAGTGAAGGCTCCATAATTCTTTTCATAGACGAGCTGCATACTATCGTTGGTGCCGGTGCAAGTGAAGGTTCTACCGATGCCTCGAATCTCATCAAGCCAGCCTTGGCACGTGGGGAACTTCATGCCATAGGAGCCACTACTCTGGATGAGTACCGCAAATATATTGAAGTTGATAAGGCTCTTGAGCGTAGGTTCCAGCCAGTCTATACAAATGAGCCCTCTGTAGAGAGCACCATTGCCATATTACGAGGGCTCAAGGAACGCTATGAAGTACATCATGGGGTTCGAATAAAAGATGAGGCCCTTGTCGCTGCAGCTACGATGAGTAATCGTTATATCACTAATCGCTTTCTTCCAGATAAGGCTATAGACCTAATCGATGAAGCTGCCAGCCAATTGAAGATGGAAATAGAGAGTCAGCCCGATGAGCTCGACCAGATTGAAAGGAAGATTCTACAGCTGAATATTGAAGAGCAGGCACTCACCCGTGAGACTGATGAGGCTAGTCTTGAACGTCTGAAGAAGATTCGTAATGAGGTTAGTTTCCTGAAAGGCAAACGGGACAGCATGCAATTGCAGTGGGGCAATGAACGCAACGCAATTGCACTTCTTCGGGAGAAAAAGGCAAGCTTGGAACAGCTGAAGGTTGAGGAGCAACAAGCAGAACGTGAAGGCGATCTTGCAAAGGCAGCCCAGATCAAGCATGGTTCAATTCCTACTTTACTCAAGGAGATAGAGGAGCAGAGCAAGCTTCTGGCCCAAGGCCAGAGTGAAGGAAAGCAAATGCTTCGAGAGGAGGTCAGCGAGGATGACATTGCCAGAATCGTCAGCAACTGGACAGGAGTGCCCGTTACCAAGATGAAAGGCAGTGAGATGCAGAAATATCTGCAACTAGAAAATACCCTCTCTGAGCAGGTTGTCGGGCAAAAGGAGGCTATCACAGCTATTTCTGATGCCATTAGACGCAATAAGGCTGGCATAGGGGACGAACGCCGACCCTTAGGGAGTTTTCTGTTTGCAGGCCCTACTGGGGTGGGAAAGACATTGTTGGCAAAGGTCCTGGCCTCATTTCTCTTTGATGATGAGAAGGCCCTTACCCGTATTGATATGAGTGAGTACATGGAGAAGTACTCGGTAAGCAGGCTTATAGGGGCTCCTCCGGGATATGTGGGCTATGACCAGGGAGGGCAACTGACTGAAGTTGTCCGAAGAAGACCTTATTCGGTCATCCTGTTTGATGAGATTGAGAAGGCGCATCCGGATGTCTTCAATGTTCTCTTGCAGCTATTGGATGACGGTAGGCTTACTGATGGACAGGGTAGGGTTGTAGATTTTACCAATACGGTGATTATCCTGACCAGCAACCTTGGCAGTTCTTTTCTCTTGCAGCCAAACGACCAGAAGGAGGCTAGAAAGCAGGTACTCGCTATTATCCATGACTCTTTCAAGCCTGAGTTTATTAACCGTCTTGATGAGATTATCATCTTTGATAGCCTTGGGCCTGATCAAATCAAGAGGATTGTGGGCATACAGCTAGAAGAGCTTGCTCAACGCCTCGAACGGCGGGGATATTCATTAAGCTGGGATGAGGATGTGGTGGACCTGATATGTAAGGAGGGTTTTGATGCCTCCTTCGGTGCTCGTCCTGTCAAACGGGCTATACAGAGGTTGGTGGAGAATCCCCTCTCTGTACAGTTGCTAGCTGGTGATTTTAGTCCTTCTACTGGGATTCGTCTGACGAGAGCAGATGATAAGGTGATAGCCATCAAGGCCTAGGATGCATGAGCAACTCTGCATAGGCGTGTATTGTATCGATGTCGTGGACAAAGGCCTCGTCATCGACAATACACTGCTCTACGTGAAAATCCTCCAACAAGTCATGCATGGTAAAGGGGACAGCTTGTTCAAGGATTTTAGCTTTGAAGCTTGCTCTCAATAGGACAGGGTGTCCAATCTGACCCTTATAGAGAGGGCGTAGTGCTTCTGAAGAGGTGAAGTATCGGGCAAGGAGATGGTAGTGAGATGCTTTGATCAAGGGCATGTCAGAGAGAGATATGAAGAAGTCCTCACCATCACGAAGGGCTTTTGCTCCTATCCGTGTTGAAGAGCCCTGACCAAGAGAATAGTTTTCGTTGTAGGTGATACAGAGATTTGGACAGACAAACTGCTTGAGAGCTTGCTCGATTTCTTTTTTTCTGAAGCCTGTCACTACAATTGTGTAGAGTCCAGCATGAAGCGATTGCTCTACTGCGTGTGCGATGATCGGTTGCCCTTTGTAGGGGAGCAGGAGCTTCTCTCCTCCGCTTCTTTTTCCTAATCCTGCTGCAAGAAGGATGTTTTGCATATTCGTTCCTTGTCCTTGTCTTTCTAACGTATTATACTCCTATCCAATATGTTTGCCACCTATATAAATTGTCTGACTGTCATACTCGGGTCTCTGATTGGGCTATTCTTGAAGAATCGGCTAAAAAGCTCCTATAAAGAGGTGGTCTTCACTTCCTCAGGGTTGATTACCTTGGTCATCGGCATTTCCATGGCGATGCAGACCGGCTCATACCTAATCCTCATTTTTTCCACCGTGTTGGGAGGGTTTGTAGGATATGCACTTTCTATTGAGGACGGGGTGCTCTCTTTGGGGACCTGGATCGAAGCAAAGCTGGGAAGAAAACATGGCTCTGAGCAGGCTGCTAAAAATTTTGCTTTAGGCTTTCTCAATGCATCTTTGCTTTTTTGTTCAGGGGCTATGACCGTTGTTGGCTCTATACAGGCAGGTACTACCGGGGATTACCAGCTACTCTTGGTGAAGTCGGTCATGGATGGCTGTATGGCGATTATCTTTAGTGCAATCTATGGCCCTGGAGTCATGGCGAGTGCTTTGGTCATTCTTGTGTACCAGGGATTCTTTACCCTGGCAGGCGGCTTTATCTCTCCAATATTGGGAGAATCGGGTATAAACGAGCTCTCCGCAGTTGGGGGAGTTCTTTTGATGATGATTGGTCTGGGATTGTTGGACATACGAAAAAGCAAAACAGGAAATTTTTTGCCGGCGATGCTGATAGCCCCTGCCTTGGCAATACTCTCTCCCTATGTGGTGATGCTGTTTTCCCCGGTGGGGATCTAAGGTTTTTTCTTCATATAGGTAAGTAGTCTGTAGACGATATCCTGTTCTTCCTTATTCAGGCCTGATACCATCTGCATGATCGCCTTGAACTTTGGAGAGTGGTTCTCAGCTACTTCCTCGTCGTCTGTTGGTTCCCAATCTAAGCCGTACTCAAGGTTCTCAATACTCAGCCCTGTCTGATTAGTGAGTATCAAAAGAACGTCCATAGGAGGGCGACGATCGTTATGAATCCAACTGGATAAGGTGCTTCTCTTAACATTGAGCATCGTGGCAAGATCTACCACACTAGGTGATCCTAAAAGGGTTGTTACTCGTTCCCAGAATTTTTGCATGGTATGAATATACCAGTATTTTTCTCTTGATTGCTAAAAATGCGTCATAAATATCAAGAATTTATCAGATAATTCTTATCTTATTAGAATGTAAGTATATGTAAGTTTTTATTTTGCTATAATTGCGTCATTTCTGAAGAATTTTGCTAAATTCAGGACAGCAGGTTCCAAAGGGAGCCTGCTGTCTATGCCAGTTGGCCTACTTCTTCATTGCGTCCTGCAATGCCGTTTCATTGTCATTATCCCGCTCGACAGGGCATTTTTTGAGATTCCAGATATCATTTGCATATTCGCTGATGGTCCGGTCACTGGAGAATTTGCCACTGGAGGCAACATTTATGATAGCCTTGCGATTCCATTCCTCCTGATCATCCTTATACAGGGAACGAGCACTGTTGTGCATATCAACATACATGCGCAGGTCTGCAAAATGGAAGTACTTGTCCCCGCCTTCAAAGAGACTCCTACGGATAGGTTCAAAGATATTGGGTTCATTCACATTGAAGTATCCAGTAGCAAGGAGCTGGACGGCTTCCTTGATATCCTTGTCTCCCATTGCCCAGGCAAAGGGGTCATAGGATTGTCCCAGTTTGGCAATCTCTTCTTCAGTATGTCCAAAGATGAACATGTTTTCTTTTCCCGCTTCCTCTGCAATCTCCACATTGGCCCCATCCATCGTGCCGATGGTCAGTGCGCCGTTACACATGAACTTCATGTTTCCGGTTCCTGAGGCTTCGGTTCCGGCAGTGGAAATCTGTTCGGAAAGGTCGGTGGCAGGAATGATGTTCTCTGCCATTGTCACCCTGTAGTTAGGCATGAAATGTACGGTAAGGAGCTTATTTGCCTCCTTGTCCGCATTGATGACATTGGCAATGTTGTTGATAAGTTTGATGATGAGTTTTGCGTTGACATACCCTGGAGCTGCTTTGCCTCCAAACAGGAAAGTCATCGGTTGCATGTCCTTGGTGGCTTCGCCGCCCTTCTTGATATCGTTGTAGATCATCATGATGTTCAAGGCATTGAGCAACTGGCGTTTGTACTCGTGGATGCGTTTCACCTGGACATCAAAGAGGGTATTGGGATTGATGATTAATCCACAATCCTTCTTGAGGAATGCTGCGGCCCTGATCTTGTTTTCCAGCTTGATCTTTGCGAAATCAGCAATAAAGTTCTTGTCTTTTGCAAAGGGGGCAAGCTTGGAAATCTGGCTATAATCGGTTATCCAGCCATCACCGATTACTTCGGTAATCTTTTCTGCCAACCTTGGGTTTGCATCAAGCAGCCAGCGGCGTTGGGTTATCCCATTTGTCTTGTTGTTGAACCTGTCTGGGTAGATGGTGTTGAACTGTGGGAACATTGAACGCTTGAGCAGCTCCGAGTGGAGCTCTGCAACACCGTTGGTGCTGTGGCTGCCGATGATGGCGAGGTTTGCCATGCGTATCTGCTTGGGATTCGATTCCTCAATTATACTGATTTCTCTGAGCACTTGGGGCTGTAAGGGAAAGAAGGATACTGCCGACTGCATAAACCTGTGGTTGATCTCGTAGATGATCTGCAGATGTCTGGGCAGGATAGACTGCAACATTGGAAGTGACCATTTTTCCAAGGCTTCTGGCATGAGTGTATGGTTTGTGTATCCCATCACGCTGTTGGTGATAGCCCATGCTTCATCCCAGGCAAGCTCTTCCTCATCCAGAAGTATGCGCATCATTTCGGGGATTGCCAGAGAGGGGTGGGTATCATTGAGCTGGATCGCGGCAAAGTCAGCAAATTCTGACCATTTGCGGTTTTCCCGTTTGAAGGTTCTCACTATATCTGCAAGCGAACAGGCAACAAAGAAGTACTGCTGCTTCAGGCGAAGTTCCTTACCCATATAAAGGGTATCATTGGGATAGAGAACCTGAGAGAGGTTCTCCGCTGATATTTTTGAGCGGACAGCTTCGGTATAGTCTCCTTCGTTAAACTCGTGAAAATCAAACTCCTCTGGGCTTGTTGCAGACCAGAGCCTGAGCGTGTTCACTGTCTTGCAGCCATAGCCGATGATTGGCATGTCGTAAGCAACACCAATGACTTGCTCGCCTCCGATCCATTTGAAGTTGTCTCTGCCTTTTTCACGGATAAGGTGAACATCACCACCAAACTGTACGGTAAAGGCAACATCGTGGCGTTCGATTTCCCAGGGATTGCCATATCTGAGCCAGTTGTCTGGCTGTTCGACTTGCCATCCGTTCTTTATCTGCTGGCGGAAAATGCCATAGTTGTAACGAATGCCATACCCATATGCGGGATACTCCAAAGTTGCAAGCGAGTCGAGAAAGCAAGCGGCCAGTCTCCCCAGTCCCCCATTTCCCAGTCCCGCATCGTGTTCGATGTCGGAGAGCTCCTCATAGGTATATCCAAGGGAAGTAAGGGCCTCCTTAAGTTCATCCTCTATGCCCAAGTTGATGACGTTGTTTGTCATCGCCCTGCCCATGAGAAACTCGAGGGAGAGGTAATTGATTCTTTTGGCATTGGTGTTTTTTTGGGTTTTCCTACTCAAATTCCACTGATGGATAATTCTGTCACGGATGGTGAGGGCGAGGGCTGTATATCTGTCTTCTTGGGTAGTATGGTAAATGTCTGCATCTCTGTTATACTTAAGGTGCTCGGCAAAATCCTGTGCCAATTCAGGTGGCGTGTGGCCAAATCGTGTGTTCAGGTTGTCTTTCATGAGATGAACTCCTTATAAATAGGATATTTGGTTCAATAAAACTATATACGATTGATAGGTTATGGGCAACCAGCTCTAATATTGAGGGCGAAAATGTTTGGTGTGTATTGACAATTTATTCTAGCTCTGGTAAGTTTGCTTCTGCACGTCACAGGTATGTTTCTTTAGAGATTTTCTTGTATGCTGTGAATGCCCTTGTAGCTCAGTCGGTAGAGCACCACCATGGTAAGGTGGGGGTCAACGGTTCAAATCCGTTCGAGGGCTCTTTTCTTTCTCATTCCCAAATTGGGAGGAGAGTTGGGTGAATACTCACCAAGGAGCATCAGATGGGTGAAACGAAGAAAAAAGGTCCCGTAGAGAAAATTGCTCTGCAGTGCACCGAATGTAAACAAAAGAACTATACGACCGAGAAGAATCGTCGTAATACGCAAGGTAAACTCGAGCTGAACAAGTATTGCCCGTTTGAGCGTAAACATACCTTGCATCGCGAAGCGAAGATCAAATAAGTCCGTAAGGGCTTTGTATCGAGAAGCAAATAGGCCAGTAGCTCCAATTGGTAGAGCGCTGGTCTCCAAAACCGGATGTTGAGGGTTCGAATCCTTCCTGGCCTGTCTGCTTCTTGATTTTTCTACCCCCAAAGGAGACTTTACATGAAGAAACTGTTCAAGTATTTCAAGGAGTCACACCAGGAACTTAAGAAAGTTGTCTGGCCCTCCCGTGAAGCCGTTGTCTCTTCCACTAAGGTCGTACTGGTTTCTACTGTGATCGTCGCAGTATTCCTTGGATTGGTTGATTTTCTTCTTCTCAAGGGTATACTATTCATCTTTTAGGACGGTGTCATGGCAAAGGGCTGGTACGTAGTACATACATATTCTGGGTATGAACAGAAAATTGAACGCATCATAAATAAGATGCGAGAGACTGATGTGGACTTTAGTATGGTCTGCACAGACGTCAAGGTTCCGTTTGAAACCCTAGTTGAAGTCAAGGATGGTGTTCGTCGCGAAGTAAAGCGAAAGATCCTCCCTGGCTATATTCTTGTCGAGCTCGATTTGCCTGAAAACAGCTGGAAAACCTGGTGTTCTCACATAAAGAGAATTCAAGGGGTGACCGGTTTCGTTACTCCCAATGACAGTGTGATGCCCAAGCCTCTTACTTCAGGCGAGGTCAAAGGCATTTTTCAGAAAACTGGCGATTTGCCGGCTGAAAAAGTCTTTAAGCCAAAGCAGACCTTTTCCGTGGGAGAACAGGTTCGTATTGTTGAAGGACCATTTGATACCTTTACTGGTGTCATTGAGGAAGTTAATCTTGATAAGGCCCGCATGCGAGTGAGCGTCGGGATCTTTGGTAGGTCCACTCCCGTTGAGGTGGAATTCCTTCAGGTAGAAAAGATTCTCTAGGAGTTCCGGACTGGACTCTAGGAGGCTAGGTAGCTCGTTTTTTTACAACAAGTCCGTTTATTCATGCATTTACTCCCTCAAGTAGTTTGAGGTGGGAGCCTGATCGTATGACAGGCGTTAAAACCAGCGCGAACCCGGATTATCCGCCAGCTCAGGCAGGGTGTCGCGTAAGGAGAGAAACATGGCAAAGAAAAAGGTAACTGCAGTAGTTAAACTGCAGTGTCCTGCCCAGAAGGCTACGCCGGCACCCCCAATCGGGCCCGCGCTTGGACCTCATGGTGTCAGTGCCCCAAAGTTTGTTCAGGAGTTCAACGACAAAACGAAGAACTATGAACCTGGACTCATTCTTCCAGTCATCATTACTGTGTACGCGGATAAGAGTTTTACTTTTATCTTGAAGACACCCCCAGCTGCAGTGCTTATCAAGAAGGCGCTTGGCATCACCAAGGGAAGTGGTACACCTAACAAGACTAAGATTGGCAAGATTACACAGGACCAACTTACCGAGATTGCAAAGACCAAACTTGAGGATCTCAATGCCAATGACATTGAGGCTGCTAAGAAGATCATTGCAGGAACCGCTCGCAGTATGGGCGTAGAGGTGGAGCAGTAAGATGAAACACGGAAAGAATTATCGCGAAAGTATTAAAAAGATCGACCGTGAGAAGTTGTACTCCTTCGATGAAGCAGCAGCTCTTGTCAAGGACGTTGCCTTTGCAAAGTTCGACGAAACTGTCGAGATTTCTGTAAAGCTGACCCTCAAGAAGAGCCAGAGTGTCCGTGACACTGTAGTGCTCCCCAATCAGTTCTCCGCACAAAAGCGCGTCCTTGTTTTCGCCAAAGGTGAAAAGGCTCAAGAAGCCCTTGATGCTGGTGCCACCTTTGTTGGTGATACCGAACTCATTGAGAAGATTCGTGGCGGTTGGATGGATTTTGATGTTGCTGTAGCTACACCTGATATGATGAAGGACGTCGGTCGTTTGGGACCTATTCTTGGACGCAGAGGCTTGATGCCTAACCCCAAGACCCAGACTGTTACGTTTGACTTGAAGGGTGCTCTTGAAGAGTTGACCAAAGGCCGTGTCGAATTCCGTTCTGACAAGACCAGTGTCGTTCACCTTGGCGTTGGTAAAGTTTCCATGGATCCTGCAAAAGTAAGTGAAAACGCTCGTGCAGTTGTCAAGGAAATCATCCGCAAGAAGCCTACTGATGCAAAAGCAGACTTCTTGGTAAGCGTAGCTCTTTCCTCCACGATGGGCCCAGGTGTCCATGTTAACGTGAAGGATCTGGCGCCTTCGGCAAACTAGGAGAAGCAGATTATGGATTATAAAACTCGTATTACACCCGCCAAGGAAGAAGCCGTAAAGGCTCTGAAAGATGAGTTTGCCCAGTATACTGGGTATATCTTCACCGATTACCGCGGGATGACCGTAGAACAGATTACCACGCTTCGCAGAAACCTCCTGAAGAAGGATGCTGCTTATCGTGTAGTTAAGAACCGGTTTGCCAAGATTGCACTTACGCAGCTTGACAGATCCTCTGATGACCAGCTTATCGGACCCACTGCTATTGCATTGGTTCGCGGCGAAGAAGCTAACGTTGTCGCTAAAGATCTGTTCCAGGCTGCCAAGGATGGCGCTCCCCTTGTTGTTAAGGGTGCCCTACTTGATGGCTCTTTCATGAACGCAGAAGAGATTGAGGCTTTCAGCAAGCTGCCAAGCAGACTTGAGCTGATCTCAATGTTGATGGGTACCATGAAGGCCCCTGTGCAGAAGCTTGCAGCAACGATGCTTGCTTATGTTGAAAATCAAGGTGGAGCAGCAGTTGAAGAAGCTGCCCCAGTTGTCGAAGAGAACTAAACACAGTCCTAGTCTTCACTCGTAACCTGCTATGACTGTGCAGTATATACAATTTTAAGGAGAAGGTAATATGGCTACTAAAGAAGAAATTTTGGAATCTATCGCTAACATGTCCGTCATGGAAGTCTCTGACTTGATCAAGATGATGGAAGAGAAGTTTGGTGTTGTTGCAGCCGCCGCTGCCGCAGGTCCCGCCGCTGGTCCAGCTGCTGATGCAGTTGAAGAACCCACCGAGTTTAACGTTATCCTCGTGGCTGGCGATCCTACTAAGAAGATTGCAGCTATCAAGGAAGTCCGCGCCCTTACCGGTCTTGGCCTCAAAGAAGCTAAGGAATTGGTTGAGGCTGGAAATGCCGTCATCAAGGAAAGCGTTAGCAAGGCTGATGCCGAAGCAGTCAAGGAAAAGCTTATTGCTGCTAGCTGCACCGTTGAGATCAAGCCGGTTGACTAACCTTACGTGTAGGGACCTGTCCCTCTGGGGTCAGGGCCCTGCTCCTGTTTTTTGTAAGCGGGTGTAAGCCCGATTAATTGAGCCACCGGATAGACACCGGTGGCCTGTTGTGTCTTTCGTTTCCCTCTGTCCAAGGGGGGATTCTGTCTGTTTCTCAATTGACTCTGGAGGGTACATGATGGTTGCCAAAGGCAAATCCATAACACGCACGTACATCGGTTCTGATTTCCAAGAAGTCTGTGAACTGCCCAACCTTATCGGGATTCAGCTTGATTCCTATGAGAGATTTCTACAGCTTGAACGCTTCAAGCAGGGTTTGCCCCCTGAATCTGCGTCAGGTCTTGAAGAGGTCTTCCAAGCTACATTCCCGATAGATAGCCCTAATGGTGAGATGCGTCTTGCTTATAAGGGGTATACTATTGATTATGATAACATCAAGTTCACTGAAACCGAGTGCAAGAAAAAGGGCCGCTCCTACAGTGTGCCTATCAAAGTCACGATCAGTCTTGAATTCTCTACTGGTGAGATGAGAGAGAAGGAGATCTTCTTTGGGGACATCCCCATGATGACAGATCGCGGTACTTTCATCATCAATGGAGCAGAACGTGTTGTTGTCAGTCAGATTCACCGTTCACCTGGAGTGATCTTTTCCAATGATAAGGATGTGTACTCTTCGAGAATCATTCCCTACCGTGGATCTTGGCTTGAATTTGAAATCGATGATAAGAAGCATCTGATCTTTACAAAGATCGATCGCAAGAAGCGTATCCTCGGAACGCTCTTTTTGCGCGCGATTGGGTTTGATACCCGTGAAAAGATCATTGAACAGTTCTACAAGGGTGAGACGGTTGAGATCGCTGATGATGGCGACTTGAAAGCTAGTCTTGAGAACCGCTATCTATACAAGGACATCTATGCTGTCGTTGACAAGGAAAACAAGAAAGTTCTCCGTGCCGGTGACAAATTGCACGCCCATGAGATCGATGAGTTGCTTGCCCTGAAGGTGAGTAGCCTGCATCTGATCAACATGCGTGACAAGGAATCTTTGCATAGTGATATGATCCTCAATTGTTTTGAGATTGAAGATGCAAAGTATACCCGTGAGGGATATGACGAACCGACCAAGGAAGATGTGCTCAGTCCTATCTTCAGCGTCCTTATGCCTGGTGAGATGATCGCTATCGAACGAGCAGAGAAGGATCTTCCTGACATGTTCTTCTCTAGTCGTAGGTATGACCTCGGCTCGGTCGGTCGCTATAAGTTTAACAAGAAGTTTGGTTCAGGTTCAGAAGAGGAGGAGGAGAATGCCTCCACCGAACTGACTGTCCTGACGACTGAAGATATTGTCAACACGATGGGATTTCTCATCAAGGTCTTTATTCGTGAGCAAAATGTCGATGATATCGACCATCTGGGTAACCGACGTGTCCGTTCTGTAGGTGAACTCTTACAGAATGCTCTCAAGAGTGCATTTGCACGAATGGAGCGTATCGCCAAGGAGCGAATGAACCTTGAGACCGGTAGCGTCAAGCCTCAGGACCTGATTTCCATCAAGCCGATTGTGGCTGCTGTGAAGGAATTCTTCGGCAGTAGTCAGCTCTCGCAGTTCATGGATCAGGTAAATCCGCTTGCAGAGCTTACTCACAAGAGAAGACTCAATGCGCTCGGACCAGGAGGTCTTTCTCGAGACCGTGCAGGCTTTGAGGTTCGTGACGTCCATTATACTCACTATGGTCGTATTTGTCCTATTGAGACTCCTGAAGGTCCGAACATCGGTCTTATTGTCTCCTTGGCCAACTACACTAGGGTTAACCAACATGGTTTCCTTGAATCCCCCTATCGCAGGGTGGTTGATGGTGTTGTGTCCAAGCAGTATAGGTTCCTTGATGCCAATGACGAGGAAAAGTTTTTCATCGCACAGGCATCTGCCAAGTTGGGCGAGGATGGCAAGTTCCAGGATAAGGAAATTCCTGTACGGCATAGTGGTGACTACTCTACTAAACCTCCTACAGATATCCGTTATATGGACGTGTCTCCCAAGCAGGTCATCAGTGTTGCCGCATCCCTCATTCCCTTCCTTGAGCATGATGATGCTAACCGTGCCCTGATGGGTTCAAACATGCAGAGGCAGGCTGTTCCTTTGGAATTCCCAGAAGCCCCTCGTGTAGGAACCGGAATGGAGAGCAAGACAGCCTATGATAGTGGCGTGCTCGTGAAGGCAGCTAAGGGCGGAACTGTAACATATGTGAGTTCTGACAAGGTTGTCATTCAAGAGGACGATGCTGCAATAGAGGGTGCTGTAAGAGAATACGCCATCCAGAAGTTCCAGAGAACCAACCAGGACACCTGCTTCAACCAGAAGCCGATTGTCAGTGTTGGCCAGCATGTGGGAAATGGTGAGGTTCTAGCTGACGGTCCTGCTACCCAAGATGGGGATCTCGCCTTAGGGCGGAATATTCTTGTAGGGTTCGTGCCTTGGCATGGATACAACTATGAGGATGCTGTCCTTATCAGTGAGCGTGTCGTCAAGGATGATATTTTCACCTCAGTGCATATTAAAGAGTTCTCTACTGATATCCGAGAGACCAAACTCGGTCCTGAGAAGCTAACCCGGGATATTCCCAACACAAGTGAGAAGATGCTTGAACAGCTAGATGAGGATGGTATTGTCCGCATCGGGACCATGGTCAAGCCAGGTTCTATCCTTGTTGGTAAGGTTACTCCTAAAAGTGAGAGTGATACGACTCCTGAGTTCAAGCTGCTTAACTCCATCTTTGGTGAGAAGGCTAAGGAAGTGAGAGACACTTCCCTGAAAGTACCTCATGGAACTGAAGGGACGGTTATCGATATCCAAAGGCTCAAGCGAAGCAATAATGACGAGCTTCCCCCTGGTGTCGAAGAGACAGTCAAAGTCCTGCTTGCAACCAAGCGCAAGCTGAGGCAGGGCGATAAAATGGCAGGACGTCATGGTAACAAGGGTGTTGTCAGTCGGATACTTCCTGAAGAGGATATGCCATACATGGAAGATGGTACCCCCTTGGATGTCTGTCTCAACCCGTTGGGTGTTCCTTCTCGAATGAACATCGGCCAGTTGATGGAGACTCAGCTCGGTTGGGCTGCTGTCAAGCTTGGCAAGTGGTATTCTACCCCTGTGTTCCAGAGTGCTTCAATGGCTCAGATCGAACAGGCAATGCGTGATGCAGGACTTCCTGAGAACTCCAAGACTGTGTTGTATAATGGTCATACTGGTGTTCCTTTCGTGAACCCTGTATTTTGTGGATATATCTACTACCTCAAGTTGCATCACCTTGTAGATGACAAGATGCATGCCCGTTCTACAGGTCCCTACTCACTGGTAACCCAGCAGCCTCTTGGCGGTAAGGCCCAGTTTGGCGGTCAGAGACTCGGAGAGATGGAAGTATGGGCCCTGGAGGCGTATGGCGCTGCCAACACCTTGCAGGAACTGCTTACCATCAAGAGTGATGACATGAACGGTCGTGTGAAGATTTATGAAAGTATCGTCAAGGGAGAACCCGCTACCACTGCAGGAATGCCTGAAGCATTCAATGTATTGGTTCAGGAGATCCGTGGCCTGGCTTTGGATATGTCTGTATATGACTCCAATGGCAAGCAGGTTCCTTTGACCGAAAGAGATGAAGAGTTAATCGCCAAGCAGTCGAAAGGCTCCCTCAACTAATCAGGAGAAGTACGGATGAAGGAAATTCAGGATTTCGATAGCATCATGATAAAGCTGGCTTCACCAGAGCAGATCAAGGATTGGTCGTATGGTGAAGTGAAGAAGCCCGAGACTATAAATTACCGAACGCTTCGCCCCGAGAGGGATGGTCTTTTTTGTGAGAAGATATTCGGCACCACCAAGGAGTGGGAGTGCTACTGCGGAAAGTTCAAGTCTATCCGCTATAAGGGTGTAATTTGCGACCGCTGTGGTGTTGAAGTAACTAATACCAAGGTTCGTCGCGAACGCATGGGGCATATTACCCTTGCGGCTCCCGTCTCCCATATTTGGTACTACCGCTCTGTCCCTTCCAGAATGAGCATGTTGTTGGATATTACCCGCAACTCATTGCAAAGCGTTCTCTACTATGAGAAGTATGTGGTCATCAATGCGGGGGATACCAGCCTCAAGTCCAAGCAACTGCTGAGTGAAGAGGAGTACTGGGAAGCTCGGGAGCAATATGGTGACTCATTTGAGGCCGGTATGGGTGCGGAGGCTGTTCGTAAGCTTCTTGTCAACCTTGACCTTGAAGAGCTTTCTCGCGATCTTCGCGAGCAGATGCGTCAGAAAGCTGACAAGGCTGACAAGCGTCTACTCAAGAGAATTGAAGTCTGTGAAAACTTCCGCGATAGTGGCAATAAGCCAGAATGGATGATTCTCACAGTCATTCCTGTCATTCCACCTGATCTGAGACCTATGGTCCAGCTTGATGGCGGCAGGTTTGCTACCAGTGACCTCAACGACCTTTACCGTCGTTGTATCAACAGAAACAATCGTCTCGATCGTTTGGTCAAGCTCAATGCTCCTGACATCATTATTCGTAATGAGAAAAGGATGTTACAGGAAGCTGTGGATGCCCTATTTGACAACTCAAAGCGTAAGCGTGTGGTCAAGGGTGCTTCCAACAGGCCTCTGAAGAGCCTTTCTGACATGCTCAAGGGTAAGCAAGGGCGTTTCAGGCAGAACTTACTTGGTAAGCGTGTAGACTATTCCGGTCGTTCGGTAATTGTTGTAGGACCTGAATTGAGGATGCACCAGTGCGGTCTGCCCTCAAAGATGGCCCTGGAACTCTATAAGCCCTTCATCATGAAAAAGCTGGTCCAAGATGGTGTGGTCTACAATATCAAGAAGGCAAAGAGCCTTGTTGAAGAAGAGACCGATGCAGTCTGGTCCATCCTTGATGATGTAGTTAGGGAGCACCCGGTGCTTCTTAACCGTGCACCTACGCTTCACCGTCTTGGCATACAGGCTTTTGATCCTGTGCTGGTGGATGGTAAGGCCATTAAACTCCATCCTCTCGTATGCCACGCATACAATGCTGACTTTGACGGTGACCAGATGGCTGTACACGTACCTCTAACCCATGCTGCACAGCTTGAGTGTTGGACCCTGATGCTTTCAGTGACCAACTTGCTCGACCCTGCCAATGGTAAGCCAATCGTGTATCCTTCGCAGGATATGGTACTTGGAATAAACTATCTGACTAGGGAAATGCCGGGAGCCAAGGGTGAAGGAAAATATTATGACTCCCTCGGGGAGATTGAATTAGCCATTGATATTGGGGCACTCTCCTATAATGCCCGTATCAGATTCCGGTTCTCGGATGGAACAAAAATCGAGACCACTCCAGGTCGAGTGATCTTCAATTCTGTCCTTCCCAAGGGTGTTCCTTATCAGAACATGTGTCTTGGTGACAAGGAGCTGAAAGCGCTGATCGGAGATACCCTGAAGGTTAAGGCAAACTCCCTTGCAGTTGAAATGCTCGACTCCATTAAGGATGTCGGTTTCAAGTACGCCACAATTTTTGGTGCTACTATCGGACTGTCAGATATGATAGTCCCTGGTGTCAAAGATGAGATGGTGGTCAAGGCAAACAACGAGCAGCAGAGAATTCTTGATCAGTATCGACAGGGGCATATAACCCAGGAAGAGCGCTATAACAGGGTCATTGAGGTCTGGACACAGACTAATGACCAGCTTACAGATGCCCTAATGGGTGAGCTTCGTACTAGCCAGGGTGGTTTTAACCCCCTCTTCCTCATGGCCGATAGTGGTGCTCGAGGATCAAAGACTCAGATTCGCCAGCTTGGTGGTATGCGTGGTCTTATGGCCAAGCCATCCGGAGACGTCATCGAGTTCCCCATCAAGTCGAACTTTAAGGAAGGACTCTCTATCATTGAATTCTTCATTTCGACCAATGGTGCTCGTAAGGGTCTTTCCGATACTGCTTTGAAGACTGCTGAGGCTGGGTATCTTACCCGTCGTCTGGTTGATATCAGTCAGGATGTGGTAGTCAATGAAGATGACTGCCATACCATTAACGGTATCTGGCGCGCTGCAATTAAAGATGGTGATGAAATCGTTGAAGGGCTTGCAGACCGCATAGTCGGGCGCTGTCCTGTTGAAGATATCCTCCATCCGTTTACCCGTGAGGTCCTTGCAGAGGCAAACGTTGAAATCAACGAGAAGGTTGCCCAGTCCATTGAGGATTCCGGTTTGGAAAGTGTCCTGCTCAGGACCGTACTTACCTGTGAGGCGAAGCATGGTGTCTGCCGTAAGTGCTACGGACGTAACCTTGCAACCAACCGCAGTGTGGTTATCGGTGAGGCTGTAGGCATTATTGCAGCTCAGTCCATCGGACAGCCTGGAACCCAGCTGACGATGCGTACCTTCCACGTCGGAGGAACAGCATCTACCAGTTCTGAGGATAACAAGCTAGTCTTTACCTATCCTGTTGTGATCGGGGCCATCACCGGTACCCGTGTCGTACGTGCTTCTGACTCGGTTAAGGTATTCACCCGTAAGGGACACATCGAATATTTCCGTGTTAATGCTGAGATACGTCGCGAGGAGTATGATGAACTCTTGGTTGAGAACGGTTCGATCGTAGGAAAGGGAACACCCATCTTCAAGAAGAAAGGCAAGACGGTTCTTTCTCGTGAGAATGGTTCGGTCATGGTCATTGGCAAACGCCTCTATCTTGTTGGTCACTCCACCAGCCAGGTAGTCAAGACAGGATCCGAGTTGCTCATTGAGACTGGCCAGTATGTGGAAGCACATACCCCTTGGGTTACCTTTGACCCCTTTAGCGAGCCTGTTCTTGCTGAAGAAGGGGGCTTTACCTCATTCATTGATATTAAGCTGGGTACTACCTTGCATGAAGAGGTCAATGAGGAAACCGGTAATATTGAGAAGAGAATCACCGAGCATAGCCTGGAATCCCTACAGCCCCGCATTGAAATTACCAGTGAGGAGCATGGCAAGGGTGATGTGCTTGCTGTCTACCTTTTGCCCGGAGGTTCATATCTTCAGATTGCGGACAATGTGAAGGTCGAGAAGGGACATATCCTAGCTAAGTTGCTCAAGGAAGGAACAAAGACTAAGGATATCACCGGTGGTCTTCCCCGTGTCGGAGAGCTATTTGAAGCTCGCAGACCTAAGAATGGTGCTTTCCTGGCACAGGTTTCAGGTCTGGTCAGTTTCGGACCTATTGTCAAGAGCAAACGTACCATTCTGGTAACTGACCCATACGGCCATGAGTACAAGCACATGGTTCCAATGGGCAAGAACCTTTTGGTTCGTGATGGTGACTCGGTGGAAGCCGCTGAACCCTTGTGTGATGGTTCTGTTGATCCGCATGATGTGTTGGACATACTCGGTGAAAATGAACTGCAGTCCTTTTTGGTTGATGAGGTTCAGGAGGTCTACAGGATGCAGGGGGTGCAGATCAATGATAAGCACCTGGGTGTCATTGTAAGGCAGATGCTACGGAAGATTGAGGTTGTCCATGTTGGCGACACCAATCTGATTCATGGGCAGCAGGTTGACAAGTATCGTTTTTATGAAGAAAATGAGCGGGTCACCAGTGAGGGTGGAGAGCCAGCAGTGGCACGTCCTCTGCTCCTTGGAATTACACGTGCATCGTTGAGCATTGACTCTTTCATCTCTGCAGCTTCCTTCCAGGAAACCACGAAGGTCTTGACAAATGCAGCTATAGCTGGTAGTAAAGATGAGTTGCGCGGTTTGAAAGAGAACGTCATAATTGGTCATTTGATTCCAGCTGGAACAGGTATGAAGAAGTACCGTGATATAAAGCTGAAGGATGAGGAGCTCTTGGTGCTTCAACAGAAAGTTGATGCAGTCAAGCAAGCGAGACGTCAGGAAATGATTGATGACGATGATTTCGATGTGGAAGATTTAAGTAACATGAAATCCGCGGGTGATGCGGTGGAAGTGGACGATGGCTCCGACGAAGATTAGGATATGCGCCTGTTGGCGCTACCTGCTTTGACGTCCCTCGTTATACAACACCTCATTGCGTCCATGCTGGGTGCGGATTTTACATAGACGTGCTGCCCTTTGGGCGGCACAGGTCCCTGCTTTAGTGAGAGGTAGTGGATCAGAAAAAAATAAGGAGTGTATCGATAAGATGCCTACTATTAATCAGCTGATCAGAAAGGGAAGGAAGACTATTGTCAACAAAACTAAGTCTCCTGCTCTTGCCGGTTGTCCCCAGAAACGTGGTGTTTGCACCAGGGTCATGACCGTTACTCCGAAGAAGCCAAACTCTGCCCTTCGTAAGGTTGCACGTGTGCGCCTTTCCAATGGTATTGAGGTAACTGCTTACATCCCTGGTATTGGACATAACCTCCAGGAGCACTCTGTTGTGTTGCTGCGTGGTGGTAAGGTCAAGGACCTTCCGGGTGTTCGTTACCATATCGTTCGTGGTGCCAAGGATACCCTAGGTGTAGCAGATCGCAAGAGAAGCCGTTCTAAGTACGGTGCTAAAAAGCCAAAGGCTTGATGAGGGAGTTTTATTATGTCTAGAAGAACAACTGCTCCCATCAGGGAAGTCTTGCCAGACCCTATCTATGGTAGTGTCGTGGTAGAAAAGTTCATCCGCCGCATGATGGTGGCTGGAAAGAAATCAGTTAGCAGAAGAATTATGTATGATGCCATGACTACCATGGGAGAGAAGACAGGCGAGAAGCCTCTTGATGTCTTTCTTAAGGCACTTGAAAATGTCAAACCCGCAGTAGAAGTAAAGAGTCGCCGTGTTGGTGGTGCTACATACCAGGTTCCTGTTGAGGTTCGTGATAACCGCAAAGAAGCTCTTTCGATGCGTTGGATTATCGCAGCTGCTCGTAAAAGAAACGGGCACAGCATGAGCGAGAAGCTCGGCGCTGAGTTCCTCGATGCCTTCGCCCAGACTGGTGCAGCTTTCAAGAAAAAGGAAGATACGCACAGAATGGCCGAGGCAAACAAGGCATTCAGTCACTACCGTTGGTAGTTTTTGCTTGTTTGGAAGACCGGTTGTTCTGAAAAGACAACCGGTTTTTATTTATATCAATAGAATTTACCGCTATCGCTTGACATAAAAACGTCTTTTCGCTTATAGTGCAAAAGGTGTCCGTATTTAGGCATGCCTAGCGGTACTATGAAGAGCCAAACCGATTATTGGATTAGCAATGATGAGGTGGTTTTCAGGAAGTAAGAAGTTTTTTTTAACTTTACTATGTCGGCCAGATGGGATTCTCCCATGCTTGTCGACCTCTGGAATCCTCTTTCGCATTAGTTTTCCCCAATATTAGTTTGTCTCAACAGAAATGGTAAAGGCTTTGTGCCTTTATGAGCACATATTAATTTTTTGATTGTGACAAGAAAAGAAAGTCACAAGGAGGAAATGATGGCAAAAGAGAAATTTCAGAGGACGAAGCCGCACGTAAACGTAGGCACCATCGGCCACGTTGACCATGGTAAGACTACCCTTACTGCTGCAATTACCATGCATTGTGCTAAGTTGTTCGGCGACAAGGCCCTTGCTTATGATGCAATTGACAACGCCCCTGAAGAGAAAGAGCGTGGTATTACTATCAACACCAGACACGTTGAGTACCAGTCCACCAATAGGCACTATGCACACGTTGACTGCCCTGGACACGCTGACTACATCAAGAACATGATCACAGGTGCCGCTCAGATGGACGGCGCGATCATCGTTGTTGCTGCTACCGACGGTGCAATGGCACAGACCAAAGAGCACTTGCTGCTCGCTCGCCAGGTAGGTGTTCCTACCGTTATCGTATTCATCAATAAGACTGACCAGGTGGATGATCCTGAGCTCATTGACCTTGTTGAAGAAGAGATGCGCGACCTTCTGACCGAATATGGTTTTGATGGTGCAGCCACTCCTATCATCCGTGGTTCTGCTTATGAAGCAATGAATAACCCCGATGATCCTGAGAAGACCAAGTGTCTCGACGAGCTTCTTGATGCAATGGATAGCTATATCCCACTTCCTGCTCGTGCCGTTGACCTTCCTTTCCTCATGCCAATTGAAGACGTGTTCTCAATTTCAGGCCGTGGAACTGTTGTTACCGGTCGTATTGAACGTGGTGTAGTCAAGATTAACGATCCTGTAACCATCATTGGAATCAGGGATAACAGAGAAACCGTTGTAACCGGTATTGAGATGTTCAACAAGCTTCTTGATGACGGTCAGGCTGGTGATAACATTGGTGCTCTGCTTCGTGGTGTTGATAAGAAGGATGTTGTTCGCGGCCAGGTTCTGGCAAAGCCCAAGTCCATTCTTCCTCATGCCAAGTTCCTTGGTACTGTCTATGTCCTGAGTAAGGATGAGGGTGGTCGCCACTCCCCATTTTTTGCAGGATATCGCCCCCAGTTCTATTTCCGCACCACGGACATCACCGGTACGGTAAATCTTCCTGAAGGCAAGCAGATGGTACTCCCTGGGGACCACACAGACATCATCGTAGAACTCATTCACCCTGTTGCCATGGACAAGGGACTCCGCTTCGCTATTCGTGAAGGTGGTAGGACTGTTGCTTCAGGCCAGGTTACCGAGCTCGTCGATTAACGTTTTTTTACGAATGTCTTGCCAGCATCAAAGCGATGAACTGGCAAGACCCGTTTTTTGGAGGAATTATGGCTAAAGAAAGAATTCGGGTAAGGTTGAGAGGCTTTGACATTGAGCTTGTTGAACAGAGCTCTAAAGCAATTGTAGAAACTGTTGTCAGGGCTGGCGCTACCGTGTCAGGTCCTGTCCCTCTCCCGACTCGTGTCAATAAGTACACTGTCCTGAGATCACCCTTTGTCAATAAGACATCTCGCGAACAGTTCGAGATGAGAACCCACAAAAGGTTAATTGACATTTTGGATCCTACATCAAAAGTCATGGATGCCCTCATGAAGCTTGAGCTCCCTGCCGGTGTGGATGTAGAGATTAAACAGTAAGAGAGTTGAGGTAAGAGATGTTAGGGCTTATCGGCAAAAAAGTTGGAATGACACAGGTGTTTGATGCGCAAGGCAGACTTACACCCGTGACGGTTATAAAAATTGAGGGCAATGTTGTTGTCGCAGACCGGACTGAAGAAAAAAATGGCTACACAGCCGCAGTCATTGGTTCCGTTGACAAGAAAAAAAGCACTGTCACCAAGCCGTATGCTGGTCAGTTCACAGATATATGTGAACCGAAGCAAATTGTAAAAGAGTTCCGTAATTTTGATAAAGAAATTACGGTCGGCGAAGTGTTGGGCGTGAATATATTTAAGGACACCACTTTTGTGGATGTCACTGGTGTTACCAAAGGTAAAGGTTTTGCCGGAGGTATGAAGCGTCATAACTTTAAGGGTGGACGCGCTACCCATGGTTCGAAGTTCCACCGTGATATCGGAGGAACATCAATGTCTTCTTCTCCTTCCCGTACATTCAAGGGCACTCGTATGGCTGGCCATATGGGTAATGAGAAGCACACAGTACAGAACCTGAAGGTAGTCCGGGTCGATGAAGAGATGCAGGTCCTTATGGTAAGGGGAGCAATCCCTGGTCCCGCCCAGAGTGTCGTCATCGTCAAGAAAGCGATAAAGAAGTAGGGGCGAAAGATATGGAAACCAAAGTCTTTTCTATTGACGGCAAGGAAGTCAGGACCATCGAGTTGAATGACAGTGTCTTCAACCGCGAGGTTAGTGATGGATGTATCTATCATGCCGTTAACAATGAACTTGCAAACCGCAGAGTCGGTACTGCATGCACAAAGGGTCGTTCTGAAGTTCACTACAGCAACGCTAAACCTTATAAGCAGAAGGGAACAGGCAACGCAAGAGCAGGTGACAAGAAGTCACCAGTTTGGGTTGGTGGTGGAACAATGTTCGGACCAAAACCCCGCGATTATAGCTATGTGCTTCCCAAAAAGGTGAAGCGCCTTGCTATGAAGAGCTTGCTTTCCCTAGGAATTAAGGAAGAACGGCTTGTTGTTGTTGAGGATTTCACTACAGACAGTGGTAAAACCAGGGATCTGAGTGTAATCATCAAGAACTTCGTCCAGGACGAAACAAGAACAATCCTCATCATCAAGGATGATGATGTAATGATACGCCGAGCTGCGAAAAATATTCCGTACCTGCGTGTCCTTTCCTACAACAGGCTTTCCTCTAAGGAACTCCTCTATGGAAGAAAGGTCTTGGTTCTGGAAACCGCTGCCAAAAGTCTTAATGACTTCTACGGCGATAAATAAGGGGACCAGAGATGAGAGCAGACCAATTAATAATTGAACCTGTCTTGAGTGAGAAAACCAATATCGCTCGTGAAGGTGAAACTAAGAAGTACACATTCAGAGTCCATATGGACGCAAACAAGTTTTTGATCATGGCAGCTGTTAAAGAGCTGTTTGATGTTAAGCCTGTAAAATGTAATGTGATGATCGTAAAAGGCAAGCCTAAGTTTTCACGCGGTAAGGGTGGTAGCATCCTCGGTAACACCGGTGACTGGAAGAAGGCTGTCGTAACCCTGGCCAAAGGTGATAGCATCCAGGCCATCGAAGGCGTATAAGGAGAAGTTGGAATTATGGCTCTAAAAACTTACAAGCCAAACACTCCCGGCCTTCGCCAGAAGACTACTTTGGTCTTCAGCGAGCTGACTGCTAGCAAGCCCGAGAAGTCACTTACCACTGGTTTGAGCAAAAAAGCCGGACGTGACTCTCATGGGCGCATCAGCGTTCGCCGTAGAGGCGGTGGCCACAAGCGTGCTTATCGAACCATCGATTTCAAGCGCGACAAATATGGTATTCCTGGGACTGTCAAAACCATTGAATACGATCCAAACCGCAGTGCTAACATCGCTTTGGTATTCTATGCCGATGGCGAGAAGCGCTACATGATCGCTCCAAAGGGTATGACTGTTGGAACCTCAGTGATTTCTGGTCCTGACGTACCCGTTGCAAGTGGCAATGCTCTTCCTTTGAAGAATGTTCCTCTTGGGTTGTCTGTGCACAACATTGAGCTTACTCGTGGCCGTGGCGGACAGCTTGTCCGATCTGCTGGTCTTGGGGCTACCGTGGTTGCTAAGGAAGGTGATTATGTCACTCTCCGTCTTCCTTCTGGTGAAATGCGCATGGTGTTTGGTGAGTGTTACGCTACCCTCGGGCAGCTTGGCAATGAAGATCATATGAATGTGACTCTTGGTAAGGCTGGTGCTAGTCGCCACCTTGGAAGAAGGCCTAAGGTACGAGGTGTTGCAATGAACCCTATCGATCACCCACATGGTGGTGGTGAAGGTAGAACTGCAGCTGGACGTAACCCTGTAACCCCTTGGGGTAAGCCTACTAAGGGTGGGAAGACCCGTTCCAAGAAGAAGCCTTCCAGCACATTTATCGTAAAGAAACGGAAGTAGGAGAAGAAAGTGGCTAGATCAATCAAAAAAGGTCCTTTTATTGAGAAAAAACTTTATAAGAGGATTCAGGAGTCTCTCAAGACTAATCAAAAGCAGATGATCAAGACTTATTCCCGTAGTTCCACGATCATCCCTGAAATGGTAGGGTTCACTATTTCTGTGTATAACGGAAAGACCTGGATTCCTGTATTTGTGACTGAAAATCTGGTTGGGCATAAGCTCGGTGAGTTCTCTCCAACCAGAATATTTCGCGGTCATACCGCTTCCGACAAGAAGGTCGGCTAAACGAGATGGGTACAATGATGGAAGATAAAAAAGGTTATTCAGCAACTGCAAAGTATCTGATGGTATCACCTTCAAAGGTTCGCCCCGTTGCTAATCTTGTTCGGAATAAGTCTTGTGCGGAAGCCGTTGCTATCCTCGAGGCCATGCCCCAGAAAGGTTCTGGCTTGATCCTCAAGGTTTTGCAATCCGCTTGTGCAAATGCACTTGATCAGAACAAGAAGCTCGATGAAGAGAATCTTGTGATCAAGGAATTGCAAGTTAACGAGGGTCCGAGACTCAAGAGAGTCTGGCCGAGATCCCACGGGAGACGGGATATTCTCCTCAAGAGGATGTCACACATTACCGTCGTCGTTGACGAAAAAGCAAGCGTGAGGAAATAAATGGGCCAGAAAGTAAATCCGATCGGACTGCGTCTTGGAATCAACAAGACTTGGAAATCAAAATGGTACGTCGATCCTCGAGAGTATGCCGACACACTGCATGAAGACTTGAAGCTGAGAAAAGCTTTGGTCGAATGCCCTGAAGTCCAAGGTGCTGAGATTTCGGATGTTGAAATCATCCGTAAGCCACAGCGCATTACTATCGTAATCACAACCAGTCGCCCTGGTATCATTATTGGTAGCAAGGGTGCAAATGTTGAGAAGCTTGGGACTAGACTCCAGAAGCTGACCAACAAGAAGATACAGATCAAGATCAAAGAGATCAAGAAACCTGAAGCTGATGCTCAGCTGATTGCTGCTAACGTTGCAAAACAGCTCGTATCTCGCGGATCTTTCCGCAGAGCTATGAAGATGGCTGTCTCCAAGGCAATGCAGAGTGGTGCTCAGGGTGTCAAGATTAGATGTTCTGGTCGTATTGGTGGTGCTGAAATTGCTCGCTCCGAGTGGATGAAGGATGGCCGAGTGCCCCTCCATACTCTTCGTAGTGATATTGATTATGGGTTCACTACTGCGAATACCTCATTTGGTGCTATTGGCGTCAAGGTTTGGGTGTTCAATGGTGAAATCTATGATCGTTCAGTCAAAGAAGATGCCGGTGGGCTGGTAAGGAAACCTGCTAAGTCCGAAGGCGTCGAGACAAGGAGTTAGTAGGCCATGCTTAGTCCAAAGAGAGTAAAGTATAGAAAAAAGCAGCGTGGAACCACTGATGGTGTAGCACACCGCGGTAATACACTCGCGTTTGGTGAATTCGGCTTGTTGGCTCTTGAGCCCAAGTGGATTACCAACCGACAGATTGAAGCTGCCCGTGTTGCCATGACCCGTCACATTAAGCGTGGTGGTAAAGTTTGGATCAGGATTTTCCCTGACATGCCATATACCAAGAAGCCCGCTGAAACAAGACAGGGTAAAGGTAAGGGTGCACCTGAGGGTTGGGTTGCTGTAGTCAAGACCGGTGCAGTCATGTTTGAAATGGGTGGTGTAGAAGAAGGGCTGGCTCGTGAAGCTCTTGCGCTTGCTGCTGCAAAACTCCCGATTAAGACGAAATTCGTTGTAAGAAGGGAAGTGGAGTAAGATTATGAAAAATTCATATAAAGATTTGACCCTTGACGAGCTGGTTGCAAAGAAGGATGCCCTACATAAAGAGCACCTCAACCTTCGTATGGGAAGAGTTCTCGGACATGTTGAAAATCCGCTTGCTGTTCGGACGATCAGGAGGAACATCGCTCGCGTGAATACCCTCATCCACGAATATGCCCTCGGAATTCGGAAACCGGCAAATTAAGGGAGCGAGAGTTAGATGGAAGTTAACAAGAAAAGTTTTACTGGACAGGTGGTCAGTGACAAGATGGAAAAGACCATTGTCGTCTCCATCCCCACAAGACGGCTGCACCCTATGTACAAAAAGTATGTGACCACCACTAAAAAGGTTAAGGCACATGATGAGAAAAACGAGGCCAATATCGGTGACACAGTACGTGTTGTCGAATGCCGCCACATCAGCAAAGACAAGTGCTGGCGTCTCGTTCAGATTGTCGAGCGTGCTCGGTAAACAGGAGAGACGTTATGGTACAGATGCAAAGTTATTTGAATGTAGCGGACAACAGTGGGGCCAAGAAGGTGCAATGCATCAAAGTTCTTGGTGGAACCCACCGGTATATTGCTGGAGTTGGTGATATCATCGTAGTAGCTGTGAAGCAGTCACTACCCAATGGTGCTATCAAGAAAGGCGATGTCATGAAAGCTGTCATTGTTCGGACAAAGAAGGAATACCGCAGACCTGACGGTACCTATATCAGGTTCGATGATAACGCCTGCGTTATTATTGATGCCAACAATAACCCGCGCGGTAAGCGTATCTTCGGACCAGTAGCCCGAGAACTCAGAGATGGCTACATGAAGATCGTTTCGCTCGCGCCGGAAGTGTTGTAGGAGTGTGTGCACATGAAGCTTAAGAAGAACGACACCGTAAAGATTCTTGCTGGAAAAGACAAAGGTAAGACTGGCAAGATCGTAAAGGTAGACCGAGAAAGAGAAAGGGTCGTCGTCCAGGGTGCAAACATGGTCAAAAAGACCATGAAGAAGAAGAATCCACAGGATAAGGGGGGCATCATGGAAATTGAAGCTCCGATCCATGTATCCAATTTGGCATTCGTTACCTCAAAAGGTGTTGCAACCAGGATCGGCTACAAGTTCGATGAGAACGGTGAAAAAGTCCGTTTTGCTAAAAAAACTGGGGAAGTGATCTAATGGATAAGTTCATACCTAATTTTAAGACAAAGTATCGTGAGACCATAGCCCCAGCTCTTTTTAAAGAACTTGGCTATTCCTCTCCCATGCAGGTTCCTACCCTGGAAAAGATTGTTGTCAGTGTGGGGGTTGGTGAAGCCATTGTTAACAAGAAGCTTCTCGATTCTGCTGTCAAAGAACTCGAGCAGATCACTGGTCAGCATGTTTTGAAGACCAAAGCCAGAAAGTCTATCGCTAACTTTAAGGTTCGTGAGGGACAGGAAATTGGCGCAATGGTTACTCTTCGTGGTGACAATATGTGGATTTTCATCGAAAGGCTGATCAGCATTGCTCTTCCCCGTGTCAAGGACTTCAGAGGCGTCAAACCGAATGCTTTTGATGGACATGGAAACTACTCACTCGGCATTACCGAGCAGATTATTTTCCCTGAAATTGACTTCGATAAGATCGAGCGTGTCAGCGGATTGAACATCGCCATTGTAACAACCGCTAAGACCGATGAAGAAGGCTTTGCCCTGCTAAAACAGCTTGGCATGCCCTTCAGCAAATAAGGGGTAGAGACAGATGGCTAAAAAATCAATGATCGTAAAGGCAAATAGAGAGCCTAAGTTCAGTACCCGGAAAGTCAATCGCTGCAGAATTTGTGGTAGACCCCGTGGCTATATGCGCCAGTTCGAGATGTGCAGGATCTGCTTCCGCAAATTGGCAAGTGAAGGCCAGATTCCTGGTGTTACCAAATCTAGTTGGTAGGAGAGAAAAATGGCTGTAAGTGATCCAGTAGCTGATATGCTGACCAAAATCAGAAATGCTAGTTTGGCAAAGCATGAGAAAGTAGATATTTCCACTTCAAAGATGAAGCTTCAAATTGTGAAGATTCTGAAAAATGAAGGGTACGTCAAGAACTTTAAGAAAGTAACCAAAGATGGAGTTTCCTTCATCCGAATCTTCCTTAAGTATGACGATAATCAGAGTCCTGTCCTCCATGGGATTAGTCGTGTGTCAACACCAGGTCGCCGGGTTTATACCGGATACCGTGACATGCCCCGTGTATACAATGGACATGGCGTCGTAGTAGTCTCCACTTCTAGTGGTATTATCACCGGTAAGAAGGCTACAGAGAACAAGGTCGGTGGCGAACTGATCTGCACGATATGGTAAGGTGGTAAAAAATGGCTAGAATTGGAAAATTGCCTATCGTAATACCTGCAGGGGTTAAAGTTGCCGTTGCCGATGGAGTAGTTTCTGTCGAAGGTCCCAAGGGCAAACTCAGTTGTGCCTATAGACCACAAGTGACAATTGACAATAAGGGCTCTGAGATTTTAGTAACACCCGTGGATTCTTCCAAGGATGCGAATAGTTATCAGGGTTTGTATCGTCAGCTTGTCAACAATATGATCATAGGTGTTTCGAAAGGTTACTCCAAGACTCTTATTATCAACGGTGTTGGCTATCGTGCCGAGCTGAAAGGTAATGTGATGACTTTGAACCTCGGGTACTCTACATTGGTCGAAGTTGTTATTCCTGAAGGAATCACTGCTACTCTTGATGGACCTAACAAGGTCTCCATTAGTGGTATCGATAAGCAGCTTGTTGGTCAGACTTGTGCTGAAATTCGTTCCCTACGTGCTCCAGAGCCGTATAAGGGTAAAGGAATTCGGTACGATGATGAAGTGATCCGTCGTAAGGCCGGCAAGTCCGCTTCTGCAAAGAAATAGTGGGTAGGTAATAAGATGAATAGAGTTATCGATAAAAGAAGAAAGCTTGCACGTCGTAAGCACCATATTCGCAAGAGAATCTCTGGTACTGCTAGCAGACCAAGGATGAGTGTGTTTCGCAGCAACTCCCACATGTATGTTCAAGTCATTGATGATGTAAACGGTACAACCCTGATTGCAGCAAGTACTGTTGAAAAAGAACTGAAAGACTTGAAGAACAGTGTTGAAGATGCGGCCAAGCTTGGAGAAACCATTGGTAAGAGGATGCTTGAGAAGAATATTGACACTTGTGTATTCGATCGTAATGGCTATCTTTTCCACGGTATCGTCAAGGGCATCGCAGATGGCGCCCGCAAAGCCGGCGTAAGGTTCTAGGGGGAAACTGTGGATAGATCTAGAGTAAGAGACAAAGACAAGAACGACGGATATGTCGAAAAGCTGATTAAGCTGAACCGTGTTGCTAAAGTTGTTAAGGGTGGTAGAAGGTTTTCCTTTTCAGCCTTGGTAGTTGTTGGCGATCAGAATGGTAAGGTTGGTTATGGCTTTGGCAAGGCAAATGATGTCACCGAATCGATCCGAAAGGCTGTCGATCGGGCCAAGGCAAGCATGATTGTCGTTCCTATGAAGAAAACCTCAATTCCTCATGAAATTGTAGGCAAGTATAAGAGTGCCAGTGTCCTATTGCGTCCTGCAGTCCCAGGTACCGGTGTTATTGCCGGTGGTGCTGTTCGTGCTATTTGTGATGCTTGTGGCATTCATGACATCTTGAGCAAGTCCCTCGGTTCTAAGAATTCAATAAACACCGTTAAGGCCGCTTTCGATGGACTCGAGCATCTTTTTGATGCGAAGAGCATAGCAAAGAACAGGGGTAAATCCCTGAGCGAGATGTGGGGTTAAGACGATGGCTGAAGTAAAGAAAATCAAAATTACCCTGGTTAGAGGTCTTGCCCGCACCCTTCCTGCACAGCGAAAAACTGTGAAGGCTCTTGGGCTTGGCAAGATTTCCAGCTCGGTTGTACATGATGCCACTCCCTGCACACTTGGGATGGTTCGTGTCGTATCACACCTTGTGAAAGTCGAGGAGATGTAAGATGGGTCAGATTAAAGCACCAGTTGGTGCTACTACCAAAAAGAATATCGTAGGACGCGGCAATTCCTCAAAGGGCCGTTCCTGTGGTAGGGGTCACGACGGACAGAAGTCCCGCTCCGGCGGTGGTGTTCGTCTTGGTTTTGAAGGTGGTCAGATGCCTTTGTATCGCCGTGTGGCGCGCAGAGGTTTCTCTAATAGTAAGTTCAAGCAGGAGTATGCAGTAGTATCCCTTGATGTTCTTTCCGCCAACTTCGAAGATGGTGATGTGATTACCCTTGATGTCCTCAAGGACGCAGGTGTGGTAAAAGGTCACAATGTTCAGGCTAAAATCCTGGGCGATGGTGAGATTACCAAGAAGGTGATCATTGATGGCTTGAAGGTTTCCGCAAGCGCAATCGAAAAGATTGGTGCTGCGGGTGGCGAAATCAGATAACAAAGAAGGGCTCTATGGCAAACTCCTTAGTTGAGATGTATAGAATTAAGGATCTTCGGAAGAAGATTTTCATAACCTTGGGTCTGCTGATTGTCAGTAGGATCGGGGCAGTGATTCCTATTCCAGGAATAGATCCTCAAGTTCTGAAACTGTATTTTCTTTCACAGGGTAATAGTTCCAACATCGGACTCACAGAGTATTTGAACTTTTTCTCCGGCGGTGCTTTCTCCAATTTCTCCCTATTCATGCTTGGTGTCATGCCATATATCAGTACGCAGATCATACTGCAATTGCTGATGTTGGTGATGCCTTCTTTGAAGAAATTGGCACAAGACCCGTCAGGCCATAAGAAGATCCAGCAGTATACCAGATATGGAACGATTGTTGTATGTCTTATCCAGTCATATGTGATCACCATTTATGCAAATTCCATCCCTGGGGTTATGACCATTGGTAAGGTTCCCTTTACCATGTTAGCTATGTTGACGGTCACTGCAGGTTCCATGCTTTTGATTTGGATTGGTAACAAGATCACCCAGTGGGGTATCGGAAACGGTATCAGCTTGTTGATTTTTGCCGGTATTGTGGCAAGAATTCCCTCGGCTATGTCAACCTTATTCAAGAATGTCTCTGCAGGCATATTGAATCCGATTGTCGTCCTTGTGGTGTTCGTGATGTTTTTGTTGGTCGTCGCTCTTGTCGTCTATGAAGAGCAGGGTGTAAGAAAGATTCCCGTGAACTATGCCAAACGTGTGGTAGGCCGGAAGATGTATGGTGCTCAAAGTACGTATATTCCTTTCAAGGTTAACCCCTCAGGTGTTATTCCTGTAATTTTCGCTTCAGCACTGCTTTCATTCCCGTTGCAGATTGCGACTACTTTAGGACCAGAGATTAGGTGGCTTGCTGCCTTTTCCAATTGGCTAAATCCACAGGGTGCCCCCTATCTGATTATCTACACCCTGTTGATCATAGCGTTTGCCTTCTTCTATACGCAGGTGTCTTTGAACCCGGTTGAGATGGCCAAGCAGATTCGTGAGAATGGTGGATCCGTACCTGGTGTGCGATCTGAAAAGCTGGAAGAGTATCTGACAAGGATTCTCAACCGCATAGTTCTTCCTGGAGCTGTATTCTTGGCTTTCATTGCCTTGATCCCCACGCTGGTACAGAAGTTCTTCAACTTCCCTTCGTCGGTTGCAATGCTGTTTGGTGGAACCTCCCTCCTGATTTTGGTGGGCGTTGACCTGGACACCATGAGACAGATTGAAGGTGTCATGAAAATGCACCACTACGATGGGTTCAATGTGGGTAGCAAGAAGTCAAAACATATTTAGGCTTAGGAGCTAGAACATGAAAGTAAGAGCAAGTGTCAAACCGATTTGTGACAAGTGCAAAGTAGTCAGACGGAATGGGGTTGTCCGTATCATCTGTGATAATCCCAAGCACAAGCAGAGACAGAGATAACAAGGTTCGGCGAAAGCCTTCCAACTCTATAAGAGAAATTCAGGAGGCCATTAATGGCGAGAATTGCAGGTGTAGATTTGCCGAACAAGGCAGTTAAGATAGCCCTGACCTACATTTACGGTATCGGCAGGGTTTCAGCGGTAGATATTTGTGAAAAGACAAAGATCAACCCTGATGTAAGCATCAACACCCTTTCAGGTGAAGATCTTGCAGTACTGCGCAAGGTAATTGAGGAAGAGTACAAGGTAGAGGGACGTCTGAGAACAGAAGTTGCTCTAAATATTAAGCGCCTTATGGACATTGGTTGCTATCGTGGCCTACGTCATCGTAAGGGTCTTCCCGTACGCGGTCAGAGGACTAAGACCAATGCCCGTACTCGCAAGGGTAAGAAGAAGACCGTTGCGTCTAAGAAGAAATAAGGAGCAGGTCATACATGGCTAAAACTAAACGTAAAGTGAAGAAAACGGTATATGAAGGAAACGTCTATATTCAGGCTACCTTCAATAATACCATTGTCACCGTTACCGACCTTAATGGTAATGCAGTGTCCTGGGCCAGCGCAGGCGGGCTTGGGTTCCGTGGAGCCAAGAAGTCCACTCCTTATGCAGCACAGACCACAGCTGAAAAAGCCGCAAAGGCAGCTATGGATTCTGGACTTCAGGAAGTGAATGTATTTGTGAAGGGACCTGGAGTTGGGCGCGAGAGTGCCATTCGGACTTTGGGTGTTCTTGGGTTGAAGGTCAGGTCTATTCGTGACGTCACACCCATCCCCCACAATGGATGCAGACCTCGTAAGAGCAGACGAGTCTGATGAGGAGCTAGAGAGCATATGGCAAGATATACAGGACCTAAATGCAGATATTGTAGGGTCGAAAGGACTAAGTTGTTCCTTAAGGGCGAGCGTTGTCATTCAGGAAAATGTCCGATGAATGATCCTAAGTCAACCGGACTTCCTGGAAAGGACCCTAGGGCCCGTTCCAAGAAACCTACAAACTACGGACTTCAACTTCGCGAAAAGCAGAAGCTGAAGAGAACCTATTGCATGCTTGAGAAACAGTTCAAGCTAACCTTTGACGAAGCTGTCAGAATCCCTGGTAAGACTGGTGAGAACCTCATTTCGTTGCTTGAGTGCAGACTTGACAACGTGGTGTATCGCTTGCACTTTGCAAGCAGTCGTAGCCAGTCCGCTCAGTTCATCAACCATGGTCACATCATGGTCAATGGCAAGCGAGTTGACATCCCTTCTTACCGTTTGAAGCCAGGTGACGTTGTCTCCGTCGGCGCACACGGACAGAAGATGCTTACGATTAAGGAAAATCTGAAGGAATACACCAAGTCCGGTGTCTACCAGTGGTTGACGTTGGATGCGGATGCAATGAAGGGCACCTTTGTTGCTGTTCCCAGACGAAGTGAAGTCACCGAACTCGAAAAGATTAACGAGCAGCTGGTGGTCGAGTTGTATTCCAGATAAGGAGTAACCATGGCACGCAAAAACCTTCTGAAGGGCTTTAAAAAGCCCAAGGGGATTACCTTTGAACACAACGCAGTAGAACCGAATTATGGTCGATTTATTGCCTATCCTTTTGAGAGAGGCTTTGGTACCACAATCGGCAATACGCTGCGAAGGGTGCTTCTCTCATCAATCCAGGGGTATGCAGTCACTGCTGTGAAGTTCACCAGCTTTAATGAAGATGGTGTACCGCATATGATTTCCAGCGAATTTGAGCAACTTCCAGGTGTCCGTGAGGATATTTCGGATATCATTGCTGCTTTAAAGAAGCTGCGGATCAGCATGCCTGAGGACTCGGAGGGAACAAACCTTCTCATCGAGTGTAAGGGCCCTGGCGTAGTGACCGGCGCAAACTTCGAGCGTGACCAGGTTGAGATCACCAACAAGGATCTGGTCCTCTTTACGATGATGGATGATGCCAACATCGAGATGGAGGTTCAGATTGACCTTGGTAGGGGCTATGTCCCGTCTGAAATCAACGAGAAATACATTGAGGAAATCGGGACTATTCCCCTTGACTCAACTTTCTCACCTGTCACTCGCGTCACATATTCAATTGAGCCCACCAGAGTTGGCTATCGTAGTGATTACGACAAACTGACACTGGAAATCTACACCGATGGAACTATTGTTCCTCAGAACGCCTTGGCAGAAGCTGCTAAGATCGCGAAGGACTACTTCCAGATCTTTATTAACTTCGACGAGACACTGATCAGTAGCAATGATGAGGTAGATGAAGAGGAAGAGAGAGTTCGCAAGATTCTCAATACCTCGGTTGAGGAATTGGAGCTGACCGTACGGTCTAGCAACTGCCTCAAGAACGCCAACATCAGAACTATTGGTGATCTGACCAAGAAGACTGAGGAAGAGATTGCTAAAACGAGAAACTTCGGCAAGAAGAGTCTCTCTGAAATCAAGGATAAGCTTAAGGAATGGAATCTCAGCCTTGGGATGACAGACTATAGCGTTTTGAAGACAGCAATCAGAGTCCCAGGGAACAAGGAAGAAGAGAATGAAGCATAGGATTGGATTCAATGCGCTGAGCAAAACCTCCTCACACAGGAAAGCAATGAAGCGCAGTATGGTGACCTCACTATTCAAATATGAAAGAATTGAGACCACCAAAGCAAAGGCTCTGGAAGTTCGCAGAATGGCTGAAAAAATGATTACTCGTGCAAAGGACGACAGTGTAGCAAATCGCCGTCGTGTTGACCGAGACATCAAAGATGAAGCTGTTTCCGCCAAGCTTTTTCTAGAGATCGCTCCCATGTTTGCTGAGCGTAAGGGTGGGTATACACGTATCCTGAAAACCGGCAATCGTCTTGGTGATGCAGCTGAAATGGTCATTCTTGAGCTGGTTGAAAAAACCTCAAAGCCCGATAAGAAGGCTGAGAAAAAAGCTGAAAAGAAAGCTGAGAAAGTAGCTCCTAAGAAAGCAGCTCCTAAAAAAGCTGAAACCAGCACAAAGGCAAAAGCCGAAGATGCTGAGAAGAGTGCAAAAGAGGACAAATAAGACTCGCTAGCGTACCTTCATCAATCTATCTGCCCGAGAGGGCTAAGCCGCTGTTGTAATGACGGCGGTTTTTTTGGCTTCATCCTGGTGCTTTCTACGGGTTTAGGATGAAATATTATGTCAATTCGCTGGTATTTATATGCTTAGAGACAATATTTCCAACAGGATGAGCCTTGACAATTACTACATCCGTTCGTATGATTGTAACATTACAATAGGGGGTAGTATATGAACATTATACTAACTATCCTCCTTAGTTGTTTTATTGGTATCATCTTAGGTTGGTTAAGCCGTTGGCTGTATGCGAAATTTAAGCTTACCTCGGTCGAACAGAGAGCTGTCAGACTGAATCAGGAAGCAATAAAGGAAGCGGAAGCGAAAAGCAAAGAGCTTTTGCTTGAGACTCGTGATCAGTTGTTGAAAGAACAACAGCAGCAGGAACGAGAAGCTAGAGAAAGGCGAAGTGAATTGCAGCGCTCGGAAAGACGACTCTTGCAGAAAGAGGAGAATATCGAGCATAAGCAAGCCGAATTGGATGCTATCAGAAAGCAATTGGGAGATCGGGAAGCTAGACTTGCCCAAATGGAACTTGAGGTTGCAGCAAAAGAAAGCAACCTGTTTACTGAAATTGAACGCATAGCAGGCATAAGCTCGGAAGAGGCAAAGAACACAATCATGGAGAGCATGTACAACGAAGCTCGTCGTGATGGACAGGTGATGATTAACAAAATCGAACAGGAAGCACAGCTTTCTGCCGATAAGAAAGCGCGTGATATTGTGGTTACCTCAATTCAACGCCTTGCTACTGAAGTAACCAGTGATGTTACTATCAGCTCTGTAAGTTTGCCTAGTGACGAGATGAAGGGAAGAATCATTGGCCGTGAAGGTCGAAATATCAGGACTTTAGAGACCCTCACCGGTGTGGATGTCATCATTGATGACACCCCAGAAGCGGTGGTGATTTCCTGTTTTGATCCCGTGCGTAAAGAAATTGCCCGCGTCTCCTTGGAAAGGTTGGTCCAGGATGGAAGAATCCACCCAGCCCGAATTGAGGAAGTGGTCAACAAGGTCACCAAGGAAATTGGCAGGATTATTGCTGACGAGGGTGAGAAGGTCATTTTTGAGCTTGGTGTACATAATATGGGACCTGAAACCATCCGTGCCCTTGGCAGACTCTATTTCCGAACCAGTTATGGCCAGAATGTGCTTAATCACTCCAAGGAGGTAGCTATCCTCTCTGGAATGATTGCAAGTGAAGTCGGTGCAAATAGCGAACTCGCTATGCGAGCGGGTCTGTTGCATGACATCGGTAAGGGTATCGAGACAGAAAGTGATGCTACTCATGCCGAACTTGGTGCTGAGATGGCAAAACGCCTTGGAGAAGATCCTCGTGTTGTCAATGCAATTTTAGCTCACCACAACGACACCGAACCAACAACAATTGAGGCCGTCATCGTGCAGATAGCTGACGCCATCAGTGCTGCACGTCCCGGGGCTCGTCGTGAGACACTTGATAACTACATCAAGAGGCTTGAATCTCTTGAGCATATAGCTGAAAGTTTTACCGGAGTAGATAAGGCCTTTGCCATACAGGCAGGTCGCGAACTTAGGATCTTGGTCAACAATGAGCAGGTTACTGATGACGGGGCAAAAGATATTGCCAAGGGCATCGCCAGTCGCATTGAGGCTGAGCTACGTTATCCCGGTAGGATCAAGGTGACCATCATCCGAGAGATGAGAGTCGTCGAATATGCTAGGTAGGTTGAAGAGTGTCTGATAAGAAAACGCTTGTAGCCCTGCTGCTCGGGGATGTCTGCGGACAACCCGGATGCAGGGCGCTTTTTATGGGCCTTGGCTCTTTGGTCAAGGACTATCGCGCTGATGTGGTCATCGTCAATGGCGAGAATGCTGCCAATGGCTTTGGCCTTTCGGCCTCACTGATGGAACAGTTCTTCTCCTTGGGAGTTGATGTCATCACCAGTGGAAACCACATTTGGCAGCAGGATGACCTAAGGCCCCACCTTGATAGCGAAAAACGACTCTTGCGTCCAGCAAACTATCCTCCCCAAGCCCCTGGTCATGGGTCGGTAGTGGTGGATATCAAGGGAACCAAGGTAGGAGTACTTAACCTGCAGGGACGCATGCAGCTCCCTGCCATCGACTGCCCATTTCGTGTTGGGCTGGAACATGTGCAGAAACTGCGTAAACAGACTCCCCTCATTCTGGTTGACTTTCATGCTGAGAACACTGAAGAGAAAGAGGCGCTCAGCCTCCATCTGGACGGGCTTATTTCTGTCTTGGTAGGAACTCACACCCATGTACAGACCTCTGATGAGAAGATACTTCCCAAGAAAAGTGGCTATATCACCGATCTTGGACTGTGTGGGCCTTCTGATAGTGTCATTGGTTCTAATCCGGAGATATCCATCGCAAGGCAACTTACCCAGATGCCAATGCGTAGTGAGATCGCCGATACGAGCCCTGTCCTGCAGGGAGTCTGTGTCACCTTGGATGTTTCCAATGGGAACACCCTGAAGATTGAACGCTTCAGTAGGAATTTTCTCATCTGATGAAACAGAAAAAGAAGCCCCTGCTGCAGTTGCTTATGAACCAATATGGCAGAGAGTACACCAAAGACCAACTCACAGCCTTCGTAGCCTGTAAGAACGTATATGCAAATGGAGAGCTCTCTACCGATCCCAGACAACCCTTTGGTGAGGACACCTCTCTCTCTCTGAGCTTTGAACAGTACGTATCACGAGGTGGATACAAACTTGAACATGCCTTGGATGCGTTCGCTCTCTCAGTTGATGGCCTGGTTATGCTGGACGCCGGCTCCTCTACTGGAGGATTTACCGACTGTTTGCTTCAACATGGAGCAAAGCTTGTACATAGTGTCGATGTTGGATACAACCAACTTGATTGGCGACTGAGGACAGATCCACGTGTTCTGGTATATGAAAAGCAGAACATCATGACTCTTGAAGAACTTGATCCTCCTTGCCAGGCGGCAGTATGCGATCTCTCGTTCCGTTCCATCGGAGATGCTGCGTCTCATATTCTGACGCTCTCTGGCAATACCTGGTTAATCGCTCTCATCAAACCCCAGTTTGAAGTTCCCAAGGGGTTGGAAGATTTTACCGGTGTGATTACCGATCCTACACTTTTAGTTGAGGTAATGCATACTGTCTTCACTTTCCTGTCTGAGGAAGGGGTGGGCATTCATGCCTTGGCAATGAGTCCTCTTACCGGACATAAGGGGAATAGGGAATTTCTTGCCTTGCTAAAAAAATCGGAGGGCTTGGATAGACCCTCTTTTACAGGTCGATTGGAAGAGTTGCTCGCTCTCCCTCAATAAGCAATACTATATCCTTGACTTGGGAAAACCCTTTTCCTGTTCTTCTGAGCTGTTCGTAAGCCCTTTTCAGATCCTGACTTTCCAAAAAATTCTTGCTTAGGTCAATGTAGAGCACTTTATTTGAGAGGGTAATGCCTCGCAATGTGGTTTTCTGATCTATAGAAGAGATTGCTCCCTTTTTGAGGGCTTGTAGCTTGGGGCCGGAAAGCAAGCTTTCAAAGGTATCGTGATAGACCGATCCTCCCTGTTTGTCTTGCTCTTGCCTGAACTCGCTGATGGATCCGTCAGAAGTGTAAAACCAGAGCTTCACCTGTTGCTGGTTGCTGGTTGTCTCTGTAGTGGACTTGAGCAAGGTGAGGACCCCACTTTGCCGGATAGATTCAAGTACGATAGGGAATCCTATGGCAAGTACCAGTGATGTAAAAAGAAGCCAGATTCCAAACAGGGCAAGCGTATGTCTGCTACCCTTTGTAGTCTTTGGGGTTCTTTGCTTTTCATCATTGTCTTCCATATGGTTATTCTAGTCGAATTGCTGTTGGGTTTCCAGCTTTACATGAGAGGATAAAGCCCGTATAGTACATTACATATGAGGATATTCAAGGGTATAGCAGCTTCCGAGGGCCTTTCTAAAGGGAAAGCCCTAGTACATGTACGTTCTTCCATGGTTGCTGAAAAGCAACACATCATGGCTATGGACGTACAGGAAGAACTACAAAAATTTCGCACAGCTGTAGAACAAGCAAAAAAGGCCTTGGAGGAACACCAAGGTCCTGATATCTCTGCCGAACCCGCAGAAATCTTGCAGACACATCTGATGATGCTCAGCGATCCAGAATATCTTGCCCAGATCGAGGAGTATATTTCCACAAACCTGGTATGTGCTGGGTGGGCTGTGGAATCTGTGACCAATAGTATGGTCGCACTGCTTGAGGACTCCCCTGACGAAATGCTCAAAGAGCGAAGTGTTGATTTCAAGGATGTATCGCTTCATCTGCTTGATGCTCTTAGCATGAGAGTCAGGCGTACGGTAAAAACCCTTACTGAAGATGTCATCCTTGTCGCTGACACTCTTATGCCCTCTGAACTTTTCTCGATGGACAAGAAGCATATCATTGGTATTGCCTTGGATGGTGGAGGGCGAGCCAGTCATGTCGCCATTCTAGTGCGTGCCTTCAACATTCCTACTGTCATTGCCCTGGGAACCGCTTCCCAGAAGGTTCATGACGGTGATGAAATCATACTGGATGGAAACTACGGAGAGGTAGTCATCCGTCCTGATTTGATAGCGGCACAGAACCTGAACGAGAGATATGCTCGCTGGCAAGCACATGAACAAGAATTGCGGCTGATGATTGACCTGCCAACCATGACCAGTGACGGCCATGAGGTACTGCTGAAGGCCAATATCCAGACAGTCTCTGAGGTCGAGTTGGCCAAAGAGGTAGGTTCTTCAGGTGTTGGACTTTTCCGATCGGAGTTTCTGTTCATGGATAGCAAAGGCGGATCCACTGAGCAACAGCAGTTTGAAGCCTATCGGGAGGTGGTCCAGGCAATGGCCCCGTTACCGGTAACCATCCGCACTATTGATGTTGGTGGGGACAAAGTTGTCTCGGGAATGGGCATTGATGAAAAGAACCCTATCCTTGGTTGGAGAGCTGTAAGGTTCTGTCTTTCCCGTAAGGACATCTTTACCGTCCAGCTTCGGGCTCTGCTGCGAGCCAGTGTATATGGAAAGTTGAGGATCATGTTTCCCATGATCAGTGGTGTCGAGGAATTGAACGCTGTACTGCACCTCTTTGAACATGTCAAGGAAGAGTGTAGAATTGAACAGATTCCGTTTGATCCTGATATCCAGGTCGGCACCATGATAGAGGTCCCCTCTGCCGCATTGTGTGCCGATATTCTCGCAAAAAAGGTGGACTTTTTCTCTATCGGAACCAATGACCTGATCCAGTATACCATTGCTGTCGATCGGGGTAATGAGAAGATAGCCCACCTGTTTCAGCCATTTCATCCGGGAGTGTTGCGCTCCTTGAAGATGATCGTAGAGAAAGCCCACCAGGCAAACATCCCGGTGAGTCTCTGCGGAGAGATGGCCAGTGATCCTCTCTGTTCCGTGCTGTTGGCCGGATTGGGGATGGATGAATTGAGTATGGGGTCCCAAAGCCTCCTGCAGGTCCGCAAGATTTTACGCTCTGTCTCATTTGAAGAGGCCAAGCAGCTTGCCGAACATGTGTTGGAAATGGAATCCTATCTTACGATAACCACCTATATAAGGGAGTGGATGCATGACCGATTCGATCATTTCACCACCATCTGAACTTGATATTGGGCAGCCTAAAATGCCCGTTATTGCCATTATTGGAAGACCCAATGTGGGAAAATCAACCCTCTTCAACCGCCTTATCGGCAAGAGAAGAGCCATTACCGACCCAACTCCAGGTGTCACGCGTGACCCTATCCCCGAGCGTTGGCTTTTGGGTAATCATCCGGTGACAATCATTGACTCCGGAGGAGTCAAGATAGATCGTGAAGGTCTTGATGGTCTGGTTGCCGATAAGAGTCTCGCCCTGCTGGAAATTGCTGACGCCATCGTATTTATGATGGATTGTACAGAAGTAACAGCTGAAGATCGCGAGCTACTGGAATTTCTTCGCCCCTTCACCGACAAGATGGTGTTGGTGGTCAATAAGATAGACACCCCATCACGCGATGACCTCCTATGGGAATATTATGAATACGGCTACCAACGTGTGCTAGGTATCTCAGCTGCACATGGTCATGGGATTGAAGATTTGGAAGATACTTTGCTTGGCATGCTAAACCTGATCAGCCTGGATGAGGCTCCTGATGAGTTGGATAGCGTCAAGCTCGCCATTTTGGGAAAACCCAATACGGGCAAGAGCACCCTAACAAACCTCTTGGTGGGTGAAGACATCTCCATAGTCAGTGATATAGCCGGTACTACACGCGATGTGGTCATGGGGGCATTTTCCTATAAGGGCAGTGATTTCACAGTGCTCGATACCGCAGGGATCCGTAGGAAAGGCAAGGTTGGTGATGATGTCGAATACTACTCGGTCAACCGGGCCATCAAGACCATTGATGAAGCTGATGTCGTGTTGCTGATGATTGATTCCATCGAAGGCCTCTCCGACCAGGACAAAAAGATTGCCCAGCTTATCGTACGCCGAGGCAAGGGCATCATCCTGGTGCTGAACAAGATTGATTTGCTTACCGGCATCGGCAACGAGCTTGACGCTATCAAGGATAGGATGCGATTCCTTTTCCCTGTTCTTAGCTTTTCTCCGATAGCTGCTATCAGTGCCACACAAGGTATTGATATTGGTAAGTTGCTTGATACCGTCTGGGGAGTTTGGAAACAGCTCAACAAACGAATCGATACCTCAACATTGAATACGGCCATCAAGGATTGGGGTGAGGTCTATCAGCCTCCCCGAGGATCGGCTGGACACTTCAAGGTCATGTACGGTACACAGATCAGTGCAAACCCGATTCGATTCCTGATGTTTGTGAACAGGGTTAAGGATTTTCCTCAGACTTACATACAATATATGAAAAACTGCATTAGGCGCGACCTTGGCTTTACCCAGGTTCCTCTTGAGATTGACCTGCGAGAACGCAAGAGAAACGCTTCCCTCAATGACAGGCCTAAAAAGATTCCTAAGGGAGATAGGCCTTCCAAGGATAGCTCTTCAGCCAGACGTACCGGTGGTAAGGCTGTAGCCAAGTCAAAGGGTACCAAGCCAGGGAATAAGGCAGCCCAGGGTAAAACGGAAAAGCGGAACGCTAAGCAGGGGCGGAACGCCGAAAAGAAGAAACGGGGCTAGGATGGGATTCGTACAAGAGCATTCTATCAGAGCCCTTTGCCTGGATATCGATGGGACTCTCTATCCCAAGCGTATGCTCAACCTGCGGATGATCCGTTCTGTCTTTCCCTCTCTTTCGTTGGGCCTGCGTTTCAACACAGTGAGACAGAAGTATCGTCTTGACCAGGAAGAGCAGGATACCAAGCCTGCCACCCGAGAAGGCTTGCTCACCCGTCAGGCAAACCTGATGCTTGAGCAAGCTGGAAAAAAGGTGACAGAGGAAAGTACGCTCCACATGCGAAAAAGAATTGATGCTCAATTTTATGACGCTTGGCAACGAACTTTCCTTACCATCAAGGCCTATGCGCATATGCGAGAGGCTCTCACTATCGCTAAACGGGAAGGGTTGGAGATTGTGGCCTTTAGTGACTTCCCGGTTGAGCAGAAACTAAAGACCCTTGGTATTGCGGATCTTGTGGATGCTGCCCTCAGTTCTGAGGACAGCGGGTACCTGAAGCCGAGTACCAGGGCATTTTCCTATCTTTTGGATCATGTGGACGCGGATCCCTGTGAAGTGCTTTATGTGGGGGACAGCTATACCAAGGACTGTCAGGGAGCAAAGAGGGCAGGTATGCACTCTGCTCTGATCACTTCATCAAAGAAAGAGTATTCTGATGCTGATTTGGTAATCAGTTCTTGGAAGGAGTTCATTTCTCTGGTATTCTGAATCATGGAGGTCCACTATGGGTTTTGAGTTGTTGCTGCCGGTTGTCCTCTTTGTTCTGACCTTGATTATCATTTTTCTCTTGCGCTCTGATGACAAGCGTAATCAGCGAGCGGACCTCATAAGGAAAAGATCACAGGCATTGCTCAAGAATGTTGAGAACAGTCAGACCCAATTTAATGAACTCGTTCAGAAAGTTGAAGAGCGTATCAGTAAGAAGATCGATGAGTCCCATCTGCTTATGAGTCATGTCGATTCGCAGCTTACCGATCTGGAAGCTCGCAGTGAAGACCTTGCTATCTTACAAAAGGTACTTGTAACCTACCAGACTTCCCTGACACAATTGGAGAGCGCTACTGCCCAGGTTGAACAGAGGGTGGTGGTAATGAAAGCTGAAGAGGCCAACCTTATCCGTGTGCAAGAGAGTCTTTCTGACTTTGACCTGCGCTTTGAGCAGTTCAAGGATACTCTTGGAAAACAAATCATCGAGGGTGAAGAGGCCCTGCGTATCCAGCATCTCAGGGTCAAGGAGATGCAGAGTGCCTCCTTTGCCAAACTTCAGGAGTATGAGAAGGAAGTGCAACGGGCAGAGCAAGATAACCTTGCCCAAATTGCTGTCCACACCGAAACCCTTAAAAACCGTCAGGAAGCATCCCTGAATCTAGTCTCAGTGCAAATGTCAAAGTTGCATCAGCTTGGTGAAGAGGGTGACCAGAAGATGCTTGGATATGAGAAAGGCCTTCAGGCTGCTTATCGGCAGGCCAATGAGAAAATGCAAGAGCAACAGCGAGAGTTCGCTCAGCTCCTGACTAAACATACTGAACAACAAAAGCGACAAGAGGAAGAGCTTCTTGCCATTGAAGAGAAGGCTCTAGCCCACATGACTGAAGAGATGCAGAGTTTTGTCCAACAATGTTATGGCGAGATGTCCAAGATTTTCGAGATGACCCTCAATAAAACGGACCTCTCTTTTCAAAATATGATCAGGGTGGTCTCGGAGTACCTTAAAGAACTCTCTTTGCGTCTCGAGCAGGCCAGGGACGTGACTAAGCTCCTAGATGCCTCTGAGAAAGCATCTTTGCTCTCTTTCAAAGACGAATTGAGCACATTACTCCAAGAAACGATCAAAGGGGAACAAACTCTGGAGAAATTGCAGGGCCTGGAGGAGGAAGCATCCTCTGCTTTGGCCCTCTTGAACCAAGAATCCAACCAATTGCAAGAATCGCTTGCAAATTTGAGAAAAGAGAAGCTTGCTCTTCTCAAGAAGTCTGAGACTGAGGAAGCCCCCCGCTCAGTTGTCTTTGCCATGGCTTTGGTTGATGAAGTATGCAAACCTCTAGAAAATGAGCATGCCGTTTTGGATGAGCCTCTTGAAGAGGAGCGCCTTGTGTCTGTTGCTGAGGAAATATCCTTGGATACTCCAGTTGAAGATAATCCTCCCTCTATCGTATTCGCTATGGCCCTTTACGAAGAGCCAGAGGATACAGAGGGAGAGGCAGAAGAGGAGGTCTCCGCTAAGGAAATTGAGGATGTTGTTTTAGAAAATGAAAAACAAACAGTGGCTGAAAAGCATCAGGTGGAGTACCTTCCTGAGAGTGAGGAAGAAGTGATTATCCTCGATGAGGATGAAGTTTCATTCTGATCACCATCTGTTTTTCGGTGGAAGACTATCACACTCCTTTCTATCAATCCCATAACTCATAGCGAGTTCAAGGCATCTGGCCCTATTTTGAGTATGCTCTACATATAGGGGTTTTGTTCTCTTTTTGTGTCTTCTTTCCTATTTATGGTTAGACGGCTCTAATTGGATTGCCAAATAGGGGATATCCAGGAAAAAACCACTTGACCCTTGCAATCTCTTATGAGTATGTTATGCCATGCCCCGGGTGGGGCTACTCATTACGGTACACTAGGTTATCAGAATTGGTTCGGCATGAGGTCAGCTTTGTGTTAGAACTTGTAAATATACATGTGCCCGCGTTAATGCATGGCATAGGAAAAATTGAGGAATTGGTATGGATAAGAAACAGGAAAAAAAGCAACCTAAGAAGGATGAGAGTCCAGAAGTTACGCAAGATGAGGTTGTTACCCTTTCGGAGGTGGAGCAGAAAGAACTTGAAATAGCGCTTCTCAAGGAACAGGTTGAAACTGCCCAGGCTGAGGTTTCTGAGATGAAAGATCAGATGCTACGTAACCGTGCTGATCTTGAGAATACTCGCAAGCGCCTGATCCGAGACAAGGAAGAAGCGGTAAAATATGCCAACACTTCCCTTATCAAGGACCTGTTGGAGCCTCTTGATGATTTTAGCCGTGCATTGGAAGCTGCAGAATCCACTGAAGACTATAAAAAAATCCACGATGGAGTGGTAATGGTCAACTCTCAGATATTTGGAATTCTGGAACGTAATTGGGGCCTTGAACGAATTGAAGCTTCTGAGCAAGAGTTTAACCCTGAGGAGCACGAAGCGTGCATGGTGGTTACTGACGACTCCTTGGAGCACGAAATGGTCCTTGAGGAGTTTTCCACTGGGTACAAATTACATGGACGGGTACTGCGCCCAACAAAAGTAAAAGTTGGCAAGCCTAACATTTGACGATTGAGTTTGGTATGAGTACTTTATTCACATGGGCTAGGCCCATGATGATTATGAAATAAATTGGAGAGGAGAAATATACTATGGGAAGAATTATTGGAATTGACCTGGGCACAACCAACAGCTGTGTTGCAGTTATGGAAGGCAACGACGCAATGGTCATTGCCAACAGTGAAGGACAGAGAACCACTCCTTCTGTTGTTGCATATACAGCAAAGGGTGATCGCTTGGTCGGCCAACCCGCTAAGAACCAGATGGTTACCAACGCAGAGAATACTGTGTACTCAATCAAGCGTTTTATGGGACGCAAAGCGAGTGAAATTCCCTCGGAACTGAACAGAATCCCCTATAAGGTCGGCTCAGGCTCTGGTGGTGAGATCAAGCTTGATATCCGTGGTGAGAGCTACTCTCCCCAGGAAATTTCAGCTGCCATCCTGCAGAAAATGAAAAAGACTGCTGAGGATTACCTCGGTGAGGCAGTGACAGAAGCGGTTGTGACTGTCCCTGCATATTTTAATGACGCACAGCGCCAGGCTACCAAGGATGCAGGTAAAATTGCAGGCTTGGATGTCAAGCGTATTGTCAATGAGCCTACTGCCGCAGCCCTTGCCTATGGTATTGGAAAGGACGCGACCAAGGAAGAGAAAATTGCCGTGTATGACCTTGGAGGTGGAACATTTGATATTTCCATTCTTGAACTGGGTGACGGTGTTTTCGAAGTCAAGGCAACCAACGGTGACACTCACCTTGGTGGTGATGACTTCGACCAGAGAATCATTGATTGGATGGTTTCCGAATTCAAGAAGGCAAATGGCATAGATCTTAGCAGTGACAAAATGGCTTTGCAGAGATTGCGTGAGGCGGCTGAGAAGGCAAAGGTAGAGCTCTCCAATTCTACCAGTACTGATATCAACCTGCCGTTCATCACAGCTGATGCATCAGGTCCTAAGCACTTGGCCATGACCCTTTCCCGGTCTAAGTTCGAGCAGCTTGTTGCTGACTTGGTCGAGCGCACAAAGCTTCCTGTAAAGAATGCATTGCGCGATGCTGGTCTCACAGCAGCAGATATCGATGAGGTTATCCTTGTCGGTGGCTCAACCCGTATCCCTGCTGTTCAGGCTGTTGTACGCGAGCTGTTTGGCAAGGAGCCCCATAAGGGCGTTAACCCTGATGAGGTTGTTGCAATGGGTGCTGCCATCCAAGGTGGTATTCTTGGTGGAGATGTCAAGGATGTCCTTTTGTTGGATGTAACTCCTCTCTCCCTCGGTATCGAGACCCTTGGTGGTGTAAATACCCGTCTGATCGAGCGTAACACGACTATTCCTACTCGCAAGAGTCAGATATTCTCTACAGCCGCTGATGGACAGACTGCAGTAAGCATTCATGTCCTACAAGGTGAACGTGAGATGGCCAGTCAGAACAGGACACTTGGTAAGTTTGACCTTATCGGTATCCCTTCGGCTCCCCGTGGTGTTCCTCAGGTTGAGGTAACCTTTGATATTGATGCCAACGGTATTGTCCACGTATCTGCAAAAGACCTTGGTACTGGCAAGGAGCAGAAGATACGTATTGAAAGCTCTTCCGGTCTTAGTGATGCTGATATCGAGAAGATGGTCCGTGAGGCTGAAGCTCATGCCGAAGAGGATAAGCAGGAACGTGCTCGTATTGATGCGCGTAACGAGGCTGACAGTCTGGTCTACTCTACAGAGAAGTCTCTCAAGGAGTATGGTGATAAGATTTCCTCTGAGGATAAAGCTGCCATTGAGAGCTCTATTGCGGAGTTGAAGACATTGCTTGAGAACCAGGGCTCTTCCGCTGAAGACCTGAAGGCCAAGAGTGAAGCACTCCAGCAGGCTGCCTACAAGTTGGCAGAAGAGATGTATAAGAACACTTCTGCACCGGAAGGTGGCGATGGTGGACCTGAAGGCCAGCCATCAGCTGACGGGGACGAGCCTAAGAAGCATACTGGGAAAGACAATGTTGAAGATGCCGATTACGAAGTCGTAGACTAAGGTTTCGGAAACAGGTTACTATAGATGATAGGCTTTACATCATGTCGGCTTCGGCCGACATGATGTTTCTAGGCCAATTTGTTCGAAGGAAGTCGCACCGTGGCGAAACGAGATTATTATGAAGTGCTTGGAGTCGCGAAGACAGCACAACTGGATGAGATAAAAAAAGCATATCGCAAGCTGGCTATTGCCAATCACCCAGATAGAAATCCGGGGGATGCGGAAGCTGAGGAGCGATTCAAAGAAGCTACTGAAGCCTATGACGTTATCTCTGATGAAAAGAAGAGACAGATGTACGATCAGTTCGGGTTTGCCGGTCTTGATGGTGCCAATGGCGGCGGTCATGATTACTCAAACGTCTACCGAGATTTCAGTGATATCTTTGGTGGTGGTTTTAGTGGTGGTGGCGGTGGTTTTGAAGACATTTTCAGCTCGTTCTTTGGCGGCGGCGGTGGTCGTGCTCAAGGTGGTCGAGGGGCTCAGAGAGGTCCAGAAGCTGGTGCTTCTCTTCGCTATGATGTTGAAATTGATTTTAAAGATGCAGTATTTGGCACCAAAGTGGATGTGGCATATTCCCATCAGATAGCCTGTGAGTCTTGCCGTGGTTCAGGTTCCCAAGGGGGGACAGGAACCAAAGTTTGTCCTACCTGTAACGGGAGTGGACAAGTCAGACGCAATAGCGGGTTCTTTGCAATAGCAAGCACTTGTCCGACCTGTAATGGTAATGGGCGTGTGATCGAGAACCCTTGTACAGAGTGTCATGGAAGTGGGCTCAAGCGGAAACAACAGAAAGTTAAGGTGACTATCCCTGCCGGGGTTGATAATGGAAGCCGGGTTGTGCTCCGTGGAATGGGTGATGCCGGAGCAAATGGTGGTCCATCAGGTGACTTGTACGTTTATGTGAATGTTAAGTCTCACAAGTACTTCGTCAGACAGGACTATGACCTTTTCTGTCAGGTACCTATTTCCATTACGCAGGCATCCTTAGGGGCCGATATCCAAGTGCCAACCATAGACGGACAGTCCATCAAGGTGACTATCCCCTCAGGTGTGCAGTCGGGGAAGATGCTCCGTGTACGTGGACGGGGAGTTACCAAACTCAACTCTACAGACCGAGGTGATATGTACCTGAAGCTACTTGTACAGATTCCCAAACGGATGAATTCTAAAGCAAAGAAAATCATGCATGATCTGGCAATCGCCCTAGGTGAGGATTCCTCGCCAACTCCTGTTCCCTTTGAGGATTAATACGTTGGCTACTTCAGCGATGAGGTAGCCTAAATTTTTGTAATACAGTAAGCTTTGTCGAGCAGGAGAAGAGAATGGGAGAGAAGATATTTGGCTTTCATGCCATAGAAGAGAGCCTCAAACAGGCCGCATCAGGGTCAGTATTGTACCTTTGTCGCGGAATGGGAGGCCATACAGAAGCTTTGGAACGTCAGGCACTGCTGACAGGAAAAGTGCTCATAAAGAAAATTGCTAAGGTTGAGATGGACCGAATGGTCGATCAGGCGGACCATCGTGGGGCTGTTTTGGAGTTGCTTGATGTGAAGAAAGGATCCTCAAAAATCCAGTTCAGCACAGTCAAAGAGTTCTGCGCCAAGCTCAAGGACGACGAAAGTGCATTGGTGTTGATACTCGATGAGATAACCGATCCGCAGAACCTCGGGGCAATCCTCCGCTCTGCCGATCAGTTTGCCGTATCCTTGGTTATCATACCTGAAAGGCGCAGTGCACAAGCAAATTCCACCGTGGTGAAAGTTTCCTCAGGGGCTGCCCAGTATGTTCCTATGGCTGTGGTCACCAACCTCAACCGTGAGATTGAAAATCTCAAGAACAGCGGATTTTGGGTGTATGGTGCAGACATGGCAGGTAAGGAGACGTACAAGACAGTATTCCCTAAGCGAACTGTCCTGGTTATGGGTAGCGAAGGTAAAGGTATGAGAGATCTTACCAAGACTCTTTGTGACGGAATAGTCTCTATTCCTACTAGTGGGCATATCGATTCATTGAATGTTTCTGTGGCAGCGGGAATCCTCTTGTACGAGGTACGTAGGCAGCAAGCGGTTGATCCCTCAGCAAAATAACCATACATTTCTGGAAAAACGTACAGGACATATTATACCTAATTAGGTAAATATGCCCTGTTTTTTATATTTATACTAAGTATTTACCATAAAATGTATAAAAAAATATTCTTTTCTTGCAAGTACCCATTCTTTTTCGTATCATAAAGAATAACTATCCCTTAAGGAGAGAAGTAGAAATGAAAAAGATGTTTGCTCTTGTTCTTTGTGTGCTTCTGGTTGCTGGCACGATATTTGCTGCTGGAGTCCAAGAAACTGCCACTGCTGGAAAAGATTTTCGCATCGGTATTGTCACTGGTACGGTATCACAGTCTGAAGATGACCTCCGTGGTGCAGAACGCCTCATTGAAGAGTATGGTTCTGTCAACGATGGTGGTATGATCCAGCACGTGACCTATCCTGACAACTTCATGGATGAAGCTGAGACCACCATCAGCGTTATTGCTGGTCTTGCTGATGACCCGAAGATTAAGGCCATCATTGTAAACCAGGCCATTCCTGGAACAACAGAAGCTTTTCGCCGTGTAAAAGAGAAAAGAAGTGATGTTCTTTGTATCGCCGGAGAGGCTCACGAGGATCCAGGTGTAATCCAGACTGCAGCTGACTTGGCTGTAAACAATGACTTTATTGCTCGTGGTTACCTGATCATTCGCACTGCACATGAACTTGGTTGTGATACCTTTGTTCATATCTCCTTCCCCAGACACCTCAGCTATGAGACTCTCAGTCGCCGTGCAGCGATCATGAAGGTTGCATGTGAAGATTTGGGCATGAAGTTCGTCATGGAGACAGCTCCTGATCCGACCAGTGATGTTGGTGTTGCCGGTGCTCAGCAGTACATCCTTGAGAAAGTCCCCGCTTGGATTGAGACGTATGGTCAGAATGCCGCTTTCTTCTGTACCAACGATGCTCATACCGAGCCTCTGCTCAAACAGCTTTTGGCTTATGGTGGCTACTTCATTGAAGCTGACCTTCCGAGTCCTTTGATGGGTTATCCTGGCGCCTTGGGCATTGACCTTTCTGCAGAGGCTGGTGATTTCACAGCAATCCTGAAGAAAGTTGAAGCTTCAGTTATCGCCAAGGGTGGCGCAGGCCGCTTCGGCACCTGGGCTTTCTCCTATGGTTATACCAGTACTGCAGGATTGGGCCAGCATGCGATCAACGTTCTCAGAGGCGAGAGTGAACTGCTCAAGCTCAGTGACTTGATGAAGGCTTATGGAAAATATACTCCCAATGCCAAGTGGAATGGTGCTCCTTACTCTGATGTCAACACTGGCGTCCGTGCTAAGAACCACATTCTGATTTATCAAGATACCTACATGATGGGTAAGGGTTATATGGGTAACGCTGACATTACTGTTCCTGAGAAGTATTTTGCAATCAAATAATTTTAGGTATTGAGCCAATAGGGGGAGAGTGGTACTCTCCCCCTTTATATCGATTGGACCTTTAGAGTGTTCTTCTCTTACAGTGTCTTTTCGCTTCTGTACTAGTGACCTTGGTCGTCACCGTTACGTTTTTTGACGTAAGGGCCACACCCAAGATTGAAAGGATTTATCATATGAATGAAAAAGAAACCCCGTTGCTGGAGATGAAACACATCAGCAAGGACTTTTTCGGTAACCATGTTCTCACAGATGTAAATTTTACCCTCAGACCGGGTGAAATTCTCGGGCTTGTAGGAGAAAATGGTGCGGGTAAGTCGACGTTGATGAAGATTCTCTTTGGTATGGATGAGATTCATCAGACTGGTGGGTTTGGGGGCGATGTGATTATCAATGGTGAGAAGGTTGACTTTGCAACCCCCATTGATGCATTGGCTGCTGGAATAGGGATGGTTCACCAGGAGTTCTCTCTCTTGCCTGATTTTACTGCAACTGAGAATATCCTGCTTAACCGAGAACCTCTCAAATACACCGCTCTTTCTGAACTGTTCGGAGAACGCCTCAATGTTCTTGACAGGGAGAAGATGACCGAAATTTCTGAAAAAGCGATAGGGCGACTTGCTGTCACCCTGGATTCTGAGATGATGGTTTCTCAGATGCCTGTAGGACATAAGCAGTTTACTGAGATTGCCCGGGAACTGAGCAAAGAAGCAACTGATGTTGCAGAGGGAATTAAGCTGCTGGTTCTTGATGAGCCAACTGCCGTTCTCTCTGAACAGGAGGCTGATAGCCTTCTTGTGGCAATGCGTCTGCTGGCCGCGTCTGGGATTGCCATTATTTTCATCACACATAGGCTACAGGAGATTCTTGATGTTTGTGATACCATCATGGTTATGCGTGATGGGAAAATCATCAAGACAGTCCCTGCCAAAGGGGTTCTCATCCCTGAGATTGCCAGATGGATGGTCGGTCGTGAAGTTAATACTTCAAGCCATAAGAGAGCTTTCGTTGAGCATACAGATAGAGAGATTCTGCTGAAATTGCAGAACCTTTGGGTAGACATGCCAGGAGAGGTTGTCCGCAATGTGGATCTGGATGTTTATAAAGGGGAAATCATTGGTATCGGAGGCATGGCAGGTCAAGGCAAGCTAGGTATCCCCAATGGTGCTATGGGTCTTTTCCCTGCAGGCGGGCAGATTTTCTTTGAAGGGAAGGAAGTTCCTCTCAACAATCCCCGAAACGTCCTTGATGCAGGCATGGCCTTTGTCAGCGAAGATCGCCGTGGGGTAGGGCTTCTGCTTGATGAGACTTTGGAGTGGAATGTTTCTTTCACTGCTATGCAAGTCCATGATAAGTACTTGAAGAAGAGATTGGGTGGGTTATTCAAGTGGCGGGATCAGAAAGCCATTGAAGAGGCCACCGATTCTTATGTGAAGCAGATGGAGATCCGTTGCACCAGTACCAAGCAGAAGGCAAAGGAACTTTCTGGTGGAAACCAGCAGAAAATCTGTCTTGCCAAAGCTTTTGCCGTTGAACCCAAACTGCTGTTTGTATCGGAACCCACCCGAGGAATAGACATCGGGGCAAAGTCTCTGGTCTTACAGGCCTTGAGAAAATATAATGAAGAACAAGGAACTACCATTGTCATGATCTCTTCCGAATTGGAAGAGTTGAGGTCAATCTGTGACCGTATTGCCATTGTCTCTGATGGCAAGGTTCTGGGAATCCTTCCCGCTACCACCGATAGTGCCGAATTCGGTCTCATGATGGTTGGACAGAAGAGTGAATTGGTTGATGGAGGTAGTATATGAACGTGAAAGTAGAAAAAGTGATTTCTACCCTACAACAAGCGGTAAAATCTTTTGGTTTGCCTCGTATCATCATTGGACTGTTTTTATTGTTGCTCTTTATTGCCGCACCTTTTGTCGGCGTAAATATTGGGACAAGTCTTTCTGATACCTTTAACAGATTTGGTATGAATGCAGTTATGGTTCTGGCCATGGTTCCGATGATCCATAGTGGCTGTGGTCTGAACTTTGGGCTTCCCTTGGGAATCATCGCAGGTCTGCTTGGAGGTACCCTCTCCATGCAGTTCAACTTTACCGGACCTACATCCTTTTTGATGGCAATTGTTTTTGCAACACCGTTTGCCGTTATCCTCGGATGGGGATATGGACAGTTACTCAATAAGGTAAAGGGCGGAGAGATGATGATCGCTACCTACGTAGGGTTCTCGTCTGTAGCGTTCATGTGTATCATGTGGCTTTTGTTACCGTACAGCAACCCCACCATGGTCTGGGGGTATGCCGGTAGAGGCTTACGTACGACTATCTCCACTGAAGGGTACTATTTGCATGTGCTCAATGATTTCCTTTCTATCCGTCTGACTGAACACTTGACCATACCTACCGGTATGTTCCTCTTCTTTGCGTTGCTTGCCTTTATCATATGGGCATTTCTGCATACCAAAACAGGTACAGCCATGACAGCTGTGGGATCAAACCCAGTGTTTGCCCGTGCAAGTGGAATACATGTGGATAACATACGTGCCTTGAGTGTGGTGATGTCTACTTGGCTTGGAGCACTCGGTATTTTGGTCTACCAGCAGAGTTTCGGATTCATTCAGCTTTATATGGGACCTTTCTATATGGCTCTGCCGGCAGTTTCTGCCATCCTTATTGGTGGTGCTTCAGTAAACAAGGCCACCATAATGAATGTCATAGTCGGAACCTTGCTATTCCAGGGAATACTGACAATGACTCCTTCAGTGATGAACTCAATGATTCATACTGATATGTCTGAGGTTATCAGGATCATCGTCTCCAATGGTATGATTCTCTATGCCCTGACTAGAAGAACGGAGGCAACTCGATGACGCTCCACAGAACTAATTTTCAGAAAGTGAAACGCTTTCTGGGAAACAATACAGTAACGATTCTCTTTTTGGTAATTTGTGCTTTTGGTATACCTCTCAGTGGATACTCTGCCAATTACCTCGTAAGTGAGGTTGTTGTCCGCATAGCACGAAATTCCTTCTTGATTGTCAGTCTGCTGATTCCTATCCTTGCTGGTATGGGTCTGAACTTTGGTATGACTTTGGGTGCCATGGCAGGCCAAATCGGCCTGATCTTCATCAGTGACTGGGGGATCGTTGGGATTCCTGGCATGTTGCTTGCCATGATCATATCCACGCCTATCTCCGTAGCGCTTGGAATCTGGTGTGGAAAGATTCTCAATATGGCCAAGGGTCGTGAAATGGTTACCAGTTACATCATCGGTTTTTTCATGAATGGTATATACCAGCTGATAGTCCTCTATGGCATGGGAGCCATCATTCATATCCGTTCGAACTCCTTGGTGCTTCCTCGAGGCTATGGTATCCGTAATACCGTCAACCTTATTGGCATCAGGAAGTCTTTGGACAATCTCTTGATGATTCGTCTGTTTGGTATCCCCATTCCCTTGTTCACCCTGATCGTGATAGCCCTGCTATGCATATTCGTTCTCTGGTTCAAGAAGACCAAGCTTGGTCAGGACATGCGTGCAGTAGGACAGGATATGGAGGTTGCCCGTGCAGCTGGTATCAAAGTAGAGCATACCCGTATCGTCGCCATTGTCATATCAACGGTGTTCGCAGGGTATGGTATGATCATCTACCTTCAGAACATTGGAACCCTCAATACCTATAACAGTCATATGCAGATCGGTATGTTCAGCGTTGCTGCCCTCCTGGTTGGCGGTGCGACTGTAAGCCAGGCAAAGGTCCGCAACGTATTCTTGGGAGTCATCCTGTTTCATCTCATGTTTATCGTTTCTCCCATGGCAGGAAAAAACCTTATCGGTCAAGCGCAGCTTGGCGAGTATTTCAGAGTCTTTGTATCCTATGGTGTCATCACAGTCTCGTTAGTTCTCTACGAAGTCAGGAAGAAACATGACCGGGGCATAGCTGGACAGATTCTTGCTCAAGAACAGGGGGTTGAGGTATGAAAATAACCTTTAATAGGGTCTTTCTGATGCGTTTGATAGCTATTGTCGTTGTCCTTTTGTTTGGAATGATGCTGTTCTTCATCGGAAAGCAGCACACGGTCCTTCTGGACAACAAGACCATCACTGTCAACGGTGAGGAAATTCCAGCCCTGAAGATGGTTGAGGTACAGGTGAACAAGCTTGAGCCTCTTGAGTTCTACCCACGGGATAGGGACAAGGTGGATGTGACGCGACAAAATCATACCATCACAGTCTCCTATACTGATGCTGGCTGGAATGAAGTAATCATCACTAGGAAGTTCAAGCTACCCCTAATGGAGGAGATGTCTATCATCTCCATCCCTGCTCTGGTAGCCAATCCTGATGCACCTCAGGGTGTCTGGCTGGAGAAGTATGAGCTTCCTACCTATGCTGTACAGGCTTCACCTGAAGATGAGGTCATCGTCACCGACGATCTTGCAGGTCTGATCTCGATGTAACGTGTACTGATACCCACCTAAGAACTATGTAACAGAAAAGGACACCACTGGGTGTCTTTTTCTTTATGGGTGAATATAAGGAGAGGCTCTTCATGGACGAGGAGCCTCTTGTGTAATGTTTTGTCTTTTTTTAGTTGGAAAAGAAGTTGTCCCCGATATCAGGACGGTACCAAGCTCCAGGGAACGAGATATGCTTGACTCCCTTATAGGCGTTCTTGTTGGCATCCATGATATTGTAGCCGATACCCACTACTGTGACACAGCGGCCCCCATTGGTTAGCAACGTTCCATTGTCAGAGTAAACCCCGCCAAAGAAGTAGAATGGGGAACCCATAAAGGCGTTGCCCATAAGCGCAGCCGGGATGGGCTCGAGCTTTTTGCCAATTACGGGATCTTCAGGGTATCCTTCAGATGCAACCACAAGGGCTACAGCAGAGTTGGTGGAAACCTCAAGATTTATGGTAGAAAGAGTATTTTCTTTCATAGCTGTAAGTATGTCGATGATGTCGGTCCTGATCAGAGGAACAATGGCCTGGGCTGCCGGATCATTGAATCGAACGTGATAATCTACAAGTATAGGGCCCTGTTTGGTGATGATGACACTGATGGTCAGCACTCCCTTATAGGCCATCTTTTCGGCCTTTAGGCCAAAGAGTGTTGGTTCTATGATGGTATCGACAAGAGACTGGCTGACAGATTCCTGTAATGGAACTGGACAGATGGATCCCATTCCTCCAGTAGGCAGTCCACCATGGCCGGCCTTCATGTAGTCACTCGACGAGGGTAACATCATGTAGCCCTTGTTGTCGACTAGAAGGGTAAGGGTAATGGGAAGCCCTTCGAGATGCTCTTCAAGCATGATCGAGCCACTGGGGAGAATTTTCTTGGAGAATTTCATCAGTGCATCATAATCACTGGAGTCGATCATGACACGGCTAGGGGCAATGGTATTGCTTTTGACAACAAACCGTTCACCCTTATGTCGTTTCAGATATTCTGAAAGTTCTTGTTCATTGTCAAACACATGGTGTGTAGGAGTGGGTATGTTATGTCTGTCGGTGAATTTCCTGGAGAAGTCTCGGTCACCTTCAAGCTTCAATGCCCTGCTGGGCGCTCCAAAAGTGTCGATGCCTCGTTCATTGAGGTAGTCGATGACACCGGTGAACAGAGGTGCCTCTGTTCCGATGAATACAAACTCAATATTATTTTGTTTGCACGTCTCATATACCTGCTTTGGATCAGCAGGATCTATAGCAAGATTTTTTGCAATGGACTCGGTCCCTACATTTCCTGGAGCTACAAATAAACCATTGATAAGACGACTCTGGGAAAACCACCATGCAATGGCATGGTCTTTGGCTCCTGAGCCCAGTACTAGTATTCTCATTGCACTACCTTCTTGCAGATTTTCTTAGGTAAACGTACCATTTTACCTGTTGAGTGGTCAACAACTAGCTTGGAGCCTATGCATAGCTTCCACGTAATCTTCTCTCTTGCTTGCCTTCACTACTTCCTGCTTTATTGCAGCTGTGTTTGCAATTCCTTTGAGGTAAGAACAGGTATGTTTGCGCATCTGGATGCAAGCGCTCTTCTCTCCATAGTGGGTGATCATAAGGTCGAGGTGGCGAAGGATAATGGCGATCTTCTGCTCAACGGGAATGATTCGTTCTGCGTTTCCCTCAAGGACATCCCTGGCCTGTTGGAAGATGAACGGGTTACCTATTGCCCCTCTGGCAAACATGATGCCATCGATACCGGTTTCTTGGAGCATTTTTTTTGCGTCTTGGGCATTGAATAGGTCCCCTGAACCGAAAATGGGGACATCATACCCGTTTCGTATGCAGTACTCCTTCAATGCCTTCAGTTTTGTCCAGTCGGCAAAAGGTGCATAACCCTGGGCTCTGGTCCTTGCATGCAGAGTGAGCATTGAGGCTCCTCCATCCAAGGCTGCCTGGGCAAACTCCAGGTAGTTCTGACTATTGGCATCCCACCCTGTACGGAACTTTACTGAAACAGGAGTAGGAAGGGTTTTGGTAATCATCTTTACAATTTCTGTGATACGTGGAGGATTTTTCATCATTGCTGACCCTGCACCGGTCTTGGTGACCTTAGGGACAGGGCATCCACAGTTAATGTCTATGAATGTAGGGTTAAACGATTGGAGTTGTTCTAGGGCGCCTGGAAGGGAATCTGTTGTGCCCATGAAAAGCTGCACAGCATATTCTTTCTCGTTAGGAGCCTTCTGGAGTAGGGCAAGGGTTTTGTCTCCTCCACGAAAGAGACCTTCTGTGCTTACCATTTCGGTGAAGGTCATATCTGATCCCAACTCAAGGCATAGCGAACGGAAGGGTACATCAGTATAGCCCGCCAGTGGCGCGAGAAAAAGATTCCCTCTGAGAAGGGTGTTTCCTATCTTTACCGGATGATATAGGTTCTGTTCGTTCATACGTCCTTTGGAAGGGAGAATGCCCTTAGGCTGTTAGCATAAAGACTTTCACTGAGCTCTTCAAGATAGGTTTCCCTAATTTCACTGAGAGCTTTTGCTGTTTCGATGATGTAGGGTATCTTGTTTCGTTCACCCTTGTAAGGGTAGGGAGTCATGAATGGAGCTTCACTTTCTATGACAATTCTGTCCAGAGGGAGATTGTGTGCAACCTCTTGGATCGATCTGCTGTTCTTGAAGGTAAGGTTTCCGGCAAAGGAGAACATGAGGTTGAGTGAAAGAGCTTTCTTGGCAAAGGCCCAGTCCTCACCGAAGCAGTGGAGAATCCCTCCCTTTGGGGGGAGTTTTTGCTCAAGGATGTTCAGGATATCTTCGCCAGCGTTCCTGTTGTGGATAATGATAGGCAGGTCAAGTTGCTTGGCAATGTCCAGATGCCTGAGAAACAATTCGACCTGAGCACTTTTGTCACCACCGAACATATGGTAGTAATCTAGACCTGTCTCACCAATGGCCACGATCCGATCTTTTTTTGCATGGTGTAAAATTCTCTCTTCCCAATCCCTACCTGGATTAGCCACCTCAGTAGGTGATACCCCTACAGCATGGTATACATCGTCTGCACTCTCAAGGTTCGCATAGGTTTTCTCAAAGTCAGAAAGACTGTTGCAAATGCTCACAATATGTTTGACCATCTTGACTTTAGCAAGTTGGACTGCCAGCAGTTGTTCCATTCTATCATCTTGGAGCAACCCTATATGTGCGTGCGTATCGAAAAATTGCATACATGCCCCTTGAGTTTGAATTCTCGCTTGTTCGGGAGAGTGTCTAAAATATACCATGAGCAAAGGTAATCGTCAATATACGTAATTCATAGAGCAGAAAATACTTATATAAAGGATACATAGAGTTTGACAATTATTCTTACTCGTGATAGCGTAAGTTTTAGCGAGTATGCTCCGCCCTTGTGGCAAAGGATTAGCATGAAAAAAGATCGTGTACGCAGTGTTGAGAAGGCTCCCGTGAAAAACAAGCCCTCCAGCGCTTATATATATTTGGTAAAAAACACTTCCTCCAATGAGACCACCATCTGTGCATGGGATTCGGTTCTCTACCCGGGAACCTCTGTCGTTTCTCCTACTCGTTACGGACTTGATATGGGCGTTGTAGTGGCTAGTGCCCATACCTTGGGCAGAGAGTACCAGAAGGGTAGTGACCAGTGTCGTGGGGCATGCCTCCACTGTGAACCCATCGATGAAGAGGAAGCTGTCCAGGCAGGACCAGAGAACGGTGAAGAGCTAGCCTCTGGCAAAGATATTCCCTATGAAAGCGAACCTGATGAAATTTCCAATGATGGATGTTTTGGGCAAACTCCTCTCGAGATGGTTAAGCTTTCTGGGGATACCCAGTGGATCGATCGTCTGGCCACCCCTTCTGATATGTCCCGCTACCAGGAACTATCTGCCAAGGAAGATGAAGCGATGAGGATTTGTAGGGAAAAGATTGCCATGCACAAGCTGGAAATGAAACTGGTGACAGCCCATTTCTTGCTTGGGGAGCCTAAGATTATCTTTTTCTTCACCGCTGATGTCCGGGTGGATTTCAGGGAATTGGTCAAAGATTTGGTGTCGGTATTCAGGATTCGCATAGAGTTGAGACAGATTGGGGTTCGTGATGAGAGTCGCGTTCTTGGAGGTCTTGCCGTATGTGGACGTGATTATTGTTGCCATAGTGTGACGGACAAGCTTGACCCCGTTTCCATCAAGATGGCAAAAGAACAGAATCTTTCGCTCAATTCCATGAAGATTTCGGGTCCATGCGGACGTTTGCTCTGCTGCCTTTCCTATGAGTTTGATTTCTATGTGGAGGAGAAACGTAAGTACCCATCAGAAGGAAGTAAGCTCAAAGTTGGGTTTGAATTGATGAAAATTACTGAAATAAACATTCTCAGAAAAAAAATTACACTATTGGGACCAGAAGGAAGAATGCTCAGCATCCCCCATTCAGCTGTTATTTTCAATGAAGGAGCCAATCGTTGGGAGATTACCAAGGAGTATTCATCCGAATATTTGTCGAACTGATATAAAGCATTGTATTGACCGATTTTAGAGAGTGTGATATTTTGTTTAATCGTCGGCCCTCGTTGCCGATTCTATATTTATACAAGAAATACGTATTCTAAGTGATATGTTTGGAGGTATTACGTGATTAACAAGTCTGCTGAAAAAAGAGAGCGACAAAACGTCGTTCGCAGAATGAGGAACCGTGCTGCAAAGAGTACTATGCGCACAGCCATAAAGAAATTTGATGCTGCTTTGGTAGCTGGGGATGTTGATAGTGCTTCTGCTGCCCTCGCACTTAGCCTCAAGTTGCTTGATTCAACAGCAAGTAAAGGCGTCATACATTCCCGCACTGCTGATAGAAAGAAGTCAAGACTGTATGCCCGATTCAATAAGATGAGTGCTCAGGCTGCTGTTCAGGCATAACAATATAGTTCTGAGTATTTTCTGCCGGTGTGTTTGATATGCCGGCCTACGCATGAGAAATAGAATTGTTGAAGGAGTTACCATGGCAGAACCAAAATTGACAAAAGCGGCCATTATTGAAAGTCTTCATGAAAAACATGGACTGAATCGGTCAGACATCCATATGATAATCGACGCATTTTTTGAAGAGGTGAAAGCTGGGCTTAAGAACGACCAGGTCATCGAGTTGCGTGGTTTTGGCACCTTTGAGGTCCGTACTCGCAAGGGTAGGGAGAGGGCTCGTAACCCCAAGACTGGAGCTATCGTAGCAGTAGAGACTCACGGGGTCGCTATTTTCCGTCCTGGGAAAGAACTCAAGGATTATGTCTGGAATCTGCGCGAGAATAAAGCTGTCATTGACTGATTGACCTTAGCGGTTGAATGTAGGAGAGACTCTTTTGCATAGCTTGATAAAGAGACGGAGCCTCAGAACAGTCTGTTCTGAGGTTTTTATATTGGTGGTTACAGCTTTCGTCTATTCGATGGCTTTTCCCGGCTTCATCACAAATCACGGATTTGGATTCATTGCTTTTTTTGCGTTGATTCCACTATTTGCTGTTATCAGAAACACAACCTGGAAACTGGTCCCTGTCTATGGGTTTTTCTTTGGGTTTGTTTTCTATCTGTTTTTCAACTACTGGTTGAAGACCTTCCATCCCCTGGCAATCCTAATCGTACCGATTATCAAGGGTGGGGAAATGGTCCTTCTCTTTCCTTTATTGAAGGCGGGTGAGCGACTGTTTAAGAAGTATGGCTATCTGGTTCAGGCTGTCATATGGGTAGCCTATACGTATGTGAGTCAGAATTGGTTTGCCGGTTATCCTTACGGGACCTTGGGGTATGCCGTCTACGAGTACCTGCCTCTCATTCAGATTGCTTCACTGGTAGGCGTATGGGGTATTACCTTTCTTATGGTGATCCCACAGACCTTCCTTGGCGCTTGGCTTTGTGACCGCTTGCGCTCAGATGGTGATAATCTTATTGCAACTCTCAGATCCCATCTGCTTCCAGTTATCGCATATGGTGTTGTAGTCATTGCCTCGCTTATTTTTGGTTTTGTAAGCATCCAGTACTGGAATGCTCAGGAGCCAGATACAAGCTGGAAAGTCGCAACCATCCAGCATAATGCAGATACCTGGAAAGGTGGCTATGCCACCTACAAGAGAAACTTCAACAATCTCAGGAAACTAAGCCTTGAAGCGCTTGTTGCAGAACCTGATATGATCCTCTGGTCAGAGACTGCCTTTGTTCCTTCTGTAGCATGGCATGAGAAATATCCCTCTGATGAGGCGACCTCCGCCCTAGTGGAGGAGTTTGTCAGCTTTGGAAAATCACTGCCTATCCCACTGTTGAGCGGAAACCCTGAAGGCGTCCTTGACGATCCCTCTATGCCCGCCTTGCTGCAAGACGGGTCGTGGAACCGTAAGGATTACAATACGGTAACCTTCTTCGAAGGGGGCAGGGTCAAGAATTCCTATAGGAAGCAACACTTGGTTCCTTTTACTGAGCACTTCCCCTATGAGAAAGAGTTGCCTTGGCTATATAACCTTCTCTTGGCAAATGACTATAACTGGTGGGAAACCGGGTATGATAGTGTCGTATTTGAAACAGATGAGGGGGTCAAGTTTTCCACCCCAATCTGTTTTGAAGATGTTTTTGGAGCACTCAATGCCAGGTTTGTACGTAATGGGGCTCAGGTTATCGTGAATATGACCAACGACGGGTGGTCAAAAGCCATCTCTGCGGAGATGCAACATCTTGGTATGGCTGTCTTCCGTTCTGTCGAGAATCGTAGGACTACTGTGCGTGGAACCAACAGCGGTATGACCTGCCTCATAGATGTCACTGGTAAGATCATTGATCCCATGGAACCCTTCAAGACAGGATGGCATATCTATGATGTTCCGGTCTATACGAGTGAAAGCCATGGACAGACATTCTATACCAAGTATGATGACTGGTTTGCCTTTGCCTCCATCTCTCTCTCTCTGATCCTGCTTGCCTTTGGAGTCCTCAGGGGTTTGCTGACATTTGTTCGATTAAGGAAGAAGGTCTAAACATGCTCTACAAAACAGCATCTCTTTTCGTCATTGGTACGGAACTTACCCGAGGGGTGATAGCTGACAAGCATTGTCAGGTTATCTCCAGCCAATTAACCCAACTTGGCTATCAGGTGGAGCGTATGGTGATTGTCCCTGATGACGGGACCATTGATAGTGCCCTCAGGGCCTGCCTCGATTCCTGTGATGTGGTAATCCTTACCGGAGGGTTAGGCCCTACCAGTGATGACCTTACACGCAGCATTGTTGCCACGCTTGCCAAAGTTCCCCTTGTCAGGGACCAAAGTGCTTTTGACACGCTCTATGCAAGAATTGGGGAGCGCATTTGGGGAGCGAATGAACAACAAGCAATGTTTCCCTCTGGATTTGAATCGATAGCCAATCCTCTTGGGACTGCCGCAGGCTTTAAGGGATTTATTCCTGTAGGAGAGCGTTCTGTTGCCTGTGTTGCGATGCCCGGTCCTCCTCGTGAGATGGATCCCATGTTTTTTGATGTGGTACTGCCCTGGCTTGCACAGCTAATTGGTCATAATGACTTCTCCCGTACCGAATTCTCGACTTTTTTATTGGCAGAAGCAAAACTTGAAGAACTCTGCTGTCAGGTTGCTTCAGAGGGGATACAATGGGGGACTCGTTTTCAGGATTTGAAAATCAGTCTCTATCTGGTGGGCGAGGCTGAAGAACGAAGGCAAGAGATGGTTCAACGCTTGCGCTCTCTTGTAGGACCTGCTTTGGTAGTCGATGGGGATATCATGCCTGCAACCGTGCTGACAGATTTGCTCCGATCGAAAGGTCAGACCATCAGTTGTGCAGAGAGTTGTACCTCAGGGTATGTGGCAAAACTGCTCACAGACGAAAGTGGAAGTTCCTCTTGGTTCTGGGGTGGAGCGGCAACCTATTCCAACGATGCAAAAATGAAGATGCTAGGGGTAAAGGAACGTACACTTCAAGCCTATGGTGCGGTAAGTGGTGAATGTGCCTCTGAAATGGCTGAGGGTATCCTAGAAGTCTCAGGCACTGATTACGCCCTTTCCATCACTGGGATAGCCGGACCTACCGGAGGAAGTGAAGAGAAGCCAATCGGCATGGTATGGTTGGGGTTTGCTGCAAAAGGGAAAATGACTCAAACTGTGAAATTACAGTTTACATCTTGGGGTAGGGTCTCTGTACGACGAAAAGCCTCAGTTGCGGCGTTAATACTAGCCAGTAAGTACATCAATGGGGATGCCTTGCTTGACACTGTGCGCAAGTGGCAATATATTTAAGTTACTAATCGCGGAAATACTAATGGTACACACTCCTTCACATTTCCGCACATTCTTACATTAAGTTTTACGTTTAGAAACCGGTACTGGACTATATCTTTTAGCACGTGCTATCAGGTACTTGTCAAAAACCCGTTTCGTTGGAGTTTATCCTATGTCTTCCGAAGAAATACTGAATGATCAAGCTGACGTAGCTCGTCCTTCTGTGCAGGAACCTGCAAAGAAAGTGATACGTCGCATTACTCGCAAAAAAAGCCCAGTAGTGGCTGGTTCAGCCGAACCCACACCCCCTGTTACAAAGCAGGAGGAGGTTCCCTCTGAGCCTAAGAAGAGAGGAAGGCCTAAGGGGTCCACAGCAACTAAGGTTTCACCCAAGAGGAAACCTGCTCCTAAGAAAGATACCTCGCAGTTGGAGTTGATTCCTAATGAGAAGGCGTCAATACCTACACCTCCTGCGCCAAAGAGCAGAATCAAGCAAGCTCCGGTCACTTCAGTTTCCTTTTCCCAGCCAGTATCGGCTTCCCAGGACCAGGGCCTGAACCAAAACCAAAACCAGAACCAAAATCAAAATCAAAGCCAAAACCAATACACAAATCAGAACCAGAACACAAATCAGAATCCAAACCAAAATCAAAATCAAAACCCGAACTTGAACCCGAATCAAAACCAAAATTCAAGTCAGAATAGAAACCCTAACCAGAGCCAACCAAGAAAGAACAGCCCCTATGGTTCTCGAACCGGTGGGAGAACTCAGCAAAACAGACCCCATAGCAAGGGAAGTTACCAAAAAGGGCAGTCCTACAACCAGAACCGTCCAATGAGGCAAGGTCAGCAGGATGAGGTCTCAAATGATTTGAATATTGAAGAACATCCAGAAGCACCAGTACTGAACCTGATTGACTATACCAACCTCTCTATTGATGAAGTACGAAAGAGCGGTGTAGAGAAAGGGATGAGCTCTGACAACATCTTGGACCTTCGCAAGCAGGAGATAATAGCAGAGATTCTCAGGCTTCATTCAGCTCAAGGTGGTGTTATTGTAGGGCTGGGTACTTTGGAGATTCTTCCTGATGGGTTTGGATTTCTGCGTTCCCCTGCAAATAGCTATCTCTCTGGCTTAGAAGATATCTATGTATCACCCGCCCAGATCAAGAGTCTCTACCTGAAGACCGGTGATGTGGTGAAAGGGCAGGTGCGTACCCCCCGTGAAAATGAGCGGTTCTTTGCCATCTTGCGAATACTGCAAGTCAATGACGATGAGCCAATAAAAGCAAAGATGCGAGTTCCTTTCGATAGCCTTACACCACTCTTTCCTGATGAGAGGATGCGTTTTGAGACAGCTGAAGAGGATATGGCAACTAGAATTATTGATATGTTCTGTCCGATCGGAAAAGGGCAACGTTCGCTGATCGTCGCTCCTCCCCGTACTGGTAAGACTGTACTGCTTCAGAAGATTGCCAATTCCATAAGCACCAACCACCCTGATGTGGTATTGATGGTTTTGCTTGTGGATGAAAGGCCTGAAGAGGTTACGGATATGCGCCGCCATGTCAAGGGCGAGGTCATTGCCTCCACCTTTGATGAGCAGGCTTCACGACATGTACAGGTGGCTGAGATGGTAATCGAAAAGGCCAAGCGCCTTGTCGAACACAAGAAGGATGTTGTCATCCTTTTGGACTCCATTACCCGTTTAGCTCGCGCCTATAACCAGACGGTTCCTGCAAGTGGCAAGATCCTCAGTGGTGGTGTCGACTCCAATGCACTGCACAAGCCCAAGCGGTTTTTTGGTGCTGCGCGAAATATCGAGTTTGGCGGAAGTCTGACCATTATCGCCACAGGTCTTGTAGAAACCGGCTCACGCATGGATGAGGTTATCTTCGAAGAGTTCAAGGGAACAGGTAATAATGAGATTATCCTTGATCGGAGATTGGCAGACAAACGCCAGTTCCCAGCCATTAATATCAAGAAAAGCGGAACAAGAAGGGAAGATCTTTTGATCCCCAGTGATGAGGCAGCAAGAATTTGGCTTACAAGAAATGCAGTCAGTGATATGGATGATCAAGAGATGACGCCTTTCCTCATTGACAAAATTAGAAAGACTAAGGATAATGAGGCGTTCTTGCGTTCGATAAATACAGGGATTCATTCGAATTCTGCAGGTTATTAGGACGGAGACGGCTACAGAAACGTGTCTGCTGCGTACTGCCAGCAGAAAACACATATTCCTGGAGGATATATATTATGAAAAAGGGAATCCACCCCCGTTATGAAGTTGCTGAAGTCACTTGCTCTTGTGGCAATGTGATCAAGACTAAGACAACCGCAAAGAAACTTGAGGTTGAAATTTGTTCAGCTTGTCATCCATTCTTTACCGGTACCCAGAAAATGGTTGATACCGCAGGGCGTATCGAACGCTTTAAGAAAAGATACAGTCTGGAAAAATAAGCTGCATAAACAACAGGAAACCACCAGAAATGGTGGTTTTTCTGTTGCTTGAAGCTTTTCATTATTTATTTTTCTGTGCTTACCAGCCCTTTTTCTAGGATTTCCCTAAGGAATCAGCCACCAAATCGCTAAATGGTGGTTTTTTGTTGCAATCTATTGGTAAGTATCCTAAAATTACGCATAAAAGCTAGGTTGGGCATGGAAAACATACTAAGTCATCATAGAAAAGAGTACGAAGAATCACCTCTCGTAATTGTAGAGGTGCCGGGGACCTGTACTCTTTTTGGCAGTTATTCAGATTCCTGCAAGGGTTGGTCCATTTTGGGCACCGATATTGCCACCTTGTTTGTGGGTATTTCTCAGCGCGATGACCAGTTGGTAAAACTGGCCAATGCTACCCTTAATGATCGCAAACGGTTCTCATTGAGCAATATCAAATTTCGTAAAGAGGATAGGTGGGGAAATTACATCAAGGGTGTGATTGGTATCTTATCAAGTGAAGGTGTTGAATTTTCAGGTTTGAATGTGACTGTTGAAGGCCCCTTGCTTCTCAGTGACAACCAGATGGTCAGTTCTGCCATTGCCTTGGGCGTCTGTATGGCTCTCAATACTCTTATGGACCTGCAGATGAGCATTTCCTCCATGATTCGTGTTATTTACCAGGCAAACACCACTTTCAACAATGAGCTGTGCAAGATTAGCGACCTTTTGACTATGATAAACGGACAAAAGGGAAAAGTTCTTTTCTTTGATCTGCAACACCTGACATTCCAGGAACTAGCCTTTCCTTTTACGGAAGAGAGCGAGGAGTATGTAGCGCTCATCGTTGACAGCAAGATTTCTCCCAATGCAATGCGTGAAGAGATTGCTGCAAAACGTAGGGCCATTAACGTTGCTTTTGCCAAGCTCAGGGAATTGAAGCCCGGCGGGTTCATTAGGGATTTTCCTGAAGGGGACCTGTCTGCCCGCGTTGTTCCTCTTGAAGAAGATGCAAGGCATATTTGTGAATATATCCTTATGGAATCCAGGCTCACCTTCGATGCTGCCTCGATGCTCAATCCTAAAGATGTTGCGCTGTATGGCAAGACTATGGTGAAGATTCAGACAGGTTTGCGTGATTTGCTTGAGGTTTCCTGTCCTGAGGTCGACTGGCTTACAAAACGCTCATCAGAAATTAATGGCAGTGTGGGAGCTGTACTCGTATCCAATGGATTTAGTGGGAATGTCATGGTCCTCTTGAGTAAACAGGCGCTTCCAAGTTATATTAGCCGTCTAGAGGAGTACGAACACATTTTCGGTTTTCATCCCCGATGGTACATCTATGAAGGTGGCGGTTCAGCCAAGGTTGTGTTCCAAGATCATACATGAAAATTTTACTGACAAATGATGACGGATACCTGAGCGAGGGCATAGCTGTTCTTGAGAAGGCCCTTGTCCAAGCAGGACATGAGGTTTGGGTCTGTGCGCCATCACACGAGCGAAGTGCCAGTAGCCATTCCATGACTCTCCGTGGTGATATAACCATCACCGAATATGCTCCCATGCATTACCATTGCAGTGGGACTCCTGCCGATTGCATGCTTTATGCCCGTAAGGGGAATGTCTTCTCCTCCGATCCAGATCTGGTCATTAGCGGCATCAATCATGGCTATAATATTTCTACTGATATTCTCTATTCAGGCACTGTCGGAGCTGCACGGGAAGCTGCTCTCACGGGTATGAAGGCTATAGCCTTGAGCTGTACGCGTGATGAAAATGGGCGCTTTGTTTTTGCGCAGTCTGCCCGGTTTGTCGTTGACCACCTCGACGAGCTTTATCCCCTGTGCAGTAGTGAATGCATCCTCAATATCAACGTGCCTGCCAAGGGAAACGGGAAATGGAAGCCTGCTGTCATGAGCTATCTTGATTATCGTGATGCCGTGACAAAACACGAGGATGAGAATCAGAAAGTGTATGAGGACTCTTCTATCCAATTGGGTAATTCTGTGGTTTTTTCCTTGAAAGGTGGCTCACCTCCAGTCCAGAAGTGCGATACGGTTGAGACCGACTATCAGGCTGTCTCTGCTGGCTATGTCAGTATCTCAGTTCTCTCAATCCTTCCCCCCATACAGAAGGACATCCAGAATAGACTGACACTGCTCTCTGAAGGGACTCTGCATGTGTAGCAGCTGTACCAGCTCTTCCTGGGAGAACAAATGCACCCAATGTGGCTTCTGTTGTCACGAGAAGGCGATGTATGGGCATCTACTGGTAATTGATCTGGACTCCTGGTGTGAGTTCTTTGATCCTGAGACAAGACAATGTAGTGTCTATGCCGAACGTTTCACCCAGAGTAAACGTTGTAAGAAGATGACCTATCTTCGTGCAATGTTCGCTTCCTATATACCCGATAGTTGTGCCTATGTAAAATGGGCAAAGGCAAACCACATCAGGTTTGCCCCTCATCATATGCTTAGGTTCATCCATAGCAAGACCTGTCCTTCTGACGAATCTGACAAAGATATCTACGCTGCTTTCTAAGTGGTGTGCCTTGACCGTATAAGGTCTTTGTTATTATTTTTACAGAGAGGATTAGTATATGGAACAACAGATAATATATCTGGATAACAATGCGACTACGCCTATGGCGCAAGAGGTCGTTGAAGCTATCTCAGAAGCAAATACACTTTTTGGCAATGCCTCAAGCATGCATGGTTTTGGCCGTGAAGCTGCCTTTGCCATTGAACATTCAAGAGAGAAAATCGCTGCCCTGATAGAGTGTGACCCTAATGAGGTTGTCTTTACCAGTGGGGCCAGTGAAGCAAATAATACTGTCTTCAATATTTTTCGTGATGCCATCGATCTTGGATCCAAGAGAAACCGTATCGTCACCACCGTCATCGAACACCCCTCCATCACTGAAACGGTAAAGTTTCTGAGGAAGAGGGGCTATCGAATCGACGAAGTTCCTGTTGACAAGACAGGACGTGTGGAGCTTGAGACTCTTGCTACCTACCTTGATGAGGATGTTGCCTTGGTTTCGGTTATGACAGGAAACAACGAGATAGGTACCATCCAAAGAATCGCAGAGATTACCAAAATGGCACATGCCGTTGGGGCCTATATGCATACTGATGCAACCCAAGCGATTGGAAAAATTCCAGTACAGATGAAGACATGGGATGTAGACTATATGAGCATTTCAGCCCATAAGTTCTACGGACCTAAGGGTATTGGTATTCTTGCAGTCAAGAAGAAAGTTCCTTTTGAGGCCTTTGTACATGGAGGGCATCAGGAAGGCGGCAAGCGCGCCGGGACCTACAATACCCCTTCAATCGTGGGCGTTGGGGTTGCTGCCGAGCTTGCAAAGCAGAACCTGGAAAGTGAGAGTGCATACCTTTGGTCCCTCAGGGAGATGCTTCGCAAAGGGATAGAAGAGAATATCCCCAATGTAGTGGTGAATGGAAACCAAGAACACTGCCTTCCCGGCACCTTGGATGTGTCGTTTCCCAGTGCAGAAGGTGAATCTATTCTGCTCTATCTCGATATGGAAGGAATTATGGTCTCCACTGGCAGTGCTTGTGCAAGCGGGTCCCTTGAACCCAGCTACGTGCTGCTTGCTGCTGGAGTGGATATAGAACTGGCGCATGGATCGATCAGGTTCAGTTTTGGTCGATACAACACTGAACAAGAGGTTCTCTATGTTTTGGAGAAACTGCCACCGATTATCAAACGCCTAAGAGGAATGTCAACACGATGAGTACAAATTTTATGAGCCAGTGGGTATACTCCCCTGTAGTCAAAGATCATTTTATGAATCCCAGAAACACCTGGGTCGAAGACGAGAATTTTGAGTTTGACGGTATCGGTGAGGTTGGATCTCTTGCCTGTGGAGACCAGATGAGGATTGCCATCCAGGTCAAGGATGATGTGATAGTTGATCTTCGTTGGCTTACCTATGGTTGTGCTTCGGCTATTGCCAGCACCTCCATGATGAGTGAGATGGTTATAGGAATGGGCCTTGAAGAGGCCTATAACCTCTCTCCCGCTACGATAACCGAAGCCCTTGGTGGATTGCCCGAACATAAGTTCCACTGCTCTGTCCTTGGGGATAAGGGACTTCGTGCTGCTATTGATGACTATCTGGTCAAGCAGAAGCGTGACAACCCATTTAAGAAGAAAATTGCCAAGGTCATCTGCGAGTGCAAGAACGTCACCGATGTTGCCATCGAAGACCTGGTGAAGAGTGGTGAGGCCAAGACCCTTGATGATTTGGAAAGAATCACCGGGTATGGTACAATCTGTGGAAAGTGTAAAAGCGAGGTTGCCGAGCTGTTTGACCAGTACAAGCATATCTATAGCACCTGATCCTAAGGATAGTGAACAAATATGCAATTAATTGTAGAATAGTGAGATACACAAAGGAGAGAGGCGACTTGGTCGCCTCTCTCCTTTGTTGGAACTGTAGAAAAGTTGTTTGCCAGATATGGGTGGAGGCTCAGATGACCTCGAACTCACTGCCTCCTATGAACTCCCTCAGTAGTGAGTCTTCAGGGACAAGGGTAGCCGGGATTGGGTTCACATTCTCCAGGAACTTAAGCATGCGCCTTGATGTCTCATACGCAGCTCCTGCACTGGGCTTTACCATTTTCAACAATGGCTGTGCATAAGGGGAAAGCACTCCAAGCTCATAGTCGAGAGCTGAGTTGATCATTACGTTGGCATTGTTTTGGTACGGAAAGATATACAGGTCTTCTCCACGTCGAACAGAAGGCCACATGTTCAGCGTCGTCGTAGCATCAGTACCCCGAGTCCTGTTATCCCTAATCACCCTACGGATCATTCGGTTATCTGTAGTACTGATGCGGTTGTGGTCATCAAGGTTCAGTTGAGTGAGAGCCGAGATATATACACGAAACAGTGCATCGCCATCAATAGAGTTGGTAAGTTTCGGGTTCATCCCATGGATGCCTTCGATGATGAGGATGGTGCGTTTGTCCATCTGTACATACTCTTCTTCAAAGGTCCTGGTTGCACTTTTAAAATCAAAACGGGGAAGGGTTACCTTCTCTCCAGCGATTAAGGCAACAAGGTTCTTTTGAAAGTGGAGAAGGTCGATGGCCTCTAGAGCTTCCAAATCGGGTTTGTTGTCTTCGTCTTTTGGTGCCAAGTGGGGGGCCAGGTAGTAGTTGTCCAGTGATATCTTGATAGTGCGTTTTCCCAGCACCTGTAGCTGGACGGCAAGCTTGTGGGCAAAAGTGGTCTTTCCCGAAGATGAGGGGCCTGCGATAAGTACAGCTTTTACGCTGCTATGCATAGTAATCTGGTCCGCAATATTTGCTATCTTCTTTTGTTGCAGGGCTTCTGCCAGTCGGATGAAAGACTCTATGGTATTCTGATTTCCCAGTTGGTTGAGCTGGCCAAGAGCCTGGACGTTGAGGATGCTTCCCCACGCCTTGTACTCCTTGAAGATGGCGAATAAAAGTGGGTTGTCTGTAAAAGGATCCAAAGCCCCAATGTTATGGGACCTGGGATAACGTAGCAACATACCACGATCCTGGTAGGGCTTGAGTTCCCATACCTGCATCAGTCCGGTCTGGCACAATAGCGGTTCATAAGAAATGTCCAGATAGCCTTGTAGTCGGTAGAGTTCGACTACGGGATCGTTATGGGTAGCAATAAGACTAGCTGTCTGTTCGAAATGGTTTTCCCTGAAGTAGGTCATAGCCTCTTCATAGGGAAGTACCACTTCCTCGATGGGAAGATCCTGATCAACAAGAGCTCTCATTGTCTCAGAGATGGTTCCTATATCGTCTGCCTGCAGGGTCAGGTCATCATCGAAGCTGAAGTAGTAGCCATCCCCAAGGGAGTGCCCGATGACAAGCCTCCTGCTAGGGTAGAGCATCGAGACCGCACAACATAGCAGGTAGCAGATGCTGTGACGGTACATTCTCTTGCCCATATCTCCAAATAACCTCACCCCTTCTAGAGAGCAGTCACTGACTAGGGCACTTGAACAGGATTTGAGCTCATGATTCACCAGAGCTCCTACAATGGGATTGTTCAGATAGGATGGGGTATCAGTTGATTGTACGATACCAAAGGCCAGAAGGCCTTCCTCGACTGTTGATCCCATTGGCAGATTCAGGTTCTTGTCGTTATATGTTACTACTATCTGTTTCATATCCCTATCATACGACCAACAAGGGTTATAGAACAAGGGTAAAACGAATGCTGGTTTTTGTGGTATACTGAATCATTCAAAGTAGTTTCGACTGAATTGACAGCTCAAAGCGTAGTAGGTACCCTGAAAATATGGCAAAAAAGCAGATAATGGCATTCCCGTATCGCCAACGGGCAATCCTTCTTATAGACCTCTCCCAAGAGTCTTGGCAAAAACTCCCTCTTTCTGAAGCAGATGCGCAAGCTCTGTTGGGAGGACGACTTCTTGCTCTCTCCCTCTGGGATACGTATGTCTCCTATGATAGTCTCGACAGCCATCTGTACGAGGTGGGGAATCCGGTTGTAATAGCTGCTGGAGCGGCTTGCGACACCTCCATGTGGTGTGCTGACTCCTCTACAGTAATCACGCGTTCTCCTGTAACGGGAAAGCTTGCAGTGAATAGTGGAAGCAGCACGCTTGCCAAGAATCTGTTAGGGTGCGGCTATTCTGCTCTAGTTATCATTGGCAGGAGTCGACGGTTGTGTAGTCTGGAGATAGATTCCCAGAAAGTAACCTTCTCCAATGCAGAGCGTTTTCATGACCTGACTACAAGTGAAGTACAGAAGCATTTTCGTGATCGTCCTCTCTTGTGTATCGGACCTGCCGGGGAACATCAGGTTCCCTATGCTTCACTCGTCTACAACGAACTTAACATAACCCGAGGCGGAGTCGGTATGGTGTTCGGTCTGAAAAATCTCAAGTTTATCCTATTTCAAAGCATTGCCAGTGGAAGGGAAAGCTATGATACCAAAAAACTGGGCCTTTGTAGCAAGAAATATCTTGGGCTTTTAAAAAAGACAAGGATTGGTAGGGCAATGCAGGAAGAGGGGCCAGCGACCCTCTTGAAAATGGCTAATCGGCATGGTTGGGCTGCCATAGATAACTACTCCATGCGAGTGGATGGGAGGCTGTGGGGTCTCTGTCCCAAGGTGCAGAGCACCGCTCCGACCAACGATGACTCAGTCTGTGCAGGATGCCCTGCCTCAGGGATACCCATGTCACTAAGACAGAATCTTCTTGATTTTTCCAACCTGATGGCATTGGGTTCAAACCTGGAGCTCTTTGACTACCGTCGTGTTTCGCTTCTTGTACAACGATGCTCTGACAATGGTCTTGACCCCATCAGTGTGGGGACAATCCTCTCTTGGGCAAGAAAGACTCGAGTAGAAGGGGGCTTGTCCTTTCTTCCCAATCTGGGAAGTTCGACTGTGATGCAATATATGCGGATAATCGATGCAATTGCCTACCGTAAGGGCACTGGAGAACAGCTTGCAGAACCTTTTGCTCAGTTGGTAAGCATGTATGGTGGAGAAGAACACGCCTATATGGTTGATAAGCTGGCACTTCCGCCCTTTGACTATCGGGGCTTGCCAACCCAGGCAATCCTTGCCTCCACAGGCGATGACACTCTTGTTTTTGCTGAACTGATGTATGGGAACCGCTACCATAGGGGTAATGAGAGAAAGCTCGCCCGGTGGGCTGTTTTTTCTCAGGACCTTCGCTATGCGATGGAGTCTCTAGGGCTCTGTCCTTGGCTGTCTATTCCATTTTATGAGAAATTTCTTGTCAGGTTTCCTCATTGCCTGAATAAGGCAAAAGCCTGGAGTCTGCTTGCAAAGTTGGTTTCCCTTTCAGAGGGGTATCAGGTAAAGCCCGAGATAATTGCAAATATCGGTGCAAGGGCGTGGCGCTTGCAACAGGAAATCAACAATAAGCTGACAGGTCAAAATGGCAGGTATGGATCGTTGCCCGAACAACTTCTGGTCAATGCTTCCAGCAATCACCCGACTTCCCGTGTAGTCCCTCTTGCTCGTCTTCTTGATGCCTACTGGTCTTTGCGGGGCATTGAGTAAGTCGACAGCTCTGTTATGCAGACATCATCCTTCAGGGAGAGTATTCTGATGCCGTTGCTGTCAATGATCCCATAGGTGGGGCCGAGAATATTTCTTGGAAAGGTTGTCGATCCTGGGTTGACGCATATGATGCCCATGGCGTCAGTATGCAGTTGTGGAGTATGGGTGTGCCCAGAAATAAAGATGTCACCTTTTCTTAGCCCAAGGCCATAGGGAGAAGGGTATCTATCCCCATGGGTAAGCAAGATGGTCCTTTCTCCAAATAAGACTTTGTGGATAAGGGGGGGAAGAGGCAATTGGGCTTTCGCAAAGTCGTATGCAGTATCACAATTCCCCCTGACATGTAGGATTTCCATTGTACTGTTGGCAAGGGCAATATTGAAGAGATTGTTTTCAGGAGGACAGAGATCCCCTCCCAGCAAGAGCCTTGAGGCATGAAGTTTCTCTGCTTTCTCGAGGAGTGAGGTAAGTGCTGGCAAGGAGCCGTGCAAATCTGATCCAAAGATGATAGTATCCATATCTTCATACTATCATAAAAGAACATCGTTGTGAATTTACCCTATTGAAGTAGGATATTCTTGTTAGTAAGCTACATTACTGGTAGAATAACATTGAAATTATATAGGAATTGTACATTTAGGAGGGAGCGTATGTCTGAAATCAGGGAATTGACCTGTAGTGACTCTCACGTGTTGTACTATCATGCATGGATTCCAGAAGGGAGTCCTGTAAAAGCTGTGGTACACCTTCTCCATGGAATGGCTGAATATAGCCAACGCTATGATAGATTTGCTCGTTACCTCAACAAGGAGGGCATAGCTCTCTATGCCCAGGACCATCGAGGTCATGGTCTTACTGCGACGAAAGCTGAAGAGACTCTTGGTTGGTTTGCTGAGAGCGACGGGTGGATGCGTGTAGCTGAAGATTCAAAGGAACTCTCCAATCTAATCTCTTCTGAATATCCCAAAACACCCTTCTTTTTGATGGGACACAGCATGGGATCCTTCTTGGCCAGAACCATTATTACGGATACCCCTGATCTCTATGATGGGGTCATCATGATGGGAACAGGCGCTTCGATGGGAATCCTAGGCAAGATAGGGGGCATGATTGCACGATCACATGTGAAGAAACATGGTTCGAAGTTTGTCGATGCCCAACTGAATAAGATGAGCTTCGGCTCCTATAACAAACAGATACCAGATGCCTCTTCAGTCTTTGCCTGGCTTAGCCGTGATGAGAAAGAGGTGCAGAAGTATGATGATGATCCGCTTTGTGGGTTTGTCTGCACTGCAAAGTTTTTTGAGGATATGCTGGAAGGTATTGGCTATGCCAACAGCAGTGAACGGGCAAAACATCTGCATAACGACCTGCCAATTCTTATCATTAGTGGAAGTATGGATCCTGTAGGAAACTATGGCAAAGGATTGGTAAAGGTCTATGATTTTTACAAGCAGGCTGGTATTGAGGATCTCACCCTGCATCTGGTTGACGGAGCAAGACATGAGCTTCTGAATGAGACAGACAGGGAAACCACCATGAAGTACCTTACCTCATGGATCATGGATCAAGTGTAGTAGCATGGCTCTTATCCGTATCATAAGAAAACAGATTCTAGCATCATTGAAACTCGCTTCCCTTGCTTCAAATCAAGCGCTTAGGGACGATGTGATGCAATCGGCATCAAGTATGGTCTATTCCTCCTTGATGGCTTTTGTCCCTGCTGTCACCTTCATCTTCACTTTCTTCAGTGCTTTTGGTGTTCTTGAGCCACTTGTCGATCTGCTCCGGCAGTGGCTTGTAGAGATTGTTGGTCCTGAAGGTGGGCTTCAGCTGATGGACCTGTTAAACCTCTATACGACCAATGCAACAAGCCTGGGGGTTGTAGGGCTGATTTCCTTTCTTATTACCATGGTGCTTCTGATCAATAAGGTCTGGATAGTCATCAACCATATCTATCGCACTACCCCCAACAGGAACTCGCTCAAACGTTTGGCCAATTCCGTGACATTCCTTATCGTCGCCTGTTTACTTGGTGCTGCTTACATCAGCCTCCAATCGGTGGTGAACTCCTGGTATCTGAACCTTATTGGTGCATCTGTTGCACTTTGGTCCAGAATAGTGGGGGTGGTCGCCCCAATAATCATTTCTTGGGTCATCCTTTTCATGCTTACGTATTTTGTACCCAATACCAAGGTTCGTTTCTCCTCTGCTATACTTGGTTCTGTCACAGGCGCTTTGTTTCTCATGGTGTTCAGCAAGTTTCTGTTCTTGCTTTCCAGTATGGCAGCCAGATATTCGGTAATCTATGGCTCTCTTGCCATCGTATTCCTTTTTCTTGTGCTTTTTTATGTGTTTTGGGTTATTGTTTTCTATTGTATCGAACTGGCGTACGTACACCAGTTTCGCCCCGATATCCAGGTATACAAAGGCCTTCCCCAGAGTCCGGCATTACAGCTTTGCGAAGGGATCAATATCATGATGCTCATTGGCAGTAATTTTCGCAATGGGGGAGGTTCTACCACCACCAAGGAGATGATGGATCGTCTGGCCATCCCAGATCGGCGACTCAATGGATTCTTGGAGTTGCTGACACAATTGAAATTCATCACCCCCACAAACAACGGCAACACGATGTTTATCCCCATGCAACCTTTGGAGAATCTCAAGGTACAGGACCTGGTAAATTCACTCTATGGCCTGAATACCATAGAGATAGATGAACGTGATACTGCAGGGGAAGCTATAGCTAGTCAGGTTCAGGCTCGGGGTGTCTCCTCTTTGGGAAACCTTACTATCGAAAACCTCTTACAAAGAATCTAAATTAACTCAAGCCCACATCCAGCATCATCATGACCGTGAAGCCTATCATGGTCCCGATTGTGGCATAGTGTGTTGCACTGTGATCGTCAGAGTCGCCCTGAGCTGCAGGGACGAGCTCTTCAACAACTACGTAGATCATAGCCCCTGCTGCAAAAGCGAGGGCATAGGGCAGTATTGCTTGCACTTGGATAACTAACAATGCACCCAAGACTCCTGCTATGGGCTCCACAAGCCCTGAAGCCTGGCCATACATGAAACTTCTGAACCTGCTGAGATTTTCCCTTCTGAGGGGTATGGATACCGCGGCCCCTTCAGGGAAGTTCTGTAATCCAATACCAATTGCTACTGCAATAGCACCCAAATACGCATTGGGCTCTGATGATAACGCGGCAGCTCCGAAGGCAACCCCGACGGCTAGCCCTTCGGGGATATTGTGCAAGGTGATGGAGAGGACCAAGAGGATGCTTCGGCGCAAGTGGGTAGGGATGCCTTCAGTCTCACCGGGCACAGAGCCAAAGTGGGCATGGGGAAGGAGCCTGTCACTGAGCCAGAGGAAAGCACCACCCAACAGAAAACCGATTGTTGCAACCAAATAGGCTGGAACCGGACCCTCTTGAGCCATGTCTATGGCAGGGGCAAGCAAAGACCAGAAGCTAGCTGCAATCATGACACCGCTTGCGAAACCCAACATGGTGTTCATCACATGATCTTTAATGGTTTTGAAAAAGAATACAAGAGCTGCTCCCAAAGCAGTCATTCCCCAAGTTCCGAGTGTGGCCACTAAGGCCATGGCTATTGGATTATTCATAAAGATACGATAAAGTCTTGTTACTAGTCAGTCAATAGCAAAAATCGCTTTTCCCTATACAATTAAGGATGAGCTACCTTGCATAGGAAGGATTGTATGATCTTGGATATTACGACACTGAAAAAGATAGACCCCTTGATGTGGCACTCATTGCCCGACGTCACCGATGGTATTATGTATGATGAAATATGGAAATGTGGAGAAGTTATCTGTACCATGCTTAAAAGCCCTGCCTGTAAAAGTGGAGAAGACCTTGTCTTTATCCCTTATGCGATGGCGGTAACCCATAATGGCAAGCTTAAGATGGTTGTCTCCCTTGAGCAGGAAGATCTACGCTCGCTTTCTCATACGTTAGGATGTTCTCTGAAAGAGTTGCAGCAGGATTATCAGACAAAGGCAAACTTTTCAGAGCTAAGAAGTTTTCTGTATACCAAGGATACCCGGGAAGATCTCGGTCCTTATGAGGATAAACTCGATCTGCAGGTTCTCCGTCTGTTTTTCCTGGATACTGTTTGTGACAACCTGGATATTCTTGAAGCACCAGTTCAGGTACTCAAGCCTTAGGATAGCATCCCTTGTGGGCTATGACATGACGAACTCCACCTCTGGGGTTCGGTGTGTCGCCCTTTCTCCTGGGGATGAGGTGGATATGGCAGTGGAAAATTGACTGACCAGCCACCTCTCCTATATTGATGCCAATATTAAACCCTTCAACTGTTGGATCTGATGAGAGGATGCGGCTTCGAGCTCTATCCAATAGTTCATCACAAGAGCTTTTTTCCTCTTTGGTAAGGAGGAAGTAGTTTGGTTCATGACGTTTGGGAATGATGAGCGTATGCCCCTCTGAAACAGGGAAATTGTCTGTGATTGCATAAGAAAGAGGGTTCTCATCAATAATCCGATCGTTACCTATCCCACAAAAAATGCACTGCTCTTGCATGAGGCCTCCCGTATTCCCAAATCATTGGCATTATGGTACGTATAGGTTGCAGGCAACTAAAGAGGTTGCCTGCAAAGGTTGTCATTTCATCAGAGTGCAAATACAATTTGTCCGCTGATCTTCACTTTCTTTCCTGAAAGATTATCCTTGATAGCATGTAATTGTGCTGGCGTGAGCTTGACCTGGTTCAGCAGATAGGATTCTGCCACCTTTCTCATGTTCTTGTCAGTAACCTTCTTGCCATCGTTGATATCAGAGAAGAGGTTGATGATAATCTTGCTGATAAGCTCATAACGTTCTGTACCTTTCTCCACACCATAATAGTTTTCGTAGCTGATCATATAATCCTCTACTACCTCATCAACTGTTGCCCCCATTATGGCACTGAGAAGGGCACTTACAAAGCCTGCCCTGTCCTTTCCTTCGTTGCAGTGCACGAGATAGGGTCCCTTGTGGTCAGCCATGAAAGCGAGGCCTTCGCGGAGTTTGATGATGAAATCAGGATCAGTGAAAGTGACGCCCATATTCAGGGCGATGACCGAACCTTCATCAACCAAGGTCTTGTAGTAAGGTGCATCATCGAGATTTGCATAGAGGCTTTTTTTGTCATCTGCCAAGTTGATGACAGTTTTGATACCAACCAGCTCTGCTAGCTTTGCAACGAATGGAGCCCGCTCATCACCGAGTACGGGATTGGCTGACCGATAGAGCATGCCCTCAGCTATCGAGCCAAAGGAGACCATACGGAAATTGGCAAAGACAGCATCCGAAGCATAATCCGATCGCACTTCAGTTCGTACAAGGTGCCTCAGTTCAAACTCCTGTAGGTAGCCACCTTTCTCAGACAAGGCAATAGTGACAGGTGCATTTTCTACAGCATTGCTGGTTTTTGCAAGGTTCCCGTAGTTAATGGCTAGGATAACAGCACCCTTGTTGAGCCTTACTACATAGTTGCCCTTATCCACATCGCTGTAGGCGGTACCAATGGGAGATTCATAGGTGAAGTCTCCTACGGTAATAGATACGATATCCCCGACCTCATAGCCAGCGTCCAATAGGAGTTGTTCCTTCATAGCCAGGGTGAGATTCCCATATTTATCGATGATTGCAACATCTGATTCCAGAGTTTGCAGCTGTATTTCAGGAACTGTTTGCTCTTGAACAGTCGCACAGGAAGTGAAAATCATCATAGTGGCCACTAAGATTACTAGTAGAAGATTTCTCAATCGTTTCATAAGCCCTCCATTCATAGTGAATTCTTGTGATGCCTAATTGTACTCCAGGCAGGCTATGCTTGCCATAGCAAAAATGCAGGCTACTGTTCCCCTTGCTTGAGAGTAAAGGTGCTTTTGTTATATTCAAGCAGTCCCTCGTTTTTCATCTTGCTTAGGCAGCTGGACATGGCACTACGGTCCACACAGAGGTAATCGGCAAGCTGTTGTCGGTCAAAGGGTATGGAGAACTCCTGGTTGCCTCCATTCAAAGCCTGTTCGGAGAGAAAGGAGAGCAACTTCTCGTGGGTGCTTCGTTTGGTTATATGATTCATCTTTTGCATCAGGGAAAGATTCTTTTGTGCCAACAACTTGACCATGTTTTTGATGATGGCGTGGTGGAACACACAAGCAGATGGGCAGGTGGAGATTATTTTTTCTACGCCAAGGAAGAGCACCACAGTTTTTTCTTCTGAGATGACAGATGCTACACTCCTGTCTGCTGTGCATGCAACAGTCTCTGCGAAGATGTCACCTACACCCAATTTTGCCACTAGAGTCCGGTTTCCCCAAAAATCGTGGCGAACAATGGTGACCGAACCTGATATGATAAGGGCCAGTTCATCAAGGATATCCCCCTCCTCGATGATGGTATAGTCCTTAGGATACGTGACCTCTTTGGGCTCCAGGCACTTGAGTAGGTGTGGGAGGTCATGCAAGCTTATCCCTTCAAAAAGAAGGCTATGTGCAAGAATTGGCAGAGAATCCATAAAACTGTCCTTTTGTTGTAAAAACAACATAATAAACTTTATTGCCATAGTATCATGCTTATGGATGTAGGACAATGGAGGATGATGATGATCAGACAGATGATACGTATAGATGAAGAGTTGTGTAATGGCTGTGGTTTGTGTGCAAGTGCTTGTCTAGAGGGCGCTATCGGGATGAAAAACGGCAAAGCCATCTTGCTGCGTGAGGACTATTGTGATGGGTTGGGCAACTGTCTGCCTGTTTGTCCCACCTCGGCCATCACGTTTGAAGATCGCGAAGCTCCTGTCTTCAACCATGAGGCAGTTGCACATCTGATAGGAGAAGAAGCCCCTATTTTTAGTTGCCCAGGTACTCACATGAAAGTCATGGAACAGGCTGAAGAAAAGAAAGCAGAGGAAACTACGGGACATGCTACAACAAAGCCTGTCAGCCAGTTACGCCAGTGGCCTGTACAGATCAAGCTGGCCTCACCCAATGCCCCTTTCTTCAAGAATTGTGACTTGCTCATTGCTGCAGACTGTTCTGCCTATGCGTATGCAGACTTTCACAACACATTCATCAAGGACAAGGTAACCCTCATCGGATGCCCCAAACTTGATGAAGGCGACTATGCCCAAAAGCTTGCACTCATCTTTGAGCACAATGACATCAGAAGTATTACGGTAGTCAGGATGGAAGTGCCCTGTTGTGGAGGCCTTGATGGTGCTGTAAAACGAGCCATTGCTGCATCAGGCAAGATTTTACCAATTGCGGTAGTCATGCTTTCTTCAGAAGGGGAGATTCTCTGATAGGAGAGGGGTAGGATGCAGAAGAATCGAAAAGGTCATATACCAAGCTTTTTCTTGAGATAGCCTTCGTTTAGCAGATGCACTGTTTCAAACTTCCCGTGATAGAACACTGCCCAGTTGTTGAATACACAGGGCATGGCTTTTGCCTTTTGCAGGGTATCAACCTTCACCAAATTTACCGTAACCCCATTGGCTTCGCAGTAAGCTTGAACTTCATGAAGGCAATTGGGGATGTACGGACATTGCAATCCGTAATAGATGGTCAAGTCCTGGTTCGCTATGCTTTGTTCTCTTGCCGATTCTGCAAACTGAGGCTTGGTTCCATCAAAAGAAAAGGCCAAGAGCTCATATTCTTTTCCAATATGATCGACTGTTTCAAAGCCATGCTTGATCATAAAGGCCTTGTCGCTCAAAAAGGGTTTCTTTTTCTTTGCACTGATTACACATACTCCCGATCGTTTTTGCTCTTTGGCATCGGCAATACATGAGGCCAACAACTCTTGTGCATATCCCTTGCCTTTGAAACTGCCGGAAACCCAGAGACAGTGTATATAGAGAAAGTTGTCACCTATGACAGGTACCCATGCATTTTCTAGTGGGGTATACTCGATGAAAACCTTACCCCGGGTATTCAGTTTCCTGAATATGTGTCCTTCTGTAAGCCTTTCTGCAAGCCAAGCTTTTTTTTCTTCAACTCCCCGTTGGTGTTTTTTATCGGCAATTGCACAGCAGATGTGTTCTTGCTCTAAGTTCTCTGGGGTAAGGGTTATAAATTCCATGAGGTCTTTCCTCTGTAGTTTTCATATTTTTCTCTATGATGGAGTATTGCCCTTATGATACTCACCTATTGGTGACGTAAGCAAGAAGGAATATCCATTTTTAGGGAACGTCTGATAGGAAGCCAGGCAACAATCATCGAGAGGATGATTCCAGAAGCCGCTGCCAGGGAGAAAGATCGGAGATTCCAAGTGCCGCGCATAATACTTTGAATCCTATAGCCAATATCCATATCGCGCATGACAAACCCAAAATCAATGCCTACATTGACCATATAGAGATTACCCAAAGCCCCCAATACAAGGCCGATGACAGATCCTACAAATCCGATGCCTCCAGCTTCAAACAAGAAGGAGAGAAGGATATGACTGTCTTTCATTCCCAAAGCTCTCATCATCCCCAATTCCCGTGTCCGTTCATACATGGACATGAGCATCGTATTGGATATTCCCACTGCAGCTATGATGAAGACCAGAAAGAGGATTATGGCTGAGCCTCCTTTATCTGCTTCCAATGCTGAGAGGTAATCCTTGGCTAGGGCTTTCCAGTTTCTTGCCTCAAGGTCAAAATCAGTATTCAGGGTCTTTTGCAATCTTTCAACAGCCACATCAACATCAGCTTGTAGGGGTAGTCTGACATCGATTTCTGTCACTGATCCCTCCATGCCTAACAGAGTGTCTGCACTATTCTTGTTCATCATAAGGAGAGTTCTGTTTACATTGGGATTGGGACAGTTGACGATTCCTACAATCTGTAAGTCAATGGCTCCAAAGAACCCTCCATTGCCTCGGGTGACTATGGTTATCCAGTAGCCGACCTTTGCACCGATATCCTGAGCAAACCACGATCCCATGAGAATCCCCTCCACATCATTGATGTTGAGGAGTCTGCCGTCGATAAGGGTGTCCTCAAAATGGAATACGTCATTATCAGTTTCAGGGTCAATGGCAGTGACCAGGACGCTCATGTTCCCGTCTTCTCCAAAGTCATCGCTATAGAGGATCATATCACCTGTAAACATGGTACGCCCTGTTGCTGTCCAACCTTCATCCTTGAGAATCTTCAGTATGTTTTCTGGCTTCTGTATCCCCTGTTCCAAAGGATAGAGCTGATGATCTGGCCAGTACTGTGGTGTATGAATCCTTATCGAAGAGGTCTCATACCAGAGTAGGTTGCGTATGGACTCCTGTTCCATTCCCAATATCAAGGAGTCAACTATGATATACATCGCAAGACCAAAGGCAATGGCTACGGCTGTGATGAAGGTTCGCCTCTTGTAACGAGAGAGGTTCTTCATTGCTAGGAGGAAAGCAAATCTCAAAGATATCTCCTTGTTAGAAAACCCAGCTGCTGCCAATTGTTACAGAGAAGGAAGCTGGTTTTGTAGGGTCGGAAGAAGTTGGGTTTGTAGGATCAGTTGTGGTCCAGGCGAACAGATCCCCCTCATCACCAGTAACTAGGGCGATATTGCTTATGAGGTTGAAAGCATCAAAGATATTCCAACTCATGCCAAGGATACTCTTGGCAGAAATATCCAAGGGCGAAATAATCGAGCGAAGACTGAATGACAGTGAAGGTGAATAGGTAAAACCAAGTTCAGGATAGAGCAAGATTGCTGCTGTCCCGTCTGTGACTGGACCTGTTTCCCATATGCCGAAAGGCCTGGCAAGAAGTTCCAGTCTAAGGGTGAGCGACATGTCAAAAGGTAGGGTGACTAGGTGGAAAATCCCTGCACTTATCATCCAGGACTCACCGCTTTCCTGTGCTATATCTCCAGCTACCGGGATAGCTACCGAGGAGGAGAGGTACCAGTCAATGCCGAGATTGCCCTGCAGGCTCAGATAGGGTTTATGCAGACGTACTGTTGTGGTTTCTGGAGTGTTGGTAGCATATCCTATCTCGACCTTTACATCTTTGACGGTGGTATAATATCTAGCTCCGAATAGCATCTCTGTGGGGTTATGAGTGTCAGAGGGCATCACCACAGCTTCTGCAAATGAGAAGAATCCCAAGGGATAGTTGATTGAGGCCAGCCAATTCGTAGTGCTTCTCAGCTCCGCCTGGGTCAGGGAGACCGAGGTGGAGTTGCTTCCATACAGCACATCACCTGCATTGAAAAGCATGCCATCACCCCAAGAGAGTCGTGTTTTACCCGCTGTAAGGCGGAAGGAGGGAAAGCGGGCTTTAAAGTATGCCTTATACAGCACATCATCAAAGGTAGAGGGAGTTTCAAGGGAGTTGCCTTTCAGCACAACTTCCCCTCGGACATTCCCTTCTCGCTTGGAAGAGAGGGAGAGGGAAAGGTCTGCAAGCATGAATTCAGACCAGCTATCGTCATTTGCCTTGTAGGCCACTGTTGGCAACAGGTTCATGCTTATCACAGGATTTTCTGCTGCCCCTAGTGAAGACAGGGCCAGCAAACAAAAGCAAATGAAGGGAATTTTATGTTTCTTGGTCCTGCTTACCATGTGAGGTTCTCCAAGGTAAAGATGCTTCTGTCCAGCGTTGGGTTTGCTTCAAATGTATCTATCGTCATGAGAGTGGAAGAGTCTTTCTTCATCTTGTCTGCAATCTTGGTCTGCTTCGGAAGTACCCTGTCCCCTGATTTGAAGGTTTCCAATACCTCCATCTCCTTGAGAAGCCTTCCTGCTTGGGTGGAGTACTCGCCCTTCCATGTCAGGAATGACTCTGTGTCGACCCAGATCTTCTGGATCGGGTAGGCCACAGTCCTTGTTTTGGCTGTAAGGGTCAGTACATGGCACTCCCTCCCTTTGAAGGTTTCCAAACCTTCAAGCTTGGCCGTGTAGTTGTCCAGGGTGTTTTTTTCCTCGGTCATGTCCTCATAGGAAATGTCCGATCCTAACATGGCTTGACGTAGGGCCGCTCCTTGCATCCGGATGATCTGCTCTGCATCAGGGTAAAAGAGATAGAGACTCCCCTCAGTACGGAGGACCTTCTGTCCGCGTTCAGCCTTGCTGGTGAACTCGATCAGCGAGTCGTTTTTTCCCTGACTCCATGATTTGAAGAGGCTGGTTTTTGTTCCAAAACGGTCTGTTGTCTGGATGGATCCTGTGGAGAAGGTGGTGTCGAAGGTTGCCATGCTGTCCATTCTTCCTATGATTTCTTCGGCACTAAGGGCGAATAGAGCAGAGGGAACAATCAGCAACAGCAGAATTGCAAGAAGTAGGGTAGGTAGTTTTTTATACATAACGTAAAGCCTCCACAGGTTGAATTTTTGAAGCGTGACGAGAAGGGATGAATGTTGACAAGGTGGATATGACTACAGCATAGGCCCAGATAATAATGGCTTTCACTATGTTTGTCTCAGGATAAAGGATAGAGGAAATTTCTATATCGATACCACTGAAGGCTTCTGTGAAGTCTAGTCCTACTTTGCCCATATAGTAGGTGCCGATGAATCCGATCAGGGCACCGACAAACGAGCCGATGACACTGATGAAGAAGCCTTCAAGCAGAAAAAGTCTGGTCAGTTCGGACCCTTGCATCCCTAAAGCAGAGAGTGTCCCGATCTCGCGCATCCTCTCAAAGATGACCATCATGGTTGTGTTGATGATGACCGTACTACCCAGAACAAAAAAGAACATGGCGATGAAATAGTATGCGACCTTGGCTATCATGAACATACTGTATAATTTGTTAAGGTCTCTCCAGGAACGGGTGTCGGTTGGAATACCCAATGTTCTCTCGATTTCATTATCTATTTGGGTTGCCACTAGTTTCTCATCTGTTCCATTTTCAAGCATTATCAGAATCTCCTGGGTGATTCCATCCATGCCGAGAAACCTCTGGATCCGGTCTATCGGTGCCCAAACCGTGTTTGCATTGAGGCTGGCGACAGGGAAGCCTGCGATACCTACAATCTGGAATGTGAAGGCATTGCTTCCTCTTGTTGCAGTAGTGCTCAACAACGTTACCTTGTCCCCGAGGGTGAGATGCATGTCATTTGCGAGTGCAAAGCCCATCAGAATCTCGTTCTTCCCTGTTTCAGGCAGTCTGCCTTCTTTGACCAAGGAGGGAAAGTCAATGAAGGCCTCCTCTTTGGTGAAATCCACACCGACACCCATGATCGCATGGGTTTTCTCCCCTAGGTACATATTTGCAGGGAAGTTGATTCTTGGCGTTGCAGCACGCACATTGTTGTTTTTTGCCAGGATGGGCTCAATGTTTGTCCAGTCGACTCCAAGATGCAGAGGGTTGTAGCGTTCATACTTCTCAAAATCAGCGTTCTGTATACGTATCTGTCCCGTATAGTAGGATTTGAGGTTGTTGGCCATGTCAGTTTCCATACCATCGAGCAGACCGAAGAGCATGACGATGCTCATCGCTGATACTGCAATGGCAACAGCTGAGAGGATTGAACGCCTCAGATTCCTGAATATGTTCCGGAAAGCTAGTTTCGGAAGGTTTGTCATCATCGTTGCATTCTCCTATTGGTGTCTGAGGCAAGAAGGGATATCCATCTTGAGTGAGCGCCTGATGGGGATGATCGATACAATCATGGAAAGGGTGATACCTGAGACGAATGTCATGACAAACGACTTAAAGCTCCATGTCCCTCGCATAATGCTTTGGATTCTATAGCCAATGTCCATATCACGCATTAGGAACCCAAAATCGATACCTACGTTGGCTATGTAGATGTTTACAAGCGCTCCCATGGCTATCCCCACAAGCGATCCAACCAGACCTATGCCACCCGCTTCAATGATGAACGAAAGGCGAATATCGTTGTCCTTCATACCTAGGGCTCTCATCATACCTAGCTCGCGTGTACGTTCGTACATTGCCATAAGCATGGTGTTTGATATGCCCACAGCAGCGATAATGAATACCAGAAAGAGGATTATTCCTGTCCCCCCACGCTTTGCCTCGGTTATTGCCAGGTAGTCTTTGGCCAATTCTCTCCAGCTCCTTGCCTCAAGGTCATTAAAGCCATGAGAATCAAGGCTCGCCTGTATTCTTATAACCTCAACGTCGACATCAGAGCGGTTAGGCAGCAGGATATCTATCTCAGTAACTGCTCCATCCATACCTAAGACAGTGCCAGCAGTATCCTTGTCCATCATGATGAGTGTGCGGTTCACATTGGGGTTGGGGCAGTTGACGATACCTACAATCTGGACATCGATTGCTTCAAAAAAGCCTCCGTTTCCCCTGGTGACCAGGGTGACCCAGTACCCGACCTTTGCCCCTATGTCTTCAGCAAGCCAGGATCCCATGAGGATGCCATCCTTTTCGCCTTTGTTGAGTAGCCTCCCTTCAACAAGGGTGTCTTCAAAGTGAAAGACCTGGTTGTCCGTCTCGGAGTCGATGCCTGTTACCATTACTGACAGGTTTCCTTCTTCCCCAAAGTCATCGCTATAGAGGATCATATCAGCCTTGAACAGGGTACGTTCGGTTGCTGTATAGCCATCTTTCTTGAGGATGTCGATGACCTTCTCGGGATTTTCAATTCCCTCTTCCAAGGGGAAGAGCAGTCTGTCAGGCCAGTAATCCTTCTGATGTATTCTCACCGATGATGTTTCGTACCAGATCAGGTTACGCACCGATTCCTGTTCGACTCCCAGGAGCATGGAATCGACAATAAGGTACATCATCAGGCCAAATGCAATGGCGATTGCAGTGATGGCAGTACGCCTTTTATATCGGGCCAGATTCTTCATCGCGAGGGTGAAGATGAATTTCATCCATTCCTCCTTTCATCGCTGATGATGGTTCCATCATGGAGAAGAACCAGACGGGAGGCGTAGTCCATGACCATCTGGTCATGGGTTGAAAAAATGAAAGTGGTCTTGTACTTCTCGTTCATGTTTTTCATGAGACGGAGGATTCCTTCACCTGTCTTTGAATCGAGGTTTGCTGTCGGTTCGTCTGCTAGGACAATCTGGGGGTTCTTGATCAGGGCTCTGGCAATGGCGACTCGTTGTTGCTGTCCTCCGCTGAGTTTGCCAGGACGGCGGTTTTCCATTCCTTCCAGTCCGACCTCTTTGAGGATGGCCATAGTGCGTTTTTTTGTCTCCTCTTCACCGATATTGAGGATTGAGAGCACGAAGGCAACATTTTCATAGGCAGAGAGAACAGGGATGAGATTGTAGGTCTGGAATACAAAACCGAGGTTGTTCCTGCGGAACTCGGTCATACCCTTTTTCCCCATTGTGGTAACTTTTTCCCCATTGATGGTAATCTCCCCTTCGTCCAAGGCATCGATACAACCGATAAGATTGAGCAATGTGGTCTTCCCTGACCCTGAAGGACCAGCAATGGAGAGGAATTCCCCATCGGCAATATCAAGAGATACTTTTTTTAGTGCCTTAACGACAGTCTCTCCTGTTTTGTAGTTACGGGAAACGTTTTCTATCCTGATCATGATCTACTCCTCAATGGGTTGTGTTTTAGGTTGCTGTGAATTATTGGATTCTTGGGTTTTCTGTATGGCAGCACTTCCCAATACTGCTCCCAAATCCATATGGTCGAGGATGGAAGCCGGCAAGAGCATCATTGAGTTGTTCTGCCTGATGCCTTCATAGATCATGTTCATGGAACGAAGTTGTAAGGCCACTGGGTCATTTGCATATTCTTTTGATGCTTCGGTGAACTTCTTGGCAATTTCCACTTCAGCAGCCCCTAGAATGATTCTTGATTCTTTTTCCCTCTCTGCCTGAGCCTGTTTGCTTAGGGAGTTTTCCAGCTCCTTGGGGATGATGATGTCAGTAATCTCTACCGAGAGGATGGTTACTCCCCATGGGTTGGTTTTTGCATCGAGTGACTGCTGGATTTCCCTGCCCAACTCTTCCCGTTCGGAAAGCAGTGAAGACAACTTATATTTCCCAATGGAGTCTCGAAGGGCTGTTTGTGCAGAAAGGATTACCGCCTCAGTGTAGTTTTCTACCTCTAGGATGGCCTTCTTGGCATCCCAGATCATCCAGAATGCGAGAGCGTCGACATGAACTGGGACGGTGTCCTTGGTGAGCGTCTTCTCCGCACTGAAATCTGTCGCCCTAATGCGCATGTCTACAAACTCAGCAATCCTGTCTACCATGGGAATGAGGAAAAAGAGACCTGTCCCATGTACCTTCTTGAATTTTCCAAGGCGCAGGACAACGACCTTGTCCCAGTGTTGTATCAGCTGGATGCCACTTGATAGGAGAATGCCCACCGTTGCAAAGATTGCAAGAGGGTAGAGGTAGGGGGATAGCTGTCCCATTACTGATATCCACATGATTAGGAGCAAGGCAATGGTAGTAAGCCACATCGGCAGAAGTGCGGTGATGAGGGCCATCACCAAAACGAAAGAGACAAGTAGGATAATGCCCTCCAAGGGAAAGGATGGGAAGATAAGCAACTGTACCCATGCACCGACGCCCATAAAGCTCGCTAAAGAAAAGAAGGAGATTGCTCCAAAATTGAAGTCCTTCTTGAGGCTGAATGTCTTGATGTTCTTGATCCTGTCAAACTTCTTCTGGTAAAAATTCATACTGTTTCCTTTTTTCGCTTCAATTCAGAGCCCAAATCATTGATATTTGCAAAAATCTCTTCCAGGGAGAATCCAAAGGATGCTGCCTTGGTGAGATAGACCTTGGTAATCTGCGTAAGCACCTGTTCGCGTTCTATTGCATTGAGATTGACTTTCTTGTCGCTGATGAAGGTTCCTGAACCCTGCTGGGTGACAACGATGTTGCGGATTTCCATCTCGGCATAAGCACGGGCTACCGTATTGGGATTGATACTCAAGTCTACAGCAAGGCTTCTGACTGTGGGCAACTGAGCGCCTTTCTCTAATCTTCCATCAGCGATGGCCATCTCCACTTGGAAGATGATCTGCTTGTAGAATGGGACTCCGCTCTTCATATCTAAACTGAATTCAAGTCTGCTTTCGCCTGCTGGTTTCACTTGGTTTTCCTTTCTTGTACTATTGTACGGGTTCATTAGTACAATGTCAAGAAATTCATTCATCCAAACTTTCACATCATGCTCCTTTTTCAGAAAAGGAGCATGATGCCCTATGGTAAGCTTGGCATAAAGAAATCTCTCTTCATCATGAAGAGAGATACTGCTGCTCAGATTTCAGATTTTTTTTATCTGGTATGTTTGATGAACGTGCCTTCCCGCAATTCCTTGGAAGCAAGTTTGAGTTCGTCTTGGGTGTTCATAACAATAGGACCTCTCCAGGCAATGCTCTCCTTCAGTGGGGTAGCTGCATACAGAAAGAAGCGGATGCCTTCCTCTGTGGCTGTGATGTCAATTGTATCACCTTCTCCAAACAGGACGCCCAAACCCCTTTCGATCTTTTGCTTGGATTCGCTTACCAAGGCAGAGCCTTCCACCATATAGCAGAAGACAGTCTTTCTGGGATCGACTTCGAAAGTCCACTTTTTATTGGGACTGAGCTTCACATCGAGGTAGATGGTCTTGACAAAGTCACCTTGCTCAGGCCCATTGGTTCCTGCATAGGTGCCGCTGATTATGTGTACCTCAGTGTCCTCTTCATTGACAGTGGGAATCTGCTCAGAACGAATATCCCTGTAGACAGGCTCGGTCATCTTGTCTCTCTGGGGCAGGTTGATCCATAGCTGGCTACCAAGGATTCGCTTGGATTCTTTTGGCATCTCCTGGTGAATGATGCCACTTCCTGAGGTCATCCACTGGCAGCACCCGTCATTAATGGTCCCCTCGTTACCCAAGCTATCCCCATGTTCGATCTCACCGCTTATCAGATAGGTGACAGTCTCAATTCCACGGTGTGGATGCCAGGGAAACCCTTTTATGTAATCTTTGGGGTCAGTTGAGTCAAATGCATCAAGCATCAAGAAAGGATCGAAGTCATAGACATCTTGATTGCCAATTACCCTGACAAGCTTAACACCAGCGCCGTCATACTGCACTGATCCGCCTGTAGTCTTCTTGATAGGTTTGCTTTGCATAGGGACTCCTTTGATGCAATGGTCTAAAAAAGCAACACCCGCCTTCAGAAAAGCGGGTGTTTGTCGTGTTTGTTCTAGATTATCAGGGAAGGGGCAACAAAGACTCGCAATAGCAGCTCCTTATCGAGCATATAGAGGCTTTTGGGATCAGATCCGAAGAGTTCATATTTCTGGATATTATCCTGTGCATTCATTTCCTCTTCTCCCTGTTCCTTAACAAACCAGTCCAGGAATTGCAGTGTCCTGTAGTCCTTGAGAAGTACCGCTTGTTCATAGATAGTGTTTATGGAAGCAGTAACGTACTCTTCATGCTTCAAAGCTTCAAGCAGGGGAGCTTTGTTGTCCTCATACTTCTTGGTGGGGTCTCCAATGGTAGAAAACTCGACGGCATAGCCATTGTTCAAGAGGTACTGCCTAAAGAGCAGGGCGTGAGCCATCTCTTCCTGAGCTTGTACCTTGAACCAGTTTTCATAGCCCAGAAGGTTTTTGTGTGCGTAATAATTTGCCATATCTAGATAGAGATAGGCAGAGAAGAACTCTTTGTTTATCTGTTCGTTCAGCAGAGTCACTATTTTTTTATCAATCATGTCTTTCCTCACTTTGTCTGGATAAGTTCCAGTTATACTTCAATATAGCATCAAATGTGTTTGTCGGCAAATGATAGGGACCCTATTGCTTTACGTATTGTGTTAGATTTGTGCTGATGGTAGACTCAAATTCAACTATGAGTGCAATCAAACACAAGGCCCTGTTGCCTAATCAATATCTATTACTGGGGTTTTTGCTCATTATTGGAGTAGGGTCGATTCTTCTTTCTCTTCCCTTCGCACAGAACAATGGAGTGGACCTCAGCTATATAGATGCACTCTTTACCTCTGCAAGTGCTGTATGTGTGACAGGCCTGGTCACTATCGATGTTGCTGCTACCTTCTCCCTTTTTGGCAGAGTTGTCATTACGCTACTCATTTTGCTTGGGGGGTTAGGTTTTGCTTCGGCTGTCATGGTTTTTATCCTGATGTTCAGCGGCTCTATATCCATAGGCAAGTACAGTGTCATCAAGGAAGCCTATAATCTGGGAACAGTGAAAGGCACGATGCAGGTAGTGAAAACTGTTGGTCTTGCCTCATTGATATTTCAATCTTTAGGTATCCTTATTGAGTTCTTCATATTCAAGGATACTCATGCACCCCTTCAGGCCTTAGGCCACGCGGCCTTCAATACTATCTCTGCATTCAACAATGCAGGCTTTGATATCCAAGGCGGGTACCAAAGCCTGACAGCCTACAAGAACAGTTTGTCCATGAATCTGGTCACTTCGGCCTTGATCATCATCGGGGGAACAGGTTTTTTCGTGTTGGCAGACCTTGCTAGGGCCCGTAGTTGGAAACGCCTTTCCTTACACAGTAAGATTGTACTGCTCATGAATACAAGCCTACTGCTATTGGGGACTTTGGTTTTCTTTTTCATCGAGAAAACCTCATTGTTGAGTGCCTTCTTCCAAAGTACCAGTGCAAGGACTGCAGGCTTCAATACCATAGATATTGGTTCCATGAGTTATGTAGGACAGTTCATTATGATGAGCCTGATGTTTATTGGAGCCTCCCCTGGTTCTACAGGAGGTGGAATAAAGACTACTACTGCCTTTGCTCTGCTGCTGAGCCTTGGCTCTATGATCAGCAGAAGAGAGCCTTCAGCTTTTAAAAGAAAAATTGATGAGATGAGTATCCTCAAGGCATTTCAGGTATTGTTGCTGGCCTCAATGGTGCTTGGATTTGGTGTTACGGCTCTACTCTTGATAGAAAAGAACAGCTTTACTTTTTTACAGGTTGCCTTTGAGAGCGTCTCAGCTTTTGCAACCGTAGGCCTTTCGACAGGTATTACCCCACACTTGCATACAGCATCGAAATTTGTTCTTATTGCAGTTATGTTCATCGGAAGAGTTGGACCCATCACGATTGCAACCAGCATCAGGGGTAAACAATCAGTACTCAAGTATGTTGAGGAGAAGGTGTTCATTGGATGATTAAGGAGCGTGTACTATGAAAAGTGACTTTGATCTGGATGCCTATGGTATCATTGGACTTGGGAAATTCGGACTTTCCCTTGCCTTGGAACTGACCAAGGCGGGCAAGGATGTAATTGTGTTGGAGATCGAGGAAGAAAAGCTCGATGCGGTCAAGGACCAGCTTGCAAACATTTATCCCGTAACGGGAATTACCCAGGATGTGCTGAAAGAGTCTGGGGTTGCCCATTGCGGTACGGTCATTGTCTGCATTGGTAAGGACCTTGAGTCAAATATTCTTGCAACGATGAATGCCTTGGAGTTGAAGATTCCCCGAGTCATAGCAAAGGCAAGCAGCGTTGACCATGGCAGGGTTCTGGAGAAGATTGGGGCAGAAGCCATTTATCCTGAAGTTGATATGGGAGCCCGTCTTGCCCACTCGCTCATCGCTACTGGCACTCTCGATTTCCTTGAGCTGTGTGATGATTTTTCCATAGCCAATATTCCCATTTCAGAGAGCTTTGTCGATCAGACGATCGAGGCGTTGAATATTCGCAAGAAGTACCACCTGAATATCATCGTAGTGCTTAGAAACGATAAGGCAATCAGTGAGATCACCCCAGAACTGGTCTTGCAGACTGAGGATATCTTGGTGGTAGGGGGAACCAACGAAGCCATTAAGAAATTTGAGAAGGCAAACATGGTCTAGGAGAGCTCGGCAATATACTCTGCCGATGCCCTCTGATACTGTCTGGCATTCTCTCTCATATCCTGAAGCTCAATTTCAGTCAAAGCTCGTATGAATTTGGCAGGAGATCCCATGACCAAGCTCTTTGGGGGATACGTCTTGCCCGGAGGTATCAAGGAAGCTGCTCCTACAAGTGTCTCCTCAGCTAGGACCGCTCCATCTAAGATGGTTGAACCCATACCGATAAGACATCCGTCTCCAATGGAACAGGAGTGTAGTATCGCCCCATGTCCAATGGTTACGCTGTCTCCGATTGAAACCGGTACATCGATAGTACAATGAACCACCGTATTGTCTTGGATGTTGCTCCCTTCACCGATATGGATGGAGGAGACATCACCCCTTACTGTGGCGTTGAACCATAGTGAGGAGGCTTTGCCAATCACGACCTCTCCAATGACGTCTGCAGAGGGTGCGATAAAGCAAGATGGATCAATGTGAGGTTGTTTTTCTTTGAAGTTCAAGATCATTATGGGGTTCCTCTCTTCATCCTAAGTATACTGTGAAAGTGAGGTTTTAGGGTAGTCTTTACTTTAATTATGCGAATCGTTTGCATTTTTTTTTGCAAATGACTTGCAAAAATATTTTTTATTCAGTATTCTTACCCCAATTCCTAAGGAGGATATATGAGAAAGAACAACCGAATACTATATAGCATAGTGATACTCCTGGTTCTTGCGACAGGACTTCTGTTTTCCCAAGGCAAAGCTGAAGAGCAAAATCCTGAGGGTAAGCCAACTCTGGCTCTGAGCATTTTGCCTCAAGAATACTTTGTCCAGCGTATAGCGGGAGACCTTGTCAACAGTGTGGTGTTGGTTGGAGAGGGGCAGAGTCCCCACTCCTATGAGCCGACTCCTTCTCAAATGGCCCTTTTAGCCCAGGCAAAGGCTTGGATACTCAGTGGCACCGACTTTGAGCTCGTCCTTGAGGACAAAGTTTCCTCTCTCTATCCCAATCTCCTGGTGATTGATGGGACAGAAGGGGTAACCTTCAGGTTCATGGAAGCTCATGATCATGAAGAGCAAGAAACGCATGCAATTGAGGAAGACAGTCTCAAGCGTGACCGTCATACCTGGCTTGGCTGGGAAAGTGCAAAAATTTTGGCTGGGCATGTCCTGGAAACAACCATACTGCTGCTTCCAGAACAGAAAACCTTGTTGGAAGCCAACTACCAACAACTTATAACAGATATTGATACAACCTTCCTCACCCTCAAGGAGAAACTTGCCCCCTTAGCTGGACGAAAGGTGTTTGTCTATCATCCTGCATTCGGATACTTTTTCGATGAGTTCTCCTTGATCCAAGAAGCTGTTGAGATAGGGGGAAAGGAACCTACAGCCAAAGATCTCTCCCTTCTTATCCAAAAAGCTAAGAGCGAGAAGGCAGTGGCCCTTTTTGTCCAAAAACAGTTTCCCCTCGCATCTGCAGAGACTGTTGCAAAGGCGACAGGGACTAAGGTCCTTGCCCTCAATCCTCTTGCTCGAGATTGGATGGAGAATATCCGGGCAATGGGTGATGTTCTTCTGAGTACTGTAGGAAAGAGCCAATGAGCCCAGCCCCTATCGCGCTGCGCTTTTCTGATGTAGCCTTCTCCTATGACATGTTGCCCGTCCTGGAGGATGTAAACTTCCATATCCATGAAGGGGAGTTCAGCGCTCTGGTCGGACCCAACGGTTCTGGCAAGACCACCCTTCTCAAGCTTATCCTTGGTCTCGAACAGAGCCAGCAAGGAGAGGTCCTGCTATTTGGAGACCAGCCTAGAAAGAATAGATCCATGATAGGGTATGTGCCTCAGCATATGACCTACGACCCGACATTTCCAATCTCTGTAGTGGAGGTTGTAAGGATGGGCGGGGTACTCTCGACTTCAAGAAAGAGCAGGGAAGAGAGAAATGGGGCTGCATTACAGGCTCTCAAACAGGTAGAGATGGAAGAGTTGGCGCAAAGACCCTATAGCGAGCTATCAGGAGGGCAGCGAAGACGAGTTCTTGTTGCACGTGCTCTCGTCGCAGGTCCTAAGATGCTCATCCTAGATGAACCTACAGCGAATATGGATGCTGAAAGTGAGAGACGTCTTTTCGATACGCTCAGGAACTTCAAGGGCAGGACCACCATCCTCATAGTCACCCATGATATGAGCACTGTCTCCTCACTTACTGACAGGGTCTTCTGTATCGGGGCTCAAAAACCTGGACAGAAGGGCCGCACCGTTGTCCAGCATACCACCGAGCCGATGCAGCATGCTTCAGAACTGTATGGAGGAGAAGCCTTACGGGTTCTTCATGATGTTGAGCTTCCTGCTGATTACTGTACCTTCGATGGAGGGGAAAACAATGGATAACCTCTCAGGTTTTTTTGGCGCCCTTGCAAATCCTGCCTTCCCCTTTGTCAGAAATGCCTTGTTTGCTGGTCTGCTCTCTTCGATTCTATTTGGGGTTATAGGAGCGGTGGTTACTGTCAAACGGATCGCAGGCCTTGCTGGAGCCATATCACACGCAGTTCTGGGTGGTATTGGCATTGCACTCTACTTATCTGCAACGGGGAAGGTACCTGGAATAACTCCCATGATGGGGGCTATTGTCTTTGCTATCATAGCTGCGGCTATCATTGGGGTGGTATCACTGAAGGCGAAGCAACGTGAGGACACGGTCATACAGGCAATCTGGGCCATTGGTATGAGTATTGGTGTCCTCTTCATGGCCAAAACCCCTGGCTATACAGACCCTTCTTCCTATCTGTTTGGAAACATCCTGTTAATTTCAAATAAGGATCTGATTCTTTTACTTGCCCTCGATGTGGTGGTAATCCTTCTTGCCTGGCGCTTCTACCCCCAGATCGAAGCAACCTCTTTTGATGAGGAGTTTGCCCAAGTGCGAGGAATACCGACCCAACGAGTGTTCCTGTTGATGCTCACTATCACAGCGGTAGCAGTGGTCCTATTGCAGACTTTTGTAGGTATTGTAATGGTTATAGCAATGCTGACCCTACCTGCAGGGACAGCCGGATACTGGGCGAAGAACCTTGCCGCCATGATGGGGTTGGGCACATTATTTTCTGCACTCTTTTCCTTTGGGGGATTGGCCGCCGGGTGGATGCTTGATGTCCCTGTCGGTGCGATGGTGGTCGTCATTGCCGGAGGAGTATTCCTTGGAACTGCCGCTACAAAGATGCTTTTCACCTATAGCAGGAGGAGGACTTTGCGTAATGACAAAGGCTAGAAAAACAATCTTCTTGGCTTTGGAGAATGCAAGAGAGCCTATCTCTGCTTCTGAGCTTGCTAAGCAGCTCAGTGACTTCTGTGACCCTGCGACAGTGTACAGAAACCTACACTACCTCGAGAAGAACAACCTGGCAACCTCGTTTATCCTACACTGCAGTGAACATGGAACTGAACGTTACTATTCTGCCAAGGAGGGGAATGATCACCATCATTGGTTTCATTGTGAGCATTGTCATTGTTTCATAGATTTGGGTGGGTGTATTTATGCAGGGTACGTTCGTCAATTGGAAGCGGAGCATGGCTTCAGGGTCAATGACCATACCTTCTATCTCACAGGTATCTGTCAGCGCTGTAAACAAGAGTTAGGACTTTGATTCTTTTGCAATAGAGAGAAAAGCAACACCCTATTGGAGACCCCCAGCTTTGCATAGATATTCTTGATATGGGTCTTAACTGTGTTGGGGGAGATGAAGAGCTTCTCTGCAATCTCACGGTTACTCAGACCTTTGACCAGCAGGGCTATGATTTCTCTCTCCCGATTCGATACCTCATGCTCTTCCAAGAACTCAGTTTGTAAGGTGACGGAAGCCTCAGTTACCGCTTCATAGGTAAGGAAGTATCTACGATTGATGAAATAGTAGAGGTAGACTGCGAAAGCCGCAAAGCTGAGATAGGTGAACTTGAAGGCATGGTTCCAGAAAAAGATCAGGTCAAGGGGAAAAAGCACCAGCAAGGGAATGAAGGTTATGCAGATTCCTGTAAGAAGCCTCTCCTGTTCCCATCCTTGCGCCTTCTTACGATAGAAGAGCGAAATGAAGCCATGGATAATCAAGAACACGCTACCACTGAAGAGGTGATAGGAGAAGGTAAGGTCCATCGCATATATCCAGTCCCCTTCGCTCTTTCCGATGATGATAAGCAGACTGAGGATAAGGAACGTAAGGATGAGAAAGCCTAGGATGGTCTTCCCCCGACTTTTCTCCTTCTCTGTTGCAGGCAACAGGGACAGAAGGTAGCGACTCATGGTAAAAAGCATCAGAGTTGTAAGGAATATGGATACCAGCGTTGCTGAAAGACAGAAATACCTATAGATATTACCTGTAAGCAGTTCAGGAGGATAGACTCGGGGTATGTATGCATAGAGCATGGTCAGGAACATCTGAAGGCACAGAGGTATCAGAAAATCCAAGAACCCACGTGTAAAACTGTCTTTTGCCCGTATATGCAAGAGGATACACAGACAGGTAATGGAAAATACGAGTGCGGTAGTCAGAAAAAGCAGAATGTCTCCGATGATGAACACTATCCGATCCTCCTGAAGAGGATTCTACCACACTCGCCCCTTCAATGGTAGGATTTAGAAGTAATGTGTTATACCAATAGTAAGGTAATCGTTGTCATCCCAAGTCTTGAATAGGCTGCCCTTTGATCCCAACGATCCATACACAACAGCCTTACACTCAAGTTTCAGGTCATCACTAACTTGCCAACGAATGGAGGGTAACAGAGCAAAGCCTTCTGTCTCAATCTGGTAGGTAGAGCCCAGGCGCACGTGTACCCGTTCACGGAAAAGAGGCAGCTCCATTGCAAGGGTGAGGGTGTTCCCATAGGCCTTGTTGTCGAAGGCCTGCCCTTGGTCGACATCAAACCCCACAGAAGGATTGGCAACATTAGCTTCTACCAGGTCATAATGCTCTGTATAATGGCCGTTGTACATAAGGGCTACGTACAGCCCGCTCGTGCTTTCCAGGTAACTTACTCCACCCAGATAAACCCATTTACTGTTATAGAGTGTTGAATCAGTTCCTTTTGTATCTTTACTGAGCATGTAGCCACCCTCTGCCATGATGGTGAACTGGCCAAGCACATAGGTGGCTTCAGAGCCAAAAAGCTGATAGGGGGTGTAGATGGTGTCTGCTTTTTCAATATAAGCAAACCCAGAGTCATAGACAAAGTTTCCATACCCCATCTGAGCCATGTGCCCTTTATAGTAGAGTAGGCCTAGGTCAGCACCACCAATACTGGTTCTTCCTCGAGCACCGAACTGGACATACTCTAAGGAGTCAGTTTCCGGCTCATTGATATCTGTGTTGATGAATGCTGCAGGAAGCATGGACCACCTGTCATGACCTGTCTTATCCATGCTTGCAAGCCCTGCTTTGAATCTCGGCAGGAGGTAGAACTGCAAGGAACTCTGGTTATTGTAGATGGTGGAAGTGACCATGAAGGTGGCTCTTTTCATGGTGAAAACATCATCAGAGAGACCTTTGGAGTAATCAAAGGCATTGAGAACGTCCACCACGTGCAAGCCGTCCCCTGATCCCCATTCTTCCTTGAGAAGGCCTGCCTTGATGAAGCCCCAGTCAAAGAAAGAGGTTACTGCAATAGTGTCTGCAGTAAGCGTACCCTCTTGCGCATCAAAGGAAAGGGCAGCCTCTGATTTGAAAGCCGGACTGTCAGCGAGGAGATTTAGTCTCAGAAGCTGCTCAGAGAAGACCTGGTCATCGAAATACACTCCAACAGTAGCTCCTACAGAGCCTGAGACAGAGAACTTGAGATTTTTTGTCTCTTCTTTGGTTGCTTCTGGTGCGAATATGTCATCAAAACCTGCAAAGGCAAAGAGGTTGCCCAGAAGTACGCTGAAGGTTAGGACCACTAGTAGTACACGTTTCATTACGGCCTCCCGGTTTCAAGGAATTTGGTGGTGAAGTAGTTGCTGTTCATGGCAAGGTCATACTGGGATTGGAGGATTTCAATTCTCGTACTGTGCCCGCTTGAAAGGGTGGTCATGGTGATGACCTTTGGTATCCACTTCCCTTTCACCTGTTCAATTTGTTGTGTTACCAGTTGTTTTTCCAAGGTGGTGCCATCTTTGGAGTAGAAGTCTACCTGCAGGGGGAGGTAGGTATCCTTGTCAACGGTGGTCTCTGTCTTTCCATAGGTCGTTGCATCGAAAGGAACAGACCTGAGCACATACGTTTTCGCTGTTTCTTCAAGTAGGGTATGGGTGGCCTCATCGGATTCATAGGTGGTGGAAGCCATATCAGCATAGGAGAAATCACTGCCCATGAAAGAGCCTCCTTCCTCATTGGCTGCTATGCGCTTGACTCGCTTGAGGGCAGGAAGGTATATCCATTGGTCTGTCTTGCCCTGGTCATTCTCAACTGCAAGGAAGCGGGTGTTCTTCACACTTGAGGGGGATAGAAATACGGTTATGGAAGATGTCCGGCCCTGCTCTGTAAGGGAGAGTGTCTGTAGCCTCCTTGTGCGTTCCTGTCCTCCTGAATCTATGAGGGTAAGCTCGATATCGAGAGCAGAGCTGTCACTACTCTGGCTTTCCATGACCCTATCCATAATTTCCTGGGGTTGTGGTGCTCCTGTGAGGGGGCCCAATAGTATGAGCAGTAGTGTGAGCATGATGGTAATGGGTTTTTTCATTATACGGTTCTCCTTGGTTGTTGTGTTTCTGGCATGAGCAGCGGGTTTTTGGGTTTGATGTGCCTAAGCAGGATCGGCATGATGGTGAGACTGCTCAACGATGCGAACACCATCGATATACAGAACAGGAGGCCCATGCTGAAGATGGGTGTGAAACGGCTGAACAGCAAGCCAGTAAAGCCTAGTGTCACCGAAGCTGCGTTGATGAGGATTGCCTTGCCTGTTGTTTTCATCACCTCGGTGAAAATCTCCTCTTGGGGTAATATAGAACCGATCCTTATGTATGCAGCAAGCAGGTGTATCGCATAGTCTACCCCAATTCCAATGGCTAGGGCTGCGAGCAAGCTGGTGATGATGTCTAGCTCAATATCAAAGATTGCCATGGAGGCAAAGATACCCATGAGAGCAAATACACAAGGGATAAGTCCAAGGGCTGCCAATTTGAATGAACGGAAGAGCAAGAGCAATAGTATCCAGACAATGATGAGAGCTCCAAAGAGGGAGTAAATCTGAGATTTGGTGACCAGCTCGGTAAGGGCTAGGTTAATAGCTTCGCCTCCACCGATCTGTATTGTCCAGCCAGAGGGAAGCGTGGATGCGAAGTGCTCTTCTATGGTGTTTGTAATGTTTCTCAAGGTCGGGGTGTCAGTCTTCATGAGACGTATGGTCATCAGAAGAGAGTCGGGTTCGATCGGGTCATTGATGAACTTGCCTAGATTTCCACTATACAGCAATAGGTACTGTGTTATGAGCTGGCTCAGATCCTCTTCTGTTTGCAGACCGTACTTAGCTGGATCAGAGGGAATCTCGTGGTAGCTTCCCTTCTGGGTGATGACTATGGGCTTTTCAGCGACTTCTCTCAGAGGTTCCTCTTCGGCAATTACACCAAAGGAACCACCGAAGAAGTCAAAGTCTGGCCTGTCATCCTCTATCTGGAGCGTTTCGCCCTGCTGGGGACCCATTATCTGGTTCATCCGCTTGATGAACGGGAGAATGGTCTGCACTCCCCCCACATCTGAACGTTCTTGTAGGCTTTGGGAGAACTCATCCAAGGAAGTGAGGAACGATGGCTGAAGGACGGATGTGTTGTTGTCATTCTTTACCATAACTGTCAGGATGCCACTGCCTTGCATCTTGCTGTTGTAGAGCTTGGTATCCTTCACAAGAGTGGAAGAGGGCTTGAAGAAAGACAGCATATTGGTTCCTGTGCGGATACGGGGGATTAGCAGAAGCGTGGCCACTACGAATACGATCGATAGTCCTATAAGGAGCTTGCCCTGTTTGGAGACAATATAGATGAAGATGCCTGAAGGATCAAACTTTTCACGGGTCTTCCTGCTTTTTTTCTGGACGGAGGAGTTCGCATAGGACACACGGATCAGGGCAGGAAGGAGATACAAGGCTGAAAGTTGAGAAAGGATGACTCCAATCGCACAGAGGAGACCAAACGTCCTGAAGGGGGCAAGTGGGCTGGTAAGTTGGGCAAGGAAGCCTGCTGCAGTGGTAGCCCCTGCCATAATGAGAGGGTTGCGGTTTCTCTTCACCACAGTGGCGATAATCCTCTCTCGTCCTTCTTGGGTCATGCCTTCTTCTGAGTTGGAAGCCTCTTCGTAGAAGTGGCTGAGGATGTGGATGGTGTATGCGCTGCCTACTATCAAAAGTAGGACCGGTACAAGCATGGTGGCCATGGTAAAGGTAAGGTGAAATACTGCCATAAGGCCAAGCATGAGGCTTGCGCTGACAAGTAGACAGAACAGGGAGAGAATAACAGCGCGGAATCTGCCAAAGGAAAAGAAAAGGACTATGATGATAAGCAGGCCGACTATCGGTGCGAGGATTGCCAAGTCAGTGAGCAGGCTCTGCTCGATGGCATCGGTCACTACCGGAAGGCCGATGATCGAGAGCTTGAGATCGCCCAGATCAATTTTGGCTATCTCGGCCTTGATTTGCTCGAGCAACACTGACAAGTCAGATCCTACGACCGCTTCGACAATGATTGAAGCCATGGTCCTGTCGCGTGAGATGAGGTTGCCTTCATAGAGATCCCCCCATTCTCCAAGGCGCGTGTTTAGGCTACCCAATGCATCAACTTCATCCTTGTCATAGAGTTTCTCAACCAAGAGCCCCTCATCTGTACTGCCTAAGTGATCGGTATTGGTTAGCGAGGTTGCCGAGGAACAGAGTGCTAGAGTCTCTATGGCGCTGGTGACCCTGTCAAGAATTGCAAGGGATGAGCTCTCAAGCATGGAGGCTTCCTTACTTGAGAGATTGACCACTATGAGGTCAAGCGAGCCAAAGGCCTCTTCGATCTCCTTGTTTGTCTGTACTACTTGCTCATCCTGAGGAATGAACGCCTTGGTAGAGCTGTCGATATGGAGGTTTCCGATTTGCATTAGGGAAACTATACTGAGCAACAATATTGATGCAATAAGCAACAGGTCTTTGGCTTTTCTTTCTTTCATGTTCTTATGATAAGACTCTGACCTTCTGTCAGATATCGCCCTCAAAGATGATTTGTCTACCTAAAGAGGATCATATCAAACTCACCCGTTGGGGCGATTAGAGAAAACTTTACAAAAAGATGGTTATACCGGATGATAGAAGGATAAGGGGGCTACTATGCTCATACAGGGAACCTATACCAAGATTGTTGCGACTATCGGACCGGCATCAGAATCGATGGAAGTCATCATGTCCATCATCAAGGGTGGTGCACGGGTGCTCAGATTGAATTTTAGCCATGGTGATGCTGCTGAACAGCAAGTTCGGTATGACAGAGCCCGCGCTGTGTCTGAAGAGTTGGGTATTCCCATTACCATTTTTATGGACCTCCAGGGACCGAAGATCAGGGTAGGACAGCTTGCAGAGCCTTCTCTTTCTTTTGAAAAAGGGGAGAGCCTGATCATATCCACCAAGCCCTGCATTGGGACCAGAGAGCGGATCAGCATTGACTATCCCTATTTGCATCAGGAGATTCTTGCAGGGAGTAAGATTCTTATCAATGATGGGTTGGTGTCTCTGGTCGTTGAAAGGATTGAGGATACTGACATCCACTGCACATTCGTTGAGGATGGGGTCATACTACCCAGGAAGGGGGTGAACCTCCCCAAGGTTCCTCTGAAGCATCTCAGTTCCTTTACTGAGAAGGATGAGAAAGACCTGTCATTTGCCTTTGAGAATAACTTGGACTATGTGGCTCTCTCTTTTGTTCGTAGCGCAGAAGATGTCAAAGCCCTGAAGACTTTCATGCAGAAGAAGTTTGGTCGCACCATACCCATCATAGCTAAAATTGAGAAACCTGAGGCTGTCACCGCTTTGGATTCCATAATGGAGCAGTCTAGCGTCATCATGATAGCACGTGGGGACCTCGGGGTTGAGGTCCCTGCAGAAGAGGTCCCTCTCATCCAGAAATCCATTATCCGTACCTGTATTGCAAGCGGGGTGCCTGTCATTACCGCTACACAGATGCTCGAGTCGATGATGCACAACCCACGTCCCACCAGGGCAGAGACCAATGACGTAGCGAATGCTGTCCTTGATGGTACCAGTGCAGTCATGCTTTCAGGAGAGACTGCAGCAGGGGATTATCCCTTGCAAGCTGTACTCACTATGAGTAGGATTGTCCTCCTTACTGAACGTAGCAATGATTTTCAGCGATTGGTATTCAACCAGCTCTATTCTAGAGATAGTGTGCTACCTAGGAAAAAACAGACTCGGACTGAGGCTGTCGGGTTTTCTACAAGGGAGTTGGCACTTTCGATCCAGGCATCCTATATCGCTTGTTTTACGAAGTCAGGAAGTACTGCGCGTCTCATTTCAAAGTTCCGTCCCAGTGTTCCTATCCTCGCTTTCTGCCCTGATATAACAGTGGTGCAGAGATTAGCCCTATCGTGGGGGATAACCCCAATCCTTATTGAGGAGCAGGAGAGTGTGGATTCTTTGCTTGCCTATGCTCCGTCTTATTTGGAGGAGAATGGGTATGTCAAGAAAGGTGATTCTGTGGTGATAACTGCAGGGGTTCCGGTAGGCAGTGCCGGGAAGACCAATATGATCAAGGTTTTTGAGTTTGAGTAACGCTTGATTTGCTAGGATAAGAGAAAAAAGAACGGCCTCCACAATAAAGTGTGGGGGCCGTTCTACCTAATAACAAGCTACAGGGAAAAATCAAATCTATCCGTTATTCAGGTCTGAATGCCAGTGTAATACCTAGGCTCAAGGCCCGTCCCTTGTGGTCGAAGAGGTCTAGGGCCCTGATATCAGCTGTGAGATATACTGATTTGAGGACTTTTATGGGGACCAGGCGCAAGCCCACGTTTACAAGACCTCTATTGTCAGCATCTCCTGCAGAAGGGCTGACACTATAGGAGACATTGCCGAAGTCTAGGAGAAAGAACATCTTTTCCTTGAAAGCGGAGGGAAAGAAGGGTGTCTGGAATGCAATGCCAAAGTCAATATTGGTATTGAGATCCTTGTGGAAGGTATATCCCAGCAAGACCGTGGTTTTTGAAGAGAAGTCCATGATGGAACTGGAGAATGTGGAAGCAACGTACAGTTGGGCCGCAAGGTCATTTGCTGCAGTGGCATCGATAAGCTGTCCTACCATCCCTATCGCCATGGACGTTTCTTTCTGATGCGAGAAACGCCACTTGGCATTGAGCAAGAGGTCGACCTTTGTGTCTATGTCGACAGCGAGGCTGACCTCTGCGATATCCGAAAAGCCCAGCTGGACAAATGGTACATGAGCGTATACATCTCTAGAGAAAATCCCTGAGTAACCGGTGGTAATGCTTGTTCCGTTTCCACTGGGTGCTGGTTCAGCACTAGGGAGCACCAAGTATCCATTGACTCCTGATACTGTGGTGTTTCCTGCAGGGAAGCTCACTACGTTTTTAGTAGCTGCGAGCTCATCGTTGGAGAGCATTGGTTTTTCACTGATGTCGAGATCAGTAGCATTCTCTTCGTTTTCAGTGATGATGGTCGGCTCTTCCCCACTAGGTATTGGCTCTGTGCTGGTGGGGATAGGAGATTCGGTTCCTCCAAAAGTAGTGGTATTTTCTGTAGTTGCTACAAGAGGGCTGAGCAAAATGAGCATAAGCAGTAAAAAAAGTATGGATCGTTTCATGGGAGCCTCCTGATATGTAACCGTGCAGCATAACTGCTTAAGAGTCAAGCTTGGAAACTCTTCCATGCTTCATATTTGCCTTGCATACGTACATGGAACTATCGGCATGATTGATGACATTGATAAACTTTTCCTTCTTTTTTGGAATGAAAAGGGACCACCCGACAGCTACTGTATAGATTGATTTTCTCGCTTTGAAGTACTCTGTAATAGTATTGGCCAGCTTTTCCATCTGGTCATCCATGACAGCGGGAATGAATGCTGCAAATTCATCGCCACCGATACGAAACATCTCAGCCTTTTCAGGTAAGAGTTTGAGTACACAAGCGGTGAAATCTTGTAATGCGTTATCTCCAGCCTTGTGTCCTTTAGTATCATTGATGACTTTTAGGTCATTGATATCCATTACCAGGACTCCTAGGACTTCTGCTTTGTTGGATGCTGAGCTGATCTCATCAATGCGTTTGTCATAGGCTGAACGGTTGTTCAAGCCAGTCAGAGAGTCCGTATATACCATCGAAAGGAGTACCTGCTCCTTGAGTATGCTACATGTCTTTTCTGTCAGTTGTTTTGCGCTGTGCCAGAATAGAATTGCCCCACTCAAGCTCATGCCAAAATGCAGTAGGACAGGACTGTTCAGCTTGATGTTGAAAATGAGCAACCCTTCCTCTGCGAGGATGGTGGCAAGCAAGATGCCCATCGCTATGAGGAATGATGTGAGGTTCGCTTGCTTCTTCAGATGATTGCCAAAAAGCATGCCCAATAAGAGCAAAAGGAAGATTCCTAAAAATAGGCCAGATATGACAAGAAGGTCAGTGTATTGGAGGATGCCAAACAGTTGCAGTATTCCTCCCACTAAGTAGGCAATAGGAAAGATAAGGGATATCTTTCGCATTACTCGTATGGGTTTTCCCACTGAATAAGAGTTACAGACATAGTTTACAAGAAAGAAGGGGAGAAGATAGAGTGCAATAAAGCTCATGTTCATGGGAAGGGCTGGGTTGCGGATGGTGAGCAGCTTGCTGGGACTTTGGGAGAAAATCCAAGCACCCAAAGAGGCTTGCAGCCATCCGAAGTAAATGAAGCTATCTCGCTCTCTTCCTCTACTCATTCCAAAAAATGGCACGATGACACAGATGAAACCTACAAACAGGAGAGTATAGCCAAACACCAGGGAAGGCCACTGTTTGTGTTTGAGCAGTATGAGGGAGGCCTTGCTTCCCATGACGGGGGCTCTTACGTTTCCAGCGGGGGGTGTATTGGAGGTGAAGCGATAGGATAGAGAGAGTTCCTTGCCTTTTGCTTCATTGGGAAGCCTGATGAAGTTTGCGAAATTCCCTCCAAATACTGGCCTTGCCCATCCTTTTCCAGGACCTTCGAGCGAGTATATTTTCTTTCCATCAAGGAAGACGTCTAATGCTGCCATACTGCTCTCAACGTTGATGCTTGTATTGTCGTTTGGAAAGACTGAAGGCAGGATGGTAGAAATGGTGCAGGTTTTTCCTGTCAACGGCTTAGGGAATGCATAAGGCAAGGAGACTCCTGTTGCTAGCAGTTCACCATCAACATAGGCATCCCAAGTATTGTCCAAGGTTACAGTACGCTCATTGTCCAAGGGTTCTACTTGAAGTAAGGAGTCCAAATAGAGAGCGAATACAAACATGAGCATGACAACAAAAAGCACGATATGCTGAATTTGTTTGAAGGAGTTTTGCTTACTGGTCATGGAAAAACACCTGTATTCCTATTGTTTGGGGATTGGTTTGACTTCTGGATGTCCCTTGTCATTAAGTCTTCTCTCTATCAGATTATCTTTTTCCATCTTGAGCATGAGATTTCCTATTGTTTTGTAGCTGCTTCGTTCAATAGTTCTGCTCTTGTCCATCTGATGAAACTTTATCCCAATTAGACTCACTAGTAACCAGGTATCAGGATCTATGGAGTCGATCACCTTTTTCATGATTGATTCTACCAGTTTGTCATTGCGCTTGGTATTGTTGGATTCTGGCTTCTCCTTGTCCTTTTCTTTTGCCGAATTGGTTTTTGTTTCCTCTATTTTAGGTTTGGTCTGGAAGGATTCCATGATGAGGATCTCATCACAGCTATTGTTGAAGATGGGTTTGTCACTGACTGATTCCTTTGTGACAAGGTAGACTTCCTTGCCATATTTTCTCAGGGTTTCCATGATGACAGTAAAGTCAGAGTCAGAGGTTATGAATACATACCGGTCAATGATGGGGCTCTGAATGATGATGGTTTCCAAGGCTTCGAGAGAGATGATGAGATCTGCCCTGTTCTTGTAATTGGTGGTTATGGAGGGAGTATCTCGTATGTAGAAGTTGTATTCTGCAAGCTGTTTCTCCAGCTTTTTGATGGAAGCGGCATTGCCACAGGCTAGCTTGATGACGAACACATTCTCTTCATCTGGATTGGTATTGTGTTTGAGAGTCAGTTCATCGAAGAGACTTTTGAGGTCTAAACTTGCAGGAATATTCTCCAGATCCACATAGATGGCATTGTTTTTTCGCTTCATCGGTCTCCCCTCTATCTTATGTATAATCTAACTATACTACATATTGTTTCTGTGAGAAAGTAAGAAACCTTCATGATACTATCCAAGTGCAATACATACCTTTCGAACAAGTTTTCTTGGATTTCTCTTTCTGTCACAAATACTACTCCTAATGGTACTCCTACTTCTACTGCTTCCCAATATTAAAAAGGAGTCAGTGAGGTGAATGAAAGCTTCTCTCCGGTTTTAGGATGGAAGAATGATAGGACTGAGGCGTGAAGGCAGAGCCTATCACCCTCTTTGCCTGTTCCGTAGAGACGGTCACCTACTATTGCATGCCCGATACCCTTGGGATGGGAACTGTGTAGTCTCAGTTGGTGAGTCCTGCCTGTGAGGGGGGTGAAGTGTACTCGAGTGACTAACCCAGCATTTGATGATTCTACACGCAGCTTTTTCCACAAGGTGGTTCCCCATTTGCCCTGCTCTTCATCAAAGATCTGGTAGGGCCGGTGATCCACATCGAGGCGGAAGGGGAGTGTTACTTCTCCCCCTTCTTGTTTGACCACCCCTTCCAAGAGGGCAACGTACTCTTTCTCAATCTCTTTATCCATAAACTGTATTGAGAGAAGCCTGTGGGTTTCCTTGTCCAAGGCGATGACCAACAGACCTGAGGTGTCCATATCCAAACGATGGACAGCACACTGCTTGGGTGCAGAAGGGAAAAGGCGTCTTACTCTGCTTTCCACACAATCCTGTTTATCTTCACCTCTTCCGGGAACCGAAAGAAGCCCCCCCACTTTGTTTACCACAAGCAATGATGCATCACAGTAGATGATGTCCAACCCTAGCATATGCTTGAGCAATGGTTGGCACTTATCGTCACAAGGGCCATAGAATGCCTTGTGCTCTCTGTTCCCTGACTTGTTTGGCAAGCCATAATAAAACTCAGCCATGCTAATGGGCTGCAAATCATGGGTACATGCCCAATGCAGTAATTTGGGTGCACAGCAGTCCCCTGTCCCTGTAGGGGGCAGCTTTGAGCCAAAGATATCAGAGAGAGTTTTAGTGCTCCCATCGATGCACCGAAACTCATAGAGACGGTAGAGTTCTTGCAACACCGATTGAGAGAGAGCTCTTCTTTGTTGAGCAAGCAAAAGAGAGTCGACATACTTCCCACTGGTAATCTTGTCAGTCAATTCATGCAGGGCTTCATCGTTTGCTTTGACTATCTGGTCAAAGCAAAGAGGATCGGCTACGGGTCCTACCCAACCTGGGATGAGCCACACTCCATCATATTGGCCGGAGAAGGCCTTGAGTACAACCTCGTTACCCTCTTTGTCCTCACAGACGAGGATGCCAAACATCTGCCCTCTTGCAGGACCAAAGAGGTAGTCAGTGGATATGAGCTTTTCTCCCTCATAGTCGAGAGCTTTATGGAAGTCTAGTGCCTCTTGTAGAAGTGAGGCTGCTTTCTGGGCTTTTTGGGTAGGTAAGGGTGGGTTCATGAAGGATTGCCATCTGGGCTATGTAACCTGAGGAAAGAGTTACAATTACTGGAATTTACGAGCATAAGAGAGGCTTCAGTATATCTGTTTGTAACGGTTTTAGTTCTTCTGGTCTGAATCTTTGGACTCCAATTGAATGTAAAGGCTGTTAACTTATTATTCTGTGTCCTGAGATAATCGACTTTCATTTGGCTAGGGGCCTCCAAAAATAGGATTTGGTATAGTTTTGAGCATACATACTTGCTTTTACTCTCTTCAAAACAAGAAAATCCTCCCACAAGGCTCTGGTGTCTTTATATGAATACAGTCATTTTAGTATTCAGAATCTGATCCCCTGGCTCATGGTGACTCTTTCAAGAAGAGAAGTACATCCATAGTATCCCTGTTGAGGATGACTGGGTCTAGCCTTTGCTCTCTGATAAGGTGCTTCATAAGAGTCGATTTGCCTCATTGACGGGGGGCATAGAGGATGAAAGCTTTTCCTTTGTAAAGACGAGTTATTGTGTTGGGTTGCAGATATCTTTCGATATATTTCATAGCGAGAGTATAGCGAAAAATTATGATACACTCGATACCATGCATTCGTAAAAGCATCATAACCAGTTTCTCTGCATGTACAAAGGAATAATCACGAGTTTTAGCATGCAAAACTGATTTGTCTTCAGAATGCTATCTCTTGAAACTATTAGAGTGTTCTCCCAAGCGGTGACAGATATTGCTACACGTCAGTGGAATTTTTTTCTCTTCTTTACACAGGTAAAATGCACTGACAAATATCTAAAAAATATCCTAAATATCATCATCTTACTAGAGACGTTTTTTATCCTTGATGATACACTTTAGCAAGGAATAGATTAGAGGATCATGATGGTTTTTTGCTTGGATGAATCGCTCTGATCGAAGAAGGTTCCTATGGAACATTTTACTACAAATCAAACAATTAATGTCGATGATGGTGACCCTCCGCTTATAGGCAAAGGCATGCCTGTATGCCCTTCACAGAGTGTCCCTGGAACAAGCGACCCCAAACGAATCAGAGCAAGCATAGAAAACTCTCGTTGGAGCCGAACCACCAAGTTCAGAAAGACCTATTTTCCGGACGCGACCAAAGAAATGTGGAATGATTGGCATTGGCAGGTATCCCATCGAATTACCACCCTTGCTCAAATCTCCCGTTTCCTTACCCTTACAACCGAAGAGCGTCAAGCCCTCGAAAATGCTGAATCCAGCTTTCCTTTCTCCGTAACCCCCTACTATCTCAGTCTTATCGATCCTTCTGAGTCGAATAGTGCCCTGCGAAAGAGTGTGGTTCCCTCCATCCTTGAGTCCTTTACTTCTCCTGGGGAGAGTGAAGATCCCTTGCATGAAGAGAACACCAGCCCAGTCCCAGGAATCGTTCATCGGTATCCGGATCGTGCTCTGTTTCTTACTACCAGCTTCTGTTCAGTCTACTGCAGGTATTGTACCCGATCCCGCCTTGTAGGCGGACACACTGAGCCGTTGGAAACTCATTGGAAGAATGCCATAGAGTATATCAGGAATACTCCTGCCATCCGGGATGTTGTCATCTCTGGAGGGGATCCCTTGACCCTTTCTGATGAGAAGATTGAATGGTTGCTCAAGGAAATTGCTTCCATCAAGCATGTTGAGATGGTCAGGATAGGGACCAAGGTCCCCATGGTACTTCCCCAACGGATTACCCCAAATCTCCTGCGAATCCTCAAGCGCTACAAGCCCCTTTATCTGAGTGTGCACTGCACCCATCCTGATGAGATCTCAGAAGAGTCCTCCAAGGCCTGCAACAGCTTAGCTGATGCAGGGGTGGTCATGGGTAGTCAGACTGTTCTGCTGAAAGGGGTAAATGATTCCGTTGAGACCCTTATGGAGCTGTACCACCGTCTGCTGAAGGTGAGGATCAAGCCCTACTACCTCTTCCAGTGTGACCCAATCACAGGATCTGCACACTTTCGCACAACGGTGGACAAGGGTAAGGAACTTATCCAAGGCCTCAGGGGCTTTACCAGTGGATATGCTGTTCCCCAGTATGTCATAGACACTCCTGGAGGGGGTGGAAAAGTCCCCATCCTGCCCGACTATGAAGTGGGACGAGACGAGAAGAACCTCTATCTCCGCAACTATGAAGGGAAGGTTTTTGCCTATCCCGACCGTGCCCAAGAGGGTACAGAGGACTGACATGCTAATTGGAATGACCTATGACCTCAAAGACGACTACCTCGCGGCGGGATACCCACATGAGGCAGTCGCTGAATTTGACAACCTTGTAACAATTGATGCCATTGACGATTCTCTCAGGCTGCTTGGCTATGAGACTATCCGCATTGGTAATATCAAGGCACTGGTTTCTTATCTTGCCCAGGGCAATCGTTGCGACCTTGTCTTCAACATTGCAGAGGGGTTACATGGTTTGTGTCGTGAAGCGCAGATCCCAGCCCTCCTTGATGCCTATGAAATTCCCTATGTGTTCTCTGACGCCCAAATTCTGGCTCTCACTTTGCATAAGGGGATAACCAAGGCTGTAGTCAGGGAGCAGGGCGTGCCTACCCCTGACTATTATGTGATCCATGACGAGGGAGAAGTGGTAGGAGTTAACCTTCCATTCCCCTTGTTTCTCAAGCCCGTAGGTGGTGGGACAGGGATGGGTATCAGTGCCAATTCGATTGTCAGGGATACGCTAGCCCTCTCTCATGTTTCGAAACTCCTTCTCGAAGAGTTCAGGCAACCTGTTCTGGTAGAGACCTATCTTGAAGGACGGGAATTTACTGTCGGGATAACAGGGACAAGAGAAAACGCAAGGACAACAGGGGTGATGGAAATCATTGTAGACCCCGCTTGTGACTTGGGCGTTTACTCCTACAAGACCAAGCAGGAGTATCTGGAGTTTGCTACGTATCATCTTGTTGAAGGAGAAGTGGCGTATGAATGCGAAAAGGTTGCCCTGGGAGCTTGGAATGCCCTTGGGTGTCGTGATGGTGGACGAGTCGATGTGAAGATGGATGGCCAGGGTAGGGTGAACTTCTTGGAAGTGAATCCCCTTGCCGGTTTGAATCCTGTTGATTCTGATCTCCCTATCCTCTGTAGGAAGTCAGGTATAAGCTATCATGAGCTGATAACGCGGATAATGGATTCTGCCCTCCTTCGAGCAGGGGAGATGAAGAGCCAATGCGTATCCTGATTGTATCGGACAAACTTTCCAAAAAACCTAGCAAAGACGAACTGGACACTGCATTGGAAGTAAAGCAAGTACGTAAAGCCCTCAAGGCCTTAGGTCATGAGGTGCTTCATCTGGATTTCTCCCTGAACCTAGAGAGGATGAGAAAGAGAATCCTTGCATCCAAACCTGATCTCATGTTCAACCTTGTGGAGACCTTGGAGGGGTGTCGTCTCCTCCATCTTGCCCCTGCTCTGTTTGAAACAATGGGTATCAGGTTTACCGGTGGAGGTAGCCATGCTCTGATGTCCTCTTCAGACAAGCTTTTTGCCAAACATCTTATGTCCAAGGAAGGGCTTCCGACGCCTCCGTGGCTTGAAGCTTCAAGTAATGGGGGCCTTTCTGATTTCTTAGATCATCCCCTTATCATCAAGCCAGTGGCTGAAGAAGCTTCGGTGGGTATTACCGATGCTTCAGTCCAAACTTTTCATGATGAGGATTCCCTTGCAAAGGCCCTTGTAGGAGGTTCTCTCTTTGCAGAGACCTTCATACAAGGGCGGGAATTTAGTGTTTCCCTCCTTACTGTTGATGGAGAAACGATAGTCTTTGACCCCGCTGAAATGCTTTTTATAGATTATCCCTCAGATAAACCGGCTATCGTTGGTTATGAAGCGAAGTGGGAGGAATCCTCTTTCGAGTATATCCATACCCAACGCACATTCTCCTTGTGCCTAGATGATGAGCCCTTGCTTAAGACACTGCAAGAGTTGAGCCGTAAGGCCTTCCTGCTTTTCGGGGGGAAAGGCTATGCAAGGGTAGATTTTCGCGTAACTGAGTTGGATGAACCCTACATTCTCGAAGTGAATCTGAATCCTTGTATTGCTCAGGACAGTGGCTTTGTTGCAGCAACCCAACGATTGGGTCTTACATATGAGCAGATGATCGCCTTGATCATCAAAGGGTAACCTTATGGAAACCTATACCTTTAGAGAGCAACCTGTTGCTTCCGATATTGAGAGCATCGCTTCAATACTTTGCACTTCAGGATTTTTCAATGCCGAAGAGCAGGAGGTAGGGGTGTCGCTCGTACGTGAGCGCCTTGAGCAAGGGGAAGGCTGCGACTACTTCTTCCAGTTTGCAATGCATGAATCCTCAGTCAGAGGCTACACCTGTTTTGGTCCTATCCCTGGAACAAGGAACAGCTACGATCTGTATTGGATAGCAGTCGATACCACCTATCGTGGACAGGGGTTAGGGACAGTGCTCCTCAAACAGACGGAACAGGAAATAGAGAGGCGTGGAGGAACGCGAATCTATATTGAGACGTCCTCCAGTGACCTGTATGTGCCGACAAGATCCTTTTATGAACGCAACGGGTATCATCTGGAGGCAGAACTAGAGTCTTACTATGCCCCCAACGACAACAAGCTCATCTATGTGAAGGCTTGGTAGGAAGAGAATATGTCCAATATCATTGCTTATTACCATGACGAACATATCCTGGATTTTGAGAGGGTGATAACCCTAGTTCAGCAACAGATGTCCTTCATTGGCTATCACCAAAGTAGGATTGAGGTAGCCTCAGAAATACTAAATTCCATGAAAGTGGAGAGTAGGGCAGCTTTTTTTGTCGCCTATGAGGAGGATGAAACTGCCATTGGGTTTGCCTATGGGAACATCTGTTGTGGCTTGGAGACAAAAGGGGACTACTTTTGGTTGAATGAGCTGTTTGTTTCGAAGGAGTGTAGAAACCAAGGGCTTGGCTCAGAACTTTTGGGGTATGTCCAGATGTGGACAGAGAAGCAGGGGGTCTCCTATCTTGCTATGGTGACCCATCCAACAAATGCAAAAGCCCAAGCTCTCTATCGAGACATGGGCTTTGAATTGGAGTCGTTGGTCTGGGTAGATAAATACCTCTGACTAGAGCGCCTGCTCCACAATATCTTGAACAAGGCCCCCAAAGGTAAACTCACCCTCCAGAGCCAGGTGATAGAAGCCATAGAAACTGGGGTTGCCGTTTACTTCCAACACCCAGGGCTTTCCCTTTTCATCGATTCGAAAATCTACACGGGCATAGCCAGTAAGAGAGAAGGCTTTCCAACATTGGAGGGCAATTGCCGTTAGTTTTTCCAGCAGTGGCTGGTCACATGTGTCTGCATGGTATTTTGCCACTATGTGCTCATAGCCAAATGAATTTTCAGTCCATTTTGCATCATAGGTGATTATCTTCTCCTTCTGATGCTCCTCATAGCCTTGGAATACCCATTCGTAAGGGGTAAGAACCGTACACTCCTGGGTTGTTCCATACATACAGGCAGTAAACTCCCGTCCCTCAATGAAGGCCTCTGCGAAGCAAGGGGTGAGTAGGGCCTCTTCCTTGGCTTTCAATGCTACCATAACATTCTCTGCACCGACTATGGAGCTATCATTCAAACCTATGGAAGCGTCTTCAGATATAGGTTTTATGATGTAACGCCTGAGGGAACTGTTGTTTAGTGGTTCCGTCTCGTCTCTGTAGACCCAAGGCGGTGTTTCGATCCCTGCTGCCTTGAGTACTCGCTTGGCAAGCATCTTGTTGGTAGTCACATAAAGATTTTGTAAGGTACACCCTGTATATGGCAGATGCATATGTTCAAGCAAGCCTGGGACCAGATAGGCAAGGTTTTCTTTTCCTGGCTCTGAGTCCACTAGGTTGAAAACGATGATTTGTGTATCACTGTTCATTGTTGCAAGCATCGAGAGAGCCTCAAGGGAAAATGGGACCAGAAGGGTTTTGTATCCCTGTTTCTGGAGGATTTCTTCTATCCATTTGGCTTGTCTCTCTATATCGAGAACATCCTCTGGACTGGTGCTTTGGATCTGGTTGTGTAGGACGATGATGGTGTGATTTGTATACATGATATCCTTGTAGGGACAGTGCTTAGATATCTATATAGTTCGCTTCTGTTGCATCTTTGTCAAGCGAATCGGAGGATAAACCAAGAAAGAACATATTCTTGGGAGTGTCTCTCTACCTGAATAGGATTTTCCTTGCAGTGGTATGGTATCAACGAAGATGTGAAAGTGATTTTCCCAGATATTCCATAGCCCTCTCATCATAGCGCTGGTCTATCTGAACACTGGCAATGTGGTCGTAGATCCATGTGCTATGAGGGAACTCTGTAGGATTTTTCAGCATAGGAGGTAGTGGCCAATATACTGTACTTCGGATACCCATATGCTCGAGTTGCTTTTGTGTTTGGTCTCTGTTGGTGCTGTAGAAACAGAAATGGCTTGGACAGCTTTTATCATCCAAAACAGGAAAGACAGCTTTGCACAGTTCAGACTCCTGTAGATTGTCCACTACAATCTGATAATTGGCTCTCCTCTTTGTGACGAGAGGGGTAGGGTTGTAGTGTGAGAGTATTTCCTCTGATCCAGTATCTGCTTGAAAGGTATCAAACATCTGGCGTAGGCGCAACTCTGTTTCCCAGAACACCTCATAGGCTTTGTCGTCATTGTAGCCGTCATCTGTATGCAGTGCTTTTTCTCTGTATTCCATGGCAAGGTAGCGTCCCTTCAGATGGATCTCTTCCGGAGGGATCATTGGAAAGGCAAACTTGCCCTCTCGCTTGATGGCAACTCCACCTGAAGCTATTCCCATCCACTTCCGGGCACTCCCTGCATAGTAATCAGCATCAGGGCAGTGCCCATCGAGAGAAAACATGCTGTGAGTTGTGTCTTGTAGGATTGTTATTCCCTGTTCCTTTGCATAGCGTACAAAAGTTTTGTCATAGGAGCTGAATCCATAATATCCACACAATCCCAGCACCGATACATCTTGCAGATCTTCCTCCTTGAACAAAGGGGTAAGCCTTTCTCTGTCCACATCATAGAAAGAGAGGTCATATCCCGCTTTCTCATAGCTCGAGAGGACAGTCTCACAAGTATATGCGGGTACATAGGCTTTGTGTTTGGTATCAGAGGCACGTATTTCCTTGAGGCAGCCATAGAGGGCACAACGACCGGACATATAGTGCCTGAGGTCAGTCCCAATGTTTTGGAGAAAGAATGGTTCTCCTTTTGCCTGTGGTTCAAGGGCAAACATGCCACCGATCCTATACTGCATATCAGAAACTCCGAATTATTGTTTCATTCAAGCTTTTGATGATTTCTACGGCGAGCCTGACACTATTCTGGACATCGCTGTAGGTGCAGATACCATAATGGGTGTGTGCATACCGTACTGGAACTCCGATAACGATGGATGGAACTCCTGCATTGGAAAGGTGAATGGGAGCCCCATTGGTAGCACCAGCACTTCTTACAGCTTCTTGTACGGGAATACCATGCTTTTTGGCAAGGTCCAAAGCGAAGCGTTGGAACCGAGGATTGGTGATCATCCTAGCATCGATATGGCGAAGCATAGGGCCTTTCTTTATGCAAGTCTGAGCCTGATAGTCGGGGACTACTGTGTCATCAGCAGGACAACCTTCAAAGACGATTGCAATATCTGCCTTAATGGTGTTGGTACTGACAATTGAGCCTCGGGTACCGACCTCTTCTTGGCTGGAGAAGTCACCCACAAGATTTACACCCAATGATTGGTCTTTCAGTTCTTCCAAGGTAGCAAGAAGTGAGGCGCATCCGATACGGCAATCAAAAGCCTTCCCAACCAGGATGTCATGCTTCTCATCATAGGTACAGGTGACCTCAGGCACTACCGGGGCAGCTATGCCGACCTTGTAGCTATCACGAACTTCATCAGCACTTCTTGCCCCAATGTCGATGACTAGGCTGGTAATCTCCAAGGAAGCCTTTTTTTCGGTCTCACTCATAAAATGAGGGGGTTTGCTAGCTACAACACCGGAGATGTACTCACCCTCCTGGTTCTTGATCCTGACCAGATGGGCTGGAACGTTTGAGGGAATCCAACCTCCAATTGTGATGAATTCAAGCATTCCGTCAGGGCGGATGGCCTTTACCATGAAACCAACCTCATCGGTATGGGCATTGAGTTGGACTGTGCACTGACCTTCCTGGTTTCCTTCCCTGTACAGGTATAAGTTGCGCATGCTGTCCTCAGCAAATTCGCCCAAATCCTTGCCTTCTTCTCGAAGGACAGTGAGGACCTCATCCTCAAAGCCGCTTATGCCATTGGCATCACTGATTCTCTTAATATAACCGATTGTACGTTGTGTATTCATTTACAGCACTACCTTTTCAAATTCTTCAATACAAGCGACTACATAAGCCGCCATAGAGTCCAGCATCTCTTTACCCCATTCAGTTGTGGCATGTTTGGGGTGGTCGGGCCCGATCCAGCCATTATCTGTGACATGGTTGGTAAGCCTGGGTATGGTTATGGTAACATCCTTGAACTTCACGGTATTGAAACCGGAGGCTTTGAAGGCATCACTCACATTTTTTAAAATTAAAGGGTGGTCAATCTCATTTGTATCAATAAGGTCAGCGTCGATAGCCATGACTGCAGCAGTCTCTTCGCCACCACCATGACCTCCCTTCCAAAGGGGATTCATCTCCCATACATTTTGCCACCAGTTGAGTAGGATCATCATGCACCCATCACTGTCCAGTTCATAGCCGATTCGTTCCAGGGCTTTGATGTTTCCTCCATGGCCATTGAGAAGTATAAACTTTCTTGCACCATGAAAACGAAGGTTTTCTACAACTTTTTTTACTACTTGATATAGTAGATCCCCTCCCAGGTTGATGGTACCAGGGAAAGGCCAAAGGCTTTCACAAGCACCATAAGGTATGGTTGGAGCTATCATAATGCGATCGTTCAGTTCTTCAACAAGTTGAAGTATCTTTTCAGGAATCATCGTATCAGTTCCCAAAGGCATATGCCTTCCATGACATTCAGTGCTACCTATTGGAATGATTACCATATCAGATTCCTTAAAGTATGCCTCTGCTCTGGGCCATGTTATCTGGGCCAAATACATGGTTATTCTCCTATGGATGGCAAAGAGCCGGAGAGATCCAGCTCTTTGCCTGTTTTGGTCTTGTGGAAACCAGAAGCCTTACTTGGCTACTGTTACACCTTCAAGCCTGTGATATCCAATTGGATCCAACACAAAGTTCTGTACTTTGTTGCTGGCTCCTGCTGTGATGGCAGTATAGATGATGGGAGCGTTGTTTGCCACTTCCTTCAGTTTGATTGCCAAATCCTTGTAGGCAGCATCACGGACCTTGGTATCTGCACTAGTGCGTCCAAGTTCAACGAGGCGGTCAACTTCAGGATCATTGATGAAAGACCTGTTTCCAGGGGCACCCTGCTGTGAGCTGTGCTCCAAGGAATAATAGGTGTAGTCAGCATCTTTTGTGGAGGTGACCCAACCAAAGTAACCCATGTCATGTTCCCCGGCGGTAGAACGGCTGATGAAAGTACCGAATTCCATGACCTCTACCTTACAGGTGATACCAATTTCTCTGAGCATCTCCTGGATAGCCTGACACATCTCAACTCTGCTCTGGTTGTTGTTGACCCACAAGGTGCAAGAGAAGCCATCAGGATAGCCAGCCTCGGCAAGAAGTGCCTTAGCCTTGGTTGGGTTATATTCCCACACACCGGTAGAGTAGTAACCATATACTGCTGGGGCGATGATTTCATCGGCAGCAGCACCTGTTCCACTGTTGACAGTATCGACAAGTAACTGGCGGTCGATGGCCATGTTGATGGCCTGACGAACCATTTGGTTGTCGAAAGGAGCCTTGCGCATGTTGAACGAGATATAGAAACAGGTCAAGGAAGGAGCTTCAAACAACGTGAGGTCCTTGTTGGCAGTCACTCGTTTCAGATCAGAAACGAGGATGTCATAGGAAATATCCAGTTCGCCTGTTTCCAGAGCAATGGTGCGTTGGGCAGCTTCAGGAATAACCTTCATCACCAGATATTTGGTCTTTGGGGCTCCCGCAAAATACTGATCGAAGGCTTCAAGCTTCACATTGTCACTCTGTGCCCAAGAGACAAACTTGTAAGGGCCGCTTCCCACTGGCTTGGTTTTCAAGGCATCAGGGTTGGCTGTCACATAGTCTTTGGGGACAATTGCGGCAAAGGGGACTGCAAGGTTGCGCAAAGTGGGACCATAAGGAGCCTTTGTGGTTACAACAACTGTGTAGTCGTCTTCAATCTTGACTTCCTTGATGAAATCAACGATGTACGAGACAGAAGCGCTTGCGATGGCACGGTCAAGAGAGAATTTGACATCGTCAGCCTTGAGCTCTTCACCATTATGGAAGGTAATACCTTTGCGGATGAAGAACCGATAGGAAACTGGGGAAAGCTGTTCCCATCTTTCGGCAATCTGGGGAATGACTTCCCCAGTTTTGGGGTCAGTGTCCACCAATGTGTCGAAAATATGGTTGGTTACAGCTACCGCTGGGGTCTCTTTTCCCACATGCGGGTCGAAGGAAGTGACATCGGCACCCTGACCAAAGACGATTGTGTCTTTGAAGCCTGTCTCCGCTTGGGATGAGCTTTCTTTTGCTCCTCCGGCAAACATGAGCGTGGTGCAGAGCAATGCGAGAAGTACAGTCAGAACTCTTTTCATTTCTTTCTCCTATTTCGATGTCCCTACGGGCGGGAACAAACGATTACACAAGGGTACAGGCAACAAAATGCCCTTTTTTGACTTCCTTGAGAGGGATGTCTCCAGAGAGGCAGGCATCACTGACATAAGGGCAGCGCTTGGCAAAACGGCATCCAGGAAGAGGGTCGATGGGGCTGGTCAGTTCGCCTTGCAAGAGGAGGCGAGCAGTTTTGTAGTCAGGGTCAGGGACAGGAATGGCAGAGAGCAAGGCTTGGGTATAGGGATGAAGTGGCTTTGCAAATAGCTCCTGAGAGGAAGCTTTTTCCACCATTTGCCCGAGATACATCACCAAGATATCGTTTGAAAGATGCTTGACGACTGAGAGGTCATGGGTGATAAAAAGATAGGTAAACCCAAACTCCTCCTGGAGATCCTGCATCAGGTTGAGAATTTGTGCCTGAATGGAGACATCCAAAGCTGAGACGGGTTCATCACACACCACAAACTTAGGATCAAGGGCGAGTACACGGGCGATGCCGATACGTTGCCTCCTGCCACCATCAAGTTCATGGGGGTAGCTGTTGATAAGGCGAGGGGAGAGCCCTACCAAATCCATAAGTTTAGAAATTCTCGCAAGCAGATCAGCTTCTTGGCCGCGCTTGAATATCTTTTGTATAAGCAAACTTTCACCAATAGTTTCTGCAACAGTCATTCGGGGGTTCAATGAGGCAAATGGGTCTTGGAATATGATTTGCATTTCCCTCCTCAACTCTTTCATCTGCTGTTTCCCCAGGTTTGTGATCTCTTTGTTTTCAAAGAAAATTTTTCCCTCTGTTGGTTCATGAAGGCGGAGTATCGTTCTTCCTAGGGTTGATTTTCCACACCCTGATTCACCGACTACTCCAAGGGTCTCCCCCTTGTTGAGAATAAAGGAAACATCATCCACAGCATGCAGAGTCCCTTTTGGGGTTTGAAAATATTTTTTCAGGTTTTCAACTCTGAGTAATTCTGAATTCTTGTTGTCAGCCATGGGACACCTCGTCTTTACAAAGGATACAGCGGGCAATATGTCCATCACTTACTTGGTAGAGAGGCGGTATGGCTAGTGTGCACGCTTGTGTGACAAACTTGCAACGGGGTGCAAACTTGCAACCAGGGGGCAAGTTGGTTGGGTCTGGCATCAGGCCTTTGATGGGACTGAGTCGTTTGACATCTTTGGTCAGGGAGGGAATTGATCCAAGGAGACCCTGTGTATAGGGGTGTCTGCTTTCTTTGAAGATATGGGTCAGATTTCCCAATTCAATGACTTCACCTGCATAGATGATGGCGACGCGGTCACAGTTTTGAGCAACCACCCCTAGGTCATGGGTGATGAGAAGCATTGCCGTATTGAGTCTTTTTTTAAGGGCGTTGATCATATCAAGTACTTGTGCTTGGATGGTGACATCCAAGGCCGTGGTCGGCTCATCTGCTATGAGTAGGGCAGGGTTGCAGGCCAAGGCAATGGCGATGATAACCCTCTGTTTCATTCCTCCAGAAAACTGATGAGGAAACTCATGTGCCCTATCAGAGGATATGCCTACCATTTCAAGCATAGAACAAGCTTGATCGAAGGAGTCCTTTTTGCTAAGGCCCTTGTCATGGGCTTCTATGACCTCCATGATTTGCTCTCCTACAGTCATGACTGGATTGAGGCTAGTCATAGGATCTTGGAAAATCATAGAGATTGCAGAGCCACGTATGCTACGCATCTCACTTTCAGGAATATGTAGGAGATCGGAGCCTTGAAAAAGGATGTTTCCACCCTTAATAACTCCAGGAGGAGAAGGAACGAGGCCTAAAATCCCTCTGGCAAGCGTGGTCTTTCCCGCCCCTGTCTCTCCTACCAGACCGAGGGTTTCGCCCTCTATCATACTGAGGGACACATCGTTGAGAGCTTTTACAATGCCATCGTCGGTCTCGTAGTGGATGGTAAGGCCTTGTATGTCGATCAAGGGTTTGTTGGTATCCATTACTGTCTCCTAATTTTTCAGTCTTGGGTCAAGGGCATCACGCAGGCCATCACCCATGACATTGAGAGCGAGAATGGTGATCATGATTCCTAAGCCAGGAATGACGGTGATATGCCATCCTTCCCTGATGTATGATCGTGCTGAGGAAAGCATGGAACCCCATTCTGGTGTTGGTGGCTGGATTCCCAACCCTAGGAAAGAGAGGCCTGCTATAGAGAGTATCGCTCCAGCAACTCCTAAGGTAGCTTGGACAATGAGGGGTGCCATGGAGTTAGGGAGAATGTACTTGAATATGATGCGTGAATCACTTGCACCCATGGCCTTTGCCGCTTCTATAAACTCCTGGTCCTTGAGGGTGAGTACCGATGCCCTCACTGTTCGTGCAAATGTAGGCACATAACTGATAGCTATGGCTATGAGTACATTGGTAAGACTTGTTCCCAATGCAGCAACAATGGCTGTTGCCAACAGCATTGAGGGAATGGCTAACAGAACATCCATGAAACGCATGATGATGTTGTCTGTGGCTTTTCCGTAGTAGCCGGCAAGGGAACCAAGAAGTACCCCAAGTGTGGTCGAGAGCGCAATAGCTACAGTACCCATGAATAGAGAGTACCTTACAGCCCATATCATGCGTAGGAATATGTCCCTGCCAAACTCATCAAGACCGAATATGTGTTCAGAACTTGGGCCTTGGAGGCGGAGTCTGAGGTTTTGCTTGATGACATGGTCATTGTAGAAGGCATTCTTTGTTGCCAAGTCAATGACAATGGTTGCAATTGCTATGGTTACCAATGAGGCTAGGACGATCAGACCGACTAAAGCAAGTTTGTTTTTCTTAAAACGTCTCCAGGTCTCGGTGGAAAGTGTCCGTTGTTTTTTCTTGTCAGCTATTGCTTTCATGCCACCACTCCCTTTCTTTTTGCAAAAATCTTGTTGCCATATTGGGATTTGATCCGTGGGTCAAGGAAAGCGTAGAGGATATCTACAAACAGGTTCACAAAGGAGAACATGGTGGCCATGAAGATTACTGCACCGAGTACCATGGGAATATCCTTGCTGGTTATGGAATCCACCATCAGCCTTCCCAACCCTGGCCAGGAAAAGATGGTTTCGGTGAGCATTGCGCCTCCGAGAAGTTGCCCGAATTGCAGCCCAACTGCTGTGACTATAGGTATGAGGGCATTTTTCAGCATATGTTTTTTAGTGACCTGCTTCTCTGTTATACCTTTTGCACGGGCGGTACTGATGTAATCTTGCCTGATCACTTCAAGCATCGAGGATCGTGTCATCCTTACTACGGTGGCCGCAGCGCCAGTTCCTAGCGTAAGGGCTGGCAAAACCAGCGATCGCATCAGAGGAATGAAACCACTACCCATTCCTTGTGAGGGAAGCCATCCTAGCTTCAAGGCAAAAAGGAGTGAGAGTAACAGACCTAACCAGAAGTTGGGCATGGATACCCCGATAAGGGAGAATACCATGGAGGATGTATCCATGAAGGTATACTGTTTTTTCGCAGAGAGTATTCCAATGGGAATCCCGATGATCAATGCCACAAAGATTCCTGCTATAGCAAGGAGAGCCGTATTGGGGAATTTGTCCCATACTTGTTGGGCCACACTGATCTGGTTTTTATATGAGGTCCCCAAATCTCCTCGCAGGAGGTTTCCCATATAGGTTGCATACCTGATGAGCAAAGGGTCATTGAGTCCGAGTTCAATACGCTTCAAAGCAAGCGCTTCGGAACTCGCTTGATCACCCAGTATGATGGCAGCAGGATCACCTGGGGTAAGAGACATGATGAAAAAGACAATGAAAGTAACTCCAAGTAATACTGGAATCATCATTACCAGCCGACGCAGTATATATTTCCCCATAATAACTCCCTAACTATCAGAAGAGGATAAAGCTTGAATATCAGGATCCTTTACCTCAGGTGTATTGCGCGAATCGGCCACCAAGCATTGCAATGGTAAGGATCATATGAAAGATGTCATCATAGCTGTTGGAGTGATAGGATACAGTCCTTCCACTGAGACGCTTGATTCCTGGAACGATGGCTACTGCATCAGCAACAACCGTTGAGGTAAGATCCACTTCCAGTTCAATGGGGTTTTGGATGTGCTTTACTTCCAATGATCCTTTTGATTCAAGAAACCTACCTACCTGTTTTTCAAAGGATTGCTTGAGTAGTTCGGGGGCATACATTTTTCCTGCATACCGGCCAAGGCCTTCTTTTGTCCGGACATAGGGTACAGTGAAGTACTCTTTCAATTGTTCTTCTAGGATGTCATCCCCTGAGACAAATCCAACAGGTACTCCGAAAAGTCCTGCATAGTAGGCATTTATTTCTACTTCTCCTACAGGTTTTCCGTTAAGTCGGACTGAGTAGATGCAAGAGGCAGAGTAGGAGTGGTCCATCATGCCCCCTTGGGTTCCTATCATGGCGTGATAGCCCAAAAGAAAGAGTGCATCAAAGGAGGAATCAAGACCTTCCAACATGTATGAGTGTCGGGGATATCCCTTGATATGAGTTATGCGTGGGTCTCCAAAAGATCCATAGGCAAGGTTTTCCCCTCTTGCATGGGAATCACAGATACAGATTTCTTCAATCTTGAGTTTCTCATTGTCCTCAGTCAGGCGGATGAGCTCATCGATGACCCAGGTCAGCTCTTGCTTAAGGGCAGCATTGCACCCGCCTTTCTGGCTTGGTTCGGTCATCTCATTCCAGGAGGAAATCCCTCCTATACCTTCCATGTCTGTAGATATGAATATTTTCATTTTAATATGTCCTTTTGGGCTTGAATGAATTGGTATCCCCTCCTTTCATCTTCCATGACCGATTTCATGGTAGGCAGGAGTCCTGTATTTCCACTGAGCAACAACATGTTGATAAGTACCTGTATTATGGCAATCATACCCACATATGAATTGGTCAGCAGCAAGGAGTTGTTTTCACAGCGTACCACTTCGTTGGCCAATGGGTAGAGAGGACATGCTGGGGAGTCTGTAAAGAGAAAGACATCTGCTCCAAGATTCTTAGCATACGTGCCTACATGAATGGCTTCAGGAGAGTAGGGAGGAAGGGTCATGACAAAGAGAGTGTCGCCCTTTTTCATGGAGAAGAGGCGGGGATTGTAGTCGGATATGGAGCCGGTGATGCTGATGATCTCCTTACATTGCATGCTCACCAGAGCATACTCGAAGATCTGCATAATGTTGCGGCTTACCCCAAATCCACTTACGAAGATACGCTTTGCTGCAAATACGCTGCGTACCATCTGGTTGAGGGTGTGGACCTCGATATCCTTCAGTGTTTTGCTGAGGTTTCGAATTTCGTTTTCAGCCAATTTTTGAAGCTGCTTCTTTGCCGGAAGGATATCAAGCTCATTTAATGCTACTTGAGAATCTTTGTTCAGTTTCGATCTCACTTCCCTTTGTATTGTCTCCCGAAATTCCTTGTATCCTGAAAAGCCCAAGAATTGAGTGAATCGAACTAGAGAGGCATTACTTACCCCAATTGTCTTACTCAGATCGTGTACTGAGGCAAAGCCGACTTCATCATAATGATCCAGCAGATAGACCGCTATGGAATGAAAAGAGGGAGACATGGCCGATAAAGTTTCCTGTATGATGTCTCGTACCATGGTCTCCTCCCCTAGAGTAACAATTTGTTCTGGTTGAGCTAATGATGTAATAATTGTTACTTCTAATAGCAGAATAGCAAACTTTTCAAACTATTGCACTATAAAAATGAATTTTTTTTGTATATTTATGTAAGCTTAACGCGAATATGCAATCAAGTGCCCTATAAATACATACCTACAGGGTATGAAAGGGAGAGAGGAAATCGATTATTCAGACTGAAACCTTACGGTTCATCCAATCGGCTTTGAAATAATAGATGATAAATACTGTAGAACTGAGAATCCATGTAATGGGGTGTGCCCAATAGACGACACGGATATCCATAAGGAACAGGAGTCCTATTTTGATGTAGAGGACCCTGACGATACACCAGAAAACCAACATGACAGCCATGGGTACCATGGACTTGCCGGCACCTCTGAAGAGGCCACTCATAACATGAGAAATGGCGACGGCAAATAGGAACGGTGAAGCTATGCGTGATTTCTGGATCCCGTAGATAATGATGGAGGGGTCACGGTTAAACAAGGCTACCAGGACATCGGCATAGAAATAGAGCAGGATACCGATTGCTTCCGCCAGGATTATGGCGAAGCTTAAGCCAAAGCGTACCCCTGTTTTAACCCTGTCAAACTCTCTGGCTCCTATGTTTTGACCGGTAAACGTGGTCATAGCCAGGGCAAAGCTGGTGATGGGTATGAGAGCGAAGCCTTGGATTCTCATAAAAGAACCAGTACCAGCCATGGCAGCTGCTCCGAAGAGGTTGACGCTCGATTGGACAACGACATTTGCAAAGGAGGTTACTGAGTTCTGAATCCCCGAAGGTATACCAAATCTGAGAATCCTTGGCAGCATCCCTTTCTTGAACCCTATGGTACGTAATTGTACCTTGAAGATATCATCACTGGTCAGTAGGAGACGGAAGGACAAGATGACACTCACTGATTGGCTGATGATAGTTGCATAGGCTGTCCCTTCGATGCCCATTTTGAAGAATCCCACAAATAGCACATCCAGTACAATATTCAGAATGGCAGCTACTATCAAAAAGTAGAGGGGATGTCTGCTATCTCCAACAGCTTGGAGGATGCCAGCTGCAGTATTATAGAGTACCAGAGCACTGATCCCCAAGAAAAATACTTGCACATAGGTTTTTGCATCATCGAAGACATTGGGGGGTGTGCCCATCCACCTAAGGACGATTGGGGCAAAGAAGTATCCAAAGATCGTGAGGAATACGCTGCTACAGAGGCTGAAAGCTATGGAGGTGTGGATGGCTTTCTTCACTGAAGTGATATCACCTGCTCCATAGTAGGTCGATATGACCACTCCGGCTCCTACGAATATGCCTTGGACCAATCCGACGAGAAGGAAAATAAGGGCTCCGCAGGAGGTTATGGCAGCTAGTGCTTCCTTGCCGAGGAAGTTGCCCACGACTATGGAATCTGCAGTATTGTAGAGTTGCTGAAAGAGGTTCCCGAGAAATATGGGGATGGCAAAACGGATGATATGTCCTTGAATGGATCCGGTTGTCATCAGTTTTGTCTGTCTACTCATGAAAAATACTGTAGTCCAATTGGTGGCTGTGTGCAAGCGGAAGCTTTAATCACTAGCGAGGCATAAAATCAAGACTTATGGATGCTTAGGATAAACAAGGATTTTTGACTCTAGTAGCGGAATGGCATTAGGAAAAATTTAGGAGAATACGCATGCCCAATGAGCAAGCTTGTAATGCTAGTTGTCTTGAATATGTCAATAAGCAACCCCCTTACAACTATGGGGGAAAAAGATAAGAGGCCAGCAGATTTTTCCTTGGCCTCTTATTCTTTGTATAGTGTCTACGTTCAATGGTAGCTAGGAATCAAATAGGGTCCCCATTCGAAAAAACCTTTTCGTACCCATCTGCACATTCTTTATAGACGGTTTCCAGATCTTTCAAAGGAAAACCAATATCCCTTTCGTTGCTCTTGTAGTGGGCGCATGTTCCGCAAGACGAGGAAAGAGTTCTAGGTACTGGTGCCAGTTTGCACTCTATCCCCAGACTCTTGGCAAGCTTACGGAACTGAATGGCTCCGTACTGACTGAAAAACGTTGCGATGAACAGTGTCATATCTTTGCAAGTTCCAGTTTCCAGCCGAATTCAGTTTCATGTACCACCACATTGTACTTCATGGACGTTGCAAATCGGCTCACATTTTCTTTTGCGGCGATATTATCGACGAGAACGGTCAAGTTCATAACGTGTGTATCGATTGCCTTCTTTGTCTCTATGATTGGTTGTGGACAGGAGAGTCCTCGTGCATCAATTTCCAATGGTAGCCTCCTTCTTCTGTGCATGGATGATTGCGAATGCAATCAATGTGATTACTGCAAAGCCGATAATCGTTGCAACTTTGCCTCCCATGGTTGCTCCTTTTGCTGAGGATGCCAATCCAAAGTTATGGGAGATGGCAGCACCTGCAAGCATTCCCAGAACACTCATGGCACTGTCACTGTTTCCTTCTCCTGCCAAGATTGTTTGCCTCAAAGGACATCCACCTAAAAGAACCGATCCATATCCTACTAAAGCCATGCCCAGAAAATTCCATAATCCATCAGTATGGGATACACTTTGCCCACTGAATCCCAATTGGAAACTCCCCGTTGCAAGATTGAGCACAAGTGTCGTGACAAAGACCATGACCAGTCCCGTCAGTAAGGTGGTGTCTTTGAAGAGGAATACGTCCCTGATACCCCCAGCCATGCAGAAGCGGCTGCGTTGTGCCAACGATCCTACGATCAATCCCCCTACCAGGGATATGAGAATAGGTGCATGCATACTTCCCGGGCCAGATTGGCTGAATTTGAGCAAGGAGGGAAGGAAAAGGAAGATTAGGAAGATGGCAAGGAAAATTCCCCCAATGGCACTGCCTTCCACAGTTGATTGCTTATAGCTCCTTCCCAAGGTGAACCCTCGATTCAGAAGCAATGATCCGGCGATAATTCCACAGATGAATCCAACCAGAGCTACGAGTGCATTCAAATCACCGCCAGCTAGTCGTAATATCATCCGGAACGGACATCCTAGGAAGACCAAAGCACCTACCATCACAAAGAATGAAATTATGAAGCGGAATACTGGAGATGACCCGCCTCGAGGTCTAAACTCTTTTTTTATAATGCTGATGAACATGGCTCCAAGCAGTAACCCAATGATTTCAGGACGTACGTACTGGACAACCGATGCATTATGGAGCGATAGAGCCCCTGCAATATCCCTATAGAAACATGCGATACAAAACCCCATGTTAACAGGGTTTCCCAACAGAACCAACAGAACCGAGATACCACCCGTAATCAAACCGGCGACTACGAGATACTTCTTCTCTTGCGAAATTTTCATGACACCTCCTTGCTACAAGAATTATAGCCTTTGCTTTATTGAAAACGCAATGGGAATTTTTCAAAATTTATGCTATCCTTACTGCATGAAGACCATATACCTTGACAACGGGGCTACCTCCTGGCCCAAAGCTCCCAATGTGGCGCCAGCCATGTCAGAATTCATCCTGAAGAATGGGGTGAATATCGGAAGGGGTGGCTATGAACGTGCATATGATGCTGCTGGGCAGATTCAGGACTGCAGAGACAAGCTTGGCCATCTTTTTGGTGCGAATGACAGTCAAAATGTCACCTTTAGTCTCAATGTGACACATGCCTTGAATACCCTGATTGCTGGTCTGTTCTCTCCGGAGGATCATGTGTTGGTAAGTGGTATGGAACATAATGCAGTGATGCGGCCACTGAACCAATTGAGAATACCCTATTCAATTATTCCCTGCACAAAGGAAGGCCTTCTCCAAGTTGAAAAGATTTCTTCACTTATTAGGCCTCATACAAAGGCAATTATTCTTGTCCAGTCTTCCAATGTGACTGGAACCATCCAACCTATCCAAGAAGTGGCAGCAATTGCAAAGAAGCATGGACTGTTGGTACTTGTCGATGCAGCACAACTACCATTGTTCTCCACCCTTTCGGTATCTGAAGATGGTATTGATGCCATAGCTTTTACTGGACATAAGAGTTTATTGGGCCCTCAAGGAATTGGCGGTATGGTACTCTCGGAGCAATTGGCGAGGTCAGTCAGACCTTGGGCCTCCGGTGGTACCGGAAGTAAGAGTGATGAGTTGCTCATGCCTGAATTCCTTCCTGACAAATTTGAAGCGGGAACGCAGAATCTTCCGGGCATTGTCGGCCTATCCGCTGCATTGGATTATATCTATGAGAACAAAGATCTGATCATTCAAAATGAGAGAGATCTGACAGAATTACTGTTGTCCTACTTTATATCTGATTCTAGGATTAGGGTTATCGGGCCAAAGGGAATTGAAGGTCGAACTAGTGTCGTGAGTGTGGATTTCCCAGAATTGGATAATGCCGATGTGGCATATCAGCTATTTCTTGAGGCTGGTATTGAGACACGTGTTGGGTTGCATTGTGCTCCAATTGCTCACCAAAGCATTGGAACCTATCCAAGAGGAACAGTTCGCTTCAGTCTTGGCTACGCAACTACAGAAACCGAGATACGAGAGACCATTGATGTCTGTTCGAACGTACTGGATAAAATGAAATCATAGACATCCAAAACCCCAAAAGATTTCCCGGATTGTTCCGAACGTGATGGGTATCACTTTACAAACAGCACAAGCTTTCTGAGTTTGCCCTTGTTGTATTGCGCCAGATCCTGATCCTATAGGATAGTTGGGAGATTGCAACATTGATGTAGCAATCTCCCTATCCTATTTTCAGTACTGCAATAGTTAGTGAAGTCTTATGGGAACCCAAATGTATGTCCCAAAGATCAGATCAGCTCAAGCTCTGCTTCAAAATTTTTGTCCAGAGGATATATTGGACGGGGGATGTGCTCATAAGGGAGTCTGCTGAAGAGTTCATCAGAGGACCCAGTAGTCAGGGCCATCATCGAACGTTTTGCTATGGCTCTGATTTCCGGTTCAAGATACCCAAGTTTGACCACAATTGCCTTGAGCTGCTTTGGCTCAACACCCAAGGCTCGCATCATCTCAGGGTCGTAACAACCGACATGTTTGCTGGTCACCACCACATCGACTCCGTTAACCAACAGGAGGACAAGATCGGCGTTATTCGCACCTTCCCAGTGTTGTTTGATAGCTCTCACTGTTACTGAGGTTCTGATGGGACTACTTTTTACGGTATCGAATTTTGCGCCCAATTCACAGCTAAAGGTTGTTCCTACGCCTGCCTGAAGTGCCAGACTTACTACTTCTGGATCATAAAAACCTTGATACAGCAATGGGGGTTCGAGGTTGGAGAGTACAGTGTCCCTAAGCAGGAGCTCAAGAAAATTCGTCACATCCCCACTGCTTCCAGCTGTGGGATTGTCTCCACTATCACTGATGACCACTGGATATACTCCCTGATCAATTGAATGTTTGGTTGCTTCGATAGCCTGATCGGGCATCCTGGTCTCGTTGTAGAATCCAAACTCAGATCTCCTGTTCCAGAATAGCTCTGCCAGTTCCTTGCTAAGGTTGTCTGCCAGTTCCTGATTGTTCTGGGTCACTACTACTGCATGTACAGAACTCTCATTTCCGTCTGCCCAAGGGAAGCCCAAGAGATAGGAACAAGCCAGTATACCTTCATTTTGCTCTTTCTTCCTCAGTTCCTCGATCAGACTTTTCATTGGCTCTACTGAGGTCTCGCTCTGCTCTCCTGCAATTAGCATCGGGATCCTGGTGGCTGCCATCGTTGGTTTTTTTCCTGACTCCAGTGTCCTGATAACCATCAAGGCTGCATGGATTCCTGTCTCATATGTATCCGTGTGAGGAGCACATTTATAGCCGACAAACCCATCACATGCATGACTCATTCTACGGGTAAGGGTCGCATGCATGTCCAAGCTGGAGAAGAGGGGGACTTCTGGCTGTATCGCTCTGATAGCTTCCAATAAGTCCTGCTCTGCTTCTCCAATCCCATCTACACGCATGCTCCCATGAAGAGAGAGGCAAATGGCATCAATTTTTCCAGCTTCCTCAAGTTTTTGCAATAATTCATTTTTCAGTTCTAGGTAGTAGGCATGATCCCAGACTCCGTTAGGTACTGCTCGTGCCACTAAGGAAGGGATGACCTCATAGCCAGCGGCTATTAGGGTATTGATGATTCCACTTGCAGAACTTTCCCGTTTTTCAAAGAGAGCCTTTCCCCTTGTTATCCAAATCTCATCACGCCCGGTAATGATTGGGTTAAAAGTGTCGGATTCATGGTGAAGCCCCCCTACAAAAACCCTCTTTTTCATGCTTTCTCCCCTTTCATTCCCGTGATGGTTTTCACTCTGTTGGGGTCTGTATGGGTCAAGCTGAATTCAGCTTGCCTGAGCATCCCTCCCATGTAGATGTGATCGGGGCGGTATGTCATCTTGGATTCGTAAGTTCCTTGAACAAACACGTGATACTCCTTCGCCCCTACGATCTTATGCAGTTGCTTGAAGTTGCGTTCAGTGATTCCACAGCCTGGCATGACAATGATTCTTTCCCCTGCTTGCTTAACTAGGTCTCTTAGAGTCTCCATCCCCTCAATTACGGTTGCCTCCAGCCCGCTGGTTAGGAGACGGTTGACACCGAGGCTGATAAGCGTCTCTAACGAGAGTGAGGCGTTTGGGGTCATGTCAAAAGCACGATGGAAAGTCACTGAGCATGGGCGGGCAAGTTCAATGATCTCTCTGCTTCGCTCGATATCAATTTCCCCTTCAGGGGTGAGGATTCCAAATACAATCCCATCAGCTCCAGCTTCTTTGAAGAGTTTAACGTCTTCCTTCATCGCCTCAAACTCAACATCTGAGTAACAGAAGTCTCCGCCACGGGGACGGATCATAACATTCATCGCAATCTTTGCCAGTTTTCTGGCAACCTTAAAGGCCCCCAAAGAAGGAGTCGTGCCCCCTTCGAAAAGATCGGCACAAAACTCTACGCGGTCGGCTCCACCGGCTTCCGCTGCCAAGACACTCTCAATAGATTCGAGACAGATTTCAATTTTCATGTTGATTCCTTCCTTGTATATGATAGGCATACCATCTGATGACAGCTGAATGAAGGGATGGTGACCTCCAGTGTTCCCTCATGGTAAGAATAGGGGATAGGTTCCTCTTGTGGTACCAGATACACTTCTTGTACCGGATGTTGAACACGTATGCTGATCTTGGCTGGTTGTACGGGAAGCAGGTCCTCAACCACCTCCATGTGCTTGCCATGAAGAACTCGAGAACCTTGAAGAATATGCAATAGATATCTAGATTCCTTCTCCTGATGCATCAGAGAGAGCTCAACCTGTGAAGGATATGTAGTTTCAATGATAGGTTGGGTCAAGAGGCTTCTCAAGGCATGCAATGCAAGATACTTCGCGGCAATGTTTCCCTTTAGCGCATATTCAGAGAAGAGGTTCCATACCGCATATATGCTTTGGTGTGTCTGTACCATTCCAGGTCCTTTCCTATGTAGAGAGCTTGCCGTGTGATAATGGGAGGAGAAGTGTTCGATACTGCGGTTGAAGAATGACTCCTGAAGAAAAGCAATGACAGTTTCCCCTGTATCGAGGGCTTCAACTTCCTCACTTCCTTGATACATTACAAATGAATCACTATCTAAGGCTCCCAAGGGAAAACAAGGTTCGACATAATTGGGGATTGATGGATTTTGGCCTTTCCAAGAAACACCAAGCCGTCGGGCAAGTTCTCCTTGTTCCTGCATTCCACTTATCCCGGTTGCAAATATTTTTCCTCCCTGGTCCAGATACATGAGAAGTTTCTTTTCCAAAGGGTCTGTAAGTTTGATCTTGTCAGGAAGGACTATGACCTTGTAACAGGAAAAATCAACATCTATGTCCAGGACATCAAATAGGATATGCCCTTCTTGCAGGATCCTGACTGCTCCAATATCAGAACTTCCTAGAAGCAGAGAATCATTGACTCCACTAACTGTATAGTTGCCTGCGGATTCGGTGGAGAGCACACCCACTTCCGTGACTGCTTTGACGTTTGTACACCATGGTTGTTTTGCTTCTACTTCTTCATAGACTTGCCCGATCATTCTGTATAGACCAGGATTGATTTTCCCATATGGGTGCATCTGATCTCCAATGGAACAGCCTGCTCCGTTGGCCAAGAAGCGGGAGATTTCATATCGCATTCCATTGGGATGTTTGTACCCACCAAAATCTCCCCAACCATATTGGAAGCGTCCTGTCATTCCTAGGTAGGGCTTGCCAAAGTGTTGGACAAATCGGGAAGAGAGAAGGAAGTGATCATATCCCCACCCTCCGGTTGGCAGAGATTCCAGTTCCAGATGGGAGTTCACTTCCATGAGATCCAGTCGACCACGATCGATATGTCCACTGTTATGGAAGATTTCAATGCCCGGTTGGATGCTTTCAACAGTTTCTTTAATTTTTTCTATATAATGGAAATATGTTCTTTCCCAGATGTTCATCATTTGTTTGGTATCGCTAGGATCAATTCCTCTTGAATGTGCTTCTTGCATGCAAGAGGGACAGTAACATTTTCTGACTCCAACAATATCAAGGAAGATCCCATCTACCTGATACAGGGATAATACTTCCTTGACTTGTGCACAAACACGATCAAGATACGGAGAATTGACACAGAACTGGTGATACCCTGGCGTAAAGAAGTCTGGGGTGGAGTCGAGGCTCTGGTCTTGCTTTCTCATTAACCATTGACTTTGTTCCAATGCAATAATTTCGTCATACCCAACTGAAAAGTATGCTTCAACTGTCAAGCCAAGCTCTTTGGATGCATTCACCATCTCCCCAAACAGATCAAATCCCAAATGGGGATGAGTCGGAAACGCTTTTGAAGGGTAGTACATCCATCCATGATGGCATTTGGCACAAAGGGTAATCGAATCTACATGACCTTCAATGAGCGAGTGTTTGAACTGTTCCTTTGAGAAGTCTTTGCCGATCCCTTCAATGAGACCAGAAGTATGGAAGTCGAGATGGATATGGCGAAATGGAATGGTATACATGATAATAAACGTCCTCTTATAGATGAGGAGGGTCTCTTACCCCCCTCATCTATGTGGTTATGATACGTTGCTAATGTATTGCTAATTAGCGCTATTTTGTCTGTCATAAGCCTTTTGGTTTAAGGCAAGAATTCCCTGGAGGTCAAGCTTTTCGAGTCCCTTGATATACTCATCCCAGTAGCCTTCTACATCCCAGACACCAGTGACAAATTTCACCAGTGATTGTCGTATATAGTTGGCAAAGTCTAAGCGCTTGGAAGCAAAGGCTTGGTCTTCGTCTTCTAGGAAACGAAGAGTAGGAACCTCGAGTTCTGGATATCCGTATGGTTCATATAATTCCTGGGTTTTCTGATAAAGCAAAGCTTCAAGACCTTCTGCACTGAAGAGGTCGACCTTCGAGTCAACGGCTTCTCCGTTTCTTATCCTAGAGGTATTGGCACGAACACCCAACATGACAAAGCAATCGTTCTGAGGATCCATGTCGTTCCAAGGCTTCAGCAACTTATAGATAGCTTTCTCACCATCAAGTCCGAAGTCGTTGTTGTCTGCCCATCTCCAGCCTTCTCCCTCAAATCCATAGTTGGACATCAATGTGCCTTCATCAGAGTAGAGGTAGTCGATCATCCTAGCCACAACGGCAGGATCTTCACAATCCTTTGAGATTACTACATTGCCAATGACTGGGGCCTGAAGGAAGAATCGCGCATACTGTGCGCCCTGAGGTCCTTTTAGAGGAGCCATGGGCTTGTAGTTACGATAACGTTCTCCTCCAACAATCGAGAACATCCCACCATATCCACCTGCAACAACTCCGACTAATGGTTGTTCGGGGCCTTCAACGAGCTGTGTCAGTTGATCAGAGTCTTGGGAGAAGGATGCAGGATAGACCAACCCTTCCTTGTAGAGTTTGCTAAGATAGAGCAGGGCCTCTTTATATTCGTTGGAATTTACCATGGTCTTGATGGTATCTCCATCGCGATAGAAACCTACCGCTGTGTTTACGTTTGCATCAAGTGATGCAACAAGGTTCGTATAGGCAAAGGAGTTGATTAAAAAGTTCTCGATGCCGTTGTTCCAACCAGAAATGGCACCAGCCAAAGGGATTTCGTCATTTTTACCATTTCCATTGGGATCCATGGTTTTGAATGCAACCAATACCTTGTATAACTCTTCAGTGGTGGTTGGCATTTTCAGCCCAAGAGCATCAAGCCAAGGTTCATATATCCACATTTTCTGAGACATGCTGCAATGGTAACATTCGTTGAAATCAGGAAGGCTATAGATATTTCCGTCAGGAGCTGTCAGGAATTGTCTGCTTCCTGGTCTTTCGTTCAGTAATTTGGAAAGGTTTGGCATATACTGGTCTATCAGGTCATTCAAGGGCATGAACATTTCTTCCTGAACACCATATGTCATTTCTTGTGAAACCCCGATACCCTGTTCTTGTCTGCCTAATCCGAAGAACACATCTGGATAGTCACCTGATGCAAGGATGATGTTGAGTTTTTCCTTTACAGCATCACGGGGAATCGTTTCCCACTTGATATCGACCCCTGTCTTTTCAGTCCAATACTTGGCAAACCTGTTAGTATTGAAATCTTCAATATATACGGGTTGTAACGTCAAGAATGTGAGGGAGATAGGTTCTGTCACCACAGGGTAGGTCCCGACGGGAGTCACCGAAACGGTTGGCTCTTTCTTGGTTGTTTCGTTTTTTGCCTGTGCTCCCAAGTTAACTATTGTCAACAGTAGAAGAAGCGCAACTAAAACAACATGTTTCTTTCCTTTTTTCATACAAATCCTCCTATGAATTTCTTAAGGACAACGTGTGTTATCCTTTAATTGAACCGAGCATTACTCCCTTGACGAAGTATTTCTGGACGAACGGATAAATCATGAGTAACGGCGCTGAAGAGATAACGATGAGCGCATACTTCATGACATCGGCCATTCCTTGTCGTCTGGCCATAGCGACCATGTCCGCTCCCATGGAGAGGTCAGATTGATTGATGATAAGGATGTTCCTCAAAATTATTTGCAGAGGAAACTTGCTGCTGGACTTCAAATAGATCAGAGCATCAAAATATGAGTTCCAAATACCAATAGCATAGTACAGTGCTATGACTGCAATGATCGCTTGAGAGAGAGGAAGGACGATGGAATAGAGAATCCGTAGATGACTGGCTCCTTCAAGGGTAGCAGCCTCGAACATCTCCTCGGATATAGAGGTTTTGAAATAGGTGAGCGTTACCATCAAATTCCATACGCTCAACGCATTGGGAAGAATGATTGCCCACCGTGTGTCGATCAAGCCAAAGTTACGTACTACAAAATAGGTTGGTATCAAGCCACCGGAGAAGAGCATCGTAAAGACAAACATGCCTGTAAAAAATTTTCTTCCAGGTAGCATTGTTCGTGAAAGAGGGTAGGCTGCAGTGATGGTCAAGAACACGCTAATGATTGTTCCACCGGCAGTGTAGATGATTGAATTGGTATAGCCTGTGATGACTTGTTTGTTTTGAAATACTGTTTGGTATGCTTTGATGCTGGGCTCAACAGGAAAGAGCCAGACTCTCCCTGCTATGATAGCATTTGCACCACTGAAGGAGCTGCTAACGATATAGAGGATGGGATAGACCACAACGAGGGTACAAAACACCATAAATATTCTATTGATGATATCAAATGATAAATCGGAGAAAGAGTGTTTTTTTACCATAGACTGGTCTCTCCTACTTTTTGTGCAATTTTATTTACGGTGAGCATCAATATGAGATTGATGACGGAGTTGAACAATCCAATGGCTGTGGAGAAGCTGAAGTTGCTGTTGATCAATCCGATACGATAGACATAGGTGGATATGATTTCAGAGTTCCCCAGATTCATGGGGTTCTGCATAAGGTATACCTTCTCAAAACCGACACTCATGAGATATCCCATGTTGAGGATCAAGAGGATTATGATGGTTGGACGAATCCCTGGCAAATCTATATGCCATATTCTTTGCCATTTTGAGCACCCATCAACCTTGGCAGCATCGTACAGCTCAACATTTATGGCCGTAAGTGCCGCCAGATACATGATTGCGTTGTACCCTGTCTGTTGCCATACTCCTGACCAGACATATAGATGTCGGAATGCAGAAGGAGACCCAAATACATTGTCCCCGTCATAGCCGAGGAACTTAAATAGTTTTGTGAGGATTCCTATTCTGGGATCAAACATTTGCATCATCATGGAGACTAAGACAACCGTTGAAATGAAATATGGTGCATACGTAAAAAACTGTACTGTTTTTCTTGCTTTTACACTTGCCAACTCGTTCATTCCTATGGCCAACAGGATGGCGAAGGGAAATGAGGCAAGAATTGTATATATGCTTATGTATAACGTATTGCCTATGATGCTCCAAAAATTAGGAGAGGAGAAAAATGCTATAAAATGCTTCAGCCCGACCCATGGACTTCCCCACATACCTTTGCTTACCCGAAAATTCTTGAATGCCATCTGCAGACCAAAGATAGGTAGGTACTTGAAAATTATGAGATTGGCCAATGGCAATAATAACAATAGATATAGTTGCCAGTGTTGAATCATGAGGCGTTTTTTGCTTCCTAGTGAATTGTGCATCTTTTATCCTTTATGTTGAAACGTTTCCACTTTTTGTATTAGATTGTTTTGACCGAATCTGCGATAATTAACCGGGTCTTGAGAAGCATTTCAATTGGCGTACGTGTTGAAATGTCAGGGTGCTCGATCTGTTGTAAAAGCAGTGAAACTGCTTGTTTCCCTATATCAATGATCGGTTGTTCGATGATGGTTATCGGAGGCCCCAAAATCGGGATTGCCCCGATATTGTCAAACCCGATGAATGATATATCATCTGGAAATTCTATATGGTTTTCCCTACAGTAGCGTAAGACTCCAATCGTTGTGTAATAGTTTGTGGCGAATACCCCAGTGGGACGATTGTCACTTTCCATAATTGCTTTCATGGCAGCATAGCCATCAGAGATTGAAAACTCTCCATCATAGAGAAGGGTGGAGTCGTAGGAAGAGCCAAATTCAGAGAAGAACCCTTGGGCACGCAAATTGCCTGGACGATTTCTCATCTGGGTAATAATAGCAACTCTCCTATGCCCATGCTGGTAAAAATTATGACCAGCTTGTTTCCCTGCTTCAAAATCGTCACTTCTGATGGTATCGTATGATGAGTCTGAGATACTGGTATTGATGAGTACCAAAGGAATGTCCAGTTTGCCGTAGGCCTCAGTGGAGGCCCTCTCATTCGAAGGGAAAACAATGAGGCCATCTACATCTCTACGCACCAACAGCCTTATCTTTTCTTTCTCGAGTATATCATTCCCACGAGAATCACAGGTGATAGTGTTGAACCCATGGTCATAGGCAATTTGTTCTATGGTTTGTACAAGCATAGTTGCAAAAATGTCTGTCAGATCAGGAATCAGGACCCCTATCACAAAACTTCTATTTGTTTTCAATCCACGAGCCAGTTCATTTCGCTCATATCCAAGTTTTTTTATGGATTGAGCGATTTTCAGTTTGTTTCCAGGAGTTACTGGTTTATTATTCAGGTAACGCGAGATGGTTCCTACTCCTAGGCCTGAATCTTTTGCTACATCATTGATAGTTGGCAATCGTGTTTTTCCTTTTTTGTTGAAACGTTTCCACTTGATTGCAGTGTAATTCAGCATCTGTAGATTGTCAATAAAAATGTTGCCCTAGGGATAACGAAATGTAAAAACGGATAGTATGGCTTTGTATGTATCCGTTTGTCATCAGTTTTGTCTGTCTGCTGACGAAAATATACATAGTTCAATGAGAGGTCGTGTGTAAGCGTCGGTTAGTCTTTAGGTTCATCAAAGAATGATGTGCTACTGGAAATTTCAAATTGGATTGTTTTTCCAATCTTTGTTATTATCTGTGTATGATATACTAGGTGCTGTACAAGGAGAATATCGTATGCAATCAGAAAGTATCTATCATAAAGCGATTCTTCTTTGGAAAAGCTTTGCAATACAAACCCCAGCATCTTTGACCCAACACCTTGATAGTTTTAAGGTCTTGTTTGCATATCACTCTGCAAAGATTGAGAATGATGCCATCTCCTACAATGATACTCATGAGATATTTCATAACGATAAGGTAAGCTCATTTACTGGCAATCCCCGCACACTTTTTGAGCAGCAGAACCAAAAAACCTGTTATGAGTTCCTTATACCAAAGATCATAGCAAAAGAACCTATTACCATAGGGCTGGTTAAGGAAATACATGCAATCCTTACTGCCGGGACGTATGATGAGCGGCGATATCTTGAAAAAGAGGAACGCCCTGGTGAGTTCAAGAAACATGATTACGTTACAGGTTTACTTGAAGTGGGCTCATCGCCAGAGGATGTAGCACAAGATATTGCTCTGCTTCTGACAGAAATAGAAGATCTGACAGAGAACAAATCGATACATCCAGAAACACTTCTCAAAGCAGCAACATACTTTCATGCGCGTTTTGAGTATATCCACCCTTTTGCAGATGGCAATGGGCGGGTAGGGCGAACACTGCTTAACTACTTCCTCATGAGTAATGACCATCCTCCCCTTATAGTCTACGAAGAGGATCGATCCCTATACTTCGAGGGGTTACGCTCCTATGACAGACATGAAGACCTTGAGCCTCTATTCACCTTTTTTCTTTTTACTGTTGAAAAAACATGGGAGAAGAGGCTTGAGAGAAATCTTGGTAATAGGAAGGTAGTGAGATCGAAGCTGAAGGATCTGCTTTAATGGCAAGCTGAGTCTGGTGTACGTATATATAATTGCAGCCTTGGCTTTTCGGATACTGTCTCCTAATCCTGTTAGGCTATTAACCCTTTATGTTTTTGTACAACCTACCATTAAACAATAGGGCAATCAATGTTAGACCTATAGATATATTTACTTTCGTTAGTAATACAGGGATAGGCAAAACTATTCCCTCCATATATTTGGAATAGAGTTCCAGCTGATATACTAACACCTACAATACTGCATGACATAAGTGTCATTTCGAGAATAGAAAAACCTATTCCCTTATTGTTGGACAAAGAATATATGCAAATAAATATTGCAAGACTTATTAATCCCATATCTAAAACATACGTTATCTGAGTTGTATTTTCTTCGATTAATTGAAGTGATTGCCTATTTGGTAATGATGTTACACTATCAGGGAGCCAAGCGACAAATAATGATATCCCGGATATATGTAGGAAAATATATAATCCTTTGGTAACCTTAGAGCCTAGTTGAATAAAAGTTTTCCCAAAAAAGCGGACTATAGCTTTCCCCTTGTACCTTGGGGATCCAATCTGCCTCTGGGGCTCTTTGGTTTTTCTGGTTCAGTCTTTTCGTTTTTTGGTCTTCCCTCCTTCTTCGGTTTCTTTATCTGTGGTTCGGAATGTCTGAGTTTCTCAAGCGATACCATAGGGGGGGGAACCTGTTTTTGTCGTCTGATCCTAGCATCCCCATAGGTCATCACATCCAGAAGTTTCGCATTACCAGCCTTTATCACCATCCTGGAGGTCATGAGAGTGGCTACAAAGTTCACATACTCCGTACCGATGAGTATGTAATCCCCCTACACCTTGGTTGGATAGAGGAATTTCTCATCCTTGTACAGTACGAATCGAAGCTCCAGCAACCACCTATCCTCATAACCTTTATAAACCTGGCTGAGGGACAAGTTCAGATCCGATTTGAAAACAATCACCCCATACCTGTCTCTGTGGGACAAGTAATTTTCACTGTCAAACGGCTTTTTCTTCTTTGACTTGGTGATTACTACGCGTTTCTCCTTGCCGGCAAGATAATAGTCCTGAATGAATAAAGGTATCTGCCGTTCTTGAATTACCCTTTCTTTCCGACAACACTCTTATCAGTGCCCGTAAGGACTTTGTTGAAGCTAAGCATGCCATTATCAAGGATTCTACGGTCACTTCTCTTTATTAGTGATATGAAGTGGAGTTTAGGCCGCTGGCCTTCATGTCCTCTTCTATGGAACTGACAGGAAAAACTTTGTCCGCTACGGTGATACCTTTAGTGATGTTGTTGTCGTTATGAATGCGGTAAAAGAGGTTGCATCTATGCTGTTTCCATGAAAGACTTCAACGCACAAAGGCTCCATTGTCTTTTTGTCATATGCATATATCAACGAGACATCTCGGCATCCTCTGAACCGGACCTTGTAGGAAAAGGCAGAAAAGTCATTAACCGTGTTGGAGTCCTGCTTCAACGTCCCGTCGATGGCAATTTGAGGCTACCCTGCCTGGGGCTGGGCGAAGGGAGATTTGATTCCATCAGCTATTGATTACTGAAACCAATCGAAATTCCATCCGACTATTGTATTTATTCATTATATCCAGTAGCTAATGCTAACATTTTCAACAGTAATTGAGACCCTTCTTCCATTGCAGGGAGTGCCACCCATTCATAAATAGAATGACGGTTGTAACAGCCTGTGAACAAGTTCAGACATGGGATGTTTCGGGCCTGCGCCATCCATGCCCCATCCGTTCCTCCTCGGATCAATGTCTCTTGTAAAGGAAAGTTCAGAGCTTTTCCGGCAGCATGAACAAGGTGAAGTGCTCTTGGATCCTTTTTCGCTTTTTCCGCCAGATTATAGTATTGATATGTCGATTCAACATGTATAGTTGAACCAGCATATACTGCTTCCATGGTTGCTGCCAATGTTTTGATGGTTTCGATTCTCCTCTCCAGATTGTCAAGATCGAAATCACGGATGTAGATATCAAGGGCAGCTTTTTCCAGCGTTCCTTGAATATTCAGAGGACAATAATATCCATTTCGTGCATCAGTGGCTTCTGGGCTTTCCGATTGGGGTAATGCTTGTGCAATTGCGCTGGCAATTGTAACCGCATTTACTATTTTCCCTTTTCCAGCTCCCAGGTGATAGCTCACTCCTTCAATGCTGATATGCATCGCAGCAGCATTGAAACATTCGGTATCTATGAGGTATCGCTTTTCTCCATCTAGGGTATAACACCACGTGCATGTGCTCTGATCATATGGAAAGAAATCCATCCCGCAATCGACTTCTTCATCGGAAGTAAAATATAGTTCAATGGGACCATGCTTGAGAGAAGGATCTTCGACCAATGAATGCACAACGGCCATTATTTGGGCAAGTCCGGCTTTATCATCGCCTCCCAGCAAGGTTGTCCCATCGGTTACTACGAGAGTTTCTCCTGTATATTGCAAAAGGTCAGGATTTGTAGCAACGGTGAGACAGCGGGAATCTCCAAGAAGGATATCTCCACCAGGGTATGATGTTATTACAGAGGGTTTTACACCATTACCCATCACTGCACTGGAAGTGTCAACATGCGCCATAAGCGCAATGACAGGACATGTATGAGAACAATTTCCTGGAATCTTAGCGATGAGAATTCCATTCGGATAGATTTTTACATCATCTATCCGAAATTCTTCAGTCAGTTCCTGTTTCAATAGTTGCAATAATTCCATTTGTCCATCAGTGGTTGGATGCTTCTTTTGTGTCAAGGAACCATCACTCATCGTATCTATTGCAACGTACCGGAGAAACCTGTTCAAGATATCCTGTGCAAGCGCTGATTGCATACTATTACCCTTTCCTACAGGTGAAATTCCCAGTTAGGGAGCTCTTCGAATTGCACCTTTTCTTCTTTAATCTTCACCGCGATAACAAAACCTTTGGTTCCATAATAGTCATCTGGGGGGAAGAACTCCCAGAAACTCTCATCTTCACTTGTACGCTTTTGCAAGAATGTGACTTGTTCGCCAGTTCCAAGGATAGTTGCTTCCTTGATAGTCCCTGCAACTGAAAGTAAATAATACCGTTTCACCGGTTTGACGACGTGAATAAATACCTTGTGCTTCTTTGCGGTAAACAATGCCCAAGATAGCTCATATGGATAAAAATCCAAAGTTTGAGTGCCGTAGATACTATCAGCATTGGTAGATACATATTCCCCGATACGATCGAGAATATCGATGGAAGCCTGAGGTATATTGCCTTCGGCATCAGGACCGATGTTCAAGAGATAGTTGCCACCTCTTCCATTTATCTTCAATAAGAGAGAAAGAATTTCATCAGGATCTTTCCAGTCATGATCCGACTTTTTATAACCCCACGTTTCATTAAGTGTAGCAGGGACCTCCCAATCTCCATCAAAAGGAAGCAATGGAATGAAATTGTCATTGGTTGACAGATAATCCCCACGGTTATTCCCGATGCGACCGCTTACCAAGCAATCAGGTTGTAAATCTCGTACTACTTGGATGAGGCTGTCACTTTGTTCAAGTGTCATTCCTAGTGGGGTATCGAACCAAATGAGTGCAAGATCGCCATATTCGGTAAGGAGTTCTTTCAGCTGGGGAATGCATTTGTCCCTAAGATATGCATCAAAATCCTTATGAGAATCATCATGTCCCGCACGGAGTCCATTGGGGGCATCCCAGTCCTGGGCTTGGGAGTAGTATAATCCTAAAGGAATATCGTATGTATCACACGCTTCTTTGAGTTCCCGAACCACATCATGGTGATAGGGTGTTGCATCCACGACATTATACGGATCGCATTTTGAATGGTACATTGCAAATCCTTCATGATGCTTTGCTGTGAATACGATGTATTTCATTCCCCAGTCTTTGGCTTTTTTTACAAGTTGTTCTGCATTGAATTTGGTAGGATTGAACTGTTTGGCTAATGCTTCATATTCTTCTACAGGGATATCCATATGGTTCATAATCCACTCGCCGATTTTTTTTGTCTCTTTCCCTTTGTATTCTCCTGCTAGAAGTGCATACAAACCCCAATGGATGAACAATCCATATTTTGCTTCCTTGAACCATGCTTTTTTCGTATCTTTTACCATAGATTACTCCTAATGCTGTGCATTGTTATGATTATCCTTTTACGGCCCCGGCAACCATTCCTGATTGGATTTGTTCCTGGAACAACATGTAGACAACTACCATCGGGATAGTTGCCAACACAATTGCTGCAAACATGGGACCCATTTCCACAGTCTTTTCTCCTGAGAAATATAACATCCCAAGGGAAATCGTATATTTTGCTCGGTCACTGAGAAACACAAGCGCAAAGGGCATCTCGTTATAGCATCGTAGAAAGGCCAAGATTCCGGCAGTAGAGATTGCAGGGGTGGAGATGGGAAGCAGAATATTGAAGAATAAACTCGGGACCGAACAGCCATCGATGATTGCTGCTTCATCCAATTCCTTGCTGATACCTTTCATATATCCGGTGATAATGAAGACTGAAGTTGGAAGGTTAACTGCTATATACAGAAGTGCCAATGTAAAAAAGCTATTGCTTTTCATGAATGGAATTTTCGTTACCATCTTCACAAGAGGGATAAGCGTTGCATAGACAGGTAAAACGATACCCATCAGGAACAATATGAAAACGGCTTTATTGAATCGGAAGGTTGTCCGACTTAAAACAAAAGATACCATGCTGGAAAACAGAAGTATGCCAACAGTCGAAAGACTGGAAACCACTAAAGAATTGAAGATGCTACGGTCAATCCGCGCTGAAAAGAGTGCTGTTTTATAGTTGTTCCAGACAGGATTGGTGGGAACCGCGAGCATTGCTCCAAAAATTCCATCATTGTCTTTCAGTGAAGAGAACAAGGTGATGATGAATGGATAGAACGTGCAGAATGCCCAGAAGCAGGCAAAGACCAAGAGGACCCAATAGGATTTATCTTTACGTACATTATGCATGATCTTAGTCCTCCTTTCTTGAAAGAAGTTTGTTTGTGATTAGGCTCAAGCTCACTCCTGCTACAATAAGGAAAACGCCAAGAGCATTACCCACACCGAAATTACTATATTTAAATGCCTCGTTGTACAAAAGAGTAGCCGGGGTCTCTGATGCGTGTGAAGGCCCGCCTCCTGTCATTACAAATACGAGGTTGAATTCCATCACGCAACCCGTAACACATAGGATTGAGAAAACCTTGAAATATTCAGTCATCAAGGGTAGGGTAATGAATTTGGTCTGTTCCCAGCTATTAGCCCCATCGATTCGCGCTGATTCGTATAGACTTTCAGGAATTGAGACCAAACCTGCCGAGAAAATCAGCATGTTTAGTCCAGCATAAATCCATTCATTTACCAGCACGATGGACTTGATTGTCCAATTGGGGTCCCCTAGAAAATTAGGAGCCGGTATATGAAGGAAATTAAGGATTACCGGAAATACCCCGGTCTCAGGAAACAGCATGTACACCCACATCAATCCGACTGCAGTGGTTGGGAGGACGACAGGGAGGAAATACGTGGTTTTAAAGAATTTGGTATGTCGAAAGCCTTTGTTAACAATTATTGCAAGGATAAACGAGAGTGGCATCAAGACTACAAAACCACCGATGAGGAACCAAAGTATATTTTTCAATGAATTCCAAAAGTTCAAATCATTCATTATTGATGAATAGTTGCTCAAACCGACAAATTTCATTGGGGAGATTGCAATACCATTCCATGTATAGAAGGATTGAATAACTGACTGGATGACCGGAACTATTACCAGAAAGATAAAGATAATCACCCCAGGTGCAAGAAACGCTAAATACCAACCTTTTTGTGATCTATTCCCTGCAATCATCGTGGTTCTTCCTCCTCTATTTCGTTGGTCTGTGGGCAACACAAAATCACATCAGTGAGAGAATGACAGAGGTCATTCCCTCACTTTTTGAATCTTGAAAAATACTATTTAGCGTTTGAGATTCTCATGATTTCTTCAGCACATTGCTCAGGGGTTTTCCCTGCGAAAAGTCCCTGCAAGGCCATTCGAACCATTTCCAACATTTTTGTGTTGATATCATAGTTTTGGATATCGGTTCGAAATTCCTTTGCATCAGCCATGGCTTGCGAAACCTCAATTGAAATTTTGGAAACCTTGGAAGGTTCGGACTCGAACTTCGTGGGGTAAATACCACCACCATTTGCAGCTTGCTGTACTTTTGCAAAATCACTGCTGGTGAGCATCTTCACAACTTCTACTGCTTTATTGATTTTCTCTTGGTCTCCAGTGTTCACCACAGAGATACCACCGTTGTTACCGCCCTGCCATGATCCGTAATATTGAGGATCAACAGCGGGGAAGGGGAAGAACCCAATATCATCGGCATTTGCAGCTTTTGCAGCTATACCAAGATACCAAGTGCCATCAAACTGCATGGCGGATTTTCCAGAATGGAAATCAGAGCGAGCCATGTTATTGTCTTTGTTTACTGCGTTTTGCCCAAAGTAGCCTTTCTGATTAAAATCATAGATCATTTGATAGAGATGGATCATCTTCGGGTCATCGTAGGCAAGGGTGCGGTTCCCTAATGCCACTACAGCTTCCGAACCATATGCTTTCATTACAAGGTTATTAAGGAAGTGACCGGCTCGATAGATATCTTTTTCCCCGAGCGGCATCGGCGTAATATCTGCAGCAAGCAGGGTGTCACATACTTTTGTGAATTCATTCATGGTTTTAGGAATTTCAAGGTTAAGATCAGCAAAGATTGCCTTGTTGTAGAAAATTCCAACTACATAGAAGGCCGTAGGAACGCCATATACAGCACCAGGATAATCTGGATATTTCCAGTCATCAATGACACCGCTTACAAAATCATTTGCCCATTTTTGATCTGCTTGTAGGTAAGGAGCCAAGTCAACAAGTACACCACTTTCAACATAGTCATAGCAACGAGCACCGCCAAAATCGAGGAAAATATCAGGAAATTCTCCTACAGCAAACTTAGTGCGGAGTTTGTTGTAATATGACGTTTCATCGCTGATCATTTCCTGCTCAATTTTTATTCCATTATCTGCTGCATCAATTTCAGAAAGTTTCTCCCTGAATGCAATTGATGCAGAGGAATCCCCAGCCCACGTAGATAAAATGGAAACGGTCGTGTCAGTTGCTGCAGTAGATGATACAGTACTTTCATTCGTACCTCGCGCATACACTGAGCAGATAAACATCATTGCAATCACAAGAAACAGAAACTTTTGATTTTTCAAAATATTATCCTCCATTGATGCTTTATTGTAGAGTGGTGACAAGTAGCACGCTATGGAGTATCTTAAGGATCTCTTTGTAATATTCTCAGTTTCGTCTGGTTTGATAAGAAGTTGGAGGACATCTGTATTGCTTTTTAAAACACCTGCTGAAATAGCTCTGATCTTGGAAGCCCACGAGATAGGAAATTTGGCTGCAGGAAAGTTTCGTTGTTTCCAAGAGAATTTTTGCTTTTTTGAGTCGCAGTTCTGTAAGATAGGCGATAACCGTCATACCCGTTTCTTTCTTGAAACGCGTACTTACATAGTTGGGATGTGCAAAAACTCTCATTCCAATAGTTTCCAAGGTAATTCCGTTTTGAGAATAATATGAAGAAAGAAACTCCTTAATGCGTTCTACGAGAGGAAGACTTGTATCATAGTTCTCAGTATACAGGGAATCCAATGCTGTTTGCATGTATTCAATGTAATCGGAACGGTTTTTAAAACGTTCAAGTATCCATAATGGAGAATATGCTTGCCATGGGAACCCTTGGTTTCCCGATGCAAAATCACGAAATAACGATACAAGAGAAGCCGTGTAGCGTTCCAAGGAATGGGGGCTTTCAATTGCTTGTACTTCCTCAGGGATGAGATTCCTCAGTTTGCTAGTTTGGTGTTGCTCAAGCAATTCTCTGTTTTGTTTCGAGAAATCTGAGGGAATTGCAGGATTCTTTTGTATTTCTGACAGATAATATATGTGAATGGAAGGGGTGAAAAGACGATGTAATAAGGTACGCCGAAGTTTTGGAAAACAGGAACGTAGACTATCCAGATCTTTCAAAGGATTGCCCAGTGCAAGGTAACTATGTTCAGATGTTAATTTTTGGATAATCTCCATACCACCGGGTTTTATGAAGTATAAATATAATCCGTTCGGTAAAAAATAGGCAGTCTGCAAAGTATGTATAATGTCTGGGGGATTATAGACAAGCAATGCTCTCAAATTTTCTATTTGTTCAAGAATTTGTTGGAGTGTTGGCGAGCACTCCTGAATAATGTTGGATGTTCCTGAGAGCATTTGATATAGTAATGAGGCATCCTTGAGATTGCCATAGGCACAGAGCGCTTTTTGTTGTTTTTGCTCGGTGATAATCTCAGTATATGCTTTTTCTAAAGCTTCAAGTAGCAACACTGGATCCACTGGTTTGAGCAGATAATCGCTGGCTCTATTCTTAAGTGCTGATAAGGCATATGAAAATTCATCAAACCCAGTAATGAAGATGAATCGAGAGGAGTTCCCATCCTTTCTTGCCTGTTCAAGTAATTGAATACCCGATACCAATGGCATCGATATATCGGTGATTACAATATCAGGATTATATTGGGAAAGCATATGCGAGGCTTCCCTTCCATCCTTGGCAAATCCTATGATGGTATATCCGGCACGTTCCACATGCAGAGCGATACGTTGGCAAATCAAGGTCTCATCATCTACGATGAGTATGGTAATATCTGAATGATTATTGCTGTTCATTAGGCATCTCCTTTGGTAGTAATATTTTAACGCATGTGCCTACTCCTTCCTCAGATTGATAACTCAAGCCATACATTTCTCCAAATGCAAGTACGAGGCGTTTGTGGGTCGCATATACCCCGACGCTTTTCTTCTGTACGGTTTTTTTGGGTTGGTTGTCTTTTTCCAATACCATCAGGACTTTTTGTGCATCCATACCTTTCCCATTATCACGAATCTGCAAAACTACAGTTGCACCTTTCTGTCTACCTTTAATGGTAATTTCCCACTTTCCCGTTCTTCCTTCAAATCCGTGCAATATTGCATTTTCAAGCAAAGGTTGGATAGTCAATTTAACGATTGGGGACTGTTTGATCGATTCTTCCACATCAAAATGATAGATAATTCGGTTGTCATGACGGACATTCTGAATTTTAAGGAACAATCGGGCAATCTCAAGTTCCCGTTCAATTGAGACCATGAGCTTGCCACCGGATAAAACCGATCGATAGAAGGCAGCAGCATCCCTGATCAGGGAAAGTGATTCCTCCTGTCGGTTGAGTTCTATCAACCCGCTGATATTCTCCATGATATTATTTAGAAAATGGGGATTTGTCTGGGCCTGCAGGAGTGAAATTTCATACTGACGAATTTTTTTCTGTTCTGCATTGTTTTGTTCTATCGAAATAGCAATTCGGTCAACCATTTCATTATATACTTGGGCGAGTCGCCCGACCTCATTCGAACCATGAACAGGAACATGTTGTGGTACAACCGGATGTGCTAGGATTCTCATGGAATGTTCCATTACTCGTAATGGTTTGGTGATGCTGTTTGACACCAAATATGAGATGAACAAAGAAATGAACAAGGAAAGGATACCTAGTATAAGAAATTGGATCATAAGCGGACGGGTGGCAGCAGAAATTTCTTCAAGTGATACGATACTGGCAAGCAACCATCCTGAAGCATCATAGGTCTTGGTTTCATATAGACTCGAATTATAGATTTTGGGAGAATTGATGCTCTGAAGACAAAAGTGTATTTGCTGCTCTGACAGAGGTCCCCTTACTCTACTTGCTGTATGGGTGGCAAGAATCCTTCCCGTTTTGTCAAGGATATATAGATCATTTCCATCCGCGGTGTGTTGAGATAAGATATCTGAGAAGAGCGATAAGGGAATATCCGTTTCTATCAACCCAAGAGGAGCTCCTGAATATCCGTTGTAAATCTTCATGTACAGGGGTACTATCCATTTCAAAGCTTGTTCACGGGGGTCTCCCCACATAAGAATATTACCGGGGCTGAGACTGTCCCGTATGACCGTAATATTTTCTGGATACAACTCATTGAAAGCAGATTGCCCGTTGGATGAATACACCGAATTGTTAACAAAATTTAAAAGACTCATAGCTTCTATTTTTGTCCGAGGTTTAATGAAGGTTTCTAGAAGGCGTACAATGGTATGGTTTCTATCAAAATAAGAAACAGGTTCTGTTTCAGAGTAGGAAGCGATAAACTCATCTTGTAGCGCAGCATTGGCTATTGCCATTTTTGTGTAGGTTTCAATTTCCTTGAAAGTCATGTCCAGTTTTTCAGCCACATCGTGAAGACTCTGACTGGATGCTTGTTTTGCTTGGTCGATGATGACTGAGGATGAAAGATGAGAAGTGACGACAATAACGACAGACAAAAGAAAAAGGCTGACTAAGAACATTGAGGCTAATATTTTTCGGGCAATTGGCATATTTGAGAACATTTGTCTTATATGCATGGGCTATTATATGCTTTACTCCAATAATTGGCAATCTCATAGAATATTATTCTCTTTTGTACCCCTGTTGTAATATGAGGAGTCAGTAGAGCTAAAGGTTTGGGAGAAGAGACCACTCTTGGGAAAGATACTTGTTTGGAGCCTGTGAGAAGTTCGAAAGATAACAAATATGTCCATGCAAAATCTTTGCTATGATTGAGTTACCACAACCCAATCAAGGAGAACATGCATGGACACCTGCAATGATAGTAGAAGAACAAGGAGAAGGCCATATCTGAAACATGAAGAGAGGTTTACTATCCAGAAGTTGCTACAGAAAAAGACGACTGTCAGGAAAATCGCTGAAATCTTGGGACGCTGTGAAAGAACCATCTATCGCGAAAAGAAAAGAGGATCAGTCTTGCATCTCAAGTCCGACCTGACTGAAACCTTGGAATACAATGCGGATTTTGCCCAAGACCGTGCCTGCGAGAACGGAACCGCTAAAAGGCCTGCAGAAAAGATCGGCGGCAACAGAAAGCAGCTCATATTCCTCGTGGACATACTCAAGAGGAAGAGATGGTCCCTGAGGCTCTCATCGTGCATCTCGACAGGCATGTCTGGACTGGCTTCTGCACACCCCTGTGCACCAAGACCCTGTACAGCGACATCTACCAAGGCTATCTGGATGACTATGGATTTACCATCAAGAACCTGCCTGCCAAGGGATTGTGGCATATCAAGGGCAAACAGAGATACCCTGGGGTATTGGCCCATAAGGGTGCTGTCAGCAGGCGGATAACCGAGCGTCCCAAGCCTGCAGACGACCGTAGCGAGCTTGGGCACAGGGAGGGAGACACTGTAGTCAGTGCCAAGAAGACAAAGCCTGAGGCCCTATTTACGATGAATGACCATATGACCCGCTTCACCCTGATCTGCAAGCTCTCAACCAGAAAGAAGGCAGAAATTTGCAAACAGCCGAATATCATAGAAACCCGTATAGGCACTGACTTGTATCGGAGGCTGTTCATTAGCTCGACGTTTGGACCCTCAAGATATGGAGGCCTCGTGGTACAAGGGTTAGAAGAAGCAGATGAGTGTCTTCTATCCCCATCCTCCTTTTCTGAAAGTTGAAGAATGAATAGGTCAAACTACTTGACAGGAGACCTAGGAGTGTCATTCAAAAAATTGTCGTCTTTACCGATTGATACATATGGTGAAAATGGAGAAAGGGTACAGGGATTGGAAGAAGCTAAAACTCTTGTAAAACCTAAGTGCTCCAAGTAGTGTAAGGACCTCAAGTGCTCATTTGGTACATAGAGAGTAAAAAGAATTTCGAATATATGGACTCTTTTTCTTCTATATCGTTTTCAATTGTCCTGCGGCTGCGCTTCTTTTGTTTGGCTTTTGATGACATGTATTCTCCTCTTTGGTATACTGTTTGAACGGGAGGATATGACATGCTCTGTATTGATGAAGCTCCATGCAAGGTCTAACAGGACGAAACTGCATGGAGTCGTGACCTCTCTCGTCCAAAGGACTTTGCATTTCCCTGCCAAAATCGATAGCTAAGGAAGCAAAGTCATTATGAAAACCAATATTTCAATTCGTAGGGAATTACAGGCATTCTATGTGCTTTGGATTACCCAATCATTTTCACAACTTGGTAGTGCGATTACTAGTTTTGCACTGGTAATCTGGTTGTATGAGAAAAGCGGTTCTGCTTTATCGACAGCACTTCTTGCTGTGTGTTCGTATGCTCCATATATTATTCTCAGCATGTTTGCAGGAGCCTTAAGCGATACTTGGAACAAGAAGAGGACCATGCTAGCCTGTGATAGCCTCGCAGCAATCAGCACTGTCGTTCTCCTTGTCTTGCTCCAGACTGATCATCTGCAAATCTGGCATCTTTACGCCCTGAATGCCTTGAACGGGACAATGAACACCGTTCAGCAGCCAGCATCTGATGTTGCAGTCAGCCTGATAACTCCTCGCAAGCACTACCAGAAGGTCAGTGGTCTGCGATCCTTTTCCAATGCCCTAATTACCATGCTTACTCCAATAATAGCAACAGCTCTCTATGCTTTTGCCGGTATGCAGGCAGTCATTCTGTTGGATGTCTCAACGTTTTTTATTGCCTTTATCATGCTTTGGTTTTTCATAAGGATACCAGAGCAGGCCTCTGTTGCCAAACCAGGTGCAAAAACTTTGTTCAAGTCTGCAGGCGAAGGACTGCATTATCTTCGGCAGAATCGGGGAATTCTAAACCTGATATTGTTTCTTTCAACCATCAATCTAACAGCTTCGATCTACAATGCTGCACTTCCTGCGATGCTTCTTTCTCGAACAGGAGGAGGACCATCTGCCCTTGGCTGGGTAACCATGGTTACAGGATTTTCAACGTTGTTGGGAAGCCTGGTTGCTTCCTCGTTACCAGCACCAAAAAGTAGGATGAAAGTCATTTGGTTGTCGCTTATGTTCTCGATGAGCACCGAGAATTTCTTTCTTGCCTTTGGAAGGTCAGTCCCCGTATGGTGTACAGGTGCAATTCTCGGATGGTTGGCGATACCTCTTATGAGTACGAACCTTGAAGTTCTTATGCGACTACATATTCCGATTGGAATGCAAGGTCGTGTATATGCAACAAGAAATACGTTGCAATTCTGTACAATTCCATTGGGTTATTTACTGGGAGGAGTCCTGATTGACCAGGTATTTGAGCCTTTTATGGCACATCACGCAACAAATGCCTTTTTACATACACTTTTTGGTTCTGGAAAGGGAACAGGAGCAGCGTTTCTCTTTGCTGTGATCGGTTGTATTGGGGTGGTTACTTGTCTTGTCTTTAGAAAGAATCAGGCAATTTGGAGTCTTGAACAAGAAGGTCATGAAGATGAGAGCTTGAGAATAGGATGCTGATATTTCATCAAGCAACATTCTGTATGATGAAAGGGATATGCTGGCTTGTTCCCTAGAGAAGGTGAGTCAGTGTCCCGTTTCATGAAGGCTGAGACTCTTAAGAAAGAGATGCGGTAACTATACAAGGTAATGGACTCAAGATTGCTGAGAATCAAGAGTCCATTTTCCTTTTTAATATATATTTCCCTGCAATCAATTTGGTCTCGTCCTTAGAAATACAGGCTCGCTGTAGAACCATGGAATACAGGTCTCTGTTCATTTTCGGTCAACACGGGAAGCAGATAGTAGAATAGTGCCTCAAGGGAATGGTTCACTAAGGTTAAAGAAGCATCAGTACCCCACATTAGGGGATCAGATCCAACAAGTTCTTTGCTACTGTTATGAATTTTTGGGCAGTAGGGAAGGGATAGGCTTCTGGTCGCACCTTCCAGTGGAGAGCTGCGAGGTCAAAATGGATGTTGTCATGTCACATCAAGGTCAAACCCTCTTGGAGTTGCTCCAGATGATGACGCCTTGGAGACATCAGGTGACAGATTACTAGGTCCATCGAAGGGAACGTCTCTGCAATGGTTTTACTTACCTTAGGCTGGTTGCTTCCATCCCCAGGACTCCCTAAATCAAAGACTGGTATGCCTTGTTGTGCTGCAATCTGTTCATAAAAGCCCATCATCAGAGTATTGTCCAAGGCAAAATCAGGGTGGTTTCCCATGATGCCACAACCAACTGACATCTCAAATTTAAAAATGCGAAGGTTGAGGGAGTTGAGGAGATTGTTGAGGATTTTCTGGGCGTTCCTACACCAGGGCTCGAAGGTTGCCGCACCTGCAAACCGAGAAGGGTAGTGGCTGCAGACCTGATGGATATAATAATTGGCAAAGCTCAGGAACTCTCCTTGCAACAGTACTGCTTTCTCTATGTGTTGCTTGTCCATTAGAGAGAGGAGAGACTCGGCAGTAAAGGATGTGTCACCATAGCCCTGAGGGATGAGGTCGATGACCTCCCCTGTTGCCCCAGCGTGCTTTTCCCCCTCCAATTGGCCGTAACTCTCCATCAGAACCAAAACCACAGAGTTGTTCAAATACATGGGCGTGCGCATCAATCATTTGCATAGTGCTGTTCCCTCTTTTGTAGGTTATTAGGTCAACGATGACCTGTCAAAGGTGTACTCTCAGCTTCAATATATATTATATTTCTCCTTTTTGGGGATGAGTACAACGCCAGGATATTTTCATAATCTAGTAAAAATGAAAAGAATCATTCCTTTTCTCCAACCAAGTTGGCAAGGGAGTATGAAGAGGTGATTGGCTTGCTGAGAGGAAGAAGCTCTAGATATCCAAGCTCAATATATTTGTATCAGAGGAGGTTGCTTTTTCCACTTGCCCCACATTGAATTGGATGGGATACTAGCATATGGATATACAGAAAAATATGGTAAATGCCTCTGATATGGAAGCAATGCAGGTTATTGTAGAGCGATATCTCTCCTTTCATGGTACAGGGGCCTATACCTATCGTCCATTCTATCATGGAGGCATTTATCGAAGGGAAGATTATCGGTATCATGCCGATCTCAAGCTACTCTTGCCAGGGGCTGATCTTGGGACTTTTAGCTATATCTGGGGTGTCTATGAGGCCTCTCTAGACCAGGACCTTAGGTTCGCCTTATTTCCTTATGGACCGGTTTCTATCTATGTGAATGGGAAGCTGGTCGGGCACAGCGATATCTTCAGTGAACGCTATCGTTCCAAACAAATTTTTGAGCTTCCAATGAAAAAAGGGAGTAATGAACTTCTGCTTCTCTGTGAGAATACCTCTGGTGGTTTTGGATGCGAATTCGGTACTTGGGTAGGAAAGCTTGATTATTATTTTCTCATGCCCCCGATGAAGACAGAGCAAGAAGGTTTGTGTTATAGCAAAAGCATACCAAAACCTCTTGCAGAGGTAACATCTGAATCGCTCTTATCCATACATTGGTTTCCTGAAGATCCAAAAGTAACTGCTAGGGAACTCGCACTCCAAGACGTGTTCCCTCAGGCTAGGAAAGATCAATATATCCTTGCTCATACGCACCTGGACCTACAGAAAGAAGGCTGGATTTCATTTGGGAGTAATCTAGAGATACTGGTGGATAACCAACTTGTCCAGGGTTCGATGAAGTTGGAATCCGGACTTCACACTCTCAGTGTATTTTGCAATGCGGCTACAACCCACACCCTTGAAATAACGTATGCAAAAAGTGATGAAGAAATCACATTTACCAATCCCCTATCTGGGTTTTCTCCTCAGTACAAATGGCTTCTTGCAGGTCCGTTTGACAGACGTCCCGTAAACTTTGAGATACAATACGACAAGCCTTTCATAACGTCCGAGGGGGTAGACTTCTGGCATCTCCAGGGCATAAGGACCTATCTTCGGCTCTATAACGACAACCCCCTCTTTGGGCATTGGAATTATCCTTTGGGAGTCACACTTTACGGATTGGTTGAATCAGAGAGAATACTCAAGGGGATTCATGGGGAGCTTTCTCAAAGAATTTCCTCCTATCTGATCTCCCATGTGCAAATAAGCATCGATACCTATGCCTATGCCCTTTGGGACAAGGAAACCTTAGGAGGTTCCACCGCAGTACATCATCTGATGACCAGTTTGGACAGTCTGGATGATTGTGGTTCCTTTGGTGCAACGCTTTTGGAAATAGTTCGCGACCATCAAGTTATAGGATATGAGCAGATAGTTGAAGTGGTAGGCAATTATATCAGCAAGCTCCAGCCCAGACTCTCTGATGGGACATTTTTCCGTACTGGCCTGATGCATGAGTTCCATGAGAATACGCTTTGGGTTGATGATCTGTATATGTCTGTCCCATTTCTCTGTCGCTATTCCCAGTTCAAAGGAAAACGATCCTACCTTGATGATGCTGCAAATCAGTTCTTTGGATTTGCTAAGTACTTGTATATGGAAGACGAACAACTCATGAGTCACGTGTATGACTTTGATCGTACTATTGCCACGGGCATACCTTGGGGTAGAGGCAATGGCTGGGCCCTTTTCAGTCTCTCCGAGCTTCTGATGGTACTCGATCTTACGCATCCAAAGCGTGGGGACTTGCTTGCACTATTCAGGAATCTCAGCAAAGGCATATTGAGACTGCAAGATGAGAATGGCATGTTTCATCAAGTCCTGAATATGAGTTCGTCATATCTTGAGAGTTCCTGTACTGCAATGTTCGCATGTGCTTTTTCAAGAGGGGTCAGGATGGGGTGGTATGGCAATCCTTATGAGTATGAACAGGGGTGCAAGAGAGCTTGCCAAGCACTCAAAGAACAGGCAATCGATTATGATGGCCATGTGTGGGGTGTCTGCAGAGGATCAGAATTTTCCTGCTCACCACAGTATTATGCCGAGCAGTTGCTCCCCCGTTTGGACGATACCCATGGGATAGGCATCATCCTTCTTGCCTTATGTGAGAGGATGAAGCTAGGCTAACCCTTCAGACCTGTTGTAGCCAGACCCTCTACGATATATTTTTGGAAAATCAAGAAGATGATCAGTACAGGGAGCAGACTCAAAGTTCCCATTGCAAAAATTGCTGACCAGTCAGTTGAGCTTTGCGGGTCGCTGAACATCCTTAGGGCTAATGAGACAGTGAAGAGCTTGGGCTTGTTGAGAAAGAGCAATGGTCCGAGGAAGTCATCCCAACGCCAATAAAAGCTGAAGATTGTACTGGTGATGACGGCAGGTTTGATCAGGGGAAAGAGAATCCTTGAGAAGATCATGAAACGGTTGCATCCATCAATTTTGGCTGAGTCATCCAGCTCATTAGGTATCTGACGAATAAACTGCACCATCAGGAAAATGAAGAATGGTAGTCCTGCAAATTGGGGGATGATCAGAGGCTTGAAGCTGTTGATCCATCCTAGCTTATGGAAAATGATGAATTGTGGAACCATGACCACCTGGTAGGGGATCATCATGGTCAAAAACATACAAGCGTACCAGTAGGATCTTCCTCTGAAGGGGATGCGGGCAAACCCATAGGCAACCAATGATGAGGCAAGGACTGATCCTATTGTTGATATGATGGTATAGAAAAATGAATTCTTAAAGAACGTAGTAAAAGTAATTGAACCATTGAAATTCCATCCACGGATATAGTTTCCCAAATTGAAATTAGTTGGTAGTAGGGAACTGGAATTAAAAATTTCCGAATTTGATTTGAAAGAGTTTGCGATCATCCATAGGATGGGGTAGAGCATAAGGAATCCCAGAAGGATGACAATAGTATGAAATACGACCTGCTCCAATATTTTTCTTACTTTGTAGGAAGCCATCTCATTTGCCCTCCTTTGCTTCATAGAAAACCCAAGTGGAGGATGTCTTGAATATAATTCCAGTGAATACTCCTATGATTAGTACCAGTACCCAAGCCATGGCACTGCTGTAGCCCATGTCATAGTATTTGAATGCACGCTGATAGAGGTAGAGAGCGTAGACTAAGGTGCTGTTCAGAGGATCTCCTGTACCCCCTGAGACCACAAAAGCCTGGGTAAAGACTGTAAAGCCATTGATCAATTGCATGACAAGGTTGAAAAAGATAACTGGAGTGATTTGTGGGATGGTTATATGAATGAATTTCCCGAAGGAGTTGGAGCCATCTATGCTTGCTGCTTCATACAACTCCTTGGGTATCTGCCGTAGGCCTGCAAGAAAAATCAGCATCGAAGAGCCAAACTGCCAGGCTGCCAGTAGTATCAAAGTCCATATGGCGGTTGTCGTATTACCTATCCAGCTGATGTTGCTCTCAATCCCCAATAAACCCAAGGCTACATTTAATGCACCATCAGCCATGAACAAACGCCTCCACATGACTGCAATTGCAATGGAACCTCCAACTAGGGAAGGTATGTAATATATTGCCTGATATATCCTTATTGCTCGAGTCCCCCGATTAAAGAGCAATGCAATGAAGAATGCAAAGGTAAGCCTGAGCGGAACAGATACAAAGGCATAGTAAAAGGTGACTTTCAGGGATTGCCAAAAAAGTTCATCATTTGCCATTTTTTTAAAGTTTTCCAATCCGTTGAAGACTGGCTCCCCGAGGATGTCATAGGATGTGAATGAGTAGTAGAGCGAGAAAAGGATGGGAATGATAGAAAAGGCGATGAATCCAATCAGCCAAGGGCTGATGAATACATACCCGGAGAAATCATCCATTAATTTGCGATTGGATTTTGTTGAACGCTTCATGGAAACTCCTATGACTCGAAGAACAGTATAAAGAAGAGACCCACTTGTGGCAGGTCTCTTCTCGGTCTTCTCGGACGAGAAAAGAATCTACTTAAGGATTTCGGTTCCCTTGCTCATAATCTTGGCAATTCCAGCATCGAGAGTAACTCTCTTGAGCAGGATTTCTTGGGTCACATCCCGAACCATCTTCAGGAATTCGCCGCTTCCGGCTGGGTCTGGAGCATCAATAGGTCCTGCATTTTTAGAAGCGAGGCTGATATATTCGAAAATTTGCTTGTTGATGATATCAACCTTGGTGGCCATATGCTCGCGGACATCATCAGGTATAGGAACGCCTCTCTCTCCCATCAGGTAGTCATTCACCTCTATGTTATTAATGAAATAGTTCAGGAATCTTGCAGCGGCTTCAGGATTTTCAGCCTTTGCAGGAATGGAGAAGAACATAGAAGGTTTGAGGAAGGTCCCCTTCGCCTTTGCTCCCTTGATGTTGGGCAGAAGGGCAATCTTCAGAGGACGTTTTGCTGCTGCTTGGGTGGAGACGAACTGGTTGCTCCAGATAAACTCTACCCATGAACGGCCCTTTGCAAATTCACTTTCTTCTGGGGTGACTGTGACAAAGGCAATTTCTGGTCGGATGAGTGCACCAGCGTCTTGAAGCCTAAGTTGGATTGCATAGTATTCACGCAAGGCAGAAGGATCGGTGAAACCCAAACCACCTGACTTCCCATAGGTTGTTGCACCTGTCTGTCTGATCAGGTTGTCAAACCCAACTTTCGGGTCAGTTGTGAAGAATGGAATTGTTTGCACGCCAGTCTTGCGGTAGATTTCTAGGGCAATTTTCTCAAAATCATCCCAAGTCCAGGTTGCAGAATTGGGTTCGGGGATTCCCGCCTTGGCGAGTACTGCCGGATCATAAGTTAGACAGACTGCGTTAGTGCCGAGGCTGATACCATATAGCTTCCCATCGACCCTACCACCTGAGAGGAAAGAGTCGTTGATCTTTGAAAGATCAATGATCCCTTTTTCCACATATGGGGTTAGGTCAGCCAATTGGTTCCTTTGCACCCACTGTAGCATGTATGCATAGTCGTGTTGCATGATATCAGGGAGACTTCCTGCAGCTGCCTGGGTATTCATCTTATCCCAGTAACCGCCCCAGCCTGTGGTTTCGGTCTCAACCTTGATATTAGGGTATTTTGCTGAAAAAAGTTCAACAGCCTTGTAGGTTCGTTCGTCCCGAGTTGGGTTGCCCCACCAAGCCAGACGCATAGAGGATTCTTTTTGCTCTGGTGCAGCTTGGGCGAAGATAAAGCTGGGTAGCAAGAGTAAGAATGCTAGACATCGAATCAATACTTTTGTTCCTTTCATACAATAATCTCCTTTTGATAAATGTATTGTAAGGCAGAAATTATGAGAAGTCAAAAAAATAGTCTTTTAATGACGTATTTTTTATCTATATCAAAGGATCTATTTATATGGTTTCTGGTAAGGATTTGGTTATTACTGGTAAAGATTCCCTTGATGGCGTTAGGGACACTGGGAGACTATGGAGAAAGCACCCCTTGTAAAGAGATTGCTCAAACTTTATGGAGCTACCTATACACATTTTGCACATTGACTACAAAAAAGAGCCGTTGTCTAACGACGGCGAGCCGTTCCAGTACCCTGATCTTACTCTGTTCCTGTGAGGTCCGTCAGCACTTCCTTTTGGTCAAAGGTGAAGGTATTTGTTTGGAAATTTTGGTAATGCTGGCCGTTTATAGCAGTGAATTTGAGTACACAATAATCGGGATCGCTTACTCCCTTCTTGTAATACTGGGTGTCGTTGCGCCTCCAAATCATCTGTTTCGCCCCTTCATCTTCCAAAACTTCCATATATCCGCGAAGCATCACCCCACGAAAGAAAAGCCTGTCACAAAAATATATTGCTGCCATGGGATTGGCTTTATAGTGAGCCACCCGTTCACTGGAAGTATTTGTAGTGAACAAAATGCAGTAAGACCTTCTCGTTTGCGGGAGGCAAGCATAGCCTTAAGGGTTGGAAAACCTTCTGCGTCAAGTGAAGCAATGAAGGTAGTTTTTCTGGTTGTGATCAGATCTTCAAGATGTTGCGCGAGTTTATCCGTTTTTATAGGTTTATGCTTATTTCATTTTTTAGGCATATGGGTTGTATTTTGATAAGAATGCAAAAACATAGTATGATTTTGGATGGACGATGGCGATGTGATGGCTTGAAAACTTTTATGAAATGGGTAAGTGTACAATCCAAAAAAGATGACCCCCCCAGCGCTTTGACCCAAGAGTTCAGCTCAAAAAAAAGAGCCGTTGCTTAACAACGACTCTCTAAGTGGAGGTAAGGGGAATCGAACCCCTGACCTTTTGAATGCCATTCAAACGCTCTAGCCAACTGAGCTACACCCCCAAGACAATAACAGGACGAATCATACGGATAGAAGCGATTTAAGTCAAGTATCTTTGGTTTATTTACTCTGGGCTAGAGGTTCAAATATATCATTGAGATAACAGGAGAAGTGTTTTGGCGAGCAAGCTCAAAATGGCCTTGACCTTGTAGGATGAATGATTGTATTGTTTGACTATAAAAGTAGTTAGTGGAAAGGTAAAACTACAACCTCTTCCCAGGAAGTAGGGTTATTTCTGTAGTAGGTCAGATGGCTAGGGATGGAATTGTCACTTATCCTGGTGGAGAATGAAAATTTTGAGAAGGCCTTGGATGCTATAGCCGCAATTCCTTTTTGTAGCAAGAGGGAGATTGAATTGCCTTTGCGGTTCCAGGTGATTATCATATCCAGTTTGGAAAGAAGGCTACGATTAAGCTTGTTCATTATGATGAACTTGTGTGTTAATATAATAACAATTTGTTAAAAAAGATACATTTTTGTTTGAAAGTATTGAATTTCTCCAGGAAAACCAGTAATGTTCAACTACTTTAATGGAATTAATGACGGATAGGTATCCGATTGGGAGAAAAGCCAGATGGACAAGAAAATAAAAGTAGCAGTAATGGGTGCGACAGGGGCTGTAGGTCAGGTCTTCATGTCAATGCTTTCAGACCACCCTTGGTTTGAAGTGGCGTATGCCACAGCATCAGCTGCACGCGTAGGACTCAAATATGCCTCGACAGTCCATTGGGTGATGCCTTATGAGATGCCTACAAATATTCGTGATATAGAAGTGAAGGAATTCAACTTTGCAGCAATGAAGGAAGCCGGGGTGTCGATTGTATTCTCCGCCCTTCCTGCAGAAGTTGCCCGTGAAGCAGAACCACAGCTTCGGGATAATGGATTCCAGATTTTCTCCAATGCAGCTGCAATGCGTTATGACAGCAATGTTCCCATTCTTATTCCTGAGGCAAACCTTGAGAGTCTCGATTTGATTCAGGCCCAAGGATATCCTGAAAAGGGTTTTGTAGTGACCAACGCAAACTGCGTCACCACAGGTTTGGCCATGGCCATTGCCCCTTTGAAGAAGTATGGTATCAAGAGCCTCACAGTGCACAGCTACCAGAGTGTCAGTGGAGCCGGATATCCAGGACTTTCTTCCTTTGACATTACTGACAACTGTATACCCTTTATCAAGGGTGAAGAAGAGAAGATTGAGAAAGAAATCAAGAAGATTCTTTCCATCGATCCTGAGGTTTATGCTTTCACCGTTCGTGTTCCAGTCATGTTTGGTCATTTGGAAGCTGTCTGGTTGGATCTGGAACAGGATGTCGAGGTTGAGGATGTCATCAAGGATTGGAAGGATTTCAAGGTTGTGTGTGATCTTCCGTCCACTCCCGAACAGCCTGTAGAGTATGGTTCTGACCCCACTTTCCCTCAGCCCAAGTATGCTTTCTGGGGAAATCCCCGAGGGATGGTTGTCTATACCGGTCGTCTGAAGAAGAAGAATGGGAAGATAGGATTCCTTCTGATGGTAAATAACATCGTCAAAGGTGCAGCGGGAGGTTCCATCCAGAACGCAGAGGCCTTCGTAAAGCGGTATAACCTGATATAAGTTTTTTAGTATATTTCACCAAAGAAAGCTCTTATTGGCTCTTAGCCGATAGGAGCTTTCTTTGGTAACGCTACATCTTCCTTATGAATATCTGTCAGATCTTTCTGGGTTGTTTTCACTTTTCAGCTGTTTCCATCTTGAGAAAGCACAAGGGATTTGCTAGTGTGCCCGTATGCCAGAACAATTTGATCTCTTCGACAATGATAGAATACCTTTGGGTAGAATCCATCAGAGGGGACTTCCTCTCGCTAAAGGTCTTTACCATGTGGTAGTGTCGGTATGGACGATCAACGAGCGTCAACAGATACTGCTTACCCTTCGCTCCCCAAATAAGCATCTCAGGCCCAATCTCTGGGAGAGCACTTCAGGCTCTGTACAAGCAGGGGAGACTAGTCTGGATGCAGCCCTTCGCGAACTGCGTGAGGAGACAGGTATTGTTGCTGCTTCAGAAGAGATTGCCTTTTTGGGAACTACCCGTAAGGAGGCTTCCTTTGTGGATATCTTTGTTGTTCGCAAGAAGGTCGACCTTTCCGAGATTATCCTGCAGACAGATGAGACTGTTGCTGCAAAGTGGGTGACCTTTCCACAGTTGCAAGAGATAGAAAGACGAGGAGCCCTCGCCTTTCCCATCTCCTACCAGTTTCCTCCCTTTCAAGCACTCTTTACAGGGCGATAAAGAAAACCCCTCCTGTTGGGTCGAACTAACAGGAGGGGTTTTCTTTGAAGAATAGCTAAGAGTTATGCTTTCACCACAGTGGTGATGCAATCATTCACCATTACATGGTAGCGATGGTTCTGCTGTTTTACATACCATGAGCCCTTAAGTGGGCACCCCTCGCAGCTCAGCATCAGCGAATCATGTCTGAAACAGCTGCGGCTGATGAACAGGGGAGGATTGAATTCACTACCCACTTTTGTGGGGGTGAAAGGCCATTTGTCTTCCTGGTAATGGTTGCTTTCCATCCAAAGGTACGCGCCGGTAAGTTCCGGCAACAGATCGAGTGCCATGTTTGCGCTCTCACTATTTCCCAAGGGGAGATAGATGTCGAAGAAGCAAAAGACATCCTTTTGCAACCTTGCCCAGTTAAGTTGACCCATATTGTTCAATCCGATACGGGTTTTTTCAAGGTATCCCCCTATCCCAAGGTAGGTGATAACACTGTTGAGATCCTTGAAGAACTGTACCTCATCGAACATGACAGGGGAGAGAGGGAGGTAGAACCTGTCTTCCTCGAAGAAGAGAAGCCCTTCCGGTTTCTTGTTGTCGGCGAACTGCTTGGCAAGGACAGAGACATCAAGATAAGGAAGCCCATCCTTGGTACAAAGGTTCTCCCTTGCTGGCAAGATTTCCTTCTCTACTTTGGTGACTTCAGGCAAGAGTTTTGCATCTTCTGTCATCCAACGAGCAAGTTCATTGTCCAGACAGGCATACCAGTCCCTTCGGATGGCTTTTAGCCAAGAGAGTGGTAGGAATACCTGGTTGTCCTCCAGGTCAGTTTTGTTTTCATAGGTTATTTTCCCCAGGCTAAAGTAAGAGGTATCGCTCTGACTGAAGACATTCTCCAGGTGTTGTTGCAAATCCTGTTCTTTCTTTGCCTTGTTTACCTCTATCTCATAGGTATGGCAAATGGTCTTTCCCTCAAAAACGGTAGTAAGGATCAGATCCTTTTCCAGCACTTCCACCATAGTATCGAGCAAATGCTTGGTTGTGGGGATGCTTTCTGTTAAGAGCGCGGGGTTCTGGTCATGCAAACTTATGAGGTAGAGAATTTCCCCTGCATGGGGAAGAGGTCCTTTCAGAGGAAGATCGACCTCCACAGTGGCTCCCTTATAGGCAGTGGAGAGGCTTCGCCCAGTCTGGTCGAAGATACCGCTCAAGCTGAACTTAACAGCCTCAATAGGGTCTTTCGTGCCTTTGGTGAAGAACATTAGCCCATCACGGATAGCCATGTCATGCAGAGCTGTCACAATGGCGTAATCTTTTTTAACTACCTTAATCTGTGCTGCGGGTATCCCACGGTGACTGGGATAGCTGGTACTTCCTAGGGTGGGGGCGGTACGGACCTCGAAATTATGCCCGGTACGCCCATAGTCAGCAAGCCAGCCTCTGGTCTGTCTTCGTGCAAATACAATGGAGAGGGCTTCATCGAGGTAGTGTTTTTGTTCCTCACTAGCTGTGCCATCAAGGACTGCTCGGTAGTATTTTGAAGCTGCCAGCGTGTAGGAAGGACCTTTCATCCTGCCTTCAACCTTGAGGGAATCAATACCCATCTCCTCCAGAGTCTTTGCCACGTCCCCTGCCTTGAGGTCGCTCATGGAGAAATACCAGCCAGTCTCTTTTCCTTTGGGAGTTGGTGAGAGCGCAGCGCTCTGGGTTGGGTCTGCCTCAAGGGAGAACCAGGATCGGCATATCTGGGCACAAGCGCCGCAATTTGCACTTCTACTGCAGAGCTGTTCACTGGCAGTACAGAGTCCTGAAAAGCCATAACAGAGAGCTCCGTGAATAAACACCTTCAGTTCAATGTCCGGACAAGCGTCACGTATCTTTTGTATTTCTTCCAGTGTAAGTTCTCTAGCCAGGACAACGCGGGTAAAGCCCAGTCTCTGGAGCTCGCGTACGCCTTCGATGGTATGTACGGCAAGCTGGGTGCTTCCATGTAGTGCAAGGGAAGGGAACTGGTCTTTGATCAGGTGAGCAATTCCAAGGTCCTGAACGATGATGCCATCACAGCCTATGAAGGCGATCTGGCGCAGGGTTTTTATTACCTCGGGAAGTTGGGAGTCATCAATGAGGGTGTTTAGCGCTACATAGATTTTCTTAGCTTGATTGTTTGCCAGTTGCTTGAGTTTGGAAAGTTCCTCAAGGCTAAAGTTTGTCGCTTCTTTTCTTGCGGAGAAATTGCGCATGCCAAGGTATACAGCATCGGCACCCTCATTGAAGGCAACCAGTGCCGCTTGAAGAGAACCTGCCGGCAGTGCTAATTCAGTCATAATACATCCTTTGGAAATCTACTTGTGTAATCTCCAAGGAATAGGTTAGCGGCACTCTTCTATCGTGTCAATCTGAACTGCCTTGAGCTCGTTCATGCAATTGTTTTACAATTTCGGCATGGCGACTTTCAGTGAGAGGATAGAGGGCTATGGGAATGATACCTAGGATGCTGCTGAAGAATGGGATAAAGGCTGTCAGTGCATGTATACCTTTCAATACCTGTTCAGGCTGTGCCATGTTGGGAAGGTATCCTACTGCTGCCAGGGAGGTTGCAATCATTACTGAAGTGACTGCGGCGGTTAGCTTTGCCAGGAAGGTCTGGCTGGAGAAGATGGTGCCTTCAGTCCGTTTGCCGGTCTTAAGTTCTCCATACTCTATGGTATCTGCAATCATGGCGGTCTGAATCACCTGAGGGCTTGCCATTCCCAGGCTGCTGATGCAGTTGAATACAAGCAAGAGTGGGAAGTTTCCCCACCCTACAAAAAAGAATCCCAATGATCCTAGTGCATATATGGTGTAATATCCGATACAGGTTGCCTTTTTGCCAAACTTCCGGCTGAAATAGGGGACTGTGGAGATGCCTATAAGAATGAAAGGGATATTTATGCCTGCAAACAGGGTATAGAGCAACTCGTTGCCAAGGTTGTACTTTGCATAATAGATGAGCATCGATAGCTTTGCAGTCTGTCCAATACCTGTGAAGAAACCGCTGATGATGACCAGCATGAGAGGCTTGTTGCTGCCAAAGATGGTGAAAATATCCTTGAAGTGACTTTTTTCATCCTTGACTGGCTGGACTCTCTCTTTTACAAACAGGAAGGTAACAATAAAGCAGGCAACAGTGATCAAGCTATACATGAGAGCGGTCATCTGGTAGCCTGAAGCCGGTTTTCCTGTTCGAGAGAATAAGAATATCAGCGGTTGGGTTGCCAGCGTTGCGATGGCAACAGCAATGGTAGCCGAGAAGCGAGGGTAGGTAACAACACTATTACGTTCGTTGGTATCATCGGTGATTGCACTGCTCAATGCCCAGAAAGGAACATCACTTGCTGTATAAATCATACCAAAGGCGATGTAGGTTATAGTTGCCCATGCAATCTTGCCCCCCATACTCAAGGTCGGTGCACTGAAGGAAGCTACAGCAAAGGGGACAAAGAGGACAGGGGTGAAAAGTAGGTATGGACGGAACTTGCCCCACTTGGTTCGTGTCCTGTCAGCAATCATACCCATCAGTGGGTCATTGATTGCATCCCAGAGCCTTGCCAAGAGGAGAATGGCTCCTGCAACAGCTGGCAGGATACCAAAAATGTCGGTATAGAAGAAGAGCAAGAAGTTTGCCATGAGGCTGTACAACATATTTTGCCCGAAGTTCCCGAAGCCGTATGCAAATTTTTCTTTTTTGCTGATAGGTGTGTGCTCTTTCATGATGATGTAGTGTATCACAGAAATGTCACTGAGCAAGGGAAATACACCCTCTTGTGTGCATCCCAGTTGGGATAGTATACTTTTGGTATCATAACTAATGAGGAGGGCTCTTATGCTGAACAAACAAGATGCTGGAAACCAGGTGCTAGAATTATCTAAGGGTACGGTCATCTACGAACAGGGAAGTCCTTGTTCTACCATGTTCCTTCTACGTACAGGTACGGTGGGTCTTTTCCTTAACTACCATACGCCTCATCAGTTTCAACTCTCTGAGATATCCCTGTCAGGATCGAGTCTTGGCGAGATGGGATTGTTCGAAGAGGATCCTCGCAATTCGACAGCAGTTGCGTTGACCGACTGTGTGTTGGTAGAGATTTCCCAGGCCTCGTTTCCTGCTTTTATTGAAGCTCATCCGGATGAAACCCGTCAGATAATCCTTGACCTCAGCCAACGTTACAAGATGGCGTTACAGGAAGTGAAAAACTCCCACTCCATTATCCAGGAGAGCTTGGAAGCCCTTAAGGAAGCGCAGTTGAATAAAAAGGACTCTTTGAAGGACAAGATCAAGAAGATCTCTGATTTCCTTTTGGACATCCCTGAGGACGTCCCTCCTGAGCTTTATTTGAGTTTTAATTCCCGTTTCCATGGGACGATGTTCTAAGGGAAATTTCTCCAGTATGTATAGATAGAAAAATCTCAAAACTTGAATACCAACCATATTGATAAAGATTGGAAAAAACTGTACCGTCATCGATGAGCAACTCTACATTTGATGAAGAGTTGCTGTATTACATAAGATGATAAGGAGTAGTCCATGAACGTCAATGACATTAAACATGCTGGACTTAAAAAGTGGATTGAAGAGTATGCAGAACTCACAACCCCAGACGCCATCGTGATCGCAGACGGAAGTTCTTCCCAGTACGATGAACTGATTGATATTACTGTGAACAGTGGTGTTGCGACGAGATTGAATCCCGCCAAAAAGCCTGGTTGTGTTTTGTTTCTCTCCGATCCTTCCGACGTAGCACGCGTAGAGAAACGCACCTACATCTCTTCCGTGAAAGAAGAAGACGCCGGTCCGACCAACAACTGGATGGATCCCACTCAGTTGAAAGAAGAGATGACTGACCTCTATCGTGGATGCATGAAAGGCCGTACCCTGTACGTAATTCCTTTCTCCATGGGTCCCATCGGTTCTGATATCTCAAAGATCGGTGTTGAGCTTACGGATAGTGCTTACGTTGTTACCAACATGATGATCATGACCCGTGTTGGCGAGAAGGTCCTTGATATCCTTGGTACAGATGGCTACTTCGTCCCTTGTTACCATTCTGTCGGCAAGCCTCTTGCTGAAGGTGAGACTGATGGAGGCAAATGGCCCTGTGCTCCTATGGAACACAAGTATATCTCCCACTTCCCAGAAACCAGAGAGATCTGGTCCTATGGTTCTGGATACGGCGGGAACGCCCTGCTTGGAAAGAAGTGTCTAGCTTTAAGAATTGCAACTGTGCTTGCACGTGATGAAGGCTGGCTTGCTGAGCATATGCTCATTCTCAAGATTACCAACCCTGAAGGCAAGAGTCGTTTCCTGACCGGAGCATTCCCCTCAGCTTGTGGTAAGACCAACCTCGCCATGCTCATTCCTACCGTCCCCGGTTGGAAGGTAGAGACTGTCGGAGACGACATTGCATGGATGAAGTACGGCTCTGACGGTCAGCTCTATGCCATTAACCCAGAAGCTGGATTTTTCGGTGTTGCTCCTGGTACTTCAGCAGATTCAAACTACAATGCCCTTGTATCTGCATCTTCCAACACCATCTTCACCAACGTTGCCCTTACTGAGGACAATGATGTCTGGTGGGAAGGCATTGGCTATGATGCTCCTAGTAAGCTGATCGACTGGAATGGTAACGAATGGGTTCAGGATAAGACTGACAAGAGTCAGAAGCCTGCTGCCCACCCGAATGCACGGTTCACTGCTCCTGCTTCCCAGTGCCCAAGTATTGCTTCTGAGTGGGAAGATCCCAAGGGTGTTCCTATCAGTGCAATTCTTTTTGGTGGTAGAAGACCTAGCACCATTCCTCTGGTACATCAGAGCAATGACTGGAGTCACGGTGTATTCCTCGGTTCCATCGTAGGTTCCGAAGTGACCGCCGCTGCTCTTGACGTCAAGGCTGGTACTATCAGACGTGACCCATTCGCCATGCTGCCATTCTGTGGATACAACATGGGCGACTACTTCCAGCATTGGTTGGATGTAGGACACGCAGCACCGGACCAGGAGAAGCTTCCTAAGATTTTCTACGTCAACTGGTTCCGCAAGACTGCCGAAGGCAAGTGGCTCTGGCCCGGTTTCGGTGAGAATAGCCGTGTTTTGAAGTGGGTGTTCGAGCGCTGTGAAGGGACTGCAAAGTTTGTAAAGACCCCGATCGGTATTATGCCTACCCTTGATGCACTTGATCGTCCTGCTGGTGTTTCTGAAGAGGACATGAAGGAACTACTCAGAGTTGACATTGATGGCTGGTTGAATGAAGTCGCAGATATTCGTACCAATCACTATCCGAAGTTTGGCGACCACCTCCCACAGGAGCTCGCTACCTTCTTGGATTCCCTTGAAGCCGACCTCAGAGCTGCAAAGTAAGTATCCGATCTAGGTAGAATCTTTCCAAGACGGTCTCCAAATGGAGGCCGTCTTGCTTTGCATGAGGACCTTGATATTTTTTATGTGTTCATCAGGTTTATGCAGTATGTATTTTCTGTTTGTTCCGTGAAACGAAATACCCCTTGTCATTTCGGACAACAATTTGGCCAAAATGCACCAGAGATTGTCTACTGAAGGAAAAATATTAAACTATGCTGGTTTGCTAGCAGAGACACACAATCCAAAAAATTGCTTTTCCACCATATGGTTCTTTTTCCAAGAAGATTGCAGGAGGATTTCCTTTAGTTCCTTGGGGAGGTAGGAAGCCCTGAGCGAACTTAAGAATCCGGGACGAATTGCTTTGGGCTTTGTCGAAGCGTAGATCATAGAGGTTTTCAGGAAAGACACATCCCTTCGCATGTCGGTGATGCACATCTTTCCTCCCGGTTTCAGCACCCGAAAGATTTCGTCTAGAACCAATGCAGGGTTCTCCCATTCATGAAGGGACCCGTTTGAAAAAACTGCATCAAAGAAGTTGTCGGTAAAAGGCATATGCATGCCTGTTCCTTCAACATACTGGATCCGGTCGGTTAGTTTATATTGTGTGGCGTTCTTTTTGGCCATGGTTATCATCGTCTTGCTGATTTCGCAACCTATGAGTGTAGTTCCCTTGGTTTGCTTGAGCCATTCGAGCCCTACATACCCAGGGCCAGGGCCAATTTCCAGAACCGTACCTGAAGTAATGCCCTTTTTTATGAAGGTATTTACATTGTTCCAGTGTTTGTCTCTCATTCCTCTTGCAAACGTATCAAATATTTCTACGGTGAGGTTGTCTTGAATCCCCTCATTTGTCTCAGCAACTCTTGTATGCATGTGATCCTCCTACTGTTTGCAGTGTATCCATCACCCAAGCATATTCAGCATGAAAATGGCTCAAGTGATGATTGAATATGATTGAAGCCATTGACCTTGCCTCTTCAGGGATGTTGGTCATAGAATCGGCTTCATGTTGTTTGATCTGTGCAATGCTTTTTTCCAAAGTGTTTGCATATGTCTGCAAATGATTGACCAAGTCAACAGGATTAAGGGTGTCCGCAAAGAAAAACGTCGCATCCGAGGGAAATGTGGGGTGATAGGAGAAAGCCATTGTTTCTTCAATCATTTGCATGAAAGCATTGCTTCCAGATTCAGTAATTGCATAGATTGTTTTTTCCGGTCTGGTACTCGATGAGTCCTTTCCCTCAAGGGAAATCAGACCGTTCTGGGCCATTTTGTCCAGATGATAGTAAATGGTAGGCAATTTGATTTGTGTGAAATCAGAAAGCTGTTCTGCAATTAGTTTTTTTATCCGATATCCATGCATTGGGCCCGTTCTTTGCAGTAGCCCAAGAATATATAAGGGAACCATACACACCTCCTATTAGTCAGCATTGACTATAATATTAGTCAGTACTGACTAATTTGTCAATCACTTGTTTTTTATTGTTCATGTAAAACCAGCATACTGTCGGCAAAGGAGTATCTAGGATTGAAGGTGTTCTTTATGCACATATGTATGAGACCTTCTCTGGGAGGTAAAGACGGATAGGGAATGATTCTGGTAGTTTGCATCTTCTTGTCCATATCCTTCCGTTATTTGCTATACTCTTTTTTATGAGCCAGATAGAGAGAATATTTTATATCAACCGAAAGATTCTTGAAGATGGGAAGGTAAGCACTGCACAGGTTGTTTCCAAGTTCGAAATATCCAAACGACAGGTGATGCGTGACATCGACTATCTTAAGGACACCCTGCAAGCTCCCTTAGCCTATGAAGCTAAGGAGAAGGGGTATGTCTATACCGATGATTTTTCCATGATGAGCAATTCAAATGAAAGAATGCTGGTGCTCAATGCGATCTTCAAAAGCTTAGCTGAGTCCCAGGGCGCTCTTTCTGTTATCACCGACATGGTTAGCGATGGACTGGACAGTGGCCTGGAGGAAAGCTACAAAAGCCTCTCTGACAAGATCATCTTTATAACACCTGTACAAGATTGGCCTGACTATACAGTCTTCAATAAGATTTGTTCTGCAATGAAAAGTGGTTTTCGGATGACCTTAGGGTATCGTAATGCCAAAGGGGAACGATCGACCAGACACATTGAGCCCTTGCGATTGGTCAACTACAGTGGGAGATGGTACTTACTCTCTTTCGACCGACAGAACAAGGAACTACGTACTTTCCATCTCTCTAGAATAGAGAAAATCACCCAGATTGAAGGAGATCTCTTCCAGAGCAGATATACTGAACAGGAGCTTGATAGTTTTATCCATGGGGGGTTTGGTATTTTCATGGGAAATAGGAGCATTCCTGTCACTTTTTGTGTTTTTGGTTGGGCAAGCAATGCCTTGGAAACTCAGACTTGGCATAAGGATCAGAAAATCCGGAAGGTTGAGATCGATGGTAAGGATGGGTTGGAAGTCACCGTTCCTGTAGCAAACCTACAGGAGATTCTTTCTCAAATACTCTCTTTCGGTTCGGCCGCCAGACCCATTGGACCTCCTCAGTTTGTGCAGGCATGGAAGGAAGCTGTGTTGGCTATGGCGAGAGAGGCGGAAAAACTCTAAATACTCAAGTATTTTTTACCTATGACATCCTATGTCATAGTATGTGGTGTACTCTTTGGCTATGATTAAGGAGTTCCCCATGCAATCCAATAATAAAAAAGAGATGCAATCGACAAAAGAAGAGGTTGCTTGTTTCCCCACATGGTTTCTCACCATGACCGATTCTCCACCGTTGTTGGTCGTTTTTGCAATAACTGTGTTGGTATGTGCTCCTCTTCTGGTGGTATTTGGTGCCTTGTATCCTTTGTTTAAGCACTGATGGTCCATGGTTGTTGCAATGCAATATAGAATCGTTGCACTTTGGTGGTGGCAATCCAGATGTTTCCAATAAATATAGGGTTTTGGACTTCCCCTAATGTCTGGTTTTTCGGTACGATTGAGAGACTTCCTAGAAAGTCATCATCTTATACCCCCTCTACCTGCATTATTGCTGAGTTAAAGGCTCTGTTGTGCAGGCTCAAGGAGTTTTCTCATGGGAAACCAGCCCTCCTCAAAAATGAAGTACGGACCGGCCGAAAAGCCACCTCTCAGTCAGTGGATCCCTCTGAGTATCCAGCATGTCTTTGCGATGTTCGGAGCAACCATCCTCGTTCCGATTCTCACTGGGTTGAGCCCCAGTACAGCCTTATTCACTGCTGGAACAGGGACACTGATCTACATTATCATCACCAAAGCTAAGGTCCCTGCGTTTCTCGGCTCATCCTTTGCCTTTATTCCAGCACTTATAGCCATATCCTCTTCCTATGGAATGGCCTATGCGATGGGTGGTGCATTTGTCTCAGGTATTTTTTATACGATAGTAGCCTTCATCATCAAGAAAAGCGGTCATGCATGGCTGGGCAAAGCCCTGCCTCCTGTGGTTATTGGATCTGTCATCATTGTCATTGGTCTCAACCTTGCACCCACTGCCATGGGTATGGCGATGAATGATGCTAATGGAGACTACAGCCTTACTTTGCTTACCATTGCTTGTGTGACGTTGGCTATGACTATTGTGATGAACCTTTTTGCAAAAGGGTTTTTCAGCATCATCCCTCTCTTGGTCGGACTTCTGGTAGGGTACTTCTTTACCCTGATGATGGGTATGGTCTCTCCCTCCTTTGCTTTGATAAGTTTTGAGGGGGTCAGGGAAGCAGCCTGGGTTGGTCTTCCCACCTTTGCTATTCCCAAGTTCAACCTAGTGGCTAGTGTGACCTTCATCATCGTGTCTCTGGCTACAATCTGTGAGCATCTGGGCGATACGCTAACCATTTCTAAGGTGGTTGGTAAGGACTTCTATAAGGATCCAGGTCTTGAAAGGACCCTCGCCGGAGATGGTATAGCAACCTTGTGGGCATCTTTCTGGGGAGGTCCTCCAAACACCACCTACGGTGAAAATATTGGAGTTTTGGCCCTCACTCGTGTCTACAGTGTCTGGGTAACAGGCGGAGCCGCAGTCTTTGCCATACTGCTCTCTTTCTTCCCCAAGTTCGGGGCCTTGATCCAGACCATTCCCAATCCTGTATTGGGGGGAATCTCCATGTTGCTCTTTGGTACCATTGCCTCCAGTGGCCTACGGACCTTGGTGGACAGTGGTGTAGACTATGAGGACAAAAGGAACCTTACCATTAGCAGTGTGATTCTAGTGATCGGTATTGGTGGGGGAGTGCTCAATTTTGGTATGGGACAGCATATGGAATTCTCTCTTGGTGGGGTTGCTTTGGCTACTATTGTAGGCATATTCCTCAACTTGGTTTTACCTAGGGAAATTCGAAGTAACTAATCCAATCTTTTTGTTGCTTTTCCTCTATTCGTTGAACGAAGGCTTCCTTGATAGGAAGCCTTCTGTGTTCATTTCACTATGAATCTGATATACTAGGGTATATGTACAAATATAGCACCATTGATTCAGATAATAAACTTTCAACATTAGTTCAAAGCTGGAAACAAAGAGAAATCCTCTCTGTCGCCATGGATTTTGAGGGGGAGTTCAACCTCCATATTTATGGGGAACACCTCTGTCTGATACAGATTTTTGATGGACAGGAGTATTTTCTCATCGATCCTTTTAAGGTAAGTGAAGAAGCCTTGAAAACCTTCCTTGAAGACCCTGACCTGGAGAAGGTCATGTTCGATTGTGCAAGTGATTCAGCCCTTGTTCGCAAAGCGTATGGCATCGCACTTGCCAATGCTTTTGATATCAGGGTTCAAGCCCTTGCTCTGGGCTATACAGGCAACCTCACAGGTTTGATTGAACAACATCTTGGTGCACAAGAGGAAAAGAGCAATAAGAGTAAGAAGAAAAACCAGATGACCAACTGGTTGAGAAGGCCTTTGAAAGAAGATCAGATTCAGTATGCACTAGGTGACGTAGCTCATTTATTCTCCTTGAAGATAATCCTAACCACTCTTGTGGAAAAGGAAAATCTGACAGAGCAAGTCGCAAAGACCATGCTTACTGTTGCAAAGCCCAAGGGGCCGGACAAACCGGGGTGGACCAAGTTTGCCTCCTGGAAGTATATGAACAAGGAAGAGAAGACGTATCTCAAGCATTTTTTTCAAGCTAGGGATACCATGGCTAGAAAATATAACGTGCCAGCTGTCAGAATCCTTGAGAAGCATAGGTTACTGGAGATGGCCAAGAGTATTCCCAATACTGTCAATGATTTCCATATCTACTGCACCAAGTGCCCAGCAGACCAGGTACAAGAACTGGTCTCCCTATTGTTTCAGGCTAAGAAAGATGCTGCTAACGAGATGCTTTCAGCCTGATCTGTACCCCTTCTGATGCCTCTACCAACAATGAGAGGATTTCACAAGTAGGGGTAGGGATAGCGTATTTTTCCCCTAGCCGAACTACAGCAGAACAAAACCAATTGTTCTCAGTCTCTCTTCCAGCCTCCATGTCCTGGCACATGGAGGTTTTTCCATCAAAGCCCAAGGAGGTCACTACCTGATAGTTCTGCTCGATCATCCCCTCGGTAAGGAATACACCTTCTTTTTGTCCTACTGCCTGTACCTCTTTGCTTGCCTTCCATGCAAGGGTTTTGACACTTTCTTGCTTAAGGTCTCCATAGGTGGCCCTGCACAAGGCGCTGATGGTGTTAAAAGCCGTGTTGAGCATGAACTTATTCCAAAGTTCCAGACGTATATCCTCTGGTACCACATAGTCGATATGGGCTCGTTGGAATAGTGAACAGATGGCTTCTACGCGTCTGCTCTTGCTGTTGTCCCTCTCTCCAAACACAATCCGTCCTTCTTTGCTGAAATCGATCCTATTCCCTATATGGGTGGAATTGAGTCCGACAGCAAAGCCATAGAGTACATGCTCTTCACCGTAGGTTTGACCCAGTTTCTTTTCACTCTCTATCCCATTGAGGAGAGAAAGGATGGCTGTATGTTCGCCAACTGCATGCTTTATCTGCTTGACTGCCTCTTCGAGCTGCAGGTTCTTGGTTGCAATGATAACCAGATCACTCTTTTTGGCATCCTTTGGGTCAACAAAGGTAAAATCAACTTTCTCTCCATTGAGATAGAGGGCTTCGTTTGCATATCTTTCTCTTCGCTGCTGGTCAGCGAGGAATACGACGTTTTCTTTTCCCAGCAATTGGTGAAGCCTAAGGCCATACATGGCCCCTACCGCGCCACTTCCTATGATAGTTACCTGGTTCATACTGATTCCTTCCTGGTAGCCAACTCTATGACCAGTGAGGTCAGGACAAGCAGTTGGTCCAGATGTATTGATTCGTTTGTCGTGTGTGGGGCTTCATAGCCGGTGGTACAGACGATGGTGGGAACGCCTTTGGCATTGAGGACGTTTGCATCACTGCCTCCAAGGGTAGGTTTCTCTCTATAGTGAAGGCCAAGATCAACACAAGCTTTCTGTAACAGAGCGAAACCTGATGAGTTGGTATCCAGCGAATATGCTTCATAGAGGAGTTCTTCTACGATAGTGACCTTGCCCCCATGTTTCGCTGCTGCCTCTTGCAGGCACGTCTTCATGTGTTCTATTTGTGCCAGTAGTTTTGCCGGATCCAAGCTTCTTGCCTCAAGGGACAAAGTTGCCTTGTCGCAGACAATGTTTCTGGCCCCTGGTGCTAGGAAGGATCCGACATTTGCCGTGGTCTCCTCATCTATACGCAACAGGTGCATCGAAGTAATGGCCTCACTGGCCATCTGTATTGCACTGATGCCCGACTCTGGGGAAAACCCTGCATGGGCACCCTTCCCCTGGAAGGTGACATCGAGCTTGATAGAACCTGGGGCTGCGGTAATGAAGGTCCCTACAGGCCCTTCGGCATCAAATACATACCCATGATCGACTGTAGAGAGCTTGTTTGTATCTAGCTCTGCTATGCCTTGCAAGCCCAGCTCTTCTCTGACGGAGAAGAGGATGACTAGATTAGGGTGAGGGAGCAAGTCCTGTTGAATGGTTTCTAAGGTAGTGAGGATGGCAGCAATGGCTGCCTTATCATCGGCTCCCAGGGCTGTTTTCCCTCCTGTGTGGATTAGCCCTTCCTCTATCAGAGGTTCTGCATCAAAGGCCAGTGGGACAGTATCCATGTGGGCACTAAAGAGGATAGTTTCTCCTTCCCCTGGTAGGTAGGCATAGAGGTTTCCCCCTTCATCCCAGCTGGTGGATAGCCCTAGAGAGAGCAGTTTGGTCTCCAGGAAGAGGCCTATATGTCCTTCATCTCCAGAGACTGAGTTTATCCTCACCAAGTCGAGAAACGTTTGCACTGTTTTGTTCATGGACAGACTATAGCATACCAAAAGAGGTTGGAAAACCTTGAACATTGTTGTTTTACGCATCTTGACCTACCACATAGGTAGTGTATAGTCATAGTATGAGCTATAAACCAAATACAAACCGTTACGAAGAGATGAAGTATCGTTATGCAGGATCGAGTGGATTGAAGCTACCTGAACTCTCCCTTGGCCTTTGGCATAACTTCGGAACAGATGCTGATCATACTGTAGCTACAGATATACTCTGCAGTGCTTTTGACCGGGGCATCACCCATTTTGACCTTGCCAACAACTATGGCCCAGAACCAGGAAGTGCTGAGACTAGATTTGGTCAGATTCTTAAAAAGCAGTTTAGTTCTCATCGCGATGAAATGATCATATCTTCAAAGGCAGGCTATCTGATGTGGCCAGGCCCTTATGGAGACTTTGGTTCACGTAAGTACTTGCTTGCAAGCTGTGACCAAAGCCTGAAGCGCATGGGCCTTGAGTATGTAGATATTTTTTACCATCACCGTCCTGATCCCAACACTCCCTTGGAAGAGACCATGGGAGCATTGGCGACTTTGGTTGCCCAGGGTAAGGCTTTATATGTTGGGATCAGCAACTATCATGCAAAAGATGCTATGAAGGCAATAGCTTTGCTTGATGATCTGGGATGTCCTTGTATCCTTAATCAGGTTCGCTACTCTATGCTTGACCGTTGGACAGAGGAAGACAATCTTCTTGATGCCATGGATGGCAAGGTTGGCACGATCTGCTTTTCTCCGCTGGCCCAAGGGTTGTTGACCTCTCGCTATCTCGATGGAAAGATTCCCTCAGGTTCTCGGGCAAGTGAGAATGTGTTCCTCAAAGCCAAGAATATTACCTCCGAAGTGGTGGAAAAGCTTAATAAACTCGATGCGATAGCCAAAAATCGTAATCAGAGCTTGTCTGAGATGGCCATTTCCTGGCTCCTTAAGGACGAAAGGGTGACATCCGTGCTGATAGGGGCAAGTTCTGTTGCTCAACTGAACGAAAACCTCAAGGCTCTCAAGGGCGATATTCCATTCTCGAAAGAGGATCTTAAAGCCATCGATACACTGACGAAGTAGAGGATGGAATGGGAGAAAAAGACCCGAAAGTCGATGCGTATATTGCACGGTTTTCAGAAGAGCAGCAGAACCATCTCAAGGTTCTGCGTTCTCTCATCCATGAAACAGTCCCCCTTGTAAGGGAGACTATCAAATATGCAATGCCCACCTTTTTGTATTTGGGCGATCTGATCTATTTTGCTGCAAATAAAAATCATACGGGCCTCTACCCAATGCCTAGTGGAGTCTCTCATTTTGCTGAAGAACTGCTTTCCTACCACACATCCAAAGGGGCGATACAGTTTCCGCTGGACAGGCCCCTTCCCCTTGATCTTATCCGCAGGATTATTCTCTTCAGGGTAGCAGAGAATATCCAAGTGCAGGAAAGTAAGAAGAACAAGCGCTCGCAAACATAGAGAGTACAGTCTAGAGAAGATATTCCTTAGGTTTGTTTTCCCTCTATTTCTGTAAAGATTTGGATGGCATCCCTGAGAAATTCTGCTCTGCCTTGGTAATGCTCGCCAAACCTAGGATCATCAACATACATCTGGGCTAATTTTGCATGGGCCTCTTTTGTATAGCTTGCCCAAGTATACAATAACCATTGCTTGTGCAGTTTTGCCACCTCCTGGGCTTGTTCTGACCCAGGGTCTTTTGTCCTTTCCGCCTTTTCGAGCTTTTCCAGAATCTCCTTATCAAGCAGATCAAACTCTGCAAAGCTTTCTTCGCTCATATGCATCAGTTTTGCCTGTGAGGCATCAACTTCTTCATTGCCATATGCCTTTCGGGCCTCTTGTCCATAGCTTTGTTCATTCTCCTCTATGAGCTCTTTCTTGAACCCTTCAAACTTTTCCTCTTCACTCATGATTCTCTCTCCTCGAGCTTCTTGTAGACTCTTCTTCACTGTCAGAAGAAGAGCCTCAATGTATTTCTGTTTCTTCCTTAGGCGTAGCATATGCTCTTCCAATGCTTGTATACGGTCAAATTGGGGAGCATCAAGGATGGTTCTGATAGTAACAAGATCGACGTCCATTTCACGGAAGAACAGAATCTGTTGCAGTCGGTTCACTTCCTCCTCATCGTATATACGATATCCAGCACTGGTTGTCTTGGCGGGTTTGAGCAGGTTTATTTCATCATAATACCGTAACGCCCTCTTTGATATACCCGCATGCTGGGCAAGTTCTCCGATGGAATATCCCATGTGCTGCCTCCTACCCATAGCTATACACCCTGCCGTAGCGGTAAGGTCAACAAAAATCGTAAGAATGGTAAGGTTTTAAAAAAAAGTTGAGTATTGGTTATTCTCCCTGTATATTCCTTCTAGTGTGTAAACAAGAAAAGCACGGGTAATTCCCGTGCTCATCCAAAATATCTATGATATGTGATTCTTACATCAGGATCTTGAATACAACTTTAACCACTTGGTTGGATGATTCATCAACAAGGTTTGGAGCATGGGGTTCTCCTGGGAAGAACACCACAAAGCTACCTTGCTTTGCATGGTAGGAGAGCAGTTTCTCCCCTTTGGCCATATAGAAATCTTTCTCATCATCATAGGCTGTTGTAGTGGTAAGCATATCACGGGATGCGATATCCATACGTTCCTGTCCTTTGAGTAAAATCTGGACATCAGCTTCCTTTCTGTGGATTTCATACTCGGAGGCTTCTGTCTTTTCTGTCATGTAGGTAAACAGGTTGTAGCGAATATTTTTGTGTTCAGTGGTATAGTTGCCCAATTCCAGACTGTCTAGTTTGCCGCTTTCCAAGATTTCAATGACCTGCTGGAGAGCGGGTAGGGTAGAGACATAGTTTTTCATCTGGGAAATCTGATCTAGTATCATGAAGTACCTCTTTTGGCCATTAGCATAGCGAAAGTAAGAGAAAAGTGAAAGAGGAAGCTTGTTTCATATGAAATTTTGGTCTGTTTTTGTGCAGGTTACTTTTATCATCGACATGATTCATTCCTACATCTTTGTCCCACGAGAGCTGGGAATATCCTTACCCTAGCCGATGATCCCATAATTCCGTATCTTTTATGTATACCACAGTGAAAAAGTGGTATACATAAAGGAGGTGGGAATGTCAGAAACCCATACCTATACAACCAGTGTCACATACAGCGAAATGAGAAAGGGCTTGCTTTCTTCAGAAGGTCTCTCTTCCTTTGACGTTGCGACTCCTCCCCAGTTCCCCGGTGGACATGAAGGAATCTGGTCCCCAGAACACCTCTTTGTTGCTTCGGCAGAGATCTGTCTGATGACAACCTTCCTATCTATTGCAGAGAAGTCCCGCCTGGAGTTTGTCGCATATAGCTCAGAGGCCGTCGGAACTCTTGAAAAAACAGATGAAGGCATGGTGATGACTAAGATTGTCATCAAGCCTAAGGTAGTTATTCAGGATGAGACCAAAAGTGAACGCACCTTGTTGCTTTTGGAAAAAGCAGAGAAATACTGTCTCATCTCAAACTCGATGAAGACAGAGGTTACCATTGAGCCGATGGTTGTCGTGGGCTCAGCAAAATCTCTGTAGACCGATAGCTCTTGTATCAAAATAGAATTCGCCCAATGAGTTACTATCCAAGCTGATACTCTCTTGAGATGAAGAATTTCCTCACGGACCCCAAGAATTGGGACAATCTCATACAGCATAAAAATAGCTAAATGTAATTTCTGTTGTTTTGCTTGAGATAGTATTTTGTAGGGTACTAATCATTGTAGGCAATTTTCAAGATCCTTCATTTGTTGGGTAAACTTTGTAGGGTTTGTCTTTTGAAGTTTTCTCAGGTTAATGCTTTTCCATTGCAAAGCAGGTAGCTTTTTACTATTAGGAATATCTATTGGTGGCAATTGCCTGGTCAAGGAGAAAAAACAGATAATATATTCTTTGTGTAATATGCTCATTTCTGTATGAAGGTCTGTAACCAAATGATCAAAGACTGTGTCGCAATCAGACTCATTGAACTGTAATTCACTCATTCCCATAAATTCATTTTTGTAGGTTTGGGAATATGATTGGTGATTGGGCTTGAGCAGTTCATGGAGAGGCCTGTTATGCCCACATAAAGCTACAATGAACCCATTCATTATTTCAGGGGTAAGTCCTTCATTGTCCATCAGATTCTTTATGTCAAACAAATCTCTTGGGTGTTGCCGATCTAAAGCAGCACAAATTTTGCCACCATAAAGATCTGCCAAGGATGCTACTTGGATTGAGGCGTATCCATATTCCCGACAAGCTGAACAAATAGTACGCTGCTCGATTGGGTAGGTAAAGCCACGTAACGTATAATTTGGCTCAATAATTATTTGTGCCTTCTCTGAACGGCAAATTATTTTACGTATGTTTTCTTTTCCTTCCCTGCAAACTGTTTTTAATCCATCTTGCCTAAGATTTTGTTCGATTCGATGCAATGCCGCATTAATGTTTTCGAATGAAGTACTACGATCTTCGAATCCAAGATACGTCAGATCAATATCAACCTATAATCTAGGGAGATTTCTTATGAAGAAATTTATACCAGTTCCACCCTTCAAAGCAAAGCATTTCTCCCTATCAATATAGGGGAGAACTCTGATTAACAACTTTACCTGTTCGAGATAATATTCATTCAGCATCGCTTAAACCCTCAATAATAATCTGATACTTCGTATTGAGTTTTCCCCCAGGGGTGATGACCCGTTTACCACTTCCAAGATCAATGGTCGTTGCATCAAGAACATCAAACCAAGCATGGTTTTGCGTTTCAGCAAGATAGAGAAACAATCTTTTGACTTTGATAGAATTGCATTCATTCAGCAAGATTTGCAACAAATCTGGACGCAACGCTACCAGCATCTCCATCATATGAAAAGCAACTGCATAACTGCCTTCTTTTGGGCAAAGATACAAATACTCCAGTATCGCCCTTTCTGGCAAAGAGACAGGAATTGTGTAGTCAAGATGGGGGAATAACTCAATGCCAGTATTGCTGTCTATGAATGCTGATGAATGAATATCAAACTTCCTTTTTAGTATCTCTTGTGAAAACCAAGTCGGTTTTAAATCACTTGGACGCTTAAATACCTGCTCTACAAAGGATGCGCTGTCCAGTTGTATGAAATGGCTATATCCATGCATTCTTAGTGCGGAGAGACCTCCTAAATGCAGGGATAGCCTTGCTTGATTCCATGTGGATATAACGCACCTTCAAGGGAAGGTGAGGTATTCGTAAATACAAAAGCTCCTCTCCCTATACGTTTTAGCCAGCCATTTCTTACATAGGATTTTTGCAAATCGTGGGAAATACCTTTTTTCATGAGATGGGAGGATAAGATGACAGCTTCTTTAGGTGCGCTATGTATAAGGAGGTTTAATTTATTTGGATTTACGGTAGTCATACTACCTTTGCTATATAATATATAAACCAAATTGACAAGAAAAATATCAATCCAGATCCTAATAAAAAACTCATACCGCTAAGCATCTTGATATGATATGCTAAGTATGACTACATTCATTGGAGGGAAAATTTTGAAAAAATCAATTCTTGCTAAATCCGTGACAATCACCACGTTACTTGTGTTACTCGCTCTGCCTCTGTTTGCCCAGAATACCAGTTCAGGCAACATCAAGCTTATCGGAGCATATCCCCTTGAGACCAAAATGGAAGCAGGATATACCCTAAAGATTCCCATGCTAGAAGGTGAGGGCCCCCTTTTTAGTGGCAATAATCTTAAGGTCAAAGGCTTACTCGGTCTTTCCCCTGTAGCAACAACCATTGGTGTTGATGCTGTACTGACTCCAATTGCTGTAATGGAGCTCACACTTGGAGGCTCTTTAGGTACTGGATGGGATTTTACTCCCATGGGCATTTCAGGCTTACTCAAGAGCACAGGAGGTATTGGAACAGACCTCACCTCTGATTCTCTTGGTGGTGTGTATTACAAGGGTAGGGCTGGGGCTGCATTGCAATTTGATACTGGGGTAATATTCCCTGGAGATTGGACCAGTATCTTGCTAAGGACATATCATGAGATTATGTATCAGGGGTATACTGGAGCAGAAAGCGGCGAAGCTTGGGAGTATGAAACTTCAGGGGCTAAGGTGAACGGTGTTAACTATAAGGGTGAATACCTTGTTGGCTACAAGCTGCCTCTAAAGCTTAACATGGTTGCATTACAGCTGGAAACCTATTCCTATAACCTATTTGGTGATGTTTCCCACCCATTCAAGTATGATGTCGGTGTTATTGGCAATGTGGAGTTTTTTACTGGTCTGAATCTTACTGTGATCGTGCAGGGAACAAACCTGAAAAAAGATGCAGATTCCAAAGAGGTTAGTGTAGTTGATTTCCGCTTCAAGCGAGTTGGTCTTATGCTCAACTACTCTTTCTAATACGTATGAAATCGTTGTATAGGCATCCTCAGTTGGGGATGCCTATACAATACTATGTACAGTTTCCAATTCTTTCCAGGGCGAAGTACCCTAACGGTTTTTATAAGCATCCCTTATCCTATACGTCTACTCTCCCATCCTTTTGACTTCCCCCAAACCCTAGAGTATCTTATACCTATGGATTTTGCTCCGTGTCGTAAAGATCCGGAGGTTTTTGTATATATAAAACAGAGGAGAATCAAATGGACAAAAAGAAATTGGCCGATGCTATACGCATTTTAAGTATGGATGGGGTGCAAAAGGCTAACTCAGGACACCCAGGAGCCCCTATGGGGATGGCAGATATTGCAGAAGTACTCTTCCGACGTGCCATGCGTTACAACCCAAAAAACCCTTCTTGGGAGAATCGTGACAGGTTTGTACTTTCCAACGGACATGCTTCTATGCTCCTGTACTCCCTATTGCATCTGACTGGATATGATGTAACTCTTGATGATTTGAAACAATTCCGTCAGTTGGGATCGAAAACCCCAGGGCATCCTGAAAGAGATCGTACCCCAGGAGTCGAGACTACAACAGGACCTCTAGGACAAGGACTTGCTAATGCTGTTGGCATGGCCTTGGCCGAGAAGAAGCTTGCAGCAACTTTCAACAAGAAGGATTTTCCTATAGTTGACCATTACACCTATGCCTTTGTAGGTGATGGATGTCTGATGGAAGGCATTTCTCATGAGGTAGCCTCTCTTGCAGGAACCTGGAAGCTGAACAAGCTCATTACCTTCTATGACAGTAATGGTATCTCTATCGATGGGGAAATTACCAATTGGTTTACCGATGATACTGCTCAGAGGTTCTCATCCTATGGTTGGCAGGTTATTGCTGATGTTAATGGGCATGATCCTCATGCGATAGGCAAGGCAATCGCTAAGGCTAAAGCCAATTTGGACCAACCTACCTTGATTATCTGTAATACGATCATTGGCTTTGGCTCGCCTAACAAACAAGGTAAGGCCTCAAGTCATGGTGCAGCTTTAGGTGAAGAGGAAGTCTCTTTGGCCAGAAAACAACTTGGATGGAAATATGAAGAGCGCTTCTATGTTCCTGAGGAGATGTATGAGGACTGGGATTTTACAAAACAGGGTGCAGAGTTTGAAAATGAGTGGAATGATCTTTTTGCTGAGTACAAGAAGCAATACCCCAGTGAAGCAGCAGAGTTTGAACGTAGGATACAGGGCGTTTTCCCCTATGAATGGGAAGACAAGCTTGACGAGATGATCCACAAGTGGCAAAAGGATAAGCTCAATGTTGCATCACGTAAGGCTTCTCAACTGATCCTTGATCAGATTAGCACCTTGATGCCTGAATTGTTAGGAGGTTCTGCAGACCTGACTCCTTCAAATCTAACCCAGGGCAAAGGCTCAGAGAGTTACGATATTGAGGAGAGTAAAGGCAGTTATCTGCACTTTGGCGTTAGAGAGTTTGGCATGATGGCCATTCTTAATGGCATAGCCTTGCATGGTGGGTTTGTCCCCTATGGAGGAACTTTCCTTATGTTTATGGAGTATGCCCGCAATGCCATCAGGATGTCAGCCATTATGCATCTGCCTGTTATCCAAGTATTCACCCATGACTCTATCGGTCTAGGAGAAGACGGTCCCACCCACCAGGCAGTTGAACAGGCTGCAAGTTTGAGAATGACTCCCAATATGGTTGTATGGAGACCCGCTGATGCAGTGGAAACTGCTGTTGCCTGGAAGTCTGCCCTCAAGCGTAAGGACGGGCCTACCTCCTTGCTGTTAAGTCGCCAGAATTTGGTGCCACAAGTTCGTATGGAAGAGCAGGTCCAAGCAATCAGTAAGGGTGGCTATGTCATTTGGGAGTCCAAGGGCAAGCCTGAAATTATCCTGATCGGTACGGGATCTGAATTGGATCTTGCCATACAGGCAGCAAAGCGTCTGGATAAGCTTGGAAAGAGAGTAAGAGTTGTGTCGATGCCCTCATGTGAGGTATTTGATGCTCAGGATGACGCATATCGTGAAAGTGTACTTCCATTCTCTGTGCGTAAGAGAGTCGCTGTGGAGGCTGCTTGGACTGACTACTGGTTCAAGTATGTGGGGCTCGATGGCAAAATCATTGGCATGCACAGCTTTGGTGAGTCTGCTCCTGCTGAGAAGCTGTTTGAGTATTTCCACATTACTTCTGATGCTGTATATGAGGCAGCACTCTCCCTTGAGTAGGGAGGTATTTTTGTAGGTTATGGTATAGTATTTTAGTTTTACGTGATATGCCCACTTCTAAACAGAGGTGGGCATATCTTTTGTATGTCCTCATTTTTCAATGGTTGTATAGCGTTTTCCCTGCTCCATTTCCTGTTTGACCCTTGTACTAAAAATGAATAAAAAAATATCCAATTATTTTGCACGTATGGTATAATTATCCAAATTTTAGACAAAAGGAGACTCATTCATGGAACTGTTGAAACTGATTGGGGTACTGATAGTCATTATTGGCTTTGTACTTAAGAAAGACACCATTGCAACGGTTGTAATCGCCGGTGTAGTCACTGGTCTTGTAGCGGGCATGCCCTTCATCGAGATCTTGAACACATTGGGGAAATCATTCATTTCCCAAAGAACTGCAACCTTGTTCGTACTTACTCTTCCAGTCATCGGAATTTGTGAGCGTTATGGGTTAAAAGACAAAGCTGTTGACCTGATAAGAAAGGCAAAGAGTGCTACTGCGGGAAGAATCCTTTCTCTCTATCTGACTGTTAGGGCTTTGGCTGCAGCCTTCTCCTTGCGTCTTGGTGGCCATCCCCAGTTTGTCCGTCCACTTGTTAATCCCATGGCTCAGGCAGCAGCAGTCGCCAAATTTGGCGAGGTTGATGAGAAAAATGAGGATAAGATTAAAGGCTATAGTGCTGCGAATGAAAATTTCGGTAACTTCTTTGCACAAAACTGCTTTATGGGAGCTTCCGGTACCTTGTTGATTGTTGCCACGCTCAATGGACAAGGCTACGATATCAACGCGCTACAAATCGCAATGATGTCAATCCCCATTGCAATCGTTGCTGTACTCGTAGGTATTGTCCACAATGTCTTCTTGGATAAGAAACTTGCTGTAAGTACCAAGAAAGAGGAGAAATAAACATGTCCAGAAATGTAATTATTGCTGAATTCTTCTATTGTATTATTGGACTGGTCTTCTTCCTAGTGGGTATGAAGGCACTCAAAGACAAGACTCATGCAAGACCGATTTCCACTGCGATATTTTGGTTCGTACTTGCTTTCACTTTCATTGTAGGACCTTATGTTCCCCATTGGATAACTGGAATTTGTGTGTTGGCAATTGCAGCTCTGACAGCTTCGAATAGGGTGATTCAATCAAAAAGTGATACACCGACTGCAGAAGCAACGCGAAAGAGTGCTGACAAACTTGGCTATAAAGTATTTATCCCAGCCCTGTGTCTGGCTTTCGTAGCAGTGTTTGTGGCTACATTCCTTCCCTTTGGTGCAAACAATGCCATTGGTATCTCTGCGGTAGTGGCTCTTATTGTGGCTTACTTCATCACCAAGGCACCTCTCAAGAGTGCAGTTGTGGATGGGACTCGGCTCATGGACAATGTTGGTCCTGTTGGTATCCTTCCCCAGTTACTTGCTGCCTTGGGCGCTTTGTTTACTGCTGCAGGAGTTGGTACTGTCATTGCCAAAGGTGTTTCCACGATTATTCCTGACGGAAGCAAACTTATTGCAGTCGCTGTTTATTGTGTAGGTATGGCTCTGTTCACCATCATCATGGGTAATGGTTTTGCTGCTTTCAGTGTTATCACTGTTGGTATCGGCATTCCTTTCCTCATCATGCAAGGTGCTGATCCTGTGGTTGTAGGTGCTCTTGGACTTACTGCTGGATACTGTGGTACATTGCTTACACCGATGGCTGCCAACTTCAATATCATGCCCGCAGCTTTACTGGAAACAAAAGATAAATATGTCATTATCAAGAGCCAGGCTCCTGTTGCTTTTGTCATGTTATTGGTGCACATCATCCTTATGTATATTCTCGCATTCTAAGAAAGAGGGTATTATGAAAGTATTACTGACAGCCTTTGATCCATTTGGTGGAGAGGCAATCAATCCGGCACTTGAAGCAGTGAAGAGGGTCCATACTTCGTTGGGTTCCATTGAGGTGATTAAACTCGAGGTCCCCACTGTTTTTGGCAAGTCGATAGAGAGAGTTCGTGAAGTAATTGAGGAAATCCATCCTGACGTCGTTCTTTGCATCGGCCAAGCAGGAGGAAGATTCGATATCACCGTGGAACGAGTAGCTATCAATCTGGATGATGCCAGGATTGCAGATAATGAAGGCAACAAGCCCATTGACAAGCGTATTGCTGAAGATGGCCAACCTGCATATTTTGCTACCTTGCCCATCAAGGCTATGGTGGATGCTATACGTAAGGCTGGAATCCCCAGCAGTATCTCTAACACTGCTGGGACCTTTGTTTGTAATCATCTGATGTACGGAGTATTGCACATTCTCTCCGGGATGAAGTATCCCGTAAGAGGAGGATTCCTTCATGTTCCCTTCATTCCCTCCCAGGTAGTAGCAAAACCGAATGCTCCAAGCATGTCTTTATCTGATATGGTAACGGCTTTGGAAGCTGGTATCACTGCTATTGGTGAGCATGATTCTGATGTGAAGATTTCTGGAGGCAAAGAGTTTTGATCGAATGTAGCAAGCTTTGGGTGTATGGCAGTCTTCTATCAGGGTTCTTCAACTACAGACGAGTTCTGGAGGGCAAGATTCTGACATGCACCCCTGCAAAGGTGAGAGGGACCTTGTTTCATCAAATTGACAAAGGGTATCCCGCTATGATTGAGGGAGAGGATTGGGTTTATGGAGAACTGCTGGAATTAGAAGATTTCTTCCAGTTGCTGCCCAAAATCGATGAGTTGGAAAACTATTTTGGCTTGGGGAGCGGTAATGAATACGATCGAATCCAATCCCAAGTCTATGTATATGCTCATAGAGAATGGGTAGCCCAACAGGCCTATGTATATTGGTATGCCCAGAAAGATTTGGGTACATTAGAAAACCCTGCTGTTAAGGTGCTTGGAGGGGACTGGCGTTCGTATATGCAGAACCAACCAAGTACCTTCAATGCAAATGCTACTATAGTCTCGTTGACTCTGTAGGGAGTTTTATTGTGTGGATATGTCCTCTTCTACAAAGAGGCGGGCATATCCTTTTGTTTTCTTTTCTCTCTATCCTGTGATAGGTTTGCATATCATGACAGAAAAAAGAGAACCTCATAGTGAGATTCTCTTTTACTGGTATTCTTTTCCCTAGGTTTTTGTTTCAACCTCAGGTTCTTCCTCTGCTTCCTTATCCTTAGGCTTAAGGCGTCTTTCATCACGGTAGATGACCGGTGAGGCTCCAAAGAGATACTCATCCTCGACAGCAGTTCTCTCCATTTTGAGCAGTTCCTGGGCTATCTTGGTGACACCTCGTCTGAAGTCAGGGGAGTTGATCTCCAATACAATCTTTCCACTTTTCTTGCGATAGTGGGAGTAGTGCTTCCAGAGGCTATTGGTCATCTTTGCAGTTGTCGAAGGCTTTCTCAACAGTTCTAGTACCTCTTTACGGAACTTTGGCTCAAACTCTACGAACTCACTTTTCTGTAAAGCAGCTAGGGTGCGTCCCATCTCTCTTGCCCATGAGTTGTCCAACTCCTGGCAAAGGAACTTTAGCCTGTACCACACCTCATACAGTTCTTGCGTTGAGGTTATGGCAAGCTCGCTGAACCAGTGGAAGGCGAGCATCCTACGTCTCCAGTCCCACCACTTGAGGGGACTTTGCAGGTCACTTGCAGGGATGAGAAAATATCCCTTCTTCAGCAACAGTGATCCAAAGGTCCCAGGAGGGTTTCCCCGTTTGGTATTTTTGAGGGTGGTGCGATACACTCCACAAGAAGGGCTGCCGTCCATATAGATGAAGGCTCGGGTATTGCATCTTTGGAGGGCTTCCATGCAGATAGTACACCCTTCGATCATATCCTGGGTTACCAACCTTCCCTGACGGTTCTTTACCTCAGCTTCTCCTGTCCATACATCATCACCGGAACCGCTGCTCAGATGCACAGGATCACGGGGGACACCCATGCCTGCCATGCATTCAGGGCATACTGGACACCATATGTAGTCAAGCTTCTCTCTCCCCAGGTGGGCAAGCATATCAAAGCCTTTACCGTTATAGCGTACAGGACCTCCCATACAACAGAGGCTGATGCCTATAGATATCTTTTGCGTAAGTATAACAGGTTGTTGTAGGTTCACTGGTTTTACTCCTTGTGTATAGATATATGCTAGCATGGTTTGTGGGAATTGGGAAAAATACCAGTAAAAAACGTGTTTTGTGCGATATCACTGTTTCTCTAAAAAAAGAGGAGCTCTTGTAAAGTAGTTTGTTCGTCTTAATCCTTTTAAGAAGATACAAAGGCGGTAAATTCCATGGCTAAGGACCTTGCAGGTGCAATCGAGAAAAGTGGAAAGACCTACGAGGATGTCCTGCCTTTTGTTAAAAGCGGTAAGCGCTAAACGTACGTCGTTCACCTCAAGTAATAAAATTTCAGGCAGTTAAGCTATATATGCTGGCCAAAACTGGTAATTGAACGAGAAGATGCTTGTTCCGATATCCGGTACATCAGCAATGATCACCAACAGTTTTTACTTGAAGAGCTTCTTGAAACTTTTCCAGAATTCTTTTCCATACTTCCTTATCAATAGCTTCTGGCTACGCATCATTGTAAAATACTATATTGTCTTTTCTGTTGGTATTACTCCTACGGATTTCCTTAATCTTCATCAATTTCAAACCAAAACACTACTGCTGTTGCTGCTGTCTATGAAAGACTTTCAAATACAAGCTCTCTTATAAGTAGAGGGAAGTCTGATTATGTTCTGTTTGCCCTGTTTCATAAAAAATGCTCTATGTGTCCTTCCTGGTTTCAGTTCAATTTCTAAGTGTGCAATTCGTGAAGATTTTCCATACTGTTCTTAATTGGGATGGGGCACTTGGATGGGTAAATCGGAAAATTCTTAGAACTAAAACAAAGCGAGGCAGATTTCATCTGTCTTGGATTGGGGTAGGGTTTTAAAGTGCCTCAAGACCTGCTCTTTTCGGTTTCTAGGTCCAGTACCATCAGGTAATCTGTTTCTCTTTCATCTATAATCTGAAACCCTAAATTTTGGTATATCCTTACTGCATAGTTCTCCTTTGAGACACTTAATGATGCCTGTTTGTATCCATGCTCTTGCAGCAGTTCTATCATTTTGATCATCAATTGAGTTCCAATTCCCTTGTTTCTATATTCCTTCAACACTGAAATTATAAATTCAGGCGTGTAAGGATCTATATTTCCGTAGCCTTGTATATCATCAGCTACAATCCTGACCCAAACAGCACCTAGTATTGTACTGTTGCTTTCTGCAACCAAACAAAAATCCCCTTCCTTTTTGAAGAAATTTCGAATGTACACATATATTTCAGGTTTCATTATGAAGTCGAAGGGTAATAATTCGCTCCCTTCCGGTTGATAGATTGCATTGTAAAGCATTATCTCTAATACATTTAATTCATTTTCTCTGATTTTCCTGACTATAACCTCTGTATCCACGGTTCCTCCTCATGCAAGATTAGTATAGAGCTCTATTGCAACTCCCTTATGAGGGAAATCACTCTATTTGTTTGGATAGGTAGAATACATCAATCAGGAGATATGTCAAAGCGGTTCATGTGTATCTGAAAAATTGAGAGTATATGCCAAAGATGCTTATCTGTACCTATGACTTAATGGCTTCTTTCTTTTTTGCGTATATAGAATAGCCAACCATTGCCAATAGGGTAAATATATACGGTAGTGCCAGGATGAAGTCAGCAGGCATATTCAAGGCTCCTTGGGCATAATTTGAGAAAGCATCTGCCAACCCAAAGACAAGGGCGGCAATAAACAAGCCAAAGGGTTTTTTATTACCCAAAAAGATGACAACAAGGGCAATCCATCCTTTTCCTGCAGTTATATTTGGTACAAAGGCTCCAAGATTCAGGGTAAGCAGTGCTCCTCCAAGACCACAGGTGAAGCCTGAAATGAGGAACGCGACAAACCTGTAACGATTTGGATTGATACCAAGAGTAGAGAGTGCTTCCTGGTGTAATCCTGTTGCCCGTATCCTAAATCCGAAGGGGGTCCTGTAGAGCACAAAATAACATAGTATGAGTAATAGCCAACTAAGATAGACAAAGGCTGAATGACCTATGAATATATCTCCTAGGATTGGTATTTTGGCCAGGGTGGGTAACTCTAGAAGAGGGAGTACAGGGATATTGTCAAAAACAACAACTCCTTTATTCCCAAACAATGAGAAGCTGAGAACTACAGTAAGTCCAGCTGAGAAGAGATTGACAGCAAGTCCTGTAATGAAGACATTTGACTTAAGGTTCAAAGTGACCGAAGCCAGTACAGCTGCCAAAACCATGGTGCATCCGATGCCAAGCAAAGTTCCCAGTATCATGCTGCCCGTGTAATGGGTGAAGATGACAGCACAAAAGGCTCCCATCAGCAACAGACCTTCCAAGGCGATGTTCAGCATGCCTGAGAGTTCGGTAAAGAGACCTCCCATCGAGGCTAGAAGAAGGGGCGTCATAATCGTAACAGCACTATGAAGTATAGGAATGGTAAATTGCATTATCGTACCCCCTTCTTATGGAACAGATTGAGAAGGACTTCACTGGTGATCAAGAAGAACACAATTGACTGGACAATCGATGCTATCTCGAAGGTGACATCAGAGTGCAACATGGCACTTCGTGCTCCTGCCTCTATGTAGGCAAAGAACAAGGCTGCTGGGATTACCATTGAGGGCTTGTTCTTTGCGATCAGGGCGACAGCCAGGCCATTCCATCCCATCCCTACAGAAAACTCCTTGATGCAGGAATAGTACGTTCCATAGATAGTGATTCCTCCTCCAAGGCCGTAGAGAAAACCACTGAGAAACATTGGTAATACAATGAAGGTTCGTGTATCAATCCCTCCATATTGTGCAAAGCGACTGTTGAGTCCTGTCATGCGAAGTTTATATCCGCTTTTAGTCTTGTAAAGGTACATCTGAACAGCAATGATTGTTACAATTGCAATGAATAGTGCCGTACTGAGATTAGAAGGAGGGAGAATTATCGAAAGTCTGAATGACTCGGGAATTTTCCTTGTTGCTATCAGGTTGGTTGTAGGGTCCATAAAGGGTCCTGAGATGAAATAGTTAACGAACAAGACCACTGCATTGGAAATCAGGAAGGTTGTTATGAGCTCGCTGGTATTCCATTTCATGCGCAAATATCCAGACAATCCTGCAAGGGTTCCAGCTACTGAAGCTCCGATAAAAAGAGCCAGTATAGCTCCTATGAAACCAAGGGGGACAAAAGCAATGGCACAGAGTGTCGTTACAAGTGCTCCGCTGTAGATTTGGCCTTCACCGCCTAAGTTGAAGTTGCCCGAACGCATGGCAAGAGAAACACCTAAGCCACCGAAAATTAGGGGAACAGCTCCGTTGACCATATTCCCAAAATAGTAGGTGTTTTGGAAAGGTCCTAGGAAAAAGTACCTCATTGTCCTTACAGGGGTTTTGCTGAGTAATAACGCTAAGATTATTACTCCAGTTAAGGCTATTGAAACAATTAGGAGAATACCTGCAGTATCTTTTATCAAGGTTTGTGCCTTTCGATGGTCAAAAATCCTGGTTTTAGACACGGGGAACCTCCTGATGTTCTCTTGCTGGGTTTTGATTTTTTATCCCAAGCATGTATTCACCTATCTCTTCCTTGGAAAGGGTCCTTGCTTCCTCACCGGCGAATGTGGCAACTATGGCTCCCCTGTAGAAGACAATGATACGGTCTGCAAGGGTAAGAATTTCATCAAGGTTTGAAGAGATGAGAATCACAGCTGCTCCCTTATCACGAAGAGATGCCATCTGCTCGTAGACAAACTGGCTACTGGCAATATCAAGGCCCCATGTTGGTTCGGAAAAAACTATATAATCCTGGTATTGTTCTATTTCCCTTGCCAGGATTACTTTCTGTATATTCCCCCCTGATAAGGTGCCAATATTCATTTGGGCAGTGGCCTTTGCAGAGTAATTCTCTAAAAGTCTGTTGGTATGTTCTGTTATTTTTCTTTGATCGAGGAAGCCCCGCTTAGTGAATGCCGCACTGGAATCTATTATTATATTCTCTTGAACCGTTGCATTGAGGGCACTTCCCACTTGAAGCCGATCAGCAGGAACATAGGCAAGCCCTTGCTTGCGTAAGTGGGCGGTACTTAGGTTGGTGATATCTTTTTCATTGTGGTAGATAGATCCTCTTGAGGCTGGAACAAATCCACCTAGTACGGCTTCAAGAACGCCCAGTCCATTTCCTCCGACGCCTGCAAACCCCAATATTTCGCCAGAATATGCAGTAAAGGAGACCTGGTTGAGTAGCGGCCTCTGTTGTCCACGCTTGAAAGTAGAGACTTCCTTGAACTGTATGATTGGGTTTAGGGTATCCTTGTTTGCAGTTGCGTGATTGATGTGGAGGGTAACGCTTTTTCCCATCATCAAGGCAGATATCTGTCGTTCATCAACTTCTGCCGTCTCATGAAAACCAAGCATTTTCCCTTTGTGCATAACTGCTACACGGTCGGAGATAGCTTTTATTTCATGAAGTTTGTGGGTGATTAGGATCAGAGATTTGCCATGGGAGGCAAGCTGACGTAGTGTGGCGAACAAGGAATCAATTTCCTGTTCGGTTAGAACTGCTGTTGGCTCATCCAAAATAAGGATATCGACATCCCTATAGAGCATCCTCACTATTTCAGCTTGCTGCTTTTGCCCTACTGTCAGGTTCTTTACAAGCATATTGGCATCGATAGAAAAATGGTGCTCTTTGATTACCTTGTTCACTAGGTTCGTTGCTTTTTTTAGATCATATACTATACCGTATTGAAGAGGTTCAATGCCTAATAACACATTCTGTGCAACTGTAAAATCTTCTACAAGCATGAAATGTTGATGGACCATGCCAATTCCCAAACGGTTGGCAACCAAAGGGGATGAGATGGTTTCCTCTTTTCCCCGTATGGTAATAGTCCCCTTGTCCTGGGCTTCCATACCATACAACACCTTCATCAGGGTGGTTTTTCCTGCTCCATTTTCTCCAGCTAGACAGAGAATTTCTCCCTTTCGTAGGTGAAAATCCACTGAGTCATTGGCGCGCAGGTAGTTTTCAGCATAAATTTTAGTGATGTTATGCATTGTAACCGCAAGTTCCATGTTTCATCACTCCTTGATAAAGGTTGCTAGTCAAAAACTAGCCCAGCCCCGTTAGGAACCAGGGCTGGGAGTACATACCTGCCTTTAGAGTGCAGGTACCGTGTACGCGACTTTTCCTGCGCGAATATCGTCCATGAATGCATCGAACTTATTTCTGATGTCTGCGGGAAGATTGTTGGTATAGGCAGGATCATCTGCGATAAATCCCAGATACCCTTCCTGAGCCCCCACAGTGGTGGCCTTTCCATATTCAATGGTGCCAGCGAGGGCATCCCTGAGAATTTCCTTGGTGAGTTTCTTCTGTTCCATAGAACCACAGCCTACCACATATCCTGGAGCGTTATTGTATTCGTTGGTATTGTGGAACACAATGTATGCCCCTTGTTCTTTGGCAACCTTAAACAATCCTTGTGTTGCACCCCCTGCAATGGCGGCAAATACGTCAACACCTGCTGTTCTCATGCTGGAAGCCAAGTCTGCAGCTTTGTTAGCATCAAACCAGTTTCCAATTACTCGAAAATCAATCTGAATGGCTGGATTTACTAACCTTGCTCCATCCAGAAATCCAGGTACCATGTGCTTGTTTAACAAAGGGTATTCCTGGGCAGCAATAAATCCAATCTTTAAGTCCTTGTTTGCTGCAGGCATGGAGCTGGTAGTTACCAACCCTGCTAGGTATCCTAGGTAGAGGGATTGCTCATACTGGTTATACAGATATGTTCGAATCTGAGGGTTTCCAGCAAGTTGGGCATCGGTTATCACAAACTTTTGTTTGGGGAACTTTTTGCCCACATGTATGCAGAGTTCTGGTAAAGAAGGGTTTGATCCCAAGACCAAATCATATTCTCCTGTAGCGACCAATGAAGTCAGTTGTTCTTCCCATTGTGCCTGGTTGAACCCAGCCTCATAGATTTTCACCGTTACATTTTCATTCTCAACAGCAAATTCTGTTGCTCCTTCTGCTAAGGCAGTATACGGAGGGCTCCCTGCAGTTACCCCTGTTATGTATACCAGAACTGAGAGTGATCGGCTCTCTTGTGGAGACTGTTCGGTACTTCCTGCTGCAAATACCGGTAATACAGTAAGTGAGAGAACCAGAACAAACCCTACTACCATACGTATTAATTTTTTCATCATTTCCTCCTTTTGGTCTTAATGAAAATTTTCTCGGAAATCCTATACAGTTCTTACTTTTGCCAAAGCTTCTTCAACACTCCAATTACCATGAACGAGACCCTGCACAGCTTCCAACATTTCCTTGACATTGCTGACTTCCCAGATATTCCTTCCAACTGCGATACCTTTGCCTCCAGCCTGAAGTGAATCATAGATGTCGGTAAATACATCACGAATTGAATCAGTTTTTGCACCTCCAAGAATGACTATAGGGACGGGACATCCCTGTACAACACGGGAAAATGATTCCGGGCTTCCTGTGTAATAGGTTTTTATCAGGTCAGCTCCAATTTCGGCACCCATGCGTGCAACCATTCTAATCGCTTCAGGATCATTGGCAGCAAATTTTTCACCACGATTTGTTCCTTTTGCCATTGCTTCCAACATGACAGGAAGCCCTAAGCGATGGCACTGGTCAATGGCAAGGGATGCTTGCTTTATAAAAGCTCCCTCACGTTCATGTCCGAATTTTACAGTTATGGCACCACAAGATGCTCCATAGGCAATTGCTGTCTCAGGCTCAATGACCATTTCTTCCTGGAAGCCGCCACCAAAAACAGTAAAGCCTCCGGTAAGACGCAAGACAAGTGAGGTTGCCCTGTCCCACTCCGAAAGGGATGCGTCTACAAACCCTTTTGTAGTAAGAATCCCATCAACATTTGCTTTCACACACTCCTTGATAAGCATGCTTGGTTGTTCAATGCCTGGCATGGGGCCAGCAATAGCTGCATGATCCATAGCTATTATGACAGAACGCCCGTCCTGTTTGTTAAAAATAGCATTTTTTCGAATGGTAAGTCCTGATATCATTGATTACTCCTTCTCCTGCTTAGGTTTTGCTTTGAGATTTCTATAGATAGATCGATACGTTTCAAACATATCTTCATAGAGTTGATTGAGTGTAGGGTTGGGATAGTAGCATTGCTTTGTTTTTACTATAGTCTGTGCCGCGTGGGAGAATGATGGATAGTTGCCAAGAGCTGTCAGAGCAATAATTAGGCAACCCACAAGTTCTGCATCCTTAATTTCAGGAACCAACACTTCACGACGGGTAATGTCAGCTTTCAGTTGATTTAAGAAGTCACTTTCACTTGGGCCTCCAGTGATGCGTAATTGTCCTACTTCTGCACCAAGTTCCTCCATGACAGTGATGACATCCCTCATGGCAAGACATGTTCCTTCTGCAACTGAACGCAATAACTCCTTGCTTTCTGTTCCCAAATTCAATCCAGTGAACACTCCCCGGGCAGTAGGGTCCCAAATGGGTGCCCTTTCTCCGTTCAAATATGGGAGAAATATCAAGCCTCCAGCCCCTGGTTCTGCTTGTGCCATGCTTGCATAAAGGTCGGGAAAAGATATGTTGCTGAAGCCCAAGAGTCGTTTTATCCACTCAATGGATTTGCCTGAAGTCGAGATGATGCCAGATACATTGTAGTAAGGTGTGATTGGATGGTGGTAGGTCATCAGTCGTGGATCACCTAGGGGTTTTCTTGTACAGAGGTTAATGCCCTCTGATGTTCCTGAGCGGTTGCATACTTGTCCGATTTCCACGGTTCCTGTACCTAGGATTGAAACATAAAAGTCAGGTGCTCCTGCAAAAACAGGGGTTCCAACAGGAAGCCCCAATACCTTGCTTGCTAGTTTGGTAACCGGTCCTATCAGCTCTCCAGGATTGCAGAAGGGAGGGAACTTGTCCTTATCCATTCCAAGGGAACTAACCAACGCGTCATTCCAATACCACTGCTCTGAGTCATCAGAATGAATGATCGCCTTAGCTACTCCTGTAAGTAAATAGTCCAGATATTCGTGTGATGAGAGGAACCAAAGGCATTTGTCATAGATTTTTCTTTCATTACGGAAAAGATATAGTGCTTTTGGCAAAAAGAAGCTCGAGTCGACAAAAGTTCCTAGTTTTTCACTTATTTCTGCAGACTCTGCAACAGCGCGACGATCAAGCCAGGTTCGTACGTTGGCGGTTTGTGATATGAGTAAGCCGTCTTTTGCCTTTGGTTCTCCCAATACAGGGACTAGGGTAGGGCCGTTTCCACTGATGACTATTGCTTTGACGTTGTGTAAAAGAGGTAGATTTTCACAGAGTTTTTGCAGAGCAATGCTCCATCTGAGAGGATCCATTTCATTGGTATCGGAAGTGTCTCCCTCTGAGCTTATCTTAGCGTGTCTCAGGTAATCCAATTTTCCAGATTCCTTAAACAAAGCGGCTTTGAGGGTTGTTGTTCCAATATCTATAGTTAAAATCATCGATCAATCCACCTTTATTACAACTCGATAGTTCGTTCCGTCCAATGCTGCCTTTATAGCTTCGTCGATTTTTTCTAAAGGATATGTTTTGCTAATAAGGTCCCCAACATCTATTGTATGGTTTGATATTAAACGTACTGCTTGGTTGAAATCAATCTCGCTCCGTCCTTCAGAGCCAGTAATCTGATATTCATATCTGTGGACAGTGTTCATGTCGATGGGAAATTCTGGTTTGTCATCATATGATGTATATATGTTTATTCTAGCAGCGGGAGCAAGTACTTGGAAGGCTTGGGCAGCTGCACTTCTTGCGGGTGTTGTGATGATGCAACAATCCACCCCTCTCCCATTTGAGAACTGTTTCACCTGCTGGATATACTGTTCCGAATCTGAAGCGTCAATCGTTGCATAGGCGCCCATCGTCATTGCATCCTGGAGTCGTTCTTTGTTTATGTCACAAACCAAGACTTTTGCACCCATAGCCGATGCTATTTTCGTATGTAATAATCCCATAGTTCCAGCTCCACAGATGAGAAGAGTCTCTCCTAAATGGAGGTTTACTTTTCTAAGTGAGCGAATACAACAGGCTAAAGGTTCTGTGAGAGCTGCTTGCTCAAGTGGAAGCTCTTTAGGAAGTAGATGTGCTTGGTCTGGTTTCACAATCATATATTCTGAGAAAGCACCTAGAACTCGTTGTCCTTTTTTAAACCTATTTTCACATAAGTTAGAGTTACCAGAGAGGCATGATTGGCAGATATGGCATCGATTAACCAGATCAAGCGCAATATGGTCGCCAACTAAATGACTGGATATGACAGCACTTCCAATTTCAACTATTGTACCGGATGCTTCATGGCCTGGGATGATAGGATAGTATATTTTTCGATCGCCTACGAAGAGGCGTTGTTCCAATGTGCATATGCCACAATAAGCGATTTTTACCAGCAGTTCATTTGCTTTGGGTGTTGGTCGGTTGTTTTCTCTGATTTCTACTTTGTTTGGTTCTGTGATATATACGCTTTTCATCTCTTCCTCTTCTTTGCAAGTCTTGATAAACTTGACGTTTAACGTTATGTTTAACTTCCGGTACTAGTTTGCGGTCAGTTCAACTGTCTGTCAAGAGAAATCATCACTAAATAAGTTGATTGAGATATCTTGCCAAAATGAGTGACTTATACATTGGTAGACCATGAGGTATCTGATACAATACAAGGACTTTTCAGTTGTCACTAAAACATGGTGACATTACGCACATTGGCGTTTATCTTGGAATCGTAGTAAAGAGGACACAGTGGCAGAGAGCATATACAGGATAGGGGAACTTGCCCGTAAGGCGGGAGTCACAGCCCGTACAGTGAGATATTATGAATCTCTTGGCTTGTTGAAATCCCAGGACCGTCAAGATGGGAGCCAGCGACATTACACTGATGAGGACTTGGTCTATCTGACTCGTATTATACAGCTAAAGAACTATGGACTCTCCCTTGATGAAATTGCTGAGATTATCCGACTGGGTAATGAAGACTCCACAGGGCAGAAGCGTCGTCTGGAGCTGATCAAGCAATACCGGAAGTTATTAAGTCGGGAAATACAGCATCTGAAAGCTGTTAAGGCCCTCATCAGTGACCTTACCTGGCATGTTGAGCAGCTTGAGTCTGTGGACCATGATTTTCAACAGTGTCCGGGAGCTGCATGCGCAAAGTGCGAGTTCAAGGATCGTTGCGAGTTCTATCAGGAGCCGAAAGTATAGTCTACGCTGTACATATCACACCACTGCAATGCTTGCTCTCTCTCCTCTTCCTGTAGAAACGATGGTTAATGGGGAAGGATTTCTTGTGTTGTGATTAATGACCTTTGTTCTTTTCTGAGTACCTCAAGGCAGATTCATTCTTACGGGTAATCCTAGAGCAGAAAACACTTTTTTTAGGCTTTTCCTCTTGCCTATGGTGTTTCTTTCCACAATATCCAGCTGCGATTAATCTTGTCCATAGTGTTGTTTACACGGGCTCAGGATTCTGAAAACTAAACTTTGACTTATATATTTTGAGGTGGTAGTATGTGGATAAATTCACAGTAAGAAAAAGGCGTAGCACACCCTTTTGGAGTTCAAATGGCTAGCATATCATTGAAAAATATAAAAAAAATCTATCCTCTCACTGCTGGTGCCAGGAAAAAGCATCGTTTTTCATCGGATGATACTAGCGCCAATTTAGAAAAGACTGAAAGAGGAGTAATTGCCGTACAGAACTTCAACATTGATATCAAGGACAAGGAGTTCATGGTTCTGGTAGGCCCTTCCGGATGCGGCAAATCGACAACATTGAGGATGATTGCTGGTCTTGAAGAAATTACTGATGGAGAGCTCTTCATAGATGGCATTATTGTCAATGAGCTTGACCCAAAGGATAGGGACATTGCAATGGTTTTTCAGAATTATGCGCTTTATCCTCATATGACCGTTTATGACAATATTGCATTTGCACTCAAGAAGAGAATTTCCTCAAAGGAAGAGATTGACAGAAAAGTTAGGGATGCTGCCAATATTTTAGGAATGACAGAGTATCTTGATAGAAAGCCAAAGAACCTTTCTGGTGGGCAGAGACAGCGAGTGGCGATTGGACGTGCTATCGTTCGAAATCCAAAGTGTATGCTCTTGGATGAACCATTGTCAAATCTTGATGCCAAATTGAGAAACCAGATGAGGGCTGAGCTGATCCAGCTCAGAAGAAAAATTGATACCACATTTGTCTATGTTACTCATGATCAGACTGAAGCAATGACACTTGGCGACAGGATTGTAGTCATGAAGGACGGATTTATCCAGCAAGTAGGTACACCACAGGAAGTCTTTGAAAAACCTTCCAACCAGTTTGTAGCAAGTTTCATCGGAACACCCCAAATGAACTTTTTCGAAGCTGTTCTTAATGAGGAGAAAGGACAGTTTTGTGTTGATCTTGGTGGATGCAAGGTTCCCGTAGTAGATGAAGTCAATGGCCGGATGAAGAGAGGCAAGGTCAAGTCTGGAAATATCATTCTTGGATTGAGGCCTGATTCGCTTATCTTACAGGACTCCGATGAATGTCCTGCAGCTCATGTAGATGTGGTTGAGATGATGGGCACAAATGTTCACCTTCATCTTGCATATAAGGGGAAAGAAATAATCCTTGTCACACAAGCGAGAGATGAAAACCATCACTTAAAGATGGACTACGAAGTTGGGAGTGTCATCCACTTCTCATTCTTGCCACAGGCCATGTACCTCTTTGATAGTGAGACAGGAAAAAATCTGGTAATATGAGGGTGTCATTACAATGGAAACAGGATCAACATTAAAACATAGAAGAAAGTCCAGAACTAGGAAGAAGGTCTTCCTATTGCTGCTTCCAATAATTCTTTTTGCAATAATCTTTGTTTACTATCCGTTTATAAGAACCGTAGTCAATAGCTTCAGCCTAGTAAATTCGAAAGGCATCATCAAAGGCTTTGCTGGTCTTGACAACTATACGTACACGTATGGCAGGAAGGATTTCCTTCTAGCTTTGAAGCATACTCTCACAATCGCTGTCATAAATGTACCAATCACTATAATAATTACCATTTCCCTTGCTCTCCTGGCCAACAAGAGGCGTAAGTTGAGTCCAGTGTATGAGATCTTATTCACGTTACCAATGGCGGTTTCAATGTCAGCGGCTTGTATGATTTTCAAATCCATGTTCAGTCCAAGTGTCGGGTTTATAAACTATTTTTTCGGTTTGGACCTTGGATGGTATGAGAGTCAGGAGACAGCACTTGCTGCAATTCTGATCCTAACAATCTGGATGGGTATAGGATTTAACTTTTTGCTTATGCTTTCGGCTTTGCGTAGCATTCCTGATCAGATAATCGAAGCTACACAAGTTGATGGTATCAGTCCGATCAGGAGAATCTTCTTGGTTCAGATTCCCTTGATTTCGCCTACCATTTTCTTCGTGCTATGTACAAACCTTGTGCTTGCGATGATGACATCTGCTCCTGTGATCATAATTATGGGTGTTAGTTCTGCTGCATCAAGCACAAACACGCTCATGTCAATGATGTTCCAATCGGGTTTCTCAAGCTCAGATTATGGACTTGCCGCTGTATTAAGCATTACCGCATTTGTTCTTACATTAGGATTTACGATCCTATCATTTGTATTTGAGAAGAATAAGGTACACTATCAATGATGAAACGGAAAACAAGAACTCTAATTCAGGATTCAGTGGTCTCAGTATCGGCTCTGATCATTGGTTTTGTGATAATTTTCCCTTTGATATATTGCTTATGTGGTGCATTCAAGACTCCTAACGAGTTCCTTACGCCAAATCTTCTTCCGGGTAGCTTCACGTATCTTGGTAACTTCAATGAAGCCTTTGAGAAGGGTGATCTTCTGAGATATACGATCAATTCTTTTATAATTGCCTTGGTTGGAACGACCGTGAGGCTAACTTTCTCAATTCTAGCTGCTTATGCTTTTGCATATTATGACTTCAAGTTTAAGAATCTCTGCTTCTTCCTAATCCTCGGGACTATGATGATTCCCGCAGATGTTCTGCTGGCAACGAACTACCTGACAGTGTCTAAACTTCATCTTCTGAATTCCTATATGGGTGTCATGGTTGTATCTTTTGTAAGCGCTTCACAAATGTTCATGCTAAGACAAAGATTCATGTCTGTACCCAAGGACATGAGAGAAGCTGCTCAAATTGATGGATATGGTGATATCAGCTATATAATCAATGTTCTTATACCCATAAGCAAGCCTGTAATCACAACCCTTTTTGTCCATAGTTTTATCGCCCTTTGGAATGCCTATCTCTGGCCTTTGATTGTCACAGCCTCTTCTCCAAACATGAGGACTATCATGGTCGGGATTACAAAACTTAATTCCTGGGAAGATGAAAACTATCAATTGGTTCTTGCCGGCGTCTGCATATCTCTCATTCCATCACTCATTCTCTTCATCCTAATGAGAAGGAACATGAGGAAAGGGGGGATGGATGGAGCCCTTGTTGGATAGTTAAAGCTTTACTTGTATTGTATTTGATTTGATCCTGAGGAGGATAAAAATATGAAAAAATGTGTGTTGGTAATCCTAACAGTTTTATTCGCTCTAACAGTTGTGTTTGCTGGAGGGGAAAAGGAAACTGTACAGGTTGAGAAGGTAGTACTTGGTTCACAGCCGGTAACTATCACATTTTGGCACTGCGCTTCCGACGATGCTGGACTTCTCGTTGATAAGTATATCAAGGAATTCAATGAAAATAATGAATACCAGATTACTGTCAATGCAATCTATCAGGGCCAATACTCAGATGCTGCAACTTTGATGAAAACCATCCTGTCAGCTGAGAACTACAAGGAGCTTCCTGATATCATGCAGCTTGATGCAACGGGTAAGATTGATTACTACAAATCGGGCAGGGCTTTTACTATCGATGATGCAGTAAAGTACTTCAATGATGATATTATTGATGATTATATTACTGGAGCAATTGGAAACTGGCAATTCAGCGGAGTCCAGCTTGGACTTCCGTTTGCAACCTCGACTACAGTCACATATTTCAACAAGGATATCCTCAAGGCTGCAGGATGGGACCGAAGTCCAGACACATTCGCTGACATCATACAGCTCAGCAAGGATATGAAAGCTAATGGAATCACTACAGCAGTCTATGGTGCAGTTCCAAACACACCGACTCTTGCTAACTGGATTGGCCAGCTTGGAAGTTATGTGGTAAACAACAAAAATGGTTCTGATGCTACAGCTACCAAGCTCGAATGCATAGACAATGGTACCCTTAAGACGTTTCTAACCGAATGGAAGGCAATGTATGATGCGGGAGCTCTTCAAAACCAAAGTCTTTCAACCAACCAGTTTGTCGCAGGCGATGTAGCTATCCTCACAGGTTCTTCTTCAAGTGTAAACAGCCTTCTCAGTAAGGTTGGGGGAAAATTTGAAATTGGTACGACTACATTCCTTCGTGTAAATGCAGCTGCAAATTATGGTGCAACAGTGTCCGGTTCATCCCTTGCTATGTTCGATTCCGATGATGCCCTCAAAAAGGCAGCAACTTGGGAGTTTATCAAGTACATGACTGGAGAAAAAGTACAGGCTGACTTTGCCGCTGGGACAGGGTATACACCAGGATACAAGGCTTCAGTTGAGAATGAAGTCTATAAGAACCTCCTTGTGACAACACCACAGTTCTCTGTTGCTTCAAATCAGCTTGCAATAACTCCTACTTCAATGAGAAGCATTACAGTCGGGCCTACAGTCGACTTCTACTATGCAATTCAAAATGAGGTTACAGACATGCTCAAGACGGGGGCTACCCCTGATGCTACTGTCACAAGCATGGAGGATACTCTGCAGGGACTGCTTGACAACTACCTGAGATCAAATTTTTAACGTAAAACTGCGTATTGAGTTATCGTATACCGTGGGCTTTAATGGCCCACGATTTTGTAAGGAGCCCCGATGAATTTATCTACATCAACAAACATTTGTGCATTCTCTGCAGGACGTACTAGATATCCCATGATTTTTTGCATTGAGGAGTGTGCAAAAGCAGGGTTCAAATATCTTGATCTCAATTTCTGTGAAGCAATGAATCCTACATCCAGAATGAGGGATGATGATTGGGAGAAATATGTTGACGAGCTTGCTGAGACCGGAAAGCGATGTGAGGTGGCATTTACCCAGTCTCATTTGCCTTACTACGATATTTTTGCAGAAAATGACATGGATCAGGTTAAGATGATGGAAAAGCTTATCAGCCGTTCAATAATCGCTTCTTCACGGTTGGGCATAAAGTGGACAGTAACTCATCCTGGTACAGTGTATAGTGCAGGTCAAGACATGTCTGTTTCACTTGAAAGAAACCTTGAATACTATTCAAAGCATGTGAGCACTGCCAAGGAACATGGTATAGGGATAGCACTTGAGAATGATTTCGAATATAAATCTGCTCCATATCAGCATATTTTCTGTGCAAACATCTACGAACAGGTTAAGCTCATCGATTCTTTCAACGATTCAGAACATGTAGGTGCATGCTATGATTTTGGTCATGCAAATCTCGTCGGGGGATATCACCGACAGAACATCAATATTCTGGGCAACAGGCTAAAGGCGATTCATGTACAGGACAATAGAGGACTTGCCGATGAACACTTTCTTCCGTTTCATGGGAATATTGATTGGAAGGAAGGAATGAGTGGCCTTGCTGATATTGGGTATGAAGGCGAACTGACCTTCGAAATTCAGGAATGGGGACGCTTCTATCCTAAAGAACTAAAGTGCATGATGGTCGAATATACAATAAAAGTGGGAAATATATTGATTTCTTATTTTGACAAAGCTGTAGAACAGAAAACAAAGCAAGAAATATCCTATGCTGAGAAGAAGAAAGAACAAGTATAAGAGTATGCTGTCTATGCATTGCCATTCAAGAACCGTTCTTATGCTTGCAGGTTGAAGGATGGCCTCTCTTCCTTTGATCAGTGGGATTCCCTCTATGAGTATATTACTCGAGAGGTCTAGGAGAAAGGTTAATTCGACGGCTGCATGTAAGGAATTATCCCTGTGAACTATTTTCTTTTGTAGGGATTCCTAGCGGAACCAACAAGTAGGATAGCGTGTTTGTTGCTAGGAACGATGTTTTTACGTACATGTGAACTGATAGAAACGTAGCCTCTGGTCTTAGAAAAATAAGTACTATCATCCAAAGATGATAGTACTTATTGTCATACAGCAAGTGGAACACTAATATTCCTTGCGTACTCCAAATTCAGCATTCTCTACCCATCTCTGGGGACGGCTTACTAACTTGACCAATTCTTCCAAGGTCTCATAGTGCTTTTTCTCTTCTGCCAGTATTTTCTTTACTGCGTTCTGTTCCTCTGCACTCTCGAGGTTCTCAAGATGGGAGCTATAGAGGTTGATGCTCTTTTTCTCAACCTCCAATGCCTGTTCATACATGCTGACTTGAGGAGCTTCCTTGAGGTAGGCCTCTTTTGTGAATTGTTTGAATATTGCCTGAGCTTCTTTGGCTACACTGCTGGGAACCATTACTGGGACAGACTTATTCTTGAGCGAGGTGAATACCAACTCATGATTTCTCTCGTCTTTAGCCAACATGGTAAAGATAGATTTCAAGCCTTCGGTTGTAGCTTGAGAAGCGAGATTTTCATAGAATTTGACCCCTTCCTGCTCCAACTGAATCGCAATAGTGAAAATATCCATAACTATATCTCCTTGTCTCATACTATCCATAGTGTACCAAGCTTACCCTTGCCTTGGCAAGAAAATGTGTATAGGGAATAAAATAAAGATTTGTATTTTACGGGGATGGAATTCCGCCGTTGGTTACCATCACCTTAATCTCGGGGGTATGGACTATCTGTTGGGGATAGTCTGTCCAATCACCTTGTAACCTCCGCAATACAAGCGTAGCGACAGATTTGCCTATCTCTTCCAAGGGTTGGCAAACCGCATAATGACAAAACTGTAACAAGGGAGAGTAGGATAGGTAGTCAAAGCTTGCAAAAACAATGACAGGACGATCTTCTGGCCTGTAGGTTTCCATCAGGTAGGTGGTGGCTCCGAGATGCAGCATGTCATTCGCTATAAAGAATGCCTGGGGATGATTTGGATTTTGCAGTATGTTGTGCATGAGGGAGAATCCCTTCTTCTGGTCCATATGTCCCTCAATAAATACATATTCTTCTTCTACCTGTAGATTCGCTTCCTGCATGGCTTTCAGATAGCCAAGGTACCGTTCATTTGCTGTGGGGATATGGAGGCTTCCTCCTAGGAACCCGATGCGTTGAAAACCTTCCCTGATGAGGCTCCTGATCCCAAATTGTACTCCATAGCGATTGTCGGTCAGGACAGTATCGAAGTGGAGACTTGGTATCTGTCTGTCTAGGATGATAGTGGGTATTTGCTCAAGGGCTTTATGTTGTAGGTGGTTCCCTTCGTCACTTACGGGGATGATGACTAAAGCATCAACTGTACGTTCTATCATGACCTGTAGTTTTTTTCGTTCTTCCTCTATGGAATTGTTTGAGGAGCAGAGCACCATGGTATAGTCATGCATGGCAAGGCTTCGTTCCATAGACTCCAGGACCTCCATAAAGAACGTATTGGAAAGTTCTGGTGCAATGATTCCGATCGTTTTAGTTTTTCTGATCTTAAGAGATCTGGCAACAGCATTGCGGTTATATCCCAGCTGAGCCATCGCTTGGGTCACTTTCTCTCGGGTTTTCTTTGTGACAGATTCAGAATTGTTGAGGACTCTCGACACAGTAGCAATAGATACTCCTGATATCTGGGCAACTTCCCTGATGGTGATGGAAGTTTGTTCCTCATGTCGCATATCCATTCTCCTTACCCTTAAAAAAGGGTAGGGGGCCATATGTTCACACACGGCCCCCTACCTCTGGAATTAACCGATAAAACCTCGATTAGTCGTAGAGAAGACCCTTGATGTCAGCATCGTTCATGTTGCTCTTATCATAGAACTTGGCACCGGTATCTACATCGGAGACTTCTTCTCCCTTGTAGGCCTTGTAAGCAAGCTCGACAGCCTTGTATCCGATTGAATATGGATCCTGGGTGATAGAGCCGTAGAAATAGCCTTCACGGACAGCGTTCTTCTGAGCTGCGCCAGAGTCAAATCCAAATACTACAACATCCTTATAGGAAGCATTCGACTTCAGTGCTGCACCATCATTGGTTGCTGCAAGCAAACCCTTGACGGTAGCTTCATTGGAACAGAAGATTCCGAGGACATTGTCAGAGACAATCTTGTTCAAGACAGCCTGTGATGCATTAGTAGCATCTGTCATAGCGGCAGAAGCTGGAACGACCATCTCTATGATGACTTTCTTTCCAGTTGTGGGGCTATCAGCGGCAATATAACCAACGTTTCCGGTTACCTTGATGTCATTCTTGGTGAGTTTTGTCTGGGCAACAATAAGGTCGATCATGGTGTCGCGGAAACCCTTTCCACGGCTCAGCAATGATTCGCCGGATGCATCCTGGTTCATGACGATAATCTTCACAGGTTTTGCATCAGTTGCACTTTCAATCTTGGTCTTGATGACATCAAACATTTTCTTTGCTGCCACACCGGCTGCATTGAAGTTGTCTGTGGAAGCATTAGCCCAAATTGAACCGGCTGGAGCCTCTGGAACACCAGAGTCAAAACCGATTACGGGGATCCCCTTTGCTTTGGTTTCTTGCAACTGGTCAAGTACACTACTTGTATTGAGTGCTGCCAAGGCTATGGCTACGGGATTCTTAGCCATTGCATTATTCAACATCTCAACCTGAATCTGGACATCACTTTCAGAGGGTGGCCCTTCGAAAGTGATATCAACAGCATACTTTTCAGCTGCTGCATTTGCGCCTAATTTTACCTGCTGCCAGAAATCGTGCTGCTCACCTTTAGAGACAACTGCGATATAAGGTTTCCCTTCTGTTGCGGCCTGGGCGAAAATTGGTGCAAAAGAAGCAAGAACGATCAAAGCCAGTAGAATTACCAAACTTTTTTTCATGTGAACCTCCTATATACTACCGAGGGCATACGCCTTCGGATATAACCACTGCGAATCACTTAGGACTGATTGTCCTGCATTGTCATAGCAAACTCTTTCTCTTGTAGTGCAAGGCGAGTTTGCTCTGCCTTCTCTTCCTTTTTCATTTTCTTGTAGGTAGAGTTCATCTCTCTCTTACTTTGTTTGATTGCATTCTGAAGGTCATTTCTTTTTTTAGAATCTCCCTCATTCGCAAGATCCCTTTTGAGTTTTTCGATGGTTCCCAGCTTCTCTTCACGGAATTGGTCTGCAGGTGTAAGCATTTTTACTTCTGTTGCCTTCTTTGTCCGATAGATGTCCAGCAATACTGCCCCGATGACAACTACGCCAGTAAAGAAGGTCTGGTACTGTGACTGTAAGTTCATTGAAGGAAGGCCTGACCGAAGTACACTCATGATGTACACACCTATCATAGTGCCGAATACAGAACCTGCACCACCAGAGAGAGACGTACCTCCGATAACAGCACCTGCAATGGCATAGAGTTCAAAACCAGCCCCTTGTGCAGGCATAACGGTGGTATAGACTGCAGCAAAGGCGATTCCGCCTATCCCTGCTGTAAAACCAGCAATTACATAGGCCATCAGTTCCCATTTGTCTACATCTACGCCGGAAAGCCTTGCTGCATCTTTGTTGGAGCCAATGGCGAATATGTATCGTCCCATTTTGGTTTTTGTGAGGATGATGTATGCAATGAATGCGGTTAGAAAGAGTACTATGGCACCTGTGGGGAAGGAGCTGTTTCCCGGCGTAATAAATTTGAAGATGCTTTTGAACCAGCTATCTGCGGCTCCACGCGCTGGAAATGTGGCACTGCGTACATTGGATACTATGGATCCTGTTCCAAGACTTATCATCTGTGTCCCGAGTGTTGCAATAAACGGAGGAAGTTTGAGTTTTGAGATGAGTATCCCGTTTACTAAGCCAAAGGCCGTACCTACAAACAGGATCAACAGCAGGGAGAGCCACATCGGCCAGCCCCATGTCTTGTATGCGGTCCCTCCAATAATTGCAGAAGCCATCATCACTGTTCCTAAACTCAGATCAATGCCACCGGTTATGATGACAAAGGTAACTCCAATGGCAATGAAGCCTATGTAGTAGGAGGAGTCAAGGATATTGACCAGAGTGGTGAAGGAGAAAAAATTTCTCCCAAAGATTGCAAAAAAAGCATAGATGATAACCAAGGCCAAAGGCGCAAGAAGTTTCTGCATATTGATGCCGTTGCTCTTTTCCTTCAAGTCTATATTCTCGTTAGTAGCCATACCTGCCAACTCCTATGTATGAAGTGTTGCCAAACCCATGATTTTCTCTTGGGTTGCTTCTTTTATGTCTAGGATTCCGGTGATCCTGCCTTCATTCATTACAACAACCCTGTCACTCATTCTCAATACTTCTGTCAGATCGGAGCTGATCATGATGATGGATTTTCCTTCCTTGACCAATTCGTTCATCAGGGAGTAGATCTCACTCTTTGCCCCGACGTCGATACCTCTTGTAGGTTCATCAAAAATAAGGATGGAGCTGTTTTTTATCAGCCATTTTGCAATGACCACTTTCTGTTGGTTTCCTCCAGAGAGGTTTCGTACAAACTGGTCTATGGAAGGGGTCTTGATTGACAACTTCTCAACATACTCTTTTGTTGAACTGACCAGAGCTTTATTCTTTATCAGAAAAGAGGGGGACAGTTTCTCATGAGAGGCCATCACCGCGTTGTCGATTACCGATAGCTTAGTGGCAAGCCCGTAGCGCTTTCTGTCCTCAGACAGATATCCGATGCCAAGCTTGACTGCATCCATGGGATTGGTTATTGATGCTCTTCTACCATTGACTTCAATGGTTCCTGTAGCTTTGTCAGCACCATACAGGGCCCGTGCTGTTTCAGTTCTTCCCGCACCCATCAAGCCTGCAAAGCCTAGGATCTCACCCCTGTGCAAATCGAAACTGACACCATTGACCATATCCCCTGAATTGAGATTCTCTATTTTCAAAACGACTGGTGCATCAGGGGCAACATTGCTCTTGCTCTTGGGCTGCTCGTAAATGACCCGTCCGACCATCATATTGATCATTTCTTCCTTGGTCAGCTCACTTGTCGCTTTTGTTCCGACGAGTTCACCATCACGGAGAACCGTGACCCGGTCAGAAATCTCCCCAATCTCATCGAGACGGTGGGAAATGTAGATCATACCAACACCTTTTGAGGCAAGGTCCCTCATAATGGTGAACAGGTCTTCAATCTCAGTGTCGGTGAGGGCAGCTGTAGGTTCATCAAGGACAAGAACCTTAAGGTTGTAGCTTACAGCCTTTGCTATCTCGATCATCTGTTGCTTGCCAACTGTAAGGCTCCCGAGTTTGAGCTCCACATCAATATCCATATTAAGTTTTTTCAGAAGGTCTCTGGCTCGTTGGTTTTGATCTTTTTGATCAAGCATCAAGCCTTTGAACTTGGTGGATTCGCGACCTATGAAAAGGTTTTGTGCAACAGTGAGATGGTCCATCATATTCAGTTCCTGGTGGACTATCGCTATACCTGCAGTGAGTGCTTGTTTGGGGCTGTGTGGATTGAACAGTTTTCCCCTAAAGTGAATCTCCCCTGAATCCTTGGGGAAGATACCCGTAAGGGCTTTCATGAGTGTGGATTTTCCTGCACCGTTTTCGCCTACAAGCGCATGTATTTCTCCCTCTCTTAGGGTGAAATCTACCTTTTTCAAGGCATGTACACCAGAAAAGCGCTTGTCTATGGCTTTCATCGACAACACAATATTGTTCAAAGCCACCTCCCTCTTTTATCTGATACGATCAATATTCCTCTTCACAAATATCCTAGTAATTTGATTTTTAAAATCCCTATGAGCAAATCATTACATGGAATATGGGCGTTGTCAAGAAAATTGTAAACGTTTACAATATGGAAATATAATGAAACGTAAATCCTGCTTTGGTACCTCATAAATTTGTATTTCATGAGAAGCAGCAAAAAAAGTTAACAACTTTTTGGTAAGGATTGTCTGGTTGAAAGTGGATAGTACGTAAAAGAAGATAGGCTGAAATGCCTTTGTCTCTACCTCAAATATGTTGAGATGAGAATCCATTGGCCGCAAGATAAATCTTGGCGCAAGCCAGAGAATCACTCAGAGCTTCATGGTGCTTCAGTTGTATCCCCAGGTGTCTGCTGACAGTATCGAGCTTATGGTTCATCAGAGTCGGCCAGGCACGGCGTGCACATTGGACGGTGCAAGCAAAGATAGGCAAAGGGTAGTCAATGTCATAGTATTCGAGGCAGTATCTGAGGACACTACGGTCGAAGCTACTGTTATGGGCAACTAGAAAATCGTCTCCAATGAACGTCTTCATTCGGGGCCATGCCTCAGCAAAGGTTGGGGAATGTGCAACATCGCTCATCCTGATGCCATGGATAGAGGTAAAGCCGGGTATGATGTCCATGCCATAGGGTGGTTTGATGAGGGTATAGTATTGGTCGACCAACTTTCCCTCGTGAACCTTGACCAAGGCTACTGCACAGGCGCTTGCACGTTGATAGCAAGCTGTCTCGAAGTCTATGGCACAGAAGTTCATTGCATCAGGCATGGGACAATCTTAGCAGAATATTCATTCTAATCTGCTTTCCTCCGTTTTGTACTATGCACAAGAGAGTGTATTTTGTCCATGCAAAAATACATCAGAGTTCAGTAAATAGATTTAGGTTACCTATCTCTGGACGTAATTCGCCCTTTTCTATGCGGCCGATGATGGCAATGACCCTATCATTGATCGGGGTAGGGACTCCCGCTTTCTTAGCTTGTTCGCTGAGCACTCCGTTTATGGCTTCAACTTCACAGGGTACGTCCTTCTCGATGTCCTGTAACATGCTTGGTTTGAGCGATCTGTGCTTTTTCATAGCAAGAGGTATCAGGTGGAAGGATATCCATTTCTTTAATGGTCCTGAGTAATTGAAGAGTTTCACTATATCTTTACCTTGGACAGGTTCGATAGTCAAATCCAAAGCTTGGGCAGTGTCCATACACTCCTTCATGATTCTCTGGGCCAGGGTTCTTGCCTTCTTGTTTTTGACGACATCCCCAAAGGTGCCCCCAACAACAGTTGCCATACCGCTGAAGGCTGTATTGATCAGAAGTTTTGACCATCGTGCACCCAAAAAGTTTTTCTCTATTTCGACAGTACCCATATTTTCAAGTATCTGGGCAATACTCTCAAGGGTCTTTTGTTCAGGATCTTCTATCATGCCAAGGCTGAAGGTGAGCCTATCAGGTTCACTTGTCAGCTCTGAAATTCCAGGTCCCTGTTTGGTTGCACCCCATCCAATAGTACACCCGCTGACTCGTTCCTTGCCAAGGATTTCAATGAGCCTTGGTTCAGGCAATCCATTTTGCATGGTGCAGAGCATGCCATCAGGGGAAAGGTATTGCTTGAGGAATTGGGCGACTGATTTGTTTTCCAGTTGTTTGGTAAGTAGGAAGATGAGGTCATACCTGCCTTCCATTTGAGTGGGGAGCAGGGCTTTGACTGGAACCGTGAAGGTGACTTTCCCTACCACTTTGGCACCGTTTGCCTGTAAGGCAGCAATATGCTTTTCATTTCGGGTTATGAGGTCTGCTTGGACATTGCCTCTTGCCAAATAGGCTCCTAAGATGGTGCCTAGTGATCCTGCTCCATAGATTGCTATGCGCATAGTGTATTTCCTCCGATGCGGGTAGGTGAAGAAAAAGTAAGGTACATGAAAGGGAACCCTTAGGTATACATGGCTGTAGCGGCCATCACAGAGAGTATCGAGACAAGGGTGTCTATGGAAAGGGTGTTGTCTACGTAATCTGCGTTTTCCTTGTCTCCTGTCTTCATGAATATGGTGATGATGAAAGGGGGTGGGGTAAGGAACATCAACAGCACCGCATAGCGGTAGATGGCACTCATCCCCAGCAGGTTGTCAACCAGGAAATGGTTGATGATCAAGGCGAGTATGAGCAGAAGGGCTTTCCTGACAAGGATAGTCTTGAGGGCCTTTGCAAGGCCCTCGCCCTTGATGTGAATGCCATATCCTATGGAGATTGCGATGAGGGGGACGGTCAGTTTTGCAAGCAGGTCGATGAACTCAGCCAAGGCAAGTATGAAAGGGTTTGGTTCTATGTTCTTGCCAACAAGGCTGACAATGATCCCAAGGAATATTGCTATGATGACAGGGGAGGTAAGGAACTGGCGAAGCAGTACCTTCTTGTTGTGTACTCCATCGCGTTCCTTGATAAGGAATGCCATTAGGACAAAGAAGACAAACAAGACCTGCCCCAGGTCGACCAGAGCCAGCTTGCCTAGGTGTTCAATCCCATAGACAGATATGAAGAGGGCGTAGCCCAGCATCCCCATCTCAAAGCCACCCATCATAAGAGGGAAGTAGGGGCTCTTCATCCCAAGGGGTTTTGCCAGGGCCTTTCCTAGGAGAACCATCAGGAGGCATACCATGAAGATGGTCATCACCAACAGGAGGTACTTACTTTCTATCTCCACAGTTGAGAAGGCTTGGAACAGCAAGGCAGGGAGTGCCAGGTCAGAGACTATGCGCTTAATGCCGGCTATTGTAGCCTCTGAAAAGCTTTTTGACTTTTGCAGGATAAAGCCCAGTACGAACAACAGGAGAATTGGAAGAATTGACCACATAGTGCTACCACCCTACAGAGATATTTTACCTAACATGAGAGACGGTATCACACTAGGGGAGGGCAAGCAAGGCAGTCACTTTCTATTGTTAGGGACATCCAGACATAGATCCCCAAATTCTACAGCTTATGTATTTTGAATTATTCTTAGAAATCCCCGTATATGAAGATTACTCAATAAGTGGTCAATTTGTGTAGGACAAACTCAGGAGTCAAACATATTTTCTAAATATACGAATCAACGAGACAGACAAACTGCTCATCTGCAGATGCTAATGAGCAGTATTTAGTATGGTATATTTTTAGGAAGCTATTTCGCCTGTTTTTCTTCAATTCTCTTATGCTGGGTCTTCTCGATCGCATTGATAATCTTGTCATAGCCGGTGCATCTGCAGAGGTTGCCTGCAACTTGCTTGCGAATCTCTTCTCGGCTTGCAGGTTTGTCACTCGTGATGATGGGCAATGATGCCATGATGAAGCCTGGGGTGCAGAAACCGCACTGAACGGCCCCTTCATCGATGAAAGCCTGTTGAATATCTGATATGGTACCTTTCTTGTCAGAGAGGCCTTCCAAGGTCAGTATGGTCTTTCCTTCAGCCCAAATTGCAAGATAGATACAGGAGTTTAAGGGTTTGCCATCTATGAGGACTGTACATGCTCCGCATTCACCCACATCACAGCCGTGCTTGACGCTATCCAGGCCACCTTGTCCACGAAGCATGTCAGAAAGGGAGTCTCGTACATCAACCGAATATTCTCTTCTTGTACCATTTATGGTGCATGTTACCGTTCTTCTAGCCATTGATCTTTCCTCCTGCTTTCTCGATCGATGTGATGGTTGCACGTCTAGCAAGTTCTTCTACTAAATGAAGTCTGAACTCCTTGGAAGCTCTCCAGCTGGTTCTTGGCATGACGTCAGCAAGGGCGCCTTCAGCAACCTTGTTGATCAGAGCATCATTGAGAGGTTGTCCGTTGGCACTTTTTTCTGCTGTGAGGGCGCGGATAGGGATGGGGGCAGCGACGCCGAAGGCGATGCGCAGCCTTTCTACTTTTTTCTTGTCATCGGTCAGTTTGACATTTACCGAGCAACTCAAAGTTGCAATGTCCATCGCACGTCGCATTGCATATTTGATGAAATGTCCATAGGTCTTTTCATAGCTAGCCTTTGGTATGCGAATCCCTGTGAGTATCTCACCGGGGCGTAGGTCAACCTTGCCTGGCCTGAGGTTGAAGTCAGCATAGGGAAGGACACGTGTACCGTCCAAACTGGAAATTTCAAGTAAAGCATCATATGCCTTGAGAGTTCCTGCAGAGTCTGCACTGGTCACCCCGTTACAGATGTTTCCTCCAATGGTCCCGATGTTCCTGACCTGAGGACCACCTACCTGCTCAACTGCTTCTCCGAGGACCGGTACATGCTTCTTGATAAGGGGATGCATCACTACATCAGTAAAGCTGGAAAGAGGGCGTATCAAAAGTGACCCATCATCCTCGATACAGATACCACGCAGTTCATCTAAAGCAAATATGCTGATAAGGTCACACCCAGCAAGCTTTCCTTCACGGATCTGGATGAGGATGTCACTTCCTCCGGCGAGTACCAATGCTTCGGGGTGTTCTTTTTTCAGTTTCAGTGCTTCTTCCACTGTCTTTGGTTCATACAAGTTTTTAATATCGTACATGCTCGTCTTCCTTTATTTGATAAGTCCTGCTTCTCGAATTGCATAGAACAGCTTTTCGGGGTTGAGAGGGATTGAATTCACTGCAACACCTGTAGCATTCAGCATGGCATTTCTGATGGCTGGGGCAATAGGGATGGCCGGTGGTTCTCCCAGTGATTTGTTGCCATAAGGTCCCGTCGGGTCCTCAGTCTCTACGAATGCGACATGCAGGTCAGGAGTATCCATCGGTGTCATCAGTTTGTAGTCAAGCAGGTTGTCATTGAGCATCCGACCAGTCTTCTGGTCAAAGTCCAGATGTTCATACAAGCCATATCCAAGACCCATACTCATACCGCCATGGACCTGCCCTTCGGCTGTCTGGTGGTTGATGATCCTTCCTGAGTCATGGACGTTGATGATGTCCAATACCTTTATGTGGCACATGGGGATGTCTACCTCAATTTCGGCAAAACAGACACCAAATGAGTACGTGTTGTCCGAACAGTGGTGCGACTCTTCTGCCGAAATATGCGTCGAGTTGGTCATGCTATAGCATGACTCCTCAGCAACTGTCCTGACAGAAAGCAACTGTTCGTTCTTGTTTGCATGGACGATGTAGTTGTCCTTGATATCAAGATCCCAAGGGTCCTTGTTCAGCATGAAACCTGCAAATTCGAGTAGTCGCTTTCTAAATACCTCTGCTGTTTTCTTGACGGCCATACCAGAGACATAGGTCTGTCTGGAAGCATAGGCACCTGTATCATACGGGGTGACGTCAGTATCCTGCTTGCTTATCACATGTATCTTGTCCATGGTGAGCCCAACAGTCTCTGCCGCCATCATACCAAAGACGGTATCTGCACCCTGTCCTATTTCTGTTGCCCCCATTTGCAACTGCAAGGAACCATCCTGGTTAAGTAACATTCGACATGCTGCTGTTTCCAAGGCGATAGGGTAGACACCTGTCTTGTAGCAGAAAATGCCCATACCGACGCCTTTTCTGACCGGACCTGTCTGGTTTTCATACCTAGCGCGTTTTTCTGTGTAGTTAAGGTGTTTCTCCCCTATATCTATGCACTCGGAAAGTCCAGTCGAATGGCACTGGATGGTAGTCATCGGGTCAATGAAACCGAGTTTCATCATGTTCTGTTTCCTGAAGGCAATCGAATCAAAACCCATCTTCCTGACGATGTCATCGACATGTGCTTCAAGGGCGAATCCGATCTGTGGAATCCCATAGGCACGCATGGCCCCTGCTGTCGGCAGGTTGGTGTAGACGGTGAATGCTTCCCCTTTGACTGCCCCAACTGGGTACATCATGCGAAAGCCATTGACAGCATTAGCTACCAGAGCATGTGCATGGGATGCATATGCTCCCTGATTGGAATAGGCGAGGATGGAGCGTGCTGCAAAGGTACCGTCTTTCCGGACATACGATACGATATGGAATTTCATGGCATGCCGTACGCGAGTGCAGGAAAAGGTCTCTTCCCTGGTGTATTCCAGGCGGACCTGCCTTCCTCCGACGCGTGTGGTAAGGAATGCGTTCAATGGTTCTGTCAGGGCATCCTGTCTATTACCGAATCCTCCACCGAGATATGGCTTGATGATTCTGATATCTCCATAGCCGACACCTAGAGCCTGTGAGCATACTCGTCTTACGATGTGAGGAATCTGTGTGGCAGCGACAACTACTATTTTCCCATTTTCCATGTAAGCAAAGGAGGAAGCTTTCTCAATATGGCAGTGCTGGACAATAGGGGTATCGTAGTCACCTTCAATCTTTATGAGATCCTTTTCTTTGATGGCTTCATCGAAGGAACCCATTTCATATGAGGAGTGGACTACTACGTTGTCAGGCTTTTCTTCATGGATTGTCCTTGCCCCAGGTGCCATGGCTTGCTCGACCGAGAGGATGGGCTCATACTCTTCATATGTAACCTGTATCTTCCGTACTGCCTCATTTGCAGCCAGTTCATTTTCCGCAATGACAGCGGCGACATCGTCACCGTAGAAACGGACTCGGGTATTGAGGAGTTTTCTGTCAGCAATATCTTGGTGTTTCTTCTCTGTGGACCAGGGATGTCCTGCCGTGGGAAACTGGATATCCGGTACGTCAAAACAGGTGACAATATCGATGACTCCTGGGACCTTCCAGGCCTCTTCCAAATCAAAAGACTGGACAAGCCCATTTGCGATGGTACTGTGTTTGACTTTTGCAAAGAGGGCGTGAGGACTTACCAAATCTCCAGTATATTTTGCTTTACCTGTGACTTTTTCTTTTGCATCGACTCTATTTAAAGGTTTTCCTATTATGTTCATTGCTTTCCTCCTACTCCCGAGAAGCCAACTATATTCCTACTGTCATCTTACTACTTTATATGCATTATGGATATTCCCGAAAGGGTTACCACCTGGAATGCAGTAGACTTGCTGTCCAATTCATTAGTTATGATACAACAGATTGCAACATATTCAAGAAAAAAACAGAAAATGTATTGGCTACCTCAATTATTACTCAGTTATCTGCTGTATTACTCTGTATCCCACAGGAAAAATCCGGTCAGAGTATATGAGCAAATCATCTTTTCCTATCCCACTCCTCCTGTCCTTACTGTTATGAAGTAAAGGTAGTACTACAATGATTATATCATAGTGAAACCATAGAATATAGACTAGGGCCAATATAGTGGTAAATGGGACAAACTGACTCTTTAGCATGAGATGAGTGGTCTTGCACACATTCCCTAAGCTCACCGCCAGTGAAAAACCAAGAAAAAACTTGACAATCTAAAAAAATGGAGAGAAGATGTAACCAGATAACAGACATCAGATGTCTTATTTCTAGTAGGAGGCTATTATGGCTACGATTTATTATGAAGAGGATGCAAATCTCGAATTATTGACAGATAAGGTTATTGCTGTCATTGGATACGGAAATCAGGGAAGAGCACAAGCGTTGAATATGAGAGATTCCGGACTTAGTCACATAATTGTTGGCAGTAGACACGACGAATCATACGATACGGCCAATGAAGATGGTTTCATGGTGTATTCCATTGCAGAAGCAAGTAAAATGGCAGACGTTATTTTTCTCTTGCTTCCGGATGAAGTTGCTCCAAGTATCTATGAACAGGAAATAGCACCAAATCTCAAGAATGGTGATATTGTTAATTTTGCTTCAGCATATAATATTACTTTTAAGAGAATTGTTCCCGCCACAAACCTCGATATTGTTATGGCTGCTCCAAGAATGATCGGTAAGGGTGTCAGGGAACTTTATCAAAGTGGTGAAGGGTCTCCAGCTTTTGTGGGTGTACACCAAGACTATTCTGGAAGAGCATTAGAATATGCAAAAGCGTTATGTAAGGCAATTGGAGCTACACGAAAGGGTGCCATTGAGGTAACGTTTGATGATGAGACTTTTCTTGATCTTATGGCAGAACAAGGTACTTGGCCAATAATTTACAATGTATTTGTCGAGGCATTCAAACTTGAGGTTGAAATGGGACATCCAGAAGAAGCTGTTCTCATGGAAATGTACCTCTCAAAAGAACCTGCAGTGATGATGGAAAAGGCAGCCGAAGTTGGTTTCTTCAAGCAACTCCCCTTCCATTCTCATACTAGCCAATATGGACAGCTAATTGGATTTGATGCCTTCGAAAAAGAAGGGATACGTACTTTCTTGAGAAATCGATATGAAAGAATAAAAAATGGAGACTTTGCCAACGAATGGCATAAGGAGCAGACAGAAAATAGTCTCAGAAATTTACATGAGATGGAAGAAAATGCTCTTACTTGTGAATTCTCACAAGCAGAAGCTAGAACAAAAGCAAAGCTAAAGTAAACTGAACAAACCAAAGGAGGTTTAACATGGGGTTAATGTTGGTATGGTTGTTTGTGTCAATTGCCATTATTCTTTTTTGTATTTTGAAATTGAAGCTTAATACAGCAATTGCTCTTATTCTTGGAAGTCTATTCATGGGATTAGCCAGTGGCCTGGGAGGTGTTGCGACTATTATCCAAATTGGAAATGGATTTGGAAATCTAATGAAAGGGATTGGTCTTTCAATCGGGTTCGGTGTAATACTTGGTCAACTTACTTCGGATTCAGGGGCAGCAAGAAAAATTGCCAATACAATGGTTAAAGCAACTTCAAAGAGATATGCCTTGTATGGGTTGGGATTAACAGCCTTTATTCTTTCTATCCCTGTTTTTTATGATGTTACCTTTGTTATTCTCATTCCTGTAGCAGTAGCAATTTCAAAAGAGATACAAAAGCCTGTACACTATGCAGTAGGTACTACAGTTATAGGAGCGGCAACTGCGCACACGCTTGTTCCTCCTACTCCGAACCCGCTTGCAGCTGCTGAGATTCTTCATTTTGATGTTGGCATCATGTTGTTGGTAGGCATTGTGGTAGGTGTATTATCTGCACTAATTGCAATGAAGCTTTATATTTGGATAATGGATGGTGGTTTTTGGAACAAGGAAAAGGATGAGACGGGTGTTGCCGTTTATGAGAATGTAGAAGAGTTTTCTCTTGATAATACGCCATCTTTTATTGCCTCAATCATTCCCATTATTCTTCCTGTAATCTTAATCCTTCTTGGTACAGTGTGTAATGCTACAATGGATACAGTTCCTGAGTTCATCAGTTTTATCAGCAATAAGGTGATAGCAATGTTGTTTGGAGTTCTTGCAGCATATATTGTCTCTTCAGTGGCTTTAAGTCGCGAGGAAAAAGATAAATCAGCAACTGAAGCACTCAAGAGTTGTGGCATAGTATTGCTGATAACTGGTGCTGGTGGTTCTTTCGGTGCAATAATCGGCGCGACGGGAATGGCTGACATGATAGCTTCTGGAATCTCGAATATTTCGGCGTCACCAATAGTAGCCTTGATCTTTGCTTTTTTCATTGCTGCATTGCTTCGTATTGCCCTTGGGTCAGGTACTGTCGCTTCAATTACAGCAATGACAATTATGTCATCGGTTTCAGCAACCTTAGGCATTAGTCCTGTTTGGATTGCAATAGCCTGTCTTTCTGGGTCTTTGAGCTGTGGGCATGTAAACGACAGTGGTTTTTGGGTTAGTGCCAACCTGTCAGGATTCACAATATCTGGGGGTTTGAAGACTTATACTCTCGGAGGTGCTCTTGTTGGAGTTCTCTCCATGGTATTTGCAATGATTGGAGCTTTGATTTTCTAACGTACTGATTCTTTTGCCATCTAGCCTTCATTACATACAATGTGATGAAGGCTAGTAATTCGTTTGGATGGGACAACCGTGCAGGATTGCAAAAGGTTTCTCTATTTAGTCTTGGTTGGAAGAGGAAAGAGCCAAATTATACCAACTCTTTAGTGATGACTCTATGACAATTCTGATTTTCTTCTTGTCTCTAGCTTTCAATGCCTCAAGGATGTTCTCATGATCGGATAACACTTTATTGCTATAATGTTCATTAGAAATTTGAAGTGAACTGTGGAATAGCTCCATGATGGTCTTTCCAATCAGTATTAAATATTGGTTGTGAGTACTTTCATATATCAGTTGGTGGAATTCAAAATCTTCGTCAATTGTTGATTTTCCAATTTCTTGTGATTTCCTGGTTTTTTCAATATTCAATTCTAGGTTATCTATGTCTTCTTGTGTAACAGTATCTATAGCTGCAATTGAAGCAGCAATCTCAATAGTTTTTCTAAATTCCAGCAACTCTTTTTGAGTTCCATCATTTAGCAGCACCAACTGAAATAAAAGGGGATTCATTATTGAGGCATCTACTGAAGTCCTAACCCGAGATCCATTACCTTTACATATTTCTATGTACCCAAGTGCCTCTAGCATTTTTATAGCTTCACGAACACTTGATTTTCCCACACCAAAACGTTCAGATAATTCTGTCTCTGATGGTAGGTATTCTCCAGGTTTTATTGACCCGGTAATGATTCCTTTTTTTATGTTCTCCATTACAGTCTTAGAAACAGATTGTTTGGGAATAGGTTCTATCCATTTCATTCTATCAGTCATATGGTTCCTGCTGTTACAAGTAGTATACCAAAAGGTTTATCATATATTACATTAATTGTACATGAGTGGGAAGAAAAGGGAATCGTTGAACAAATGTTTATACTAGAGAATTTTACTATCCTACTATAAAAATACAGAACTGATATTGTTCCTAGATTGGTTAGGCCCATAGGACAAACAGTATTCTAGTGCGTGAAAAGAACATTGTTATTCTATATCAAAAGTGCTGTAAGCCCGTTTGGGGTTGGCCTCTTCAAGCTTGAGGAATGTCTTGCCGGAAAACCAAGAAGGAACGGATGGCTATTCTCAATTTCACGATGCTTCAGTACACTCCCTAATTCACATTTATGTTTCACCTCATTATGGACTAAGTATATGTTTTTACATAGGCAATGTATTCAGTACATGGGGTATGGGACCTGCAGGTATGATTGTGTTCTTGTGGAGTACGACCTATGATAAGCATGTATCATAGTCGTGGAGGGACGCAATGAAAGTTCGGTATTTCAAGGGCTTGTTCAAAACACATTCCATGCGATTCATCAGTATGGAAAAGGTTTCAGGAGACTATATCCTGGTGAAAATGCAAGCTCCATATCCTATAGAGTGGGAAGCTGGGCAGCATGGTGCCTTTACCTTTCCTGGAAAGAAATTCAAAGGAAGGTCCTATAGGGCCTTTAGTTTTGCCAATGCCCCTACAGAGGAAACCTTCCTCATTGGGACAAGGACCGGCACCGCCGCAAGTGGATTTAAGCAGACACTGATGGGAATGCAGGAAGGGGAGACGATCAAGGTACGCGGTCCTTTTGGCTGGTTTGTCGTACAAGACGATACAAGCCCCATTGTAATGCTTGCCACTGGGGTTGGTATAACTCCGATGCGTTCCCTCTTGTATGCGCTCAAGGATGAGACAAGTCGTCCGATCCATCTTATCCATAGCGCAAAGGATTTCTATCTGTTTGGCGATGAGCTCAAACAACTTGAGCAGAAGAATCCAGAAATTAAGCTCACCTTTGTTTCTGACAGAGAAGAGTTCAAAGAGGCCTTGACCGCCGTTGCCTTTACCTATGGAGCCTCAGCCTATTATTACGTCTCAGGATCCTTTGAGGCTATCCAATCGAACCGTGCTCTTTTGAAGGAGCTTAAGGTGAAGGGAAAGAAAATTATCTACGATCCTTTTTTTGGGTAGTAGGTGATAGGAAGGATATGCTATAGACACTAAGGGTAGGTCTTTTTAGTAATATCTGAGCATATAAACAGTACAATGGTTGAAATTGACCTGGACGCAAGAATGGTCAGTCCTTTCATTCCTAGATGTATAGTGTGATAGGGATGAGGAAAAGCATGAAGATGAAAAGAGAGACACCTGCTTTCCCTCAGTAAAAGCAGGTGTCCATAAAAAAGGCATGAGAAGAGTCTCTTGTGTCTTCATGCAGAAAACGAAGAGGTGTTATGCAAAATCCTTTGGAAGCAAGGCAGCTGAATCAATGTCCAGGAACCAGTAGCAACTAGGGTGGGTCTGCAAAATCGAGGCTGGGCACATATTGGTTACAGGACCTGTAAGGGCTCCTTGCACTGCAACAGCCTTTCTGGTGTCGGGAATGGTGTTGATGATGTTTGCACTCTTCATGATCTGACGTACTCCCATGGAGATAGCCTGTTTGGGCACATCGTCAAAAGAAGGGAACCATCCTTCACCAAGCTGTTGTTTCCTGCATACGTCATCAAGATTAACCACGCTATAGGGCTTTTCTGTGGCAAAATCGGCTGGGGGATCATTGAAGGCAAGGTGTCCGTTTTCTCCGACGCCCACAAAGGCAACATCAATGTGCTTGCTTGAGATCAGCGAAGAGAGGCGTTCGAGTTCTGCATCGACATCATCTACGTCGCCAGCGATGTAGTGAAAAGCCTTCAGGTTGCCAATTTTATCAACGAATCGTTCCTTAAGGTACTTTCGGAAGCTGGCAGGATGCGTCACAGGGACCCCAATATATTCGTCAAGGTGGAAGGCTTCCACCTTGGTCCAGTCAATGGTTTCTTTTAGCAGGGCTTCCAACATCTCAAACTGACTGGCTCCCGTAGCTACGATAATGGTTGCATACCCTTTTTCCTTGATCGCTTCATTTATGAGAGAAGCACCTTTATTAGCAGCTAGGGCTCCAAGCTGCACCTTGTTCTGACTGATAGATAGATTCATACTGTATTTTCTCCTTCATATTGTATAACTTTCATTTATGAGAATACTATTTTTGAAATAACGTATACTTTCCTAAGACGGATCGTTTTATAGAGAGCTTTCCCTCTCCTTCTGTATAGGAGAAGAGGATGAGATCAGCCTCTGTCCCAACCTTTGGCAGGTCTGTCCAGGTAGTCTCACCAAACAGGGCATGGGGGTTGGCAGTAGCACAAGCTACAGAGTCAGCAAGCGAGATAGCGGTGACTTCACTAAGATGTGCAACACAGGTATCAAGCAACAAAGAAGCACCAGCAAGACTTGATGTTCCCGCCAATCCCATATGTCCATCATCAAATACTTCTATGTCCATCTCTCCCCATTGGTATATTCCTGGAGGAGAGCCTGCCAAAGCAGCGGCATCGCTAATCAGGAGAATCCTCTCCTTGCCCTTGGCCTTGGTAAAGCTGTCAAGGACATAGGATGGGAGGTGGAAGCCGTCAGCGATGATGCTTGCACTCAGACTAGCTTCACTAAGTTGCTTCCATAAGAAATTTTCCAGACGTGGTAGCATAGGAGCACTACCATTTCCCAAGTGGGTGGACAACGTCGCTCCAGCCTCAACAGCCGAAGCGATCATGCAAGGCTCGACATTGGTATGGCCGATACCGACAATGACTCCTGTAGCAGATACTTTTCTGATGAAATCCAAGGCATTCTTATCTTCAGGGGAGACTGTTACGATACGGATCAGACCTTCAGCAGCCTCTTGCCATCGGAGGAACTCTGTATAATCACAGGGACGAATGAACTGTGGGTCATGAACACCCCTTGCTCCTTCGTCTGGCGATATGAACGGTCCTTCCACATGGATTCCCACAAGACATTTTTCCACCATGGGGTGGGTTTTTCTCGCAGCAACTATAGCCTTGATACTTGTGATAATCTGCTCTTCACTATTGGTTATGACAGTGGCAATATGTTGTGTTGTTCCACTTTTTGCAATATGCCCAACCAAATGAAGGATCTCATCAGGGGTAAGAGTCGAGGAGTAATCCTTTCCAGCATACCCATTGACCTGGATATCAAAAAAACCTGGCGCAATATAGTCCAATGGAGCTTCTGTTGCAACATTGCTCTGCTGTACAGAAATAATGTTCCCGTCCTCAATTTCCAACTCCACCGGGGAGTTGGAAAAGACGGACTTTGCTATAATTTTCTCTTTCACCAACAAACTCCTAAAATAACATCTTACTGGGTAACCAGAGGGATAATTGTGGGAAAGCTATCAGGATGATCAAAAGGATTACCATAGTAAGATAGAATGGTAAAAGCATCTTTATCGACTTTTCAATCTTCAGGTTAGCAATCGCACAACCAACAAATAGTGAGGTTCCTACTGGAGGGGTACATAATCCCAGACCGAGGTTGAGGATCATGATGATTCCAAAGTGAATCGGGTCTATCCCAATACTTACCGCAACAGGCAGGAGAATTGGGGTAAGCAGTAGGATCAGAACACCCATATCCATCACCAAACCTAAAACAAGCATCAGAATATTGATGGAGATGAGGATGATGAAGGGGTTATCGGAAATGGACAAGAAGAAATTTGTTACCATAAGGGGAACTCGCATATATGCCAACAGAAAGCCGAATGCAGAAGAAGCGGCAATAATGGCAATGATCAGCAAGAGCATATTCGTGGTATTCACAAAGATCTTGTACAGTTTCTTGAGAGTCATGTTCTTGTAGACAAAGAAGGTGATGAACAGGGCGTAGGCTGATGCGATGGCAGCACTTTCTGTGGGAGTAAAGATTCCCAACACGATGCCTCCAATGATTATCACTATCATGAACAGGCCAAGTACAGCATCCTTTGCTACGAAAAGTCCTTCCTTAAGGGTATACTTTCTCCCCTTTGGATAGTTCTTTCTCACCGAGATGATATATGTCGTTAGCATGAGGGAAATGCCCAACAAGATACCTGGGATGTAGCCAGCAACAAACAGTTTTCCGATGGAGAGCCCTCCAGCAGCCAAAGAGTAGTAGATCATATTCTGCGAGGGAGGGATAATGACCCCCTGAACTGATGAGGTAACGGTAACGGCAACACAAAAGTCCTTGTCATATCCCTCGTTTTCCATAGCAGGGATGAGGAATGAACCAACAGATGAGACGTCCGCCACTGAAGATCCGGAAATGCCTCCAAAGAACATGCTGGTCACCACATTTACCATAGCCGTACCACCACGAATCCTTCCTACAAGTACATTGGCCAAGGCCATCAGCTTATTGCTGATATCTCCTTCAATCATAATCTGGGCAGCTAGGATGAAGAAGGGGACGGCAAGGAATGTAAAGCTATTCAGCCCATTCACCATTTTCTGGAAAATGAACAAAAGGGGGATTTCCAGATATAGCGCAGTTACAATAGAGGATATTGTAAGTGAAAATGCTATAGGAATCCTCAAGACCATAAGAAGCGCCAAGCTTCCGAACAATAAGGGAACTCCGAAACTATTCATGGCTTTGCGTCTCCTTGGTAAACACACCGATCAAATTGACTAGGGAGAAGAGACTCATAAGGAGCCCCCCCAAAAGAGCCGGAGCGTATAGCACCGCTCTGGATATTCCTGTTGCAGGCATATTGTTGGTCAAGCCAATCTTGATCATGGGAAAGGAATAGTAGGTCATCATGACAGCGAGTACAAATAAGAGCGAGTATCTGCCGATATCCAACACTTTCTTCCCCTTTGCTCCGAGATGGTCATAAAGAAACTCCAAAGAAATGTGGGTATCCTTACGAACGCCTATGGCCATGGCTACATAGCCAAACCAAACGAGGGCAAACAGGGTGATTTCTTCAGACCAAGAGGTGGGGTTGTTAAATACATACCGCATTACCACTTGAAAGACAGTTATTGTAAGCATGATCATCAAGGAGGCCACAGAGAAGACTTCCATGAAACGATCAAGCATGCTTAATAATTTTTTCATACACAACCTTGCTGGATGAGCAGGATAGACATGAAATTGGGAGGCTTCGCAGCCCCCCAATTCTCAAGAACTTTTGAATTACAGAGCTCGAATTCTAGAGATGATATTTGCATACTGGGGATACTCGTCGTAGATGGGTGCTACAGCATCCTGGAATGGTTTGGTATCAACGTCGTAGACTTTACAACCTGCTTCTTCAACAAGAGCACGGAACTCGTCCTGCTTCTCGTTCATTGCAACACGCTGGAAAGCGGTAGCTTCATCAGCTGCCTCACGTACTGCGGCTTGCTGTGCGGGGCTCAGACTCTTCCAACTCTTCTGGCTCATGATGATCATTGCAGGAGGGGAGAGGTGTCCATCAAGGGTGAAGTTTTTAGCTACTTCATAGTGTCCGCTGGTATAGTAGCTGACAAAGTCATTCTCAGCACCGTCGATGACACCGGTCTGCAATCCAGTGTAGACCTCACCGTAATCCATGGGAGTTGCGACAGCACCAAGATAGTTGACCATGTCAATCGAGATCTTTGCAGGCTGGACTCGAATCTTCTGTCCCTTCAGGTCTTCAAGAGAAGTAACAGGCTTCTTGGTGGTGTAGAAGTTACGTGATCCGGCCTCAAGGTACCCAAAGCTAATCATGTTGTAAGAGGGGAATGCATCTAGGACCTCTTTTCCGATGGGGCCATCGAGAATCTCATACTTCTTGACCTGGTCGGTGAAGATGTAAGGGAGAGTGAATACCCCAAGCTCTTTGACAGTCTGGGCAAGGGTCACTGAGTTTACACGTGCCATGTCCAGAATACCTGCAGAGACCTGCTCGATATTTTCAGTTTCCTGTCCAAGCTGGGCACTTGCATAGACCTGCACCTCAACTTGACCATTGGTCTTTTCTTTTACCAAATCAGCAAACTTGTACATTGCAATGGTAACAGGGTTGTTCTCAGGCTGGTTTTCAGCCAAACGCAGGATAACAGGCTTTGCCGCACCTTTTGTTTCGTTTTGGCCAGCAGCAGTCAAACCGAACAGTACGGTACACAGTAACAGAATTACTAAGATTTTTTTCATAGGTTTCTCCATACCATTAGTATATGGGCGGTTTCTGCTCTTGTCAATGATTTTTTATCATAGTAGGTTATTAATAGATAAAAATATATATTACAACAGATAAACAGCAAATATTACTGTGTATTATGCCTTTATTGGAACAAATTATAAACATTTAGTGTTTTTAAATGTATTACCACCGTGCGGTAAGATACGCCCCGATGGATTGGGAAAACAGAGTACTTGCCATTCCCATCGATTCGCTATGGGCAGAATATTGCAGGTTGACTACTGAAGGTGTTTTGACAGCAAAAGGCGCAAGCACTTCACTCAAGAATTGTGAGAAATGCTCAGCAGTCGCTGCATCCACAAAAGGGCTTAGGATATAGATGATGTCAGGAAAAAAAGTGAGGTGAAGGTTTCGAATCACCTGGGCAATGATGGTATGAATCTCGGTGAGCTTTTCCTGTGAGATAAACCCTTCCTGAATGCTTTGTTGGATGGAGGCTTCGTCTATGGTACCACTCCATTCATATGCTTCCATGAATTTTGGCACTGCCGCCAAACTCTCAATGGTTTGGGGTTCACTGTCTCCGATGGGTACTGTCCAGTGGCCAATTTCTCCAAACAGGCCCCCTCCTGACTGGATTGGTGTGCCATTTGATGCAAAAGAGATGGCGATTCCATAGCCCCAATGCAACAATAGTGAATTCTTGGTATGGGAGTCCGGTTCTGACAAAAGGCAGTAATTGAGGATGGCATCAATATTCCTCTCAAACAACACATTCCCTTCAGAGAAACCTGTGATGCTCTCGAATTTCAAGTTTCTCATGTTGGGGAAACGCGTTACCATCCGCCAGAGGTTAGCTTCCTTGTCGATGAGACCGGGGACAGCAATGCCGTAGCCAAGCAGGTGTGTCCCTTCTGGAGCCTTTGCTGAGCATTCCTCTATGAGATCATTCAGAATATGGACCATTTCAGACTCACTCAGGCTTTTGTCCAGTCGGAGGATCTGTTCTTCAATAACCTCTCCGCCAAAGTTTGCAATGGTGGTGATCAGGGACATGGACATGATGGAGAAGGATATGACCCAGAACCTGTTGGCCTTGATGGATAGGCACCATTCTGGCCTTCCTCTTCCTGAGTTTGCCCGCACACTAAGTTCGTCCAACAATCCATCTTCAATCATCTCGCCAATAGATTTCGAAACGGTGGAGGGGCGCATTTCCAAGGACTCTATCACCATTTTTCGAGAAGCTGTCTCGTGTTCGTCGATGTACTGCAAAATAAGTATCTTGACCCTGTCTTTTTCTCTAGAGCATGCCTGTAGCAGACTCCGATAGTCGAGCACAGTTTTTCTGGATGGTTGGTTCCTATTGGACATGACCACATTATATGCACAATATCGCCTAATTGAACAGTAAAGAGAGAAATCAGAATAAAACCGACTAGGGCACTACACCGTATGCGCATCTGTGCATTGCTATAGAGATTAAAGTTCTGGAGGTGGTTCATCCTTTACCTGGCCTTGGTAAGCAGATACACTATAGCAAGCAACTGTAGGAGGTAATGCAAATTGGATCACACAACAAAAATTCTCTCCCGTCTTCGCTGTATACCGATGGCCAAAGCCTTTAGGCCAAATCAAGCCCCTTCCTTAGCTGCTGCTCTCAGAGAGAGTGGTCTGAAGGTAATCAATGTGTCCCAACAGATGCAGGAGGGGCATCTTCTAGTACGTGCACTAGCTAAAGACTACCCAGACATACTTGTAGGAGCTGGGAATGTACAAACCCTCGAGGAAGCGAAAAGAGCAATAGAGGAGGGTGCAAAGTTTATCTTCTCTCCTGTTTTCGATGAGGATATGATCAAGTATTGCCTGAGCAACAAAGTTTCCATATTCCCTGTCACCACCGAAGGTGAGAAATGCAGGAGGATGAACCTTGATGTCCTTGGTTTCTATCCTGTTGACAAACTGGGAGGCTTTCCGGTTATCGACAAGCTAGGAGAAGAGTTCAAGCTCCGCTTCATTGTAGCAGGGCATATCACTGAATTGGATATGGATACGTTTCTGGATAATCCTCATGTTCTGGCCATGACAGGCAGCTGGATGTTTGATAAGGGAGCCATTGCTGCCAATAACTGGAAGGAAATCACCGAAAGCCTGAAAAGGGCCAGAAAGTGGGTGCTCGAGTAGAAAAGAAACAAGGAAAATAGGAATGTATTGTAGTAAGAACCTGAGAAATCTCTCAGGTTCTTGCTCTTGGTAAGGGATGCCCGCAAATATTCGGAACAGTATGTTAGGAAAGGTACATATCAATTCACGAAATCCACATCATCTGTGCTTGGAATTTTCTGTTGTCTAAAAACTTGTGAGGGTACCTATGCTAGAGAATAAATACAGGCCTCTGTCTTGGAAAAGTATGAGAAAACTGTGAAATCGGAGGGTCTTCCTTGTTTTTGGGCTCCTAACTTTGTAGAATAATGCTATGAAAGAAAAGTCTGTCATTTTGATAGTAGAAGATGACCCTGATATTCAGGAACTTATCCAATATCATCTAGTCAAGGAAGGGTATGAAACCTTGCTTGCAAGCAATGGTAAAGCTGCCCTTGATGTTGTGCAAACCCAGCACCCTGATCTGGTCCTGCTTGATCTGATGCTTCCCGGTGTCAATGGGATTGAAGTCTTGAAAACCATACGTTTCGTCTGGAATCTCAGTACGCTTCCGATCATCATTGTATCTGCCCGCACAGATGAGACAGACATCATCACTGCCTTGGAATTGGGAGCTGACAACTATCTTTCCAAACCATTCGGCCCTAAGGTATTGGTTGCCAATGTGAAGGCATTACTCAGAAGGACTTCCATTGATGTCCCGCATACTGAGACGGCCATCAGCTTGGGTGATTTGTCTCTCGATCTGGACCGTCGTGAGGCGAAATACCAACAGGACCTGTTGAATCTTACTGCCACAGAGTTCAACCTTCTGGTCTTGCTGGCATCACACCCAGGAAGAGTATACACTCGCAACCAGCTTATCAGTGGGATGCGTGGAGAAGACTATCCGGTTACTGAGCGTTCCATTGATGTCCAGATCGCAAGCTTGCGCAAAAAATTGGGGGAGGGCGGAGCCTTGGTGAAAACCGTTTGGGGTATTGGATACTCCTACCAGGATAAACTATGAAGTTCAAAAGCATCCGTAGCCGACTTGTCCTGCTTACCGTGCTCATTCTTGCCCTCTCCTTAGCTGGGAGTGTTTGGATAGCGAATACAGCATTCTCTTCCACCCTGCGCAAAACCACCTATTCGGAACTTGCTGACAATGCAGCATACCTTAGCACCCTGATAGGTTCTTCCTCTGATCCTTGGCTTGGGGGACACTTCGAGGCATATGCACATTCGACCTCCACCCGAATCACCTTGATCGATAAGGAAGGTGTGGTTCTTTTTGATTCCGAATATCCCCATCAAACTTTGGACAACCATCTGTGGAGAGAAGAGATTCAGGCTGCCTTAGATACAGGAATTGCCAAAAGTGAACGAAAAAGTGCTACCCAAGGACTTCCTGTCCTCTACTATGCACTGCGTATCAACAATCATCCCACGGTTTCCATCTTGAGGCTTTCTAGGACGCTTAACCAATTGGTGGGGTATCAGAAAAGCTATTTGAACTTATTTTTTGGTGGTTTGGGTATTCTTATCCTGCTCTCTTTTGTTATTACAGCCTTCAGCATTACAATGCTTACCCGTCCGCTGGAAAAGATCAAAGCGCTGTCCAGACGCTATGCAAGGGGGGACCTCACAGCACATACGACAGTGGAAAGCCCTCAGGAACTCTCTGACCTATCAAAAACCATGCAGGAGATGGCTTTCCTTTTGAAAACCAAGATGGAAGAGGTGGAATCAGACAAAACCCAATTGGAAACCATTCTGGAAAACCTTACCGAAGGTCTCCTGTTGTTAGATACATCATTGGTGATCCAGGTTGCCAACCATGAAGCGCTCTCTCTGCTCTGTGAATCTGACCAGCCGGTCCTTGTTGGTAAACGGCTTGACCATATCATATCCTCTAGAGAGGTCCTTATGCTGTGTAACGCTTGCATGGAGGATGGCAAGTCACACTCCATGACTATCGCCCAATATGGGCACTTGTTCGGTGAGACTGCTTTGGTGGTGGGTAAGCGTAAGACCAAGACGTTAAGGATGTTGGCTTCGGTGGTAGTCTCTTCAGGCAAACCCGAAGGGGTCGTGCTTTCCATCAACGATATGACTGAGCTCAAACGCTTGGAGAATATCCGCAAGGAATTCGTTGCCAATGTCTCTCATGAGCTCAAGACTCCCATCACTTCTATTGCAGGATTCTCGGAAGCTCTCTTGGAGTCTTCACAGCAGGAAGAGAGTCAGCACTTCTTGCATATCATCAACCGTCAGGCAATCCATATGCAACATATTGTCGAAGACTTGCTGTTACTTTCCAGTTTGGAGCAACAAAATGCATCCCCGGTCAAGACATGGTCGATGGCAAGCCAAATCCTTGAGGAAACCCAAGAGCAGTGCAAGTATCGTTTTGAGGAGAAAGGCAGTATCCTGACCATCTCACTCATCAACCCACAAAATCTGGAACTGTTCGTCAATGGCATGCTCATTGTGCAGGCTCTGACGAACCTGGTCATCAACGCCCTTACCTATTCTGAAGCAGGCTCTGAGGTGACTCTTTCGCTGAAACTGGATGAGAGAACTGCACTATTCTCTGTACAGGATGCAGGCATCGGCATTCCGAAAGAAGACTGGCAGAGGATTTTCGAACGATTCTATCGTGTGGATGCAGGTCGGAGCAGAAGCCAAGGGGGGACTGGTCTTGGGCTCTCAATTGTCAAGCATATTGTCGCTGTCCATGGGGGCGTAGTTTCTGTGAATAGTGTAATTGGCAAAGGGAGCACATTCACCATTGAACTGCCTCGAAGCACGTTGGCCTTGAACGAAATGAAGGCAAAAAGTGATTCCCTCTACCAATTCTGATACATTCTTCAGCTCATCGGTGGCCCTGATGGCCCTTGTTTTGGTCCATTGAGGCGAGGCCTTTGTCCTTTGTCCATATATACGATCCATCGGCAGATGGTAGTCACGTGGTCTCCCATCCTTTCCATCTCCTTGGTCAGATAGAATAGATTCAAGATCCGTTCCATTTCCTTTTCGTTCGCAGGTTTAAGGGCGAATAGGTCAGCGTTCAGGCCGTCTCTTGCCGCATCCATCAAGTCATCCATGGCTGCTACTTCCATTGCCTTTTCAGCCTTCACATCAATGAATGCCTCCACGGCTTTTCTTGTCATGGTAGCCCCAAGGAGGGCCATCTCGCTGATTCGTTCGACAAAGGGAATGAAGAGCTCCTGTTCCTCACTGCTGGCCATCTTGGCAAGATGGGCGGCATGATCTCCCATGCGTTCCAGACTTGAGACAATTTTTATACCTGAGATGATGTGACGCATATAATGGCCGTAAGGAGCCTCACTGACTAACAGTCTGACTCCGTCATTTTCTACCATCTCCTGTAGTTGGTCGATAAACCAATCATTGGCGACCACTTTTTTTGCCAACAGGAGGTCATGATTACGAAATGCATGCTGAGCCTGGTAGATGGCTTCTTCCACTCTGTTTACCATCTGTATCAACATTTCCTGGAAGAACTGCATCTTCTCATCCAATAAGCTGGTTTGTTTCTGTTCCATAGCGACTGCTCCTTATGTGTATCAACCGAATTTTCCTGAGATGTACTCTTCCGTCTTTTTGTGACCGGGGTTTAGGAATAGCTGTTCTGTCGGGGCATATTCCTGCAAATAACCGGTTCTTTGCTTATCCACCATAAAAAAGGCGGTGTGGTCAGATACCCTGGAGGCTTGTCCCATGTTGTGCGTTACGATGATGATCGTATAGGAAGCCTTCAGTTCCTGGATGAGTTCCTCAATTTTCCCTGTGGCAATGGGATCCAGGGCAGAAGCTGGCTCATCCATGAGGATGACCTCAGGCTGTACAGCGATTGTGCGGGCGATGCACAGGCGCTGTTGCTGTCCGCCACTGAGACGCAAGGCATTTTGCTTAAGCTTGTCTTTCACCTCTTCCCAAAGGGCTGCTGATCGGAGACTGGTCTCGACCAATTCATCGTAGTCCCCTTTGAAACCGTTGATCCTCGCTCCCCAAGCAATGTTCTCATAAATTGATTTTGGGAAGGGATTGGGCTTCTGGAAGACCATGCCGATTTTTCTTCTGATCAGGACAGGATCGACATCCTTTGCATAGAGGTCATGTCCATTAAATAGGACATCTCCTTCTATACTGGCGCCCCTAATCATGTCATTCATCCTGTTGATGCTTCGCAAGACCGTACTCTTTCCACATCCTGAGGGTCCGATGAAGGCAGTCACCTGCCGTTCATAGATATCCAAGGAGACGTCCTTTACCGCAAGGAAACTTCCATAATGGATGTTGACCTTCTCAAGGGCAATGGTGGTTTTGTTTTGCTGGGGGAGGGTGGCTTTCTCAAAGCCTAGGTTCAAGGTTTCTGCTAGGGTACTGGTATTCATGATTCCAACCTTTTTTTCTTTGATAGTCTGTCACGGGTATAGATCGCTGCACTGTTCATAACCATGAGGAGGATCAGCAGTGCAATGATGGCAGCCCCTGCCAAATTGCGATAGGCTCCCTGTGGTCTTGCCGACCACTGGTATATCTGGATAGGGAGCGTAGTAAACTTGGAAAAAATTCCTGTGGGGTCGACGCTGATGAACGTGGAAGCCCCGATGACCACCAAGGGTGCTGTTTCTCCGAGCGCCCTCGATAGTGCCAATATGGTGCCGGTAAGGATGCGTTCCCCACTGGCTGGGAGTACTTGGTACCAGATGGTCTGCCATTTGGTTGCCCCTATCCCATAGCTGCTCATTCTTAACGAAGCGGGAACGGCTTTCAAAGCTTCCTGCGTATTGATGATGATGATCGGAAGGACGAGTAGACCCAAAGTCAGTCCTCCTGATAGGATAGTCCTTCCGTTGGCAGTGGCATCAGAGAGGGCGGAGAACATTGAGCCGCTGGTAAATCCCTGCATCGCCCTAACAAAGACTGCGAGACCGAGCAATCCATAGATGATGGATGGCACTGCACTGAGGTTGAAGATGTTCAGTTGCAAGATACGGTTGAGCCTATTGTCCTGTGCGTACTCCTGTAGGTATATGGCCGCACCTACTCCTATGGGAAAGGAAAAAAGAAACGTTATGAGGATTATCCATAGGGAGCCAAGGAATGCTGTCCTTATTCCTGCATGCAGGGGATCGGCACTTTGGTCAGCTACAAAGAACTCTGCGTTAATCCAGCTTTTGAAGGTCAGGTACGAGTCGGATTCAGCTCTGCTATATTCTTCGATGGCCCTTGTATTGGTCAAGGAGTCCCACAAGCCCCATGTTTTCAATACCTTTGGCTTGATAACATATTGCTCTAGTAAGGATACAAGGTCATGATCACTTCGTTGTGCTATGGGTTTTTCAGATTCCACCCTTCTGAGGATTCCACTGGAAAGGTTGGCCTTCGCTGCACTTTCAAGTTCAGTGCGAGAAAACTCCTTGATCAAGGCTTTTCCTTCTATCAAGGATGATGGTTCAATTTCATTACGTAGCGCTACGTACCCAAAAGTGGAGTTAATTACCGACAAGAGGAGCAACAGAAGGAAGAGAATGGCCAGGGTCGTGGAAAAGAGAAAGACGACTTGCCAGAGCATTCCTGTCCGCTTGCGTTTGTTCATAAGGATATTGATGTCGGCATCAGTGCCGAACAGCGTTTGTGTCTGCATATCAGTCATACTCCTGGTGAAATAGGCTGGAAATTTTGCGGGATGTCAGATTTAGGGTAAAGGTGATGATGAACAGAATCAGTCCGAGGGCGAAGATGCTGTTATAGTCGATGGAGTTGTAACTCACATCACCTCCACTGATTCGTACGATGTAGCCGGTAATGGTCTCAGCAGCTTCAAAAGGATTGGCTGTCAGTTTTGGCCCAGCTCCAGATGCCAACGCTACGATCATGGTCTCTCCGATGGCTCGGGAAAGGGCGAGTAGGAAAGTGGCTGACAGACCACTCAAGGCTGCAGGGATGACTACCTTAAAGGTTGTCTCAATCCTAGTTCCTCCTAGTGCGTAGGAGGCAAGGCGAAGTTCCTGGGGAACGGCACCTATGGCATCTTCTGCCATGGTTGCGATCATCGGAAGGACCAGAATGCCTATGACCAGCCCAGCTGATGCTGTATTGTAGATCTCCACGTTTGTCTCACCAAAAATGGAGCGAAGTAGTGGCGTCATAAAGGTAAGAGCGAAGTATCCATAGACAATGGTGGGAATCCCTGCGAGGACTTCAAGTGTTGGCTTGAGGATACCACGTGCGCGGTCAGACGCGTATTCCGAGAGGTATATGGCAACAAAAATCCCTAGGGGGATTCCTACGACCATGGCGATGAGGCTTGTGGTCAGTGTTGCGTTCAATAGGGGAAGGAACCCAAACAGTCCGATCATGGGTTGCCACTTCTTTCCTGTGAGGAAATCCAGCAACCGAACGTTCGGATCTGAAAAGAATAGGTAGGATTCCTTTATCAGGATAAAGGCGATACTGACTGTGATGAGTATCGATAGCATGGCAAATAGGAACAGAATTGTCTCGATGATTCTTTCATGTATCCGCTTTCGTTTGCCAAAAGGATGTAAAGAGCGTTCATGCATGGTTGGTAGCGTCCTTTTCAGATGAGAAAGGAGCACGGAAGATTCTTCCGTGCTCTCCTGGGAAACAGAAGGTTTAATACAGACCTTTCATTGCTTCAAGCCAGATGGCGCGGCCTTTTTTCATAGCCTCTTCATGGGCCGGGAAGTACCCGACTCCCACTATCTCTTCGTTGACATAGCTGAGATAGAAGTCTATGAATGCTGCAACTTGGGGCTTGCTTCTCATGATGGTGGCATCGCTGTAGAGGAAGAGTGGTCGTGCCAGTGGATAGGTGCCGTTATCGACATTAGCTGCACTGGCTTCGATGCCCTCAATGTCGAGGATGTTCAGTGATGCTGTATTCTCTGCATAGTAGGCATATCCGAAGAATCCAATACCATAGGGACTTCCTTTGATACCCTGTACGAGAATATTGTCATCCTCACTGAGTTGCAGATTACTTGCTGACAGCAGTGGTTCTGGGTTGCTCTTGAATATCTCTTCACTGAAATAGTCGAAGGTGCCGCTATCGGTACCGGGGATGAAGCGCAGGATGGGCTCGTTTGGCCATGCTGGGTTGACTTCTGACCATGTTTTAGCTGTGCTGAATACTTTTGCCAGTTCTTGTTTGGTCAGGTTTTTAACAAAGGTGTTTTGCTTGCTGACAACTACTGCCAAGGCATCAGTACCGACTCTGAATTCCAAGGGAACACGTCCGATTGTTTTTGCACTTTCGATTTCCTTGGCCTTTATGGGGCGGCTTGCATTGGATATATCTGTTTCGCCTGCAACGGTAAAGCGTTCAAATCCAGCACCCGATCCGATAGAGTCGATGGTGATGGAGCCTGAGTATCCTTCTTCAATAAATCGTTCTGCCATCCGTTCAGAGAGTGGATAGACTGTTGAGCTTCCGGCGGTGATGATGTTGCCGCTTACCTTTAGGGGATTTACTCCGGGCAACCCATTTTCAAGAGAGTTTTCAACCCATGCAAGGGTGTTCGATGGGGTCGTAACCTGTTCGGTCTTACCCCCAGCAGCAAGTGGAGAGAGAGCTAGCAGCATGAGGCTGATTAATACTACATGTAAGTTTTTCATAGTTTCCTCCATATTTGGAACTTTGATGGTCAAACCTTACTTCCAACATGTGAGAAAAGTATTCAGATATTGTTAATAGTTCATGATTTTGCAAATACATTTTTCACATGTCATTCTTGAAGTACCAAGAAACCACTACCATCGAAATATATTGAAATAATTAAAAAAATTGCTATTTGATTCTTGTATATAAAGATAAGAATAATTACATTGCGTACTGTTTTAGTGGAAATGCCCATAGAAAACAGTATCCACACATGCATACTATCCCATTTTCATTCTCATGGCGACATGACCCCAACTTCTTTTCGGCAGTTTTTCAAGAATTTTTGGTGTCTTTTCAATCCGTTCAAACTATTGGCCATAGAAGCATCACAGATTGTCACTGCTATTGATTGGTATCAGCATGTACTCATGGTACATAGAATGGCATCTCTGGCCATACTGAATCGTATACAGTACGACGATGAGGCAAGAATCAAGGCAATGGTATAGGGAGGGATTGCCAAGCAAAATGATCCCAGGATTCAATAAACTTGACTTCCACATAAAACAAGTGCACACTTCCTGTGTACATGGCAAAAAAGATGACCGAGGCTGTATACCCAAGAAGCTGATGAAAGTTTCATCGTACTTGTCCCTCTTTCGAGATCGCGGACGTTATTCTTACTTACTGAACTAGTTTTTATGTCGTAACTCTTATTGTAGGGGTGCTTTTCCACTTTGCAAAGGAAGGAGCCCTATTGGTAGAGAAATTGGTCATATGCTCTGAGATGTATGTAAAAAGCTGATGAAAAGTGGTTGAAATGAAAGAAGTGTAGAATACAAGGAGGTTCCCCATGGTCATTCAATATGAAGGAAATATTGGCTTTCAGATGCAGGAGATGATTACCTCTCTTTCCCAGGACAGTGTTTCTACGTTTGTGGTTGCCTTTCTAAAGAGGTATCAGATCCCATTCTACCAGGATTCTAACGGTATCTTTTATTATGATCATCCCAATACTCCTGTAATCAGGTGCTTCTTGGATGAAGTGGCTGATCTTGAGGAAATGAATCTGCTCTATCAGGTGGAATGGGAGAATAATCCCTTGGCATACCTTGCTGACACAATCATAGAGGATGAGTTCGGGGTGTTCCTGCAACTGAGGATGCTTCAGAAGTATCCGGATCTTAACTTTGTTTTCAGCAGGAATGAGAAAGATCCCAGGGATTTGCAGGACCTGTTCATAGGAAAAGCTGTGACGTTGGTGTAAGGTGCCAGGTACAGAGGAGAGTTTGCAAAGCTATCCTCTGTACTTCAGGAGAACAAAAGATAGCAGTATTCCATACTGCTCTGATAGTTTGCAATTATCAATGTCAAGTTTTTTGCTTCATTCGGTTGTGCAAAGACTCTCAGGTTTATGACTATGCTTCTATATTTATGAGTTCTGTGGCACTATCTGAACCTATGATACACAAACTCATTTCCTGGTTGACTAAAACTGAAGGTCTCCAAGCCCTTGTCCTATCTGGTTCCCGAACAGGACTTGTTCTTGATAGTCTCTCTGACTACGATTTGTATGTTTATAGCGAGAAATCTCTTAGTCTGGATATTCGGCATGAAATGGCGAGTCTCTTTGCTTCAAATGCTGAAATTGGCAACAGTTTCTTTGACGATGGGGATGAGATGTTCCTGAAAGATGGAACAGCCGTCGATATGATGTATCGTAGCCTCCAATGGGCTGAATTGCAGGTAGAGTGGGTATGGAAGGAACATCATGCTTCTGTAGGGTATTCAACGGCCTTTATCCATAATCTGAAGACTTCCACAATTTTGCATGACCCTGATGGTAGGTTTGCTCAAATTCAAAAGCAATTGGATACTCCGTATCCCAAAGAATTGAGCAAAGCCATCATTGCAAAGAACTACCCTTTGCTCCGTAGCAAGCTGATGGCTTCCTACTACGAGCAAATTGACCATGCAATTCTTCGTGATGACCTGGTAAGCCAATTTCATAGAACCTCAGCATTGCTGGCAAGTTACTTTGATATCCTGTTTGCCATCAATGGCCAGACGCATCCAGGAGAGAAGCAGCTTGTGTTATGGGCAAAGAAAACATGTAGACTGCTGCCTGATTCCTTTGATCTTATGATTGACCAGATGGCTGGGCATATGGGACAGAAAGATTTGCTCCTGTATATCGATCCTTTGCTCAATGAGTTGGATAGGGTCCTCAAGAGAGACGGGTGGGTATAAATGCACTTATTACATATTGATTGAAGATGTTCCCAATCGATCGTTGAGGTTCCTGGAGAATTGGAAAACATCATATCCCTTTGTCGGAGGGCAAATGCTCAGCACCATAACTGTCCAGGCTTTGGGGAAGGCTCTCCCAGCTTTGTTTCTCTCCATTTCTAGGCAAGGATTGTTTTTTCTCCCTCTCCTATTACTTCTGAATGCATTGTTTGGCTTCAAGGGCTTCATCTATGCACAGCCTATAACAGATGCCCTGATGCTGCTCGTTTCTTCCTCTATTGTATGGAATATCCTTCGCAAGGAAGTTGTTGTTGCTTCAGGGGAGAAAGTCGATACCAGTGAAACTATTGCAGAACTATCCAGAGATGTTGCAGTGGAGACCTTGGATTAAGAGATTGTTGGATATCTCACGATTGCATATTGCTTGAAGGCAAGAGGTCCAAATCATTGCTTTCAAGCAATACTGAAAATGTTTGTTTAAAGGGAAAGACAGCTTTGTCTTGTCATATAAAAAAAGAAAGCTCCTGCACTGAACCAATCCTCTCCTGGATGATTCCAATAGATGGGGGTAGTTCAGATAAGGAAACGACATGATACTATAGATTCTCCCGCTTTTCTATATGGTCAAATGTCATTTTGGCATACGAACCTACGAGTCTATCGCCCAAAGGAAAGTATTTCCATATGACCAGGAACAGAAGGGCTACTTGCTGACAATGTTGAATCATGAAGCTTTGGTATCATGGATGTGATGTTTTCGTACCAACGACCATAGTAACATGCAATTGACAACAATACATAAAATAATCGCTATAAATAAATTACCAAATATTTGCAATACGAAACCGGAAATGAATGTGGCATCGAGCCATGCAAGAATAATCAGGTTGAAAATCATACCTTGAAACCGTTTCAATTTCGGTATGAACCTTAATCCTGCAGAGGATAGAAGCATCAGGCCACCAAGAACAAGCAACAACAACCCGAATATCTGGGCGAAACTGATTACATTAGGGTGGGCTTGTATTTCCGGAGACAGTGCGATATATCCAGCGATGAGTTCATAGTATCCGAAGAATCGTATTGCGATTCCTCCTGCTAACGCAAGAACGACAACAAAAAGATAACTGACTAGCATATTGTTCCTTCCTTTCATCTGGTCCAGTAATAGAAAATTGCGAAGACGAAGAGTATTAATAATGCAATAACTTTTAGTATTGAAACCTTCTTTGGGACTTCTGCGACCTTGTCGCATTTGATGAAAAGATTGATCATCACTGAACCAAAAACGACGAAAAATATCGTCATGTTGATGGGCACTGAAATACTTGAAAACCAGTTTAAAACAGCAAGACAGATTGAAAACCCTGTTATTGTATACATCGAGGAACCGAACAATCGTGCAATACTGCTTGATTTGTCCGCTGATAATCCTTGATAAACATTCAATAATCCATACAACTTGCATTCTTTGACAAGAACGCCTGCGACTAGGGTAATGACGCCAATGACAATAAATAAACCAATCATGTCTTTCCTCCCTCAGTCAATCAACTAGATCAGCAACTAGTACACGACGACTGCCACGCTGAATCCAAATACAACATATCCTGCGATGATCAATACAATACCAATAGCGAAGAAAAGGCCTCCAGTATTGATGCTATTCCTCACAATATCCATCATGAATTCAATAGCAGGGTATTTGTGTTCAACCATTTCCTACTTGATTTCTTGAAACCTGAGTTAAGGATAGTCTCTCTTTATTCTATTTGTCAAATATTTTTACGGTAATGGAGCGATATGTTACAACAGACACTCATGTTGATTTAACAGATCGACTTTGTGAGGCTGTAATGAAGGTTATTATAATTAATCAATGTTCACAACTTTAGAGTGACAGAGGTTTGAGCATCCCCTCAGGACCAATTTAATTGTATTTGTTGCAATAAATTAAGACATTTTCTTCCTTTTATTATATAATAACGATATCATTATTATATAGTTTAGGTCACCCATGAACCATGCGAGAAATATAAGGTAGGGAAAAAGGAATTGGAAATCTCACAGCAAGCCTTCAGCAAAGCAAGGAATATGATTTCAGAGCGTCCTTTTAGGACTCTCCTTGAAAAGCAGATTGAGACCGAATATCGCGGGGATATGGGCAAGCTTCCCACAAGAAGCAATAATGGGTGGACATATCTGGCTATTGACGGGATAAAGATCGCCCTTCCCAACTTACCTGAATTGGTGAAGAAGTTCTTCTCCACCGGTGCAGGAGGAGAATCACCCACAGCTTTGGGTTCCTGTCTCTTTGATATCTGCAACAACCGTCTGATTAGATGCAGACTTTTCCCCTGTCCTGGATGAGTGGACCTGTGCCATTTCTCATATGAAACGGTATGCCAGATTGAGTCCTGGAGACCTGAAAAGCATGTTTATCTTCGATAGCGGCTATCCTTTTATTGCTCTCATCCGAGAATTCGAGAGGATGGCGATGATATATCTCATGCGTTGCAAGACAAAGTTCAATTGTACCATAGATGCCCTTCCTGTTGGATGTGACACTACAGTTACCATCAAAGGATCAGAGGTCAGGGTCATGAAAATTGTACTGAAATCGGGTCAGGTGGAGACTTTGATCATCAATGACAATGAGCACAAGACCGAAGAATTCAGGGACTTATACTTTCTCAGGTGGGAAGAAGAGAATGTCTATGACCTGCTTAAGAACAGATTCCAGCTGGAAAACTTTACAGGAAAGACTGAAAATACCCTCAAGCAGGACTTCTGGGCTACCATTCTCGCGGCTACCATGCTCATGGTTCTGGAAGAGGATGTAGACGTCTGAATCCGTAAGGAAAGGGAACACAAAGACAACAAGCATGAGTACCAGGTCAATAGGAATATATTCGTTGGAATCCTGCGTGACGACCTCATCTATGCCTTGACGGCAAAAAATAAGTTGACCCTGATATGTCGGATGAACAGGATAGTAAAGAGGGCCAAAAAGTTTGTCTGCCCCATTAGACCTGGCCGGACAGTAGAGAGGGCCAAGAACAAAAGAAAAACTCCCTTCCATCATAATAACAGTTCAAATTGTTAAGAATTTGGGAGAGTCCGGCTAAAGTTGTGAACATTGAATAAACCCAGTTGTATGAAATGAATTAATATGTTATACAAGGCTAACTTTATTTGAAAGGTGGAAAAGTGAAAAAAATAGCTATCTATGGAAAAGGGGGTATCGGTAAATCAACAACAACATCAAATTTATCAGCCGCTTTAGCTTCAAAAGGTTTTGTGGTCATGCAAATTGGTTGTGACCCTAAGGCTGACTCAACACAACTATTGATGAATGGAACTAAAATCCCATCAGTTTTAGATCAGATTAAAGCACTTGGAGAAGATGTATCGTTATCCGATATTGTTTTTAAAAGTAAATCAGGGGTATATTGCGTCGAATCTGGAGGACCTACTCCAGGGATTGGATGTGCAGGTCGTGGTATCATAACGGCTTTTCAGAAATTAGAAGAGTTAGAAGCTTTTGAAACCTATAGTCCTGATATCGTTTTATACGATGTTTTAGGCGATGTTGTTTGTGGTGGTTTTGCTATGCCTATCAGAGAGAATTATGCTGATGAGGTGTTGATTGTTACATCTGCTGAGAAAATGGCAATTTTTGCAGCTAGAAACATTGTTATAGCGATAGATAATTTTAAAAGAAGAAGTTATGCAAAATTAAGAGGTGTGATCCATAATAGTAGAATTATTGAGAATGAAGATGCTTTGGTAAATGCATTTTTAAATGATGCAGGTACTAACCTTGTAATGAAAATACCAAGAAGTAGTACCGTTCAACAAGCTGAAAGCCTAGATAAAACTGTTGTTGATGCATTTCCACAATCTGAACAAGCTAAAGTATATTTTGATTTAGCTACCACAATAATGGAGGAATAATGGCTCTTTGTTCGACCAAAAATTGTTTACATTATGCCTCTCCCGCTCATGGAGGTTGGGGTGTGGTTCGTGTTGGGATGTTAATTCCACAAAGTCATCAGCTTTTTGTTTGCCCTTTTGCTTGTGGTAGACATGGGGCGATTGGTGCGATTCAACAAGGATTTAAAGATAGACTTTCTTATTTATATTTATCTCAATCTGATATTATCGATGGGTATGAGCAATTAATTATTGATACAATCCCTTCTTTAATTCAAAAACTAGATAAGCAGATAAAAGTTATTTTAATTTTTGTAAGCTGTCTTGATGATTTGATTGGAACAGACCCAATTGCTTTACGAGAACAATTAAATGAAAGATTTCCAAAATATGTATTCCAGATTTGTCATATGAATCCAATTACCGGTGATACTAAATCACCTCCAATGGTTACAATTCAAAAAAATATATATGAATTACTAACTAAAAAAAGAACTGATCCACATCTTATTGTGAGTATTGGTAATTTAGAAGCTCTTGATTCCAGCAATGACCTTAAATGCTTATTAGAAAGCAATGGATTTAATTTATTACATATTTCAGAAACCAATACATATGAAGAATTTCAAACGCTATCTACAAGTTTCCTAAATTTAGTATTGGCTCCTTCCGGTTTGCTTTCTGCAATCCATTTAAAAAATGAATTAGATATACCTTATTTGTTTTTACCAACATCATATAGCTTGGATGAAATCAAACTTCAGTATAAAGAAATTAGTAATTTTCTAAAAATTGAGATTGACGATACTTATTATATCAAAAGTGAAAATCGTCTTAGAACTATTATTGAGGAAGCTTTAAAAAAAGTTGGTGATAGAGAACTTGTCATAGCTAATAGTGCTACGAATAGGGTTTTTTCCCTTGCAATAGCTTTATTAGAATATGGATTCAAAATAAAAACAATATTTGCTCAAAATTGTCCAACTATTGAAAAAGAGGCGAAATCTTTAATTGAAAAGAGGTATCAACAAATATCAATAAAACAAGTGTTGCATCATACGATGATTTTAGGTGGTGAAAAGAATGAAAACTGTATTGCAATAGGTATAGAAGGGGCTTATGCAACAAAAAGCCTATTCCCGGTCCAAGGTGAAAGTGATCATCAGATGTTTGGGTACCAAGGTCTTGAGGTGTTAATGAAAAGAATAATTGACAGTGTTGATAATCCAAAAACTATTGAAGAGTTATTAGATATTTATAAGTTGGTGATATAATATGGCAAAACTATGTATAAACTTACCCCCGTTTTCTCCTGATTATTCAGGTGTTGCATCTGCATTATTTGATCTTAATTGTTTATCGATATTGCATGATGCTTCAGGGTGCACCGGGAATTACACATCCTATGATGAACCAAGATGGTATGGAGCTACTTCTCCTGTTATGTGTTCAGGTCTTAGAGAAATTGATGCAGTATTAGGAGATGATGAAAAATTAGTAAATAACACAATCAAAGCGGCAAAACAATTAAATGTTACATTGATATCAATTGTTGGAAGCCCTGTCCCTATGGTAATTGGCACAGATACAAAAGGTATTGCAAGGGAAATTGAAAGTTCAACGAATATTCCAACCATAGGTTTTGAGACAACAGGAACCCGATATTATGATTTTGGTATATCTTTAGCTCTCGTTGAACTAGCTAAACGATTTATGGACAAAAAAGAAAAGACAAAACTTCCTTCTATTAATATCTTAGGCGCTAATTTACTAGATTTATCTTCAGAAAATGAATTTGAAACATTAAAGAAAATAATTGAGATGAGTTCTATTGAACTCATAGCTACTATTCCTTTGAATTTAAGTTTTCAATCACTTGCAAAAGCAAGGTCCGCATGGGCAAATGTTGTGATATCAAGAAGCGGGCTAGAATTAGCAAAATATATGAAAGAAAAATTTAACCAGCCTTATATTGTATCCATACCAATAGGGGTTCGTGGAGAAAAAAACTTTATTGATAGGATTAATGATCTGTTTCTTTATAAAGAATTAAAGCCCCAAGAAAGAATAGTCGAAAATCCAAATATATTAATTATTTCTGAACAAGTGAAAGCTAATTCTATAAGAGAATTCTTTGGATTTTCAAGATGCCGAGTAGCTACTTTATTCGGAATTGAAGAAGAAATAATGGAAGTGGGAGACTTTGATTTATCGTGTGAAGATGAGATTATTTCAGCTGTAAACAACGAACAGTTTGACTTAATAATCGGAGATCCCTTGATTTTAAAATTAATTAAAAAGAGTAAGGCAACAATTGAAATTCCTCATTACGCAGTGTCTAGTAAATTATATAAAAATGTAAAAATAAATTTAATCGGAAAAAACGGTGATGTTTTTTTTGAAAATAAAAACAGGAGGTTCATAAAGTTATGAACAAATTCATTGTATATCTATTCTTAATAGTATCGGTTATTTCTTCTCCACTTTTCAGTAGTGGGACTACTGAGCAAGTTGAAGAAATTCAATTTAGAACTGTCGTTGATCATAGTGGTCAAGAAGTAGAGATTCCAAAAACAATAAATAGGATTGTGATGACAACACTAACTCCTTTGCCCGCAGTTTATTGTTTGTTTGCAGGAGATAGTAGCAAGTTAGTTGGGATTAGCCCAGCTTCAATGGCAGCCGCCAAGAACTCTATTTTGAAAGATGTTCTGCCTGATGTCGTGAATATTACAACAGACTTTATGGGAAGTGGAGCAGATATTAACATTGAAGAGTTAATTATGCTAAAGCCTGATGTAGTTTTTTATTCAACAACTTATCCAGAAGAAGGTAAAATTTACAAAGAGGCAGGGATCCCTGCTGTTGCCTTTAGTCCGTATAAATGGCATGGGGATGCAATTGCAACTTTAAATGGTTGGATAGAACTTTTGGGTGAGGTAATGAACGAAAAGGATAATGCAGCAGGCATTACTTCTTATGGCCGAGAGATAGAAGATAAAATTGCTGATAGAATAAAAACGTTGACTGATAAGGAGAAGCCAAGAGCTTTTATATTGTTCAGATATACCAATGGTCAGATAAACACATCTGGATCATTACATTTTGGCCAATGGTGGCTTGACTCAGTAGGCGCCATAAATGTAGCTAGTGAAATAGAGGAAAATATTCCAGCCGTCAATATGGAACAAATTTATAACTGGAATCCAGAAATGATTTTTATTTCTAATTTTGCTCCAGTTTTACCAGGAGATATATATAACAATGCTATTGCACCTGATAATTGGAGTCCTATTACTGCCGTAAAAAACAAAAAAGTCTATAAATTCCCTTTAGGAATGTATAGATGGTATCCCCCTGCAAGTGATACACCATTAAGCCTTTTATGGTTGGCGAAATCGGTTCATCCTAATTTATTTGCTGATATTGATATGGATGACGAAATTAGAAATTATTATAAGCAGTTTTATAATGTAGATTTGGCTGATGACCAACTACATAGGATTTATAATCCGCTTAGAGAGGCTGCGGGTGTTTAAAAAATGAATACTACAAATGTATATATATTTAAGACAATAAGTTTAGTGCTTTCGCCATTTATTATTGCATTTATTTGTTTAGGTGTTGGGCGATTTAGCTTGAGTTTTAGAGATACATTTATAATTTTATTTTCACCAATTACGAATCAAGAAGTAAGTAGCATTGATTTAATGGTTATCTATAATATCAGAATTCCTCGAATCATATTAGCTTCTTCTGTTGGGTTGGGATTAGCTGTTTCTGGTGCAGCTTTCCAATCGATGTTTAGTAATCCTTTAGCTACCCCAGATACTCTAGGGGTAGCTTCTGGAGCTAGTTTTGGTGCAGCTTTAGCTTTGTTGTTAGGGAGCAACCTGTTTGGCATTCAAATGATGGCGATGTTACTAGGTTTATCCGCTTTGCTATTAACTCTTTGGATTGGCAAAAGCTCAATTGGCCAATCAAAGATTATAATGATAGTTTTAAGTGGTGTTGTTGTTTCTGCTCTCTTTCAAGCATTGGTTTCTGCAATAAAATATATAGCTGATCCGAATGATACTCTCCCAGCTGTAACTTATTGGTTAATGGGAAGTATGAGTGGAGCAAATTATAAATCATTAATGGTTGGACTTCCTACTATTATTGTAGGTTCCTTAATTATTTTTTTGTTACGATGGAGGTTAAATATAATTTCATTGGGTGAAGATGAGGCAACCTCTCTTGGTGGTCATGTTTATTTAGTAAGGCTTCTATTAATGGGTAGTGCCACTCTTGTTACTGCTTCATGTATTTCAATGTGCGGTGCTGTTGGGTGGGTAGGTTTATTAATACCCCATGTCTCAAGATTAATTTTAGGCAGTGATAACACAAAAATTATTCCTGCAAGCATGAGTTTAGGGGCATCTTTCATGATAATCGTTGATACTCTAGCACGTAACATGAGAGCTTCAGAAATCCCCTTGTCTATTTTGACAGCATTAATTGGAGCACCTTTTTTTATTGCTTTGTTGAAAAAAATGGGAGGCGCAAAATTATGATTTTTAAAGTTTGTAATGGTTCTTTTGGCTATGGAGATAAGAAGTTGTTTGGGAATATTAATTTCATGCTCAAACAGGGGGAGGTTTTATCTATTTTAGGTGCTAATGGTGTTGGAAAAACCACATTATTAAAATGTATGATGGGCTTGTTATCTTGGGACACAGGTTATTCTCAAATTGACGATACAGTTATTGAAAGAAAAAGTGAAAACTCTATTTGGAAAAAAATTGGTTATGTGCCGCAAGCAAAAAATAGTGTTTCTTCTTTGATGGCAAAGGATTTTGTTCTTTTAGGCAGATCTTCTCATTTAGGATTGTTTGGGCAACCTACAGCAAAAGATCGTAAAATTGCAATTGAGGCTTTAGAAAAGATTAATATGGGTTATTTAGCTAATAAATATTGCAGTAAAATGAGTGGGGGTGAGCTGCAAATGATTTTGATTGCAAGAGCTTTAAGCATAACTCCTAAAATGCTTGTTTTAGATGAACCTGAGTCAAATCTGGATTTTAAGAATCAGTTAATGGTTTTGGATACAATTACCAATTTGTCAAAAAAAGAAAATATTTCATCAATTATAAATACACATTACCCAACCCATGCAATGCATTTATCAGATAAATCTTTATTGCTAAATTCTAATGGAGAGAGTATCTCCGGGGTTACAAGAGATGTTATTACAGAAAAGACACTAAGAGATATTTTTAAAATTAATGTTAAAATAATAAACAACAAAATAGAAAACAAAGATTACTTATCAATCATTCCTGTTTCTTTAAACTGTGCTGTATAGGAGGAAATAGTTGAATCCTCGATTACTAGATCAACTTATTAGCTCAAGAGTGGGTAGGTCTCTTCACTTTAGCCCGCATTCCTCACCCTTTAGGCCTATTTCCCTTATGAATTATATTGCTCCTAATTTTTCTAGAATTAGGATGCTTTGGATGCGATATGTTTCGCAATTCCATAAAGACAAGTTCAAACAATTTGCTGAACGTGTTTTGATGTTTCAGATCCTTCACTTGACAGTGATCAATGTATTGAGGAAGGAATAAGTCGTCTAGAAGAATTTTTTGTGAAGCTTGGTTTGCCAATTAATTTAAGATCGATTTCAATCAATAAGAATTCATTGTTTTCGATTGCTCAGAATAGTATGCATTCAGGTAAAATCGGAAATATGAAAAAACTTGATAGAGATGATGTCATTGCAATACTTGAAATGGCCTACGCAAATGGAGAATAAACTTTCAGAGGAAGTTTTCTGCTGAAAGGTGATTTCCTGTTTTTTGGTGACAATTTATACTTGCTAGTAGATGTTGAGATGACAAAAGAGTGTTCCTATTCCTGTCTTATTCCACTGACAGATATCTTCTACTGTTATTAGAATAATCTAGTTATGTACGAATGTCCTAAATTGTCTGTTGCTCTTCAAAACTCTTGAGTCTTCGGAATGTCTCATCTTCTCTTTCTTCTAGTTCAACTCAACTGTACCTGCAAGGGTACCAGATTCTTCACATTTGCGGACTAGCTCATTCAGTTTCTGTCCCACCTCAGTATCTATCTTTCCCCCATGATAGCAAATAATCTGAGAGGGATTCATGCCTTGTATCTTTTTTATCGATGCAAGGGTCTGTTCCATGTCCAACGTAAATTGTGGGTTGGCGATGACGAAGTGGCCGTCCTCTATCGCCAAGGCATCCCCTGCAAGGAACAACCCAATTTCCTGTAGATACAGTGATACATGTCCGGGAGTATGCCCTGGGGTAAAGACAACCTGTATTCCTTCGGCAATATATCCTGGCTTGTCTAGTTGCGTATCAATCGGGCAGGGTTCAATTGTCCTAAGATAAGCAGAGAATTTCTCTCCGAATGCCTTTGAAGGTCCGCTGAGCGTTTGATTGAAGGAATCGGCTTGTACAAGCCTTAACGATGGCTTTGTTCCATCGATATACGGGGTCTCAGAAGCACTTGCAATAATCTCAATATGCCTATACTTCTCCTTAATTGCTTTCAATGATCCCATATGATCATGATCCTGATGGGAGACAACGAGTTTTGTCACTTCATTAAAAGTGTAGCCAATTGAGGCTAATTCCTTTTCAAAATCTTCCAATTGCCCTGGGAACCCAGCATCAAAGAGAAGTACCTCATTTTCAGTATCAATGAGTACTGGATATATACCAGATCGTGAAGCTCCCAGTTGTTTTTCCATGTGTAGTATGCTGTATTTCATTGAATTGCCTCCAAACAGAATCGGAAGTATACACTAGAAATGTAGATTTGAAAAAATATTTTTCCGGGATTCTCGCATTTTTCTCGATGTACTTCCTACAAAACTAGCTAGGATGGGTTTTGGCAAAGTCTTTGGTTGGGCACATGCCAAAGGTATCCACTATGGGATATCTTGACTCTTTGCTTCTCTTTGCCTATAGTTGCAATTGCAACTGTTGCAGTTACAACAATAGCAAAAGGAGCTATATATGTTCATGAAAGAGATCTCCGCCATAGCGCGATATTGGTACAGTTATACCCATCGAAATCTCAAGACAGTAGATATTGCTGGATCAGAGCATTCCATTATCATGACACTTGCGATGAACGAGGGCATGAATCAGGGTGCACTTTCAGATTCTCTATCATTGGATAAGGGAACCATTGCCAAGGCATTGGTCAAGCTTGAGGGAAAAGGATATGTCGATCGGATAGTTAATGAAAATAACAAAAGAGAGAAGATTGTATCATTGACGGAATATGGGAAAGAAGAAGTTGGAAAAATATTTGGAGTTTCCAAAAAATGGAAGCAAGATGTGTTGGAAGGAATTTCCCCTGAAGACCAGGAAGTCTTCTTCAGAACATTGCTAAGCGTATCACAGAAGGCAAAGATACTGGCTCACGAAACTGTGGAAAAGGATATATATGAAAACTGATCGAATTGAATTGCTTGCAAATGCACCGGTCACCAAAGCCATTATGGTGATGTCTTTACCCGTTGTGCTTGGGATGATGGTACAGGTGCTATATAATCTTGTGGATACGTTTTTTATTGGGAAATTGGGAGATCCCAATCAGCTGGCTGCTGCAAATCTTGCAATGCCTGTATTTATTCTCATGATGGCTCTTGGTGGAATGATAGGGACTGGAGCCTCTTCCTATATCTCCCGAAGTCTGGGGGAAAAGAAACAAGAGCAAGCTGATAAGACTCTGACAATTGGTTTTGTCCTCTGCATCCTTCTGGGAGCAGTAGTCTCTGTAGTTGGAATTCTATTTCTCAACCCCCTTGTCTCTGTCCTGGGAGCGAGTGATGATACCTCTGGATTTACGGCTGACTATGTTCTGGTGTTATTTCTTGGTGGTATACCTATCATAGCCAATTATGCCATGGGCCAATTGCTCCGTGCCGAAGGGGATGCGATGGGATCAATGTTAGGAATGTTTCTTGGTACCGTGACAAACATTATCCTCGATCCAATCTTCATCTTTGTCTTTGGTATGGGAGTAAAGGGTGCTGCTATCGCTACAGTTCTGGGAAATCTCATTTCCCTTTCCTACTACCTTTTGCATTATGCCCAGCATAAAACAGTGTTACAAATCGAACCAAAATTGTTTTCCTTCGATAAAACTATACTTCGGGAGATATTTTCGATTGGGATTCCCTCCTCGTTGAGTCAGGTGCTGATGGGTGGTGCCTTGATAGTGCTCAACAATATTGCTGCAGGGTACAGTGACATCGTGGTTGCCGGTTTGGGGGTTTCTACACGTATCATAAGTATAGGCACATTTATATTCATGGGGTTTGCCGCAGGATGTCAGCCACTTGTTGGATATAACTATGGCGCCAGGAATTTTTCAAGGGTACGTGAGATTATTGTACAAGGGATCATCATTACTTCAATGATAGGGGTTGTCCTGAGTATTCTTCTTGGTGTGTTCGCGAAGAGTATAACAGGGGTGTTCACTTCTACTCCTGAGGTGGTGGCAACCGCCACTATCATACTGAGAGCTTTGATACTGTCCCTTCCCTTTGTCGGAGGGCAAATGCTCAGCACCATAACTGTCCAGGCTTTGGGGAAGGCTCTCCCAGCTTTGTTTCTCTCCATTTCTAGGCAAGGATTGTTTTTTCTCCCTCTCCTATTACTTCTGAATGCATTGTTTGGCTTCAAGGGCTTCATCTATGCACAGCCTATAACAGATGCCCTGATGTTGCTCGTTTCTTCCTCTATTGTATGGAATATCCTTCGCAAGGAAGTTGTTGTCGCTTCAGGGGAGAAAGTCGTTACCAGTGAAACTATTGCAGAACTATCCAGAGATGTTGCTGTGGAGACCTTGGATTAAGAGATTGTTGGATATCTCACGATTGCATTATCATCCAAACTACCTTCAGGCATAGGCATTAATCCCATATTGGGAAGGATCAGGTGATGTGATTATATTTGCAGACACTAGATTAAACCAAATGTATTGCCTAACTCATGGGGTTTGTTGATAGGGAGTAAGGGAAATGGTGAAGTCTGATTATCATTGCCACCTGTACCTAGCCCATCGTTATGTACAAGGATTGTCAGTTGCCTCTCCCATCGGAACCTTGCAGTTTCTTTTGATTGCCCGCACTTGGTCTAAGACGACTGTATGTAGGGAGGTTTCATGGACATTTGTACCGATACCGAAAGTATGAGGTTCCCGTTCTACTCTGATGACGAAGAGGCCTGCAAAGACTCTCAGCACTGTATCCAGACTTTCGATGAGAAGAGATACCCAAAGAATGAGAGGTAGGCTTCTTTACCATTGCTGTACTTCCTGCAGAGTTGCATGGAGGGTCAATGACTCTCCACAAGCAAGACTTTGGAATCCGGTATCATGGGCGGGGAGGGGAGAGTTTGGAGCATCGATTATCCAGGTTTGCGGTTCGATACAGAGGAACCCTTTGTCGCCGCCTCCGTTGAATAGCATCCAAAAAGCATAGGGATAGGTCGTACTGTAACGCAGTGCTATATGTGTATCCAGGTGAATATATGTCGCTTGCTTTAGTATCCCAGGTTGAGCTACCAAGTGATTGGACAAAGCCCTTCCTCCAGGAGATAGGACCCCATTTCTTAGTTCTTTGAGTAGCTGGTTATCTTCCATAAACTCACCGGTAGGTATGATTGTTTGTTTGTCGAACATGATTTCTTTTTCCGCTTCAAGCTGTAAGGTATATTCTTTTGCATTGGTATCCTGGAGGAAGGTTTCTCTAAGTGTCGTATGAAAGCCAAGGCCGATAGGCATTGGAGAGGTACTCGTGTTCTCAACTTGGACTGTCTGATGAAGACCTTCTTGGTCGAGAAGATAGGTAAACAATACTCTGAATGTATGGGGAAAGGCTAAGTAGGGATTTTTCTCTGTAGCCTCATAGGAAAGGGTAATTGAGGCTTGTCGGCTTGTATGCCAACGTTCACGTGGAGCAAACGGGGTGGAGCTGAGCGTCCCGTGGATATGATGTCCTCTCTGGGGTTCGTTGATGGGAAACGTATAGGTGATGCCATTGTATTTGTAGGTTCCTCCTTCAATGCGGTTAGGAGGAAAGAGGATTGGCATCCCATAGAGGTAGGGACTGTCTTTTATCTGCTGAAAGTTTTCAGGTGTTCTGAGATAAGAAGCTCTTTCTGTCTGAAGTTGGATGCAATTTGCCCCTAGCTCTGCGCAAATGAAAGCTGAATATCCTCCAGCTTCCATCCTATACCCTGGAATGTCGTGTAGAGTATCATAGAATATTGAAGTCATTTCCTATATCCGGTGGAAAGAAAAACCCATGATCTGAGCAAACTCCTGAAGTTCGGCACAATGATCTCCTTGTGCAATAGCAAAGTGTTGGGTGACTCCAATCTCCATAAGCTCCTGAAAAAATGCGATGCACGGTTTCCTTGGTTTGAAAAGACCATGGGTATACCCGGCTAGGTGGTGTTTGGTGGGAAGCGCATCAACGACAGAGCATATCAATTTGTATTGGCCTTCACACTCTGAAATATGAAGCATCGTTTTTTCGCCTTCTCTGATTACATGCCAGGCAAAGGGAGCTCCTGCATACCTGTAATCAGTTTTGGCAAAGCGCTCATCTCGGGAAATGATGGTGGAGCCTTGCTTATCGGTATAATCATTAGGGCCTGCATGGCCCCCCTCAAAGACATCCCTTTCATAGTCGATATGGAATGGTTCTATAAACTGGACTGCATCCTGTGCAAAATATTTGAGCAGATATACTGAAAGGGCTCCCCCAATGTCACCCTCGGGTACTACAATGACATCTTCTGTCCCGGGGCAAGGGGTAAATCCTGGGCGAAGCCCGATAGTACGTAATAAGACGGAATCAACATCATTGAGTACCAGCACTTCAATATTTTGCTTTCTGCTCAAGCTTTCCAAGGCAAGGGAAGCCGCTACACTTGCGCGAAACTTATCAGATTCAACATTGGAATCAACCTTGTATCGTTCTTGCAGTTGTTGCATGGCTTTATCGACAGTGGAGCTTTCTAGTAGGTTGATTTCTTCTTGCAAACTGACTACAGATAGGAACCGTAGTTCTGGCCCGACCTTCATGAAAAAGGAATAGGGGTCTACATAGGTTGACCACATGACCTCATTGAGTGAAGGGAGCAAACCAAAATTTACCTGTTTGAGTTTGGTGCGCATTGCAGCAGCTAGGGCGAAAGAGCGACAAGTCTGAATGATCTGGGTTTGCGTACCTATAGCCCTTTTCATCATGGGCCTATTGAATCTGGAGGCAGAACCAGAAGCTTCCAACATGCCTACCAAGGATCCTGCAGAAAGGAATTCCACAAATCGATCCTCATTGAGGGAATCGGAAAAACCAAGGGAATCACGGACTATGGAGGTGAAGAGAATTGGTATAGTCTTCATATCCCTAAGAAAACGAATCCATGCATAATCATCAGACCACGAGAGAAAACAGGCAAAGACCATATCAACCTGCTCGGCCTCAAAATGTGCCATTGCAGTTCTTAGCTCGTCTCTTGTGTAGACCACACCTTGAAAAATTGGTGTGGAGAATGTGGAAAGGGAAGCAATCAGGCGTTGTGCTTCCTCTTCCTTACGGATATGAAATACCCCATGTTCAGTCTCTTTTCCCAAATCATGAAATCGGGGAGTAGTAATCAGGAGGACGCCAATTACTGGTTTGGAAGATACTTGCATGATTCAACTCCTCAATTATTTCGTTCGGGCGTGTTTTCGTTGGGCAATCAGACGGGTTTTGTCCAAATATGGTTTGATTTGCTCATACAGACGGCTTGAAACAGCTGTATAGAGCATATCCACCATAGTAAGCTGACCAATTCTGGAACCCATAGGGCCGCTTCTGATCATAGCTTCAGAGGAAGAGGTGAACAGTCGTATGTCAGCCATTTCGCTCAATAAGGATTTTCCATACTTTGTGAGCGTGATAAGCGTTGCTTTTGTACTCTTCACCAGTTCTGCTGTTTCCAAGGTATCGCGAGTCTCACCTGAGTAAGAGAATAACACAGCGACATCACCTTCTTTGAGACTGGTCGTGGAGAGTATCTGTTCATGAGGATCTGAATATGAAAGGGCAATTTTATTGATTCTAAGGAATTTATTGCATGCATCTTTTGCCACCAAGCCTGATGATCCGACACCATAGAAATCAATCCGATTGGCAGTGCAGAGGGCCTCGACTGCACTTGAGAACTGTTCCATATCCAATAGGGAGTATGTGCTTTCGATAGCCTTCATATTGCTCATGCTGACATTCTTGACGATTGCCTCCAAGCTATCTCCGGGATTAATCTCCTCATAGACAATGGGGCTTTGCTGGGTTAGTTCCTGGGAAAGAACCTTGCAGAGTTCCTTGAATCCGGAGTAGCCGACACTTTTGCATAACCTAACAACTGATGCATTGCTGGTAGAACAGGTTTGGGCTAATTCCCCGATGGTCATTTTGATTGCCTCTTCTGGAAAATCCAGAATAAACTCCGCGACTTTTTGTTCTTTCGGAGCAAGGGATTTGAGAGAATCCTTAATACGGATGTAGCATCCTGACATGGTTTATGTCTCCTCAAAAAGGTGGGTAACCCCAAATAAGGGGGCGCAGTCAATAGTTTGAGCTTTACCGACAAAACAATCAATGGAAAGTTCTTTGAGTTTTTTCTTGATTGGATTGACGAGAAGATCGTCAGCTTTGGATATTTGGCCTCCAAGAATCACACAATCGATGCCGTGTTCCACAATAAGAGGAGCAAGGATGTGGGCAGCATGCCAGCCAGTCATGGCGAAAACCTTCAGCGCTAGTGTATTGCCGGTATGGGCTTGTATATCCAATTCTTTCACAGTGGTCAGGGTCTTTCCCCCAAGCTCTTCATAGATGCGCAGTATACCACGTTTTGAAAGATATTCTTCTGCAATGGAGTCCCAATACGGACGTTGGAAAATACTCACTTTAGGTCCGCCAGTCTCATTGCATACGATATGGCCATTCTCCATAAGTGCAAATCCCAAACCAGTTCCCAGCATGACGGCACAAGGTTTTGTAAAAGCCTTGTATATGGGATTATGAATTTCTCCAAGCAGGAATGCGTGGGAGTCATGCATGAAACGGATGGGGACCTGTTTGATCTCCTGTTCTATCACTGTCCGTATAGAACGACCATACATCGCTGCAAATTTATGGGTCATCAAATAGGTCCCCATCTGATAATCGAAAGGACCGGGAGTGCTGATCCCGATTCCTTCGATTTCCAAATCAGACTCATGAGCTTGTTGAAGCGCTTTGCGAACGACCGTACGATAACTGTCCTCGATCTCCTCTGCCGTTCCATCCGAATTTACAGGAACTTCTCCAAAACCCAGTAAAGCTTGACTGGCCGAAGGAAGAACCAAGGCGTATTTTATGGTTGTTCCTCCGGCATCAAGGGTCAGGATGCTCTTATCTTTCAATCTGCTCATATCCATCTCTCAGCATAGTCTTATGGAGGACAATGACACCAACTCCTAGGTTGATCATTTCGTACCGTCCAAATGAAGCGGGGATCACTACCATGTCCAGGTATTCCTGAATAAAGAATTTTGTGGGATCGCTCAATGAGCGGATCAGGACTTTTTCTCCTTCCACCAAGGCAAGAACATGGAAACGATCGGTCGTCTCGTCAGTGTATCGTGTGGAGAAGACAAGATTTCTCAAAGTGAAATAGAGCATTTCATGTTCGCCTACGATGATTTCTTTTCCCTCCATATCTTGCCGAACCAAAAGGGGATTCTGAATGAGATTCTTGTGCACCCATTCTTTTTTTCTTTCGCGTTTGAGTACTGCATCGCCATGGATGGAGTGAATTGGTCTTGGATTTCCATCAAGATCCTTCCTGACATAATCATACATCTTGTATGTATACGAACCAACAGTGAGACTTCCAATCTCTAGGATAACCTGATTTCTTCCCGAGGCATGAATTGTTCCCGCAGGAATCAAGAATTGCTTGCCGGGATAGGAAGGTTCAGCGTTGACATAGAGCTCATGATCAAAGGGTTCTCCTGTCTGTTCAGAGTGTTTGCACTGTGCGATAAACTCTTCTACGTCACAGTCCTGGGTGAAGCCACAATAGGTTTTCGCCTCCTGTCCTGCCACTACAATATAATAACTTTCATCTTGGCGACCGAGCTCGTTGTTCTGCTTTTTGACATAGGCGCTGTCTGGATGGCATTGGATGGACATGTTTCCGCTTGCATGGAAAGTATCATCATAGTTGAATCTGATCGGGAAATATCCGTCAAATTTCTGCACACAGTTTGTGCCCATGAGTTTCTCCCCAACAGTTTGGACAAAACCGTAAAACGGAAATTCAAGTTCTAGTGCACCTGATTTAAGGGCAATTGAAACTTCCAAGGGAATCAAATCGAAAACCCAGGCACAGTTTTTCATGGTATCTGGGAGATTCCTCAGGTGCTTCACATAGAAACCACCCCATATCCCTTCTATATAGACGGGGCGACATCTCAAGGGATAAGAAACCAAGTGATCGCATATGCTTAGATAGGTTGAGAAGGGCAGCATCCGAACCGTTTCAGGGCAATCACAGGCCAAATAGTAATCCAATACCTGTTGGTTGATCAGCTGTCCACGTAGCTCAGAAGCAACCTCAAAATCAACATAGTATGCATGTCTGAGGGTTTCCTTGTAGGATTTTGGTGTGGAAAATCCAAGATTGCCGGTTTTAGCTTCCTTTATGTTCAGTACAGTTCTCTTCTGGGTCATATCCAGATACAGGCGAATATCGGCCATGTCTCTGAATGCCTTGATAAGTGCTCCATTTCCTGTGAGTATCAACACACCTTTTTTCTCTTCCTTGAAAGTGCTCATTCGGTTTATTGCTTCTGCAACCAAGGATTCATCCATTAGGGCTTCATAGCCCTCGTCAAAGAGCCGACCATATAATAAGGGAGGATCGGTCACGGGATCGTTGGGAAGATTGGAGGTAAGGTTTCTTTCCAGTACAGACTCTTCAAGGAAAAGGTCTGAGGTCTGAATGTAGGAGACAGGAATTCCGGTTTGAACCAGGAGTCTTCCAATTTGTTTTGTGATCACGGGGAAAGGAGCACTTATGTATCCATCCAATGAGAGTATGCAATTTGGTTGATGTTCCAATATTTTGCGTAAGGAAGATGCCAGTTTGGCTGAAACGCTCTCCAGTCCGATTGTAATGGTGTCGGTAAGTGCTTTCTCTAGAGCAATGTTGTTTACAGCACGTGGGTCGTCAAAGGGAAAGGGATTATACATAAAACTCATGATAGTACCTCGTTGTATTCAAAATGATATGATATCTTCGATAATAAGATTGAATATGTTCTTTGTCAATTAAAAATTACAAAATTTCTTTTCTAAATTGAAAATTTAAATTAAAAATATTATTCATAAAACATAATTAAATATATATAAAATAGAATGTTAATAATTAAAAATAGTTATATTTATGGAAAAAAACCTCATAATAATTTCAAAAATTTATATTTAATTGAAAATATTAATTGACAATTCAAGAAAGTAATTTATAATCAACTATGATTTATGGAGTCAAACACGATGATACACACACGCAAGATACCTGAACAGGATACTAATTTTTTAAACAAACGCTTACGTTCCGATATCCGAAGAGATCATCTTTTGTATGTCATGCTTATCCCCGGTTTCATCTATGTCCTGATGTTCAAATATGCACCGATGTTTGGTGTAAGTATTGCTTTCCGGGATTACAGCATATTCAAAGGATTTTCTGATGCCCCCTTTGTTGGTATGGAGAATTTCATCAAGCTGTTTTCCCGATCCGCATTTTTACGTGCTTTGAAAAACAATATATTGATCAGTATCCTAAAACTAGTGCTTGGATTTCCTTTCCCCATCATTTTATCGTTGATGATTAGTGAATTGTATCAGCCTGGTGCGAAAAAATTTGTCCAGACAGCGGTGATTCTCCCGAACTTCGTATCATGGATAGTCATCAATGGTATTCTCTATGTGATGTTCAATCTCACCAGTGGAGCAATTCCTGGTATTCTCAGAAGTTTTGGGTATACAGGTGAAATTACCAACATAATGAATCAGAAGGAGACATTCATCTGGGTAATTGTCTTCTCTCATATTTGGAAAGGTGCAGGAATGGGCACGGTTGTCTACCTAGCGGCAATTGCAGGTATCGATCGAAATCTCTATGAGGCAGCTTCTATAGATGGAGCAGGGCGGCTCCGTAAGATGTGGCATATAACTCTCAGCTCTATCAGACCTACCATTATGGTCCTGCTCATCTTCCGTGTAGGAGAGATGATGTATGCAGGGTTCGATCAAATATTCGCAATCTCCAACTATCTGGTTGTATCACATGCAGATATCATCGATACCTTTGTCTACCGTTTGGGTTTGGAGCAGCAAAAGTTCTCTGAGGCCGCGGCAGCAGGATTGTTTCAGTCTGCTATCGGTCTGGTGCTGGTTCTGGTGACTAATGCAATCGCAAAGAGAGTTGATTCAGATAGTGGAATCATGTAAGAGGGGATGGTGAGCATGAAGACCAACGAAGTGAAACACTTGAAGGAATCCTCATTGGATCGATTCACCTATATCGTAATCTGCATAATTCTGGCTGTATTTTGTTTCAGCACGGTTTATCCATTCTGGCATGTATTGATGTACTCAATTAGTGGTTCGAAAGCAGCGATGTCAGGGGGCTTGTTCTTTATACCCAGAGATTTTGATCTGCTTGCCTATAAGATGATTTTCAAAACAAGTCAGATTTTTGTTGCCTATGGAAACACTATTCTCCGTACCATCATCGGCACGGCCTTGAGCATGGCCCTTAGCATACTCACAGCCTATCCTCTCTCTCGAAAGCGTCTCAGGGGAAGATCCTGTTTTTCGATGATATTCTTTTTCACAATGCTTTTTAATGGCGGTATGATTCCTACCTATCTGGTGGTCCAATCCTATGGTTTGATCGACAGTTTTTGGGCTTTGGTTCTTCCCTTGGCTATGAATGCCTACAATATGTTCATTCTTCGGAATTACTTCAAGACAGTCCCTGACTCCTTGGAAGAGAGTGCCTTCATTGATGGTGCCAACTCTTTCACTATTTTGTGGAAGATTATTCTTCCTGTTTCTACCCCTGCTTTAGCGGCTGTTACCATGTTCTACGGTGTTTACAACTGGAATGCATATCTTGACGGTGTGTTGTATATCAACTCTGCAAGCCTAGAGATCCTGCAGGTCTACTTGAGAAAATTGCTAGCATCCACAGGGACTTTGAATTCTCTCTCGGGTATTGATGGTCTTTCTGAGGCAGCGTCTCTCTCTGAAGAGAGTATGAAAATGGCTACCATTGCTGTCTCGATTCTACCGGTGCTGGTAGTATATCCCTTCATTCAGCGATTCTACACCAGCGGTATAACCGCAGGTGCTGTTAAAGAATAAAAGCATTACGCTAAAAAGGAGATAACATATGAAAAGAGGAGCATTAGTTTTTGCTTTGATCGTGTTGGTTGTACTGCCAGCGGTTGCTTCAGGCAAAACAGAAACAACGGTAGCTATGCAAGGACCGGCAAAAATTACTTGGATGCAGTACGGGGACAACACCCCTACTGAAGACAATGCTGTCATCAGGGCACTCGAGGAGAAACTGGACATCGACTTGACGGTGATCTATGTCCCTGAATCCGACTACATGTCCAAACTGAATACCTTGATAGCGGCAAGAAATCTTCCAGACATCTTTTGGATGGATGGGAAGAAACTTGATGCCGTTGAATTCAAGGATCAGGGAATGTTGATGAAATTGAATTCCCTACTCGAATCCTATGGGCCAAATGTTTTGAAGGAAGTGGGAGATGCTCTACCCAAGACACCTGTCAACCAAGGAGATGGCATATATGCCCTGATTCCTGGCTCACTCAACTATACTTCAAATCTGGCCATTCGTACCGACTGGCTGAAGAATCTCAATATGGATATGCCGACTGATTTGGATGAGTTTTATGAGGTTCTTTTTGCTTTTGTCCATAATGATCCTGATGGAAATGGGAAGAATGATACAGCTGGATATGTTGGAACCATGGCTAGTATGCGCACTTTCGAACATGTTTTTGGAGCGTTCGGAATTTGTGTGGATATGCCGTATCTCATGAAAGATGGAACGGTTACCACCTATATGAAGGCTCCCTTGTATCTTGATGCCATCAAATATCTGAGAAAACTATATCAGGATGGGTTGTTGGACCCCGATTTTGCCACCATGCCCCTGATGAGCTCTTTCGAAAAACTTTGGACTGGACGTACTGGAGTGTTCGATTTTCAGAATGTAGGGACCACTAACAATTGGATGCCTGGACGATATACCGAGCCTACCCCTCCGACCTTTGGGTTTACCATTCTCGCAGGTCCTGGTGGAAAGGGGGGAGCCATCAAGCAATATCCACGGTACACCTACTATAATGCCATTGCTTCCACGAGCAAATATCCTGAAAAGGCAATGGAGTTGATAGACTACCTGTACAGTCAAGAAGGCGATGAATTGACCTATCTTGGTGTAGAGGGTTTACACTATGAATGGGTGGACGAGCCAAATGGTAAATACAAATTGCTCGGGAAGTTTACCGATCCTGCAACCTATCGTTCTGATGGAGCCTTCGTCTACAACCATATGTGGCCGTTGGTGAATACCGAAGTGAGGACACTGAACAAGCTGACGCAGGATGGACAAGCCTTTGCAAGAGAAAACAGCGTAGGGTATCCGAATATTATTGCTTCTTTGGATACTGTGGGTGAGTATGGTTCTACCCTGAATGATATCACCAAGGAAGCATTCGCCCAGTTGATAGTTTCCAAGGGGAATCTTGAAGCTGAGTATAGGATATTTGTAGAACGTTGGAACAATGAAGGTGGGCTTGCCTATGAGAAGGAAGCTACTGAAGCGTATGCTGCACAACTTGCAGCGGAGAAAGCTTCCCATTAATGCATCTTGTTCTGGAGATGGTAGGAAAGCCTTCCATCTCCAACTCATACCAAGGAGTTTTGGGTGAACATTTCTATACCAATTGATCACCTGACAGTTCTGTCAGGCACAACCAAATTTTCAGATGAATGTTTGAGAATATATCCGAATCATGAGGGAAGCGTCTGTCTCTCTTATGAAGATGCAGAAAAAATCTTGCATTATCCTTCATCCCACTACCTGTGTTTGGATCTTTGTATCAACCTTGATCGAATGCCCACTGTGTATGTGGACTTCGTACAACACCAGGGGAAAGAGGAGAAAGTACTTACCATTCGGTATTTTCTTATTCCTACGGTCAGGGTAAAAATGGTGATGCAGCTATCTGAACTGGATTCCCATCGGTATTTTTTGCCTACGTATCCAGGTTCGTTTAAAGGCCATGTGGAAGGGAAGCCTACCTCGATTGAAAACATTGATGAGATTCGTATCAGGATGAAAAACCATCCAGATCTTGCCTGGTTGGACCTCTATTCCCTTAAGGTTCTTGAACAGTTGCCAAACATGACAGTCCATGGGCAAAAGCTTGTCGATTCCCTAGGGCAGCGAATACTGGGGGAATGGCCGGGGAAAATGAGGAATGCTGCCCAACTTACCAGATATCTTGAACGTGAAGTTGAAAATGCCAGGACTTCCTTTTCTTATCCTAAGGGATGGAGTAAGTATGGAGGATGGCAAAATCTCTCTTTTGAGGCAACCGGGTATTTTCATACACACTATGATGGAAGGCGTTGGTATTTGGTTGATCCTGAGGGCTTTGCTTTTATCAGCAATGGTGTATGTTATGGGGCACGGATGGGGGTGCATGGGTTTGTCGATCAGATGGAGGAGCTTTTTGATTGGCTTCCTTCCCCGGATGATCTCATGTGGAAGGAGTGTTGGACAGAGGCTTCTGAAATTCCCGAGTTTGTTAAGCGAAACGGCAGTGCAAACGGAGAAGGGCGGAAAATGTTCAACTTTGCACGAGCTAATATGGTGAGGGCCTTTGGCCCTGAGAAATGGTGGGATGCTTGGGTTTCCTTAAACACAGCCCGTCTCAAACGTTGGGGATTCAATACCTTAGGGGTTGGCGTGAATTCATATACAGATGAGCGAGTACAAGATTTTTTGGAAAAATCCAAGATTCCGTTCGTTATCACCATGCAAGAGTTTCCTCGTACCCAGAAATCAATCTATCGAGATTTCCCTGATGTTTTCAGCGATGAATACAGTGAAGCTTCCGATGCGTTTGCCAAGACGCAACTTTCGCCCTATGCAGACAACCCTTATCTGATTGGATATTTTCTTACGAATGAACCGGAGTGGTTGTTTCAGGACTCCGTTAACCCCGCTGAGAGGGTCCTAGCTTACGAAGGGCTGCTAGCGAGCAAGGAAGCTTTGATACGATTCCTTCAGGATCGATACCTGACGATTGAAGCACTAAATGATGCTTGGAATACACAGTTCGCTTCATTTGCTGATTTGAGGCAACCCATAGAACAGGCCGATTCTTTTTCCAAACAATCGGAGGAAGATCTGATTCTCTTTAGGGATATCTTGATCCAGAGGTATTGTGAAATTCCTTCACGTGCTGCTGGTCGAGTTGCTCCCCACCACATGAATTTGGGTATGCGTTATAATCGGCTTTCTTCCAAGGAACTGGCGGGTAATGAGTTCTTTTCAGTTTGTTCGTTCAACTGCTATCGAAACGACCCTACTGCTATGCTTGATCTTCTTGAGCCAGGGGACATGGGACCGGGTCTCATTGGTGAATGGCATATTGCTGCCTCAGAAGAACGGAATTTTGCTTCTGGTCTCGTTTCTACAGCTACTCAGGAAGAACGGGTGAAAGCCTTCCTGTATTATGCTGAACGGGCCATTTCCCATCCGAATTGTGTTGGCTTGCACTATTTTGAAATGAACGATCAACCCGTGCTTGGACGATTTGATGGGGAATGCATGCAGCATGGGCTCATCAGTGTTTGTAATGTTCCTTATCCGGAACTCGCTGAGGCTATGGAACAATTATCCCATCGTCTCTATGCCTTGGCAGAGGGCACTATACTGCCTACTACGATACAGGGAGAGATACATGGCTATCATGCATAAAAATAACAATCAGGTCATTACTGTGGAGAATGAATGGTACACAGTGAGCGTGGATACGTACGGATGCCTTATTCATTTGGAACGGAAAGGTAGTGGCTATGGCAACATTATCGAGGGGGAGGGAACTCCTTTGTTTCGAGCGGTTCTCAAGCAAGGAGATAATTGGGAACACGTTCAAGGTGTCGAAGACCAACAGTATGTTGTCACCAGAAAAGATTCCACCCTTTATATTACAGCCTCCCAGTTATATCAGGCCAATATTGGGGTAGTTCTCACCCTTCGCCTTGATGGGCCTTTCTTGCATTTCGAGGCTGATATCTCCAATGCTGATACGTGTATGGTAACTGATGTGTACTATCCTTGTTTGGGAGGCATAAAATCCCTTAAAGGTGGTAAGCCAGGATTGCTTTGGCCTGATTGCACAGGACAATGGATAGAAGATATTGGCGCACATTTGGCCAAAGAGAATGCATTTGGGGGAACCCAACTCATGAGTGCTACCTATCCAGGCCCTTTGAGCATGCAATGGATGAGTTTGGTCGACGGAGATGAAGTGCTCTACTATGCAGGGCATGATGAGCTGTTTCATACAAGCTCGCTGCGTGTGTTGGGTACGGATCAGAACGGGGACCGGACGATAGTGTTGGAAACTGACAAAATGGCATTTGTTAAGCCTGATGAGAGTTGGCATTATCCTGAATGTGTGGTGTCTCTGTATCAGGGGTCGTGGAGAGAGGGCGCCAATGAATATGCCTCTTGGGCAAAGAGTTGGAGGAATCCTGTAGAGAAAGCGCGGTGGATCGAGGAAATGAATGGGTATTTTCTGGTTATCTGCAAGCAACAGTATGGGGATGAACTTTGGAAATATGAGACAATCCCTTCTTTGTATGCCCATGCCCAAGAGTTTGGATGTGATACCGTGGGGCTGTTTGGATGGTATGATTCTGGGCATGACAATCAGTATCCGGATTTAACAGTTTCTGCCAGTCTTGGTGGTGAAACTGCCCTGAAAGAGGGCATTGCAAAGGTCCAGGAAGCTGGTGGGCATGTTACCTTGTACTACCAAGGGCATCTGATAGATGTGAACTCTCCTTTCTATCAAGACAGGGGGAAGGAACTGGAGGGGAGAAATCTCTGGAATACTCCTTACTATGAGGATTATTCCAAGTCATATTCAAGCGATTTCTTGAAGTACTTTTCTAAGAAGAAATTCTCTACGGTATGTCCTTCCTGTCCTGAATGGCATGATTTGATGACTGAAAAGGCTACATGGGTTGCCTCCTTTGGTCCTGATGGTGTTCTGTATGATCAGATAGGAGGGATGCCTGCGTATCCTTGTTTTAATGATAAGCATCCTCACATGCAGGATAGACCTTCTCTTTCTTATACTCAGGGGCGATTGAAATTACTGAAGAAGATACATGATCAAGTCAGGTCTCTTTCTGACGGGTTTGCTTTTATGACTGAACATGAGACTGATGTGTATTCCCAATTTCCTGATGCTTTGCATGGTATAGGGATATGTCCGATGCCGCGATCAGGGAAGAAAACTGGTGATACCTGGACATCCCTTAGCAGCACTGCACCTCACATGTTCAGGTATTGTTTTCCAGAAACCATACTGACATTGAGGAATCCAAATCCGTTCCTATCACCCCGATATGTGAATTATGCTTTGTTGTATGGATTTAGATTCGAGTTAGAGATTCGGTATCTGGGAGATAAGCAGATATTGGAAAATATGGAGAAGGCTGAGTGGAGAGCCTATGCCCGTTCTGTTGCCCATTTGCGTAAGAAATATGCCGACATGTTATTGAAGGGAACCTATCGAGAACAAGCGGGTATCAGCATTTCGAATTCCTTGGTTGCTTGTTCCTTGTTCGAAGGTAAGGATCGTTCTTGCATCGTATTGTGGAATGATACGTTGACCAGCCAAGAGTTTGAGGTATCCCATGAGAATACACGCATCAGTAGATGGGAAACCTTGGAATCAGAGGGAAAGGGTTCTGCTACGATAATGCCAGCTGAATCGGTGATGATTTTGTTTCTTGAATAGTGTTGCTCAGAAGGTAAAGAATCAACTCTACCCAAAAAAGATTGTGATTGAGCTCCGGTAGCTTACGAATCCGGGGCCAATCTTTTCCCTTGGAAGTTTTCTTGCTCTGGCAAGTATCCATCTATCAGCTTGTACGTATGTACACTGGTTAGTATTGCTTTGGAGGTAGCTAGCAACACAAGGCTTACCGGTGCTTTCATCGATGTGTTCGGATTTAGTGCGATTTCTCCCTATGATCCAGTTTCTCTGGTGATTGTATTCTTTTTATCGGGCATGAACCACGGGATACATCCGATAATGAGAGGCAAGGCGTAGAGACAGGTAAGGCCTAGAATCCAATAATGCCAAGATGGGAGAACAGTATTTTCCCTCCGATGAGGATGAGAACCCCACCTCCCAGGATTCCCGCCTTGCTCTGCAAGCGATTACCGTAATAATTGCCGATGATGACTGCCAGCAACGAAAGAATGAATGTCACGATACCAATCAGAGAGATAGCGAGAAAGATGTCTGTTTTAAGGAAGGCGAGGGTGATTCCTACGGCCAAGGCGTCGATGCTGGTAGCTATCGAGAGCAGCAGAAGTTCTTTCAGGTCGAGTTTCACAACTGTTTCCACAGGACAGACGGGATCTTCTGTAAGGGAGTCATAGAGCATTTTACCGCCTATGATGGCAAGTAGGAAGAAAGCAACCCAATGGTCGACTGGTTTGATGAATCTTTCGAACTGGAGGCCAAGTGACCATCCTAGTAAAGGCATTCCCGCTTGGAAGATTCCAAAAGAGAGAGCAATGATAATACCTTGAGACCAATTGATCGTACGCATCCTGAGGCCTTTGCACAGAGATACCGCAAAGGCATCCATGGCAAGACCTATGGCGAGCAAGAGTAGTTCTACGATTCCCAAAAGAAGAACCTCCTATGGTTAATGGGGCTGAGTATATGAGGTTTTTCTGGGAATTACAAGTTTGTAAAATAATTCCAAAAGGAGTAATCGAACAATGGGCCCCAAGGAAGTGACGAAAAATCCTTGGCGGATATTGTCGAAGCAATAGGTGAATTAATCAAAAGGTTGGAGTCCTATTCGCTTCTGATGAACACTAAGGTCTATAGCAAAAAAAGTTACTGGAAGATAAGCAATTAGCATTATGGATATGAGTCTCTTCATAGCATATCCTCTGAATTTCCGGACTACCTATCTGATTGCACAAAATTGATATTCATACTACCGTACTATTCAATATTCTGCAAAGATTACGTACCTATGTTTGATGGTTGGTTCCTTGCCAAATTTTGGATCAAATACCTTATTCATTTCAGCATCACCTTAAAATTTACAATCTCATAAGGCCTGAGGGTATATCGTATGATGGTACCAACCTCCCTAGACCCAATAGGCTCCTCCAAAAGGTTGGTCTGTACCCAGGAGGAGAAACATTCGGGAAGGTCAATTCGTATAGCGTCTTGGCCACCGGTAGTTTCATGCATTCTGATTACAAAGCCCTCATTGTCTTCGCTTCTCTTGATTGCATCTATCAATGTGTTCTTGCAATCAATAGTGAAGGTAGGGAAATCTTTGGAAACTTTTCCTTTTACAGCAATTAGCGGAGAGTTAAGGTCCCATGCCTGTGTCAGTAATTCACTGTCGTACCATTCCTGTGAATGTGGATAGAGTGAATAGGTGAATTCATGCAAGCCTTCCTCTGCTCTCGTGTCAGGGTATTCTGCTGATTTCAATAGCGATAGGCGCATTTCATTTCCATGGATATCATAGCCGTACTTGCAATCATTCAATAAGGCTACACCAAATCCTCTTTCTGACAAATCAGCCCATTGATGTCCAACAGTTTCGAATTTCGCCTCATCCCAGCTTGTATTGTTGATGGTAGGGCGCTCAATGTTTCCAAACTGGATGTCATATCTGGCTGTCAGTGATCGGACATTCACCGGGAATGCTGTTCTAAGGGTTTTTTGTTTCTCATGCCAGTCGACTTGAGTAACAAAATCAATACGCGAAGAAAATGAGTGGACTATAAGGATCTGGCTTATTGTGCTTTTGTTGTATGCCCATGTGAATTTGAACTTGACAAACAGAGGCCCTTTATCGACAAGTTCGGATGATACCAGCTCAGATATTGTCTCTTGCTTCATAGCAAGAGTAGGAGATAATTCCCATGTATCATAGGCTCTTGGCCGATCTTCACTAATTTCCAGAAGGTTTGCCACAGATGAGAGCGTCTCTCTGTTCATTTCCTTGGCAAATACTGAAACAAGTTGACCTTTTTCATTCCAGCAGACTCTCAGCAGATCTGTTTCGATACAACGATCCTTGTATTCGATAGAGCCGAATTCAGTTTTGTTGCAGAGGATTGATTCAAGAGGACTCTGAGAAAAAGGTTGCATTTCAACCAATGCGTAGCCACTTTGTACAGAATTTTTCTCATCAATCCTGACCAAACTTTTTCTTGTTTTCGAAAATGTGTTGAATACAGTGATATCTTCGCAATCCTCAACCAATAATTGGGTGGCTTCTAGGATTGCAGTATCAGCAATTCCATTTGCAACCTGATGTTCAACCTCGGAGTCCTTGTAGACTTCCTTGATGGAGGAGCCAGGGATAATGTCATGAAACTGGTTCTTAAGGATTAGTTTCCAACCTTTTTCCAAATCTGAAGCAGGGTAGACGCCTAAGTCTTTTGCTTTGATTGCTGCTAGCGTGCACAAAATCTCGGCATCACGGTACTTAAGTTCCAATTGCCGGTTTGATTTTTTGATCCTAGCCTGTGATGTATAGGTACCTCTATGAAGTTCGAAGTAAAGCTCTCCATCCCATACAGCCACACCTTCACCTTTTTCTCTGATTGTAATGTTTAGCTTGTCTAGGTAATCCTGTACAAATCCAGTCTTTACAACAGGGAGTCCTGGAATCTGCTTGATGCTTTCGATGGATTTCACCATATCTCTAGTTGGTCCACCCCCACCATCACCATGCCCATAACAGATTAGCATATCCGTGTTAATGGCCTTGTCCTTATAGTTTTCCCAGACTCCAGTGATTGTCTCAGGAGTAATCATTCCATTATACGTATAAAAAGAGACGTCGGCTGTGACTTCTGGGGTAGTAATGAAATGGGCGATTACCTCTGTTCCATCAAGTCCTTTCCATAAAAATGTATCATGAGGCATTTTGTTAGTGTCATTCCAACTGATTTTTGTGGTAATGAAATTATCGACACCTGCAGATTTCAGCAACTGTGGCAAGGCATATGAATATCCAAATACATCAGGAAGCCATAGGTATTTGCTGTTGAGGCCAAATTCTTCCTTGAAGTATTTTTTCCCATATAAAAGTTGTCTCGCAAGTGATTCTCCGTTTGGGATATTACAGTCTGCTTCAACCCACATTGCCCCCGAAGCTTCCCAACGGTTTTCATGTATCCAACTGGTGATTTGTGCATATAGTCCTGGATCATCTTCTTTGATTGATGCATAGAGTTGAGGTGATGATTGCATAAAAAGATACTCAGGATGTTGCTCCAACATGCGATGTACAGTAGTGAAGGACCTGACACCTTTTTCTCTTGTATGTTTGTATCTCCAAAGCCATGCAAGGTCGATGTGCGAATGTCCTATACAGGTAACTGTGTAGTCTGTCTTGTCATCGAAAGATGCAAGCATGTCTTGCAAGTGCTTCAATGCAACTGAAACAGACTCATAGAAAGATGTGCTTTCGGGATTCGTGAAATCCACCAGGTTATATGAGGAAACAATGCAATCTTCAAGTTTGTATTTTAATGCTACGGAGGAAGGAAGGCTTCTTGCTGTGGCTATGCAGTGGGCCATCAGATAGTAATAATCCTCTGTATCGGTCGAAAACAACGAGATGAAAGCCGTCTTGAGCTGGTAGTGTTGGATAATTTCAGGGCCACCACCTTCAAGCCCGCTCCATAGTCTAAACTTAAACTCAATGTTGTCCCCAAACTCTTCTGTATGTATGAAGACCTCCTCGTGGTTGGTATCCACGCCTTGGTAAGGCATGTCATTGAGGTAGAGTAGTGACTCAAAGCCACTATTGTGTCCCATTCCTGTCCTTCCGAAATCGAACTTGCCAACAATGGTCTTTCCTTTCCAAATTTTTGGGATGGTATAATCGAACTTGATCCACAGGTATGTATCCCTACCGTGCCAATACTCATTGATTTTTAGGGGGTCGGTAAAGAGTGATGATTCCTTAGGGGTAGGATTGACGATGGTTCCATCGTCTGCTGCTGATGTGAAATCAGTAATCATCTGGCAATCAAGATACTTAAGCTTAGGGAATTTTTGTATTTGTTTTTCGATTCTCTCTAGAGTATACATATTTCGGATCATGGGAACCTCTTTCATAGGGTAGTTTTATCAATACAAGCAGTTAGTTGGAAACATTCAATGCTCCTGGTTGAATGGGCATGAAGAAATATTCTTCTACCATCGCACACAGTGTGTGGTAGATAGGAAGATGATATTCTTGAATCCTGAATGTTTCTGTTGAGGGAACGCAAATGCAACAATCGCAGATATCTTTTAATTCGCCTCCGTCTTGTCCTGTCATTCCGATAGTCATCAGGTTACGTTCTTTTGCTATCTTCATTGCATTTAGTATATTGGTTGAGTTGCCTGAGGTTGTTATCCCAATGATGCAGTCAATTTCGGTCCCATAGCCCATCACCTGTTGTGCATACACCATATCGGCTCCAATATCATTGGCAATTGCACTGATGAGGGCAGAATGACTTACAAGAGAAATAGCAGGCAATCCATACTGTAGGTTTGTGTTTGGAAAGGATTGTGTGATTGCGCTTCTTGGGAGAAGAAATCCTTTCATCAACTCTCCAACAATATGCTCGCAGTCTGCAGCCGATCCCCCATTGCCACAACAAAGGACTTTTCCTTTATATACATATGTGGCCTTGAGCATCTCAAAGGCCTGTGTAATTGATTGTCTGCATGGTTTTAATGCAGGGTTTCGAGTTATCAGTTCTTCTATGTGCCTATATTCCATTAGATTCTCCTTTGATGGCGATGGCGATTGATGCGTAGTCTCCAATTTGATTTCCAAGACCTGTTGGGATTATCTGACAATGCAATGCAGAGTAGGTTAGGGCTTCTTTTTTGATTGCTTCATTCATTGCTGAGATGAGAAGATTTCTTGACCTTGAAAAAACTCCACCAATTATAATTTTTTCTGGGTTGAGAATGTCTATCAGGATTGAAAGCGTCTGCCCTAGTCGTTTCCCGGATTCCTTGTATATGGAGATTGCTAGGGCATCCCCGTTTTCTGCAGCCTCTGCTATGCTTTTTGCTGACAGGGTCTTGAGGTTTGCCAAGGCTGTTTTTTCATTGCTTTCTTCAAGCATCCTACGGCCAAGTCTGGCAATTCCGTTTCCGGAGCAATACCCTTCTGCAGACCCTCTTTTCCCATACCCTTCTGGTCCGTCTTCGGTCAGACGTACATGTCCGATTTCTCCAGCCATGTCGGTTGTACCAGAATATAATTTCCCATTGAGAATCAAGCCAGCTCCAAGACCAGTTCCAAAGGTGAGGAAAATCATGTTTCTACAGCCTCTTCCTGCTCCAAACAAATATTCTGCCATAGCTCCTGCGTTTGCGTCATTCTGTAAATATACGGGCATGGCTACTCTGTCCTGACATAATTGAACAATAGGTACCTCATCCCACCCAATAAGATTAGGGGGGGATAGAATAATCCCTTTTTTACTATCAAGTGGACCTCCGCATGAAATGCCCAATGCAATAGCTTTCACACTAAACTCCTCTTGCAATTTCAAGCAATTATCAAGCAGTAAACTGATTATCTCTTGATGAGAGTATGCTATTGTTGGAATTTCATATCGTGAGACAATACGAATTGCATGTTCTTCTGATTGAAAGCATGCAAGTACGGCTGAACATTTAGTTCCTCCAATATCTAGTCCTAGATAATACTTGTCCATCTTATTTATCCTCTGAATGTTATCATCATATTGGTTGAGTATGTTTTCCCTGCAGGCAGGTGTATATAATCTTCTTTTTCTGCTATATCAACAATTTTATTATTTTCCCCAGGGAACGAAACGCAAGGTTCAATGCAAACAAATGGATCTTGCGTATGTGGGTAATGCCATATGGTGAGATAAGGGAAGTCCTTTGTGTCGATTCTTATTTCATGCGAGCCAGTGATCTCCTGCAAACTGACAGAAGATCCCCAATTCTTAAAGATCAAAGCATCATTGTCAAACAGCGTATGCCTAAGGGGTAATCTTCTGGTATTTCCAAGTTGTCTGGTTGTTTCTTTCCCGGAGTATAGGCAATTTTTTTCCATCAAGAGTTCCTTGAGCACTGGTTGTTGGAATTGAAGGTAATAATCCTCGAAAACTACCTTGTCGGTTTGTGACAACGGGATAGTAAATCCTGGGTGAAACCCGATACCGAAATGCATTGTAGAAGATCCAATATTCCGTATTTCATAGGAAATATGTACAGTATGATTTACAATCAGGTAAGTGACAATGAATTCAAATGGGAATATATATATTTCCTTGTCTTCGTCTGTTGAATGATACTTCATCATCAAGGTATCACTTTCATGTTTGATAGGAGTGAACTCTCTTCTTGCAATGAACCCATGGATTGTAGCAGGATATTCTTTAGCATCAAGAAGGTATTTCTGGCTTTGGAATCTCCCTACGAAAGGAAATAGCAATGGAGCTGAATCCTCCCACACTAAAGGGTCTCCAACCCACAGATACTCTTTCATCTTTGTGGATGTGATCCTTTTTGGTTGGCACCCTAGGTTGTCAATCTCGACAGTGATTTGATTGGATCCAATTGTATGTATCATGAGTTTAATTCCTGATAGAGTCCAACAAGAAAATCCCTGTTGTCTGTAGATGTATAATCAACACGACAACCCATGCGGCTGAATGTTTTCATACATCTGAGATAATATGCAGCATTGTCCATCGGTGGTTCTCCTTTGCTCCAGTTCCATGTCTGTTGCTGAAGGTCCAATACATGGATCCCACAATCTTGTATGTTCTTTCCGCTTTGAAGCAATACATTTCTGGACATGGATAATGCCTTCTCAAATATCATTGGCGACATGACAGCCGAACCTATGGAAAGGTAAACCCCCTGTTCCAGGTTCGAAACAGAAGTAACAAATCTGAGGAAATCAGTTTCTGCAGTCCTTCCGATAGCAGACCCTAGATTTGCCTTGTGCGTGTAGATAATGTCATGGCCAAACATCGGATGACTCGTGAAAGGGATTCCCCTTTCATAGCATGCTCTTTGGATACTATATTTTTTGTAAGGATGGTGTATAGCACGCCTACCGCTTTGCATATCCAATCTTTCTATTTCATAGAGCAGATCGGCAGCTGATGCCCTTTTGGGAAGGGGAAGGTCCTTGTTGCAGATACACTTCTCAAGATTCTCTTTTGATGGGATATCAAGATATTCCTGAGTTATCATCTTTCCTACAGATTCACCATAGCCTAGACCTTCAAATGCTCCAACTGCAATTGCCAGATTAATGTAGAGGCCGGTCTCTTCCCAGGTGCCAAATTTGCCTTCCTTTACATTCGCCGATACATCTTCACTGCTGCAACCAAGGAAGGAGAATTCCCAATCATGGATAATGCCTGCCCCATTTGTTGCCAGATGGGTGAGCCAGCCCTGTTCCACTAACTGGGCAAGAGTTCCTCCCAGTCCGTTCTTTATCGTATGCGCACCAAAGGCACAAATTCTAGCAGAGCCGTTTTTTTTGGATTCTCTAAGCTCTGCAGCTATGGTCGTAATCCTAGCCTTTGCCTGTGCTGAAAGCACAGGTGTGTATGTTATAGGATTGATATGATCTTTTTCTATCCTGACCTTACTCAGTCGGGAAGCTACTGGGTAATATTTCATAGCAAAACGTGAAAATTGAGGTACTTTCATTGCTGCTGAACCTCCGGGAATATTCTATACATTTGTGAGAAATCTGGAACCAATATATCTGCACCTGCAAGAATTAGACGTGGTCTTTTTGCTTGGTTGACTCCAAATCTTTGTTTCTCATCACTTATGATGCCTATTGTTGCAAAATTATGGTTGGATCCTTCCCTCATTTCAACAGGACCGTCTCCAAATACTGCGCACTCTTCGGGTGCATATCCCAATGGTTCAATTTCTGTGATAATCTGCTGCATGACTAGCTTTTTAGGGTCGACTGCTACATTTCCAACAGAGCCAAAAATCCTGTCTCCAAACAACTTGCTGTACCCAAGAAGTTCTGCTTCAATGTTGACATCATCTTTATCAGTACCACTTGCCATATAGAGCCTTGTGCCATTCTTGTACAGTCTCTCAAGGAAATTGACAGATGCTTTAATGGTGAAATCTTCAACATCTAGTTCATCTCTTCTTAAGGCTGTTAGCTTTCCTTTCATCGTTTCCTTAAGCTTTTCAAGGTAGATTTTTTTGTAGTGCTCGGCTGTCAATATCTTATCGAAAGGGACCAGATTTTCTTTGCGAACCATTTCGACAAAATATTGCATCTGGATTATTGTCTGGATACCTGTAGTGCTGTCGATAAGCTCTTTGATTTTCAGTTCAATGCTTTTTCTTTGTTGTACAGAAATTTCTGAATTTCCTAGGATATATTGCAGCATCACTTGCTCCATGACTGACTCCCACCCCTGACGGAGTGTGGATATCGTTCCATCATGGTCAAAAATTGCAAGTTTAGGGAGCCTACGGTTCAAGGTGAAAGAATGATTTATTAGTTCAATGGTTGATTCTGCCAGATAGGTAGGAGTAGTTTTGACCAGATGTGCATTATGTCTCCAGCATGGGTCCTGACTATGTATTTTCAGCTCTTCAAATGTAGGATTGCCTGTCTCAAACAGGGTCAATACACTGACAGCAGCAGCGAGGTTGCCAATTTCTGCAGCATTATTGATGTCAGTGCCTGAAATGATCGCTGCGGCAGTTCCCGCAAGAAAAGCATCCCCAGCACCTACTGTGTCTGTTTCTTCCATGAAGTCGATGCCATTGATGATATGTGTGGTCTGGCCATTGCATACTAGTGCCCCGTTTTCTCCGCAGGTTATGATCACTGGCATATTCCATTTCTTGCTGAGATATCTGCCATTCTCTTCAGTGGTTTGTTCGGTATCACAAGCATTGGAACAATATGTGGCTGCTTCGATAGTATTGAATTTGTAAATAACGTTCTCGTACCTGCCAAGGAAATGTCTGGTGTCTGCAATCCAAATGATTGTATCATGATGCTTTTTGATAAGATCATTACACTGTGCAATGAAATACTCTGTATGCATGCCTCTCATAACCTGCTCATTTATGATGACACACTGGTATTGGTTGATAGTGTCACTAAGTTTTTTGATGATCGTTACTGCAGTCTCTTCTGAGAGAGAGTTGAAATTACCGAGGTCATACCGGTTAAGTTCTTCACTGTCATTGATTATTTTATGGTATACATGAGTTTGCCATTGGTCATTCTGGATGATAAGCCCATCTGTTCCGATTTGATTCTCATGCAACAAATCTGTAATAATTTTGGCTTGATAATCATTTCCGAGCACACCATATATATCCACTTGGGGTATCCCCAAGGTTCTGCAATTGACAGCTACATTGCCAGCTCCCCCTAGTCTATACTTCTCTGATTTGATTGATACCGTCTCCAATGCGGTTTCAACCGAAAATTCGGAAAGCAAAGGGTCAATGAATGAATAGTGGTCAAGACAAATGTCTCCAATAATGGCAACCGAGCTGTTTTTGATGCTACGGGAAATGGATTCAATAAGATTCGAAAGGCTGGTGTTGTTCATTGCAAATTTCCTGTTGGTTGATTGTACATGCCATAATGCAACCGATTTCATAAACGATAATTCATATACAATGGAATGTCAAGAAATATACGTTTCTTTAAAAACTATATAAAGCTATGAAATATAAAACTATATAAAAATATTACAGTAATCTAAGATACTATAAAATTATATTTGACAAGTAGTATATATTGCTGATAAGGTGTTACTACAACCGGTTTCATTAGATTTTTGCAGGGTATGTTTCTGAGGTTAACGAGTTAGGGATTGTCATCACAGTTGCAAGGTATAAGAATAATTCAGGTTTCAGTAGCTATCATGAAAGAAGAGCTTGGGCCCTTAAGACACAGATTGAATGGGCACATGCGGATCCAGAATAGTTGTATCCTACACAAGTTTATTATCTCTGCAATGATGAGTGGGGCAGTCAAGGGGAAATAGGGTATGAGCATGAGAAAGAGTGCAAACTCGACGATATATCTTATAGGTAATGCGCATCTGGACATATGTTGGCTTTGGGATTATGAAGAGGGCTTCCAAGAAGTGCGCGCCACGTTCAGATCTGCCATTGATAGAATACAAGAGTATGAAGAGCATGTGTTCAGCAGTGCCAGTTCTGCTCATTATGAGATGGTTCTGCATAGTGATCCTGCCCTTTTTCGGGAAATCAAGAAAGCAGTGAAAAGCGGTCGTTGGCATATTGTTGGTGGGTGGTACCTTCAGCCTGATTGCAACGCTCCTAGTGGAGAATCCTTTGTTAGACAGGGCCTCTATGCCCAACATTTCTTCCAAGAACATTTTGGTGTGATGGCTAGCACTGGGTACAATGTTGATTCCTTTGGACATACTGCCAACCTCCCGCAGATCCTCAGTAAGCAGCATATGGACTCGTATGTATTTATGAGACCGTCCCCGGAAGAGTGCAGGGAGAACAAAGAATATCTTTTCAATTGGAAAGGTATCGATGGGACCTCTGTCCTTGCTTCCAGAGTGCCAATAAGCTATACGGCAGTTGATGAATGGGGGACAAGTCTCATAAAAAAACTGCATGAGATTATAGAGCTTTCACATGATCTGGAAATTCCTATGATGTGTTTTTATGGTATTGGCAATCATGGAGGTGGCCCGACAAAGGAAAACCTTGAGGCTCTTCAGCATGAAATTTCCACTACTGAAACAGAAGCTTTGATTACTCATGGGTCTACCAGGGATTTTTTTGATTATGTTGCTGCCAATGCTATCAGAATTCCTGAATACCAAGGTGAATTGCAACATCATGCGATCGGTTGTTATTCACTCATGGCCGATATCAAGTACCTTAACAATCTTTGCGAGAACAAGCTGCTCATGGTAGAGAAGCTCACTTCAGCTTTTGGTGATAGTACTGGTATTGAGTATGACCTTGCAAGGTTTGAGAGTAATTGGAAAAAAGTGCTCTTCAATCAATTTCATGATATTTTAGGAGGCTGTTGTGCACCCTCTGTTAATGCAGGTGTACGCTATAGGTATGGGCATGTTCTGAATGATTTGAGGGAACTTGAAAACCTTATAATCCAGAGAATTGGCAGTGGCTTGGATACAAGTGATGGCTTCATGCGCCTGTTAGTTGTGAACAGCCACCCCTGGGAAGTCACTGAGACTGTCAATCTGGATTGTCTTGTAGAAAAAATCATTGATGATGAAGGAAACGAACTTCCTTTCCAGTTTGTAAGATCAGTTCCAACGAGTGGGTTCTATGCCTATAAAACAAGGGTGACACTAACAGTTCCTGCATTGGGATACGCCACATGGAAACTTATTGGTGTTCATGCGCTCATGGATTCTGAAACCTTTGCTGAACTGGGACAGGTCAAGGTGCCAGGAAGTGTTATTGGAAATGAAAACCTGAGTGTTTTTATTGATGCAGAGAAGAAACAGATTGGAAGGATTCGAAAGGATGGTAAGGCCATCCTCAAAAGTATACGGCCTGTTGTCATAGAAGATCCTTCCGATGCTTGGTCTCATGGATTAGTCAGCTATGATGGTATGCGAACATATCTTCAGATTGCGGATGTAAAGGTATTTTCCGTAGGCCCCGTGTGTGATGAATATGAACTTACCTATACCTATGGTTCAAGTATTCTGAAGCTCCGTCTCCATGTTGATTTCGGGAGAAAGGCATGTGAGATACAGTGCAATGTATTTTGGGCTGAGAAACACAAAATGCTCAAGCTTGTTTTTGAGACCGAGGAGTCAGGGAAATTTTATTCTGAAATCCCCTATGGGTGGATAGCAAGAAATAGTGATAAAGCAGAATATCCTTGTCAGCGTTGGATAGCAAAGAATTTGTCTGATGGTTCCTATGTTGGTATCATCAATGATGGTATCTACAGTTGCAGTTCCGCCCCTTCAACGCTTGAATATGGATTGCTTCGTAGCCCCGGGGCTGCACATCACATGCCTGCTGTACTCAATGACACTTCATTTCATCTGTATGCTGACCAGGGTTCTTTCAATTGTTCCTTCCTCATTTGTACGGGAAAGGAGAACTCCTGCTTTACCAAGGATGCAATTCAATTCAATCAGAGACCGATAACGTTAGTTGAATCTATCCATAAGGGCTCCTTACCCATGAAGAAAAGTATGCTTGACCTTGCTATCGATGGAGTGACTGTTACTGCTTGCAAGAAGGCAGAATCAGGAAAAGGATGGATTCTTCGTGCTGTTGAAACACAAGGAAAGCATCATCGTGAGGAAATTCATGTGGGCGATACTGGTATGTCGGTGGAGTTTAAACCTTTTGAAATAAAGTCTTTATTAATTTCAGATGATTATTGTATGATAGAAGAAACGGATTTGCTTGAAATGTGATTTTCTGGTATGCAGATTCTGAGGAATATTCCAAATGAAGCAGATTACAATTAATGATATTGCCAGACTTGCCGGTGTTTCCAAATCTACAGTCTCTAGGGTCTTGTCCAGTCCCTCTATGGTAAAGAAGTCCACGAGGGATACTGTCCTGAAACTTGTGCAAGAGCATGGGTTTGTACCTAACCACCTGGCACAAGGGCTTGCTGGTGTCGCTACAAAGACAATAGGGATTGTTGTTGATGAACTCTACAATAGCTTTTTCATTGAGATTGTAGAGGGGGTTGATCGGATCATGAGTAATTTTGATTACTCCCTGCAGCTCTATTCGTCCCGATGGGTGGAAGAGAAAGAACTCCATCATGTCTCATCTCTCATCAGTAAAAGAGTCGATGGAATTCTTCTGGCTCCCATTTCTCATAAAGGGGAGACTATTGAGATGCTCAAACATTCTGGAGTTCCTTTTGTATTGGTAAACTGTATCCCTGAAGACAAAGACTTACATTATGTTGCTTTTGACAACTATAAGGGCGGTGAACTTGTTGCTGATTATGTCAATGCTATAGAGAAGGAGCAAGTAATCCTGATAACAGGGTATCCCCATCAGACGATGGATGATCGTGTTGAAGGATTTTATAGCAAAGTGAACAATTCTGAGAATATTATTCATTATAAGGGCATCAAGACCTTTGAGGATGGATTGGAAATTGCAAGTATCCTCTTGGCAAGAAATCGTCTCCGTGATAAGAAAACAGTACTATTTATTACCAATGACAATGTCGCTGTTGGAGTTTCCCATCAGCTTTCCTGCATGGGTATTGAAATTCCTGAACAGGTCATGATAATTGGGTTTGATGATATCAAGCTGTCTTCCCTGTGTAAAATACCTCTGACTACCGTTTCTCAATCGATTCAAGATATCGGAAAACTTGCTGCCTTAGATTTGCTTGATTTGATAAGGGGACAGGATATTGGTCCATCTGGTCATATATTGGAGCCTAAGCTCATTATCAGGGAATCTTCGCTATAAGATTTCCTGTCATTGCCACTCACATACTAGGAGAATAGGATGAAGATAGGAATTATTGGTTGTGGAATTATTACCCAAGAGGCTCATGTTCCGGCACTCATCAGATTAAAGGATACAATAGAAGTTGTTGCCCTATGCAATCATAGTGAGAAAAAGGCTGTTATAGTTAGGGACCTTTTAGGAAATCCAGAACTTCCTATATTTACTGGTTGGGAGACAATGATACGGGAGCAGAAGGATTTGGATGCTGTATTGATAGCTCTCCCCATATTGTTGAACTATCCAGTGAGCAAGGCCTGTCTAGATGCTGGAATCGCTGTTCTTTGTGAGAAACCTGCTGGAGCCAACGCTGCAGAAGCCGAAAAGACGATGGAGCTTGTCTCCTCTGAGAAACCTCTCTACATGATAGCCGAAAATTTCCACTTCAAAAACTCAAGTATCAAGGCAATAGAGATTATCAAAAGTGGCCAGATAGGGACATTACACTCCATACAGATGAATGTCTTTTCATTTACCCAAGTGGATAGCAAATACAATACTACCCAATGGCGCCGTCATAATGAGTATCTTGGCGGGTATCTTATGGATGGAGGGGTGCATAATGTGCATGCACTGCAACAGATTGCAGGCCCGGTAACAAAAGTAATGGGTAGAACGTTAAGCATCAATTCAGACCTTGGGTCTGATGATTTAGGGTTTGCAATCATTACACATGAGAGCGGGGTGGTTACCTCCTATACTATGGCATTACAGAATGCTGCTTCTGAAAATACACTAAAACTTTTCTGTACCGATGGTGCTTTGCTTGTCAGTGATGATGAGATACAAATATACTCGCCAGAGGGAAAGATCCAGAGCATCACGGTAGAGAAAGAGGATAGTTTTTATCTGGAATGGCAGGACTTCTATACTGCTTTTTCCATGAATACGAGAGCATCAGTAAAACAGGAAGATGTTGTACGTGATGTGAAGGTAATCGAAGGTATCCTCCAGTCAAGTAAAGAAGGGAAAGAGATTGTCATATGAAGGTTGCCAGAGGGCATATAAGGTTGAGAATCAATAGGTACGCTATGTTCAATACAATGCCCTTGTAGAAAGGGAAGCCCCAGATGATAACACTATTCTCATTCGGATGCTCCAGGGAGAAAGAGCTATATAGCATTTTGGTGAAAAGAAGAGGGTAGTAATCCGCACAAGCTCCCCTTATGTTTCTTGGAAATCAGATACGCAAATATACCGAAGTATCCTCGCTCTTCCTAATTCATTGCATATGGGCCTGATGTCCTCCTGCTATTCATCGTATGGATTTCTATTTTTCAACCTTGTTTTTTTGAGAGGCTTTCCTGTATTCAATGGGGGAATATGAAGTAAGGTTCTTCATAATGGTGCAGAAATAATTACTTGAGGAGAAGCCTGCATCCAGTGCTATCTGGGTGATGGAGAGATCGGTATGAGCAAGCAGTTGCTTTGCGTGTTCGAGCTTTTTCAGTGTGATGTAGCTGGCAGGAGGAAACCCGACAACTTCTTTGAACTTGCTTTTGAACCTAGACAAGGAGTATCCAGAAATGGCAGCGAGTTCCTGCAAGCTCGTATTTTCCAAATCCTGATTTTCAATATAGTCGATCACACGCTTAATATTACTGTCGAATATGGTTTTTTGGTCATGTTTTACAGGTATGAACTCCTGTATTTTGAACAAGAAACAGCTGAGGAACTGTACTCCAAGCTTTTTGGATGATTCATTGCCATCACTGATGTATGTAAAGCCCTGCTTCAACCATTGGGCATCACTTGCAGGGAATCGTAAGTGACGATGGGAACAGGAGGTGAGTAGGTTATACAAAGCATGGCTATACTCTACATTCAGGCCCAGCAGGTGATCTTGGTCCTTCAAATCAATTTGCAACCCAAAGAAGGTATAGGGACTAGAATGATACCTTGATGTATAATGAGGTTCAAAAGGAAAGGTAAGGAACATCTCATTTCCTGTTACAGTATACGTTTCATCATTGACATGGCAGACTCTTTTGCCCTTGGTCAAGCAATGGATTTCAATAATGTCAGAGTGATAATGTTCGGGGGAAGGTGGCGTTGCCGTCGAAGGGTTGGAGAATGTGATATTCTTCAATCCTTCGATTTTATGTTGGCTATAGGTAATGACTTTATTATGATCTTCCCAGCAACAGCTATCAATAATTTCTTCCACAGAGGTCCCTCCTCATAAAGTTAGGAATAATACTAAACATTATTCTGAATGTGCTAGCACCCAACTAGAATTATAGTTCATATAGTAACACAAAAGTAAATAACATCTTGTTCTTTTGAAGGGAGATAAAACATGGAAAACGGCATTGCTAATGGTGTATGGCCAGTAATGGTAACACCCTTCACTGAAAATAATACCATTGATTATGATGGCGTATTGGAATTATTGCAGTGGTATGACAATCAGAACGTAAGTGGGGTATTTGCAGTATGCCAATCTAGCGAAATGTTTTTCCTCAGTTGGGAAGAGCGATTAGAACTCATCACCTTTATTCGAAAGAATCTCCCTAGCAATTTAGGCCTTATCGCTTCAGGCCATGTCGAAAAAGATTTGCAGGAACAGATCAGGCAGGCCAATAGGTTCATTGAAACCGGTATTGATTCCTATGTTTTTATCTCAAATCAATTTGCCAATCAAGATGAAGGTGATGACGTCGCAAAGAGACGTATTGAAACCTTACTGGCCAATATTGATGGCAACAGTTTTGGAGTGTATGAGTGTCCCTATCCCTACAAGCGCCTATTGACTCCAGCACTGCTCTCTTGGTGTGCAGAGACAGGAAAGTTTGGGTTCCTCAAGGATACCTGTTGTAACCTGGCTGAACTGAAAGCAAAGATCAAAGCAGTTGAGGGAACCAACCTCAAGGTATATAACGCAAATGCTGCCACTCTGCTGGAAAGCCTGAAGATGGGAGCCGCTGGATACAGTGGTGTCATGGCAAACTTTCATGCTGGACTTTATGTGTGGCTTTGTTCCAACTTTGCTACACAGAAAGAAACAGCCGCACAAGTGCAAGATTTACTTGGTATGGCAAGTATCGTTGAATGCCAATACTATCCTGTAAATGCAAAATATCACTGTCAATTGGAAGGGCTGGACCTCAATCTCTTCAGTCGTGTGCAAGATTTCACCAAGTTCACCTCCAGCAGAAGGTTAGAGGTTGAGCAACTTAGAAGAACAGTCAGTCTTTTCGAAAACCTTGTAGGTAAAAAATAATTTTCGTAAGAAAATTGGAATATGGTAGTAAAAGGAGAATTTTATGAAGCGTTTTACAACTATCTTACTTGTTCTATTGATGGTAAGTGTATCTGCATGGGCTGCAGGATCGGGAGAAAGTGCAGAAAAGCCAGTTGAGCTAATTTTCACTTCGATTTCAGTATCGGGTGACTCTCATACTGAAGCCATGTATGTCTTCGCCGATAAGGTCAAGGAATTGACCAATGGTAGTGTTGAAGTAAAAGTGTATGATAATGGGACTCTTTTCTCTTCTGAGAATGAGTTTGATGCTCTTGTTAGTGGAGAGGCCGATATTGCATATCTTTCTTTCCCAACCCTTGCAACACAGATTCCTTCCTTTAGCATGTTTGGTTCTGGGTATTTCTTCAGTTCCTATGAGCATATGACTGCGACCCTTAACGGTAGTATTGCTGATGAACATATCTGGCCAAAGGTCCGTGAAATAATAAACGTGCAGCCACTGGGAAGTCTGTATCTTGGAAGCCGTGTAATAAATACCCGTAATAGGCCTATCAACAGCTATGCTGATATGGATGGGCTTCTGCTTCGCATGCCCAACTCAGAATCCTGGCTTTTCCTAGGGGAAGCTCTTGGTGCAAATCCAACTCCTCTTTCTTTCAGCGAGCTATATTCCGCATTGCAGACCGGTGCTGTTGATGGGCAGGATAACCCCCTTCCAACTGTAGACAGTGCGAAATTCTATGAAGTCACCAAGTATCTTGCTCTTACAAACCATGTCATTGACTCCGTGACTCCCTGTATCAACTTGGATAAATGGAACTCCATGACCACCGAGCAGCAAGAAGCTGTGCAGAAAGCAATGACAATTGCCATTGAATACAACGACAAGACAAGGCTTGCCGCTGAAGCAAGATTGGTTGAATTCTTTGAAGAAAAGGGGTTGACTGTTACAACTCCTGACATTACCGAATTCAGGAATAACGTCCAAGCAGCATATGCAGCCAATACCAAGATGGTTTCTAGCTGGGATATGGACCTGTATGAACAAGTTCAGAGTCTTGCAAAGTAGAGACAATCTGGTAACTTAGCATTCTATTGTTTTCCTGAAGATCCTAAATGGATCTTCAGGAAACCCTGAATAGAAATACAGGAAAGGTATATTATGCAACGATTACATGCTTTAGGAAAGAAAGTGATTTATTTTTTTGATACTTTACTGCCTAACATTACTTTCACCATTATTTTCTTGACTTTCATGCTCACTATCATAAGTCGGTATATCTTGAAAACCCCAATAACTTGGAGTTATGAAGTGAGTATCCTTGCGTATATGTGGACAATGTTTTTTGGAGTAGGTAAAGCTCTGCAAAAGAAGGAGCATGTAGTATTCTCTCTTCTTTATGATCATGTAAGTCCTCGCAAACAACTGATATTTGACATTCTTTCAAATACTCTCATAATCTTGCTGATTGGGATAGCATTTGTACCTTCAGTCAATTCATTACTTAAAAAGAAGATGATTACTGGTGTTTTGAAAATACCCTTTACGGTCGCATTTGCACCACTAATATATATGTTTGCTAATGTCATCATCCGAAGCATTATTGAGCTGCGTGTTCAGGTACGTGAGCTGATTACACTTATGAGGAACCCAAAATGAATATAATATTTTTGCTCTTTCTTGTTCTTGCAATTTGCTTCCTCATTCGTATGCCTGTTTCCTTTGCCATGCTCATTGCTTCGATCTCCTATTTTCTCATGAGTGGGAGAAATATGGAGCAGGTACTTTCAGTTCTTACAGGCAACATGTATGCCAACTATACGATGTTGGCAGCCCCTCTCTTTATATTCATGGCCAATGTGATGAATGAAGGAGAGATTACTGACAAGCTGTTCAAGTTTTGCAATGGCCTCTTCGGACGTATGCGTGGAGGTACCGCCCAAGTCAATGTTGCGGCATCCTTGATCTTTTCTGGTATGACAGGAAGTGCAATTGCAGATGCTTCTGGTATTGGTCTGATGGAAATTGATCAGATGAAGAAAGAGGGGTATGACACTGAGTTCAGTTGTGCCCTTACCGCTGCTTCTGCTACTGTCGGACCAATTTTCCCTCCCTCCATTCCCATGGTCATATATGCAATGCTCTCTGGGGCCTCCATAGGGAAATTGTTTATGGGTGGTATGGTTCCAGGTCTTATTCTCTCCCTGTTGCTTGGCATATATGTTGCTGTTATTTCCTTTACAAGAAAATATCCTCGAGGGGAGCAAATGGCATTCAGACAATTTGTGAAAGTCACTCTAGAAGCTTTCCCTGCTTTGTTTACTGTCATATTGTTACTCGGAGGCATTTACCTTGGAGTTGTTACTCCAACAGAAGCTGGTGCTCTTGCTTCTGCATATGCAATTCTCATCTCAATACTTATCTATCGCAACCTTGGCCCCAAGAAGATGTGGAAGATCATTAAGAAAAGTGCGGCTAACACTGCTACCTTAGCACTGCTGGCAGGCTCATCAATGTTGTTCTCCTACATCATCTCTCTGGAACAAGTCCCTAGGGTTATTGCAGCATTTGTTATGGGTCTTACAGAAAACAAATACATCTTCCTTTTTATTGTAAATATTGTGTTTCTATTGCTTGGATGTGTGCTTGATGTCAGCACCATTCAGTTGGTCTTTGTTCCGATGGTACTTCCTTTGGTAAATGCATTTGGCATTGATTTGGTTCACTTTGGAGTTGTTATCTGCTTGAATATGATGATTGGACTCTCAACTCCACCATTTGGAATGCTATTGTTTATAGTTTCTGGGTTAGGGAAGGCAAAGATAAGTGGGGTCATACGTGAAATAATCCCTATGATAACTGTCATGATAACACTCTTGTTTGCTATTACATATATCCCAGACATTGTAATGTGGCTTCCTGATCATCTCATGTAAGATGAGTAGAGCTTCCACAGTAATCTCCCTAGTGGGTGACTTGATGCTTCTGTATTGCGGACTTTTTCATCCTATGAGCAGAGTTCGCAGTCACATTGATAGTGAACTGTAAGAATAATTACTGACTATTTCAAAACGTAAAAGCTTGAAAATCTCCCGTGCATTGGAGAAATCCAAACATGGGGGATTTGTATGTTAAAGATCAGTCATGAGACGAAGCGTAAGGTCCAAACAAGGGCTCAGAGGCGAGGGTGATTCCAACGGTCAAGGCATCGATGCCGATAGCTATTGAGAGTAGCAGAAGTTCTTTCGGATTGAGTTTCTCAACTGTTTCCACAGGACAGACTGAATCTCCAGTAAGGGAGACATCGAGCCTTCTGCCGCCAATAATGGCAAGTAGAAAGAAAGCAACCCAATGGTCTTGCCAGGGGGTGTTTTCTCCCGATGCATACAGGTTAGCCAAACGTATCTATTGGCACACAATACTTCAAGTCAATAAGTACGGTTCAGGTGGATTCATTCGGTCATCCTCTTACATAGTGCCTTTGATATCTTTTCTCCAATTTTCCTTGCAATATCATTTGGTGACAAAAATTCAGTTGATGCTACAATTCTATCCTCGTCCTCGATGAAGGCCTTTTTGGCAAAACACTTTTGGACACAAAGAATGAGATGGCGAGGGTTGTCATCCACTAAGACTTCTCAGTAATCCTTGGTCTCTGGAGAGAACATAGGTGAGTGATGTGTCCAGAAGGTGGTTGTTCCACTTGTTGATGATGGTGAACCCAGTGATTGTATCCAAGACTTCCCCTGTTATCGATTGATACAGTTCTGGATCAAGTTCATCCGGCCAGAAGCGAATGTCGGTTCCATATCTTCCTTCAGGAAAAGGAATATCCGGGACAAAATCTGATTCGTTGACGATGTTGATGGAATTGGTAAAGGGGGAATCTTCTTTATGAATCCCAGTAGAAGGGCTTTCAAATGTATAGGTGAGGATTTTGTCTTTCTCTGCATACTTTTTTAGTTCCATGGATAATAGATTGGCGACAGCGCCTCCCATGCTGTGTCCTACTATAAAGAAGACATTCTTTTCTGACTTAATCCTCTCTTTTGTTTTTTTCATTGTTGTGCCTAGATAATTTGAAAATTCTGCAAAAGTGTTGGCTGCAGCTTGGGAGAAAAAATCGAAAGGGGCCTTCAAATCGGTCAAAAAATCTTTGAAGGAAGCCGTGCCTCTGATGACAATGAGATAGAAGTTGATTCCTGAATGTTTTTGATGGGCGAAGGCTGCAACCGGCTTCGATACCTTGGTTTCATCAGCTTGAATCCAGACTTTGGCGTACCCCAACTTCTTGATGGTTCTTTCTATTGCCTTGTTTGAAACATAGATATTTCGAGCCAATACGATTGCTGCTTTTGCCAAGTTATCGTCATAGCCGAGAACAGAATTCTTCTGCTCTTGAATCTTCCATTTGAGTTTGACGGGAATTGTATCTCCTTTCTTCAATACACAGTGATAAGTGAGTGTCTTTGTAGGAATAGCTAGAGAATATACTACACAAACGAGAAAAAGAAGGAACAAGCATTTTTTAATAAAGAAGAGCATAGGGAATTTCTTCATCGGTTATAATCCTGATTTATGAATGATATCGACAGGGAAAATTAAGTCTGCCCCACTTTTACAAAACTCATGCTTCATGTAGATTCAATTCTTTTCTCGAAACGGAACATCCCATCAAAGTCCTCACCCTTTCCGATGTCTGTATCATTTGGATCCTTGTGGTGGGAATTATAGAACTCAACAATATGAAACCCACAGCGATTCACATAAAAATGTATGTTTCTCTTTTCAAAGTAGGGAGTGTGTGTTTCCCATACTTCGATTTGTGGGTACATGTTTTCAACTGCACACCAAGTTGCATACCCTATCCCTTTGCCATGCTCATCAGGAGCGACAAACAACAAATCCAGACGTCCTCTGTTGTGTTCAATGCCCACTACCAACCCTCCGACAACCTGACCGTCAGCTGTAATGCGATAGGCAATGCCGTTCTTTATGCAGTGCAGGATAGTGGTTCTGGAGATGATTTCACCATCTTCTTCGAAATGATTATCCCTTAATCCAAATTCGTCCATGGCACCATACCGGAAAGCCTCCTGGTTGTCCAAAACAAACTGGTCAACATCAGTGTCTTGTAGGGGATGAAGTAATATTCTCATCGTGACCAAACCTCCTATTGTTTTGGAAACAATAAAGTAATCTCAAATACCATTTCTGTCCGTTCAACAGTACATATTCCATCCATTTGCTGCATCATTGTCTGGATGCTTTCAATTCCAATTCCATTACTTTCCACCTGTTGTGGTGAGATCATACATTCATTCAATACAGAAAAGCCGTAATGATTGTCTAAATCAATGGTTGCTATTCTGATTTCTGACGAAGGTTTTGCATACTTCGAAATATTGGAAATAATGTTCTCAAAAACACGTTGGACGTATTCGGTCTTTATCTGAACAAAGCAGGAACCCCACTCCAGATTCGAAACGACAGAAAAACAACGGGCCTCCAAATCAGACACAAAGCTGTCGATTGTATCTTTGAATGCCTGCTCCATCCCTGTAGGTTCAGACCGTTTCGTAAGAGTATTATCCAGGGAATATTCAAACAGATGATCTGATATCAGTTTCATGTGATGTGCCTTTGCATCAATTTTCCTCAAATAGTCCTGAAGCTCAGAGTCCGTAGAATAACGATGGGACCTCAGTATCTCAAGGTACAGCATGATACCCGTCAGTGGAGTTCTCAGATCGTGTGACATTTCCGTCACAAGTTGTTTATTCGCCTGATAGAGTTGTTGTTCAGTCTCCATTTGATGCAGGAAAGACATTCCCATTCTGTTCATGCTTTTTGCCAAATCTGTAATTTCGTCATTTCCCTCAACGGACACTTGGTATTCCAGATTCCCACCCTCAAGAATCTGCACCTCTTCATTTAACCGGCAGATGTAGTGAATCAACTTGCGGTTGCCACGTAGGAAGAGAAGTATAAACAAAACAAGCGAGACAATGAACGATAGAGCTGTTCCAAGCATATAATACTGGTAGGTGAAGTCAGAATACAGGAATGCCACAGCTGGCCCGTCAGTCAATTGGAGGCTGACCATATTGTTCAAATCATCTCTTCCTGCATCGTAAAGAAGATCGCTTTGCTGAAATTCATATAAGGAACTGTAGATACATTCGTTTGCACGGTACAGCTCCAACAAGATTACCGGTTGCCGATACTCCCATTTCTTGAGCAATCCCAAATCTCTGCCTGAGATATTGTTCTCATTGATGAAATTCTGAAGGCTCTTTCCTTGCTTTTGGATATGGGTCTGCTCAAACCCGGCCTTTTCAAAATAGGTATTCAGAAAAGCATCCACAGAATGGTAGAAACCTAAAAACACAATACCACAGACCAAAACAGAGACCACAATCGAAAGTGTAAATCTGCTTCTCAACCCATAAAACTTAGGAGTAGGATTTTTCTGTTTCATAACGGTAACCCTTCCCCCAGACATTTTTGATGTAGCATGGATTCTGGGGATCATCCTCTATTTTTGTGCGAAGCTTCCTGATATGTACCATGATCGTACTGTTTGCACTGTAGTTGAAAGGCTCATTCCATACGCTTTCATAGATATGATGTGTTGAGAAGATTCTTTGGGGATTCTGGATTAAAAGTGCCAGTATCCCATATTCGATTTCTGTCAGATCCAAGGGTGCTTCGTCCTTCCAGACTTCATTTCTATCCAGTGCAATCCTCAGCCGTCCTGAGGTCAGAATCTGGTCTGAGTCCAAAGCCATCGTCTGGTTCTTCCCGCGATACACACAGTATCTGCGTAGCAATGCTTTGACTCGAGCAATCAATTCTGCATAGGAAAATGGCTTGGACAGGTAATCGTCACCTCCGGCCGTAAGCCCGATGGTTTTGTCTGATTCCTGGGATTTTGCGGTAAGAAACAGAATTGGCACAGTGGATATCTTGCGTAATTCCTCACAGACCTTTATCCCAGATATTCCTGGAAGCATAACGTCCAGTATCACCAGATCAACTGTATCGTTCATCTGGTGCAATGCTTCTTCACCAGAAGAAGCTTCCCGTACAATGTAGCCTTCACCTCCAAGCAGAATACGAATTCCTTCCCGGATTGCTGGCTCATCTTCTACAACCAATATTACCTGTGAACTCATGGGAGCATACCTCTCTTTCACATATTTTTTACATTTCTTCCAATCAGTTCAATATAACGCCTTTCGAGCCACAACGGCAGAGAGGCAGAAGCAACTAATGAGTCGGCCACCAGTATAGATGAGGATGTTGATCAATGTCATGCCGGACAACAGCTGCATGTTCTGTTCTGACAAGAATGCATTACGTTTCATTTCGCAGTATTCCAATTCCTTTCCCTAATGTGACAGACGTTTCTGCTACTTCCCCGAGTGTCATCATGTATGGAGGAAAAAGCTCAAGACGTTCTTTTGTTGAAGGAGGCAATAGGAGTATGACGGTAGAACCGGCGAGTTCAAAATTACCCATCTCATCCCCACGAGAAAACCAGCCTCTTTCCTTTGTAAAGGTAACTCCACCAACCAACATGGCCCCTATTTCAATCTGTATGACAGTCTCAAAATGTTCTGTTTCCAGAATACTCCACCACCTTCGGTTTAGGCGATATACCGGAACAGTTTCGCAGGCAATAGGTTGAACGCTATGAAGTTCTCCTGGGATATAATGGGTTCCCACCAGATTTGCATCACCAAAACAACAGAAATGATGATAGTCCTGAGCCTGCAGCCGAAAGACAAGGCAAAGGCCATCACGATAGCATTCTACCCAATCCTGGTGAGGAATCAGATCAGTCAGGCGGTACCTCGATCCCTTCATGGGAATAATCATGTTGTCAGAAATGGGGAAAACTGAAAGCAACCCATCGCAAGGGCTGACCAATACCTCCGGGGTGGCAGCATAGTGCGATGTATCCTTTGATCTTGCAAAGAAATCTGCAAAAGAACCATATCGTTGATTCCCAAAAGGGGTCATATCTATCTCATGTCTGGCTATGTAGCCAGGAATCAGTATGCGTGAAATGGTTGTTTTCAGAAACCAAGATCCCACATGGAACATTCCTGTGCGCATAATCAGTTTCATGAGAAAACGTCCCAGGGTTTTCTGATATAAGAAATCAATGTTCATAGTGTTGTACTCGTTGAAAGCTGTTTTCTGGATGCAGCCTTGCTATTTTTTATGACTGACTGATATACACGTTCAACTGCATCAGCAAAATGTTTTTTATCAAATCTTTCAGCAAAATCTTTACTGCAACCTGAAGCTTTGTTCCTGAAGACACGATTGTTTTGGAAATATGAAACAGCCGTTTCGAACTCCTTTACGGTTTCAAACATGAATGCATTCTCTCCATCTGTAATGATCCCCTGCAGGCAAGGACACTTCCTGCAGACGAGGGGGAGTCCGTTCGCTACAGCCTCCACATAGGTAAGCCCCAGTGTTTCGCTTGTTGAAGCGCTGACAAAGACATCTGCCATCTGATAGTATCTGTGTACCTCCCATTGGGGAATTGCACCGGCAAATACTATATTGTCATTAATGTGTAGATGCTTAACCCAGTCCTCCAATCCCCCTCTTGCCGGACCATCTCCAACAATGAGGAGTATGGAATTGGGACTGTCATCCAGAAACCATGAAAAGGCAATCATCAGCTCTTCAATGCTTTTCTCTACACCGAGGCGTCCCAAAAAGAGCAGCACAAACGCATCCTCTGCGATCTTGTATCTGTATCGCAACTCCTTTATCTCCTCGATGGAACTACACTGTTGATGTTGTTCCAATGCGATTCCTGAGGGAATGATTGATATGTTCTGCCTGATTTTATAGTCATTCAGAATAGTAGAGGTTCTTATGGAAGGGGCTATCACCGCACTGACATGTCTCAATCGTCGTTTGGAAAATATGCGGACCAGATTCTTGCCAATCAGTTTATTTGAGATCAAATATCCAACATAGTTTTCATACAGAGTGTGATATGTATGAACTATCGGCGAATTGGTACGTCTGGAAATATGCTTTGCAAAACGAAATGTAAAGAACTCACAATGGCTATGGATGATATCAGGTCTCCATTCAACCAAATCATTGAACAGCCTGTCAAAAACTGCCAAAGATCCTCGTAGTTGTGGATACATCCAATCCAAGGGAAAAGCTCTGATGAAATACACCCTGTCATGGACAAAGCTGGAACAATCCCATGACAGTGTCAGAATACGGACATCATGGCCTTTGCTGTGCAGCTCATCATATAGATTGTTGACAGAGGTCACCACTCCATTGGTCGAAAAAAAATACAGGTCTGTCGTAATCAATATCTTCATTTTCGTCTTCTCCTTCAAGCCGCTACAAATGAGAACGTCACATACAGAATTTCCATAACACCGCAAAGCACAATCAACATCTTTCCCCTGATCTTGGGCTTTCTCAGAGGAAAGGGAAGCAGAAATAGAATTGACATGATGAAAAGTGCCAGAAGAGTGATGCTTGGTTTCAGTGACAGTTTTTTGACTGCCGAATATATGACGGGAAGAAACAGTGCAGAAAGGGTAACCGGCATGCCATAATAGAGCTCTCTGGGAGCTGTACAGTGTTTCTGCCGTTCCTGCTCGTCTACATTGAAGTAGGCAAGCCGGATCAGTGCACAGAGTACATACAGTGCAGAAACCACTAAAGCCAGATGACTAGAGTGTTTGTTCAGGCTATATGCAATCGAAGCAGGAAGAACGCCAAAACAGATGAGATCACTGAGGGAGTCTATTTCGATACCAAAGCATTTCTCACCATTTGTACGTTTCCTTGTGGAGGCGATTGTACCGTCGAACATATCGCAAAACCCGGCAAACATCAGGCAAATGACGCCTCCTTGGATGTTGGCCTCAAAAGAAGAGACGATACCAACAAATCCACTCAGCATCCCAATATATGTCAATATCACCGTATAATTGTAGTATCCAAGTAGCTTTTGTTCCTGATTCATTTTGTACACTCCTTGTCATTGAATAAGTGAAAATCCAAAGCTATATGCCAAGATGCACCAAGGCTTTCCAAGGCAGATAATCCAGGCAAATCGTTTGGCAGTCATCTTCGATATACCGGTCAGATAACACAGGAAATCATCCGGGAAAAGCGGCAGCAGCATTGCCAAAAAAAGAAACGCTGTATAGGACTTGCTTTTCGATATCCATGTGGACCATTTCTTATACTTGTCCTGTGAGAACAATTCATGCAACAACGGCATCCCGTATTTTCGTGCAAGAAAAAAAGCAATGATTGAACCGCCACTGATTCCTATGTAATTGCACACAAATCCTAGAACCGGGCCGAACATTACTGAGCCCGCTGCATAACCGAGAAAACCAGGAAGGATAGGTATCACAACTTGTAATGCCTGAAAGGAAGTTAGAAAAACAGGACCAAGCACGCCGTATTGTCCAATATACTTTTGAAGAGACTCTACTGAGTCAAACTTACCTTCAAAATACGCTTTGGCAATTAAACATGTGAAATATACTACTGCTGCCAACAGAACAATGGAGAGCCAACGGATGGATTGTTGGCGCTTTGTCCTCTGAATATCTCGTGTTTGATTTTGTTCCATGTGAATTAACCCCTGTAACTGGACAACCTTTTTCTGTTTTGTTTATGGTATCAAGGGAAACTTAATAATTACGTATATCAATTCTTAAGAATTCTTAAGATTAGAATCACGATACACCACAGGGGGGTATGCATAGGTTGTTATAACTTGTGGCAATAGGTACATAAAGACTCCTGAAAAGAGTGCATGATCTCATATCTGAGTATGGGTACAAATTGACGGATTATGTAGTGTCTCTTATAGTGGGTGCTTGCTGGCGAGGATGAAAAAATGGACTATGCCCAAGAGCGGGGCCTCAGGTTACAATACCTCCGAAAATTTCGCACAGCTTTAAGCATGGTTGGATAAAAATGGGCTTTCGCTGGTTTGAGTGGGTAGCATCATAAACTGATGGAATCATTTGAAAGAGTTGTGTTACAGTTTGCCTATCTTTTTTACCAAAGAGAGGGTGAACACATGGATGGTTCTCTCAGAATGATATCATTGTACAAGCACTAGGATTGGTAGAGCCGTGGTTTGTTTCACAGGTGGAATTCCAACCTTCTGAGAATGACCCGGACAGGCTTGATGTCCCTATTCCCTTGGATTACCAGGGGGGGAGCAAGTTCCCCTGTCCCACATTCGGTGACTTGTGCACCGTTTATGATTCAAACCAGAAGGAGTGGAGACACCTGAACTTCTTCCAATACCGTTGCTACATCCATGCCAGGGTTCCCAGAGTCGAATGCAAGGATCATAAGGTAAGGCTGGTTGATGTGCCTTGGGCAAAGCCGGGTAACGGCTTCACTCTCCTGATGGAGGCTGTATTGCTTGCCATATTGAGGCAGATGTCAGTATCAAACAGGTCGGTGAGCATGACACCAGGCTCTGGCGTCTGCTGAAGGCCTATGTCAGGGAGACCCTGGCCTCACAGGACTTCAGTGATGTCGATGCCACTGGTGTGGATGAGTACAGCCATAAGGGCCAGAAGTATATAACGGTATTCCCTGCCCACCCTACAAAGAAGGGCTCAAAGGCAAGGGTATTGTTTACAGTGGAAGGGAAAGACAAGGCAACGGTCATCAGGTTCGTCGAGGAATTCAAGGCCAAGGGAGACCAACCGGGCGAGGTGAAGGATACCACCTGTGATCTTGCTCACGGCTACCGCAATGCGATGGAGACAGCTTTTCCTAAGGCAACCACCACCGTGGACAAGTTTCATGTGATGAAGATGGCTGGAGACGCAGTGGATAAGATCAGGCGCAGGGAAATCCGATCGAGAGACAAAAAGAAAAACAAGGTGCTGAACAAGACGAGGTTCCTATGGCTTTCAAACAGGGATACCCTTTCGGAGAACCAGCAGAAACAGTTGGACCTGTTACTCGATACAGAGTACCTGGATACGGTCACCTCCCATAATTACCGTCTGAAATTGCAGGATGCATACCAACAAAGCCCTGACTACGATACCGTTGTCGAAGCCTACGAAGGTTTGTGCCTCGAAGTGTCCAACAGCAGTATCAGGGAAATGCAGAAGCTGGGAAAGTCACTGATGCGCAATGCTGTTGAAATCCTCAATTTCTTTGATTTCAGGAAGACCAATGCCTTGTTGGAATGGTTCAACTCGGTCATAGGGTTGATAAAACGTAAGGCAAGAGGCTTCAGTAACATGGATAATTTTATGGATATGATCTATTTCGTCTGCGGTGAGTTGGAGCTTCCAAAAGCTACCATCATGTAGGCTTACCCACACGATTCAGCGAATAGCAGCAGTTTCCAATTTAATTTGTTGCGGCTCAATGAAATTGCAATAAAAGCCCTATCCTTGATGTGGGTTGTGGAAAAAAGCACCAATTACTAACATATATGCAGGGAAAAGGGTATGGAGAGCTTTATGGGATAGATCAGTATATAAGCGATGACAGGAAGATGGTTTGCAGCAACTGGTTTGAATACCACTTTCTTCTCTCTACATGGGGAACCGTCATCGCCCCTATATCTTTCTCCAACCATTTCAGAAGAAGCCTCATCAATCACGACTTGGACAGAATGCTCTATACAGAAAAGTATCAGGAGATTTTGGATTTGGTGCTCTTTGGCGGGTATTTTATCTACAGTCCCTCTGGTAAGACCATCGAGAAGAATCTTGATGCAGACAGGTATTCAATTACCTATTTTCCCAATCTTGAGGCCAGGAATCTGGATACTGTCTGTATACGGAAACTATGCTGATAGTCATAATGATGGCCTTTTGCTAGGTGATTTTCTCTGAGATTCGAGTTTATTTAAGGATTTGAGAAGATTTACTCTTGATTTCTTTTTAGATTAGGTGTATCTATAAATTAGTTTAGGCATACCTAAACATTCCTTTGTGATATATTGCATTCTTTCTTGGAAGGACTGTCTTTACCAAAGGATAAGGAGAAGCCATGAGTTCCTATAGTAAACATTTGCTTCACCACAAGATACCGATAGTTCTGGTAATCGTCGTTACCCTGATAATCGTATCTGTTGTTCGAATTGTGCTGTGATGATGGTAAAAATGGATTCACAAGCAGCATTTTCACTACTTGGAGAATCGATACAGAGCCTTGAGAGGTAAACGATGCGTATGAGGTCCCAGGATTACAGAGGAGAGAGGTCGTGACAGTACAAAAGGAAGATTTCATCAAGCATTTGCATGAACTTGGAGGAGATGAACATCTTATATTGAACAAAGATCTTGCATCCTCCTTGCAGATATCATCTGCCTCTGTGACAGAGATGCTAAGCAAATTGGAGAAGGAGCATATTGTCATCTATGTTCCATACAAAGGTAGTTGTTTGTCTGAAGAAGGCATCAAAATAGCAAATTCGCTGATACGAAGCCATCGACTCTGGGAAGTTTTTCTGATGAAGCATCTTGGATATGGATGGGAAGAGATTCATGAGATTGCCGAGCGATTGGAACACGCAACTGATTCCTTGCTTGCCTTAAGATTGGAAGCCTACCTAGGCTATCCCGAGCACTGTCCTCATGGGGATGTCATTCCACATGGGGATGGAAGCAAACCTTCAATATCGCATCTTTCTCTCTTGCATGAGATACCAGAGGGAGAAACGGTGGTCATCCGAAGGGTGGAACAAGAAACAGATTTATTGGAATACCTTGCAACGAAAAAGCTAGCACTTGAAACACAACTTACTCTTGTGGAAAAAAAGCCATATGAAGGTGCTCATCGTATAAAAGTGGGGCAGGATATGATTGATCTCAGCTATAAGGCCGCTGGCAAGATCTTTGTCGAACATGTATCTCTAGAACAGTCCTTAAAAGCTTAAATTGGAGTAATGATATGAGGAAGACAGTCAGATTTCTCACAATCTCATTGATGTTTATAATTTGTACTTCAGGTGTAATGCTCATAGCCGGTGGTTCAAAAGAATCAAATGGACAAAAGAAAGCTGGTCTGCAGGTTGTATCCACAACGACCATGCTTACTGATCTTGTGGAACAAATAGGGAAAGAGCATGTATCGGTCAACGGTTTGATGGGGCCAGGAGTAGATCCTCACCTCTATCAGGCAAGTGCCAATGATGTTCGCTTGCTCCAAAATGCAGATATAGTAGTATATCAAGGCTTACATCTGGAAGGCCGGATGGGAGATGTTTTCCAGGCTTTGGCACAATCAGGAAAACAGATCATTCGTATTGAAGATGGCATCGCATCAGAGAGGTTGCTTGGATGGGAGGATGAGCCTTCTTCATTCGACCCTCACATTTGGTTTGATGTCTCTTTATGGAAAGATGCCGCCCGGTACGTGGCTCAACAGCTTGGGAGTATCGATAATGTCAACCGTGTTTCCTATCAAGAGAATCTACTTACGTATCTGAAAAAGCTGGATGATTTGGAAGTCTATGTGAAGAACCGTGTTCTTGAAGTTCCCAGCAACAGTAGGGTTCTGGTGACAGCCCATGATGCGTTTGGCTATTTCGGACGGGCTTATGGATTTGAAGTTCGTGGGTTGCAAGGCATCAGTACAGAATCTGAAGCAGGTACAGCAGATGTCAGCCAACTTGCGCAATTCCTCGCTGAACGACGGTTGAAGGCGATTTTCATAGAATCATCAGTTCCTCGAAAGAATGTGGAAGCATTGCAGGCCGCTGTCAGAGCGCGCGGATTTGACGTTGCAATTGGCGGAGAGTTGTTTTCTGATGCATTGGGTAATCGAAACGATGAATCAGGGACTTATATTGGAATGTTCAAAACCAACATCAATACCATTGTCAACGCATTGAAATAACAGGAATCAAAGGATTTACCATGCATGATATTGCTGTAGAAGTAGAAGATCTTACTGTCGCTTATGATGTAAAGCCTGTGCTCATTGATGTGGACATTACGGTCCCATCGGGAAAACTGGCGGCAATTGTCGGCCCTAATGGGGCTGGCAAGTCGACGTTGATCAAGGCCATTCTTGATTTGATTCCGATTGTTTCAGGAGAAATCCGTTTTCCTACATTGAGTCCTTATTCCTATAAGGAAAAGAGGTGCCATATAGCTTATGTGCCACAAAGCAGTAGCGTTGACTGGGATTTTCCAGCTACGGTGGAAGACGTGGTTCTCATGGGTCGGTATGGTACGTTGGGTTGGATCAGGCGTCCTGGTAAGTTTGACCAAGGCATTTGTCAGGCGATGCTGGGAAAAGTTAGCATGGCAGAGTATGCCAAGCGACAGATAAGCCAGTTGTCAGGAGGACAGCAGCAACGCGTTTTCCTTGCTCGTGCATTGGTCCAGGAGGCTGATATCTATTTTATGGATGAGCCCTTTAAAGGTGTTGATGCTCAGACGGAGAAAGCCATCATATCCATGCTCAGGGAGCTTCAGACACAAGGAAAAACAGTTCTTGCCGTTCATCATGACCTCCAGACAGTGAATGAATATTTCGATTACCTGATCCTGGTGAATCGTCACATTGTAGCTGAAGGCCCTATGCATGAGATTTTCACTGATGAGAATCTCCGAAATTGCTATTATGGAGATGAGGTGTTGTTCAGTAAAGGAAAGGAGACGTAATATGGCCAGTTTTTTCCTGTTGTTAGGCGATTATACGTTCCTTGTGGTAGCATCAGGAGCCATGTTGCTGGGATTGATCAGTGGTGTGTTGGGATGTTTCGCCGTACTGAAAAAACAAAGCTTGTTGGGAGATGGTATATCTCATTCTGCATTACCTGGTGTTGTGGCAGCCTTCATGCTCACGGGCAGTCGGAATACCGAGGTCCTTTTATTAGGTGCGCTTGTAACTGGGTTGTTAGCCATATTCAGTATTATGGGAATTGTTCGAAACTCTCGGATTAAGTTTGATGGTGCTCTGGCTCTTGTTCTTTCAACTTTCTTTGGAGCAGGTACGGTTTTACTGACTGCTGTTCAGAAACGACCAGATGCAGCACAGGCAGGATTGAAACGGTTTATATTCGGACAGGCAGCATCAATGTTGAGTCGTGATGTGGTGGTTATGGTGGTACTGTCTGTCACTGTGTTGGTTTCAGTCCTTTTGTTTTGGAAAGAACTGAAATTATTTGCGTTTGATCCTGACTATGCTGCTTTAGCTGGTTTTTCTCCTAGGAAACTTGGGGCCTTGCTGTCGCTGTTGTTGGTGTTCGGTATTATTGTTGGTTTGCAGACCGTAGGTGTTATCTTGATGAGTTCCATGCTGGTGGCTCCTGCAGTGGCTGCACGACAATGGACGGATACTTTGGGGAAGATGACAATACTATCCTCTGCCTTCGGTATGCTTGCTGGTCTTCTGGGCACAGCTACTAGTTCTCTTATAGCCAAAACGCCTACAGGTCCAATGGTAATTCTCTATATGAGTGCAATCGTCATCTTCAGCATCTTGGCTGCTCCGAGACGGGGCATGATTGCTACGTTGGTTCGTCGTCATATGGTACGACGAACCTGGAAGTTGCAAAAGGTGGCGAAGAATGTCCTTTGAAGTGGAAATTCAATTGATAGCGGTGCTTGTCTCTGTTGCAAGTTCCTTGGTAGGAGTGTTTCTTGTATTGCGTAGAATGTCGATGGCTACTGATTCCATCACTCATACGATTTTACTTGGCATAGTTTTGGCATTTTTCCTTGTGCATGACCTTAATTCGCCCTTTCTGATCATAGGGGCTGCTGTAATGGGAGTGGCAACTGTTTGGCTTACAGAGATGCTTGGAAAAACCAAGCTTGTTTCCGAAGATGCCTCCATCGGAATTGTGTTCCCTCTGCTTTTCAGCATTGCAGTATTGCTGATCAGCAAGTATGCAGGAAATGTCCATCTTGATATTGATTCGGTGATGCTTGGAGAATTGGCTTTTGCACCCTTTGAGCGTTTGAGGATTGGAAGTGTTGATATCGGAGCAAAAGCCATCTACAGCTCAGGGGCTTTGGTTCTGCTCAATCTAGTCTTCATCATTGTATTCTTCAAGGAGTTGAAGATTGTGTCATTCGATCCTTTGTTGGCTGCCGTCCTTGGTTTCATGCCCTCTGTCATGCATTATTGTCTGATGTTTCTTGTCTCTATCACAGCGGTCGGATCTTTCCAAGCAGTGGGATCAATTCTTGTCGTTGCCTTTATGATCGGCCCTCCTGTGACTGCCTACCTAGTCACAGATAGTTTGAAGCGAATGGTTCTCTACAGTTGTTTGATAGGAGCTTTCAACGCGATAGTAGGGTATCAGATTTCTGCCTTGCTGGATGTCTCGATTGCAGGAATGATGGCAGTAGTTACAGGAATTACCTTTCTTTTGGTATTTATCTTCCAGCCAAAGCGAGGATTGCTACGAAGTTTGTATCGTAAGCAGTTGCGCACAAGGGAAAAAAACAGAATGGCTATGGTTGTGCATATTGCGCATCATGCAGGAAGTGATGTTGAAGACCGGGAGGCTATGTTAGTATCGTTACACAAGCATTTCCAATGGGATGAGGTGTTGATACAGCGTATTTTCGTATCCTTGAGAAATGATGGACTTTTGGAAATTGATCATGCAGGACTCATCAGACTCACTTCATCTGGTTGGGAGTACGCAGAGAGTCTATATTCTTGAGTACGGATTTTCTCGTATATGGCAAGCATACCTTTGGCAAAGAACTGCGCGACATGCTGGTTATTCTGATAAAGCAGCATATCGTTGTGCTTCGTGAAGCAATTTTTGGGTGAATGATGCTTTAGGATGGGTGAAAACTTCACTAAGCGGTCCGTTTTCAATGATGGTTCCATCCTGCATGACGTAGACTGTATCGGCAATCTTTCTAGCCAAGGACACATCATGGGTGATGTAAAGCAAGGCAAAACCTTCTGTAATTTGCAGTCCTTTCAATAAACGAAGAATTGTTGCTGTGGTTGAAGGATCCAGCATGGCACTGATTTCATCAGCAATAAGCAATTTGGGTTGCATGACCAAGGCTCTGGCAATTGCTACTCGCTGGCGTTGCCCTCCACTGAGCATGAATCCTTGTTTGGCAAGGAACGTTTCCTCCCAAGGCAGTTGTACAAGGCGCAAGGCTTTTTGCACCTGCAAGCGAAGCGCTTGTTTTTGAATTGAGCCCACGATTTCCAAAGGTTCTCCTACGATCTGCTCAATATTCAAATGCTCATTGGTTGCGGTAAAAGGATCTTGGAAAACAATTTGTATCCCCTTTTTCCTTTTGGTATATACGTATCCCTGGACTGTGGAACCCTCAAACTGGATTGTCCCTGCATCAGGGGAAATACTACCAGAGAGCATCAATGCAAGGGTAGTCTTGCCTGATCCTGATTCTCCTATCAACGCACAGACTTCTCCAGCTCTGATTGAAAGATTACATTGGTTGCAGGCAAAGGTATTTCCATGTTTTGTCTGGTAGGTCTTTGAAACTCCACTACCGGAAAGAAGCGTTACTATCCCTCCACGAAGGCAAGCAACCTTACGGTTCTTTCCTATGGATACCAGAGGAGGCACTTCTTGCCTGCATTGTTCAATACACTGGTTGCAACGGTCATGGAATGGACAATGATTCCCCTTCATGAGTGTCAATCCTCCGGCAATTCCCCACATATCCCTATAGGGATTGAGGGCAGGGGAAGCATACACCAAACCTCTTGTATAAGGATGTTGTGGTTCCTTGACCAAAGCGTTGGTAGGTCCTTCTTCCATTATTGAACCTGCATACATGACTAAAACACGAGAAGTCATTGCAAAGACAACAGCCAAGTCATGAGAAATGACCAACATCGAAAACCCCTTTTGCTTTTGCAACTTCAGTAATAAATCGACCACTTCTTTCTTTGCGACCGCATCCAAAGCGGTAGTAGGTTCATCAATCAAAAGGATATCGGGTTCACAACAAAGCGCCATGGCAATCAGTATCTTCTGTCGCATTCCCCCCGATACCTGATGAGCATACATCTCGTGTACGGTTTTCTTGAGCCCTACCAGGAGCAGGTACTCTTCGGTTTTATCATTTGCTTCTTGTTTTGTCAGATGTGTATGGGTTTGCAAAGCTTCCGATATCTGTTCCCGGATGGTAAGAACAGGGTTGAGTACACCAAGATTATTCTGAAATACCAACGCAATCCTATTCCATCGGATACGGTTCATTTCAGACTTTCTCAGCTTCAATATATTGGTGTTTTCAAAATCGATTTCACCTGATATTACGGCATTGGAGGGGAGAAGCCCCATAATCGCCAGTGCAAGAGAAGATTTTCCGCTTCCCGATTCCCCAATCAAGCCTACCGTTTCTCCAGGGAGAAGAGAGAAATCTACTGAGTGGACTGCATCGAAGGCTTCTTCATGATATGTGATTGAGAGATTTCGGATATGTAAAGTTGAGGTGTTCAAGGGACTTCCTTTCATAGCTTTTTATTCATCATCTTTTCGAGGTCTTTTCCTACAAGAGCCAATGCAATTACAAAGAGTGTCAGTATTACCAAAGGTGGAAGGACCCACCACTTCCAAAAGTCTGTAAAGAAAATACCTCTGAAGGTAAGAGCTCGATTCAGGATTACTCCCCAACTCTTTGAGGTTGGATCCCCAAGTCCCAAAAACGTCAAACCGGCTTCTGCGATGATGGCATGACTGAAAATACGTATTGCATCTACCAATACTATCGGAAGGACTTCTCTGAAGAGGTGACGTTTGAAAATATGAAAAAACTTGGCTCCATAACTTTGAGCTGCAATGATATACGGTTCTTTCCGGACAGACTGGACTCGTGCGCGGATAGCTCGTGCCGGGCCAATCCAAGAAAGCAAGGAAATGATGAGGATGATGTTTTTTAGACTAGGTCCCCAATAAGCGCCTAAAATAATCATCAACGGTAATTGAGGAAGTGTGATGATGAGATCTCCAATACCCATGAGCATCTTATCGAGAAACTTTCCGTAATACCCTGCAAGGAGACCAAAAAAGAGACCTCCCCCTGTGGCGAGAAAAGCACAGCCAAATCCTACTGTCAAACTTACTGTAGCGCCATGGCCTATTTGGGCAAGCAGGTCGATACCCAAATCGTCCGTTCCCAGAAGATGGGTACGATCTGGCTTCTGGAGAGAACTTCCTGATGGTTCTTGATACCATGTTTCAGGCAAGAACATAGATACTAAGGCTACAAGGAAAACCAGCAGGATGAACAACATGCTGATCCTTCCCATTGGGGTGGGGCGGTAGAATATGTGGAGAGTGTGAAGTGTATGGTTCATGAACGTTTCAACTATTCCTTGGATCGAGTTTATGATTCACGAAATCAGAGAATCCATTCAACAAGAGGATAATCAGGGAAAAAACGAGAAATATTCCCTGCATCAACAAATAGTCACGGGTGAGCACTGCTTCTCGCATCAACAATCCCAAACCTGGATAAGCAAAGACATTTTCGATAAGGATGGCACCTCCAAACATGGCCCCTAGCTGTAAGAAAAAACGAGAGAGGATAGGAGCAAGGGCGTTGCGCAGTGCATGACGAAAAAGAATACGGGATTCTGTTAGCCCTTTTGCTTTTGCGGTGCGGAGAAAGTCCTTGGTGATTATGGTGAGCATGCTGTTTCGACCAAGAAGATAGAAACTTCCTGTTCGGGTAATGGTAAGGGTAAGGATTGGAAGTGTTGCATGATGAAGGAGATCCTGAACGTGGTCCCCCAAGGTCGTGTATTGGGCAAAGGGTGTTGCCGCACCTGCAAGAGGAAACCATTGGAATCGTGCCGCCAATACGATAAGAAGCAAAGTCCCTATCAAGAAAGAGGGAATTTCTGAAATGCTCAAAATAGTTGTATAGGCTATTCGATCAAACAAGGAATTGTGCTTATAGGCTGAGATGCTGCCCAATAGGGTTCCAAGAAGACAACTGATCAGCAAGGAAGTAGAGACAATGAACAGGGTCCAAGGTATCCTGGAAAAAATCAAAGAGGATACTTTGGTCTTGTAATAGATGCTGTACCCTAAGTCACCCTGTACGAGACCTTTGATATAGGTTAAGAATTGTTGGGGCAAACTCGCGTCCAGACCATAATACGCCTTGTAGTGGGCTATCTGTTCTGGAGTATAGGTCACTCCGATAGTACCATTCTCAACGGATATGAATTCAAAGGGATCTCCCGGCATCATTCTGGGTAAGTAGAAATTGAGTATCAAGACCAAAAGTCCTACCAGAATGTAGCGCGATTTCATTCCCCATTACCTTATCACATAGGAAAGTTTGTTGTGATCGACTTTGTTATGGTCAAAACGACACATCCAACCATTGTATTTCTCTTGGCGGAAGGTAAAGGAGTCCAATGCTCCATACAGGAGAATCATAGGTACTTCTGAGGCAAGTATGGATTGGGCTTTAAAAATCATTTCTTTTCTTGTTTGGGCATTTCTCTCTGAACCCTGTGCATCTAAAAGTGCAAAAAGCTGCTCATGCTCCCAACCCTTGATGGTGCCTGCTTGCCTTCCATATACCGAACGAAGGAAATTGGGATCTCCTCCAAGGCCTCCCAAATTGAGCAGTAAAAGTTCATAGGCCCCATTCTTCAAAGCATTGTCCCTAGTTCTTGTTTCCACGCTACGTACGGTAACGGCGATTCCTATCTTGGATAGGTTTAGTCTGATCAGTTCAGCAAGCTTTGTCCCTTCTGAAGAACTGTCAGTAAGGAGCGTGACAGCAAAGGCTTTTTGTCCCATAAGTGATTTGGCTTTTTCCAAATCAAAGGGATATTGTTCAATATCAGGGTTATACCATTCACTTTCCATTGGTACGTACCCCATGCTGCTGAGTGTTGCTGCTCCACGGGCGATGCCCTGTATCATACCTTGGCGGTCAAGCGCATAGGCAATTGCTTGTCTGGTTTCCTGTTCCTTGAGTTCTTCAACAGTTTCCATGTTCATCATCAAACGGTAGCTGTGTAAAGAAGGGACTCGTTTGATGGTAAACTCTGCATTCTGTGCATAACGATCCAACAAATCTGCAGGAACATTGACCAGGTCTATTTTCCCATTCTCAAAAGCAAGAATGGAATCACTTACAGGAATCCATTCAATGGCAGCCACTGCAGGCTGTGGTCCCCAGTAGGAATCGAAGGCAACATACCGATAGGTTCCTTGTGTTTCATTGATGCTGTCCACTTTATAAGGCCCGCTTCCAATAGTGGCGCCTTCTCCCTCATATGCATTGGGGTCTTCCACTTGTTCCCAGATATGTTTGGGAAGAATTCTGGTAGATCCAATTGCTGCAAGGAACGTATGATCAAAATGGGTGAGTTGAATTTCAATGGTCAGAGGATCGATGACTGTCGTGGATGCAACAATGTAGGAACCATTTACCAGTAACTCATTGGTGATTGGCGGATGCTTCTGGTAATACGCAAAAGTGAAGGCTATGTCTTCTGCAGTGAGCGGGGAGCCATCGTGCCAGAGGATATTTTCATGTAATTTGAATCGATAGAGAGAGCCTGTGGCATTTGCTTCCCAGGTTTCGGCCAACCAAGGGATTATTCCTTTCTCGTCTTTCTCCAACAGTGAATCATAGAGGATTTGCATTCTAGCCATTCCTGGGCCTCGGGGTGTGTGACGGAAAGGATTTGGCGTGCCGATATTTCCTCCCTCGAGATGCAACGTAGTGATTTGTGTCGCTATTTCCTGTGGCTTCTGTCCTTGTGTCTCCACACGTTTTTCTTGTTTGCAACCAGTTGTTGAAAAGAGCAGTATGATAAGGATCAAGACACTGAAAATTTTTGTGTTTCTCATTTTAGTTGTTTTCCTCTACTTTCCAAAGCAATAATGCATGGGCCATTGTCTGTTCGATTTTTACTTGTCCCTTGGAGGTGCTCGCATAGCTTTCGAATAAGGATTCCAACGATATTCCCGACTCTTCTGCTTGCCCTAAGAATCTTGGGGCATACCACTCATACGCTTGTTCCAAGGAAATTGTGCGATTCTGGGATTCCATGAAATAAAAGGTCTCAGGATTATAGTTGAGATCCCAAACTTGTTTGAACAAGGTGGCAAAAATCTCCCTGTCATTGTGAGGATCGTGAATGGGTTGTTTTGCAAGGTTGTTCACCAGGTGCGTAGCTAAGGAGTCTTGCATCCTGATGATCCTGTTGATGAGTACCCGACCCTTGGAAACGAGGCAGAGTTTTTCCAATCCTTCCTTGGTTGTAGCCGCAGGGCACATGGAAGAAAACACAAGATCAAATTGATGTTCCCATCCAATAGCTGGTAAATCTACCGTCCCCCAATCTGCCTTCGCGTATTCCAAGTTGGATGCATTGATCAGTTTTGCGTTTGATTCTGCTTCCAACAGCATTTGAGCAGAAATATCAGTTACCACTACACGTTTTGCATAAAAGGAGAATGGAATGGCGTATCTTCCTGCGCCTCCACCGACATCCAGTACTGTATTTTGGGTAAGCAGGTCTTTCTGATGGAGCAGTTCTGTAAGTCTGGTAGGGTTTTCCCATCCTGATTCTTTTTGGGCTTGGGAATACTCCTTGGCCCGACTGTCCCACATCTTTTCCAGATCGTGGAATGTTTGTTCTTGGTGCATGGATGTAAATACTCCTTTTCGTGATGCGGATAGGTAGCAATGTATAACGTATGAAAACCAGCAAAAGAGGGATACAAGGGAAAATAGAAAGTATACAAAAATGTTAGTTATAACTAACATTTAGAGGTTTTACCATGTTCTATTATGAGTGTCAAGCATGATTATGTGATTTTTCCCTCTACAAAATGACCACATATATACCTATGGGTCTTTGCATGTTTCCATACAGCATCCCGCTTTCTTTCATTCCCCAGCGAAGCGAGAGTAGCACAAGCATCACCAAGGTTCCATTACCGAACGAGAACCGGGAAAGCAAGGTGAGATACCCCGCTCCTTGGGGGGAAAAGGAGGCAACGCCTCCTCTTTCCATGGCTTGCTCTGGGGCATTGATACCTTTCATTGTCGACTTCCAGTAATTTTTCTGCTTTTTTTGAAGGTGAGAGGGTTCTCAATCTGTTTTGGATTGCGCTAACTCTTTTGTGTTGACACCAGATTCTAGAATCGGCTACCTCAAGGAATCTCCAGCTCACATCGATAGCAATGGATTTGGCTTGACGATTGGCGCAGTGTTGGTTTCGGATAAGAACGGTGAGAATGAGGGTTTTCTTTTGCTTAGCATGTGAGGCCTCAGAAGGAATCTTTATGAAATTCTGCATGAGAACTGTACCTGCTTCTGTGCAAACCGGTAAAAGCTGAAATATTTTCGAATTTGCTTGACAGAGAGAGTAAATACAGATAAAAGTTAGCTAAAGCAAACATAAAAATGTTGGATGTATCTTACAGAACCAATTCCAATACAAGCAGGAAGGGGAGTTATAGTATGGATTCGAAAGAACAGCAAAAACAGATGATCCTCACGGAAAATCTCTGGAAAGTCATGTTCAGGTTATCTTGGCCAGCGGTCATTGCGATGGTGTTCTATGGATTCAATACAATGTTGGATGCCTTCTTTGTCGGTAGATATGTAGGAGAAACTGCCTTGGCTGGGGTCTCCTTGGCATACCCCATAACCCAGCTCAGTACTGCCTTGGGATCTTTGTTGGGAGTTGGTGCAGGTTCCGTGTTGAGCATTGCATTGGGAGCGAAGGATACGGAAAAGCAGAAAAAGATACTGGGGACAGTACATGTTCTGACAATAGTCTGCTCTTTGGGATATATGGCTCTTGCCCTGTTGTCTTCAAAGTACCTTATTCGGTTTATGGGGGGCTCTGGTCAAGCCTTAAAGATAGGTGATACCTATTTCCAAACCACCGTTTACGGAGCTGTTTTCTGGGTATATGGCTTGGCAGGCAATATGATTGTTCGTGCCGAAGGAAAGATGAAGACCGCTGCCTGGATGATGGGACTTGGCTTGATAGTGAATGCTCTGATGAACTATCTGTTCATTGTCATTCTGGGCAAAGGTGTCGTAGGTGCTGCCTGGGGAACCAATATCGGGATGCTTGTCTACTCCCTTTTGGGGTGGTGGTATTTTGCCTTTGGGCATCCAACATTTGAGACCAATGCAGCTTCGTTTCATGCAGATAAAGGAATAGCAACTTCCATATTCCGTCTGGGAATGCCCTCTCTGTTGATGACCATCATGAGTTTGATTCAGGCTGTGGTAGTGTTCAATGCACTCAGCTTATATGGAACGATTGCCGACATTGCTTTCTATGGTGTAGTTTTCAGAATATTTCAATTTCTACTCACGCCGATATTTGGCCTTATGCGGTCACTTCAGCCGGTAATCGGAATTAATTATGGAGCAAAGAATTATGAACGAGTAATCAGTGCCTATAAGATTTTTGGATTTGCGGCCATGCTGTTGACGTTGCCTTTCTGGGTTTTGTCTCTGCTCTCTCCCCAAGCGATTCTTGGCTTGATGCTTACCGAGCAAACTCTTGGAGCCTCACAGCTTACAGCTTTTCGGTTGTATATGGCGATTTTACCGGTCCTTTCCTTCATCTTTATGGCAATGACTTTCTTTCCCGCCATTGATAAGGGCAAACCTGCAGCTATCATCGGTTTGGCCCGACAATTTGTTTTCTATATTCCCGTCATGTTGATTCTTCCCCGTTTTATGGGAGTGTTTGGAGTCTATCTTGGTTCTTTTGCCATCGATTCGATAATCGTCGTGTGGACCGTTGTACTTGTGCATAAAGAGTTCAAGGTTTTGCGCAGGAGATAGGTTTCTCCTGTATTGTGTGAATTGACGAATGGAAAGAGGATGAGTATTTTTCGGTTAGGATACGCTATCTATAGGATAGTATTCGATCAGGATAAACCGTTATGGAATTGGTGCTGTTGCGCCAGGGACAAAGTACTTGGAACCTTGAGAACAGGTTTACAAGATGGCCCGATATACCACTTTCGCAAACTGGTATCGAAGAAGCAAAACAGGCAGGTCGTTTGCTGAAGGAAGAAGGCTATGATTTTGACATCTGCTATACGTCCTACCTGAAACGAGCCATCCATACCCTCTTTTTTACCTCTCAATGAGAGTCTGAAGGAGACCCTTGTGCGTGTCCTTCCCTATTGGGAAGAAGCGATCAGGCCAAAGCTTCCGAACCAGCAGAGAATTGTCATCGTAGCGCATGGAAAATCCTTGCGTTCCTTGGTTGTGTACTTCGATCAACTCAGTGAAGAAGAAATCATGTAGGTCAATATTCCTACCGATATTCTTCTTGTCTATGGTATATTTATTGGCTAAGTAGGTAATCTACATACATCCGGTCGCCTATAGGCCTTGGGCTGACTCTGATTCTCCTGTATGAAGCAGCAAATCAGGTACAAACTTTTTGGGGTTTTGATAATCCGATCAATACATCATGCCCAACAGCCATAAGGGGATGTTTTTACCCCCAGGGTAATCGGTATCATCACGGATGACAAAGTCAGCTTTTTTGGGACTCTTGGATGAACCTCCTACCTCAATTTTGATATGACTTATCGTATTGCCAAGTGATTTGGAGAGGACAAAATCACCTGAGGTTTCGTCTTTTGTGGCTTCTACTACGTATCCACCGTAGGAACAAAGCATAGCAACCAAGGCTTCCCTCGTCCCCTCCAAGGACGGTGTAAAAGGCAGGGTCTGAAAAGAATAGTTTCTCACCAGCGGTTTTCTCCTTGGTGTCGTGTTCCTTACGTATGATACGCAAGAGGTCAACCGATTGCATTACCTCTAAAAGTTGATAGAGCTTTTCAGCTCCTATCGCCCAATCAGTGCAGAGCGATCGAACCTGTAGCCTTGGGATGGAGGTGTTGGTCAATGTGCCTGTTATTGCTTTCATCAACCGCAGATTACCGTCACTTGTACTGGGAAGAAAGAATGGGATGTCACTATAGAGTGTTTTATCGAGAATGGAGAGCATACGATCGTTGAAGTCACCTTCGCTGTAAAAGGGACGGGTTCCTGTGTTCCTATAGGTTCTGAAAGTAGAGAGAACATTGGGAGATGGTTGTAAGGGGAGTTTTTCACTCTGATTGAACGGGTTATATACGGCATATTCTGTGCCTGTTTCAAGGTAGAGAAATTCACGGAATGATAAGAGTGGCATATCGATGTGCACGAAACGACGGGACAGGTCACCTTTTCCCATTCGTAGGCAGAGAGACGATGAGTCGCTTATCCATAGTGTGTGATTGGGGAAGTCATCATAGAGCGCTTTGAGGTGTATGTTATAGTCTTTGGCAAAGTGGATTTCATCAATAATGACCCCTGAATAGCCTGCAAGAAAAATGAAAGCGACGATTTCATAGAGCCCTTCATTTCCAAGTGTGGGATTGTCAGCAGATAGGTACAGAATCCTTTCCTGTTGGGTTTCGAGAAGTTTTTGAGCATGGTGGAGAAGATCGGTTGTTTTCCCGACTCCCCTTGGGCCTGTAAGCATGAATGTGCGTGGAAGTGTATCCCTGTGCCTGACAAACGGTGGGAACCGGATTGTCAAAGATGCAGTGCGACGTTTCCTAGTTGTTTCTAATTCTGCAATTGTTCCTATAGTAGAAACGATTAAAAACTGCTTGCCTTGGTCTTCTATTCCATTTGTACTGCTGAGTCTCTCTCATATGCTCGGCTCTCCCTTGATGCTTCCCGCATCAGTGAATTGCTGTTTCGCTTGGGTGATGATGTGTAGGAGAAATTTTTCTCTTCCTGGATTGTCGGAGAAGCACTATGGATACTGATTTTCCAGCATTCTCGCACAGGCGTTATGGCTATGGTCATGAGGAGGAGGAAGGCTTCATCCTCATCATAGCTGAGGCCCGTATAGCATTTAAATGGTACGAACATGGCTGAAGCATCGTGAAGATCAAGAAGGAGTTGGAATCCCTGAAGGTTCTACCTGCTCTTTTTTGGTAAAAAGGGTCGTGTGATTTTACGCACAATTGGATTGTAGTTATCTTGCTTGGTCCATGCAGCCTATCGTTTTTTTGCTGGTTCTTTCTTATTCTTCGTGGACAGGAATGCCCATTGCTTTTATGACTGCCAAGATTGTCTGTTGCTGCTCAAGGTTCAGAAAAGGAAGTGCTTGTGCAATCATGGTATTATATTTTCCTTTTTTGATAGTCTGAAAAGCGAATTGAAGCTCAGGTTCGTCGGCAAACTCTCCAAAGGCACTTTTATCGACTCCTGTTACAAGGTACTCGACCGTAGTCTCGAGTGCTTGGGCAATTTTTACAGCGTTGCCTGAAACTGGGATATTGCCTCTCTTGATTGCTGAGGAAAGGAATCCTGTGCTTAACCCAGTCATACGTGACAAATCTGACTGGGATAGGTTCCTTACGACAAGGAGGTCACGGACTCTTTGCCAAAAACTACCATTGCCTTCCAGATATTTATTCATAAGCAAAGTATAGGGTAGAGAGAAAGTGAAAACTCGTAATTACTAGCATGAAAAGACATGTTTTCCTTGACAAAACTAGGAATTGCTAGTAAATATAACTATAAGTTGCTTTTTGCGAGTTGTTCAGCGATGGACAATGACTCCACAAAAATACAACAACACCATTTGAAGGACTCAAGAATTACTTGGTAAAGGAGATAAAATAAAATGGATGAATCAACTAGGATTCAAAGGATGAAATTTCCCGATCATCCTGTCGATGTGGTCATGGATACTGATACGTTCAATGAGATCGATGATCAGTTTGCGCTTGCTTACATGCTCAAATCCCAAGATAAATTGAACGTGAAGGCTATTAATGCAGCCCCGTTTTTCAATGGTCATTCCACAAGCCCTGAAGATGGAATGCTTCGGAGTTACGATGAAATCCTGCATGTCCTGAAACTTCTTGGAATGGAGCAATTCAACGACTTTGTGTATCAAGGGTCTACTACCTTCCTGACTGATGAAAAAACTCCCGTAGAATCTCCTGCTGCACGAAACTTGGTAAAACTTGCTCATCAGCAAGATGCAGAAAAACCTCTATATATCATAGCTCTTGCGGCCATTACCAATATTGCCTCGGCTTTGTTGCTCGATCCCTCCATCCGAGAGAAAATTGTCGTTGTCTGGTTGGGAGGTAACAGCTATACCTGGCCGAATAATAAGGAATTCAACCTATTTCAGGACATTGCTGCTGCCAGGGTTGTCTTTGACTCTGGAGTTCCCGTTATACAGCTCCCCTGCATGGGCGTTGTCTCTGAGTTACGGACAACTGGACCCGAATTGCGGTTTTGGCTGAAAGATGGAAATGCCTTTTGTGATTATCTGATCGATATCACGTACAAGGAGGCTCTGTTGAATAATCAGGGAGATTGTTGGAGTAGGGCAATCTGGGATGTTGCTGCCGTAGCTTGGCTGCTTGATGAAAAGTTCGAACTGTCCCGCCTTGAAGCAAGCCCCATTTGCCAATATGACAACCACTATAGCTTCGACCATTGCAGGCCTTTGATCCAATATGTCTATTGGGTTGATAGGGATCGCATTTTTGCGGATCTCTTTACGAAATTATCAAAATAACCCCGGAAGATTCCGGGGAAAAAGGAGAAGATATGAAAAAGATTCTTTGTTTCTTTGTGGTGTTGTTACTTTGCTTTTCTGTTTTTGCAAACGGAAAACAAGAAACCTCAGGACCCGTGGGTGGCGACAATCCTGTAGAAATTACCTATGTGACTACTGGAGCTGGAAATTGGGAGCCAAAACTGAATCCCATTATTGCAGAATATGAACGGACGCATAACGTCAAGGTGAATCTGGAATGCTACCAACAGGAGCAACTATTCCAGAACCTGGAAGTGAAACTGGGCTCAAAATCCTCAGAATACGATGTTATTGGGGTCGATGTCCCAATGGTTGCCGGCTATGTAACCAGAGGATATCTGGAACCAATTGATCAATATTTTACCGCTGAGGAAAAAGAAGGGTTCATCCCTTCTGCCATCGATGCCGGTACTTGGGATGGAAAATTCTATTGTCCTCCTATGAATACCTCTTCCCAGTTGCTTTGGTATAACACTGACTATGTCAAGCAAGCTGGGATTGAGATTCCTCCCAATGATGTGAATCATCGTTTGACTTGGTCTCAAGTAATGGATATGGCACAAAAGGTAAGGAAGGCTGTAGATCCTGATGGAACCAAGGGAATTGCCGGACTGATGTTCGAGCAGGTTGGAAGAATCTACCAGATACTGGCACTTCCCAATAGCTTTGGTGCTCCCTCCATTGGGCCTGATGGCGTCACTGTCGAAGAAATTGTCGATTCACCGGAATGGATCAAAGCCCTTGAATTCTACAAGAGTACCTTCGATAGTGGGGTTTCACTTCGCGGTATTTCAGCAGATGAGGTTGGTAACAATTTCCGTTCAGGAAAAGTGTGTTTTCTGATAGGTGGAACTTGGAACAAGGCAAGTGCGGACAGTGAAGGGTTCACGTCTTTGGCCTATTGCCCCTGTCCTACTTTCAAGGGATATGAAGATAAGGTTGCTACCCCAACGGGAAGTTGGCACTTCGGTGTTTCGGCATTCTCCAAACATAAGGCAGAGGCTGCTGAATTTATCAAATATATGAGCCTTGGGGAAGGAAACACCGCATGGTTGGCTGCAAACGGTGATATTCCCTCAACCCAGGCTGGTATCAATGCTATCATCGAAAATTCTGATGCCCCAAATTATCTGAAAATTGCAGCCTTTGAAGCTGCCCATACGGCTGTGCCCCGTCCTGTTACTCCTGGATATTCAGAATATGAGACAATCATCAATGCAATGCTTGAGGATATCCGTAATGGCGCTGAGGTAAAACCAGCTGTTGCTGATGCAATCAAACAACTGAACACTGCCCTGTACAAGTACAAGAAATAATTCGAAGCAGGTGGAGGCAGAGTCAGCTTTATGATTCTGCCTCCTTCTTGTCTTTTGTCCGAGATAAAAAGGAGAAAAAATGAATTTCGGTACCATTAAAATGCAGAAGGCCTTGCCCTATATCATGATCGGCCCTGCTTGCCTTCTCATTGCAGTTTTCAAGGTATATCCTATTGGGCGAACTTTGGTTGAGGGATTTGTCTCCGATGGACAGGTAGGGTTTGATACGTACCAGAGACTTTTTCTGGACCAGACTTTTTGGTCCTCTCTTTGGGTGACAATCAAGATGAATATCGTTATAACACCCCTCCAGATTTTCATTTCCTTATGTCTTGCTTTTTTGGTCAATTGCAACCTGAAGGGAATCGGAATATTTCGTACTATTTATTACCTACCTGTAACCATCTCCATTACTGTGGCTACCTTATTATGGAATATGATGTTTAATGTCAATAATGGTATTCTCAACAGCATCCTCAATACTGTAGGGGTTTCAAACCAAGGCTTTTTCATTGATAAAGCCCAAGCTCTTTGGTGCATCGTTGTCATCGCGAACTGGAAAGGTGTGGGGTACTGGATGATGTTTCTCCTTGCTGGGTTGAAAGGTATTGATGCAACCATCTATGAATCGGCAATCATCGATGGAGCCGGTTGGTTTAAAAGGATAACTGCCATTACCTTGCCGTTGATCAAAAACACCCTTCTGTTTGTCTTTGTTGCCGATACCACTGCAAATATGTTGCTTTTTGCCCCGATGCAAATAATTACGCGTGGAGGTCCCCAGGGAAGTACCAATGTCTTGATGTATGAGTCTTATAAATCAGCTTTTCAGTTTGTCGATCGTTCCCGTTCTTCAGCAATCGTTACAGTCTTGCTACTTATGATAGCAGCCGTCTGCGTTTTTCAATTCAAACTGCTGAACAACAAGGAGAAAAATTAATCATGTCAGGACGGAGAAATAGCTATTCGAAAATTTTAATATGGCTTGTTTTGGTTCTTATAGCCTTTATTACCTTGTTTCCTCTTGTATGGGGACTTGCGTGTTCTCTTCGCAGTGATACAGAGATCTTTCAATATGCCCGTCCTCTTTCCTTCCATACCTTCGTTCCCGTGAAGGTTACTTTGGAGAGTTATGTAAGCATCTTTCGGGATTTTGATTTCCATCGGCCTCTTATCAATACGCTGTATGTGTCGGCAATTACCATCGTGCTGGGTTGTCTTATTAACAGCATAGCGGCCCTAGCTTTCGCTAGGTTTGAATTCAAGGGAAAGAACTCAATTTTCATTGTTATCCTGATGTCCTTCATGATTCCCTTCGAAGCTATAGCCTTACCTCTGTATGGTGTGGTCAATGGTTTCCATTGGGTAAATACATTCTCAGGAATTATCATTCCTTGTTTGGCAGATGGGCTGGTCTTGTTCTTGTTCAACCAGTTCTTCAAGGACTTTCCGGAAAGCATCCTTGAGGCCGCAAAGATAGATGGGGCATCTTTGCCAAAGCTATATACACGTATTGTGTTGCCTCTGAGCATTCCCGTGTTTGTCACTGCCGGGCTCATGATTTTCATGAACCAATGGAATGCCTATCTCTGGCCTTTGGTTATAGCTCGTTCTCCTGAAATCCGTCTTGTCCAGATAGCCTTGGCTTCGTTCAAAATGGAGCGGGTAACCTTATGGTCCTGTCTCTATGCTGCTTCGATGATTTCTGCCTTGATACCTTTGCTAATATTCCTCCCTTTCCAAAAATACTATGTGCAGGGGATTACCAGTAGTGGAATCAAAGGATAAAAAAGGAAGGAGCGTTCTATGGAAATTCTTGTAGTCGGAAGTTTGAATATGGATTTTCGCATCGGTGTAGACCATCTGGTTTCGATGGGAGAGACTGAATCTTCCAAGCATTTTGAACTTGTCCCAGGAGGGAAGGGGGCCAACCAGGCGTATGCCGCTGGCCGCTTGGGAAACAAGACAACAATGCTTGGTGCCGTCGGAAAGGATTCGTATGGTGCAAGTTTGATGAAGAATCTTGAAAAAGCGAATGTCAGTACAAGTCATATTGCAGTTAGGGAGGGTATTGAAAGTGGTATTGCTATTGTTGAGGTAGATGATGAGGGAAATAATGCAATACTGGTTATACCAGGCGCAAATGCAACTGTCGACAAGGCGTATATTGATCAGAATCTGGAAGTCCTGAAACAATGTGACCTTGTGTTATTGCAGATGGAAATTCCTGTGGAAACAGTTCTCTATGTTGCTAAGATTGCCAAAGGTATGGGTAAGACAGTTGTTTTGGATCCTGCTCCTGTACCGTCTTGTATGCCTTCCGAGATTTTTCAATATATTGATTTTATCAAGCCGAATGAGAACGAGTTGCGAATGCTTACAGGAACAAACGATATTGCAGTTGGCATGCGTAATTTACTTAACTACGGGGTAGGGTGTGTGATCGTGACAGTGGGAAAGGAAGGGGCCAAGGTTTTGAGTCGAATTGAGGACTCGGTAGTCACTTACCTGACACCTGATGTTTCTATTGTAGATACCACGGCTGCAGGTGATTCTTTTGTTGCTGCCTTTGCAACGGCTTATCTTAAAGACAAAGATATTGCCAATGCAGTTGATTATGCAAATAAAGTAGGAGCTTTTGTCGTGACAAGGAAGGGAGCCCAGTCCTCAATACCAAATCAAGGGGAGATGGAAAAGTTTTGCGAGGAGTTGGAACTGTCAAAATGAAGGGAGTAAGGTGTTTTGGATTTTGTCTGATTTTCTGAATATGAATTGTCTGCAAGGAAAGAAATGATTCAGCTTCTTGAGTCTTTCAGTGCTATGAGTACCATAACGCTGAAAATAGTGAGGTCAATACCTGTTGCCTCTCTTAAAAAAACATTGATTGCAATAGCCATATCCATGCCAAGTTTAGCAAATATCTGTTGTGCTTGCTGTTAATCTCCCGGTTCATTCAGATCGTCATATTGGTATCAGCTTTTATTGCCATTTCGCAAAATCCCTTTATTGGCTATTTGCAACAATTTTGCAATTAAACATTTAGGGTAAGGATTGACTAAACAGCGTTCACTATCCAAATTTCTCTATTTCTGATGGTTTGTTTCATAATCTACTGGTTATTTATTCCATATAGATCTGGATTCAACAACAACAGTCAGCCCATTGTCTCAAAAACAAGAAAATTCCCTGCATTGCAAGGAGTTTTCACTTTGGGACCAGAAGGACTTGAACCTAGGACCCACGGATTATGAGAGCACTTGAAGTCACATCTATTTTGTCCTATTCTGTTCCTAAATCCAGATGTTGTCAAGCATTATGGAACAATAGAAAACTTGGCAAAACCTCTTGGTATTGGTACTTTTATTGGTATTTTGGTACAGTTTTTGTCATTGTCAACAATGGCATTCCGTTCTGAAAGAAAAACATCCCTACCGTAGTCCTGTAAAATCATTCTACCGCGCACAAAAGAGTATTATTTCAACGTCCCATATTCCCTAATCAAGGAAAACTGTTAAGTGTCATAGGTATTAGTTGGAGGAATATACCAATGTTCAGATACTTTTGCACTTTGGCTTAATGTTTCAGGATTCGCCAAATCAAACTTCACAATCATTGGCATTTGAATTGCGCTTCCAAAAACTAATGCCGTGCCTGTTGATAAATAAGTGAGTCGAGAAATAACGTTTTCATTCAGGTAAGGAACCATTCGTTGAATATACATTAAATCATCTGGGTTTTGTATACGATGAATAATAAAATTACTACATTGTGATATTACTGTTTTTGACAGTTCACTTGGGCGTTGCGATGAAACGCCTAAAAGAAATCCAAATTTTCTTCCTTCTTTAGCAATTCGTTCAAATATATTGAAATCTAAAGAATTATCATTTCTTCTAATATACCTATGGGCTTCTTCAATTATTAAATTATAGGGTTGAATTGCTCTGTTTGGCAGTTTGCGGATATAATCAAACAAAATCTTTGCAAAAACATTAGTAACGACTTCCCCAGCAGAGTCATCTAAATTGCAAATATCAAGAATGAGTAGTTGCTTGTTTCCTAGGATATCTGCAATATATTCATCAGTAGTTTGGAAGGATGTTTCTGTCAATATTTTTCCAACATAACTTTCTTTTAATGATTCCAATCGCATTGAAAGAGGAGCTGTATATTCAAGAATACGTTGAGAACTTATACTTCCCTCATAAAGTGCAGCGAGTTCAAGAGCAGATTCAAAATCTTTAAAAGAGAATTTTTGCTCAAACGATGCATAAATATTGAGTCCTTTCTCAAATTTATCAATATCTTTAAACATAGCCAAACATTTTAGTGCTGCCTCAATAGCTTGTATTTGGCCGAAGTTTATAGTTAATGCTTCTCTTAGAGTAGTTAAGGTCTGTGGAATTTTATTAATTATTACTTTTACAGGTTCCTCTAGGTCTGTGTCCAAGGTAATGTTTGAGCTTAGGGAACGGCTAAGAATTGCGAATACTTTATCACTTTTTGAGGCAGATGAATCAGAACTATTAATCAGACCAATCAAAATGCATGATACAATATGGTCTCTGATAAAACTGCTTGTTTTTGGGTTTGCAAAAGTTCTAGCGAATAAAACAGCTCTTCGTAGTACAGGTAGCTGTGTTCGCTCAGAAGCTTGCAAGAGGATAGCCCAGTCATCTGTAGAGAGTGCCCATATAGGTATAGTAAAGGCATCATCGTCATTTTGTGAATTATCAAGATTAGGTGTTAAGTATTTACTATGTATTTCTTTATTATTAAACTTGCTAAAAGCTTGTTGATATTCACCGTTCGCATCAAAAATGATGAACCGTGAACCTAAAGCAGAAAAATTGTTTTTAGAAAAAACAGTTTGTATAATTTTTGCTAGTGTATTTGATTTTCCTGCTCCAGTATTTCCTAGAATTGCAAAATGCGATCCAAAGAAATAATCGATATCCACTTTCACTGTATAGTCTGGGAATACCAAAGATTGACCAATGGGGAGGTGGTTTAATCTTGTTGCAGTACCACTAACGGTTATAGAATTTTCAGTCGAATCTAATATGATATCTAGCTCGGAATTGATAATCATACGGACCTCAGAAAACAACAATGGCATTTTTGAGACACCAAATATGAATTTTTTATTCCTAATTTCTCCTGTGGGATTGAAAAAAATTATCCTATTGCTTATAGGTTTTACTAATTCAAATTTTATAGGAGCAGTATTACTGTTTTCTGCTACCCCGATAATTTCAAGTACGATAGTTCTGCTATTCTCTTGAATTGTAACAAATGAACCAACTTCTCCTACAAAGGTTATGTCTGATGGTGTATTGACATATAGACCTAAGGTTGAATAAATCTCACCAATTATTTGTTTGTTTGATATGGAAACTATGCGTCCGATTATTCCAGTCTTATTCATCCGACTTTCGCTCTTTTGGAGGTGAGAAGAAGTCTTTTATTTTTTGTTTCATTTTTTCCATATCTTCCTCTTCGCTGTCTCTTTGTGTTAGAAAATTTTGGATAGCCTGATTGAAATAATGAATAGGTTCGTAATCTTTTTCAGCATTTTCTTGACAATTTGTTTGCTCTTGGGGATCGCTATAAATTATATGGATTCTTTGTGAATTTAGTTCTATCAAGCTTTTTGTCTTTGTACTATCATTAAAAATAATCAAGTGAAAAGAGGGGACGGCAAGGGCATTGAGTATGATTCGGTTGATATGCTCATCCATGAAACTATATCCAAAAATGATTAAAGTAGCATTTTCTTTTAATAATTCATTTTGCATACAACGCATCAGATCAGTATAGGGTGTCATCAAAGTAGTTCTATCTTTCATTGGTGTGGGATAAATCAAGATTGGATTCGATGTGTTATTTTTATTCTCTGATAAAGTATTATTCATAAGTACTTCATTATTTTCAGGATACCAAGAAATAGAACCATGAATCTTATATAGATTAATAAAATTAGGAATTCTTTCCCATATGCTGGAATGAAGATTCATATTATCAACCAATGTATAATTATATACCATTGGATTAAATACTCTCCTATAGGTACCTAAGAACCCATCATTATAGGGATATCCCAGTACATCCATAGCTTTTTCATTGTACAAGTCATAATTTGTTGTGAAAATATTCACAGGAGTCTTCCTTGTACTGTTTTCTAATGAACGATAAAACATTTTATAAGTTTCAAGGATTTGTTGTTCATTCATTCCTTTTTGAATAGCTGAGACGATAAACTGTTGGATTTTAATAATGGCTTTTTGAATTTTTTCTTTATTAGGAGAAGACTCTTCAATGCTATAAACTAGTTTTTTTGCTTGAAGGTATTCAATAAGTTGTTCAAGGGAAAGTTTTTTTAGATTTTCTTTTTCTTTAGAATTTTTTCCAACCGTAAATTTTGGATTCTCTTTCCAAAAATTATTATTTAGCATAGCCATTGTAGGAATACCTAGGTTATCAGTCTTTCCGCATGAGCACCCAGATCCAAGCAGAAAGTTCAAATTTGGAGTATTTAAGTACATGGAAATAACTTCTCGAAGCTTGTTAATATTTTGATTATCATCTTTGCCTTTGAAATAATGAAATGTCCCACTAGTCTCCATGTATTTGATCTCCTCTAAAGGAATATATTAATCACTTTTCACTATAACATATAATCGCTTTATGAATAAAAAAATATTGTGAGGTGCTTTATTTATGGTTTTAAATTTTCTTGAACATCAGACGCGAATTCAAAGGAATAGAAACTTCAAAAACAAGAAAACTCCATGCATTGCAAGGAGTTTTCTCTTTGGGTGACTTCGTCGGTCTGATCTGATCCCTATTTAGTAGACACTTTCTAATTGACAGGAACCATCTCTGGAGACAGAGGAGGTTCTATGAAATATCGTGGTTATTCTCTTAAGCAGAAAATCAAGTTCTTCGATTTGTACAAACAAGGGGGATCAATAGCTGCAGCTGCAAGAGCAATGGGATTTTCAACAGATATCTGCAAATACTGGCTGAAAAATCAGGACAAGATACGGGCGGATTATGAATTATCTCTCTTACCTGTTGATTTGAAAGCGATGCAAGAATATGAGCCTCCAAAACGGTTTCCACTTGAAGAAAAGATCAGGTGCATCAAAGCCATAGAGGCCGGGCTCCCTTTCCATCAGGCATCCATAGAATTCGATTGTGCTATGGCTACTGTCCAAAGCTGGTATAAAGCCAAAGATGGTCTTTTGGTACTATACTATTCCCAGCAGGATGTCGGTGAGACCGTGGAATGCCCTGAGGAAGGCCACCACTCGTCGGATATCGCATGGGAGGCCCAGATGGCCAATGAGCAGCTAGACAAGGAGCTTGCAAAGAAATGCAAGGCCCATGCAAAGGAAATAGAGTACCTGAAAGACAAGGTGTCCTTTCTTGAGAACTTGAACGGGATCCTCAAGGAAAGGACCAGACCGGTAAAAAAAAGATCGTTTTGCAGCAATCGAGCGAAGCCTCAGGGGAGGGAGACGGAACGTAAGACGTCTTTGTGCCATTGCAGGGGTATCCCGATGCGGTTATTACAAGTATCTGAGCCAGGATTCCCCAAAGCAGATTGAAGACAGGTGTATAGTCGAATCGATCCGAGAGATTCAGAAAACCTATCACTACAGCATAGGATACCGCAAGATGGGACCATTGCTTGAAGAAAAGATAGGCTGGAAACGACTCAGAAGGCTCATGAAGGAGAATGACCTACAATCCACTGTGAGACCAAAGAGGTATTCCGATGAGGTCTATGCCAGAAGAAGAGAGATGAAGAAAGCCCTTCCTCCGGATCTCATTCATAGGGACTTCTTCGCACTTGAGCCTTTCAAGCGTCTTATGGAGGCCAGGCCCTCGATCTGGAGGTGGAAGCAGGTGGTGATGAAATGCCCGCGCTGCTTGAATGGGATGTCCTGCCTTGTTGTCTTGTGGCATTCGGTGCAGAGCTGCTGCTGGTAGCCCACATCCAGGACGATCTTCCAATCCCCTATGACCGGTGCTGCAGGGTGACCCTCAGATGCTGGTTGGCATGCAGCCTTCCCCCGCAATGCTGGCAGGAGTCGGGGATGCTGGTCGTAACCATGCCATGTATTGTCTGGACCATGAAAGGTCCCTGTTTGGTCTGCCATTTCTCGGTGGTTGCTTCGCTTGTCACCTGGTAATCTGGCAAATGTAGGATAGTGTTGCTATACTGGTCCATGGGCGTCCTTCCTTGTTAGCTTGATTTGTTGTTACTTCAATACTAACAGAAGGATTGCCCTCTTTCTATTTTATAATCTTGTTCTGCGTGTGAGGAAATTCAACTTCCCACAGATATTTCCCATGAACCATTTTCTACTTCCCACAGATTTTTCCCATGAACCAGAAAACTCCCTGCACTGCAAGGAGTTTTCATTCTGGGCCCAGAAGGACTTGAACCTTCGACCCACGGATTATGAGTCCGATGCTCTAACCAACTGAGCTATAGGCCCGAAAAGCTTTAAACAATGTATAAGATTTTATTAAGAATGTAAAGAACGTTGAGAAAGTTCTTTATAGCCTATTTGAACACTTGGTTCCTGTGCTTGTTCTCTTACCAGTCAGGCCTATACACCGCTTTCTTTTCGATAGCTTCCAAGAGAAACCTTACCCCCTGGTTATCAATTGGATTAAGTCTGAGAATCTTTTTGGCAAGAATTGCTGCCTCATCAAAATCCTCATTTTTCCAATACCAGCAGGAAAGGGCAAGAAGGGCCCTCAGATATGGCCTGTTATTGTTGCAGGCCCAAAGGAATTGTGCCTCATCATCCAAAGGAAGCCTCTGTTCTGCTATGAAGATTGCTCCACTAAAACAATTGAAAGCACCCCTGAAGGTAGCAGACGAATCGAAATTCATGCTACCCATATGCACCAAGGCATCAATGCACTGTGGAAATTTTTCCCATAGCCTGGCAAGAGCATCATATCTCTTTTTGGGTTCCATCTCAGTTGCCTCAAATACAGGATCACGATTAGGTCTAAAGAAGCCGTAGCCCGTATAGTCTTTGAATTCGTATTTGTTTAACCCCACCTTGTCATACGCAAGGGGAGGTATATCTAGGTTTGCAAGAATGAGCTCGCTTTTCAGCAGAGTCCCTGACACATAGGTATTTTTCTTAAATTCCCACTCTTTCTCAATCTCAAAGGTAATGGTATCAAGTTCAAACGTCTTGAAGTCGACAGGGCTCTTTACCGAAACTATCTTACCTGTTTCCAACTCTCTTGTACGGTAACCCACATCGTTGATCTTCAGAACTATATACTGTTTTTCCATCTGTTTCCTCTACTGGTCAATCCTTACCTTGATCTCTGGTTTCGTCAAGCTGTAACTCGTATCCTCATCTTCTTTTTAACAAGGTTGCAAAGATTTTCCACAAGAAGACCTATGTTAAGACTTGCTGAACAGATGATTGATGGCCCCTTGATAAAAACATCTTTATCTCTACTGCTTCTCTTTTAGGGCAAAGCCAATGGTTTGAAAGGTCCTTTATTGGGTATGACTGTCCATACTAGTATTCCAAAACAAAAAATCTTTTCTCCATTTGTAAGGGCGAGTTCCTTATTCCAAATAATCTGTCATACAGTTATACAAGTTTTAATTGACAAATCGAAATTTCAGCTCGATACTGAAGGAGCAAAAAATGGAGGAGGCTATTTCAAAGTTTTGAAAGTAGCTTAAAAAAATTCAAATTGGGCAGTTTTAAATGGTATGAAATTGCCCCGGAGGTATCTTCATGAGGAAAACATTCCTAGTATTATTGGTATTGGCAGTTGCTTTTTCTGCTTTTGCTGCAGGCGTATCTGAAACAAAGCAGGAGAAAGTCGTAATCAAATGGGGTAGTGTCCATGCAACAAATTCTGTAACAACACAATTGATGGACAGGGTCATAACAACCATAAACGAGAAATGCGAAGGCCGTGTAGAAATTCAGGGCTATCCTAATGGTTCCATTGGTTCTTCCAGAGATTTGGTTGAAGGGATTCAGGCTGGAATGGTTGATATGTGTACAGAAGGACCGGCTCAGTTCGCTGCATGGATCAAACTTGCCTCGATTTGCGAGGCCCCATACATCTGGAGAGACAGAGATCACCTCAACAGAGCACTCAATGGTGGATTCGGTGATAAGATTAACAAAGAGTTCGAAAAAGTCAATGTGAAAATGCTTGGTGCAATCTACTATGGCACAAGACAACTTTCAACCTCTAGGAAACCAATCTATTCAGTTTCTGATGTGGTCGGAATGAAGATTAGGGTTCCTGAAAGTACCCTCTATCTTGAGATGATTAAGAGCTGGGGAGCAAAACCGACTCCAATTAACTTTAACGAACTTTATCTCTCACTTCAGCAGAACGTTGTTGATGGACAAGAAAACCCGCTGACGACATTTGATGGATCCAAATTCTACGAAGTTCAGAAGTATATCAATCTCACCAATCACATCATCTGTCCAAACATGATCTTCATTAATATGGATGTCTGGAACAAGATATCTGAAGGTGATCAGCAAATTATTATGGATGCAATCAAAGAAGGAATCGAATGGCATGATGCAAAAGTCATCCAGGCTGAGAAGGATCTTCTTGAATCACTCAAGACAAAGGGAGTGACTATTGTTAAGACTGATGTTGAATCTTTCAGAGCCGTAACAGCTCCTTGGATTAAGAAAATGTTTGCAGCCGATTGGGGTGCAGACACATGGGATTACATCCAGAGCCTATAATTATCGGAAACTAAAATTGTAATTCAAGTGGAGGGAATCAATTCCTCCGCTTGAAATAAGTTAGGGGTTCAATATGGAAAAGACCTTGTTCTACAAAATCAAGGGAAAATGTGAAAAGGTAATCGATTGGATTGGCATAATCTTCTTTAGTATGATTTTCATCATTGCCTTATTCCAGATCATCATGCGTTGGGTTTTGAATAGTCCGGTCACCTGGTCAGAGGAACTTATTAGATTCATGTACGTTTGGATCTGTTTTATTGGCTGGACAATTGCTTCTCGAAATGGCAGTCATATAAAAATAAACGCAATCTACAAGAATCTTTCTGAGAATGTTCAAAAGGTTGTCGAGACCTTTAATTGCACCATTGTATGCGTGTTTGGGGTTTTGATGGTGAAATATGGCATCAATATGACAATCATCGGCAGAAAAGGCCGTGGAGTAACGATTCCAATATCATTTGATTGGGTATATGTGATAGCACCGATAGCGAGTGCGATAATTATATTCTACAAGGTGCTGGAACTCATCAGCATCTGGAAAAAGAAGCCTGATGACAAGGTGGCAAAAGTATGACAATGGTATTTATTTTATTTTTGGTTCTCCTATTTACCGGACTTCCCTTATTTGCGAACCTAGGATTCTGCTCTTTCCTCTTCATGTTTGACAAAGGCTTCCTTCCTACGATAGCAGTCCAGAGAATTTCGATGGCAGCCAACTCGTTCACATTGCTTGCTGCACCTTTCTTCATCATCATGGGAAATGTAATGAACAAGAGTGGAGTTACCAAGAAGTTGTTCCATTTTGCTAACGTGCTTGTAGGAAATAGGGCAGGAGGATTGGGACATGCAAATATCTTAGCATCTATCTTGTTTGCCGGAATGAGCGGAACAGCCGTAGCTGATGCTGGTGGACTTGGGACAATTGAAATACAGGCCATGAAAGATGCGGGTTATGATGATGATTTCAGCTGTGCGATAACTGCTGCTTCGTCTGTTATCGGGCCTATCATACCCCCGTCGCTTCCAATGGTCATCCTTGCTGTTGCCGCAGAAGCATCGATTGGACGTTTGTTCATTGGAGGAATCATCCCTGGTTTAATCATGGGGCTTTCAATGATGTTCATCGTGGCTTATTATGCGAAGAAACGAAATTATCCAAGAATGCCAAAGCCAACCGGGAAAGAAATTTGGATTGCATTCAAAGAAGCCTTTGGTGCAATTATGGCACCGGTAATCCTGTTTTTTGGAATCTTTTCAGGTATTTTCACACCGACTGAAGCTGCCGTGGTAGCTGCTGCTTATAGCCTGATCCTCGGGCTCTTTGTATATAAGGAATTGAAATGGAAGGACCTTCCTGAAATAATTATTCAAACGATTGAAACTACTGGCGTTGTCCTGGCCTTAGTTATGACAGCCTCCGTATTCGGTTGGGTGCTTTCTGTTTCTCAGGTGCCTCAACACATCACTAGGATCCTGCTATCGATCTCAAGCTCAAAATTCCTGATTCTGCTGGTAATCAACGTCTTTCTTATCTTCGTTGGAATGTTCATGGAAGGAACTGCAGCTATTCTGATTCTTGCACCAATTCTTATACCTGTGATGATGACAATGGGAATGGATCAGACTCACGCCTGCATGATTATGATACTAAACTTGATGATAGGAGTCGTGACTCCGCCTGTTGGAATTGTCCTGTTTGTAATATCGAATGTGGCGAAAGTTGAATTTGAAAGGGTGACCAGGGCAATAATCCCATTTCTCATTGCCTTGTTTGTTTCGCTGATTCTTATAACCGCTATACCTGCACTGACGACATTCCTGCCGAACTTGCTTATGGGCAAGTCAATGTAAGAAAGAGAGGTATATATAATGGAAGAGAAAAGGAAAACAAAAACAACAAGGCAGAAAATGCGCGATTGTGAATTGGTGATGGGAACCCATGTCCAGTTTAGTGATCCCTGTATCACTGAATTGCTTGCAAAGATTGGGTATGATTATATTTGGATTGATACAGAACACGCTGCAACAGACCATCAGGTTCTTCTTAATCATCTGATCGCTGCCCATTCCGGAGGGACTGATACAATAGTCAGGGTTGCTTGGAATGATGCGGTTATTTCAAAGAGAGTGCTTGATATGGGTCCAACTGGAATATTGTTCCCTATGATCAATTCAGTGGAGGAATTGGATGTAGCGATGTCTTATACACTCTATCCTCCTTACGGAATAAGAGGTTTTGGGCCGATTCGTGCGGTTGATTACTCACTGGCAGACCAAGAGTACTACATTAATCATACCACTCATGAAGAGCTGATACGCTGTGTTCAGATCGAGAGCAAAACAGCTGTTGACAACCTTCCTGAGATGGTTAAGAACCCTTGGGTGGACTGTTTCATAATTGGTCCATGTGACCTGTCAGCAAGTATAGGTCAGATTTTCAAGATTTATGAGAAACCTACTGGAGATCTCATAAGGAAGGCGGCAAAAATCTGTGTCGATAATGGAAAGTCGATTGGCATCTCATTGATGACTGAAGACCCTGAACAGATTAATTACTGGCATGATATGGGAATTAACGTCATTACCTGTGGTGCTGATGTGAGCCATATCATACATGGTGCTCAAAGAGTCCTAAAGATTCTCAAGGGTTTGAAATGAAAAATGAATATAACGGTTGTTGGCCAACTATGATTACTCCATTCACTGAGGACAATAGACTTGATTATAAAGCAATCAAGGGTTTGGTTGATTGGTATGTTTCCAAAGGTGCTGCTGGAATATTTGCTGTTTGTCAATCTTCTGAAATGTTCTTTCTTAGTGAACAGGAGAAACTGGACCTTGCAAGAGCAACAGTTGAAGCTGCTGAAGGACGAATCAAGGTAATTGCGAGTGGCCATACATCAGATCTTTTGCCTGAACAGATACAGCAACTCTGGCAAATGGCTCAGATTGGAGTTGATGCTGTTGTGCTTGTAAGCAACCGTCTTGCAAAAATCAATGAAGGTGATGAAGTACTGGCTCAGAATGCTGAGAAGATTTTTACAGCACTTCCTGATGTTCATTTTGGGTTGTATGAATGCCCATATCCGTATCTAAGATTGCTAAGTGACAAATTTCTTCAGAAAACTGCTAGTGAGGGGAAGTTGATTTTCCTCAAGGATGTTTCCTGCAGCAGCGAAATCCAGAAGAGACGAGTTGAATTGGTGAAGGGAACAAAGCTTTCCTTGTTCAATGCGAATACAAGCACTGTTCTTGATTCTTGGCTTCATGGATACAAAGGCTACAATGGTGTCATGGCCAATTTTCATATTGACCTCTACGATTGGATGTACAAGAACTACAAGAAACAGCCGGAATTAGCCCGGGAATTGAGTGATTTTCTGACTTTGGCAGCTGTAATTGAGGTTCGTGCTTATCCCATCAGCGCAAAATGGTATCAAAATAAATTTGCAGTTCCGATGTCCATTATAACAAGAAGTAAAAGTTTCACGTTATTGGATGAAAATGGAAAACATGAAATTGAGGCACTTGTCCGTGCCCAAGAGAATTGGTATAGGAGATTAGGATTATGAGTTTACTTAGTGAAAAGCTTGCATCAGGCAAGACTGCCATTGGATCACATATTTCACTCAATGATCCGATCATTACAGAGATGATTGGAGATGTTGGGTTCGATTATCTATGGATAGATACAGAGCATACTTCGATTAGTCTTGAGTGCCTGCAACTTCATCTTGTAGCGGCAAGAGCCTCAGGGGTGTCCGCAATTGTAAGAGTACCTGAAGTCAATCAAGTCAAGGCAAAGCGTGTTCTGGAAATGGGTCCTGATGGAATCATTTTCCCCCAAGTGAATTCTTATGAATTGGCTGAGATTGCAGTTAAGGCTTGCATGTACCCTCCACTTGGAAACCGTGGATTTGGTCCTAGAAGAGCCATCAAGTTCGGCAATGTTGCTTTACCTGAGTATCTGAAGGAAGCTGACCATAAGGTTTTAAAGCTTCTCCAGTTCGAGAATATCAATGCCTTGAAAGATTTAAAGAAGATCCTCACGCTTGATTTTGATGTCATTATTCTTGGACCTTGCGATCTTGCTGCTTCGATGGGGCATATGAATGACTGGCATCATCCTGAAGTTGAGAAGGTAGTTGATGAACTTTTCATAGCGACCCATAATGCAGGGAAGAAAGTTGGTGTTTCCTTCGGTCCTTGCGATGCTGAAGAGATGATGCGCTATAAAAGTCGTGGAGTTGATATGATTTCCATCGCTGCAGATTCTGATTACCTTGTTCTTGGAGCGAAGGCCACAAGGAAAACCATGAATGAAGTTTTCAAATAATCAATTGACATATATATAACAAGTCCTTACGATTCGTTTATAAAGGTAATGAGATGATTAATTTTGAAGGCGAAGTAACAAGATCTACCCTATGTGAGCAAATTGTAGAGAAAATTGAGAAGGCAATCATTTCTGAAGACCTTTATAAAGAGACACTACCGTCAGAACAGGCTTTGTGTGAACATTTTGGGGTTTCAAGAACAATTATTAGAGAGGCTTTGAAGATCCTCGCTGCAAGAGGTCTTGTCCAATCAAAAGCCGGAGGCGGCTCGTATGTCACGAAGCCTCAGGCTGATGATATATCGAAACTTCTTATCCGCATTATTCGTATGGATAAAATTTCAGACTATGATGTTTGCCAGATGAGGCTTATCCTTGATGTGGCTGCTGCCCGTGCTGCAACTGCGCGCATCACAGATGAAGAGTTGAAAGAACTTGACGAGCAAGTGGATTCGATGGAAGAGAATATGTATGACCTTCCAGTACGTGTTGATAAGGATGTTGAATTCCATACAATGATTGGAAAATTTAGCGGAAATTCTTTTCTTGCACTAATTGTCGAGTCAATGACAGATGTTCTTCGAAACTTCATTCAAAGAGGAATAGAGACCTCGGGAGGAAACGAGGACGGCATCTATAGGCATAGAATGATTCTTGATGCATTGCGGACAAGGGATCCGGATAAGGTTGAGATTAATGTAAGGAAACATATTGAACATTCACTGGAAAATGTTGTCATTCAACAGCAAGGACTTGATACAGATTCCAGTACCTCTATACTGGAAGAGGGAAAGTAATCTCTCTAGCCAGAATCGAGTCAAAAAACCTGTCAACCAGTAAATATTGCCTTCTGTGCAGAAGCCAAAAAATAGCTCTCTGACTTGGCGTCCTTGGTAAATATGTTCCATGCAAACCTATGCTTGGTTTATGATAACTGTTGCAAATAGGTCCGTCTGCATTTTCCTCCCCCCAAGGTAGGACGAAACGATTCCTGTTCTTGTGGAAGTGGCAAGAAGCATAAGAGATGCTGTATGGCTGTATGAACTGATAAATCCCCTTTCTTCACTTATAGGGATTGGCCTCACTCTTCTTGAGGGTGTCTTTCTCTGCAAACCCTAAAGCAGAGAGCACCTTAACCGTCTTATCAAGCTGGTAGGCAGGTATCCACCGTACGGTGAGCCTTACTGCATTGGTATCAGGTAGCTGCTGTGCATAGGGACGGAGTCCTGCATTAAGCAGGCGATCATACTGGGCGTAGGCTGTCAGCAACGAGGAATACGCCCCAACCTGTATCTGATACCATCCGGTGTCACCGGCTCTGTTGTATTTGGATTCCGGTACATCAGGAGCGAATATCAGGGTAAGGGTCACATTGCCGATTCCGCTATCAAGCAGGCCTGCCTGCTTGGCAGCGGCAGGAGTCAGGTCGATGATGCGCCCATCGACGAACGGACCACGATCGTTGATCCTTACGTCCACACTCATATCCTTGTCCAGATTGGTCACTCGGACCAGGGTACCGAACTTCAGGCTCTTATGGGCAGCCGAAAGGGAAGTGGGGTCGAATATCTCCCCATTGGCCGTGAGGCTGTCACTTTTGTCGCTGGTGTACCAAGAAGCAATTCCCTTCTCGATGACTGACCCGGGCTGTGCTTCCGCTTCTGCGAAAAGCGGAACTAGAAAAAAGAGGCAAACCATAATGACTATTGCTCGTTTCATATCTACAGTATACGCCTAGCTCTTTTGTTTTGGCAACATGGAGGTGACTTACCCATCGACTAAAGATCGATTGGCTTCTTGATTCACAGAAGACTGCTTAGGAACCGAGGTTACTAAGTCTGACATCCTCTCCACAAGCTTTGAGGGCTTGCCCAGCCCCAAAAGATTCAAACCTACATTTCGTAAGTTTATAGATGTATTTCCAGGTACGATTTTTATACGTATATACAGAGAAAATCAAGGCTGCTCCAACTCCTTAAGAGGACTGGGATTCCTCAACCGAGAGGTTGAATTACTGCGCCTGTTTCCATTATACTTCATCCCTATGAGCGAAAAGAACGTATCTACACATTGGGCGGACATCTACGCCGACAAGATTATTCGTGAGAAGGGCGATAAGGAGTGCTATACTTGCGCTTCCGGTATTACCCCTTCTGGAACTGTCCATATAGGGAACTTCCGAGAGATCATCTCAGTTGACCTTGTGGTAAAGGCACTTCGGGCCAAAGGAAAGAATGTCAGGTTCATCTACAGCTGGGATGACTATGATGTGTTTCGCAAGGTTCCCAAAAACATGCCTCAGCCCGAACTTCTTGAGACGTTCCTACGCAAACCCATAACCCTTGTACCTGACACCAGCGGTAGGGCAGACAACTATGCCCATGCCAATGAGCTGGATGTTGAGAAGATTCTGCCCGTAGTAGGGGTTGAACCTGAGTATCTCTACCAGGCCAAACGCTATCGCAACAGCGAATATGCCCAAGGTATGCGTACAGCTCTGGAAAAGAGAGATGAGATTCGCATGATCCTGGATGAGTTCCGCACAGAACCCCTCGAAAAGGATTGGTGGCCCCTTTCTGTATTCTCCTCATTTACAGACAAGGACACTACAACCATATTGGGTTGGGACGGCGAGTGGGGCGTCACCTATAGGGATGACGACCTGGATAAGACAGAAACCATAGACTTGCGCACCACCCCATACGCCAAGCTTCCTTGGCGCCTGGACTGGCCCATGCGCTGGGCCCATGAGGGGGTGGACTTCGAACCTGCCGGTAAGGACCATCACAGTGAAGGTGGATCGTTCGATACCTCCAAGAAGATGGTAACAGTTTTTGGCGGCGAGCCTCCTGTTTCCTTCCAATATGACTTTATCAGCATCAAGGGCAGGGGAGGAAAGATCTCCTCTTCAAGTGGAGAGGTCATCTCCCTGTATGAAGTGCTGGAAGTCTTTACCCCTGAGATTACACGCTACATGTTCGCAGGAACCAGGCCGAACTCTGAGTTTGCCATCTCCTTCGACCTTGATGTGCTGAAGATGTATGAGGACTATGACAACTGTGAACGCATCTACTTTGACCTGCTTGCAGTCAATGAGAAGCGTAAGGCTAAAGAAGCCAGAATCTATGAACTGAGTCAGATAGGGGATATCCCTACTGAAGCTTCCTTCCAGATTCCCTTCCGTCACTTGTGCAATCTCTTGCAGTTGCATGAAGGCAACATTGCTGTTGCCATCAGCACCCTTGGACCCATGACAGAAAGCCAGAAGAAGCGTCTACAGATCCGTTGTGCCTGTGCATGGAACTGGATTACCACCTTTGCCCCTGAAGATTTCAAGTATCGTCTTGCAACTGAGACTGACCCTAAGGTAGAACTTACTGAAGTGGAGCTTAAGGCCATTAGGGACCTTACTGCTTTGGTTGAAGTCATGGACAGCATTGAGGACAAGGAGTACACCACTCGTCTCTACGATGCGGCTAAGGATAACGGTATTGAAACCGGTGATTTCTTCCAGCTTGTCTACCGTGTGATGATCAGTAAGGATAAGGGACCGAAACTCGGACCCTTCATCAAGACTTGTGGCAAGGAAAAGACCCTTTCCATTCTGAAACGCTATTAGGATAAGCAATACAAAGCTTTGTATTTTTGTTGTATACTAGAAAGGGAGCATTAAACTGCTCCCTTTCACTATCTGGAGGTATCAATGAAAGTTCTTATGATCAACGGAAGCCCACATGAAAAAGGCTGCACCTATACTGCATTGAGTGAAGTTGCCATCTCACTCACAAAACAAGGCATCGAAAGTGAAATCCTTTGGATAGGCAAAGGTGCTATCCACGGCTGCAGTGCCTGTGGTTCCTGCAAGACCACAGGAGTCTGCCTCTTTACCGAGGATCTGGTAAACGAAGCTTCTAACAAGGCGAAAGCTTGTGATGCCCTTGTTCTGGGATCTCCTGTCTATTATGCCTCAGCGAATGGAGCTATGAGTTCCTTTCTTGATAGGCTGTTCAGAGTCATTTCTAAGCACATGGCGTTAAAACCTGGAGCTTCTGTTGTTTCTTGTCGTAGGGGAGGGGCTAGTGCCACCTTCGACCAGCTAAACAAGTACTTAACTATTAGTCAGATGCCTGTTGTCTCTTCAACCTACTGGAACAGTGTCCATGGCAATACTCCCGAAGAGGTGCGTCAGGATCTGGAAGGCTTGCAGGTAATGCGCAACCTTGGCTCGAACCTTGCTTGGTTGCTACAGTGTATTGAAGCTGGAAAGGCAAACGGAGTTGTCCTTCCCGAGCGTGAAAAACCCGTAATGACTAACTTCATTCGTTGATGTATTTAATTCTTATCCATTATCTGGATATTTATAAATATCTAGGATATGTAAAAGTATATGTCTAAACAATATGTTTTATATTTTGCTTTTGGTCTCTACTTTGTGTATGTATAAGGAAAGGCTTAAAAGCAGATAGTTTTGTTATAGTTGCTACAAGGCAAACTTTGAGGTAGGGCACCAGTTTGTTGTGTCATCTTGAGACAAGATGACAGGATTTTTGAAGGCTGAATAGGTTTCTAGATAAAAAAAGGATAAAAAAGATTGACATAGGGGAAAACTGGGTTATCATATAAAAACAAACTTGTTGGACGAGCAACAAGTAATCAATGGAGGTTTCTATGAAATTTGAAAAAAAGGTGTTGATAGTCCTTTTTTGTTGTACGTTGCTTTTGGTACAAGGTCTTTTTGCTAATGGTTCAACTGAAACAGGCAGTGTTGCGAAGGTGAGTAAAGGGAAGTTTAATATTGATGTTCCTGCCGAACACCCAAAAGCTATTGCTTTCCAGAATTTTTCTGATGAAGTAAGAACCAAAACTGACGGGAGGGTTGATATAACTATTTTCCCTAGTAGTCAGTTAGGTGGTGAGTTAGAAACAGCTGAAGGAATGAGATTGAATTCAATTCAACTTGGATCTATCACTACGTCTGTTTTGGTATCGTGGATTCCCGAATTGCAGATTCTTGATATGCCTTTCCTGTTTCCAAGTGACGAACAGGCAAACAAGGGGACCCAATGGCTTGCCGGTTATTTGCAGGATAAGTTTACAGAACAGGGATTTCATCTGATTGGTTTTACCATCAATGGTGCTCGAAATCCGATGAGTTCTTTTCCTATCAGAACGCCTGATGATGTAAAGGGAAAGAAGATGCGTGTTATCCAGAGTCCCATTCATATTGCACTTTGGAAGTCTGTCGGGACAAACCCTGTTTCTATTCCAGCGAATGAGATTTTTACATCCATGCAGACAAAAGTAGTTGATTTCTTTGATAATACACCTACAAATTATTGGTCTTGGAAATTTTATGAAGCCGCCCCATATTACTCTGAACTTGATCATATCTATGCAGTGGCTGCATGGGTTTGTAGTAAAGATTGGTATGATGGTCTTTCTTCTGCTGACCAGAAAGTCATCTCTGACTTATCTGGAAAGACTATCTCTTATATCCATTCAGAGCTTAAGAAACAGGATGTTGAGGCTTTGCAGAAAGCTGAGGCCAATGGTGCTACTATCATCAGAGATATCGATAAGGCCCCTTGGATTGAGAAAATGAAGCCTGTTTGGGAGCAATTTGGCAAAGAAATTCCAAACAGCCAAGAAATGTTCAAGGGCTTGCTCGCTGAATAATACATATTTATATCATGGACATTCCTCCCCTCTAAGGAGGGGGGAGTCCTGATGTATGGGAGTCTGTACATGAGTATACGTTTACAACCAATGCAAAGAAAGATGGAGAAAGCCATCAATGGATTGGGAAATGTTACAAAAATCATCTCATTTATCCTTGCCGTGACTATTACGCTTGTAGTCTTTCTTGGTGTTGTAACTAGATATATTGCACAGTCACCATTCAGTTGGACAGAGGAACTGGCCTCTTGGCTGTTCTTCTGGATGATTTGTGTAGGAATTGCAAATGGCCATCTAACAAAAGGACATATTTCCATTGACCTGTTTTCGGGAAAATTATCAGAAAAAGGAAAGCAGATACAAATTTTCATAATCAATTTTGTCATTGGCCTTTCCACCTTGCTGATGACCTCGGCATCCATCGATTTCATCCAACATATTGGAGGCAATAGTATATCCTTGCGTATCCCCAACTATGTGAAGATCATCCCTCTTCCTATTTTTTGTGTGATAAGTTTCTTATTTATTCTTTTTAAGGATATGCATAATAAAAAGGCATTTGTCGCTCGTTTGATTGCTGTGATTACCAGCATACTGGTCTGGATGCTCATTGATTTTGGAAAAGCCATGCCTAGTTTGGGTTTACAACCCAGTTTGGTAATGATGATCGTTTTCTTTGTCTGTATGTTGATTGGTGCTCCAGTCTCATTTTCTATGATTCTTGCTACATTTACCGCTACTTCCTCAGCAGATTTGCTTCCTCCCGTAGCAGTGGTCCAAAACATGGTTGCAGGAGGGGGGAAGTTCATTCTTTTGGCCATTCCGTTCTTTATCATTGCTGGATATCTGATGAATTTGGGAGGCCTTTCGGGTCGAATCATGGATTTTGCCAGTACATTGGTAAATCAGTTTAAAGGCGGACTTGCAAAGGTAAACATTTTAAATAGCCTCATGATGGGAGGTATCTCAGGTTCTTCTGGAGCTGATGCAGCCAGTACCACTAAGGTTCTGGTTCCCGAAATGGAAAAGAAAGGATATGACAGGGAATTTGCCTGTGCAGTCACGGCTGCTTCTGCCGTTCTTCCAAATATCATTCCTCCTGCGATTACCATGTTGGTTCTTGCTTCTGTGGCAGATATTTCAATCCTGCAATTATTTTTGGGTGGTATTGGTCCTGGTATCCTGATTGCCTTATTGATGATGGGTGTAGTTCAGATTGTATCTATACGACGTGGGTATGAGTTGGAAAAAATTAGCAATACCAATAAGGAACGAATGGTAGCCTTTCTTAAGGCTCTTCCCTCCCTATTGCTTTTCGTATGGATCATTGGAGGTATTCGATTTGGTATTGTTACAGCTTCCGAAGCAGGCGTTGTAGGAGTTGTATGGGCTATCGTTCTAGGTATTGTCTACAAGGCTTTCAATGGCAAACAGCTCTATCAAGCGATAGTTGATAGTTCCATTGATGCCGGTTTGATTGGTTTGCTAATCGCTGTTTCCAGCCCTTTTGCTTGGGTTCTGATTGCCGATCAGGTCCCTCAGCAGTTGGTGAGTTGGGCAGCAAGTATGGATTTGAATCAAACAGGACTCCTGTTTGTGATTGTTGCAAGCATGATAGTTCTTGGGACTTTTATGGATGTGTCGGTTTCTATATTGATAGCAGCGCCGCTCTTTCTTCCTCTGGTTAAGTTGCTGGGTGTCGATCTGACACTGTTTGGAATCGTCTTGATCTTGGGTTCAGTGATAGGAAACATAACACCTCCTGTTGGTATTTTGGTCTATATCACATCATCTATAGCTGATATCCAACCTGCAAAAGTTTTCCGTGAAAGTATTCCATTCATTTTGGTTATCATCATCGGCATCCTATTGATTATTTTCAATCCATGGATCTGTACAGGGTTATTTTCCCTGCTCAACTAGATGGATAGGATAGTAGTAAATTTTTTTTAAGGAGTTTTTGTGGGTATTACGATAAGAGATATTTCGGTAATTAGTACCGCACCAGAAGGTATCAATCTGGTAGTAGTGAAAGTGTTGACTTCCGAACCTGATCTACATGGTTTGGGGTGTGCTACGTTTGCTTATCGGCATGCCGTTGTCGAGCAAATCGTGACTGATTACTTCAAGCCATTGCTTGTAGGTCGTGATGTCTCCAATATTGAGGAGATTTGGAGACTCATGCATTACAATGCATATTGGAGGAATGGTCCGATTATCAACAATGCAATGTCAGGAATTGATATGGCTCTTTGGGATATCAAAGGAAAGATGGCTGGTATGCCTTTATATCAATTGTTTGGAGGCAAAATCCGGGAAGGTGTTCCAATCTATAGACATGCAGATGGACGTGATCTAGCTGAGATTTGTGATAATATTCAACGATATGAAGAAACGGGAATCAAATGCATTCGTTGCCAGTGTGGTGGCTATGGTGGTACCCCTTATGGCAAAGCTCCCATTTCAGCCCCTAAAGCAGCAATGGATGGTATCTACCTGGATACCAAGACCTATATTAGGGATACCATTGAATTGTTCGAAGGAATCAGGGCGAAAGTAGGCTATGGTGTAGATCTTTGTCATGATGTGCACGAACGATTGAATTATCCAGAAGCTATGGCATTGCTGAAGGGGCTGGAACCGTATCAGCTTGCATTCTTGGAAGACCTTGTTCCTCTAGAGCATCTTGATTGGCTAGAGAGTTTACGCCCAATGTCCAGCACGCCTTTGGCTATTGGAGAGCTGTTTAACAATCCTAATGAGTGGAAACCCCTGCTAGCAAAGCATCTTATTGATTATATCCGAATCCATATGTCACAGATTGGAGGAATTACCCCTGCCCGAAAGGTTCAGATTTTTTCTGAGCAATATGGAGTACAGGTATCCTGGCACGGCCCTGGAGATTTGTCTCCAGTTGGACATGCGGCCAATGTACATATTGATGTTGCTGCATCCAATGTTCGGTATCAGGAGTGGTCAGGAACAGAGCCTCCAAATTTTGTTATCCAAGAGCTCTCAGGTCCAAAGGAAGCATTATTGGATGTTTTTGTAGGGCTTCCAGAGTACTCCCAGGGGTATGTCTATCCGAATGAAAGACCAGGTTTGGGTATCGAAATCAACGAAAAAGAAGCTGCTAAGTATCCTTGTTCAAGAGACACTACACTTTGGACACAAACTAGAAGACTTGATGGGACTTTGCAACAACCGTAAGAGATACATGGAGAGGATACAATGAAATTTTATTCAGAAAATGAGTTTAGCGTAAAAGATAAGTGCTGTATTGTTACTGGAGGAGCTCAAGGTCTTTCCAGGGGCATGGCAGAAGGCCTGTTGGAAAATGGTGCTAAAGTTGTCCTGATGGATCTGCAGAAGGAGAAACTGAACTCTGTCGTGAATGAATACAAAGGTCTTGGATATCAAGTCTTTGGGGTTAGCGGCAACCTTGGAGACCGTGCAGAAATCGATCGTATGTTTGATGAGGCCTTAGGGCTGCTTGGAGGGCGTCTTGATGTTTTGATTCCTGCCGCAGGAATCCAACGCCGATATCTGCCTGAAGAGTTTCCAATTGAAGAATGGGATCTTGTAATGAATATCAACCTTAATCATGTTTTTATTATGTGTCAGAAAGCCCTAAAGATAATGCTCAAACAGGATGATGGAGGGAAAATTATTAATATTGGTTCAATGGTATCCTGGTTCGGAGGAACAACAGTTCCAGCGTATACTGCATCAAAGGGTGCTGTAACCCAGCTTACAAAAAGCCTTGCCGTTGATTGTGCTGGAAGAGGGATCAATGTAAATGCGATTGCTCCTGGTTATATGGATACCGAAATGTGTGCAAACATGTCTCAAGCTAGAAAGGATGAGACAACTGTTAGAATTCCAGCTGGTCGATGGGGAACCCCTGATGATCTGAAAGGGCCTGTGATTTTCCTGGCATCTCATGCATCTGACTATCTCAATGGTGTAGTCATTCCTGTGGATGGAGCCTATTTAGTCAAGTAAGGGTGAAAAACTCTAGTTTAGAGCAATAGGCCGCTGCAAATTTGTAGTGGTCTATTGCCATGTGATGAGTTGGGCAGAAACTTGGCATTAGGTATTTTGATATATTGAGGGCATTAGTTCGTGTATTGGCACAGTATATATAAAGGGTGTTGATATTAAGAAGGCATTTGCTTCTCTTCTTCTGATTTCTACAGTAATATTTCTTGTGATATAATTTTTGTTAGCAATGACACTTCGTAAACAAAAGGTGGAAATTATGAACATCGACAGGACTCCAATAGTACAACAGATCAGCCTGTACCTACGGGATAGGATAGAATCAGGCGAGTGGGTTGCAGGGGAGAAAATACCATCTGAAAATAAACTTACCCAGGAGCTTAAGGTCAGTCGACACAGCTTACGGATGGCAATCCAAGGGCTTGCTTCTCAAGGAATTTTGGAGAGCATTCATGGAAAAGGGACGTTTGTCTTGACTAATCAGCTCTCACTTCTCGATTCTTCAAAAAATGCAATTACGGCTGAAGATTTTTTGGATGTCAGGAAAGTCCTCGAGTTTCGTCGTGCAATTGAACCTGAAACGTGTTTTCTTGCTGCTGAAAGAATTTCTGAAGAGACTCTTCTGATGCTTGAACAAAGTTATCATGAAATGCAAGCTAATATTGGAAATTCAGAAGAGTTTGTAAAATATGACCTGATGTTTCATATAGAGATAGCCAAAGCATCACAAAACCATTTGTTATTGGGTGCTCTTACAGAAGTTTTTGATAAGACTTTGAGGAATCTGGAATTGTTGAATGTTCTTTATGGATACTCTGATGGGATTCTCTATCATAAAAAAATATTGAAAGCTCTGAGGGGTCGAGATTCCATACTTGCCCGTTCAACGATGGAAGAACATATACAGAAAGCTATTGATAGCTTGATAGACCCGTAATGACTAACTTCATTCGCTAGTAAAAGAGCTGCCCCAAAATAGGAAGAGCTTTCCTGTCTTGGGGCATACTACCATTTTTACGTATTCTTTATTTACTACTTCTGTTTTTTCTTTTTTTTTCATTCTTATGAAACAGCATCTTTGTCACGAGCACCCTCATGGTATTCTAGAGAAATAGAAAAGGTGGCCTTTTTCTTGGCCACCTCTTGATACTCTTTAGCGCAGGATCCTGTCCAGAACAGATGCATTGTTTCTCCACTTGTCCTGGGCCTTTACCCTGAGGTCAAGCTGTAGTTTCTTGCCAGGGAATATTGCCCTGATCTCCGGGGTGCAACCCTGGCGGATCTTTTTGATGTTCGCTCCACCCTTGCCTACAACAATGCCCTTTTGGGTCTCTCTCTCCACTATGATTGCGGCCCTAACCCAGATGGTATTGGTCTCTTCATTGTGTTCGATGTCCTCAACGGTCACATAGATGGCATGGGGAATCTCTTCGGTCACCAGGTTGATCGCCTTCTCTCGGATCATCTCACTGATGCGGAATTCCACAGGCTGGTCAGTATAGGCATCTGTGGGATACAGCAACTCACCCTCTGGGGCCAGTTTGAACAGCTCGATGAGAATCTCATCGACACCTTCGTCGAGCTTTGCAGATGCTGTCATTACAACTGACTCTGGAAGATGTTCTGCAAGAAAGGCTTTTGCTGCGTCATGTTCACCAATGGTGAGTATGTCGCTCTTGTTGATACAGGAGACAACTGGGCTCTTGACCTTTGCAAGAGCCTGGACAATAGCCAACTCCTCTTCCCCTGCGGTGCGCTTGGCATCAATGAGGTAGAGTACGACATCACTGTCTCCAAGGGTCCTGATCGCAGTATCCTGCAACCTCTTGTTCATGGTCTTGTCACTGAGGTGATACCCTGGGGTGTCGGTGAAAATAAGCTGGCCTCGTGGGTCAGTATAGATGCCTCGAATGGCATTCCTAGTCGTCTGGGGTGTAGATGCGGTAATGGATACCTTCATCTCACAGATGGTGTTGAGCAGTGTGCTCTTGCCGGCAGACGGCCTTCCAATAATTGCAATCGTGGCACATTTCATGAACGATTCCTCCAAGCTTGCAGTATAACGGATAGGGTGTTTTCTGCCTACACAATGACAAGAAGCTTGTAGATTGGGAAAAAACACACAAGAGAAGCAGGGAACGCTGTCTTTTGGTTTTCTTATATTGAAACTTCCGTATAACCCTACTATGCTCAGAGTTACTCAATGCTAAGTACTTATAGGAGCTCACAGTGAAAACCATTAAAGTCAAACAGTTGTCAGCAGAAGCCTTTCAAGCGTATGGAAGTTTTTTCGATGTAATACACCCCACAGGACACAATCTGGGGACTTTTTACCACGATCATCTCATGTTTCCCGTGGTTGGTGGCCAAGCAGTAGGATTCTCCTGTCTTGTTTCCAAAATGACAGAAAAAATGGTGGTTACAGGTGCTGAATACCATAACTACACTGGAGAAGCCATTCTTCCCCTCGATGGCGATATTATCGTCCATGTGGCACCCCCTTCAAAGGAACCTGTTCCTGAATTGACTGAAGCTTTTCTCGTTCCCAAAGGGACCATGGTCAAGCTCAATGTAGGTGTATGGCACAAAGGGCCTTTCTCTGTTGAGAATGCCGAGACCCATATATTGATTGCTCTCCCTGAGCGTACCTACATGACTGATTGTGTAGTAATCGACTATGCAGAGGCTGACCAGATTGAAGTCATTCTGTAATACTTCTTCTTAGGTTTGCAAAAGACCTACTCATGAAAAGCCCAGGCTCTTGGGAGCTGCTCTTTATGAGTAGGTCTTATTTTTGTAAAACATCAAACCAATCCTGGCATATCCCATGGATACCCCATTCACCATTGATTCCAATGAATTTTCTCTTCCAAGGAGTATTCCCTCTGTTTCACAATTGCAGCATCAGTGCGAGGTTTGCCAAGAGCAAGTAAGCATGGCATAAAACAATCTTCCGGATAATTCAAGACCTGCCTGGTCCATTTTCCTTCATCACCTAGAGGAATACGCAAAGAGCCGGCATATTGTTCAGCAGTGGCTGCCAAAAGCATGTTTTCAATACAGCACCAAATGGATGCAAAACCATTCAATTGTGATAGATCATCTGGATTAAGAGGATCTGTTTTCTTTTTGAATAGCGGTACCAATATGCAGGATGCTTCCGCAAACATTCTATATTGTTTAGGAACAGCATCCCTGTAACATGCCTGTTGTGTAAGATCACTCAGATTCCAATCTCTTATCAATGCTACCATCTCATCTTCTGTTATTCCTTTGGGAATTATCTCTATCAGTTTCAGGATAATGTCCTTGTCCTTGATTACAATAAAATGCCAATCTCTCATGTGGTCATTTGACGGCGCTTTCAAGCCTGCGGCAATAATTTTCTTTACAGTGCCATCATCTATAGTAACATTTTCAAAATCACGTACTGTTCTCCTTGAGTTTACGACATCGTAAAAATCCATATGATTCCTCCATAAAACTGACTTCATTTTATCACACTATGTGGCACCTATCTGCATCTTGACAAACCGGAGTCTGATAATCAGGCTCAAATACCAGAATATTTCCCAAAGTCTATTCAGTTTCAAACCGCGATGACCTGCAAGATTATCCGGACAGCCATTGCTTTATTCCCCAACGAAGCGAGAGTAGCGGAAGCATTGCCATGGCTCCATTACCGAGCGAGTGCAGGGAAAGCAAGGTGAGATATCCCGCCCCTTGGGGCGGAAAAGGAGGCAACTCCTCTTCTTTCCAGGGGTATTGATACCTTTCATTGTGAATCCACCACAAGACAAGTCGCAAAAGGTGGAAATGTTCATGAACCTGGCGTTTGAATTCTGTATTCCTCACTGTTATTGAGACTGAAACTACATCTCAATCTTTGATTTGCAGTTCTCCATCTGTACAGAGCAGATCAGGTTTTTATATTTTTATGGTTTGTGGTTTTGGCCGATCTCTTTTCCTGTTTCCCCGTTTCTGTCCTGTCATCCCTTTTCAATATGTAGCTTATCCCGTATACTTGGACAAAACGCGAAAGCGACAAACCTTTATGAAGAGAGGCTTTTCATGCCAGAAGAAGAAGAAAAGAAGCCTGCAGTGCAGGATCCCCAGATAAACGAAAAACTCCTTAAGACCCGATCCATAATGCTTAGCGGCGAGATCAACAAGGAGAGTGCGGAACTTGTCATCAAGCAGCTGCTGGTTCTGGAAGGCGAAAGCAACGATCCTGTAAGGATTTTCATCAACAGCCCCGGCGGGGATGTCGATGCCGGCTATGCTATCTTTGACATGGCCCGTTTCATATCCTGTCCTGTAACCATGATTGGCATGGGCCTAGTGGCAAGCGCAGCAGCTCTTGTCCTGCTTGCTGTACCTGCAGAGAGAAGGCTTGCACTACCTAACTCGACCTATCTCATCCACCAGCCCATGAGCGGCATGAAGGGTGTTGCCACAGATATAGAGATACATGCACTGCATCTGGAGAAGCTTCGTGCCAAACTCGATGCACTCATTGCCCAAGAGACAGGTAAAACCGTCGAACAGGTCAACAAGGATACTGAGAGGGATCACTGGCTATCAAGTGCAGAAGCGCTTACCTATGGTTTGGTAAGTAGGATCATTACGACAAGGAGTGAGCTCTAGCACCCTATGGCCAAAACAAAATACCTCAGCGAAACAGAAAAGCAGCAGGGACGAAAACATATGTACCAGCAGGAAGTATACAATGGTATTGCATACAGCCTGCTAGGCGATACCATCGTCTATTTGCTTGCCATCTACTTCGGTGCTGGTAACCTTGCCTTGGGCTATATTGCTTCAGCTTCCTATATAGCAGGTGTTGTTCTTCCTTTTGTATCAATCATCTTCAAGGGGAAGAACCAGATAAAAGTGCAGTCAGCAGTATGGCTGGTCCGTGGTATTGTCTGCTTTGGCTATGTCGGGCTTTTCTTTTTGACAGGGAATGCTGCAGTCCTGCTTTTGCTTGGAATCTATACGGTTTTCAATATCTTCCGTATGATTGGCATCGCCCTCAATGATTTCACCATGAAAAGCATCAGCAGTGTCTCCAACCGTGGCAAGGTGGTAGCCAACGTCAACGTTGCCTACCAGAGTTCCTCCATGGTCGTACGTTGTATTACGGCACTTGTTTTGGGATTGCAGTATTTTTCCGGTCTTATTGGCCTTATCGGCCTGCAAGTGATTGGTTCCATCATGAACTTCTTTGCAGCCTACGAAATGTCTCTTATACCTTCTCGCAGTACCATCACCCACAAGAAGGGTAGGACAGTACTCATCATCTTCAAGGAAGCTATGATGCAGTCTTCCTTGAGCAGAAGACTGATCCTTAGGTGGATTGCCACCGCCGTTGCGGTAATTTTTGGCCTTACCGTACCGTTTCTCAGGATCGAGCTTGGATTGTCAAACAGTATGGTCGTGCTCTACTCTGTGGTGTTGGGCCTTGCTGTCGTGGCGGCTTCCTATATCAGTCGGCAGTTCTCTGATCGTCTGGGTTCTCGACCTTTGGTATTCATATCAACGTTGTTCTCCCTTTTCTTTTTCCTGCTCTGGGCCCTGATAACTCCAGAGGTCGCTCCCATCTGGTTCTTTATCCTAGGGTTTTGCACAAACTTCTTTGTCGGACTCATCGCGCTTCTGGTCTTTCGCCTGGTTCAACAGGTAATGCCAGATGATGATGCCATTGGATTTAACTCCATGGCAAACTTTGTCATAGCGATCGTAGCCTTCTTTGTAGGTATCATTAGCGGTCTGTTGGCCGACAACGGTGATATTGCACGCTCGCTCTTTATCCTCGAAGGGAATGCAGCAGGGAATAGCTATACTCTGGTATTTATTTTTGCCATGGCCCTTACCGCCATAGAGGCGCTTGTTGCCGCCAGGCTTCAGGAAGTCGGGGCCTACTCATCCCAAGCCGCAGCGGCAGTCGTATTTTCCATGCATGGCTTGAAAGCTGTTTCCATGATTGAGAAACTGGAAAAGACCACCGATCCGGCAAAACGCAGATTCCTGATGCACTCTTTGGGAAGCAACTACAACAATATGGCTACCAGTGAGATTCGATCAATTCTTTCCTCCCCATTCTCTTCAGATAAGATTGAGGCTGTACGTGCCCTTGCCGACAGACCTCGGAAATCTCTGCTGGATGACCTTATCAAGGTAGCACGTGACGATGACTCCTATGTACAGCTCGATGCAATTGCAGCCCTTGGCTCGTATAAGAAAGATCCGAAGGTCAAGGATGTGATGCTCACTCTGCTTAAACATGGCCGTTGGTCATCAGTACGTTCCATGGCCAGCAAGACTCTGGCACGCATAACTGATACTACCGAATACCTCCCCCTGATCAATGAGCTCTCACACTCAGCAAAGCATATTGATGAGGTCATTGACTATCTGATAGCAAAGCGACATATGGATAAGGATGGCTCTTTCTACCAGGAGTTCTTCCTCTCTGTCGAACAGGGAAGAAGTGCTACCTTCCGACAGACCCGTTATGCTGTCATAGCATCCTTCTTCAAGTTTGGCTCTCCCAGGCTTTCGGCTCTCTATGAGCAGCTGAACAGTGGGAATATCAAAGGCTTTCTTCCTAGCTTCCTTTCTGAGGCAAGGGATCTCAATCAGATAGACCAGCACTATGATGAGGTGCTTTCCATGTTCTACAACCAAAAGTGGGCAGACTTGAGAGATTTCTGTCTCAATATTTTGGATGAATCTGATCTTGCCTTTGATCCCTGCTTGGATAATCTGAAGATTGGTATCCTCAAGTCCCGTGAGATGGACATCAACCTGTTTGATATCCAGGATGCCCTTGCCGGACTGTATTTTTCTTACTCATTGGGAAAAAATATCAAAAGCTGAAGCAAGTGAAGGCCCTTTCCCTCTTATCCTTGTACCATGAAAAAATTCTCAGTCTCATCTTTTCCTATACTTGTGCTAGCCTTGCTTCTGTTTGCAGGGAGTGGCTGTTCACTTGAGGCCCAAGTCTCAAACGGAAAAGAGTTTAAAATCCTAACGTACAATGTGCAAAACCTCATGGACGACAAACTTGACGGGGATGAATACCCTGAGTACCGCCCTTCGGAGAAATGGGATACAGAATCCTACCATATGCGATTGAGAACGCTCAATGAGGTGCTGACCAACCGAACCATCGGCTGGTGTGATGTACTGGTATTGCAGGAGATAGAGCATGAAGGGGTTATCGCCGATCTCTTGGGCAGGCACCTCGGACGCAAAGGCTACGGATGGTACGCGGTTGCCAAAGGGGAAGACTCTGCCATCGCCACTGCATTGATAAGCCGGGACAAGCCAAACTATGTTGCTGTGCATGCAGTAGAGGGCTCAAGGCCTGTTTTGGAAGCGGTGTTTGATACAGAACGAGGGGAAGTCGTCATCTTTGCCCTACATGCAAAAAGTCAGATCGGGGAGTTTGCTGAGACTGAGGCGTTACGTCTAGAACTTAGCCGTGTCCTTAAGGAAGCGGCTATAAGACATGAAGGTAGTCTCATCGTCCTTTGTGGAGATTTCAATACCGATCCCGATTCCTATAAGGACAACAGCACTGTGCAACCCGCTCTCATCGACATAGGCTCTCAGATGGCACGAACCTATATGGACAGCGGTTCCCTAGGAATCACAGGCAGAAGAGACCTGGTCTACTCAGACGTCTGGTACTCACCGTTTATGGATGGGGAAAACAGGTATGACAAGCCAGGAACCTGCTATTTTGGAGGATCCTGGCATCATTATGACCAATTTTTGGGCAACGCATTATTGTTTGATGGTTTTGGGTGGGAATATGGCTCTACTGCAATTATAGCCCCGTCAGTAGCTCTAAAGACTGACGGGACACCTATGGCTTGGAACCTATCAACCCTTAGCGGCGTCAGCGATCACCTTCCGCTCTTGCTTACGCTTTTGCGCAGGTGAGGTTGCTCCGTCCTTTGGGAACTTGAGTTCATAGAAAATCTGTTCTAGTTCGAGTGCTATGTTGATGTTGTGTACGACCGGCATGGTCCCGTCTTCCTGAAGCTGGGGCTTGAGGGTGATGGGGCTGAAGTTCATTATTCCCATAATTCCTGCCTTGACAAGTCTTTCATAGCTGTCGTTGGCGGCTTGTTCAGGGACCGTGATGATTCCAGCTGTCACCTCGAGGGCGTCCACTACCTCGTCAATACGATTGATGGGGTAAATGGGTACCGGGTGAGATGCATCGCTGTATACCATGGGGTCACTATCAAATCCCGCTACTATGCGTATGCCATCAGGTTCAAAGCCGTTGTAGTGCATCAGGGCCTTTCCAATTCTTCCGCAGCCGATGATGATACAGTTCTGGGGATCTCCTTTACCCAAGATTTCCCCGAGGGAATTGAGCAGGTCATGTATCTCATAGCCTCCCCTCTTCTGTCCATATATTGCCAATTGTGAGAAATCTTTACGGACAATTGCTGCTGAAACTCCTGCTGCATCAGCAAGGTTGTGAGCAAAGACTTTTTCCAGTCCTATGGTTTTAAGACGGTTTAGGGATCGGTAGTATCTTGTGATTCGTATCAATTGGTCATTGTTCATGGTAATTCTCCTGTTAATGTGATTAAGTGTATATTAAACAGGTATAATGGTCAATATTTAATTACAAAATGTGGATGAATGGTATGGTTATTACCATAAGTTGTAAGAATATGGTGACACGATTTGTGAAATAATGCTAGAATAGGCAAACTGAAAATTTTGGGTACTGGAGGTTACATGTCGGAAACTAACGAAAACAAGTTCTCGCCTGAGTTAATCTCTTTCATCAAGGAATGGAAGGATAAGCCAGGCAATCTCATTATGGTTCTCCATAAGGTGCAACAGGAACAGAGCTACATCTCTAGGGAGGCAGCAGATCAAGTCTCAGCATTGTTGGATGTCCCTTTGGCCACAATTTGGGGTGTTGTTTCTTTTTATCACTTCTTCAAGCTGACAAAGCCAGGTGAACACAACATACAGGTCTGTATGGGTACCGCCTGTTATCTGAAGGGAGCACAACCAATTATTGACGAGTTGACCAAACTTCTTACGATTGACATCGGCGGTGTAACTGACGATGGGCTTTTCTCCTTAGAAGCGGTCCGTTGTGTTGGCTGTTGTGGGCTCGCCCCAGTTCTCACCGTTGGTGGGGAAGTATTCGGCAAGGTCACTAAGGACCAGATTGCTGGAATTATCGCAAAGTACAGATAAGGAGCGCGAAACAGGGCCTATGCATATCTTTATCTGTGATTTTCTGTTGGACATTGTCCAGAACTCCTTTGAAGCCGGTAGCACTGAGGTGATTCTTACTCTCAAAGAGGACGATATTCTCTTGGTATGTACCGTAGAGGACAACGGAAAAGGAATGGATGACGATTTGAAGGCTCGGGTGCTGGACCCTTTTGTTACAGATGGGGTCAAACATAAAAAACGTAAGGTCGGTTTGGGGTTGCCATTTCTTGTACAGGCTACTACAGCTTGTGAAGGGAGCTTCTCCTTGCATTCCGAATTGGGACGGGGAACCAAGGTCACTTGTAGCTTTCCGCTCAATAATGTGGATACACCTCCCTTTGGGGACCTTCCTACGACACTTCTGGCTCTGATGAGTCATCCTCTCGCTGACGAGTTTGTCGTAAAGCGTACACTTGCGACAGTCAAGGGAGATGGGGGATATGAACTCTCCAAAAAAGAGCTCACTGACATCTTGGGTCAGTTATCCACCAGTGGGACCTTACACTTGCTCAAGGAGTTTTTGGAATCACAAGAAGAGGACCTGAAGTCACTTTATGTACAACACTCACCTATATTGGCATGAGCCACTGTTTTACACTACCTAGGAGACCAGATAATGGCAAAAATGACACTTGAAGAGCTGAGAAAGCTCAGAGATGAAAAACAAAGCGCATTACAGAAGCGCGACATTGAAGGAAAAGACTCACGCATCGTCATTGGGATGGGCACCTGTGGTATCGCCGCTGGAGCCAAGGTTGTCTTGGATACATTCCTGGAAGCTCTTGACGAGCATAAGCTCGAAAATGTATCGGTCACCCAAACCGGATGCATGGGCCTTTGCTATGTGGAGCCTACCATTGAAGTAATGGTTCCTGGCATGCCTAGCACCATTTATGGAAATGTGGATGCACAGACTGCAAAGAGGATTGTTGAGCAGCATATCATTGGAAAGCAACTGGTAACCGATCACCTTTTTGATCGACCTGCTGCTGACATCATTCAAAAGGACGGGGGTAGATAATGGCTTTCAGAAACTACATCTTGGTCTGTGGCGGTACAGCTTGTGAATCAAGTCGTGCGGACCAGATTTATCAGAACCTTGTAAAAGAGTGTAAGGATCAGGGAGTTGCTGACGAAGTGCAGGTCATCAAGACCGGCTGTTTTGGCTTTTGTGAGCAAGGACCGATCGTAAAGATTCTTCCTGAGGACTCCTTCTATGTAAAGGTGACTCCCAAGGACGCACATGAACTTATCGCTGAGCATATTGTCAAAGGTCGTGAAGTGACCCGCTTGCTGTATGACAAGAGCGAAAGTCGAAAGCATGCCAAGGTTGAGGACATCCAGTTCTACCAGAAGCAATTCCGCATTGTGCTTCGCAACTGTGGATTCATCGATCCAGAAAATATCGACGAGTACATCGCCCGTGAAGGGTATGAGGCCCTTGAGAAGGCTCTCTTTGAGATGACAGGCGAAGATATCATTGATGAACTGAAGACTGCAGGCCTTCGTGGACGCGGAGGGGCTGGCTTCCCAACCTGGATGAAGTGGAACTTCACCAAACAGGCTCAGAACGATGTTAAGTATGTCGTCTGTAATGCTGACGAAGGTGATCCAGGTGCCTACATGGACCGTTCCACACTTGAAGGGGACCCGCACTCCGTACTTGAGGCCATGACCATCTGTGGTAAGGCTATCGGTGCACAGAAAGGTTTCATCTATATCCGTGCTGAGTATCCCTTGGCTATCCATCGTCTTGAAATCGCAATGGGTCAGGCCCGCGAATATGGGCTTTTGGGCAAGAATATCCTCGGTAGTGGTTTTGATTTTGACATTGAGATCCGCCTTGGTGCTGGTGCCTTTGTGTGTGGTGAAGAGACAGCTCTTCTCCAGTCCATCGAAGGAAAGCGTGGTATGCCACAGCCTCGTCCTCCATTCCCTGCAGTAAAGGGCCTTTGGGGTAAGCCGACTGTCATCAACAACGTTGAGACTTGGGCAAATATCCCTGTCATCATCACTAAGGGTGGCAACTGGTTCAGTAAGATTGGTACCGCTGACAGTAGAGGAACCAAGGTTTTTGCCCTTACCGGTAAGATCAGAAACTCCGGTTTGGTTGAAGTTCCCATGGGAACTACCTTGCGTGAGATTGTCTTTGATATCGGTGGTGGTATTGCCAACGACCGTAAATTCAAGGCAGTACAGACTGGTGGACCTTCCGGTGGTGTTATCACCGAAGCAGACCTTGATACCCCCATCGATTTCGGATCTCTGGTCCGCATCGGTTCCATGATGGGAAGCGGTGGTATGATCGTCATGGACGAGGATGACTGTATCGTAGACGTTGCCAAGTTCTACCTGAACTTTACCGTTGACGAATCCTGTGGAAAGTGTGCACCTTGTAGAATTGGTGGACGTTCCTTGTGTAACATCTTGGAGAAGATTACTGCTGGAAATGGAGTACCTGAGGATCTTGAAACCTTGAAGACTATTGGTAAGGCGATGAAGATGGGTTCTCTGTGTGCCTTGGGCCAGACAGCTCCCAACCCAGTTCTCTCTTCCATGAAGTTCTTTTCAGAAGAGTATCGTGCCCATATTGAAGACAAGACTTGCCCCAGTGGCACTTGTAAGAATTTGGTCACCTATTCGATTCTTGCTGACAAGTGTATAGGCTGTACAGCTTGTGCGCGCAAGTGTCCTGTCGGTGCTATTACCGGCGAAAAGAAGCAGGTCCATGTAATAGACCCGAGCACCTGTATCAAGTGTGGCGTCTGTTTGGAGACTTGTAAGTTTGGAGCCGTCGTAGTCCACTAGGATCCGACAGAGGAGGAATAAATTGAGTATCGTACATGTAAAGATAAATGGTATTCCCGTAGAAGTTGAGGCGGGCACAAGTGTTCTGAATGCTGCTAAGGTAGCAGGTGTCAGAATCCCTACGCTCTGCTATCATGATGACCTGGTACCTTTCGGGTCCTGCGGGCTATGTATTGTTAAGCAGGAGGGTAGTGCAAAGATCATTCGCGCTTGTGCCACTCCTGTCAATGAAGGTTTGAGCGTCATCACCAATGACCCTGAGCTTTTCGAAGTTAGGAAGACAATCCTCGAGCTGATTCTCAGCAAACACCCCTCATCTTGTCTCACCTGTATCCGTAATGGAGAGTGTGAGTTGCAGGATTTGGCCGCTGAGTTCGGTATCCGTGAGCAGCCCTTTGAAGTACGCCTGAGCGATTCGCCCAAGGATACCTCATCTGCATCCATCGTCCTTGATCCTGAAAAATGCATCAAGTGTGGTCGTTGCGTACAGGTCTGTCAGGATCTGCAGGGTGTATTCGCCCTTGAGTTCATCGGACGCGGAGACGGCACTTGCATGGCTCCCGCAGCCATGCTCAAAATCGATGATAGCCCTTGTGTTAAGTGTGGCCAGTGTGCGGCACACTGCCCCGTTGGTGCCATCTACGAAAAAGATGAGATCAGTGCCTTCCGTTCAGCTGTCGCCGACCCCACCAAGAAAGTAGTTGTCCAGATAGCTCCTTCCATCCGTGTCGGATTGAGTGAGTCCTTCGGTCTTCCTGCCGGTACTGTAACAACCAAGAAAATCTACGCAGCTTTGAAAAAGGTTGGTGCATATGCAGTTCATGATACGAACTTCAGTGCCGACCTTACTATCATGGAAGAGGGTCACGAGCTTGTGGGTAGGATTACAAAGGGAGGAACTCTTCCTTTGCTGACTTCCTGCTGTCCTTCATGGGTTGACTATGTTCAGAAGTACTATCCGGATTTACTCGATCATGTCTCCAGCTGTAAGAGCCCTATGCAGATGCAAGGGGCGATTGCCAAGACCTTCTATGCTGAGAAAGCTGGTCTGGATCCCTCTGAGATTTTCTCTGTAGCAATCATGCCTTGTACTGCAAAGAAATTTGAGTCCAAGCGTGATGACAACATGAGTGCATCAGGTTTCCAGGATGTGGACTTGGTCCTTACCACCCGTGAGCTTGGTCGTCTGATCAAGAACTCTGGTGTGGATTTCCTGAAGCTTGAGGAAGAAGAGGCTGATAGCCCCATCGGTGAATACTCAGGTGCTGGAACAATCTTCGGTGCTACCGGTGGTGTCATGGAAGCTGCTGTTCGTACTGCATACTTTGTGGTGACCGGCAAGGAGATGGAGAGCGTTGAAGTCGAAGCTGTCCGTGGCCTTGAAGAGGTCAAGAAGGGCACAGTCGATTTCAATGGTACTCCGATCCGCGTTGCTGTAGTCCATGGACTCTCTCATGCGAAGGTCGTCTTGGATGAGATCCGTGCAGCTAAGGCTGCTGGAACTGCGGCCCCTTATGAATTCATCGAGATTATGGCTTGCCGTGGTGGTTGTATCGCCGGTGGTGGTCAGCCCTATGGTGCCAATGACATCTTGCGTAAGGAGAGGTCTGAAGGTCTCTATGCAGATGACAAGAAGAGCACCTATCGCTGTTCACACCATAACCCCTCCATCCTCAAGTTGTATGAGGATTTCTTGGGAGAACCTAACGGCAAAAAGTCTCACCACCTTTTGCATACAACATATCAGGAATTGCCACTGTACAAGGCCTGATACGTTCTCTACTCTAGTACAAGACACACCCGGCTTATTGTTAAGCCGGGTGTGTCTTGTATAAAGGGTGGCTCATCAGTCAAGAAGTAGCTGAGGGTCAAAGCTACAATCAATACCTTGTATACCTTATCTGATAATTCACTCCTTCCACGTATTTTTCTATGAAGGGTATGAATACAGGATAGAAAATATTTTGTCAAAGGCACTTTCAGACACGTATGAAGAACTCCAATACTGGCTGAGTCAACACGTCCTAAAGAAAAGAGTAAGACATAGGTGATCAACAAAGCTGATTTTATAGTAGGGTATGCTCGTAAGTCTCCTGCCTGCTGTCAAGTTCACCCTCCCCCTAGTTTAAGCTGTGGTATAGATGTCATCTGTATTCAGCAGGTAGCGCTTAACACCAAGCCACAATAGTCCGGAAGCTTGGGCAGCTACATCGACCGGTTCATCCCAGGGGAGGGTTTTCTGAATTTTCTTTAGATCAAAGCTCTCCTGTATTACTACGAATTTTCCGATTCCCGGGCTCAGTGCTTTGGTGGGGCACTGATAGATACATTGTAGGCAGAGGATACATTTCATTCCAAAAACTGGGGTACCATCATGCATAGTTATATTTGTGACCGGACAATGAGTAGCACATAGGCGGCATCCGTTACAGGCTTTGTTTACTCTGATTTGTTTGCCAAATTTTTTTGCTCCAATTGTCTCCATTCTTCCTAGTAATGAGAGAAAGCGATTCCCAGGTCCAGGTCTTGTCTCGATACATACTCCCAAATCCAATTCTGAAATGATGTATGCGATCTTTCTTGGTAGGATACTTACAAGAAGGGCAGCCAAACAAGGCTTAGTCGGGATGACCCAATTGGATGGCATCACCAGCATTTTTTCATAGTGAATTGAGTAGCCTTTTCTTATGAGTACTTTCTTTAAAAATGTCCTACAGGCTAGGTTCGGAGTAATTTCTCCTCCCCCTGACACAGAGATAAGAGCTACAGGAGTCTGATGCACACAGTGAGAATTATTCACATAGGAAATCACTATTTGGGGTGCATTGCATGCATATACTGGGAAACATATGATCAAGAGGTCACAGTCAGATTCATTGATAATCATATCATGATGAATCTCAACCATATGTGCTCTGTGTCCAGTTTCTAGTAATTGGTTTCTAAAAGTTTCAGCAACCAGTTTGGTGCAGCCAGTTCCACTAAAATATACAATCTGTACAGTGTGAAATTTCATATCAATCCACCTTAGAAAAGTAACAGATACGTGAGAAAGGGAGGCAATATTCAATCTGCAAGTGTGATTGCCCCCTTGAGTACATCCTCTGAAAGTATCTTTCGAACCTTATCCGGTTCTTCAAAAATTGGACTATGGGCAGAGTTTTCAAAGGTATAAAATCCCTTTACTGGGGCTTTCAGCTTTTCGAAGTATGATTTAGCTTCAGTAAAGGATACAGTGTAATCATATATACCATGCAAAAAATATACAGGGATTCTTACCTCATTCAATTCTGTTGAAAAATTCATGGATTGCAACTCATTCCAAAGATTAGAACTCCTAGAGAATATCTTACCTCTCCACAGATGTACCTTTTCAGCAATTGTGTATTCCCTATTCAGCAATGAAGTAATAAATATGCCATTAATAACGGATTTCATATCATGTGTCGTTCCAATGCCCAGAGTATGCATGGCTTCATCGCGTATCCGCATATATGACTCGGGTAATGGTGTTGTCATTGTGACCTCTGATTTTTCCAGTTTTCTCACCATTGATTTATTATTTGCTTCTTTGTATTTCTCAAGCATATATTGGTAGGATATATTTTCAGACTTTAGCTGATAGGAAATCTGAGCCACAGCGATGTATGCATAATATAATTCCGGAGCGGTATTAGCTGCTAACAGACCAATAAAGCTACCCCATGAATGTCCCATTAGGTATATTTTTTCCTTACCAAACCGATCTCGAAGATAATTCGTTATGCCTATCGTATCCATTACAAATTGCTCGGATGTCATTGTCTCAGGGGGAATGGACGAATTATAGGATAATCCTGCCCCCCGTTGATCCCACCAGCAGACTGTGAAATCTTCTTCAAGGCTTGTAGGGTAATCCCTGGTTAAGAAATACTCAGGCATCCCAGGACCGCCATGAAGGAATAGCAGCACAGGATTGTCCATATTGCTACTTTTAATGAACATCCCCTGGTCTATTCCATTTATGGTAATTCTGATCTTTTCAGACAAACTTCCTTCAATAGTTTTCCCATCACTTCTTACAGGGATTGGTTTCCCAGGACTTATGGCTATGAAATATGCGGATATGGCTAAAACCAATATCAATACAAATAGTATGATAATCATCATCAATCTAACCTTTTTCATTGTATTGCGATCCAAACATTTATGATACGTACAGGTTCGGTTCCTTTAGCTTATATATCTCCATGCTTAGGATTTATAAGATGCTCTAGTATCTTCATTTGTCTCATTTTTTCAGATATGTAATCGTCAAAGACCATACTAATTTCCTCTCCTAATATATGAGGATACAGTATAATTACTCTACCTTTGCCGGTCCAGCCCTACCACCTGACCGATGCAAAGCTTGGAATCATCTGATTCAGACTACAAAGGATAATATTTGGATTTTTAGGGGAATTGAGATGTATACCATGGTTGAGATTTGAGTTATGTATTCCAGAGAGAATCATACCTGTTTCTTCCTATGGAGAAAGATTCAAGTGTACTCCCGTATATATTGAATTTACTATCCTTTGTCATTCCCACTTTATTTAGGATATGTATAGATGCCGTATTTTCAGAAATTGCTGCTCCATAGGTGGTTTCAAAGTTCAAATACATAAATCCAATTCGTATACATTCAAGAGCAGCTTCAAAAGCATACCCTTTCCCCCATGCTTGCTGGCTTTAGCTATAACGGATATCAATGAATTCTTATTCCGGTACATATTCTGACCCGCAATATCCAATATCTTTATAATTTTGTTTTTCCTGAATCACATACGTTTCGAAATTGAACTTTCTCCAATGTAATATTCGACTTTTGAGCCCTTCATTTGTCTCTTTTGTAGAATATGGATTTCTCAACGGAAGATGTTTTGTTCTTTTACCATCCGATAGATAGTATCAGATAAAATCAGAATCATTACGTGAAATCTGTTTTAAAATCAGTCTTTCTGTTTCCCTTATTGTATGTATCACTCCTTCAATTGCAAGTATTGACAGCTTTTTCCTATTTGTATATTCCCGATTGTTAAGATATATCTTTTACTGGAAGAAATAGATCTTTCAATCCCAATCCGCCACGGAAAGTATGAACAAGATATAGAACTATGAAAATTGAATCAATTATTTCAGTAAACCAGAACCGAACCAGCCTCTGGCAATGCCAAGGGCTGGTCTGAAATATCATTGTATTTGCTGAGGTAAAGGGATAAACATTTTGTATATAGCAAAAATGGAAATGGGACTAGGATAGGAGGAAGGGAGTGCAGACCCCTGCACTCCCTTGTGAAGTTTGTATTTGTCTTTTGATGGATGGTCAGAACAACCTAGACACTCTAACCGTTCTGATCCATTTTTTTCTACTGGGGAATGCTGAAGATCAGTATCTGATTGTTCGTATCCGATACGATGAGCATATTCTCCTTGTCTGGAGAGATCACTGCTTTGGAAGGGGTGAAGCTTGCAAGTGATATCGTCTGTTGATACATCAAGGCACTGGAGTCCTGTTGGATTGAGAATACCTTGATATTCTTGCTTTCCTTGCACAAGACATAGAGCAGACTCCTTGAGGCATTGGTAAAGAGCTGTACGATGCCTCGCATATCACCGATACCATCTGAACCAGATACCCAGGTTTCCACCTGTTCCCATCCATCTTCCTGGGTGTCAGGAAGAGACAGGGAAAACTGGAAACGGTTAATTGCAGTATCCCCTCCAGTAACCAAATTGATGTCACTGATAAACTCTGCTGCACTGATGCCCGTGAGGTACGGTGTTTCTGGTGAGGAGTATTCCCTGAGAAAACCGAAAATTTGTCCATCTGGAGCCCTTTTTCCAATCTTGATCAGATTCTGTTCGGTAGAATACCAAGCTGCCCTATTCAGGAATGGGGACATTGTTATCCCGCTGATCGTACTTGGATCCAGAAACCAATGCGTATAGGTATACATATTGAACTCTGAAGCTTGTGTTGCAAAGAAATTGGAATTGGGCAGCATATTTGTTCCGGGTACAACGTTGAATAGGATGCCAGAAATGGGATCCAACATAAGAGAGCTAATGCTTGCAAATGTTGTCTCTCCACTTTCGTACTTATATGTCACATTGTCACGAGAAAAGAGCTTGGTAAGTGAAGCATTATTTGAATTGTACTGATAGAGTGTTATTCCTGGGGTTTGGTTATCGGCAATGGCAACTCTGTTGGTATTCTTATCAACCAGCATATCGGTTACCTTGACGGTGTTGAAACCATCTGTTGGGGTATAGGTCCTGATGACCTCCAATGAATCACGGACAATCCTACATATCTGTAGGGAGTTATGAATTGAGCTTGCCAGCAAGATCTTTCCATCAGGAAGGAATGCTACCTTGGTATTCCCACTGATTTTTAGGCCGTCGGTATTGTCCGTAACCGTATTTGCGAGCACTGGGTAACCCGGTGTTCCTGCAACTGTGGCCTTGAAAGAAATGCTGGCTGATCCAGAACTGGCTAGAAGGGCTCCCTTTGCGATGAGGTCCAAGCGGTGTGTTCCTGTGCTCGGAGTAAATGTACACTCTAGGGAAGACGATAGTTCCTCCCCATCGAGAAACCACAACACCCCAAGGTCATCGCTGCTTTCAGCTTCAGGAACTGTGACACTCGCTGTAATTTCTTGAAACGCTGCAATAGGGGTTGTGATTCCTGAAATGGAGCATTCGATAGGGGTCCCTGCTTTGTTTATCAAAGTGAGGCTACTGGGGATCTCTGGATATTTATCAAGGTTGAGGGCGATAGTCCCCTCTGTTGTCTTCCCCCCTACAATACGTACGACCTCGGCACATCCTGCTACTACGGTGCTTCCACTGTATAGTTTTCCCTGGAGCATGTAGGACCCTGAAGGATAGGTCGCACTATAGTAAACCGCTCCGTTGATATAGTTGCTTGTGGTTGGGGTTACCTTGGTCTTTATTCCGTCAGAATCTGTTATCCAGAGATCGATACTGGGATTGGAGATTTTTGATTTGTCCCAGGTTAATCCCACATTCATAGTTCCGCTTCCCATCAGGGTATTCAGCTCGAGGAGGGCATTGGTTGGTTCGCTGGTAAGCGAACAGGTGGTAGAGCCTGATACAAGGTTTACCCCATGCTTGTTTTGCCCTACGGCTGTAAGTATCCAGTTACCCATAAGCAACCCCTCCACCTCTATGGTGGGGCTGGTACTCTGTACTTCAAAAGTACTTCCTTGCGGTCCCGTTCCGGTAACTGCATAGCGAGACACTTCCAAGGGGGTGTCCTGTGGTAGGATAGAGCGGTTCTGGCCATCATTGCTCTGCATGGTTAGGCGCAGGGAAGATCTTCCAGGCTCTTCTTTGCAACCGGCAAAGGGCATGATGAGAATCATCATAAGGACAAGAATGCCGGTTATGGTACGAACTTGTTTCATAGTAGCCTCCACCCAGAAAGGTTTCTCTTATACCAAACCGCTTCACTCTTCGTTAAGGCTTTTCTTTTTCTTCGCTAGGCATTACAGTCATGGATATGAAAATTCTTTTGAAAATGCTTTTGTTGGGCCTGACCCTTGTTGTGGTGTTTATTTCCCCTGCTTACATTGGGATAGTTGCATACTACATGATATTCCCCCTCCTTTTTGTTTTGGTATTCCTGTATTATATTGTCTCCTATTGGGTCAGCGATACGGATGTGAGAAACGTCCGCAAAGAGGAGTACACCTTATCCCTGTTCTGTGGGAAGGTTCCCCCTACAGGTGATGGTGATCTTACAAGGGGCCGTTTGGTCATTACAGAGGATACCGTGAAACTTTACCAACGCTTACAGAAGGGCAGGACAAAGAAGACCCCCTGTGAGGAGGTCTGGTCCTTGGAAGTTTCTGATATACGTAGCTTGGCTGTAGGCAAGGTCCTTGGTTTGAGAAAGGGTCTTACCTTCTATCTGGACGATAGCTCTGTTAGTTTTTTGAGTGGCAAGGCAATCAAACAGAAAGAGGTGATCATCAAGGCTCTAGGATGGGATGAAGTTCCCCTAATTCCCCAGATTGTAGAGGTTTCAGGTGACGCTTCAGAGGCCCCATCCTTTGCAGAGATGGACAAGGAAGAGCCCTCTAGAAGCTGAACCCTACACCGATTCGGATGGGCTCCAAGACAAATGTAAATGATGTACTGTCTTGGAAGTTATAGGTGGCTCCGACTCCTACCTCATAAAACATCCTGAACGATTCTGAGATAGCATAGGTTACGCCTGCACTGAGTTTTGCCTTCATGCCAAACTCGGTAGTATTTGTTGCAGAATCAATGAAAAGCATTGGTCCAAGTGAGATGGATAGGGGGAAGGTCACCACATCCTTATCCTTTCCTAGCTTCCACGTTGTCTTGGCAAGCAGGCTGACCTGTACAATTTTGGAATCTGTCTTTCCAACTTCAAGAGTACCACCCCAACCAAACAGTTCTTTTTGGTTCATCACATTCAAACTTACATTGAAGCTTTTTTCCTGAGCGGAGAAATCATTGGTGAAGTTGTAGTCAAGGAAAGAGACCGAAAGATTTGCCTCTAGGGTAGGCTTTTCCTCTGTAGCCTGTCCTTCTACGAGTGCAGTCTCACTTCTGAGTAGCTTCACCGTAGGTGGTGTTACTACAGCGGCTAGGGGGATACTCTGTTCTTCTTCTGGTTGTGAAGTTACAGGCTTTTCTGCAACAGCAGGTAGCACCACCTCATCAGTAGTCGTTGCTTGCAGGTTCTCAGGGGTTGTATCTTTTGGTGTAGTGAAAGTAGCACTATCAGGAAGTTCCTGATGCATTGCAGAATTCTCAATGACAGGTTGTGGCTCTATCACTTCTGCTGCTTCTTCTACTGCAGGGGAAAGCTTATTCGCTTCTGTCTTGGTAGTCAGTTCCTCACTGGCAAGAACAGAGGTTTTGCTATTTTTATCTGCTACCTCCTCTCCACTGTTAGGTTTTAGGGTTGGAAGGGAAAAACCTCCGCCTTTGGAGATTGATGGGGCAATGGGCGCGGGTAATGGATTCATCAGTCTTGATGTTTCTGCAGGAAGAGTATCTTTCTGTATTTTTTCTACTGGCTCAGTCGTGCTTGGAATTGCACCAGAAATCTCTGTTTGCTTGGGAGGAAGTGTTCCTTCTTGTGTATCAGCAGATATAACAGGGCTATCCTCTGCGATCGGAGGCTGCCCTTTCACAGGTTCCACTACCGCCGGAGGGGTAGCTTCCTCCTGGGTTTTCGGCTTCTGCATACCAAAGTACCAGTATGTACCTCCCAGCACTACGATACAGGCGACAACAATAAGTATAATTGACCAAGTTTTATTCACACAAAGCTCCTTGTCTCTATAAGTATAACAAAAAAAATGGCACTTACCCTACAAATCTACCACAAGAGTGTAAAAAAAGGAAAATATGCACGTTTGTATCTCTTCAATTTGACAGAAAAAGCTATGGGATCGTATTTCTTGGAGTTGTTCACACATATCACATCCGTAGCAGGGTCTTCAGGGTATGCTCCACTGTTTTGGGTAGTAAGTTTGGAGAATTTATCCATGTGCAAACCGATGGTAGGGTGAGGAACAAGAGGTGAGTGATGAAAAAAGTCCTACTGACAATAGCCTTGGCTGTGACCCTCACGTCAGTGTGGGCAGAGGAGGTGAGTAGCCTCTCCTTGGGTGTTGACCTCAGAGGGTTCGATGCGCTGTTCCTGCCTACGTTGCAAACTACGGCAGATCTTAAAGTGAACATTAATGCTGAGTTCTCTCTTCGCCTACCTGTCTCCTTGACCAGCGACCTGCTGTATAACGAGGTCCAGCTCTGGGAGTTTGGACTGTTGCTTGACTATCATCCTTTCCGAAACGCACTGTACCTCTCTGTCTCCCTAATACAGATGGGCATTTTCAGGGGCTTTGACAAGCCGGAGACGAACATCATCTATCTCAATGAAGTTGCCTTTGGGTATGTCTGGCATATTACCAGATCACTCTATCTCGAACCGAGACTTGTCATCGCTGACCCCAGTGGGGTTTTCGAATCTGAATATGATCTGGTTCTACGTACGTTTCCTGACCGTTCCAAATTCCGCATTGTATTTCTGTTTGGGTGGGAATTCCTTGCCATTCCCAGCCTGTGAGGAGATGAGATATATGTGTTTGGGCAAGAATCATAAGGAGTGTCATATGGAAAAGAAGATGCAATACACCTTGAATTGGATGGTATTGGTCATGCTGGTCATCCCCTTGTCGGGGTGTTCTTTAGGTTGGGAGGCGCAAACCAAAGCAAAGATTACGGATAAGGAGCTTTTTCCAACAGTAGCCCGTATCATCGATGAGCAGAAGGATGTGGTATGGGAGTACTTGGAAGAGGATATTTCTCGCGCCCTTTCTTCCGCTGAGCATACAGGTTCCGATATTGTCCAAAGTACACTCAACGAAGAGCAGGGGAGGCAGTATCTGGAGTTCTGCTATGCAGTAAATGATGTGGGTTCTGAGAATCAGGCCCAACAGGTAATCGAATTTGCCAGGAATCTGATTAGTGAAGAGGAGATGGCTTCCCTTGAACAGAAGTTGGACGAGAACCGCTCTTTGATGTTGGCAGAGGCTGAGCATTTCTCAAGGGCTCTGTCCCCTTCGCAGAGAGCTCCCTTCTGGAAGGATATGCAGAAGCTTCTGACTCGCTCGATCGTACTTTTTACTGCTGGGGTGGTCTATGCATGCATTCCTACTGTCGTGTTTTGGGGGAAAATCTCAGCTGCAACGGCCATTGCAATAGCATCTGGGGTTGTTGCCAGCACAGTGATGTCTATCTGGCGCTACTATCAGTTTGGAGGTGAGCTTGACACCTCCTTCAATGAGTGGCTCATCTCAGTCACTACCGAACCTGAGGTCTCCTATGCCCTTGCTTCCAGCATGATTGCCGTAGGCACTACACTAAAGCGCGGATTTGCAGTAACGGGTATCGTTATCTGCGTCTTTGCTCTGTATAACGTCATTGATATGGTTAAGCCTATGCTTAAGAAATATAATTTTACCGTTTAGTCAGATCTCTTGTGATTGTGGCCCTCTTCGGAGGGTCTCTGCTTTGCTTAGCCTGTTTTGCTTGTTGCTCCCCGGGTAGGTTTGTGGAATAATGAGGGTATAGGAGATAAGCAATGAGAAGTACGTTTGCTGAAGATATTCTTCAGAGATTTTTACGATATGCGGCTATAGACACCATGAGCGATGACACTGCCGTCGCAACAAAGAGTCCTTCCACCGATGGCCAGTGGGACCTGTTGAACCTACTGGTATCCGAACTTGAAGAGATGGGTATCTCTGATATCCAAGTCGATACGCATGGTGTGGTCATCGCACGTATCCATTCCAACCTCGACTATGAAGTTCCTACCATTGGGTTCATGGCACATGTTGATACTGCTGACGATGTTCCTGGCAATGGAGTGAAGCCCCGAGTCATTGAATCATATGAGGGTTCTGACATCCCCTTGAACAAAGAGTATACGATCAAGGTTGAAGACAACCCCGAACTTGGACAGTATACGGGAGAGACTCTCATTGTTACCGATGGCACCACCTTGCTAGGTAGCGATGATAAGGCAGGAGTTGCCGCCATCATGGCTGTGGCCAAAGAACTTAGCGGTGACCCGACTATCAAGCACGGGACTTTGGAACTTATCTTCACCAGTGATGAGGAAACCGGAGCTGGGATGGACACCTTCCCCTATGACAAAATCGATTGTGCCTACTGTTATACCATTGATGGAGGTAAGCGCTTTGAGATAGAAAGTGAGTGCTTCAATGCTGCCACTGTCAATGTGCATTTCTCTGGAGTGAGCTATCATCTGGGGGCCGCTCGAGGTAGGTTAGTGAATGCCCTTACGATGGCAGCCTACTTCATAAACGCCTTGCCGCAGGCAGAGAGCCCAGAGGCTACCGATGGGCGCTATGGTTACTACTGTGCCCATACCATCAATGGGACCGCTACTGAAGTCGATCTCACCGTTTACCTTAGGGATTTTGATATTGATATCCTTAACCATCGTATTGATGCACTGAAACTGCTTGCGCAAAGCGCAGAAGCTCTCTATCCCCAAGGGAAAGTCCGTGTCGATGCTAAACATGTCTATTATAATATGGCCATGGTTGCCAAGGAAAAGCCCATCGCCATGGACAACCTGCGCGAAGCTGGCAGACGCTTGGGAATGGATCTTCAGGAGGCCCTCATCAGAGGAGGCACCGATGGGGCCAGGATGGCCAATGAACATGATATTCCCTGTCCAAATGTCTTCACAGGTGGGCACAACCTCCATTCGCGTTTCGAATGGGCAGCCCTTTCTGCCATGGAAGATAGTGCAAATCTCGTCAAGGAGATCATCAAGGTAGGATCTGAGAAGTGAGACGATCACTGCTTCCTGTCATGATGCTGTTCTGCCTCTCTTCTCTCTTTGCTCGGCCGACTCTTGTGGTCACGGCAGGAGGGGAGAGTCCTTCCTATGCTCTCATGGCAGGTGTGGTGGCACGTGTTGGTGAGCACTCCCTACTCTCCCGTATGGACGGGGAGGGGGTGCTCTCAATTTCACTCTCTGACCTTCTTGAAATCGAACCAAACGCTCTTTCTGCCACTGTGGTTTTTTCGTATGGACAACGTACGTTACAGCTCTTTTTACGTGCCAGAGGTAAGGACCCAAAAAAGCTTGAGAAGGCTCTGGAACAGAACCTCTCCTCTATGCTTCTCTATGACGGGAGGACCCTCTTTGAGATTGAGGATGCTCCACTTGTAGATTATACCTATGATTATGGGTATGCCTCCCTCTCATCACTCCAAAAAGGTGATCATTATGAAGGTCTCGATGCCCAAGGCAACAGGTGGGCAACTGTAGTTGTCCAACATGCCTTTGATGATGAGAAGCCTGTCTCTCTCTTAGTGGGGACCGGTGGGAAAGAACTGCTTCCTGGCATGAGACTGGAGAAACAGGCAGGACGGGAAGTATCCCTTTCTGTCTCCAAGGTTCTCGCAATGGGGGGGCAGCTTGACATTGAGGGCTTCTACAGTCAGGATGTCGGCCTGTATCCCTTTACCTTGGTACTGGGAGGAGGCCTTGATCTCACTGGCTCACATATTTCTGGCGTGAATGCTCAGACAGGCTTTGTTCTCCAACTTCCCCTGTCAATGGTATTTGGCCTCCATTCTGGTTTTTGGCGCAACAGTTCGCTTGCTATGAGGTGCACCTTAGGCCTTGGCTACTCTCTGGCAGATTCGCAACTGCTGTATGGAAGCAGTGCTCTTTGTATCTACCGGTATAGCCTTCATAGCCTGGGACTCGAAGTTGGTGTGGGGAACAAACACTGGGTATCGGAGCTAGGCACGTATAGCTCGGGTCTGTTCATGCAGCTTGGCTTGGCGTACACTTGGTAGAGGATGCATACAATGAAACACAGATACAGGCGATATGGTTTGGTTTTTTCTGGAATTCTTCTCTTGGTTTTACTCACGATCTTCTCTTCCTGTACCTCTCTCTCCAACTTGGTGCGTTCTCAGGTGGAAGGCCTGCCATCGTGGGTCTATACTCCTGTTACCTCTTCAAGCAGGACAGCCTTTGTGGGAAAAGGAAACACTCAAGTACTGTTTAATGCCAAGCTCATGGCGTATGAGGATATTCTAAATCAACTGTCAGGGTTTGTTGGAGAACCAGTACAGGGTACCTACTACCGTGAACTGACCACCACTGATGCCATCGAGGCCTTTGGGCTGAATATTGTCAATGAATACTCCAAGACGGATCCTCGCTCTCCCTCCCAGTTCTATCTCCTTGCAACTGCCGATACTGCAAAGCTGGAATCCAAGCGTACCAGCGTCTACAATGCTGTGCTCAAGCGTGACAAGGAAATAGCGACCCTGATACGGTCAGCTGACTCAGCATACCGTGCAAACAATGATATCAAGGCCATCCTGCTCTATTTCGATGCCGCTCTGATTGCATCAGAGGGGCCTGTCACCTCTAAGAAGTATGAAGTTGACGCTCTGCTTGCAAAAAGCATCACCTTCATCAACGCCTTGAGATTCTCCTTGAGCAAAAGCGACCCCATCAAGGCCACAGCAACGGTCCAATTGAGAAGAAAAAGTCGCCTTCTTTCCCCTAAGGTATTGAATGCTCCCATTGTTGCCCAGTTTGAAGCCCTCAATAGCTTAGGGAAAAGCTACTCTGATTCACTTCTTTTCAATACTGCTTCAGATGGTATCATTCAGTTTGTTCCTTATAACTATGGGTTGGTGGGAAAAGGTACCATACGTTTTGCTGTTGATTTTTCCTCTTCCCTTGCGAAGCTTGAACAGAATATTTCTCAGGAGGCTTTTGCCCCCTTGCAAGAGGCATTGGACAAACATGGGATAGATTTTACCTATTCACTCATATCGGCTTTCGCACCTAAAAAAATTGTGGCAGACATTCGCGAGTATGAGTATACCGGGGCACTACGCAACACCAAAGATGCACTTTCTGCTTTTCTTGATCTCTATGATAGTCGGGGTGTCGCGATTTCTCCCTTGGCCATTGCCCAGGAAGAAGAGAGTGAGATATATGACGAGGTGCGTCTCAAGGCCCCAGGGACAAATTTGGTCCTCAAGGGTAAGGCAGGTATAGTCGATGAGACGAAGATTGGAGAGCAGCATGTAGTGGTAGTCACCGGTAGTGTGCAGTTGTGGGACATGGACAAGAACATGTTGCTTTCCGATACGCTGGAAGTGGAGGCCGTGGCATTTGCCTCACTGGCTGAAGATGCGAAGAAGAAGGCCTTCAGTCGCTTTGGTCAGATCAGCTCATCCCTATTGCTTCCCTCGTTCTTCTAGAGAATCAGAGGAAGAAACTGGGCTGGGTCGTTGCTTATAAGGCCATCGGCACCTAAATCGAGAGCGCGTCTGCCCTCCTTCAGGTCATCCACTGTCCATGTGCAGATTTGGTAGCCTCTATGCTGTTTGAATTTCCTGACGAAAGTTTCATTGAGTTGGGCCAGAGGCGGCTTGAGGTAAGAACATCGGGCGATATGTCTTCCCCAACCATGACGGAAAATCTTGGGAATCGATGGGCTATCATCAAAGATGACAGCAGTTGGAAGTGCTCCTTTGCTGATTGTATTGAACGTTCGTAATGCAAAAGGATTGAAAGAGGAGATCATACACCTATTTTCAAGGCCGAAGGCTTTGATGGTCTGCCAGGTTTTCTCAGCAAGACCCCCGTCCTGTAGGCCAGGTACCTTCAGTTCAATATCATAATACAGCTTGTCTTTACAACTCTCAAAAAGTTCACTCAAGAGAGGCACCTGTTGTTGCTTTCCTACATCAAGGCTTCTCAATTCTTCGAACGTAAGATCAGATACCAGGGCATCCCTTCCACTGACCCTTTTCATGTTCGCATCATGGACGACAACCAGTTCCCCCGTCTTGCATAGCTGCACATCGAGTTCAACTCCTGGTATGTGCTTTTCTATGCAGAGCAGAAATGCAGATAGGGTATTCTCAGGTTCCAGGCTTGAGTAGCCACGATGGCCAAAGAGCATAGGGCCAGTAAAGGGGATTTTTGTTCTGTTCATAGTTGCACCTTTTGGGCATATTTTTGGAGTAGGGCGATTTCCTCGGACCAAAGTGAGCTGTCGATTGTCTCCAAGATCAGGGGAATGTCTCTGAAACGGGGATCCTGTGCTATGCGGATGAAGGGCTCAATACCTATCTGCCCTTTTCCTAGGCTTTCATGTCGGTCCAGATTACTTCCCAGGGCAATTTTTGCATCATTGAGATGCAGAGCCTCAAGCTTGTCGAATCCCACTATCCTACCAAAATCCTCGAATGTCTTATAAAAAGCATCTTCACTTCTCAGGTCATAGCCTGCAGCAAAGATGTGGCAGGTATCGATACAGACTCCCACATGTTGGTTTTGCTTTGTCAGGGTAAGTAGTTCTGCAATTTCCTCAAAACTGGAACCCAGGTTGCTTCCTTGCCCTGCAGTGGTTTCGATGATAGGCCTCACCCCTTCAGTGGAGCTGATCGCCCTATCCAAAGCTTCTGCCACTAAGGCGAGACTTTCCTTGCGTCCTATCTTGTTCACATGCGATCCTGGATGGAAATTCAGTTTGTCCAAGCCAAGTGTGTGTACCCTCTGTAGCTCATCAATGAAGGCCTCGAGGCTCTGCTTTCGTTTCTGTTCATCGGGATTGCCCAAATTGATGAGGTAACTGTCGTGGGGAAGGACCTGGTCCTTGGAAAATCCAAGAGCCTTGAGGGTATCCTTGAATGTATCACTCTCTTCTTCAGTGATGGGCTTTGATGCCCACTGGCGTTGGTTTTTGGTGAACATGCCAAAAGCGGTGGCTCCTAGCGATTTAGCCTGGATGGCAGCATTCTCCAACCCTCCTGCAATGCTGGTGTGACTTCCTATGTATAACATATCCCAAGGGTAGTCATTGCCCCAAGGGTTGTCAATCACTCTTTCTCGTGGTAGTGTTCCCCCTTGAATAGGAGCATAAGAGCAATGAGTGAAAGACAATGGGCCGTTGGTGATGAGGTTGCTGGTTTTGTTCTCTCTGAAGTCTCTTCTCTGCAAGAGTACAAGGCTACAGGGTATCTATTCCGCCACATTGCCACTGAGATGGAAGTCTATCAAGTGGTTAATGACGATAAGGAACTCTTTTTTAGCTATGTATTTAGGACACTTCCTAATAACGATGCAGGAATCGCGCATATACTTGAACATTGCTGTCTAGCAGGTTCGAAGAAATACCCTGTGCGTGACCCCTTTATGACACTTCTAAAGGGGAGTACCAACACCTTCATGAACGCCATGACCTATCCCGACAGGACGATGTATCCTGCTGCAAGTCCTTTGCAGAAGGATTTTGACAACCTTTTTTCTGTCTATACAGATGCGGTATTCGCCCCACTTTTACGTGAGGAGACCTTCCAGCAGGAGGGTGTGCGTATGGTTTGTGAGGGGGAAACCTGTCACTTTGAAGGGGTTGTCTATAACGAGATGCTCGGTGGAAGTGCCGATCATGACAGCATTGTGGGACGCAACAGCGTGCGTTCCCTTTTTCCCGACACTCCCTACGCCTTTGACTCAGGTGGAGATCCTGAACATATCATCCAACTAAACTATCAGCAGTTCCTTTCGTTCTACAGTATGTTCTATCACCCCTCGAACTGCAAACTCTTTATCTATGGTGATATGGGTGTTGGTGAGAAATTGCAGATGTTGGACAGTGAATACTTGCGATCCTATGCAAAGCTCAATGTGGATAGCCTTCCTCCTCTTTCAGAGCCTTGGAAGGCACCTCGAAAGACCTCCTTTACCAGTCCTGTTGAGGAAGGGGAGGCTGAAAATGGCAATTCGGTGGTTCTTTCTTGGGCTACCTGTGAAGCAAGTGATCCTCTCTCCCTGATAACACTATCAACTCTGGTTGACATCCTTCTAGGCAATCCCGGTGCCCCTTTGTATAAAGCCCTGCTCGACTCAAAGCTTGGAAAGGACATTTCCCCTGAAAGCGGTATGAGCGCTGACTTTAGGGAGATGCCTTTTACTGTCGGTTTCAAAGGTATAGATTCGGAGAAGGCTGAGGAAGCTCAAGAACTCATACTTTCCTCCCTAAAGGATATTGCAGCCAAAGGCCTTGATAGTGATCTTATAGCCTCTTCGATGAAACGGTCGCGCTTCAAGCAACAGGAGATTCCAGGAGGGTTCCCAAACGGTTTCAGAGCCCTTAACCGTTCCCTCAAAGGATGGTTGGTTGACCATTCACCCTCAGCGACCATTGGTACGACAGCACCCTTGCAGGCACTGGAACAAGCTCTGACTGAAAATCCCCGCTATTTTGAAGAGTGGATACAGCAACATCTCCTTGATAACCCCCACCGTTGCTTGGTCACAGTCAAAGCAGACAGTGACCATGAAAAAAGGCAACTGGCAAACATTGAAAAATATGCACAGGCACAGGCACAGGCCTTGGGTAAGAAAGGTTTAAAGACCCTAGCCCAGCAAAATGAGCATTTTGTAGCATTCGAAAACGAAGGGGATACAACAGAAGATAAGGAAAAAGTCCCTTATCTCAAGTTGGAGGACCTTCCCTCAGTGATAGAACCCAACACCTATGAAGAACATTTCATTGCTGGGAGACCTTTGTTTCTGAAGAAGATGTTCTGCAATAAGATTGCCTATGCTGATTTTGCCTTCCAACTGGAAGACCTCACAGAGCGAGAGCTCCTGCTCTTGCCTCTCTATATCCGTCTTCTGCAAATGACTGGCATTGGTGATATGGAGTACCCACAGGTTGCCAACAGGCTCAAGCACCTTACCGGTGATACCAATCTCTATGTGGAAATGGGCTCCTCTCATGAAGGGCCTGACAAGATGCTTCTGGTTTGTAGGGCCCGCACTCTGGCCGAGGATTTCAATGAAGCGCTCACTTTTTTGCATAGCCTCTTTACCGCGGCCAATGTTACTGACCTTGAGCGACTTCAGGCAGCCCTTACCAATCTCAAGGGTGATTATGTGGACAACATTACGTATGCTGCCCATAGCTTCGCATCCCTAGCGGCCTCCTCCATCTTCAGTGAGATACAGTATGAAGGAGAACAGCTGGCAGGTCTCGATCAGTGGTTCTTCTTGGAGAATCTTCATGATGAACAGCTATTCCTGGTTTCTAAGGAGTTCAAGGCTTTGCAGGAGAAGCTGAATAACCGTAAGCGTCTGACTCTCCATCTTGGTTGTGACGAGGAACTTGTCCCTACCCTTGTCCCTTCCTACGAGAAGTTTGTCCAGTTATTTGAAGAGAAAGAGGCGATAGAGGCAAAGCTTCGTTCCTACGAGAAAGTAAGTCAGGGCATCACCCATGCTGTGGAACTCTACCGTCTTCCTTCCACGGTCAGTTACAGTGCATATGTACTACGTTCTAGTGAACGAGGAAGTGATGAGCAGGCTGCCCAAGTTCTGCTTGGCCAGATTATGACGGGCAATGACCTTTGGGAGAAAGTACGAGCCCAAGGTGGGGCTTATGGAGTTTCTGCACATGCAGATGTTATGGAAGAGCTCTTCTTCTTCAGTTCCTATCGTGATCCCCGTATTGCAGGAACCTTCTCTGACTTCACCAAGATCCTTGAGCTCTATACGACCAAGGAAGTTGATCCAAAGGATATTGAAAATGCACTCATCACCACAGTGGGAAATGATTTGCGTCCTCTATCCCCAGCTCAGAACTCCATCCTTTCCTTTAGAAGGATACTGTACAACATTACCGATGAATTTAGGACGATGAGACGAAACCAGCTCTTGGGTATGACCAGTGAGCACCTCAATGAGGGGGCCAAGGCCTTGTTGGCCCATACAAAGACGGAAGACTCGTTCGTTGCAATTGCAGGTTTGCAACTTTTGGAGACAGAGAAGGCTAAGAATCCAGTGCTTGATCGTCCTTCAAGACGCTTGCCCCTGTAGGCCTTTCTCCCCAGATTTTTGCCAGTGCGTTAAGCTCTTTGGGATCCTTGAGCTTGAGCACTACGCACTGGCGTATGCTCGCTTCTTTCTGGGCAATATCCTCTGCGAGTGCTCTGCAGGTCGGTGAGCCACACAGGCCACAGTCGATGCCAGGCAGGACCGCAAGAATCTGGCGAACCTTCTCCAGCTTGTATAGTGCCTTGCCTATATCCTGGTCCAGTTTCATTGCCCCTTTAGGCTGGGGGGGATCGAGATAGAGGTTCTTGGCCAGAAGGTCGCTCTGGTCATTGATTCGCTTGATCAGGGATGGGGGTAGCTCCTTGGGTAGGGTCTGCGACCAGTGTCTGAGCCTTTCGCTTACAAGGAAACGGTTACGCACAGTCAGAATGCCTCCCGGACACCCTTCAGCACATGCATCAAGTTCAAGAAATTCCAAATTGGTTTCATCTTCCTGTTCCAACTGGTCCAGGAACTCTATGACATTATGTACTTCATCGACAGAAAGGGAGCGCCCTCCTTGGGTGCTGCTCTGTCCTTTGACCATGCTCCATTGGCTTGCCTTGCGGGTGATCGTGGGAAAGGAGAGAGCATTGGGTTTTTCTGTAGTATCCTGGTGCTTGTTCTCTTCCAAAAAAGCCCGTACCTTGTTGTAGGCAGTGTCAAAGTTTATGACGCCCTGAAAGAGGCTGTTGTCCTCCGACCCTTCTGTCTTGATCTGGGCTATTTTGGCAGCACACGGAGTGAGGTAGAATATGCCTAGTGAGTCGCTTTGACCTTCAAGTTCCGCCTTCGCAAAGAGGGCTACCATCTGGGCAGGGGGCCGTACACGGCTCATGTTCTCCAAAAGCAAGGGAAAGCGAATCTGTATCAGGCGTTGCACCGATGGGCAGAAGTTGCTTATCAGAGGCAATTCGTGCTCAATTTCAGGGGCACCAAGCTTGTGCAGTATGTCTATGCCTGTTTCTGACAGGTAGAGATGGGTGAATCCAGACTTGTAGAGGGCTGAGCATATCTGTTCTTCAGAGAAGGTATCGGGAAACTGTGCGAAGAAGACCGCAGGTACTATGCCGATACGGTAGGTGTAGTCATTCAACTGCTCAAAGGAGTCTTGTTCGACCTCGATGGCATCATTGGGACAGACTGCCATGCATTGCCCGCAGTCGATACAGAGGTCGCTAAAAATCTTTGCCTTTCCTCCGGATATGCGGATAGCTTTGGTCGGACAGCGCTTCATGCAATGTGTACAACCCTTGCATTTCTCTTCAATGACATGCAGCGAGTGGTGAAAGGGAAGGTCGTTCATCGCACGCTCCTTATAGGGTAAAACACATGGAGATATGGGTATGGTCTCCCTTTTTCGTGTATATCTTCAGCTCATCACAACTTTTTTTGATATTCGGCAGGCCCATCCCAGCACCATATCCCATCTCCCTGACCTCACTGGTGGCTGTTGACCATCCTTCAGTCATGGCCAGATCGAGGTTTTCAATGCCCGGTCCTGTATCGATGACATCAATTAACACCCTCTCTTCCTCAATGTCAAAGAGCACCTTTCCCCCATAGGAGTGCGCAATAACATTCACCTCTGCCTCAAAAACGGCAACGATGATCTGTTTGATTCTCTGTGGTGGTATGTTGAGTTGCTTCAAGATGCGTTTTATCTTGCTTGAAGCCTCACCTGCTACCGAGAAGTCCTTGGAAGGGATGGTGAATTCTTCATGCATCTCAATATACCGGCTTCAATCCTTTTGCATACAATAGACCGCTCGCCTTGAACAGTGAGTACGGGGTGTAGGAAAGCGATATGTTCAGTTCTTTGGCCATATCGATCATGTTTTGACTTGGGCGTTTGTTGCGCACCAGGAGGATATTGCTAATATCGCTCATCTCTGCGGTCCTGATGGATTGGTTGTTGGAAAGCCCTGTTATAAGGAGGATGTCATCTTCCAAAATGGTGAGAACATCACTCATCAGGTCGCTGGCAAATCCGCGTTTTACATCGTCTTCCAGATGGGACTCCCCCCAGACCAGTTTCCCATCAACACATTCAAGTATTTCTTTCAGTTTCATGATGAGCAGTATACCACAATGCTCCTCTCTTCCATAGAGCAAATTGCACCGTTGGCTTCTCTGTTTGCCAAGAGGGACGCTTAGGTGGCTTTTTGGCTTTCAAAAAAGAGGGCAAGAAGCTATACTGATCCTAATGAGGAGGCCTTGAGTGAAGTATATTGGAGCGTTGGACCAAGGGACTACGAGTACCCGTTTTATTCTGTTTGATGAGAAAGGGGCAAATATCGCTTCTGAGCAGCTTGAGCACCAGCAAATTTTCCCCCAGCCCGGGTGGGTGGAGCATGATCCTTGGGAGATTTGGGACAATAGCGGCTCTTGTATAGTCAAGGCTATGAAGAAAGTCGGAGCTAGAGGCTCTGATATCCTAGGGATAGGCATCACCAATCAGAGGGAGACCATCATTGCTTGGAATCCCAAGACGGGTAAGGTCTGGCATAATGCAATCGTCTGGCAGGACCTGCGTGGAGCTCCCCTCATTGAAACATTGAAGAAGAAAGTGGAAGCGTCTTGGTTGCGCGAGAGAAGCGGGCTGATATTTAGCCCATATTTTGCTGCCTCAAAGATTGCCTGGCTCTTGGAAAACGTCACAGGCCTACGCGAAGATGCACAGAAAGGCGAGGCTGTCTTCGGGACCATAGACACCTGGCTGACCTGGAATCTCAGCGGCGGTAAGGTTGTTGTCACTGACGTTACCAATGCCTCACGCTATATGCTTATGAACATCAGTACTTGTCAGTGGGATGACGAATTGCTAGCCCTTTTTGATATTCCTAAAGAGGCTCTGCCTACCATTGTTCCCTCTTCAGGGGTGGTCTATGCAAAGACAGCCCCCAGTGGTCCTCTTCGTGCAGAAGTTCCTGTCTGTGGAATTCTCGGTGACCAGCAGGCTGCCCTTTTTGGCCAGGCTTGTTTTACCCAAGGATTGGGCAAGAGCACCTATGGAACTGGATGCTTCCTTTTGGTTAATACCGGGGAGAAGCTAGTGTTTTCTGAGAATGGTCTCTTGTCGACAGTTGCTTACCAACTGGGAGATGAGAAGCCTGTATACGCCCTTGAAGGGTCAGTTGCGGTTGCAGGATCATTGGTACAGTGGGCTAGGGACAATCTGAAGATTGTCGCTAACCCCCAGGAACTGGACAAGCTGGCCACCTCTGTGCCAGACTGCGGCGGTGTTTACATTGTTCCGGCATTCAGCGGTCTGTTCGCCCCATACTGGAGGTCCGATGCCCGAGGTGTCATAGCGGGTCTTACAGGGTTTGCCACCAGGGCACACCTGTGCAGGGCTATCCTTGAGGCTACAGCCTTCCAGGCAAATGACATTTTCAAGGCAATGGAGAGTGACAGCAACATCCATATGACCACGTTGAAAGTGGATGGGGGGCTGACAAACAGCACCCCCTTGATGGAGTTCCAGGCTGACCTTTTGGGTATACCCGTGATAAGGCCCTTGGTTGTCGAGACCACAGCCTTAGGGGCAGCCTATGCTGCCGGACTCTCGGTAGGGGTATGGAAGAACGTAGAGGATCTCTCCTCCTATTGGCAGGAAGAGACCAGATGGTCGCCAACCATGGATGAGAATGTAAGAGACGAAAAGGTACGCCTTTGGAAAAAGGCTGTGAGCCGAACACTCGATTGGGTCTCTTCCGAAAAGGAAGAATAGGGGTGCATTGATGTTCTCTGAGGTAATGCAAAATATACTCTCCTTTCTACGCCCCGCCTTACAGGTAGGGGTATTGGCGTGGGTGTGCTATCGCTTCTACGAAGCCATAGCACAGACGAAGGCCCAGCAGATAGTGAAAGTGATCATCATCATGTTCGCTGCCTATGCAGTAAGCTACATCCTTGCCCTAGAGGTGTTGCTCTCGGTGTTCAAGGTGCTGACAATACCTCTGACCATCTTTATCTGTATCGTGTATCAGCCAGAATTGAGACGATCATTCACCCAGTTGTGGAGTGGAAGAAGCAGGATCTTTCGGATAGGAACCCAGACTACAAGTCGGGACCAGATAGACAGTATCCTCAATGCTTGCAACGTACTGGTCAATAAGAGAAGGGGCGCCCTCATCGTATTTCCTCGCCGCCTAGGCATAAAGAACATAATAGACAGTGGTACCAAGCTTAATGCAGACCTCTCTACATCACTGATACTTACCGTTTTCGACCATGATACTCCGTTGCATGACGGAGCTATGATTATCCAGAATGGGCGGATCGTGGCCGCTGGCTGTTATCTTCCCCTTAGCGAGCAGACAGATATCAAGAAGAGCTTTGGAACCCGTCACCGGGCAGCCTTGGGTATGGCTGAGGAGTCTGATGCTGTGGTAATCATAGTCAGTGAGGAGACCGGGGCAATAAGCATGACCTATAATGCCAACCTTTACTATGACTTGGAGCCGAGTACCATCAAAAGGATGCTTCTCGCCCTCTTCAGCTACCACGAGATTACTCCTGAGGAGTTGTTGCAGGAGGCAAGTAGCGATGAAACTGAATAAGCATTTCCAGAATATGCTCTACCATTGGCCAACCAAGGTGATATCACTGATATTTGCCGTTTTTATCTACCTCTTCATCCAATACTCGACCATAGGGGCACGCGTTGTGACCATTCCCTTGGATGTGCACCTTCCTAGTGGGTATGAGGCTATGAGTTTGGTCCCAGAATCGGTTGAGGTGGAGATACGGGGTAATGAGGATGTTATCTATCTGATAGATCCGAATTCCATCGAGGCAAGCATAAACTTCTCCTTTGTGCAAAGTGAAGGCATAGCAAGTGCTCCTGTGGTGCTCTCGTATGAAGAGAATGTCTTTGAAAGTGGAGGCATCTCAGTGTCTCCCTCTCCCAGCCAGTATAGGATTCTTTTCTCTAGGGAAGGTGGGCTGTGATGGTTGAGGGGATAGGTATCGATATCGTCAATATTTCCCGCATGGAGAATCTTTCAGAAGGTGTACTTAAACGCCTCTTTCACCCAGAAGAAGTTGCCTATGCACTCACTCTTGAATCCAGACGAAGAAATGAATATCTCAGTGGGAGATTTGCCGCTAAGGAAGCTCTGGGCAAGGCCTTGGGAACAGGTATGGCAGGCATGCGCCCCTCTGATATCCAAATTGATGCAACTGAGACCGGCAAGCCTTTCATGGTACTTCATGGTAGTGCCAAGGCTCTGGTAGGAGAGCGTATGGTGCTTCTCTCCATATCCCATGACCCTCCGGTAGCCAGTGCCATAGTTTTGTTGCAAGGAGGCTCCGATGCCTCGCACTGACTGGAGAAGACCCCCCTTGGCTCCCTTGGAAGAGGGAATCAGACGCATCCGTATGACAGTCGCCTATGATGGGCAGCATTATAACGGGTGGCAGAGACAGACAAATGGAGTTGGGATATCCGAACGCATTGAACAGGAGATCCAGAACATGATCGGCGAGAAGGTCAAGCTGGTTGGAAGCGGCAGGACTGATAGCGGGGTGCATGCCCTTGGACAGGTATGTCATTTCGATACCTTCAACCAAAAGATTGACGGAAAGGTTTTCGCCATTGCCCTGAATCGCCTGTTGCCCACTGATATCAGGATAATGGAAAGTCGAGAGGTCGATGGTACCTTCCATTCCCGATATACTGCGATGGGACGCAAGTATCGATACTACATAAAACTAGAGAAAGAGATGACTCCTTTTGACATGAAGCAGGTCGCAAAGGTGCGCAAGTTCCCTACTATTGAGCTGCTCAATGCCTATGCTGCATACATCCAGGGGACACATGACTTCACCACCTTTACAGCCATAGGCGACAAGTCCTTGAGCCGGTGGAGGGATATCTACGAATCCTATTGGTCCTTTGAGGTGGACCGCTTTGGGTCGAAGGTGCTGATTTATACGATCAGTGGCAATGCCTTCCTGTACAAGATGATCCGTTCCTTGGTGGGTTCCATGTTGGAATTTGCCGAGAAGGGACTTGATGCGACTGTATTCAAGGATGTTATGGATAGCCATGACCGTAAGCGTTCTGGGAAAACGGCCCCTCCTTGGGGGCTTTACTTCTATGCCATATCGTATGACAGTGAGGAGTATGCCTGGTTTGAGGAGCAAAAGCATGAGTAATATCGAAGAGAAGAGAGTAGCCCTTGCCCAAGGCCTACAACAGTTCTTGACCTATTGTGACCAGGCAGAGGCTATGATTACGTCCAAAGAGGTCACTCCTAGTCCTCAGATGGATTTTTCTTCCTTGGTTGATGAAATTCTACCTCTTCCTCTGGATAAGGACGCCCCAGAGGGGGCTACCATGAAACAACTCCAACGTATGGTACGTGAATGTACTCGCTGTCCTTTATGTGAGACTCGTACACACACGGTCTTTGGTGAGGGAGTCCTTCCTGCCCGCCTGCTCATAATCGGAGAGGGACCGGGTGCACATGAAGATGCAACAGGGCGTGCATTTGTCGGCAAGGCGGGCCAGTACCTGGATACTTGGCTGACACCGGTAGGCTTATCCAGAAAGACCAATGTCTATCTAGCCAACATCGTCAAGTGTCGTCCTCCTGGGAACCGTAACCCACATGCCAATGAGATCGCCTCCTGTATTCCCTTTGTGAAGCGTCAGATCCAGCTAGTCAAGCCTGAACTTATCCTCTTGGTAGGCGGGGTTGCCAGCAAGGCCTTGCTCAATACTGATGAAGGTGTGGGCAGGCTACGTGGGCGCTTCCATCGCTACGAGGGCGTTCCTGTCCTGGTTACCTATCATCCTGCGGGAGTGTTGCGCAACATGCAAGAATTCAAGCGCCCTGTCTGGGAGGACATCAAGAAAGTAGCAGCATTTCTGAATCTCAGCCTTCCTGGGAAAGCGAAATGAGCAAGTTTGTTCACCTTGTCCTAGATATTCCACTCAAACAGAGCTTTACCTATGCGATACCTGAAAAGATGGAAAGCTTGGTTATCGTCGGAGTGCGGGTAGTTGTCCCCTTTGGCAAACGGGAAATGACAGGCTATGTCATCGATGTTACAGACAGTTTTGAGGCTACCTATGAGGTAAAGGACATTAAACGGGTTATCGACAAGGAGAGCCTGTATGGGGTAGCTTCTGTCTCTCTGGCCTTGTGGATGTCAAGATTCTACCTTTGTAGCCAAGGCGAAGCCCTCAGCATGATGATCCCAGGGGGAAGACGGGACAGAAGTACGCCGGCCTTGGCTGTTGAGGATGATGAGACAATTAGTGAGGTCATGAACCTCTCTCCAGACCAACAGATAGCTATCGATGCCATTCTTGCAGCTAAGGCTTCCATGTATTACCTCTATGGGATAACCGGCAGTGGAAAGAGTGAGGTCTTTTTGCGCTGTACCGAAGCCATGATAAAGCAAGGCAAAGCTGTTATCTATCTTGTGCCTGAGATTACCCTTACCCACCAGCTTGCAAGGCAGGTGACTAACAGGTTCGCAAACAAGGTGGCCATCCTCCATTCTGCGCTTACCCCGAGCCAGCGATTAAGCCAGTGGAAGCGCATCAAAAGTGGGGAGGTGCTATTTGCCATTGGGGCACGAAGCGCAGTTTTTGCCCCGTTTGAGAATCTGGGCATGATTATCCTCGATGAGGAGCATGAGAACAGCTATAAAAGTGGAAACACTCCTCGCTACCATGCACGCCAGGTAGCACAGCAACGCTGTCGTGAGGAGGGGGCTATCCTAGTCATGGGAAGTGCCACCCCCTCTCTTGAAGCATGGAGCATGATGAAGAAGGGCCAGGTAACAGAGCTACGCCTGGACAGTCGGGTAGGAGGTGGGGTTCCCCCGAAGGTCCGCGTGGTGGATATGCAGGGGGAAAAGCATACTATCAGCAAGATGCTGTTGCACGAGATCAAGGGTGTCCTTGCCCGCAAGAAACAGGTGATCCTTTTCCTTAACCGAAGAGGTTTTTCCTATTTTTTCCATTGTAAAAGCTGTGGCTATGACATGCAGTGCCCCCATTGTTCTGTCTCCCTTACCTTCCATCAAGGCAAAGGTGAGATGGTCTGCCATTACTGCGGCTATCGTAGGAAGCCTATCCAGGTCTGTCCTGAGTGCCATTCCCTTGATGTCGGCTACAGCGGGTTTGGCACCGAGATGGTCGAACAGGACATACGTATGTTTTTCCCCCAGGCATCCATACAACGCCTGGATACAGACAGTGCCAAAGACAAGAAGCACATGCAGAAGGTCCTGGACCAGTTTCGCAAAGGAGAGGTTGATATCCTATTGGGAACCCAAATGGTTGCCAAGGGACTTAATTTTCCAGGGGTAGAGCTGGTTGGTATCGTACTTGCTGACAGTGGAATGAACATCCCCGATTTCCGCTCCCAGGAGCGTACCTTCTCACTTTTGATGCAGGTTTCTGGTCGTGCAGGTAGGTACAATGATCAAGGTCAGGTCATTATCCAGACTTTCCATCCTGACAATGCGGCGGTGTTGTATGCCCAGCATCGTGAGGTAGATGCCTTTTTTGACCAGGAACTCACGATGCGTGAGCAAACTGGCTTTCCTCCCCATACCCGCCTCATCAATTTGGTGCTCCGGGGCAGGAACAAGGAAAAGGTATCTGCAGAAGCTGATAAGCTTGAGGGCCTTTTCGAAGCGGCAATCACCTCCTATAAGGGGGAAGGGTCTCCCTCTGTGCTGTGTAACAGCGAATGCCCTTTGGAGAAGATTGCCTCGAACTGGCGTCATCACCTATTGGTGATGGGTGAGGACGCCTCCTCTGCCCATAAGGTGGTCTCTCATGTCCTTGATCATTATAACGCCCCTTCAGGCATCTATATTGAGGTCGATATAGACCCTTTACAAATGTTATAGCGTTGACCGAGGGTTCCTGTGTTGGTATCATATGGCTACCATGTTAGATATATACACCCTTGGAGAAGAGGTACTCACAGAGAAGTGCCAACCGGTAACCAAATTCGATAGTGGACTTCGTGTCCTTGTCGATGCCATGTTTGAAACTTTGTCCGATGCCGATGGCGTCGGTCTTGCTGCCCCTCAGGTCGGCGTATCGTTACGTTTGTTTGTGATAAATATCCACGGAGTGGAGAAGCGAGCATATATAAACCCCCAGATACTTGAGACATCCATAGAAACCGATTGCTCTGAAGAGGGCTGTCTTTCTATTCCCGGAGTCTGGCATGATGTAGAGCGTCCTGCTAGGGTAAATGTGCAGGCGCAGGACCTTGAGGGAAAAGCCTTTACAGTCAAGGCAGAGGGCTTGCTTGCTCGAGCCCTCCAACACGAGAACGACCATCTCAATGGCACCCTGTTCATTGATCGTCTTGCACCAGAGGAGCGGGAGATCATGGTGAAAGCCTATGCGAAGAAAAGTCGTTCAAAAAAGAGGCGTAAGACGTGAGGATCTTGTTTGCTGGGACACCCGATATTGCGGTTCCCACCCTCCGTGCTTTGGCCGAACATTTTGAAGTGGGTGCGGTTCTGACCAACCCGGACAAGAAGGGATCGAGGGGAAAGACCTTGCTCCCTTCTGCTGTTAAGGAGGAGGCCCTCGCTCTGGGCCTTCCTGTCCTGCAACCAGAAAACCTACGTACAGAAGGGAGGGAAATGGTTGCATCCCATGGATGTGATACCTTGGTCTGTTTTGCCTATGGCAAGATATTCGGACCTAGATTCCTATCCCTTTTTTCTGGTGAAAAGCTCAATATCCATCCCTCCCTATTGCCGCTTCTGAGAGGCCCGTCACCTATCCAGGGGGCAATCCTCGGCAAATACGAGACAACAGGCATAAGTATCCAGCGTCTGGCTTCCGAAATGGATAGTGGAGATTTGCTACTGAGTGAGGAGTTTGTCCTCCAAGGGGATGAGACTACCCAGTCTCTGACCGACTTGGTTAAGGATAAGGCGGCTCCCTTGGTCATACAAGCTCTGAAGAGAGTTTCTGATGGGTCTGCCCTGTTTGTCCCCCAAAAGGGAGAAGCTACCTATACCAGCCTAATTACCCGTGAAATGGCCTGTATCGATTGGAATCTTAGGGCAAAGGATATTCATGCTTTGGTAAGGACTATGAATCCTTGGCCAAAGGCGTATACTACCTTTGAAGGAGAGACGCTCTATATTACTTCTGTAGCTGGTTTGCTCAAGGATGCAGGCACTGATCCTGTACCACCAAAATGTGAAGTGGGTACAGTTGTGTCCAAACAAAAGGGCAGGGGTATAGCCATCGCCACCGGCGAAGGCCTGCTCTGGGTCGATCGCTTGCAGATAGAGAAACGCAAGGAGATGGACTGGGTATCATTCTTACCAGGTAATCGTACGTTCCTAGGAACAAAGTTAGGATAACCATGAAGAGGCGAGTGTTTTCTTTGCTTGTGGTGCTTTTGAGCAGCATTTCTCTGTTTGCCGCGAAACCTACGGTAGCCCTAGTGTTATCAGGAGGTGGGGCAAGAGGCCTTGCACATATTGCAGTACTTGAAGCGGTCGAACGATATGGCATCCCGATTGATATGGTGTTGGGAACCAGTATGGGGTCATTGGTGGGCTCTCTCTATGCAGCTGGTTACAGCCCCAAGGAGATCCGTGCCCTCGCTGAGTCACCAGATTTTTCCAGCATGTTTTCAGAGAATTCTCTTTCTTCATCCTATGAAATAGCACAGGCTTTTCAGCCGACTCATAGCAATGTATTTTCCCTGGGATTTGACAAGAGGGGTGTTGGATCCTCTCCTGGTTTGCTAGGCGACCAGAAGGTCATGGGAATGCTAGCCTCGGTATTTTCCAAACTCTCCGATAACATTGACTTTGATGATCTCGAAATTCCTTTTCGATGCGTTGGGGCAAATGTTGTTACCGGGGAGAAGATAATCTATGAAAATGGTTCGTTGATTACAGCTGTACGATCGAGCATCTCCATACCTATCATATTTACACCTTACCCCCAGAATGACGGCAGTTTCGCTATCGATGGCGGTATGGTGGACAACTTGCCGATACAGATGGCCAAGGACCTTGGGTATGACATCATTATTGCCTGTGATGTGAATGCGGCCCCTCAGAGTGCAGAAAATCTGTTGGGATCCCTTTCCAGCATGGTCATGCAAACCATGACGTTGGTTACCCAGATTGGTTCTCAGCCCCAATATCACTTGGCAGACCTTCTTATCTTGCCTTCCCTGGCCAAGATTCTCTCACTTGACTTCATGAGATATGAAGAAATCATCAAAGAAGGGGAGAAGGCCTGTGACGCAAAAGCAGAGGAGTTCACTGAACTTGCCTCTCGTATCGCCTTGGAACGTCCTCTCGTCGTTAAGGAGAAAGATAGGGCAGGAACTTATCTTACCAAGGAAGATCCGATTATTGCTAACATCAGGGTGGTCGATGTATCACTTTTCCCCTCTGCCAATATCCCACAGAAAGAACATTTTTCTGAGTTTTTAGGTAGGCCTTTGGACGAAGAGACAAAACAGAAGCTCAGCTACTCCCTAGGGCTCATCAAGAAGCACTACCGCCTCAGTTCCGCTACCTACAAGATGGCTTATATAAGGAAGGGTAAGGGTGATCTTGTTGTGTTTATCCAATCATTCCAGAAGAGTGAATCCAATATCAGTTTGGGCCTTTCCGGGAGCGCCGGCCTTTCAAACAATACGCCCAAGGGGAACCTATGGCTCTCTTATGATGCCCGGGTCAATGCACGCATCTCCAACATGATGGACTCCAACTTCTCCTTGGAAATACTGGCTACTCTTGGACAGACTTCCAAATTGAAGACTTCCGTCCTTTACCCCTTCTATACCAATCCCAACACCTCCTTGGATTTGGATTTTTCCCTTACCTATGAGGGCGGTGGATTTACTCCCCTGAACAGCATGGTAAATGGTGAAAGGATAGTGGCTCTTGATAAGGGTTTCACGGTGGACCTGTGCATGGACTTCAAGTTCCTTGATTATGGGAGATTGGATTTGGGGGGTCTGGTCGATCTGGTCTATCTCTATGATACAGATGATACTTGGGAAACTCCATTCTTTGCAGTGCCTTCCTTCTATGCATCGTTAGTCTGGGATACTCAATTGTCGACATTCGCCAATTCAGGGGTACGTGGTGAGTTTATGGCTACACTTGGAAGATATGAGAACCCGGTGTTCGCCCTGCAAGCCGCCTGGAGACAACGATTCTCCCTGAGTGCCTATGATTCTTTAGGGTATGAAATTCATCTGGCTATGTTGCGCATGCCCTATCCTCTGCTCTCCTCCTATGTGGACCTTGGTGGCCTTAGTGCGTTCCCAGGGTACAGTGCTGGATCGTTGAAACGGGATATTGCTCTCGCTGGTGTCATGTATCAGTATGCGATAGGGGATTTTTTAGGATTCAATTCATTTTTGCAGGTCACAGCCAAGCTGGGTATGATGGACATGTTTGACCCCTATGCCGCCCAATCCTATCCCCCTGGTTTCTGGTTCTCCTCACGAACTGAATTTGATGCCGGCTTGAGTCTGGGATTGGGACTGCAAACCCCTTTAGGGAATGTCATCGTACGCTTTGGCGCAAGTGTGCTTGGTCAGGTATCGTTGGCAATAGAGATCCTTTGATGTGGTTACATTGGAGGGGATACACTGAACACCTCGAATCCGTTTATGGCAAGCGTGTTTACCGTATAGGTCTTGATGCAGGCTTTTCCTGTCCAAACCGTGATGAGGATAGGCAAGGTGGTTGTGTCTTTTGTGATGGCACCGGAGCCTCCGCGATGTACCAGAGGAAGAAAGAGAGCGCTTTTACTCATTCTGGTCCTTTTGATGAGAAGATAAGCAGTGCAGCGCCTCCTGCAACTCTCTCTGTCGAACAGCGGTGCTCCTCTCTTAAAGGTCAGATAGATCATGGCCGCGCTTTCTTAAAGCGTCGTTATAAGACAGAACTGTTCAGTGTCTACTTTCAGGCTTGGACAAATACCTATGCTGAGGTCGAGGTCCTCAAGGCGCTGTATGATGCCGCCTTGGAAGAGGGGCCTTTTGTCGAACTGATCATCTCCACCAGACCAGACTGTTTGACAGACGAAGTGCTCGACTTGCTTGAGAGCTACAAGAGCCGTGTCCACAAGGTTTGGGTGGAACTGGGCCTCCAAAGTGCAAATACGGATACTTTAGAGAGAATTGGCCGTGGTCATGATGCCAATTGTTATATTCGTAGTGCAAATGCGTTACATTCTCGCGGGATTGGTGTTTGTACTCATATAGTGGTAGGGTTGCCCGGAGAGACCCTATCCGATTTTGAGCAGACATGCGCTTTGATAAACAAAGCAAATAGTGAAGCTGTAAAGATTCACAACCTTCATGTCTGTGGAGGAACGAGACTTTACGACTGGTATGCCCAAGGTGAGGTTAGTGTTGCATCTCTGAGAAGGCATGTGGAGAATAGCATCTTCCTTCTTAGGCATCTGGAAAAAAACATTGTGGTGGAACGCCTAGTATGCGAGACTCCTAACCATAGGTTGGTAGCTCCAAGGACATTTTTGGACAAAAGTGCATTTCTCTCTCTTCTTGAGCATACGATGGAAGAACGGGATGTGTGGCAAGGGGATTTGACATGAAAGACCGGCTTCCGTTACAGACAATACTCAGGATAGTGGGCATAACTCTCACTGCCCTTATGTTATTGGCTATCCTATATTTTTCCTTTATGCCTAGGGAACAGTATCCTGATGTTTCCTGGATACCCTTTGCTGATAAGGGAGAACATATGGTTGCCTATGCCGGGTTGGGTTTTTCCTTGTTCATTGCCATACTACAGATCCCAGGTTCTGGGAAATCCCGAAAGGATAGTAGAAAACCACATTCAACACTACATCTCACCTCTTGGGCTGGCCCTTCCATTATCATGACGCTGATCATTGGATTTCTATTTGGTTTTGCCATTGAGATGATCCAACCTCTTTTCGGGCGTTCGCGCGAATGGATGGATGTTGCAGCTGATTTTATGGGTCTGGTGGTTGGCTTAGCCGTTGCACTGGCCTTGCTCAATTTTGTAGGAAACTATCTTGCGACCCGTCCATGGTTGTACGATCCAAATTGGAAGGTGGAAGAGGATGAAACTCTCAAGAAAAATTAGTGAAGCTTTGCAAGAGGCTGCTGTAAGGTTACCTCCCGATGTCCTTTCCTGTATCAGAAATGGAAGGGAAGAAGAGGCAAAACATGTCTCTGATGTGGCGAGCAACACAAGTCTGGCTGTCTTTGATGCTATCTTGCAGAATCTTGAGATTGCAGACAAGAAAACACTTCCTATGTGTCAGGACACCGGCATGTTTGTTGTTTTTGTGGACTTGGGCAGGAGATGCCCTATCATTCCAGCCAAGATCGAAAAAACTATCAACGAGGGGTGCCTGGATGCTGTAGAGAAAGCATACTATAGGCGCTCTGTTGTCAGTGATCCTGTCTTTACCCGAAAAAACACACAGAATAACCTTCCTCCTATCATCCACTGGAACCTTGTCGATGGTGAGGGTCTTGCCATAAAAGTGTTGCTCAAGGGCTTTGGTAGTGAAAACTGCAGTTCTGTGAGAATGTTAAACCCGACAGGCGGCCCCGAGGCTATCATCGATGCAGTGTGTGAGATCGTACGTCTTTCAGGTGGAAAGCCCTGTCCTCCCATCTTTATCGGGGTAGGAATAGGTGGAACTATGGAGCGAGCTGCGTATCTGAGTAAGCGTGCGCTGTTGCGCGATACCCGTATAGAGCATTCCGATCCTACCTATGCCAGACTTGAAGGGGATATTCTCGATGCTGTCCAGAAGCTTAGGATAGGTGGGGGTGGCTTTGGAGGAAGAGTTACCGCCCTTCATGTGGCAATCGAAGAGGAACCGACCCACATAGCGGGCATGCCACTCGCTGTCTCCATCAACTGTTGGGCAGATCGTAAGGCTGAGATTGTCTGGGAGGGTGAGGATGCGTGAGATTCGGTTGCCAATACAGGAAGACGACCTGCTTTCCCTCAATGCTTTTGACCAGGTCTTGCTCAGTGGGACACTGTATGTGGGGAGGGATCAGGTCCACAGTAGGCTTTTTGACCTATTGGAGAAACATGAGGAACTTCCCATACCCTTACAAGGGCAGGCCATTTACTATATGGGGCCTTCTCCGGCTCCCGAAGGGTTTCCCCTGGGTTCCTGCGGTCCTACTACCAGTGCACGAATGGATCCGTTTGCACCCCGTCTTCTGGATGAGGGGCTTCGCATCATGATCGGTAAAGGCCCTCGAAGTGCTAAGGTCATATCTTCCATCATACAGAATCGTGCACTCTACCTGCAGGCATATGGTGGCTGTGGTGCACTTTATGCTTCAACGGTCAGAAAAGTCAAAACGCTTGCATTTGCCGAATTGGGGCCTGAGGCCCTTTTGGAATTGAAAGTGGAGAATTTCCCTGTTATCGTGGCTATCGACAGCAAGGGGAAGAGCGTATTTACCCGATAAAGCAATAATTATGACAGCACAGTGGTAATTTATAATGTTTTACTGGACGTTTCACCTTATGTGCGTTACAGTTTTCTGTATGCAAGTCTCTGCCTGGTTGTTGTCATCTCGGGGTGAATGACAGTACGATCCAGGGTTTGAGCATGCCTTGTTCTATAACGGGTATGTCCGGAGGCAAAACCCCTGCAGCGGAAGGTTGTGCCGTGAAGAATTTTTTCTTTGTTTGCATCTCGTCATGTATCGTGGTGTTCTCGTTAATCAGCTGTGGTGTTTCAGAAGAACAGCCAGTGGTGAGTGCTCCTCCCACCCCTGTTTTTACAACCCCCAGTCCCCCAGTTTCCCAGACAAAGACGGAGATAGTAGTCACAGACTCCATCAAGGACAAACCTAAGCCAGTCTCTCTCGATGAGCGCTTCAGCTATACCTATGGCTATATGCTCTACTCGACCATGAGACAGCAAGGCTTTGAAAACCTTGACAGTGAATTCTTTGCCAAAGGGGCACTTGATGCCCAGAAGGGTTCAGGGTTTTTCTCTCAGGAAGAGATGTCCAAAGTTCTGTATGAAGTGCAGAACAAGATGTTGGAAATTGCTCAGACTGAGCAGGAGGCTCTCGCTAGTGAGAATCTTGAGCGTGCTGAGTCTTTCCTTGCCCTCAACAAGGAGCAGAAAGGGGTAAAGGTGACTGACTCAGGGTTGCAGTATAAGGTCCTCACTGAAGGTCATGGGAGCAAGCCGACAGGTGAGCAGATGGTAGAGCTTGATTATCAGATGATTTTACTCAATGGGCAGGTAGTGGACTCATCTTATGAGCGAGGTCACTCCTCCCGCTTCCAGCTGAAGGCCATTGGAGTTCCCGGTTTCATCGAAGGGGTGAAACTTATGAGTGAAGGTTCAAAATATCAGTTTTGGATTCACCCCAAGCTAGGCTATGGCGAAGAAGGGGCCCAGGATATCGGTCCCAATACTTTGCTTATTGTCCAAGTTGAGCTCAAGAGCGTGGAGAGTGCTCAATAAAGGTGAGGCAATAGTTTTAGCATCTCAGTGAGGCTATGCATCTCGTAGGTAGGCTGCAGTGCAGTGTTGTTCTTGTGTGCTCCATCCATGTTAAACCAGAGGGTATCCAGACCATAGGAAAAACCTCCTTGGATGTCGCTGGTAAGGCTGTCTCCGATCATCAGGCACTCGCTCTTTTTCTCTTCCAAACCAGTTCTCTCAAGCATGACAGAGAAGAACTGCCTATCAGGCTTCTGGGATCCTATCTCTTCACTGATAAAGATATCCTTGAAATATCCACCTGTCTTTGACTGCTCAATACGCCCCCGTTGTACCTCAGCAATACCATTTGAAGCTAGGTAGAGGGTATATCCCCGTTCGATGAGTGCCTCCAGAAGTGGCAAGCTCTCATCAAAGAGGATTCCTTGTTCCGAGAGATAGCTCTGGTAGGTTCTGCTTGCAAGTGCGGCATCCAACGAAAGATCCTCAGAAGCGAAGAAATCTTCAAATCGTTTGATCTTAAGGGTCTCTTGCGTGAGTTCCGAACGTTCGAAAGCTTTCCAGCAAGCTTCATTGCACAGTTTATATGTTTTGAGATGCTTGTGTGATGCACTGAAGCCGAGCTTTGCTGCCATCTTGTAAAAAGCTTTGTGTTCCGCCTCATTGAAATCAAAAAGTGTCCCATCAGCATCAAGAAAAAGATATTTGTACATTGGTGCCTCTACTCCTTTACTTGCTTTGTTGCTCCCTGTACCATAAAGAAAAATGTATTATCTGTAAATAATTCCGGAAAAGGAGAGTGCCATGGCCGATTCATTTATGAAAAAGCATCTTAACACAACTGCAGTGATTGCAACGATACTGTCTCTACTTGGAGTCTATATGATGTTTCAAGGGGATTCGTTTGCAAAGGCCTTTGTTGCCTTACTTGGGCTGGGGATGGTGATCACAGGGGTGAACGCTCTTCTCTCCTTGCGTATATATGATTTGGGCCCCCGCAACAAGGGCGCCTTGATCATCAAGGGCCTTGTAAATATTGCCGTTGGGAGTCTTGTGATTGTTCTCTCATTATCAACCAAGAATTTCAGTACGAATATTCTGCTGTATATTCTTGCGGTACAATTCTTGCTTTCAGCATTCGTTTCACTTTTTCAGGCATTTTTCCTACGGAAAGGCAATGTAAGTGTCGCCCCCCTGTTATCGGAAGCGCTCTTCTCTGTCGTACTTGCAGTCTTGTTCTTTGCATTCCCTTCACAGATAGGTAGCCTGCTTCTCAAGTTAGTGGGGGTGGTGCTGCTTGCCTCGGGTATAGCGATGTTTGTCTGGGCAATGCGAGTAAAAAAACTCACCAGACAGTTCAACCAAACCATAGAAGGCGAGGCTGAAGTAGTCGGTGAGCCTAGTTCCCACCAGGACAAATCCTGATCAGGGGACGAGGAAGGTTCCCAGTATACCAAAGCGAGAGATGCCACTTTCATCTGGAGCAGATTCTCCCCCGATGGTCAGCATTGCTGAATCAAGGGGGAGTATTTTTCTGCTATAGATGAAGTCGACTCGTTCGCTCCACTCTGGGGTAGCGAGCGTATTGCCCGAATTGGTTGCTTCACTGAAGTGGGTGAGCCTATAGGTATCGTAAAATCCCTCATTCTCCAAGAAGTCAGAAAGTGGCCAGAGATAGTCTATCTGGCGATAGGCAACGGGACTGAAGGTATTCCAGTCACGATACGAAGGCTCATACAAAGAAGCCCCCAAGAGAGTGGCTACTGTAAGAGACCCTTCCCCAATCATCCCTTTCAGACGAGTGAGTCTGTTCTCAGTAATCTTTTTTTGCGTTGCTTGCCAAGTTTCTCCACGAGCAAACTGTTGCACTACCTGATACTCGGGAAGATTAGCCACCATAAGGCGCAGGGTTTTTCCTTCCTGATACTGAATTTCTGCACCATAGTTGCTCAATTCCTGAATTGGGAAGCTGGTTATGATGGCTCCTGTGCTGAAAAGGGCTGCATTGGAGCGCATCTCCTTGACCAGGGCTATCACATTCTCCATATGGCCTGTGACAAATACAATGGGAAGTTCAAGATCGCTTATGCTCTGATGCACTTCAGTGACGATCTTGCTATCCTTCCATGGCGTATCATCCAAGGGAAGCATCAGTGCCCGGAGCATCTCTCCCTCTTGGGCGAGGGCTGTGGGTTTCTCAGTCTTATAAAGTCTGGGGTAGGTAATCTGGTCAAGAGGGGGAATCTGTCTCCACTCTTTTTCCAATGCCCTGATTCTCTCTTCCTCCAGGGAGGCGAGGCGCTTCTCTTCGGCTTCTTGTTCCAGACGTTTTGCCAACCGTTCCTGCTCCAGACGTTTTGCCTCATCGCTACGCAACTGTTCAAGACGGACTTTCTCTTCGATGGTCAGGGTTTTCTCTTCAAGTTGGGCTTTGAGCATGCGATTTTCTGAAGCGAGGGCATCACGCTCATCACTGAGTTCCTGCCAAGCAGAGAGCCGTTGTTTCTCTTGTTCAGAGAGCATGTTTTCTTGCTCTTGCTCGAGGCGTAGACGCTCAGCTTTTTGTTCCTGTTGGAGTGTTTGGTTCTCTTCAATAAGGCTCTGTAGTTCAAGGATTTCGTTTGCGAGTTGTTCAATACGCTGTGCACTCTCTTGTGAGGATAGTTGGGTGTCGAGGGTTATCTCTTCCTTTTCTAGGGAAATCTCTGTAAGTGAGTCAACAAGTTGCTGATTTTCTTCGGTGGCCTTTTCCAGACGACTGTTCAAAGCGGCCAAGGAACTCGAGAGTTCCTTTTCCCTTTCTGTGAGGGATGCAATTTTCTTATCCTTCTCTGCTTGTTGTTGCGCGATAAGGGCAGCCTGCTCTTGTTGTTCCTGCAGGGCTTTTTCCCTTAGCAAAGCCTCTTTTTCCTCTAGTAGGACAGAGTACTTGGTGATGGTTTTATTCTCGGTTACAGAGGCTATGGGTTCTATAGCCGCTTTTCCTTTGGATGCCGTATAGGTCTGGCAGCCCATAAGGAAGAGTGGCAAGAGGGTGCACAGTAGGATGATGATACGTCGTCTGTTCATGGTCAGTTCCTTAGGTGGTGAAGAAGGCTTCCGCCCGTTTTTTTGCATCTGCTTTTTTACGGTCTTTCTCTAGGTTGTCTTCACCCAACATAAAGAAATCACAAAAGTTCGCTTCTTTTTTTTCTTCAATGAGCTCATCTACCCCTTCGAGACAATCATGATAGGCCCCAGGACTATAGAATCTACAGTTGTAGCAGCTGTGCAGGGGTTTTTCACAGTTTGGACAGAGGGTATGAGTTCCGATTATCAGTAGTGTATCTACTGCTGTATGGCAGTGGTGACATGCTTTCATATTTAGAATTCTAGATTTTTCCCATACTTGGCCATTTCGCCTTCAGCATAGGTTTCTTTGGTGAATCCAAACTTCTGCCCATCATCTGTGTAACGGGGGATGATATGGATGTGGAGGTGAGGTACCTCCTGTCCGCTGGCTGCTCCGTTGTTTATGATTACATTGGTTCCCTCACATTTCAAAACTGAACGCAATTTTTTATCAGCTTGTTGAGCGATATGTACAAGATGGTTCAATGTCGGCAGGGGGCATTCCCCAAACGTTGGGTAGGGTTCACGAGAAATGACCAACAGATGCCCCTTATGTACAGGATTGATATCCAGGATGACGATACAAAGTGCATCTTCATGCAACATAACGGAGGGTATCTCGCCTTCTAGTATTTTAGTGAAAATGGTTTTCATGGCATACCTCAAAGCTATTGTAGCACACAATTATCTAGTCGGAAAAGGATTGTGTAGACAAAAGGGATTGCACAAAAATCCCTATTGTAATATTATCCACAAGGTACGCTACGTGACTGGTAGTTTACGGGCCGTGTTCCAATTCCCTTCCTCATTGCAGCATATGGGTATACAGGAAACAGAAGGCTCTTTCAATACGGAAAATTATAGTTGCAGGAATTACTGCAGCATCGCTTTTATTCTATATTATAGAGGTTTAATAGTATGGCTGATTTGCAAAACATGAGGAATATCGGAATTAGTGCCCACATTGACTCGGGTAAGACTACTCTCACCGAACGCATCCTCTACTACTGCAATAAAATCCACGAAATACATGAAGTTCGTGGTAAGGACGGCGTTGGAGCTACCATGGATAGCATGGAGCTTGAGCGAGAACGTGGAATTACAATTGCTTCCGCTGCAACAAACGTCATGTGGAAAGACACTGAGATCAACATCATCGATACTCCGGGACACGTTGACTTCACCATTGAAGTAGAGCGGTCTTTGCGTGTTCTCGATGGAGCAGTACTTGTTCTTTGTTCTGTAGCAGGTGTACAGAGTCAGTCGATCACTGTTGACCGACAGATGAAACGCTATCATGTTCCCCGCATTGCATTTGTTAACAAATGTGACCGCACAGGGGCAAATCCCTACCGTGTTCAGAAGCAACTGGTTGAAAAACTTGGGCTCAATGCAGTGCTATTGCAGATTCCCATTGGCCTTGAAGACAAAATGAAGGGCGTAGTGGATCTTGTTTCCATGAAGGCACTCTACTTTGATGATGGTCCTGCCCAGGATGCAATGCGTATTGCAGAGATTCCTGCTGAGTTGCTCGATGAAGCCAAGGCAAAACGTGAAGAGATGCTAGATAGTGTCTCCATGTGTTCTGACGCGGTTATGGAAGCTATGCTCGAGGAGACCCTTACCGAAGAGCTTCTCAACACTGAGATTCGCCAGGCAACCATTGCTTTGAAGCTTGTTCCTGTCCTTATGGGTTCTGCCTATAAGAACAAGGGCATCCAGGCTTTGCTCAATGCCGTAATCAGCTACCTTCCAAACCCCAGTGACGTAACCAACAAGGCGCTGGATCTTGATAAGAATGAAGAGGAGATCACTCTTCCTTCAGACGAGAACCTTCCTCCTGTTGTACTTGCTTTCAAACTTGAGGATGGTCAGTATGGCCAGCTCACCTATATCCGTGTCTATCAGGGAAAGGTGAAGAAGGGTGATGAACTGTTCAATACCCGAAGCCGTAAGAAGTTTAGGGTTGGACGCCTTATCAGGATGCACTCCAATAATATGGAAGACCTCGTCGAAGCTGGGTGTGGTGAAATTGCTGCCCTATTTGGTATTGATTGTGCTTCTGGTGATACCTTTTGTGACCCCAAGCTGAACTACTCACTCAGTTCCATGTATGTGCCTAATCCTGTTATCTCACTGGCCATCAAGCCACTTGATAAGAAGGCCGCAGACAATATGGGTAAGGCTCTCAACCGTTTTACCAAGGAAGACCCCACATTCCGTTCCTATGTTGATCCTGAGTCAAACCAGACGATCATCCAAGGAATGGGAGAGTTGCACCTTGAAGTTTATGTCGAACGCATGAAGCGTGAGTACAAGGCTGAAGTTGAGATCGGACAGCCTGAGGTTGCTTACCGTGAGGCTATCACCGAACGTGCAACATTCAACTACACCCACAAGAAGCAGACCGGTGGTTCAGGTCAGTATGCCCGCGTCGCCGGATATATTGAGCCTCTTCCAGAGACTGTTGAGGGTGAGGATCCCAAGGACTACGAGTTTGGTGATGAGATCAAGGGCGGATCAATTCCTACTGAGTACATCCCTTCTTGTGATAAGGGCTTCCAGGCTGCCATGAAGAAAGGCACCCAGGTTGGGTTCCCTATCCTTGGCGTCAAGGCTGTAGTCAACGATGGTGCCTGGCACGCTGTTGACTCTTCTGACCAAGCTTTCCAGACAGCTGCACTCAATGCTTTCAGAGAAGCTTTCGAAAAGGCCAAGCCTGTTATCCTTGAACCTATCATGAAGGTTGAGGTTGTTGCTCCTACCGAGTTCCAGGGTAGTTTGTTTGCTTCAGTCAACCAGAGACGTGGTATCATTGTCAGTTCTACTGAAGATCTTGCCATGTGTACTGTATATGCTGATGTCCCTCTTTCTGAGATGTTTGGGTACTCGACAACTCTTCGCTCCCTGACTCAGGGTAAGGGTGAGTTCTCCATGGAGCTTAGCAAGTATGGCAAAGTTCCCATGAGTGTTTCCGAGGATCTGAAGAAAGACTATCAGGAAAAACGCAGGAAAGAGCAGAAATAATCTTGCTTGTATCTACTATATCCCCCCTTGCAGAGTACAATTTGCAGGGGGGTATTTTTTGTGGGTTTTCCGGTTTGGTGCAAATTCCTACCCAATTGGACTTTTTTATAGTATACTGGGTTCAGAACAACAAATCTTCTGGGAGGTGAGCAATATGGAAATCCAAGAGTTGAACGACTTGAGTCCGCTTCGTGTATTTGAGGAATCCCTTGATGGAGGACTAGGTCGTGGTAATCTAGGTGTACTCGTTTCTCGTCATGGTGTAGGTAAGACAGCGTGTCTGGTACATCTTGCCACCGATAAGTTACTACGGGGCCAGCATGTCATTCATGTTTCCTTTTCCGGTAATGTTGAACATGTCATCAACTGGTACAAGGAAGTGTTTCGTGAAGTTTCTGAAGGAAGAAGTCTCGCTGATGCTGCTTCCGTGTACAATAACATTCTTTCAAATCGTGTTGTAATGAATTTCAGTCAGGAGAACGTCACCATTGATAAGGTGCTCTCCAGTTTGGAAACTCTTATCAAGCATGGTTCGTTTAAAGCAGATGCGATTCTCTTTGATGGATACAAACTTACAGTAGCTACCGAAGACGATGTGAAGAAGATTAAGCAGTTTGCAGTGGATATGAACCTGGAAGTATGGTTCAGCGTTTCTCCAGTTCGTGCAGATGTGGCCTATGATGAGTTTGGGGTTCCAAATACCATGCAAAAGTACACCCATCTGATCGATGTCCTGATTGGCCTCATCTATAATGAGGATCGTGATAAGGTTGTAATGACCTTGGTGAAATCCCCCACGTCACAAAACGGGAAACTTATGGGTGTCAGTCTCGATCCGAAGACGATGCTCATCTCCAAATAAAGTTCAGCTGAAGGCCGCCTTAAAAGCGGCCTTCGGTCTTTTTGGTAGACATCCTAGAGAAAGGGAAGCTGCTCCAAACAGCTTCCCTTTTACCATATCAAGGTATTGTAACTTTCTTTTTTTACCTAACATGAAGAAATATTTATAAGATTCGTAATACGAATCCTCCTCATCTCTCTATCACTAAACCAGATTGTCAGCATATAATCCGTACCAGCTGGTCAGTGAAGGTGTTTGCTAGGTTCAGCTATACAGAGAGGCAAAATATATGCAGTTCAATAATGGAGTCAAACCTACAATCAAGGTAGATGAAGAGACAATCAAATCAGAAGCCGGAGATTCTCGGATTCTGTTCAATGGTCAAAGTGGAATATATACCTATGGCCATAAGTATTACATCATTGGCGAAAACGTATTTCTAGAATACGAAGATATTGATACTGCCAAAGAAGATTTGTTTGGCAAGAGAGAATTTGACATGTTTGAACAGAATATGGAAGAGGATGTGCTTGTTGATATGATACAATTGCCTGGGTTACCTGCTACCTTATCATCATTTTCCTTTCCATCTGAAATGGATGAATATACAGAGCTCTATTTTGATGAAGATTTGTGCTACTGGTTTCTCGATGAAGGGGATTTCCGCAAGACACTGTTTAGCTCAGCAGAGGAAGGGGTGATACCTGAAGTCAGTTATATCATGGAGTATAATAAGGAGTATTTTGTAGTTAGCCCCATTGAATTCTCTGTCAAAGGGCGATTCTCCTCCATTGAAGAAGCTTTGCAGGTTACCGACTATGCCGTCATTGGAACGGAACCCTACGAAGAGATAGATTATGTCAGCGTCTGCCTATTGGACCGAAAGGCCAATGATGAAGAGGTGGACTATATCGCCGATGCGGGATTATTTGATTTCATAGAAATTAATGCGGACTATGAAGGAAGCTATGAACAAGATGACGGCATGAACGAAATCTGTTCATATGATATTTTCGAGTTTTTTGATGGATACTTTGTCCTTGATTACAAGGAACGGGCGGTACTTGGTAAATTCTCTTCCTATGAGAGTGCTTTTGACGGTGCTAAAGAAGAGTATGGTGCTGATTGCGAGGATGAAGAATGCGAGGATTTTGAAGAGGATGAAAATTGATCATATAGATATCTATCAGAACTCTAGTACATATTCCCAATGAAAAGAGAGACTCCGAGGAGTCTCTCTTTTATAGTAACAGAGGATGTCTCCTCTGGGCTGTATGATTAGATAGGCAACGCTGAGCTAGCTTAGCGTTGCTTAGTCTATTTATTTGAACTAGGGAGAACAATCTCTCCAGCTAACCATCTATCCAAAGCGTCCTTACTGAAACGCCAGTTCCTGCCTACTTTCTGGCAAGGGATTCTTCCGTGGCGTGCAAGAACATAAATCGTAGATTCAGCGATTTTAAGATATTCAGAACACTCTTGTAAGGTAAAGACCTGACTTTTTAGTATTGACATATCTTTATTATCAACCAATAGCTACAAAATATCAATAACTTTTTGCTGATAAATGTATAGTAATGATGATTTATATCTAAATTCATTAGTAATTAATGTATAATGATGATTATATACTAATAATAGATATAATTGATAAAAAAAAATGAATACTAATAAAAATTTGTTTTAATTGATAGATATTGATGCCTAGTAATTGACTATGCATTCTAACTGTGTGATAATTGGAATTAAGAAGAAGTTTTTGAGTTATCGGATTTCTTCCAGAGCAATAATCGCCGACCTATTTCTAGGAATGCAGTTACTCGCCAAACAATGTATGACCAACTATATTTTCTGTAAATGCAAGGACTTTGCACCGAATTCGTTGGCACTAATTCCATTATAAACATCGTAGTTTTTCGCCTACTTCTTGCACAGTACAGGTGTATCCAGAATTGTACTCACATGTGAGTTCCTTTTCTGTCTCATTGTCATCCCTGTAGAAGGATTTATGTGAAGCCTTTTGGCGGACTTCAGTCAGGACCTCAAACGTTTCAGTTAAGAATAGAGAAACAGTATGAAGATACACTTCGTACGTGGTGAAGAAGGAATCCGGAGGATTTCAATGAAAAAAAACAAAAATGTAAGAAGATATACAGTAGCAATGTTTGCAATTATCGTGATAGCAGTCTCGCTTATAGGATGTGAGGCTGCGATTATTATCCCAGAAGTGAATTCGACCTCTCCTACAAATAATGCTTTTAGCGTAGCTGTCAATGGCAACATTACTGCAACCTTTAACACGGCAATGGATCCCACAACCATAACAGACAGTACGTTTACCGTGAGTGATGGTACCACTGCTGTTGTTGGAAACGTTACCTATGACGTAGTAAACAAGGAAGCGATTTTTTCTCCAACAGAAATTCTCGAGTACGCTCAAGAATACACTGCGACCTTGACAACAGGCGTGCAAACATTTGAAAAAGTTGCAATGACTGGGAATAAAGTTTGGAGTTTTACCACTGCCCTTGAAGGAATCGGTCCCAAACCAGTTTTGCTGGGAACGTCTGGGAATTATGTAATTTTAGCTAAATCTGCAATTTCCACAGTCCCAGCTTCTGTAATTACAGGTGATGTAGGCATAAGTCCATCTGCTGAATCATATTTAACGGGATTCTCACAGACGGATGCAACCGGATATGCTACATCCCCACAGGTAACTGGATTCATATTTGCAGCTGATATGGCTCCCCCTACCAATACTAACCTGACCACAGCTGTAGAAGATATGCTAAGCGCATACTCCGATGCAAGTGGAAGGATAACCCCTGATCAACTAAACTATAATGCCGGAGAGATTGGAGGGCAGACCCTCGTACCTGGTCTCTATAAATGGACAGGCTCAGTGACCACTACAGGATCTGATATAACAATCAGTGGGGGAGCAAATGACACATGGATTTTCCAGGTATCAGAGAATTTGTCGCTAGATAACGCCCTTAAGGTAATCCTTGAAGGTGGAGCTCAGGCAAAAAATATCATCTGGCAGGTTGCAGGTACTGTGACCATAGGTGCCTCTTCTCACCTCGAAGGTATTGTATTGTGTCTGACTGACATCATTATGGATACCGGCTCTTCAATGAATGGAAGGTTGTTTGCTCAGACCCAGATTGCTCTTAAGCAAGCTACGGTTACGCAGCCGGTACTATAATGCTATGAATGAGAACTAATACGAGAGCAGTTTGTTTGTATTGACGGCGTTGTATGGATATTTCCCTTATGTCGATACAAGTGCAGTCAGAATTGTGCTTTCACCTGTGTTCATACTCAGTGTAAATATAGCACTTATATAAAAATGCATTATCAATATTCCATGATTGAATTTACAGAAAAACATCTAATTAGTACGGAGATTTACTTCGTGCCTCGCAAGAAGAGATCCGGAGGATTTCAATGAAAAAAACCAAAAATGTAAGAAGATTTCTCGTATCAATGTTTGCAATTGTCGTGATTGCAGTCTCGTTTATCGGATGTGATGGAGGGATAGCCTCTACAGGTGAAGGTACCTCAGGAGTGGATTTGGGAAGTGCAGCCAACTATGTAATCTTGGCAAAATCAGCAGTTTCGGCAGGCCCAACTTCTGCTGTCATAGGTGATGTGGGATTAAGCCCAGCAGCCAGAACGTATTTGACTGGGTTCTCTGATACCTTGTTTACTGATGGGACTTACTCAACCTCTACCCAGGTAACAGGAAAGCTCTATGCCGCTAACATGGCTTCACCTACACTTTCAACCTTGCAAACAGCGGTAGCAGATATGCAGACAGCATATGACTTTGCTGCTGGTAGGACCGAGCCTGATCATTTAAACCTCCTGTCTGGAGAAATTGGTGGTCAGACCCTCGCCCCTGGTCTCTACAAATGGACAAATACGGTGAACATCTCTTCTGATATAACCATCAGTGGCTCAGCAACTGACACATGGATTTTCCAAGTTGCTGGAGATCTTAATCTGGCCGCTGCTACAAGCATGATTCTTGCAGGAGCATTGCCAGAAAATATTGTCTGGCAGGTTTCTGGTACTGTTAACATGGGAACAACCTCTCACTTTGAGGGTGTTGTATTGTGTAAAACTAATGTATCTATGCTAGCCAATTCCACTATGAATGGTAGGTTGTTTGCCCAGACTTCCATTGCGCTTAATCAGACGGCGATTACCCAGCCCTAAGTATGAAGCTTATGAGTGAAAAGCCCTAAGAGAGTTATTTGTTTGTACCGACGGCGTTGTATGGATATTTCCATGCAACGTCGTCTCTTTCTCGATATATGGTGAACTATCATTATCAATATTCCATGGATAATGGGGGAACATACCATTGTAATATAGCTAATTGTAAAGAGAGACTCCGAATTGACGGAGTCTCTCTTTGCAATGGCTAGACAATGATTTTTTATTTATCTTTCAGAGAGGATTAACCATCCTATTCTCGCCTACCAATCCCACGTGCACATTTTGGTTTACCAGTTGTGCTCTTTCAGGATGAGCAAGTATCCACTTGTTCTTCTTGAAGAGCAAGCGATCTTCTTTCTTGTGTGAGCTGTCACGCATTTCAATCTCTTCAGGATCGAGAGGTTCGTTGGTATCCTTGGGCAACAGTATAATCGTCTTGAATCCATTTTGGTCTACCATGCATGGCGCAAGGTGCAAGACATTCGCCTTGATAAGGACAACTGAGCCCTTCGGCAGGTAAAAAAGCTCTGCATCGATTGTTCTTACAGTCTCAAAATCTTGGAGATGGTCGAAAGGGCAGAGAAATAAGACACAGTCTGTCACTGCCATGATGATTTCAGGGCTCTTGTGATATTCCAGACCATTCATGCTTTGATTTTTTCCATTGCAGAAACCCACCTGGATGGGTTGGTGTTCGAAATAGGGGGCAAGAGCCTCTACACCATTGAAGACCTCCAATTCTTTCAGAGAAGGAACATAGAGGTTCCCCTCGTCTGGGATTGGTGTTATCTCTGCGGCCTTATCCAACAGGTCTTGGACATCCAGGCCCTCTAGAATCTGTCCATATTGCTCAAACCTTGATGATTGCACAGACAGGATCATGGACGTGCTGTTCTTTGCGATCAGGCCACTAGGAACTCTGTAGTTGATATCTTGCATACGTACCCCTCCTAAAAAATAAGCATGAAAATAGCTGTCAAAAACAGCATGCCGAATACTATGAGGCTGAATGTACGTTCGTTTACCTTGTCGTGAATATTCTCCCCTGCAGCTATTCCGGCCAGCACAAAAGGTACCAACAAAGCGGTGGTCTTTGCAATGGGGACGGTGAAAGAACCTTCAATGAGATAGGTGATGATGATGATGGTATTCAAGGTGGTCCACAGCAAGCAGAGGGTTGCACGGAACTTCCCCTTGTCCTGTAGTTGCCTGGAGGCATAGAGCACTACCAAAGGACCTCCAGAGGAGAATATCCCATGGATGATGCCCCCAACTATCAAAAGCAGGTAATAGGGAAGGGCAGAGCGAGCCTTAAGCGGAGCCTTAATCTCTTTGTTCCTCCCTAGACGGTAGAGCTGGTATGCTGAGACAGCAAGGATGAAGATAGCTAGAATCATTTTCAGATTAGAACTGTCTATCATCCTAAAGAGATACATTCCGATAGGGAGCCCCAACAGCATAAAGCCTGTGATGATGCCGTACTGTTTCCAATCAATCTGTCTGAACTTCGCCACGGCAAAATACAGGGCAAGGATCCATGCAAGGACTGTGATGACCATAACACCCATTCGCATGCCCAAGAGGGCCGTAACGAAGGGCATGGCCAACACTGAACAGCCAAATCCTGTGACAGCTTCCAGAGTATGAGTGATAAAGACTACCAATCCTGAAAGAAAAATGGGCATCATAACTTAGTGCTCAAGAGGGAGTACAAGTCAGATTCATGCATTGGAGGCATCTGGTTATGCATTTTGGGGTCGTTGAAAGATCGTGCAAATAAGGACTCAATATCCTCCAGTTGCAGTTCTAAGCCAAGCTGTTTGAATGTGCAAGGGATAAGCATTTCCTGCATCAAGGCGACAATCTGGTCCTTCAGCATTTGTACAAGCTCATTCTCGTCAGTTGTATCTGGATGGAAGTGCTTTGCAATTCTTGCTAAGGAGCATTTGTTCTCTTGGTTTTCTTTGGCCCAGTCGAAAACTTCAAGCAGTGTGAACGCACAAGCGGAACCATGGGGAATATGCCACTCCTCACTGAGGATGAATGAGATTGCATGACCAGCGGCTGTACCTGTCATGTTGAAAGCTATCCCTGCCATTGTAGATGCAACCAGCATCTCTTTTTGCAAGTTTCTACGGTTCTCTAGCTTGTGAACGATTGCGCGATAGAGGGGAGGCAGGTGTGTGAGTACCGCAACAGCAGCATCCTCTGCTGCCTTGCGCGTGATAGGTGTGGCATTCTTGTTCCAGATCGATTCAAGGGCGTGATCCAAGGCATCGAGTCCTGTTGCTGCACATAAGGCAGGGGGAATGGAGTCAAGGAAGGACCCTACCAGCAAAGCAGTATGGGCACTCATCAGTGGAGAGCCAAGGGTATGTTTCCTCCCTGTTCCTTCACTGTAGACTCCTACCTTTGTCACCTCTGATCCTGTGCCAGCGGTTGTGGGTAAGAGGACCAGGGGAAGATTCTTTTTTACTATCTTTCTTTTGGGTGTATTTCCCAAGTAGTCGTCTAGGGTTCCCCCGTTAGTTCCAAGCATTGCAAGAGCCTTAGCCGAATCAAGGACGCTTCCTCCTCCTATGCCAAGGACAAGGTCAGCTTCCATGAAACGGGGGTCTTGGTACATGTTTTGGATGTCAGAGCTCCTGGGGTTTGGCTCCACTGAGTCGAAGCGTGAGAGAGTACAATACTTTTCTAGTTCGTCAAGCAAGCTTTCCCGTATCTGAATGGGAGCGTTGTCAAAGATGGTCGCCACTTTCAAGCTCTCCTGTTTGCCTGCGGCAAACGAGAGAATTTGAAAGAGATCCTTGCCTGAAAGATTTTCAAACTGGAGAATGTGGACACCCGAGAGCAGGCTGCTGATCATTTGAAAGTCTCCTCTTCCAGTATCTGGACTTGGTTGAAAGCATTGGTGAGGAAATCCTTCTTGAACTCCATCTTCTGGGTAAACTGCATTGCTAGCCAGGCATCAACTATCTGGACTCCTACAAAAGGTGCGGTTATCCACCCTCCGAGGGTTATGACGTTGGCGTTGTTGACAATCTTGGATCGCTCTGCTGAAAAGATGTCATCAACAACACAGGCATAGATGCCTTTATGTTTGTTGGCGACAATGGCCATTCCCTGGCCGGTTCCACAGATGAGAATACCTTTCTCTGCTTCTCCCTTCTGGATGGCTTTGGCAACCTTGGGAGCCTGTACAAAGTAGGGCTGTGGCTTATCGGCCGACTCAATACCAAAGTCGAGCAGTTCATACCCGGCTTCTATGAGGTGCTTGGCTATCTCTGTCTTGAGAGGGAAGCCTGAAAGGTCTGATGCAATTGCTATTTTCATGGTTTGCTCCTTAGTATACGTGCTTGTCTTACGATTTCATCTGAAGTGAGCTTGTAGTACCCCTGTAGCCATTGCTGTGTACCCACTTGGCCAAACTCATCCTGAATGCCTACCATGGCCATCTTGGTAGGATGGGTCTTTGCTAGGAAACTGGCTACTGAGGAGCCAAGGCCGCCGCTAACCTGGTGGTTCTCGGCTGTCACGATAGCTCCTGTTTTTTTTGCGAACTGCAAGACCATCTCTTCATCCAAAGGCTTGAGCGTATGCATGTCGATGACAGCTGCAGAGATTCCTTGTGATTGCAAAACCTCTGCTGCCTTGATGGCCTCAGGAACAAGAATGGCTCCAATGGCAATGATGGTGACATCATTGCCATCCTTGAGGAGCTTACCTTTGCCTAGAGTAAAGTTCTCGTCCTTGGAATAGATAGGCTCAATGCCTTTGCGATGTAGACGCATATACGAGCAACCTGTATGAGTGGCACTCTGTCTCAGTAGTGATTCGAGAGAGACAGGGTCAGAGGGTTCAAAGATGGTCAGGTTTGGGATGAGTTTCATCAGACCGAGATCTTCAAAAGGCATGTGTGTTCCACCGTTGAAAGCCGCTGAGATTCCAGGATCAGTACCGACAAGCTTCACATTCAGCTTTGCATAGTTGGCTGATATGAAGAACTGGTCATAGACTCTTCGTGAGGCAAAACAACCGAAGGTGGCGGCAAAAGGAATCTTTCCTGCTGCACTGAGACCTGCGCTGACTCCCACCATATTTGCTTCGGCAACACCTACGTCAATTGTCCGATCTGGATAGATATCTTGGAAGGACATCGTTCCCGTGGCCCTCATAAGGTCAGCTTCAACTACCATGATCCTCTCATCGTCTTTTGCCAAATCGATGAGGGTCTCGCTGTATACTGCACGCATTTCTTTTGTTCCCATAATGTACTCCTCAACCCAGTTGGGCAATGGCTTCGTTTGCAACAGCCAAGTCAAATGTCATGTTGTGATTGGTTACTTTGCCTTCACAGAATGCGGCACCTTTACCCTTGATGGTATCCAGAATGATCATCGACGGTTTGCCTTTTTGTGATTTGGCCTGTGCTATTGCCTGATGCATCGCCTCAAGGTCATGACCATCAGTTCTCTGGACAAACCAGCCGAAGGTTTTCCATTTTCCCTCGATGTCCCCAAGATTCATGATATCGTCGGTTGTACCGTCGATCTGCATCCTGTTATAGTCGGTGAAGGCAATGAGGTTGTCCAGCTTGTAGTGGGCTGCAAACATCGCAGCTTCCCAGTTTTGACCTTCCTGGGACTCTCCATCACCTATGATGGCAAAGACACGGTTTTTCTTCTTGTCCACCTTATGGGCAAGGGCAAGGCCACATGCTGCGCTGAGCCCTTGGCCCAAGGAGCCTGTGCTCATGTCTATGCCCTTTGTCTTGGTGCGGTCGCAGTGGCTGGGAAGGTTGGTTCCTCCCTGGTTGAGGGTGTCCAGTTCAGAGATGGGAAAGAAGCCCTTCAATGCCAGTGTTGCATATAGGGCGGGTCCTGCATGTCCTTTGGAAAGGACCAGCATATCCCGATCTTTCCAAAGGGGATTTTTGGGGTCAATCTTCATCTCCTGATCATACAGAAGGGCGAGAAGCTCTACGATGGAGAGTGCTCCTCCTATATGGCCTACGCCAAGCTTCCCGATGGAATAGAGTGTTTTCTTACGGATTTCCTTGGCAAAAGAGGCTGTTCTGGTCAATGGTGCAGAGGTATTCATACGGTATCCTTCTTTAGTTACTTAGTGAAAGTAAATATATTCCATATTGAACTGATTGTAAAGGCACTTCTTGTGGATTTTTTTATGGGAAGGGGATAGACTATCGACAAAGGAGCTATGCAATGCAGGCAAATCCTATGAGGGCTTCAGATCTCCGAGTTCATAACCAGAAAATGGTTCTCTCCATAATCCATGCATCCCGAAGAGAAGGCATCTCACAATCTGAGATTGTTCAGAAGACCGGTCTGAAGGCTCCCACCATTTTCAGGATCTTTTCCGCTTTGGAGGAAGATGGCCTCATCGAGATCACTGCTACTGAGCTAGAGGAGGGCAGCATAGCAAAGAAAGGGCGCAGGCCTGTAAGTTATGTAGTCTCAAAGGATGCCCATTACTCCATTGGCCTAGAGTTCTGGACCGCCTATCTCTCCATAGGAGTATTCAATTTTATTGGCGATAGGATTTACTCAGGGATGCATCCGCTTCCTGAAGAGATCGATGCTGATGAAGTACTCTCCCTGATAGTCTCACAGGTAGGTGATATAATCAGAGAATTGGCCCTTGATAAGCAAAGGATTCTGGGTTTGGGAGTTGCTGCCCCTGGTCAGGTTGACCTCAAGAACAAACGTGTGGCCTACTACCCGCGTATTGTAGGTATGAAGGATATCCCACTTGTCGAGGTGTTACAGAAACAGCTTGGCATCCCGGTCATGATCCATAATAACTGCTCTGCCCTTGCATTTAGCGAATACCGCCATGGTGGCTATCCACACAGCAAATCTATGTTTACCTTCCTTTTGCGTACTGGGGTAAACGGTGCGTTTGTCCACGATGATGTCATCTATACAAATAGTAAGTCCATGACCATTGAAAGTGGGCATATCCCCATTAACTTCGACGGACCCCGGTGCAGTTGTGGGACACGAGGATGTCTGCAGGCATTTTTACAGGATCTGGATCCTAACTCGGTCGAGTTACGCCTTGCCCTATTTGAAGGTCTCGACGCAAAACTGAAGGAAAAGGATGCCTATGCCTTAAGAACTATCGAAAGGGCAGCTGGGTACCTGGTCATTGCGATGAGGATCATCAAGCGATTGCTGGCGCCCCAATCCTTTCTTTTTGTCTGTTGTTCATCCGTGGTAGCTGAGGCCCTAGCCTCTGAAGTGAAGCGTCAGATTGTAGAACCTGATGCGTTTGAAAGCGATCCTCCCCTAATTTTTGCAACAGATTATGATCCTTTGAAAACACAAAAGGGTGCATCTGACTTGGTGCTGAAAGAGTATTTTCTGTAAGCAAGTCCTAAGTTTTCACTAAGTTTTTCTCTTTTTCATTGACGAAACGCATATTCTGTTATTTACTTACTTATGGAAAGTAAATAACAGAATTCAAGTTTGGTATCTACCTTTCCAAAGACTTGAGGAGCGTATCGTGAAAAAACCTATCAACCTAGGAGTCGTCTGCCTTGCCAGGACCACCTATGACTATATGGCAGCCGCTGACCTGTATGCCAAGATTCGAAAAGATCTTATGCGTCTGGAGAATGTGAGCTGGGAATTTGTTGAAGAGCTGGTCATCAGCCAAGAAGATGGACTTGCGGCGGCACAGCGTCTGGCATGTGCCAATGTTGATGGGGTAGTTTGCATTTCCGGGACCTTCCATCTTGGACATCTGGTATTGCAGATCCAGAATGAGGTGAAGGCTCCGATACTTCTCTGGGGGCTTCCTGAACTTCCCTATAACGGAGGCAAGATACGGCTCAACTCGGTGTGTGGGGTCAACCTCAACGCATCAAACCTCTATAAGAGTGGGGTGGACAACTATACTGTCATTGTACAGGAATGTATCGATGAGGACTGGGTTGATGCCATCCGTGTCATCAAAGCTATGAAGAGTGCCAAGATTGGTATCGTAGGCTATCGCGCTGATGGCTTTTTCAATGTGGGGGTGCAGGACAACCTTCTTTTTGGACAGACCGGTGCCTTGGTTGATCATTATGAGTTGAGCGAACTGCACACCTGGGATGTCACTGATGAAGAGGTTGCTGTCAGGATGGCACAACTCAAGAAAACGTTTGATGTCACAACCCTCTCCGATTTCCAGATCCAGAAAGTCTCTGAACTTTCAGCCAAACTCACGGCTTTCTATAGCTATTACAAGTTATCGGCCCTGGCTATCAGGTGTTGGCCTGAGTTCGCCAGGGACTTCGGAGTTTCCCCGTGTGCTGCCATGTCCTTGTTGCAATCGGAGGGCATGATTCTCGCCTGTGAAGGGGATATTGATGGCGCTCTCTCCATGGTAGCCCATGCGGCCCTAGGGGCAGAGACTCCCTTCCTCTTTGATTTCTCCCAGGTTGACTTCGAACAGGACTTTGCCTTGTTCTGGCACTGTGGAGTAGCTCCCTGTAACCTGTGGGATGGAAGGTGTAATCGTTCTTTGGATACATACTTTGCTGGGGGAAAGGGTGTCACCGCTGATTTTGTACTAAAAAATGGGGATCTTTCTGTCTTGCGTCTTGATTCTGCTCGGGGAAGCTATCGTATGTTCCTACAGAAGGCGAAGGCCATTCCCATGGATAAGCTGTTGAAAGGGACCTATATGAAAGCGGTTTTCGACCGACCCGTTAAAGAGGTGCTTGACCTGGTGATAGACAATGGTCTTGCCCATCACTCGTCAGTCGTATATGGCACCTATATCAGGGCTTTGGAGATTGTCGCCCGCCTTAAGGGATGGACGGTTATCCAGTAGAACTGATCTATTTACTAAAGATTTTTCTACGTGAATTAGTTAGTGTTTTCATTAAGAAATTACTATAAAAAGGAGAATTGTATGAGAAAGACTTCTAAGACACTTTTGGTGTTGGTGGTGATGTTGTCGCTGACATTTTCGTTGTTTGCGCAGTCCCAAGCTGAAACCGGACCTCAAAAAGAGATTGAACTTCGCTGGGCAAGTATCTGGGTGGGCAATGACAGTAAGGCTCCTGCCGTTGAGGCGATTGTTGCAGAATTCAATGCTGCCAATGCAGGAAAAATTAAGGTTGTTATCGAACCGCAGCCAGACTACAACGCCTACGAGCAGAAGGTACGTACTTCCCTTGCAGCCAACCAGGCTCCTGCGGATGTGTTTACCATCAAGCTTAACCCTACAACTGAAGCCTTCTACCAGTCAAAGCTACTGTTGGATTTCGCCAAGGTTATGGACCCTCAGTGGAAAGCCACCTTTGATGCAGGCTCATTGGTTCAGTCAACAATTGGAGGAGAGCTGAAGTCCCTTCCCATGGAGACAGCAATCCTACCTCTCTGGTACAACATGGATGCCTTCAAGTCTGTTGGAGTTGTCGCTGTCCCCAAAACTATGACAGAGCTGTTTTCTGCCTTTGATAAGCTCAAGGCTGCAGGAATTGCACCCTCTAGCCAGATGACCGGTGACACTAATGCATGGACTTCCATGATCTGGTTCTCACATCTTGCAGTCTCCCTTGGTGGTGTCAATGTATGGGACAAGAGCTTCACTGATCCTGCCTTTGTAGAGGCTGCCAAGCTTCTGAAGAGATTTATCACCGACTATTCTACCAGTGACGCTGTTGGCCTTGGTGCCGGAGGTAGTGGTGGGCACTTCCTTGCAGGTAGGACCGCTGTATTCTCCAATGGTCCCTGGTATGCAGGACGTGCAGACCTTGCAGCCACCCCATTCTTCGATTCAATCAAGATCGCGGGCCTTCCTCCTGCTGGTTCAACCACAGATTTCGCAATCAGCCGCCTACAGGCAAATATCTGCGCTGCTTCCAGCAAGGATAGTGCTCGTGAAGCTGCCACAGTTGAATTCCTCAAGTTTTTGACCAGTCCCAAGAATATTACTCGTATAGCAGAGAGTTCAGGAGCAATGTTTGCGATCAAGACTGATTATTTGCCGACCAAGAGTCTGCAAAAGCAGTTCTATGAAGTTGCAAATAATGCTAAGTCTACTGCTTTCGACCTTGAGGCAGCCCTTGGTGCCGAAGTCACCTTGGAGTTTGGCCAACAGCTTGGTGCCCTAGCTCTTGGCAGAATCACTGCTGAAGAGTTCTGCTCCCTTGTTGACCGTAAGATTGAGCGTTAAACTGAGTATTGTTATGGGCCACCACGTATGTGGTGACCCTCTAATTATTCCCTTACTAGTATCAGGAGTCCTCTATGCAGGCATTACCCTTACAGAAAAAGACAATCTGGGCAGGTAGGATACTATTTCTTTTACCTGTTTCCCTTTTCTTCTTTTTCTTTTTTATCTATCCCTTCGTCTTTACCGTCTATACCAGCTTCACTAGCTGGAGAGGTATTGGAGGGATGAAGTTCAATGGCCTGGCCAATTACAAGAAGCTCATATTGGATTCCACTTTCCGGAAGGCATTGGGTAACAATATTATCTGGGCCCTATGCCAGGGTTTTATTCAGGTTCCTCTTGCCTGTCTTGTGGCGATGATCCTTGTTCGCAAACCCAAAGGCTGGAAATTTCTACGGACTATCTATTATCTTCCCAATGTTATCTCAACGGTTGCCCTAGCTATGGTTTGGGTCGCCATCTACAACGTTAATGGACCTCTCAATGCCATTTTGGGAAAACTCTTCGGCATGGAAAGCAAAAATTGGCTGGGCAATCCAGACACTGCCTTATTTGCCGTGATTTTTCAGACAGTCATCTACATTGGATACTTTATGATTGTGTTACTCGCTTCTGCCATGAATATCCCTGCCTCTCTCTATGAGGCGGCTAAGATTGATGGGGCAAGTACGTTTCAACAGGAACTCAATATAACCCTTCCAATGCTCCGAGGGACCTTGGTTACCACCATGACGCTTGCAATGGCCTACGGGATGAGGCATTTTGAATCCACCTTCCTAATGACTGGTGGAGGTCCCGCATATGCCACGACAACGATGGGTATCGATCTCTATCTGAAGATGGATGCCCTACGCTATAGCGAGGCAAGTACAGCCGGTGTATTTCTTATCCTTTTGGGTACCGTTGTCATTACCTTATTACGAAAAATCCTCGGGAAATCTGACCCGATGAGCGAAATGGCACAATAGGAGGCCGACTATGAAAGAAAAGCAAACTCCCTTGTGGTATTTCGCCAATACACTCAAATGGATCTTATTGGTAACACTTTTGGCTTTGGCCTTGCTTCCTCTTCTTTGGTTGTTGGTCAGTTCGCTCAGGACTAACTTAGAGTTACAGGTATCCCCTTTTGGATGGCCTGAGAAGATGCAGTGGGTCAACTATGCAAATGCTCTTGCCATGGCAAGCCTTCCAAGGTTGCTGCTCAATTCTGTGGTGGTGGCGGCAAGTGCTGTAGTACTTAATACCCTGATTACCAGCATGGCTGCCTTTATTCTCTCTCGAGAACACTTCAAGGGTAGGGATGTTATATACACAATTTTCACTGCAGGGGTCTTGGTGCCGGTCATATCCTTCATGGTACCTTACTTTTCTCTCATTACTCGTAGTGGTTTGTACAACTCTCTGACAGCCCTTATTTTTGTCTATTCTGCAGTAAATATCCCTGTTTCCATTTTTTTGGTTACAGCCTTCATGAAGAGCATCCCCAAAGAGCTGGAGGAAGCTGCCATCATTGATGGATGTGGATTTTTCAAGCGCTTTTCCAAGATTATCCTACCTCTATCGCGATCAGGGTTGGTGACAGCAGCAACCTTCTGTTTCATCTATTCCTGGAATGAGTTTGTCATGGCCATGCTGCTAACCTCTAGTATAGAGGCACGTACTATCCAGCTTGGCATTAAGTTCTTTACCAGCCAGTTCATCACCGACTACAGCAGTATGTATGCAGCTGTAATCATCACGATCATACCCAGTGTCGGGGCATATATATTCTTGCACGACAAGATTATCGGTGGGCTTACCACCGGAGGAGTGAAAGGTTAGATGATCAGTTGCACCATGCAAAAGGACAGATTGCTTGTCTTGTATAATAAGCTTACTCTTATCGACCACACCACTTCTTCTCCTTGTATCCAACTGTACAAGGGTGTTGAGACGATAGATATGTATCGGGGTAACTATTTCATTGAGGATGACCTGCAAGAGAAAGTCGGCTTGGAAAAGTATGAGCTATCCCAGTCCCTGAAAGAGGGTAGGGTGCACTATACCATCAGGTTTTATCATCAGAAGATACAGATGACCTGTACCCTTTCTGAACTTGATGGACGGTTGGCCCTAATATTCTCTCCTCTGCCCAAAGGGTATACCCGACTCGAACTGTTTTTCTTTGCCCAGGAGGGCGAGCATATCTATGGTTGTGGGGAACAGTTTTCCCATTTCGACCTTCGGGGAAAGAACTTCCCCCTCTGGACAGGGGAACAGGGGGTAGGCAGGAACAAAGATACCACCATCACCCAGCTTGCAGATAAGTTGGATAGGGCAGGGGGTACCTATCATACGACCTTCTATCCTCAGCCTACCTTTGTTTCGACACGTGGATATTTCCTTCATGCTGAGACTTATGGGTATGCAGATTTTGATTTCAGCTCCTCAAATTCCCACCGCCTGATGTTTTGGGATGTTCCTTCATTGATAACCATAAGTGCCAAACCTAATTTGCTTGAAGTGGTGCAAGATATTTCTGCCCTGTTGGGTAGGCAAGGGGAGTTACCCCCTTGGGTCTATGATGGGATAATCCTTGGCATGCAGGGGGGGACAAAGGCTTGTCTGGAAAAACTTGATCGCATGCAACAGTCTTCGGTTCCTGTTGCAGGTATCTGGATACAGGACTGGCAGGGGGAGAAATACACTTCCTTTGGTAAACGCCTAAGATGGAACTGGCAGTGGGATCCTACGCTATATCCTGATCTGGATAAGGAAATTGCAAACCTGAAGGAACAAGGCATACGCTTTTTAGGGTATATCAATCCCTACCTGTTGGAAGGCCATGACTTGTATAAGGAAGCAGAAGCGAAGCATTTGCTGGCTCTCAATAGTCTGGGAACTCCTTACTTGGTTGACTTCGGCGAGTTTGATGCTGGGATAGTGGACTTTACCAATCCAGTTGCAAAAGCTTGGTATGTAGGAGTCATAAAAAACGAGATGATTGACTTTGGTCTTGCTGGATGGATGGCTGACTTTGGAGAGTATCTTCCCACTGATGTAGTCCTCCATGACAAGAGTTCAGGCATGATCGCGCATAACGCATGGCCTGGCATCTGGGCGGAGGTGAACCAGAGGGCGATAGCAGAATCTGGGAAAGATAATGAGATCCTCTTCTTCATGCGGGCGGGTAATGCGCGCAGCCTTGCCTCCTGTCCAATGATGTGGGCAGGTGACCAAAATGTAGATTGGTCAGAGGATGATGGCCTACCATCAGTGCTTACCGGAGCCTTGAGTCTTGCAATGAGTGGAATGGGCCTTCACCATAGTGATATTGGTGGATACACAACACTCTATGGGATGAAGCGTTCCAAGGAGCTGCTCTGCCGCTGGGCTGAGCAAGCAGCCTTTACGCCCCTGATGAGGACCCATGAAGGGAACCGGCCTAAGGATAACTGGCAGTTCGATGGGGATGAAGAGACCATAGCCTTGTTTGCTAGAATGGCCTCGATTCATACCAGGCTCAAGCCCTATCTCCAGTTCTGTGTCCAAGAGAATGCCTTGGAAGGGAAGCCTGTCATCAGGCCAATCTTTCTACATTATACCCAGGATCCTTTCTTTACCTGTAAGGATCAGTATCTTCTGGGAAGAGACCTATTGGTCGCTCCCATACTTGAAGAAGGGGTAACAAAGAGAAAGGTCCTGCTTCCCTCTGATGATTGGGTTCACCTGTTTACTGGAGAAGAATATTCGTTAGGTGGTGAGTTCCTGCTACAGGCTCCCATGGGAAGCCCTGCAGTATTGTACCGCAAGGCTTCACAGTTTTCCCGCCTGTTTAGCGAGTTCGCCCTCAGCTGATAAGTCCCTCTATCTTCACCATAAGATTCTTGGGAAGGAAGAGGTCCAGAAGGTTCAGGCTTTGTTGCTTCACTGTTACCAGAATTTTGGTAAGCGTCCCTTTTGCCATGGAGTAGAGGGGATGTGCTTTTGTCTGGACAACAGGTTCAGACTTTTCGAAATTTTGCCGTTGTTCTGCACTTGCTTGGAAAGTATCGAACTGCCAATCAGTGACAGAAAAAGAACTTTCCAAATTCTCTTCCAACTTGTCTGGAAGTAAAGGGAAGAAGTCGAGGTTTGTCAGTTGTTCTACCTCATTGACTGTTGTGGCAAAGCTTTCCAAACGTTTATCTGAACCCTCATTGGGTAGTATGAACCCAATTGCCTTGAAGTCAGGTTCAGCATAATCGAGGATAACTTTGTAGTAGTGTTTTGGTACTGATACCTTGTTCTTGCCAATAGTTTTGTAGGGGCCATCAGTGAGGATAGGCCCTGTAACCACATACACCTCGCCTTCGGTATCGGCAAAGTTACGTACTGTTGCCTCAAGGGTACTCCAGATACCCCGGTTGAACTGAGGCTCTTGTGGGCTCATATTACTCAGGTAGAAAGAGTCGCCCATTGCCTCTTCTGACCAAGAGAGGTCCGCTGCAGGAATAAGGTGTCCTCGGTCATAACCGCTACTCCTATAGTCAGAGAGTGTTGCAGACTCTGTAGGGATGGAGGAGTCGGATCGGAAATTGTCCTTTCTCTTTGACGTGCCGTATAGCTCTTCTTGGCTCAGGTGGTAAGCAACCCAAATCGGCTGTTCATGCTCCTCATCATACAATAAGGAGAATCCGGTATGGCGGGTTATAGGCAGACCTTCAGTATTGGCAGGTAATTCCAGATCTTCAATGTACGTTGCGCTTCCACTTTGATATGCTACTTCAGTCGGAGCAAATATAAGGGTGACTACCCAGAGGACTACCAAGACAAGCAAGAGAATCAGTACTTTTTTACCAATCTTTTTCGCTTTTCTTACTTTTCTATCCAAAACTGCATGTACTTTCTTTTTTTTCGCCATGTAATGCTTCCCCATCGATGAGATTATACAGAAGAGGAAGCATGGTTTCTACGTCAAGTTTCCTTCTGGTTCTGAGAATTAATCATTTGTATAGTGGCTTGGTTACTACCGTACGTAGGTAATCGTACCTTTTTTGGGTTCACGCGGGGCAGGATAATCCCCATTGTTGTAGCCAAGGGCCAAGGTCCCCGTTACACGATACCCAACAGGCACCCCATATTCTGTAAGTTTGGTATCGATTGAGTGGTTGCCGTTGATGCGGTTGCACCACACCGATCCTAACCCGAGGGCATGGGCAGCCTGCATCATATTGGTGAGTGCACAGGCTGTATTTTCCTGCTCATGTGGGGTCCCTTCTTTTATGCTGACCAAAATCAAAGTAGGAGCATGATAAAAAAAAGTGTTTCCCTTTCCCACTACCAGTTCATCAAGGCTTTTCAATTTTTCTGCATTTTGCAATGCGGTAAAGTGCCAGGGTTCCTGGTTGTTGGCATTAGGAGCCAAAATTGCTGCTTGGAGGACAAGTTGGAGTTTTTCATCTTCTACTTGTTTGCTTGTAAAGGAGCGGATACTTCTTCTGCTCATCAGAGATTGCATTACTTCATTCATAGTTTTTCTCCTTATCCTATGATACCTCTTCACAAAAGTCATTCCAATAGAGTATCGTATGCTTCAATGAAAATACTTATCCAGCTTAGCCTTTTGTTTGGTGTCTGTATTCTGGGGGACCTTATTTCCTCAGTGTTGCCTTTTGCTTTTCCTGGCAGTGTGGTGAGCATGTTGCTGATGCTTTTCCTGTTGCTTTCAGGCATCATGAAAGAGTCTGCTATAGAAGAAAGCGCAAATTTCTTTCTCAAGAACATGACCTTTTTTTTCATCCCTTTTGGAGTAGGAATCCTTCGCTATGCCACGCTTATCAGAAGTGTCTGGTGGCAACTGTTGGTAGTTAACCTGGTCTCTTTATTGGTTTGTTTTATTGCAAGTAGCTGGACTGTAGTTCTGGTTACGCGCTTACAGGCCCTTTGGAGGGGAAGGCGCAATGCTTGAAGTGTTTAACACTCCCTTATTCGGGATAACTCTTTCCATTATAGCATTTAGGATTGGCCTATGGGCCAATAGGAAGATACAGCACCCCTTGGTAAATCCCTTGCTCATAGCGATGACCCTTATCGTTCTTATCCTTGTTGTCTTTGGTATCCCCCTTGATGCCTATGAAGAAGGATCTGCTGTTATCTCTCTTTTCCTTGCACCAGTGACAGCAGTCCTTGCCCTAACCATCTATCGCCAAAGGGCCCTGCTTAAGAGTACGCTCTTGCCTGTCCTGTTGGGCACTCTCGCCGGTTCTGTAGCTTCTTTGTTGTCCATCAGGTGGACAAGCAACTTGCTTGGGCTCGATCAGGTTGTGCTTGCATCTCTGATGTCCAAATCTGTCACCACTCCCATAGCGATTGCCATTACCGAACAGTTTGGAGGGATTCCTGCCCTTACAGTTGCCTCTACGGTCATTTCAGGGACGTTGGGAAATCTCCTTGCACCCCTTCTTGCTAAAATGTTCTTCATATCGGATCCTGTCGCTCATGGTATAGGCATAGGGACATGCAGTCATGCACTTGGGACAAGCAAGGCTTTGGAGATAGGGGAAGTGGAAGGGGCAATGAGTAGCATTGCTATCAGCTTGTCAGGCATTTTCACTGTCTTGCTTGCACCGCTTTTTTTCCTGTAGGGTAAGGATGCGTTGCATCGGAACAAACCCTTCACCCAATGCCTGATAGGTCTCATGGACAAACATGAACGCCTTGGGATCTTCCTCATGGACTATCTGCATCAGGGCGTTGATCTTTTGGTTAGGCACCACTGCCATCAGCATAGGGCGGCTCTGTCCCGTAAATACCCCTGTTCCATTGATCAGGGTGCCTCCATGATGGAGTTCGGCAATGATGCGTCCCCCGATGGCCTCATGCTTTTCACTGACAATGTAGGCAGTCTTGGCATATTTGGTACCTAGGCTCATCACCATGTAGTTTACCATTTGTCCTGATAAATAGAGCGTCATGACTGCAAAAAGAGCACGTTCAAAGCCGAAGACCACAGCACCAAGGACTATGACCACTGCATCAGTGAGGAACAGTGCTGTACCGAGGGCAAGCGGGGTGAACCGGCTCACTATCTGGGCAATGATGTCTGTGCCTCCGGTATTAGCTCCTGATCGCATGACTATTCCGATGCCGCTGCCAAGCAGGACTCCTCCAAAGACAGCAGACAGTAGAGTGTCCATGCGGTCTGAATAGGGGAGGAAGCCCCTGTAGGCTGTAAGCTTTCCAAATAGGCTTACCCAGAAGGAGAGGAGAAATGTCCCCCCTAGGCTCTTTAAGCCGTAGCGTTTGCCAAAAATAAATAGTCCGAGTAAAAAGAGTGGGATGGAAATCCCGAGCATGACAAGCCCGGGTTCCCATCCTACAAGATGGTAGATGATGGTGGCGATGCCGTTGACACCACCACTAGCTATTTTTGCTGGGAGGATGAATGTTGCGATTGCAAAGCCTGCAAGGCAAGTTCCCATCAGTATATACAGAACTTCAATTACAGAACGTTTCATATGTACGCGCATCACGTCCCCTCCCGGGAAGGTTAGTTGAGATATTTCTCAAGTGTTGTACGTACAGCGCCCTTTGATGCGACCAGCTGTTCAAAATAGGTCTCGACCAGAGAGGCCATACCATTTGCATAGAGGTCAACGCCAAAGATGGTTTCATCGCTGAGAATTGGCTTGAGTTGTTCGGTGAAGGGTCCCTTGTCGCCAAGCTTGAAGTCTTTTACATAGGGACTGACGTCACCCAGGCGGGGGTCGGAACTTGGAGTAAAGACGTTTCCTTCATCATCGAGCCCCATTAGGTAGCGGATCCAACCGGCAAAAACGAGAGGGATGATCTTGAGGTCAGCAACATCGAGCTTGTTGTTTGCCATATAGGCCTTGATGGTCTCGCCAAAGCGGATGGCGAGCTTCTGTGATGTATCGGTTGCGATACGCTGAGGGGTATCTGGCATGAAGGGATTGGGAAACCTCATTTCCAGCACTTCCTTTATGAACTGCTTGGGATCGAGGATCTTGGGATCAACTACTACAGGCATCCCTTCGGTGTATCCGATGGTATGTACCATCTTATTGAGAAGCGGGTCCTTCATCTCATCTGAGATCAGGGTATAGCTGAGCAGACATCCATAGATGGCTAAGGCCGTATGTAAGGGATTCAGACAGGTGGTGACCTTCATCCTTTCCACCTTGTTTACCGTATCACGGTCAGTGAAGAATACACCGGTATCTTCCAAGGCAGGTCTGCCATTGGGGAAGGTATCTTCAATGACCAGATATTCACACTCTTCAGCATTGACGAAGGGGGCGATGTAGGTGTTCTTGTCGGTGACTACCAGGGTAGTATCTTCAAATCCGTCCTGCTGGAGCATCTTCTGTACATCGGCATCAGGACGTGGGGTGATCTTGTCGATCATGGACCAAGGGAAGGTTACTGATTTTTCAAGGTATGCGACAAAGCCTTTCTCAACCAGATTGGTTTTTTCCCAAGCCTGGGCAATGGTCAGCACTGCACTCTGAAGCTTTTCCCCATTATGAGAGCAGTTGTCCATGCTTACCAGGGCTAGTCTCTCTTTCCTCGCAAGAAAACGCTCATATAGCAAAGCGGTGAGCTTGGAGAGGAACATGGAAGGTTTTGTAGGTCCATTGGCAAGGTCCTCTGCGATAGCTGGATAGAACTCACCATTTCCTCCTTTCAGGGAGTATCCTTTCTCGGTGATGGTGAAGCTCACCATCTGAAGCGATGCCTTACGGAAGGTCTCTTTGAAGAAGTTCCACTCTGTCGCAAACTGAGGGTCGCACTTGTAGGCAGCCGCTACGGAACCTATAACTTTTTTTTCTATGGTTCCGTCGCTCTTTAGGGTCACCAGGAGGGTGAGGTTATTGTGCTTTGCATAGATATCGTCGATGATTTGATAGTCAAAACCTTCTCCGACGATGATTCCTGTTCCTGTCTTTTTCGCTTCAAGCAATGTCTGTTGCAGGGCGGCAGGAAAGCCACGGAAGATATTCCCAGCCCCAAAGTGAACCCATGTAGGGTCCTGTATGGTTTTTGAGATCATCTCTTCCCGGTCGAAGGAAGGAAGGGTAAATCCCTTCTCTTCCCATATCTCTCTGTTTTTGATGGCTTGAGCAGTTAGCTTCATGATAGCTCCTTTGTGTAGGTGTTTCGTATATGAAATGGGTGGGAGGGTGCTTCTTTCTTGAAATAATGGGGATAGCGTAAGACCATGCTCTCTGTCTCTTGCAGGAGTTTGCTCAGATGCTTGTCCTCAAGGCAAAGAAGTTCTTTGAGATCCTTGAAACGAAGGGCTCCCAGCATATTTTGGTGTTGTTCGATGATATTTCCCAGCACATTCTTCTCTGCAAAAGAGAGGAGTCTGATCCTATGGTGATTGCCTCCCTGGCTTTGGATGAGATTCCATATCCTGCTCATATCAATGCCAGAGAAAATCACACCATGGAAGGCGTTGTCTGCAGCAAGGAAATCGATGAAGCTTTCTTCTTTCATAGCTTTTTGCTGAAGGATTATGCTCTCTTCCATAAGATGCAGGTGTTCTTCAGTATAGCTATTGAGAAACTTCCGTACTGCTGACTCTTCGAGGCTTTTCCGGAGGAACCGTTCTTCTTCGACCTGCTTGAGGTCAATGAGGGAGACACGGGTTCCTTTTTGAGGAAAAATATCAACCAGATTGTCTGTGCTAAGTTTCATCAGGGCATCCCTGACGGGGGAACGGCTGACCTGCAGTTGCTCAGCGAGCAACTGCAGGTTAAGTTCCTCGCCGGGTTTGAATCGCAGAGAAAGAATCTCAGACCGAAGGGTCTGATAGATTTCTTCCGATGCGGTGACTCGGACGATGTGTGCCATGTTATTTCCTTGTAGCGTTTTTCTCTATAGCCTCATACAAACCAAGTATATAGGCAGAGCCAATTGCGCGGTCATAGAGTCCATATCCAGGCATTGCAACTTCATCCCAGATCATTCGGCCATGATCAGGGCGAACTGGTCCGTCAAAACCTGTCTCATATAGAGCCTTCACAATCTCGTAGAGGTCAAAGGAACCGTCACTGGAGAGATGAGCCGCTTCTTCAAACACACCAGGTTCGAAGTGATGCAGGTTTCTTACATGTGCAAAATGGATCCTGCCGGGGAGGGCCCTGATAATACCGGGAAGATCATTCTCGGGGTTTGTCCCGAAGGATCCTGCACAGAAAGTCAGGCCGTTGAATGGTGCATCGATAGCCTTCATGACCTTGAGAATCTTATCTTTGCTGGTGATGATGCGTGGCAGGTTGAATACAGGCCATGCAGGGTCATCGGGGTGGATGGCCATCTTGATGCCGTACTGTTCACAGGTAGGCTGAATAGCTTTTAGGAAGTAGATGAGGTTGTCGAAGAGCTTGTCTTCATTCACATCCTTATATGCTTCAAAGAGATCTTTTACTTTGGCAAGACGCTCGGGTTCCCATCCTGGCATGGCAAAGCCACCGGAACTGTTGTTCGTCTGGTTAAAGAAGGTTTCAGGATCGATGGTGTCTACAACTTTCTGGTCATAGGCGAGCACGGTAGAACCATCGCTGCGCATCTTGGCAAGATCGGTACGGGTCCAGTCGAAAACAGGCATGAAGTTGTAGCAGACAGTGGTGATGCCTGCTTTGCCAAGGTTCTCGAGGCTGGTAATGTAGTTTTCGATATACTTGTCGCGGTCAGGACTGCCGATTTTGATGGAGTCATGTACGTTGACGCTTTCAATACCAAGAATCTTGAGGTCTGCAGCCTCTACTTCAGCTTTGAGAGCCTGAATTCTGTCCAAAGGCCAGATTTCTCCTGCAGGGATGTCATAGAGCATCGTAATGACGCCCTTAACTCCGGGAATCTGTCTGATCTGCTTAAGGGTGACTGTATCAAATTTTGATCCGTACCAACGTAATGTCATATTCATGTATGGAATCCTCCAAAGGTTTGTTATTAGTTGATTCTAACAAACTAGTATATTAGTTACAAGTGTAACACGGCGGCTACTTGGTCTCTCTATTGCAACTGAAACAATTTTTATCGCCTATCGCCCATGATGAGCATGGAAGAGGGTCTGTCCAAAAGTAGGGTGCAATCTTCATTGTATCGTAGCATAGCACAGGGTGCAAATACCGAAATCTGGTCATACATGCACATGGCCACTGATCGGGCCTTCCTCTGGTCTGGAACGGCACATACAATGGTTTTTGCCTTCACTATCTGTTGCACTGACATGGAGATTGCCTGGGTCGGGACCTCTTCCAAAGAAGAGAACCACTGTTCGCGTACCTGCTGTCTCCTGTTTCTGTTATCAAGGTCCACTATGATATAGGGTTGTTGTGTTCTTGTGTCGGCAGGGGGGTCGTTAAATGCTATATGGCCGTTCTCGCCAATGCCCAAAAACAAAACATCTATGGTTTTGTTCTCTATCAGAGCGTTTAGCCTCTGTACCTCAGCATTGAGATCTTCGCTGTCACCCTGTATCGGATGGAAAGTCTCGAGCTTATGCACTTTGTCAATAAAGTGGATTTGAAGGTACCCTCTGATGCTTGCCTTGTGACTCTTTTTGAGTCCTACATACTCATCAAGATGAAATACTTCAACTTTTTCCCAGGGGATGGAGGCTTCGACCAGATACTCATACATGATGTACTGGCTTATACCGGAGGAAAGGACTACAACAGCCTTTCCCTTTTTTTCAATAGCCGATTGAATTGCCTCTATGCCAAGCTTTGCAGCTTGAAGGCCCAAATCTTGCTTGTTTTCACAGATTGTTACTCGCATTACTACTTAATCCTCATCAGGTAAGCTGCATGGCTGCTTACCTAAATAAGGATATCGTATTCACAAAAATTGTAATAGGGGGTTAGAGAAATGCGCTTTCGGTTGAAGGGTGGCTTTCGTTCCACGCATTGGTGTTCAGTTCTATCTTTTTTGAAATGGTGGTGCTGCCCAATGGGGTGAAGAGCTTGTCCAAGGAAAGGGCTTCCCCTGCCAGACTGACTATGACAGTGGTGTAACCTTTTCTTGCTGCCTGACGACAGAAGTGATCAAAGAGAAACCTGAACAATCCCATGCCACGATACTCTCTCTTGTTACCGAAGAAGACAATTTCCACAGTATGCTGTCCTATGGTTTTATAGGAGATGAATCCAGCCAATTCGCCTTCCCCTGTTCTGGCGTAGAGGAATTGCATATCCTGTAAGGTTTGAAGCTTTGGCTCAAGTAGCCTCAGTGCATGTTTTTGTGTGGAGTTTCCCCTCTGCATCTCTTCGTGTAAGGAGGTTTGCAAGGCTAGGATCTCTTCAAGGGGGAGGGTTTCAGTCGAGCTAGCTATGACAAAATCCTCCTGGAGGATGTCATCGGTAAGCTCCTCAGGTTCAATATCCAGGTCAAGTAGTTGTAGGGCACCGTTATGTTCCCTGTACCAGGCATATACTTCCCTCTTGAGCTGGTCGTCCTTGAAGGCGAACCACTCCCTCTCCAGGGAGGGTTGTTCACCAATGATATCTTTGAACCGTCTGAACACCCCTTTTCCTGCTTGGAGAGCATCCAGTAGTTTTTCTTTGTAGATAGGGTTTCTGACTTGGTTTGCAAATTTTTCCATGACCAGAAAACCATTTGATGGTTGCCATTCGGGAATATCTATATAGCGTTCTTCGTCTGACATTTCCTCTTTTTCGTTATCATTCTCCCAGTCGAGCATTCGCTTTTCCTGGTCAGAGACAACGTTGCCTTTAAGCAGGTCGAGGTAGTATATGTCGCTCTGGTCTTCCATTGCGAACAGTATGGTATCAAGAAGGAATTCTGTTAGCAAAGGGAGTTGTAGTCGGGGTTTTTCACTGTCCATGGTACGAATTGTACTATGCAATCAATGGTTTGGCTATAGTTGGAAAGTGCCAGTTAGCTTGACATTACAGCTAAAAGATACGATATTATTAGGGTAATCCAGATATCATATTAGGAGTGTATTCATGAGCATTATTGAATTTATCGAAGCCAGGGAAATCCTTGACTCACGTGGTAACCCCACCGTCGAAGTAGACGTTATTCTTGAGGATGGCTCCATGGGTCGCGCAGCAGTGCCCTCTGGTGCATCTACTGGTGTACACGAAGCTGTAGAACTTCGTGACGGCGACAAGAATCGCTTCATGGGCAAAGGTGTTTTGAAAGCAGTTGACAACGTCAATGATGTCATTGCTCCCGAACTTGAAGGCATGGATGCTCTTGACCAGGTAGCTATTGACCGTGCCATGATTGCCCTTGACGGAACCCCAAACAAGGCAAAGCTTGGTGCTAATGCCATCCTTGGTGTCTCCATGGCTGTAGCTCGTGCAGCAGCCGACTTCCTCGGCCTTCCTCTGTACAAGTACCTTGGTGCCTATCATTCATGTGTTCTGCCTGTTCCAATGGCTAACATCCTCAATGGTGGTGCCCACAGCGATAATAAGGTCGACTTCCAGGAGTTTATGGTAATGCCCATTGGCGCTTCCTCCATCCACGAGGGACTCCGCTGGACAACAGAGGTCTTCCACAACCTGAAGGCAGTCCTTAAAAGCAGAAAATATAACACCGGTGTCGGTGATGAAGGTGGGTTCGCACCTGACCTCCAGTCAAACGAAGAGGCCCTCGAGGTCATCATGGAAGCTATCAAGAACGCTGGATACACAACCGGTCGCGATGGGGACTTCATGATTGCCCTTGACCCAGCTGTCTCCGAACTCTACGATTCCAAGACCAAGACCTATACCCTCAAATGGACCACTGGTGAGAAGCTTTCCAGCGCCCAGATGGTAGACATGTGGGAAGACTGGTGCAACCGTTATCCCATCATCTCCATTGAAGATGGTATGGACGAGGATGACTGGGAAGGTTGGAAGATGCTTACCGAGCGTATTGGCGATAAGATACAGCTTGTCGGTGATGACCTCTTTGTTACCAATGTTGACCGCCTGAAGATGGGTCTTGAGAAGAAAGTTGCAAACTCCATTCTCATCAAGGTTAACCAGATCGGTACTCTTACTGAGACCTTTGAGGCAATTGACCTTGCAAAGCGCAACGGTTATACCGCCATTGTTTCCCACCGTTCAGGTGAAACTGAGGACAACTTCATTGCTGACCTCGTAGTTGCACTCGAGACTGGGCAGATTAAGACCGGCTCCATGAGTCGTTCTGACCGTATGTCCAAGTACAACCAGCTGATGCGCATTGAGGATTACCTTGGTGATACCGCTAAATATGCTGGTCGTGACGCATTCCGCGTTCTCTAAAACTACGGACACGATAGTGTCTGAGTAGGGTAGATTTCGGTATCAGTTTATTGTACATGTTTCAGGAGGGCCTTCGCTTGCGGAGGCCCTCCTTCTGCATCTATGCATGACACAACATTTTCTTGGACCAAAGGATTTCTGGGAAATCTACTATTCTCAAATTGAAGAGTGTCACTTCTACTGGTAAAAAAGGGGAGCTTGCCTTCTGTACTATGGGAACCCGGTGGTTTAGCATGAAGGGTGAACTACAAAGGAGATGCCCTTGAGCCAGAAGAATGTAACCTTGGATGAGAAAAAAAGTACGACAGGCAAAGATCATCATATGCTATTCAACACTATAGCCCCTATCTATGGCTTATTTTTCACAAGACAGAAAAGAAAATTCTCTGAAGTGCTAGAGCGTGTACAACCTGAACTCGATCTGGCAAGCTATACGAACATCTTGGATGTAGGGTGTGGAACAGGAGCTCTTTGCTCAGTTCTTCATCAGCTAGGTCTTGAGGTGACCGGCATAGAGCCAGCAAAGAAGATGCTCTCCATAGCTAAGCGCAAGACTAAGGGCCAAGATATCAACCTAATGCAGGCTAATGCCCTTGAGGGGCTTCCTTTTGCAAAGGATGCATATGACATTTCCATAGCTTCCTATGTCGTCCATGGCCTTTTGCCTGATGAGCGCAAACGCCTCTATAAGGAAATGGGGAGGGTGACACGCGAGTATGTCGTCATCTACGACTATAACCAGAAGCGATCAGCTTTGACATCCTTCGTTGAATGGATGGAGGGTGGTGACTACTTTCGCTTCATCAGAAGTGCAGAAAAGGAAATGAAGGGATGTGCAACTGAACTGAAGGCCTGTTTTTCTGAGGTACGGGTCATCAATGTTGATGTACGTGCAGCTTGGTATATCTGCACGCCTTTGCATGAGTAGGGGATCATTATTCCCTTATAAAGAAACTTCCCTCCGGCATTACTGCTGGAGGGAAGGAAAATACATGCTATCAGATGCTATAGTGAAGGCCGACGCTCAATTGGTAGTCTGATACCATCGATGCTGCAGTATTATTCTTATTCCAGACAAAGGGCATGTCGAGATTTCCTGTGATGGAGAGTTTCTCTGTCAGGTTTACCTCTGAGGCAAGCTTGATGAGCAAGGTATAGGCTACCGGGCCATTCTCAGCAGCATCAAAAGGATTCGCTGTGGAAGGAGTGGATGGTACCGACTCGGTGCCGGAGTATGAACCCCATGTGCTGGTGAAGTCCAACACCCCGTGTGCCATGAACATGGTCTCAAGCGATGTTTTCCACGATCCTGGAACTTCATAGTCCAGCAGGAGATTTCCTACAATTGCATCTCCTCCATAGGTATAGCCCTGCACATATCTGAGGTTAGCCATACTGCCTGCAAGTACACGGATAATACCATCATATCCAACTCCATGCTGGTGAGTGGTATCGTTATACTCTTCACGCAAGTAGAAGAAAGGATCGGTATATACTCCTTCAAGGGCAATGGTGAAGATACCTTTTTTCAAGGCTGTTTTGTTCTGGATTCCCAGAAGATAAGCAAAGGCTGTAGGTCTTGCGCCGCTCTCTGGTGGGACAGGCTCTCCAAAGGCTATTTCATCCACGCCAAATTGCGCATAGACATTGAGGCCTCTAAGGGGGGTGTAGTCACCTTCGAATACAAGCATGGAGTTGGAGTTTCCTCTGATGTACTGGTTATGGTAGAACCCGACAGGATTGAGGAAACGCAAGTCTATCGAACCGGTGCTGCTCTGGTACATCATCGATTCTGTTGCGGTAAAACCTGCCTTGTCTTGGAGGAACCGGAATTCCACCCGGTGTGCCAAGTACATCTTGATGCCATCGGCAAGTATATCCTGTGAGTTGCCAACTTGGGGTGACGTGTATGAAGGATAAAGGACTTGAGGATGAGCAAAGAAGGAAGAGAGCAGGGTGTACTTGAAGGAATCAAAGTAGGTGGTGAATTTTCCGATCTGTTGGTAGGGCATGTTGTTGCTTACCGAAAGGTTGCCCGTCTTTCCAGCTCCCCAGCTGATCTTGTCCCTTCCCACCTGTATGTTCCAGTTGTCCCCTCCTGCACTTACGAAGGCACGGTAGGGGAAGTTTAGGTCAATGTTATACAATCCATTTGGAGGGACCATAATAATGTTGGTAGTCAGCATGGATTTTCCATACAGGGAATTATCCTTCGTATTGGGATTCTCTTCAGGTCCTGATACCTCTCCGAAGTTATTCATTAGGGAGAGTTCAAAATAACTGTAGAAATGATCTGTAGGCCATGTCTCAAAGTTGAAACTTACAAAGGGCTTTCGGTCCGAATAGTTATAGGACCAGTCCTGCTCAGCGGTGAAGTCATTCGTATTGGTATGGGCATATGCTTCTAGGTTGGCCTGTATCCCAATATCATAGCCAAGTTGGCCTTTTTGTTTGGGCTTTTGTGCCAAGATTGTTGCAACTTGGTCATAGAAATCCTGTTCTGATGATGTCGTTAATGAGTTTTTGTCGAGTCGGTCAAACATCCTCTGTAGCTCATCCTGACTGTAGGGTCCTGTCGTAGAGGGCAGGGACATTCCTTGTAGTATATAGAGGTTGGCTATATAACGGTATACAGGACTTTCCAGAGGAAATATCTTCTGGGAATTTGTTGCGCCCAAGGAAATGCATAGCAAAAGGGTAATACAAAAAGCAATCAGCCTCTTTTGTAAAGTCATTGGATTTATCTCCTATTTTATACATAGGTAGCATAAAGTTAGGTTTGGAACAAGCCTTGGTTATGCTAATTCTCCATAAATATAGCGTATTACTGTAACTTGGTGCAAAATAGTTGATAACGAATTTCTCAGGGAATATAATTATTCTCACAACTCCTTATATAAGTAGAGATTGCTAAAAAAAGGCATCAAATTCTTGACAGCTGGGATAGTATCGCATAGGGTGAAGTACAAAACCGGTACATAGGGAGAGTTCATCATGGATATTACCACTCAGATTGTACAACCAATGCAGGGTTCTCTTCTTGAAGAAGTCAAGGGTTTTCTCTTGGAACAGGGACTTGTCTTTGAGGGTATCCCGGAGTTCACCACTATTTTGCGTACAGGGGATGACACGATTATCGGTACAGGTTCGCTTGATGGGAATGTTCTCAAATACATTGCTGTGCAAAAGAACCGTCAGGGTGAGGGGTTGTTGGGTCAGATTCTTACCACACTAATCACTCATGCCTTCAGCAAGGGGTTACGGAACCTGTTTGTATTCACCAAACCCAAGAATAAGAACCTGTTCATCCCCTTTGGCTTCTATCCCATCGAAGAGACTTCCAGTGTCCTTTTGATGGAGAATCGTAAAAATGGGATTACCCAATATGTCTCTGCGCTGAAAAAAACGACTGATGAGGCTGTTCTGTCGAGAGGCCTCACTGTCTCTGGTTTGATTGGAACCATAGTAGTCAATTGTAATCCTTTCACCAAAGGGCACCGCTACCTTTTGGAAAGTTCTGCCAAAAAGTGTTCACTTTTGCATGTCTTTGTTGTCTCCAGCGATAAGAGTGCTTTTCCCACAGATGTCAGGCTTGCCTTGGTTCGCCAGGGTGTCGCAGATATTCCCAATATCATAGTACATGAGGCAAGTGACTACCTTGTTTCAGTCGCTACGTTCCCTTCATACTTCATCAAAGAGCAACAAAGTGTAGGACAACTGAATAGCGAGTTGGATATTGCTATCTTCCTCCACTATATAGCCCCCGCCCTAGGTATAACCTGTCGCTTCGTAGGAACAGAACCCCTGTGCATGACAACCGCGGCATATAACCGTCAGATGCGAACTATGCTAGGGGCTAAGGGCGTCCTTTTTGTTGAAATTGAGCGCCTTCAGGCAGAAGAGCAGCCCATCAGTGCATCACGGGTACGCGCTCTCATGGGTTTGAAAGAATTTGATAAGCTTGAAAAGCTGGTGCCCAACACTACCTATTCCTTCATCCTATCAGAACAAGGGCAGGCAATAGCATCTCAGTTGGCCAAGGAGAATGTATAGCCTTTTCCCCAGATTGTCTGGATATAGATTGGTGTCTTGGGAGACGGCTCAATCTTATTTCGTAGCTTGTTGATATAGACCATGACTGCATTATCGTCGACTACAGCCTCACCCCAGATTTGCTCGTACAGCGCCTCTTTGGAGAATACCTGGTTGGGGTTATCCAAAAATAATTTCATGAGGATGAGCTCCTTGGCAGAAAGAAAAATCTCCTCATCTTCCTTATAGAAGCGCATGGTCTTGTTGTCCAACGAGAATGGCCCAACCTTGGTAATTTCGTCCTGGGAGTTGTGCCCTTGTTTGTTTCGTCGTATCAGAGCCTTGATCTTTGCCCCTAGTATCACCGGATTGAAAGGTTTGTAGATGTAGTTGTCGGCCCCGAGGTCAAGGCCGTAGAGGGCATCGTAGTCCTCGGTTCTTCCACTGATGATGATTACAGGTGTTGATATCCCTAGGTATCGGATTTGTTTTAAAACTTGAAAACCATCCATGCCAGGCAGATTGATATCGAGCAGGACAAGTTGGAAAGAGGAGGTTTTCAGAAGCTTTATTGCCTCTTCGCCGTTGTTTACAGCGATGGGAATGAGGTCATTGCTGGTAATAACCTTTGACATCAACTTGCGTATTGATGTGTCATCGTCGACAATAAGTACCTTGTCCTGCATCCCTTTAGCCCTCTTTTTTCTGTTTGATCATAAGTATACGTGATATATTCCTAGGTAACAATAATAATAGGAGAAACCCTTGGCACTGCCTTTCAATGATACCATAAAAAAAGATGTGCGAACGTGGCTGCCTCTGATAATGGTAGCGCTTTGTATCGTCCTAGCCATTATTATCCTATTGGTCGATATTTTTCAGCACAACGCAACGGTCATGTTTGAGAACAGCAAGGCCAAGCAGATGACCATTGTGAAGAATATAGCAGAAGCCATGGGGGGGGAGATAAACCAGACAAAACAAGGGTTGTTTTTCTTTGCTGAATCAATTGACTTCAACCATGCTTTAGCCTCCTATACAGATGAGGGCATCGGGTGGCCATTAGACAAGCTTGTACTTTCCTACAGCGTCTACAATGCCCAGATTATTGAGAATATGGTCATCCACGATGATTCGTTCCAGAATCCCATATGGAGTTTGAAGAATAAGGAATACCGCTTCTTGAGTTCTGTCAGTGAGGATGCCTATGCCAAAATTGAGCTCTGGCTGGCTGGGGATGACTTTCATGAGAGCTATCTCTCCATAACCGTCAAGAACAAAGATGGCATCTCCATTACTGCAATGCTGGATCTGAATCTGATGTATGAGAGGATGATCGCACCAGTCAAGTTGGGGGAGAAGGGGTATGCCCTAGTGAAGAATAGTGATGGGGTCCTCATCATGTACCACATCAGAGAGCAAATTGGGGTCAATGCTGCTACAGAGCGTCAGGCTCTGTACCCTGACATCGAATTGGAATTGGACAGTCTCCAAAAGATGATTGCCCACCAGAAAGAGGGGAAAGAGGGAGTAGAGGTTTATCAGTCCTACTGGTGGGATGATGACCAGCCTAAGAAAATTACAAAGGTTGCAGCATATGCACCAATCCATATTGATAATGGTTTTTTTATCGTCAGTGCTGTCATCGACTATAATGAGATTAAGGCACAAGCGACAGGAGGCATGAGCAAAGCAATCATACTTACCTTGCTAATTTGCATCACGCTTTTCAGTGTTCTGGTCTTGCTCATTTCTGCCTATCTTGAGAAAAATGAAATGAAGAGGCGCAATACATATCTTAACCAGTTGAACAAGACTTTGCTTACACTGCATGAGAATGAAAAGTTGATCTTTCATCAGCAGCGGTTGCAGAACATAGGTACGATGACCAGTGGCATTTCCCATGAGTTTAACAACCTGCTCACTCCAATAATGGGATACTCAGCCCTTATGGTGGAGACTATGGACCCGGCCAATCCCTATTACGATGATGCCAAAGAGATATTGCTTGCATCGGAGAAGGCAAAATCCATTATCCAACAAATCCTTGCCTTGGGAAGTCGCACTACCGAGACCGTCTTTGAATACATTGATGCGCATACGCTGATAAGGAATGCTGAGAAGATGATAACTGGGATCCTTTCTCCCAACTGCAAGCTGGAAGTAAGAATTCTTGATAAAAAAAGTGGCTTCTATTGCAATGAGACCCAGTTGAGTCAGGTCATTCTCAATCTTGTGCTGAATGCAATGGCGGCGATTGGGGGAAAACAGGGAACCATTGAGATGGTGTACAGGAGAGTGACCAAAGAGGAGATTGGAGAGAGTTTCTCCCAGAGCAACTGGGAAGCACTCGATCCTCAGTTTGAGCTCTTCGGACAGATTTCCATTACTGATGATGGGGTGGGAATGAGAAAAGAGGTGGTGGATACTATATTCGAACCCTTCTTTACCACTAAAGGTGAGGTTGGAGGTACTGGACTGGGCCTTTCCATAGTACAAAACATAGTCTCCTCTCATAGGGGTGTTGTGACTGTCACCTCAAGGCCGGGCATCGGTTCATGTTTTACCATAACTCTTCCCTTGGCTGAAGATCTCAAGCTCGATTCAGGTCCAGCACAGAAGATGCCTTCTTGGTCGTTGCCTGGGAGGGAGGGGCTTACTCTTCTGTTGGTGGACGACAACCTTTCTGTGCTGAAGGTTCTGCAAAAGAGTCTGAGCCGGCAGGGTATTGATGTGTTTGCGACAGTAGACCCTTTTGAAGCATTGACCCTGCTCAAGGAGAACCATTTCCCTCTCCTTATCACCGATGACAACATGAAAGGGATGCATGGCTTGGATCTTGCCATGAAGGCAAAGCTGATAAATCCACAGATCTCTATAATTCTCCTGACCGGATTGCTCCGCAGGGAGATTGTTGAGGCTGTACAGGCAACCATCATTGATGAATATTTGCTCAAGCCTGTCTCCTATTTCGAGTTGTTCTCTGCAATCAGGAAGGTTACTTCCTCAAATCTTAATAAAAATTAAGAACTCGTTAATCACCTCTTAAGAATTGACTCCTATACTGAATATAGGGCGACAGTTGTAAGCGCCACGGTATTTCAAGGAGGACAATTATGAAAAAAGGTATTATTATTCTGCTGTGTCTGATAATGGCAGTCCCATTTGCACTTATGGCTAATGGTAGCAGTGAAGGCGCAACTGGTGAAAAGCAAGTTGAGTATCCAAAAGGGAATTTTGATTTTGTAGCACCCTCTGGGGCTGGCGGCGGTTGGGATCTGACGATTCGTACGGTTGCAAAAACTCTTTCCGACACCAAGTTGGTTGATGTCTCCATGCCTGTACGTAATGCACCTGGTGCTGGTGGCGCTGTACATCTTGGTACCCTACAGACCAAGAAAGGTGATACGAAGACCATCACCGTATACTCTCCCCCCATTATTTTCTTCAATCTGAACGGAACATCGAAATATGGTTTTCGTGACACAACCCCTCTGGCTCGTCTGATTGCTGACTATGCAGCTTTCGTGGTAAAGGCTGACTCCCCCTACAAGAATATCATGGATGTCATGGATGCCCTGAAGAAGGATCCCAAGTCAGTGAAGATTGGTGGTACTTCCTCAGCAGGTTCCATGGACCATGTGCAGTTCTTGATCATTGCCCGTGCAGCTGGCGTAAAGAACCTCAACAAGATCGATTACATCGCCTTTGATAGTGATGGTGCAACCCAGGTCATGGGTGGGCATATCGACCTGTTCTCAACCAGTCTTGCAGATGTTATGGGTTTGGTCACCAGTGGAGACCTTCGTGTTCTTGCCCAGACTGCAGATCGCAGAATCGGAACTGGCGCAGCAGCTGAGATTCCAACATGTATCGAATCTGGTATCAATGAGACTTTCCAGAACTGGCGTGGTCTGTTCGGTGCTCCCGAGATGCCTGACTATGCAGTTGCCTACTGGGAGAAGACTCTTTCTGAAATGGTGAAGACTCCTGAATGGAAGGCTGCCCTTACTAAATATGGTTGGGACAACGTCTATCAGAACGGACCTGAATTTGAGAAATTCCTCGAGAAGACCGAAGGTGACTATCAGGTAATCCTGAAAGAGATCGGTATGATCTAGACCGGCTTGTATCATGCCCTGGCCGAACGTGGTCAGGGCATATTTTCCTTTGGAGGAACTTATGAATGTTTCAATGATCATGTCAGTCGTAGTAACTATGATTGGCTTTGTGTACACCCTTTCTACCTTCCTCTTGCCGGATGCAAAGATAGGGGTAACGTACGAACCAAAGATATTCCCAGCAATCTTAGGCATCAGCCTTCTTGTATTGGGGGCCTTCCTGGTAGTGCAGGAAATTCGTCTGCTTGCAAAAGCAAAGGGCCATGTACCCAAAGCCTCCTTCATTGGCGAGGAACAGAAGAATATCCTGTTCACCCTATTGAATGGATTGCTCTATGCAGTTTTGTTTGATCGTATCGGCTATATCTTTGCCACGTTTGTTTTCTTGAATATCCAGCTATTCATCTTTAGAGGAAAAAAGACCTGGAAGAGTACTCTCTTGATCTCACTGATCTTTTCAGTTGTCGCATTCATCCTCTTCAACACCTTGATGGGTGTGTATCTCCCAAAGTCACCACTAGGGTTTATGTAAGGAATACCGTATGAACAGTTTTCAATTATTGCTACAAGGCTTTGGGGTTGCGGTGCAACCAATGAACATTCTTTTTGTTACTATCGGTGGTGTGCTTGGTACTATTGTAGGCATGCTTCCTGGTCTAGGCCCAGCTACCGGTGTGGCGATTCTTTTACCCCTGACATTCTCCCTCGGTCCTATCGGAGCTCTGATCATGATGTGTGGTGTCTACTATGGTGCCATGTACGGCGGATCGCGTGCTTCGATCCTTATCAATACACCGGGCGATGGTGCTGCCATAGCGGCAACCTTCGACGGGTATCCCATGAGCTTGCAGGGTAAGGCAGAATCTGCCTTGGCAATGTCGGCTATTGCCTCTTTTATCGGTGGCTCCATTGCAACGGTTTTCATCGCATTGCTCGCCTTACCAGTCGCCCGTTTTGCCCTCAAGTTTGGATCGGCAGAGTACTTCCTTCTCTATGTGTTTGCCTTGAGTGCCACAGCCTCCATGTCAGAGGGGAAAAGACTCAAGGGCTTCATCTCGATGATCATAGGCCTGATGGTCTCCACTGTAGGTATTGACCCCCAGTCAGGAGTCAATAGATTCAGTTTTGGTATTCTTGAGCTACAGGGAGGCATTGACTTCCTTATCGTCATAATTGCAGTGTTTGCTTTTGGTGAAGTATTGAAGAGTTTCAAGAACATCACAGACGGAACCAAAAAGATCCAGACCAAATTTGGAAAAATTTGGATAACCAAAGAAGAGTGGAAACTCTCCCTTTGGCCTATTCTACGCAGTACTCCTTTAGGATTCTTTGTTGGAGTTCTTCCCGGTGCTGGTGCTACCATTGCTTCCTTGATGGCGTATAGCAATGAGAAAAGATTTTCCAAACATCCTGAAAGATTTGGTCATGGTGCCATTGAGGGTGTTGCAGCTCCTGAGTCTGCAAACAATGCAGCTTCAGTCGGGGCTTTGATCCCTATGTTAGCCCTTGGTGTTCCCGGATCAGGCACAACGGCTGTCATGATGGGGGCGATGCTGATGCTCGGCCTGCAACCAGGACCTGCCCTATTCCAGCAACAGAGCAACATTGTTTGGGCAATCATAGCTAGCATGTTCGTCGGGAATGTCATTCTTGCTGTCATTAACATTCCCCTCGCAGGTGTATTGGTACGGGTATTGGCAGTACCCCCTAGAGTGTTATATCCCATCGTGTTGGGACTTACGTTTGTTGGGACCTACGCCATTGCATCGTCAGTTGCAAGTTTCTATCTCTTGCTGGTGTTTGGCATCTTTGGTTATTTCATGTCCAAGGCCAGTTTCCCGATGAGTCCGTTTGTCTTGGCGGTCATCGTAGGAACGAGTATGGAACAGTACTTCAGGCGAGCTTACAAGATTTCCAACGGTAGTATGAAGATATTCGCAAGTTCTCCCATTTGTATCATCCTGCTCATCCTGATTGTAGGCTCAATATTCTTGCCCCTTATCCAGAAAACATTCAAAAAATGGAAGATGCAAAGACAGGCTCAGGCCTAGACACAGGAGGTGTTTCTCATGGAGATAGTGACTACTGGCTTGGCGGGGACCATGGAATCGAGCGATATCATGGTTACAGTAAGTAAGGCAACAGGTGAGGGAATTACCATAGCACTGACCAGTTCTGTGTCAAAGCAGTTCGGCAAGCAGATCAGGGGCGTTATCCGTGAGTGTGCCCAGAAGCTTGGGATTATGGCAGCTGATATCAGCGCTGTTGATCAAGGTGCCCTTGATTGTGTCATCAAGGCAAGAGTGAAGACGGCAATTTATCGTGCCTGCCTCAGCACTGATTATCGGTGGGAGGTATAGTATGCAAGAAAGACTCAGAAGGACGATGATGTTTGTACCAGGAAATAACCCTGGAATGATCAAGGATGCGTATATATATAACTGTGACTGCATCATGTTTGACCTTGAGGATAGCGTATCCTATGCAGAGAAGGATGCGGCAAGGAGTCTGGTCTTCCACGCTCTCACCACCATTGACTACGGGGACAAGGAACTTGTTGTCAGGGTCAATGCATTGAATACCTCTATTGGCATAGATGATCTTGAGGCAATGGTCAGAGCCCGTATCGATGTGATCAGGCTCCCAAAGACCGAAACTGCCCAGGATATTGTCTTTTGTGAGGATCAGATCGAACGGATTGAAAAAACCATTGGAATTCCAGTTGGCACCACCAAGATGATGGCTGCCATCGAGAGTGCAGAAGGGGTGTTGAACGCACCTGCCATTGCAAAGGCAAGCAAGCGCCTGATCGGTATAGCCTTGGGGGCTGAGGATTATGTGACTGACCTGAAGACAAGCCGTTCCCCTGAGGGAATTGAACTGTTGTTTGCCCGGAGCATGATTTTGCAGGCTGCCCGATCTGCAGGTATCTCTGCCCTCGATACGGTCTTTTCTGATGTCAATGATGAAGAGGGTCTAATCGCAGAAGCGAGACATATCAAGCAACTTGGCTTTGATGGCAAGTCAGTCATCAACCCAAGGCAGATTCAGCCGATCATCGATATATTTACTCCAACGATTAAGGAAATCCAGAAGGCAAAGGCTGTAATGGAAGCCATAGCAGAAGCCAATAGACGTGGTTCTGGGGTCATCTCACTCAATGGAAAGATGATTGACCGTCCTATTGTGCTTCGGGCGGAGCGTGTGATAAGTCTGGCAAAAGCTGCCAAAATTCTAAGCTAGGAGATGTGTGATGTCAAACTTTGACCTTACTGCAATTGCCCATATGGATGAGTTGAAGACTCAGACGCCTTTTGATACCCAGCATGTCTATAAGGAACTGAAGACCTGTCAAGAACGCGAACTCAGTGACAACAAGATTGTCCCGTCGCTTCAGGATGCCATCAGGTTGTGCGGCCTTAAGGATGGAATGACGATCTCATTTCATCACCACTTCCGCAATGGGGATTTTGTTGTCAATAAAGTAATGGATGCGATAGCAGGGATGGGTATCAAGGACTTGGTCCTTGCCCCGAGCTCTCTGATCGATATCCATAAGCCTCTGATCGAGCATATCAAAAATGGTGTGGTACATAGGATAGAGACCAGTGGTCTTAGAGGGGAGCTTGCTGAAGCGATCTCCCGTGGTCTGATGGAGGTCCCTGTAGTCTTCCGTTCCCATGGAGGACGTGCTGCAGTAATTGAGACAGGGCAGCTTCCCATCGATATAGCGTTTATTGGAGCCCCCTCGTGTGACCCCTTGGGTAATGCCAACGGGTATTCTCGTGACAATGACAAAGGAATCGTTTGTGGTGCGATGGGTTATGCAAAACTCGATGCCCAGTATGCCAAAAAGGTGGTCATCCTCACAGATAATATCGTCCCGTTCCCCAATGTTCCGTTTGGTATCTCTGAGTCAGATGTTGACTATATTGTGGAAGTCGATGCCATCGGAGACCCCAATGGCATCATGAGCGGTGCAACAAGATATACAACCAACCCTAAGGAACTGATGATAGCCCAGAAAGTGGCTGAGGTTATTGAGGCAACTGATTTCTTCCGCAACGGGTTTTCCTTGCAGATGGGATCTGGCGGAGCAAGTCTTGCAACAGTACGTTTCATGAAAGAGAAGATGCTCAAGAAGAAGATCAAGGCGAGCTTTGCACTTGGTGGTATAACCGGTCAGATTGTACAGCTGCATGAGGAGGGTCTTATCAAGAAAATCCTTGATGTCCAGTCCTTTGACCTTGAGGCGGCACGCTCGCTGAAGTACAACCGTTTTCACCAGCAGATTTCGGCTTCCTATTATGCAAGTCCCAACAGCAAGGGCTCTGCCGTGAATCAGTTGGATTTTGTTGTTCTGTCAGCCCTAGAGATTGATATCAACTTCAATGTGAACGTACTGACTGGATCTGATGGCGTGATCAGGGGAGCCATCGGTGGTCACTGTGATACAGCTGCCGGTGCTTCTGTTGCAATAATAACGTGCCCACTTACCAGGGGACGTATCCCCACCATTGTGGATAGGGTAAATACTATCGTTACCCCTGGCAAGACCATCGACATTGTAGTCACTGACCAAGGCATTGCAGTGAACCCCATCCGTACTGACCTCATCAAGATGATGGAAACCTCAGGGATAGATCTGTGTACGATTGAAGACCTTAGGGATAAGGCAGAGAGAATTGTTGGGGAAGGAACTCCCATCGCCTACACCGACCGTGTCGTGGGAGTGGTCACCTATCGTGATGGCTCTGTCATCGATCTTATCTACCAGGTAAAAGATGAACAGGAGATAGAGGATTAATCTATGGCCACGTTAGAACAGATTTTGCAGGGGCGAGATGATCGGTATGCGTTACAAACCTCTCTGATAGAAAAGTATCAGTCCCCTCTTGTCTCTTGCACCATGAATATTCCAGGTCCTGTCAAGAATAGTGAGCTTATTCAGGCTAGTTTTGACAAGGCCATGGATGCCTTCATAGCGCGTAATCAGGGGGTGTTGAAAGAGGTAGCCCAACAGCAAAAGGAAACAGGGCCAGAGCGTTATTTCATCGTATTGGGTGGTACCAACCTCTATGCTCTCAAGCGGAGGCTTGCTTTCTTTGAACAGGTCTATCCCATCGGGCGCTGGTTGGATCTCGACCTTAAGGATAGCGATGGAATAGCCATAACACGTAAGGATATTGCACTAGAGCAACGTAGATGCCTCCTGTGCCACAGACCTGCCAAGGAGTGTGCCCGAAGTGAAAGACATAGTCTTGAGGATTTGTTGGCATTGACTGAGAAAGAGCTGACACTTTTTCTGAAAAGAATGTGAGCCGATAATGAGACAAATAGGGTCGTTGGCGACAAAGGCACTGCTTGAAGAAGTGTGTACTACACCCAAACCCGGTCTGGTGGATCGTCTTGGCAGTGGTGGCCATACTGATATGGATTACCATACTTTTGAGAAGAGTGCTTATGCCTTACAGCCCTATTTTGGGGAGATGGCAGAACTCGGGAACGTATGGAAGGGCTCTTTGCCCGACTTGTTTGCAGAGATACGCAAGATTGGCCTTGAAGCTGAAAAGGCAATGTTTTCAGTGACCAAAGGAGTGAACACCCATAAGGGTATGCTCTTTAGTGTAGGCATCCTTTCCGCTGCATCGGCTTATGCAAGGTCTCGGTACAACTCTACCGATACTGATCTGATTTGTTCAGTGGCAACAGAAATGACAAAACACACTCTGGAAGATGAATTTACCCAGATTGTCAATAAAAGCAACAAGACTCACGGTGAAAAACTCTATGTCAAACAAGGCATAAGAGGCATTCGAGGTGAGGTAATGACCGGCTTTGTATCTGTGAGAACCCTATCCCTTCCTTGGTATAGGGAATATCTGAGACAGGGCCGCGATCCCAATCTGGCACGTCTTCAGGTGTTGCTCTCACTCATGGCCAGTGTGACCGATACGAATGTACTCTATCGCCACAATGCAAAGACTCTCGAATATGTTCAACTGAGTGTCCAACATATCCTGCAAAAAGGTGGTGCCTTCACAGAAGATGGTATGCAGCTTATCGAAGAGTTGGATATGACATTCACTGAGAGAAGGATCAGCTGTGGTGGGTGTGCAGATCTTTTGGGTGTCACGATATTCCTCTATGACCTTGCCCTTCTGGGGAAGGAAGCTTCTGCTGAAAGGGTTGTGAACTGGTAACAGGGGGCAATCCAAGGATACATACGCACCATATCATAGGAATTCCAATGGCGCTGTCCTTGAATATGAGCATTCAATTATTCGATTGTAAGGAGCATTAGCTTTGCAGTATGACAAAGCAAAGCTCTCATTTCTTCTTGAATGCTCCCATCCTGAACAGAATAAGAGCAACAGCGCCAAGTCCCAATGATAGCTGTAAAATATCCCAGAAAGTACCTACTGTCGCTGTTGATACGATCAGAGGACGGGAAGGTAGTGATGAGTTTGTGTAGTTGCAGATGAGGGCAATGTAGAGGTTGTTCGCTGCATGGATGCCTAAGGAAGGCTCAAAACCTTTGGTCTTTAGGCTGATGAAGGTTCCTCCAAAGCCAAAGAGGGCATAGTAGAAGATGACTGCTGACTTTTGGGTTGCATACAACATCTCCCGATTGGATAGGTGGGGCAGGGTGAAAAGCAATGCTGTGAAGAGGCTGACAAGTAGTATGCCCTTGGTCCTTGAGACAAGCTTTCCCTTTCTGAAAAGCCTTGATGGTATGGCACGCATCAGGAACTCTTCGCTTGTTGTCTGTATCGGGGTGATGATAAGTACGAGGGGGATCATATGCAAGAGATCTTGTATATCAGCACTGTACAGCTGGAACTTCTCTGGTTGTAACCAGGCATGGACCAAGGTAAAGAGTGCGGCTACCGCTAGGTAGGCACCTCCGCTATAGAGCAGAAGAATCCAATCAAGGCTTTTCTTGTCAGTTATGATGTGTTTGACGGTGGTGTGCATCAGAAAACGCAGGGATAGGTAGAGGCCAAACGCCATTGCAAAAAACGGTATGTTAGCAACTAGATAGGCTTTGATGATTCCATCAGACAGGGGCACCTTAGTGAATTGATAGGCAAGAATTGGTCCGAGATTCAGCCAGATATAGACGCTTAGCAAGATAGAGAGGGCTCCAGCCAGAGGTTCAAAACGTCCTGTTTGTATCTGTTTGTATTTTTCATCCTGATCTGGCATAAGCATGAGTAATGGTACACACATTCGTGGTATACTGCAATGTATGGAACAGACGAAACGAACTTATGTACATACCGCGCTTGAAGAGGGCTACATCTGTGTCTTTCCCACAGAAGTAGCTGCGAGAAGCTTCTTGGTAGACTATGCCCTTCATGGTAAGCATAAAGCCATCTTGGCAGAGCAGGCCATTTCCTTTGATGTGTTCAGGGCCCAGTTCTTGCCTCGGCATGCAGAAGAACAACCTGCAAATGCCCTGATACGTCAGCTTTTTGCCCGGACTTTGCTTGATACGCCCCATGGTCTCTCGTATTTCATAAACCCAAGCTTTCCTGAAGCAAACAGCAGATTCAGCAAGTATCTCTCTTCCTTGTTACCCCAACTGGGACAAGCCTTGGATGAAGAGGTGCTCGCTCTCATGAGCCGTCCAATGCAACAGGATGTTAAGATTCTCTATCAACAATATAATTCATTCCTTTCCTCACATAAGCTCTTTGAACCAGGGTACGAACAACCTTCCCTGCAGTTTGCTGAAGATGAGGTGTTTTCCAAGAAATACTGCATTCTCTTTCCTGATCTGATTGCAGGCTTGGATACTTTCCTTGAGAGTCTAGGCTCTCCTCCCTGGATAACTTGTAGAACAACACCCATTTCACTGGGTAATTCTGTTCAGCTGGAAGTTTTTGACAACCATGTGGAAGAGATACGCACTACACTGCGAAGGATTCGTCACCTTCTTGATGAGAGGGTCCCTACCAGGGACATCCTCATCGGATGTGCAACTCCCACCACTATGCTTCCTTCCCTCGAGCAGGAAGCCTGGCTGTACGACATACCCTTGGTGCTTCGGCAAGGTAAATCACCCTTGCTCTATCCTAGTGGGAGATTCTTCTCCCGCCTCAAGGAGGTCTATGAAGAGCGTTTTAGCTTGGAGAGTATGAAATCTCTTCTTCTGGACATAGGCTTTCCTTGGAGGGATCTTGAGACACAGCGAAAGATTTTAGCAGTCGCTGTCGATAGGGCCGTATCCCAAGGCTCCCTGTGGGGCAGTGACCAATGGACAGAGCAGCTACGGAACACCTCATTGATAGCCTGGTATAAGGATTTTAAAGAAAGTGTTGTAGGTATATGCACATCCAAGAACATCGAAGAGCTCAGAAAGAAGCTTAACCACTTTCAGGACACCTACTTCATTGATACCCAGTGGACAGGTACTCAAGGCGAGGATGTCTACTCCTTCTGTCTCGATACCATGGAGAATATCAAGGCCGCAATGGTATCGGTCTCCATCGACTCTTACCCCTCTGTCTTTAGCTTATTTCTGGAGTTTCTCGATACCAAGCTGTATGTACCACAGATGCAGGAAGAGGGAATACAGGTCTATCCCTGGCCTCTGACGGCCCCCTTGGAGGCGCGTCACCACTTTATCCTTGCCCTTGACCATGTAGGCTCACGATGTCTCGAACAGCCTTTGGCCCTGTTACCCCAAACAGTAGAAACCAAGGACCGTAGGGAAGAGGACACTACAGCCGCTACCTTACAAGCAACCCTTTTGGGAGAGGGGCAACTCTATCTCTCCTACCACACCAGTAGCTACGAAGGTGAGGCCCTACCTCCCACATACTTTTTGGAACAAAACCTGATAACAGAGAAACGTAAAGACACTGTCGAAGCTCATGATCCTTTTATAGGGGAAAGCCAGATATGGAGAGGGGAAAATCCTCTGTCTCGGGCTACCGATCGACAACAGTGGTGGTTTGCCAAGGCAATACATACCTCTCTCTCTCCCAAACGAAGTGACTTTGCCAGAAAACCCCTTCCCTTAGAGTGGGTCCCCCTGCTGAAGCATGAAGTTGAGGGAAAGCTTCGTATTCATCTCTCTCCGACCGGGCTTGATACCTTTGTCCGATGCCCCTATGCCTGGCTCTGCAACTACCTGTTCGAAGTTGACCAAGCTGAGTATCAGGTGCTTAGTGTCGACCACCGTCTTATCGGATCATTTCTTCATGCTGTCTATGAGACCTTCTTTAGGGAGATCGAATACTTCTCCTCAAATAAGACGGAGGAATATCGTTCCTTACTACTTAGCCTGTTTGACCAAAAGCTCACCGAGTACTTTGGAGAAGGCGGGCCCAATCCTCCCACCCGTGCGTGGATAATCTATGAGTTCAGAGACCAATGCACGTGGATAGTGAAGGCGGAGGAGACTCTCTTTGAGCATACACGTTCGATTTTTTTCGAGAAGAAGCTCTCCTTCGTCAATGATTTGTTCTCCCTGGAGGGGAGGATTGACAGAATCATCTGTCTCGATCCTCCAGAGGGGAAGCTCTATGCAGTTATAGACTACAAGAAAGGCAAGGCCCCCTTTACTAAGATCAAGGACACTATTCCTTCTTACCAGCTTCCCCTGTATAGGAAATTGGTTGGAGAGACATTGGAAGCAGAGGTTGTGAATGCCTCGTATTTCAGTATCAAGGATGGTTGCTACAATGCTATTTGGGACAGGGAAGAGACCGCCATCATGGACTTTTGTGACAAGGCCCTGGAGGATGTCCTCCAAAAGGTGGCTAGCTCGATAGAAGGAGGGCATCTTGAGGCTACTCCCTCCAAGGACAGCTGCCATAGGTGCATCTACCGCCCAATCTGCAGAAGGAGGTTTGCAACCCGATGATCAGCTTTGAAGAAGTATTGAAAAAGAATAAGACCCAATTGGATGCGAACCAGCTCAAGGCAGTTTTCTGCGACCAGAACTGTGTCGTATCGGCAGGGGCCGGTTCGGGTAAGACCACAGTTCTCTCCTATCGATTTCTCAGGCTTGTCCTGGAAGAAAAAGCCCACTGTGACCAGATACTCACCCTTACCTTTACACGAAAGGCGGCAAGGGAGATGCGCGAGCGCATCCACCGTCAGTTGTTAGCCTTCAATGATGATCCTCAAATCGCGTTGCAACTTGCCAAGTTCCCTGATGCCACCATCGCTACCCTGGACAGCTTCTGTTCCACCATCGTACGGTGCGACAGCACCTCCTATGGTATAGCCAGTGATTTTTCCATCGACGATGAGCAGAACAAGAAGAGCGCCATCCGTTGTGCAAACGCACTGATGGAAGAACGCGTATTCAGTGAGGGGGCGAAGATTCTCTCCCAGCTCTATACTCCTGACAATTTGATAGAGAACATGTTGGTCAAGCTTGTCACCCAACATTTTTACCTCCCTAAGCAGGTTGATGAGAACCTCTCTGATACGTTGGTCGATATCGTACGAGATACATACTATGACCTGTTGGTTAGCTTTACCGGTTTGCTGGAACGTTATGCTGCCTTTGGAGAGGCTCCAAAAAGCTTGCTGTTGGTCCGCACCATTGCCCATACGTTGCTTGAGGAGATGGGCAAAGGATTGGATGAAAAGGGGTTATTCGACCTGCTTGCAAGCAACAATTTCTTTTTTAGGAAGCCTGGTGCTGGGAAAGGGGACGACTTTGCATTCCTGCGTGAAACTACTGAGGAGTACCGCACTCTACGACGTAAGCTGTGCGTTGCCCTGTCAGTACTTTTGCATCAAGACCAGCTCAATAGCGTAGTAGCCTTTGTCCGTGAGTATGTGAATACCTACCAACAGGAGAAGAGAAAGACAGGGATACTCACCTTCAGCGATGTATCTTCGCTTGCCGTCGAAATTTTAAAGAATAACCTCACACTCCGTTCCTATTTTAAAACCAAGTTCCGCTACATCATGATCGATGAATTTCAGGATAATAACGAGCAGCAGAAAGAGTTGCTGTACCTGCTCTCAGAGAAGGAAGAGGAAACTAGTGATGGTATTCCGCTTGCCTCGTCACTCAAGGAGGATAAGCTCTTCTTTGTCGGAGATGAGAAGCAGTCCATCTATCGTTTCCGGGGTGCTGATGTACGCGTTTTCAAACACCTTAGTGAAGAGCTTGGGAAGGTTGGAGGGATGGCCCTCAGCTTGGATACTAACTATCGTAGCGAACCCTCCCTCATTGCACTGTTCAACAGGATGTTTCCTCAAGTTATGAAGAATGATGGAGAGCCCTATGAGGCAGACTTCACCTCCTTGGGCTTCAGGCTTCCGACTGAGGGCATAGAACCAACCTGCTCGCTGTTGGTCAAGCCTTTTGTGAAGGATGAGGATACAGATACAGAAAATACTAGAAAAGAGGACGAGGAAGAAGAGAACGCTGCCTCAGCCGATGCAGAAGCTGTTGCTGTTGCAAAAATGATGGTACGCATGCTAACAACTGATGAGTATCTCATTCCCTCTGATGATGGCCCCAGAAGACCAAAGTCTAGTGATATGGCACTTCTGATGCGTTCGACAGGTAATCAACTGAGCTTTGAGAAGGCATTCAGAAAGTACTCCATCCCATATACACTACAGGCAGCACGATCGCTTATGCTGGAGGCTCCTGCCAACGATCTCTATGCCATGTTGCAGCTCACCCTCTATCCAAGTGACAAGCTTTCCTACATGAGTGCCTTGCGATCCCCCTTTTGTAACATCTCTGACGAAGGGGTGTATGCGGCTCTTACCTATTATGCTACCTGTTCCCAACCCTTCACTGAAGGTCCCTCCTTGGGTGAAGAGGATCATATCCGATACCAGGGATGCTCATCTTTCTTTTCTCAATTGTGCAAGAAAGTGGAAACGGGAACCCTCAGTGAGATCGTGCAGTTTTTGTGGTATGAAAGTGGGTATTATCTATCGTTGGCCTCAAAACCAGAGTATCAGATGTACTTGGAGCATTTTACCTTCTTGCATCGGTTGGCCCAGATCAAGGAAAAACAGGGGATGAGTCTCAGTCAGTTCCTGGATTTTATCCGTGACAATCTTGGGCAGAATGAGCGCCTTGATGATCTTGATGTCCTCAAGGAACAGGGTGAAGGGGTCCAGATCATGACAGTGCACAAGTCCAAGGGGTTGGAGTTCCCCATTGTATTTTTGGGCAACAGCGGCAGTGTAGGAAGAGGGGGAGCTGGCAACAGCTTCATGCCCTTTGGCGAAGAGATGTTGCCTTCATTCATGTCCAGTACCTATCACATCACTGAAACAAGGACAGAAGAAGCCAAAAGTGCTGCACTTCTCTTTGCAGAGGAAGATGAGAAGCTATTTGAACTCGCAGAGTTGAAACGATTATTATATGTTGCACTTACCCGGGCAGAGACACACCTGGTTATAAGCGGGTACTTCACCAGCACCAATCGAAATGTCAAAGGAGACAAGCCTGACAATAACCACCTGCTGATGTGTTGTCATGCACTTGGCATTGATATCGATCATCCTGTGCTTCAGGATGGGATGGTGAGATCGTATGGTATTGAGGATATCGCCGAACATTCGCTCTATAGCTCTGTAGCTGGTGATGAGCATACCTATATGCAACAAGCCGCCCGTTGGTATGGATCCCCTGTGAAGGGGGCAGACCTTCGTCCTCTGCGTTACGCGGTTACCGCATTGTATGCTGAAGAGGAGAGAGAGCAAGAGGGTGCTCATGGGGAACAGCTACCCATCTTTGCCAGCGATGGTGTGCTTGACGAGGTGAAGCAGGAAACCTTTTCTGTCAATGCAGACTTTGGAACCTTTGTGCATGCTCTATGTGAGACTATGATACTGAAGCAACAGGCAGAAGACGAGTTTGCCCTTATGCCAAAGCGATTGTATCTTTTGCTTACAGCCAAACAGCGCAAGGTGCTGTTATCTGATGCCCTTGTATTGTGCAATAACTTCTTGGAGGGTGATATCTACAAAAACCATGTAGAAAGCAATAATCCTCGGTGTGAAGTGAAGTTCTTCTCCTCAGCGTTACATGAGGGGAGGCCTGTGGTAGTGGAAGGTTCCATTGATCTGCTTGTTGAGACTGATGATGAGTTGCTTATCATTGATTTTAAGACTGACCGTTATCGTATGCCCGAACGGCATAAGGCTCAGCTTGATCTCTATATGCAGGCAATTCAGAGGATCTATAAAAAACCTGTTCGTGGATGTGTCACCTATCTTCGTTGCAGTGGAAACGAGAAGTGGTGGCATCTTGGGAAAGAGTAACTGACAGATACCAGGATAAGGAGATATATGCATGAGAGTTCAGTATGAGGATATGGTGAGACAGTTTGAGAAGGTGCTTCTTAGCCGAGGTATGGATAGCGCTTCGGCAAAGCTTTCTGCAACTATGATAGCGGAAACATCTCTGGAAGGAGTCTATACCCATGGGGCAAACCGATTCTACTTCTATGTGAAAAATATTGATGATGGCTTGGTGAATGTAGATGCCAGGGCAGAGCTGGTAGATAGGTTTGGTGCCTTGGAGCGGTGGGATGCAAAGATGGGTCCAGGTAACCTAAATGCAAATATTTGTATGAAACGTGCCATCGAACTGGCAAAAGAGAGTACCATCGCCTGTGTTGCCCTTGCCAACAACTCCCACTGGATGAGACCCGGCACGTATGGTCTGATGGCAGCACAGGAGGATTGTATTGGTATCCTCTGGACCAATACCCTTCCGTTGATGCCCGCTTGGGGAGGGAAGGACGCAAAAGTTGGCAACAACCCCCTTGTCCTGGCCATCCCCAGTAAGGATGGCCCCGTGCTTGTAGATGCCGCAATGTCACAGTTCAGCTATGGGAAGATGGAGACCTACAAGAGGGAAGGTCGTCCCCTTCCGTTTGATGGAGGCTTTGACAGTGAGGGGAATCCTTCGCGTGATGCCGCTGCTATCATGGAAAGCAGGAGACCGATGCCCATGGGGTTTTGGAAAGGAACTTCTTTAGCCATTGCCCTCGATCTTATCGCAGCCGCTCTTTCAGGAGGGCGAACCACCCACTCAATCGGTACCGAGATGGAGAAGGAAGCGTCACAGGTATTCATTGCAATCTCCCTTGCTAATCTTCCAGACAGGGAGGCTATCGAAGAGAAGATTGCTGCGTCCCTGGACGACTTGAAAGCTTCAGAAGCGATTGATCCGAACAATCCTGTACGCTTTCCTGGTGAGAAAAGAAAGAGCCTCCGTGAAGAGAATATGAGAGAGGGTATTCCTGTAGATGAGAAGGTATGGGAGAAGATCTGTTCATTGTAGGGAAAAAGCAATGATCACAACGTAAGGGTTTTAGGGCGTAAAATGCATCTGTACCTAATTGCAGATGGCCCTAACGCAAAGAATTATATACATGTACCAATAAAATAGATGTAGTTGCTCGGGAAAATCTGTTGATTCCACAGCTTGGTATGGAGTCTTCTCTCGTTCCCTGTACAATGAAAAGCAAAAGTGCATGAAATCCACGTATGAAAGTAAGAGTAAGGATATTGCCTTATTCTATAAGGGATATGAGATGAAAGTATTAATTATCAATGGTAGTGCCCATAAGGGAAACACTTGGACTATTGTTGAAATAGTTAAAGCGCGTATGCAACATATTTCGAATAATTCAATAGTTTTTGATGAAATACATGCAAGAGAAGTCAATCTTCCTCTGTGTACAGGCTGCAATGAATGTTACCTTACAGGCCTTGAAACCTGTCCTCACCATCATATTGTGCAGAAAATTATTGATAAGATTGAAGAAGCCGATGCAACAATTGTTATAAGTCCTTGTTATGGTAATAATGTTTCTGCATTGATTAAAAATCTCATTGACCATATGTCATGTATCACGCATAGACCAAGATTTTTTACCAAAAAGGTTCTTGCTGTGTCTACCGCAGGAGGTAAGGGTGCTTCCGTTTGCACAAAATACTTAAGGGAGACCTTTATGTGCTGGGGCTTCAATAGGGGATATGAATTACCCATAGTGTCCCATAGCTATGGTGGGTATGTCCCTCCACAAAAAGATGTTGCTAAATCAAATAAAGTGGCTGAAAATTTTTATAACGATATTGCCAGTGGGAAGCTGTATTCTCCAACATTTGTTAATGCTCTCGTGTTCAATATATTTCGTGGCATGAGTACAGTTGGAACTCCAGAGGAATTATATGACAATAGATATTGGAAAGAAACCGGGCTAATTTCAGTTCCTTATTCAACTGAAGTACCCGTTTCCCTATATAAGAGAGTTCTTGGAAATATTGTATATTACTTTGCAAGGAAAATGGCAGCCAAAACACCCTTTACTTATACATGATCAAATCCGACACAATGATTGTATCGGATTAGCACTATGAATCTATTGTATTCCCAATACTATAGGTGTCGAACTATATCCAACTCCCATTCTATCAATCCCTAGATCAATCAATGCAAAAAACTTTTCCTGTGTCCGTATTCCACCAGCACCCTTGACCTTACATCTTCCCTGAGCAGTTTCTAGCATAGCCGTAACCACTTCAACAGTAGCTCCGCTATTTTTACCCCCGGTAAAGAAACCAGTAGAAGTTTTCACAAAGTCTGATCCTGCGCTGATAGCACATTCTGTAGCTTTCTTCACTTCATCTAGTGTGAGTGCATCAGTCTCAAAGATAGTTTTCAAAGCTGTTCCATACGTATGGCAGACATTAGCTACAAGACGAATCTCTTCTGTAACTGCACCCCATAACCCGCTTCTGATCCATCCGTAGTTGGCAACAATGTCTAACTCAAAGATATCTCCGTGCTTGCATATGGCCTCAGCCTGAGCAGCTTTTGATTCCGTAGAAGATAAGCCGAATGGGAAATCGCATACCACACATAATTCCGTCCCTGTTCCTGCACAAAGCTTTTTTGCCAGGGAAATAGAGGCTGGATTTATACAAACGGTCCTACAGCCATACTTGATACCTTCAGCAATATGCTTTTTAATTTCTTCTTGCGTAAATTCTGGTTTCAAAACTGAATGGTCAATATATGAGGCTAATTCAGTGATTGACATTTCATGTGCTTTTTTCTTGGGTTTCACAACACGTCTCCTCTGGTTTTTTCTGTGATTCCTATCGTATCACAAATTTTCAAATAAGATTGTCTTACTTTGCATACCTCCTTGCCTGCCGTTTCAGCAGGTTGAGAAGTCCCAAGCCTAGTACCACAACGGGATGGAGGAACCTTATTGTATTTTGGAAGGGGAGGTGAACAGTATTGCCGATGTGGTTGTCAAGCCTCAGATGTCAGGGCAATTGCCCCATTCCATGCCGCAAAAGAATCATTATATACTGAATAAAGGGAAATCACGGGAGGATGGGTTTGTCCGTATCCTCGTTTCGTACATCAGGCAAAATGGTTGAGGACCACTATATCCACTGAAGAAGAGAAACGTATCAGTACATGAAGAGGAGCTGACCATTTGATCAGCTCCTCTTGCAATTCTACAACATACTTTATTTCGTCGTTTATTGCTTGTTTGCTTAGTACTTTCCGTACAAAGGTCCGAAGTTCTGACAAGCTCTGAAGTCAGCACCTTCCTTGTCCATACCTAGCATTGACCAGGCACTTGGACGGAATATCTGCTCTTCTGGTACGTTGTGCATGCATACAGGGATGCGCAGCATCGAGGCCAGGGCCATCATGTCGGCACCGAAGTGACCATAGCCAAGGGCTCCATGGTTGGCTCCCCAGTTTGCCATGACCGAATAGACATCCTTGAAAGGACCATCCTTGCCATCAATTCTGGGAACAAACCAAGTGGTTGGCCAGGTCTGGTCAGTTCTCTTGTTGATGATGTCAAAGACGTTTTCTGGCACTTCACACGTCCAACCTTCTGCAATCTGGATGACAGGGCCTACACCCTTTACCATGTTGACCCTGACCATGGTCAGAGGCATGTCGCCTTCGCTTAGGAAGGTGGAGCTGAAGCCACCGCCACGGAAATAGCCACAGTTGGCAACGCTGAAACGTGTGTTATCCAGAACGTTCTTCACATCTTCATCTGTGATATCCCAGAACTGCTTCATCTCGCTCTTGCCATCCTTGTTTTTCATCTGACCGTTGGCATCAAGGGTTGTTGCACCACTGTTGATGAGGTGGATGAAGCCATCCTTGGCAAGCCCCTCTGGCTTCCAACCGGAGACACGCTCGATGGAGTCTGGGCTCCAGTAGGTTCTCACATCACTGAAGATGGAGGCCCGATTGGTCAGGTGTTTACAGAAAAGCATGCCAAGACCATTGAGGTAGTCATTCTCAGTTGCCACGATGTAAGGTTCACGGATGCCGTTCCAGTCAAAGGATGTGGTAAGCATCGTTTCCATAAAATCCCCGTTGGGCCAGTGATCTGTCCATTGCCTCTGGCCTTGGAAACCCGAGAAGATTGCATTGTGTCCCAATGCCTCTTCACCAAAACCTGCCTTGGCAAGAGCTGGATTGCCAATCATCAGATCGCGTCCGATCATGACCATTTTGGTGCAATATTCCCAATCCTTGTCCAGTTGTTCTTGGCTTCTGCGGTTTTCAGGTGCATTGACGGTATCTTCAGCCTGGATACAGTTCTCGCGTACCCATTTGATAGCAAGCTCATACTCTTCTTTGTCATAGATCTCTTCATCGATTCTTCTTTCGATTTCGCACATGTCAATGGGTTCTGTTCTCATCCCTAGGTAATCCTGGAGGAAGTCCTGGTCGACAATGGAGCCTGCTATACCCATCGAGCAACCGCCGATGGAGAGATAGCTCTTGCCGCGGATGGTTGCCACAACAAGGGCAGCGCGTGCAAAGCGAAGAATTTTCTCGGAAACGTCAGAAGGGATGGATGTGTCGTCATTGTCCTGGACGTCCTTGCCGTAGATGCCGAACGCGGGCAAGCCCTTCTGTGTGTGGGCAGCAAGAACTGCTGCAAGATAGACGGCCCCTGGTCTTTCGGTGCCATTGAAGCCCCATACAGCCTTTACGGTGAGAGGGTCAAAATCGAAGGTCTCTGTCCCATAGCACCAGCAAGGTGTGACTGTCAGGGTGATGCTCACCCCTTCCCGTGCAAACTTTTCAGCACAATCGGCACTTTCACGTACTCCACCGATGGTGGAATCAGCGATAACGCACTCTACAGGTTCTCCTGTACTATGTCTTATATTGTCGCTAATGAGTTTTGCTGCTGACTTTGCCATGTTCATGGTTTGCTCTTCAAGTGATTCTCGAACTCCTCGTTGCCTTCCATCAATAGTAGGCCTGATTCCAATTTTTGGAAGCGCTCCAGCGTAGCGCCTTTCTGCCTTGATCATTTTGTTATCAGAAACATTTGCCATATGGTCCCCCTTGGTATATCATGTGCAATGTAATCGTTTACATCATTTGCAGTATCGCATGAGATTTGCTTTATTGCAATGAATTTTCTACTACAAGGAGTCTGTCATGCTAAAAAACATTCCATCAATTTTGAGTCCAGAACTATTGAAGGTCCTCATGGAAATGGGCCATGGGGATGAACTGGTCATTGGGGACGGAAACTTCCCTGCAGCTTCCATGAATGATTGCGTTATCCGTCTTGACGGACATGATGTCCCCACAATTCTTAAGGCAATTTTGCAGGTGTTTCCCTTGGATACCTATGCTGAAAATGCAGTTCTTATGGAAAAGGTTCCTGGTGATACGGTTGAGACCCCCATATGGGCAGAGTATGAGAAGATTGCCAAGCAAGGTGACCCCGCTTTCAAAGCCTTTTCCTTCATTGATCGATATGCGTTCTATGAACGGTCCCAAAAGGCATATGCCATTGTGGCTACTGGCGAGAAAGCCCTGTATGCTAATGTGTTGCTGAAGAAAGGGGTTGTAATCTAGGTTATTGGTTCTGTCCAAAGCTTCTTGTACTGTTTGGGGCTCATGTTCATATGTGCGCGGAACTGACGCGAAAAATAGTTTGCGTCCGAAAATCCTGTAGCTTCTGACAGTTCCTCAACGCTCAGCTCTTGTTTGAGAATGAGTGAACACGCATAGGCTATTCTCCTGTGGATGTGAAACTCCACAGGAGACCACCCCGTGTAAGCCTTGAACTGTCTATTCAGGGTGCTTGCGCTCATATTTGCTACAGATACCAACTCTTCAAGAGTCAGTGATCTGTTCAGGTTCTGTTCAATGAAGCCCATGATCGGGTCTAGTCTTTCTGCAGTGTTTCGCACAGATGTCTGAGATTTTGGATTGTGTGTTCTGGCAATCTTGATAACCAGCTGCAGGATTTTTGCATAGGCCATGGCTGAAGATCCCTTGCCAAAATCTAGGCGTTCTGTCTCTGCTTTTATTTCCCGTAACAGAAATATGGTTTCTGTCAGCTGGTAGCTGGTAAGCCTGCAAATGGGTATATTATCTTCAGGCTGCATGAAAAATGTCTTGAATCCTGGCATTTCTGATAGGTCAGAGATATCTCTTGAGAATACTTCTCTCCCAAGTAAAATATTATATAACCTAAGATTATCTATCTTGTCATACCCGTGTTGTATACCCGGTCTTATAAATAGGACCGAGCCTTCGCCAATAGGATGTTCATCCGTTTCTGTAAGGTGTTTCCCTTTGCCGGAAACTACTACTATAAGTTCATAAAAATCGTGACTATGTAAGGAATAGGGTATTTCTGGGTCACGAAGCATTACCTTGACTTTTAGGGTATTTTCCTTGAAAAACACACCTTCTTGGAGAATTTGGTATGACATGGTAAAATCGTGCTATAATTTGATTATTCTGTCAAGGCGGATTTTCAGAAAGGTGTCAGACTTACATGTAGGAGACACAATCATGACTACCTATGAGATTGCAAAAGAAGCATACGCCAAGTATGGCGTCGATACTGACACAATTATTGAAGAATTAGCCTCTGTTCCCATTGCCATCCACTGTTGGCAAGGTGATGATGTCGGCGGTTTTGAGAAACCCGATTCCACCTTAGGTGGAGGAGGGATCCAGACAACGGGAAACTATCCCGGCAAAGCCAGGAATGTCAGCGAGCTCAGAGCAGATCTTGAAAAGGTTTTTTCCCTGGTTCCAGGGAAACACCGTCTGAACCTCCATGCAAGTTATGGCGAGTTCGGTACAACCTTTGTAGATCGTGATCAGATTGAAGAGAAACATTTCCAAGGGTGGGTAGACTGGGCAAAGAAAAACAATATTCATCTTGATTTCAATGGCACCTTTTTCAGCCACCCACTTGCAGACGATGGCTATACCCTAGCTAGCAAGGATGAGACGATTCGCAGGTTTTGGCTTGAACATGAGAAGCGCTGTAGGAGAATTGCTGCTTGGATCGGACGCGAACAAAAGAGTCCCTGTATTCTCAATACCTGGATTCCCGATGGGGCAAAGAATCTGACAGTCGACAAGTTTGGCTACCGCGCTATCCTCAAAGAGTCCCTAGATGAGATCTTCGCCACAGAGTATCCCAAAGAAGAGATGGTTGATGCCTTGGAAACCAAGTTGTTCGGTCTTGGTAGTGAAGCCTTTGTTGTGGGTTCTCATGAGTTCTACATGAACTATGCCATCCGAAACAAGAAAATGCTCTGCATTGATATGGGTCACTTCCACACTGAAGAGGATATCTCGGACAAAATTTCTTCCCTTCTCCTTTTTGATGATGAGATGTTGTTGCATATCAGTCGACCAATGCACTGGGACAGTGACCATGTCGTCCTGTTCAATGACAAGGTAAAGATGGTGGCGGAAGAGCTTGTGCGAAGCGGCAAACTTGCCACTACCCATATCGGTCTTGACTTCTTCGATGCCTCCATCAACCGTATAGGAGCTTGGGTGACTGGCACCAGAGCCATGAGAAAGGCCTTGCTGTTTGCCATGCTCCAACCCTTGGATATCCTTCTTCGGTATGAAGAGACCGATAACGGCTATGCCAAGATGGCTTTGCTAGAACAGCAGAGCATCTTACCCTTTGGCTATGTCTGGGACGAGTTCTGCCAAAGAAATGCTACTGCTTTGGATAGTGAGCTTATCAAGCTGGTTGGTGAGTATGAAACCTCTGTATTGGGAGATCGGTAATGAGCATTGAAAAGTTGATTTCCGAATCCTGTCGCTATGGAAGTGACGACAGATTTGTTCTTCTTGGAGGAGGTAACACCTCCTATAAAAAAGATGGGGTGCTTTATGTGAAGGCATCAGGAAGAGAGCTTGCAACCATCAGTGAAAAAGGGTTTGTGCAGATGGATCTCGCCAATATGGATGCCATTTGGGAGAAGACCTACTCAACCGATGATGATGAACGGGAAGAAGAGGTACTCAAGGATATGATGGCCTGCCGATTGGAGGGAGAAACTGCCCGTCCTTCGGTAGAGGCCCTGTTGCATGCCCTGCTTCCTTTTACCTATGTGGTGCATCTCCATCCTGCTTTGGTCAATGGGATAACCTGTTCTATAGATGGGGAACTCTCTATTGCACGACTCTTTCCAGATGCCCTCTGGGTGGAGCTGGTCAAGCCCGGCTTTACCTTGGCGAAGATAGTTCGACAGCGATTAGCCTTGCTACAGGAAAAGAGTGGCAAGACAGCGAATATGATATTTCTACAGAACCATGGGGTGTTTGTGGGTGGAGAGAGTCTTGAAGCTATTGCATCCCTATACGAGGCAATGCTCAAGACCATTGAAGAACAGCTTGTACGCAAGCCAGATTTTACTCGTCTTTGCATGGATGAGAAAAAGAGAGCAGCAGTCACTTCTACCTTGGAGAGGCTTACTGGAAAGAAAATTATCTCTGCCTTAAATCAGGAAATTGCTCGCTTTATTGCTTCTGAAGAGGCTTTTGCCCCAGTTTCTTCCTCCTTTACCCCCGATCACATTGTCTACAGTGGTTTCAAGCCGCTTTGGGTAGGTGAAAATGAGTCTGTGGAAGCTGCGTTTGGCGAGTATGAGAAGCTTTATGGCATTGATCCAAAGGTCATCTGTGTGCAGAAAACCGGTGTATTCTCGGTTGGGGAGAAGCCTCTTCCCCTGTTCCTTGATACCGTACGTGTCAGTGTCTATACCGAGAGTTTTGGCGGACCGTTATTCATGGATGAGGAAATGATTCTGTTCATCCGCAACTGGGAAGTTGAGAAGTATCGTAGCACACTTACATCATCTTAAGCTATTTGCCCCGGATTCCGGGTACACATAGATTTCGGAATTTCCGAAAAGAAAAAAAGGAGAGTTTGTATGAAGAAAACACTGTTGATTGTTTTGATCATTGCCATGGCAATGGGAACTGTGTTTGCACAGGGCGCAAAAGAGGATGCTTCTGCAAAAGGAAAAGAAATTGTCATTCTTGGAAAGAGCATGGGAAATGGATTCTTTGATGCTTGTTTCAAGGGAAGTGAAGAGGCAGCTAAGGAACTTGGCGGTATAACTACCACCTACATGGCTCCTCCTCAGGCAACTGCTGAAGGGCAGATTGAGATTATCGAGACTCTTATCGCACAGCGTGTTGATGGCATTGCCATCTCTGCAAACGATGCAGATGCTCTTATCTCTGTAGCAAAGAAAGCAATGGCTGCTGGCATAAAGGTGATTTCCTTTGATTCAGGTATCAATGCTGGTGGACGTATTGTCGACCTCCTGCCCAGTAATGCTGAACTTATCGGCCGTCAGCAGATTCAGCTTGCAGCAGAACTTACCGACTATACCGGTGAAGTTGCTGTGCTTAGTGCTTCTGCCCAGGCAACCAACCAGAACCTCTGGATTGACTGGATGAAGAAGGAGATCACCGATGCCAAGTACTCAAAGATGAAGCTTGTTGAAGTAGTCTACGGTGATGATGCTCCAGACAAGAGCTATCGTGAAGCCGTATCCTTGATGCAGAAATACCCCAAGCTCCAAGCCATCATTTGCCCGACCACCGTTGGTCTGCTCGCAACTGCCCAGGCTGTGAAAGATGCTGGTAAGGTTGGTGTTGTGGAAGTCACCGGTCTTGGTCTTCCTTCAGAAATGAAGGGCTACATCCTTGACGACACCTGCCGTCAGATGGCTCTGTGGAATCCAATTGATCTTGGATACACCTCCACCTACATCCTCAATGCACTCATTGATGGAACTACCAAAGCCGCTGTTGGCGACGTGATTCCTGCTGGACGTATGAACAGTGTAAAGGTTGTGGACAATGGTCTCATCTATATGAGCACCCCATATGTATTCAACAAGGGTAACATCGAGCAGTACGCTGCAATTTTCTAAAAAAATGTCTATCTTGCTCCCGCCTTTGATTGGGCGGGAGCAGTCTCTTTATTGAACAAGCGTATCGGCTGAAGGAGGAGCAATGCAGAAAGCGTTGTTGGAAGTACACAACCTAACTAAGATATTCCCTGGCATTCGTGCATTGGACGATGTCCATCTGTCGATTCGCAGTGGAGAAGTGCATGCCCTCATCGGTGAGAATGGGGCTGGCAAGTCAACTCTCGTAAAAATTCTTACCGGGGTCTATGTCCCTACCAGTGGTGTCATTGCACTGGAAGGCCAACCCATCTCTTTCAAAAGTGCAATCGAAGCCCAAGAGGCTGGTATCGTGGCAATCCACCAGGAAGCCTCAATGTTTCCTGAACTCAGTGTAACTGAGAATATCTATATGGGACACCACCTTCGTAATGAAAAGACCCGTAAGCTTGATTGGAAAGCAATGACAGAACATACCAGCAAATTGCTTGCCCGAATGCAGCTTGAGATTGATCCTGATACCCTGGTAAAGAACCTAAGCGTCGCCCAGCGGCATATGGTTGAGATTTCCAAGGCTCTTTCTTTGGATGCAAAGCTGGTCATCATGGATGAACCTACCTCAGCCTTGACAGGCAGGGAGGTGGAAGACCTGTTCAGAATTGTGAGGGAGCTTCGTGATAGTGGCAAGGCCATCCTATTCATCTCCCACAAGTTCGCAGAAATATTTGAAATTTGTGACTATTACACGGTTTTCCGTGATGGTCAGTATATAGGGGAAGGTAAGGTCGAAGACAGCAACGAGGATGCCATCATCCAGATGATGATTGGACGTAGCGTGGATCAGATGTATCCTACTCACACTACCAAACTAGGGGAGAAGATCCTTGAGGTCAACGGCCTTTCCCAGTTGGGAGCCTTCAAGAACATAAGCTTTGATCTCCACCGTGGTGAGATCTTGGGGCTGTTTGGTCTGGTGGGAGCAGGACGTACCGAAGTTGTGCGTACCCTCTTTGGCATTGATAAGGCCTCTGGTGGAACTATGTGCATCGAAGGGAAACCTTATAACCCAAGAAGCCCTCAGGATGCCATGCAAAATGGTATTGCACTAGTTCCCGAAGATCGACAGAAACAGGGCCTGGTCCTACGAATGTCCCTTACCCGCAACATTTCCCTTCCTATGCTTACCAAGCTATGCTGGAAGGGCCTGGTCACTAAGAATGCATGCGAAAAAGCCTATGTTGAAAAACAGGGTAACGAGATGGAGATAAAGGCAGCCGGCTACCATGTTGATGCCGAGACCCTCTCTGGGGGAAATCAACAGAAGGTGGTGCTTGCCAAGTGGATAGGTACTGATCCGAAGATTCTGATTCTGGACGAACCGACAAAAGGAATTGATGTGGCTACTAAGGCTGCTGTACATGAGTTTGTATGTGAGATGGCCAGCCGTGGAGTTGCCGTGATTTTGATTTCCTCTGAGCTCCCTGAAGTCATCGGGATGGCTGACCGTATCATGGTGATGCATGAGGGTATCCAGACAGGGTTCATCGATCGTAAGGACTTGAGTGCAGAACTGGTGATGCGCTACGCCATCAAAGAGGTAGAGGAGGTCACCCATGCCTGACAACAGCTTTTCCCAATTTATACGACGAACACTGGCTCGCCGCGAAGCTACCCTCATGGTTCTGCTTGTGGTCCTGCTTGTTCCTATCAGCATACGCTCCCCTCAGTTTCTCTCCCCGAAGAACATCAGTACCATCCTCAATGACATGGCGATATTGGTCATTGTCGCCATCGGAGAGTTCTATGTAATCCTCTCCAATGGTATCGACCTCTCTGTTGGTTCGGTCATCGCCTTTACCGGTATGGCTTGCGGTATGATAAATGAGAGTTTTCCTCAGGTTCCTGTCGGGTTGCTCCTGCTTGTTGGTATGGCAATCGGAGCAATTTTGGGCCTGATCAACGGAGTCCTTGTCGCCTATGGCAAGATACCTCCGATCATAACAACCCTGGGTACGATGAGTATATTCAGGGGGATGACCTTCCTACTGAGTAAGGGCACTTGGGTTACTGCCCATGAGATGACAGGTTCGTATATCGCCTTGCCCCGTACTACCTTCCTGGGAATTTCCTTCCTGCTTTGGATAGCCATGTTTGTCATTGCAATCTTCTATTACTTCAGCCGGTATACCCGCACAGGTAGGGAGATCTATGCCATTGGGGGCAACCCCACAGCTGCCAAGTTTGTCGGGGTCAATGAAAGTAGGACACGCTTAGTGGTATTCCTGATCTCAGGGACCTTGTGTGGTCTTGCAGGGGCACTTTGGACTGCCCGCTATGCCTCTGCTGTCAATGAGATGGCTACCGGCTTTGAGATGCAGGCAGTCGCTGCCTGTGTGCTAGGTGGGGTAAACTTTTCTGGTGGGGCCGGAGGTATTATCGGGGTAGCTTTGGGTACGCTCTTTTTGGGAGTAGTAACCAACGCCTTGCCGGTTATCTATCTCTCTGTCTTCTGGCAAACGTTCGTACAGGGCCTGATCGTTTTGATCGCCTTGGCCTTGAACACCATCACTGACCAGAGAAAAGCCAGAAAACTGCTAGCACAGAGGAGAGCGTAGAGCTATGAGTGAAAATAAACAATTTGTGGCTCAGAGCCGCCTGATCGATGAGATGTCCCTAAAGAACAGGTTTGTCGAGCTCATCACCAAATGGGAAGTGATCCTATCCTTCCTCATAGTGATAGTATTCGTCTTCTTCTCCAACATGACTCCTTACTTTCTGGATTGGTTCAACCTGATGAACGCAACGTTCCAGTTCTCGGAGAAGGCGATCATAGCTCTTCCTATGATTTTTATCATCATGTGTGGGGATATCGATATCTCCATCGCCTCCATCATCGCCTTGTGCGCCTATGTGATCGGCATTTCAGCAGAGGCGGGTGCGAGTATTCCCTCCCTTATCGTGCTTTCTTTGCTTGTTGGGACTGTAGCGGGTCTGATAAACGGTTTGCTTATCACCGGTCTGAACATGCCGGCAATAGCCGTGACGCTGGCAACCCAGAGCATTTACCGTGGAATAGCTACAGGTATGCTTGGTGAACATGCCTGTACCAAGTATCCCGAAGGTTTTAGCTTTTTCGGGCAGGAGTTCATCTCTGGCACCATTATTCCTTTTGCCTTCGTCCTCTATCTGGTTCTTATGCTGGTATTCTTTTTTGTATTACACAAGACAGCCTATGGAAGACGTCTCTATGCAATAGGAAACAGTGCTGAAACAGCAAGGTTTTCTGGAATAAACGTCCGTCGCACACGAATTCTGAACTATACCCTTACCGGTCTTTTCTGTGGCATTGCTGCAGTGTTGCTTGCCAGTCGCATCCTTTCTGTCAGGTCCAATATTGCCACAGGATGGGACTTGGAGATTATCACCTTGGTTGTGCTGGGTGGTGTTGCCATTACAGGAGGCCGTGGGACTGTCTTTGGAGTCTTTATCGGCTCACTTTTGGTAGGGTACCTGAAATTTGGCATGGGACTTTTGAAGTTCTCCGGTACTGTCATGACCATCGTTATTGGATCTCTGTTGATTACTGCAGTCCTTCTTCCAAGGTTGCTGGATATTTATAAGGCCAATCGTAAGCTCAAGTTGCAGCAAGGAGGTCTCTGACATGGACAAGAGACAGGCTTTTGTCATGAAACTGAAAGAGGGGTGTAAGGAAGAGTACCAAAAGCGGCATGCTGCAATTTGGCCAGAACTCAAGGCTTTGCTCTCTGAGAGTGGTGTATATGATTACTCTATCTATTTTGATGAACACACAAACCTTCTCTTTGCTTTTCAGCGGACAAGAGGTGGTGATGGGTCCCAAAGCTTGGGAACTAATCCCATAGTACAGAAGTGGTGGGCCCATATGGCTCCCCTTATGGAAACCCATCAGGACAACAGTCCAATATCTATTCCATTAGAGGAAGTCTTTCATATGGATTGAAAAGTATCTTTCATTTTCTCTTGATATTGTCGTCGATTAATAATACAATCGAAAGCGATATGAAAGTAATTTGAAAGAGGAGCGATGCAAATGGTGGGAATTTCTCCCAGAGAAGCCAAAATCCTTGAACTGCTTCGTAGTGGTAAGGAATATCCTGTAACCAGGCTCAGCGAGGAGCTCGGGGTGTCGGCTGTGACCATTAGGGGAGATCTGCGAGATCTTGATTCCAAAGGTCTGGTCGTTCGCTCCCATGGTCGCGTGGTTGTGGCCTCATCTCCCCAATCATCGCTACGTGATTCATCCAATACGGCACAGAAAGAACTCATTGCCAAAGCGGCTGCAGGCCTCGTTTCAGACGGCGACTTCATTATGATATCCAATGGTTCCACCTGCTCGCTTATTGGCAGACACCTGTTTGGCCTCAAGAGCATTAAGGTGGTGACCAATTCAACTCTCCTGCTTCCCTATGGAAGGGCAAATACCATGTTGGATATTACCCTTGTGGGAGGAGAGTATCGCCCACAGGCAGAAGCCTTGGTAGGGCCGGTTGCCATCAGCCAGATAGAAAGTTACCACGTGTCGACGGCCTTCTTCGGAACCGACGGCATCACCCTCGAACATGGTCTGACTACCTCCCTTATAGAAAATGCCCAAGTGTTGCAGCGAATGTGTGACCAGGCTACTAGGCGTGTGCTCTGTGTCGATTCATCCAAAGTAGGACACAGAGGGTTTGTCAGAATCATGAGAGTACAGGATATAGATACCATTGTTACAGACAGTGGTTTTCCCCAAGACCTGATAACCCAGCTCGAAGAGTTGGGTGTCGAGGTCATCATAGCCCGATAGAGGAGAAGAGAGAGTATGGCGCAACAGGTTGTAATGCCCAAACAAGGAAACACGGTAGAATCATGTATTATTGTTGAATGGAATGTACAAGTCGGAGACCAGGTGTCCATTGGCGATGTGCTTTGTTCAGCAGAGACAGATAAGTCAGTCATTGATGTTGAGTCAACAGCAGAAGGGACGGTATTGGCACTTCTCTTTGCAGTGGGTGAAGAAGCTCCTGTTATGGAAGCCATCGCTGTAGTTGGCAAAAAGGGTGAGACGGTAGAAGTGAAGGCTTCCTCTGTTGAAGAGACTCCTACTGATACTAGACAAGAGGCAGTCGCACAAGATGAGAAGATCTCCCCAGTAGCTTCTGAAGCTATTGTTTCCCAGACTGCCGTTGGGGCGAGTCCAAGGGCAAGAAACCTTGCATCCTCACTTGGAATTCCCGTTTCTTCCCTGTCGGCAACAGGACCTAAGGGCCGGGTCATTGAGCGTGATGTGCTTGGAGCATCCTCTCAGCCTCTTACTCCAGCGGCTAAGCAAGCTGCTCTCAAAGATGGTATCCTTGCTCCCAAAATGGGAAGTGGCATTGGTGGACGTGTCCTTGCTTCGGACCTTGTTGCAACAGGAGCTGTAGCTTCTGATTCATCTTCCTCCACACCTGTTTCTGGAGGCACAACCACTGAAATTCCTGTGAAGGGAGTCAGAAAAGTAACTGCCCGTAGGATGATGGCTTCCATGCATGGGACATGCCAGCTGACGCTTCACGCCTTCGCTGATGCGACAGCAATGAAGCGCTTGCGTTCTGGCTTCAAGGTGAGTAAGCCTGAACTCGGTCTTACCAATGTCACACTCAATGACCTGGTGCTGTTTGCAGTATCCAGAACCCTTCAGCAGTTCCCAGCCTTTAACGCACATTTCCTGGGGGATACAATACTCCAGTTTTCCTCAATCCATCTTGGGATGGCAACCGATGCAAAGCGTGGTCTGTTGGTACCTGTCATCCGTGACAGCCAAAGTTTGAGCCTGAAGGCAATTTCTGCTGAAGTCAAACGCTTGGTAGCCAAGTGTAATGATGGTTCGGCAACAACCGAAGAGCTAAGCGGCAGTACCTTTACGGTCAGTAATGTCGGCTCCTTCGGTATCGAGGCTTTCACTCCTGTGCTGAATGTACCTGAGGTTGCGATCCTCGGAGTCGGTACCATCATTCCCAAGCCCGTTGAGGCTAAGGATGGCTCTATCTCCTTCGTACCGCATATCGGGCTCTCCCTTACTATGGACCATCAGGCTGTGGATGGTGCTGATGCAGCACGCTTCTTGAAGGCTCTGATGGAGAATATCGCTTCGATCGACCTTTTATTGGCATTGTAGGAGTCTTGGAATGGAAATGTATGATCTAATTGTTGTTGGTTCGGGCCCTGGTGGGTACGTCGCTGCAGAACGTGCAGGAGCTCTGGGGAAGAAGGTCCTTCTCATTGAGAAAGGTTTCTTAGGTGGTGTTTGCACCAACTGGGGCTGTATCCCCACCAAGAGTCTTCTGAATGGTGCAAAACAGTACAAACATGCCCTCGAAGGTGAGAAGTTCGGCCTCGAGGCACAATCGGTGGCGTACAACCTTGAGAAGGCCATGGCTTGGAAACAGGATACTGTGGAGACTCTGCGTGGTGGCATCGGCTTCCTCATGAAGTCAAACAAGGTGGAAACTGTCTTTGGTGAAGCCTCATTTGTCGATGCACATACCGTTATGGTGGGTGAGACCGTATACAAGGGTGACTTTCTGATAGTAGCAACAGGCTCTTCACCGTTTGTCCCTCCCATCCCAGGAAGCAAGCTTCCCCATGTCCTGACCAGCGACGAGATACTTTCTGTTGAGAAGGTACCTGCAAGTCTTACCATAATTGGGGGGGGAGTCATCGGAGTGGAGTTTGCCTCCTATTTCTCCATGATAGGGACCAAGGTGACCGTCATCGAGATGATGGACGAGATCCTACCCATGATGGATGGTGACTTTGCCAAGATGATGCGTCGCGAATTGAAGGACGTCGATTTCAAGCTTGGGTGTAAAGTCGAGGAGGTCACCCCAGAGGGTGTGCTCTTTACTGATGCCAAAGGAACTAAGCAGAGTCTGGAATCGGCTCTTGTATTGATGAGTGTCGGACGCAGGCCCAATGTCGCCGGTCTTGAGAACCTGAAGCTTGATATCTCTAGAAGTGGGGTAGTCGTAAATGATTGCCTACAGACCAACGTTGCCAATGTCTATGCCATTGGAGATGTCAATGGGAAATCTCTTCTGGCCCATAGTGCCTCCAGGATGGCTGAAGTGGCCATTGCCAATATCTTTGGGACAAAAGGGCAGAGGATGCGCTACAACGCCATCCCTTGGGCTGTCTACTCAGCCCCTGAAGCAGCCGGTTGCGGTCTTACTGAGACTGAGGCAGCAAAGAGGAATATTGCCATCAAGAGCACTACGGTCCAGATGCGCTCCAATGGCCGGTTCCTTGCCGAACATGGTAAGCGTGCCGGTGGGTTGGTGAAAGTTATTGCCAGCTCCGAGACCAATGTCATATTGGGCGTCCATCTGCTGGGACCCTACAGCAGCGAGATGATCTGGGGAGCAGCGGCTATCATAGAGGCCGAATTGCGTATCCAGGATGTCAAGGAAATTGTATTCCCTCACCCCAGTGTGTCAGAGCTCATCAAGGATGCTTGTTTCGCACTCGATCACACACTGTAGGAACAACTATAAGGAGTTTACTCATATGTCCAGAACGTTACCTTTCGATCCCAAACAACTGAGAGAGAAACAGTCTATCGCCATTCCTTCTATTCCGGTTAACCAGTACCAGAGTGATTTCAAGAAGGAGCTCAAACTCTACGGTAAGGACCGCCTTATCCGGGCCTATTATGATATGCTGTTGATCCGCAAATTTGAGACCATGCTCGACACCATCAAGAAAGAGGGTGTCTACCAGGGCATCAAATATAACCATAAGGGCCCTGCCCACCTCTCAGCTGGCCAGGAAAGTGCTGCAGTAGGACAGTCCATGGTTCTCGATCCAGAAGACCAGATTTTCGGTTCTCACCGAAGTCATGGTGAGATATTGGCAAAGAGCCTCTCAGCTATTTGGAAAATGGATGATAAAGCACTTCTTTCTGTCATGGAAGACTTTATGGATGGGGAGACCTACCGAGTAGTCAAGGAGAATTTTGCAGGCAAGGATACTCGTGATCTTGCAGAAAACTTCGTCCTCTATGGGGCACTTGCAGAGATTTATGCAAAGAAGACCGGTTTCTCCGCAGGCCTCGGTGGTTCGATGCACACTTTCTTCAAACCTTTTGGAAGTATGCCCAACAACGCTATCGTAGGGGGATCTTGTACCATTGCAGTAGGAGCATCACTGTATAAGAAAATCAACCGCAAGAAGGGTATTGTCATTGCAAATATTGGTGATGGATCTCTTGCCCGTGGTCCTGTCTGGGAAGGTTTGGTACTTTCCTCCATGGACCAATACAAGACCCTTTGGGAAGACAACCCCGGCTATCCTCCCTTCATGCTCAACTGCTTTGACAACTTGTATGCCATGGGTGGCCAGCCAGTGGGAGAAACCATGGGCTATGGTGTAGCAGCACGTATGGGAGCCGGTATCAACGAATACTCCATGCATACCGAGCGTGTCGATGGTTTTAATCCCCTTGCCGTCGCAGATGCGACTTCCCGAAAGAAAGAGTTGTTGCTCAAGGGAGAGGGGCCTGCTTTCATGGATACCCTTACCTACCGCTATAGTGGACACAGCCCCTCAGATGCGATGACCTACCGCAGCAAGGAAGAGCTTGATGCCTTCCGTTCCCAGGATCCCATCGAAGCTTATGGTGCCTATCTTATCGAACATAAGCTGGTGACACAGAAAGATCTTGATGGCTTTGATGTCATCCTTGAAGAAAAAATGAAAAAGACCTTGGAAATTACAGTTGACCCTGTACTCAGCCCAATGGTTGACTCTGCCTTTGTCGAGTCTGTCATGTTTTCCAATGGGAATGTGGAGAAGATGGATGACGCAAAACCAGTCTTGCTTGAAAAGCTTGAGGACAATGCCCGCGTCCAACAGATTGCCAGGCGCAGTCGGTATGCCTACGATGAGAATGGAAAGGAGCTTCCGGCAGCACGCCAGTACCAGTACCGTGATGCGGTCTTTGAGGCGATGGCCCATCGGTTTGCCATTGACCCAACCATGATTGCCTACGGTGAGGACCATCGTGACTGGGGTGGAGCCTTTGCCTGTTATCGTGGGCTTACCGAGTTGCTGCCCCCATCAAGGTTCTTCAACTCTCCGATTGCAGAGTCTGCAATTGTCGGAAGTGGAGTAGGCTATGCTATGGCCGGTGGACGAGCAGTTGTCGAATTGATGTACTGTGACTTTCTCGGTTGTGCAGGAGATGAAGTATTCAATCAGATGCCCAAGTGGCAGGCGATGAGCGCCGGTGTGTTGAAGATGCCTCTGGTCTTGCGTGTTTCTGTAGGAAACAAGTATGGGGCACAACACTCTCAGGAGTGGACAAGTATGGTCGCTTCGGTTCCTGGCTTGAAGGCGATGTATCCTTCCACTCCCTATGATGTCAAAGGCATGCTCAACTATGCTTTGCGTGGCACTGATCCTGTGGTATTCTTTGAGAGTCAGAAGCTCTATGGCATCGGCGAGCAGTTTGTCAAGGAAGGCGTTCCTGAAGGCTACTACGAGATTGCTGAAGGGGAACCCGCCATCAAGAGAGAGGGTGATGCCCTTACCCTTGTGACATTGGGACCTTCACTGTATACCGCCTTGGAAGCTGCAAAGAGACTTGAAGCCGAGTTTGGCTTGCAGGCAGAGGTCATTGACCTGAGATGGATCAACCCTCTCAAGTATGAGACACTCATCGCTTCTGTGAAAAAGACTGGTCGTTGTGTCATGGTCACCGACAGCGCCGAAAGAGGAAGCTATCTGCATACGGTAGCCTCGAACCTCAGTCGTCTGGCCTTTGAATATCTTGATGCACCGATTGTTGTAGTGGGATCCAAAAACTGGATCACTCCCCCTGCTGAGATGGAAGAGTATTACTTTGCCCAGGCTTCCTCTGTTCTGGATGCCATTCATGAGCAGGTACTGCCCCTTCCTTCCTATGTTCCTGTCTATAACTACACCGATGGTGAGTTCTATCGCACAAGCCGTGAAGGCGTATAAACACAACACAAGAGGTGTCCATGGATTTGCATCAACTGGAACAGGCCATCAACAGTCCAAAGAAACCTGCTCGCTTGGAGGCGAGCAGGGATCTGGGTGCTCTGATCGAAAGCGGCTCTTTGAGCCGTAAAGCTCTTGAGGAGGTGAACAACCATGTGCATACCACCTGGTCGTTCAGCCCCTATGAGCCTGCAGCTGCCGCCTACGCTGCCTGGAAAGCAGGTTTGGGTATAGTCGGAAGCATCGACCATGATAGCATCGGAGCTGCTTCTGAAATGCTTCAGGCTGCAAAGGATTTGGGCATTGCAAGTACTGTCGGCTTTGAGATGAGGGTGAGTTTCCTCGATACTCCCTTGGCCGACCGGAAGATAAACAATCCTGATTCTCCTGGCATTGTGTATATGTGCGTCCATGGGGTGCCTCATCACAAGATTGGTGAAGTATCCCAGTTTCTGAAGCCTGTGAACCAGATGCGCAACCTGCGTAACAAAGCACAGGTAGAAGCCTTGCAATCCTTGGTTGGAAGCTATGGCTTCGATCTTGATTTCGAGCGTGACGTTGTCCCTATCTCCCATTCTGCTGAGGGCGGCTCCATCACTGAACGTCATATCCTCTATGCCATGGCGAAGCAGTGCATGACTATGTTTGGCAAGGGTGAAAAGCTCCTGAGATTCCTGGAAAAGGACTTGAAGATTGCCCTTTCAGCGAAAGTACAATCCCTGTTGCTTGATTCTGATAATCCTCACTATGCATATGATCTTTTGGGTGTGTTCAAGAGCAACTTCCTGCCCCGTTTCTTTATCCAGCCTACAAAGTCTGAATGTCCTGACGTGCGTGATGTGGTTGCATTTGGAAACCGCATTGGAGCTATTCCAGCATATGCTTACTTGGGTGATGTCGCGCAGAGTGTTACCGGAGATAAAAAGGCAGAAAAATTTGAGGATGACTTTCTGGTTGAGCTGATGGACCTGCTGGTCGATATCGGTTATCCGGCTATCACGTATATGCCCCCGAGAAACACCCTTGAGCAAATGAAAAGGCTCCAAGGCCTGGCTAAGGAGCGCAATCTCATGGAAATCAGCGGCGTAGATATCAACAGCTCACGCCAGAGCATGAATTGTCCTGAACTGTTGCAACCATCCTGTCGCCATCTTGTCGATTCTGCATGGGCCTTGGTTGCCCATGAGAAGCTTGCGACAGTGGATGCAAAGTTAGGGCTGTTCCATCCATCTAATCCGTATGCATACAAAAGCCTTAATGAGAGGCTTGGTATGTATGCCAATTTAGGTAGGAAGATGGACAGTCATCACCCTTTGGATCTCATCAAACTATTTGACTAGGAGTAAGGTATGGTCCGTTTTACAGAAAAGATACTTCAAGAGTTGCCCCCAGTCGTCAGAGGCCTGACCTTTGATGGTGTAAAGGGCTTGTTTGTCCACACGACTAAGGGTAAGAAAGCAGATCTCACGTTCTCCTCTGTTGAGGAAGATGATGAGGTCTTAGCTGTCACCACCCGCTGGAAGGCAGAGTTACGTGCCTATTGCAGCAAGAAAAACCTCTATCCTTCGGTCATCGGCATTGAGGGAAGGTCCATCCAATTCGGTCTGGGAACCAACTACGATGAGGCAGCCAGAGGCGAAGGGGTCTCTTCCATAGTATCCTTGCTTCCTTCAACAAGTCGTGATGATGTGGTCAGGGACAAGATTGCCTTGGTCACCGGTGGAGCCCAAGGATTTGGAGAGGGTATGGTGCGTTCTCTCAGTGAAATGGGTGCCTTCGTATACATTGCCGACATGAACCGACAGGGGGCAGAGGACCTTGCCGCAAGTTTGAACTATGAGGCATGCATCACTGTTGCCAAGGCCCTGTATGTGAATGTCACAGACGAAACATCGGTTGAGGCAATGATGGATGAGGTTTCTCGTGAGACTGGAGGCCTTGATCTGTTTGTCAGTAATGCCGGAGTCCTTCGTGCAGGTTCTGTGAAGGAGATGTCCCTGAAAGATTTCCAGTTTGTCACCAGTGTTGACTATACAGGGTTTTTCCTTTGCAGCAAGCATGCCTCGATCATAATGGCCCTGCAAAATGTCTCTTCACAGGCCTACTATACTGACCTGGTCTCCATCAGCAGCAAGTCAGGCTTGGAAGGTTCCAATAAGAATGGGGCCTATGCTGGTGCCAAGTTTGGCACTATCGGGCTTACCCAAAGTTTTGCCCTCGAACTTATCGAGGACAATATAAAGGTCAATGCAGTGTGCCCAGGGAACTTCCTCGATGGTCCACTTTGGTCAGACCCGGAGAAGGGTTTGTTTGTCCAGTATCTCAAGGCAGGAAAAGTTCCTGGGGCTGAGACGGTGGAGGATGTCAGAAGGTCCTATGAATCGAAAGTCCCCATGGGCCGCGGTTGCAAGACTGAGGATGTCATGCGGGCAATCTGTTACATTGTCGAACAAAAATACGAGACAGGACAGGCTGTGCCGGTTACCGGTGGTCAGGTCATGCTCAACTAGGAGAGTGCTATGAAAACACGTGCAGCAAGACTCTATGGAGTCAATGATATTCGAGTCGAAGAGTTTGAACTTCCCCCTATCAAGGATAATGAGATCCTTGCCAAGGTCATTACCAACAGTATCTGTATGAGTGACCACAAGGCAACTGAGCAAGGTAAAAACCACAAGAGGGTCCCTTCTGATGTGGCGACACATCCTGTCATTCTAGGTCATGAGTTCTGTGGGGAGATAGTCGAGGTTGGTGAGAAATGGCAAGAGAAGTTCAAGCCAGGATCAAAATTTTCCATCCAGCCAGCCTTGAACTATGAAGGAACACTTGATGCTCCTGGATATTCCTTCCCCTATATCGGAGGTAATGCCACCTATGTTATCATCCCTCACCAAGTGATGGATATGGACTGCTTGCTCACCTATGAAGGGGATGCCTATTTTCTTGGAGGTCTTGCAGAGCCCGTTTCCTGTGTGGTCGGTACCTTCCATGCGATGTACCATACGAGAAATGGATCTTACGAGCACCATATGGGTATTGTAGAGGGTGGAAATCTTGCCATCATTGCAGGTGTCGGTCCCATGGGGCTTTGCGCCATTGACTATGCCATGCACTGTGACCGTAAGCCAGGTAGACTCGTAGTCACAGACATTGATGATGCCCGTCTCAAGCGTGCTGCTGAGATCTACACTGTCGTGGAAGCAAAAAAACAGGGTGTCGAACTTATCTATCTGAATACCAAAAATTTTGACGATCCTGTATCCAAACTTATGGAGCTTACAGATGGTAAAGGCTATGATGATGTATTGGTCATGGCTCCTGTAAAGGCTCTTGTCGAGCAGGCAGACAAAATTCTTGGCCGTGATGGGTGTCTCAACTTCTTCGCAGGTCCCGAACGCACAGACTTCTCAGCCATGCTTAACTTCTATAATGTCCATTATGCTTCAACGCACATCGTGGGAACCAGTGGTGGTAATACCGAGGATATGCGTGAGTCGTTGCTCTTGATGGGCAAAGGACAGCTCAATCCAGCTGGACTGATCACCCATATTGGTGGTTTGAGGGCTGTGCCTGAGACTGTCATTACTCTTCCATCCATTCCCGGTGGCAAGAAGATGATATTCACCCATTTTGATTTCCCTCTGACTGCCATCAATGATTTTGCAGAAGTGGGGAAGACCAAGCCCCTGTTTGCCGAACTTGACAAGTTGGTAAAGAAACATAACGGACTATGGTCAGCTGAAGCTGAAGCATATCTCATGGACAACTGCAAGGAGTAGGGATGAAAAAGCATATCGCAGTAGACTTGGGAGCTTCCAACGGTCGGGTAATTGTGGGAGACCTTACGAATTTCGAGGTGGTCCACCGATTCGTAACCCATAACGACCAGATACTCGGAGAGTTTTACTGGAATCTGCTCGGGCTATTCTCTGAGATCAAGATTGGGTTGAAGAAAGCCTTTGCCCAGTATGGCTCTCAGATTGGTTCGATTGGCATCGATACCTGGGGGGTCGACTATGTCCTCCTTGATGAGACAGGCGCTCCAGTATCCTTATGCTATCACTATCGTGATGGTCGAACAGATGGCATGATCGAGGAAGTGTCTGAAAAGTTGGGAGGCAAAATGCGTCTGTATGAAAAGACGGGTATCGCATTCAATTCGTTCAACACACTCTTTCAACTTGCTGCGATGCAAAAGAAGCGTCCGGGTTCTTTGGCCGCTGCCCATCACTACCTCTCGGTTCCTGACTTGTTGGCATATTGGCTTACCGGTGTCATGAAAAATGAAAGGACTCATGCCTCTACAACCCAACTCTATGATCCCAAGACCAAGGACTGGGCTTGGGATCTTATTGATGAGATGGGCTTTGACAAGAGTCTATTTGGTGAGATTGTAGATAGTGGGACTGTTCTCGGTTCTCTAACTACAGCTGTCAGCCATGAGGTTGCTTCTCCCCCAGGAGTATCGGTCATAGCAAGTGCGGCTCATGATACCGCCAGTGCTGTCGCTGCTGTCCCCGTAGCAAAAGGTGAGGTGCCCTTATATATTTCAAGTGGTACATGGTCACTGTTGGGTGTCGAGATAGAAGAGCCTATTTTCACTAAGCTTGCCTTGGAGAGTTCATTCACCAATGAGGCAGCTGCGAGTGGAGATGTTCGCTTTTTGAAGAACATCATGGGAATGTGGATCCAGCAGGAGTGTGTACGCCATTGGGAAAGTCAAGGGCAGTCAATTTCATGGAAGGAGCTCGATGAAGAGACTCTACTCTGCCAGTCCTATCAAGGGTATATCGATCCTGCTGACAGCAGGTTCCTCAAACCAAATAGTTACGACAATCTTATGATTGACCGTATCAATGCCTGGTGCGATGAGCATCAGATGCCTCGACCTTCTTCCAAGGGTGAGTATATGGTTGCCATCTATCGTGGTCTTGCAAAGACCTATGCCCTGTCAATTAGGCAGTTGCAGGACATAACAGGCAAGAAGTTCAAATCCCTGTACATCATAGGTGGTGGGTGTAAGAACGAAATACTGGACCAATGGACGGCTACTGAAACAGGTCTTACGGTCTATGCAGGTCCTGTAGAGGCCACAGCTTTGGGCAATACGCTGATGCAGATGTATGCCACAGGCGAGATAGCTTCACTGCAGGAGGGACGGGATATGATTAAGCGAGAGCAGAAGGTGAAGGTATTTCACCCCTGATCGTCTGATCGCACTAGCTAACCACCCAATAGACTAATACGCCAGATCACCCGCCGTTGTATGCAATGGCGGGTGCCTTGTCATGATTTCTTCTGTGGGAACACTAGGTCGTCTTTGGATATTGCACACCCTCTTCACTTGTGCAAAGGCTTTTGCAGGTAGAGTTACCTAGTCTCAAATGTACACATCCTCACCTTGTATGTGTGATATAATCGGTATTGCCCTAGTCATGTAAACGAAGCCAAGTACTGTTGATATAATGAATATCGCAATCAAGGAAGAGTATCAACATAAAGGCATAGGGAAACAACTCTTGGTATTATGGTATTGGTGAAACACAAGGGGAGATGCCAGGACGCTTGCAAAAGGAACTGGAAATTCGGAGGTAGTACAAATGGTACTGCATCACAAATGTGGTTTTGGCATTGTTGGTATAGATTATGATTTCTTTGGAAGAAACTATGATGAAAAGATTTATTAAAACGGAGTTGAATGCCGAGATATGATAAGAATGAGAATCAGTATAGTTCTCTCCATAAACATCGGTCAGGCAGATGGTTCACGGGCGAAGAGTATATAATATTGGGGAGAAACCATGAATACATATAAATATAAGAAGATTAATGTTTTTACCTCGAAACGGTCTCTAGGAAATCCGGCGGTTTTTATTGACTTGGATAGAGATACACTTTCGCATAGTGAAATGCTCAATATTGCAAAAGAACACCAAGGATTTGTTTCAGAAGTTGTCTTTGCAACCCGAGATACCTCCGGATCAATAAGACTGATGTATTACTCATCAGAATGTGAAGTGAATTTCTGTGGACACGGAACCATTGCAACAATGTATGAAATAATAAAAAACGACAAGGATGTAAAAGGTTCCTGCGAAATAGAGATACAAACAAATAAAAAAGGAAAACTGAAAGTATATAATGAAATACCAAACGAAGATGCTGTCTATATTACTGCTCCTGATCCCATAATGCATGGGACGGCAGTATCGAGAAAGGACATTGCACAAGCATTGAATATTGAGACAAATCAGATCTCACAAGAGCATCCTATTGATGTGATCGATGCCGGACTGAAGACATTGATAATTCCAATCACCTCTCTACGTACAGAGATATCAATGTATCCGGAAATTAATGGTCTCAAAGAGTTTTGCGAAAAGAATGCCATTGATATTATTCTCATTTTTTCATTGGAAGTGGAGAATGCTAAAAATAGAGCGCATTCAAGAGTGTTTGCTCCCAAGTTTGGATATTTGGAAGATCCTGCGACCGGTTCTGGGAATAGTGCATTTGGTTACTATCTGATAAAAAATGGAATGTGGGACAATGGTCTGATAACAATTGAACAGGGCGGAGATGATAGGGTGTTTAATGAAATCAACCTGAAATTGTTCGGTGGGAAAGTATTGTTCGGTGGTAGGGCGACGTTAAAGATAGAGGGGACGTATTTTCTTGAACAGTAAAGGCCAGATGGATCCTAGGGTTAAAACCGACGGGAAAAGAATCTTGAGGAGGCCCCTTGTATGGTTAATCCGGGATGCTTTGGTGTCGGTTGTAGAATCATGATGATACATACATTATCAACAAGGGGATATCATGACTAGAGAAGAGGTGATCAAGAGTATCGCGTATTGTGGGCTTATGTGCAAACTATGTTTTCAAGGCACCAAATGTCATGGCTGCAAATCATCAAACAATCTTTGTCTCGAGGATCTGAGTGATGAAGGGTGTTACCAGAAGAGCTGTTGCATAACAAGAGGGTATGAAGGTTGCTGGCAGTGTGATGATATTCATACATGTGTGGAAGGAATATATTCATTAGGTGATAAGTCAAAAATAAAGGCCTTTGCGATATGCATGAAAGAGGATGGCCGGGGATATTTTGTTGACCAGATACTTAGAAGCATAGAAAGGGGATTGAGTGTCGAAAAAGGTAAAGATTTCGACAATAAGCCTATTGAAGAAGTTTTGGGCATGATCAGAGGGACAAACGAACGTGAAACGTAGTTTGTGAAAATGGGACTCTGCTACTATGCTCCCTGTTGGATTTTATCCTATCTTTCACTACAATACGTACACTAAACGGTGAAAGGTCAGAGATATGCAGAAAAGTGAACAAGCTACAATCAAGGATGTCGCCAAAATGGCAGGAGTATCCATTGCAACTGTCAGTAGGGTGCTGAACAACCTTGGAGTTGTCAATGCACTCACTGAAGCGAAGGTGCTCGCTGCTGTTCAGGATCTCCAGTATCAGCGAAACGCTGTTGCACGCTCTCTTAAGATGAGAAAGACCAAAAGCATTGGCATTATCGTCCCTGAGATATCCAATACCTTCTTCACAGAAATAGTTGAGCAACTCGAGCGTTTGCTCGGGCCATTAGGGTATGCTCTGTTACTCTGTTCCTCAGAGAACAGTGTGGAAGAGGAAAAGCGCAAGCTCTCCTTTTTGCTGGAGCGCAATGTTGATGCTTTAGTGGTGATTCCTGCAAGCAATGTCGGCACCCATTTCACCCTTCCCTCTTTGAAGTCTACCCCTATGGTTATGTTGGATAGGGAAATTGCAGGTCTCTCATGTGATGTGGTCCTTGTAGACAACAGAAAGGGATCCTATGACGTGACGAGGGCCCTCATTCGTGAAGGACATACACGGATAGGCTTCCTTGGTGGTGAACCAACAGTGCATACCTCTGTAGAAAGATTGCGAGGGTATCTGGATGCCATGCGGCAGTACAACCTTCCCATTGAGGAAGAGTTTGTCATGCAGGGCGGTATGAACCAGAGATCAGGGTACTCACTCATGCAAAAGGCTCTTGCCCAAGATACCTGTCCTAGTGCATTTTTTGTGGTCAACGATATGGTACATATAGGGGCGACAAGCTGTCTTGCCGCAGAGGGTAGTGAGAAGGACTGTTCCAGGATGGTGTTTTCCACCTTTGATCATCTGTTCTATGCGCCCTTGCTGAAGTTCTGCCATTATGCGGCAGCTCAACCTATTGATAAGATTGGGCAAAGTGTTGCAGATATACTTATCCGACGCATGGAAGGGAATCTCGACGATTTTCCCGCTAAGGTGGTGCTTCCTCCGGCTATTCATGTCATGAAAGAGAACGGTGGCATCATACCAGGTTCCAAATCTAAGGAATCCTGTCATTCTGCCACCAGTTCTTTTCCAAACGTGCAACTCTGACTTATTTCAATTCTTCGTCAAAACAGACAGCTACTTTTCCTGATGTCCCATTTGCCATGAGGGCATAGGCCTCGTCAGCCTTCTCCAAGGGGAAACGATGGGTTATCAGGTCTTCGGGGTGAATGTTCCACCTGACAAGATGTTCCACAAGGTCCTCCATCTTCCAGATGCTGGTCACCCAACTGCCATAGATAGTTTTCTGGTCATGGAGCATATCAGGGCTTGGATTGAAGGTTACATTTCCTCCCTCCCCGACAAAAGCTATTTTTCCCCATTTTCGTGTTGCTCTGATGGCAGTCGCACGGCCTGGATTACTTGCACTGCAGTCAAAGGCTCGTTCAACACCATGACCACCTGTAAGTGCCTTTATCTGATCGACGTTGTCTTCACTGGGGGTGAACCCATGGTCGATAAGACCAAGTTCCTTCGCCAATTCAATCCTTGCGGGTTCCTTCTCGATACCGATGAGCTTTGTAGCTCCCAAAGCCTTTGCAAGCATGAGGGCTGCGAGCCCTACTGGACCCAGTCCGACAACCAACACGGCATCATTACCGCTGACACCAACCTTCTCGATAGCTTCGTACACAGTGCCAAAGCCACAGGCCACCTGAGCACCGTCTGCATAGGTGAGCTCATCGGGAAGCAATACCAAATCCTTCTCGTCACAGAGGATATACTCAGCCATCCCACCGTCACGCTGCCAGCCATAAGCTGCACGCTTGTCGCTGGTACAGCTGATCATGAAGCCCTGACGGCACTCATGGCAGACTCCACAGCCACTGATGTGGTATACGATGACGCGATCGCCTTTCTTGAATCGTTTTAAACCTGGGCCTTCCTCAACGATCTGCCCACAGGGCTCATGGCCTGCAATGACATTCTGATATCCTTCAGGGCCCTTTCCCAGATGTTCGCGATAGATTGCCCTGATATCGCTGCCGCAGATAGTGGAACATTTGGTTCTGAGCAACACCTGTCCATGCCCTGGCTTTGGTATGTCGAACGTATCAAATGTGACGGTGCTGTTCCCTGGAAGCTTTGCTCCCAACATTGTTTTCTTTTCCATGGTATCTATCCCTCCTTGAAAGGTTATCTTCTATAACGATCGGGTACACGTATGAGAGAGTCCTCATCCCATAACTCAGTCCAGTCTTTGGCCTCTTTCCAGAGGAATACTTGCCCCTTTATCAGGCGACTGTTGCAGTCGGCCTCTTCGAGCATTGCAACTTCCATCAGGGTGAGAGGATCCTGCATAATACTTTCCAAATTGCTTTTGAGGTTTCTCTCTTTTGTTGACTGGGGAATGGGTACGATGCCTTTGGCTTGTGCCCATTTGATGCAGATGGCCGCAGGATGGACGTGATGCGCCTTCGCAACAGCGAGGACAGCTGGATGTTCCATATCAATGGCATCAGTTTCTGTGGTGTCCCTCTCAGGCCTATTTGGTGATCCTAGAGGGGAGAATCCTATGGGGATGATGCCTTGTTCCTTCACATAGCTCAGAAGCTCTGGCTGTTGGAAGCAGGGGTGCAGTTCCATCTCATTTGCAATTGGGCGTATTCGACAAGATGCAAGCAACAGCTCCAGTTTGGCTTTTGACATGTTACTTGTCCCGATGTGCTTGACTAGGCCTTGATCCACAAGATCTTCCATAGCGTGCCAAGTCTCCATATATTCCTCGTGAATATATGGTCTGGCATCAGGGTTTCTGGATGTGACATCACACTTGGGTGGATGAAAGTTGGGAAATGGCCAGTGCACCAGAAAAAGGTCAAGGTAGTCGAGCTGAAGGTCCGCAAGGGTCTGTCGTACTGAGATGCCGACGTTTTTCTTACCGTGCATATCATTCCAGAGTTTGCTGGTGATCCAGAGTTCCTCCCTTTTGAGGCCCGATGCCTTGAGCACTTCTCCAATCTCTTTCTCATTGCCATAGACCCGGGCGCAGTCAATATTTCTATAGCCGAGCTTGAGGGCAATCTTTACAGATTGAGCCATGTCAGCGTGGCTCACGTGGTCACTGCCAAAGGTTCCGACTCCAATGGCAGGCATCTTGGCTCCTGTCTGTTGTATGGTGATGTAGGGTACGTTCATGGCTATCTCCTTGTCTTGTTTAGTATACCCTGCAATTTTCAAGCTAACAATGCTTGATATGCGTATAAAGTGTAGTGTTTTGCGCAGAATGTGGGTATACTTCTTATATGATTCAAATCGGTTTGAAACTCCGCTTTCAGGACGGATACGATATGGCGGTTGCCAACGGTGTGGTCCGCTATGCAAAGAAGAAGAGTGGATGGCAGCTGAGGGGACAGGGGCCATGGTTTTTTCCCTTGGACAGCAACTCCCTTTCAAATTGTGATGCTCTCATTGCCCGAATAGAAGATGATGAACAGGCTCTTGCCTGTGCCTCCCTGGGGATTCCCGTTGTTGATATCGCAGGGGCCTCTTCGCTGAAACTGTTCAGCCAGGTGCGAAATGATGATTATGAGACTGGCGTGCGAGCAGGTAGGTACCTGCACGCACTGGGGAACCGAAGCTATGCATGGTGTGGTGTAGATGGTGTGCACTGGGCACGGGAGCGCCTGATAGGCTATGCTTCTGCAATAGGTAAAAATTCTGAACGGATAGTGAGGTTTTCTCGTCCTTTGTCCTGGTGGCGCCAGATCTATGATGATTCACCCCAACTGGAGGAGTGGCTTCTCTCTTTGCCCAAACCCATCTCCCTTTTCTGTAGCAACGACCTCTCTGCAATGAAGGTGGAGGTGACGGCCCAGAGGCTTGGCCTGCATATCCCCACAGAATTGACCGTCCTTGGTGTGGATAATGAAACCCTACTGTGTGAACTGGCTACCCCATCCATATCGAGTATTCAGCCAAACTGTGAAATGATAGGGTACCAGGCGGCAGCAATGCTTGATTCCATGCTTGAAAGCAAGACACAGACTATTCGGATTCAACGTATCGCCTCAGGCATGGTGACTGAACGTGAAAGTACCGCTCTCATCCTTGAAAAGGATCCTTTAGTGGCTAAAGCGTTGAGGATCATCAGGGATGATGCAAGCCATGGGATCAGTGTCGTCGATGTGGTGGATCGTTCAAAAGTCAGCAGGAGAAACCTGGAGATGCGTTTCAAGCGATCTAGGGGAAAGACGCTCTGGGAAGAGATCTGTGACCAGCGCCTTCTTTTGGCAACTCTTGCCCTACGTCACAGCAGGTCCTCCATTGCTGATATCGCAAAAGAGTGCGGATTTGGTTCGGTCCATCGGTTTTACACCCTGTTCAAACGCAAGTATGGAACTACCCCCAGTCTTTGGCGCAAGCAAAATACAGCAGAGGAAGCTTCCCCAAGACCCACTTTTATGTAATGATTATACTAAAGGAAATACTATGGAACTAATGCTTGATACTGCTAATCTAGAAGAGATAAAGAGAGGTATCTCCCTCTATCCCATAAGCGGAGTCACTACCAACCCCTCCATCATCAAAGAGGAAAGAGCAGAAGACTTTTTTGGCCATATGAAGAGCATCCGTGCCCTGATCGGTCATGAGAGGAGTCTGCATGTCCAGGTAGTTGCCGATACCTGTCCTGTCATCATTGCAGAGGCAGAGAAAATCCTTTCCGTCTTGGGAGAGGAGACATTCATCAAAATCCCAGTTACGGAAGAGGGCCTCAAGGCAATCCGTATCCTTTCTGAACGAGGGACAAGTGTCACAGCTACAGCTGTTTACACCACTATCCAAGGGATTCTGGCAATGCTCAGTGGGGCTCGCTACATTGCTGTCTACTACAATAGGATGTTGAATATCGATATTGATGCACCTAAGGTAATCAAGGAACTAAGCGGGTTGCTCTGGGCCAATGCAGGCTGTTGTCAGGTTCTTGCCGCTAGTTTCAAGAATGTCAGTGAGATAACTACAGCCTATGCTCAGGGGGCAAGCTGTTGTACTGTTGCTCCTTCCTTGTTATCAACAGGTCTGCATATGCCTTCCATCGCAAAGGCAGTTGATGACTTCCATACAAGTTGGCAACAGGTGTACGGTAATAAGACCATATTGGATCTCTAGGGATGGATTTGCATCCATATATCCATAACACGCTCTCTTTGTCTCAGGATAAGGAGGGATTCTACCACCTCGAGCGATTTACCGAAAAACAACGTCAGAGTATTGGCACCCATGCTCTCTATCGCTCTATGAGCAAGACCTCCAGCGGATGCTCGCTCAGGTTTCTTACCAAGGGGAATTCCTTATCCTTCCGGTGCAAACGGTTCAACCAGTCGATGTTACGCAAAGAGGGAGACATCGAGTTTGATTTCCCCAAGCTCTATGGACGAAAAATGGAAATGCGAGATTATTTCGATCTTGTCATTGACGGGGTCTTGGTGGAATCAATTCCTCTCCGTACAGGGGATATAACCGCTAGATGGGATAATGCTAAGGAAACTCTCGTAGAGGTCGAACTGTTCTTTCCTCTTGCCCATCAGGTGGGTGTAAAGGATTTTGTCTTTGATCAGAGCATACAGGTTCCTCAGAGGCCTCTTTCCACCATTTTGGTACTGGGAGATTCTATTGTGCAGGGCGTAGGCTCAGAGAGTCCCTCTGTGGCTCTGAGTCCACGGTTGGCTTTCCTCTCAGGGGTGGAAGTCCTTAACCAAGGACTTATGGGATCACTCTTCAATCCTGATATTGTGCAAGAGCTCAACACACAACTACCAATATCCAAGATTATTGTAGGGTATGGGACCAATGATTGGGTGCTCAGAGCCTCACTAGCAGAGTTGGAGGATGTTGTAGAGACATTGCTAACCAGACTTTTTGAGCTCTATCCGACTACAGAAATCCTTTTGTTATCCCCTCTTTGGCGTTCGGATTGGCATATTGAGCGGACGATGGGAAGTTTCTCTCAGATGAGTGAATCCATAGAAAAAGTATCCAAGCTTTTTCCTTTGGTTACCTTTATCGATTGCCTCTCCTGTATTGATCACACAGAAGAGGTCTTTGCCGATGGGTTTCTTCATCCGAACAAGAAAGGATTCAGCCTGTATGCCCAAGCCCTTGAGCCCTATCTGATGTAGGTCTCTTCAAGAAACTTGACGGCCTGTTCCATTCGCTGGAGGGCAGAGGCTATCTTTTCCTTTCTGGTTCCGTAGTTAAACCTGACAAAACCTCTATATGCATCCCCACCGAACCAAGTCCCATCATTGAGGGCGACACTCGCCCTTAGGCCAAAGAAGCGGGATAGCAGGCCCCCATTGGGGCTTTTCTTCGCATCGTACAACTCAGGAAATGCCAGTTCATCCTGTTCCACTAGGGGGATGATGGCTGAGCAGTCAATGAATGCAATGAACGATGCTTCTGGTCTGATGAAAGCTAGGGAAGGGAGTTTCTCCTTAAAGAAGGTTTCCATGAAAGCAATATTTCCCTGCAAGTACGCTAAAAGCTCTTTCAGCCAAGACTCTCCTTTCTCATAGGCGGCAAGGGCGATGGTTGTTGAGAAGAATGAGTTCCCATCAAGGAAGAGCTGGTCGAGTCTTCGCTTGAATGCAAGTCTGAGCTTGTCATCACTGAAGATTGAGACAGAGAAATGTTCCCCTGCAATATTGAAGGTCTTTGAGGGTGCCATGCAGGTCACTGCAGTACAACCCACCTCCGTTGCTATAGGAAGAAGAGCATGGTGAGTTTTGAAATTGAGATCTGCGTGAATTTCATCACTTATGATGGCTACTTGATGTTTGTTTGCGATGAGAGCAACTTTCTTGATCTCTTCCTCTGAGAATACCATTCCACTTGGGTTGTGGGGTGAACAGAAAATCAGGAGTTTAGCTTGCTTGCAAAGATCCTCATACGCTTCCCAATCAAGGGAGAACCGATGGCTCTTGTCATCATACAGCAAGGGCCATCCAATGAGATTTCTCCCAAGGTTTCGTACTATCCTGACAAAAGGTTGATAGGCAGGAAAGGGGACAATGACCCCATCGCCCTCTGTCGTGAGCATTTCGGTAAGCAAGGCGATGCTGGTGAGCATACCAGGACAGATGACCACATCCTTGCGATTGATTTTCCAGTTGTGGCGCTTCTCTGCCCAAAAGCAGAAAAGCTGTTCCTTATTCTCTACATAGGGATAGCCATAGACTCCGCCTTTTGCTGTCTCTATAGCAGTCTCCACAACCTCAGGGGGGGCAAGGAAGTCCATGTCTGCAACCCAGAATGGTTCTGCTTCCTCGGTTGCAGCGATGCTCTTTATTGTTTTTGGATTCCATTTGACCGATAGGGTCCCTTTACGATTTACTTCTTGAGAAAAATAGTCTTGGTTCATTATTGTCTGTACTCCACGGTGTAATGGGAACGCTTGTTCCTATAGCGCCCTTCATGTGCTTTTGTTGTAAGTTGGATGGCATCGGTGGGACAACGATGGTAACAGCCCAGGCATCCTTCACAGGTATCGCCGAATACCGGCTTACCCTCTACCATGGTAATGTTCCCCGATGGGCACATCCTGTAGCAGATCCCACACGATGTACATGCATTGGATACGGCAAACTTTTTTGCAAACAGCTTGCTTGTACTGTGGATGTATCCCATGAGATAGTTCAAAGCGAGGCGGCTGAACGGGCGTTTTCCTGCCAGCTTGATAGTCTCACCCTGAATATCTTCTGCTATGAGACGGATACGCTTGTCAGCCTGGGCATAGAGTACATTCTCCTTTTCCTCTGTAGGGACATCGAACAGGGGAACATATCCGTCAGGCATCACTATGTGGTTGGCATAGCTGTATACGCATCCGGCTTCTCGTAAGAGGACTTCCATGGCCACCATACTATAGGCTTGAAACTTGTAGCGGGTGTTGATCATGAAGAGATATTTGATGGGTGAGAGGTCCTGTTTGGAAAAGATTTCTTGGATGAAATCCTTCATCTGGTTGGGTGGAAAGCCTTTGTAAGTGGGAAAGAGAAAACCGACACGTTCGGTCATCTCTATGTCTTTTCCATCAAACAGAGAGGGTATCATGCGTACGGTGCTCTCACCGAGCAATTGTGATATAGCATTGGCAGCATAGAAACTATTGCCTGTGCCAGAAAAGCAAAATATGGTAGTTCTCATGTATGTTTCCTAGGTTTGAAAGCTTTCAAGAGGGAACAGATTTCATCTGTGTCCTCTTCGCTGATATCCAGATTGGTTACCAGTCGTACTGTAGGGCCTTCATTGTTTGCAAGGATGCCTACCTCTGCAAGTTGGGCTATGACCTCACTGGCATTGAAGCCTGGGACGGTGAAGAAGATCACATTGGTCTGGACACCTTCCATATCGACTTGGGCCCAGAGGGTCTCTTGTAAGGCCTTGGCAATGGTTTTTGCCCTCCGATGGTCGTCCTTGAGGCGTTCGACATGGTGTTCCAAGGCATACAGGCCTGCAGCGGAGAGAATGCCTGTCTGTCTCATCCCACCCCCTAATATCTTTCTGACGGTCAGTGCCTTGTTGATGAATGACTCATCACCACAGAGTAGGCTTCCCACAGGACAGCCCAAGCCTTTGGAAAGGCAGAAGGTGAGGGTGTCTGCATACTTTGCATAGGTTTTCACAGGTATGTCCATTGCTTGCTGGGCATTGAAGATTCTCGCTCCATCCATATGGACTTTGAGGCCATGGGTGTCTGCGAAGTCCTTGATCCCTTCTAGATTTTCTAAAGGATAACAGTAGCCTCCGATGGTATTCTCCACTTCTACAAGGGTGGTGGTTGCCATGTCATACTCACCACTTTTTACCTTGCCCTGCAGATCAGCTGCCGAAAGGATGCCTCTTGGAGCTTCTATGGCGATGGGCAGTACTCCAGCAATGGAAGCTACAGATCCTATCTCATGATGGAGGATATGGCTGTTCATGGAAGTCAAAACTTCGTTGGACCTTCCCCCATTGAGATACAGGGATATGAGGTTGCCCATGGAACCTGATGATATGAAAAGAGCCTTCTCTTTGCCACTGAGATGAGCGGCAAGCTCTTCTAGTCTTGTAGTGGTCGGGTCTTCTCGGTATACATCATCACCGACTTCTGCTTGGTACATAACCTTTCTCATCCCTTCTGTGGGTTTGGTAATGGTATCGCTTCTGAGGTCGTATCGTTTCATAGTTCTCTCCTGTTCGGTATCCCGTAAACTATAGCCAAGTTATGAGATTCAGTCTACAAAAAAGGTCCCCGAGATAGCTCGGGGACCAACTAAACTGAATAGTAAATCTACTACTTGAGGTAGACATCCTTCATTGGATGGTAGTCTCTGGTATTGTTGAACCAGCCACCCCACTTGTCTGTGTCCACCATGTTCAAGGTTACATAGTAGTACAAGGGCATGATACCCTGATCCTGGTTGATCATGATGTCTTCTGCAGTTCTCAGGACGCCCATGCGCTCAGCGCCAGCTTCCATTCTTGCAGATTCGTTGATCAGCAGGTCATAGATTTCGTTGGAGTACTTACCACCGTTCATGCCAGCACCTGTGAGGAACATGTCAAGGAAGGTGTTCGGGTCAGTGTAGTCGCCTACCCAACCAGCACGTGCAACAAGGAAGTTACCTTCGTTTCTGTTTGAGAGGTATGTCTGCCATTCCTGGTTCTCAAGTGTTACGTTGATACCGAGATTGTTTTTCCACTCCTGCTGAATGAACTCAGCAATCTGCTTGTGAGCTTCATTGGTGTTGTACAGGATGCTGATGGTTGGGAAACCATCGCCGTTTGGATACCCGGCGTCTGAGAGCAATTTCTGAGCTTCAGCAACTGCATCGTCATGATCTTCAAAGGGGAATGGGAGGGCTTCGTAACCGGCCATCGGAGTAACAATACCCCAAGCAGGAATCTGTCCAGCCTTGGTTACACCTTCAACAAGGGCAGTACGGTCAATTGCAAGAGCAAGAGCCTTTCTGATCAGTACGTTGTTGATAGGAGCCTTCTCGTTCTGGAAGACATAGTAATAGGTAGCAAGCTGGGGTGCTTTCTGGAAATCATCACGCATCTCTGCAGCCTTGAGCTGATCTGGTGGTACGTTGGTTGCCCAATCTATTTCACCATTGAGGTACATGTTGTAGTTGGTTGTATCACTATCGGAAGAGTAGAAGATAACCTTGTCCAAGGCTACATTGTCCTTGTCCCAGTAGGTTTCACTCTTGGTTGCAGTGATGGAGGTCTGAGCAACACGGTCGCTCAGATTGAAAGGTCCGTTACCGACAAAGTTTGCTGGATCGGTCCATGCAGAACCATACTTTTCGATGGCGTGCTGGGGAACGATTGCAAAAGAGTAGTGGGTAAGAGCGTCGAGGGTATACGGAAGGGGGCCAATGAGGTCCATCTGGAAGGTCTGGTCATCAAGGGCGCGGATTCCGACTGCTTCAGGTCCTGCAGTACCGTCGTTAAAATCTTGGGCTCCGGCGAGGAACATACAAGGGAACCATGCATAAGGTCCTGCTGTTGCTGGATCAAGAATCCGTAACCATGAATATACCACATCGTTTGCGGTGATGGGAACTCCATCGGACCAAACAGCATCCTTGCGGAGTTTGAAGGTATATTGGGTCATATCATCACTGATAGTCCAGCTTTCGGCAACACCAGGGATGGCAAGAGCTGTCTTAGGATCAATTGCTACTAGACCTTCAAAAATGGTCTCATAGATCCTGTGCTCAGGTACACCCTGGATGAGAGCTGGATCCAAAGATTCTGGCTCTGCACCGTTAGAGATGCGAAACACGAGTTCATCCTTGGCAGCTGGGGCGGGTGCGGCAGCAACAGGTGCTGGAGCAGCAGCGACAGGAGTAGGAGTAGCAGCAGGGGCTGCAGGTTGAGCAGCTGGAGTTTCAGGTGCAGCTGTTGCTGCAGGTGTGGGTGCTTCTTTCTTTCCACAAGAAATGAAAACAGCACTGACAAGAACTACGCAAAGCATAATAGCCAGAAATTTCTTCATAGATATATCTCCTTATAAATTCTAAGCATTAACATTCGACTTAGGATAGTATACATTAAACCACGAATCAAGAGAAAAGGCAAATGTGTTCATTCGGCAAATTAACACTAAAAGCCTAAAAATAGTCTGTTGGCTCTGGTTTGCCTCATGCATTCAGTAAAATGGTTCTATTTGGGATGACCTGGACTCTCTTTTTGGGTATATTGGGACTAAAGTATAGGAGGAATCAGGATGGTGCGACATGCTACCAAGAGAACCAAGGAAGGCATTTCCTACTCAGTTAGCTGGGTATTTACCCTATCCTGCTGGGCCTTTACTCTCTTTTTGTTCTGGGGGTTGGCCCTGTATTCTCGTGAAGGGGTATCTATCATATCTATGTGGCATATTGTTTTGCTCTTTCTTTTTTCTTTGCTTGGGGCAACTTTTCGAGATACCTGGGTTTTTGATACAGAGGTGAATGAAGTTCGGTCTTTTTACGGGTTTGGGCCGTTTGGTAAGAGAGAGACCATTTCATTCAAAGAGGTTTCTCATCTCTCTTTGGAACACTTTGTCCGTGGTTCTACCGACAAGGATGCAAAACCCACCAGAAGAAAGTTCAAAGCAATGATAGTATTCACTCTCTGTCTGAAAGATGAAAGTGCCCGTGATATTGAGATCATCCCCGAGAATACCTCAGGCGGCAGGACAGAGTCAGCTATACAGGCAATCTCTGCTGTAAGCGGCTTGCCGTTGTATGTCGACCGTCCACGGGATTTGGATTTGCTTGTTGGGTTGAGGGATCCCGAATAACATGGGGATAGGATATTTTTGTAAACCCAGGGAAAGGTGAGACTTAAATATTTTCCTATTATAGAATAAAAAAGATCACTCTTTGCAGAGTGACCTTTTTTATGTAGTTTACAGATTGGTTGTCTATTCCATATCCTTTTTGGGAGTGGCCTCTATAGTATGCTTCGCAGCATCAGCGAGGGCATCTTTGGTGCTAATCTTGCTGACATCATCCTTGTTGTAGAGCCAACAGGCAACCTGATGCTTGTCCGTGATGTCAAACATCGGGGGGATATGACATGAACACCAGGGCATCTTCTTGGGACAACGGTCATAGAAGTAACAGCCCACACGCTCTGTGTCAGGTGAAGGCACATCGCCTGTGAGAATGATCCTCTTTCTTTCACGCTCTATCTTGGGGTCAGGAATTGGAGCAGCAGAAAGAAGGGCCACAGTATAGGGGTGTTTGGGAGAGTCGTAAAGCTGAGTTGCTTCTGAAACTTCCACAATTTTGCCCAGATACATGACTGCAATTCTGGTGCTGATATGCTGTATTACCGCAAGGTCATGTGCAATGAACAGATAGGTAAGGCCGAATTCCTTCTGCAAATCTCCAAGTAAGTTTAATATCTGTGCCTGGATCGAAACATCCAAAGCCGATACCGGCTCATCGGCAAGAATGATCTTAGGATTGAGGGCAAGGGCACGGGCGATACCGATTCTCTGGCGTTGTCCACCACTGAACTCATGTGGGTATCTGTTCTTGAATGCTTTGTTCAGTCCTACACGCTCCATGAGGTCCTCAACTCTGATTTCCATTTCGTTTGAAGTCATGGGCTGTGGCAACAGTTTGCGATTGTTGTAAATAACCATAGGTTCAGCGATAATGGAACGTACAGTCATTCTAGGATCAAGGGATGCATAGGGGTCTTGGAAGATTAACTGCATATCCTGCCTTGCCTTGAGCATTGCACGGGTATCTGCCTTCACCATATCGATTCCGTTGAATAGTACGCTACCGCTGGTAGGTTTATGGAGTTGGGCTATGGACCGTACGGTTGTGGATTTTCCACAACCTGACTCGCCTACGATTCCCAAGGTCTCCCCAGGATATACATCAAAGGAAATTCCATCGACAGCTCGGATAGCCCCGACCTTTCTATTGAACAGGGAACCTGTCTTAATGGGGAAGTGTTGTTTGAGATCCCTTACTTCCAAAAGGGGTTTTTTATTACTAGTGTCCATTATGCCTTCTCCTGTTGTGTGGCATTCTGCAATGCCTGTTTCTTGGTCTCTTCATCAAGGTAAAGCCAACAGGCTACCTCATGATGATTTCCCAAATCTTTCTGTGGCGGATAGGCACGTTGACAGACTTCCATGGCTTTGTGGCATCTAGGATGGAACGGGCAGCAAGGAGGAAGGTCTATGACGTTTGGTGGTTGCCCTTCGATGGAAAACAATCTCTTGTCCTTGTTTGCCGTATCCATTCGGGGAACACTTTTGATAAGTCCTTCAGTATATGGATGGGAAGGTCTTGTATAGAGATCATCGGTCAGGGCGGTTTCAACAATACGGCCTGCATACATGACACAAACCTTGTCACACATGCCTGCCACTACTCCCAAGTCATGGGTCACCAAGATGACAGCAGTGCCCATTTCATTGTTTATCTTTGAGATTAGTTCCAGTATCTGAGCCTGGATGGTGACATCCAAGGCCGTAGTAGGCTCGTCAGCGAGCAATACCTGGGCATCGCAGGAAAGGGCCTGCCCTATCATGACACGTTGGCGCATACCACCAGAGAATTGGTGGGGATAGCTATGGATTCTTTTCTCAGGAGAAGGGATGCCTACAAGTTTGAGCATTTCAATCGACCGCTCAAGAGCTTCCTTCTTGCCCATTTGTGGGTTGTGCAACCTGATGGTTTCAATCATTTGGGTGGATATTTTCAAGAAAGGATTGAGGCTAGTCATGGGATCTTGGAAAATCATGGAAATCTTATCACCACGAATGTCGCGCATCTCAGATTCGCTCATCTTGAGGATGTTCTTTCCTTCAAAGAGAACCTCACCGCCTACAATTCTGCCCGGAGGGGAGGGTATGAGGCGCATGATTGAGAGGTTGGTGACACTCTTGCCACTCCCTGACTCGCCTACGATCCCCAGAGTCTCTCCTTCGTGGATAGTAAATGATACACCGTCGACAGCTTTTACAATACCGGCGTCAGTCTTAAAATATGTTTGCAAGCCCTTAACTTCGAGGACTGCTTTTGCATTAGGTTTCAAACTCATTCTTCGTCCTCCTACAGTTGGTTCTTGCTTTGCGGATCGAAAGCATCTCTGAGCCCATCACCGAAAAAGTTCATGGCAAAAAGGAATATGGTCATCACTATGGCAGGAAATATCAGCTTCCAAGGGTAAAGGGTCATGCCGTTTACCGCATCCCCTACAAGGGAACCCCAAGAGGCATATGGTGCCTGGACACCCAAACCAAGGAAGGAGAGAAATGACTCCTGCATGATGAAGGCAGGAACCCTCAACGTGGAGTAGACGATAATGACCGACAGGGAGTTGGGTACCATATGTCGGAAAATAATTCTTCCTGTAGATGCGCCCATACTCCGGGCAGCCTCCACAAACTCACTGTTTTTCAGACTCATAATCTGCCCACGTACCATACGGGCGATGGTAAGCCAGCTTACCATCGCAAGGGCAACAAATAGGTTCATGATGTTCCTGCCGAAAATGGCCATAAAGATAATGACCAGCAACATGTAGGGCAAGCCGTACATGATGTCGACCAAACGCATGAGGAAAAAGTCTACCTTCCCCCCCAGATAGCCAGCAAGAGCACCTACGATGATACCAATGAATACACTGGTGAGGGTACCTATCAAACCAATCATGATGGAAACCTGTCCGCCATAGATGATACGGCTTAGCATATCTCTTCCACCGTAGTCTGTACCCAAAAGGTAGTGACGGTTGTGTTTTTTTGTTGCTTTGATATCAGCAGATAGGTTCTCGCTGATGGTAACCTTTTTGTCGACGGGGAAGGCCACAACCCCATCCTTTATCTCCTGTTTGAGGGTTCTTTCAGAACTTCGGGTAATGGTGGTCTTGATCTTACCCAGGAGGCTGGTCTTGCCAGTCGAAGCGAGACCTTTTTCCCCAAGGCTCATAATCTCCATCTTCAAAGAGGATTGGTACTCATCTTCACTCAGGCCAGGGTTGCTCTCTTTGATGGTGTTCATCACCTGAGCTCGCATTTCCTGTAGGATTTGCTCTTCAATAGTGGGAATGTCCATATTGGTTATTGCCGCATAGACTGGAAGAATCTCGTCATAGGACATTCTTGCAAGATTCTGGATTTTGCCTGTTTCCATATCTTTCCAGTAAATTTTTTCAACAGAAATGAGGAAGTCAGTATCGATGCTTTTTTGTAATCGCTCAATGGTACGGATATCCGCATCGCTGAAGGTGAAGGTGCCAGCGGCTTTCTGTCTTTCACCCTCAATCAGGCAAAAGTTCCAGACCTTGTTACTTTCGTTGTTCTCAATCCATTCCTTGATCTGTGCTGACTGGGCTTCAGTAACTACAAGGCTTCCGCTTCTCCATGCCTTGAAATATAAGTCTTCCAGCTTGGTCTCCATCATCAGGTCTCCAGCAGTCTTGTTCCAGGTTGGTCTGAGGTGCTGGTGGTCAAGGATGATTTGGTCGTAGTCGTATATGGGAAGGAACATGGCAAAGGCTGCAAGTAGAGAGTATAAAATTACAATAACCATACCCAGTACAGCCATCTTGTTTTTTTTAAGTCGTTTCCAGGCATCTTTCGAAAGGCTGTTTCCAGCAACTACTTGATTGAATTCGTTGAGGGGTGCCTCTTTCGGTTGAATCTTCTTTAACATGAGGTCACTCCTATTTGTAGGTGATTCGAGGGTCAAGCTGTGCATATACGATATCCACGACAAAGTTCATTATCACTAGGATGAGCGAATATACAATGACAACACCGACTATCAAGGTGTAGTCCCGATTAAAGGAACTCTGTACGAAGAATTTACCTAGGCCAGGGACACGGAAGATCTGTTCTACTACGATAGATCCTGTGATGATTCCTGCAAAGGCAGGTCCCAAATAGCTGACAATTGGAAGCATGGCGCCTTTCATGGCATGTTTGAAAATGATGGTTGAGTTTTTCATCCCTTTGGCCTTTGCTGTGCGGATGTAGTCACTACGCAGCGTCTCCAACATGGAAGAGCGGGTCAGACGGGCAATATTTGCAAAGTAAGCAAAGGAAAGCGAAACTGCCGGGAGGATGATGGTCAGATATCCTTCACCTGTGGTGTACCAGCCGCTGGTGGGAAGCCAGTTGAGCTTCATGGCAAATATCAGTTGGAGTACCGGTGCTATGACAAACAACGGAACTGATATTCCTATTACTGCCACCCCCATACTAAAATAGTCTATCCATGTGTTCTGCTTTACGGCGGCGATGATGCCTGCCGAGATGCCAAACAACAAGGCCAGACCCATGGCACAGAGGCCGAGGACTATGGATTTTGGCAGGCTGTTGGAAATGTAGTAATTGACATCGTAGTCCTTGTACTTGTAGGAAGGTCCCAAGTCTCCACGCAGGATATCAAACATGTATCTTCCATACTGTTGGATAAGGGGTTCGTTCATGTGATACTTTGCTTCAATGTTACGTTTGACTACTTCTGGGAGGTTGCGTTCACTTGCAAACGGACCTCCTGGAGCCACACGGACAATAAAGAAGCTTAGTGTGATGATGATCAATAGCGTCGGGATTATCCCTAAAAGTCGATTTACGATATATTTAGTCATTCGCTTCCTCTTGTGAGATTTGATTGCATGGAGAATGAGCCTTTGCCATTTATCATACAGTATTTCTGATACTATACCAACTTCTTTATTTATGCAAGAATGAGTACACTTATGCAAAATATACAGACTTGAGATATTGCTAACAGTATGTAATATAAATATTTACTATGTATATAGAAGAGGCCTACTCATACAGTATTGTTGAATGCTGTCAATATATATGGATGGGTAGTGAAGTGTATTATTACGTGCCCTATCTGTGGTATTATTCAAGTCCGGCTTTTGCCGCAGGAGAGAGAACTAATGAAAAAACTATATCTGGAGAACCTTGGCTGTTCTAAGAATCAGGTTGATGCCGAGACTATGCTGAGGATTCTTGCAGAAGACGATTATATGCGAACTGACGACCCCACAGAAGCAGATATCATACTGGTGAACACCTGTGGATTTATAGAAAGCGCGCGAGAGGAGTCCGTCGAATCCTTCTTTTCGCTCCATCAGATCAACCCCGAGGCAAAGATACTGTTTACCGGTTGTATGGCTGAGCGTTATGCTGGCGAACTCTCTGTCGAACTGGCAGAAGCCTCTGCAATCTTTGGCAATCGCGACCTTTCAAAGATTCGTGAGGTTGTCGATCGGGTGACCAAGGGCGAGCGGGTAGTGGAAACGTATGCCTATCCTCCTGTAAAAGAAGAGGTTTACGAGCGAGACGAGCTGCTCAACTTTCCAGGAAGTGCCTATCTGAAGATCAGTGAAGGGTGCAACCACCGTTGTGCCTACTGTGCCATACCCATAATTCGAGGCGATTTGCGATCGCGTCCCATGGAAATGATACTCAAGGATGCACAGCATCTACTAGGGGAAGGGATCAGGGAACTGAACCTCATTGCACAGGATCTAGCTGCCTACGGAACAGATACAGGGGACGGCTCAAGCAGGTTTATGGACCTTCTTGCCCGACTTGTAGCCCTGGAAGGGGATTTCAGACTACGTCTTCTGTATATCCATCCTGATGCGTTTCCCGCTGAACTCCCCCGCTTTATAGTGGAGAATCCTAAAGTGCTGCCGTATTTTGACATTCCTTTCCAGCATGCTGCCACTCCAATACTGAGAAGCATGGGCAGGACAGGCACAAAGGAGAGTTATCTCTCCCTAATCGAATCAATACGTGCAACTGTACCCGGTGCGGTAGTGCGTTCAACCATCATGCTTGGCTATCCAGGGGAGGATGATAAGGCTATTGCTGAATTGTTTGATTTCATTGAAAAAGCCCAACTCGACTGGGTGGGGTCCTTCCTCTATAGTAGGGAAGAGGGAACAAAGGCCTATAACCTGAGAAACCAAAAGGAACATGCAAAGGCGAGTAAGGCAGCTGCCATCATTCAGAAAAAGCTTGAAAAGCTGCAACAAGGCATCACTGAAACTCGCCTTGAGCAGTTTGTGGGCAAGGAGTACGATGTTTTGATTGAAGAGAAAATTGAGCAAGAGGACCTGGCAATTGGAAGAATCTATTCCCAGGCCCCTGAGGTTGATGGTCTTACGGTAGTCATGGGGCACAACCTCATCCCTGGCTCTGTAGTGAAATGTGGAATTCGAGCGGTGAAGGGTATTGACCTTGAAGCTGTCTTAGTGGAGCGTGCTGATGGCTGATATTGATACCTTGCTCTCGGAGTTGAATAAAGACCAGATGGAAGCAGTGCTGGAAAACAGTGCTCCTCTACTAGTGCTTGCAGGTGCAGGCTCGGGAAAGACCCGAGTCATCACCACCAAGATCGCCTACTGCATTGAAAAGCTAGGAATCCCAGCATATAAGATTCTTGCAGTCACCTTTACCAATAGGGCTGCTTCAGAGATGCGCCAGCGGGTAACCGAAATGCTTGATAACCAACAGGTTTCAAGCGATGTAACCATACGCACCTTCCATTCCTTCGGAGCATGGTTTCTCAGGAGGTTTGGTTCGGAGATAGGACTGGCGTCCAACTTTACCATCTATGACGATGATGATTCTCTCTCTTTGCTCTCTTCGTGCTACCCAAATTTCAAGAAGAAGGAACTAGACCCTGTCATGCGCAAAATTTCCTATGCCAAGGATCGTGGCCTCACCTGTAAGGATAACCTTTCTTCACTGAAAGCTGATGCTACCTTCCCCCGTATGTTCGAAGCATATGAGGACAAGATGCACAGGGTAGGAAATGTGGATTTTGCAGACCTGATCGGGCGGAGCATTGAGCTACTCGATGCAAAACCTGAAGTTCAGGCTTGGATGCACAATCGATTCCAGGTCATCCTGGTTGATGAGTATCAGGACTCCAATATTGCACAGTTTGAATTGCTCAAGCGTCTGGTTGGTCCTTCCTGTTTTATCTGTGTCGTCGGTGATGACGATCAGAGCATCTACCGTTTCCGTGGGGCAGAGGTGCAAAATATTCTCTCTTTCCCTGAGATCTTTGTAGGGGCGAAGACAGTAAAACTGGAACAGAACTACCGATCTACCCAGAGTATTCTGGACATAGCCAATACGGTAATACAGAACAACAAGGGTCGTCATGCAAAAAAACTCTGGACAGCCAATACCAAGGGCTCAAAACCCAATCTGATGTATGTGCAAGATGAGCTTGATGAGGCTCAGCGTGTAGGGAGGATCCTTCAACAGGATAAGAATTACGATGGCAGTGCAATCCTATACAGGACCAATGCCCAGTCAGTGGCATTTGAGACTACCTTCAAACGGATGCGCATACCTTATAAGGTAGTGGGAGCACTACAGTTTTATGATCGCGAGGAAGTGAAGGATGCCTTGGCCTTGCTATTCCTTTTGACTAACAGTAAGGATGAAGTGAACTTCAAGAGGATGATCAACAAGCCTGCACGAGGTATTGGTTCCAGCAGTCTTGATACTATCCTTTCCTACTCTCTCCAAGCAGATGGCGATATCTTCCATATGCTGGAAATGGCAATACTTTCAGGATCACTGTCCAATAAGGCAAAAAGTGGTGCGACCACATTCTTGGAACTCTACAAGCATGCAAACCGTATGATGGACAGTGAAGAGCTGGTCGACTGTGTAAACTTCATGATCAGGGAGTCAGGCTTGTTTGAGCTCTACCAGAAGATAGACAACCAGAATAGCACCGGCAAGGTTGATAACCTGGAGGCTTTGGTTAACGCCCTTGCCTCATATGACTCTTCCCGTGATGGTTTGTTGCTCTTTCTGGAACAGCTCTGTCTCGATCCTACCACCTTGGGAAGGGAAGACCCTAGGGACAAGAAGGGAGTCACCCTCATTACTATGCATAACACCAAAGGCCTTGAGTTTGACCGGGTGTTCATTGCTGGCTTGGAGGAAGAGCTCTTCCCTGGACGAGCCAAGGAGAGTGATGACGACATAGAGGAAGAGCGCAGAATCTTCTACGTTGCGGTAACCAGGGCGCGGAAGCAACTCTACCTTTTGTGTGCAAAGGCAAGGAGAATCTGGGGAAAGACCAGTATGCAGCACCCTAGCAGGTTTATCGATGAGATACCTACCCATCAGGTTGCTGTGGACGGAATTCGCCCCGGTACGTTGGAGGCCCTCACCGAAGGTGGTCCCTACCGTGGGCTTGGCAGTCTTGGCGAAAAACGGGCAAAAGCTCATGGATCCTCTGAAAGCATGAACAGTTCAGGGTGGGGAGGTTCTGCCGGTGCCCTTATCCAAAAGGGGTTCGGTTCCAATGCAAAGACGTTCACTATGGAAGAGCGCCACACAGAAGAGGAAGGGGTAAGCCTGTTTCCTCTTGGACAGAAGGTCTATAGTGACAAGTATGGTGAAGGTGAAGTGGTAAACTTGAAGAAAAGTGGTGATCGAGAAGTCATCGATGTGACTTTTGTAGGGGGAAGCAAGGCTACATTCATCAGTAAATTTGCCCAACTTGAGAAAATAGGGGATCAATGATATGCTTTCTCCTGTGAAAGATACTAGACATGTTGCTACCGAACACTATACAATGCCTATCGTTGTCCGTGCACGGTCATTCTATGTATATGACCGATATGGGCTTCGATATATTGATTTTTTTCAGAACCATGGCAGAGCCATCCTAGGTCATCGGCCCGATATCCTGCAGCGTTCCCTAAAGGGCACTGCAAGCCGGGGCTTGATCAGCGAATACCCTTCGGTATTTGAGGGAAGGCTCGAAAAGCTACTGGCTAGACTGTTTCCAGACTATGCGGATTTTCGGCTGTATGCCGATGCCCAAGTAGTCCGACAGGTGGCTATGGAGGTTTCGTCAGATTCAGTCTACGATCCTGCATGTTCACCTCCAACAGATCATCATCCAGTGTCCTTTTGGCGTCCGTACCTAGAGGTCGGCGGGGCAAATTCCGAGTTGCTCTTCCCTATCCTACCTTTCCCAGGGAGTTTCATACCTCAGGTCGTATGTATTAAGGAACAAACACTGGCAGATGAAATGCCGCCTTCAGACCCTGTTTCACCGCTGTTACTTGATTTGCTCATCAAGACGGTAGCGACACTGATGCAGAGCCTTGAGTCGGATGAAGCAGTTGCCAAGCGCACAATCAACCCTCTTGCTGGATTGTTTGAGACGCGGGGTCCGTACGGAATTACGCACCTCTCATCTTCGCGCTATAGGGAGTTCGCCCAAGAGGCCTTAGGCCTCAAGGTTGTCCTCCCTCCTTCAGCGGATATACCGTTTATCACCCCCGGAGAATACTCCAAGGGAGATATTGCCTTATTCCTGAAGTTGGCAGAGCAGTATGCACAATAATGGATAGACAGATGGCGGTATTGCTATTTCCATCGGCTGCTGGTTAAGCGTTGCTTGACAGTAGTCCTTGTGTATGGAAGTATGTTTTTATTGACCATGAACCAAAACACTACAGCAAGGTAAGACCTTGCAGAACAGGATGAATAGATGAAAACTATTTTTGTAAAACCGCTGACAGTTCAGAAGAAATGGTATCTGATAGATGCGGAGGGAAAGGAACTCGGTAGAGTAGCTGTTGCCGCAGCACGTATCCTCCGTGGGAAGAACAAACCCGAGTATGTCCCCCACCAGGACATGGGTGATTTCGTGATCATCATCAATGCTGAGAAAGCAGCCCTTACCGGTAAAAAGTATGAAGACAAGATGTACTATCATCACTCCGGTTATCCCGGCGGCCTTCGCGCAACCAACTATGCTGATATGATCAAGCGCAAACCTGAGTTCCCCATGGAACATGCAGTCAAGGGCATGCTCCCCCGCGGGCCCCTCGGACGCACGTTGTTCACCCACATGAAAGTGTATGCCGGCGCAAAACACCAGCAGGAAGCTCAACAGCCCATAACGGTTGAAATCTAAGGTAGGAACGAAATATGGCAAAGAAAGAAGTAAAGAAAGTTGTAGATCTTGGTCATGGCGTAGGCCGTCGTAAGACAGCAATCGCTCGTGTCTATCTCCGTGAGGGTGATGGCAAGATTATTGTTAATGGAAGGGACGTTGATGCATACTTCGGTAGCCCAATGCTGACCTTCATCGTCAAGCAGCCTCTTCAGGCAACTGATACTGTTACCAAGTTTGACATACTCGTCAACGTAGTCGGTGGCGGTCCTTCAGGTCAGGCAGGTGCTATCCGCCATGGTATTTCCAGATCCCTGGTTTCCCATGATGAAGCATATCGCCCTGTATTGCATTCAAACGGGTTCATGACTCGTGACTCCCGCATGGTTGAGCGTAAGAAATACGGTCAGCCCGGTGCTAGAGCCAAGTTCCAGTTCTCCAAGCGCTAAACTGTGTTTGCGACGATCGAGCGGAAAGCCTCCGGAGAAGGATATTGTATCCTTCAAGAGGGGCTTTCCCCTTTTTTTATCTCAGAGAAAATTTTTCTCTCTAAAAATCTCCCACTGAGCCAGCCAATCACAGTAGAAATGGCAAACTCCCTAAGAGATGAACAACAACTGCTCAACTGTCGCGAACAGGCTCTGCAGTATCTTGCCAGGCGGGAACACACCTCCCTTGAGCTGAAGCAGAAACTGCTCAAGAAGAACTACACCCAGACTGATATTGATCAGACCCTTGAGACTCTCATACAACAGAACCTGCTTAGTGAGTATCGTTTTGCCCAGTCTTACATTCTCAGCAGACAAAGGAAGAACCCAGAAGGAAAAATTCTTCTCAGGCAGAGATTGCTGGCAAAGGGTGTGAACAGAGAGGATGCCCAGCGTGCCCTTGAAGAGGCCTTCACCGAGGATTTGCTCGTAGAAGCGGTATCCAAAGCATATGAAGTGGCCATACGTAAGTATGAACCAGAGCTTGCCAAGCAGAAACTGCTTAGTCGAGGATTTTCCATATCTGACCTACGCTTTGCCTTTGAGCGGATGGAAGATTAGGAATATGAAAGTGAAGAAGCGTTGCAAGCGTTCATACAGAACGTAGTGGTAAGCAGAATAAGAGAAAACAGAATGAATACATTGTTTTTCTTGAGCAAAGACGTGTTCAGTTATACACTTTCACTACAGAAAAGGGAGAACGGAATATGGAACAGACCAGAAAACTAGGAAGGCTTCTTATTCTACTTTGTATACTATGTATAGTATCGTCCCCTCTTTTTGCTGAGAACTGGTTTGATGAACAGTTCATCTACCCCTATAACAAAAATATATCCTTTGCCAGTGACATTACCTCGAGCTTGACGTTGCTTGCTCCATCAGTATTCCTATTTGCCGCTCCTGCTTCAGACTGGGTTGAGATAGGCCTCACCTATGGAACGACCTTCCTCGCATCCTATGCTGTAAGGACAGTTCTGAAAGAAACTATCAAACGACCTAGGCCTTACCAGTTACCTGGCCATGATGAGATCCAACCATCAAATACTTCAGATTTTGATCAGTCATTCCCTTCTGGGCATACCCTGTTGGCTTTCAGTTCAGCAGCCTATACACAGACCGTCTTCTCCCTCAAGTATTCTGACTCACCTTACAAGGGGGCAGTCACTGCTGCAACCTGGGCTCTAGCCGCAACTACAGCAGTGCTACGGGTAGCAAGTGGCAATCATTTTGTGACTGATGTGCTAGCAGGTGCTGCAATAGGAAGTGCCCTAGGCTTTGCCGGCCCATACCTGACCCACCTTCTCTTCAAAGACAAGGATAATGCACCGACGCTCATGATAGGTCCTACTGTGGGGATGCAGGTAAGTCTGTAAATATTGAGAAAACAATCAGAATACAGCAATTACCGTGCTAGTGCTCGTTCCCCCTTTTTACCTTCTTAAGAGGTTGTGGTGATACGCTTATAGTATGTATTTTCCCACTATTCTAAAAAAGTGGGAAAATGCATTGAGGTAATCTGCCAAAGAAACATACGGATTTCCAGAAAAGCTCTGGTTGAACGTATCAGAAGGGACAAACCTGACTATAAAAATTCATCAGTACGATGGGTCTTGTATAGGTAGATTCAGAGTTTTTCGGATTGGCAGGGTAAAACCCTAGGCATCAAAACCTGGAGGTAAAACCAAAAACAGATTGTTCAGGTTCAGAAACCAGAAGAACAATACCATTATTTCTTTCTGAAGAAAATCTTGAAAGAGATATGAGTCGCTCACGATCAACATATGTAGTAAACCATTATGTGATGAATGAAGTATTTTTACTTTGAGAACAATGTATCCTGTTCGAGAAGTATATGCATATCTCAAACACAAAGTGTTGACTTTGGTCATGAAGTAGTTTCAAACTAGAAGAAAAGAAGTATATGGTAACGGCAAGGGGTTTTCTCGGCTACTATGCTTCTTGATTATTGGTGGAATCTTTTCGTGTAGTAGTAAGAACTAGAGGCCTATAGGTATGAAAACATTGGTTGTTTATGATTCAGCGTTTGGGAATACGGAAAAAGTTGCTAAGAGAGTAGCTGAGGTGCTTGGTGCGGATGTTCTGCATTCTGCTGAAGTGAAGGGAGAACACCTCAATGATTTGGATGTTCTCATCGTCGGTTCTCCCACACAAGCCTTCCAGCCCTTGAAATCGGTCAAGAAGTTTCTTAATGAGCTCGGGAGTGGCTCCCTTAAGGGTGTCAACGTAGGTGCGTTCGATACCCGGATGGATATCGAGCTCGTCAACAACCGCCTTCTTACGGTGCTTGCAAAGCTTTTCGGCTATGCATCCAAGCCCATTGCAAGACAGTTGGTAAAAAAAGGTGGTGTGCAAACAATCGAGCCCGCTGGATTCATCGTCTCAGACAAAGAAGGTCCCCTTAAAGAAGGGGAGCTTGAGCGAGCTGCAGCGTGGGCAAAGGGAATGCTGTCCTAGTCAGAACCTTGTATAGTGGAAACCTCTAACCGCAGCCTCCCATACCTCAAGCCAATTTTGAGAGTATGGGAGTTTGTCAATTACACTATTGGGAGGTGTTTTTTTCTACTGACCATATTGAGCTGATCAAAGTTGTTGACATCATGCATGATATCGGTAACATGGTCATCGATGATTATGTGTTGAACAAGACTGATAAGCTCGGAAACGAAGTATGTTGATTTCGCCAAAGATGTCCTTACACATCATGAACGATGGGATGGCAAAAGACATCCAAGAGGCTTGAAACCAACTCAGATTCCCTTACCTTTCCGTCTTGTCACTGTTGCTGACTCATATGATGCAATGATACCTACCATGCTTTATAGGTAGGACTCGATGGGACATCTACAAGCCTGCGAAGAGGTAAAACGTTGTGGTGACAGGCAATTTGACCCCACTGTGGTTGAGGCTTTCTTTGCCTGAGTTGGATTACGCTCTTCGCCTTGATTCTCAATATCTCGCCTACCCCTTGATATGGGTTAGGAACTCATCAAAGCCAGTCTCCTGAATTTCTGGCTCATAATCTACCAGAGGATAGTTTTCCATGACATAGTCGATATCCTTGTCTCCACGTCCTGAGAGGTTCACCAGTATCTTGCTGTCTTTGGGCATGGTCTGGGCCAGTTTGATCGCATAGGCAACAGCATGGGAGGACTCTAGGGCAGGGATGATGCCTTCCATCCGACTCAAGCCATAGAATGCTTCAACTGCTTCCCTGTCAGTAGCGCTTTGGTAGGTAACCCGGCCGATAGTCTTCAGGTAGCTATGCTGAGGTCCGACACCAGGATAGTCCAATCCGCTTGCGATGGAATAGACGGGAAGGGCCTCTCCGCTTTCATCTTGCAAAAGGTAGCTCTTGAAGCCGTGGAGGATTCCTACCTTACCCAGAGTAAGGGTTGCTGCATTGTCTGGAGTATCCAGACCCTTTCCAGCGGGCTCCACCCCATAGAGGTCAACTTCCTCATCAAACAGGAAGGCACTAAAGATACCCATGGCATTCGATCCACCACCTACACAGGCTACTATGGCATCAGGCAGGTTTCCTGTCATCTCCTTAAACTGTTTCTTTGCTTCCACACCGACGATGGACTGGAAGTCCCGGACCATCATGGGGAAAGGGTGTGGCCCTACAACAGAACCGATGCAGTAAATCTGATCGATAGGATCTTCCAAGTATGCTTCAAATGCCGCATCAACGGCATCCTTGAGCGTTTTGGTCCCTCGGGTCACTTCGATGACCTTGGCACCCAGGACTTTCATCCTGCTTACGTTTGGAGACTCTTTCTTGATATCAACTGCTCCCATGTAAATATCGCATTCAAGACCAAGCAGGGCAGCTGCTGTAGCAAGGGCAACACCATGTTGGCCCGCGCCTGTCTCCGCAATGACTTTTTTCTTGCCCATTTTCTTGGCAAGAAGAACTTCACCAATACAGTGGTTGATCTTATGGGCCCCGGTATGGTTCAAGTCCTCTCTCTTCAAGTAAATCTGTGCTCCACCGACACTCTCAGAAAGACGCTTTGCATAATAGACAGGGGAAGGCCGCCCAACATAATGGATCTGCAAGTAGCTGAGTTCTTCAAGAAATGCAGGATCAGTTACGATTTCCTCATAGGCTTTGGTGACGTCACGCATCACTTGTTGAAGCTGAGGGGGAATATATGCTCCTCCGAATTCTCCGAAGTTGCCATCCTTGTCAGGAAGATTTGTAGTATCGATTTCTTTGGTAATAGCATTTTGCATTGGGTGCTCCTTATTTGTAGCTATGTTACTGTATATAGAAACGTATTGTCAATATAAAAGTGATCATTATTGTTATTTCTTTGTATGCCGTTTGTATCTTGTCTAAGAAATTGTGCTGATTTTGTGTTGGAATGAGGCAAAAAAAAGAGCCTGCAACGTACATTGCAAGCTCATTGGGTACTGAATTTTTAGAGAATACTAGAGTCCGAGGGCACTCTTCAAAGCGTTTACGTCGCGAACGCCGACAGCCTTGTCGACAACCTTCCCGTCCTTGTAGAACAAGAGGGTAGGAATGGACTGTACGCCAAAGTTAGCGGCGAGTTGGCCCTCTTCGTCAACGTTGACTTTGCAGATCTTGGCCTGATCGTCAGTGATTTCCTTAGCCAGATTCTCGAGGATAGTTCCCTGCATTTTGCAAGGGCCACACCATGCTGCCCAGAAATCTACTACTACAGGAACAGAGCTTTTCACTACTTCAGCTTCATATGTCTTCTGTGTTACATGTTTAATCATTTTCATCTCCTATGCTATATATTATACAAATAATACTTCTTATCGTAAAGTAAGGTAATACTTTTATTTGATAATGGCAACTATTTCTAAGGAAAAATACATGTATCCATCTATAGGGCATTCTCAATGCTTTTTACTAGAAACTTATGGTCTTGTTGGTACCCTTCATGTCTGTATTGGAAGGATGGGAAAGGGAGGGAATGGAGTGTTGGTAGGAGAAAAATAAATATACTGCATATGCTCAGCGCTTGGAGCGTAGCAGAGCCTTGTCCTCATCGCTTACCCTATAGGACTCGATGCACTTCTGTATTGCCTTCTTTCGTACCACTTCATTGAGTACGCCTTTTTCCAGGTAGGGAAAGGTTAGGTCTCTCTGTTTTGCAACAGCTGTGGCGAAAGCCCAGGCGAGGCCCATGTTCACATAGTAGTGATCGCTTTGTACAGCTCCAAGGAGCTTCAGCACTTCTGGGGTATACTCCTCCGTAAGATAATTATTCATCATGGCGATGGTGGCAAAGCGGATGTCCCAAGGATTGGGTGAAGCAAGATACTTTATGACCAGTGGCCAGTATTCCTCTCGGTTTTTCTTGGGGGCCGTGAAGCTGGAACAGAGACAATCATTTGTTGCCCAGCTGTCATTGTATGCCAACAGTTGTTGTAGGTAGCTTGTGTTTGTCGTGAGGTCAAGTTTGAGAAATCCAAACACTTTGTAGGCGAGGATTATCTCCTCATAGCAGACGGAGGGAAAAGAGAGAAAATCTTCAAGAAATGATTTCCCTTCTGTTTTTGCCAGCTCTTTAGCCAAGGTCGACAGATGAGGAGTCCTGATTCCTAGAATTGGTCTCTGCGATATGTTGAACTTTTCTGAGAATTGGGCATAGGAAGGCTCACTCATTTCTCTGAGCCTCCCAAGCAGTAGTTCTTGTTTCATAGTCCCATACGTTTGACAAAACGCATCAGGTTGTCAACGGTCCTCTCCATATCCTGGTGAGCCCGTGTCTTGGCAATCTTGAAATCAACGGCGAGGCGGTTGATGGAGAAAATTCCACTGACACCCTCGTCATAGGCTCCTTCGACATCATCGGAGATGTCTCCAACCACTGCAACTACAGGGACATTGGCCTTCTTGGCCCTTCTGGCAACACCAATGACGACCTTTCCCCTGAGGGATTGGCTGTCAATCTTGCCCTCTCCTGTAAGTACTAGGTCAGTACTTTCAAGCAGTTTGTCAAAGTTGACGGTATCAAGCACAGTCTCGATGCCCATTTGTAGATTTGATTTGAAGAAGGCTGCCATACCGCCTCCCATGCCGCCAGCGGCACCGGAGCCTGGGATAGTCTGGACATCAAGGTTACAGTCCCTTTTGATCACAGAGGCAAGGCTTTCTAGGTTTGCATTGAGAGTCTTCACCATTTCGGGGTCTGCACCTTTTTGTGGTCCAAAGATATGGGCAGCCCCTTTAGTTCCGTAAAAGGGATTGTCAATGTCACACATTGTAGTGATGGATACCCCTTCCAAGGATTTGTCCAGGCTGGAGCCATCAATCGAGGCTACCTTGTGTAGAGTTCCCCCGGTAGGGATGAACTCATTGCCCTCTTTGTCCTTGAACAGGACGCCACAGGCAGCAGCTGCCCCACAACCACCGTCATTGGTCGCACTGCCGCCAAGACCTACTATAATCTCCTTGCATCCGCTCTTTGCGGCAGCTAGGATAAGCTGCCCAACCCCATAGGTTGTCGTTCGGTCCGGAAAGAGATCCTCTCCTACGAGGGGAAGGCCTGCACAGGCTGCCATCTCGATTATGGCAGTGCTTTTCTTGACTACACCATAGAAACCTTCCATGGGTTTGCCAAAAGGTCCTTGTACTGTAAGGACTCGCTTCTCACCACCAAGGGCTTGTAAAAATGCATCAACACTCCCTTCTCCACCATCAGCAACGGGAATCTGCTTTACCAGCGCATCTGGGTAGTGGTTCTTGATGGCTCTGTCCATGATGCTGCAGATCTCTTCGGAACTCATAGTTCCTTTAAATGAATCGGGGATCAAGAGAATGTTTTTCAATTTTGGCTCCTATACATACTAGCAGCTACCCTAAGGGGGGAGCTGCTATGATGGTATTGGAGGCTTCTGCCTCCGGGGTTTGGTGTATCTTACAATAAAAACAGGGAGATAATCCAGATGAAAATCATAGATGCAAGGCCCATGAGCAAAGTGACCATGGTTTGTGTCTTATAGCCCTCTTCAGGTTTCAATTGTCCAAAGTTAGTCACAACCCAGAAATAACTGTCATTTGCATGGGATACTGTCATCGCTCCGGCTCCAATGGCCATGACCGTAAGTACTGCCGCAATCGGAGAGGTAAGGCCAAGACCTGTCATCATGGACCCGCTGTCAACAAAGCTACCCATGATACCCGCTGTAGTGGTGATAGCTACTGTGGAGGAGCCTTGTGCGGACTTGAGGATGGCAGAGATGATGAATGGGAAAAAGATGCCTACCATACTTAAGGCAGTGGCATTCTCTTTCATATATCCCACAAAACCTGCACTGGAGATGACTTTGCCAAGCACTCCACCAGCGGCTGTGATGAAAAGGATAGGGCCTACGACCTTGAGTGTATCGGTGGTCATGACATTAAACGAGCGCATCTTGCCACTCTGACCAAGTAGGATGATACCGAAAATAAGTCCTATGGTCAGAGCGATGATGGGGCTTCCGATGAACTTGCTGAAGATGGCTATATTGCCACTCCAGCCCAATGCGCTGGCAAGGGATCCCAGTGCCATACAGAGGATTGGGATAAGGATCGGTGCTATTGCCATAAAGCCATTGGGAAGCTTTCCAAAGCCCTTGAGCAGGTCTTCATAATCTTGTTCTGCAATATCCCCATGTTCCTCATCAGCACTCTTTATCCGCTTGCCGATATAGTTTGCATAGAAGTAGGCGATGAGCAAGGAGGGAATTGAGACAATCGCCCCCAGCACAATGACCATAAATAGGTTGTCCCCGATTCCCAAGGTTCCAGCTGCTGCGATCGGACCAGGGGTAGGGGGGATGAATACATGGGATGTATAGAGTCCGGCAGAGAGAGCCACAGTCATGGCAACAGAGGAGAATTGGGTTTTCTTTCTCAGGGCTTTTCTTATGGGGTCAAGGATAACAAAGCCGCTGTCGCAAAAGACTGGGATGGATACGACCCAGCCCATTATCTCCATGGCCAGTTGTGGGCGTTTCTGTCCGACGAGGCGCACCACCATTTCAGCAAGTTTCAGAGCGGCTCCAGTCTTTTCAAGGATGGTCCCTATAAGGGCGCCAAGAATAATGACTATACCGATGCTGCTGAATATGCCACTGAAGCCAGATCCGATTGTACCCGGGATATCCGCTAGTGGAATACCGATGACAATGGCGAGGATGAGTGATACCCCCATGAGTGCCAAAAAAGGGTTCACATTCCATTTTGAAATTGCCACGATCATGATTGCGATTGCAATGATAAAGGTAATGATGAGTGCTATTCCAGACATATGCTTCTCCTTATTACGTATGGGTAGTATAGCATAGCTCTGACATTAGTGGTGTTAATTGGTAATCTTAGCGTTTCCAGAAGGCCTTGGTGAAGAGGGCATAGACGGTAAAGAGTTCTAGTCTGCCTACCAGCATCAGAAAGGAACAGGTCCATTTGATAAAAGAGGGAAAGGCTGCAAAGTTGCCAGTAGGACCTACTTCCCCAAAGCCTATTCCGATGTTTCCGAGGCAGAGAAAGGAGGCTGCAAAGCTGGTAAGCATGTCAGTACCGCTAAGAGATATGATGACCGAACCAAGTACACCCGTAGCAATATAGATACCAAAAAAGGTGGATATTGAAAGCAAAAGATCTGAGCGCATCGTGTTCTGGCCTACTCTGACCTGAAAGATTCCTTTAGGGTGAATCCTTTGGTAAATATTTGCCCTGGACATCTTCAACAGGGTGGCTACACGGATTACCTTAACCCCGCCTCCTGCAGATCCTGCACACCCTCCTACAAAGAAGAGCATCAGCAGTAGCATCTGAGAGAATGCTGGCCAATGAACATAGTTGGCTGTAGCGAAGCCGGTTGTGGTAAGGATTGAGGCACTTTGGAATGCGCTGAAGCGCAAGGACTGCCAGAACCCCCCATAGGTATTTTGCCAGTTCAGGGTGATGGCTGACAGTATGGAGACCACTGACCATATTCCCAGATATACACGCAATTCCCCATCTTTCCACACAGATTTTATCCTTCCAGAGAAGGCCTTGTAGTAGAGGGCGAAGTTTGCTCCTGCGATTATCATGAAGATGGTCACTACAACATCAACATACACACTGCTAAATGTTCCAATGGAGGAGTTCTTCACACAGAACCCTGCAGCTGCCATAGTGGAGAACGTAACGGTTACAGCTTCATACAATGAGAGTCCACCGAATTTGAGCAATACAGTCTCAAGAAGGGAGAACAGTAGGTAGATCGACCATAGGATTGCTGCTGTGGTCTTGATCTTGGGGGTAAGCTTGTCTTTGGTGGGGCCGACAGATTCGGCGCCTACCAACATGGTGCCGCTCACTCCTAGTGCCGGTAGGAGTGCCACGAAGAGTACCACAATACCCATGCCTCCAAGCCAGTTGGTTTCTGAACGCCAGAAGAGAATTGATTTGGGTAGGCTCTCTATCTCAGTAAGTACAGTTGCCCCTGTAGTGGTGAAACCACTCATGATCTCAAAGAAGGCACTGCTGTAGTTCACGTAACTGCCACTGGCTACCAGAGGTATTGCACTTATTGCAGTGGCAATGATCCAGGTCAAGGTGACAAAAAGATATCCATCACGGGAAGCGAGGGTATGGTCCCCAATATGTCTAGTCAGGTAAAAGACGAAGACACAAAATATTGCCATTGCTCCGTAAGCTACAAGAAAGCCTTGTAGTGCGGCTGTTTCCTTTAGGTATACGGCTATAAGGGTAGGGAAGAGCATGAAAAATCCGAGGACCAGCTGGATGAAAGCGAGGAGCCTAAAATCTTGTTTCCAATTAATCATTACTACCTACCCAAAGATTTTTTGTATGAACTCAGCTGACTCACGCATGGCGGCCACAATGACAGTATCACCTTCATGAAGGATGGAGTTGCCAGTTGGGATGACACTTTTGCCCTTCTTTTCTGTAAGCCCTGCTACAATGGCCTTTTTCTTCATGTTTATTTCACTCAGCTTTTTCCCGCATACCGAACAGGTACCGTTGATGGAGAATTCGAAGATTTCCAGCTGCCCATTGTATAGGCTGTGTAGGCTCTCTACATTGGTGCCCCTGAGATAGCGTAAGAGGGATTCTACAGTGGTGTCGGTTATGGAGATGACCACATCTATATCCAGATAGGAAGCAAGACGCGTATAGTTGTTGTTTTGCTTGATCAGAGCCATCGAACGGGAAATTCCAATTCTTTTGGCGTAGGAGGCTGTGATGATATTGAGCTCATCGTTGTCTGTAAGGGCGATGAGTAGGTCATAGCTTCCCAGCTGCTCTTCCTGCATGATATCTTCATCGGTGATATCAGCTTTTATTACAAGGACTTCAGGAAATCGTTCAGAAAAGGCATTGCATGTAGTTTCGTCCTGGTCAACCACTGTTACCTTGGATCGCATTGCAGCAGTCATGCGGTTCAGCAGTGCACGGGTAATCCTGCTTGCTCCCACCAAGACAATCTTGGTGGGTTTTTTTTGGAGTTTGCCAACTGTCTTGAGGATGTCGGTGACTTCCTCAGAATCTGCAACAATGGAGAGGGTATCCTTTGGTTCGATAGTTGTGTTCCCTGAGGGGACCAGGGCTTTATGTCCCCTGTTGATGGCTGCGATGACGAAGTCAGCTCTCATTTTTTTACGCATATCCATGACCGAAGTCCCGATATAGGGAGAGAAGGGCTCGACATAGAAATTGTAGAGCAGCAACTTGGTGTTGCTGAAGCCTAGGACATTGCTGTATACCCCTTGCTCAATGGTATGGAATATGTATCTGGCGGCTTCTGCATTGGGATTAACGATGTAGTCAATGCCAAGCAAGCCTTCCTTGAGTCCTCCAACCCCTGTATAAATGAGGCTACGGATGGCTGCCACTGTCTTTGTGTTCTTGAAGGTGGAGGAGACCATCCCGCAGGAAACAAGGTTTATCTCGTCGCTGTTGGTAACAGCAATAAAGGCCTCAGCGGTCTCACAGCCGGCTTCAATGAGTTTGTCAATGTCGGTTCCATTTCCCAGAATTCCCAGGCAGTCAAGTTTTGCAACAGCAGTTGCAACGCGATCGTGAGAGTTATCAATGATTACGACATCCCTATGTTCTTCAATGAGGTGTTTGGCAAGACCGAGGCCTCTCCTTCCTGCTCCTAGGATTACTATTTTCTTGCTCGTATCCAGACTCCTTACATCCCGAACATTGTCCTAAATACGAAAGGAAATCATAGGATAAATGAACGTGTCGTTGCGAAAAATAATCATATCAGAAAGAAATGATTTACGAAAGTAGGCAGGAAGTATAACACATTTGTCTTACTGGCAATATATTACGCGAAAGGTGTTTTCTTTTCAAACTCCTGTTGACAAGAGTTTGCATTTGCCCTATTGTAGGGAAGCAATTCGACGCAGGGTGGAGCAGTTGGCAGCTCGTCGGGCTCATAACCCGAAGGTCGTAGGTCCGAGTCCTACCCCTGCTAAATAGTTGGTCTGATGAATGGACTACCGATTGTACAAAGGTACACGGTAGGACGGCGATTCCTGATTCTACCAAGTTTTTGGCAACTTGTTGAGGCGACATTGGTCGCACAGCGGGTTGCCTTCCTTTTGTCTAAGGCACAACATCATATTTTCGGGTCAAAACACTTTCTTGTGGGATGGTAGTTGCATCCACCGTTCTTCTTTCAATTGAAATCATCATGGTTTTCTTCCCAAGCAAAGGCCCGGTCGGCAAATACTATAGCTTTGGGTTGCAAAAAGGGATGATATTCCAATAGTTGTAGTTACCAAACATCAACAAAGGAAGAGCCGTCCCATGCATGCAACTTTCTTGTACAACAATTCTAGTTGCCGATATTCTGGTACAAGAAAATACAAAACTGTAAAAAAATGGAGCAGAGGTTGGTCTTTCTAAACATATGGAAATCCACTGGAGAAGTAATGAGGCGAAGTATTTATTTCTTATTGATTTTCATAAATAAGCATTTTTGGTTACCAGAGTAACTCTTTTTATATAATATGTGGTTGCCAGAGTATGTAATTATGAAAAATGTGGTATTGGCTATGGATAAACTATTTGAACAATACCGAAGACTGATTGGGCATACTAAGCTCACGTTTACCAGAAGCCTCGAGGCCCAGATATCCTGGGATGCAAGACTTATTGGTATAAAGGGATCTCGCGGTACCGGCAAAACAACGCTTCTTCTTCAACATATAAAAAAGACCTTTGCAGATAATCTGAACACAGCTTTGTATGTAAGTCTGGATAATCTATGGTTTTTCAATAATACCTTGACCGATCTTGCCGATTATTTTCTAAAACATGGTGGAACCTATTTGTTTCTGGATGAAGTCCATAAATATCCTTCTTGGGCCCAGGAAATAAAAAACCTCTATGATGGCTATCCTGAACTGCATATTGTTTTTACTGGATCTTCTCTCCTTGAGATTCTTGCAGCCAGAGTTGATCTGAGCAGGAGATCCTTGGTGTATGTTCTGCCAGGGTTGTCCTTCCGTGAATTCCTGGAAATTAAGACAGGTAAAAAATTTCCTATCTTGGAACTCCAGGACATCCTGGAACACCATGTGGAGCTTGCAGAGGATATTATCAAGGAAACCAAACCTTTGGCGTTCTTTGATGATTACCTACGGTATGGATACTATCCCTTTTTTCTTGAAGGAGAAAAGGACTATGTCCAGCGACTTGGGGAATCCATCCTCATGATTTTGGAGCAAGAGCTGCCTCTGCTGAAAATGGTTGAACCAGCCTATGTCCCAAAACTCAAACAATTGCTAGCCATCATTTCCCAGTCGGTTCCGTTTGTTCCCAACATTTCAAAGTTGAGTGAACGTATAGGTATAAACCGGCAAACATTTCTTACCTACCTGCAATATCTCCAGCAGGCAAGGTTGATTCTACTCCTTTATAAAGAAGGCAGCGGCATTAGCATCTTGCAACGTCCCGACAAGATTTTCCTTGATAACACGAATCTTATGGTTCTTTTGGGCGAAAATCATCCCAATATGGAAAACCTCAGGGAAACCTTCCTTGCAAACCAGCTGAACGAGAAACACTCGATCCGGTATTCAGAGAAAAGTGATTTTCTTGTAGATGATACCTACACTATTGAAGTGGGGGGAAAAAACAAGAAAAAGAAGCAACTGGATGGCCTTCTGGAAGCGTATATTGCCGCCGATGATATTGAATTTGGGTATGGAAACAAAATTCCTCTCTGGTTGTTCGGATGTATGTATTGAAACTTCTCTATATGACACCATAGAAGGGGGGCATTCCACTACCTTCGATGCTAATGCATACAGGAACCACTACCTCAAGAGCTGACCTTAAAGCTAGTTGGTGTCATTATAGGGCAGGTGAGAACCTCCCTTTGCCCTATACGGCCTATCCCGTATCCTCTTGGCTCCTTGTTTCGCTGTCTCTACCTTCCAAAAACCCGTGCTTCAAAGCAGAACAAGGAATCAATGAACAGACATGAGCGGATTCTGACAGATACTCTTGCAGTATGAGGATCCAGTGAATTTTAGAAATCACTTCCTCATGCTTTTTTCCGCTTATCCGGACGATCTTATCGGCACAGAGAATACACTCTGATCTGTGACAAGTGAACGCACCCCTTTTTGAGTGCGTTTATTCGTTCTTGGTACGTGAAGATTCAGAGACCTAACCACTTCACCGGACATCTGAAGTATCTGTCAATGTTCTGCTGGTATCACTAGTAAGCGCCAGCAATGCTTGCCTGATGGTTGGTGCCTAGTTTTTCCCGTGCTCACGGGAGTGGTTCTGCCCCCCCTTGTAATTTATCGCCTATGCATTATCATTAAGGTATCAGGGTCTTTTCCTGAAAAGGGAGGCTGTATGCTTAATGCAAAAAACAGTTCTCAATGTATTCGACGCGCAAAATTTGCTGGCTCTTGGTATCCTAGAGACAAACATGTATTGGAAGAGCTTCTCTTTCATGCCCTTTCGCTTGTAAAAAAACAACCACCTTCGTCCAGCTGTGCGGTACTCCCTCATGCAGGACTTTCTTTCTCTGCCTTAGGAATGGCAGACTTCTTCTATGATCTTCCGCCCCAAGCCGAAAGGCTTGTTCTGCTTGCTCCTTCCCACACTACCTCTCTCAACCCCAATATGATTGTAGGAGGAAGTTTTACCTCCTATGCAACCCCATTGGGAGCTATAGAGGGATTTTCCTTACCTTCTATACAAATGGGTTTTGACCAGGCAATTGAACGCGAGCATGCCATTGAGATGGCCCTTCCCTTTGTTGCTTATCTGAACAAGAGCCGAGAGAAACAGATTGCCTACTGTCCTGCACTCATCACAAAAATTACCAATGGATTTGTACTTTCCGAGCTCTGTGACAAGCTTGTTTCTGATATTGGCAAGGAGTCTCTCCAAAGTGGCAAGACCCTGCTGGTTGCTTCCAGCGACTTTACCCACTACGGCAGGCGTTTTGATTATGTGCCCTATGCTCGTCTGGGAAAACAAGCACTGCGGGAGAGGGTAAAGGAAGATGACTTGACTTTTGCTCGGCTTCTCTGTGAAGGGAAGAGTGAAGAAGCCCTTGCCCTCTTTGCAGTGAAAAAGCCTACCATATGTGGTATTGCCCCTTCAGTCATCGTAAGTGAGATAGCCAGGCGATTGGCTCTTAAGGGAACCATCGCTTCCTATTATAGTTCATATGATATCGCCCCTTCGAGTGAAGAGTCGTTTGTCGCCTACTGTACCATCCTTTGGAGTTGACTATGCATACGAGTGAACAGACCATGTTGTTGTCCCTTGCAAGGGAGTCAATAGAGAGTTCCCTGGGCCTTGTATCGACTGAAGTGTTTGACAGTATCAAAAAGAGTGCCTCTTTGCTGTATCAGGAGAGGCGGGGTCTGTTCGTGACCTTGAAAAAACGAGATGGGGAAACCTCATATGCCCTTCGAGGGTGCATCGGAAATCTTTTCGGACTCTCACCGCTTGCGGAGAGTATTGTAACCCTAGCTCGGGAGGCTGCTTTCCATGATCCGAGATTTTTAGCTGTACGTCTTGATGAGTTGCCCGACCTAGTCATTGAAATCTCAATACTGACCAAGCCTAAGAGGGTCTCATCCTATAAGCAGATTCGTATCGGAGTCGATGGTGTCATTCTGAGCAAAGGCTATAACCGTGCGGTGTTTCTCCCCCAGGTAGCTCTTGAACAAGGATGGGATATCGAGGAGATGTTGGAACATCTCTGCATGAAGGCAGGCCTGTTTTCATACGCTTGGAAAGATCCTAGTTGTGATCTGGAAGTGTTTCAGGCTGAAGTTTTTTCGGAGAACGAGGCATGAGCAAGCTCTCACTTACCTGTGACTTTTGCCATTGGCATTGTACCCTTAGCGAAGGTCAGAGTGGTATTTGCAAGGTACGCACTCAGGTGCAGGGAAAGCTGGTGACTACCACCTATGGTCAGATCGAGGCTATGGCAGTAGACCCTATTGAAAAGAAACCGCTGTATCATTACCACCCAGGTAGTCAGACGTTCTCCTTTGCCCTCTTTGGCTGTAACCTTTCCTGTCAGTTCTGCCAGAATTACACCCTTAGCCAAGGCGATCCCAGTGCTTCGCATACTACTGTACTGGTTGAACCCGGTCGGTTAGTTGCCCTAGCAAGGGAAAAAGGGTGCCATGCCATAAGTTATACCTACAGCGAACCGTTGGTATGGCAGGATTACATGCTCGATGTTGCAAAGCTGGCAAAGAAGGCCGGGATGCAGAATATTATGGTAACCAATGGATCTTTCTCCAAAGAGGCCTTGGGTCGGTTGTTGCCAGTCATTGATGCTTTCAATATTGATATCAAAGGCGACGAGGCTTTCTATAGGGAAATTTGCAAAGGACATCAGCAGGTGGTCCTTGATGCCATAGAAGTCATAGCAAAGACAAAGGCACATCTGGAAGTCACCACCATGCTCATAGAGTCTATGCACACCAAAGAGGGCGTACAGGCTTTGGGTAAGCTATTGCATGAACGAGGGGTACAAGTATGGCATTTGAGCAGGTTCTTTCCCCGCTACAAGATGTCCTGTCTCAAGGCCACCAGCGAAGCCTATCTGAAGGAGATGGTTGAACTGGCTGAACTATCAGGAGTTCCCTATATATACAGCGGCAATAGCGAAGTTGAACGCACCACCTTCTGTCCCTCTTGCCATGCCCTGCTCATTGATGAGCAGGGCATCGTTAGCTCTTCTTTCGAATCAGGTGTTTGTACACGTTGTGGGACCTCTATCTACGGGGTGTTCTCGTAAATCTTGGCGACCCTGCCAACCAGCCCTGACTCGAGTCGTACCTTGATCCCATGGGGATGGTTGGGGGAATTGGTGAGGATATCCTTGACCACCCCATCTGTCAGGGCTCCACTTCTCTGGTCTTCCTTGAGGATGACGGCCACCTTCAAGCCCGCTTGTATATCTTTACGCACATTACCTTCCATGTTGACCTCTTGACATGAGTATAAGCTTTTTCCCTAGCGAGGGAAACGGTCATGACAAATTATGCCTATTCTGGTAAACTCGGTCACTTAGGAGTCTTTGTGGTCAAATTAACAGGAATTAGCGTAGCCTACGGGCAACGAGTACTTTTAGATAAAGCGGAAATGCTCATCCGTCCCCGAGATAGAATAGGTCTGGTCGGACCTAATGGGGCGGGTAAGTCTACCTTGCTGAAGGTTATTGCAGGAGAGGAGAAGCCCGATGACGGAACGGTCATCGTTGAAGGTGATACTGTCATTGGATATTTTTCCCAGACTGTGGGGGAGATGAGTGGAAATTCTGCCCTTGAGGAAGTGCTGAGGGGAGCCGGTTCAGTCTATGAGATCGGAGAAGAGCTCACTTCCTTGGAACATAGGATGGCCGATGGCCTCAGCGATGCTGAAATGGATCGCTATGGAGAGTTGCAGACAGAGTTTATTGCCCGTGACGGGTATGAGCTTTCCAACAGGGCCGAGCAGGTGCTTACAGGACTTGGCATAGGTCCTGATCGCTTTCATGAACCGGTGGAAAACTTTTCCGGTGGTTGGAAGATGCGCATAGCCTTGGCCCAGATACTGGTTCTCAACCCTGATGTCCTGTTGATGGATGAACCTACCAATCACTTGGATGTGGAGTCCATTGTCTGGTTGGAAGCCTGGTTGAACAACTTTAAGGGAGACCTGGTCATGACCAGCCATGACCGGGAGTTCATGACACGCCTGTGCAAGCGAACCATAGAGGTAGCAAATGGTAGTGTGACCACCTATAGCGGTGATTATGATTTTTACCTTCGCGAGCGGGAGATACGGCGTGAGCAGTTGCTTGCTACCTATAACCGCCAGCAAGCACGCTTTGCCAAAGATGAAGAGTTCATAGCCCGTTTTGCTGCCCGCGCTTCCCATGCCTCCCTTGTCCAATCCAGGATAAAGGCCCTGGATAAGATTGACCGCATCACCATCCCTGCAGAAGCGAAAATCATGCAAGTGGAGTTTTCCCCCAGTCCGAGAAGCGGTGACCAGGTGGTGGTGATGAATGACCTTGCAAAGAGTTGGAAGAAAGCCAATGGGGATGACCATCCGGTCTTCAGCGGTATCACGGGATCGGTGATGCGAGGTAACCGCATAGCCCTTACAGGAATAAATGGGGCGGGTAAGTCCACCCTGCTGAAAGTCATTGCAGGCATTACTGAACCTACCAGTGGAGAGGTCACCCTAGGGGCGAGTGTGAACCTTGGCTACTTCAGCCAGTACTCATCCGATGTGCTTGATCCTGAGAGAACAATCTTTGAGGAGGTCTCTGAGAGGACTCCCCTTGCCTCGATAGGGAGCATAAAGAGCCTTTTGGGCTCATTCCAATTCTCAGGAAGTGATGCCGACAAGAAGGTTGGTGTGCTTAGCGGTGGGGAGAAAAGCCGGGTCATGCTTGCCTGTATGCTAGCCCTCCCGGTAAACTTCCTCATATTGGACGAGCCGACCAACCATTTGGACATCCAAAGTCGGGAGGTGCTTCTTGATGCACTGACCCGTTTTGAAGGGACCATTATCATTGTAAGTCACGACAGGTACTTCCTTAGGCATCTTGCCAACAGGGTCTTTGAGATTGACCATGGTCAGATGCAGGTCTTTGAAGGTGATTATCATTACTATCTGCAAAAAACAGGTAGAGAAGCGTAAATAGAGGAGTTCATATGCATACAGAAGAGGAATATGTTCACTTGGCAAAAAGTTTGCACGAGAAGGGATACAACTGTGCACAGGCTGTGGCCTGTGCTTTCCTGGACCAGGTAACCATGGATGAAAAGACGCTCTTTGCAGTCATGGAAGGCTTTGGGGGAGGCATGGGAGGTAGACAGGCTACTTGTGGTGCAGTAAGCGGAGCTGTTGCGATCGCCTCGCTAGTGTCCAGCAAGGGAGATGTCGCCTCAGGGACCAAGGCTGAAACCTATGCCTTGGTAGAGCCTATCGTTGCTGAGTTTCTCCTGCAGAACAAAAGCCTTGTCTGCAAGGACCTCAGGGGGCTGGAGACAGGGGTAGTGCTTCGTAGTTGTGATCTGTGCATTGAAGATGCAGTTCGCCTGACAATAAAGGCTATTTCTCTCAAATAGCAACAAATATGTTGCATTCTTTCAGGAGATACCCAACATATCTTGGGATGTGTTGCATTATTAAGGGATATTTCTCTTATTTTGCAACATTCCAATAGTTTTTTCTGGTTTAGCGTTGTGTTTATTTATATTTTTCGCTACTGTTCCCCTATGCAAACCAAGTAAGAGGGGAACAACTCATGAAACGAGTAGCTGTAGTAATGGGCAGTGAGAGAGATCTTCCTAGTATGGAAAAGGCCTGCAACCTTCTCAAAGAATTGGACATACCTTTTTCAGTTCACGTTCTATCAGCACACAGGACACCAACCCAAGCCTCAGAGTTTGCCCGTACTGCCGCCTCCAATGGTTATGGAGTGCTTATTGCAGGAGCAGGTATGGCTGCACACTTAGCAGGAGTCCTGGCCTCCTTTACCCTGCTTCCTGTCATAGGGGTGCCTCTTTCCGCTACGCTTGGGGGGCTCGATGCCCTACTGGCCATTGCTCAAATGCCAACGGGTATTCCCGTTGCAACGGTTGCCATTGATGGAAGTGCCAATGCTGCCATGCTTGCAGCGCAGATACTTGCCCTTGGAGATGATACTCTAGCTGAAAAGCTTGCACAAAGACGCCTTGAGGGCGAACGGGCAGTCTTGGATACAAATAAGAAAATTAACAGAAGCTTTACCCAGTAAGGCTTTTTTTTATTGCAGGAGGCAGCTATGGAAAAGACAGAGCAATTGTATGAAGGCAAGGCAAAGAAAGTCTATGCAACGGATGAGAAGGGGATATATATCGTCTCCTACAAAGATGACGCCACTGCCTTCAATGGTCTGAAAAAAGGCAGTATTGTAGGCAAGGGAGCCATCAACAACAGGGTAAGCAATCACCTGATGTCACTTTTGGAGACGCAAGGAATCCCCACCCATCTGTTTAGGGAACTCAATGACTGCGAGACTGCTGTCAAGGCAGTAAAGATCGTTCCCCTTGAAGTGATAGTGCGCAACATAGCCGCCGGCTCCCTTGCAAAAAGACTGGGCTTGGATGAAGGTGTCAAACTTTCTTCAACCGTACTGGAATTTTGCTATAAGCGTGACGACCTGGGCGACCCTATTGTCAATGAATATCATATCAGGGCCCTGAATCTAGCAAGCGAAAGTGAACTTAGGCAGATTCAGGAATACAGCTTACGTATCAACACAATCCTTGGGGCCTATCTGTTGCCTCTTGGAATTGAGCTGGTGGATTTCAAGCTGGAGTTTGGCAGGACAGAAGATGGTTCGATCATCCTTGCAGATGAGATTTCTCCAGATACCTGCAGGTTTTGGGATACTAAGACCAAAGAGAAACTCGATAAGGATCGCTTCAGAAGAGACCTTGGTGGGGTGGAAGATGCCTACAAGGAGATCCTTTCCCGCCTGATGGGAGGCCTCTGATGGGATCTCTCCATGAAGAGTGCGGTATATTCGGCATTTTCTCCCAAAAGGTAGAGGATGTGGCCTCTCTCTCCTATTATGCCCTCTATGCTCTGCAGCACAGAGGGCAGGAAGGGTGTGGTATCGCCTTGAACGAAAGAGGCGTCATTACCTGCCATAAGGACAAGGGCGTAGTCAAGGACGTATTTGAGGACGGCCATCTGCCTTCCAATGAAACTTGTCGCATGGCAATTGCCCATGTCCGTTATGGGACCACTGGGCCTGATTCACGTACCAATGTCCAACCTCTGGTCATTACACACCAGAAGGGAAGTATGGCTATTGCACACAATGGGAATCTTACCAATGATGCACAGCTTCGTGAGGAGTTGGAACTGGCAGGGTCCATCTTCCACACTACCAGTGATACTGAGGTTATAGCATACATCATCACCCGTAACAGACTTTGCTGCCCAAGTATAGAGGCAGCGATAGAGAAGACTATCTCAGAGATCAAGGGAGCCTATTCCCTGTTGGTCATGTCCCCATCGAAACTTATCGCCATCAGAGACCCTTGGGGGTTCAGGCCCCTCTGCATAGGCAAGCTTGGGGACGGATATGTGTTCGCTTCAGAAAGTTGTGCCCTTGATGCTGTAGGTGCCTCCTTTATCAGGGATGTGGAGCCTGGGGAGATCGTAGTAGTCGACTCCCGCCAAGGAGAAAAGGCTTCGCTTGTGAGCATTAGAACCTTCTGTAAGACCCAACCTTCTTCCTTGTGTGTGTTTGAGCTCATCTATTTCGCCCGACCTGACAGCATCATCGATACTGTATCGATACACCAGGCTCGTCTCAGGGCAGGGGCTTTCCTTGCCTTGGAACACCCCGCCCAGGCAGATGTTGTCATCGGTGTCCCTGATAGTGGTATAGATGCCGCCATCGGGTACTCCCGGCAGTCAGGCATTCCCTATGGCATTGGCTTCATAAAGAACCGGTACATCGGGCGAACCTTCATCCAGAGTGGGCAAAGCTCACGTGAGAACCATGTGCGCATCAAGCTCAATCCCATCGCCACAACAGTGAAGGGCAAGCGCGTAGTGCTCATCGATGATTCCATAGTGCGAGGCACCACCAGCAAGCGCATAGTACGGTTGCTTCGTGAGGCAGGGGCGAAGGAAGTGCATCTCAGATCGGCTGCCCCCAAGTTTCTCTATCCCTGCTACTTCGGTACCGACATAGACTCCTCAGAGGATCTGTTTGCCTACAAGCATGATGATGCGACCATGATTTCTCTTCTAGATGTCGATTCTTTGGGCTTTCTCAGCAGTGAAAGTGTGACCAAACTGTCGGACCATCCCTGCATCGGTTTTTGCACAGCCTGTTTTACCGGTGATTATCCCTGTCCTCCGCCCTTATGCAAGGGCAAGGACAAGTATACGCATTTTCTTGGAGAGGAACCAACCAATGACACAAAATGAGAGCTACCGTTCAAGTGGTGTAGACATCAATGCAGGCTATAGGGCAGTGGAACTCATGAAAAGTCATGTGGCAAAGACTTTCACCAATGGGGTCCGATCAGATATTGGAGGGTTCGGAGGTCTGTTTGAGCTCGATATAACCAAAACCCCCCATCCCCTGTTGGTTTGTGGTACCGATGGCGTAGGGACCAAGCTCAAGCTTGCATTCCTGATGGATAAGCATGATACGGTAGGCATCGACTGTGTTGCGATGTGTGTCAATGACGTCATTTGTTGTGGGGCTGAACCCCAACTGTTCCTTGACTATATTGCCTTAGGCAAGAACCTGCCGGAAAAAGTTGAAAGCATTGTCAAAGGGGTGGCTACAGGGTGTATAGAGGCAGGGTGCGCTCTCATCGGCGGTGAGACAGCTGAGATGCCGGGGTTTTACCCCATAGACGAGTATGACCTAGCTGGCTTTGCTGTAGGGGTGGTGGACAAGGCCAAACTTTTTGACAACTCCACCATCGAAGAGGGCGACCTTCTGGTTGCCCTTCGCTCCTCTGGGGTTCATTCCAACGGATTCTCCTTGGTCAGGAAGGCCTTCAATCTTGACTCGGATGCATCTTGTCTTGACCGTTTTGAGCCAACTCTTGGCTGTACGCTGGGAGAGGCTCTGCTTGAACCTACCAAAATTTATGTCCGGCCTCTGCTTGATTTGGCTCAGAAAGTCAGGGTTAAGGCTGCAGCCCATATTACCGGGGGAGGATTCCATGAGAACATCCCCCGCTGTCTTCCTCCTGGAAAGGGTGCTAGGATCCTCCTTGAGGATGTAAGGGTCCTTCCCATTTTTTCCCTGATCCAGCAGAAGGGGGATATTCCCCTTTCCGATATGTACAACACCTTCAATATGGGCGTTGGTATGGTCCTCGTCCTTGATAGGGAGGCTACAAAGGTTGCCCTTTCCTCTATCGAAGGCTCCTATATCCTAGGATCTGTTGTCGAAGGTGAGGCAGGGGTCCATCTCGTATGATACGTATTGCTGTCTTGGTGAGTGGAGGTGGGACAAACCTCCAAGCTCTGCTTGATGCCCAGGCCAAGAATGGTTTGGGCAGTGGTTCAATAGTCTTGGTTGTGGCAGATCGAGACGGAACGTATGCCCTCGAGCGTGCCCGGAATGCACTCATACCCACTTGTGTCGTCCACCGGGTGAAGGGTGATCCAGCCCTTTTTGAAGCAAAGCTAGAAAAGGTCTTACACGATAGTATGATTGATCTGATACTATTTGCAGGTTTTCTCTCCCTGCTTTCAGAGGATTTTGTCAGGAAATATCCTCAAAGAATCCTCAATATCCATCCTTCCCTCTTACCGAGCTTCTCTGGCAAAGGGTATTATGGGTTGAAGGTTCACCAGGCAGCCTTGGAGCGCGGGGTGAAGATAAGTGGGGCAACGGTACACTTCGTCAATGAGATTCCCGATGGTGGGGCCATCGTGGCACAACAGGCTGTAGAAGTCCATCCTGACGATACGCCTGCCACCTTGCAGAGACGAATTATGGAGGAGGCTGAGTGGGTCTTGCTTCCCCGTTCCACCCGAGAGATCTGCCAGACAATGGAGGATGAGATGAAAATTGAAAATCTGTTACGAGATAAAAAGTATCCGGGACGAGGTCTTCTCATGGGGATATCGAGCGAAGGAGAGGCGGTCATTGCCTACTTTCTCATGGGTCGGAGCACCAATAGCCGAAACCGGGTATTGGTGTTGGAAGGATCTGACCTGAAGACTGAAGCGTTTGACGCTTCTGCCTTGGAAGATCCTTCCCTTATCATCTACAATCCCCTCAGGAGCCTTGGTTCCAAGGTAATCGTAAGCAATGGCGATCAGACTGATACCATTCTCTCCTTTCTTGCAGAAGGGAGAAGTTTTGAAGAAGCTCTGCAAACTAGATGCTATGAGCCCGATGAGCCTGCTTACACTCCAAGGATTAGCGGCCTGTTTGAGATGGGACATCCCTGTTCCTATACGCTTTCCATTCTGAAACGGGAACAAGGGCAGTGCAAACGGGAGTTTTTCCCTTACCCGACTCCTAGGGCAGGTCGGGCACATCTGATACACACCTATGAGGATGAGGGTAATCCTCTTCCTTCCTTCGAAGGAAATCCTAGGGAGGTGATAGTGGACCAAGACATCGAATCTTTTTCCCAAACCCTCTGGGATAGTCTTGATAAGGACAACAGGATTGCACTGTATGTCAGGTATACTCACCTGGAAACAGGGCTTTTTTCACAGAAACTGATCAACAAGCACGCGAGGTAAGCATGGAAAGTATGGAACTCAAGTATGGGTGCAATCCCAATCAGAAACCGGCAAGAATTTTCTCAGAAACAGGCAAGCTTCCGATAACTGTCCTTAGTGGCAAACCTGGATATATCAATCTCCTTGATGCGCTCAACGGCTGGCAACTTGTTCTTTCCTTGGATCAAGCCCTTGATATGCCTTCTGCCGCCTCTTTCAAACATGTGAGCCCTGCTGGAGCTGCGGTGGGGCTATCGTTAGATGATGCTGAACGGAAGATGTACTTTATCCCAAAGGACAGGGTTCTTTCTCCCCTTGCCATTGCCTATACCCGCGCTCGTGGGGCAGACCGAATGTCTTCTTTTGGTGATTTTGTTAGTCTCAGCCGTGTGTGTGACCTCAGTACTGCCCAGTGCATCAAGGCAGAGGTAAGCGATGGCGTCATTGCCCCTGGGTATACCGATGAGGCTTTGGCCTTGTTGAAAGCCAAGCGCAACGGGTCATATGTAGTCCTGCAGATTGACGCTTCCTATGTCCCTCCTACGCAAGAGACGAGGACGGTCTTCGGCATAAATTTCGAACAGGGCCGAAATGCCATAGCACTTGATGCACATGTGCTTACACCCATTGTCACAGAACATACCCAGTTGTCAGACAGAGCAAAGATTGATCTGGTTGTTGCTCTCAATGCCCTTAAGTTTACCCAGTCCAACTCGGTCTGCTATGCAAAGAACGGGCAGACAATTGGGGTAGGGGCCGGGCAGCAGTCTCGCATCCACTGCACCCGATTGGCAGGTGATAAGGCAGATCTCTGGCACCTGAGGCAGAGCGAACAGGTTCTCAGTCTTCCTTTTTTGCCCAAACTGAGTCGAAATGACAAGGACAATGCAATTGAACAGTATCTTGCTGATACCCCTGAAACTTCCCTGTTTGAGGCCCAAGGTTGGAAGCGTTTCTTTGCTGAGTGTCCGAAGCCCTTTGCCCCAGAAGATAAAAAGGCATATCTGAAAACCCTTGGTGGAGTCTCTCTCGCCAGTGATGCTTTTTTCCCATTTAGGGATAATATTGATAGGGCCAAGCGCAGTGGAGTGCAATATATCGTACAGCCTGGCGGTTCGGTCAGGGATGATATGGTTATCGAAGCTTGCAACCAGTATGCAATGGTGATGGCTTGCAATTCGATCAGACTCTTTCACCACTAAGCCATGGATATTCTGGTAATCGGCTCAGGAGGCCGTGAGCATGCCCTGGTTGCAGCTCTTTCCAAAAATCCTACCGTGGACCGTCTCTTTGCCCTTCCTGGGAACGCAGGGATGGTGCAATGCGCCACCTTGGTTCCGATAGGGACGAAGGATTTGGACAGGATTGTCCTGTTTGCCAAGCAGGAAAAGGTTGATTTTGTGGTGGTGGGCCCCGATGACCCTCTGGTCCTTGGGTTGGTTGACCTCCTGGAAGCTGAAGGCATTCCCTGTTTCGGTCCTGTGAAACGTTCTGCAATCCTGGAAGGAAGCAAAGTCTTTTCCAAGGATCTGATGAAGCGTTACGGGATTCCTTCAGCAGCATATGAGGTGTTTGACAAAGTAGACGATGCCTTGGCCTATGCCAAGACATGCATCCTTCCCAGTGTGGTAAAGGCTGATGGCCTTGCCTTGGGCAAGGGTGTGGTCATAGCACACACCCATGAGGCTTTGCAGACAGCCATCAAGGCTATGATGGTGGACAAGGTCTTCGGGGCAAGTGGGGAAAGGGTCGTTATTGAGGAGTTCCTCACTGGCATTGAGGTGTCGGTACTCGCCTTCACCGATGGGGTGAGCATAGTTCCCCTCCCTTCATCCATGGACCATAAGCGTGCTTTTGATGGCGACCAAGGGCCGAATACCGGGGGTATGGGAGTGATAGCCCCAAACCCCTATTATACACCTGAGTTGCAGAAAATTTGCATGCAACAGATATTTATCCCCACCATGAATGCAATGAACAAGGAAGGAAGAACCTTCAAGGGATGCCTCTATTTTGGTCTCATGCTTACCCCTGACGGCCCCAAGGTCATCGAGTATAACGCAAGGTTTGGCGATCCTGAACTGCAAGCGGTCCTTCCCCTTCTGGAGAGTGATCTCCTGTCCATCTTGTTGGCAGTTTCCCAACAACGGCTTGCAGAAGTCGAGGTGAAGTTTTCCAACCAAGCCAGTTGTTGTGTAGTCCTTGCAAGTGGGGGCTATCCCATCTGCTATGAGACGGGAAAGAGGATAACCATAGGTACGTTAGAAGAGGGAAGTATGTGCATACATGCAGGAACTAGGTTCGACGGCACATCTTTGGTAACCAATGGTGGGCGTGTAATGAATCTTGTTGCAACAGGCCAGACGTTGAAAGAAGCGATAGAAAAAGCCTATCGAAGTGTGAATTCAGTATCGTTTGACGGGATGCAATATCGCAAGGATATTGGAAAAGTCGCCCTCGAGGCGTAGGGGGCAGTATGGTTTACCGTTTGTTTGTTGAGAAAAAAGAGGGTTTCAGAGTCGCTGAGGAGGCCTTGTTTGAGGATCTGAAGCTGTATGTGGGTATCGAAAGCTTGCAAGGTGTGCGCATCATCAACCGTTACGATGTCCAGGGCATTGATTCCTCCCTTCTTCAGCAGTGCAAACATACTGTATTTTCAGAGGTGCAGGTTGATACCTTGTATGATACATTCCCTGTTGTCGTCTCACCCTCCTTTGTCTTGGCTGTAGAGTATCTTAGCGGACAATATGACCAACGTTCCGATTCAGCTGCCCAGTGTATCCAGCTTATCAGCTCTGCTCCTCGTCCGCTGGTGCGTAGTGCCAAGGTGTACGTGCTGGAAGGGTCCTTTACGGAAAGGGAGAAGAAAGAGATCAGAGACTATCTGATAAACCCTGTGGAAGCCTGCGAGGCCGGGATGGCCGTTCCCCTGGATTTGAATCTCCCTAGTTCCAAGGTTGCTCAGGTGGAGACTCTCACGGGTTTCACCACCCTCTCAGATGAAGCTCTCCAAAGCTTCTCCCGTAAAGAGGGCCTTGCCATGGATCTGGATGACCTGGGCCTGGTGCGTACCTATTTCTCTGAGAATGGGCGTGATCCTACCCTTACTGAGCTGAAGGTTATCGACACATACTGGTCAGACCATTGTCGTCACACGACCTTCCTCACTTCATTGGACTCTGTTGAGATTGAGAGTGAGGAGATACAGGCAACCTATGATCACTATCTTGCCTGTCGCAAGGAAATGGGTGATGAAAAACCTGTTACCCTTATGGACCTTGCTCTTATCGGTTCAAAGGTACTTAGGAAGCAGGGCAAGCTCGACAAATTGGACGAATCTGAAGAGATTAATGCCTGCTCGGTAAAGGTGGATGTCGACTGTGATGGGAAAAGGGAGCCCTGGCTTCTGATGTTCAAGAATGAAACCCACAACCACCCCACTGAGATAGAACCTTTTGGAGGGGCCGCTACCTGTATAGGAGGGGCTATTAGGGACCCTCTTTCAGGTAGGGCGTATGTGTTTCAGGCTATGAGAATCAGTGGTGCGGCAAGTCCTCTTGTACCGGTTGAGCAGACTCTTCCTGGCAAGATTGCACAGAAGAAACTGGTGGTGACTGCAGCAAATGGGAACAGTTCCTATGGGAATCAGATAGGTCTTGCCACAAGTCTGGTCCAAGAGATATATCATCCTGGATTTGTTGCAAAACATATGGAGCTAGGCGCTGTAGTGGGAGCGGCCCCTGCCCATCAGGTAAGGCGTGAGGTTCCCCAACCTGGAGACATGGTCGTGTTGGTCGGCGGGCGCACCGGGCGTGACGGGTGTGGTGGGGCTACAGGTTCCTCAAAGAGCCATACCTCTGATTCGCTTGCAACCTGTGGTTCCGAAGTCCAGAAGGGAAATGCTCCTGAGGAGCGTAAGCTCCAGCGTCTTATGAGGCGTAGTGATGCCGCGTCCCTGATCAAACGGTGCAATGACTTTGGGGCAGGGGGCGTCTGTGTCGCGATTGGAGAGCTTGCAGGGGGACTGGTCATTGACCTCGATGCCATCCTTACCAAGTATGATGGCATCAGCGCAACCGAGCTTGCTATCAGTGAGTCCCAAGAGAGGATGGCAGTTGTCCTTGATGCACAGGATGTCACCCTTTTCCAAGCCTTGGCTGCTCAAGAGAACCTGGAAAGCTCTGTCGTAGCACAAGTCACTGAGCAGCAGACTTTGGTGATGCTCCATCAGGGAGAAAAGGTTGTTGCCATACAGAGATCTTTCCTGGACAGCCATGGTTCAGAAAAACATGCCAATGTTGTTATCCCACGTAGAGAAAGCCAGAAGAAGCGTGAATCGGTAAGTGGGCCTTTGGAACAGAGACTTCTCTCCCTGATGGGGGATCTGAATGTCTGTTCCCAACAGGGCCTTGCAGAGCGCTTTGACTCTACCATAGGCTCCTCCTCACTTTTCATGCCGTATGGGGGGAAGCACCAAATGACCCCTTCCTCTGTTATGGCAGCCTTGTTTCCTGTAGGGGAGGGGGTGACGACCACCGCCTCTGTAATGGCTTGGGGATATGATCCATTTCTTATGGAACAGGATCCTTATCAGGGTTCTTTCTCCGCTGTGATTCACTCTGTGGCTAAGCTGGTTGCAGCAGGAGCAGACCTTAGTCAGACGTATCTCACCTTTCAGGAATATTTTGGTAAGGTAGGTTTCGACCCTAAGCGCTGGGGGCTTCCTTTTGCAGCCTTGTTGGGGGCTTTCAAAGCCCAGATGCTGCTTGGCAAAGCTGCGATTGGGGGCAAGGACTCCATGAGCGGCTCCTTTGGGGACCTTGATGTTCCTCCCACCTTGGTGAGCTTTGCCATAAGCGCATCAGATGCAGATTCCTTGATAAGCAATGAGTTCAAGCACTCTGGCAATGCTGTGGTACTGCTTGAGGCGGAGAAGGAGGAGGATCTTCCCCAACTGTTTGCACAGGTCGCTGCTTTCATTACAGAGAAGAAGGTTGCCTCCTGCTATGCCACAGGCTTTGGAGGCATAGCAGAAGCTCTGGTGAAAATGTGTATGGGAAACAGGATAGGCTTTGCTTTGCTTGCACAGGTCGATCTGTTTTCCAAGCGGTATGGTTCGTTTGTCCTGGAACTGAACGAGGATTTGGCTCTGGGGGAGTTGTTGGGGTATACAACAGTGGAAGAAAGGTTTTCTGGTGCAGGTTTTAACCTTACCTTGGATCAGATCCAAACTGCCTATGAAACACCCCTTGAGCAGGTGTATCCCAGAAAACGAGCAGAAAAACCTACGATGGATGTACCTATCTTGAATTGGACCAAAAAGGCCCGGGCTAAAAGCACATACCCCAACCCCTCACCGAAGGTCCTTATCCCCGTTTTTCCCGGAACCAATTGCGAGTATGACCTGAGTTCCGCCCTCACATCCGAAGGCGCCGTTTGTGAGCAGTTTGTCATCAACAACCTCTCTGCCCAAGGAGTGCGGGAAAGTGTCATCTCCTTCGCCAAGGCTCTCTCCTCTTCCCAGATGCTCTTTATACCCGGAGGATTTTCAGGTGGGGACGAGCCTGATGGCTCTGGCAAGTTCATTGCCTCCTTCTTGCGGAATCCCCTGATAGCTGAGGAGATAACCCGTCTTTTAGAGGTGCGTGATGGCCTTATCTGTGGTATCTGCAATGGCTTTCAGGCCTTGATCAAGCTTGGGTTGCTTCCGTATGGAAAGATAATCAAGGTTTCAGAGGATGATCCTACCCTGACTTTCAATCTTCTTGCCCGCCACCAGTCGATGTTGGTTAGGACTAGGGTGGCTTCTACACTCTCTCCTTGGATGCAGAGCCACCAAACGGGGGATATCTCACTTGTTCCCATCTCCCATGGGGAGGGGAGGTTCATCTGCAAGGCAGATCTGCTGGACCAATTGGCCCTCAATGGTCAGATAGCAAGCCAATATGTTGATCTCCAAGGCAATCCTACCATGGCCCTGCCCTGGAACCCCAATGGATCAGCATATGCCTTGGAGGCACTCTCCTCACCTGATGGTAGGGTTTTCGGAAGGATGGCCCATAGTGAGCGAGCGACGAAGGATCTCTATAGGAATACTCCCTACAAACCTGATAATGGGTTATTCGCCAGTGGTGTCAGGTATTTTTCCTGATAAAATATAGGATGAGAAGGGCTTAGGCCTTCTGTACATTGGTGCAAGCATGAGAGGCCACTCACTATTCTTATATATGTGCTATGATTGTATATATAAATCATCGGAGAGAGGAAGAAATCTATGAATAAGTTTGTCATTTTTGCATTTCAGGGAAACCCTGTCTGCTTTGTGCATGTGCTTCTCAACGCATTGGATATGCATGCCAAAGGCAAGGATGTGAAGATTGTGCTGGAAGGTGAGGCTGTAACGTTAGTCAAAAAGATGACCGAATCAAAGAACCCTCTCTTCAAGAAGGTGGTCGATCTCAAGCTCATAGACTGTGTATGCAGAGCTTGCTCGTCAACCCTTGGTGTCCTTGAATACAACGAGGGTTCAGGTCTGCCTGTTGGTGGGGATATGAGCAACCATCCCTCGTTCCTGTCCTATACAGAGATGGGCTATCAGGTGATCACGCTTTGAGAATTAGCGTATGATGTTTTTTCTCTTGGAGTTCTTGTCCTCATATTCTGAATTTCCACACAAGCTCGTACGTGTTCCAATTCTGATTGAGAGGAACCATTGTCTGTCCAGGTCCAAGGCTTGGTTTGTAGAATTTGCTTGAAAAAGGTCACTTCGTCTTTCGCTATAAACTACTGGAGTTCCAAGCAGTAGATGCCCCTTGCCCTTTACTCTATCAATACACTTTTATTGCAGTGGAAGTAGACAGTCTCACCAACAGCAAACTGGTCTGTTGGATGGGATTGTACACGAATAACAATCTGCTCACAGATAATCTCATAGAGTATGTGTGCCCCTTTATAAACTTTGTTGATTACTACAGCAATAGGCAGAGCCCTTATAGTGTTTTTGTTCACAGCATAGAGAGACACATCCTCTGGTCGTACTGCTACCAAAATCGGTTGGTTTTCCTTTACTTTAGTCGAATAGAGAGTAATTGGAATTGTCAGACACTTGGCTCCTGCTATGCGAAGATGGGTCTCCCCAGAGGTAAGCGTTCCCGTCATTATAGTATTGGTTCCCACAAAATTTGCGACAAATTTGGTTTTTGGCCTTTCATAGATTTCATGGGGGGTCCCCCTTTGTACCACTGAGCCCTGGTGCATGACTGCAATCCTATCAGCCATGGCCATAGCTTCTGCTTGGTCATGGGTAACATGGATAACACTCAAATTGAGCTTTTGTTGTATCTTCCGTATCTCTAGCTGCATTGTCTCCCTGAGCCTTGCATCAAGATTAGACAGAGGCTCATCAAGCAGAAGAAGATCAGGATTCATGACCAACGCTCGCGAAAGCGCAACGCGTTGTTGCTCTCCCCCACTGAGCTCATGTGGGTATCGGTTCCCTTTGTCCCATAGTTCAACCAGATCGAGATTATGCTCAACACTTTTCTGTCTCACCTTGGAAGCGACCTTGGCCATTTTTAATGGGTATTCAACGTTCTCAAAGATTGTCATATGGGGCCATAAAGCATAGTTTTGAAAGACAAACCCTATTTTCCTATGCTCTGGAGGTACTTGTATGTTTTTCTCAGCAGAGAAAAGACATCGACCGTTCAGAGTAATCTCCCCCCCTTCCGGCTTTTCAATACCGGCAATACAGCTGAGCAGAGTACTTTTTCCACAGCCAGAAGGGCCTAAAATAGCCAATAACTCTCCTTCATGAAGATCTAAAGAAAGGTTGTCAACTGCTTTTATTGCTCCATAAGACTTTGATACATTCCTTATTTGCAGTTTTTCCATAGGTGTGTTTCCTTGTTATGCGTTTGATGATGATATTACCAATGAACAATAAGAAGATGATTACCATCGAAAGGGCCGAGGTCATCTCTAATCCATAGGATTGGGAATGCATACCGAATAACAGCACTCCGACTGTTTCTTGCCCTGTAAAATACAGCATCAGGGAGATGGGGATCTCTCGCAACGCTATCAGAAAGCAGATGATGAACCCAGATTTCAGACCAGGGGCCAAAATAGGGAGGGTAATGGTCACAAAGCTTTGTAATGGAGAGGCACCGGATAGTCTTGCTGCGGCGAGCAACCTGATATCATAGTTCTGGATCAGGCCAGTTACCTGCTTCATCACAATAGGGATGAATAGGATCATATAGGTGAGAATGATGGCCCAGGGGGTCCCATATACACGCAAAGGTCCACGATTCCAAGCAAGTACTGCTGCTACAGCCAGCACTATATTGGGAAATGCCATCGGCCATGTTGCAATCGATTCAAGCGCTTTGGACCGGGTTGTCTTGGAGGTCTGGACAACATAGGCGGTGGCCCCTCCTATGATCAGGGCAAAGGAAGCAGCAACTATCCCATAGACAATACTATTGCGGAAAGCGATGAGTGCTTTTCCCTTGGGGGATAGGAGCTCAATATAGTTTGACAAAGTAATATATTGCCACTGTAAGGGCAGTCCCCATCGCTTGAGAAATGAGGAGAGGAACATGGTAACGATAGGCAGTATAACCGTAACGCCCATAATCAGAAAAAAGAGAAAAGACACCCAAATGCCATGGCCCTTGAGGGAAACAAGAGAGGTCCCTCCGCTCTCTTGCCCTGCCGATACATATTGCAGTCCTTTTTTTGCCATTGAATGCTGGCTCCAAAACAGAGCAGTGGAAATTGCCACTAAAAAAAGAGAAACCGCTGATGCTGTTGTAATATCCAAACCACTGATGGCAGAATATACTAACGTTGTTAGGTACTCTTTTTTTGCCGGCAGAGCCAGCAAAGCCGGTACAGTAAAGTTCGCCATCGTTCTGGAGAAAACCAGAAGCCCAGTTGCGAATAGGCTAGGCTTGATAAGGGGCAAGGTTATTGTCCTTACAGTTTTCCAAAGTGAAGCCCCGCTAAGGAGAGCTGCATTCTCCAAATTCTTTTCTTGTTGTGCAAGGGCATTGCGTAACGACATATACATCAGTGGATAGAGATGCAAAGCCATTACAATAGCCACCGCTACTATGGAGTAGTAGGGAAAGGTGTACTCCTCAAAGATGAAAAAAGTGTGTAACATCCTTTCCAGATAGCCATTCCTTCCAAAAAACTGTACCCATGCCAGTCCCAATATGTAGGGAGGGATGATAAAGGCAACTAGGGAAAAGCTACGAAGGGCCTTTTTGAAACGAAAATCACTTTTGACCTCAAGCCATGCCAAAGACCCTCCAAGGACAAAGGTGATGAAGGTTGTCAGCAGTGAGGTGACCAAGGAGTTCCCAAATGCTACCCACGTTCCTCTGTTCCGAAATATATTGAAGACAGCAATTCCTTGGGAGGATGAGCCTCGGGTAAAACTCTGAACAAAAAGCACTATAGGGGGATAGAGAATAAAATATACAAGAATCAGAGAGAGGAGCAACACGGCTCCTCTCTCTAGAATCTTATTGTGAAATCTTGGTAAATTCATCTCTGATAGTGTCCTGCATCTCTGATAGTTCATCCCAATTCACATTTTTTACCTTGAGGTTCCCAGGAATCCCCTGGGGGAGAGGAACATCCTTTCGGACACTGATGAAGCTGAAATTGACTGTTATCACCTGAGCTTGCTTGGAGATCAGGAAATCCACAAACTCTTCTGCAACGGTTTGTAGCGCTTGAGATCGTGAAGGATCTTTACTGATGGCAACAGGTCTTTGGATGGCTAGAACACCTTCTTCTGGCCAGCTTATCATCAAGGGCGTTGGGTAACCCTCTTGTTTGGCCTTCTTTTGCAGTCTCAGTACCGCATCATGAGGAGCAATACCAGCATCAAACTCTCCTTCCTGAATCTTTGAAGGCACATCACTGTTTTTTCTTGAGAGAAAAAGACCGTTCCCCGCCAAGGCTCTCTGATAACTCCAATCACGGTCATACATATCCCACAGTGAGGCGACGATTGCAAGAGCTGTTGAAGATTGTGCAGGGTCAGCATGGGTTACCATACCCTTGAGAGAGGGAGAAAGCAGATCAAGATACGAACGAGGGACCCGCTTGCCTTGCAACTTCTCCCCATTATAGATAATTACTCCATAACGCTCATTGACAAGGGTATAGTTCTTGTCAGTGATGAACTCATCTTTCAAATCTGTACTATTTGTTGGCACATACCCATCTAAGGCTCCTTTCTTGTCCAGAGCATCAAACAACAAAGGATCAGAACCCCAAAACACATCGGCCTTAATAGATCCAGATTGCATCTCAGTCCATACCCGCTGGCGCAAAGGGCCACATCCCATCTGCACGGTGTCTATCACATCCCCATGTTCTTTTTCAAACACCTCTTCCAGCTTGTCAAGCATTGCAGAAGGTCCTGAAGCATAAAAGATGATACGCTCACTCTTCTTGGCAGAAAAGGCAGCCTCTTCTTTTGTACCCTGTGCATAGGCAAAAGTGGTGAGCATCACAAGGATGCTGACAACAAGTGCAAGTTTCTTTCGGTTCCGTACCATACAAGCCTCCATATTCTAACGTAATAGTGTTATCATTAGCTAACAAAACAACCAAAAGCTACCTTTTTACCTATCTGAGAGTCAAGAGAAAAATCTTGAAACGTATATTTACAAATGGATAATTTGTATTTTTATATAAAAGAACACACATTTCACACATTTCACCACAAAATAGCACAATATCTGATATATGCACACGTGGACATGTTTCTTGGTGTTAGTCTTTGAAAACTCGAAGAAGTTAAGATGTTTGTAAGTGAAAAGGGTTACAGTAAAAAGCCTAATGGTAACAAGTCCCTCTGATGTGACACCCCTTACGTACTGATTTTCATTTATATTTTCATAGATAGATTCTGATGATACCAATGCTAATACAGGCTGGACAATTTCTCTATGCAATGATTGTGAATCAATCTTAATGCTGATGTCAGTATTATATTCGTAACCCACACAATGTTCTTTGGATCTATCCTTTACTTCCTGGATTTCCTCTAGAAGTTGAACTTGGAGGTCATGGTGATGTTGTTGAGTTGTACAAATGGTTCCTTTTACAATGAGAATGGTGGTATGATTTAGTCCCTGACTTTTCTGTTGAGGTACCTTGTTGTCGTGGACTTTCTCTGAAAAATTCGGATTGTTGGTCCTTTCAAATACTAGTGAGGTGGAACAGGATGTGACTTGCCATACCCTGTTTGGCATCATATCCAAGGCTTTGAAACCTTTCTTACTTGTATATCCGATGAGAATTGTTCTACCTTAAAGCTTATATTCAGTATTACTGCCAACGGGAAGCCCTTGATGGCAATACTGTTTCTCTTGATTCCTTTTCTTTTTTTTATTGTACAAGGATAGATGAGACAGATTCGCCCAGGAGAATCCACCCATTCAGGCATTGTGGGTCAAAATGACTCATAAGGTCCTCGGTATAGTGGGATTGTGTCATTTTGGACTCTTGCAGTGAAAAAGGTGTCTAACTCGTTGTATTTTGGAATGGCTGAGAGGATAAGCGGTTAATCCATGTAAAATCTTATAATAAAAATATATATATGTATATTCATACCTCTATACTAGTATGATTTATATGTTTTTCTGTAAAGTTGGCACGCTCTATGCATATGTATTTGTACAGGCCAAGAAGGCCTACATGCAACACAAAGCACACATGGAGGTGTCAACATGAAATATTACGTTTCCTATAACCACAACAACCCCGTAGCAAACTACAACTCACTCTTTAACGATCTCTGGTCTGATTGGGGTACATCCAATAAAATCCCCCCCGTTGATGTTACTGAGACGGATGCAGCCTATGTTATCGAAGCTGAACTTGCAGGATATTCCCAGAAAGAAGTAGAGGTGAATGTCGACAAGCATGTGCTGAAGCTCAGTTCTGTCAAGCAGAGCAATTTTGAAGAGAACAAGGAAAAGAAATCCTTGGTACGTGAGCGCTACTATCGCGCATTTGAACGGTCTTTCAGTTTGCCTGAAGATATAGACGAAGGCGCCATTGAAGGTGAATTTTCTGATGGTGTTCTGACCATCACGCTACCTAAGAGACCTGAGGTGCAGCCGAAGAGCATTGAAGTGAAGATCAAGAGTAATTAAGGTGAGACCTTATCTGGTGTAGTCGGAACTAGAGTCATATTACGGTACGGTAATGCACCCTATCTTGCACACAGGACAGCCTGGAATTTCCAGGCTGTCCTGTATATTGTACTAGGTTGCTATGGTTTTATCACTTCTTTTTCTGTGTTTGTTAGTCGAGGATGATGATCGCTGCAAACTTCAGGGGAGTTTCCTGTTCGTTGCGGATGGCATGGCTTGCCCCGCCTCCGGTGATGACCAGGTCCCCTTTTGTTACTATCTTCTCTCCATCGACTTCCGTTACGATGCCTTCACCTTCGGTGATCCAGTAGTATTCTGTCTCATTCACATGGTCATGCTTTCCGATGGAACAACCTTTTTCCAGGGTTATCTCACTGAAAAGGCGGCAATGTTGTACGCTTCCCTCTTGCGCAAGGGCTTTGAATCTGGTTGAACCGGTTCCTTCTCGTAAGTGTTCTTTCACAGTCATTGGCATTTCATTGTATTTTCTGATCATCTGTTCTCCTCCTTCGACAGTTTGCACTACAGATACCCCCTTGGACAAGAGCTTTGTAGAGGGGTTTTTTTTCGGGATACCTTTCTTCTTGTATTTTATGGGGACGTGCCAGATATTTTGTCCAGATGGATAAATTCTAGGAGTGTAAAACTCAAGTGAAGGTTTCCAACGTTGGTCTTTTCGGCTATGATATCCACTAGATATGCAAAGATTTGACCGAGGAGTTACGCATGAATAAGATTCTATCGAAGCAGAGGCTCTCCCAGGAAGTGTTCAGGATGAGCATTCATGCTCCTGAAATAGCTGAAGCAAGAAGTCCAGGACAGTTCATCATCTTGCAGATGGGGGGAGACTTTGGCGAGAGGATACCTCTTACCATAGCTGACGCAAATGTGGCAGAGGGTTCCATTACCCTTATTTTTCAGGCTGTGGGCGAGACAACCCACCACCTAGCTATGCTTGAGGTCGGCGACTCAATTGAGAACTTGCTTGGTCCTTTGGGTAAGCCAACTGATATCAGGAAGTATGGCAAAGTTGTCTGTGTGGGGGGAGGCATCGGTGTGGCTCCCTTATTCCCCATTGTCCAGGGAATGAAAAAGGCTGGGAACGAAGTCAAGGTCATCATGGGTGCACGCAATAAGAGCCTTCTTATCATGGAAGATGATATGAAGGCTCATGCCGATGAGCTCATCGTCGTGACCGATGACGGATCCTATGGACGCAAGGCTTTGGTCACAGAACCCCTGAAGGAGTTGTGCGAATCGTGGAAACCCGATTGCGTTGTCATTATCGGACCTCCCATCATGATGAAATTTGCAGCTCTGACAACAAAGCCTTATGGCATTCATACCATCGTATCCTTGAACACCATTATGATCGATGGAACTGGCATGTGTGGTGGATGCAGGGCAAATATTGGTGGAGTGACCAAATTTGCTTGTGTCGATGGGCCCGAGTTCGATGGACATCTGGTCGACTGGGATAATTTGCTATTGCGCCTTGGAACGTACAAACCTCAGGAAGAGAAGGCTCATCATCGTTGCCATATTGGATTGGACATCAAAGAAGGAGATGCGTAAGCCATGCATGTTTCACTAGAAGAACTAGATAAGAAAGCCCAGGCGATTTTGCAGGAGTATGAAGGTAGGGATATTTCTCCCAAGCAGAGAGCTCAGATTCCTTTACAAGAGATGCCTACCCAGGATCCCAAAGTACGGGTGACCAATATGCAAGAAGTTGCCAACGGGTATACCAAAAACCAGGTCAGGGCCGAGGCCTTGCGTTGTTTGCAGTGTAAGAATAAGCCCTGCATTAAGGGTTGTCCTGTAGGTATTGATATCCCCTCTTTCATAGCCGAAGCAGCCAAGGGCGAATATGCCAAGGCTCTATCCATTATCAAGGAGAGCAGTTCTCTTCCTGCAATTTGTGGTCGGGTCTGTCCACAGGAGAGCCAATGCCAGCTCTATTGTACAGTTGGCAAGGTCCTCAAGGATGTAGAGCAGTCTGTATCCATCGGTAGGATCGAGCGCTATGTTGCAGACTATGCCCGAGAGAATGATTGCGAAACCATACCCCAGGTTGCCGCTGAGACTGGCAAGAAGGTAGCCGTCGTCGGAACCGGACCTGCAAGCATTTCAGCTGCCATGGACCTTCGCCGTGAAGGCCATACTGTAGTGATGTTCGAGGCGCTTCATAAGGCCGGTGGCGTATTGGTATATGGAATTCCTGAGTTCCGTCTTCCTAAGAAGATTGTGGAACATGAATTGCAGACACTCAAAGATATGGGTGTTACCATCAGGCGTAACTACCTGGTTGGGAAGACACGCAAGATACGTGACCTCATGGACAAGGATGGCTTTGCCTCTGTTTTTGTAGGTTCTGGAGCAGGCCTTCCCAAATTTATGGGAATTGAGGGTGAGAACTATGTAGGGGTGTTTTCTGCCAATGAATATCTCACCCGCAGTAATCTCATGAAGGCTTATGCTGTTGGAGAAGCTCTTACTCCTATGTTTGATTCCAAGAAGGTTGCTGTCTTTGGCGGAGGAAACGTCGCCATGGATGCTGCCAGAACTGCCAAGAGATTGGGTGCTGAAGAGGTAACTGTTGTCTACCGTCGTACTGATGTCGAGATGCCTGCCCGTAGGGAAGAGGTTGCCCATGCCAAGGAAGAGGGGGTCAAGTTCCTCTTTCTCCATGCTCCTCTGAAAATAACTGCCAATGAGAAGGGAAGGGTCAATGGTGTTGAGCTTATCCAATGCGAGCTCGGCGAGCCTGATGCGTCTGGACGTCGTTCCCCTATCGAGATTGCTGGTAGTGAGAAAATCTTCGACTATGATACGGTCATCATCGCCATCGGTAATGCCAGCAATCCTCTTATCAAGGCAACCACTGATGCGATCGAGGTTAACCGTAGGGGGAACTTCATTGTCAATGAAGAGACCTGTGAGACGACACTTCAGGGTGTCTATGCAGGTGGTGATATAGTTCTTGGTGCGGCTACAGTAATTTTGGCTATGGGACAAGGTCGTAAGGCAGCGAAGGCTATGAACGAGTATCTGTTGACCAAATAACAAGTTGTTAGGTGGGTATCTCTAGAGTTCCTAAAGATACCCTACCTTGAAACTGTTCTTTTCATTGTGTATAGTGATTATGTGGATATACTCAATGATTGCCGATCGGTAATCTGTCAGCTACAAGCGACCGACAAGACAAAGGCGCTTCTAGAAGTGATAGATACTTGCTCAATATTTCAGACCTTACCTGATGTGGAACGCTTCAAGAGAGGCGTGCTTCGTCGTGAACGCATCCAAAGCACGGGAATTGGCCATGGGGTTGCTATAGCCCATGGCAAGATTCTGGGCATTAACGAGGTGCATATCGCCCTGGGCATCAGCAGTGAAGGAATCGAATTTGGCTCTGGAGATGGACTGCCTGTTCATCTTCTGTTTGTCATCGCTAGTTCTCCTGCCATCCAGTTGGAGTACCTTCGCTCCCTCAGTGCCATATTGCGCAGTGTGCGTAGCGAAACTATGCGTGCTCATCTGCTTTCTCTCAAGGATCGCCAAGCTGATGATCATTGTCATAAGTTTTTCTCTATGATGGAAAATCAGGAATTTGTCTGGTTCGGTAAGAATAAGGTTCGATAAGAATCAGGACCGGTAGACCAGACCATTACACAAAACTTCTCTTACCTGCACATCCCAACCTTCTGTTGGGAGTGAATCCAATAATTGGTAGCTTCTGCATATGCCCATAGTGGGAATGGTAGGGAATTGGCTAAGATACCTGTCATAGTATCCCTTACCTCTCCCCAAACGTGAGCCTGTGGTGGTATAGGCCAATGCAGGGACAAGTATGAGGGATTGGGAGTCAGGTACGGCTATATCGCCTCTTAGGGGCTCCAGTACTCCGAGCTTTGATGGGCGTATCTCTTTGTTCCAACCTTCAGAAACATACGAGAACTCTAACGTGGTCCCAACACAACGAGGTAGGCTAAGTTTCTTGTGCTTGAGGGCATCCTCAAGTACAGAAGAAATGTCTACTTCACTTGGTAAAGGAGAGAAGGCGAAGAGAGTAGTGCAGTTTGCGTAGGCGGGGCTCTTGAGCAGGGCCTCTACACTGGCTCTGTCCTCAAGTACGAAAGAGGAGGGGGCAAACTGTTTTGCTTGCTGTTTGAGTGATGTACGAACTGCCTCTTTAGTTTGCATGTTGCCTCCTATGCCATTGGGAATACAGGTTGAGTATACCGTAAGAAAAACAAGAAATCTGGAAAGTCTTGAGAAACAAAATGATATGAAAAGAGGATCACCAAGAATACCTATAAAACTAGGTGCCTAGAGTAACGAAGGCACTATGGGAAGCAAAAGAAACAGTGAAGATACCCCAAGGATAACCACTACCCCAAGATAGAGGTCGTCCTTGGTGTAGGGTAGTGTCCTTCTCTTCCTGCTGGGATTGAATGATCTTGCTTCCAGTGCCCAGGTAAGCTCTTCAGCACGGTCTAAAAGTAAGGAAAAGATGCTTGATGCCACTGAGGTAATATTTCTTATGGGATGACGGTTCTTTTCCATCCTGGCCTTTCTGGCGGTGGTTACCTGCTCTGTCACATCGAATATGAGCGGGATCATGGAAAGTGTCAGTTCAATGGAACTGGCTATTGCCCATCCGTCAACAAAGGGAAGTTTGTCCAGTATGCTTCCCAAGGAGCGAGCCAGGTCATCTGGGGCTGTTGAGTCAGAGAGAAGCATGCCGCTGAGTATTATGGTAAGGAATCTGAGGCAGGAAGTGAAGGAAGGCAACAGCAATCGGGTTGCTAAGTATTCGGTGATACCTATCAGAACTGTCATTACAAAGAAGAATCGTAGCTCTTTGCCATATCGATGAAGGGGTAGGTGTTGGGAAATTGCCAAAAGGACCAATGGTATGAGAATGGCCATCGTCACAGCAAAGGAAGCTCTAGCAAGAGGGATGAGTATGCCAAGGATGCAAAGAAGCTTGGTTAAGGGATTGCATCGGTTGAGAAAGGCCTTTTGTTCCCTGTAGTGGAAGATTAGGGCTTCAGCCATGTCAGTTCCTCAAGGGGGATATTCGTTGGCAGATAGACTCCATGCGTAGAAAATAGAGAGCGTACGGATGAAGGAGGGCCTTGTGCTGCAACTCTGCCTTCAGAAAGAATGATGACATCATCAGTGTAGGCAAGGATTTTCTCTACCTCATGGCTGACTAAGACGATGGTATGGCCTTCTTTTTTCAACTGAAGCAGGGTTTTCAAGACCTGCACCACTGAGGGGTAGTCGAGATTTGCAAAGGGTTCGTCCATGATGAGTAGTTTGGGTTGCATGACCAGTACCCCTGCTATGGATAGCCTTCTTTTTTCTCCTCCACTGAGAGTCCGTGGGCGTTGTGACCGTTGCTTGGTGAGATCGAGGAGAGCAACCACTGCAGATAGGCGTTCTTGCTGGACAGAAAGGGGAAGCTCAAGGTTCTCCAAGCCGAAGAGGATATCACGTTCAACCGTTTGCCCAACTATCTGTGTCTCAGCATCCTGGAAGACCAGTCCGATGGAGGTAAGCCTTTTTTTTCCGGAACACGTCACGTCGGTGCCATCCAAATACATTGTCCCTGAGGTTGGTTTAAGTAGACCTTTGATACATTTGAGTAACAGGCTCTTGCCTGATCCGTTGGGTCCTGTTATGAGGGTGAAAGAGCCTCTCTCGATGGTAAAAGAAATGTCTGTAAGGATTGGCCTTGTCTTTTCAAAGCCAAAGCTGATGTCTTGCAGTTGGAGCATGGGTTTTTCTTTGCTGTTCATCTATTTTTTGACTGTACCAGATGGTTCTTCTTTGAGCAAGATTATCAAGGCAAAGCACGAAAAGCGTAAAAAGGTGTTGACAAGAATTCTGGAATTGGGGTATACAAGAGGAGGTCAAGCCGCTTTAGCTCAGTTGGTAGAGCAAAGGACTGAAAATCCTTGTGTCCTCGGTTCAATTCCGAGAGGCGGCAGACTTTCCTGTTACAGCAATGTAGCAGGTTTTTTTATGGGCAATTATTGGAATTTGGCAACTTCCTGCTGTGCTGATATTGTCCAGATATATTAAGCTTTTTTAATCGGATGACGTACGACAGTCCTCCATTTTGAAGGCTCGATTTTTCGGATATTCGAAAGATAGATTTCGTGGTGCAGACGGATATCTGTTATATCATTCATGTATCTATTTTCCTGCAAATACTTGTCCATGAGGGCAACGGTGGCAGGTTCATCATCAAATGGACCTGTATGCATGATTTGCACACATAACCCTTCATTGACTGTTAGAAACTCAGCTGCAGAGCAATCCAGCTTTTTCTTTTTAGTCGCTTCTGCTACTGCCCAATCAAAATCATTTTTTTCCACAAAGTCCGGCAGGCGGATAATTGAAATCCAGTTAAACGAGTCCTTATTTCCATAGTCGACCCCCTCAACACCATGCTGCCACCATAAGTGTACAATCCAAAATTTTTGAGCAAAAAATCCAGACTTTTGAGCACACAATCCAGCCAAATGTGAAACATTCCGCCGTGTCTATTCATGTTTAACCGTGTCTTTTCGTGTTTTATTAAACAAAATTCATGCCAATCTAACAACTAATCAACAGTCAGTAAACGTTCAATGTAAGGAGGCCAGTCGCTTTGACTGGCCTCCTTACATACATACTTGTATAATCTTCTAGCAAACCATGAGCAGCTGCCTGATCTCCTTCTCTGCTGATGCTGTGAGAGCTGCCAGATCATCCTTGCCTGAGCAGCAGAAGAATATAGTGCCAACAATATAGCGGCCCATTAGGGTGATATTATGGGGCAGATCAAGGATGCGGCCCTCTTCATTGCAGACCATGACAGATTTGCATCTTGGAACAGACAGGACCTCGATAGGGCCTCCAACAATACCCTGCATCGATGCTAGGCTATCTTCAATTGTGATCAACTCAGGAGCCTTTCCAGGGGCCTTCTTCAGCACTTTCATACTCTTACTCTTGGTTGTTGGCATTGTCCGTCCTCCTCAGAGAGCTCTTTTGTGTATTCACTGATGCCTTGTACGGTCTTGATCCTATACAGATCCCTGACGTCCCTAAAGCGTGCCAGGCATACTGTATCCAAAGGCCTGCCAGGGATGCTATGCATCTTAAGCTTGGCTCTCATCTTCATGCAGATCTTCCATCCCGGCAACATCTGACCAGGAAGCATTTCCTTAGCAACCTCACGAGCTGAATCACCGATTGTATATCTATCTTTCTTACTCATACACTCTTCCTCCTAGCCATTTGTTGATGGGATAAACAGACATATCCAGACTAAAGGCAATAGCCAGCTCCCTTGCCATACCCTTGCTAGAATGATCCATAGGGAGTGTGGCCACCCCATCACATCTAAGCATTACAATAAGGTCGGCCTTTAGCTGTGCAATGTCTTTCTCTTCAGATGTCATCTCCTGGAAGTCAGGGAAGTATTCTTTGGGATCCTGAGACATAGGGTCCACAATATCATAGCCAGCCTCCATAAGCTTCTTTGCAGCTTTTAGAAACTTGAGCCTTGCTTCCTTATCAGCGGAAATCGGACCTGCTAAATATAGTAATTTTTTCATCATTCAATCCTTTTTGTTTTGATTTTCAGAGCGACAACATCGGCAATACTGTCTTGACGATGTAGAATAAATAGTTATACATCTGTATGCAGATGGCACCCAGCACAACAACTAGAGCGATGCATAATAAGACGATAAAGATCTTGTACATGAGACACCTTCCTAAAGAACCATTGGAACAATTGACATAGCAGTCCCAATTACAAATAACGTCATACCAACCTGGTATATCCTCACCTTGAAAACAGCATTCAGAATCAGGCAATAACCGCCGAAACTGAAGACGAATAAGCCAAGCATTCTTATGATGTTCATTTGTCCTCCTGTGCCTTAACGAAGGACCAACCATCTACAGTAGATCCCCCCTCGCGCAATAGCTTTCTGATTGTTGTTGTGCAAACATTGGTGGCAATAACAGCCTTATAAATGCTGGGGCTGGTTCCAACCTTCTCTCCATCTTTATAGAAAGCAACCTTAATTCCATTCATGTAATTACTCCTCGGAATCAAAAAGATTTAGTTGGCAATTGTCTTCAGGCTCATCTGTTTTTTTGGGGGTTACGAACCGATAGGGAACAGGTAGATTGACCACTTGACGATCAACCATCCAGTCATACATCTCTAGATAATCAACCATAGATCCCTCATGCCATTCACTATCACTGGTGATTGCTCCTACAGTAGTCTGCAGGATAGCGGCCCAAGCAGCGACTCTAGCACACTGTGGCAGGCCAAGATCAGCAAGGGCATACCAGTCAACAGGGTCTGCCTCTTCTATTGTTAGTGATGAAGGATCAGGCAGGATGCGATTACGTATCCTACGAGCCAGGGCTGGATTTACAATAAGCCCTTCCGGTAGCCTTGGCAGCTCTGTAGATTCCTCAGTGATATATGATAACGCTCCCTTGACTTCCCTGGCTTCGGTCCATGCCAGATAGTCAAAGTATTGCCGGGTGATCATGCAGCGGTCTGAGAGATAGTCCAGAATCGCTGTATAAGGGATCCGGTATTCTCCTCCAATTAGCAGGGCATCAAGACGGTAGTTGTAGACCAGGTAGTAGACTCTGAATCCGCTAATACCCAACATCTTTGATACCTGTCGAATGGTATAGAATAGGCGGCCATTGCGGGCCGCCCTTTGCAACACGACGGCTAGTGAAACTTTGATGTTAAACAGATCGAGTTGCTTTTCTACCATACAAATTCCCCCTAAAAACAAATTGATCAGATTGTTGAGAAGTCCAGATTCAGCTGCTGAAAACCTTCATCACCTTTGCGGGTATGGACCCGGAAGCATTGCTTGGAAGAGGCAACCTTGATGCTGTCGCTGATGATGTCCATTGCCTGCTTCCAACGTTTGTCAGTGATGTTGTAGGATCTGAGCTCAAGAATTCTCTTGACGTCCATTTTCCCCTGTTTGACGCGGAAGGCGTTGGAAACCAACGTCTTCAGATCAGAGCTGGAATCCCTGGTCAAGTCAGTGAGGTATTCATCAATCAGCTGCTTGGCAGCATGTACGCCTTCGGTAAGATCCAGCGAGTCACTGATGGCCAACAAGACACGGGTGTTGCCATCGAAGGATGTGAGCTGCACATTGCCCTTCTTGCCGCCAAGAGTCACCCCATACTCAGCAGCGGCCAGATTCATAAAGGTCTCGATGTCGTTTAGGCATTCATGCTTCGTGTCTTCCATCTTCTGTTTCATGGCCATGACCTTGTCTTTGATGGTCATTACCAGCTGATCTCTGAGCAGGTCAACCGGCTTGATTGCATCTTCAGAGACCAGAGCACCCTTGCCGTCGTAGTAGTATTTCTTGTTGTCGATAATCTTGTAATTCATATTTCCTGTATTCCTTTTTTAGATTGATATTTTGCTGTCCTGTTTATCCAACCGAAAACCTTTCTCAGTTCTGCTGGATCACAGAATGTAAGTGATGGTTTCTCAAAGCTTTTTTTGACAAACCCTTCAACCCTTTTCTCCCAATCGGGGCCAAGGACATCTGGTGCCCTTGCCCTGATGGCCCAGATAACCTTCTTCCTGCTCTTGGCCGCCTCATCCTCCATGGATACAAACGGGTAAGCCTTGGCAAACCCGGCTCGATCGAACAGATCCATGACCTTAACAAGTCCTGAGTCAGACATCGTTGCGCAAGAGGAAGTACCTCCGACAGCCATCAGCAGTGCTCTGTAGCGCTTATCTGGGATTGGTTCCAACAGACCGTCGGCCCCACAACCCCCACATTCCTTTTCAAAGACCAAGCGCTTACATTTGGTACAGATCATGCACTTGCCCTTGGCTATATGTATGCGTGCTATTACCTTTCTTCTGTCCATTTGTTTTCCTTCGGCCTTGCTCTGACTGGGCGTGCAATCTCTTGTGAAACCATCCTATACAGGGAGCTCTTTGCAAGAGATCCGATACGATTGATATAGCGAGCGGTCAGCCAGGTCTGACAAAGGTCGATTGCATATCGGATAGGGACGTCAGCAGTCAAGGCAAGCTCCTTGGCAGTGAAGGTATGGAGAATGCGTGCAGCCTTCCATGCGCGATCAGCCTTCGCACCACCGACCTCTACAAGACCGGTTGAACGATAGAGACCATCAACACATGCAATGGCATTACGCTTGAGCATCTTTGCAATGGCATAGTCAAACGAACTCCGATTGACGTCAGCAAAGACCTCATGCATCCTCTCCCTTGTTACACCCTTGTCACCGGTTGATTCGATGAACTTCTGCACCTGCCTTGCAAGTACAGGGGTCTGGAACAAGACCTTACGCTCTGCTCGCCCTATAAGCATTAAGGACCTCCTCGGTCAAAGTCTTGATATTGCTGGCATTCATGACTTGACAAAGATGCTGGGCATCATTGACCAATACTCGGAAATCTTTATGACAAAGTTTCAGTAGAGCTTTGCAGATTGTCATGGAATCGCTGATATCAATACCTATTGCTTGCTGGTAGAACGTAGCCACATCGACAGGAGTTAAACTCTTGAAGACAATTTCTGGCTTACGTATCCGACTCTTGAGTCTGGGTAATGTTTCCATTTTTGCGACTAAGGATTCTTCACCAACCAGTAGAAGAGGTACTCCACAGTATTCATTGATTCCCCTCATGGCTTCGATAACCTTCAGGGGCATCCTGTCGGCTTCATCGATGATGATGAGCTTACGATAGATGCAGGTTGCCTCTCTGATCTGCAGGAGATTTTTCTCAAAGCTGCCTTGAGCAAATCCTGTCAGTTCCCTGCAGATTTGCTTAAGGAGAACATTGAGGGTGTATCCCTCCAGGAAGAGTACATATACAGCAGGATCATTCGTTGATGCGAACCGTCGTATTGTGGTAGTCTTCCCATAACCGGCTGATCCTGTGATCATCCCAATGCTTGCATTGAGGGTGGTGATAGGGTTCAGCAAGTCGGATGCCAGGGCGTTCACTGCCTTGACATTCTGCGTTGATATAAATGCGTAGGGGTCTACCTTGAGCGTTCCCTTGTCAGAGGGTAGCTCGAGGTCGATTCCTGCCTCTCTCTTGATCAATCCAGCTTCGGCCATCTTTATGATAATGGCCCGCTCAATAGCTTCCCAGTTTGGATAGTCGTGACTCTTTACTCGAGAGATTGCACTCTTACCTAGATTAACCATCTCTCCTGCTGCAGACAGACTCAGGCCTGTCAGGTCCAAAGCTTCCTGTAATGTAATCATCTGTTACCTCCTGAATTCCCCAACTTCAAATAATTGCGAAAATAGATTTCATTCTCCTTGTATTCATCTGTGCCCTTGTAATCGGCAATGAAATCCAGATCCTTTTGCGGTAGCGGTTGCCCAGCTATCGTCATATCAAGACACCATAGGTAGCGTTCGTAATTAGAGGCGTGCATAGCCAGGAACGGGAGGACCACAGGCTTACGGGTACTCTCTTCCACTCTCGATGCGACTGCTTTCCGGAGATCCACATCAACCTCGACAGCATCTTCCTTTTCAGCGCGTTTGATGAACTCTCTTTTGGGTCGGTACAATACGCTGCCAATAGGTTTAACAAGTGTTGAAAAGGCGTCTTTTACAGCCTTCATCTGACGACGTTTCAACGCAATTGCATGCTCCATCGCATCATCATCCAGCATGGTGATCGCCTTGACCGGCTCCAGGTATCTGACAGTCCCGTTGACAAGGGCATATGCATGGGAAGGGTCATGACGGTTGAAGCGCACACTGACTTTCTCTCCCTCTTTGCCCCACAAGCCAACATCATCGATCTCGCCGTTGGTCTCAGTCTGTTCCTCGCCCCAGTACAGCCGACCAGCGATTTCCACCCTTCCACTCTTCACGATACGTTCTGATCGTTCTGAGACGATTAGATCAATGTCTGTTTCCGCAATGGGATTGGGCTTCCACCCCTGTTCAATCTTCTGATTGAGGAATTGCAAGGGAGTCATACCTAGGGTTGAGTGTCGTGCATTCTCATAGGCCCTGAGCTCTTCCAAGACGATCCTGATGAACTCATCCTCGGTTAGAAGCTCATGGTTGTTTTTCTGTTTCTCCAGGCGTGCGCTCTCTTCTTCATCGACAGCTGCAGAAGCCCCTGGAGTCGCACAACGGCCGGGAAGCATCCTTGCATCCAGCCGACCATTTAAGGTCCTGAAAAACCGCTCAATATCTTTGGTCTTTGCATTGCGAACGTTGGCATAGATCCTTCTGTGCTGTCTTCTCCAGTCTTTCTGGTTGACTGCAGTAGCAAGGACCTCATCATCTTCCCCTGCTATGACATAGATCCCTTCTGGGGTCTTATAGAGTTCACTGAAATCTTCTGTCTGCATGCCAAGTCGAAGGAGATCATCAATCATTGATGTGATTGCCTTTGAGCATTCGCTTGACCCGTTATCGTTGTATGAACAGTCGAATCGACCAAAACGGTGGAGCCCCAGCCGAAGGGATTCCTTGACAGTATCTGATGAATAGTGTTCATCGAAGGCAATGCCATATATAAGCTTTGTCCCCATATCCAACCATAAGTAACACTCAGGACGACGGATCAAACCAGTATCATAATCTGCAATCCAATGGTCAAAAATATGCTGGTCTCCAATGACAATCTGCATAGGGTTCAACACCTTACAATCACGGGTTATATAGAAATAGTTATCAAGGGCCCTGTTGCCCCCACGAGCGTATGCGACCATGAGAGTAGAGACCTCAGACAGCAGTTCAAAGGCAGAGGATCTAGAACCGATCTTCCAGCCCTCTTCCTTGGCTTTGACCTGAGTCCTAATCCATGCTGTAGTCTTGGAACAATCACCAGTTTCTCGGATAGCCTGAAGATAGAATCCTTTGATATATTGAACCGCTTCAGAGTCCCATACAGAGAATCTGGATGTCTGACGAGGGCGCCCAACAACCCCGTACGTGTTGACCTCTTTCTCAATTCTTCGTACTGTAGAAATCGATACTCCATAGAAACGAGCAACAGTCTTGAGCCATTTCATCTTTGTTGTACCTGCTGGCTGTTGCTTGATCTTGTTGGCGATCACCAACCGTTCCCTGTTCTTGTCGCTCAGCTTAGTACCGAGAGCGAGGGCAGGGTCATTTTTGTTTGTAACAGCTGCCAATTGGGCAGGAGTGGAAAGAATTGCCAGGGCCTGTTCTGACCTGGCAACGACCTTGCCGCTTCCGGCAAGTGTGGCCTGCCAATCTGCAGGTAGTGATGGTACATAGATCTCTAGAGTTTTCTTGTTGATCTTTCTGCTCTTGACCTTGCCAGATTTTGCCATCAGCTGAATGGTTCTGGCACTCTTGCCTACAGCTTCAGCTATTGTCTTAACATCAACCCACATGCACAGCCTCCTCATTCTTGCTCGAAGGACGAGAGGAAGGGGCGTTATACATCGATGAGAAAAGGTCGCTAAATATCAACGCTGCCGAAGCAAGAGTCTCCCAGGACTCGTATCCCAAGGACGTTGCAATAACAGCCTGGACAGGAGCAGAAATCTTCTTATTCAGTAGGACTGCGCTGATCATTTGGACAGAACATCCTGCTTTATTGGCAAGGGCTGTCTGGCTTAGGTTATGCTCTCCTAGCAGGAGCATTACATAAGTATGGACGTAGGTCTTCTTTTTAGGTTCAGGCACAACAGCCTCCTTCTTCATAAAGCTGCCTCAAGGGGCTTGTAGATTGCATCGAGCAGGGCACAATACCAGGGCTTATCATCAAGATTTTCAGAGTATTCACTAGCAATGACTTTGCCTTTGACATTGCTTACGATGAACCGGCCAAAGGCAGGATCAACCATGACAAGGAAAATCAATTCCCCTTTGATGGTTCCATTGTAAAAATCAATGAAGTCGCTACCACCGTCATACAGAGAGGCATTCTCTTCAAAACCATAAGCCTTGAGGTTTTTCTCAATATCAACACGCGGTCGGGTACCATTAAATGTTTTCATTTCTTACCTTCCATGTGATCGGACATGTCCATGACAATCTTTGCCACAGAACGAGCGACAGCAGAGCGTGCTTCGGCGGGGAACATCGAGACTGACTTCTCTACGATTCTTGCTATGCTGATCTGCTGCTCGACTCTGACGAGTGGAGTCACCACCTTCTCATACTTTATGCAGAGCTCTTCCTGGTACATCATCTCCTCAGGGGAAGGGTCCTCCTGCAATTGCTGGGCGAGGACTCGCAAGTATTCTCTGGAGAATAATTCGGCCTGTTCATAGCCTTTCTGCTCGATTGCATTGAGGGTCTTCAATTCACCAAGCCATTTCTGATATGCCCGTTCAAATGTGGCAGTCCAGTTCTCTGGTCTCCAGCCGGGGTCTTTCTTTGTATGGGCTTGTATCTGACGGAACATCTGCTCAAGCATTTGATCACGTCGAGAACGGGCTTCTTCGGGTTCAAGGAGGCAGTCGTTTTCAGCATCGTAGAGGAAGAGCCAACGGTTTGCAGTTCTTTTTAATAGTCCGATCTGCTCACAAAAAGCTTCCCATGTATTAGGCGAACCTTGGGACATTTGTCCCGAGGTTAAGTCCGAACGGAAACCCGAATTTGAGAGAGCCTCTCTTGCTAAGTACAATTGTTTAAGAAGGTCTAACTCAATTTTTTGATAGGCTGAAACCATTGGCTTGCATATCGAGACTGCTTTAGCGAAGTTCCAAGCCTCTTGTATTATTAAGTCTTTACCCATATTTGCTCCTTGCTTTAACACAAATACTGCGTTAATATTTATTTGCGGTTGAAAATTCAACCTATAATCAGAGTAACCCATATTTGTTGTTAAGTCAACAAATATTATGGGTGTTTACAATGATATTGGGTGTATACAAGGAAAATGGGTTATGAATGAGCGATTAAGAGAAGTTCGTCTTTCCATAGGTGGCTCCCAAAAAGCTTTTGGAGAACGTTTTGGAATAGCACAACAGACTTACGCAAACTATGAAACTGGAAAAGTTGCAGTTCCTGATGCATTCAAACAACAGTTAGCCACCATGGGTATCAATTTGCACTGGCTGATCACTGGAGAAGGCCCCATGTACTTATCTGATGATTACCCAAATAGCTTCACTTCCAACAAGGGCCTTATCTCAGAACCAGATACGGGTTATTCCCATCGGCCTGCTCCCCAACATAAGAGGCTTGCAATTATATTTCCCGATTCAGAGTCTGTATCCATTCCTCTTGTTTGCCAGAAACTCTCAGCTGGAATAGGACAGATATGGGATGAAGATTCTTTCACTGACGATGTCATTGCCATTCCTACAAAAATGCTCAAGCGTTACGGAGGATATAAGCTGGGAGGTGCTGAGGTCCGTGGAGACTCAATGCATCCGACTATCAGCAATGGTGATATTGTAGTCTTTGCAGCACAGATGATTTCGGGTAATGGAGTGTATGCACTCTCAATTGACAATGAGGTGTATGTGAAGAGGCTTGAGTTTGATCCAATTGAGAATACTGTTAATGTAATAAGCGACAATGATAAATATTCACCAAGGCTTCTACCCAGAGATACTAATCGTATTCAGATCCTGGGTAAGGTCATCGGGCGGTTCATGCTGTATTGGTAGAAGCGCCCTTGAGGGTGTGCATATATAAGGTAGGTCTCTGCTTAAATTTGTGCTTCTGAGTGACCAAAAGAAGGTCTCATGTACGAACTAATCCCAGTCGTTATCGCCGCCATTGCACTCATTTTCTATTTGTTGATCCTAGACAGACTGAATAGGATTGCAAACGCTGCCGAAGTTGCAGCCCAGTACCAGGAAAGCATTGATCGCAAGCTCAGCGCATTAGTTGAGCAGCTGGTTGATCCTGAAACAAAGAAGGCTGTGTTTGAAAACTACAACAGCAAGCCTGGTTATAGAAAAATGAGGATAGGGTAAATCTATGTTATTTTCCTATATGGAACAGATAATTAATGCTGAATTCATGTTCTGATTCACCGTACATATAAAAAGGAGTGATAGAGAATGCCCGAAAAAAGAAAACTTGATATTTTGAATATTATTGTCCACAAGGTCGAAAAGGAACAATATAAGAAGAATACCCAAATAACCCTAAGCGAGATTGTCCTCGAAATTGATGAATATTCGGAGATGTTTCTGAATGAGTTTATAAAAATTTACCAGAATCCTAGAAAAACGAGCAAGAGTTTTGCCCAGTTCGACAAGAATGAGACAGAGGATGCTCGGTTTGAAGATCTTCTGAAAAAATATATCGATGGAACCGATGGCTTTCTTGATTCTTCGAAGAAAATTGCAAAAAGGTTTTCCAGTAAATTGGAAAGTGAATCCCTTGCAACTGGCGGGTATGTTTTCTGTGTAGACTATAAAAATGATAGGAAGCGAAACTTTGCTGTAATTATACTCAACCAAGAGGTCCACCCAACGATCATAGAGGAAAATGGAAGATTTAAGTTAGCGTCGTCATTCACATTGGAGACTAATTCAATCAACATGGCTGCAAATGTAAAAATACGCGAATGGGAAGAAAATTCCGATTCTTCATACCTATCCTATGTTCGTGGTAAGAAAAAACTGACTGAATACTTCAAGAAGTTTATCGGCTGTACTACTGCGCAACCCTCGACGATTGCAACAAATAATGTGATCGATGCCGTATATGGATTCATTGATGAAACATATGAAGGCGACGAGCGCACTACAAGAAAAGAGGTGGCAAAGGACAACATGTATAAGGTCATGTCAGAGAACCTTGAACACATTACCTTTGAAACTGTCCGCAACCAAGTGTTCCCCAATGAAGATGAGCGTGAAAAGTTCATCGATTATACCATTCAATACAAACTTGAGATATCAGATGAGTTCAGTCCCAATGGGACGGTATTGAAAAAACTACAAAGATTCGAGTATAAGAGTAAAGGTATTGAAATCAAGATAAGGAATGAGGTGTTCGATGATCCCAGTAGGGTCGAGTTTGATCGTGAAGGGAACCTTGTCATCAAAGACCCTGAGATTCGCAGGGAATTTAATATGCAACACTAAGATTATGAAAAAATTATTCATCCATTTGGCAGAGATAGCTAACTACCATATTGACAACTCTGTACCAAGCGAGGTTGTTTTTACTTTCCCCGCTGGGGTAAGCTATGAGCTGTTCAAGGATATTACTACTCTTATTGTCCCTATTGAAGGATGCGACTTTGGAGATTTTTCAGGAGTCGCATCTTCCCCTTTCACAGTATCTTTCCACAGATACAAATTAAGAGAGTTTGGCATCATTTGTGCTGATACTGTTGATTCATACGTCACGGGAAACCTAACAAACCAAACGCTTGAGTCTGAGGATATTGAAACTAAATTACAAAAGGACGTGAATTCCTTCCTTTTTATCATAGGCAACCACAACTATGTCGGGAATAAAATTAGAACCAACACTGAACTGTGGAATGCGAATAACTCCTTCATGCTCTATCGTTGGATATGTTTGAAGGCTGACATTCCGAACGACAGGGTAGTGTATTACCTTACTCATGAGCCATTAGCCTTGGATGGAGGGAAATTCATCACAAGTTACATTTGCTCGCTCAAGACGAGCTATGCAGATTTCAATGAGTACTTCGCAAACTCAGACGAAAAACGGGCCATGCTCAAATCGCAGTTATTCAAGAATCTGAGCAATATTGAGAATGCAAAAGCTAGGACGGCTTGGCTTTTTTCTAACAGCAATTTCGATACGCTTTTTGAGAAGACCAAGCTAGCGTACGATAGGTATTGCCTTAGGTATGGGGAGGATCGTCTCGCTGCACAGCTCGAGAAGGAAAGCCTAGATATTATTGAGAGGGTCAAAGGTATCGGAGAATCTCTAAAAGCGGAGCTGATTGTCTTGGCAACTAATGCTTTGGGATTCTCTGCTGTCGAATTCGAATCCAATCTAACCGGCAAAACTTTATTGATATTCATAAGTATCATGTTGATCAATACAGTATTTCAGCTTGTGCTGTGCAATGGATACGGATCTTTGCGAGATCTGATGGAATTGATTAGAAAGAGAAGACAGCTGATGCTTGACCACAATCCAGATCAGCAGCATAAAGAAATAAACACTGAATTCAAGCGTCTGGAGAAAAAGACTAAATCTAGCAAGAGACAGTTTGTTTTTTCTTCAATCATTCTTTGGGTGCCAATAGTGATTGGCTTGATTATTTTCTTTTGTAGCTCTGGAGAATCTTCACAGGCTGTGATTGATTTTTCATTAAAGATATTTTCTTAAACCAGCGCTGTACAGTCATAATAAAAACCTCTAAGTATTGCAAAACAACCGTTTAAATACCCAGTCGCCCAAACCCTTAGACCTATCACCCCTACGATTCCCCCTGACCCCAGGGGGATATTCTTTTTATGTACAGACACTCATGTTTTTCATAAGGAGGCTTTTTATGGAGTACTTGAAACCGGCGCTGCTTCCCTTGGTGCCCATCCTTATCACCCTAGGCTTCTGGCTGAAGGGGAAGAAGGTCGAGACCTACAAGGGGAACACCTATCCAAATGCAAGGATTCCAACAGGAAGGATTCCCATCGTACTGATTGCCATTGCCTGCGTAGTCTCCATCATCTACGGCTTTATTATCTCTCCCTATACGGGGTGGAGGATGGTCCTGGATGCGGTGGTGATGACAGGATTGCTTAACGGACTTATGGTTGCGTTTGTATCTATGGGACTGTACGACTCAGCCAAGGCTGCAAAGGGGTAGCAATGTGGAAGAGACATATTTTTGGGGTGCTGTTGCTGTTTTTGTTTCTGCCTTTGTGGGCTGGCTCCTTGGCAGATTCAAGTCTTCCAGATCCAGCAGCAATGACAGATCAGGAGATAGCTCTGGAATTGCAGGAGATATTCAACAGGCAGCAGACGAAGCTGGATCTGTCGCTGACGACCTTGCCGAAGGGGCTGCAGATAGTGGAGAACTCGCAGAAAATCTCGGAGAAGCTGCAGATATCCTTGGGGATGTTATCGAAAGACTCGAAGAGCAACCAGGAGACCCTGATAGGGCTGACGAACTCCTTTCGGAGCTACTCAGCAGGCATGGAAAAGCAGATAAGCAGGATCAAGATAAAGAATGATATCCTGTTCTACACTGTTCTCGCATTAGCCATATATACGGTAATCAAATCATTTGAAGCATGGCCCCCTTAACCGGGGGCCTATGATTTACCTGGGCGGGAAAAGGGCACAATGAAGAAAACACTAGGGAGGATTGCTAGATGGAATTCCTAAGCATATTCAACTCAATCGGGACGCCTGCACTGATATTGCTCGTTATGGTGATCCTTTTCTTTATGATCAAGGAGATTCGGGCTGACAACCAGCGCATGTCTGCAAAATTTGACGATAGCCAGAAGGCCGTCAACGCAAAGATTTCTGCAATGAGGGACGAAATCAAAGCCGACCTTGTGGAGCAACGCAAGCAGCAAGAGAAGCGCGATGTAAAACAGGATGAGAGCATCGATAACCTGGGCAACCGCCTGCTTAACGTTGAGAAGGATTATGCCAAAAAGATTGACTTGCAGGAGACTGTCGGGGGTTGGCGTACAGAGATTAACAAGATAGGTGATCGTATAGATATATACTTAATTGGGGGAGGCAAGAATGGACGCGCTCAATAAACAGCTCAGAGGTGCAATCCTGCAGATGATGAGCAACATCAGCCCGACTGCAGCAGAAGAGAATGCGATCATCGCTGCCTACTATCAGTACCACAAACCTGCTGATATCCGTAGGTCTCTCCAGTACCTGGTTGATTCTGGATATCTTAACAAGACCAAAGATCCCCATCCTTACATGCGCTTGGAGAAGATCACCCGTTACAAGATCAGCCCCAAGGGAATCAACCTTCTCGAAGGCGATGCCTGCGATGTAGGCATTATTGTCTTCCCCGAAGAGGAGGCTTAAGATGGCACCACGATCAAAAGCTGAGCTCCTGGACATTGTAGAGCGTGTTTGTGCCATGCACAGTGAGCAGATGATGACCTTTGTTGATATCGAAGCACAGCTCCGTAGTGAGGGAATAGACATCTCCAGGGAGTCAATCCGGAGGACAGTCAAGACCAACAAGACGATTGCCAAGGAACTCATGAAGACCAGGGCAGAGACAACCGCCCTGATCAACACCATCCGCGATAATCCCGCAACGGATACCAACGAGGCTACCTTGGACTATCTGATAGGCAAAGCATTCCAATACACAAAGACGATTGAGTCTGTCGAGTTCTCGGATCTCCCCGAGCTTGCAAAGTTTGTAAAGGACATGACGCGTGCCAAAACCCAGATTGTCCGGATGCGTATGGATTACCAAGCCATGTTTCAGAAGGTCAAGGAAGGGGTGCTCAAGGATCTGCAGAGAGCCTTGGAAGGCAATCCAGACCTGTATAATCAGCTTTTCACCATCGTAAACAATTTGGAGGCGCCGAATGTCTGACCAAAAGAGAGACCTTGGGATTTTGATCAAGGTCCTTGATATGGATCCAAAGCGCGCTGCTGAACTGGCAACCGACAACAAGGCTGCAAAAGATCGGTATGAGCGCTTCAAGACGGACATTCCTGCCTTCGTCAAGTATTACTTCCCCCATTACATCAAGTATGATCCTGCCCCTTGGCATCGGACCTTGAGCAAGATATTCCATGACACAAAGATTGACGCCCATTCAGGGCGCCCCTATTGGTCGGTTACCCCTGATATTGCCAGGGAACTTGCAGACCAGCATAGACCTGAGTTCCGTAGTCTCCCGCAGCCATGTGACCGGCTGAGGGCTTTGGTTTTATGTGCTCCCCGAGAACAGGCGAAGTCTACATACTTTGGGCGTATCCTAGTCATCTGGGGTTTGCTCTATGGATTCTTCAGGTTTATAACGGTCTTCCGTTCCAATGCAGATCTTGCTGATAGTTTCATCCAAGATACTGCTGCAGAGTTTGAGGACAATCAACGTCTGATAAACGACTTCGGGAACCTCAAGGGGAAGGTCTGGAAAGAAGGGATGTACTCATTCAAGAACGGTGCTGCCATGGTATCCCTTGGACGGGGTGCTTCAGTTCGTGGTCTCATCAAACGAGAGAAGCGTCCTGACATGATCATCTGCGATGACCTGGTGACAGATCAGGATGCAAAGAGCAGCAAGGCCCTCAAGGGGCTGTATGACTGGCTGTTCAGCGCAGTGGTCAACTTGTCCAAAGATGCAACCATGTTCTTTCTCAACACAATCTACAATGAAGCAGATCCGCAGAGCAGGATGCTGCAGCGTATCCAGAAACGAGAATTGCCGGGGTGGTTTGGAGTCCGTCTGTCAGCAGAGATCGAGGACGGACACAGGGCACTTTGGCCTGAGTATTGGCCCATCTCAGCTTGTCAGCAGAAACACCAAGAAATCGGGACCATCAAGTACAACACTGAATACCAGAGCATCCTGATGACAGATGGATCAAAGCTGATCAGGGAGGAGTGGTTGAAGTTCATCCCCAAGGGGCATGAGAACATCAACGAATATGAGCTTGCTGTAGGAATCGACCCCAATGCGGAAGGATCTGATGATGTGTGCTGCTGTCTGATGGGCAGGCACAGGATCCGCGGAAGTTATCACATCTTCGCAATCTGGCTCAAGGATTATGGCAGCATAACAGACCTGGTTGATACGGTAGTCAATTGGTGGGAGCGATATGCTCCTGGCATCTATGCATTTGAGGATGTGGCCTTCCAGAAGGTCTACCAGAAGCTTATCCAGGAAGCGCTCCTGTCTCAGCACATCGACATCCCTTTTATTGGGGCCCCTGCAAAAGGGAGCAAGCCGGAGCGTGCCCGATCAATCGGAGCTTACTCAGAAAACGGAACATTCACGTATGAAGGGGATCTGGAGGACGGTACCGCAATATATAGGCTGACACACTTCCCCGAGACTGGTCTGAACGACGGGGTAGTTGATGGAATATACCTGGCATGGTCAGCATTCAATCGTGACAAAGGAAAACCATCAGGAAAAGCAGGAAAGAAAAGAAGTTCAGCCCTACCGGGGCTGTTAGGGAGATACAAGAATGGATACTAATGACAAGGCTCAGCTTACGGCAAAGATCATCAAAGACAGCCTGGTATTTTCTTATATGCCAAACCCCTCTGATTTGATCAGGAGATCCCCCAGGGGACTGAAGGTGTTCGACGATATGCTTTGCGACGGCAGGATTGTCGGGCTGTTCTATGACCGTCGCAACGCTACCCAGAACCTTGCAATGAGCATCACTGATACGGGCAATGCAAAAGTTGATGCATATATAAAGGACCACCTCAACAAGAAGAAGCTGCGGAAGCTTTCCAGCTATCTGCTCACCGATGCACTCAAATATGGGTTTCGGCCCGCTGAGATGATATGGGACAAGAAGGATTCCTGGTACCATGTCGATGCACTCATCGGACACGACATCAATCGCTACCGATTCAGTAGCGATGGAAGCATGACGTATCTGGGTAACTTTGGCTACATGCCGTGTGACCGTCCCTACAAGTGGATCATCCATCGCACCGAAGGCGATCGCTACAACAATCCTTGGGGATTGCCGTACATGCAGGCCGCTTACTGGCCTTGGCAGTTCAAAAGGATGGGCTGGGAATTCTGGCTGACTGCAACAGAAAGATTTGCCGTCCCATCCCTTATAGCCTTGTTCGAACAAAGCGACCCAACCAAGGCCAAAGAGGTTGCCAATGAGCTTGTCGATCTGATAGCACAGATCAATAGCGGTTCATCCGGGGCATTGGCCAACACGAAGTCGGTAGAGCGCATCAGTATGGAAGGCCAGGTCAGCGACTTTGACGCGTTGATCAAGGCATGTGACCTGCAGATCAGCTACGCGATGACCGCGCAAGCCCTTGCCAACTCCATGAGCGATACTGGAACCCAGGCACTAGGAACAGTGCATGAAGACACAAAGATGGCATTCTACGAGAATGACAGCCGAGCACTGGCCTATACCATGCAGTACCTGATAGACATGGCAATCGAAGTCAATTTCGGGCCCGATGCACCTGTGCCTACCTTTGCTTACGATACTGGAGACTATGCTTCCTTCGCAAATGTTATGGTTGCTATCGATCACGGGGTGCCTATTTCTAAGAGCTCACTGTACAAGCGATACAACCTTCCTGAGCCAAAGGATGAGAACGATGTGTTCACCAAGCCGGAAGGGATGTCAACGCCAAGCTTGGGTGCATTCTCATTTGCCGATACTGGAGAAGGTAAAAAAAAAGCTCGAAAAATGATACTGATCGAATCCTAGAGGATGAAGCTGCCAAAGTAGGACAGCTCATCGATATGGAAGAGGAAGCCTATCCTAAGATTAAACAGGAGGTAAACGCTGAGCTCAAGGCGTTTACTGCCCGTTTACTGAAGGACCCGAACCTACTCAAATCAAAGAATATATTTTCACAGTGGAAGCCGGAAGCCAACAGCGAGATCATCAAGGAGACGTATATCCTTTTTATGAAAGCATGGCTGTTGGGCATGGCACATACTGCAGCACCTGCCACTGAATTTGCTGATGAGCTTCCGATCAGCATTACTGAGTTCGATCAGGCTCTCACATATGAGGATGCAATCAAATGGGCCCAGGGGCGGGTGACGATGAGTAAAAAGCAATTCTACTCCTTGTCTGCTGCAATGCGTAAGAAAGCCTTCACTGTTGGTCGGCTGACCCAGCTCGATGCAATAGAGAAAGCGAAGAGCCACTACCTTGCCCAGTTGGAAGGGAAGACATCAAGCCTGTACGACTTTGTCAAATCAATCAGAGAAGACGAATCATTGAAGGCTGCAGGTTTTGGACAGGAATCTCCCTGGTACTATGAGACCGTCTACCGCACCAACATACAGACCGACTACAATGCCGGGCGTGCAATGGAGATGGAAGATAACAAGCCGGAGTTCTTGGAATTCATCGGTATAGAAGACGGCAGACAGACCGACATTTGCAGTATCCGTAGCGGGACCATCCTTCCCTACGACGATCCCTGGTGGGAAGACAACTGGCCTCCTCTCCATTTCAATTGCCGATCAACTGTCAGGGCAATTTACAAGGAAGAGGCCGAAGTGCTGGGACTCAAGGCAGATCTGACAGCTCCCAAGGTAGCGAGAAAATCCGACCATGTACAAAGCGGCTTCGGGGCGAATCCTGCGAAGAATCCAAACTACTGGAAACCGACTCCTGCACAGATGACAAGGATGAAGGATGCCGGAATCCAGGAGGAGCTAGACCTCTTTGACTAGTTTTTTGGGTGCAGGCCTTAGAAAGCCCTACAAGGGCCTGCAAGTTTGCCGGGGTGTAATTCCCCTACTTATCTCCAGACCCCCGTTGTTCAACGTTGTTCAACACCTTCTAGGACAAATTTGGACTGCTTACGTAGTGTACTTCCCCACATTTTCCTAAAACCCCTCTGATTTCGGCTTTATATGGTATCTGATGATGGAACTTCAAAGTGTTCTGATATTACTTCAGGACACATCGGGCCCCTGGGGGTAAACGAAGTTCTATCCCCCTTTGATTTCTATCATCCACGCTCTGGTAGTGTGAGGAGGAGAGGGAACATATGGACAAAGTTTTGAAACGAATGGAGCTGGCAAGGACAGGGAGCTTTGGACCTGATGGAGCTGCAGTTACTTTGCAGAATCTGCAGGATGTCGTTGACACTTTTGACGGCAAATGCCCAGTCAGCTTGGGCCATTATATGACCAAGCAAGATTGGTGGCCATCCTGGGGTAATGTCGAGACCATAGAGCTCGTCAAGGACATCAACGGAATCGATGGGGTATTGCATGGGGACGTCTCTATGCAGCCGGTGCTGGCAGAAGCAATCGACAGTGGATTCTACAGTGGATGGTCAATCAGCATCCCTGCCAGGGCATCGGACAACAAGAGATATCTGCATCATCTTGCCATGTTGGGCTCCGTACCTCCAAAGATCCGCGAGCTCAAGCTGTTGGCTTCAGTGGAAGTAAAACCGGATAACGCCATCGACGCCAAGGGCGAGGGGATGGCATTCAGTGACCAGGCATTTTATAACTTCTCGGATTTCGGGAAGGGAGGAGAACAAGAAGTGAAGACGAACACAGATCCCGCACAGGTAACTTCGGCAAAACCGGCAGAGACTCCTGCAGCCAAACCAGCTGCTACCGATTTTGCAGATGATCAGCTGAAGGGCAGGGAAGAAAGAGCCAAGGCTGCTTACAAGAGTGGCATCCAATCCAAGGTAGTCGGTGAGATTGGAAGTCGTTGGCCAGCGGGTAAAAAGGATGAGCTTTGTGAGTTCGCAGACAAGCTTGTCGATTCGCATGACTACGACTTTGCAGATGAAGGGGAGAATAAGGGAAAGGGACTTGTTGACCTCTTCATCAACCTGATCAAGGGCATGGCTGATAAGCCTGCTCCAAAACCGGGAAGAGCGACTGAGTTTGCAGATCCTGGCCAAGCGCCAGAGGCAAAGATAGACAGGGCCGACATGGCCTTGAAGTTCTAAGGAGGACTTGAATGAAGGCATCTAAGACAATCACAATCGATGTCAAGCAGCTTCTGGATGGCAAGCACCCTGCGGTGATCATCCGAAAAGTCGTGACAGAGGGCAAGGGAACAATCTCCATAGGGCAGATTGTAGCAATCGCAAGTGGCAAGGTTCTTCCTTACATCAAGGATGACGGGACGGCCGGTACTGCATTCGGTGTGGCTACTTGCTACGCTGATACCACAGCAGGTAAGGACACAGCAGTCAATGTGCTGGTCCATGGGACTTGCAAGAAGGATGTCGTGACAGTCGTATCTGCCGCTGCTCCCGTGCAAGCCGATCTCGATGCTCTTGCCTCCATCGGCGTCTGGGCACTGGACTGAACGACTGCTAGGCAGTAAGGAGAATACACAATGGATCTTGCAACTTTTTTGAATTCGTATTTCACATTGGCGCTGATCACAAAACTGATTGAACGCCATAAACCGGTCAGGTCAATCATTTTTGACCTTGTCTTCGGGGTTAGGACAAATACTCCCTCAAGCCGGGTACGCCTTGATGACGTGCTCAAGCGCACAGGAAACTTACCTGTAGTGGCTAGGGGAGCTATGGCCCTAGCTGTTGGTGGTCAGTCAGGCACCAGGACCGAGATTGAGCCGATGCCCATCAGACTCAGCCAATTCATTACAGGTGCCGATCTGAACGACTTCAGGTCTCTGTATGGCACTGGGGATGACCGAGGACAGGCCCTTGTGATGACCAAGCTTGACAATATGGTACTGGACCTGATGCGCAGCACCGAGATGACTCGCAACGCCCTGTGTGCCCAGGCAATCACAGGCAAGATTGACTATATGATGCAAAACGAGGGAGGCTTCGAGCGCTACCAGGTACTGTATGGTGACGGGACTCCCCTTGCCTTCGTTCCTGTAGTCAAGTGGAATGACGATGACTGTACCCTTGCCATGATCATCAATGACTTGAGCGAGATGGAAGATGCCCTAATGGAAGAGGGAGCCACTGGCGAAGTAAAGTTCATGATCGGGAAGAAGGCATTTGCCTCGATCTCGAACAAGATTGCCTCGATGACCAATGATAACCGCATCGATGCCAAGGCCGAGAAAGGTACCATATCATTAGGTGGCTACGAGATTATCAAAAACAGCATCACATACAAGGACCGCGACGCCTCTGGGGCTGAGGTCACCAAGTATGAGGTTGATCCTGAGAAGATCGTGGCATTCGTCACTGACATTCCCGAGCTGACCTACTGTGCTGTCGATGATGTTGACGGCAACCTGGAAGCTGTTCCCTTCTTCTCGAAGACGATCAAGATTGAGGATCCTTCCGGATACAAGGTCATTTCGGAGTCCAAGCCAATGCCTCTGGTATCGTCCAAGGGCTTCTGCTGGGCGACTGTCTACGATGCTGCAATCGTGAATGCATCGGCCTATACCATCATTGCTGAAAGCGCGACCATCGATGCTGGATTGGTTGAGAATGTCGAGAAGACCTATACCGAGGCTTCTTTGACCGCCTTGACCAAGGCAAAGATTCTTGAGATTGCAACTGATCGTGGTTACGAGATGACCACCACTGATGCAGACCTCAAAACTGATATCATAGCCGACTTCTTGGCGCTGCAGACTGCAGCCCAGGCGTAGGGGAGGTAATCAATGTCTGTGACCGTTGAAGATCTGAGGAATGAGATCAAGGAGTACAATCTCGAAGTCCTGACTGATGGTGATTCAACGGTCATTCAACGTGCCATAGAGAGGGCAGTCATCTGGGCCAAGGCCAAGGTGATTGCCGCCTCTGGGCTCTTTGATGAGGATGCTGAGGTCAACAAGCTTATCGTGGTCAAGCGGGCACTCTACGAACTCTACAGCTATGGTGAGAACGAGCGTGTTGCGCAGGACAAGAAGGAAGATGCCATGGAGCTGCTTCGCGCAGTCTATGGCGATGCAGTTGATTCGGCAGGATACCAGGGTGGCGGTGAGAAGACCCCAGTTGCAACGGGCAGTATTCGTCCAGGAGTTCGCAGGAGTGATCTATGCCCTTGATAGAAGTAACGATTGAGCACAAGACCGTTTCGCTCAATATCGATCCTGCTGCCATCAACAAAAGGATTGCCGAGTACATGGTCTCCTCAACACAGCGGAAAATCAACGGGGGCATCAAGCCAGGGAACGCCGCACTGACTACTGCTGTCAAGCAGAACTCAAGGACTTTACGGGACAAAGGACAACTCCTCGCATCGATTACAAGCCGATCTGACGAGAAGAGCGCCGTTGTGGGAACCAATCACATAGGGGCAAAGATCAATCAGTTTGGGGGAACAATCAAGGCGAAGAAGAAGTGGCTGTTCATACCGGCATCGAGTTGGACTAGAAAGCAGCAGCGCAAGTATGGCTTCGGCGCTGGCGATGTGATCAGGGGACTCAGGAAGGACGGATACAACGTCTGGTACCAGGTCAATCAAAATTCCGGTGTGGTTATGGCAGAGAAGAAACTGAAAAGGTATAAACGTGATCAAAAAGGTAAGAAAATTCACAATACAATTGTGCTATTCATCCTTAAAAAGTACGTGAAGATTCCTGCGAGGCCTTTCCTGTTTGTTGATGAGACTGATCATAAGGTAATCAGCCGCATGCTTGCCGAGACCGTTACAAAGGATACCGAGCAATGAAAGAGATTATAGATATGCTTAAGGATCATCTCGGAAAAGAAACTAAGCTGAAGGTCATCATGGATCCCCAGCCGGTCAAGAGTGCCGAGCCCCACCTGAGATTGACATTTGTAGGATCAGGTAACCAGGGCGCTACCCATTGTGTTGTGAGTTTTCAGCTGACGATTGTAGGGGCAGGGGATGGCCCGGAAGTGTTCCTGGATCGCATTATCGAAGCAAGCCTGGCTGTCAGTGATCTGTACAATTCAGACCTGCACGAAGGCCGGAGGTATGCGGACATCGAGCTAACAAGTGGTAGAGGATCCTTCAGAGTCAACTTCCCTGATACGATCAATAATTCCGGCCAGTTTGTACAGAACAACGGTACTGAACTTGAGACGTCTACCTGGGCTTATGTATATACAGAACCCCACGTCATGGACGTGACATTTAAACGAGCCCTGAAATAGGGTGGGAGGAAAGGATGAAAATTAGTGCAATTGACGGGAGAAGCGGATTCTGTAAGGACGCCGCTGCGGAGCTCACAATCGAAACTGCAGTATTCGCTGGAGGGTTCGGTTTCATAACTGCAAAGGGTGCAGCATCGTATTTTGATACTTTGGTAGACTCCTCCCTGGTAAAGGGGAAAGTCCTGATAGTCGGAGCTCCCGTGAAGCTACCAGCCTGGACGACCACCGAAGGCAATCCTTTGGCAGCAGGAGATATAGTCATGCCTTTCAGCATGGATATTTCGTGCTGGACCACTGACTGCCCAGTAGCTCCCCAGGAGGGAGAGCTTGACCAGACGTCCCAATGCGACAGGATTGCAGGGCGCAAGGCGCTAAAGGGTGATGGTATCATCAGCGAAAGTGGAACCATAAATGGTCTCTTTGAAACTGATAGCGATCTGCAGAGAGAGCTGGAAGGTCTGTTCAGAACCCGAGTAGTTGAGAAGAGCGGGAAAATCACTATGATCCCGCGGGATTCCAACAAACAGTTCTTGCATTTCTTTGTATATCGCGAGATGACAGACGCGGGCGAAGTTGAGATTACTATCTTCCGCAAGATGAGGATCCCTCAGCTGAATGCAGGGCAGGCGGCGAGTGGGAACACCCCTTTCAATTTCAACTACACAACGCTCGAATCTTGGCAGTATGAGCGTACCATTCCCGATGCTGCATAAGGAGTTTACATGCTGTTGAATGTTTCGCGAAGAAGAACATGGATTCCTGATTTGCTGGGGAACGACAAGCTCCCCAGCTCTGAGCAGATCATAGTCGAGTACGACAAGCCCAACACTGTTGATCGCAATGCATGGCAGAGGCGTATCGCATCACGCAAGAGCGACGGGACAATCCATTCTTACTCAGAGGTGGATGTGAGGGCGATACTGTCTGGATCAAACATCAAGATTCAAGGGTTAAGGATCAAGACTGGCACAAAAGAAGTTAAGGGCAAGACAATCGACTCGATCATATCCATTACCACCGGGGATGAGCTTGCAATGATCGAATCGGATTTTTGCCATCTTCTCGCTACTCAGCTGTCTCAGAAGATTCTTGACCTTGAAGTTGGGGGGGAGATGATAAAAAACTCCGAGCCGGATTCCGGGCCTGCCTGATAGGGGTAGCCTATCAGGAGCGCTCTGTTTGGTATGACGAGCAGGTGCTTGACCTGGGATCCGGGAGGATGCTCAAGAGAAAGGAGATGAAAAGTCTCCTGACTGATGATCTTTGGGCTGCAATTAAAATCTGGAAGGACTACAAGAGATTCGGATTACCGAACGGCAAAGGACCATTGGAGGAAAACCATGAAACACTAATGCTGATCAATGAGCTTGAAGACGAATACGAAGATGCTATTACGTCTGCAAGAGAGGAAAGAGGCTAGGGTTAGACCCTGACCTTTTTTGTTATCATGGGTGTAGGAGTGTGCTATGGCCCAAACTGTCACAGAAGAACTGGCGCTCATTATCAAGGCTCAGACTAAAGAAGCCACAGAAGCTTTGAATGAGTACGAAGAGAATGTAAAGAATGCAACTGGGTCAATGGCAGAAGCCGGGACGGCTGCAGACAAAACCTCCCAAGCTACAAGCAAGGGGGCTGAAGCAAACAAGAAAGCTACTGAGACAGAGATATCAAAGGCTTCTGCAGTCGATAAGTCTTACAATAGCTACATGAAGCTGGTAGGTGCCTATGCTGCTGTAGCTATTGTAGTAGCCAAAGGAATCAGGCTTTACAAAGATTTTGCAGCAGAGGGCGAGGTCAATGTCTTGGCAGCAGCCAAGCTGGAGGCTGTCTACAGGGCCACAGGCAAGGCGGCTGATTTCTCCTTTAACCAGGTTGAACGTTGGGCCCTTGGTCTACGCAAGACAACAGGTATTGCAGAAGCCAATACTGTCAGCATGACAGCCTCTCTCTCAGCTTTCAAAAATATTGGCAACGAGATCATGCCCCGCGTAATCGAAAACTCTGCAAACCTTTCGGCCTTATGGGGGGAAAATGTAACAGCCTCAGCAAAGAAGCTTGGGCGCGCATTAGAGGACCCCATCAAGGGAATGACCCAGCTCGAAGAGTCCGGGGTGGTATTGGATGCAGAGAGCAAGAAGCTGATAATGACCCTCATGGAGCAGGGAAAAATTACCGATGCCCAGACAATTCTTCTTAATGCACTTGATAGCAGGGTTGGAGGATTAGCTTCGTCAATGCACAGTGCACTTGGCCCTGTTGGAGATTTCAGGGCAACGCTGGCTGAAATCAAGGGAGATATCGGGGAAGACCTGCTTAGGATCCCTGAACTAGAAATTGCAGTAAGGGCTATTGATGACTATCTCGACAAGCGGAGGAACAAGAAAGATTTTTCTGAACTGTTCGTTGCAAATCGTGCAGGATCAATCAAAGATTTACTGAAAGACATGGACTCGCAAGAGCTTGAGCTTCAGATTGATGTTGTAGCGTCTGCTGATGTCTCTGATGTTGCACCTTCTTTCCAGAAAAATTTTGAGTCATCAAAAATAATAATACTAGGTCTGCTTGAAGCCCAGCTGGAAAATCAAAGAGAGATTGAGAAGGTAAATGCCCAAGCTGCTGGAAAAGCAGCTGAAACAGCAGCACAAGAAGAGAAGGTCACAAAACAGATACTGGAACAACAAGGAGCTACAAAAGCGCTCAAAGAGCTATACGTCGGGACTGATGAGGGAAGGAAAGCATCCCTTGAAGAGCAAATTGGGCTCATCAAAAAACAAAAGATAGAAGATGAAGAGCTACTTGCTACTGAGGCATACATCAATGATTACGGGAACAAGGAAAACAAAGCTAGACTTGAGGAAGCAAAGGCAAGGCTTCAGTACTATGATGCAATCATCCAAGGCAAGCAAACCGAGCTTGATGGACTCAACAAGATAGAGGTCAAGGAAGATTACTTGGGCAAGCTATTGGGCGGGGTGACTGCTTCCGACTATGTTCTGAATATCCCTCTGACGTTTGATTTTGGCCGGTCACAGAAGCAGGAACTCGAAGAACAGCTCTCAACACTGAAGGGGCAGATCAACAAGCTTTGGTCTACCGGGCCTGCTGCTGATGATTCAGGTGAATGGCAGACGTCATTAGATATATTGTCAGGTAAGTATGACGGAATTGCCGCAGCTGTTGCCAACATCACAGAGCAGGAAGCAGCAGAGACCAGGGCAAAGGCCCTGCTGCTGACACTGGTCTCTGAGGAGCAAGCTGCTCTCAAGAAGAAGGTAGACTACCAGCAGGAGCTTGAAGGGCTTGAAGCCAAGGGTTTAATCACTGCAGAGCAGCGTCAGGAACTCTGGGATAAGGAATACGGAACGATCAGCAAGGTCAGAAGCGTTTCAAAGATGACCGATGATGAGTTTAAGAAGATGGGAGAGAGCCTCAGTAAACAGCTGTTCAACGCTGAAGCTATGGGCTCTACACTGTCTTCCATGTTTTCTGATCTCGGCTCTACCCTAGCAGAGGGCGGTAACGGGATTGACTCCCTTGTTGCCAGCTCCGGCCAGTTTGCCCAGCAGATTATGGGTCAGATCAGCCAGATGGCCTTGGCTTCTGGATTGAGAATTCTTGCGGAGACAGGAATCGCAGGGTTGCCTATTGCACTTGGTCTTTTTGCGCTTGGAGGAATAGCCGGGGTGACATCAGGGTTGATCGGTGGATCTGGATCTGGCCTTGACGACTCTCTCATGGATTCCATGGAAGATGAAGTTGCAGCAAGGGAGAAGCTGGCTGAGACTATTAATGATTCAATTGATACAGAATATGACCTGCTTAAAAGACAGCTCGATCGTAATTTGATCAGCGTTGAAGATTTCAGGAGTCAAGCTGGAGCGATGCAATCAGATCGCAACTTTGCCGATGTCAAGGCTGCCTTGTCCACAGCCTCCTCAACCGAGGTGTCCAATATTGATTCCGAGTTATCGGATATGAGCGGATGGAAAAAGTTCTGGTCTGGGAAAGATGAAAATCTAGAGGAACAGGCCGCTAAAATTCAGGCCTTATTCGATGCAATTGAAAGTGTGACTGACGCTGATCAGCTTAGAACCATCCAGACACAACTTGAAGCATTAGGTGTTGATACATCATCTGTTCCAGCATTCGCAAATGGAGGGGATTTCCTTACTACAGGGCCTCAGCTTATCAAGGTCGGTGACAACCCTGGGGGGATTGAGCATGTCAGGATTACCCCAGTAAGTAGTGGAGGATCTTCATCTCCTAGTTCTGGGAATCAGATTATCAACATCAATGGTGATATCTACGGCATTGAAGATCTGTACGGCAAGCTCCAACAAGCTGGGATCAAATTGAGTAGGAAGAAGATATCATGAATGTAATCGATGATATTAGGATTGAAATAACAATTGATGGGGAAGTGCATGATATTTCTCCACTATTGAGAGCAGGGACTTTTTCCCATCAGCAACTGCTCTGTAACTCTGATTATAAGAGCACCCTCAATAGTGTTTCCTGGGTAATCAACTGGGATGATGATATTTGTTCATTAATCAGGGATTCCGAGAATACGATTGCTGTTAAGATATGGCAGGCAGAATTTCTGGATATCATATTTGATGGACAGATGGACCCAGTTTTGTCAGCGGGGTGGGAAGATCCTGATCACCCTGAGGCTGTAACGCTCGAAGCAGTTGATTTTACAGTCGTTCTGGATAAGAAACTTTCTCAATCCGTCAGTTATCCTGCCCAGGTTGATGGAGTACCTTTCTTTATATATAAGAGGGGATATGAGGATATGTCCATTCTCTACAAACTTCTTGAGCTTACAGGATTGAGCTCTAGAATCTCTGATGATGCACCGGACATTGACAAGCAAATCCTTCATGTTGCAGCTACTGAAGACGAAGTTACGTACAGGGATCTAATAGATCCGCTTCTGGCTGAGTATCGCTGGGTGCTGGCTGTCATTGATGGGGATAAGATTACCTGGGCCAAGACTGCCTATGAGACTATCGTAAATGTAGAGACCATTGATGAAGAGGTTATCCTGGCAAAGGGCGGTCAGAAATTCTCGATGGCCAAACGGTATGACACTCATGATGGCATCCTGGTCGAATGGCCTCAGACCAAAGTCATGGAAGATGCTTTGCTGTGGAGGGGTAGCCTCCCTACAGGGGATACTTCAGACCCTACACCAGGGGAGCCTATAGCAGCTGGGGATTGTTGGCCGGAAGACTCCGACGTCATCGAGACCTGGATGGACTTCGAATCAACATATTTGGATACCGATTACCTTACAGGTGCAGTACGGCTCAAGGGTGAGGACATAGGGCTCATTGCATCAAGTAACCAATATTTATCCGACATCAAGGATGATGGGGTGGAGCTGGACCCAATATCAGTTGATGACACAGTTGTCTATGAATCCTTGAGGGCAAGGTTACGATACAAGAACACTTCATCTGCTGCTCTCAAATTATACTGGTCTGAGATTTACGGTAAGGCCCTTGTACAGACTAATCTACCGGAGACTAAATATCCCACTGATTGTTCAGATCCTGATGAGTATCCTGTTAGCTATATCTTTGATCTCGACTCTGCCCAGGCTCTGGTAGAGGCTCTCTGGATCAGGCAGCGTAAAGGATGCTTTGACATCAAGTTTCCATCCCTTAATAACTACACTATCGGTAGTGTCTATAAGCTACGCCAGGGGCAGACAAAGTTTGATGGGTATGTTCTTATCACCGGACGATCACGGACATATGATTTCAGCGGGGTGTGGAGATACCAAGCAGTTAGCATTGCCGCCGTTGAGACTGTGACAAGCAAGACAGCATCAAAAACTAAAAGCGGCCCTGCTAAAGTGCCTAAGGATGGAAACTCCTCCAGACCTATCTATATAAGAGCTGCAACGCTTCCTGCTACCCCTGTAGGCTCTGATCCCAGCGGATGGTCACTAGCGCCTCCTGAAGGCTCTTCACCACTCTGGATGAGCTTTGGAAACTTCTCTTCAACAGGTGACCAGGTTGGGGAGTGGACTGTTCCCATTCGAGTTTCAGGCATAGACAAGGCTGCATATATGGGGATGTCAGCAACTGATCCAGAGAATCCAGCTGATGGGGACTTTTACCTGTATACAGGCACCACACAAGAGGGAGGACTCAGTACAACTATTACCGCTGGTCAGCTGCCAGTGGAAGCTGGTCAAGCACTACAGACTCAAACATCGTAATGGCGGGGTGGAAGGATGCCTTGCAACTGGCCAAAGATACGGGAGAGGTGATATTTGCAGCAATGCTTGTCCTGGACATTCTTATAGCAAACAAGCTGAACGTGGGAGGAGGTACTCTGACAACAGGGCTGCTCTTCAGGGTCCTCGATGACGATGGTAATGGCAACACGGTAATTGAGGCCAGACATAACGGAACCAAGATATGGTGGATCGATACTGATACCGGCAAGATGTATGGAAGTTTCGCGGAGATCAGAAACGTGTTGCCGTTCCAATTTGAAGATTCTTTGGATTCTACTCATCCATTTGAAGTCGATTTCTTCATCCCCTCCGATACGGTCAGAATTGCAAGTGTCAAGCTGAATGCTAAAGGGGTAAAATATAGGGCCTACTCAACCTCGTTAGAATTATTCGAAAGTGACAGCATTACAAGAGAGGGTGGTGTTCACAGCCATACATTAGGGACATCTCTTTATGATGGGCAAACGAGTGAGGCTCAAGACCATACCCACGGATACACCAAGGCAACTGGAGTTGGAGGGTATAACAGCGGGGCCCACAGCCACGCATTAACAATATCTTCTTGGGCAAACACTGGGAGCACTCAGGCTGGCGGGGATTATCATTCACATAGTTATGTAGAAGCAACAGGAGTATCTGGGACTGGAACGCATAATCATAGCTTGTCTTCATCCGGGGACAATACTGGTGGAGCAGGAAGACACTCACATACTTACTCTAGACCTACAGAAACTATAGACGGAGGTTCTCATACCCATACATTTAGCATGAATCATGGTCATAGTCTTGTTTTTGGAATATTTGAGGGGACCATTCCTTCATCGGTAAACCTATATTGTGACAATGGAGCAGGGTACGGTGGAGCTATAAGTCTAGGGAGCGATGCAATCCTGGCAAACGAATTGGATCTCTCGGCTTACTTCTCAGGAACAGGGTGGAAGAGAATGAAGTTCACGTCAGGAAGGCTTGGCAGAATCGTAGCTCAGTTGATATTGCAGGTTGATATTACCGTTTAATGAGTATTTATGATTGCGAAGGATAAGAAAAAACATTTCGTTTATAGTGCTTCGACCACACTTCTTGTCGGACTCATAAACCCTATATACGGGGTGTGCTTTGGAACAGGGCACTGGTAGGGGTTGGTGGGTGATCATTACTCCTAATCAATTACCTTTCCAACGATGGCATGACTGAGGATGGTTAAAAATGTATTTCCATTGTACTATTAGCATCATTTTAGATAGTTGCTAAAGGGGGATGGAAATGTTTGTTTATATTGATGAGTCAGGGCATACAGGAAAAAACAGTAAGGATCCAAATCAACCTATATTCCATTATATGGCAATTGCATCAACAAAAAACCTTGATCTCGATTTAGATAGACTATTCAGAAAAATTCTGACTGAAAATCAAATTTTGGAGATTCATGGTTCTAAAATCTTTTATAAGATTGAATCATTCGCTTCTGATCTATTAAAAATACTACGCTCAAATTCAGTTTCTTGTTTCTATTCTATAGTTGAAAAAGACTTCCTAGCATATGCAAAATTATATGACATATTATTTGATAATGTTGAGAACAAAGGAGCTAGGTTCCAAACCTACTACGACAGAACTCTTCGATTAAATCTTCTGTCTATATTCATGGGGGTTGTTTCCGTAGAAGTTGCGCATAAGTTCTATGAAGAATGTTTGTTTTCCAAGTCAGAAGAAAAAGCAATAGATGTGCTCAAAGATGTCTGTAATACGATTTTATCAAGGATTCATTTGGTAAAAGATGAACGTGCTAGAGAAATTATATCTGATGCTGTTACTTGGGCAATGGCAAACCCAGCTGAATTAACCACATACCATGCAAGTAAAACTGAGCGGTGGACAAATCTACCACAAATTGCGAGTTTTTTACCACTAATGAATATGCTTTCTAATTATTCCAAGAAGCATAAAGCACCAATCATGAAAATCACTCATGATGAACAAAACCAATTAAAAAAAGTTCTAACCGAGATCCATCAATTGGCTGCAGGTCCTGAAACGCGAGCTACCATAGACCTAGGAGAGAATGGAATAATTGAATTATCAAAAATTAAAAATACAACTTTCGAAATAAAAGACTCATTCAAGAGTTTTGGGCTTCAAACAGTTGATATTTGTCTATATGTTTTGACCCATGACCAGGAAATTGAAGAGGAAAAGATTGAATGGCCAAAGGCTTATAAACTTCTCGAATATATCAAAGCACATACGGAGCATTATGTATTAACAATGGAACACCACCTTCTTGAATCTGATTTTCTTTACAATAAGGTTATGAATATTCCTTTCACAAAAAAGGATCTCAAACGTGGTGAGAAAACAGTTAAAGAATGGGAAAATCAGTTCAAACAGAACCTAAACAGGTAAGACTCAAGCTATCACTATGCAGGATCCTGGCAGAATGTCTGGTTCATTCCTGTCAGGCCTATAATTACTTGATATTTTTCCTCTTTATTTGGTTTTTCTGGACAACCATTGTATTAACTGATACACCTTTAATTTTGTATCAGCGCAGCATTATCTATCATTGATAGCAGAATTTCTGCATATTTAACAAAATCAGAAGTATCTTTATAAGACAATTTATTATCTTGATGTGCAGTAACATTTCTCAAGTTTGAAAGTTGCTCAAATATGCTGTATGCACTTGGGTCTATTGCTTCGATTTCTGCCAAGACAGCCATTATCCGAGAAGGTTTATATATATCTAGTATCTCATATTTAGACAAATTGAGTTCTTCTGCTTTTCTAGCTAGATGTTCCTCAATAATTGTCCATACGTATAAAATAGATGTTTCTGGGGCGCTTTTTGTAAGTTCAGTGAAAGAAATTGAGGAGTTCTGTATTGTTGACTCGGTTATGTTATATGCTGTTTTAGGTGTAATTTTTTGTAACTTTTCAACACCTTTCGAGAATTTCAATGAAATATCTTTGTAGTTTAGTGAATCAAGCCTTTCTTCAAATAAAGTTTTTATCGGCTTATATAATAATAGAACAATAACGATGATACTAAAAGGCCATGCAACTGAGTTTATAATGTTAACAACGAAGGTTTTCCAATCCATTATGGGTACTCCTGATCAACTTTTAGAAAATAGGCTAGCTGATAAGTCCTTTTCATTGTTTGTCTATATGCTATATAAATGCAACTACTTTCGGTACGTATTGGATTGATTTGTTGAAAGATAAGCCCTCACGAACCACACTACGAATTACATAATCCAAATTTATTGTAAATGAAAACTAAGGGTTTTTTAATATAGGATCTTAAAACTTTTTCTCGACATGAACTACTATTTCCTGTACTACTTTAAGTTGATAGCGTCTCTTTACTTAAACCTCTACTGATATTCATATGAGAATAAGGCTATTCCAAAGGGAGATGTTTGTGTATGAATACTTTTTTATGGTTTACAGATTATCAATGGGTGGCAATTGGTTCCATTGCAACTGCTGCAGGCGTTTTGATTGCATTGTTTGTTCCTTTAATAAATAAGAGACAAGAAAGAAGAAACATCATCTATCTGCATTCTCAGGTAATTCTCTCTCTTATCCGTACCATTGATGATTTACAGGATATTGGGAAAAGCAACGACAGTTCTGAAAGTATTATACGCAAGCAAGCTTGTAGGTTCAGTGTTCTTGATTTTAATATTTGGAAAGAAAAATCTTATGAATTAGCGAAGTATGATAGAAAAATATATGACTTATTCGGTTCTGTTATCATTGCAACCAGTTCAGCAAAGGAGGTTGCTTTAGTGTTGTTAGATCCAAATAACGCTACGATTTATGATGATTCCTGCTCATTCTTCAAAATAGAGAGGGACAATGTATTTGATCTGGTTAATGACAATAGAAAATTACTAGAAAAGAAAATAATACATTAGGAGATAGCATCATGATTAATTGGTTCAATTCAAATCAAGGGTTTGTAATGATAATTCTCACTTTCGCATATGTTGTAGCTACAATTATCATTGTTGTCTATAGCCGTAAGTCAATCAAAGAAATGAAGATTACTCGAGAGAATGAACTAAGACCCTATATTTTTGGCCAATTCGCAAAATTCTCGGACTATGTTAATATTGTAGAGTTTCAAGTAAAGAATTCTGGAAAAACAGGAGGGATAATTAAGAAGTTTACGGTTTCTCCTGAATTAAAAATGGCTAAAGATTCAGATGGTCTGCGGAGCCTTGATGATTTTATTCTTGCTCCTAATCAGACTTTCAATATACTCTTGCAGGAGATGATGGGAGATATGATGGATGACAAATATACAATTCATATTGAATATCAAGCTATAGGTTCTGATAAGGTTTATATAGATGACTATGAAATTCCCTTTATAGCTTATTCCCTTGTTGGTCATACTTATACAAAGCAAGGAAACAGTAACAAAGAGGAAGATGCCCTGCGGAATATTGCTAGTATTCTTGCATCAATCAATAAAAGAATTTAAACAGGTAAAACTCAAACAATAACGTCAAAAGGTATATGGTTTCAGGGGATTCTCCTTTGGTACAGTACTAATAGGTACGTATCAAGGAGGCTTCTATGGTTGATGCTCATTTAAATGGCAAGGAAATAAATACAAAGGACATTACCCGTCTTATTATCGGTGGACAGACCGGGGTAGATGGTATCCGCTTCTGTGTTGCATCAACTGTTAATGGAGAGGACCTGACTGATCCTACCCTTGGCTGGTTTCTACAATTCAAGAATAAATATGGATTAGGGGAGCCGATCGCTCTCACGCCTGTCTATGAAGATTCACTTATCAAGCTTCCTTGGGTACCAGGGAGTACTGCCACCCAGGTGGCAGGTAGGCTTCAGATCCAGGTGTTTGCTGCCAAGACAGAGGTTGTTGGAGAAGTAACTCAGCTGGTCAAGCAGTGGGTGAGCCTGCCTGCTGTGATCTACATAGAAGAGAATCTTAATCCTGATCCAATCACTCCTATTGAGCCTACTGTGCTTGATCAATATCTTGTTATGTTTACATCCCTAAAAGAAGCTGCAGAGGCGGCAGCTCTTGCGGCAGCAGGAAGTCTTGTTGACTTTGAGAAAAGATACCTAGGGGGAAAGGACTCCGATCCAGCGTTGGATAACCAGGGGGAAGCTCTCTTATCAGGTGCGCTGTATTACAACACAGTTACCGAGATCATGCGCCTGTACAATGGCACCTCATGGGTCGTGGCCCTGGGGACTGCTGAACAATTAGGGTACAACAACGAGGACTCCGGCCTTGAGTCGGAGGACGTAAAGGCAGCCCTCGACGAGCTCGACAGGAACGTCAGCAAGGTTGCTTTGGGTGTTGTAAAGAATGATTTGGACATACAGGATCTTCAGCGTAATCTTCTCCTCGAAAACCAGAGTGAAGCCAAGGCAAGCGTTTCTGATTACGGTATTGTAACATTACCCAAGAACGCAACTGGAAACTTGAAGATGAAGAGAGAGGGGTTGACTGCAATAAACTGTGTATCAAATAGTAATTTTGAAAGCGGTTTGAAAGGTAGTAAGATTGACGAGAGTGGTTCGGTATCGACATACACACTGAATACCACAAGCCCGATTTCTGGTACTAAAGACGGGCGCCTAGTTATTACCACATCACATTTTGGAAGACCTAAAATCTTAAACTTGTTTCAAGGCGATACACCGATAGTGGGCGATTCGTATTTTTTCTCATTTGATTACAAAGTCAATTCTGGTCCGGCTGGGATAACGGGATTCTGGAATGGGACTGGGGTAACAAGTTTAGGGGCACTACTTACTGGGTCTGGCAGATATGAATTTATTGCACCATGTAATGGAACATCATGGGATATCCTGTATATGGACGATTATCTCTGTGATGTACAGTTTGACAACTTGCAAAGGATAAACCTCACCCAAACCTTTGCTAGTATACCCGACCTTGCAACCCTCAAGAAGATTTTTCCCTCATACTTTGCCGACACCAAGAACGTTCCCTTCACAGGGCGGTATCGGGGGATTAAGAAGAACTTGTGGGATGGAAAAGTAATTGGTACAAAAATTTCAGAATTGATTTATGATTCAAGGGATTCATACAAACTCGTTCATGGTGTCGAACAATTTTGGGCTTGTGATGGAATTTTTGGTCAGCAATATACTATCAAGTTGGAGTATAAGAAAGAGTCAACATCACTTGGGTCTACCCAGATATTATTTATTTATTCAGATGGTTCAACAGGTTCAGGAGGATATCTTAGTAATACCTCATGGACAACATTTACTGCAACAACTACAGCAGGGAAAACACTAGTAGGACTTAAACAGGCATATTCAAATACGGGAGTTACATATATAGATAAAGCTATTATGGTTGAACCCGGTATACTAGCCACCGCCTACGAAAACTATGAATCACACGACCTTTACCTCACCGCAGAGGAAGGCAGGAGCGTACCGAGTGCAAAGGATAGTGTTGAGGTTGTCGATGGGAAGTTGGTGCATGTGAAGAGGGTGAGTAGTGATTATACATTCACTGGTTCAGAAACTTGGGTTCAAACAGGGTCAGCTCCTGCTGGATATAGGGTTGTAGCATATGCAAAAACAGATATGGTGCAAGGTGTCGCACTAGCGTTAAGCAATAATAAATTCCAAAACGATGGTGATGAAATTACTCCAACATCATCATTTGTTAAATCAAATCCATCTGGTGGGTCATTCAATGTTCGCTTCTGTATTCTTTCTAGCGTATTAATAGATGTTGGCTTTACAGACGATTCAACTGGCGTAAAGAATTGGGTGGCTTTACAATACAATAATGGAACACCTTTGGTTATCCGTTATGAACTTGTAATCCCAATCACCACCCCCATCGACAGTGATGGACTTATCCCTGCCGGTGCTTCCGTATTCTGGGAACCGGTTGTTGCTGATGTGGGTATCTATTCTACAAAGTTTGATATTCTGGACACCACAAGACCAATATCTGCACTAGACAAGCTGTATAAAGTAGACTTTGAAACAGGGGTTCCTACTCTTATCACTGATGCCGTAGTAGCTGGTGGAGGTCTGAGTTTCACAAGTGCAAGTCTCACCGTTGGGGACCTGGTGAATGTGCTGTACTACTATGCAACTGCTAATCCAGAGGGTTTGACTACAGCAGAGTACTTGAACAGCAACGTGGTCTTTGCCGATACAGCAAACGGAAAATATTACAAATTAAACCCAGTAGTAACCAATGGAGAATTGGTAAGCTGGCAACCAGTGGAGGTAGTGTAATGGACATATTTATTAAGGCATATGTAGATAGGATTAATGCTAGACTCATGACTTTAGATCAGGTGCCAGATCCTTTGAGGGTTCAAGTAGAAGAAGCTTTGAAGGAGCAATAAAAGAAATTTCGCCATTTCGTCATTACTGTTTCGCGAAATGTGTTTAATTGCTTTTTAAACATTTTTAGGGATTAAACGCTGGATAGGCCTCTTAGGTGTTTATTACAGTGTTTAATGTTTATTCAAAGTTTTCTATTCAACAGGGAGTAAACAGTCTTTAACCAATGTTTACTCCCATTCTTTCGCTATTTCTGTGTTTATTTCATGTTTTACTGGATTATCCCTTCCATATAGAACTGGATTCAACACATAGTTTTACCTCAAAGTTAAAATTATCATCAGTGTGATTTGTTTTAGAATGTTATCTTCCTAAAAGAACAAACCCATTTGTCATGATATCCATTACTTCTGTGAACCTTCCTGGCAGTTTGTCCGTCGTGTCGTTTTCCCCGGTAAGATAGGCCACGATGACATTCGTGATTTCAGAAATGATAACGGCTCCTTCTTTAAAACGACAGGAGGCTTCAAGCCACGCCCTATTCTCATATTCTTTTCCTATATCATGTAGAATACGGCTCATTTTATCAAAACCACCACCAAAGCTCACTTCGTTCAGCTCTTTGCTTCCCTTTAAAGCGTTTGGAACTGTTGGCACCGTCCCGAAAAAGGTCACCATGTTGACGAGTATCTTATCGTAATCATCTTTAGCGAGCTCGATTTTTAATTTGGGCAACTCATGTATGAATTTCTGAAATCCCTTTCTGCCAATAAAGCTCACTGGTGGATTCAAAAACATCTCACCTCTTTTCGCCAGGGCTTCCTTTGCAATCTGGTCTTTACTCTTTGTTGTATTCATTCTGACTGTGCAGATAGTGTTTGGCTTTGACAAGCCTGGATAGCTGCAATTCCATGCGTGACGCAGTTCACCATAGGTAAGTGTCAGCACTTTTTTGCGTCCACAATCAAGAATATAAATACACTGTACATTATCGTCGTAGCCAACCATCAAAACATAGTGGAAGGGAATGTGTTCGCTATGATATAACTTTGAAAAGTACGGCAGATAGTACATATCCAGAGCACCTAAAACAGGAGGATACCCGGCATCAATTTCCGTCTTAGCCTTTTTGATTGCCTGTTCAAATGTTTTATACTCGTAATGCTTGTATTCAAATCCTACAATGGGAGAAAGAAATTCATACATCTGTTTTGTTCGCCCGTCCCCAATTGCAATCATTCGTTTCAAGTCTGATTTCGGCGTTTTCATGTAGCAGAACGAGCCGAATGAGGAGAGGCTGAAAAAGAAGCTCGGTGGAAGTTTTTCCCCGGTATCTCGTATATATAGATCTTCTATTCCGTTCCACATGCACTCGTAGTCATCGATATGGTGCTTTACCGTAATTAATTTCTTACTCATAGATTGAAATCTCCTGTAAGATAACTCATTTCCTACAGCAAGAGCATAGACCCTCGCATTGTGCGAGGGTCAAGAATTATTTTTGATGGGGTAACAGATTTCGGTGACAAAATTCTCAGGATTGGGTTCATTTCCAGGAGATATATAATAAACATTGAATGCTTCGCCTGATACCCTGTACCCATTTTCAATGATCCAATGATACATGTATCTGTTGATATCACCTAATCGGCTGTATTTTCCTTGAAATGCCACGACGGCCGCTTCTGTTTCAGGCATTTCCGAAAATCTCAATCCTACAATGTCTAGCCCTGTCTGCTCGACGACTCTGAAGACCTCAGTGTCAATTAATTTATTTTTATGATCCACACTGTGCGTCATTGCCATGCAATATTGCACATCTGCAAGCTTGATTCCATTTGCCCTGCATGACATATCAAGGCGTTTCCACAATAGTCCTTCTTCGGGAAATTCCCTTATAACGTCACGCAGGCTGACAACTCTGTGGGAGGAAAGTCGCTTAACGCTGACAGACAAAGTGAATTCATTCTGTATGTCAAGTTCCTCAAGTGCCTGCCTCATCTGTGCAATCTGCCTTTCGGTTATGGAGAGACTTTCTTCTTTTTCTCTTATTTTGGTTTTCAAAAAAGTTTTGATTCTGTCGTCCGTTATGCTGCCCATCAAGATTTCGGATATTTCATGTAGTCCAAAACCAAGGCTTTTTAATACTTGAATATGGTTTGCTCGGACAATTTGTTTTTCGCCGTAAAACCGGTAATTGTTCATACAATCTATTTGTTGAGGTTTGAGTAGTCCTATCTTGTCATAATTTCGTAGCATATGGATACTTATTCCGGTCAGAGTTGAGAACTCTCCGATTTTTAGCATGGTTTACCCCCTATGCCTCTTCTATAGTATAGTAACTACAGAACTGCGATCAATTCGATAAACTGCTGTTTGTACAGATATTTTGTAAAGTGAATCATCCTTCATTATTCAATTTTCCGGTTAAGAGTTCAAGCATGAATTCTGAAATCCTAAAGTCATCTATAAAACACCCCGAAAAAGCGGGCCGAAAGATGTACTTTTGGGTTCGTTTATTATCCCAGTAATCATAAAGGAGTGCTTTTATATATAGTACTTAATTCTCGTTGGCAATCGTCTACCTATACCAAAAGAGATTTCTCTGGCTATTGTCCTTGCAATTTAATTGGGCAGGACCTATCATACGGCTGGTAAATTTATGGAGGATTCGTATGGCATATGGACGTTTTGATTTTAGGGGAAATGGGGGTTCCTATTTCTGGTTGCTGATTTGGACAACAGTGTTGAATGTCATTACTTGCACATTGTTTTATCCTTGGTCAGCCTGTGCGATTGAAAAATGGAAAGCGAAAAATACATATGTGGATGACAACCAATTGGTATTCACAGGAACGGGTGCAGGATTCTTTGGGACTTGGTTGCTTATCATTATTTTGACACTGCTTACAGTAGGCCTTTATGCGCCTTGGGGGGCTTGTAGACTCCAACGATGGAAAACTAACAACTTGTACTTCGCTTCTGCCGGAGACAATGAATATTATTGATTGCACGCGGTTAGGACAGGAAGATGTGGGGGTATGCTGGTGGTGACCATGCCATGTATTGTCTGGACCATGACAGGCCCCTGTTCGGTCTGTCGTTCCTCGATGGTTGCTTCGCTTGTCACCTGGTAATCTGGCAAATGTAGGATAGTGTTGCTATACTGGTCCATGGGCGTCCTTCCTTGTTAGCTTGATTTGTAGTTATTTCAATACTAACAGAAGGATTGCCCTCTTTCTATTTTTATACTCTTGTTATGTGTGAGGAATTTCTACTTCCCACAGATTTTCCCCATGAACCAGAATTTAGATTTCAATCAGAAACAGTGCAATACTGTCAATTATCAATAATTCACCTATTTAACACCTATATTATTCTTTGTTTAGTGAAATGTATATGGTAAATTGTATCCAGATCACAAGAGAAAATACGTATAATTCTACTCAGAAAATCTTATTAATTGTAATAATAAATTCATATTATATATAAAAATAAATTTAATTATTCACACCATTATGGATTAAACACGCCATTGCTTGCATTTTTCTCCTAAATAAAGAATATTTAAAATAATACCTATAAAATACCTATATTTTCCTTTACGGATAGGTATTTCTATGGTTTACTATATCTATCTAAAAATGAAGGAATGGATTGATCATGAAGAAAATTCTTACAGTTCTCTTAATTGGCTTGGTAAGTATCTCTCTCTTTGCTCAAGGTGCAAAAGAGACGAGTGTTGACACGACAAAGTTTGTCTATGAAACGAAAGGACCTTTAGGGGAAAATCCTACTGACTATACTGCAGTAACGCTTACAGCAGATCAAGAAGCTCTCGTAAAGTCAGGCTCGTATAAAGTTGCTATCTTGATGCATGAATCTTCTGATTGGGTAAATGCAGTAATAGCTGGAGCAAAAAATAAGTTTGCTCAATTGAATATGGAAGTCGTAGCAGTTACCGATGCAGGGCAGGATCCAAACAAGCAACGTACTGATATTGAAACAACCTTGGCACTGAAGCCAGATGTAATCATTACTCTTGTACTTGACCCTGTTAGTGGTTCTGTTGCTCTAAAGCAGGCAGTTGATAAAGGGGCAAAGGTTGTCCTAATCAGCAATCTTCCTGCTAATTTTGTACATGGGAAAGACTATGCTGGTATTGTTACGGACGATCTTTTTCAGATGGGAAAAAGCGTTGCTCAGATGATTGGGGATTCTCTTGGTGGAAAAGGAGAAGTTGCACTGATGTACCATGATGCAAACTACTATGTAACAAATCAGAGAGACATGGCTGTAGAAGCCATCCTGCGACGTGATTACCCTGAAATTAAAATAGTTGCAAAACGTGGTATTGCCAATGCAAACGATTCAGAGACTTTGGCAAATGCAATTCTTACCCAATACCCAAATGTAAAGGCTATTTATGCACCTTGGGATGTATTGGCAGAGGGAGTTGTTGCCGCAGCCAGAACTGCAGGTAATAAGGGCGTTCAAGTTTTCACTATTGATCTTGGAGCTAATAATGTGATGGATATGGCCAAGGGTGGAAATATGAAGGGAGTCGTTGCAGATCTTCCTTTCGTCCTAGGTGAGACATTAGCGAAAATGGGAGCCCTAAGTGTTTTAGGTGCAGATACTCCTGCCTTCGTAACTGTTCCAGCAATTAAGATTGACCGCTCTAATTTAAGTACAGAGTGGAAACACTCCTTAAATAGGGCGCTTCCCAACGAAATAACAAGTGCATTAAAATAATTGAAGAATCTACCACATCATTTTTTGGTGTGGTAGAACTTATTGCCAAAGGAAGCGCAGATGAGTGATTACGCAATTGAAGCTACAGGTATTACAATTGGCTTCAATGGAGTGAACGTACTCCATGACATTGATTTTATAGTTAAGAAAGGTGAGGTACACTCTCTAGTAGGGACAAATGGAGCTGGGAAGTCCACTCTCGTAAAAATCCTCAATGGAGTTTATAAGAAAGATAAGGGAACTATTAAGATATTTGGCGAGGAAACTGAATATTCAACTCCTGATGCAGCTCTCGCAAAAGGGATAGCAATGGTCTTTCAAGATCTTAGCCTCATTCCTACCATGAGTGTTTCTCAAAATATATTTCTAAAGAATACCCCCTACCGAAAAGGTCTATTTATCGATGATAAGGTCAATGCGAGAGAGACTAAGACCCTTCTAGCTCAGATTGGTGCAGAAAATGAGATAGACCCATCAATGTTGGTCTCTGATATGAGTGTAGGGCAACAACAACTCGTAGAAATTGCAAAAGCTTTAGCAAGCAATCCACATATTCTCATCTTAGATGAACCTACAGCTTCCCTTTCAACTTCAGAAATTGAACGTCTCTTTACTGTCATAAGGAGGCTGCAAAATAAAGGGATTACCATTATCTATATCACCCATTACCTGCAGGATGTTTTTAAGATATCTGATGGAGTGACACTCATTCGAGATGGAAGAATTGCTTTTTCTAAGACTACCAAAGAAATAAACTTGAGAGAACTTGTTAATGCGATGACTAATAACTCAGGTATTATGGAATCATGGAAGAGAGGTCGTTCAGAAAGAGATGGGCGAACATTATTTGAGACAAAAAAAATCTCGACACATCACATTACTGATGTTTCCCTATCCTTGTATCCTGGTGAGATTGTAGGCGTTGCTGGCTTACTTGGAAGTGGAAGAACAGAGCTATTAAGAGCGCTGTTTGGGATTGATAAGATTACAAGTGGAAATGTCCTTCTTGATGGCAAAGAAATACATCTTTCTTCCTCCTCAGATGCAATACGATATGGAATTTCCTTAGTGCCTGAAAATCGAAGAGAACAAGGTCTTGTGCTTGATTATAGTGTTTCTGAAAACGTAGTCCTATCCATATTGAGCAAGATCAAGAAGCTAATCTTTATTGATGAGGAGAAGAAAGTGGCCTTAACCCAAAAGTACATCAAACAATTTGGAGTGAAGACCCAGGGCCCTGAACAAGTAATACGTTTTTTGTCTGGTGGGAATCAACAGAAGATTGTGGTGGCAAAATGCCTGGCAAGCAAATCGCGGGTATTACTTCTCGACGACCCTACATTTGGTGTTGACCTACAAGCTAAGAGAGAAATCATGAAGATTATCAATGATTACGCCAGTCTTGGAAATGGTGTGATTATGGTCTCTTCTGAATTTAATGAAATTGCTGATTTTTGTGATGTGATTTATATCATGAAGAAAGGACAAGTGAGTGAATTAGTCACAGATCGGGTTAATGAAGATACCTTGCTCTATAAAGTTCAGTAATTCCCTGGAGGGTAATAAAGTATGGAACTAACAATAAAAAATCAATTGCATAAGATTAAATGGAAAAACTACGTAATATATTATATTTTCTCTGGAGTTATCATCTTATTCTCTATTTTGCTGTTTGATAAAGGCTTTATGTCGGGCAATAACATGATGAACATTGCCAGACAAACTGCCATGACCTCAATTATGGCGGTTGGAATGACCTTCGTGCTTTCAACTGGAGAGATTGATTTGTCTTTTGGCTCCGTGGTGGCCCTCTCTTCCATCCTATGCGCCCTCACCCTAAATGTTACTGGAAGTATCTTTCTTGCAATAATAGCAGCCCTTCTTTCTGGATTTTCCATTGGACTCATCAATGGATTGTTTGTTGCAAAAGTTGGGATTCCCTCCTTTCTTGTTACCCTTGGAATGAACGGTATTGTCCTTGGCCTTGCTCGTTGGGTGAGTAACCTACAATCAATACCGATCAATAATGATACTTTCACGTATGTTTTTGGTTCAGGCGATATTGGTCCGATTCCTGTATTGTTTATATGGATGATTTCCTTAGCTGTGGTTGGACAGCTTGTGCTTAAGAAGACTCCCTATGGGAGAAAAGTTCTGGCAACAGGTGGGAATAAAATTTCAGCAATGTATTCTGGAATCAAAGTCCCTAATATTAAAATTTCTGTAATGGTTGTCAACTCCCTCATGGCGGCTTTAGCCGGTATTCTCTATTCAGGCAGGTTGCATGGGGCACGTTACACTCTTGGGGAAAATGATGTGATGATCGTCATTGCTGCAGCAATCATTGGTGGCACGAGCATGAATGGAGGCAAGGGGAGTGTTATTGGTTCTTTGTTAGGCGCTCTCATTATGGGAATTCTCAATAATGGACTTATCCTCATGGGCTTTTCTGTAGATCAGCAGATGATTTTTAGAGGGTTGATCATTATCATATCAGTGGCACTTACAATGAGAGAGAAGGCTAGGTAACATATGAAAACAAAGGAAGAGATTCATAAGCTAATTGAAAATATGAGTGATGCACAGAAGGCAGGGCAACTGTTCCTTCTTGCCTATCCTGGAGAAGATCCATCTGCAATTGCCCCACTTTTTGAGAAGTATGGCCTCTGCGGTTGCTACATTTCGCAAGATAATGCAGAAACCTTTGAAAAGGCGAGTGAAATAAGTGAAGAGCTTCAAAGGTTGAGTGCAGTATCGTCAGCTATTCCTCTTATTCTTGGTGTTGATCAGGAGGGTTCTTGGGGAGTTTTGATCCCGTCTTCTACTCCTGGACCAGGAAACATGGCTTTGTGTGCCTCTAATGATTTGGAAGCGACACAAAATATATATCGAATATGTGGCACTGAAATGCTTAGTGTTGGTTACAATGCAATCCTTGGTCCTTGTTCCGATGTGAACACTGATCCTGCCTCTCCAATTATTACTGTAAGGTCCTTTGGGGAATATCCACAACGAGTTGCCCATCACGTGGTAAAAGCGGTACAAGGATTACGGCAGGCAGGTTCTCTTTCTTGTTTGAAACACTTTCCAGGTCACGGAGCAACTAGTGGGGATACCCATAGGGAAATACCTACCGTCGATAAGTCCCTAGATAAACTAATGAAAGAAGATCTCGTACCCTTTAAGGCAGGAATAAAAGCAGGGTGTGATATGGTGATGACCTCTCATATTCTCTATCCTGCGATAGATGCCGTTTCTCCGGCTACGCTCTCATCAAATATTCTACAAGGAGTATTAAGGGATACCCTACATTTTGATGGGGTCATAATTTCTGATAGCATGAATATGGGAGCTATTAGAAAAACGTATGACCCCGCGGTTTCGACACTCCTTGCTCTTCAAGCCGGGGTGGATGTAGTGATGCTCTCAGAGGAGCATTATGATTTCAATCAAGATAAATATTTGGAAAAGCAATTACAATCGTTATCCTTGGTAGAGAAAGCAATATCTGAGGGTACTTTGTCAAAGAGATTAGTTGATGAAAAGCTATATAGGATCCTTCATATGAAATTTAATAGGATGGAGCTAAAAACTCAGAGGCTTTCAGATGAACAGATTAAATCTAACAAAGAGAGGGCTCTTTCTGTTTCTCAAAATGCAATACAGGTTCTGCAGAAAGGCTCAGTAAAGGATATCCGCCTGAAAAGAGGCGCTGTTTGCATAAATGCAACCAACAGAGGATCCTATGTGAAAATGATGAATGATAGGGGAATTGGTCCTAATCAGAAGACCCCAGCCTTCGATAGTTTTAAAGAAACCTTAAGTCCGTTTTCTGATATTCTATTTTTAGAACAGGATAAAGGGTTTGAGGAAATTGGAAAACCATTGTTAGAAAATACTTCTAGAATCTACGTAGTAACGGAAGACTATCCTCTTCCTGGTGAGGACTTTGATAAAAATGGGCAGCTCGAGTTACTGGAGAAACTAAGTGATTGTTATAAAGATAAATTGGTAATAATAGGCCTCAGAAGTAGTTATGAACTAAATAACTATTCTCAGGATGTTACCTATGTATGTAGTTATTCATCACGTACTTGTAGTGCAATTGCTATGGCGTTGTATATCGCAGGAGATTACGACCTTTCAGCGAAAGCGATACCACCGGTTTCATTGAGATTTTAGGGTGCTGATAGTGATTGATGTATTAAGTTCACTATATTAGTATGGGAGGGAAATGAAACATAAGAGTTTGGAAACTTCCAAGATACAATTCAAGAAAGAGGACATTGATTCTTTTCAATATGTGAGTATCCTTGAATCTATTCTCACTAAAAATTCGTTATATTTTCTTGTCTTTGATAAATTGGGGACTATTCTCTTTCAGAATCTTCCAAATTCTCAAAAAGTTCAATCAATTGATGATATTTCCTATATCATCAATGATGAGAATCTTTCTAAGGTGAGGCAGATGATTGCCCTCTCTTTTGATGATGCTTTCGATATTACGTTTCATGATTCTTTTCTTGAGTTTCAACTTTTCACCTTGAGGAAATTCCCCGGTCTTTTCTTTTTGCAGATGAGAGCAGGAGAACCAACCTTTGAAAGTCAACAGGATGAAAACACCCCTTCTGAACAGCATAGAAAAACCCAACATGAGATGCATACCCTTCAAGCTTTACAATCGTTGTTGGAGGAGTTGCGCCTTGTTGACACAAGTGAACAAACAAGCGATTCATATGAGAGGATACGAAAGTATTTTATCCCGAAAGTTGCAGAGTTTGTTGCAGAAGTGCAAGACCCTCTTGTAAGTCTTTGCCTTCAAACCATTCAAGGTAATCTTGAAGAGTATAGTAATAGTAACAGTGAATACTCAAAACTCTATTCGGTTCTTACGCCCTCTGAAGTGAAGGTCGCTGATTTCATTCGGATGGGGATGTCTTCCAAGGATATTGCAACCACCCTTGATATTGCTCAAAAGACAGTTGATAATCACAGAAACAGTTTAAGAGAAAAACTTGGGCTAAAAAATAAGGGAATTAATCTCCAGACATATCTGATGAATGGTGCAATTGATAACAACCCTCCTCCAAAACTTCCTTGGAAGAGAGATGATAAGAAGAAATAAGTGAGCTTAAAGATAGTTCAGAATACAAGTAAAATCTTTGTAAGAACTCTTTTCAAATCCTTTCTCTCCATATCCTCCTTCCCCCCTCTCCTTATCCAATAATCTGTGCTACCATTGAGTATCTACCTAAGTATTGGAGGTACTGACGAGATGAAAGAATTACGTAAGAAATATGAAGCACTTCCCGAAGATGCACCTGCTATGCAGATCAGACTGACAGCAGAAAGCCTTGAAAGAAGGAATTATACCCCAACTCTTCTCCTGAAGGTTGCAAATTACAATAGAATGACCAAAGCTGATATGCTGTCTGAGTTCGATAGGGTGGAGAAGCTTTCACCCACTTCAAAGGAACTGAAGAGTGTCGTTGCTATTGATGATCCTAATGAGGTTGCCAAGAAGCACCTTACTATCTTGCTTAACAACTATCTGTTACTTTGCAACCTCCGAAAAGGTTTGGCTTCAGCTTGGGATGTCATCAACGGGCTCTATGAGGACGACTGATGATCGGATGCCAAGCATGCGTCAATGGACCTCTGTCTGTTTCACTCATGTTCCTATCTTCCAGAACCTGGAAACTGATCAGATAGATTGAGAGCAAAACCTCATCCGATTCAGCGAAGAGTTGCTGTTTCGTAAGAGGAACATGAGAAGGAGCTTGCAACAGGCAACAGAATATGTAAAGGACCGCAAGATGAGCGTCCAACGAATGTTGCCATATCTACCTTGTTGAAAGCGTTGGTTGGGAAGAACCTCTTCTTGCATATATTCAAAGAAGGAGCTTACTTATGAAACGTTTGGTTAAAAACAATGTATCTTGGGTTGGAAAGATAGACTGGGAGCTTGAGACATTCCATGGGTCTGACTATTCGGTCAACCATGGATCTTCCCAGAATGCCTATCTTATCCAGGAAGAGAAGACCGTGTTGATCGACACTGTCTGGAGACCTTATGAAAGGGAGTTTAGGGAAAATCTTGAAAGGGAGGTCGACCTTGCCAAGATTGACTTCATCGTGATGAACCATGGTGAAGTCGACCATAGCGGATCTCTTCCGTACCTGATGGAGAAAATCCCCAATACCCCGATCTACTGCACAGCGAATGCGATCAAATCCCTTGTTGGCCAATACCACCACCCAGAATGGAATTTCAAGGTAGTCAAGACTGGTGACAGCATTGATATCGGTAATGGCAAGAGTCTGATCTTTGTCGAGATGCGTATGCTTCATTGGCCTGACAGTATGGCCACCTACATGACAGGGGACAATATCCTCTTTTCCAATGATGCTTTTGGCCAGCATCTTGCAGTTGAGGAACTCTTCAATGACAAGACTGACCGGTGTCTGCTTTGGGAAGAGGCTCTGAAGTACTATGCAAACATTCTTGCACCGTTCTCGCCTTTGGTTAAAAATAAGATTGAGGAAATTGTTGCCCTGAACCTACCTATAGACATCATTGCCCCAAGCCATGGTGCCATCTGGCGTGACAACCCTCTGCAGATCGTAGAGAAGTATGCTGCGTGGGCGGACAACTACCAGGAGGACCAGGTCACCATCGTCTATGACACCATGTGGGATGGCACCAAGACTCTTGCCCATGCACTGGCCAAGGAAATCCAGGCCCTGGCCCCTGACACCAGGGTCAAGATCTTCAATATCGCTCAGACTGACAAGAATGATATAATGACTCAGGTCTTCATTTCGAAAGCCATAGCTGTTGGGTCCCCTACTGTAGGGCAGAGCATTCTTTCCTCGGTTGCCGGTTGGCTTCATTTTCTCTTTGAACTGAAGCTCAAAAAGAAGAAGGCAGCTGTCTTTGGCTGTTATGGCTGGAGTGGTGAAGGCGTAGAGGTATTGGAAGAACATCTGCTCAAAGCAGGATTTGCGGTTGTCGGACCTAAAGTCAAGGTAAACTGGAATCCAAAGCATGAGAATCTTCAAGAGATGAAGAGTATCGCTGAGGCCCTGATCAAGTAGACCTTGGCTCTTTGTAGTATTGTGGGAGCTGTCTTTTCTGACAAGAAGAGGCAGCTCCTATTCATCTTGATGATTGCAGAGCACGCTATGAGCATGGTAAAGTTCGCTTGGAGGATCTATGGATCAGATTTGGCATCAGGCACTTAACTATGAGACTTTGGTCAGGGCAAACAGGAACTCTGAAGAGAAGGCCCAACAGGCTTTTGCCAATGCTCTTGCTTCTTTTGACACAACTGAGCCTCTATTGCTCCATCTTGGGGAGTATTCTTCCCTCTTGGGGATTCCCGAGGGCCTACTTAGCCAATCCTATTTTGCCTGTCGTCCTAGCTTTGAGGCAATGGACAAGACTGTGCAGGTCCTGACATGGGAACATCCGCTCTGGCCCAAGCAGGTAAACAGCTTTGCCTATTGCCCACGCTTTCTCTATGTACGGGGGAATGCCTCGTTGCTGAGTCAGCCATCGATTTCAGTCATAGGAACCAGAAGCCCTTCTCTGGAAGGAAAAAAGAGTGCCACACAAACAGCTTATGCAATTGGCCAGAAATCCTATGTTGTGGCAAGCGGACTTGCCTTGGGTATTGACGGAGTGGCACACAAGACAGCCTTGGACAACGGCTTTCCTACCATTGCAGTCCTGGGAACCCCCCTTACTTCTTGTTATCCCTCTGAACATGCACAACTGCAGGAAGAAATAGCCAAGCGTGGCTGTCTGGTTAGTAGGTTCGCCCCTTCGTCTCCAACACAGAAGTGGTTCTTTCTCTTACGCAACCGTCTGATGAGTGCCCTCTCTTTAGCCTCTGTTGTCGTGGAGGATCGTGATGGGGGAGGGGCTGTCAGGCAAGCTGCCTTTGCCCTTGAACAGAAGAAGTATTTGTTCTTCTATCAAAGCAGCCTGGACAACCATAGCTTCCTTTGGCCAAAAGAGTTCGCCAATCGACCGAGAGTTTTTGTGGTTAAGCAGGCCAGCGATATACCCCGAGTCTTGGAGAAAGCTATAAAGAGTCGCGACCTAGTAGGAAAAGTGATGCAAAAGAGCGTTCAACTCGACCTTGGGCTCTAATCTGCCTTGACATGCCTTCATCGGGAATATTACTATCATCACATATGAAAAACCAACTAACAGCAAACCAATTACGACAGAAATATATTGATTTTTTTGTATCAAAAGACCACACTCAGATTAGTGGTGCTTCCCTGATCCCTGAAAACGATCCGACTGTCCTGTTTACCACAGCCGGTATGCATCCGCTTGTACCCTATATCCTGGGTGCCGACCACCCTTCTGGGAAACGATTGACCAACTACCAGAAATGTATCCGTACCGGTGACATTGAGGTTGTAGGAGACCCTCACCATCTTACCTTTTTTGAGATGTTGGGCAACTGGTCTCTTGGGGATTACTACAAAGAGGACGCAATTGATTTCAGTTATGAATTCTTGACAAAAGTGCTTGGTATTGACCATTCCTTACTTTCGGTAACTGTCTTCGCCGGTGACGACCTGGTTCCTCGTGACGAGGTGGCTGCCTCTGCTTGGAAAAAACATGGTATCCCTACCGATAGGATCTACTACCTTCCCCGTGAAGACAACTGGTGGGGACCTGCTGGTGAAACCGGTCCTTGCGGACCAGACAGTGAGATGTTCATGGACACAGGGCGTCCTTCTTGTGGTCCTGATTGCCGTCCTGGCTGTCATTGTGGCAAGTATTTTGAGATTTGGAATGATGTGTTCATGGGCTACAAGAAGAATGCCGATGGCTCCTACTCCGAGATGGATAGAAAATGTGTTGATACCGGAATGGGTATCGAACGCACCATAGCAATCCTTCAGGGCAAGAAGTCAGTCTACGAGACTGAGGTATTTACCCCTATTATTGCAGGTATTGAGGGCTTGAGTGGGAAAGTGTATGGCAACGATGAAGAGACTGATATCTCCATTCGCATTCTTGCTGACCACGTTCGCACCAGTGTCTTTATCCTTGGAGACCCAAAAGGTATGGCCCCTTCCAATGTGGGTCAGGGCTATATCCTCAGAAGGCTAATCAGGAGAGCTGTGCGTCATGGCCACAAGCTTGGCATCGAAGGCTCGTTCCTAGGTAATATTGCACTGGTGGTGCTTGGTCTCTACAATGAACCCTATCCAGAACTACAGGAGAACAAGACTTTCATCCTTCAGGAACTTGCAGCTGAAGAGATAAAATTTTCTGAAACCCTGATAAAGGGTGAACGTGAGTTTGAGAAGATGCTTCCTAACCTGTTGAAGGGAACTTCCCGTCAACTGAGCGGACGAACAGCCTTCAAGCTTTATGATACCTATGGTTTCCCTGTTGAACTTACCCGTGAGCTTGCTAAAGAGCATGGGTTCACTGTTGACGAAGAGGGGTTCAAAGCGGCTTTTGAGAAGCATCAGGAAGTTAGCCGCAGTGGTGCCGAACATCAGTTCAAGGGTGGTTTGGCCGATCATAGCGACAAGACAACTGCTTTGCATACTGCAACACATATGCTGCATCAGGCGCTTCGGACAGTGCTAGGCGAGCATGTTGGGCAGAAGGGCTCCAACATAACAGTCGATCGTCTTCGTTTTGACTTTACCCATCCCTCTCCCATGACCAAAGAGGAAATCCAGAGGGTTGAGGATATGGTCAATGAGCAGATCAAGCGCAATCTTGCCGTCACTGTTGAGAGCATGACTTTAGAAGAGGCAAAACAAGCCGGTGCCATCGCGTTCTTTGAGAGCAAGTATGGTGAGCAGGTTAAGGTCTACTCCATTGGAGACTACTCCAAGGAGGTCTGTGGTGGTCCCCATGTGGAGAACACTTCCTCCATGGGTCACTTCAAGATTCAGAAAGAACAATCCTCTTCCGCCGGGGTGAGAAGGATCAAGGCTGTTCTTGAGGCTACATCCTGAATTGTTTGATTGGTATGTAGTGCTGCTATGCCAGTGCCCATGAGGCCACTGGCATGGTATGCCTATGTTTCTTCCTATCTCCCTTTTCCCCTTCTTTGGAAGATCTCCCTGCAAGTTTTTGAATATATATAGGTGCTTTTGCCTTCCCCTATGCAGTTCACCCCTTTCTCTCCTGCCAAGAGTCTTGCTTTTGGTTTTCCCCAATTTATAGACACCTCGTATCCGACAGGGTACCAAGAGTAAGCAATCCCATGAAATGAATTGGTAAATAACCATACTGAAAGGCATTCCGAGAAACTCATTCTGTCAGAATTGATTTGTACGTAGCAGAATTCCTTGGCAGGGAGTATCCTCGCTTTCTGCTGAATGTTTTGGTTGTGTTGGAATAGATGTTGACTGAAAAGGTTTTTTTCTATAAAGTATTGAATGAATGGTTCAGTTAACCTAGGAGTGCGACAATATGGAATCCCGAATGCAGCTAATATATGATGCGGCAAGTCACTTGTTTATAAATAAAGGATACGCACGGACTCAAATGAAAGACATTGCCAAAGAAATCGGCTTGTCAACAGGTATGTTGTATGTTTACTTTTCCGGGAAACGGGATATTCTCAGCTTTATTCTCAAAGGTACTATAGACCCTGGATTTATATCACAGGAATTTGAGAGACCTATCCGTTCAGAAATGTTTGGTTCTTTGGATACTGAGTTAATGAATGCCTTTGAAGAGAACAAAAAAGTATTTTCTTCCCATCTTGGCAATATTACAAATTATCCTGTAGAGAAAATGTTTTCTGATGCCTTTGATATTATCTCAAGCTATAGAATTGGCTGTCTGGTTATAGAAAAGAATCCAGACGATTTAGGTGCTCTGACAGACTATTATAAAGAATATCGGCGAGAATTTTATCAGCAGATACTATCATATGTTACACAGTATATGCAAAATGGAACTTTTCGGCAGATTGAGCATCCTCAGTATGTTACTCATTTGATCATAGAAACCTTGTCATGGTGGGGGATGCATATCATGAATGACGCTTTCGAAATTCAGACAGAACTTCCAACTGAATTGGCGAAAGCCATTTGTCTGGATAACTTGCTTCACGCGTATAAGCAATAATTTTGATGGAAAATACGCGATAATTCATATGTAAATGTTGAATGAACGGTTCAATTAGTATAAGGAGAAGTAGTATGAAATACGAGTTAGCAATAATCACCTGTATAGGAATTCTCGTGGTTGGAATTTTGTCGGGATGTAGAGGGAAAAAAGCTACATCTATGGTTAATATGCTCACATTAGATACCGGAGATTTTCAAAGTATTCTGATTGATTATGATGCAGACGATATCCATGTTTTTGAGAGTGATGACGATAAGCTGATAGTGAAGGAGTATATGAACGAAAATAGGAAAAGCTATTTTGCAAGAACGATTACTCGAAGTGGCGAATTGCTGATAACAGAGGGGGAACGGCCATCACGTTCCAGTTTTGTATCCTATATAGAAATTTATATTGCACGGAGCTATTCTGCTAATTTGTCTCTACACTCCACAAGTGGAACAATCAGATCAGAAATTGATTTGAACACCTTGCGTAATTTCAGCGTTGATACCACATATGGAGCTATTCACTTGTCGAATACAAAGGCACCTAATTTGATTGTAACCAGTACAAATGGAAAAATAAGGTTAGAAAACATTATTGCGGATGCAATAGAAATACAAACTACCAATGCCATAACTACAATGGATCAGGTACATGGAGCAGTCAACTACCAGTCAAAGGGTGGAGAGCTCACTGCTTCTCATATTTTCGGATCCGGTTCATTTGACGCTTCTGGAGATGGTTCCATAGAGATTTCCTTTACTGATGTGACAAACGATATATATGCATTTTCAAAAAACGGAGCTTTGGTGTGTAAGGTTCCACATACGCTGGAGTTCAAGTTTTCGGCATCGACAAAAAATGGATCCATTACTACAGACTTTCCAGATCAGCTTACTCGTATGAATGAGAATGCTGCTGGAATCATCGGTTCTTCTCCAACCATATCCATCAAACTGGAGACTCATAATGGAGACATCCAAGTTTCGAGATGACCTTTTGAAAATCCAGATACATACAGTGAAAAATCAATTCTTGGGACAGTATGGTTTTTACGGTCATTGTTGCACTTGAGTACATTGTCCAGTCCCATATGAACCTTGGCCAAAGTCAGAAACATACGAATAGTTTTATGGTATTATGCTTCACTTGGTCTAGGAGGATTGTTTCTTGTCTTCGATGTGAAACAGAGTAGTATCATTTTTATCCCTGATGAACCCAGTGAATTCTTTTTGGGTATACCAAAGAGATATTGGAGATTTTCTTTTTTAGCTCATTGGGCTGTATACTTACATACAAGGTATTTTTCTATTCAAGAAATTTTGCTCTTAGATATCTAAAGGGAAGGGGGAAACTGTCCTTGTTATTGTTACTCTAATCGCCGAAATTTGTATCAGTATAGAACTGTTGGGTTTCCAAAATCTTGACTGATTCCATTACATGAATAAAACTATCATCTCTTGTCCCTAGAGGGTTGTCCTTGGTTTTCATATATCATATTCTTCGGCCATGCATATTCCCGTCTAAATTTGAACGACTAATTTGATCTTCTCGTGTTTTTGGTGGATTCTATCCAGTCGATCGAATTTATTTGGAGTTTTTTATGCATAATGCAAACAAAAAAGCTGTGGTTCTGATGAACCTCAGTGCTTTCTTCTCTGGCATGGTTTTCTATGCCCCTGTGGCAACCCTCTATCGTCAGAACAGGGGGATAACCCTATGGCAGATGAGTATTATTGAAGCAGTAAATCTTGCCTTGGTGATGGCCCTTGAGCTTCCTTGGGGGTACATAGCCGATAGGATCGGGTATAGGCGTACGCTGGTCCTCTCGTTTTCCTTCCTGTTTGTTTCGAAGGTAGTATTCTTTGGAGCCGATAGTTTTTCCCTGTTTCTCTTTGAACGGATTCTACTTGCCATCGCTTTCAGTGCCATAAGTGGAGTTGATATAGCGTATCTGCATAGATGCAAAGCTGGACATAAGGAACTGGGGCAGTATCAGGGAAGTATGTTTCTTGGGTTGTTCGCAGTTGCTTTGGTTTTCCCTCTTTTTACTGAGGTTTTCACCCAGAGCGCCTTTCTTACCATAGTCAGCCATTTCTTTGCCTTGGTATTTATCCTACTGCTCCCACGCGAGAGCACAGGGGATGATTTCTCTTCCCTTCCAAAGGTGAGCCTGGTAAAAACAATCAGTGTCCTGGCTAAAAATACAACGTTGTTGCTCTATGTCATTGGTAATACCGTGTTGTTTGGAATCAACCAAATGGTAACTGTATTTTTAGTGCAGCTATGCTATAAAAGGGTGGGTATCCCCCTTTCGATGTTTGGTCTTCCCTTTATCCTACTGGTTGTAAGTTCCTTTTGTTTCTCCTATCTCTCAGCCCCACTTGTTGCACATTTGGGGGGATTTGCAGTCACCGTATGTGCTTTTGTCCTTTCCTGCATGGGTCTTGTCTTGCTTTCTTCATTACAAGGGGTGGTGGTAGTACTGTTAGGAACTGTCATGATTCGTCTTGGGGCCACCCTTGTACAACCCCTATACTTTTCAATTACAGCAAAGGCTTCTGAAGGCTCAGATATTGCAACCTCCTTGAGCCTCAACTCTCTCTTAGGGACTTGTATAGAGCTTTTTCTGACGTTGATCCTGGGGTTTCTGGCAGAAAAGAACCTTGCTCTTTCCTTGCAGATCGCTGGAGGGTTGCTTGTAGGTTCCCTGGGTGCAATATGGTACAGTCGTTCGATTTTTCATGAGGTGTAATCTAGCATTATACCGAGTGATTCACTATGCTTTTTATATCAGTCATGGTCACTGAAAAAGGAGGAAGCATATGGAAGTTTTTGCAGATTTTCTGGCTACGATAGACAATCAGGAGCACAGAGAGAAGATGGAAGCGGTCTTTACCTGGGTCCATGAGACCTTTCCTAACCTTAAGCCCAAGATTGCCTGGAACCAGCCGATGTTCACAGACCATGGGACCTTCATCATAGCTTTCAGTGTCGCTAAGCACCATTTTGCCGTTTCTCCCGATGTGACCGGTATCAAACTTTTCTCAGAGGACATAGCTAAAGCTGGGTATACCCAAACAGTAAACTTGTTTCGTATCAAGTGGGAGATGCCTGTAGACTATGCCCTGCTTGAAAGGATCATACAGTTCAATATTGACGATAAGAGAGACTGCAAGACGTTTTGGAAGAAGCTCTAACATCTGTCGATGCAAAAAATCTTCCTGCCGTTGGGTATCGGACAATACTGAATATGGATACAGGCACCCAACTTGCCAAGTGAGGTTCTTGGTATCCATATATGTCACTGGAAAGCAAACACACTTGAAACAGAAAACCTCCTGCAAGCAAGGCAGGAGGTTTCGTGTCCAGAGTAATTCATAGCTCTAGGGTTTCAAAGGTCAGTTCTCATCATCCTCTTCATCCAGGAAGTCATACTCCATGCCTTTATTGAGGGGTACTGCAAGCTGTCCACAGGCTCCGTTGATCTCCCGTCCACGGGAACGGCGAAGCGTGTATTTAACATTCCACCGGTCAAGGAAGTGAGCAAAGCGGTCGATTTCCTCTTCTAAGGGAGTCTCCCAAGGCATGTCTTCTGTAGGGTTCCAAGGAATGAGGTTGACTAATGCATCCAGGTTCTTGAGGTAACCCGCAAGTTTTTTTGCTGACTCTTCGTCAGTATTGGTATTATGTAACAGGCAGTATTCGATGGTGATTCGTTTCCCTCCGAGGCGCTGGTAGTGAAGTAGGGCTCTCTTGAGTTCATTGAGGTCCCATTTCTGGTTTACCGGCATGATCCTGTCACGGATCTTGTTGTCTGCAATTACCAGGGAGACTGCAAGCTTGACTGGCAGTTTCTGTTCGGTAAGCTTGAGGATGCCCGGCACTATTCCACAGGTGCTGATGGTTATCCTTCGCAGGCTGATATTGAAGCCTTGCTCCTGGTGTAGGAATCTTATGGAGCGGGTAACCGCTGCTATATTGGCAAGGGGTTCTCCCATACCCATATAGACTATGTGGGTGATAGGCTCCTTACTCACTCGGATAAGGTGGATGTACTGTTCGATGATCTCTTCTGCTGCGAGGTTACGCAAAAGCCCCATGGTGGCAGTCCTGCAAAAGGTACAGCCCATGGCACATCCTACCTGACTCGACAAACAGGCAGTATGACGGCCTTTCTTGTCCACAAGCAATACACACTCCACAATTGACCCGTCATATAGGCGGATGCCCATCTTGGTGGCTCCGCTTTCATCTGTCTCACTTGTTGCTACTGTCGAGGATGAGATCGAGGGCATAAGGGCCTTAAGGCGCTCACGCTCGTACTTAGGGAGGTTTGTCATCTCATCGAAAGAGGAAACTCCCTTGATGAGCCAGGCATATATCTGTCTTCCGTAGAAAGCCTTTTGTAATTCTAGCAGTTCATTGATATCCTCTGCACTCAGGCCATAGAGGGATAGTGGCATTTTTTTCTCTTGTTCTTCCATCCGTTTAGTATACCTATTTGAGCATAGAAATGATAGCGATTGCTACACCTGTAATGCCTTCTCCGCCGAGCAATCCACTTGCAACAAGCCCTGATTCTTCGCCCAACTGCTCTGAGCTGTATTTTTTTGAGAATATTTTTTTCAGTACTGAGGATAAGACAGCACCTAAGCCCATGATAGAGGAGATATAAATGGGAAGGTAGACGCCCAAACCCAAGGTTGCAGAAGGCAATTTGCTCAAGTACAGGATAAGGCCAATAATGCAGCCGGTAACGAAAGCAGGCACATGACTGAGGCCGCCTACCATTGCCGCTACTGCAGCAGCCTGAGGGGCTGGCAGTTCAGGTGTACCAAAGCCTCCAAAGGAAGCTTTCATGATGAGCAGGACAAATACAGATAACACTGCCCCAATGACTCCGCCAAGACCCTCACCTAGAATCTGCTGCCTGGTATCTGTACCCAAGAGGTATCCGCTTTTCAGGTCGTTCATGACATCTCCGGTAAGTCCACAGGCAACAGCAGTGACCGCTGCAATACTGAAGGATGCAATAAGGGAAGGGTGGGTAAACAGCTGCACTACCAAGAGAACAAGGATACCAAAGATTTCCATGGGGTTGATGCCTGTTTGCCCTGTAAGCATACCTGAGAGATAGGTGGTGAGGTAGATGCCTACGATGACGATGATTGCTTCAGAAAGGCTTATATCGGTGCCTACTGCAAGTAAAATGACCGAAAAAACAAGGACGATGAGAATCATTGTCCTCGTTCTGGCAGACATCTGCTTGGATTCGGTTTGCTTCTTTGATTGTTTGGCTCTGGATATGATTGCTTTTACAAACACGCCCAGACCTGTTCCGATCATAAGGCCTATGCCTAGGTTGGATCGGAAGATATCTCCTTCTGCCATGGATGCGAAAAGTCCTGTGCTCAGGCCGATAGGAATGAGCAGATAGTAGCCAAATATGGCCCCACCGAACCAGATCAGGGCAAACAGTGGCCCTATGATGGCACCGATACCCATGGCCATCGGGGATACCCAGATGGAGAAGGCCGGGAAGATTGCTGTTCCTTTGAAGAGAGTAAGCAGGGCAGGGATTTTCCCAAAGCCGTCACGTAGGGCTGTGAAGATTACTGACCCACCCATGGATGCAAAAAGGGTCTTTGCTCCATGCCCGCCTTTTACGCTTGCCTGCAGTGTGTTGTAGGAAGCAAGTCCCATCGGGTAGGGAAGTTGTTCCTCTTCAATGAGCTTCTTGCGGAAGATGGCAGAAAAGAGGGTGCCCAGTATGGCACCAACCACTGCCAGTACAATGAGCCGCATGGTAGAGAATGAGGCATCAGGTGCTAGCATCCAGAGTCCAGGGAGGGTAAAGGCCAAGCCTCCTGCAACCATGGCTCCACTACTCATGATAGTGTGTGTCACGTTGATCTCCTGCAGCGAGGAGTTCTTCGCCTTGCCAAGGGCAGCCATGCTGACCACAGTGACAAATATGGTGGGCCAGGGGAGGGCTCCCATACGAAGCGCCACATACATGGAGCTGGCAGTTATTACCACAAGGCCCAAAAGACCTACGATCATTCCCCTTAGGGTTAGGTGTTTGTTCATGGTTTATTACACTTCCTTTGGTTTTGTATGATATATAGAAATACCAAAAAAGGCCAGTATCTATGGTATTATTGCAAGAGTATAGCATAGTTAAATTGTTAGATTGGCCTCACCCTACAACTAGAATTAAAGTATTTTATATGATATATTTATAAGTATAAGAGGAAGGATCAACCTTTCTCAAGGAGCATTTCATATGAAAAAAAGAACATATCTGATTGTATTTTCCCTCTTGATTTTGATTCTGGTGCCTGTAGCATCCGCCCCTCTAAGAACTTCAAGTGCTGCTTATAGTAAGTTTGCTCTTGGTCTTAACCTTGGGACTAACACAGGTCTTGGTTTCCAGTATAGGGCAAACCGGGATTTTGATGTGATTGGAAATCTGGGGCTCAATAACTTTGGAGTTTCCCATCTCTCCTTTGATATGGCGGCAAATTACAAGATTAATGAATTCCAGATTGACAGGGCAGATTTTGATGTGACCATGGGACTTGGAGTGAATGTAGGTATTCCCTTATCAAGCGGTCACGGTATGAACTTTGCAGTTCTTGTTCCCTTTGGTATTATGTATCACATAAGGGATGTACCCATCGATCTTTATTTCCGTCTCGCTCCTGGCTTGCAAATTGTTAAAGAGGGTGTCGTAGATATCAACTTTGGCTTTAGTGCGTTCCTTGGGGCTCTCTGGAGATTTAATTGACCAGCTAGAAAATAGCACAACATGAGCAATTGCCGCTTTGCCATTTATTTGGTAGAGCGGCATTTTTTATGTCTAGCTTCAGCTTGTATGGTGTTTTCATGGATTGCTGTTATGGTACTTTCACTGGTATTCGGAAAACTGATCAAATCAGTTCACTATATTCCTAGATATACAGAAATCCTTGTGGTAGGATTTTATAAAATATACATACATGGCTTGCAAGCCAGAAAGGAAGTCTAACGAATGAAAAAACGTATGATTCTTACTAGTGTGCTTATCATGTTGGCGCTTTTCCCTGTTATGGCAGCTCCTGTTGCAAGAAGCACCTGGGCAGCTGGTATCAACCTTGGGACAGGAGCACAGGGTGCAGTCCAATATCGCATAAATGACAATATGGATATTGTTGTTGGGGTTGGTTTGGATTTCTTCTATACTTCCATCAATGGAGATGTGGTTGCCAACTTTCGTGTTGGAAGCTTCAACATAGAAGAGGTGAACTTTGATGTTACCGTCGGTGGAGGTGCTCTGATTGGCTTTTATAACGATCTTGTCGAGCTCTCAGTGGTAGCCCCAGTTGGGGTTACATACAAATTTTCCGATGATGTCATTCCCCTTGATGTCTATATCCGCGTTGGTCCAGCTATTAGGATTTTCAAAGGATATCAGGCTGATGTGCTTGGTATCTACTCGTATATAGGGGCGATGTACCGATTCTAGAGGGTGAGTCCTTTGCTTTGGCTATATGGACAGGGTTGCTTGCAATCCTGTCCATACTTCTATGATTAAGTAAGTTACACGGTATATTTGGTTTTATTTTTCAACTTTCTACATCACAGTGACGTATCTACGATGGTCTTCAGTGTCTGGGAGATAATGTCTGTAGCTTTCTTGTAGTCATAGAAATGGCTGCTAGCAAGACTTTTCTGCACGCTTGATTGGACGATAGCCAGTCTTTTTGCAATTTCAGTTTGTGTGTCATTATACTTTTGCAGTGTTGCTATGATCTGTCTCTGATGTTCAGTCCAATTACCTTGCAGTGCCCAGATAAGCTTGAACAGAGTGTTCAATAATATGGAGGTGCATTGCTGGCCTTCTATGCCAATGAGAATATTTGTCTTTGCCTCTGTCTTTTTACTTTCCAGAGCCTTCATGTCCTCTATCAGAGTTCGGGTAAGATGGTAGGCTGTGCCATCAGAGCCAAGGGATGAATCAGCTTGGAGCCGTATGCTGATAGTACCGACCCCGATTCCAAAGCGGATTAAGGTGGGATACATCTCCTTTTGTATTCGGTCTAGTATCTTCAACGCTACCGATCTGTCATGGAGGACTCTCTGAAACTCATCTCCGAGTGTGATGATGAACTGTGAGGCAATTGCATACCTATAGGATATGTTGATCTGTTCAAGAACCTTTTCAAGTCGTTTCTGTACACTGCTGTGGGCGCTGATTTTTTTGGATCCTATGATGTCAGCGATGATGGCCACATACAGGCGTTTGTCCATAAAAATTCTCCCCTTTGTCTATAAGGGACTAATATACACCTGGTTTTCTTATAAGACAAAGGAATACGGGCTTGCACATATACTTACGAAACATAGCTGGAAGTATACAAACTCAGTACTATGTCTTAAGTATAACGAGAAATCTCATGCATTTTATATTGTAGTATTAAGTACTTAAAAATATAAAATATCGATAATAAAAACTTTCGAAAGAAAATAAAAAGACTTCAATACGCAGTAAAAATAACTTCAAATAATAGTTGCTAGCTGTTGAATTGTGGGTTATGATGTAAATAGATAACAAATTCGTTATTATAACCATATATATTCCAACTTACGTGTTATTAAATAGATATTGCTAACTTTCATATGAAAGTCCTCATGTAAGAGTTCTGAGATTTTTGAATTTGGTCCTAGAGTTTTCTGACTTGCATGAGTCATTTAGCTAAAAATAAGAAGATCTGGAGGAAATTATGAATCGAAAAGTTGTTCTGTTGCTTTGCGTGTCTTTAGTAATTGGGTCATTGGCTTTTTCGGCTGGTCAGTCGGACAAGGCAAAAGTGGATGGTGGTATGCCAAAAGTAGCCTATCTCCCTGGTGATATGGCGAATGAATCACAGGCATTCTCTGCGAAGATGTTCCTCAAGTATGGTGCAGACTATAATCTTGATGTTCAGATTCTTGACGGAAAGGGTGATGCCCAAGTTCAGGCACAGGTTGTCACTAATGCAATCGCTCAAGGCTTGAAAGCAATTTATGTCAATCCAAATGATGTCAATGCGATCATACCCAGTCTCATGCAGGCAAAGAATGCTGGTCTCATAATTGGGATGTTCAGTTCAGATATTCCCCAGGCACACAGTTCCTTGCGCAATTTTTTTGTTGGTGTCAATGATGACATGGCCGGAGAAGCATCAGCAAAAGCTTTTATTGATGCATTCCCCAATGGAGCAAAAATTGTCGAGATCGGTGGACAATCAGGGCATGATGCTCAGATCAAAAGGCATGATGGCTTCAACAAGACTATTGCTGGAACCAACATTGAAGTTATCGACTACAAAGCAACACAGCAGTGGGCAACAGCAGAAGCCATGGCGGTTATGGAAGATATGATCACCAAATGGGGTAGTGATATCCAAGGTGTTTTCTGCCACTGGGATAATGGTGCAACTGGTATTATCGGAGCACTCAAGGCAGCAGGAATGGATGATGTGTTCATTGTTGCCGTTGATGGTAACCGAGCAGGATTTGATCAGGTTCGTAGTGGGGAGCAGAGTGTAACCATTATGCAGAACTTTGAAACCATGGTTAAAAAATCTCTTGAAATGACCAATACTTTGCTGAAGGGTGGTTCGGTCGAAGCCGTTAATTTCGTACCTCTCGATATTGTAAGCCTGAGCAATATTGATGAGTTTACACCCCCTGAGTGGTAGAATCTATAATCTCCCAATGAACCTGTCCCCCAACTATATGGGGACAGGTTCGCTTTGTGTTTACCAATAAGGATGTGAATGATGAGAAAAAAAATATCTGACAGTATTTTGACTGTAACTGAAGTTACAAAAACGTTTCCAGGAGTTCGTGCGCTGGATAATGTCTCTATTGATGTACATAAAGGAACCGTGCACGCTATTGTTGGAGAGAATGGCGCAGGTAAGTCCACCCTTATGAAAATTCTTTCTGGAGTATACCAGAAGGATTCTGGAACAATCGTTTTTGATAGAAAAATTATTGATAAGGTGACACCTCTTCAAGCAATGGAAATGGGCTTGAGCATCATTTATCAGGAATTGAACCTGGTAAATACCATGACCGTAGGTGAGAATATGTTCCTTGGCCGTTTCAAGGAAATGAAAGGAATGCGAGGGACTCATGCGGCAGCAAAAGAGTTGTTGAAGACAATTTCCTGCCCTATTGATACCTATATGCTAGTTTCTGAACTGAGTGTTTCTCAGAAACAAATGGTTGAGATTGCAAAAGCCCTCTCTTTCGATTCGAAACTGATAATCATGGATGAACCTAGTAGTAGTCTTACTTCAGATGAGATGAAGGAACTTGTTCGGATAATCCATCACCTGAAGGCAAAAGGGATCTCAATAATCTATATAAGTCATAAGCTCGATGAGATATTTGATTTTTGCGATGAAGTTACTGTGATGCGCGATGGACAGGTCGTTGATACCAAACCAATTGGTAGCATTACGAGAAATGAGATGATTACAAAAATGGTGGGTCGTGCCATCGAAAACGAGTTTCCCGAACGACCTAGATGTTCTGGTGACGTACGTATGCGAGTTGATTCGTTAAGGACAAAAAAACTTGAAAATATTTCCTTTAAAATACATCGGGGAGAAATTCTTGGCCTCGTAGGTTTGGTTGGTGCTGGACGTACAGAAATTGTCAGGGCTCTTTTTGCAGCGGACAAGGTTAAAGGGCATACCATCGAAATTGATGGGAAACCTGTAAAGATAAAGAATCCTCGTGATGCAATAAAGGCCGGATTTGGATTTGTTCCTGAAGACCGGAAATTACAAGGATTGGTTCTGCCTTTTTCTGTTGAATCGAATATTTCTATGGCTAGCCTTGAAGAAATATCAAGCTTCGGTTTTGTAGATATGAGGAAAGAGCGAGCAATCGCTGAAAAGCATATCAAGGCGTTTGGAATTAAGACACCATCTCCCCGAACTCGAGTCAAAAGTCTTTCTGGAGGGAATCAGCAGAAGTGCATAGTTGGCCGTTGGATGGAGTTGAATCCCCAGATTCTCATTATGGATGAGCCTACAAGAGGAATCGATGTCGGTGCAAAATACGATATCTATCTGTTGATGAAAAAGATTGCAGAAGCAGGTGGTTCAGTTATTTTGATTTCCTCTGAACTTCCTGAAGTCCTCAATATGAGTAATAGGGTTCTTACTGTATGCGACGGTAGGATCACAGGAGAGTTTGATCCTGAGAAAACAACAGCTGAAGCGATTATGGTAAAAGCATTCGAATTTAAAACTAAGGGGTTAGGGGCATGCAAGGAAAACTAACATATAAACAGAATATCTTGAATATACTCGGTGAGTACCTTGTGTTGGTTACCATTGTCCTTCTTGTGGTGGTTACTATTTTCATCGAGCCAAAGTTTCTTTCAGCGGGAAACATGACCAACATTATGCGACAGTTTGGTCCACTCATTATGGTGGCACTAGGAATGACTTTTGTCATTATTGGAGGTTTTATTGACCTCTCTGTTGCCGGTATTATGTCACTGGTTGCAGTCATCACCCTCTCACTGATAGAACCATTGGGACAGATCCCCGCCCTATGCATTGGCTTGCTGCTTGGTGCTGCTTGTGGGTATTTGAACTCCCTTCTCATTTTGGTAAGTGGTGCCATTACCCAGGCAGAAGGACTCTTTATTACCTATGGTATGAGTGTTGTGTATGGGGGGCTCGCCTTAATCTTTACTGGTGGGGTCACAGACCATATGTCGTATATTTCTCGGGATTACTCTGTTTTTACGGCTATTGGGACAGGTACCTTAGGGATTTTCTCAGTCTCTTTCGTTATCTTCCTAGTAGTCATCCTTGTTCTTTTTGTATTCCATGAGAAGACGTATCTAGGACGAACGATAAACCTGACGGGTGGAAATAAGACTGCAGCTAGACTTTCAGGAATTTCGGTCAACAAAAGTATCATGATCATATATACGATTTCAGGCTTTATGGCTGCATTGGGAGCGATAGTATTGTTTTCGCGTGTCACAACAGCCTCTCCTGTATTGGGGAAAAACTATGAAACAAATGCGATCCTAGCAGTTGTTGTTGGGGGAACCTCGCTTGCTGGTGGAAATGGAAATGTAATACGAACAGTCCTTGGCACTATGCTGGTCATTTTGTTGGCCAACTGTATGAACCTGCTTGGAGTTTCTGTTTTTATGCAGAATGTGATGAAGGGTGCAATTCTTATAATTGCTATCTGGCTCGACAACCTTAAAGACCGCTAGGAGGTAAGTAATGAAATTTCAAATCAAAAAATTCTCTCTCAACAAATTTGCACATCACAAAGCTTCAATTGCCGTATTGGTCATGTTACTTGCAATGCTCTTCTTTCAGACAAATTTTTATACCAGTTTCAATATTTTTGATCTGTTGAACTCAGCATCGATTCTCCTGGTCCTCGCCTTTGGTATTACGTTCGTTATCATTGCTGGAGGCATTGACCTTTCGATTGGTGGAATTATGGTTGTCAGCGGTATTGTTACCATAAAACTGATGTCCGTCGCGCCATTGTGGGTATGCATCCTAGGAGGATTGCTTTCAGGAATTCTTATAGGGTTGGTAAATGGATACTTGGTTGTGTACCAAAAGACAGAACCATTCATCATCACTCTAGGCATGGGGATGCTTCTTACTGGAGTTGCCCAGCAACTAACGGATGCACATCCACTAGCAGCGACTAATAGTAATTTCATGATGATTTCCAATGGATTTGTTTTTGGGTTTATTCCTAACTTGGTGCTAATTATGTTCGCTGTCCTTTTTTTGGGCTATAGTATTTTACGGTATACTCAATTTGGGCGTAATTGTTATGCAATAGGAGGTGACTATGAAGTTTCCGAATATTCTGGCATCAACGTTCGAATAATAAAGACCATGACCTATGTTATATGTGGCTTTGCTGCAGCTCTTGGTGGAATTCTGCTTTCTTCAAAATTAAATTCTGGTTCTAGTGTCTACGGTGAAACCACTGCTCTTACAGTTATCAGTGCTGTGGTAGTAGGAGGGACTTCATTAGCAGGAGGCATTGGCGGCGTACTGCAGACAGGGATGGGACTTCTTGTCTTTGGTATTATGGAAAATGCTATGAATATGTTAAGAATCAACCCATACTTACAGATGGTACTAAGAGGTATGGTTATAGTCACGATTCTCTGTCTTGATAGCTACAGCCGAAAGAAGAGACGAGAAGACGTATAAAAATAGAAGTATAGGATAGCATTATAAAGTTGCCTGATAAGAATGCTAGCTGAGAGTTATAGGTGGAGATACAGATGAAGAAATATTTATGTGGTGTTGATGTAGGAGGGACCAAACTTTCTGCAGGTCTATTTGAAGAGGATGGGTCTTTCATAGATAGTAGAATTATTTACACTCATACCGTATTGGGATGTGATGGTATCGTGGATTCAATTGTTTCGATCGTACAAGAACTGTTGAAGGTCCATGACCTGCATGAGAGTCAACTCAGGGGGATCGGGGTGGGGATTGCAGGGCATATCAACACCAAGAAAGGACTGATCATTACTTCAAGCAATTTCAAGTCATGCTTTAAAAACTATCCCTTACGCTTGATGCTCTCGCGAAAGTTCAAAAGTGATATTATCATCGACAATGATGCCAATGCCCAGGCATTTGGCGAGTTCAAATTTGGTGCTGGGAAAAACTTTTCTGACATTGTCTTTGTAACCATCAGCTCAGGTGTGGGCAGTGGGATAATCATTGACAAGAAATTGGTGCGAGGAATGACAGGCACAGCAGGGGAGCTCGGGCATACAATTATTGATCCCAATTCCGAAATAGAATGTTCCTGTGGAAATAAAGGTTGTCTGATGTCACTTTCCAGTGGGCACTACCTTCCCCAACTCTACAACCGTTATCTCAAGGGTGGAGAAGTATCCACGATTGGGATAACCGCCGAGAATCTTGATGATTTTAATGGCAGGATGCTGGAGAAGGGTGTTGCAGAGCAAGATGAAATCTCTATGAAAGTACTACAAGCTTCAGCAAATGCTGTAGGGATTGGCCTGTATAATCTCTTCCAGTTAGTGAACCCTGAGGTAATTATCATCGGTGGAGGGCTAGTAAGTATGGGACAGATATACACTGACTTGATAGAAAAGCGATTTTATTCATTGGTTAAGGACATGATGTATGATAGAGTTGAGATACGGACCTCAGTCCTAGGATGTAATGCTGGGTTACTTGGAGCTGCTGCCCTAACATTGGAATAAAAATGACTAAAAGACACAGACAAATCTTGAACATTCTTGCTACCGACAAAAAAGTAACGGTAACTGATTTTGCTGATAAGCTAAACGTTTCTCAAGCAACTATACGACAAGACCTCACCTCATTGGAAAATAGTGGGTTCCTTAAACGTGTGCATGGAGGCGCTGAGCTAAATGAAAGTGATGATATCTCTCATCGCATGGGAATCAATTATGAAGAGAAACTCAAGATAGCAAAGGCAGCACTGCAGTATGTAGGTGAAGACGAGACAATCCTGATCGAGAGTGGATCCATCAATGCCCTGTTTGCCCTTGAAGTTGTCGAGCATCGTAAGAACGTGACTATCATTACATCCAATGCGTTTATCGCGAGACAGATAGGCAAACAGGCTGAGAACCGTGTGATTCTTCTTGGTGGCATCTATCAGAGCGAGAGTGAATGTGTGGTGGGGAATCTGGTCAAGGATTGCCTGAAGATCCTTAATTTCAGCAAAGCATTTGTTGGTGTTGATGGCTTTACCCAGAATACAGGCTTTACAGGTAGGGATATGATGCGTGCTGATATCAATACGACCATTGCTGCTATCAGCCCCCAGACCTTTGTACTGACCGATTCTTCAAAGTTTGGGAAAATCAATCTTTCAAAGTATTTGGATATCACTGAAGTTGACTATGTGATAACAGATAAGAACATTCCTCAGGAGTACTTTGAGTATCTGACATCTAAAGATGTAAAGGTAATCATTCCCAAATAACACTCTGGTGGATGAGTCTTTGTAAACCTAAAATCTTCTTCCTATATTGTTCCATACATATGGCTATTTCTCATCTCATTTTACCAGAAAGCATCGGTATCTTATAGCATGGTAATTTCAGTTTTATTCTCATTCGATTGAGAATTTCTTTCAGTTGTGATATAATATACTATCGTATAGTGGTAAATAAAGGTAAAAGCAATATGTGTTGTATTGTATGGCGTCAGGAAAGGGGAAGTGATGAAAGGCAATATATTTGACATTAAGAAATTTGCAGTCCATGATGGTCCTGGGATTAGAACTACGCTATTCCTTAAAGGATGTCCTCTCGCCTGTGTATGGTGTCATAATCCTGAGGGTATCGATTACAAGCCACATCTTTGGTATTTTGAGAATAAGTGCATAAAGTGTGGTGCATGTGTAGAGGCTTGTGCCTCTGGTGCTATCGGTTTTGGAGGGAACGCGGAACCTTTCATCAGGATCAATAACAGTGCATGTGAAGATTGTGAAAGTAGCATAGAAGCTTGCCCTACTAAAGCACTCACGTATGATAGCCATTGGATGACTGTCGAAGATGCTGTAGCCTTACTGCTACAGGATCGCTCGTTCTATAATTCCAGTGGGGGTGGCGTTACCCTCTCAGGAGGAGACCCTACATATCAGGCGGAGTTTGCTAAGGCTGTCCTGAGCGAGATAAAGCGAGAAGGTATCCACACCGCCATAGAGACCTCGATGTATGCTGACCCTACGATATTTGCATCATTCTTTGACCTTGTAGACTTGTTTATCGTGGATCTCAAACTCTTTGATGCCTCGCTTCATACTGAGTTTGTTGGCCATGACAATAGCATTATCCTGCAAAACTTCAAAAATCTCACAGCTCATAAAAAAGAGGTGTTTGTCAGGATTCCCCTTATTCCAGGTATGACTGCTACTAAAGAGAATCTGACTGCAATTGGGGAGTTTGTCCTGCAAACTTCTCCCAAGACCCCCATTGAACTGATAAATTTCAATCCTCTTGCAAAAGATAAGTACCAAGTGATGAAAAAGGATTATGCCCATTTCTTAACTATGAATCCATATTCTGATCAGGAAATGGACAATTTCTATAGTATCCTTACTCAACTGGGAGTCACCGTTGCACCTGAGCTGTAGCGGGATGACCAATTGTCTGGTTCAGGATAATAAATTCAGGACTTGAAATGTCCATAACTAGTAAAAAACTGTAACCAGATACAGTTTTTTATAGTTCTTGTGACTGTTTTTGTTCTATTGAGTTCAATGTGCCAGATAGGTAGAGAACCCTGTACCCTTCCCCACAATAGGGTGGGACAGACCAAAAGTTCCTTCTGCCTGGTAATTCTAGCAAAAGAGGAAACACCCATTATGATTTCACTTGGGCAGGACTCTTCACACATTGGTACTCTACTGATGACATTTCTTAGAGGGTCTGCTCCGTCCTTACAATGATATCGTTCTGTGTTTCTATGGATAAATTGGTAAAGAATGCTGAATAACCAGCGACTCTTACAATTAGGTCTCTGTATTCTTCAGGATTTTTCTGAGCTGCCAGTAACACTTCCCTATCAACAATATTGTATTGGACATGCCAGCCTTTCATATCATCAAAGAAGGTGTGCAACATTGCTGTGAGCTTGATCTTCGATTGCTTGGATTTCATTACAGTAGGGGTCAGTTTCTGGTTCAACAGGACTCCTCCTACAATTTCCTCTGTCTTGAGCTTGCTTATGCTCCTCATAACAGAGGTAGGCCCGCTCTGGTCCATTCCTGCGGAAGGAGAGGCACCTTCAGCCAAAGGTTTCCAGGCTTTTCTGCCATCGTAGGTGGCAGGAGCGACAGAGCCTGCAGGAACGTTGCCAGAAATGCTGGATGTGCCTCCATAATACTTACAGCCGATAGGGCCACATCCATCACGGATAGTTCTATATTTCTTTATCTCATCAAGATAATAACCATAAGCTTCAACAAGCAAATCATCGACATAATTGTCGTCATTTCCATACTTGGGGGCATGGTTTATAATAATCTGGCGAATTTCTTCTCCGCCTGGAAGCTCAAAATTGCTCTCTATCGCCTCCATCATCTGTTTGCCTGTGAAACGTTTCTCATCAAATACCAGTTTCTTGATAGCTGCAAGTGAATCTCCCAAGTTGGCGATTCCAACCTGTAAGCCCGATACCAGATCGTATTTGCTTCCACCTTCATGGATAGTCTTTCCTCTTTCGAGACAATAGTCAGTGAATGTTGAACAAAGGATGTCTGGTACTTCATCACGTAAGACGATATCAACTGCAGTGTCAATTGCGATGCCCGATTTGGCAAAATACCGTACCTGCTTTTCCCAAGCTTCCATGACCTGTGAGAAATCAGTAAAGTCTTCCAGCTTGCCTATCCCTTTGCAGAATTGATGTTTGCTTACAGGATCGACCCCATCGTTCATTGCAGTAAGAAATACTCGCATAAAATTAATGAAGTGTTTTCCAGTGCAACGATATCCCCATTTCCCTGGTACTGCAGTTTCGATGCAGCCAATTGCAGAGTAGTCCCAAGCATCTTCCTCTTCCACTCCATAACTTTTGAAAGCTGGGATTACTATCGAGTCATTGTTGAATGCAGGCATACCAAATCCTGACTCTATTACATTGATGCACTCCTTGAGAAAATCCTTATTAAGGTCTGGATGGAACCTCACTGAAAGGTTTGGCTGAGTGAGTTTGGTATTATCCACAGAGCGAAGGATGAGGAAGGATAAGTCATTTACTGCATCACTGCCATCCTGGAGCTGACCACCAATCGTTACGTTTTGGTATAAGGGGCCACCAGCCGAAAAACGGGTATGTGACCAAGAGCGGATTTTCTTGATGCTGACAAGCTTAAGCCAGAAGCTTTCCAACAGTTCCATAACAAAACTATCTTCAAGAGTATGTTCCTTCTTGTCCTGGGCAAAGAACGGGTAGAGATACTGATCCATCCTTCCAAGGGAGAGGGAGTGCCCATTGCTTTCGATCTGCAGTATAAGCTGGATGAAACAGGTAAGTTGGAGAGCCTCATAAAACGTTCGTGGTTTCTTATATGCAATATGACGACAATTCTGTTCAATCAAGAGCAGTTCTTTACGGCGTTGGCTCTCTTTTTCGTCTTGTTGCAATTGTTTTGCAAGGTCTGCAAACCTAAGGATATGATGGCTGAATGCATCCATGCTGATTATGACAGACTGATAAAAATTCCTTTTGTGGAGATCTTCTACAGTGACAAAATCGGTTTGGGCCAGTTTTTGTGCGGCCTTTTCCCTATACCATGCAAGGCCCTTGTCCATGATCTGGCGGAAATGTGCGGCAATATGGGCATCCCCAGAGGTAAGGTTCCCTTCTGCCTTGATAATCGACGTTTCATGCATGGCTGCCAACTCTTCGGTGAAAAGAGCACGACCTTTGTCCAGGGTGGTCTTATGTTCCCAGTACTTGCATAGCTCTAGCAGCTCTTGTTTAGTATTATCATCAGGGAAAAAGGCATCACCGCTTCGTTTCTCAAAATCATTGATTTCGTTTTGAATCCATTCTACGGCATATTCTGGGAATATTGGAGCGGCGTAGATAGCTGATGAGTGATTTCCAACCAAAAGATCTTCTGGTTCAATGCGGATGGACATGTGATCCAATGTCTCTTGTAAGGCGAATGCTCGCTTCATGATAATTGGCTTGTCCTCATGTTGTTTATACGCTTGTGTGTAAAATCTTGCTCTTTCAATACATATTGTAGGTGTTGTGCTCAAGATTTTTTCTCTGTAATGCTGGATTCTTTCAGTCATTCTAGCTCCCCCAATAATTACTATTCAATAATATTTTATCTTCGTATGAAAGTCAATATATATATATTTGAAAGTAATAAAGAGGGCTAGACCTAACAAAAAACCATCACAGGTCCGTTATGATGACCGTGATGGCTCTCTTGTGCTTGTTTGATGATATATCAAACTATGAGACTCTTCTGATATTGTTTTTCTTAGTACCTACTCTTTTCCTGATACCTTGAATGCCCGGATAGGACTCTGGTATCGCTCGAGTATCTGTGTCTCAACCAAGATGCCCGTATCGAGATACTCGATGCTCACTACCTGACCTGATCGTCGAATGTGAGAGATAAGGTCGTAACGGGATTCGGGGATGAGGTAGTATGTAATAGGACAGAGAGCATGGAGTGTTTCCCCTATCTGGGTAAGCAGGTCATCAAGGCCTTCCCGTTTGAGGACAGAGGTCTCGACAGACGGGCTATACATGCTTTTGAGTCTTGCTACAGCAAAATCATCATGAATGTCATCCATCTTGTTTATCATGACAATGGCTGGTTTGTCAGTGCAACCCAACTCTTCCAAGACTTTGACTGTTGTGGTGTAGCTTCCTATCATATCAGGGTGTGAAGCATCACAGACAATAATGAGGAAGTCCGCATACTTGGCTTCTTCCAAGGTGCTTTTAAAAGAATCCACAAGATTGTGCGGGAGATCACTGACAAAACCGACGGTATCGGAGAGCAGGACTTCTACCCCTCCAGGGAGTTTCACTGCCCTGGTGGTCGGGTCAAGGGTAGCAAAGAGTTTGTTCTCCACCAGCACATCTGCCTGTGAAAGTGCATTCAGAAGGGAGGACTTGCCGCTGTTGGTATACCCTACGATGGCCCCGAGGGGGACATTGCCGTTCTGTCTTTGGGACCGTTGGACCGAGCGTTGTTGTTGGACCCTTTTGAGCTGTTCCTTCAGCAGCGTAATCTTTTCCTTGATCTGTCTTCTGTCAAGTTCAAGCTGCTGTTCCCCACTACCCTTGTTTCCTTTCACTCCGCCATGTTGTCGTGAAAGTCCGACCCACATCCTGGTAAGACGGGGTAGGGAGTACTCAAGCCTTGCAAGTTCGACTTGCAGGCTTGCTTCTTTTGTAGCGGCCCTATCAGCGAAGATTTGTAGGATTACCTCATCACGGTCAATGACGCAGCACTCCCATTCCTTCTCAAGATTTCTCTGAACTCTAGGGCTGATGCCTTGGTCAAATATGACCAGGTCACTTTCATACGTATCTATGAGACCTTTGACCTCAGCCACCTTACCGCTTCCGATAAGGGTTGCACTGTTATGATCACGCAGGGGTATCATGAGGATGTGCACAGTCAAAGGCCCCATGGTGCTTACCAAAGCCTGGAGTTCTTCGCCACGGTGCTTCGCATGTACCCTGTCTTCTGTTGAGGGGACAAGGACAAGCAAAATTGCCCTTTGTCGTTCTATTTCTATGTCGTGTATTTGTTTTCCCTTGACTGAGGGATCATCTTTATCAGTAATTGTATCGATTTCCATTGATGGTAACTATAGGGCTCGTGACCAGAGAAGTCAATATATGCTACACTCTCTAGTCTAGCTCCACTGAGCATATATGAGGTTAATGTATGGGTTTGAATTGTGGTATTGTTGGCTTGCCCAACGTCGGTAAATCGACAATTTTCTCTGCTTTGACGGCAGCTCCTGCCGAAGTTGCGAACTATCCTTTTTGTACTATCGATCCCAACGTGGGAATCGTTAGCGTTCCTGATACACGTCTGGACCAGATCGTTGAACTGATCCCAACCGAACGGGTCATTCCGACAACCTTTGAGTTTGTCGATATTGCCGGTCTTGTAGCCGGTGCCTCCAAAGGTGAGGGCTTGGGCAACAGGTTCCTTGCTTCCATTCGTGAGGTGGGTGTAATCGCACATGTGGTCCGTTGTTTTGAAGATGGAGACATCGTTCATGTAAATAATAAGATTGATCCTGCAAGTGATATTGAAACCATAAACATTGAGCTTGCACTAGCCGACCTGGAGACCGTAACCACTCGGTATAATAAACAGGCAAAGCAGGGTAGGCTGGGCAAGGAAGCACAGAAAGAGAGTGAGAAATCGCTTCCTTTGTTGGGAAAGGTGAAGGAGTGTCTTGAACTGGGCAAACCTGCACGAAGCCTGGCTCTTGAAGAGGAAGATCTTGCCATGTTGCATGATCTGCACCTCATCACTCTTAAGCCTGTCATCTATGTCTGTAATGTGGATGAGGATGGTATCTCTGAAGAAAACAAATTTGTGAAGATTGTACGCTCCATTGCCGAAGAAGAAAGCTCTGAGGTTATTGTCATTTGTGGCAAGATTGAGTCTGAGATCGCAGCATTGGAAACAGAAGAGGACAAGAAGGAATTTCTGGAGGCTGTAGGCCTTGAGGAATCTTCCCTGAATGCTCTGGTCCGTCTTGCCTACCACACCCTGGGGATGCGCACTTTCTTTACTGCTGGCTCTGATGAGAACCGTGCCTGGACCTTCCGTGCAGGCTACAAGGCTCCTCAGGCAGCAGGAGTCATCCACACTGACTTTGAGAAGGGTTTCATTAAGGCTGAGGTTTACAACTGTGAGGATCTTTTCTTCTATAAGACCGAGCAGAAAGTCAAGACAGCTGGAAAGCTTCGCATCGAGGGTAAGGATTACCTCGTCAAGGACGGGGACATTATGCATTTCAGGTTTAACGTATAAGCTCTAGAAGTTCACGATGCAGATAGCATTTGCTCCAAGCAACGTGGGCAACTTGCTACCAAATACTTACCAGGTTCCCTATCTATTTGATGGTGATTGAAGGCTCTGCCAATATGGCAGAGCCTTCAATCGATTATCATATATTCATCTTACAATTGTCTTACCAGTTATCGGGAAAGGATTGCTTCCAACCTTTCTGGTGTTATGTAGCGTGCCTCATAGGCAATGCCATACCGATCGAGTTGTCTTGCGAAAGAACGCATATGGTTCTCCGACCCTCTCAAGAGGTTCGCATAGACGGCCATCGAATTGGGATCCTCTGTCTCGGAGAGATAGGTCTCCAGGTCACGGATGTCAAGGTCCTCTATGATCGCTCCGACCATGAGGGCATCCTGGGGTGATTGTGAGCCCATATCCACCAATGCCACATAGAGCGAAGCCAGATCCGGATTCTGGAACTCCCCGGGTTGCGACCCTATGACAGGGTCAACCAGCCCCTGTGCCCCAATGAGGGCACCGACACTGTCCATGTGCGTCTGCTCTGCCTGCGCAATGTTGGAGAACGTCCTGAGGCCCCACATGTCATACAGTGCCAGATAGACATCACGGGCAAGCTTCTCCTCTTCGCGCATGTACAGGATCCCTTCCGAATCGGAAGAGGCCTCAGCCACTGGGGATACTGTGACAGGAAGGTTTTGTTCTTCGCCGATGGGCTGTGCCACCAGCAACCCCAAGGCAACTATGGCCATTACGGCCGCTATCAGAAAATACTTGTGAAACCTTTTCATCGTATGCTCCTCAAGCAAGGCCAGCCTCTGCTGGCCTTGCACGTGTCCCTATGGGGTTATCTCGACCATCTCATGCCGCCGCCCTGGGAAGTGTTGCTGCGCAGGCCCGTGCGGCTTCCTGCCAGTGGAGCCTCTCCGGTCATCGGGCAAAGCCCATCAGCGTCTACACCCGCACCATACATGCCGTACCCACGCCCCTCATAGCCAAGACCGCTGCCTGCAACCACCTCTTCGCCGGTCACCAGACAAACCTGGGAGTCGGCGATTGCCCTTCCCTGGCCCAGGTATCGGGTGTCGGAAGCATCGGTTGCCCGGCGATTTCCATAGGATGCTGCCGAGACGGAAGCCACGGCCACCACTATCAGGATCATTGCGACTAAAAACTTTTTGTTCTTCATGTTCATGTTGTCCACCTTTGAGCCAATCGGCTCTTGTTTCTTTGTTCTGGCTTAACAATACCCCTGGTCGGTGGAAGAGGTCTGAACATACGATAAAGATTAGGTAAAGCCTCAAGTATTTGTATTTTCAATCATATTCTTGTTTTTATTGTTTTCAATACAAGTAATTGGAATCAGAGAACACGAACAAGTCGAAAGGTTTTCCAAAAAAAATATTATTTATGTTGACATCGCCCTTAGGGCAGGCCTTAACCTTTTTTTAGATGAAACTACTATATGAATGGAGATGTAACTAGAATGAGCATTATTACAAATGAACCGAAAATCGATCAAGACGATATCAATGGTATCAGGAAGGCCCTTGAACATAGGGCAACTTGGTTCTATTTGCTGTTGGCTGAAGCAAAAAAGAATGGTTTGGACTGGGAGACCATCGGACGTCCTGCAATTCGTGCCTGTGGAGGTATCCATGGAAAAAGAATTGTCGATAATTGTTCAGATATCAGTGATGTAAGAAAATTTGCGGAACAATTCGCCGATGAGACTGGCCAGAAAGTTTTTGAGATGGAAACCATAAAGAACGATGGTGATAACCTCTCTCTTGATTTTCACTATTGTCCTCTTGTTTCTGCTTGGAAAAAATTAGGTTGCACGGATGAAGAAATAGTAACTCTCTGTGATATTGCGATGGATGGTGATAGAGGCATTATCTCACAATGTGAGGGGTATTGTTTTGAACTTGAAAGCACGATTGCCGCAGGGGCTCCTGTTTGTAAGATACGCATTAAAAAGAACTGATTTGGCATGAGGTATCGATAGATGCCTCATGGATGTATTGGATGACGATACCGATTTTCTTGGCCTGATGGTCTGATAGGATGTGTTATTGAGATGGATGAACAACAATTTTTACAGATATTGCATGAGGAAATGTTACCAGCACTTGGTTGTACGGACCCTGTCGGTTTAGCATTTGCCACTGCATGCGCCAGAAAATATGATACTCGTGAAATCGTAGCGATTGAAGGTTTTCTTTCTGTAAATATCATTAAGAATGCAACTGCCGTATGTATTCCGAATACGGATGGAAGACATGGCGTTGAATTGGCTATGGCTCTTGGTGCCATAGCCGGTGATGTGGATAAAGGACTTGAGGTACTTTCGGGTGTGCATCCACAGGACGTCGAACGTGCAATGTGCCTGCTTGCAGATGGACGCGTCAACGTAGCAATTGCCGACAATGAAGAGAAACTTTATGTAAAAATCATATTGAAGACAAAAGCAATGGAGACCGAAGTCATTATTTCAGGACAATATACCCATGTTATTTCGGTGCGGCAGAAGAAAAATGACACTTTTTTTCAGCTTTATTCGGTTGGAAATGGGCAGCCGGATGGACCTTGTATAGTTATCGAATCGCTACAAAGTCTGCTTTCTTTTTCCCAGGAAGTACCGCTTTCCCAGTTGGGTATCATCGAACAGGCTGTTACCAAAAACATGGCCATCGCCCAAGAAGGGTTGGAAAATGAGTATGGTATGGCAATTGGCAAGGGCCTTGGTAAGCTTTCCTTTGAATCATCGAAGATCACCGATATGGTCTTGACTGCGATGATGTGGAGTACGGCGAGTACGGATGCCCGGATGGCAGGGGTGGCTTTGCCTGTTATCAGCAATTCAGGAAGTGGAAACCAAGGTCTGGTCTCCACCATTCCAGTAGTTTGTGTTGCCAAAAAAACTGATGCGACACATGAGCAATTGATAAGAGCCGTTTTGATAAGCAATTTGGTCACTATTTATATCAAACAGAAGCTTGGGACGCTTTCAGCTGTATGCGGTGCGGTCATAGCTGCAATCGGAAGTAGTTGTGGCGTGGTTTATTTGCTAGGTGGAAAGGAACAAGAGATGGATGATGCCATTCAACGTGTCATTGGAAGCCTGACTGGAATGATATGTGATGGGGCGAAAGCTGGCTGTTCATTGAAAGTAGCCGCTTGTTCAGGAACTGCAGTACTGATGGCTTTTCTTGCCATGCAGGGAGAGAAAGAAGGTAAAGCAGAAGGAATCGTCGGAGCGAATGCTGAAATGACAGTGAATAATTTCATTGGGATCTCCACAGAAGGGATGAAGGGGATGGATGATGTGATTTTGAAAATAATCATGCAGAAAGGAAACACAAGCCTATGAAAAAGATACTGAATCTGGCAGAAGATTTTGTTGATGAAAGCCTTGCCGGTATTGTTGAAGCGTATGGAGAATCATTGAAATTCACAAAGCAAGACAGCCGAGCTATTGTTAGGACCGACGCGAAAACGAAAAAAAAGGTTTCCATTGTCACCGGAGGAGGATATGGACATCTTCCTACGTTCCTAGGCTATGTCGGACGTGGCTTTTGTGATGGTGTCGCAGTTGGTAATGTATTTACTTCACCCAGCAGTGAAACCATTTGCAATGCGGCAATGGAGACAGAGAATGGGAAAGGCGTACTCTTGTTGTTTGCAAATTATGTAGGGGATTGTCTGAATTTCAGTATGGCAAGAGATATGTTGCGGATGCAGGGGCTTGCTGTAGGTTATGTGGCGATTTCCGATGATGTTGCATCGGCTCCCTCTGACAAGCGAAAGAAAAGAAGGGGCATCGCCGGCATATATTTTGCATATAAGTTAGCTGGGGCAAAGGCGGAACAAGGAGCTTCCCTTGAAGAAGTCGAGGCGGTAGCGCTGAAGGTCTCTGAAAGAATCGCCACCATAGGATTTGCATTTTCAGGATGTAAGATTCCAGGCAGGACCTCTCCGATTTTTGTCTTGCCTGATGATGAAATGGAGTTGGGGATGGGAATACATGGGGAACCTGGGATTCTTCGTACCAAGGTGAAAACGGCAAAGGAAATTGCAGGAGAAATCATGATCCGACTGGCCGAAGACCAAAAACTTGCATCGGGACAGGAAGTGGCATTGCTGATCAATAGTCTAGGAGGAACCTCAAAAGAGGAGTTGTTTCTTCTCTATCATGAGATCCATCATTTATTGCAGCAAAGAAACATACGGGTACATAAAGTCCTTGTCGGTGAATACGCTACGTCAATGGAAATGATTGGTGCTTCAGTAAGCGTGTGCCTATTGGATGATGAATTGAAGGAATTATTTGGAGAGTCAGGTCTTACGCCTTTTGTGTCGTAGTGAGTACAAAAAGAGAGAAGTCCACATGGGAGGAAAGGTAATGTACAAGGAAAAACAAATTTTTCCTGTTCTGCGTACTATAGGAAATACTATTGAGGCAAATGTTGATATTCTTGCCCAATTGGATGGTCTTTCTGGTGATGGTGATCTGGGAGAGACCATGAGGAAGGTCGCAAAAACAATCATTCAGTTCTCAGAACAAAAAGGGCCTGTCGATATCGGTGAGCTATTTATGAAAATGGCTCTCTCCCTGAATAGGGTCGCACCTTCTACCTTGGGGACTTTGCTGTCCAGTGCCATCATGGCATTGGCAAAGGAATTCTACAGTAGGGAAGGATTATCTGATAAAGATGTGGCGAATATACCGCGTATCATGGCTGAGGAGATTATGAGCAAAGGTGGAGCCCACCTTGGTGATAAGACAATACTTGATGCTTTAATCCCGATGAGCGATGCGATTCTTTCTGAATTCGCCCAGTCGCAAGATATCTCCCAATCTTATAAAAAAGGAGCCATTGCTGCATGCTCAGGTGCGGATGCAACGAAAGGCATGGTTCCAAAAGCGGGAAGGGCCCAGTGGATTGGGGAAAGAGTGAAAGACAACCTTGATGGTGGTGCCGTGCTTTGTTCGTTGGTCGCAGGAAGTTTTTTTAAGGAATAAGGGTATTTGATAGGAAAATTGTGAACGGCATGGAGAAATAAAAGATGATTTTGCCAAGAAAGAAAGACAGTATGTGTGAGGTTATCGATGGAATTCTTGAATCGTATAAAGATGACATGATTGACAGCCTGAGGAAGCTTCTCCAGATACAATCAGTGGCAGAGGAGAGTGGAGATGACGGTTTTCCTTTTGGTAAAGGAGTCCAAGAGGCCTTGGAATTCGTTCTTCAGCTTGGAAGGGAACATGGACTGTCTTGCGTTAATTATGACAATTATGCAGGAGAGCTCACATTCGGTGGGAAACCCCAATCAATAGGAGTCGTTTCGCATTTGGATGTCGTTCCTGCTGGTAGCGATTGGGAGATAGACCCCTATGGGGGACACCTGGTGGATGATAGGATCTACGGAAGAGGTGCCATCGATAACAAGGGACCATTGATAGCAGCGTTCTATGCCTGTTGTGCAATCAAGGATAGTAATCTTCCACTGAGACGGAACATTAAGCATATTCTGGGAACCGATGAAGAATCAGGGAGATTTTTCGGTATTGAATATTATAAAAAGCATACGATTCTCCCTTGTTGTGGCATAGTTCCCGATTCTTGGTTTCCTGCATGCTATGCCGAAAAAGGTTTTTATAATTTTGTTTTTAAAAGGAATATAGTTGATTCTCCCCTTTCAGGAATCGTTTTGGAAAAATTGGAAGGTGGTGAAGCTTATAATATAGTCGCAGCAGAGGCTCATGCTGAATTCGTTGTTGATTCCGTCGGAGGCCTACTTCTTGAAAAGATGTATGGAATGCACAAGCATGACGGGCTCCGCATGGTGAAACATGCCGATAGGATAACGATACTGGCAATTGGAAAGGCTGCTCATGCATCTACCCCTGAGTTGGGGCAGAACGCGATAGCAAACTTATTGCAGTTTCTTGAGAGTTTTTATTTTACCCCTTCTGATCTCTGTGCCTCACTTCATGCAATGTCAAGACAAACTGGGTATGATTGCGATGGAAAAGGTATGGAGCTGGCATGTAGTGATGAAACAGGAAATCTTACGAACAACTTGGGGATGGTTTCCTATGAGGCTACCCAATTATTGTTCAAGATGAATCTACGTGCACCCGTGAGTGTGGAAAGTGCTGTCATTGAAGAGAAGCTCCAACGAGCTGCGAAGACAGCGGGTATGGATTATCTACTTACTCATTACAGCCCTCCATTTTATATGGATCCAGATAGTGGGATAATGCAGACCTTGATTGAATCCTATCAAAGTTACACGAAAGATTTTTCTTCTCTCCCAAGAGCCCATGGTGGGGGGTCCTATGCGCGCATTCTTTCTGATTTTGTCCCATTCGGTCCGTTGATAGAAGGGGAGGAGTTATCATTTCATATGAAAAACGAAAATATCTCCTCCGATCGTCTTCTCTTGTTAAGCAAAATATATGCCCAGGCTTTATATAAACTCGCAACGATGTGAGAGGTATTCAATACAAAAGGACAGCATTTCACTTCCATTTTTCTTATGGGAACGGGAAACAGCATTTGAACTCTATTTTAGTGCGAAAAGCACAAATATATAAGGAGAGGGATGTAACATGAAAAGATTGGAAAAAAAACGAATGAATGATTTTCTTTCTGAAAAAACTGGTTTTAAAAAGGAAATTGGTGTGTTTGGTGGAATTAGCATCATTGGCGGCATCATGATTGGATCTGGTATTTTCTACATTGGCTCTTATGTGCTTATGCGTACTCAGATGAGTGTCGGGCTTGCTTTGCTTGCTTGGATTATCGGAGGCTTGGTATCCTTGCTTGGTGGATTGTGTTTTGCTGAATTGGGGGCAATGATACCGAAAGCAGGAGGGATGTATGTCTATTTGAGCGAGGCCTATTCTCCTTCTGTGGGATTTATGAATGAATTTACCAGTTGGCTGCTAAGTGGAGCCGGTTCAAATGCAGCTATCGCTTTGGCATTCTCAACTGTTCTGGCAACGTTAGTTCCCATTGGAACAGTCACAATCAAACTGGTGGCAATAGCTATGATTGTCATTTTATCGGGAATAAACTACAGGGGAGTGAAAGCGGGTTCCATTGTTCAGAATATCTTTATGGTTGCGAAAACCTTACCATTGGTATTGATTCTGTTTCTTGGTATTTTTATGGGAAATCAAAAACCAAGCTTAGGTTTGGCTGGAGCAACAGGTAGCAGTTTTTCTGGAATCATAGGCATGATTGCTTTTGCAACTGTTGCGACGCTTTGGGCTTATGATGGGTGGACAAATCTCAATGCGGTTGCAGAAGAGATCAAGGAACCCAAGAAAAATCTGCCTCTTTCCATTATTATTGCAATCAGTTCAGTGACCGTGCTATATGTGCTATTTAATTTTGCCATCTACCGTGTGCTACCATCGGCACAGATTAATACTATGGTGGGTAATGGTGAATTATATCTTGGAACAGAGGTTGCGAAGGTACTGCTTGGTGGCGCAGGTGGAATCCTGGTTGCCGTGACGATGACAGTGGCGATGCTCGGTTCCTTAAATGGATGTATCATGTCGTTTCCACGGGAATATTATGCTATGGCCCACGATGGATTGTTTTTCAAATCATTTGGCAAGCTTCATCCTAAGTATAAGACGCCGGGGACTGCGATTATTGTTCAAATGGTAATTTCCTCGTTTCTTGTTTTGTTGCGCGATTTGAATCAGTTGACTTCTCTGGTGGTTTTCTCCAGCATTACCTTCAAGGCGCTTACCATCGGTGCTGTTATTGTATTACGTAAGAAATTACCCGATATGGAGCGTCCGTATAAGGTTTGGGGGGGTAATGTCACGGTAGTTATAACATTGTTGATTATGGCAGGCTTGGTGCTGAATACCTTTATCAGCGATCCTGTAACTTCCATCATTGGTTTGATTGTTCCTGGTGTTGGCTATCTTGTATATCTCATTTTTAAAAAGAAGAAGGAAGATGGTATTCCAGCAACACAAGCATGATTGTAGTGGAATAGTATGACAAGAGGGAATAGAAATCGAATAATTGGAGGTCCCATATGGGAACAGTGATATACAATGCGAATGTTTATGTTGACCGGAATGAATTTGCCGAGGCTTTATTTATTGAAAAAGGGAAGATTGTCAAAGTCGGTGATAATAAAGAGATTCTAAGTCTTGCATCTGTGGATACCAAGAAGATTGATGCAGAGGGAAAAACGTTGATTCCAGGGTTCAATGATTCCCATATGCATCTTCATGATCTGGGATCGGGACTCAAGATGATCAAGGTATCAGGAGCGACATCCATAGAGGAGATTATTCAATCTGGACGGGCTTTTATTGAGAAGAATATGCCGAAAAAAGGAACGGTTCTGCGGGGTGTCGGTTGGAATCAAGATTATTTCAAAGATGGTAAACGGCTGTTGACTCGGCATGATTTGGACAAGATATCGACAGAATATCCCATTATCTTCGATAGGGTATGCGGACATTTGGTTTCATGCAATACTCTTGCTCTTGAAGTAGCTGGTATAGACGAGCATACGAAGCAGGTGGACGGTGGGCATTTTGAGATTGGTCCTGATGGTAAGCCAAATGGAATATTTGGAGAGAATGCAATCTATAGATTGAAACAGATCATTCCTCCCATTTCAGAATCGGACATGCGTGATAATCTTAAGACAGCAGTTGATTATGCATGTACCAAAGGTATAACATCGATTCAGTCGAGGGATGTGGTCGATGAAAATTATCGACCGATGATGGATGCTTTCAAAAGTCTGCATGAATCTCATGAATTGCCTGTTCGGATTTGCATGCAATGTAGTGTAGATGAAGGAACGGCTTTTTATGATTGTGTGGAAAACGGATTGAGGACCAATGTTGGAGATGAGTATCTTAAGTTCGGTCCATTGAAGATTTTCGCAGATGGTTCGCTTGGTTCACGGACTGCCTATATGGGATCTGATTACCATGACGAAAAGGGAACTCGTGGATTGCGTGTGATGCCTCAGGAAGAGATGAATGCCATTGTTCAGCGCGCGGCTAAGCACGGTTTCCAGGTCATTACCCATGCTATAGGCGATGCGGCCATCGAAGAGGTTCTAAACAGCTATGCGACGGTGATTGACCATGGTGATAATGTGCTTCGGCATGGAATAGTCCATTGTCAAATTACTGACAGACGGTTGTTGGAGAGGTTTAGAGAGCTCAATGTGCTGGCTTTTGTACAACCTGTATTCCTCCATTATGATATACATATAGTCGAGGACCGGGTGGGAAAAGAAATGGCTTCCACTTCCTATGCCTTCAATACGATGGATCGGCTGGGGGTGCATGTTTCTTATGGAACTGATTGTCCGGTGGAGGATTTGGATCCATTTGATAACCTCTATTGTGCAATCAATCGTCAGGACCTGAAAGGGTTCCCCGCTGGTGGTTTTTTTCCTCAGGAAAAGGTCGATGTATTCCAGGCTGTTGATAATTATACAATCGGTAGTGCGTATGCTTCATTTGAAGAAGGAGTGAAGGGAAGATTGAAGCCCAATTACTATGCGGATATCACAATGTTGAGTGAGAATATCTTCACTATGCCTCCTGAACGGATACGAGATACGAAGGTTCTCATGACTATGGTGGGGGGTAACATAGTTCATCAGCGTAAATAACAGATTGAAATTCGCCCCTCTATGTATATCCTGGATGTGAACTCCTGTCAGGGAATTTTCCTGGCAGGAATGTTTGAGCCATATCCCCTATAGTGGGAAAAGGAGTTTTTATGAATACAAAAGAGGTGTGTGTAAGATTGTCTGTAACGCCGAAAATGCTTCGTGTCTATGAAAACCAAGGGTTACTGAAAGTTAGTAGGGCTAGCAATAATTATCGTGAATATGGGATTGGGGACATCCTTAAGGTCAAGGTTATTGTAGTCTTGCGGGATTTGGGATTTTCCTTGAATGAGATACATTCTCTTTTAAATATGCGGGAATTCCAGAATGATATGCTGTTGGATAATTTTTACATACAGCTGAAGGCTGTTGAGATAAAGATTAAAGAACTGAACAAGGTGAGAATCAATTTGAAAGACAGTATCAACCATATGCTATCCAAGGATATGCAGAAGGAGGATCTCTATAATTCAATTCTTGAGTGTTGTCTGGAAACATCAGGGCAGAATCACCGCTTGGAAAATTTTATAGAGAAGTATAATTTCGATGAGATGGCTTACCAATATATCGATAGGTTTTTGAAGAATGATAGTGAATATCAAAAAGCGATAATCAGTATGCAGAGGTTGATTAAGACTTTTCCCCCGGGGACCCATATTTTGGATGTGGGGTGTGGTTCTGGGGAATTGTGGAAGCAAATGGGAGATGGGTTTAACTTACAACTTATGGATAATAGTCTGAAGATGCTATTGGTTGCAAAGAAAACGATTCCATGGGCTACCTGTGTCTTTGAGGACATTCTGGAATTGTCAGAGGAGAGTTCAGGATGTTATGATTTGGTTGTCTCCACGTTCATGCTTCATCATATCAGCTATGATAGACAAGCTATTGCAATTAGAAAGATGCTTTCCCTGTGTAAGAACACAGGAACGGTGATTATTGTGGACAGAAGTTTTTCCAATGATGGGGAGAGAGCAAAAGCTGAGCAGGAGTTTATTCGAGAAGGCAGAGCAGATTATGTCGAGACAATAGGAAACGAATTTTTTCTTGATGCCAGGCAAGTCATGGAGATTACCAATACTCTTGGATTTTTGCTAACATATAAAAAACTGAGCAGGGAAGTTGGACAGTATGTGATTCACGGGAAAAATGCTTGAGTCTTTTGATTCATGTTTGGACTCGAAAATTTTATGGATTTTCCATCAATACACACCGTTTGAGAAGAGAAATCGAGGGTGTAACATAAAATCGTGCACTTCAGTATACGTTGGGAGTCTTCATGCGGAAAATAAATACCGACAATTGATAAAGATAATGCTTGTTAATAACAAAAATTACATTAGTCTTGGTGTGTACTGCCGGCATTTCCCGATTATCGGTGTTTATATTGTTTTACTGACAAGGACCCTATCCTTTATAGTACATTTCTTGGTTACAACAGGCGCTTCTATAGGAACATGGTGGTGCATGAGGAACTAGCTGAAACTATTAGACTTTTTCGTGATATTACTGCAAAGCAAGTATGTCTGCTTCCGAATAGGTTGTAAACGTGATAAGACTCTGTGATTCCCGTTTGTTCAAGAGCCTAAAAGTCAGGAGACAAGCAAGACGAAAAATTCTTGGGAAGTTGGTATTGCCTTCCTATTGACAATCCCTCAGCGTCTTTTCACGTGTCATATACATACGGTCTATAGTAGATTGGTATGGTACAGAGCATGTTCTGCAAAACGACCTCTTTTGCATCATCATTCAGCCACCACAAAGATCCTCTCATGGTTACCTCCTTCCTTGTCTTCCCATCGTTCCTGACGGAGGCGACCGACAACTCGAACTCCTCTTCCTTTCTTCAGGTAGTTCAGGCATCCCTCAGCCAAACCACCCCATACTTGCACACCGATGTACATGACTTCTTCTACAGATTCGGCATTGGCCTTCTTGAAATACCGATTCACTGCTAGGGAAAACTTTCCCATGACCCTGCCATTGTTGCCAACAAGTATTTTTTCGGGGTCGCGTACCAAATGCCCTTCAATGACAACTTGCCCATGATACAAGATTACCGGCAATTCGCTGAATCGTATGGGTAAGCCTACATGATGGTAGCTTTTGGAAACTCCAATTCACCGGAGACGAAGTTGATGGAACAATTCAGACTAGCCTACCGTGTCCATGATCTGATTCAGCTGGAGGCGGAGATGTCCAGATAGTGTCGGGTGGTCGAGCAGTCACGGATGCCTGAACTGCTCGGCTTCAGTGCAACCGTCAGGTTCCATATGACGAGCATTGCCAATCACGCCCGCCATCCCATCAGCAGCGGCAAGCTGGAAGGGACGAACAATCTGGCGAAGGTCATTAAGCGCAACGCCTATGGATTCTCCGACGACCGGTACTTCTTCAACAAGTTGATGGAGGCTTCACGAAAACCCTATCACTGCCCCCGGTCCCACAGTTTTTTTGCATTGAGCCTTAATTATCGGTAGTATAAACAGGAATCCATATAAGGCTTATCAAAAGCACAACCGACAGTATCATCGCGAGATAGAAGGGAATTTGAATCCCCTGTAAATGTAAGAGCGATTGAATTCCATCAATAAGAATGGGCGACAAAAATTGCCCTAAATACAGCATAGCACTCATAATAGACATTGCTGAAGTCATTTGCTCTTTATCAATATGTAAAGATATTTGAGCATTCATTACCGGTACCAGTATGCCTAAACCTATGCCAAGGGCAATCAGACCGAGGATAGCCGTAATGACATAACCCGTAAAGCTCAAGCTCAAAAAGCTCAGAGCCAGCATTCCCGCCGCGAAATATTTCGTGTATCTTCCCACTTTTTTTACAATAGCGGATAGTGTCAATCCGGTTATGAACGCAGTAATATTTTGCACTGACATAAGCAAACCGATGAAAGAACTGGGAATCAGATTCTCTGCTGTCATAATCATCGAGAAATTGGACGGCATTGTATAAAAAATCACCATAATCATAAACATAACAGAAACATACGGTGCTATTTTACGAATAATCTTAATATCAATGCTGTTTTTCGTTCTGCTCAATTCCGCTTTAGGCAGAATTCGAATGACCATAATGACAACAAACAGACCCAGAAGGTAGATTGTAAAGCTGTAACGCCAATTCAGCGAAAGCAGATAACCCGAAAGCATCATGGCAATAATTCCGCCAAGGTTGTTCATGGCTGAAGAATAGCCCATCAATTTCGATTGCTCATTTTTATCAAAGAAGTATGCAATCAACCCGGTGGATAACGGCATGATCAGCCCTACGCCTATCCCTAAAATGCTTCTAAAAGCCAAAAGCAAATAGATATTGTTTACAAAGCCTGCTCCGCAGCCACCGATGATATAAAGGAGCAACCCAATGATAGCGATTGCTTTTGATGACAACTTGTTTGATATCAAACTGAAAAGCAGTGACGTAAAAATGATAAACAGTGAGGGCAAGGTTATAATCAGCTTGATCAGTAGAGGGTCCGTTTTGCTAAAATAGTCTGCTATTGCGCCTAATGCGGGTGCCACAGCAGCGCCTGACATCACAGTGACTAATGACAGTGAAAGGATAGTGATTTTGAGTTTTCCCATATTATTTTTCTTTCGTCACGGTTAATGCGTTATTTGACATTACTGTCAGCTTTTGAATTATAGAATCCTTCTCATCTGTATTCATCCCTTCTGAAATGATATCCGTCCAGTCTTTAAGTGCCATGAGAATGATTGGTTGCATTTCGATGCCTTTTCTTGTCAACCTGACATTGTTGGCTCTTTTGTCGCTCTTACTTCTCTCTCTGATAATATAGCCTTTATTTTCTAGGTTTTTCATGGCTCTGGTTGTAAGTGCACCGTCTATCATAAGAATGTCTGATAAGTGTTTTTGATTATTACCATCATTTTCAGAGGAAAGATTAACTAAAGAAATATACTCTGAGTAATTTAAACCATATGGCTTCAATCTAGTGTTAAGGTAAATCTGAGCTTGCCTATGAAGAATAGAAATCCATTTACCAATACTTTCTATTTTTTGATGTTTCATATACACCTCCAATGTACTTGATATGTCAAGTACATTGTGTATCAATATGATTGACATGTCAAGTAGTTATGTTTGTAATTCTTCGCAAAAAAACCAGCAGACAAGAGAGTTGTAGGTATTGTAATATCCAACATACAAGAAACTCGCTTAACATGTTTTTCGTTTCTGTCATATTCATTCTTTCAGGCATCTTTGGAAAAAATGACTGTTTTCCCCCCATAGAAAATGGCAATTATGAAAAAATCATAAAACAATAGCAAGCAATGTGGCTGTGGCCACAATCATGAAAAACTGCTTTTTGTGATCAGCCCCAAACCCTGCTACTTCTGGCTAAGTTGGCCCGAAGTCTGTGCGTTGCACTCTTTGTTGCATCATGTCACTATAGCTCCATTTCCTTATTTTTCCTGCATGTCCGTCAGACCGAGTAGATGGTCATCATGGACCTCTGCCGTAATAAGTTTCGGATACTCTTTTTTGCCGCCCCTACTCGGAAAAAGGCCTTGATTAAACACATATACCAACAAAGCCCTGACTACGATACCGTTGTCGAAGCCTACGAAGGTTTGTGCCTCGAAGTGTCCAACAGCAGTATCAGGGAAATGCAGAAGCTGGGAAAGTCACTGAAGCGCAATGCTGCTGAAATCCTCAACTTCTTCGATTCCAGGAAGACCAATGCCTTGTTGGAAGGGTTCAACTCGGTCATAGGGTTGATGAAATGTAAGGCAAGAGGCTTCAGGAACATGGACAATTTCATGACTATGATCTATTTCGTCTGCGGTGAATTGAAGCTTCCAAAAACTACCATCATGTAGGCTTACCCACACGATTCAGCGAATAGCAGAAATACACAATTAACACGTTATAATATATATATTTAAAAATTCAAACGTCCATCAACACCGAATTCAAATTGTTCATGCCAGTCTCCTGACACCCCTTGGTCCAGATTCCCTCCAGGCTCAAGCCTAGCGATAGAGGTACGTCCCAAAGGGGTGTTCAGTACTGTAGGTATGCTTGGGCTCATATTGCTTCAATGGATGTAGAATTTGACAAGTCATTGCAATAGTCCCAGGGGAAATTTGCGTAGCTATCCTTGGAACCGGATTTATTCAGAACCTATTGCCTCGTGGCGATAACTATCAAGACAGTGAAGTATCGCCAAAGAGGAAGTAAATAGATTTTTCCTTCGATTCTCGGTTAGATTTTTCTCCCAATCATCTGGATGATATTGAAATACTTTCCAGCCCCTGCTTCCATCATTACAAGATCACTCTGGGCATAGGGGTTGGGAGATTGCAGCCAATCATCCCAAGCTTGTTTGCATGAGTCCATTTCACGTAGCTCGGTAATCGCAATGCCCGATTCCTTTTCCCATAGTTCCCTCCACCAGTGGCAGGAATAAAAATACCACTCGGGGGTCCAGTAGGGTTGAATTTCCTTTGGGAATTGCCCTTCGGGAAAATCTTGAATGAATCCGGGTACGGCAATAGCTACAAACCCACCTTTTTTCACAAAGGGCAGTAGTTTCGGCAACATGCTCTCGTTATTGCCAAAGTACTGATAGGAGTCCACGCTTATGATCATGTCAAAGTATTCATGGGCAAATGGAATCTCTTTCGTTGCATCAACGAGGAAGGGAAATATCTTCGAACCAAGTCCCAATCTTGCAAAACGTTTCGCATTCTCGCTGGGGGAAACCCATAAATCGGCAGCAAACACGGTCACATCGAATTTTTGGGCAAGCAGGATTGAAGAAATCCCCATTCCCCAACCTAGGTCAAGGATACGCATACCCGGGGAAATAGGGAGAAAACCAGCCATTTCTTTTGGCATTGAGAATTTTATATATGGCTTTTTCCGACAAGAAATATTGTTCAGCCAAGTCACCTACAGAACAACCTGCCAGACGTTTGATCAGAATTTCCCTGTTCCTTGCATTGACAATTTTCCTTGTATCTGTGTTTGCACCCCACGGCAACTTACTGTCCGCTTTACGTGGAATATACATATACTCACCGTCAATATACTGTTGAACCGCAATCAATAAGGCATGCGGTAATATATCGTCTGCTTTTTTGTAGCTCATTATGCTCCTCCTACCTTTGTGTCAGGAATGAGCAAGAGCTATTACCTAGAAACTATAGTTGTATACAATAGCTCTTGTTATGCATGATGAACCGAATCCAATGTACTAAACATCCAATTTCCTTGTTAAAAGTTAGTTCTCAATAAGGCGTACACCTTGTTGAGAGTACTATGTCAGTTAGATATTCTGGTCAATATGGGGCATTCCTGAACGAGAATACCTACACGCATAAAACTTGGCAATATAGGTAGATGCGATGAACGTATCAGAAAGAACCGACAACCCCATTCTGCTTTTGTTCAAAAAAATTCAGGACAACACTTTCGAGCATATCAATATAAAATTATTACTCTACAGAGAATCTCCGTTGCATGGCATTGAATTTCAACAATAGGTTCATCAAGTCGAACAGGACCATAGCTAGGGAGAAAAATGTTGATTGCGATATCAACAGTTTTGAGAAGTTTACCATTGCCCCTGAGCTTTCTCAATGTAGGGAAAGTCTAGGAACCGATTGGTCAAAAATCATGAGTGCTACTTGTCCTTTGTCCCTGGCATCATTTTCTATCCCATAGGGCAATGATATTTCATGGAAGGGATTGTGATGAATGGGTTGAAGAATTAGTTGAAATTTGGCAAGAGGTCTTGCAGGATTGTTACCTTCATAGATTGCTTCCGGGTAAAAATCCTTAAGGAAAAAAGAATATATGATTTTGCCTGGGAAATCCTTGGTACAATATTCCTTTCCAGTAATGCTTTCCAGCTTTTTCTCATGTAGGGCTTAAGGAATTTGTCAATTGCGGAAAAATTGGAGACTACAAGAGGGGATTTTTCTTTTCTTTGCATCCCTTTCTCCTTGTGGTATGCTTCTATGAATTGTAGAGGGGGGTGTATGAAGCTGGACATCAAGGCATATGGCGCAATAGGGGATGGGGAAACATATTCTACCCAAGCAATCCAGAGAGCAATCGATGAGGCGGCACGTACTGGTGCAACGGTGCTGGTTCCCCCGGGGACGTATCTCTGCGGATCGCTGTTTCTCAAGCAAGGAATGGCCTTGGAACTCCAAAAAGGAGCAGTTTTACTTGGTTCTCCTCACCTTGAGGATTATACACTCCAGGAAACCCGTTTTGAGGGAAGAATCTGCCAGTGGCCACTGGCCTTGCTCAATGCTCAGAATCTTGAGGGCGTTCATGTCTATGGGGAAGGGACACTTGATGGGAATGGAATCCCCTTCTACAAACAGTTCTGGGAACAACGGGAAAAAGCGATTGCTCAGGACAGACCCTTCTCCAACAGGGATGTCATGCGACCTAGGCTCTTCTTTGTCGAGCATTGCACATCAGTTGCCATAGAAGGGATCACATTACAAAATTCGGCATTCTGGAACCTTCATCTCTACAACAGTAAGGAAATCATCGTCAGTGGTCTGACTATCCAAGCACCTCATGCAGAAGTCAGGGCTGCAAGTAGTGATGCCATCGACATTGATGCTTGCCAGAAGGTGACTATCAAAGAGTGCACCATCTCAACCGATGACGACGGTGTGTGCATCAAAGGGGGAAAAGGTCCTGATGCACATCTGGTAAACCAACCAACGGAGGATATCCTGATAGATCATTGCCGCTTTGGTTTTGGTCACGGTGTTATCACCTTTGGTAGTGAAGCTTCCATCGTAAGGAATGTACGCATCAAATCGTGTGTGGTGGAGGGGGAAAATACCCTGGTGCGTTATAAGTTTCGAGGAGATACCTACCAACATTTCGAACATATGCTTTTTGAGGACATCATCATAAAGAAAGGAGGTTGGCTATTCGATGTGCGGCCATGGGTCAGTCGTCAAGACGAACTCCTTGGGATGGATCAGATGTCGGTTGTGTCAGACTTGGTGGTTAGAAACATTATTGCCACTGATATGCAATCGCCGGGAGTGCTGGGTGTGAGCAGCGAACATCTCAAGCTTGAGAGTATCCTCTTGCAATCTATTAGCTTTACCAGCGCACCTGATGCTACTGGAAGCTTGGTTCGTGCCGATGAACATGAGAAGCAGGATGCACCGGTGGGAAAACTCTCGTACGACAAGACAGGTGACATTGTGTTTCACGATGTTTTCATTGATGGGGAGCCACTTGACCATGCATGAACGAACGGTAGGGTTGGCGATGAGCCGAATCTTCTTTCGAAACAACCTCCTTGCATTTTTGGCCCTTCTTATACTTCCCCTCCTTATCATGGGCTCTCTCTCCATGTATCTGCTTCACGGATATATCCGTAAGAATCTCGATAAGGAGTCTGTGGTCCTGCTTGAGCAGTTGGTCAGCAAGGTCGATTTGATCACCGACCAATTCAACCCCCTCATCCGTACCGTTGACATCGATGGACAGTCTTCTTATGTTACACGAAAACTCTTGGATTCGGTGGAGATGAGCTATACTGACATTTTCCTTCTTAACGACGTCAAGGACCAGCTTGCCTCGCTTTGTAACGCCCGTGAATACATCCATTCGATCAACTTGTACTTTGTAAATTCCAATGGCTACTTTCTTTCTGAGACAGGCAAGCACTCTTTGGGTGACGCTGATGCCTATTGGTTCGATTCGTATCAACGTAATCGGTATACCAAGCAATCATGGACGCTCCTTAGCGAGCATCGCTTGGTTGGAGGAAGTCCCTATCGGCTTCTCAGCCTATTTCATGTATTGGGGAATGGGGCCGGGGTCATTGTCTTCAACCTCCGGCCCGACTATCTATCTCCGCTCATCACTGAAGGATTACCTGAAGCAGGGCATCAACTCTGCATTACGGATCAGGAAGGGCAGGTATTGCTTGGCTCCTTGATGCCTGGTACCGACAGTGATCGGTATCTCATTCGTACAGGACTTGCTGAAAATGCTCAATGGGAGTTGACCTTGTACTCTGATAAGACGGTCATTTTCCGTGTGTACCGTAATGTGCTTTTCCTGATACTTTCCTTTTCAGCACTTTCGTTGGTTGTTGGGGTGCTTCTTTCCATATGGTTGACCCAACGAAGAACTCGGCAGATATATGCCATAATCAACTTGCTCGAGGCTGCACAACGTAATGAGGAACTCCCCAAAATCCCTAAGAAACAGGGACCTGCCTACGGGTATATCATCCACCAAATTGTCAATACGTTTTTACAGCAGTCTTATCTGAAGACTCAACTGGAAGCTAGGAAGTACAAGTTGAAGACAGCCCATCTTGTCGCCCTGCAAGCCCAACTCAATCCTCATTTTCTCTTCAATACCTTGGAAACCTTGAACTGGATGGTCTATGATTTGACTGATTCTGCCAACCAGGCGAACCAGATGATCGAATACCTCTCAGACCTCATGCGCTACAGCCTAGGAAGTGGGGAGGACTTAGTCTATCTCTCGGAAGAAATTGAAAACATCAAGAGTTATCTCTCCCTGCAAAAAATCAGATATCGGGAGAAATTCGATACCTGCTATGATTTGGAAGAAGGTACAGAATCTTGTCGGATGCCGCGCATGTTGTTGCAACCCATAGTGGAAAATGCCCTCTACCATGGTATCAAGCCCTTGCAGAAAAGTGGACTGATCACCATCACGGCAAAGAAGGAGCAGGATGCATTGCTGATCAGTATCTCTGATGACGGGGTGGGAATGACACCCTCTGAACGAGCTCAGCTGCTGCACAGTCTGGATGATGAGCAACCACTTCGCACAGACCATATTGGATTGTCCAACGTCCAAGCCCGGCTCCTTTTGCTTTATGGCCTGCCGATGACGATCGATAGCCATCTGGATCAGGGAACCACCATCCATATGACTATACCTCAAATTGTGGAGTACAGTGAATGAACCATACCTTGCTTATTGTTGATGACGAGCTGACCATTCGCCAAGGCCTGGCATCCTTTCATTGGGAACAGCTTGGATTCAAAGCCGTAGCTACATTGGAGAATGGGGAACAAGCCTTGGAATACATACTCTCCAATTCTGTTGATGTTGTACTTTGTGATATCCGCATGCCTGTCATGGATGGCCTCTCCTTTGCCAAAGAAATCTGGGAACGGAAATTGGATGTGACGATCATTTTGTTGACCGGATACAAGGACATGGGGTATATCAGGCAGGCTATGCGATACGGTTGCCGTGATTACCTCCTCAAACCGACTCGGTTCAAACAGCTTGAAGAGTTGTTTCTCCACTTGAAACAGGAACTGGACACAAAATGGGAGGATCGAGGAGCGTCAGCCTCTGATGAGGGTATCATTCGTGCCGCCAAGTTCTATATCCATTCCCACCTCGATTCTGTTAGTTTGGAAGCGGTAGCTCTCTACTTGAATCGAAGTCCTACTTACTTCTCCAAATTCTTCAAGGATCGGACAGGAATGCACTTTTCTGACTATTGTCAGAAGGAGCGGCTGGCTTTGGCCAAAACCCTGCTTGATGATCCTCGCAATCAAGTGCAGGATATTTCCTTGCAAACCGGTTACAGTAATGCGGCGAACTTTGCCAGGGCTTTCAAGATGCAGTGCGGCCTATCTCCAACAGAATATCGAGCACAAGAAATGACTCATATTGATAAGAATTGAATATGGTTTCCTTCGCTTGTCTACCGGATACTTGCAGTAGAGTGTTATAGCATGAAAGGAGGAATCACATGAAAACACGCATTTTTGTGCTCTGTCTTGTATTGGTTTTTTGCGGTGCATTGGTTTTTGGCGCCGGTCAGAAAGAAGTAACTTCTCCGAAAGATGAGACAGTTACCCTTCGCTTTGCCTGGTGGGGAGGCGATAGCCGTCATGAAGCCTACATGGCTGCTGCCGACAGATACATGGAATTGAACCCCAATGTGAAAATTGTCAGTGAATATGGTGGCTGGGATGGATACAGAGAGAAGCTATACACCCAATTGGCTGGTGGAAATGCTCCCCAAGTGTTCCAGAACCACTACACATGGCTTGCTGAACAAGCGGCATGGTCCGGTTCTGAAGTGGTAAAGGATTTGCAACAATACAGCGATTACCTCGACCTCAGCATTTTCCCTTCTGGTCTCTTGGAAGAATTTGTCATGTATAATGATCAGCTTCTTGCCCTTCCTTCCTCGATCAATACCGATGCACTTGTAGCGAACAAGGCTGTTTTGGACAAGATTGGGTTTGATTATGACCAGAAATGGTCCTTCGATGATTTTTTTACATTCAGTGAGCAACTGAAGGCCATTGATTCGGATCTCTATTTTGAGAATGGTATGGCCGCAAGTGATATCCATATCTATTGGTTCCTTGCGTATCTGGTACAGAAGACAGGACTCCCTTTTTCCACCGATTATACGCTTAGCTATGATGAGGCTACCGTCACTGAAGCTTTCCGCTTCCTCAAACAGTACTTTACAGAAGGTGTTGTTGAGTCACTCGGTACCCTTGAGCTGTACACAGGTAACTATCCGCAAAACCCCAAGTGGGTTAATGGTGAGAGTGGCGTACTTTTCGGAATGCTTTCTACCTTGGAAAACTATGTTAACGCCATGGGGGATTACAAAGACGATGCAACGGTCATCCGTCTTCCCGTCCTCGATGGAGCCAAGAATCCGTATTACCAGACCAAAGTCGGCCAGATTTTCTCTATTGCAGCATCAGTGACTGATGCCGAGGCGATTGAGGCAGCCAAGTTTATCAACTGGATGAATACTGATGAGGAAGCTGGAGTCCTACTCAAGCTTTCCAGGGGTATTCCTGTGAGTGAGAAACAGAATCAGGCACTCAGCGACGCAGGGTTGCTCAGCCCGCTGGTCATGCAAGCAATGGAGTATGCCAATGAGGCAGGAGCCGGTATTGGGCAAGGCACTTTGATCAGGAACAATGAGATTTCAAGAATCGGTGCCGATATGATCAGTTCGGTCGCCTTTGGACAGAGTACTCCTGAAAAGGCTGCCAAAGAGTACATCAAGCTGATAAACAGGAAACTGCAGGAACTGAAAACGGCCCAGCAGTAATCTTCAAAACACATTCCTGAGTGGAGTGGGGGAAACCCCACTCCCTGTATAAGGGCTATCCATGAAACAAAAGAAGCTAAACGGGCGATTGCCCTTCAGTGAAGGATATCTATACATCTTGCCATGGGCTATCGGGTTCCTAATATTTGGTGCCTATCCACTTCTGGCCTCGCTATTCTACTCCTTCACTAATTTTTCCATGTTCAACAAACCAACCTTTATCGGGTTGGACAACTACATCCACATGTTCACCAGAGACAGGGAGTTTCTTCCTTCCCTGCTGGTTACCTTCAAGTATGTACTCTTCTCGGTCCCGATGAAAATTGTCTCGGCACTGTTCTTTGCCATGTTGCTCAATCGGAGCCTCAAGTTCATCAATGTGTTTACCACCGTGTACTATTTGCCTTCCATCCTGGGAGCCAGTGTGTCCATCTCCATTTTATGGAGGTTCATGTTCTCTCTCACCGGGTTGGTAAATACGATTCTGGGAAAGATTGGGATTCCTGCAATTCCCTTTTTGGAACATCCGAAGTATGCATTGTTTACCATCAGCTTGCTGGTAGTCTGGTCCTTTGGCTCTTCCATGGTCATCTTTCTTGCCGGCTTGAAGCAGATTCCCAAAGAACTGTATGAGGCGTGTCGCATCGATGGAGCTTCTAAGGTAAAGGAGTTCTTTTTCATCACACTCCCTTTGATCACTCCTTCGTTGTTTTTCAACCTCATTATGCAACTGATCAATTCATTCCAGTCGTTCACCAGTGCCTTTGTCATCACCCATGGAGGTCCAATGGGGTCTACGTACCTCTACATGATGAAGCTTTACGATGAGGCCTTCTCAAATTTCAAGATGGGCTACGCCTCAGCACTCTCTTGGTTCTTGTTCGTCATCATCCTGATTGTGACGATGTTTGTGTTCAAGAAATCGAATAAACATGTCTATTACATGGAATAGGAGAGAAACAGATGAAAATGAAAAAAAAACGAGGTAATCTCATTCTCTATGTGTTTCTTACCTTAATGGGCATTGTTATGGTATATCCTCTGGTTTGGCTGTTTTTCAGCTCTTTCAAGTCCAATAAAGAAATTTTCAGCGGGTTGGGATTACTTCCTAACGTATGGAATTTCTCCGGCTACCTTGATGGTTGGGCAGGCATAGGCCAGTTTTCCTTCGGCCACTTTATGCTCAATACCTTCAAAATGGTGCTTCCTACAGTGCTGGTGACAATGGTTTCTTCGACCTTTGTAGCGTATGGATTTGCACGGTTTGAGTTCAAGCTGAAACCCTTTTTGGTCGCTTTGATGCTTTCCACAATGATGCTCCCCAATGCGGTGCTTATAATCCCAAGGTATTTGTTGTTTAGGGATTTCGGCTGGCTCGATTCCTATAAGCCATTCATAATACCTCAGATATTTTCTTTCACTGCTTTTTTCAACTATATGATGATTCAGTTTATCCGGGGCATTCCTCGAGAACTCGATGAGGCGGCAAAGATTGATGGACTTGGATCCTTACGGACCTTGCTCCTGGTTATCCTTCCGCTGTGCAAACCCGCGTTGTTCTCGGTGTTCATCTTTCAGTTCATGTGGACTTGGAATGACTTCTTCAACCCCTTGATATATATCAATAGTGTTGCCAAATATCCAGTGGCCTTGGCTCTTCGCATGTCCATCGATGCTCAGGCAGCAATCGAATGGAACAAGATACTTGCCATGTCATTCGTTTCCATCTTTCCTATTGTAGCGTTATTCTTTTCTGCACAGAAGTACTTTGTGGAGGGGATTGCCACGACAGGTTTGAAGGGGTAAGCAATGCAAGAAAAACCAAACATCCTGATGATTTTCACTGACCAGCAACGGTGGGACACCCTCGCTTCCTATGGTAACTCTGACATAAGGACCCCCAATCTTGATCGCTTGGCTCAGGAGGGAGCATTGTTTGAGACCACTGTCACCCCTTGTCCGCTATGCTTGCCTGCGCGGGCTTCAGTCATGACAGGTATTACAGCTTCAGCCTTGGGTTGTATGGAGAACATCTACCCTAGGAAGGTGGATAACCGGGAGACGATTGCTGGGATTCTCAGCCGGGAGGGCTACCACTGTCAGGCGATAGGGAAGATGCACTTTGCAGATACTCCCTATGCAGAGAGCTATGGCATGGATGATATGATTCTCTCGGAAGAGACGCGTGGGGTGCGAACCGCAAATTCGCCGGACAATGTGGTTTTGGATGATTATGACAGATTTCTCAGAAACCGGCATCTGTGGGGTTGGGACAAACCCCCTGAGATTGGCTATAACGAGATTAAGCCGCTCCCTTCTCCGTTACCCAAGGAGTTGCATGTCACTCAATGGTGTGGGGATAGAAGTGTGAACTGGCTGCAGAACGAACGGCCGAAGGATAAGCCGTTTTTTCTTTGGACTTCTTTTGTAAAGCCCCATGTGCCCTATGACTGCCCCCAGCATCTCCTTGATCTGTATGACCCTGAAACGTTGGAAGACCCTTGGGTATCTTTGGAAGATGGCTGTGACGATTACCCCTATTTCGCCTCGTATCGTGAGGGTAAGGAGTTTGACCTATACTCAAAGAGAGCCAACAAGCAGGCAAAAGCATATTACTATGCGAATATCACCTTCATCGATGAGCAGGTAGGAAGAATCCTGGATACACTTGAGGAGGAAGGTCTTGTGGATTCCACTTTGGTGATTTTTACCTCTGATCACGGTGATTTGATGGGGGACCATAATCTTTGGTATAAGTGCTTCGGATTCGAAGGAAGTCTCAGGGTGCCACTTCTTTTTCGGTGGCCGAATGTAATTCCAAAAGGAACACGGTATACGGGGCTCACCTCTTTGCTTGACCTGTTTCCCACTTTGCTTGGTGCTGCAGGTGTTGCCTATGATCACTATCAACGCCCTGGGAAAGATCTGATGAAACTCCTTCGTGGAGAGGCTGTGCATGAGGCAGTGTTTAGTGAGGTGATGTTTTCACCGTATACTATGAGTCATGTGCGTACCAACCAATACAAGTACCTCTTCTACCAGAATGGAGGGTACGAACAGCTCTTTGATATACTGGAAGATCCTCATGAACTGAAAAATCTTGCCACTGATCCTGCTTATGCTGTTGTGAAAAAGAACCTGAGGCAATGGGCCGAGACCTACATCCAGAAGAGTGGGGATGCATCGTTTCATTTGGATGATCATAACCACTTGCGAAGCGAACCGTACCATGTCCACAAGGAGTCACAAGAGCGACCTTTTTCCCGGATGCCTTGGGACCTCCGTATCCCTCCTCGGCTATGCAAGAAGGCCAGCCCACTTTTCTGGAATAACCAGAGCGATTGGTCGGACAAGTTGCAAGACGAATAAGAGTATCAGTCATCCCCTGGTATATTGTGAAGGGTCAGTATTGTTGAAGGTGTATATCTACACCTGATGGTAAGGTGACTTTCTCTCACTTCATAATGACGGCATCCCAATATCCACAGGCAATCTAGAGCCAATACTGTCCTATGAAGGAGAGTTGGAAAGGATATAGTACAGCATAGCGATCAGAAATGCCCTCTCTTATCAGTACTAAAAGGGGAATCTCTTGTACAGCCTGTTCGTTCAACTTCTGTAAACCTATCACTTTCAGGCTCCCAGAAGACTCTACGTGAATCCAAAAAAACGGCACACCCCATGTAGAGAGGTGTGCCGATATATTCTCATGATCTGTGATGCTCTCTTATCACATACCCTTTCTTTTTACAGTTGGGGGTCTATAAAAATCCGAGGGACTCCAGACCGTTTCTTATTGCCAGCTCACAGAGAAGGTTATGGGTTTTGCAAGCAAGAGGAAGTCGATGAGTGGGAAGCTAAACTCATAGAGATTGGCTTCCACCTTCTTTCCGTTGGTGAAGCTCGTGATGGGCTTTGGTGTGGCGATCCTCAAGGTTATGGTGGACTTTTCTATCGCAGGAGGGCCTTCTTCTCCAAGCATGAAGCTGATCATCTCCAGATAGTCGCTTTCACTCAACCCCTGGTTATAGACAGGACCGAAAGCTTCGAAGTTTTCGTCTGTAAGAAAGGGAATGACCGGTACAAGCTGGTCATAATTTTCCATAGAGAGGGTGAAGGTGAGTGTGTTGTCGCTTTGTACAAGCAGGCTCTGGTCATCACCGGCTCCAAGATCGGAGAACAGCTTGTCCAGGTCCATGAAGTTGAATTGTCCTGCATAGGCATTGTCTGTCAACTTTTGGATATTGACGTTGTTGGTGGTACTGCTGTACCTGAGGGCCTTGTCGAAGTCTGTAATGGCGCTGTCCATCAAGGAAGTGTTCTGGCCTTCAGGGACGAACTCGCTGAAATCCTCAAGCACAGCGATAAAGAAGTTTTCGACGGTGAAGTCGAAATCCGAATTGTTGTATCCGCTGCCATTGAAAGAGAGCTGTTCCGTCACTACACACGAACTGGTCGAAAATAGTAACAAGAGAATCAGCGAAAAAAGCAGCATATGTGTTTGTTTATGTTTTATCACAGGTAATCCTTCTTGCATTAATGTATGTGATTTTCTTCCTGCTAGCAAGGGAATAATCTACAGTTTTTGCTCGACAAAGCCGATTGAGCCATCATCATTCTCAATAATACCCAACGTTTGCCGCTTTTGATTGGGATGTTTTGCAACAAACTTTTCGATGTGCATGGTATCGAGCTTGGCGAGGTCATCCAATTCGTAGCCTATTGTGATAATAGGATTCTCACCAGTTTCCCTCAGGAAGGCCACCCCTTGGTGAAGCTCCATGAACGAGAGTAGTGGCCCCTGATACTTGTTTCGCTTCAGTTTCTTCAGCAGGTCACGGACGAACTGCTCCTGCAGTTCGTAGATGTCCATTTCCGTAGGATCTATCTTGCGGTTTTGCTTGAGAAAATCTGTATAGGTTGCAAAGTAGGAGAATAAGGTGCTTGGTGTACACTGTGCCGCTTCACAGAGGGTGTGCATCCACATGTTCGCTTCCCCTTTTGTATAGAAAAGGTCGCAGGCATCCTTCAGTTTCAGGGCCTTGGCGATGTCCTTATCCGAATAGGTGGGGGTGGATATGACTGTATAGGGCGAATCCTTCTCATGTACGATACCAAGGTCTTCTGCATCATCGGCAAGCTTGGTCCCTGGCAAGAGTGAAAGGGCGAAAATGTCTATGTTGCTGGGCTTGCATCCTACAGTGAAATCGAGACTGCTGCAGAAAATTGGGAAAGAATCATGGGGAAGGCCTATGATGAGGTCGAGACCGAATACGATTCCCCTCTCATTGAGCAGTGCAATTTTCTCTTGAAAGACTGCAGGTTTGAATTTCCTGTTAATGGCGTTGAGCACTTCACTGTTTGAACTTTGTAATCCTATCTGAAGGGAACAGTTGAGCTGGGCAAAGAGGTCAGCAAGTTCCTCATCAAGAAGCTCTGCTCTCAACTCGAAGATGAAGTGGATATCCTGTGCTTTCTCTACAAGCAGGGAGAGCATCTGTATTGTCTTTTTTTTGTCCATGTTGAAGGTTGGATCAAGAATAAAAACTTCCTCGACCTGGTTGGCAACCAGATATTCCAATTCCTCGTCGATACGTTCGTATGTGAAGTGCCTCACTGCTCGTATACCCTTGGATTCAAAGCAGAATGCACAGCTGAAAGGACAGCCTCTGGTCATCTCCCACAGGATTGAGGATCCTGGTTTGACAAAGGCTGTGGCTGTACCTGAAAGGAATACCGAGTCTAGGATACGCAGGTCCTGGGGGAAGGCATAGGTGAGTTCTTTTCCCTTGGTCAGAATACCCTGTCCTTGGGGATTCTTATCCTCAAGCAACTGCGAGAGGGCTAGGGTTGTGCTCTGCTCCCCTTCGCCAAGGGTAAGGAAGTCGTAGATTTCCAAATCGAAGCTACGGGGATTTGCAGTAACTTCAGTGCCTCCGGCAAACAGTGTTACAGAAGGTGTTAGCTTTTTCAGATGTTGGGCGAACTGGTCAAACCATTTTCTGTTCCAAAGATAGACAGAACACCCTATGTGGGTAGCTTCGCTCTCTGCACTCCTTTTTGCCGCCAGTATCGGGTCGTCTTCAAGGGTATACGCTGCCAAGGTGCAATGGAAGTGCTTGAGGGTAGGGTGGTGTTCTATTGCTGTCTGAATGGAGAGGGCTCCAAGGGGAAAACTGAGGTTTCCCTCTTCAAGACAGCAGGATACGATCTGAATTTTCATGTGTCGATAGTACTGGCTCTGCTATTCTCTTGCAAGCATATGGCAGTAATGATAGAGTTTGAATGGAGTGTCTATGAAACGTCTCTTGGTAGTGATGTTCTTTTCATGTATTCTCCTTTCTTCTCTTTCTGCTATGGAAGCATGGCTTCTGGATAGCTTTCCTAACCAGGTGGAAATCTCTTGGGATGCTGTCAAAGGGGCGATTTGGTATGATTTATATCTTGATACTCAGCCGATAAAGCGGGTGAAGGCTCCGATTCTTCGTCAGCGCTTAGGCTCTAACGAGGAGAGCTTGGAATCTAATCGGGAATATTTGGTGACTGTGGCGGCCCGTACTGCCGATAATACGACCTTGGATGCCACCCAGATTACTGTAAGGACAACCAGCTGGGCAGGTCACTATTTTTGGATGAATCTCACCGAGGATGACAACGGGGGAAGATGCAAGAATCTTCATCTGGAAGTTCGTGATAGTTCAGGGGAACTTGAGATGTATGGGTACTTTCCCGGTTTGTCAGATAAGGCGGTGAAGCTCTTCCCTCTGTTGCCTATTGCTGAGGAGTATCCTCGGTTTGAGTATCAGGGAGACGGGGATGTGGAATTTGCATACCGCAGCAATGCTTCGGTGTTCAATACTACGAACATCGAACCCAAGAGTTGGAAAATTTTGGAGTTGGAGAGAACTAATTCTTCTCTGAGGACAAAAATTTCTACAAAAGTAGGATTTCTTTCTTTCACGTCAGAATCACTCTTTGTTTTTGAAGTTTCGGAATCAGGGGGAAAAAGGGTATTATTTCATAATACCGGTGATGGATTGGCTTCCACTGGTATTTTTAAGTCTCCTAATCCAGGGGAGAATGGAGCCTTTGTTTTTATGGAAAAGGGGAGTTTGGCAGACATTCCCAACAAATAATGCGTTGACAAAACCATTAGGTGGCATTATATAGTGATAGGCTATAAGGTTTCGAGGCATTGAGGAGTGCACTGCATGGATGATTCAAAAGTTCTCATCATCGTCGAATCGCCAACCAAAGCGAAGACGATATCAAAATTTCTCCCTTCGACATGTACGGTCGTTGCCAGTAAAGGGCATATCCGGGATCTCCCCGAAAAGCATATGGCCATTGATGTGGAAAACGACTTTGCGATTGAGTATAAGGTGGTCGAAGGCAAGGAGTCTTTGATCAGGGAGCTGAAGAAAAGTCTCAAGGGTGCTGACAAACTTTTGTTGGCAACTGATGAGGACCGTGAAGGGGAGAGTATCTCCTGGCATCTTCTTGAGGTGCTGAAGCCTAAGATTCCCCACCAGAGAATGGTATTCCATGAGATTACCAAGAGTGCCATACAGAGAGCCCTTTCCAGTGGTAGGGATCTGGATGAGAATCTGGTACAGGCCCAGGAAGGAAGGCGGGTGATCGACCGTCTCTACGGGTACACACTTTCTCCTACACTGTGGAAGAAGCTTGCCAACAAGAAGCTCTCAGCTGGGCGTGTGCAGTCGGTGGGACTGCGTCTGACAGTGGAGCGTGAAAGACAGAGAATAGCCTTCTCTCAAAGCACCTACTTCGATGCGAAGGCCGAGTTGCTCTCCTCTTCAAAGCAGAGTTATGAGGCAAAGCTGACCTCCTATCAGGACAAAAGTCTAGCTGGGGGGAAAGATTTTGATTCGGTAACAGGCCTCTACAAGGGCAGTGACAAGAAATTGCTTTTGGACAAGGAAAAAGTAGCCGCTATTGTTGCTGAGCTAGAAAATGCAACCTATGAGATTACCGATATCCAACGCAAGCCCTTTGTCACCAGACCTAGTATTCCTTTTACCACCAGTACGTTGCAGCAGGATGCTATCAAGAAGCTTCACATCAGTGCTTCGGACACGATGCGGATCGCCCAGAAACTCTATGAAAATGGGTTTATCACCTACATGCGTACTGACAGTCCCTCTCTCAGTCAGGAAGGGACCCAGGCTGCACGCACCCAGGTCGAGAAACTCTACGGCAAGAATTTCCTTTCTCCTTCTGAGAGATACTTCAAGGCGAAGAAGAGTTCCGGAGCTCAGGAGGCACATGAAGCCATCCGTCCTTCTGGTGATAGCTTTATCATTCCCTCCGATACCAATCTTAGCGGAAAGGATCGTGCCCTGTATGAGTTGATCTGGAAGCGTACCCTTGCTTCTCAGATGGCCGATGCCCAGAAAGCTACGACCAGTGTCAGCATCAAGGCAAAGGATGCCTTGTTTGCCGCCACAGGGACGCAGATAGTGTTTCCTGGCTTCCTACGGGCTTATGTGGAGGGTTCTGATGACCCTGATGCAGCTTTGGAGGACAAGGAGACCTTGCTACCGCCTCTCTCGGTTGAGGAGGTTTGTCCCTTGGTCTCCTTGGAGAGCCTGGAACACCAGACCAAGCCACCTGCCCGATATACCGAAGCCTCACTTGTACAAGAGCTGGAAAAACGAGGTATCGGGCGTCCTTCAACCTATGCGACAATTCTCAAGACTCTTTTGGACCGCAAGTATGTGGTCAAGGAGGGGTCTGCTCTGGCTCCCACCTTTACCGGCTTTGGAGTCTGTCAGTTTCTTGAGAACAATTTTTCGCAATTTGTCGATTATGACTTTACTTCCACAATGGAGAACGCCCTTGACCAGATTGCCGATGGCGAACTGGACAAGGTCACCTTCCTTAAGGATTTCTACCTTGGGGAGGACGGGCTCGAGAACCAGAATAAAGTGCAGATGGAAAAGGATAACAAGACCGAATCCAAGACCTTGTCACTTCCGCATATCAAAGATGAGAACCCTATCTTCATCGGTCCCTACGGCCCTTATGTACAGGGCCCTGAGGTTGATGGGAAGAGTCAGTATATCTCGCTTCCTCTTACCTGGCTTCCCGGGAACATTACTGATGAGGAAGTAAAGGCACTTATTGCAAAAGGCAAGGTAAAGGCAGAACCTGAAGAGTTGGGCCTGGGAGTGGTAAAAGGAGAACCCGTACAGCTTATGACGGGTCGGTTTGGCCCTTACTGGCAAGAAGGAAGTGGCAAGGATGCAAAGCGTGCCAGCATCCCCAAATGGATCGGAGAAGGTGGTCAGGAGCATGATCTGGCCATCGCCAACAAGTACCTTTCCCTGCCTAGGATCTTGGGCAAGGACAAGGATGGGCATGACATTGTGGCGGCAAAGGGCAAGTTCGGCCCTTTCATTGAGTGCAATGGTGAGTATCGGAACCTGAATAAGAGAGATCATGATGAGCAGTTGTTTTCTGTCACGCTGAAAGAGGCAGAGGCTTTGCTTGCAGAAGAGAAGCCCGCATCTGGAAAGAAAGGCTCGGGACGAGCCAAAAGTTCTGCTTCAGTAGTCAGAAACCTTGGAGAGCTCGGAAAGGAGACCGTTGCCTTGGCAAGTGGTCGATATGGCTTGTATCTGAAGGTGGGAAAGAGTAATGTGCCTCTTCCTGCCAAGTTCAAGAAGGATGAGGCGCTCATTGAGGCCCTTACCCTGGAAGAAGCCATAGAAATAATTCGCGCAAAACGCGAGAAGGATAAGAAATAAGAGATGGCTAAACTTTTGAGAAAGAGCCCTCCCCAGCGAAGAAAGGATACTATCACATCCGGCAATGCCGTAGATGTGCTTGGTTCTGAGTTTCGCATGCAAAAGGAGAAGGTGATCAGTACTCTCAGGAGCGTAGGAATCAATCTTGATGCATCCAGTTCTACAGAAGAGATGGACCTCTATCGTGAGGTCCTCGCTTGCAAAGTTGGGGACTTTTCCCGGTTCAAGAGTGGAAATGAGCCATATTTGGCTAAGTTGGATGAACAACTACGCGCCTTTGATGAAATTTATGTGGATACTGCGCCCATTATCCAGAAGGATTGGTTCTTGCATTTTGTTTCCAATGCAGAACTGATCCTCAAGCGGCGCAAGAAAAAATTGCTTGTCCTCGAGAAAACCATGGAAGAGCTCCATGGCCTCAAGGACAATCCCGAGAAGGATAAGGATGTCCGGGTCCGCTCTACCATTCGGCCCGACCTGTTGAGGTTCCTTGCCCGTAAGGGTGTCGTTCGCATTGGTGATACTGGAAGTACCGGTATAGCTGATGACCATCTGGTTGAGTTGTTTGCCAGCATTGGCAACAACAAGAGTCTGATGCTTATCACCCAAGACCGTGAGCTGAGTGAGAGAATCGTTGCCTTGGCAAGTAGGCTTGAACAAGAGCCCAGTCCTCTTCCCAAGTTGCCTTGGTGGAAGAAACTGTTCGCTTCCGCTGAAGACCTCGCACCTGTTTCCCATAGGATGGTTGTCTGCAAACTGGTCGAGGAGGGCAAGCTCATGCGTTGTTATGTCTGCCCTGAGTGTAACGAAAGCTACTATGACGAGTTGGTTGACTGTGAAGGGTTTGTCCTTTGTAGCCGCTGTTATATGGACCTGAAGGAAAAAGAGGCAAAACAGGTAGCTGCCAATGAGCTGAAGCGTGAGCTTGAGCTGAAGAAGGAAGAGTCCAGACAGAAACGTCTTCAGCAAGAGGCTTTGGAAAAAGAGCAGCAAAAACCTGCATTTACCGTTGCCAAGGTACTCGAACGCAGGAGAAAGAAGTTCTGGCTTGTCTTTAGTCTTGTGTTGGTTATCGTGATCTTGCTGGCTGTTGAGCTTTATATTATTGCAGTGTAAGACTGAACGAAAGAATCTATGAACGAATGAAGAAGAACGAATGAAAGAATGAATGAAAAGATGAGATATACATGGAAACACAAAGAACCGCTGCCTGAGGGTAGCGGTTCTTTGTTGATGGACAGAACGCCATACAAGTGCTCTTGCTTATTTGATCTTTGTTCCCCACCTATTTCTTAAGATATAGTGGGATAAAAGCAAATAGGGAGGGGATGGATTGGGTTGTAGTGGTGATGGAGCACTAGACTGGGCAAAGAAAAACCCTCACAAGAGATGCTCTTGCAAGGGTTTTTGCTGCCCCGAGGGCGATTCGAACGCCCGACCCCTTCCTTAGGAGGGAAGTGCTCTATCCAGCTGAGCTATCAGAGCTTAAGAACTATTTACGTAATTCCTTATAAGCTATATATCTACGTATCTAGACGTCCACAAGTCTAACACTAAAACACCCCTAATGTAAAGCCCTATTTGCATATCATTTTACAAATTGACACCAGTCAAAACACTGGTGTCACTCACTTAACACCTGTTTACCTTATGGCCCAGGAAGACATCTGTTCCCATATTCCAGGAGCTAAAGGTAATCTGACAGAACGTATTCTACTTCGCCTGTGTGAATAAATCCAGCCTATAATAAAGCAAATACTCGACCCTTTCCTTAGAAAACTAAAAAAGGCAATAATATGATGGTCATAAATAGTATTAATCATATGTATATTAATAAAATAGTATCAATTGTGTAATACTTGAAAATAATAAATATTGTTTGGTTTGGTGTTAAATAATATCACATATTTGTAATGTTGCTTAAACCTGTAAAGACAAAAAAATCGTCGTACAGGGAAGTGACGGAAGGGCGATGTATTGTATTAGGTTCTACCATAAAAAATGGGAGTGAGCCTCTGGTCCATCGATTCAATTTAGCAAATTGGCTATTATGAACTTGGATTCAGTTCAATATCTTCGCATGAAGTATTCGTACTCAGACCGGAAAAATCTGAAAATGAAAGGGCCTTATGGTAGGATTCTGAATATTTCATTACTAAAACATTGATATATTCAGATTCATTGTCTCTGATAAATGCAATATATCCCTGAAGTTTTCGTTTGGCTTTTTTGAAAGTTTTTTTATCAGTATACTTTCCTTCGTGTGTGAGGTGATAGATTAAATCTCTTGTATATCTTTTTATATTTCTAGGTACTTTTAGTTCACGATTCTCAGTGATTACTAATCCTGTAATTTTTCTTGGGACAGATCGGGATAATAATTTGGTTTTTTGTTCATTTAGTGATAAAGATCTATAACATCCATTTGTCTTTATAAAATCCTGAACTTCCTGTTTGAAATTCAAGCATTCTTCTCTTATATTACAAGAGAACCAAAGATCATCGGCATATCTAGAATATTTTCCTTTTTTATTTTTTGCATAGCCACTAAAATAATTATCGAAGAATTTCATATATATGTTTGAAAGAACTGGGGATGATGGTGCTCCAATGGCAAGTTGATAATCCCCTTTTTGTTTTAAAAGAAAACAAGTATTTTCTATTATCCATTTTTCTTCATCCTGAAAGGATATTCCATATGCATTCTCTATTGATTTAAAGAAATTGATTGGGATTATTGAAGGAAAGAAATGAGAGAAATCAAGATGTATTGTAAAACGATAATTTTTATGGAGTTCTGCATTTTTCTTTAGTGGGCTACTAATTCCTGGCCGATAGCTGAAGCAAGATTTGCTGATAGAAAAGTTATTGAAAAAACATTTCAAAAGGCAGTATTGTAACATTTTAGTTGACCGTGAAGGCTGCCACACGATACGTTTTCCTCCTGTTGCTTTTTTGATTTCAAATCGTTTGTATTTTCTAGGTGCATGACCAATCATTACTTTCAATTCATCGATTGGAAGTTGGGAATAATTCAACAAAAGGGACATTAATTTTCTAGTACTACTTTCGACAGTATTCATAGTACACCTCCAATCTTGAAGGATCTAATTTTTTATACTTATAAAGAATTTCAGTTCTTACTTTTTCATATCTAGATAACAAAAAAGGCTGTTGATTTGAGGGAGATATTACGAGTAAAGGGTTATCTTGATTTCCGATTTCTTCAATATATTTCAGTGTTGTTAGGATACCTAAAATTTCATCTATAGATGTGTTTTCAATGTTGGTAAGTTTAAAAAAAACTTTTATGAATTCAGTTTTTGGAATTGGGCAGAGAAGCCGAACAATTTCTAAATAAAATTGTAATGAATCTCTTTTTGAATATGATTTTTCATCTAATAAGTCTTTCACATTAGAAACAGTTGAATGGCTCCCATATTTAGGTAAAGAATCCTTTATGCCATTGATTATTGAATCCGCTACTTCCAATACAGTTGATGGGGTCTTGTAATAATAAATTTCTTTAAATTTTGATTGTGTTTTTACTTTTCTAATTGGTCCCTTATTGATAAATGATGGTTCATTTTCAAATTTTAATCTATTTAGGACAAGTATTTTTTTTATGAGCTCTTCATTGTTTTTTGCTATTGCTGCATTGGCAGGCCCCACAAATCGATGATTTGCAAAAGCTCCTAATTCAGCGAAAGAACTTGGTGATTCTAAAATAATCATCAAACAATCAGAGTAATAAGCCAAGATATTTTCTTGTGATAATAAATCAGATTTTTCAGGAACCAACTTGTTTAAATCTTCAGCTAAAATAAATTCAAATTCGTTTGCGTAATGTTTTTCAAAATACAGTTTTAACTTATATCTAACACTATCTTTAGTATTTGCGCCACAAAGAAATATCAAGTTCTTTGAAGGAGGGAAATGTAATCTTTGAGATGTATATAATTCTTCTATCAAAGATATTATTTCTTTATAGTATCGGATATCTATCATATTATTTATACCTTTTTAGAAAGTTGTAGGTTGTGGTATTTTTCTTACAAATCGATGGGTACGGGTGGCCTTTGGCAGAATGATACGAAGAAGCCCAAGGGGTTTCTTTGTTTCGTTCTGCCAAATGCCATCCGATACAAAGAAACCAATACTAGTGAGCGCATAATACAACGCTCATCTTGAAATAAATCAAGAAATACTAAGAAAAATACCTCAACCTACAAGCGCTAGTTTAGGAGTGATTTATATTGGCGTCAAGCAATATTATTGTATTTTATCAATAAGGCTATAAAAGAATAGAGCCTGACTTTTATTCGTCAAACGCTATTGTTGAATCATGCATGAAGAAATTATTGTTTGTAAGTTGGCATAGTATTCATCACTGGCTCCGAAGTACTAATCAAGACGTAGGGCGGTATCCATCGAAATCTTTCTCTTGTTAGCAAGAATATCCTGGCGACGGTTTACAGGGTACATCGACGTTCTTTCAAGTTTTTATGCGTTGAGGCAAAAAGGAATCATGAAGTCTTCTTTTAGAAATTCTCCGACCTTCAAGGCAGCATGTAGTTGTCTATTTACTTTGTTCTAGATATGGATAAGAACCTATAGTTGATTGATTAAAAACTATTTACGACAGTCTTTATTAGTTTCCTTTGCTTTGCATTCATTGCAAAGTTCCCCAGTAGATGGTCTTCCAGAACTGTTTTTTGAGTCATAATCAGTAGTGGGCCAATTTGCACAATTATGACACCAATGCCAAGTATCCTTACCTTTTCTTTTTCTATATTCTGTCATCTTTTCTCCTTTTTCTATAAGTTCTTATCCAAGAATAAAGTATATTCCTAATTATTAAAATAAGTCCAGTTAAATCAACTATTGGCTATAAAAGAAAAGAGCCTGATAATTGCTGACCAGGCTGCGTTTCGTATTGTTTGCTTGATATTCTATTTTTTGTCTTTAGGAGGACAAGGATCATTGCCATGACTATCTGATTGTTGGATCTTTCCGTCCCTGCCGTGGATGATAAGTTCAGAACTTTGGTTTTGGTTGATTTTTCTTCCTTGATCTACTGCGTCTTGTTTTGTGTCAGTATGCACACTCGCCTTAGTCGCTCCATTTCGTTTAACATCCCAACCTCCTTTGAGATTTGAGACTACATGATGTTCTTTTCTGCTCATAGCTATTTCTCTGTTTTTGACATAGTTATAACTAAGCATATCATGCACATGGGGAGAAATCTAGAAAAACCATTTGTCATTAATAATATTTTCTTGCATTATTATAAATTAGGGCTCATAATCCAAAATATGGTCAGAAAACAAAAGAAAATATATCTTGGAATAATTCTTTGTTTGCAATTATTATTTATCTGTTGCCTAAGTGAATCTACTCCTTTAGATGTTAAGCCGATGGCTGATCCTAATACTGGCGTTGTACAGTTGGTAGTACAAAAAGACTAAACTATTCTTTCTTGTGAAAGCAGATAGTTCGGTTTCTTCCGAAATCTGTTTGTACTACACCTTCGGCTCGACTCCCAGAACTTTACCCGGGATCTTCAGGCCAAGCCTCGTGAAGATGTCCCTTGCTTCATCTGAAATCTGAGACGTGTACCATAGCGCTGAACTATTCGTCTCAATCAACCCGGCGGTAATAGGATCGAGTGTTTGGGAGATCGAGAACCAGCTGGTTTTGGCAGACTCCTCTGCATAGCGGACAAGTACCATCGCCATCCAGCAGATCAGGATATGGGAACGAATCCTGTCATCCAGCCGATGGTATACGGGGCGGAGCTCAAGTACGTTCTTCATGTCCCTGAACACCCTCTCTATTTCGAACAGCTGCTTGTAACCCATGGCAACATCAGCAGAGTCAAGGGCCATGTTTGAGGTACTTACCAGGAACTTGCCGTCTAGAAGCTCCTCGGATGCAATCTTCGCCTTGTCGAGTTTGAGCATTCCTCCTTGGGTCTGCACAATGTAGCGGCCGAAGGTCCCATGCGAGCGAAGCGCGCAGGCAGCTTTGGTATGGTCCTTTCCCTCCATCTGGGAAAGCTCATCAAGCCTGCGTTTCACTTCATCGACGATACTGTCACGGACTATGCGGTCCCGTCTCTCGGCATCAGGGTTCTTCACGATGACGAACCGGCGTTCAGTGGCCAGGGCCTCATCCATGATGACATTCTTTATCTGGAGTCCGTTCTCAAGAGTGCGGTATCGTCCCTTGCGATGCAGAGCCTCCACTGCCTCTCCCGCCGAACCTGTGCGCAGTTTCTCCCCGAGGATGAAATCTCCGCATTCCCTCAGGAGAACCTTGCGGTTCTCTGCACTGTTGAATCCGGCATCTCCTACCATGATCACTTTCCCTAGATTCCACTGGCCGAGATCACTTTTCACCTGGTCCACGATCTTCTGGTCACTGGTGTTTCCGGGGAATGTCCAGCATCGGATGGGAATGCCCTGTTTGGTGACGGCGAACGCTATCGATACGATCGGAAGCTCAGGATGGTTGTCCTTGCTCCGTCCCCGTTTGAGCAGTCCTGAGGGACTCCCATCCGCCTCGCATTCGAAGTAGGTGTTGGTGGTATCCAGAAAGACCAGATCCAGTTCCAGCTTTCCCTGTTTTGCAACAGAGGTGAATACAGCATGCTGGATCTGTTCATCGTCTTCAACAAGAAGGTCCATTGCCCGGTAGAGATTGTGGACATCCACATGGTTCAGACCGGGAACGATCACCTTGGTTTCAACCCAGTGTTCGATTGAGAGTTTGGAACCGGGGGCGATGATGCGGGCTGCGACCATAGCGAAGATCATCCGTTCGATCGGATTCCTGTACTTTCTGTCTTCGACAAGGGAAGAGATTGCCTTGCCCATACCCAGGCGATTCCACAGCTCGTTGAGAACCCAGACGATCCCTATTTCCCGAGACTGGAGAAACTGGAACTCTGCCTCAGATGCTGTCATGGCCTTGTCGGTATAAGGGGTGAGAGCATCGACCATGTCTGAGACGAACGATACCGGGATGAGGTCTTCTCTTCCCAACTTGCAAAGGACCTCTGTCTTCACCTTTCCCGAAGCATCCCGACGGTTGTGGACGAGCTGGAGGTAGGTGTAGGATTTTCCGTTTTGTTTTACTGTACTTTTTCTTACAAACATTGTACTACAGATTATACTGCAATTCGGTAGATTTGTAAAGAATTATAGCATAAATACTAAATAATATTGTACTACATTAGGAATAGTATTGTTGCACAGTCGCAACCACATCAATTCTATTCTGTATAATAAGTAACCCTGTTACGACGATATTAGGTTTGTACTACATTTTGTACAACACCAGTAATAGTGAAAGCCTCCAATTCTCTAATGTTTTAGACCCGATAGATGCTTCTACACAGCCAGCATTTAATATAGAAGAGCAGATGATCCAGAAAGATTCGGAACCTATGGTTCTATCTCAAGCCGAAGAAAAGAGCCTATTCTCTTATAAATCTATTGATGCTAACTCCAACATCACTGTTCCTATGGCTGAGGTTCTAAGTTTTGATTCTTCAATCGAAGCGTTAAGCAGAGAAAAAATATTTTACCATTCCCTTTATCCAGCGAATTGGTTTTTAGGTGTAAAGAAACAAGTTGAGTTCATCACTACAAACAAAACTGATTCTATTACCCAAAATACTCCCAACGCACCGTCAAAAACTATATTCTCTCTTCCAATGGCAGAAAATGGAGACTTTTATAATCAGGACAATGATGGCGACGGGAGGGTAGAATCTGTCTTTGTTAAGGGCTATTATAGAAAAGATGGCACATATGTACGAAGCCATTACCGTGCTGCACCAAGGCGATAACTTCATGTTTCGTATTGTATTGAAATAGCTATAGCATCTTTTTGTTTTTAAGCATCCATTCGTTAAATCCAGCAAGTGGTATCAAACTATGGATAGATGATACCCAAACAGAGAAACACTGGTACAGGAATTATTCCTTTCTGGAACCTATATTATGAAATAATTGAGGTGATTTAACTAGTATGGATGGCCGTGTATCTATATCAGACCACTTTTCCTAGTCTACTCTCCATATAAGGAGAAATCCAAATAAATCAACTATTGGCTATTGGCTATAAAAACCTATTGCTATAAAAAGATAGAGCCTAATTACTGCTGAACAGACACTGCTTCATATTGCTTACTTGATTTAACTCTCAATTATTTGTCATTAGGAGGACAAGAATCATTGCCATGGCTATTGCATGTTGAATCATTCTATCTATATCAGGACTAATAAATCCCGTACCCTGATTCAGGCCATTTTAGCCCTCTTATCTACAGCCTTTTGTTATATATCAATATCAAGGAACAAAGTTGCATTACAAATAGATATGGTTGTGTAGCAGGATATGAGCAATACAGACGAACACAAATATGCAGCAGGATTGATGTATTATAGATTACAACGGTTGTGCGTCCGGATAGTCGCAATACAAATGAACACGGTTGTGTGTCCGGATAGTCGCAATACAAATGAACACGGTTATGTGTCCGAATAGTCGCAATACAAATGAACACGGTTGTGTGTCCGGATAGTCGCAATACAAATGAACACGGTTGTGTGTCCGGATAGTCGCAATACAAATGAACACGGTTGTGTGTCCGGATAGTCGCAATACAAATGAACACGGTTGTGTATCCGGATAGTCGCAATACAAATGAACACGGTTGTGTATCCGGATAGTCGCAATACAAATGAACACGGTTGTGTGTCCGGATAGTCGCAATACAAATGAACACAAATAAACACAATCTTTTATCTTGGCTATTGTATTCTCAATAATATTAATTATGCACCATAAACATGTTTTCATAATGACTACTAGAAAACACCAGTGATAGATTAATCTTAAATTTGTGAATCATAAGAAAATTATGGATATTTAATTCGATACATTACAGTACATGAGAGGGGTTGACTTTTGTTAATATTTATGACATAATATGATTGAAAATTTAGGTATGGAGGGTATAATGAAAGATACGAATGGATGGACATGGTCCAATGATTCATTAGGAACGCCAATGTATATATCAATATCAGGTTTAGGGATTGCACTTAATCAAGTTTCAATCAAGGGTTTAGGTTCTCCTGAAAGAGTAGTGATAGGTTTTAATGAGGAACGGAAGATTTTAGGTATTTTACCTGCGCCTGATAATCTTCCTCCAAAGGCAAAGGCCTATACGTTAGTAACTGGTGAACGTAAAAAGATGGCATGGGTTAGGATTGGTTGTAAAGGATTTGTTCGATTTCTTGTTAAAGAAACAGGTATTGATTTTATCAAAACCACATATAAAGGAGTTGGGGAAATAGTGGATGGAATACTTACGTTAAAACTTGATAAGGAAGAGAATGGGAACTAAAAAATCCCGTCTTTGAGTAGCACCTCATAGACGGGATTTCAAATTCGACGTACAAAAAACGCCATGAAATTAGCCTATGCGAAGGCATAATCAAGTAATAAATTGTTTTTATATTATACTTGAAAGTCATCCATTTGTCAACTTCTTGTGTGTTTGTACGAATCCCCTGAAAAGGAAAGGAGCAAACGGCAGTTATGAATGATGATGACTATGAAGAAGTCTTCACTGCATACATAACACTGAAGAACGGCAAACGTCTCTACGCTAGTTCGTATGGTCTCAAAGCGTTCTGTATTCGTGTGAAGCGGAAAAACTAAAAACAGTCTGATGATAACAACACCTGATTTTCATTTCAGGTTCTTCATGTTGCTCTGTGTGTAACCACAGGACAACATGAAACAACAATCATCACTTTGAAACCGGGATTTTCTTATTGATGTAAAAGAAAACCATCAACATGACCGTACACATACATTGGAATGATTAGAAATATTGATGAGCGTGAACAACAAATGACCACTTGTAGTTTATACTTGAAACTAAAAAACTGTCAATCATTTCCGTGTGTGGAGTACGTGAATTTATAGGTACAAACTATGATAAAAAAGAACATTACGCCGATATACGTTCATATACGTATTAAGCGAACTATCAAGCTGATGTAAAGCAATAGTTATTCACCAGTGCTATCTGGGTAAACTAGCCAACAAAAGTTGTACCACAACTCGCACAGCTGAAAATAATGGTATGCATCCTCTGTCACTGTTTTTGGCGTGTTTTTCTTATAGGGAGTAAATTATTATGGACCGTATTGTTTATCATAGACCTGGAAAAGGTTGGGCTAATCAGGATACCTCAAAGTCTCGACCGGGAAAGTATTATCCTACACAGAAAGATGCATATGAAGAAGCTAGAGATCAACTTGCAAGAAATGGTGGTGGAGAAATAATTGTGAATCGTAAAGATAATGGAGAAATCAGAGAAAAGAATACCATACCTCCTGGAAACGATCCAAGAAAAATTAAAGGTTGATGTTTTGGTATTTACATCTATGAAAAGATGTACCTCGTTTTCAACCCAGAAACCCAGTCCATGCGATGGTAGAAAACATTATACATTAAATTTTTTCTTGCACCTCAATTTTTTGAGGTGCATTAACTTATATGGATGGCAACGCCAAGATATTGAATAATAATCATTTTTGGCTTCTTTTATGATCAATCATTACCTGAGAGTTTAGTTCTCCAATTTTTTCGCCTAGTTTTGTAGGAATATAGTTCTTATCAATTATCTCCAGAGAATAAAATATTCTCCATAGGTCGAATAAAGATTGAATATGAATGACACGCGTATATTCTTCTTCACCACTAAATCCATGTTCAGCAATACTCTTTACTACCTTTTCAAAACCATCTCTTGTGTATTGGTTTGTAATGAGGTATTTTTCCCAGTAATCCCAAAAAGTATGCTTCGTATCAATTTCCCTTTCCAGTTCGTCAGGATTTCTATATGGATCATACCCTGAACGACTAGTAATGTAGTCGTATAAAAATGAGGGATGTATTTCATTCAACGCTTGAATCACAATACGATATAATGGATCAATGATTACTGTGACGTCGTCATCGTTATCGAGAGAAGCCCAAATACAATCTTTGAAATTATTAAGATCAGAAAAATATGATGGGGTATGATTTGCAGTTATCTTCGATATAAATGCATCATATTTTTTCTGATGAAAAGAGTCCTGAATTTTTTGGCTATCTTTTTTTATAAAGGACAAAATCCGTTTATTTTTTTTAAGTGCAAGGTCATACTCCCATTCCGTAAAACTTTTTCCTGATTCAGGATGAATACTTCCATATCTATTGCCAATAATGAGCAGGTATAAATCACAATCTTCAATTTGCTTTCCAATTATCTCTGCAACAGTTCCTGAAGAACTTGGAAATAATTCCATCCCATATGCAATATTACCAGATCGGTAGACCGAAACCATCGCAGAAAGCCTTTCATTCTTCAAATCTTTATAAGTTGCGCTGATAAATATTTTTCTATTCTTTAGCATGCGAGGTACTCCTCATATAATAGTTACAATAGTTTTAAGCACCACATTTATTCTGTGGTGCCCTAGCTAATATGGATGGCAGTGTACCCATCCTACGACTTTACCCAGGATCTGAACCCCTTCGTCATTCGCATCTACTGTAATAGACCTGTAGTTTTTGTTCTCGCTGATAATAGCTACCTGGTTATGGATACGGTCGAATTCCATTCTCTTGACAAGAACTTCTCCTCTGAGGGAGACGACATAAAGTCCATTTTCATCCAGGTAACCCCTAGCAAAAATAACAACATCCCCTGAGAAGATTTGAACCCCTGTCATACTATCGCCCTTTACGATTGCAGCGATAAGTCTTTCTGGTTCAATTCCTCTTGCCATTCGCTTGAGGATTCTCACATAGCCGACGTACTCATTTGAAGGGAGAAAATCCTCACCCCGTCCTGCTGAAATCTTCTGGGGGGCAATAGGGACCAGGATGGTTGGTTCCTCGCCATTCAGGGTAATGATTCCCTTCGGTGTCAGTAAGGGCTTTACTTCATCTTTCACATAGTCATCATCAGGAAGAGATAACTCTTCCCCAGTGACCAGATATTCGGAAGAAACCGAAAGGACTTTGGCAATTGCTAACCCAATTCCGATATTAGGGAGAACTTTTTTATACAACCACCCATTATAAGTTTTTAGATTGATATCTGCTTTTTCGCATAAAAGTTCTTTGCTAATTCCAGCTTGTTTCCGAAGTATTTCAACTCTTTCCCAAAATTCTAACATAGTAATCATGATTATGCTCCTTATTAGCATAGTATATGCCAAATAGCTAAATAAATAATTAGAAAAATAGAAATCTACTTGACAAATATGCTAAATAGAATAGAATACAAGCTATGAATATTCCTAAAAGAATAACAGTAAAAAAGTTCGGGGGGGGCAATTCCTATTCAGATACATATTGATATCAAGAAATTAGCAGCTGAACAGGAGATCACTTTGAACGAACTTTATTGCAGAGCCTTTAGTTTGTATATCGCTAATTATGAATACTCTGGAGATAACAATCGTGTTGATTACAACGGCTGAAACTGCCAAGCGCCTTGGAGTTAACCGAAGGACGGTACTCCTATGGATTCAGACCCAGAAGTTGCCTGTCTACAGGTTAGCTGGGATATGGCGTATTGAAAATTACGAACTCGAAGATTGGATTAGAAAGAGGAGGGTCAATCATGGAAGAGAGAAGTAACAAGCATTACCAGCTAATACAGGGAAGGAAGGTGACTCATGCCTGAAGTAGTAGCAATCGATCCTCAAACCTTGATTCATTTGACCGAGCACACTGTTGGACTGGTAAAGGATCTACAGGAAGTTTTAGCTTCATTGAAACAGACATATCCCGACCAGTATGTATCAACCGATGAGGCTGCGGAGATGTTGGGGGTAACTGCACAGAACATTAGATACCTTGCTCGTCGGGGGACGCTAAAAAGTGTTAAGGATGGTCCTCGGTTGGTTCGAATCTCCGTCCAATCAATTCACAAGTATAAGGGCCAATAACCCTTCGATTTTTTATAAGCCGTCAATCCGTGAGGCGACGGTACAAGTCTTTACTTTTAGGATAGATCTCTTCCCCTGAGAGTTTTCAGGGGACCATAGGAAGTTTTATGATCTTCAAGGTACTATACTCATTATTGGTTTTGTAGTGCCCATGTATCTGGTGGTTGATTCCCAGCAGATGAGCGACGAGAAACGACAAGAATTTGGTCTGGGACCGAAAGGGCAGGGGAGATGAAAATGAATTTCAAGCAAGCGATTGATGCAGTCAAGGAATGTCTCAATGAAGCCATCAAGGATACAGGACTCAGCGTCCAGAGTATTAGTTTTCATGATCATTGGAAATCAAGCCTGACACTGAGTGTACCCAAAGAGCTGGAAAATCTTGCATTCAAATTGAACCAATCCTTGGAGAAAGAAGGGATCATGCTGAGAAGCTTCTCTTTCTCCTGGCATGTAAACGGAGGATGGAACAGAGAACCGAATTCCATAATTTCAATCAACGTTGAATCCTTTGCTGACAGAGTTTTGAAATAGATAGCGGCGGGGCCACTTCTCCCTTGATGGCTGGACGGCTTCTGGGAAATCGCGAAACAGCCCTGGACTACACAGTCGAGTAGCAGACCAGATCCATAAGCAATGGTAGCGCGGAGTGATCCAAAACACTCCGAATGCAGGTTCGAATCCTGTCGGGTCCATTCCATAGTAAAGGGGATCCTTACATGCAAGTTGTTATGAATGAATTGAATAAATGTACAAATACGAAGTTCAAGAGACTTGATGTTCCTGTTATCAATATCTCAAGTGTTAGTTTCATTCCTCCTACAGAGGTTATTGAATACTTTGAAACCCTGTTCAGAGAAATTAACAAGAATGCTGAGGAAGGAAGGTCAGATGTCCGGTCGGACCAATGTGTTAACGGATATAGGGTGAAATCTCAATCTGAAAAACCGGAAACTTCCTTTTTACTGAAGCTTGATAGTTTTGAGGCAGAGGTAGTTGTAAGTAAGGAAAAGGAGCTGAGATACATCCTAAAGGAATCCCCTGCAAACGACCCAACTTATTATAAAGACATTTTTAGGAATCCTTCAGGACATGAGAAAATTGTGTATGTCAAAAACGAGATTGGCTAACGCTGTTTCGCAGCGGTTATCGAAATGATCGTATTGCAACGTCCACAATACCGGACGACAAATGTAGTATCCATTTCTGCAGGTCCTCCAACCATAGTTAAGCCAAGCGATACCTCTTCATGGGAACCGGCTGCATTAGATGGACAATTTGGATTTAGACATGTAAGTCCTTCTTTTCGTGGATACATCATTATTCCTTCGGCCTAATGGACCTTGTTTCTAGTTATCTCGTAAGCGCACTATAAATCCATATTATATTTAAAAGGCAAGATTACTAGGCTGGGGGTAAACTCCAGTAGGATGGTGAAGCCGATGAGGATTTATTCAGTCAAAGAGAAACTGGCACATGTGGAACAAGCAAAAGCATACATCAAAGAAGGAAAAGGCACGTATTCATCGTATGCAAAGGAAGCTGGGGTTCCCAGGACGACCTTTCATTCGTGGTTGCATGATCTGTTTCCTGATGGGAGCAAGAACCCCCATACGCTAACTCCACAGAGTGGCATTGTCAAGTTGGGCAAGCTTGTGATGTAGGATGCAAGGGAGGGGAGGTTCTTGGTCGGTTACTACGACTCAAGACCTGGTGTAATTGCTCAGGAGCATCAGGCAGGCGAGCACTATCTAGTGGCTCCTACGAAGTTGTAGGGGAAGTCCTCCCGGAATCGGGTTCTGTATCCAGACGCTTGTTGCGTAACTCATCCAATATTGAGAGATCAATGTTTCACGACAGCATGGCCTCTCTCTGCTCGTCGGTGCTGCAGCCGCCGGGGCCGAAGGTACAGAGGGCCTCCACGTAATTCAGTGAATTGAGGGAAGCGTGTTTGGCCATCTCTATCATTGAGTAGAAGAAGGTTGAGGCATCTGCCCCATCGACGGATTGGGTGAAAAGCCAATTTCTCCTGGGCTTTCGCTGTTTTGAGTGGGTAGCATCATAAACTGATGGAATCATATGAAAGAGTTGTGTTGCAGTTTGCCTATCTTTTTTACCAAAGAGAGGGTGAACACATGGATGGTTCTCTCAGAATGATATCATTGTACAAGCACTAGGATTGGTAGAGCCGTGGTTTGTTTCACAGGTGGAATTCCAACCTTCTGAGAATGACCCGGACAGGCTTGATGTCCATATTACCTTGGATTACCAGGGGGGAAGCAAGTTCCCCTGTCCCACATGCGGTGACCTGTGCACCGTTTATGATTCAAACCAGAAGGAGTGGAGACACCTGAACTTCTTCCAATACCGTTGCTACATCCATGCCAGGGTTCCCAGAGTCGAATGCAAGGATCATAAGGTAAGGCTTGGTTGATGTGCCTTGGTCAAAGCCGGGTAACGGCTTCACTCTCCTGATGGAGGCTGTATTGCTTGCCATGTTGAGGCAGATGTCAGTATCAAACAGGTCGGTGAGCATGACACCAGGCTCTGGCGTCTGCTGAAGGCCTATGTCAGGGAGACCCTAGCCTCACAGGACTTCAGTGATGTCGATGCCACTGGTGTGGATGAGTACAGCCATAAGGGCCAGAAGTATATAACGGTATTCCCTGCCCACCCTACAAAGAAGGGCTCAAAGGCAAGGGTATTGTTTACAGTGGAAGGGAAAGACAAGGCAACGGTCATCAGGTTCGTCGAGGAATTCAAGGCCAAGGGAGGCCAACCTGGTGTGGTGAAGGATACCACCTGTGATCTGGCTCACGGCTACCGCAATGCGATGGAGACAGCTTTTCCTAAGGCAACCATCACCGTGGACAAGTTTCATGTGATGAAGATGGCTGGAGACGCAGTGGATAAGATCAGGCGCAGGGAAATCCGATTGAGAGACAAAAAGAAAAACAAGACGCTGAACAAGACGAGGTTCCTATGGCTTTCAAACAGGGATACCCTTTCGGAGAACCAGCAGAAACAGTTGGACCTGTTACTCGATGCAGAGTACCTGGATACGGTCACCGCCAATAATTACCGTCTGATATCGCAGGATGCATACCAACAAAGCCCTGACTACGATACCGCAGTCGAAGCCTATGAAGGCTTGTGCTTCGGGATGTCCAACAGCAGTATCAGGGAAATGCAGAAGCTGGGAAAGTCACTGACGCGCAATGCTGTTGAAATCCTCAACTTCTTTGATTTCAGGAAGACCAATGCCTTGTTGGAATGGTTCAACTCGGTCATAGGGTTGATAAAACGTAAGGCAAGAGGCTTCAGTAACATGGATAATTTTATGGCTATGATCTATTTCGTCTGCGGTGAGTTGGAGCTTCCAAAAGCTATCATCATGTAGGCTTACCCATATGATTCAGCGAATAGCTCAAAATGTTGTATACTTAGTGAGAAATAATAGAATTGTGCGTTTTGAAGTAGAATATTTTTCTTTTCCTGAGAATCCAATATTTCAAGAAAATTAATTATACAAGGCGGATAAACGCAATTTGATTCTGTGCTACTATTCGTGGTTGTTATTAGGCTTATTTAATCGTTCAAGAAAACTTTGATGGAGTGGTAATTTAATATGGATTTTGATAAAACTATAACTTTACTCAATATGGTCAGTTCGTTTTTATTGTCAATTGTTGCCATATTCATAACTTATTATTTATCAAGAAAGAATAATAAAGCAGCTCAAAAAAATTAAACATTGAATTAATGGAAAAGTATCATGGGATAGATTTTTATAGAGACATTAGAAGTGTTGTTTGGGAAATGCATGTCAAATGGTTTAGCTTACCTGAAAAGGAAAGAGATGAATATCGCAAAAATGTTGTACTAGGATGGAAGGGTTATTCAGGAATGAGTGAGCGGGAACTTTTAAATAATGAAATAGCTCCTGAGTTAGCAAATATTAATCACCATCTGACTCAAATAAAGAAAGAGGCACTTACAGAGCATCAAATACTATCAATCTTTCTTTCATTCTGGTCAACTTTATACCAGTATTTTGAATCAGAATCGATTAGCAATGATTCGTATCAGTTTGGAAGGAGAAATATTCTTATAACCAAGAATTTATTTCATCCCTGAGAGATGCTGTTAGGGGCAGAGAAATTGACGACAACTATTTACCGGCCTGGGTTACAATAACCGAGAAGCTAGAATTATTTTTTGCAGAAAGAACAGAGGCAATTCCAAAATAGATTTTGAAAGGCCTTCAAATGAAATAACTTTGATTTTTTTAAACAGTGAATATGCTAAAAAGTCAATTGTAATAGCATAGTTGCTGCGTTACACCAGAGGTTGCACTTCAATAGGCTTGAGTGCCCTAGCTGATATGGTTGGAAATATACCAGTTGTTGCTAATGTACTTGTTGCTGATGCCTCATGTCTTCATCACCAGTACTGCTGTGTTCTTGAAGCCATAGTCCCCCGGTCCAAATTCATTGATATATTCCTTTTTTACATACTTCTTGATTGTCTTCTCTTTATCCATGACTCGAATGAATCCTGATTTCTCATACGCTGCTATTGCTCTGGTATTCTTCTCTGATGGCCTGATGATAAAACATTCTATGCCTTGCATTTCAATGAGATATTGCACCAATAATTGTAGTGCATGCGGTCCAAAACCTTTTCCACAGTATTTTTTTTCTTTCAACCAGATATCAAGTTCTGCCGTATTTGGCTTAACATGGAAGCAAGCATAGCAAAGGCACCCGATTTCCTCACCATCATTCTCTATGATCATCACGGAGCCTTTGTCTCTTCCGTATTCCATGTAATAGAAATGCTCAAAATCGTTTTGGAATTGTGTCCAGTCAGGTATGGGGTTCTCGGGATAATCCGGTGCTCCCATATGCATACTGGCTGTGTCAGACAAACACAACCATTTATAGGTTTTCTTTCTCTCCGAAATAGTCGCATGTCGTATTTTCATGATTTTCCTCCTATAGTTTCCCTTAGTGATACCTGAAAACATGGATAGGTATTGTTATAATCAATGCCATAGATTGAAAAAGAATATTTTGCAGATGTGTTTTAAATACTATACGGCGCTCTTAGCTTGTATGGATGGCAGTTTACCCTTCCTGCTACCTTACTCAGGATGACTAGGTTCTCGTCCATACTTGCATTCCCTTTTGCCTAGATTATCGAAAAAGGAGCTTGCCCAGAAAATTACTTCAATAATAAGATTATCCTAAGATAAAATCTTAGAACGAAAAAGATACATGAATGCAAGAAGGAAACTCCACGTTCTGAAACAATCTCAAAGAATTCTGTCTTAATGTAAAAAATCTCACAAGGGATTATCCTGTAATATATTGTTAAGTTCGCTGAGGGTGATTCAAATACACAGGCCCTTCCTTCAGGAGGGAAAAGCTCTATCCATCTGAGGTATCAGAGCGTATGCTTTTTTGATAATAACGGAATGAAGGAGAGGGTTCAAGGATATGGGAGAAACGTTGATGTACTGCTATTTCTTTCTCTTTTTATATTTTCTGGTAAGTACTCGGATTATCTCAAAAATAGTGTGCCGACCAATCGGTTCCTGTGTTCAAACAGTCCATAAAAGGCACTACAGTGTGTTCCGCTGGTGTTTCCAGTCAGTCGTATGGTAAATATCCTAACAATCCTTTATGATAAAGCTAGTTAGACAAACATATGGGAGGAGGGCAGGTCCTTTCCCCAATTTTTGGCCCACCTGTGGCCCATGCATAAAAATGCTTGCTTACCTACGGTGAATGCCCAGCAATAGGTATGATTTTTCCTTTCTTTTCTCTGTTGCAAGTGCCTCACCGGTGTTGTATCTACTATGGAGGATTAGCAATGAATAAAACGAACGAACAAAGAGACCGTACCCGACTTGGAAGTCTTGCACACAAGGCAATGCTTGAGCATGGGCTGGTCCCTGATTTCTCAAAAGAAGTCCTGGCTGAACTTGCTATGATTAAGGCGCCTGTATCTTTTCCCGATAAAGCTGGATTGGTTGATATGCGCAATGTACTTTGGTGCTCGCTTGATAACGATGAGTCTCGTGATCTTGACCAGTTGACCGCAGCAGAGGCAATGGGAAACGGCAAGGTCAAAATACTGATAGCAATAGCCGATGTCGATGCTGTCGTCAAGAAAGACTCGGCAATTGATCAGCATGCACAACAGAATACCTCTTCGGTGTATACAGCCCCTCAAGTATTTTCCATGCTTCCCGAAAAACTATCGACGGATATCACTTCACTCAATTTTGACTGCAATCGCCTGGCTGTGGTCGTTGAAATTGAGATCGCAGATGATGGGTCTGTCTTGAAATCAGCATTTTTCAGGGCAATAGTTCGCAACAAAGCAAGGCTTTCCTACAACAGCGTCGCTGCGTGGCTTACCAAAAGGGGATCCATTCCACCAGAAGTTGCGTCAGTCAAAGGCATGGAAGAGAGTATTCGGCTCCAAGATGTAACAGCCCAGAAGATGAGACTTCTTAGGCATATGCATGGTGCGCTTGTTCTCGAGACTATCGAGGCAAACCCAGTTTTCTCCGGCGACACGTTGGTCAATCTCGTACCTGACAACCCTAACCGGGCAAAAGAAATGATAGAAGACTTCATGATAGCGGCAAACAGCGTTACATCAAAATATCTTGAGTCTAAAAACTTTGTATCGATCAGACGTGTGGTCAGTAAACCAAAACGATGGGATCGTATTGTCTCGGTAGTGGCACAACATGGTACAACGCTTCCCGCACAACCCGACTCGATTGCACTTGAGAAATTCCTGGTGTCATCGAAAAAGGCAGACCCTCTTCGGTTTCCTGATGTGTCTCTCAGTATAATAAAGCTGCTAGGATCTGGAGACTATGTAGTGCAGATCCCTGGCAGTACGAGTGAAGGTCATTTCGGGCTTGCCGTAAAGAACTACACACACTCGACAGCTCCAAATCGTCGATATCCGGACCTGATAACCCAACGTCTTTTGAAAGCAGCCATTTCAGCACTTCCTTCTCCCTATACTGTTGAAGAATTGAAAAATCTTGCACAGAGGTGCAATACCGCTGAAAATTCGGTAAACAAAGTGGAAAGGCAGATCGTGAAATCTGCTGCTGCGATCCTCCTGGAACATAGAATTGGAGAACAGTTCGAAGCAATCGTTACAGGGGCAGCTGATAAAGGTACATGGGTACGTATCATGAATCCACCGCTTGAAGGACGATTGTCCAGTGGATTTAAGGGCTTGGATGTTGGAGACTCTCTTCGAGTGGAATTGATAAGCACCAATGTTGAACGTGGATATATCGATTTCAAACGAGTGGATTGACTTCTCCCTTACCAAAGGTTGGTCCCCTGAATAGGGGATTTCCCTTGATGCATGAAGTTGGATAGAAAGAAGGACTGCAAATGATTTACCCATGCAGTCCTTCTTTCATCTCCAAGCCTTGTATGCTCAATAGTGCTCAGCCGTTAGTTCTTCTGTTTCTCCAACAAATCCCTTATTTCCGTAAGCAACATAATGTCAGCTGGAATGACAGGAGGTGGGGAAGGGGTAGCCTCTTTCATTGCTTCTTCAATTTTTTCCTCGATCTTTCTTCGTTCCTCAAATCTCTCTCTCATTCTGTTTATGGTTCTCACGATGAAGAACACCACTAAGGCAATAATGAGGAAGTCGATGATTTTCTGGATAAAGGTGCCATAGTTTATCGCAACTTCAGCAGTTGTTTCTGTAGCAGCTGTGATGATGATTTTCAAGTCTACGAAGTTGATGCCACCAATGATCAGGCCGATGAATGGCATAAGAATGTCCTTGACCAGAGAGTTGACAATTGCGGTGAATGCAGTACCTACAATGATGCCTACAGCCATATCCATTACATTGCCACGGGTAATGAATTTCTTGAACTCTCCAAGGATTTTTCTCTCTTTTGCCATTTGGAGCCTCCGAATGTTATTTGCACAGTCTATCACGATTATATTGTGGTGAGAATGGTATCCTGCAAAGGGTTTTTCACCGTATTCCGAATTTATAGGTTTTTAGGGTGGTTAATTGTTGAATAAATATACCCTTTACTGTATAAAGGAATTTATACTTTATAGGGATGAATAGCATTCCTGTTCATGTACAGTTTGGAGGTACCAAAGTATGAAAAAAAGCTTGTATGTTTTTGTAGCTCTTGTTGCTCTGTTTGCACTGGTTGCTGCTCCTATGTTTGCTCAGGGTGGTGGTGAAGCTTCCAGCCCAAAAATCGGTTTTATCGGTCCCATGACTGGTGATTACGCCAACTACGGTGTGTTGAGCAACAACTCTGTCATGCTTGCTGTTGAACAGTTCAATGCCAAGGGTGGCATCAACGGGAAACTTCCTGTTGTACTTGTTACTGAGGATTCTGAAGGTAACGTTGAGAAAGGCCTCTCTGCAATTGAAAAGCTTTCCTCAGCAGATAAGATTACTGGCCTTATCGGCCCTGTATTCACTGGTGTATCCTTTGCAGTCGGCGAACGTGTCCAGAACGAGGGAATTGTCATGCTTTCCCCCTCTGCCACCCATGCTGATATCACAGCAATTGGTGACTATGTATTCCGCACAGTCGTGTCCGATGGACTTCAGGGTGAAGTTGCCGGTCATTATTTCTATGAAGAGCTTGGACTTCGCACCATGGGCGTCCTGTATGCCAAGAATGACTACAGCCAGGGGCTGTATGAAGGCATGACTGCTAGTTTTGAAGCAGCCGGCGGCAAAGTTACTATCGCTGAGGCATGTCAGGTTGGCGACAAGGATTTCAAGACTCAGCTGACCCAGATCAGATCAGCCAATCCTGATGCTATCTACATCCCTAACTACACTGCAGAAATGGCTCAGATCCTTGAACAGGCTAAACAGCTTGGACTTGACATTCCCTTCGTATCAGGTGATGGATTCTCCAACCCTGAGATTTATACGCTCGCCGGGGGATTCACCGATGGTGTTGTCTATGTTGGTCCTGCCAAGGTCAAGGAAAGCGCAGCCTATAGCAAGTTCGTAGCTGACTACACAAGCAAGTATGGTGTTGGTCCTGACTCTTTTGCTACCAATGCCTTTGACGGTGCGAATATCCTGCTTAACGCTATGGACTCTGTCTACAAGAAGACCGGCAAGTTTGACCGCAAAGCAGTCCGTGATGGAGTTGCTACAACAAAGGACTATGCTGGTGTAAGCGGCACTGTCAACTTTGCTGAAAATGGTGACTTGGTTGCCTATCAGGGGTTGTATAAGGTAAACAAGACTACTCCCGAGTACTTGGGCACCTATACTGTTGTTGATGGCAAACTGATCAAGATCGACTAAGTATTCTATTCCCGGTCATAGGGAAATTGGGAAGACCGGTGTTGTTTACACCGGTCTTTTCATGTTATCGTACTATCCAGTTACTATGGATAAGGAGAGGCGCATCGTGGGAATCGCTGAATTTTTCCAACATCTGATGAATGGCCTGACTTTGGGGGGCATCTACGCACTTATTGCCCTTGGGTACACTATGGTGTATGGCATTCTAAAATTCATTAACTTCGCCCATGGTGATATTCTCATGGTGGGGGCGTATATCGGACTGTTTGTCTTTGACCTATTGAGGGGAGACTCTCCTCTAGGACTCTGGACAGTTGTAGCCTTTTTCATTGCCATGCTCATAAGTATGGCTGGTTGTGGTATCCTGGGCATGGCTATCGAGCGTATAGCCTACAAGCCACTGCGAAGGGCTACTAGGCTTGCTCCGCTGTTGAGTGCTATCGGAGTTTCGTTCATTCTTTCCAACAGTGCTGCCTGGATGCTGGGAACCCAGTCCAGAAAGTTTAACTATCCGTTTGACAATAGCTCCATCAACCTAGGTGGGGTAATCATTACACCGCACCAGATTCTGATCCTAGTGGTATCGATTACCATGATGCTTGCCCTGAAGCTGTTTATTGACAATACACGGATGGGAAAAGCAATGCGCGCCACCAGCTTGGATCAGGATACAGCCATGCTGATGGGCATCAATGTGAATAAGGTCATCAGCCTTACCTTTGCTATTGGTAGTGCCCTTGCTGCCGTTGGTGGTATCCTTATTGCATTGGACTTTAAGGTTTATCCCACCATGGGAACCATGACAGGTCTCAAGGCATTTGTCGCTGCTGTTGTCGGAGGTATCGGAAACATCTCAGGGGCCATGTTTGGAGGAATCCTTCTCGGTCTGCTTGAAACCTTCGGTGTAGCAGTATTGGGTATCCCCTCTGGTTTGAAAGATACCATTGCCTTTGGCGTGCTCATCATCATCCTCTTAGTCAAGCCAGAAGGCTTATTCGGCAAAGTCGAAAAGGAGAAGGTATAATATGTTTAACTTTTTTCTTTTAATACTCATCTATACAGGAATTTATGCCCTGATGGCCATTGGGCAGAACATCATCACCGGCTATGGAGGGATGCTCTCCCTCTGTCAGGCTGGATTCTTTGCGATCGGCAGTTATACAACAGCCATATTGGCCACCCACATGGGTTGGTCGTTCTGGGCAACATTGCCTGCAGCCGCCATCATCAGTGCCCTGTTCGGTCTGCTCATAGGACTGCCCACCTTGCGGCTCAAGGGAGACTACCTTGCTATCGCAACGTTGGGTTTCGGCGAGATCGTGCGAAATATTCTGAACAACTGGGATTCTTTGACCAACGGACCTATGGGCATCCAGAAGATTCCGATGCCTGATATCTTTGGTTTTACCATTAATCCCTATAAGAAGTATTCTTTCTTGGTTATGGTGATAATTTTTGTCGTCATAGCCTATATCCTCTTCCAACGTCTTGCCCGTTCAAGAATGGGAAGAGCCCTTACAGCAGTTCGTGAAGATGAGATTGCAGCCCAATCCATGGGCATCAACATCACCAAGTACAAGGTATATGCCTTTGTCCTAGGGGCTGCAGTAGCCGGTATTGCCGGATCCCTGCAAGCAGTATTCTCCCTTTCTGTTACCCCAGGAACCTATACCTTCATGGTATCGGTTATGGTCCTATGCATGGTTGTCCTTGGTGGGATGGGAAACTTCAAGGCAGCAATCCTTGGAACATTCATCATCCAGCTCATCAGTTATTTCCCCCAGCTCACTGGTCTCAGCAGTGTCATCCCTCCACAGTTCAAGCAGATACTGTTTGGTTTGATTTTGGTAGTGATGATGATCTGGAGACCTCAGGGGCTGCTTGGTAGGGAAGAACGTACCTATGGTGGAAAGGGAGGCAAGCGATGACCTTATTGGAAACTGAAGTCCTTACCAGGGCATATGGTGGTGTTGTCGCTGTAAATAAAGTCGACTTCTCAGTTGAAGCGGGGCTCATTACTGGTCTCATCGGTCCTAACGGTGCGGGTAAGACAACCCTGTTCAACAACATGACAGGCCTGGATACTCCCTCAAGCGGTAAAGTGTTTTTCAACAACAAGGATATTACCGGCTATCCTGCCCATAAGATCTGTCGTATGGGCATTGCCCGTACCTTCCAGAATATCCGTCTTTTCAAGGATCTTTCAGTAGTTGAAAATGTCATGATCGGACGACACTTCAAAACCGGCAAGAACGAGACGAAAGGGCGGTTTGTCAACGCGCTGAAAAGTTATGTATACCTGAAGAGGGAAGAGCAGGAGATCTACGAGAAAGCAGAATCCTGGTTGAATTTTTTTGAGATGGGCCAATTCAGGAATGAACTTGCCAGGAACCTCCCTTATGGAAAACAGCGGGAACTGGAGATCGCCAGGGCCCTTGCTACAGAGCCACAACTGCTTTTCTTGGATGAGCCTGCTGCAGGTATGAACCCACAGGAGACCGATCATCTGATGAGCATCATCCGCAAGATCCGTGACCTTGGCATAACAGTCGTACTTATTGAGCACGACATGAAGCTGGTCATGAACATCTGTGATACCATCACCGTCCTGAACTATGGGCAGAAGCTTGCAGAAGGAACCCCCAGGGAGATCAAGCATAACCCGAGTGTCATCGAGGCTTATCTCGGAAAGGAAGAAGCATGAGTGAGTTGCTGACCATTGAGGATATCTCTGTAACGTATGGAAACATCAAGGCTCTCAGGAATGTGAGCATGCACGTAAACCAAGGTGATATTGTCTGTCTCATTGGAGCAAACGGAAGTGGCAAGAGTACCCTTCTGAAAGCCATAGTAGGTCAGGAGCCTCTAGTGGAAGGGGCCATTACCTTCGATGGTGAGGAAATCTGTCAGGGCCGTAATGCTGTTGGAAGTGGTTCCAAGTGGAGTCGTAGGAAGGGCAGTAAAAGCCTTACCACTGACCTTATCGCCTCTAGGGGTATTGCCCTTGTTCCCGAAGGCCGGCGTGTCTTTGCCGACATGAGTGTGGAAGAGAACTTGGACATGGGAGCTTTCATGGTCCGTGACAAGGCCCTCATTGCTGAACGCAAAGAGGCGATGTATGACTTCTTTCCTATTCTTGGGGCTCGTAGGAGACAGAAAACCCGCTCCCTCTCAGGAGGGGAACAGCAGATGATGGCTATAGCTCGCGCCTTGATGAGCGGACCTCGCCTGATCTTGCTTGATGAACCCGGCTTGGGTCTGGCTCCCTTGGTCATAGCCGATATCTTTGAAAAGATTGATCTTATCAACAAGCAAGACAATGTCACAGTCTTTCTTGTAGAGCAAAATGCCCGTATGGCACTGAAGGCCTCGACAGAGGGGTATGTAATGGAGAATGGAAGGATCGTCCTCCATGATGCTTCAGCCTCCCTTTTGGAAAATGAGAAGGTTCGGGCTGCATATCTGGGTGAATAATGACTGGATATTCGCCTAGTCTTGAATTATAGTACTAGTAGATGGTAGGTAGGAGAATCATATGATTATCGAACGAAGAATGACTCGCAACCCTGTTACAGCTACACCTGATATGTCAATTTCAGAAGCCTCTAGCCTCATGAAACAAGAGAAGGTTCATAGGCTTCCTGTTTTGGACAAGGATAAGAAGCTTGTTGGGCTCATCACGGAAAAGGATCTCCTCTATGCATCCCCCTCTCCTGCTAGCAGTCTGTCTATTCATGAGATGGCATACCTGCTCAGTAAGCTGACTGTCAAAAAACTGATGAGCAAGAATGTCGTTACCATCAACAAGGACACCACTGTTGAAGAGGCAGCGCGTATGATGGTCGACCAGGACCTTTCCTGTCTGCCTGTGCTTGAAGGCGATAAGCTTATTGGCATTGTCAGCAAGAGTGACATGTTCAAGATTCTGTTGGAGCTGTTCGGAGCCCGTCACTTTGGCATCAGGGTCTCCTTTGTCGTTGAGGACAAGCCCGGAACCATAGCCAAGATATCACAGGCTCTCAGCGAACAGAATATTGATATCATAACGTTCGGAACCTTCATGGGAACCGATCCGAGTAATGCCATCTGCACCATCAAGGTGCAGGGCGCTTCCATCAGTAAGGTGGTGGAGATAATAAAGCCGTTCGTCTCACAACTGTTGGACGTTCGGGAGGTATAAATGGCCAAGAAGAAACTCGTGGTAAAGAAGAAAGAGACGGCTGGTGACAGCCGTCTTCCTATTGCGGATGATGCTTACAGACCCTTTGAAGAGATTAGGAAGGTTGTCCCCAAAAATATTGAAAAGAAGCTTGTGAAAAAACAGCCAGAACCTGTTGTACACTCCCAGCGCAAGGAACCTCTGATCAAAGGATATGATCCCAATGCAAACTTTGGGGATATTCTGAAGGCTTGGGAGACCACAGGTGAAATGGATGGCGTCACTGCCCGCATGAAAAGCCACAGCAAAGTTAAGGTTGAGAAATCTTTTGCTGAAATTCTTGCTGAATGGGATGGTGAGAAAGTAAGGGCTCAGGAGAAAAAGACCCCTGAACCTATCAAGCCGAGCAAGCAGTATGTGCCCCAAAAGGATTTTGGGTCGCTTCTTGACGAGTTTAATGGGGTAGCACCCAAGAAGGACCGTAAGGTTACCCCTATGCAGAAAGTCACTGTCTCTCCCAAGGATGAGAAACTGCACCCCTCCAAGGAAATGGTACAGGCTTTGCAGGATAAGGAAGAAGAGGATATAAAGAAAGAGAGCAGTGTATCCTGGTCTTTCGCCGATACCTACAAGAAATGGAATGAGGTCTCTGATGAGAAGTCTGCCTTAACTAATTCGATGAAGGAAAAGCGTGAGGTAAAGCCCAACTTCCGTTCTGTCTCTGCCCTGAGGGCCATGGAGCCTGAGGTAACGCTAGATTTGCATGGTATGAAGGTACAGGAAGCTGAAGAGGCGTGTGCCTCTTTTCTCAAGGAAAGTGCCTCAAAGGGTCTGAAAAAGATATCCATCATAACAGGTAAGGGGCTGCACAACGACAAGGGATTTTCCCTGTTGAAGGATGCAGCACTAAGCGCAATCCGTCTCAGTGGTGTTGTCACTGAAGCCTACACTCCCAAAGCATTCTATGGTGGTAGTGGTGCTATCTGGATAATTCTGAAAGAGAAATAAAATAAGAGTGGTCTGCACAAGATTAGAAAAGAGGAACATACACAAAAATGGCCGAATCTCGCTTGAGAATCGGCCATTGTGCTTGTATGTTCTTACCTTTCTCTGTAGATAATCCGGCCCTTAGTCAGGTCATAGGGAGAAAGTGCTACACGCACCGTGTCACCAGGAACAATCCTGATATAGTGCTTTCGCATCTTGCCCGAAAGATGGGCGAGGATAACATGCTGGTTCTGAAGTTCCACACGGAACTGCGTATTGGGAAGTGCTTCGCGAACGACGCCTTCCACTTCAATTGCTTCTTCTTTGGCCACAAAGCCCTCCAAATATCTGCTGTTAAGCTAAATAATAATAAGCTTTACATGCTTTTCTGTCAACATAAGTCTATTTTATGAAGATATCCCAGTATCCCTTGAGGAACAATACAAGGACGATTGCAGGAAGAATCCACTTGAAATAGTATTTCAAAGCCTTGGGGAATTTCAGACCCTCTCCCATATCTGCTTCCATGATGAACTTGTCCCATCCCCAACCGTATCTTGATGTGCAGAATACGGTAATGAACAATGATCCGAAGGGCAACAACGTTGAGCTTACAATAAAATCTTCCAGATCGAGGATGCCTGTTCCTGGGCCCAAAGGCTGGATATGGGAAAGCACATTGAAACCAAGCAAGCAGGGTAGGGAGAGGATTATTATGACGATGCAGTTGATGATAGTTGCTTTTTTTCTGCTTACCTGGTGTGCATCTATCCAGTAACTGACAATGTTTTCAAATACTGCAATGAGGGTGCTCAAAGCTGCGAAGCTCATGAACAGGAAGAACAGGGTCCCCCAGATTCTGCCTCCAGCCATCTGGTTGAAGATATTGGGTAAGGTGATGAAGAGCAAGGAAGGCCCGGCATCGGGTTGGACTCCGAAGGCAAAGGCAGCAGGAAAGATGATCAGGCCGCTAGCAAGCGCGATGAAGGTATCCAGGCCGATGATTCGTACAGCCTCGCCTGTAAGGGCGTGCTCTTTACCGATATAGGAGCCAAAGATGGAGATGCTGCCTATGCCGAGGCTAAGGGTAAAGAACGCCTGACCCATAGCGGCATAGATGGACTCAAATATCCCGATTTCCCTCATGCGGGAGAAATCGGGCAGAAGATAGAACTTCAGGCCATCGCTTCCACCCCTGAGAGTGAGGCTGTTTATCGCCAAAACTACTATGAGGCTAAGAAGTCCCATCATCATAAACTTGGTGATTTTTTCAACGCCGTTTTGCAGGCCCCTCCCTACGGGAATAAATGCCAAGACAGTGGCTAATACCATCCAGAAGAGCATCCTAACGGGGGATTGGAGCATATTGGCAAAAACTCCTCCGACTTCTGCAGTGTCGAGTCCTACAAAGTTGCCTTGTAGCATATGGAAAAAATATGCAAGTAACCAACCTGAAATGGTGGTGTAAAAAAACATCAGTACATAGTTTCCCATGATTGCTACAGGGCCGAACAGATGCCATTTTTTCCCTTTAGGCTCTAATGTCTTGAAGGTAATGCCAATGTTCTGTTTGCTTGCCCGTCCAATGGAGAGCTCCATAACCATAACCGGTAGACCGAGGATGACAAGAAACAGGACATAAAACAGCACAAATGCTGCTCCACCATATCGCCCGGCTATATAGGGGAAGCGCCAGACGTTTCCCAAGCCGATTGCGCATCCTGCGGAGAGGAAGATAAAGCCAAGTCGGCTTCCCAGTGTTTCTCGTTCATTCGTTTTTTCCATTGGTTAGAATCCTGTGTCATTGTAACTATCTGGTAGTTCATGGTGTATGGTGCCAAGGCAGCAGGTTCTTTGCAAAATAGGCACAACCGCTGTAGTTTACGACCCCTGTAGGCAAAAATCAACTCTAAAATTGCAATTACCTGTGTTGAATTGTCTTGTGACGTTGACAGAGCTCAATGGGAAAGGCAAGATAGCAGTATTGATAACTACAGCATGAGGTGAAAGATGGCTGACAAACAAGCATTGAAAGCGTATTTGGCGAGGACGAAGGACATTGATGCCGGCATGGTAGCATACGTGGCATCATTGGAGAAAGTTGCAAATGTAGCACCAGAGATTGCAGCTACCATTGTGAATGAGCTAAAGGATCAGAGATCACATCTGAAACTGATTGCAAGCGAGAATTTCTCGTCACTGAATTCACAGTTGGCAATGGGGAATCTCTTCACTGACAAATATAGTGAAGGGTATGCATACCATCGCTTCTATGCAGGTTGTGACAATGTGGATGCCGTCGAAGCGTATGCATGTGAAAAAGCTTGCCTTCTGTTTGGTGCTGATCATGCCTATGTCCAGCCACACAGTGGTGCTGATGCAAACCTCGTTGCCTATTGGGCAATCCTGCATGCAAAGGTACAGATTCCCATGTTGGAAGAACTTGGCATCACCAACCCAAGCGACCTCAGTCGTGTGCAGTGGGATGTGGTACGGGAAAAACTGGGTAACCAGAAGATCCTGGGTCTGGATTATTACAGTGGAGGGCATCTCACCCATGGCTACCGTCAGAACGTATCGGCCCAGATGTTTGATGCATACAGCTACTCTGTCAATGAAGAGACAGGCCTGCTCGATTACGATGCAATAGAGAAAATGACCAGAGAGATCAAACCTTTGATCCTGCTTGCCGGGTATAGTGCATATCCAAGAAAAATCAACTTCAAGCGTATGGCCGATATCGCCCATAGTGTAGGAGCCGTCTTCATGGTCGATATGGCCCACTTTGCAGGTCTTGTCGCAGGAAAGGTCTTTACAGGTGAGTTTGATCCAATCCCTTGGGCTGATGTTGTGACCACAACCACCCATAAGACCCTACGCGGACCCCGTGGTGGTATGATTCTCTGCAAGAGTGAATATGCAGACAGTGTTGATAAAGGTTGTCCACTGGTCATCGGAGGCCCTCTCCCCCATGTCATGGCTGCCAAGGCCGTATCTTTTGCCGAGGCCCTCGATCCATCTTTTGCGCTCTATGCAAAGAAGATTGTCGAGAACTCAGCGGCCCTTGCCCAGGCTTGCCTTGATGAGGGCATTCCCATAGCAACTGGAGGTAGCGATAACCACCTGATGCTTCTGGATGTACGCTCCTTTGACTTGAATGGAAGACAGGCAGAGAGTGCTTTGCGCGAATGTGGCGTGACACTCAATAGGAACGCCCTTCCCTTTGATCCAAATGGCCCATGGTATACAAGTGGCTTGAGGATAGGGACCCCGGCTGTGACAACTTTGGGAATGGGCATCAAGGAGATGCAGGAAATTGCGGCTATCATTGCTTTGGTGTTGAAGAACACCCGTCCCTCAGAAATTACCAAAGGCGCAAAAGCCGGAACCTTGAGCAAAGCCAAGTTTGTGACTGAAGAAAAAGTTATTGACGAAGCAAGAAAACGGGTAGCTGCCTTGGTTTCTGGCTTCAAACTCTATCCGGAACTTGACTTGGAATTTCTTGAAGAATTTTTCCCCCTCGACATTGATTGAGAGTGGTGGTAGCATGAGTCTGTTTGGAGGAAAGTGATGAGTAGCATCCCTGAAGTCTTGAAGTATAGCAAGGACCATGAATGGGTCCGTCTTGACGGCGATAAGGCCTATGTAGGCATTACCGATCACGCACAGAATGAGCTTGGCGAGATAGTATACGTTGAACTGCCCTCTGTTGGAGATACCTTCAACAAGGACGAGGAGATCGCTACCGTAGAGAGTGTCAAGGCAGCCTCGGCAATAAGTAATCCTCTGGCAGGTGAGGTTCTCTCCGTGAATGAGGATCTTGATGACGAACCTGAGTTGGTAAATACGGATTGTTACAAACATTATCTGTATGTGCTAGGCTCTTTTGACAAGAGTGACTATGAAGCACTTATGGATGCCGGCGCTTACGCTGAGTTTCTTGAAAGCCTATAAGAATTGTCCTTCGCCGCCAGAGACTGGCGGCGTTGGTTTGTCCTGACTAAGAGGAGGAACGTGTGGTCTATCCCTATATTCCCCATACTGATGAAGACCGGCGTACTATGCTGGAAGCCATCGGAGTGGGTTCGATCGAAGAGTTGTATTCGTCATTGACAGAGGACCTTCTGCTCAGTGATTCGGTTCCCATAAGCCATGGGCGTACCGAAGATGAGGTGCTGAGGATGATTACTGCCATTGCGCAGCGAAACAGCAACAGCATCCCTTTCCTTGGGTGTGGTTGCTATGACCATCTGGTCCCTTCAACCGTACAGACCTTGGCTAGCCTACCTTCCTTTGTGACCGCCTATACTCCCTATCAGGCTGAGATGAGCCAAGGGCAGTTACAGGTGATATATGAGTTCCAGAGCATGATTTGTGAGATCACCGGTATGGATGTCTCCAATGCTTCCCTCTATGATGGGGCTAACTCTGCTGCAGAGGCCGCCACTATCATGATAGGCTCCAAGCGCAAGTCAAAGATCGTGCTAGTATCTTCAACCATTCATCCCTTTGTCCTGCAAGTGCTTCATACCTGGGCTTTTGGCACAGAGCATGAAATCCAGCTCATAGCTGAGAATCAAGGGGTTACAGACCTGTCAGATTTGGATTCGTTGCTTACCGATGAGGTCGCCGGCCTTATCGTCCAGACACCAAACCGCTATGGCTTGTTGGAGGATTATAGTGGAATTGCTGAACAACTGCACGCAAAGGGGTGTCTCTTTGCGATCAGCAGTGACATCCTCTCCCTTGCCATGCAAAAAAGCCCCTCCGAGTGGGGTGCTGACATTGCCATTGGAGATACACAGGCCCTTGGTCTGCCTCTTGCCTTTGGAGGACCTTCCTGCGGCTATATGGCTGTTACGAAAGCCCTGATGCGCAAGATTCCCGGGCGCATTGTAGGAGCCACTGTAGACAAACAGGGCCGTCGTGGCTATACGTTGACTCTGCAAGCTCGAGAGCAGCACATCAAGCGCGAAAAGGCAAGCAGTAACGTCTGCTCCAACCAGGCCCTTGCCGCCCTGATGACCACCATACACCTTTCATCGCTTGGATGGGCTGGGATGGTTGAGGCAGCGCAGCAAAGTTATGTGAAAGCCCATTACCTAGCCTATCATCTTGCCCAGCTCCCAGGGATGACTCTTGTTTGGGATGTCCCCTTTTGGTGTGAGTTTCCCCTGAGATTTTCTGACGCCAAGAAAATGCGAAAATTCCTGCAGGAGCTTCGTAACGAAGGCATCTTCGCCGGTGTAAGGCTTTCGAGCCTGACTCGTGAGCCTAAGGATGAACTGGTCCTATTGGTAGCAGTGACAGAAAAGCGTAGCCGCGAAGAGCTTGAGCTCTATCTCGCTGCTTCCAGGAGGGTGATGAAATGAGTGAACCACTGTTGATCGATAAGTCCAAGAAAGGGCGTAAAGCCTACTGTTTTCCAGCTTTGGATCTCCCTAGAGGGTTTGAACAGGCCTTGCCCGAACTTCCTTCTCAGCTATTGCGCATTACAAGCGCAAGGCTTCCTGAAGTTGCAGAGCTGGATGTGGTGCGACATTTTACCAAGCTTTCAACCCAATCCTTTGGAGTCGATAGCGGTCCCTATCCCCTGGGTTCCTGTACCATGAAGTATAATCCGAAACTTGGTGAACAGATAGCCCAGTTTCCTTCCTTTACCACTATCCACCCATTGCAGGACCTCTCAGCTGCACAAGGGTGTCTCTCTGTCATGTACAACCTGCTTGAGGATCTTTCCTCCATCACTGGAATGAGCTGGGGAAGTCTCCAGCCTTGTGCCGGTGCCCATGGTGAGTATGTGGGGCTGAAGATGATTCGTGCCTATTTCCTAAAACGAGGGGAGAGCGGACGCAATAAGGTTCTTGTTCCCATCTCTGCCCACGGTACAAACCCTGCAAGCGCTGTGATGAATGGCTTTGATGTGGTGACAGTGGCAAGTAACAAAGAAGGCCTTGTGGATATTGAAGACCTCAAGAGCAAGCTTGATGACGGTGTGGCAGCCCTTATGCTCACCAACCCCAATACCTTGGGCTTGTTTGAGAAGGATATCCTTGAGATTTCCTCCTCTGTCCATGCGTGTGGTGGTCTGCTCTACTATGATGGGGCAAACCTGAATGCCATCATGGGAATGGCAACTCCTGGTGATATGGGCTTTGATGTGTTGCATCTCAATCTTCACAAGACCTTTTCCACCCCCCATGGGGGAGGAGGCCCTGGCAGTGGGCCTGTGATGGTCAATGACACCCTCCGCCCGTTCTTGCCCAAGCCGGACATTGAACTGACAGATGGTGGCTATGCCTATTCCTGGGACAGACCTGACTCGATAGGGAAGGTTAGCATGTTCTGGGGTAACTTCTTGGTCTTGCTTCGTGCGTATGTCTATATACTGCGCATGGGTAGCGAGGGGATCAGAGCTGCGGCCGCTCATGCGGTATTGAATGCAAACTACCTCAAGAAGAAACTGGAAAAGCATTTTGATATCCCCTATAGCGGTACATGCATGCACGAGTTTGTCATCAGTTGTGAAAACCTGAAGAAACAGTATGGTATCACCGCTCAGGACATAGCCAAAGGCCTCATCGATGAGGGGTATCATCCACCTACGATGTACTTCCCCACGATAGTTGCTGAGGCTCTGATGATTGAACCTACCGAAAGCGAAAGCATTGAGACCCTCGATGCGTTTGCCCAGTCACTCATCGATTTGTTGGAGAAAGCAAAGAAGGACCCAGCCTATCTCAAGGGTGCTCCCTATACCACCCCTGTTGGTCGTCTTGATGAGGTACGGGCCGTTAAGATGCCTGATCTGCACTATTAGGGAGGTCTATATTTTTCTTTGCATAGCTTGGAAAACTGGAGTATCTTATAGGTATGAACAGAATACTTATACAAAATGGACTTTTGGTAGATACCGAGTGGACCAGACATGCAGACATCTTGGTTGAAGGCTCCAAGATTACGCATATCGCCAACAAGATTGATGAGCAGGATATTCCTGAAGGTACGGAGATTGTACATGCCGATGGCATGTGCATTCTCCCCGGTCTCATTGACGCCCATACCCACTATAATCTGGTTAGCCGCGGTACTGTGACTGCGGACTCCTTTGCTCAAGGCAGCAAGTGCGCAGCCTTTGGCGGGGTTACCTGTGTGGTGGACTTCTCTGATGATGACAAGAAGGGTAACCTCACTGCCTGTAGCAAGGAGCGCATCGCTGCCATGTCGGAAGGCATGGCTGTGGACTTTTCTCTTCATCAGGGAGTATATGCCTACCGAGAGGGTATCGCCGGCGAATTGGAGAAACTCAAGAAGAGTGGGGTACGAGTCATCAAGATCTTCACTACCTATCGCAATGTCGGGTATCTCATTGAGAAAAGGGCAGAGCTTAAGGCGATTTTTGCCGAGTGCAAGGCCCTGGATATCATGGTGAGCGTACACTGCGAGGACGATGCCTTGATTGAGAAGATCAACAAGGCTTACAAGGGACCTTATACCCCTTCTGCCCATGCCGATCTTCGTCCTAGTGAGGCTGAGGCTGAGGGTATTCGTTTTGTCGGAGAGCTTGCCGGTGAGTTGGAGATGCCTTTGTATGTGGTGCATCTTTCCAGTAAGGCTGGCCTTGAACAGGTCAGAGACCTTAGGTCGAAAGGTGTGCGTGTAATTGTGGAGACCACTCCCCACTATCTCTTTTTGGACCGTTCCAAGCTGGAAGGGCCGGAGGGCAGTCTTTTTGTGATGACTCCACCTCTCCGCACAAAAGAGGACAATGAGGCGTTGCAGGAGGCTGTGCTCAATGGTGAGATCCAAGTGGTAGCAACTGACCACTGTTCATTCACCAAGGAGCAAAAACTTGCAAGCAACGATTGCCGTACCATATTCCCTGGTATTCCAGGAACAGAAGAGATGTTGCCACTTTTGAATACCTTTGCAATGAATAGTGGAAGGATTGGGTTGCAGCAGGTGGTAAACCTACTAAGCACAGGTCCGGCAAAGGCCTTTGGGCTGTATCCGAAGAAAGGAGCCCTCAGAGTTGGCTCCGATGCCGACTTGGTAATCTTCGATCCTGATGAGGCTTGGACACTCTCTTCTGAGACAACCCACTCGGCAAGTGGCTATACCCCCTATGAGGGATTCGCAGTGTTGGGCAAGCCCCTCATGACCTATCTCAGAGGCCGGCTCATCATGGGTGATGACATCTACCTTGGTATTGAGGGCAATGGGGAGTTTGTTCCCCAAGGAGATCCTGGCAGAGCTAAGACCGTGATGCATTGAATACGGCTCATCCTATGATCTTTAGCTTTTGATCGACTACCAAAACGGCAACACTCTTGTTGCCGTTTTGTGTCTTGCTTACATTTGGGGTGTTCTTTCTATATACTAGATTATGACACATCTGCTTGTATGTCCTCTTAACGCCTGCTTTTCTTGTCAGAGAGCAGTTTTTTCAGTACAGTTAAGCAGTAAGGAGTTTACATGATACAGGGAATTCTTTTTGATATGGACGGGGTGCTCATTGATTCCGAACCCATCATCCTTCATGCGGCAATCTCATATTTCGCTTCTTTGGGAGTCTCTGTCAAGAAAGAGGACTTTACTCCTTTCATTGGAGCTGGCGATCGGAAATTTCTCTGTGGAGTAGCCGAAAAATATGGTCTTGCTATAGATTTTGAAGAAGCTAAAAAGGAACTTTTCTCCATATATGAAGATTATGCTATGGAAGTTGGCCCTCTTGATGGTGTCCACCGCTTTATGGCCAATGCCAAGAAAGCCGGACTCAAGATTGCAGTTGCTACCAGTGGAGCCCCTTCCAAGGTAGCGATAAACCTGAAGAGTATCGGTCTTGACGAATCGGATTTTGATCTGGTGGTGACAGGTGCAATGATTAAGCGCAACAAGCCCGCTCCCGACATTTACCAGCTGGCTTCCCTTGCTATGGGTCTTCCTACAGAAGAGTGCCTGGTGATGGAGGATGCCATCAATGGAATACATGCAGGAAAGAAGGCAGGCTGTCTGGTCTGTGCCTTAAGCACAACGTTTGTGGTTACTGCTCTCTTTGAGGCAGGAGCCGACCTTGTTGTCACATCCTTGGATAGTTTTGAGGACTTTTCCTCTGTCGAGATGTTCAATGAACAACTTTCAAGCCTGATAAGTGCGGATGACGGGAAAATACTGTATGGAGCTAACAGGATTCTTCCTGCCTCAGGTATCATGCAGACAAAAGGGCAACTATTGGATTTGGCGATCAAGGAAGCTTACGACAAGCGCAAGAATGCTTATACTCCGTACTCCAACTATAAGGTAGGGGCCGCTGTGCTCAGTGCAGCCACCAGTAGGGTCTACAGTGGCTGCAATGTGGAGAACTCCAGCTATGGTGCAACAATCTGTGCAGAACGTAATGCTGTACTCAATGCTATTGCCACTGAGGGGAGTCTGGGTGTTGAACTGTTGGTTGTGGTAAGTGAAGACTCCCCACCAGCACCTCCTTGTGCCCAATGTCTACAGGTCCTTGCAGAGTTTAGTAATCCTGAGACTGAGATCCATCTGCTCGATACTCATGCTGCCCTTGAGAAGGGGCAAGGAACACATCTTGTATATACCTTTGGGGATTTGCTTCCCTATCCCTTTATCTTTCCTTCGATGAGGTCATGATGAAAAGAGTGTTCTTCTTCTGCTATGGCCTTCTTCTTCTATCTTTGCTCGTAGGATGTACCTCTACAACCAATTTGGTAAAAGGACCTTCTGTGGATGATTCTCTGAGTTTTGAGCAGAAGATGGTGAGCTACGATATTCCCAAGATACAGATGACCTATCCAAAGATCTACTATGATGGGGAACTCTGGCGTGACCGGGTGACTGCCCTAGTCCGAGCAAGTGAGGATTACATTATCATTTCCTCATTTCTAGCCTCCAGTTCAGAGAGTCTTGATGAGTTGTATTCCCTTATTGCCCAGAAGGCAGAAGAGGGTGTGCGCGTCTACTTCATTGTCGATGGCACCGGTGCATTCGACATGACCGAGACCCGTTTTCATCTCATCCCTCTGAAGTTCCTTCGTGACAGTGGTGTCCATCTCTTGGAGTATAACCCCATGTCCGCCGCTAGGCTTGTTGGCGGCACGAAAATCCTATTGCGCGATCACCGCAAGTATATCATTGTCGATGGGAAGCATCTGGCCATTGGAGGGATGAATCTCAACTATATCTCTATTGGCGCGGCAGGTAAGGACCTGCAACGCGATACTATGTATGAGTTCGCATCGCCTGAGTTGTGTGAGGTGATGTTGGATGGATTTGTCCCTTGTTGGAATGAACAGACTTGGGATGAGGTGCGTCGTGAGGATTTTACCGTAGACCATGACTTTGGAAAGGATGAAGAGCAGTATACTGCCTGGTTTGTCAATCAGTATCCGCTGTCAGATAAGCTTGCAGGTATGTACGGATCCTTGCTTGCTGAGGCTGCTGTGAGCGTGAAGGCTCTGCCTTTCCTGCCGTTCTTTGATCAGTATCTTCTTTCTGTATTCCGCCACACAGAAGAGCGAGGAGTGGCTGTTGAGATGGTTATTCCTTTTGACTCACGTGTTTCCAACCGAAAAGGGATCGAATTTATCGCAGAGGACCTCCTGTCAATGCATATTGATCTCCGTCTTGAAAAAGAAAGTGAGAAGTCACAACGCCTCTTGCATGAGAAGCTTATGATCGTAGACAGCCGGTATGTTGTCGTTGGTTCCACCAATCTGAACTATCGCTCCTTTACCCTTGCCTATGAGATGTCATTGGTAATAGACAGTCCGGCCCTGGCCAAAGAGATGGAGGCCCACTTTGCAACCATCTATGAAGACTCCGATCCAATAACAAAAGAACAAGCGGAACGGTGGCGTCGTCTTGATAATTGGCCTCGATATGCCTTTGGGATCATAGGAGGCTAGAATGAAACGACATGTGCTTGTGATGTTTGTTCTGCTCTTGTTGGTCTGTCCTCTGAATGCCAAAAGTTTTGGCTATGGGCTTGGCATGTATGGCCAAAGTGATCTCCTGGACATGGGAGCCTCATCAGGTGGGGTAGAACTCTCGTTTGTTTATCAGCCATGGCTTTTGCCATTTGGCAATCCCTCAGTACATATTAAGGGTGCAATGGGTTCTGATATGCAGGGATCTCTTACCTTTCCGTATGTAGAGCTGGGAGTCTCTGTGGATCTCTTTAGGATTATCGATCATCCATTCAATTTTTTTGCTAACAATATAGTGGCGTATGACCCTGCCATTTCAGTTGCCTATCATTTTGATAGGGAGGGTGCATCCCACCTGTTGAGTGTGGGGTTCAGTCCGTTCAAGCTCAGCCAAAAGGATTTTTGGTATGAGTTCTTTGCTTTCTATGTCGCTATGGACGTAGGGACAGGGGCGGTGGACAACTGGGGTATCAACCTGGTTCGTTACACCTATATCTTCAAGTAGGTCAGTATGAGAAAATTTTGTATACCTTTAGTTGCCCTGGTACTCCTTCATGCTTCCCTATTTGCAGGGACCTTTGACCTTGGCATAACGTTGGGGACGACTACCCATTGGGGCGAAAGTTCCTCTGATACGAGTAAATTGAAACTTGCTTGGGGTGTGACAATGGGTGTCAGCGACGTTTGGGAATTGGATCTGCAGGCGAACAGCGCCTTGGTACCCCAATTCTTTGGTGATACCACAGTTGCTGTTCTTATACAGAGATCCCAACTTGGCCAGCGTTCTACAGGGACTAGAGTAGCTGGGCTTGGGGTAAACACCTTGCTAGGAGCTGGGCTCTTGTTCTCAGACTACTTTCCCGGCAATTTCATGATGCCTACCCACATTCTCTTCAGCGTAACACCTCTTATCGTGGGAAATCCCATTTCAGCCAAACGTGAGCGAGCATTTACGCTGACTCTTGCATACAACTTCCTGACATATCAGGTGAGTGTACTCTTTGATCTGATAAAATATGATTTCTATCTGGTGGGAACGTATCGCGACTATTTCTAGCAATGAGTCTCTAGAGCCATGATCTTGTCGATACGCCTCTGGTGCCGGTCACCTTCAAAGGAGGCATCAGTAAAGGCATCAAGGATAGCACAGGGATCTTCACTGTATTCGATTCTTCCCCCAAAGGCGATGAAGTTTACATTGTTATGCTTTCTTGCCATACCAGAGGCATAGCTATTCTGGGGTAGGGCACACCTGATTCCATCTATCTTGTTTGCACTGATGGATATGCCAATCCCAGTCCCACACAAGAGAACGCCAAAATCATACGATCCTTTCTTGAATTCATTGCAAGCTAGTTCTGCCATATCTGGGTAATCGACCGAGTCGTTGGATGTGACACCGAGATGGTTGACAGTATAGCCTTTCTCCGTGAGATGTTTTACAAATGTTAAAGCCAATTCCACCGCTCCGTGGTCATTGGCAAGTACTACGTTAGCCATAGGTTCCTCCTTTGGGTAGGATACTCTATTTGCCTTTTTCTGACTACTATGAAAGGTGAGTTGCTTCAGGGTGATAACTGCAGTAGAATGACTGAGATAAAGGAACTAACCTGTGGCAGAAATATTCATCAGTGGTCATCGTAATCCGGATATGGACAGTGTCTGCGCCGCTTATAGCTATGCATACCTGAAAAATAAGCTCGATCCATCCAATACCTATACTCCTGTGCGTTGTGGAAATCTCAACGACACGACCAAGGCCCAATTTGATCGTCTGGGGGTTCAGGCTCCTGCTTTCATCAAGGATGTTCGTTCCCGAGTCGCAAGTGTCACGCGTGTGGCCAAAACGGTCTTGCAGACTACAGACCCGGTCTATAACCTAGTATCCTTCTACGGTAAGGCAAACCAGAGTTCTGTCATACCGATTTTGGAAGGGACAGTCTACAAGGGGCTGCTCAGTGTCGATGAAGTTAGCAGTTTTGTGTTGCGGGAGAATAGTTGCAGTCGTCCTGTCTACCACTTTGTTCCCGAGAATTTTTCCAAGGTGTTGAGAGGCAAGTTCATAAAGAAAGGTGAACTCCCTTGCTTTGATGCTCCTATCGTGGTTGGGGCGATGCGCTTTACAGTCTTTTGCAAGCATATGGAAGCTCTTGTTGAGCAAAAGCCCATATTGGTGGTCGGAGATAGGGAAGACCACATAAGAAAAGCTATTGAAATGCAAATTCCAGCTATCATCCTGACCGGATTGGAGAATGGGCTCACTTCAGTTGTTGACTTCTCATCATACAAGGGGACAGTGTTTATCAGCGAGGAGGACACCGCGGAGTCACTGAGGTTGCTGCGTCTGACCATTCCTGTCACCCAGCTGATACAGAATGACCCTCCTGGAATTCAGGATGATACACTCTTTGATGAAGCCAAAGCCATTCTCGCAGAGAGTGAGTTTCGCGGCCTTCCAATTTTTGCAGGGGAAGAGTGGACTGGCTATGTAACCAGAAGGTGTTTCTTGGAAAAACCCAAGACCAAACTGATCATGGTAGACCACAATGAGCCCGATCAGAGTGTCCCTGGCATAGAGGAGGCCGAGGTCGTTGAGATCATAGACCATCACCGCCTCGGGGCAGCGAAGACTCGCCATCCCATCTATATCCGATGCGAACCCTTAGGCTCAACTTGTACCATCATCTATAACCTGTTCGTTCGTAATGATGTCGCCATACCTGAATCGCTTGCCAAGGTGATGCTCAGTGGTATTGTCAGCGACACTATCATGCTCAAGAGCCCTACAACTACCTTTGAGGATTACACTGCGGTGCAGGACCTCTGCACAATAGCAAATATTGCTGAGATGAGGGATTTTGGCGAGAGGATGTTCTCAAGCGGAGCTTCTCTTGCCAAGGAAGATCCTCATAAGATGCTGGAATCTGATTTCAAGCAATATGAGGAGTTCGGGATTAGGTTTGGTATTGGTCAGGTTGAAGTGACGACCCTTTCCGATTTGGAAGACTACAGGAAGGAATATCTTTTGGAACTTGAACAGATCAAGCGAGCATATGCTCTCTCCTGGGCGATGTTCCTCATAACCGATGTGGTTCGAGAGCATAGTGTTCTCATTATGACACCGATGCAAGGCTATGAGAGGAAGCTCGCCTATGTCAGGGAAGCTGAAGGAACCTTCAGTTTGCCTGGGGTGCTATCGCGCAAGAAACAGTTGCTCCCTGAAATACTTAGGGTTCTTGGGGAGTGATCACTTAATCTCGCTGATGGAGTTTATCGAGGGGATGGTCTTCAGGTTCTTGATGATTTTCTTGAAGTCATCCTCATGCTGGACCTCCATGGTAAAGGTCCCTATCAGCTTACCTTCCTCGTCATCATGCAGTCTACCCTCGATGAGGTGACCCTTGAACTTTCTGAGGGTCCCTTCAATCTCGCCAAAAAGGTCGTAGGTGCGTTTGCTTGAGACACTGAATCGCTTGGTAAGTTTGGGTGACTCGGTCTCCCATTCCACTTCTATGGATCGGTCTACTATCTCGCTCATGTTCTTGAGGTTGGGACAGTCGCGCTTGTGTACGATGACACCCCTTCCACGGCTGATGTAGCCCACGATGTCATCACCCCGGACTGGGGAACAACATTGGGCGATATGAATCATCATATTCTTCTCATCACCGACAACGAACTTCATCCGTGAGAGATCGACTACTTGGCGGACAATCTCATCTTCATCAAGGGGAGGCGGTGTTGGCTGTGGTTGTTCGACCTTCCCTTGGGCTTCAGATATCTTACGTTTGGCGATGATGTCCTTGTCGATGAGGATATTCTCATCATACTTGTTCAGCCATGCCTTGATTTTCTTGCGTGCACTACTGGTCTGCACATAGCGTAGCCATTGCACACGGGGCCTTGCATTGGGAGATGTGAGGATTTCGATGACTTGTGTATTCTTGAGCTGTGCATTGAGGGCTATGATCGAACCGTCAGCCTTTGCTCCTGTAGTATGATTGCCGACTTCCGTATGGATTTGGTAGGCAAAGTCCAGAGGTGTGGCGTTCTTTGGCAGTTCTACTATATGTCCTTGGGGGGTGAATACGTAAATGGTATCCTTTAGAAGCTCACCCTTTATGTCCTCCATGTAGGACTCGCTACTCTCGATTTCGCTGGACCAGGTCTTCAGCTTGCTTATGATCTTGGAAAACTGGTCATTGTCCATTTTTGACCAATTTCCACTCTCGCTGCCGGTTTCTGCCTTGTATGACCAATGGGCCGCAACACCGTACTCGGCGGTGAAGTGCATCTCTTTGGTGCGGATCTGGATTTCCATCAGTTTGCCGTCAAGGGCCATGACCGTTGTATGCAGGCTCTGGTAGTTGTTGGCCTTGGGCATGGCGATGTAGTCTTTGAAACGGCCTTCAATGGGAGGCCACAGACGGTGTATGACCCCGAGGATGGTATAGCACTCTGTAAGGTTATTGCACAGGATTCTTACTCCGAGGATATCGAAGATCTCATCGATCTCTTTTTTCCTCTTTTTCATCTTCATGTATACAGAATAGGTATGTTTTGCCCGGCTGGTAACAATGACATCACTGAGATTTGCATCTCCGCAGGCGCGGTAGATACTCTTTTCTATGCGATTGAGGTAGGCTGTCTGCTCACCTTTTTTGCTCAAGAGATATTCCTGGATATACTGGAAGGTATCGGGTTTGAGGATTTTCAGTGAGAGGTCCTCAAGCTCGTCTTTCAGCCAGGAGATACCGAGGCGATCTGCTAAGGGGGCGAATATATCCAGTGTCTCTTCAGCTATCTCTTTTGCCCGTTCTGGTTTCAGATGCTGAAGGGTGCGCATATTATGTAGCTTGTCAGCAAGTTTGATGATGATGACACGGATGTCCTTGCTCATGGCGAAGAACATTTTTCTGATGGTCTCTGCTTCCTGTGCGCTTCGGCTCATTGCCTTGAGGTTGCTGATTTTGGTCTCACTTTCGACCATGTCGGCAACAGACTGTCCGAAGAGTTCAGCAAGCTCCTCATAGGTGGTGTCGGTATCCTCGATGGTATCATGCAACAGTCCTGCCACGATGGTATCAGCATCCATTTTCAGTTGTATCAGGATCTCTCCAACCGCTAGGGGATGGATGATATAGGGTTCTCCACTGGCTCGCTTTTGGTTGTTGTGCTTGGACGCAGAGTAGGTGGCGGCTGCAAGAATTTTCTCTTGGTCCGCTTTTGGGTACTTGAAGGCTTTCTGGATGAAACGCTCTATCAGTTGTTCGTACAATTATGTATCCCCCATACTACTCGTTCTTTTCCTGAGAGGTCACACGCGCTTTTGATCATATCAAATCCATTGGCGAGCAATATCTTCTTTATTTCAGCTACCTGACGGTAGTCACACTCTATCATCAAAGCTCCCCCATCTTGTAGGTGTGAGGTGCTCTGTCCTATCAAATCCCTGATAATATGTAGGCCATCAGGGTCAAACCCTTCGAGGGCAAGAAGTGGTTCCTTCTTCACATCATCGGTGACCGCCTCACACCACTCTCTGGTGAGATAAGGGGGGTTGCTGACGATAATATCATATTTAGGGCAGTGAGTGGAGAGAAGATTGCCGTGGACAGTTGGAAGTTCATGCCCTACAAGCTGTAAGGCATTTGCTTTTGCCACTGTTAGAGCATCGAGTGAGATGTCAGTAAGATGCACATCATAGCCAAGTTCACAGGCTAGGGTTATCCCTACGCAACCGCTTCCCGTACAGACATCGATGATGGAAAGCCTTCTTTCACAATTTTTTGCATGAGAGAGGGCAACTTCTACCAGAGTTTCGGTATCAGGGCGGGGAATGAGCACCCGTTCGTCGACAAGGAAGGGTCTTCCATAGAATTCCTTGTAACCAAGGATGTATGCCATGGGACGGGCTTCTAGGCGTTGTGAAAGCAGGTTCCTAAGGGTTAGGATTTCTTGCTCATCAAGAAGTTTGTCAGATTGTAGAATCTGCTCTACCTGGGTTAGATGCGTCGCTTTCTCCATGAGTAGGCGTGCCTCTAACTCAGGTGTCTCTGTTATGCTGTTTTCTCGGAGAACTCTTGTACAATAAGTCCTAAGCTGTTCTACCGAAGTACCATCCATATCAAGCTTCCTGGATGGCCAGTTCACCTGCCGCTACTTTCATCGCATCGATGACTTCCTCAAGCTGTCCACCCATGATGAGTTCCAGCTTATAGAGAGTGAGGTTGATCCTATGGTCGGTAAAGCGGTTTTGCGGAAAGTTATAGGTACGGATACGTCCGCTACGGTCACCTGTACCTACCTGACTTCTACGAGCTTCTGAACGTTCACGGTTCTTTTTGGCTTCTTCCAGATCAAACAGGCGGGAACGCAGGACCCTCAGGGCTTTTGCCTTGTTCTTGATCTGGCTTTTTTCATCCTGACAGATTACGACCAGACCAGTGGGAAGGTGAGTGAGTCTCACGGCACTGTCAGTGGTGTTGACGCTCTGGCCTCCTGGGCCACCTGCGCGCATGACGTCTATCTTCAGGTCTTCAGCTTTGATTTGGATATCCGTCTCTTCGGCTTCGGGCAAGACGGCTACAGTTACAGCAGAGGTGTGTATCCTTCCGCCGCTTTCAGTCTCAGGGACACGCTGGACACGGTGTGTCCCGCTCTCCCAACGAAGCGAGCCAAAGACATCCTTGCCGCTTACGCCGAGTATCAGTTCCTTGAAACCACCGATACCGGTCTCATTCGAGCTGATGATCTCTATTTTCCACCCTTTTTCGTCGGCATAGTGACTGTACATCCGAAAGAGATCTGCAGCAAACAGGGCGGCCTCATCGCCACCGGTACCTGCACGAATTTCCATGATGATGTCTTTGCCTTCCATGGGATCAGGGGGTATGAGCAGCATCTTGGTCTTCTTTTGGGATATGGTAAAGGCTTCCTTGAGGCCACTAAGCTCTTCACGCGTCATCTCCAGCATCTCAAAGTCACTCTCTTCGTGTAGGATCTGTTCAGCCTCAGAAATCTGCGTGAGCAGGCTCTGCATGGTGTGCAGCTCATCGACAATGGGGGCAAGGTGTGAGCGCTCCTGATTGAGGCTCTTGAATATCGTCATATCCTGCATAGTCTCGGGAAGACTGAGTTTCGCATCAATTTCTGCAAGCTGCTTCTCGTATTCGGGCAGTTTCTTAAGCATGGGCATCTCCTACAATGGGTTCTGCAAGTATACAAAACTAGAGTGAGTTTGCATAGCATTGCTAGATAGCTTGGTAGAGGTAGGGCCTCTGGATGTCATTCCATTCATAAAACATGTATCTCTAATCTTGAACTATAAATGCTTCAGCCTTGTTTTAATTTATAAATCCAGTTCTTAAAGCCAATGAATGGATTGTCATACATCTCTTGCAGGAGGTAGCTAGAATTTGACAAGCCTTTAATTTTTAAGAAAGCAATGAATTCTTCTTCCGATAGACGATAATAAGTCCCAAGGAGTATTCTTCAATAAGTGATTCTTACAGGGAGCTATTCCATACCTTATTCACTGTCTTGGAAGCCCATACCCCCTATTCCAATAACACAAACTTCATGTGTACTGGCTCATGGTCTGAATATGCAAAGTCCATCGATGATACTTTTGTCTCTATGATTTGGATATTGGGCGAGACGATAAATCCATCAATGAAGAACTTTGCCAGTTTGTCCTTATTGCCAACATATGGCTTGATAAGGGCCCTGTTTGTAGGAGCATTTGGATCTACTCCCATTTCCCAGTTTGGCAAGCTATCCCACTCAACTGTAGGGGCTATCCACTCAGTGAGAAGGCTAGGGTCAACCTGTAGGCCTTTTACCAATGTCTGGTTCCAGTCTCCACCGGCAATCACATAATTTCCCTTTTCATATTCCTTTGATATGATCTCAGATACAAGTTTGGTTTGCTCTATTTTCCCTTCCCCGCTATCATATGCTTCCAAGTGAAAATTGATTACCACCAGATACTTCTTTGTGTCTTGTATGGGGAATCTGGTTATGAGCATAGCCCTTTTAAGGTTAGCGGCTCTCATAGGCCATGAAAACGGATTGGGAAGGGAAACCCTTTCCGAATCTTGTATCTTGTACTTTGCCATGCTGAGAAGACCAGAGTTTACCTTTCCAATCGTAGGAAAAGGAAAAGGAACATATTTGACTTTGAAATTATATGCGAAGCTTCCATTCATGTTGTCAAGGAGCAGCTCATCTATCTGATTGATGTTGTATGATCGTTTGGAATCTACATCAACTTCTTGAATCACAGTGAAATCACTATCTAATTCCGATAATTTTGTTTGTATGTGCCGTATGTTGTTTTCAATTTCAGCTTTGCTTTCGGGTCGAACCTTTTTGCCCCCATCCATGAAGAAATCTTCGGTTTCGCCAAGGCCTCCATAGCCTATGTTAAAACTGGCAATAGAATATTCCTTCTGAGTTTCTACCAAGGCACTGGTTGCAGTTCCTATCGTACTCAGGGTTTCCCTATCTTGAGGTCTGTATTCTACGAGAGTAATGAGGCCTAACAACATGGCTATGATCACAAGTAAGGAAATTATTGCCACGAGTATCTTTTTTATCATTCAAACCATTCCTTTTATTTCAGGTACACGCATATGATGACATGATTTTTAGCTCATCATATGAGGTTCTTGTCTTGCTAGATATCCATTTTCTCCAATGCAAGATGGTTCTTTGCCACCATTTCTGGGGTAAGGCGGTTCATCTTTGCAAAAAGTAAGGCACCTGTCAGGAAGAAGGCTGCTGGTATGATGCCCATGTGGGCTTTGATACCGAATTTTGCCAGTGGTGTTATCGCATCTGGATCGAACTTGGTGAGGGTATGCACTATAAAGAAGACAATGGCCTGGCTTGCATAGCTGAAGCGCATGAAGAAAGCCCGTATGCCCATGATTACCCCGTCATCACGGCGTCGCTGCTTCACTACCAGGTTATCCACCACATCTGCCATTGCAGGGCTCATGAAGGTCCAAAAGCCTCCAAATCCCAAGCCCCAGAGGGCCATGGTGATGATAAAGGCCATCTGTCCTTGGACAAAGGTCAGCGGAATGGAGAACACTGTCATGAAGAGGGCGCAGATAATGAGCATCAGCTGGTTGTTCTTCAAGAACTTTGCAACCTGGGTCCAGAGGATGATGGAAACCAAGGCACCTATAAGCATCCCTGCAAAAATCGGGGTTGCCTGGCTGCTTTCTTTCTCAAGAACATACTTGACTATGTAGTTGATGCTGCTGGTCATGCACATGGCTCCACTCTGATAGAGAAACAGGAAGAGCAGGAAGGCCAGGAGGTTCCTGTCCTTTACTGCCTCTCTCATCTGGTGGAAGAAGGAAGGGGAATCACTCTCCTGTTGTTGCTTTGCAAATCTGGCGACCATGTCTTTGGTTTCAAAGACCCCATAGCTGACCAAAAGAGTGCTTGCCAAACTAATGCCGGCAATGACGAGGGCACATACCATGTAGCTTTGACGATCTCCATAGGAAAATACCAAAGGTGGGACGATGAAGCCTGCTGCTATGCCGAACACCCCGATTCCTGTTCCTATGGCTGCTGTGCTGGTCCTTTCTTTCTGTCCTCTGAACTTGTCAGGATAGACGCTCTGGTAGTTTACTTCCCACAGCGAGAAAGCGCCATCATAGAGGCAGATGGTCAGGACCATCCAAAAAAAGACCGGAAGCGGGTTCTCCTTGGCATTCCAGTGCAAAGGTACGGCAAATATAAGGAAGAAGGTAAGGCTAGACAGAACAAGGCCGATGATAATCCAAGGGAAACGCCGACCTAACTTCTTGGAGAAGGGCGCTGCCTTATTGGTCACATATCCGATTATCGGATCGTTGAGGGCATTCCACAGCGAATATATGATGGTGGCCAAGGCAGCATACCCTGCAGCCAGGCCGACTTCAGTCTCATAGAACATGAATACGATGGAACCGAAAGCCCCTGTAAGAAACTCTGCGATGAACTTGCCAAACCCATACGATGCCATGATGCGCTTCTTAGCCATAAGGACCTTCCTTGTGTAGTTACCTCTTTATACAGGCTAGGAAGTGATTTGTCAAAATATTGGTGGTTTTTATCGCTTATTCTTACCGTTTTTCAGGGGAGAACCTCACAACCATATGTACCTGGGCAGGTTGGGAAGAAGAAAGGTTGGCAATGGAGTGCTCGATGTCACAGTGGTAGACAATGAAGTCGCCTTTATGCAGCTCTGCAGTGTTTTCTCCTACTGATACTTCAACAGCACCCTTGACCACGGTCAGGTATTCCTGTGTTCCTGGGTAGTGAGGTTCACTTTCAAGCTTGGAGTGCCCATCAAAGGAAACAAGATACATCTCCAGATCCTCCACCATATGCAAAGGTGAAAGAATCTTAATGGTGACACCCTTGTCGTGAGTTTCCAGTTTTGGCCCTTCATCCCCAGCGGGGTTAATGGAGAATATCCTTTTGGGCTCGCCTTGTGCGTCAAGGAGGTCATTGAGCTCGACATTCAGCCCTCGGGCGATTTTCCACACCGTTGCAACGGTAGGGTTTACTTTGTCGCTCTCAATCTGGCTGAGCATTGCCTTAGAAACTCCCGACCTCTCTGATAGTACGTTGAGGGTGAGTTTTCTGCTGTTTCGTAACCGTTGTATGTTCTTTCCGATTGCAGGAGGGTTGATTTCCATGGTGACTCCTTCCATTGAGTTTGACATAGTGAAAATTGTTCAATATACTGAACACGAACATTGTAATATTGCTCTGCGCTATTGTCAAGGAAAGGCATTTTCGGAGGTGTGTATGAAACGTATTTTGATCATAGGTTCACTTGGGCAACTTGGTTCGGAAATAGCATACGAATGTCGCAAACGGTATGGCAATGATAATGTCGTGCTGACCGATTTACGTGATGATATCAACTTGCCTCTAGTACAGGGTGGCCCCTTCTACAAGGTTGATTGCAGAGACGGGGAGGCTGTCCTTGAGATTGTGAAAAAACACAACATTGACACCATCTACCATCTTGCGGCAATCCTTTCGGCAACTGCTGAGCGCAATCCGCTCAATGCATGGAACATCAACATGGGTGGTCTTATGATCACTCTCGAGATAGCGCGCCAGATGGGCTGTGCAGTCTTTACCCCTTCCTCCATCGGAGCGTTTGGTCCGACAACTCCCAAGAAGTTTACCCCCCAGGACACCATCCAGCGTCCCACTTCCATCTATGGGGTTACCAAGGTTGCAGGCGAGTTGCTTTGCGACTACTATAACCATAAGTACGATGTGGATACGCGAGGCGTCAGATTCCCTGGGGTCATCAGCAATCTGACACCTCCCGGAGGCGGTACCACCGACTATGCGGTGGAGATCTACTATGAAGCGGTACGCAAAAGCCAGTACACCTGTTTTTTGCGCGGGGATACCTACCTGGATATGATATACATGCCAGATGCAGTCCAGGCAGCCATCCAGATCATGGAGGCTGACCCTTCCAGGTTGCGTCATCGAAATGCCTTCAACATTGCAGCGATGAGCTTCTGCCCGGAGGAGCAGGCTGCCTACATTAGGAACCATATCCCAGACTTCACCATCTCGTACAATGTAGACCCGGTCAAGCAGGCGATAGCCGACTCCTGGCCGGATGCCATGGAGGATTATGCAGCAAGAGTCGAATGGGATTGGAAGCCCAAGTTTGAACTTGCTGCCATGACAGAAGATATGCTCAATACCATCAGAAGGAGAGAAAAAGATGAATAAGACCGTTGAAAAAGAACTGCAGGAATTTTTGAACCAACTGAAAAAAGAAGGTTTGGACAAGAAGGAAAGGGTTCTTTCCAGTAGCCAGGGAGCTTCAATTCAAGTGGGCAAGACAAGCGTACGTAACTTCTGTGCAAACAACTATCTTGGTCTCGCTGATAATCTGGAGGTTGTCCAAGCTGCTAAGGATGCTATGGACCGGTGGGGGTATGGCCTCTCCTCAGTAAGGTTTATCTGTGGGACCCAAGGTATCCACAAAGAACTGGAAGAGAGAATAAGTTCCTTTCTCAAGACAGACGACACCATCCTCTTTTCCTCTTGCTTCGATGCCAATGGAGCGCTCTTTGAACCTTTGTTGGGTGAAGAGGATACAGTTATCAGCGATGAGCTCAACCATGCTTCCATTATCGATGGGATCCGTCTTTGCAAGGCAAAGCGACTGCGCTACAAGCATAGTGACATGGCTTCTCTTGAGAATTGCCTTGTTGATGCCAAAGGATCAAGAAGAGTCCTCATTGCCACAGATGGGGTTTTCTCCATGGATGGGGATATTGCTAAACTGAAAGATATCTGTGACCTTGCAGACACTTATGGGGCACTGGTCATGGTCGATGATTCCCATGCAACCGGATATATCGGTGAGCATGGTAGGGGAACCCCCGAGGCTTGTAAGGTGGAAGGTCGCATCGATCTTATAACAACCACCTTTGGGAAAGCATGCGGAGGTGCCAGTGGCGGGTGTATCACCGGATCCCAGGTCCTGATCGATCTCTATCGTCAGCGGGCACGTCCCTACTTGTTTTCCAATACGTTGGCCCCTGCAATCTGTGGCGGAACGCTGAAAGTGTTGGACATCATTGAACGAGGGGATGTCAAAGGGGCAAAAACTCTAGAGAATGCCCAATATTTCAGAAAAAAGATGGAGGATGCTGGCTTTGACCTGGTCAAAGGTGATACTGCCATCGTTCCTGTGATGATTTATGACGAGGTCAAGGCTGTTGCAATGGCTGATAAGCTACTTGCCTCTGGAATCTACGTCATTGGATTCTGCTTTCCTGTTGTTCCCAAGGGAAAGGCAAGGATTCGTGTCCAGCTATCGGCAGTCCATACAAAAGAAGACCTTGACGCTGCCGTCAAAGCCTTCATAGAAGTGGGTGAGGAGATGCACCTGGTCTAGGAGAAAATTCTCTTTTCCAGGGCCTGTCCATACTCTTTCAGCTTGGAAAGCACCAGTTTGTCTTCTGCACTAACTGCGGTGCTTTCCAGGTTCTCCTCTACTTTTCGTTTGAAGAAATTCCAGTTTATCTTTATCGTTCCTGGGGGATTGAGGGTTCTGTTTGCACAGAAACTCCTCCATTTGATCTTCTGAGCTTCAGTGAGGACCTCGCTCCAGTTTCTCGCCACATGTCTGAACAGCATCTGCGGACATCGGTCATCCTCAAAGTCGAGGGTAAGCTTGAGCTTATCCTTAGGCTCAGCCTTGCGGATGAGATTAAATCGCTTCAAATCCTCATTGGGAAAAAATCCGTCATACAGTTGGAAATCCACATCCTTCACCGATTCAAAGCTGTCGGTAATGTCCCTGCCTACCAACAAGAGGCTGGTGTTGTTGATAATCTGCTGGTGCCGTGCCAGAGCCGCACCCTTATCCAGACCTAATTTGATGGCAAGCTCATCAGTCAATACCGAAGCGGGACTGACGAAGGGGCACTTGTTGACAGCAAGGGTGAATACACCATCGACTTTGAAGATATTTTCACTGGTCGCCTGAAATAGGGGAGTAGTGTCCTTGCTCAAGTCAAAACAGAGAATGCTGTTGGGATTTTCCTTGAGATGAGTTATCGGGGTGATAAGGCGGGAACATCCCTCCTTGTTGCTGAAGAAGGATGCGGTATAGAGGATAGGGTCGCCAAAGGGAGTCTCAACCAGAGCCTTTACCTTTGCCTTGGTCCTTAGGTTGAAGTAGTAGGAATAAAGCTTAGGTTGGCTTTTCTTGATCAGGCGTGCGATGGCTATGGTGGCCTTCACATCCACCAAGGCATCATGAGCCCCTTCCTGGGAAATGCTGTTTGCTTCAGTAAGGGCTGTCAGACGGAAGGTGGGGTTTCCCGTTTCAACTTTTCTGGGTGGCCAGGTGATTCCTTCAGGTCTGAGGTCATAGGCGGCCCTGACCAGGTCGATGATATCCCACCTTGAGCAGTTGTTGTCCCACTCGCGTTTGTAGGGATCCATGAAGTTGCGGTATAGGGCGTTGCGGATGAACTCGTCATCAAATCGTATGTTGTTGAAGCCCGCCACCACAGTGTTGGCAGTGGAGAATTCTGCATTGATACGCTCGATCATATCGCTTTCACACATCCCTTTCTCGTTCACCTCTTGTGGTGTTATGCCGGTGATGAGGCAGGAAAGTGGGTCGGGCAGGTAGTCATCGCTCATTTTGTTATAGAGGACGATAGGTTCTCCAATGGGATTGAGGTCGTAGTCGGTCCTCTGTCCGGCAAATTGGGCTATCCTGTCATGGCGGCTATCGAGGCCGAAGGTTTCAAGGTCATACCAGAAGATGGTGCCTTTTCTATAGTGTTGGTTCATGATGCCATCATACCACAGAACTCAATTTGTGTCTTTTTTCTCTATTCGGTTGTTCTCTTTGTTTTAGTATAATAGTATGGAGTGGAGTAGCCTATGAAAAGAACGATAACAGTCATGATGATCCTATTTCTCTGTTTTGGAGCTTTTGCCAAACCTTCGGCAAATGATGTTACTGTTGCTCTTGCTGCCATAACAGATTCTACTATCGCCTCTGTTGCCGGATTTCTGAATGACCCTCCTTTGGAACTTCCTGGTCTGAGTCTTATGTTCAGGGAGAAAGAGAGCCTTCCTTATGCACTTATCTTCAGTGATTCTGATTTGGGGAAGTATCTTCCCCTATTCGATAAACTCAGTGCCAAAGGTGACGAGTCCTTTTTTGCTTCTTTGATGCGAGCGGCCAAGGGACCCTTGAATGATGTTGCAAGGCAATATCTAGTTGCTCATGAATGGGAGGAAGGCCATGCCATCCTAAACGGGGCCGCGGTAACCTATTTTGATGAAGGTGTCACTATGGCCTCCCTTATGGGATCGGCTCTGATGAATGGGGGAGTCAAAGCCATTGCAGTGGCTGTGGATGTTCGCGTCTCAGGGCGAAGGGTGAGTGAACCTGTGTCGGTAAAAGGGGTGTTCCTCATCCAAAGTGATGCCCAAGGATTTTTTGAGATCAAGCCAGTTGAGCTGACAATAAACGGAGAGTCTCCGATTGTTTGAGAAATGGAGGGAGTATGACAGATATCATAGCGGAAAGTGAAGCATTTCTTACCAAGTGGGGGGTCTCCCCATCGAGTATTGATATGGGGGATTTGCTCTCACAGTTTAAGGCCGAGATGGAGAAGGGGCTTGCAGAGGAAGGACAAAGTTCCCTGCCGATGATACCTACATATACTAAGGTTTTTGATGAGGTGAAAAGAGGCGAGAGTGTCATCGTTCTTGATGCTGGTGGAACCAACTTCAGGACTTGCCTGGTTACCTTTGATGAGCAGGGTGTAGCCCATATCGAGAATTTCAGGAAAACTGCAATGCCAGGTGTTAAGGAAGAGGTTTCTGCCAAAGAGTTCTTCACCACTTTTGCTGACGAGGTTGAGCGTCTCATAGATACAAGTGATACCATTGGATTCTGTTTTTCCTATGCAGCTACCATTACAGAAAACCATGATGGAATTCCCTTGATGTTTTCCAAGGAGATTAAGGCTCCTGAGGTCATCGGCCAGCCAGTGGGAGCAAACCTGCTTGTCGAGCTTGCTCGTCGTGGTTATGACGTCTCCAAGAAGAAGGTGGCTGTACTCAATGATACTGTTGCAACCCTTCTGGCAGGTACAGCCGCCTCTTCTGAGGTTCCTTACAGCGGGTATATCGGCTTTATCCTGGGAACAGGAACCAATACGGCCTATGTGGAAGAGAATGCAAAAATTGGCAAGATCAGTGGGTTTGAGGGAAGCCAGATTGTCAATGTAGAGTCAGGAAACTTCGACTACTGTCCAGGTCCTCTGGACCGAGCTTTTTTCGATTCCACCAAGCAACCTGACCAATACCATCTGGAGAAGATGATCAGTGGGGCATATCTCGGTCCTTTGAGCACCATTGTCATTGAGAAGGCGATCGAAGAGGGTCTTCTCAGTGAAACCTTTGCAAGTAGGTTCAAGAAAGTTGCACCCATCAGTACAACGGTGATGAGCAACTATCTTGAGATGCCTTTCAATAAGGGGTATGCCCTGGTGGCATGTTGCGAAGGCAACGAGGATGATGCCATCGCACTGTGGGCCATCATCAATTCGATCATAGCGAAAGCCGGCAAGCTCACTGCTGCCAATCTTGCTGCAACGGTTTTGAAAAGCGGTGCAGGCACTGATCCAAGACGTCCGATCTGCATCAATGCCGACGGAACGACTTTTTACAAGACTGAGTATCTGAAGAAGTACACTGAGTACTACCTGCATACGTATTTGCAGTTGGATAAGAAGAGATATTACCGCTTTGTTCGTATCGATGATTCTCCAACCATTGGGGCTGCCATTGCAGGCTTGAGCCTTCTCAACCGCTGATATACCCTAGGTGTCCATCCAATGAAAAACCTCCAGAAGCATAATGGCTCTCTGGAGGTTTTTATTTGCTCATAAAAGTGGATGAATATGACTATAGCCTCTAAATAAATAAAAGCCTAAGACAGCATTAAACCCAACCGCTGAAAACACACTGAAACGTTCAAAAATACCGAACATCTCCTTGGGAGCTGTCCCTGTGCCTATCGCCCCGACAAACATCAAGGTAAGGGCGATTGTCGCCCAAATGGCTAGGGACGGATAATACTTTCTGTGATAACCCCCAACCATAATGAGAGCCAGGGAAGTGATTGAAAGGAAAACTACCAGTGAGGTCACTACGTAGACGTGCATGATGTCCTGAAAAGTATTTGCAAAACCACTTGCGGAAAGAGGGAAAATTGCGTACCCGATAGCTGAGACCCAGTTCATCGACGCAAAGACATATATCCCAACTCGTGTGATTCCATGTAACCGTTTCGAAATAAAAATACAGACCAGTGAAATACTGACAATGCCGCACAATCCGTACAGGCAACTTACCTGATTCCACAGGGCGAGAGAAGGAGCGCTAGTCGCACTCAGGTCACTGACTGCCTGACTTTTCCAATCATACCCAGGATATGCCAAAGGAGAAAAAACCACTGCCACAAAATAGGACAGGAAACTAACAATTCCAGACAATCCCAACCATTGCAGTATGGGTTTTTTCATATGGACCTCCTACACACGTATACTGATCCTCTAAACAAAGACATAGGAGAATATCCCATAGAGATACATCTCCGAGACAACTCCACTCGATAGCATCCCCTGTCGGTTTCCTTTCAACCTGGGTACGTATACTCAATACAGATACCAATATATCATCATTCGCTTTGCAAGGATGCATAAATTGGGTGAAATGCTATTTCAATGGGCTGTGAAATAGGAACTTAGATCATGTATATCCATGGCTTATCATGAATCTATAGATGGTATCCACCAATATTTCATGCTATTCTTCCTCAATGGCAGACCGTTTTTCCCCCGCACAGCGAAGTAAGATCATGCGTTCCATCAAAGGCAGGGACACCAAGGCCGAATTGCTTGTAAGGCGTTTTTTATTTAGGAAGGGGCTTCGGTATCGCACCAATGACAGGCGTCTTCCCGGAAGTCCTGACATTGTCTTGCCCAAATATAGGAGTGTAGTCTTTGTCAATGGTTGCTTTTGGCATGGGCATGAGGGGTGTTCGTTTTTTGTGCTTCCCAAGACAAATGCTGTGTTCTGGGGTGATAAGATAGAAAAGAACAAGACCCGTGATGCAAAAAACATATCCACCCTCATCTCTGATGGGTGGAGAGTGTTCGTTGTCTGGGAGTGTGAACTGAAAAGCCGATCGACTCGAGAGGCTACCCTTGAGGGGTTGGTCAATGAGATTTGGGCTTTGGAGTGACCATGGCCAGCTCATTTGCCTTAGAAATGAGGCTTCTTTGCCACTCGATGAGATAGTCGTGGCGTGTTTCATCTGTCCCTTGGCAATCGGCAAGGATGCGAAATACCGGTTCGGTCTTGCTCCCTCGCATCCATATAAAATCTGTCTCTTCCCCTAGTGCATTCGAGAAGATTATCTTGTATCCTCCGCTGAAAGGTTCAAATCGATTTTCTTCTCCTGCCCCCTGATAGAGATTCGTACCCTCCATCTGGTAGACTTTATAGTCTGTGATACCCATTGCTTTGAGTTCATCCTTTTTCGCCTCCCAGTCTCTCAGAAAAAGTTCCTCATAGGCTTGTTTCAAGGCCCGTTGTGGAGAACTGACATGCATTTTCCCCTTGTCAGAAAAGGAAGGGGTTGTAATGAAAAGAGGGAGGGATTCTATGATTGCTTCCAAGGTTACCTTTCGGGGCATCCTGGTTTTGCTCGCCCGAGCCCAGAGATTGACCAGTTCTTCCCCAGTCATAAGCTTGATCAAGCTCATCAGGGTGTTCATGGGGTCACGTACCTTTGCAGGGTGAGTTATGTTCCCGCCATTGGATCCTTCGCCAAGGATAGGTATCTGATATCCTTCGGTGCGCTTTATGTTTGCCAGCTCGACGACATTGCCTTCGCCCACTTCGGAACGGAACACCGCTACACCTAGGGCTTCACATATCCTATCGATCCGCATGGAAGTAGGTCCGTTTACTGCAACAGCCAACGTGGCCTGTGGGTTCTCAAGATATGCCTGGCAGAGCTCTGCAAGCACCACAAGAGAGAATACGTTCTGTGCCTCCAGAATCTCGGCCTTGCCTGTGCTCTCTTTGATGTAGACCAGGTTCCCCCGATCTCCATCATTGTCCGGAACATATCCAAGGAGGTAGGCATTGTCTCCTGCGTAGAGTTCTTCCAGAGTTTCCCTGCACAGCTCAAGATTCTCACCTTCTGGGACTATGCCATGGACCACCTGTCCAACCTTGTTGTTGAGCATGCTTACCTTGAGGCCAAGTGATTTGAGAAAAGAGAAGTCAATGCTGACCGATCGTGCACTGCCATTAAGCTCTCCGAGGATACCAAGAGGTTGTATCTCTGTGTTTGCTATGACCGAGCGTGAGAATGCATAGTGGTCTTTTGGGTTGGAACTCTTGCTGGCAGTGGTGAGTATGAACTCTTCATACCTCTCTAGGCTCTGTTGTTTCTGACTCTTCACAGAAGTCAAGACCTCGAAATATCGTTTGCTGTCAAGGGAAGCGGAGATTTTCTGCAGATAGGTAAGGATACCTTCCTCTTCAAAGAGGGAGAGAAAGATATTGGTAAGATGTTTTGATTCGGCGCCTGAGTATACACCGCCTGCTTTGCCAAACTTGAAGCCATTGTGACCGATAGGGTTATGGCTGGCAGAAACATAGAGAAATGCATCAGCCTCATCAGGGTAAAGGTTGCAGTCTGCCATGATCTCAGGGGCGGCACAGATGAAGAGATAGCGTACCTTACAGCCAAGACAAAGTAAGGTCCTACAAATAAGGTCTCCGATCGGGCGTCCTGTAGGGCGGGCATCGAGGCCGACCAGGATGGTTGGGCCGTTCTCTGTTGGGGATGTGGCAAGTGGATACCCTTTTTGTATGGCATCCTTTTGTGCAAGAGAGGCTCCCAGATATCTTGCAAGAGCAAGAGCGACAAACGATGTTATTACCCCATCAGCATTAGAGATGCTATTGGTAGGGTCTTCTTCATTTCCGCTTTCTGCAAAGACTTTTCTCCACCCTGAAGCAGAGAGAATCATGGAAGAAAGAGAAGCCAGCACTTCTTCTTTGCTGGGTTGAGGGAAATCAAGAATATCAAACTGGTCATCAGCTATGGTAAGGTGGCTAAGGGTATCATATATTAGCATTGAATCCTCCGTAGGCCGAGTATAGCATATATTGCAGAGTTTGCAGATGTGTTGTAGGCTGTTTTTTATGATACCGACGTGTGCCGCTTTTCATGATTTGTGCTGTTATGCCAAGAGTTCACTTACTGTAGTGATTCCGACCCTTGAGGTTTTGGGAGTTGAAGTTTGTCCTCTACCAACTGCCCTCTTGTCAACTCAGACTGACGGGTTCGCAGGCTATCATTTTGAAGAAAACACAGATTCCCTTGTCAAGATTCTCAAGCATTGGGAATATCTGGACCTTGGATTTGATGCAATATATTCCGGCTTCCTTGGTTCCCACGAACAGGTTGATCTAGTCCTGCATTTCATTGAGAAACAGAGAGCAAAGCATAAGGTCCTGGTTGTTATAGACCCGGTCCTTGGGGACGGGGGAAAACCCTATGCCCCGGTTGAGGAGAAGCTCATCAATGAGATGCGCATCTTGGTTAAAGAAGCTGACCTCATCACCCCAAATACCACTGAAGCAGCCCTGCTTCTGGACAGGCCGATGAAGAAGAATTTTACCAGAGAGGAAATCCTTCTTTGGGCAAGGGACCTCTGCCAGACTATCAGAGGATCGGTGAGTATCACCAGCGTTCCCATTGGGGATAATCATGCCGTAGCGTACTGTCATGAAAGTATGTGCTCACTGGTTTATTATGAGAATCTTGCTGCTTCCTATCCTGGGTGTGGAGATCTTTTTGCCAGTATGCTGACAGGCTTCCTTATTAATAAGGTTCCCTTCCAAACTGCTGTAGAGAAGAGTGTCGAATACAGTTCCCTTGCCATTGACCGTACATTGAAGGCGGGATATGAGAGACGCCATGGGATTTCTCCATCACTTATATTTCCTTCCCTGATTGAGGAAAGGAGTAGGTATGGCTCTTGATTGTCTGGTTGTCGCCTCTCATGGTAGCGAATTGGAAGGCTTCCTAACAAAACCTGATACACTCGCCGAATATAAAGGAATGAGCTATCTGCTTACCACTATTGGTGTTTCACAGGTACAGAGTGCCCTCAATACCCTGACTGCCCTGATAGAACATCAGCCCAAGAGAGTCCTTCTGGTAGGCTATGCCGGTGGTATAGATCCGGAACTCGCAATTGGTGATTGTCTTTTTGCAACCGAGATTGTCCAGTATGAATTGGACCTTCGTTCCTTTGGCTTGAAAAGAGGTGAGACATTAGGAAGGGAGCCTAACGAAGTGCTTGGGGAACTCTCCTTATTTGTCCCTCCCCAAACGGATGTAACCCTTGCACGAGGGGGCTCTTCAGACAGGTTTCTCTTGCGTCCTTGGAGGGAGGCAAACCCTTATCTTGTAGATGAGCTGCACCTTGGGTTTTCCGATATGGAGAGTTATGGGGTAGCCTTGGCTGCAAGAATGCGGAACATCCCTTGTACTGTGTGCCGGGTGATAAGCGATGATGCCAAGGGCCATAGGCCCAAGAACTACAAGAAATTTTGTGTGAAGGCCAACCGGATGTTTGTTGAGGTTCTCTATTCGTTGCTGGAACTTCCCAATGAGAAATCGCCTACCAACTTATAGACCTTCCCATCCTTTTCCAAGGCAATCTCCCTTTCGGGAAAATACTGCGGCAAGAGATCGTTGATGATTGCAACCGTAGCTTCTTCAACGGCTTTCTCATCCTCTTCCCTTACCTTTGACAGTGTTCTCATCTCAACCGAGACAATATAGCCCCTACCATGGTCACTGCCATAGCCAAGGGTGAACTGCGTGCCAGTGGAGAAGAGTCCGTCATAGGCGACACTTGCAGCTTTGCCTCGAGCTGGTCTGTTAGGGTGACGCGGGTAAGCTGTGCCGAAGGTCTCTTCCAGAAGATCATCAAGTTCATTGCACATGGCACGCATAGTGCTTTCCAATACAACTTGTTTTGGGTGGGAACTCATAGCAACACGCCCTCCTGGTCTTCAGGATTTTCCTCGATGTTATAGCGTTGGAGAAAAGAGTAATAGGATGAGAGCTCAGCCTGTGTTGTAGGGTCGTCATTCTCAATAGGGTTGGGTAGCTCAGTATCTTTGGAAGGGAGCAAAGGTTCTATCTCCTTTGGCCCGAGCGTAAGCTGGTCAAAGTTTTTGCGTCTCTGTAGTTTGGCAACATACTCGCTGATACCCTTGTCATTGTCACGATAGATCTGTAAGGCTTTCTCTCTCATCATGGCTAAGGCGGCAGAACTTGTGGAGTCGAGACGAACCTGCTCGCCCAGTGAGCCATGGATACGAGTGTATTCAAGGTCTGGAATGTCTGGTGCTATAGCATCAACAGCCTGTAGCTGGGAGCCTGCATATATTTTCTGGATAGGGGTTCCCTTTGCCGGATCGATCCATCCTATGACTCCAGAACCTGCACCACTGATGGTAAACCCAAAGTCACTGCTGGCGGTGGAAATGGAGAGGATATGGAACTTTTTAGCTGTAGGGTAGAGTTTTTTAGCCTCACTGTAAGCAAAGAGGGTAGGGTTGTTGGCTATGAGGCCCCCATCTATGAAAGTCTGCATGGTATCTTCTTGGCGGTCGTAGAGGTATGCCGGCTTAAAATAGGTGGGGGCTGCGCTAGTTGCCCTTCCAGCTTCCCAGAACAAGAAATCATGGCTGTCCCTGCTAGATAGAGGGAAAGGCCGACCCTTAGCCACATCATAGGTCATCAACATGAGGGGGACCACTGCATCGCTGAGAGGTATGTCGCCAAAGGTTTTCTTAAGATATTTTTCCAAGGGTTCACTATCATATTTGTCGGTAAATATCTGGGAAAAGAGTCTTCCCTGACTTTTGGGGAATATCTCCTTACCATGGTGGAGATAGAGCTTTTCCAAAGCACTTGTCTCTATCCCAAAGGGGAGGGTGCCCTTCAGTTCCTTATGAGCATTTCTGCCCAAAAACTTGTCGGTGAAGCTTGGTTCTCCCTGGTCATATATATAACTGATGAACCTGCCGTCTATAGGAAGGTTAGTCTTTTCTACAGGTGCTGTGAGGGCCAGGGCAAGCAGTCCTCCAGTGGAGGTCCCTGCTATCAGGTCGAAATGCGAGTATAGGGGGCGATGATCACCCTGCTCTTCAAGTAGTGTAGCTAGATTGTTGAGGATGACTGCTGGAATTACGCCACGCATCCCTCCTCCATCTATAGAAAGGATGAATCGTTCTTCTGGTGTTTCATCGGGTATGTTTTTTCGAAAAAGGTCGCGTATTGCCATAATATAAGAGTGGTATATTTACCCGATACGGTCAAGTATCCATAAAACAAAATCATGTTTGTAGTAAGATGCTGTGACAATTCCAAGTGCAGATTATAAGATAAGCCTATTACTATACCGAAAACGGTATAGTAATAGGCTTATACGAAATAATACTCTTGATTCAAAGTAAAGCTCTAGCGCCTTTGTCCCTTGATTCGGTAGAATGAATGTCATGCGTAGCGATACCATCTTACAAGCTTATGAAAAATGTCAACTCTGTCCAAACCACTGCAACATCAATCGCCTAAGAGGGGAGGTTGGCCTCTGTGGGGAGACCAATTGTGTCCGTGTAGCCTGGTCAGGCCTACATCGTGGTGAAGAGCCTCCTGTAACTGGAAAGTATGGATCAGGGATGATTTTTTTCAGTGGTTGTCCCTTGCATTGTGCATTCTGTCAGAACCATCAGATATCAGGAGTCCAGAAGGGAGGGGCAGATCCTGTAGGGATCTCCATCTCTATAGATGAGCTTTCCACTCTTATGATCGAGCTTCAGACCCTACGTGCGACAAACATCAACCTGGTGACAGGAACCCATTTCATTCCCTCTATTATTAAGGCTATTGAACTCGCAAAAACACAAGGACTGTCAATCCCCATAGTCTGGAACAGTTCTGGCTTTGAGTCTCTTGAAGGGCTCAGCCTCATAGATCCCTTTGTAGATCTGTACCTTATAGATGTGAAGAGCTTGGACAGGGAGGTAAGTGCTTCCTTTTGTGGGCTTGCCAGCTATGTCGACCATATCCGTGATGTAATGGGCTTCCTGAAAGAACGACATCCTCATATCATTGAAGGATCCGATGGCAGTCTGCAGGGGTTGTTGGTAAGACATCTTCTTTTCCCCGGGACGATGCATGCGACGAAAGACTTTCTGAGGTACTTTGCCAAAGAGCTGAAGGACAGTGCCTATCTTTCCTTAATGGTGCAGTTTGTTCCTCCCCTCGGAGATGTAGAATTTCCTGAAATCACCGAAGAGGAATATGACGACCTGCTTTCCCTATTGGACGAGCTTGGTATAGATGATGGGTTTGTACAGGAACTGGGTGAGAATATCTCTTGGATCCCTGACTTCGTTCAGGATGTACCCTTCCCGGAAGGTTTCGCTGATGTGCTGCCATACTTCATGGAGTTGAAGCATAAGGATACCTGAAATATGGTTTTGTCGTATCATTGTTGCATCGTATTTCCGACTAATTACTGTACACACATGTTGGTTTGATACCCTCTAGGATTCTGTTGCCTAAAGTAAAATTTCCCTGCGAAATGACATCCCTTTTTGGATCTGCTGTGCCATAAAAAATATTAGTATAAATCAAGGGTTCCTTACCATAATACTGATATTTTTGGCATTCCTCCAACGATAAGCTACTTTCTCATAGAGAAAACTATGTGAAAAGTATCCCCAGAATATGAGATAATCCAACGATAAGTAAAAAATATCCATACGAAATATGAGGAATAAGTTGCGGAGAAGTAACTTTTTTTTCAAATTTATTTATCCAGACAATTAGGAATTAGTGAGAAGATACCGGAAATTGAAAGAAAGTTCAAAATGTCTCAGTACATTTCCCTGACATAAGTCGATAAAATTCTATCTGATAGAAAAATGTAACTAAAGCTGCGTAATAAGTGAGACAAACACTTTTAGACAAGTGTAATACTTATTATATCTATAGATATTGATGTTATTATTCGATAGTGAGTAAAAAAGATATATCCAAATTTGTCTTTTTTCAAGGTATTTATTGCAATAATATGTCATAGCTTGAATTTGTATTGACACGTGAAATATGTCATAACTACTTACAATATAAATATATAAAAACTTTTCATTGACATCAACAAATCTCCATGTAAGAATTCGTAACAAAGAGATTGTATGCGGTGATGACAAGGTTTCTTGTACAGCCAGATGTGAAAATGAAATTAAAAAGGGAGAGCTATGATGGATAAAAAAAATCTATCGGTTGGTGTAGATCTTGGCACCTCGAATTTGCTTATCTATGTTGAAGGACAAGGAACGATGTTTAACGAACCGTCAATTATTGCCATCGACAAAGCTACGAAGAAAGTGATTTGTGTAGGAAGTGATGCAGCCAAACTCGTAGGTAAAAACCATGAGAAATTTGATGTCGTCCGTCCCTTGCAAGGTGGGGTAATTTCCGACATTGAATTGATTCGTGAAATTCTCATTTTCACATTGAACAGAATCTTTCCTTCTGAGATTCATACCATTCAAAAGCTGGTTATCTGTATTCCTTCTGAAATCACCAATACAGAAAAAGAAGCAATCGTCAAACTAGGCCATAGCCTTGGGATTAAGAACACCATCATTGAACAAGAGATCAAGGCCGCCGCCTTGGGCTCTGGAATTGACATCTTTGCACCGAAAGGTCATATGGTCGTTGACATTGGTGGTGGTACCACTGACTTTGGCATTCTTTCCTTGGGTGATGTCGTACTTTCCAAATCAATCAAGATAGCCGGGGATTTCTTTGACAGCCAGATCATTGATCATGTAAAAATAATGCACAAATTGGAAATTGGCTTGCAAACCGCTGAGGAGGTAAAGGTTCTGCTTGCATCGCTTACCGGTCCTTTTCCTGTCAATGATGATGAAGAACCTCTTGAGTATGAGGCTATGGGACGTGATCTGGTCTCAGGTCTTCCTCAGAGTGTAATACTTAACTCCAAAGAAATACGGGATATCTTGTTAAACTGTTTTGATCCTATTAAGGCCGTACTTTTGTCTACACTTGAAGAGACTCCTCCTGAACTTGCAGGAGATTTGGTGGATTCAGGTATTTTGCTTACTGGAGGTTGTTCACAGATTTTGGGACTTCGAGAATACATTGAGGATATCGCCAAGGTCCCTGTGTATCTTTCCGAGACCCCTCTGACCGCAGTAGTTGATGGATGCAAAAAATTGCTCAAGATGACAAGTAAATACTTTTACAGTGAAGTATAGGGGGAAGGTGATTGCAATGAATTCGAGTGTAAGCAAAGAAAAAGAGAGAATCGGGCTAGGCATTGATCTTGGAACGGCGAATCTGCTCGTTTACCAAGAAAAAAAGGGTATCATATTCAATGAACCTTCTGTAATTGCCTTCGACCGGGAATCAGGGAAAGTTGTGGCGGCTGGCATAGATGCACATCGTATGCTAGGTAAGGTGCATTCAAAAATAGCGGTCATCAAACCTCTACGAAGTGGCGTTATCTCAGACATGAGGGCTGCCAAATCCTTGCTGTCATATGTATTGGCAAAGATTGACAACTTCAGTGAAAAGGACATGGACCGTACAACTTGCGTAATCTGCTGTCCTTCTGAAGTGACGAAGATTGAGCGAGACGTCATGATTGACCTTGCTACAAAAATGAATATCCAGGATGCGTTCATTGAAGAGGAAATTAAAGCCGGAGCTCTTGGTGCAGGCGTTAATATTTTCAAGTCAAAAGGTGCGATGATTGTTGATATTGGCGGTGGTACGACTGACGTTGGAATACTTTCCTTCGGTGATATCGTACTTTCCCGAACTGTACGTAAAGCAGGTAATTTTATGGATGATGAGATTGCCAAATACGCTAAGAAGAATCGGAGTGTTGAAATTGGTGAACTGACTGCAGAGCGCGCAAAAACAGAATTGGCAGATCTCCATATGAATGCAAAAGAACTCAATCTCCGATATGCAGGAAGGGATATGGTGAAAGGTATCCCCAAGTGGTTTGATCTCAGTACAACTGAGATGCAGTCCATTCTGTTCCCAATATTTGACGAGATAGTCAGACTTATCTCAGCGGTTTTGAAAGACACCCCTCCCGAACTCTCAGCAGATATTTTCCGTAATGGAATCATGTTGTCCGGTGGTTGTTCTCTCATCAGAGGAATTGAGGAGTATATTGGCAACCGTATCCAGGTCCCTATCCATGTTGTGTCAAATCCCTTGACTTGTGTTGCTGAGGGTACGAAGTATCTGATCAAGAACCGCGGTGACTATTTAGTCAATCCGCTTCAGTTGTAGGAGGCTATCAGAATGGCGTTTATTAAAGCAAGAAAAATAGAAAAAAACCCAGAGGAGACCAGTGTCTTAGGTGGACTCAAGGGTCCCACTGGAAAAAACATCGGCATTGATTTGGGAACAGCAAACTTATTGGTCTATGTTGAAGGGGAAGGGGTAGTGATCAATGAGCCTTCCATCATTGCCTTCGATTATGAAACGAATGAGGTCATTGCCGTTGGTCAGATTGCTGCAGAAATGATAGGAAAAGGACATCAGGGAATTAGAATTGTAAGTCCTTTGAACCAAGGGGTCATTTCCGACATGGAGGCAACCAAGAAACTCATTGAGATCTCCTTAAGAAAAGCTGACAACCTAACCTTGGATCTCTCCCAGTCAACCCTATTGCTCTGTTGCCCCTCGGAAGTGACGCAACTTGAACGTGATTCCTTCACGAGTTTAGGCGATAGGCTCGGGGTTAAGGATATCTTTATTGAGCAGGAAGTGAAGGCAGGAGCTATCGGTTCTGGCCTCGATATTTTCAGTAGCAACGGTAGCATGATCATCGATATCGGAGGAGGTTCGACTGACATCGGTGTGCTTTCTCTCGGTGACATTGTTGTTTCAGAATCCAATCGAATTGCAGGGAACTATCTGGACAACGAGATCATCAATTATCTGCAGTACACCCATGGCCTTCTCATTGGAAAAATGACTGCAGAAAGAATCAAGGTCGAAATTGGTTCTTTGAGAGAGGTGCTGGAAAATCCTAGGTCCACCTATGTAAGCGGCAGAGATGTGGTAAGTGGGCTTCCTAAGAAAATTACCATTTATGAAAATGAAATCCGAGATGTGCTTACCGTTCCTTTTGAAGGGATTGCGAATTTGGTGCTGAAAGTACTGCAGAAAACTCCTGCTGAACTCTCTGCTGACATTATTGTCAACGGAATAATCATCAGTGGTGGTGGAGCCATGATTGATGGTGTGGACGAGTTTTTCCATAAGAAGATAGGTATGGATTTCTCTATCTCAAAGCGTCCTCTGACGGCTGTCGTGGAAGGTACCAAACTGTTGTTGAAGAACAGGGGTAGTTATTTTGTCAAGCCAAACGATTGAGCTTGGGATATAAGGGCCTATCGCAGCCATTCGATACGTGGTCCTTCTGTATCTGAGATTTCAGAAAAGAAGGATCTTAGAATTTCATTTTACAACGCAAAGGATGCTTTCTAAACGGACAAGATGATAATCAATACATAGGTGAAAGGTGAGTAAGGTATGGAGAGAAGAAAGAAGTTGTTGTACATCATGTTTTGCTTCTGGCTATTTCTTCTTATCCTATTTCTAAGCCTGGATTCGATCCGAATGATGTTCCTAGGGTGCCTAGGATGCATGGTTTTCTCACTTTGTGTTATGGTGCGTTCTTTCCTGAAAAAAGCATTCTTTGAGGTTGTTCGTCCATTTCCTACATTGTCCTTACTTGATGAAGAACAGGTTGGGACAATGTTTTGCATGTTTCTGGAATCTGTACCTCAAGGGATTTTTCATGAAGTGCTGAATCATTCTGAAATGGATAGTATGCTGGAAAAAGCTCATAAGAAGTTAGATGCATATTTTGGGCAAAAGCAAGTATGTAGAATCTCACGGAATCAGTTTGTAGTCATCAAGGAATTTGATACAGAAATAGCTGGAAATTATGATGAGCAGAATGCCTATCTTGATAGGGTATCCAATTATGTTTCTCTCATGCTCTCTACGTTGATTACTCCTGAAAATAAAGTTGCTCTACGGGTTGATCCCCTTACTTTGGGTGCTGCTTCCTCCGGTATTCGGTATCAGGCACGGTGTCTGGATGATTTGATAGAATTGGCTCGATTCACTATGAAGATTGCCCAAACAGAACAGCGCAGATATCTGGTCTCAGATGAAACAATCAGGGCAAGAAAACTGAATAATGAAGAATGTATGGAAGGATTCCTGAAAAAGGACTGGGAGAGTGAATTTACTCCATTTTTCCAACCGATTATTGATAGTTCGACATATAAGATTATTGGAATGGAGAGTCTGGCGCGATGGCAGCTTGGAAGGGTTCGAATTCTCGATGCCAAGATATTCAAGGACCTGGCCTATGAAATGGACTGTATCGAACGCATCGACATTATCATTATGAAAAAAACCTTTGAGGTGGCAGAAAAGCTTCATAAAGAGGGACTGGTTCAACCTGATTTTAGGGTTGTCATCAATATTAGTGCTTCTACCTTGCAAACTCTGACTGCACGGAATCTTGTGGATATGGTAGAGAAACATGGTTTGAAAAGTAAGGATATTGAACTTGATATCAAGGATGAAGTCTTTTCTAATTATTGGTTGAACAGGAATCTTCAGGAGTTCAAGAAGTGTTCAATGAGAGTGGCTTTAGATATTTTCGATAGGCAGGCTTTTGCTTTGGAGGGGTTGTTTTTCAACCAATATGACACGATAAAACTGGATTATTCTCGCTATGCAGAATCAAACCAAGGTGTCTCTGCCCGTGATAGTAGACTTTATCCCTCTTTAGTTACGATTGCTTCAGAAAATGGAGTGGAAGTCCTAGCCAAGGGGATTGAGAATCAGGAGCAGATGGCCGCTGCAAGAAAACATAAGGTCAGATACCTGCAAGGAAATTACTTCACTCCTCCCATTCCTTTCTTCACATTTCAGATTTTCGCTAAGAAATATAAGGATGGTCTCTATCAGGAAGAATATCATCTCGCATAAGCAACGCAAAAAATATTTTTTTTCTATGGGTATGTCATCCCTCTGGCATACCTGTAGTTTAATTTTTCAAGGGAATACAATGGGAATACTATTGAAGCCAGGATCAACAATTTCAACGTATTTGGAATCAAGCCGTCTTTTGAACTATACCCATCCCAGCATTACAAGACTTATGGCATGCAAAGGGTGGAATTCCATTATGGATAAGAGCAATCTTATAAATGAAATCTATTCCTTTGTGCGTGATGATATTGCATATGGGCATACCAAATCTTATGCAGTAAGCGCTTCCCAGGTTGTTGCCTTAGGATGTGGGAACTGCCTTACCAAGACAACTCTCCTAATGGCCCTCCTTAGGGCGGTAGGGATTCCCTGTCGATTTCATGCCATGACCATTAGTAAAGTCATATTCCGAGGCCTTCTGCAAGGTGTAAGCTATACATTGGCTGACAAGCAACTTTTTCATGCTTGGGTGGAGGTCCAGTTCAAAAATACCTGGTTTGATCTAGAAGGGCATATTATTGACAAGTCATATTTGCAGAAACTACAACAGAAATTTCCCGACTACATGGGTAGTTTTTATGGATATGGAATAGCAGTTCTGAATTTCAAGAACCCTGAGAACAGATGGAGAGAGAGCCACACATATGTACAGAACAAAGCCATAGAGAAAGATCTGGGCACTTTTGATACTCCTGATGCTTTCTTCGCCAAATTTCCTGAGGCGGAGACTTATACCCAAACTTTTCGGTACAAGGCCATAATCAGGAGACGGTTAAATACCTCCATCATGGCGACGAGAGCCGGTAAGTAGGAACTAGTGAAAAAGTTTTCCGAGAATAATTTGAGCTTGACTTAGCGTGAAGGCAAAAGTTCTTGTTTGGGGTTTTTCATTTCATCCAGTGTTTTCTTCGCTGACTACAGATTGCAATCCAACTTAATAGAAAGCAACAGGGGCATCTCAGTAGAAATGCCCCTATTCAGAGAGTGACGGAATTATTTGTAATCCTGGTCATCAAACTTTTCTGTATTATCCGATGACAGTTCCCACAAACTTCTCTTTGTTGAGGATTGCCATGGTATTTTCAATGTTTCTTCCATCTGAGCAGATTACTTTCATTCCAAGCTTGGCTGCTCTTTTGCTTGCAACAGGGTCAAAGGGTGTGTTCTTTCCTGGAATCCAGGTACTTCCCACCAGAGTCTTGAATTCGTCCCAGCTGATGGTATCCAGAGGTATTGCTTCAGGGTTCATCTTGGGGTCGTCTGTATAGACCTTTGCTATGTTTGAGAGGTTGATGATTATTTTCCCTTGAAATCGTTCTGCAAGGATAACTGCATCATTGTCAGTGGAGAAGCCAGGCTTCCAACCAGCTGCTACCAGGACCTGGCCTCTGAAGTTAATGTGCCCCGTAGGGTCGGTGATGATGTTGTCAGTGCAGAGATCGCTGAACATGGCTTTGACCAGTTGTGCGTTGATGTGGGTGGCTCTGATGCCTAGCCAGTCCTGCTCTTCGCTTGGCGCATCCGCTATGATCTCCCTCAAGGCTTGCTGATAGACCCTGGCAGGGGCTCCACCACCACAGACAAGGATAAGTTTTCTGCTTCTATCCACCTTGAGATATGCTCTCAGGTTTTTGTTCAGTTCTTTAAGAAAGGTTGTATCCACCTTATCCGGTGCTATGATCGATCCGCCTAATGATATGACGGTAGTGTTCAAATTGTTCATCAAGTCCTCCGCGCTTCTATCCTATCAAATATGAGGGGGGGTCTCAATCATTGAGGTGAAGAGATGTATGTATAAAAATGAAGATACATACAAAATGTCAGAATGCCTTTGGGTTGTGATGCTGTGTAGGGAAAACTTCTGCACAAATTTCTTGATTAACATCTTTTCTTATGCTTAGGTGTATGAGAGAGTTGATAGATGGAACAAAGGCGGTACCTGTTTTTAGAGTATGCTACTTGCATATACTATGAGATTGATTTCCCAGGAAATTAGGTACAGCCACAAGAAAGGTCATTATACTGGATCAAACAAGAAAAAAGGGTGAAAAATGAATCTTAGAGAAAGAGCAAAGAAGATTAGAATGTATGTTCCAGCACTTTTTCTGGCGATGAAAAAAAAGAACACTCCTGTTATTGCAAAGCTACTAGCAGCCCTTACTGTTGGGTACGCATTATCTCCGATCGATCTTATCCCTGATTTTATACCTGTGTTGGGCTATCTTGATGATCTCATCATTGTCCCTCTGCTGATAACTCTTACTGTTACATGTATTCCCTCAGAAGTATTAGCGGAATGCATAGTTGAAGCAGGAGAAATATGGAAAGACGGCAGGCCTACCAAGTGGTACTATGCAATACCTGTTATAATTATCTGGTTGTTAATTATCTGGTGGATTGTCTCAAAATGTATGCAATGATTTGTATTGTAAAATGATTGGTAAGATACGTACTTCATCTCGATTTCAAACTAGAGATAAATGCATATGTAAAATTTTTTAATGGTACGATGTGGCTATTGTATCAAAGTAGTGGAGTTTCCGAAAAAACACATCCGAACAGTTGGTGAACAATCAATAGCAGGAGTTCTTTACTGTTGTCTCGCCGTATGTAGGAGAACCACACGTTGATAGAGAGCCTCCACCTTTTTGGCGATGGCTTCTTCTGAGAATGTTTGGGCAAAGGTCCTACTGTTTACAGAAAGTTCGGCGAGCCTAGTTGCATCTGATAGCAAACTGGTCACCACTGTTGCCCAGCTGTCAGTGCTTTCTGGAACCATCATTCCATTGTACCCATTCTTGACGACATCATGGACTCCGCTTGCCCGTACAGCAACGACAGGGCAACCACCGGCCATTGCCTCAACCAACACCATCCCTTGCGTCTCCGAAGTTGAGGAAAATACAAACAGATCGGCAGCACGATAGATGCGAGTGACCTCTCGGGGGGGTAGGTTGCCTGCAAAAACCACTACCTCCTGTAAGGCGAGATCGACCACCCGTCTCTCAAGATGGGCTCGTTGTGGTCCATCTCCCACCAGAAGACAGGTGAAGCTTACTGGACAGATTGCTTTGACCTTTGCCAATCCGGCAAGCAAGAAGTCTAGGTTTTTCTCTTCAGCCAGACGGGAAACGGAAATGAGCAATAGGTCGCTTTTATTGGTATATGAGAGACGACATTGTTGCACCTGCTCATCCGACCAAGAATCATAATCCTGTAGCTTGATGCCAGTAGGAATGGTCTCGATCAAGGCTCTGACCCCGAGGTTTCGAAGGTACTCTTCGGTAGATGGGGTTGGAGTGATGATGGCATCACAATGGTTGGCCACCACTCTGATCTTCAAATGGGCAAGTAGATTCTTCAGTGCAGTTCCAGGAATTGGCAGGTAGTGCATGTACCGTTCGAGGCGGGTATGATAGGTCAATACAATTGGGATGTGGCGATGCCGTGCAAGGTGCAAACCTTTGGCACCGAGCCAGAAGGGATGATGGATATGAACGAGGTCGCAATCGAGTGCCTTGAATGTATGTACTATTTTGGAAGAGAACAGATTGACGATCGGAAATCCTGATAAATTGGCTTGGAAGAGTCGGGAGCAACGAATTACATGATCCTTCTCGTCGTCGATAGAAGGTTCTGGATAGGCAGGGGCGAAGATATGCACCTGATGTCCTAGCTGGGTGAGTCCTGATGCCAGCCGTTGGATCGAGAGAGGTACTCCCCCAATGAAGGGTAGGTAGTTGTTGGTGAACATGACGATTGAAAGGCTTGCGTGCACGACTTCCTCATCAACGCTGAAATCCCGATACAGATGTTCCTGTTTCAGGATGAGTGTATACAGTCTAAGGGCAATGAGGCCAAAGATGGTCAGAATCACCAGTAGATTGAATAAACTCATGTAGACAAAGGAATGCATAAACAATTTCAGTCGTTCGATCCGTTCACTGAAGCGAGAAGGGGCATCTGGGGAAATGATGTTCTCATAGGAAACCTTGGTCGGGTCTACGTTGACGCGCACAATCTGGTAGGGTGAATCTCGCTCCAGTAACAAGCCTCCAGCTGAGCCGGAGATGAAGTACTGCACTCCCTCTCGTTGTTCCTCGGCAAAGGTGGGATATCCAGCTGAGAATACTGCAGTTACGTGGTAGGCTGCAAACATGTGTTGCAATTGCTCGCTTACCTCCTCATCCATGACAAAAGTAGTGTGTTTCGTCTCATATCCTTCGAGTTTGAACATGGATTGGTTCATGAATACAAATCGATATTGGTAGTCCTTGGCTTGTTTCAATTCCTGCTCGAGCCAACGATACTGCCATTCCCAAGAGCTCTGCCCGGAGGTATCGAGAAAGAGGAAATAGGCATTCTGCAAGGGAAAGGAAAAGAAGTAGGGGCCGAAATGACGATAAAAAAGGGAAGCCCCAAAATCCTGTACCTCATGGTTTCCGACTGTCATCACTTGGGGAATAGAAAGTTTTTTCAGACCACGGTAGAGTAGCCGATATTTTGCCTCGGCCCCGTCGTATACGGCATTGCCCAGCGATATCATGAAGTCTACATCGTTTTCTTCTATCAAAGGTATGATCCTCTGTTCGAAGAGGCGCATGGAATTCTGAATATTTCCGACCACAGCAAACTGGAAGCTCTCGTCTTGGCTGTGAGTTGACTCAATCTGGTTGATGTTTACAGCATTCAGGCTTTGGTAATCCCCTTCATAGACAAACAGGTAGATGCGGTAACTGATCAAGCTTACCATCAGCAACAATAGCAGAACCAGAAAGATAGTCAGTCTTAGCTTATGCTTCATTACCACCTCTCAAATCGCGCTTGAAGTATTCAGAAAAGGTAACAATCATACCGATTACCACTCCAATGTAAATGGTCATGAACCGCCAACTAAGGACCAGGGGTGCAATATCCTGTTTTTGTACCAGTTGAGCGAACAGCAGTCCATATCCACCTTCTGCAATTCCTGTAGCTCCAGGAGTTGGTGCAAAATACATAAAAAAGGTAACCACCACCTGAAAGGCCAACATCGTCCAAGTGGAGGCTTGGTAGCCCATTGCCTTTACCAGTACGATGGAAAAGGAGAACAGCAACAAGAGGAAAAGAGCAGTACAGCAAACTGAGAGTACAGCCCACCCTGTGTTTTTTTGGAAGTAGGTTTTGAAGCTTTTGTTGAAAGCCCTCAGCTCATTGGAGAGTTTGACAAATAATGCACGAAATCTTTTTGGCGAGAGGATCCTGAGTCTTTTGAGGAGGATCAACAGCCAAAAAAGCAATTTTTTCACCAACTGTATTTTGAACAGGATAATCCAAAATACGGCCAGATACCCGACTGAGACTATGGTTATAAGGTAAAGCAGATGATGGGTGGAGAACATGCTGAATTGGCTTGGGTCGATCCATATGATGATCGGGGCGAGAGTGAAGAGAATCAAAGCGGAAAGCATCGTCCGTAAGGATGTTGCAGCGGTTGATTGACCGAGGGACATGCCTTTACGGGTCATGAAATAGACCTGGATAAAGCCTCCTCCTGTAGCCATGGGAGTTACATTAGAAACAAAGAGGTTCACAAAAACTAGTTTGAGGATATAGAAGAAGGAGATTCTAGCGCCCAAGGCACGGATTACGCAATACAAGCGTAGTCCGTCAGAGAGGAAATACAGCACCAACAGTGTCCCTAATAGCGTAAGATTTTTTGCCGTTAGAATCGCGGGAGGCAACTTGAGCTTCCCTCCGGCAAAGTAAGTGTGCATAAAAACAAGGGTCAGATAGGAAAGTGCGAAGAAAAGGACGGTCAAGCCTATGTATCCCCAGAGTTTGCGCTTGCTTTCAGTATGAGAAGGCGTGGATTGCAGCTCAGGCATGTTCCTTTCTCCTATGTATAGTTTCGGCCCTTATCTGTAGCTCGTCAAGCTCTTGGTTTATACGTTCAGAAAGGGTTTGTAGTTCTATCCTGGTAGCATGAGTTGGTATGGATATGGGTTCACCAAAAATAACACAGAGGCGGGAGAAAGGTAGGGGAATTTCCAATTTGTCCCATCGGTTGGAAGCTGTGAGATGACGACTGTTATAGACTGTTACAGGGAGCAGATCGGAGCCAAGCATGCCAGCGAGACGAATCAGACCGTGTTTTGTCTGGTGGTAGGGGCCCAAAGGGCCATCAAGTGCGGTTCCGCATACCTGTATCGTCTTGAGTTCATGCAACAATTTCCTAAAGGCATCGAGTCTCGGTTCATCAGGGATCTGGGCATTTTTGTAACCGAAGCTTCTACAGATCTCACCAATAATGCTCCCTCTGGTCGACAGACTGGTAATTACGCATGCTTCATAACCTTCCAACAAAGGGAAAATCGGTACATATTTCCCATGCCAGAATCCTAAGAGACATGGCTTTCCCGTTTCATAGTATTGGTCTAGGAAGGCTTTTCCTTCAATATGTACCCGCCATGTCTTGCGTACCAGTCGCAATAAGCTGGCAAAAAGAAAGCCTTTGATTGTTAGATTTTTCGAGTGATCCACAGAAGTCTCTCCCTAACTCTATGAGATGAATATGCTGTACTATAGCATATGCACTGTGCGCTGGAACACTAGAAATGAGTGGATCTTTCTCAACCAATATAACTATTTACTTTGATTTACTTCTATACATGGGATATAGTTTTAGTATCATGGATGGAAGGACTTTAAAGTTCGCTTTTTCTTGAAATCCTCCCGAATTTATGATTGGAGGAATAGTATAATGAGTACAAGAAGATATTTTCGTATACTTCTTTCTTTGTCTGTATTTCTTATACTAACCTGTTTTTGGTCATGCGTGAAAGAGAATGACTCGGAAGAAATAAAAGTTTTTCACAAGAATGCCTTTGTGTTTCAAGGTATACCTACTTCTCCAATTACATTTCTTTCTACACAAATGAATCCCGTTGAAGAGGCTGGGAAAATGCGGAATGTCATATTAAAAGATTTTCCCGGGGTTGTCGATTTCAGACCAAATGACAGCAGTTTTCTGTCAGCACAAGTCGAATCAACTCTGAAAGGGAACCCCTCAGCGTCTATTCTGTTGGGTGCACTACATGGGGACCTTGTGACTATGGCCGAGAAAAATGAGCTGCAGTCTGTCGATTCAATCTATGGGAAACTTGAAGCAAGAGATTTTTTCGAAGACTTGCTGGAATTGACTCAATTGAACAAAAAAGAAATGTACTACATCCCTTGGATGCAAGCGTCTTTCGTTATGGTTGCGAATAAAAAAGCACTTGCATATCTTCCTGCAGAGACTAACCTGGATGAACTGTCGTACGAACAACTCGAACTCTGGACAAAAAATATTTATGATCAGACGGGAATGAAGGCGATGGGATTTCCTGCCGGAGAGAAAGGGCTGATGCACCGTTTTTTTCAAGGGTATCTCTATCCTTCCTTTACGGCAAGCACGCTTGTGAAATTCCGCGGAGACGATGCGATAGGAATGTGGGAATACTTTCGGGCTCTGTGGCAGTATGTGACACCCGGTTCGTTGGTATATTCGACGATGTCCGACCCTCTCATTGCGGAAGATGTCTGGATTGCCTGGGACCATACGGCACGGTTGCTTAAGGTATTTGAGAATAGGCCCGATGACTTTATTGCTTTTCCTGCCCCTATTGGTCCAAAAGGACGGGGATACATGCCTGTGATCTCTGGGCTCGCAATTCCAAGAAATACGACGGATATTCAGAATTCTTCCTTGCTTATAGATTACCTGACCCAAGAGGTAATTCAATCAAGGGTTCTGGCTGAGACTGGATTTTTTCCAGTTCTGAATTCCTTGGCCGACAGTAACGTTCCTGAAAGTTTCAGAGCTCTGAATTCGGCCATACAGAAGCAAGCCAATTCGAAAAATTCAGTCCTTACGCTTCTGCCAATCGGATTAGGCGAGCGTGGGGGAGAATTTAATACTTTTTACATGCTGACATTTTCAGAAATCGTCCTGGATGGAAAGGATATACAGATAGTATTAGACACGAACGCAGACGAACTGCAAAAAATACTTACGGAGGAAAATGCTTCATGCTGGCTTCCTGACACTGTAGAAGGGGGGAGGCCGTGTGAAATTGAATGAAGGTCTCCAATTTAAGATACTATCAGCTATCGCTCTTATAATATTTTTTCTGGCAGTCGTTGTTTTTTCCGTTGGAATGTATATGTATTCCAATTTAGGAAAACTCGGAACCGATGTCCCGATCAAGTCGGTCGACCAGGTCAGGAACATAGCAAATATCATGCCCCTCGTTTCTGAACTTTCCCAGGATATTGACGGGATAGTTTTTGAAAACAAACTAATCAATTGGGGGAATCTCAGTTTTACGAACAGTAAGATCAAAGTAACTCTCGGCCTCATAAAATCTGATTTTAACGGAAAAATACCTTATGATCTCACCATAATACTGGACGAGATTAGCCTTCTCGCCGAAGATCTTGACAGAATTGTCGCAGCAAAGCCTTCCTTGGATACAACCGATGCAATTCTTATCAAAAATAAGATTGATTACATTTATTCAGAGCTACGGGATTACATTCTACGCATAAATAACACTACGCTTACGGTACTTGAGACGCAAAAGGGCGAAATCTATGACCTTAAAATCACAATGATTTTTTTCTCCCTTATAGCTTTATTCGCCGCAGCACTGACGCTTCTCCTATTGATGAATCAAAAAAGGACACTCTACCAACTTGATAAGACAAGAGGAATTGCGATAGAGAACTCCAATGCAAAAAGTGAATTTCTTTCAAATATGAGCCATGAAATTCGCACCCCGATGAATGCCATTATCGGTCTGTCCTATCTTGCACTCAAGACCAACCTTACACCTAGTCAACAGGATTATCTGAAACGGATACAGATTTCCAGCCAGCATCTTTTGGGAATAATCAATGACATCCTGGATTTCTCAAAAATTGAGGCAGGGAAAATGTCCTTGGAACACATCCCCTTCGAGTTGGAGAAGGTGCTCGATAATGTTGCAAACCTTACCGCGGATAAGGCCAGTGCCAAGGGTCTCGAACTGATATTTGTCATGGACGCTGATGTCCCAAACCATCTTCTGGGGGATCCTCTGCGATTGGGTCAAATTCTTATCAATTTTGCAAACAATGCAGTTAAGTTTACAGAAAAGGGTGAGATCAGTATTCATATCCAAGTCAGGAACGATAGGGAAGGGGAAGTGTTGCTGTATTTCGAGGTCAGTGACACAGGCGTCGGAATTTCCGAAGATCAGAAACGCAAACTTTTTCATAGCTTTCAGCAGGCTGACAATTCCGTGACCCGACGGTATGGAGGAACAGGTCTCGGTTTGGCAATCTCAAAAAAACTATCGGAAATGATGGGAGGCGAAGTTGGTGTAGAGAGCATTTTTGGCAAGGGATCGACATTCTGGTTTACCGCTTTGCTCGGCAAGTCCAGCGAAAAACAAAGGAGCTATGTTCCCGTTCCAGACCTTCGTGGCTCACGGGTTCTGATCGTGGACGACAATGAACACGCTCGGGAAGTAATAACGGATATGCTGGTAAGCATGACGTTTCGTGTGACTTCTGTATCATCCGGAGTTGTTGCTCTCGAAGAAGTAGCAAATGCTAAGCGCAGAAATGAGCCTTTTGACCTCATCTTCCTTGACTGGCAAATGCCTGTGATGGACGGAATTGAAACTGCGAGGCGTATCAAGGAAATGGCTCTAAACCCCGCCCCAAACCTCGTAATCATCACTGCATATGGACGAGAGGAAGTCATACGTGAGGCGGAGGCCGAGGGTATTGAAAATGTGCTTATCAAACCGGTCGGGACTTCGATTCTTTTTGATACATCAATGCATCTGCTTAGAAAATTCAGGAAAGAAACGAACCTCGAAATTTTACAACCCTCAACAACTTCCAAGTCCAACTCGGGAATTGGCGGTGCGAGGATTTTGCTTGTGGAAGATAATGAGGAAAACCAACTTGTTGCCATGGAGATACTCAATGAAGCGGGGTGTGTGGTAACCGTTGCTTCCGACGGAAAGGAAGCCATCGCGAAAGTACAGCAAGCAGCGTATGACATACTTTTGATGGATGTGCAGATGCCTGTAATGGACGGATTGGCGGCAACCCGTGCAATTCGCAAGCTTTCCCCTTATGCAAACCTTCCGATTATTGCCATGACGGCCAATGCCATGAAAGAGGACAGGACCCATTGCCTTGAGGCAGGTATGAATGATTATATTACAAAGCCGATTGAACCTGAGGTGCTTTTTGCCATGATTGGCAAATATTATGCAGCCAATACGAATGAGATTTCCACTTCGTTTGTTTCAGGAAAGCCTTCGCCATCGGTTACGTTGCCGAAGATTCCCGGTCTTGATGTAGAAACAAGCATCAAGCGGGTCATGGGGAACAAGAATCTCTATCTGGATCTGCTTATGAGATTTGCAACGGGACAACGGGAGACCCCCTTGAAAATCCATGAGGCTCTTGTGAGCGGGGACCGGCAGCTGGCTGAGAGATTGGCTCATACTGTGAAGGGGATTGCCGGAAATATTGGCGCGGCAGAGCTTCACGTGGCTGCTGGGAATTTGGAACATGCAATAGATATTGGGGTACCAGACACAGAGATCAATGAAATGCTGGCAATTCTGGAGTCTGTTGTATCGGAAACGATACAACGTATCGATATCGGGCTAAAAGCAGAGATGCCTGACAGTACTGTTAACCAGGAACAACCACCCGAAAACAGCCGATCACTCTCGGAAATTCTGGAGACTCTTACCCAGTATGCACATGAAAGCGACAGCGAAGCCCTTGACTATGTAGGGGCGGTCCTAGCGGATTTATATGTGATGTGTGAGAAAGAACAAGTTGAGATTCTTGTTGCAGCGCTTCGTAACTTCGATTTTGAGGCTGCGTTAACTACCCTAAAAATTCTTTCTGAACGTCTACCTGACTAAGATTGTTTGGAGGATGAAGGAGACCTCATGGATACCAATAATGGAAAAAGGGTTACAATTCTTATTGTTGACGACTCTCCAGACAGTATTGCGTTGCTGAGTTCGCTGCTGAAAGATTTGTATCGTGTGAAGGTAGCTATAACAGGGGAGAAAGCCCTTGAAGTAGCCTCAGCAAACGATGCACCAGACCTAATTTTGCTCGATATCATGATGCCTGGTCTAGACGGTTACGAAACGTGCCGACGACTCAAGTCCAATCCTGGAACGGCAGGGATACCGGTTATATTCTTGACTTCAAGGACAGGAATTTTCGATGAGGAGAAAGGTCTGAAACTTGGAGCTGAAGATTATATCAGTAAACCTCCCAATCCGACAATTTTGAGAGCTCGGATAAAGACCCATCTTAATCTGAAAGAGGTACGGGATTTTCTCAAGGACAAAAACGAATATCTTGAGGCAGAAATATTGCGGAGGACGCAAGAGATTAAGATTATTCAAGATATAGTAATGATTGCAATGGGATCACTTGCTGAAACGCGGGATAACGAAACTGGTAACCACATTAGACGCACACAAAGGTATATTAGGCTTTTGGCCGAACAGGTTAGCAGTCATCCTCGCTTCAAGGGGCTCTTAGGCGAAGATACGATTGAACGACTGTGCAAGTCGGCGCCATTGCATGATATTGGAAAGGTAGGAATCCCTGACTATATTTTAAAGAAACCGGGGAAACTGGACAACGACGAATTCAGTGTGATGAAAACTCATACCACGATTGGTCGGGATGCTATTCTTGCTGCGGAAAAGTACCTGGACACTTCATTTCATTCTTCCTTTCTCTCGTTAGCTCGTGATATCGCCTGGTCTCACCATGAAAAATGGGATGGCTCTGGGTATCCACAGGGCTTATCAGGGGATATGATTCCCTTGGCAGGAAGACTTATGGCTGTTGCTGATGTATATGATGCACTTATTAGCGAAAGGGTTTATAAACGGGCTTTTACCCACGAGGAAGCTGTTACCATTATCAGACAGGGGGCAGGGACCAATTTTGACCCTGATATTGTTAGAGCTTTTCTGGATATTTCTGACGAATTCTTGAAAATTGCGGAATTTTATAATAATGGGGAAAGGAGCAAGGTATGAATGGAGATCGGGAGACTATACTGATAGTTGATGATGTTCCCGACGACATCATTATCCTAGACGAAATACTCAAGAAAGAGTATCAAGTCAAGGCAGTCACGAACGGTGAGGCGGCACTTAAGATAGCACAGAGTGATAATCCTCCAGATTTGATTTTGCTCGATATACTTATGCCCGGGATGGATGGTTATGAGACTCTGCGCCGACTTAACCAACATCAGAAAAGTGCTAGAATTCCTGTTATTTTTTTGACTGCAAAAACTGGACCTTTCAACGAAAAACTGGGCCTTGACTTGGGCGCAGAAGATTATATCTCCAAGCCCCCAAGTCCGCCTATCCTACTCGCGCGGATACATACCCATCTTCGACTCAAGAAAATTAGGGATTTTATCAGTGACAAGAACGAATATCTTGAGAATGAGATTGTACGACGCACTCGTGAGATTGGCAAGATACAGGACGTGATGATGATTGCTCTTGGATCTCTTGCAGAAACTCGGGATAATGAGACTGGTAATCATATTCGGCGCACCCAGAATTATATCAGAATTCTTGCGGAAAACCTGGTCGATCACCCTCGTTTTTCCAGTATCTTGACGGATGAAATGATTGAGCTCCTCTATAAGTCCGCACCACTTCACGACATTGGTAAGGTGGGAATACCGGATAGAATATTGAATAAGCCTTCAAAGCTCACTGATGAAGAATTTGCAGTGATGAAAACCCATACTACCCTCGGACATGATGCCATTCTCGCGGCTGAACGCGCGCTTGGATCGCAGACAACATTTCTTTCGGTTGCGTGCGACATAGCTTGGTCACATCACGAAAAGTGGGACGGTTCAGGCTATCCTCGTGGGCTGTCAGGTGATGATATTCCCTTGGCTGGAAGATTTATGGCTATTCCCGATGTATATGATGCGCTAATTAGCGAAAGGGTGTATAAAAGAGCTTTCAGTCACGAAGAATCTGTAACAATAATTGCCCAAGGATTGGGTTCTCATTTCGATCCGGATATTTGCCGTACTTTCCTGAGAATTGCTGATCGATTCTACGAAATAGCGGTGGCTTTCAAGGATACTGAGAGAGGGATCTATGCACATATTATTGAGAACAAACAGATCTAATCGACTACATTCCTGACGATATCGAAGTGCAGTACTACGTCATGATGGGCACTGTCTCGAGGTAGCCTTGAGGATTACATGCGATGATAATCCCTATGCTCTACTCAATGTGTTGGGCAAGATTATTTACTGATTATCTACTGACTGCTACCATCTTGTGCTACCAAGACCAGAGGGTGTCCCCTAATGTATCATCATTTTTGGTGACAAATCACTCTCTTGATTTGCTATATACAAAATATGTTAAAAATTTCTTTTACAAGTAAAAATACTTTACTTATTATTCACTTATCTGAGGAACAGCTGGAGGTTCACTATGTCAAGGACTATTCAATTGCCACCACCCCAAAAAGATCTTGGTTTTCCACTGATGAAAGCTTTAGAACAACGACGGACAAAAAGAAAATGGGCTCAAATTGATTTTACAAATCAAGAATTGTCCAATCTTCTGTGGGCTGCATGTGGAATTACCCAACAAGAGACTACTACGAGTAAAAGTAAACGAACGGCTCCATCTGCAAGTAACTCACAAGAAATTACAGTTTACATAGCTTTATCGATAGGTCTCTTTCTCTATGATGAGAAACATCATCAACTGATAGAAATCTTTTCAGAGGATATACGCGAACATATAGGTACACAAAAGATCATGAAAACAGTCCCTGTAGGACTTATATATGTTTCCGATTTCTCGAAATTCCAAACTTTTCTTTATAAGGATGATACAAGAAAATGGCTGATATCATCAGTGGACACAGGCCTAATTAGTCAGAATGTGTATTTGTATGCAGCAGCAGCTAACTTCAATACAGCTCTTTTAGGGCTGGTAGACCGTGATGCACTACATCAGATAATGGGCTTACAAGAAAATGAGAAGATTATATTTACCCAAGCCATTGGAAAAGGGGTATGAGATAGGTACGTATCAAGGTTCCAAACAGAGGAGATACTATCAATTCATATCGTCAATACTGGGATGGGAATTGCTGCATTTGCCCTCAAGCATGTTCAATCCCCATTGTTAGGGATGTGGAGGTGATTTTGATTGAAAAAGAGAAAAGCAATGCCTTTTATAATCTTTGTTTTTGGCCTGTAAGTAGGGCAGTGTCGGTATAAGGAAACCTGCCACCTGTTTCTCAGGCCTTATTTGGAATTTATGTAACGGAGGTATGGTTCTTATGATATAGTATATCAATAGAAACACTTAGGTACCGCGTTCTTGAAATTTGTTTTTTCCCTATAGCCTAGAAATCTGCAATTGAAGGAAATCCTATGTTCAAGATAATTCTAGTGTACTTGGTCCTTTCTTTACTAGTTCTTCCTTCTGCTTTGTTTGCAGAGGGAACCGACACAACGGTTACTGAAAAACCCCCCTTGCTCGATATGACTGCATTCAAAGAGTATATTCAAGGCCCTGATGGGTATCAGTTGCTGTCCACGACTCATGATGTCCTAGGGTATAGTTCCGTTTTGTTGGGGTTGACAACAGGGTTGTTCTCTCCTCCCATACTAGGGGTGGATGAAGATATCCATGGGCTTCTTGGTGGCGCAGCTACTACCGCAGCAGTATTGAATATTGGGGTGGGATTCCTGAACTATGGGTATCGTCTCACAACTTCAGAAGGTTTGTTCACCAAAGACAATATCCATATTGTAATGGGCATTACAGGAGGGATACTGATGCTGGTTGCGAGTCTGACCGGTGAATCCGATATCCATCCAATCATCGCCGGTCTGGGTACTGGTTTGATGGGAGCCTCGATTGTATTTCAATTATTCTAAGGGAGAGTTATGTGATGAAAAGAATTGTTATGTTTCTCATGTGCCTGTTGATTTCGTTCAGTGTATTTGCAGCATCAGTGACAGTAGTATATCTTGATAGAACTGAGACAAATCTGGAAGCAAGTAGCTTCATCAAGAAACAAGCAAAGAGCAATAAGAATGCCAATAAATTTATTTTTGTTTCAAAGTTAAGCGCTCTTAAAGGTACCGAGAAGGTCGTAGTGATTCTCAATTCTGGTCTAGCTTCAGGAACCGATCCAAGGATATCCACGTATCTTAATTCCGTTCAAAACAATCAGTCCATAATCTTAGTGAATTTATATTCCATCGGGAGGAATATCCTGATGAAATCCGTTACATCGACGAATAGTGCCAGTGGAGTTGATGAAATTTCGGCAGCCTCGCAATGGCAGGATAGGGATAGTGCTGTTCAAGCGATGCATAAGCAATGGACAGCAGAGTTGTTCAGATTGATACAGGTCAAACAGGAGTTATGATGATTATATTACTTGTTTTCCTCTATGGAATAATTCCTGGAATTCAGTTCACGTTATTTATGATGGATCTTCCTTTCTTTGGTGTCTTGGATTCTGTGAATTATTTTTTATCGATTTTCAGTTATTACTTCATCCTCAATCATATTCTTATCACCATCAAGCTGCCATTTTTCCAAAAGCGATTTCCCTATGATCGCATGGTCAAGTTCCATGTAGTGAGTGGTACACTCATCATTACAAGCATATATTGGCATGTGATCTATAAACTAGTTATTGGAAAAGAGATAGAATTTCTCTCTTGGGCGATACTTGCATTGTTCTCATTGCTGTATCTGTCTGCCATTTTATGGATAGAGGCTCCAGGTGTTCGCCATGTTCGAAGAAAGATCCTAAATAGGATAGGACGGAAACATCTTGCCAGATATGACCTGTTGAAGTCATTTCACGGGTATGCCTTCCTGTTCCTAGGCTTTCTTGGATTTCTACACATCACTGAAGCCGGTGTGACAGATAGTAGCTATGCTTTTGCATCGATATATCCTCTGATCCATTTGGTATTGGTTGGACTTTTGGTTTTGTACTCCCGATTGAGAAAGATTTGGCTTCCTCGTTTGGTATTGAAGGAAAATCAACAAGTTCATGATGTGAGTATCCTGACATTTGTTCCTGAGGGGAGTAAAAATATTGCATATCGGGCAGGACAATTTGGCTATATCAGATGGAAAACTCCCGGATTACCTACAGAAGAACACCCGTTCTCATTTCTTTCATGCCCTACCGACTCGGAAATTTCCTTGGGGGTTAAGGTGTTGGGTGACTTTACTGAAACTACAGCAAAGGTGCCGGCAGGAAGCATTGCACGGATAAATGGGGGATTTGGGAATTTTATCCCAGATTTTTCTAGAGGAAAAACTTGTCTCATCGGTTCTGGTATTGGTATCGTTCCAATTCTCAGTTTATTGAGAGATATGAAAAATCACCAACCTGAGAATGCAGTACTATGTTTTCTTGCGGTTACTACTCGGGAAGATTTACTTATTGGAGAAGAAATAGGAAAGATTGCCGCAATGATTCCAAATCTGGAGGTGCGGATTCTGGTATATCAAGAGGATGGTGTTCTTTATTCCACAGATTTCTTTAAGAACTCCATCGATTTTCCTCATGATTATTCCTATTATCTGTGTTCTTCCATGCCCGTGAGGACAATTGTGTTGAATGCATTGGATGAGCTTGGAGTTCCTCGCCATCATTTTCACTTTGAGGCATTTTCCTACTGATTCTGAAGGTTCTTGCCATGGTATTTCTTCTATTGCTTTCTTGATAAGCCCTCTTTCAATGGTTGCAGTGATGAACGTTCCGCCCCAAAATGAATAACGTATAAAGGTAAGATTTTTGACAGGAGATATATTGGAATGAAAGGTTTTGGATATGAAAGACTACATCTGGCAAACTGTCTACCTCTCTGCTCTGCTTTTTGTGGAAATAGTTCCATTGTTGCAATCTCTGCTAACCCCTTCATAAGGATTGGCATCTCTTTTGTAATTGAATTGGCCAGATATTTATACGATTTATGTGATTGTGGTTGTCCCAGGGTTGTTTTGAACACTTAAACTTGAGAAAATTCCTATGTGTTTATAATTTTTGCCCAAGCTTTGAACACAGGGAATAACCATACTGGGTAGGAGTGGAAGCTATGCATGTGTATTGGTATGACAGCACCCTTTTTGTCCAAGCCTATATCTCTATAAAAATACCAAAATTGAACATAGGAGGGATTCGATATGAAATTTGATATTTTAACTTCTTTGTTTAATAATGCCGCACTCTTACTGGTTTTATCAATTATCTACGAGGTTGCATATTTCATACCTTCCAGATACCGCCGTCTGCAAAAGGTTTTTATTGGCCTCCTGATTGCTCTGGTATGTGTTGTTGTCATGAGCATGCCCTTTACCCTTCAGTCTGGTATAGTGTTCGACACCCGTTCGATTCTCATCAGTGTGACTGCCCTAATATTTGGTCCCCTCCCGACAGTGATCACTGTAGCTATAGCTGCTATCTATAGACTGAGCATCGGTGGTATCGGTATGTTGGCTGGTATTGCCGTGATCATAACCAGCGCCCTTATTGGTCTGGTTTGGCGGCGTTGGCTGAATCCGAAGTCAACGAAATGGTATTGGTTGAATATTTATGCGATGAGTGTCAGTGTCCATGTGATAATGCTAGCCTGTATGCTCTTGATTCCCTATCCTGAGAGCCTGAATGTCATTCATGAGATCATTCTGCCAGTGATGTTGATGTACCCCTTCGCAACCGTCTTGCTAAGCCTGTTGCTGATTCGACAGCAGACACTTAGGCAGATTCAAGATCAATTAAAACAATCTGAAGAGAGATTCCAATTGTTATTCAACGATGCTCCACTTGGGTATCAGTCCTTGGATTCTGATGGGCATTTTATCGAAGTCAATCAGAAGTGGTGTAATTTGCTTGGATATTCTCGAGAAGAAGTAATTGGTACGTGGTTCGGCGATTTTCTCTCCCCTGCTAGCAGAACTGTATTTCTTCAGAGATTTCCCATATTTAAAGCACAAGGTCATATCCATAGTGAGTTTGAGGTACTTCATAAAAGTGGCAAACTATTAGTTGTTTCATTTGAAGGAAAAGTTGGACTTGATTATGATGGTGATTTTGTACAAACACATTGTATCCTGCAAGATGTTACCAACCAGAAAATAGTTGAAGCAGCGCTAATTGAAAGCGAGAAAAAATATCGTAATATTGCCGTAAATATGTCAGATGTAGTCTGGCAGACTGATATGTATCTAGAAACGAAGTATATCAGCCCTTCGGTAGAGAAACTTCTGGGAGAAACCCCTGAAACGTATTTGAGTAGGCCATTGGAAGAAAAGTTCCCAGAACAATCCTTACAAAAAATCCGTACCATTTTAACTGATGAGATAGGAAAAGAAAACGATCCGAACGTAGAAAAGAACAGGTCACATATTATTGAAATTGAACAATTTAGATCTGATGGTACTATTATTTGGATATCGATGAACATTACCATTATCAGAGATACTCAAGGGGAAATGCAGGGATTTCTGTTTGTTTCACGTGATATCACAAAACGCAAGATGGCAGAGATGGAGTTACTGGAAAGCGAACGCAGTAAATCCGTTCTTCTATCCAGCCTTCCGGGTATGGCATACAGATGTAATTACGACCAAAAGTGGACCATGCAGTTTGTTTCTGCTGGGTGTTTGGAATTGACAGGTTATACTCAAGAAAGTCTTATTAATAACAGAGACCTATCCTTCGGTCAGGTAATTTCTTCCGAATATCGTGAACCCCTCTGGAGGAAATGGACCAGTGTCCTAGCTATGAGACAACCCTTTAAGGGTGAATATGAAATCACAACAGCTGACGGGGACCGAAAATGGGTTATGGAGTTGGGTGAAGGGGTATATGACGAAAACGGTAATGTAGAAGCGTTGGAAGGAATCATCATTGATATATCCGAACGAAAAGAGCTGGAGAATAAACTAAGATATAACAATGAACATGATTTTCTTACAGGCCTGTATAACCTTAGAAATTTAGTAGATCTTCTGAGTCACGAAACAGTAAATGCCGATGAAGTAAAAACAGCGATTGTAGGTATTGATCTGAGTGCTATTCATCTATTAGGTACGGCTTACGGTTTTCGCTATGGCCAAAATTTGATAAAAAAGGTAGCCGATACGCTAAAAGATCATTGCACCCATAATCGGCAATTGTTTCATATATATGAGAACCAGTTTGGTTTCTATGTAAAAGCTTACCAAGATAAAAAGGAATTGATGATATTCTGCGAAGATATTGCAGATACCTTGGAATCTGTTCTCGCTGTTGAAAGAATTGGCGGAGGTATCGGGATTGTAGAAATACATGAACATGATGGCAACCGGATTTTAAGAAACCTCATGGTTGCATTCGAAAACACGAATAATACGCTAAGTAGAAACTTCGGGTATTGCTTTTATGGTACTGAGATGGAAACACAGTTATTGCGAAAACAACAGATTGAGCGAGAGCTTTCCCAGATATCATCGGATGAAAATACTGGTAGACTCTTCTTGCAATTTCAACCGATTCTGGATCTTCCCTCAAATATGATCTGCGGTTTTGAAGCTTTAGTCAGATTGAACAGTGAATCGTATGGTTTGGTATCACCTCTGGAATTCATACCAATCGCAGAGAAAACAAAGCTTATTATTCCTTTAGGCCGACAAATAATTCTCCAAGCGTTCCATTTCATAACCAGAATGACAGCAAACGGTCATGATGAAATAAGTGTAGCGATAAATATTTCTGCAATCCAGTTACTGGAAAAAGGTTTTACTAAAAACCTAATTTCACTGATAGATGAAATGCATATAAATCCTGCAAATATTGGGATTGAAATTACGGAGTCCATATTTGCTTCAAATTATCTTGAAATTAATGAAATTCTTGGTGAACTTAAGGCTTTTGGTATTAAAATCGCTATAGATGACTTTGGAACAGGATATTCATCCCTTGCTCGTGAGCAGGAATTGAATATCAATTGTCTGAAAATTGATAGATTTTTTATTATAAGGCTTCTGACACTGAAGGATGAAGAGGCTATCACCGGAGATATTATTACGATGGCCCATAGGATGGGACACTATGTCATAGCTGAAGGGGTAGAAGAAGAAAGACAGCTACAGTATTTGAAAAATCACGGCTGTGACAAGATTCAAGGGTATCTGATCAGTAAACCACTTGATGAGGATGTGGCGTTTGAACTGCTCCAAAAACAAGCCAGCATACATAAGGACCACAGTTGTTATGAGGATATAAATGCATGAGAAAAATACGTGCCTTAGTTCTTTTATTATTTGCAGCATTTTCTCTTACACTTAGCGCTTATGCTTTTCCTATGGATTCCTCACCCGATTTTTCAAAATTTTTTGATGAACATGGGGCCATAATCATGATGACAGATCCCGATACCGGGGCCATTCTATATGCAAATAAAGCTGCATCAACCTTTTTTGGGTATTCAAAAGAAAAACTCGAATCCCTGAACATCTTTGCTATCAAAACAATGACACCAGAAGAACTGGAGAAGGGCCTAAACACTATGGCTGACCAACAAGGAAGCAGTCATATCTCTGAATATTATCTGGCAAAAGGGGAGATTCGGACAGTCGAGGAATATTGTTATCCTGTTTCATACGCGGGAGAAAATATTTTTCTCTATATAATCCATGATATTACAAAACTACTAGACACTGAAAAAGTAGCCATAAAAAGGGATGCCATACTAAGTATTATAGGTAGTGTTGCCATTATCATGTTGCTCATCTTGCTCGTTAGAAATCGTAAGAAGGTGAGACTTCTAAAAATTGAGATGGAAAACACTAATCGCCTTTGGCAAGCCGTTATTGATGCAAATGACAGTTCGGTCTATCTTAAAGATGAAAATTTGAGGTATGTGTTTGTCAACCATGCATTTGAGAATTTATATCAGGAAAAGACTGAAAAAATAATTGGTCATGACGACTCTACAGTAAAAGATGCTTATTTCTCAAAAAAACAACGAGAATCTGATCTGGCTGTTCTTGAAAAAGGAACCTTCATTGTTGGTGAAGAGAAATGGGAAGGACGTGAGTATAAGACCACAAGATTTCCTATCCGATTATTGAACGGAAAATATGGCGTAGGTGCCTATATGACTGATATCACAGAAGAGATCGCTAGAATAAAACAAACACAACATATGATGTTCCGACATAAAATAATCGCCGATGTATTAACCATAAGCTTTCAAAGCCTGAAGGATCAGCTGGACTATGTGCTGCACCAATCTTTGCAATTAACAGGAAGTCAATATGGATATATCTATCTGTATGATGAAGATAAACGTGAATTTGTACTTAACTCGTGGACAAACGGTGTAATGGAAGATTGTGCTATTATAGAAAAGCAAACCATATACCAATTGGACAAAACGGGCCTTTGGGGCGAAGTTGTCCGTAATCGAAAACCCATTGTCGTAAATAATTTCAAACAGTCCAATCCTCTAAAAAAGGGATACCCCAAAGGGCATGTGCAGTTAGAAAATTTCATGTCCATTCCAGTTATTGTTGACGAAAAGATTGTTGCTGTTGTGGGGTTGGCAAACAATTCCAACGGGTATGATGACAACGATGTTGTCGAGATGACTTTACTGATGAGCGGAGTATGGAATGCATTAAAGAGAAGAGAAATACAGAGTATCTTGTCAGTTGAGAGAAACAAGTATCTGCAAACCTTAATTTCCATTGGTGACGGCGTTTTGGTTGTTACCAAGGATGGGAAAATTGAGATGCTTAATACCGTAGCACAGAACTTAACAGGATGGACCCAGCAAGAAGCGTTTGGCAGACATTATAAGGAAGTATTGGTTTTATCCAATGACAGGAAAGAGTGTCCCTTTGATGATCCAATTGCCAGTGTGCTTGAAACCGATATGAAACATGAATTGGACAGCCAAGCCAAATTAACCTCAAAATATGGAGTAGAGTATTATTTGGAAGATAGTGCAGCTCCGATTAAGGATGATGATGGTATGACAAGGGGAGTTGTACTTGTCTTTCGGGACGTTACTGAAAAAAAGGAACAAATTAGGGGAATTGAATATCTGAGCTGCCATGATACTATGACGGGGCTTTACAACAGAAGATGCTTTGAGGATCATCGAGAAAAAATTGATATTCCTGAAAATCTACCTTTAAGTCTAATATTTGCAGATATTAATGGGCTGAAGATGACCAATGATATATTCGGACATACTGCAGGCGATGAATTGATTAAAAAGACTGCCACAATCCTTTTGCAGGCTTGCAGAGAGAATGATGTCATTGCACGTGTAGGTGGTGATGAATTTATCATCCTATTACCAAAGACAGATAAGGAAAAAGCGGAAAGGATTGTATCACGAATTAAGATAGAATTCTCGAATGCCCGAATAGAAGCAATCAAATGTAGCGTATCTCTTGGAAGTGCTACAAAGTTACATCAGGATGAACCGTTGGAAAAGGTTATAGCCGATGCGGAAAACGCAATGTATAAAGAAAAAACCATGAATCGTAAGTCCATAAATAACGATATTATTGAAACCATTATAAATACGTTACATTCGAGGAGTGCCAGAGAGAAGCAGCATTCAATTGCTGTCAGTGAGTTATGTGGTGAAGTCGGCTCTGCCTTAAAACTTCCTGAAGCATTAATCGAAAAATTGAAGTTTTCTGGATATTTGCATGACATTGGAAAAATCACTTTTGAGGATAGTCTCTTGCTAAAGGTTCCACAGTCAGAGGAAGAATTCGAAAAAACGCAGCAACATCCAGTATTGGGATACCGTATCTTGAATCTTTTTGATACCACATTAGATTTGGCGGAATATGTCTACAGCCATCATGAGAGATGGGATGGCAGCGGATATCCAAGAGGACTTAAAGGTGAACAGATTCCCTTTATCTCAAGAATTATTTCTGTTGTGGAAACCTATGAACGTGTACTTACCAGTGAAGATTTGCCTTTGAAAGAAAGCGAACAGATGGCACTCGAAGTAATAGATAAGGGTGCAGGAACCCTGTTTGATCCGGAAATTGCTGAGCTTTTTGTTAAGATGATAGAAGAGAAAAATACCTGATCGGGTCGAAATGCTGAACTGGATTAATGTACAGAAGAACAACCTCATGGTAACACTGTCATTGTGGTTGCCTCATTACTCAATCAATTTTTCTGATTAGCGTATCCTTTGTATAATCAAAAGTCCGCGCTCAAACTGGTCGGTAAATCCATCCACATTGGACTATGCAAGAAGTGAGAGCAAGTGTTCTGGACCGGGGATACCTCAATATTTATATCGATATACAATCCGAGTGTAGTTTCAAATTCCGAGAAAAGAAGCCAAACATATTGTCAATATAATAGTGTGAGGGGTATCTTCAGTAAAAGAGTATTTGTGGAGAGAAAATTGAAAAGAAAACTTCTTGTAATGCTGATTTTGGTTTTGTTGGTCATATCGTTTGTCAATGCAGATGAGACTGATGCAATAGGACAGATTTATTTGTTTGGAGAACAACACGGTGTCAAGCAGATTCTGGACCGGGAACTAGAGCAGTGGGACGATTATTACCACAATCTTGGGATGCGGCATCTGTTCATCGAGTATCCCAGCTTCATGTCAGAATGGCTCAATCGGTGGATGTGCTCAGATAATGATGCTATTCTGGATATGTTTTACGAAGACTTGAAAGGGTCTGCAGCTTACAATCCTGCAGTAAAGGACTTCTATCAGAAGCTGAAGGTCCTGTGCCCTAAAACGATTTTCCACGGCATTGATGTTGGGCATTTTTATTGGAATTCAGGTAAGCGCTTGGTTGCCCAATTGCAAAAGGATGGCTTGGAAGATTCCCCGCTATATCAGCAAACACTACGTTGTATTGATCAGGGTAGGTATTTTCATGAGCATAACGATTATGCATATCGCGAGAATAAGATGGTGGAAAATTTTATTTGTGAATACGACAAGCTTGGTGACCAGAGCATCATGGGCATTTTCGGTGGGATGCATGTAGGTCTTGAAGACATGAATCCTTCCAACGGGGTTCCAAGTATGGCGAACCAGCTTAGTAAGTATTATGGAGATAGGGTTCATTCAGAATCTTTGACGTATCTTTCTGGTGTCCTTCTTGTGGAACCGCTTGACATACAGACGCTGACGGTAAATGGAAAGCCATACAAAGCTTCTTATTTCGGGCGACAATTCCTAGCAACAATACTTCCAAAGTATGTATATCGAGATTTTTGGAGGTTGGACAATGCATATGGGGATTTCCGTGGGAATCCCAAGAATGGTAATGTTCTACCCTATAATAACTATCCGATGGAGGTGCATTTGGGTGAGGTCTTTGTGATTGAGTTTTCCAAGACCGATGGTACTCTAGAGAGGCAATGGTATCGTTCAGATGGAATGATGTGGAATGGTTTACCTTCAACAGAAGAATTCATCCTGGAATGAGTGCTTTGGAATAGTAGGTGATAATCCTTAGATTCATTCGATGGTATGTGCGGTCATTGGGTGAGATTTGATGCTATCAAGCAATTTTTCCTTTCGTATGTATCGTGCTTGTGGATAATTGTGCCTGTTATTTTTCTGAGCTTTTTCGGGTTTTTGCTGTCTTGTTTTTCTTGTAAGACTCTGTTTGCAGGACTAGGATGAAGAAGTAGGGGATTTGTATGGATACGACTCTGATCAATGCCATTTCAGAACTGGTAGAACAGGCCTGTGCTTCTGAAGAGAATGAGATTGGATATGAGATCTGGAAGTATCATATCAAACCAATGATTCCAATTGCCCAGGAGTTGGCTGTTGTCCATGGGGCTGATAGTGAAATAGTTACCATTGCTGTCTTACTTCATGACTTGGCGGGAGTTGAGGATATAACAAAACGGGAATTACACCATAGGTTTGGTTCTGAGCGAGCCCGAGAGATCTTATCAGGTTATCACTATCCCTCTGATAAAACCGAATTGGTTGCACAAAGTATATATAATCATAGAGCAGACCTGAATCTTCCCAAAAGTCATCCTGAAGAGTATTGCGTAGCTGATGCTGATATGTTGATAAATATTGTAGATATGCCAAGTCTTTTTTACGATTCATACCACAATGAGCATCTTGGTATTGCCGAAGGGAAAATCTGGAGGCAGATGACATTGGAATTGTACTGGGGCCATGTAAGTCCTCTCTCCCAAGCACAGTATCTGAATACATACAATCTGGCAAAACACCTATCCCTCGGCAACTCATGTGAACCCTATGCCTACGAAACAGATATTGAACGATCTCTGGCAGATTTGGTGGAAAAGGCGTGCTTGTCAGGGCAGAATGCCTATGGGTATGGAATATGGGAAAATCATATTTCACCTATGGTCACAATTGCACACGAACTATCAAAGCTGCATGGGGCAGATGCGGAGGTGGTTCGGATAGCCACACTACTGCATGACCTGGCAGGTATCGAGGATTATTCAAAAGCGAAAGAACATCACATCCATGGAGCAACCAGAGCCCGACAAATTCTTGTAGAGGCTGAGTATCCTGCAGATAAGATAGAACTGGTAGAACAGAGCATCTTGCATCACCGTGGGAGCATCCTGATGCCAAAGGAGTCTGCAGAAGAACGATGTCTTGCTGATGCCGATGCGATCGCCCATATGATGGATTTGCCCTCCTTGTTTTTTGTGGCTTATGAGAAGCTTGGTTTTGATTTTGAAGAAGGAACGGTGTGGGTTAAACAAAAAATCCAGAGAGATTGGAATAAGATGAGCGAGATTGCAAGAGGAAGATACGGTATTCATCATGATGAGGTCATGGGTATTTTTTGATTACATACCTGAGCAATCATTTCCCCCCCCAGCCGAAACCTCACCTGATGGAGATGACGGTTATCTCTAAGGTTCAGTCAACAAGAGGTAGCGATAGACCTAGATGAGAAGAATGGACCCGATCAGAATTCTTGACATATGGTTTACCTCCCCAATCCTGTAAGGAGAAAAATGTGTAAGGTATCCTACACAGGGTAGTTTCGACTGTTACGTGGATTTGAAGATGTGTGGTTGCTCAATGCTGGATTTCTACTTGTTTCGTAATTTTCCATCCTATGCTTACTGGGATAGTTCTCAAGCATTGAAGTGAATCTATGCTCCTCTTCCCTTACACAAGTAAGATTGCAAAAAAAATGCCAGAAATGTGTGGCCTGAGCTATGCAGGCATGAGATTTGCAAGGAAAAGGATGGTACGGATGAATAACTTGAATTCGGTGTTGCTGGAAGGGAATTTGGTGCGTGATCCTGAGAAAGTGCTGGTCGGTAGCAACGGTAGCGTTATGGGAAAGTTTTCATTGGCAGTGAATCGATATTTTAAAAAAGCTAATGCTGAATCGGTAGAAGAGGTTATGTACATAGGCGTGCAGGTTTGGGGAGGCTTGGCAGAGGGGTGTCTGAACTATTTGAAGAAGGGTAGGGGTGTCCGTGTAGTAGGAAGGCTAAGGCAAGAACATTGGACTGACAAAGAGGGTGTTAACAAGGACAGGATTCTTGTTGTAGCGGAACATGTGGAATTCAAACCGGATCCAAATTTCTCAAGCAAGACAGAACAAACAGAAGAACTTGAGGCCTCGGATCAGGAGATTGCATTCTGAGTTCTTGGTGTATAAAAATCAAGCGACCTCTTCTGTAAGAATGATGCAAAGGAGGTCGTTTTGCAGAACCTACATTCTATATTAGCGGATTTTGTGAAAAATATGGAAGTTGTACCCGGTACAATGTCCCGGATGATTCCAGCTCATTCTTCAATCGCGTTCTGATTACTTCTCTCTAAGGATCGTTCTTGGCGCAGCAAAGATGCTGAACTCACAGCAACATCAAGCTCGCCGATACTCTCATACAACAGTTTCAGTTCAAGATTATGGCTTATCATCAAATCTACGGCGCGATTATAGAGAATCAAATCCATAAGAAACATCGCCTTGAATACGAGGAAAGAAACCTCCCTTTTGGCTGCAAAACAGTTCATGCTTCCCGGCAGAACACAACTCATATGTCTATACGGGACAAGAGACATGGCAAAGTCATCTCCTAAGTTGCCACCTGTTCCTATTTCATTCAACCGAACGCCCAATACTACGAGACCACACGACTCATATCATGTTTTTTATCTGAGATACGGCCGAAAGCCTCTTTCAATACCTTCTCTAAGGCAGCTCGTGCTCTACGTATCAGCCTCCATGCTAGTGCCATGGCAAGAATAACCCCTGCGGGTATCAAAGCAAGCATATTTCGTTCTTCTTGGAAATTGGTTATGTTTATAAGATATGTCAAGGAAGAACAGATTCCCAGCCAGTCCCGTTATCTAGAATCTTCATAGTCCGTTCACGTCAGATTTAAGACCTCCTGTTCCTCTTAATGGATGGATAAATCTTGGCTTCGTTCGTATTTCCGATTGACAAGGATATTCCTTAGGGGCTTGGCCGGCCTTTCCCATTTTCCTGTGGGTTTCAGTATGGTTGGAAAGTTCTCGATCAACTGTTTCTTCCCTGTACTGATTTGGTTGGGATGTATCCCATACTTGTCGGAGAGCTCCAACAGGAGGGAACTCCCACTTCCTGCAGTTATCCCATTTGTAAAATGGTTCAGCTCTTTGGGCTCATTAGGTATCACCAATGGAAGGAATCCAAACAGCCACACAAATGGCCGGATGGTAAGGTTTTATACTGGATCGGAAATCATTGAAATTGGGAAACTGTAATATTGGAGAGAGTCACGTTGATGATATGTGTGCTTTGAGGATTATCAAAAAAACTTCCAGGGGCAGATATGTCGTATACTTAACCAACTCTGCCATCTCTCATCACACGAAAGTGGAATGATGATTGCTTTTCATTCTTTCCATTGCTTCTGAACTTCTCTACAGGAGACAGTCATAGATCTTCTAACTCTTTTTTTCAGAACATCATCATCAGTATGTATCACTTAGGCAATCGAATTGATTCCTCAAGGGACGCCTGTCAAGAAAACAAACTGATAGACAATCACAACTTGACAAAGGTGTATACCTAACGGTATAGTAAAAGGCATGGAAGTACCAGCAAATACCCGAGAACACATTCTTCTCCAAGCTCTGAGGCTTTTTGCAAAAAAAGGCTATGAAGCTATAGGGGTTGCTGCTATTTGTGAAGCAGCAGGAATCACTAAACCCACTATGTATTATCACTTCGGTTCCAAGAGAGGACTCCTTGAGGCTTTGATTTCTCATTGGGGGATGGAGCTCCTTACAGGACTCGATGGGTTCCTACCAACGTCCAGCGATCAACTTTCCGGGGATGCCGTCAAAGTGTATCTAGATCAAATCACTTCCTATATATGGGATTATGCCACGATTAATCCGGATTTTTACCGCCTCATCTTATCCCAATACCATGCACCACCTCAATCAGAAGGGAGTGCAGTAGTATTGCCATTTCTGGCAGAACTTCGGGGACGACTTACCCAGCTATTCAATCTTGCATCACCTTGGCATGGAGCTTTCAGAGGCAGAGAAGTAATTTATGCTCATACCTTTTTGGGTATGGTTCATTCTTGGGTCGGACTTTCCCTATCTGGAGGTTGTACCCTAGATGCGCCAAATAGGAGAGAAGCAATCCACCATTATCTGCATGGTATATTCTCCTGACGGTTAGTAACAGGTAAGCCTTCAGAAGGTTTACATATAAATATGTATATACCTTACGGTAGGTATATGATAAGTAAAAAGGAATTTCCAATGAAAACATTCGCTTCAAATACTCCCCAATTCATGTATCAGATATATCCTCTCGGGCTTATGGGCGGGTTGGCTCACACTACTGGCAAACACCCCAAAAGCCTCAGGGAATTAGGGTCCTGGATAGATCATATCGCCAGCCTTGGTTGTGATGCACTCTATCTAGGACCAGTTTTTCTTTCAGAAAGCCATGGCTATGATACAATCGACCCGAAGTCGGTTGATCCCCGACTTGGAAATAATGAAGACTTGACGGAGCTGGTTGATTACTGTCATCGTAAGAATATCAAGGTAGTGCTCGATGCAGTGTTCAATCACTTAGGTAGGAAGGCTCCTCAATTTCAGGAACTCAAGAGGAGCAATGGTCATGGGAGGTACGAGCACTGGATCTCTGGACTTCGTACTGACAGGAACAACCCCTGTAATGATGGTTTTGATTATGATACCTGGGCGGGTCATTATGAATTGGTTCGCCTGGATACCGACAACCCTGAAGTACGGACATGGTGGGCTGATATTGTTCGCTATTGGTTTGACACATTCCACATAGACGGTCTACGACTTGACGCAGCTGATTGCCTCAGCCAAGATTTCATTCGTTATATCAGTCAAGTTGTGAGAGAGAGTAACCCTGAAGCCTGGCTTATGGGAGAAATGGTCCATGGCGATTACAGAGACTGTATGGGAACGGGCTTGCTGGAGAGCATTACCAACTATGAGCTCTATAAGGGGCTTTGGTCTAGTATTCTCAATGAAAACATGTTTGAACTGGCCTACAGCCTTGATCGTCAGTTTGGCCCCGTTGGTTTATATCGCGAGTTCAAGCTTTATACATTTACTGACAACCATGACGTGAACCGTTTGGGTACCGTACTCAAGGAATCATGGCAACTACACCAAGCTATGGCATTGATGTTTACCCTGCCAGGTATTCCCTCGATATACTATGGATCTGAATTTGGCATACCCGGTGCCAAGCTGCCTCATACTGATGCCCCCCTGCGTCCAGCCCTAAACCTTGAGTCCTTGGAAGAGGAAGCAAAGTCTTGGGGAAAGGGGCGGTGGGAGTTGGCTGAAACCATTAGGCGTTTGGTTGCAATACGTACTGAAAGTTTGGCCTTGCGTGATGGCAGTTATGAGGAACTTTTCGTTTCCAACACCGCTTTGGCTTTTCGTAGGAAGCTGGGAACAGATGAAATTATAGTGGCAGTAAATCTTAATGGTATTGCCATGAGCATGTTTCCCGGTTCAGGAGAAAAGCGCAATAGTGCAGAGGGTGTTGCTGTCTGGGACGATGCCAAGGGAGGCCAATGCCGAGGCATTCCCCTGGCTGACGGCACTTGGACTGACCTATGGGATGGGACACAATGGTCAGCACATCAAGGGCGGATCATTGTGGAAGTTCCCTCCCACTGGATAAGGATTTTGAAGAGGATATGCTGATGTATGTACTCAAAATAGAGATTTCTACCACATCCTCCTCTTTACCATACAGGACCATCCTTTCTTTAAAAACTCAGCTACTTTGAATTTTCGAAGGAAGCCTCTCTGGAGAATGAGAGGCTGAAGATGTCTGGGATCCTTCTCAGATATTCGAGCAAATGGAGTATCTTCTCATTGTTGTCTTTCATACACTACTTCTTGTATTTGTTCCAATATACGGCAAGATTGGGATAACGTAAAAAATTCATAATAGGATTGCTTGCTGAATATGGAAACAGAGCCTTGGATCGTGTTGTGAGATGTAGTAGAATACGGAAAAGGGCTAAGAAGGATGCAATTCAACGAGAAACTCAGATCAGCACGGATTACCTCTGGCCTGACACAGGAGCAGCTTGCTGAAAAAGTGTTTGTCTCTCGGGTCACGGTCTCCAAATGGGAGACAGGCAGGGGCTATCCCAATCTAGGCTCACTGAAACAGCTTTCTAGCCTGTTCGGTATCTCCCTTGATGAGTTGCTTTGTTCTGATGAGTTGGTAACCATCGCAGAGGCAGCGGTGCAGTCAGGTGCACAGAAAGATCGTTCGCTTGTCTTTGGGATCTTGGATTGTCTCGTTTCGCTTCTCTTGTTCATCCCCATGTTTGCCATAACCCAGGACGATAGGATTGTCCTTGTCTCACTCCCAGCATACAGCACCCCTTCTGATTGGATACTGAAAACGATGGTCGCCATGGTCTTCGTGTTCGGCTGTGTTGAGCTTGCACTGCAGCAGGTAAGAACACGCGCATGGCAACGATGGAGCCCCTATATCTCATTCCTCCTCTCGCTCCTCTTAACGCTGTTGTTCATTGCATCCAGGCAACCCTATCCAGGGATGTTTATGGTGTTTCTGCTCGTTGCGAAGGGCGTGTTCGTCATAAGACGGCGATGATACGCAAAGTATCACTGATGTAGCGTCCAGTTTGTGGTGGTTTTCATCCTCCTGTGCCTGAATGGCCGCAGGAGGATTTTGTATGAAACGTTATCGTATGTGGGCGGTGATCCTGCTTGTGTTTTTCCTTGTTTTGATTGGTGCTTTACTGGGTGTGGATGTCCAGTATGTTGGTGCCGAGGGTACAAGCCTTGGGCTTGCACAAATGAATACCTGGCTTTTAGGTGTGCTTGGTATCCATCCGTGGTGGTATGAGCTCTCCGAATGGTTTGGCATACTGAGTCTTCTTGTAGTTGGAGGGTTCGGTATTATAGCCCTCGCCCAGTTGATACAGCGAAAGAGTCTGAAAAAGGTTGACAGTTCGTTGTATGTACTTTTCTTGTTCTACGTACTGCTGGCCTTTCTGTACTGCTTCTTTGAGATGATTGTCATCAACTATCGACCGTCTGTATTGGAACCCTCTTTTCCTTCCAGTCATACCCTCTTGGTGGTGTTTGTCATGGGCTCTACGTGTGTCCTATTGCCCCATATGATGAAAGATGGTTGGGAAACTCGATTGCTTCAAGGTCTGTGTTTGCTCGTCGCAGCTAGTACCAGTGTGGGAAGGTTGCTGTCCGGTGTCCATTGGAGCACTGACATCCTGGGTGCTATCATACTTGCTACAAGCCTTGTGCTGTTTTTTGCAGCTGTTGTGCGCAATGGAGGTTCCCGATGAGGAGACTCTTTCATATGGCGCTGCTTGTGTTGGTGTTGGGAGGATTGCAAGCTCTTTCTGCAGACCCAACGCTACCCTTGAATATGGATGAAGTACCTGCTTTCGACAAGGCGTTCATGCACCCCTACAGTCGTAGCTTGGAAATAGGGGGAACTGCTTTTGAACTTGCATCACTGCTTGCTCCGGCACTCTTGCTTGCAGAACCCGCCGAAGAGTATCTGAGCATTGCTACAATGTACGGTGAAACCCTTCTGGCCGCCTACGCCCTGAAGGAGTTGGGCAAACGCTGCTTTCCCCGTGCACGTCCCTTCCTGTATTATCAAGCGTATCCAGTTGAAAAGATTGAGAAGGGAGATGCTTTTGACTCCTTTCCCTCTGGGCATGCAACGATGGCTTTTGCAGGAGCTGCTTTCACCAGTTATGTGTTCGCCGTCTATCATCCGAACTCTGTGTGGAGAATCCCGGTAACGGTGGCTTCCTACTCACTCGCCTTGGCCACAGCATTGTCACGTATAGCAAGTGGAAACCACTTTCCCACCGATGTTCTCTCAGGCGCTTTGTTGGGGACCTTGGTCGGGGTGGGTGTCCCTTTCTTGCATCGCAGCTTCACAACGAATCAGGAGGTTACTGCCACTGTGTCACCTTTTGCTTTGGCTTTCCGGATAGCCCTTCGCTAAGAGAGGGGACTTGTATCCTTCACGTTGACTTTGGCAAGCTTATCCAGATACCAAATTTCCCGCATGATCGGGTCCTCGATGTCCTGGCCCCGTCATTGCAGACCAAGACGTTTATCTGTACTTATTGAGGACTTTAGCCGATGAAGGCATCAAAGTCTGTATCCTCCTGCTCTGTTATGGTGGGAGTTGGCTGAAACCATTAGACGTTTGGTTGCAATACGTGCTGAAGTTTGGCCTTGCGTAATGGCAGTTATGAGGAACTTTCCGTTTCCAACACCGCTTTGGCTTTTCGTAGGAAGCTGGGAACAGATGAAGTTATAGTGGCAGCAAATCTTAATGGTATTGCCATGAGCATGGTTCCCGGTTCAGGAGAAGAGCGCAATAGTGCAGAGGGTGTTGCTGTCTGGGACGATGTCAAGGGAGGCCAATGCCGAGGCATTCCCCTGGCTGACGGCACTTGGACTGACCTATGGGATGGGACACAATGGTCAGCACATCAAGGGCGGATCATTGTGGAAGTTCCCTCCCACTGGATAAGGATTTTGAAGAAAGCATACTAATGCATATGGCCTCGGTGGGATAAAATACCTTAAACCTCTTCGGACCTGCGTAGCTTTTCTATCCGGTAACCTGAATCGTAAATCATGCTCTGAATGCTCTGTCTTGGCGGTTTTTGCGAAAAATATGGAAGTTGTATTCTATACCTATAATCCTGTTCTATCAAAGTTTGTTAGCGATTATGTGGGCACTGGTTATTTCAAGTTGATGTTATCCGTCGGTTATTCCATATGATACTGTTGTCAAAATATTTTTTGGAGGACCAACTTTTGATTTTAAAAAAGCTAATGCTGAAATTTTTCAATTGACAAAAGCGACATATATGTCGTATATTCCAATAAACGACACATATGTCGCTTATTACACAGTACAAGAAAGAGGTCGTATGCAGAAAAAAAGCGATATCAAGAAAGATCTGATCAAGACAGTTGCAAAGCAGCTGTTCTCCACCAAGGGATATGAGGGCGTAACCATGAAGGACGTTTGTGAGGCTTGCCAGATAAGTCGGGGGGGATTATATCGCTACTATGACTCACCAAAAGAGATCATGTGTGAAATACTTACCGATGACAAAACTGAGATGGCAAGCATGCTCGAACAAGCCATTGAAGAAAATATTCCTGCCACACAGCTGTTGAACTACTTTTTGGACATGATCCGATCAGACATTCAGTGCAAGGAAAATCGCTTTTCCTTTGTCATCCATGAGTTTGCTTTTATTGAACCGACCCAAAGCGATTACATGGAAAAAAGGTTTGAAAGTGCAGTTCAGATTCTTTCCCGGTTGTTGGACTACGGGAAGAGGACACATGAATTCAAAGACTTCGATACACGCATTCTTGCAACTCATATAACTCTTTTCAGGGACAGCATCATCACCTCCTCGGCCTCTCTGAAATTCTCAGACATCTTGGTTGATGAGCAACTGAACTATATAAAGGAATTGGTGATACGACATGCATCAAAATAACTTCACCCCAATTGATCTAAACACTTGGCCACGTGCTCAAGTGTTTTATTATTACACGCAGATGGCCCCTACAACATATACTGTAAATGTATCATTGGATGTTTCAGTTCTGAGAAAGACACTTAGAGATAAAGGACTGAAATTTTTCCCAGCATATCTCTATCTTGTCACCAAGGCAATAAGCAAGCAACCAGACTTACAGGTTTCCAATCAAGAAGGAGTGCTGGGGCGTTGGGATGTTCTTACTCCTGCTTATCCACAGTTTCATATGGATGACAAGACGACTTCATTGTTGTGGACAGAATATTGCAATGATTTCAAGACCTTTTATAAGCATTACATTGAGGATACTGAACACTATGGAGATAGTCACGGGATTCTATCTGCAAAAGGCGTTCCCCCTGCAAGTGCTTATATCATCTCCTGCATTCCATGGTTCACTTTCAACAGCTTTTCACTTCATAATCATGGTATAAAGGATTACTACGTTCCTTCCTTGGAATCAGGAGCATTTTATGAGCAAGAGGGAAAACTGCTTATGCCGTTATCCATCACGGTCCATCATGCTACAACAGATGGGTATGATTTGAAGATGTTTTTTGAAGAACTCCAGAATACAATGGATGCACCGGAAGCTTGGTTGGGAGAATGAAGTTACATAATTAAGGAGATGTTGGAATACACGTGTCCATAATAGAAACCAGAAAAAACAAAGAGTATGGTTGTTCCCATATTTTATACTGGAATGAGTTCTATCCATTCAATATAACCACAGTATCTGAGCATATATTGGCCGTTTTACGGTTATGCCAAAATTGAGGTGCCATGTTCTACTGGAATGCCCTTTCTGCTAGTATTAATCTGTTCGAATACAAGCAATCCCTTTTTTTGTTTGCGTTCAAGCTTATGAACCAGTATTGTCAGACTCAATAAATCAGCACAACCTCCAGCGCTGATGTTCTGATCTGTGAATACTGTGTCGAGTCTATACAGATATGCAATATTCTCAGGATTTCTGGCTCCTCCATTTTGTAGAATTTCTGTAATTAGGTTTTGCATAGTTTGTAATCCTACTAGACCCACTCTGGATAGAACCGTCGTATCCTTTACTTCTTTCATCAACACTAATAGGGCTTGAACCTTTGCATCGTTAAAGGAGTAATGTTCATCCAACATTTCATGTATGACTGGTAAGCAGAGAGTTCTGACGGAGGGAAATCCATGCATAGCTTCTCCTCTTGCACCTGAAATTTTGTTTTGGCAGAATAGTTTTTCTCCATTTGTTGTTGGAGCATTCTGTAATTGTATTTGTGATAGCTTGTTGTCAAGGTAGTTTTTGCAAAGGTTTTTAGCCTTTTCAAATAAATCATTGGTTGAGAACGGATAACCTTCTCTCAGAAGACAACCTGCTGCTGTCACTAATATTCCTAATGAAAAAATTGCCCCTTTATGTGTGTTGATGCCATTTGTTGCTGTATACATGGCCCTTTCTGCATTGATTCCAATCTTTTGAATTCCTTCGAAGATTTCTTCATTGGTACCTTCTCTTTGGTATCCTAATTTTGCCATGTCGCCCAGATAGGGAGATATTGTACGAGAACTCTCCATAAACATTATAATATTCATATCCGAGTGGGCGCCTGATGATGCTGTATCCACTAATCCCGGTTTAGGGGTAGTTATGACCTCTTCAACAAGTGATTCGTAACAGAGAGTACTAAAAAAGGTTGAAATGGATTCTGCCATTGTCTGTATCTCGTAAGAAAGCTGATAAAGTAGTATCAGTAAAAGCTTGGAGTTCATCCATGGAATGGTTGCCTTCTTTTCTGCAAACTTTTGCTGGTTTATTACAAAGGAAGCAACGACGTAATGGTTCTCCGATGTCATTTCTGGAGATCTTCCTTCCTTTTTCTGAAATAATATCAACGTCATACCAAGGGCCTAGCGGATGTTCATTCTCCAACAACAGGAGACTTTTTTTTATCTCTGAGCAAGAAAGGGAATTGGAAACCATGAAATATGCCTCAGGCCCTGTTGGCAGGTTGCGTGAAAAAAGGAAAAGGGAATTGAGATTGTCACCGATCTTCCTCAGTTGCACAAGGCCTTCGTTGAATAGTGCATAGATAGCGGGATTCGATTTGATTGGCCCCGGAATATTTACGGTAAACGTAATTACATTTGCGTGGAAATGAGTAATGATTTTCTCTTGGATTCTTGCTCGGGTTTCCATGGCCTCTAGCCAATACTGATGGCTAACAGGAATTTCAAATCTACTCCTAACAATTGAGTTTTTATTAGTCTTTTTCAATTTGGTATACCAAGTCGATGATGCTTCCATCTCGATATGTAACAATACCCACAACTTTCTCGGTATATCGTATTTGGGTTGGTTCCCCTGTCATCCTTTCTGCTTGTATCTTAAGTGCTTCGATTGTTACAACAGGGATATTCGACTGAGAAATCAGCTTTACCAAATCTGGACGCAATGGATTGATTGCAACGCCTCGATCTGTTACAACAACATCCACTGTTTTTCCTGGTGTTACCTTGCATCCTACTTTATCTACAATAGTAGCGATTCTTCCTCTTGTTATAGGACATGCAATTATGGAAACCGAAGCTCCTGCAGCTGTATCCTGATGGCCTCCAATTGCACCTCGAATTATACCATCGGAACCCTGTAATACATTCACATTGAAGTTTACATCTACTTCTAAAGCAGAAAGTATCACAACATCCAATTGATTTGTTGCAGATCCCGGGTTGCCTGGTGAGGCGTAATATGAAGCTGAGATTTGTTGGTGGAATCGATTGTCCTTGAGGCTTCTCGCTGCTTCCAAATCAAATGACTGGACATCCATTATCTTTTTTATCCAGCCCTCCTCATGGAGTTTTACGATTTGTCCTGTTATTCCGCCCAATGCAAATGATGCATGGATGCGGGCATGTTCCATTTTACTTTGTAAAAAACGTGCAGTTGCCAAGGATGCACCTCCACTGCCCATCTGAATTGAGAATCCCTCTTTCAATCTCCCTGATGCTGCTATCACTTCAGAAACAGTTTCAGCAATCAGCAATTCTTTAGGGTTCTCTGAGAACCTGGTTGCACCCTTCATTATTCCAGAAGGGTCCCCTACAACATCGACTTTGACAATATAGTCAACACAATTCTGTGGAATACCGGCTGGAAGGTTTGGGTATGGTACGATGTTATCTGTCAGAATTATTGTAGTATTGGCATGTTCTGAGTCCGTTCTGGCATAGCCCATTGAACCGCAGGTTATACCGTTGTTGTTGTCTCTTGAATAGCCATTTGCATTACCGAAACTATCACAACTAGGTGCACCTAAAAATGCAACATCAATCTGGATATCACCTTTTTCGATAGCATATGCTCGTCCTCCGTGACTTCTGAAAATTACTGGGTAATCCATCATTCCATGAGATATGAAGTCTGCAAGCTTACCTCTTATTCCTGATGTCTCAATTCGAGAGATTACGCCATTCTTAATATGCTCTATCAATGGTTCGTGGCAATCGAGAAGAGAAGATGCTGCAAGTGTTAAATCCTTGAAACCCATCTCAGCAATTTTATCCATAACCATATTGAGTACTTTGTCACCATCTCGAAAATGATGATGGCACGATATGGTCATACCGTCCTGTAGGTTTGATAGTCGGATAGCTGTCTCGAGGTCTTCGACTATTTTACTTTCAGTTAATTCTCTTTCCTTACAAGTGAGAATATCTTTATATATAGTATCAGGATCGAAATACCCATTCAAATGTGCTCCGATGCTTGTAGCATCATGAGCTTTCTCGATTGTTTTCATTATAAGCTCCTAATAATGTAATTTTGCTGCTTTTGCTAGTTCCAGAATATGCCTTGCTCTTTTTACAATTGGTTTGTCTATCATTTTGCCATTGAGAGAAATGACGCCGCTACCTTTTTTTTCTGCTTCTTCAATAGCTTCAATTACTGCTAATGCATGGGTTACTTCTTTCTTGGATGGTGTAAATATTCCATTGATAACCTCGATTTGTTTAGGATGAATAACACTTTTACCATCAAATCCCAATTCCTTGATGAGCGTTGTTTCATGTTCAAGGCCCGCTACATTGTTTATGTCAGAAAAAACAGTATCGATTGCTGCAATACCATTACACCTGGCTGCATGGAGAATCATTGAGCGAGCAAATAATAATTCAATACCTGTAGCCGTTCTATGTGTCCTTAAATCTGTGACATAATCCTCAGCACCAAGGGCGATACCAATGAGACGTGATGAAGCGCATGCAATTTCCATGCAGTTCATGATGCCTCTGGCACTTTCTATTGCAGCTAATAATGAAATTGCCCCAGGTGTGAGATTCAGTGATTTCTCTATACGACTGATCTCATTGGCACAAAACCGAATATCCTCTGCACTTTCTGTTTTGGGTAGACGAATCACAGTTACTCCTGCGCGTATCATTGCTTCAAGGTCTAAATGCCCTGTTTTGGTTCTAGGATCATTGATTCGAACTATTATTTCTTTGTCCCCATGAAACAGTGTTCTTACTGCTTGAAAAGTTAGTGCTCTGGCTGAATCTTTCTCATTTAGTGAGACGCTATCCTCCAGATCAACCATTATGCTATCGCATTTGTAGATATAGGCATCTTGAATCATTCCTGGGTTGTTGCCTGGAATGAAGAGCATGGTTCTTCGTAATCGATGTTTTTCTGTATTTGTATCCATTAACAACCTTCCTCCCAGGGATTCCTATCTTTACAATCGCATGCTCTATTGATTGCGGTGGTCGTTCTTGCCACTATGGTGTAATTCAATGCCCCTTGATCTATCACATGTATAAGAGCACTTGTAAGTCCTGCCTTTTTTACTGTGGAAAGGATTGTCCCTTTGATTTGTTCGCCAAACTGTCTCATGACTGGACTTTCTAGGTCTATTTCTATCGTTTTGTTAGGATTATCTTCAACGGCAATCATGATATCGCTTGATTCAAACGATCCCGCTGTTGCTGGATGGTTGATTTTCATTCTTTCCTCCTAGTACTAATTCATGTAAGAAATACTATGGAGATTATAATTACGTCATTTGAAATTTGCAAGGAAATTATGAAAAAACTTCAAAACACGTCATTTTAACGTCATTAAATATGACTGCAATAATTCATAATATATATTTATGAGAATACGTATAAGAAATATAATCATTTATAATATAATTAAATAGAAAAATATTTTTTCTAAAAAAGATTCTTTATACTAAATTAAAATCTACTTTAGTGATTTGTATGCCAAAAAAATAATGAAAAATAATGATTGACAATTGGAAAATAATATTCAAATAATTGCATATAATTCATAAGGAGGACTTTATGCGTAGATTTTTTTCGGCCCTGTTGATTTTGTTTTTTGCAATTGGACTTACCTTTGCAGGAGGAGCGCAAGAAACAGCGACAACGAAAACTGGGCCAAGTGAAGCCAAAACAGGAGAGCCCACGATTGGAGGAGATCTGAGATTGGTATGGGAACCAATGAATACCTTGGATGTTCACTGGACTGGCAATGACGCAGTCTGGGAAGTAGGATGCCATATCTGGGAAACCCCATTGGCTCTTGATGAGACAAGTACCCCAATTCCCATGTTAACGGATTATGAAATTGTTGATGAAGGCCGAACTATTATCCTAAAGGTTCGAGAAGATGTTAACTTTCATAATGGAGACACTTTACATGCTGATGATGTAATCGCTTCTTTCAACCGATGGATGACAAGAGCGACTTTTGGCAAAGCGGCATTTAAAGATTTGACAAGTGTAGAAAAGATGGATGATTACACTGTTGTAATTAAGATGAGTCAACCATCTCCCACAGCATTGATTGCACTTTCCTATCCTGACCAAGGCCCATATATCATGCCAGAAGAAGTGATACAAGAGGCAGGAAATGGTGAAATCAAACAATATATTGGAACAGGCCCTTACAAATTTGATCAATGGATTCCAGATCGGCATATTCGTTTGGTCCGTTTTGAAGAATATTCTAGACTGGAAGGAGAGCCTAGGGGGAATGGTGGAGCTAAGAAGCAGTACCTTGACTCTATTACCTTTGTTAATATCAATGACCCCATGACAAGGATACAGGCTTTGATGAGTAATGATTGTCAGGCAGGTATTTTTCCAATCCCATCGATTGAACAACTTAGCTTGGTACCAAATATTAAGCTTGTCCCCACAGGGGAATACTCATCAGAAAGCATCACGATAAACCTGAAGAGCAAGTTCATGTCTGATATGAATATGCGGAAAGCCGTATTGTATGCTCTCAACCAAGAAGAAATTATGTATGGTGCTTGTGCCGGTCATGAAGACATGTACTCTACTGTCCCAAGTTGGGGAACTACTGGATCAATCTATGAAAGTACGACTGGAAAGGATTTTTACAATGTACAGGATCTTGATAAGGCAAAAGACTATTTAAAAAAAGCAGGGTACAATGGAGAACCTCTGGTAATGTATACCAATGGGAGTTATGAAACTGATAAGAATGCAGCCATGGTTGTAGCTCAGGAATTGCGAGAGGTTGGTTTCAATATTGATTTGAGAGCTCCTGATTGGCCCACTGTTGTAGAGGCACGGCAAGATCCGACAGCCTTCGATATGATAGTCAGTGGTTATTCAATGAAACCAGATCCTACTTTGATTGCGTTTACTAGTATTGGTTGGCCTGGTTGGTGGGAAACTGATACGAGAATGAACCTATATTACCAGTTGCTTGAAGAGACAGACCCAGCGAAGAGAGCTCAGATTTGGGACGATTTCACTGGACTGATTTGGAGTGAGCTTCCTGTGATTAAACTTGGGGATTTCTATGGGGCTATCGGATATTTGAAGAATGTCCATGATATTCCTGTTGATTATCCTTGGAGACGATTCTATTGGAACACATGGATGGATTAAGGTTTTAATTCCTGATAGCCAGCTTTTTGCTGGCTATCAGAATTGATAATATAAAATATTTGAGGCTCTTATGGTAAAATTCATTCTCAGACGGCTACTACAATTAATACCAGTTCTTCTACTTGTTGGGGTAATAGTCTTTACAGTTGTCCGATTGATTCCTGGTGATCCTGCAGTTGTGATGTTGGGTCCGGAGGCAACAACAGGAGAAATCACGTTGATGCGTGAATCGTTAGGACTAGATGAACCTTTCATTTTCCAGATGGGAATATGGTTCATGAATGCCTTACATGGTGATTTTGGAAGTTCATACTATTATGATATGACGGTAACATCCCTGATTGTCAGCAGGCTGGAGCCTACATTGCTTCTCATGTTCCTTGGTTTGCTTGTCTCTATTGTAATAGGCATTCCTATGGGAATAATTTCTGCAGTAAACCATAATAAGTTTCTAGATCGATTTAGTATTATTTTCTCAATGCTTGGAATATCCATTCCAAATTTTTGGTTAGGATTGATGCTGATATTGATTTTTGCTCAAAAACTCCAGTTGTTGCCAGCTATTGGATATATTCCAATTATTGAAGGAAATCTTTTCAATTCATTGAAGTATTTAATTCTTCCTGCATTTACTCTTGGGTTACAGAAAGCCTCAGAAACAGCAAGGCTTACTCGGTCGAGTATGCTCGAAGTGTTGCGAGCAGACTATATTCGAACAGCAAAAGCCAAAGGCTTGGCCTATAAAACGGTGGTAATGAAACACGCTCTCAAAAATGCAATGGTTCCAACACTGACAGGTATCGGTATGAATATTGCCCGTTTAGCCGGTGGTGCTGTTGTTACAGAAGCGGTATTTAATATTCCGGGGGCAGGTAGTCTGATTGTGTCAGCAATTTCAAGAAGAGATTATAGTTTGATTCAAGGCCATATCATGTATGTTGCTTTGATGTTTGTAATTGTAAATCTCCTCATTGATATTCTATATAAGGTATTTGATCCAAGAGTCGAATACTAATGAGGATGTATATATGAAATTTGATAAACGAAAACGCATGTTTATCTCGGGTGCTTTTTTTGCTGGTCTGATAATTCTGCTTGCCCTTTTGGGTCCTGTACTTTGTCAATATGATCCGCTTGAGATGAATGTAACTCATCGTTTGATGCCACCAAGTTCAGATCATCTGTTTGGGACAGATTATTTTGGACGTGATTTGCTTGCAAGGGTATTGGTAGGGGCACGAATAACAATGGTTATTGGTATCTCGGTTGTTGGGATTAGTTGCGTCATCGGTGTTTTTATTGGGTTATTGGCAGGATATTATAAACCGTTGGATGTTGTATTGATGAGAATAATGGATTCGATGATGGCTTTTCCGTCAATTCTCTTGGCGATGGTCTTGGTCGCTGCATTAGGCTCTGGGATTCCAAATATCATACTAGCTCTTGCCCTTTCGAATGTTCCCGGGATTGGTCGAATGACAAGAGGTGTAGTTCTTTATGTAAAGCAACTTGAACATGTTGAAGCAGCAGAAGCATCCGGTGCTGGTGATTTCAGGATTATCCTCAAACATGTGTTGCCATTATGTTGGCCTGCAATAATTGTCTCGCTCACAACAATTCTTGCGAATACCGCACTTGCAGAAGCATCCTTGACGTTCCTTGGGGTTGGCCTGCAACCTGATATTCCCAGTTGGGGAAACATCATCAATGAAGGACGAATGGTGGTCTCTAGAGCTCCATGGGTTTCGGTTATCCCAGGTGTATTCATAATGTTGACAGTATTTTCCTTTAACATCATGGGTGATTCATTGCGAGATTTGCTTGATCCCAGACTCAATAGCAATCAATAGGAAGGGTATATATGGAAAACGTATTGCAAGTGAAAGATCTTCGAGTTGATTTTGTTGGAGAAACAAAGCGAGTCCATGCTCTGAGAGGGATTGATTTCACTATTAGAAAAGGTGAGACGCTTGGGTTAGTTGGTGAATCTGGATGTGGGAAAAGCCTTACGGCACTAAGTATAATGGGACTGATTCCTATGCCACCAGGGGAAGTTTCCAGTGGAGAAATCTTATTTAAGGATGAGGATATCCTACAATACTCAGATAAAGAGATGCAGACTCTTCGTGGGAATAAGATTTCCATGATTTTTCAAGAGCCTATGACAAGTCTCAATCCTGTTTTTACCATTGGGAATCAGTTGAAGGAAGTTGTCAGCAAACATCTGGGAAGAAAGGGGCAAGAAGCAGATGATATTGCTGCAGATATGCTTAAAATTGTAGGAATTGCAGATGCGAAGAGAAGGTTGAAGAACTATCCTCATGAATTGTCTGGAGGGTTACGCCAAAGAGTCATGATTGCAATGGCACTGCTTTGCCATCCGGAGTTATTGATTGCTGATGAGCCGACCACTGCTCTGGATGTCACAATTCAGGCACAAATAATGCATTTGTTAATTACGTTAAAAGAGGAATTCAATACTTCAATTCTTATGATAACACATGATTTGGGGATAATAGCAGAGAGTTGCACTCGTGTCATTGTTATGTATATGGGGAAAATTGTTGAAGAAGCTTTAGTAAATGAATTGTTTGATAATCCAAAACATCCGTATACAAGAGGATTACTGAAATCTATTCCTGTACTTGGCCAAAAGGACAGGCTCAGCACCATTTCTGGTATGGTTCCTGATTTATCCGAAATTATGGCTGGGTGTGCTTTCGCTTCACGTTGCTCATATAAGACAGATAGATGTTTGTTGGAAGAACCTCAGTTGGTTGGAGAAAATGGGCACTTTGTAGCATGTTGGGAGGCATAATGTACATGGAAAACAACAAACAACCAATACTACAGATTAAGAATGTGTCCAAATTCTTTCCTGTTAAGAATCAGCGTGTTTTTATAAGGAAAAAGGATTATCTTAAAGCTGTAAATGATGTGAGCCTGGATGTCTATGCAGGAGATACCATCGGAATCGTAGGAGAGAGCGGATGTGGTAAGACCACGTTGGCAAAAATGATCTTGCATCTTCAGAACCCTACTAAAGGCCAGATTTTATATAAAGGAGAAGATATCTACTCCTTGGATAAGAAGGAAACCAAACGATTCAGAACAGAGATCCAAATAGTATTTCAGGACCCTTTCTCCTCTTTGAACCCTCGAATGAGAATTGGGAGTATTATCGGAGAACCCCTTAAGATTCATTATAAGCTTAGCAAAGACGAATACCAGCAGAGAATCCAAGAGGTCATGAATAAGGTAGGGATCAACCCTAAACATATTAATCGTTATCCTCATGAATTTTCTGGTGGGCAACGGCAGAGGATTATGATTGCCAAAGCTTTGATTTTGAAGCCAAAGGTACTCGTTTGTGATGAACCTGTCTCAGCTTTGGATGTGTCAATACGTTCGGAAATATTAAATTTGTTGTCTGATCTAAAGAAGGAAATGGAATTTACGATTCTTTTTATCTCCCATGATCTGACAGTTGTTGAATATATATGTTCTAGAATAGCCGTGATGTATCTTGGAAAGATTGTTGAGTTTGCTGATGAATCACAACTATACACTAATCCAATTCATCCCTATTCCAAGGCTTTGTTATCTGCCATTCCCATTCCAAATCCACATCATAAGTCCGAAAGAATTATTTTGGAAGGAGATGTCCCTAGTCCAATCACCCCTCCTACGGGTTGTTTCTTTAAAGATCGATGTGTATATAGGACAGAAAAATGTAATGAACCACCAGAACTGATTGAAAGAGACGGAAGTCACTTTGTGGCATGTCATAATTGTTGATAGGAATAGAGATAGGATGAATATAAATACAAAAAGAATCACCATGATGATCCCCATGAGGGATTCCATCCAGCTTGCTACAGATATATATTTCCCCAATGGAGATATCGTGCCTAGACCTGTACTCCTTGAAAGGACTCCATATGGGCGAATGAATAAAACAGACTATGATTTGGAGACAGAAGAAATACATGAGTATGTGAAGAAAGAGGATGTGGCAAATTACTTTGTAGAGGCTGGATTCGCTGTATGTTTTCAAGATGTACGAGGTAGATATGATTCCCAAGGAGAATTTAACAAATACATCAATGAAGCCAATGATGGTCAGGATACGTTAAGGTGGATTAAAGAGCAACCTTGGTGCAATGGACAAATTGGCATTATGGGATATTCCTATACATCTCATGCAGCCGCAGCGGTGGGATGTCTGGCACCTTCTGAGCTGACCGCATTGTTTATTGATTCTGGTGGGTTTTCAAATGCGTATCAGAGTGGTATCAGACAAGGTGGCGTACTGGAACTGAAGCAGCTATTATGGGCTTTTAACCAGGCAAAATCAAGCCCGATAATACTTAATAATCCTATAATTTGTAAGGCATTATCAGAAGAAGATGTGTTTGGTTGGATGAAAAGCTTTCCTCTTAAAAAGGGGCATACCTTTTTACGGTTCATGCCTGAGTATGAAGAGATAGTATTCAATTTCTGGAAAAAGGAAAAATATGATGATTATTGGAAACAACTGGGAATCAATACAAGTGAGTATTATGACCAGTTTGCTGATGTCCCGTTATTCCTTATGACTGGTTGGTATGATCCTTATGTAAAGTCTATTGTCGATAACTATTCAGCTTTGATTGCGAAGAAAAAGAACGTACCCTATTTGCTTATTGGCCCTTGGACTCATAAGAATAGAGGAATAAGGATTGTCGGCGATGTTGATATGGGCGCTGATGCTGTTATTAGGTTTGATGGTATTCAGTCATATGAAGACTTAAAACGGAAATGGTTTGAATTTACGCTGTTTGAAGAGGAAAAGACTTTTTTGCAACATAAGGTTAATATATTTATGATGGGGGGTGGTTCCGGTCAAAAAACACAAGAAGGTCACTTGGCTCATGGGGGGAAATGGATTTTTGCAGAGCAGTGGCCTCTTCAGGGCGTTGAGGAAAAACCCTACTTTTTTCACCGGGATGGGGACATGTCTTTAGCAAAGTCTGAAGAGAGTTGTAATTTTCATGAATATGTTTTTGATCCTAGCAACCCTGTTCCGAGTATTGGAGGGACCATTACATCAGGGGAACCCGTAATGAGGGGTGGAGCTTATGATCAAGTTGAAAGTGAAGAATTTTTTGGTTCGCAGAAGCCCTATCTGCCTCTTGAAACTAGGCATGATATTCTGGTCTATCAGACAGAAGAGATTGAAGAAGATATCAAGATTTGTGGGGAAGTATATGTTAAGCTATGGATATCTTCAGATTGCAAGGATACGGACTTTACATTCAAGTTAATTGATGTTTACCCCCCTAATGAAGATTACCCCCAAGGATTTGCTATGAATATAACAGATGGGATAAAACGTGTGAGATTCAGAAACTCCTTTGAAACCTTGGAGTTGATGGAGCCAGGACAAATTTATGAAATACGTATTGATGCTTTTGCTACAGCCAATCTTTTCAAAAAGGGGCATCGGATTCGAGTTGATATTTCAAGTAGCAATTTCCCTCATTTTGATATCAATCATAATACGGGAGATCCTGATGGAGAAGGGCAAGTATTGTTAAAAGCCCGTAATAAAGTCTATATAGATTCAAACAGACCTTCACAAATAGTACTACCAATTTTGGATGAACATAAGGAGTGAGAATACAATGGGGATTAAGAGTCGAGTAACAATTAGTGATGTCGCACGAGAGGCTGGGTGTTCTATCACTACGGTTTCTCGCGTTCTTAACAACAACACTAACGTTTCAGATGAGACCGTTGCTATTGTTGAACAAGCGTGTAAAATGACGGGTTATGCAAAAGTAGCAAAAAAAACAATAGTGAAAAGTACACAGAAATGTAAACTCATTGGGCTGGTTGTTACAAATATCTTGTCATTGTACATGGGGCGCTTTATTAAAGGGATGGAAGATTTACTTGCTGTCAACGGTTACTCATTGGTTTTGTGCAGTTGCGATCATTCACTCGAAAAAGAGCGGAAAATATATTCTCGATTGATCAATTTGAATGTGAAAGGCATAATTATCATGCCTACATTTCAGGAAAGTTGGGAATTGATCAATAAGATCCCAACAAGAATTCCTATTTTGTTTCTGAGTCGCTCAATCGGTCCTGAAAATAATGAAATACCCTTTATTGGAACTGATCATGTGTACAATGGATATATGGGAACAAAATATTTGCTTGGTTTACAGCATAGTGGTATCTGTTTTATTGAAGGGAAATATAATGAACATATCAGTCCTGCACATCTTAAGCTTAAAGAAGGATATAGAAAGGCTTTATGTGAAGCAGGTATTTCCTTTAATCAGGATTTAGTGATTTCTAGTTCTCCAGACCATTCTGCTTTAGAAAAAAATCTTGAAATAATCCTAAAAAAGAATACCCCGTTTTCTGCACTAATGGTGTGCAACGATATCATGGCATTTGATATATATTTTATTCTAAAAAAGATGGGCTATAGGATACCTGAAGATTTTTCAATGATTGGATGCGATTCTCTTCCTATTTCTGAGGCTATTGGATTAACTTCAATTGAGCAGAATGGGATTGCCATTGGTCGAGAAGCCGCTTACACCTTGATTGATATTTTGGAAGGAAAACTAATATCTGCATATAATAACAAGCAAAAATCAACTCTTGTTATTAGAGATAGTTGCAGAATGGCAAAGAAATGAACGCAACAGAATATGGAATGAGTAATATTGCATCTGATACGGGTTTGCAGCATTTCCCTTTTATTCTCGCCAGACAAACTTAGGTTCTTGTAGGTACTGATATCAGACGGGAGTTTTGTCTAGCGTTGTCCGGTTGGCAGTATAAAATTTCCCTATTAATCCTAAGCATAAAATGAATGAGAGGGCCTTTTCTGATAACAAGGTTTGTACTACACGATGGATTCAACCCCCAGCACTTTCGGAGAGGTCTTCACCGAGAGTTTCCCAAAGAGGTCCTTTGCTTCCTTCGATATCTGTGAAGAGTACCTGAGCCTTGAACTCTGGGTCTCGAATAGCTGCTTGTAGCCCAACGCCACCTCTGCCACATCGAGAGACATGTTGCTGGTGTCCACCAGGAACTTGCCATCCAACAACTCTTCGGAGGCAATCTTATTCTTGTCGAGCCTGAACATCTCTTCCTTGCTCTGGATTACGTATCGCCCAAAGGTATCATGGGAACGCAAGCTGCAAATGGATTTGATATGTTCCTTGCCATCCAGCTGAGAAAGTTCTGACAGCCTACGCTTGTCCAGGTCCAGGTCAGCCTTGACTTGCTCCACGGTCCTCTGATCGCTGGTGTTTCTAGGAAAAGTCCAGCAACGGGATGGGCCACCTCTGCCTGGTGACGCTAAAGGCTATGGATATCAGGGGAAGCTCAGGATGGTTGTCCTGACTCCTTCCCCACTTGAACAGGGCCAATGATTTTTCATCAGGGTCACACTCGAAGTAGGTCCTCCTCAAGGAACTCTTGTACGATGGCCTTTTTGCATCCAGTGTTCGATGAGAAGCTTGGATCCAGGATAGGTGATGCGTAAGGTAACTCGGGCGAATGTCATACGCTCGATAAGGGTGTGGAACTTCCTGTCTTTCACCAATTATGCTATCGCATCCCTCATACCCAGCTGCTTCCATAACCCGTCCAGAAGCCAGGTGATTCCTATCTCACGGGAGACCAGGAATGCGAACCCTCCAAAACCGGCAGGTTGTCGGTTGCCAAATTGGGAGCTTAAGCCTTGCCCCTGTCGGAAACGAAGGGAGAGGGAAGGAGGTCCTCCCTTCCCAACTTGCTGATTGATGTACCCCAGTGTATCAATCTGTAATGTCGTTTGATTGAACCGCCCACAATCGAATCGTATGGTGAGTGGTGGTGTGCTGTGAAAAGCTGTATCTGAGATGAGGGAAGACCCCTCGGCAGGGACCGGTCAGGAGGACCTGTCAAACAACCCTTGGCTGCTGTGGTAAAGAGCCATGGTAGTGAGTGCGTAGGGAAAAAGTTGCAAGAGCAACCATGTGTGATATGCAAAGATGAATGAAAGTGAATCACTGATGAAGTATCGAAAACGTAAGGTTTTCTCAAAATCCGAGGCTCACCACTTCCCGGAGAAGAACGCAGAGGTCTCCTGGAACATTGTCTGTTAAGGCGGCATGAGTGCATATCTGGCTCAGGTCCGGAACACAGGAACCTGTATGGTCATGGTAAGTGAAAAGGCACAAGCCACAGAAAGGTGAAGCCGAAATGGCAATGGGTCATATAGGGACGGAGACGTTCGTAATAGTGATGAAGTCCCTGTAATGGGGATGGAGCGAAGGGGCCTTGGCATCCCTACCGTATCGGACAGGATTGCCCAGATGGTCGGCAAGCAATATCTGGAGAGAAAAGTTGAGCACCTGTTCCCTCAGGTTTCATATGGATACAGGCCAAACAAATCGGCATTGGACGCTGTTGGCAAGGCAAGGATAAGGTGTTGGAGATATGACTTTGTCATAGAATTTGACATCAGAGGACTGTTTGACAACATTGACCATGAACTGCTGATGAAGGCCGTTCGTTTCCATGTGAAGGGAAAATGGCTGGTACTGTACATCCAAAGATGGCTGAAAGCTCCGTTTGTAAAAGGAGATGGCGAAGTCATAGCCCGAACCAGTGGAACGCCACAGGGCGGGGGTATCAGTCCGGTTCTTGCGAACCTGTTCATGCACTATGCCTTCGACAAATGGATGGATAGGGAACACCCTTCAAATCCCTTCGAGAGGTATGCCGATGATGCCATCATTCACTGTAGAGCCGAAAGGCAGGCAATGGAGATTATGCAGAGTCTGGCCCTGCGCATGAAGGAGTGTAAGCTGGAACTGCACCCGGATAAGACCAAGATCGTGTACTGCAAGGATAAGGATAGGAAGCAAGAATATGAGAATACCGAGTTTGACTTTCTAGGGTATACCTTCAAAAGGGTATTCATCAAAGACAAATTGGGGAGGCTCTACTGGAACTCCCTTCCTTCTGCGAGCATTAGAGCAGGAAAAGGTTTCCGGGAACGGATTGTCTCATTGCAACTGCACATGAGAAGCGGTAGTAAAATAGACATGATTGCTGAAGATATCAATCCGATGGTCAGGGGGTGGCTAAATTACTTTAGGAAATTCAACCCTTCATCATCATCATCGGTCAGACATACGATGTATTGTCTTAACCGGAGGCTCATCAAGTGGGCCATGTGCAAGTACAAGAGATTCCGAGACAGGCGCCAAAAGGCCGAGTCTTGGCTGAATGAAGTGGCAGAAAGGCAACCAAGACTGTTTGCCCACTGGGCATTAGGGTTTTTGCCGTGATGGTGAATGATAAGAGCCGTATGAATCGAGAGATTCACGTACGGTTCCGTGAGAGCCTGAGAGTGAAACTCTTTTGGGCTACTCGACTGGGCGGTTGGGGCCGTGAGGTCCCTGTCTACTCGATCATGAACAAAGTATCAAGATGGAATAAATATGGTGTTCGTGTAAGATTTGAAAAACACCATCCTATCTCCTTGGAGGGTTCGATGGTATCATGTTGCCCTACCAAAGTTGCAAGAGAATAACAAGACATCCCCTGGGAAACGATTCTTGGGGTTCTTGATAACCGGAGTGACTGAGTCCCTGTCATTCCTTGACATATCTTGTAAACCTAACTAATTTCCAAGTTGAGTATATGTAAAGGATGAATGAAACATGATTGCTCTGATACCCGCAGGGGTTATTCTTGCCATAGTACTAGCATGGTGGCTGATGCGTAGAGCACGAGCTGCCTCAGAGAGGGTATTGAAAGAGGCTTTCGGCTGTATCTCAGATAAAAAGCATGATATGAGTCGTGTGGTCTCGTATCATGTTCATTCTTCACAGGCGAACGAGGAAGCCTCGTATCTGGACTCCACTACCTGGAGTGATCTTTCGATGGATGCCGTGTATCAGAGGATCAATACGTGCCATTGTTCTGTGGGAGATGAATATCTGTATCATATTCTGCATGATGTAGATACACCGGAAAGCACCTTGGTATTCCGTAACAGACTCAGAGAATGGCTTTCTTCTGATGAAGCTTCTCGTTTGCGCCTTCAGAGAATTCTTGTGGGTATCGGCAAGCAACCGGGGAACGGACTTGGAGCATATGTGTTTGATCCTGTAGCCAAGCGATTGAGCCATGATTGGGTGTATGGTGTGTTAGCCATGTTACCACTGGTGGCATGCGCAATAATACCAGTATCAATACAGATCGGCATGGTTCTTCTGCTGTGTATTGTATGTCTGAATATCATGGTATCGGTAACGAAAGCAAGTACGTTGGAAAGTGATCTTGCGGGTCTTCGTTATTTCTCTTCATTGGTGTATGGAGCGAAAAAGATTCACCGGGTATTGGGAGTTCGGTTGAATGAAATAGGAACAGAGGGCAACTTTGGAGATGATTTTGCGATGTCTCTTGTCCCGTATAGACATATGAGTAGTGTTCTGCCGGGGAGCATGAACCGTTTTGCAGCCGAAATGGAGGTTCCTTTCCTCGTGTTCAAGGCGGTGTTTCTTATGGATTTGGTTCTCTATAATCGCACCGTAGATTTGATGATAAGCCATAATCTTGAACTGAAACTGTTGTATGAGAGTATCGGCGAGCTTGATGTGGCTGTGAGTTCAGCATCTTTTTGCGCAAGTATTCCCTGGTATTGCAGTCCTCATTTCGAGGAAAAAAATAACATCAGAATCGAGGGTGGATACCATCCGTTGATCAGTGATCCTGTTTCCAATACCGTTGTATTGGAAAATGACTGTATCGTGACAGGTTCGAATGCATCTGGGAAGTCAACGTTCATTAAGATGATTGCTGTGAATCACATTCTTGCACAGTCATTGTTCATATGCTGCGCGAAGACATACTCACTCGGCCGGGCGTATGTGATTTCATCTATGGCCGTACGTGATGATATTGAAAGCGGTGAGAGCTATTTCATGGCAGAGATTCGATCTCTCCGAAGAATTATGGATGAGTGCAAGACCCAGAGGTGTGTCTGTTTTATCGATGAGATCTTGCGTGGAACAAATACACCGGAACGTATTGCTGCATCGACTGCAGTGTTACGCGTCCTACATGAGACAGAGAGTAGGTGCCTTGTCGCATCACACGATATAGAACTGACCAGAATATTGGATGAAGTATATGAGAACTATCATTTCAGTGAACATTTTCAAGGAAATGAAGTTGTCTTTGACTATTTGCTGAAGGAAGGGCCTTCAAAGACACGAAATGCAATCCGTCTCTTGGAATATATGGGTTTTGATGAACAGGTCGTGGCTGAGGCGAGAACGATGCTGGGAGAGAAGTAATCAGAACGTGATTGAAGAATGAGCTGAAATCATCCGGGATATAGTCAGAAGTGTCAAAGCGTATCCTACCTATGCCATAAAGGGGGGGGGCCTTCTCCGAAGATCCCATCATTTGGATGAACGAATCTCTCTCTCTCTCTCTCTCTCTCTCCCTCTCCCATATCAAAGGAACGAAAAAGTGTATGAAAATAGTGGCATAGGAATCCATGGCTATGGATGGTATTCATTACCCGATCGGTACGGTTTTGCAGGACTTGTTCTGTTTGTTGCACTACCGGCAATGGTGAAATGATCTTGTATGAATTATCTTATTGAAAGTGAGAGGACTTCGTCTTCCAATGTATCTGGTATGGGATTCCAGATAGCTTGAATAACTCATTGCCAGGTGTCCAAATTTTGTCTCTAGATACTTGCCAAAGGAGAAATATATGGCGTATTACAAAACTAAACGATTATCGCTAAGAACCCTCAGCGTTTCGGATTTCCCCCTGTTGAAGGACTATCTGTTGCGAAATAGAACATTCTTTACTCCTTGGGAACCCTTACGACCTGATTCCTATTTTGAGGAAACTGTCATTCTGGCTCGGATAGAAGATGAGATCAAGGCTGCTTCCAATCGATCATTGGTAAGCCTGTATATTTCACAGATAGGAGAAGATCGGATCATTGGAAACGTGACGCTATCGAACATTGTACGAGGACCTTTTCAATCTTGTTATATGGGGTACAAGCTCGATGAGACTGAGATACATAAGGGGTACATTACTGAAGCGGTTGAAAAGGTGATTGAGATTGCTTTTGATGAATTGGCTCTTCATCGGATTGAAGCGAATATCATGCCCAGGAATTTTAGGTCCATAAGGGTGGTGGAAAAATTGGGTTTTGTATATGAGGGTTTGAGCAAGAATTATCTTAAAATCAATGGGATATGGGAAGATCACATGCATTATGTCCTGTTGAACAAATCGATGAGTTGACCAGTCCTCTTCCCTGGATAGGATAACTCTGAAACCCAATCCCCATAATCGAATATCGAGTTGTATGTTCAAGGAACAGTGAACGGGAGAACCCGTTTAAGTGGCAATGCAACATTTTTCTTGAGGGTTGCAAGGTCTGCCTTCGGGGTAATGGATTTGTATGTTGTATCACTCTTGGGGTGTCAGAATCTCTTTTGAAATTGGCTCCCTGCAATATGCTACGTAAGCGCACTATAAATCAGCATTCAAATGCGAGCTGAAACCCTCTAATCTCTTTCCCAGTCGACTACAGCCGGTTTCTGCCCTGGAACCTGCCACCCGATCTTCGCGGGCAAATGGACGTTCATTCAATCTCGATCAAGAAGAAGCCTGAGTAGGACAACCCCGGCCTTGACTCCCTTTCCCAGCTCCTGCCCACTGACAGGGGCGGTTCGGGTGTCTTCCTATACTCAAAAACAACTATATTCGAATGGCTGGGTGTGCTGATAGAACGTATTTAGTTTGATGCTCACCTATGAAAAATATTTTATTAACGGAAGACGCCGAATAGATGAGGGGTCTGGAGTTAAGGGATTCAAATGCCCCTCGGCTTGCCGCGGCAGGGCCCGAGGATTAGAATAATTCGAGGGAGCTCGGAAATGGGTGACAGTACCTACATTCATCTTTCACACAATGTGTCGAATCTGGTGTACCACATTGTGACACCCACGAAATACCGTCGTCTGGAGATAACTGACCTTGTGGAGGAGAGTCTGAGGCAAATATGCGAGGGGATTGAGCTGAGGTGGGACTTGATAGGGTTTTTGGAGGTCGGTGCCGATGGTGACCCTGTGCACTTCCTTGTGCAAAGTACACTGGAGCACAGTCCCCCCGAGACAGTAAGGACGATCAAGAGCGTGACGGCGAAGCGCATATTTACCGAGCATCCTGAGGTGAAGAGGATGCTGTGGGGAGGGGCGTTTTGGGGTGACGGGTATTTCGTATCGAGTGTGGGCAAGTTTACGAGTGAGGATGTGAAAGTCGAGTATGTAAAGAGACAGGGGAATCCTGCAGAATACAGGCAACTGGTCTTGAACTTGTCCACGCGAGAATGACGAGCCCCTCGGTAATTCATTCTTTCATAAAAAATGTGAATTTTACTGAAAGGTCTTTACTATACCACGTAGACATTGATATTCAGGCTCTTCAACTTGTCGACAATTTCCTTTGGTGCGTTGGAATCAGTTATAATCGTGTTTACATCGCTCAGCTCAAAGGCAAGGCAGAAGGCCTTTCTGTTGAACTTGCTACTATCAACAAGAAGTATGCATTCCCTTGAATGGGCAACCAATGTCCTTTTCATGCTGGCCTCGCTTGGTATAGCCGTATAGCAACCTGCATCCGGGTCTAGCCCCGAAACTCCTGTTATGCATTTGTCAACGTAGTACTTTCTTATGTTGTCCTCGGCATCGGGGCCAATTGTCAGGTGTGTATTACGTGTCAGCTCTCCACCTATCTGGATGATTCTGTTCTCATCGTTCTCAAGCAGAATATCTGCGATATCTGGCGAATTTGTAACGAAGAGCATGTTTCTGCGGTCCTTAATCAGTGGAGCAAGTATCTGAGTTGTACTTCCGCCATCAATAAAAAGGCTTTCATTGTCTCCTATGAGGGTAGCTGCAAACTGGGCTATTCTGCTTTTCTGTTCCTTGTTTCTTTCCAGTCGGTTGTATATTGACGATGTTTGCCAGACTGATTTCTTTTGCTCATTCCTGATTGCACCACCATGTGTTCTTATGAGCATCTTGGCTTTCTCAAGCTCAATCAAGTCACGTCTGATTGTTATTTCAGTAGAGTTGAAACGCTCTGAAAGCTCCTTGATGTTTGCCTTCTGTTTTTTTGTTATGTAGTCCAGTATCTGCTTTCGTCGTTCCTGTATTAGTGCTCTCTGTGCCATGTAAGAATAATACTTTCTTTTGATTCTAGTGTAAAGTAGTTTGCAAAAAAATGAAAAAAAAGAAAAAAACATTGCAAAAAAAAGATAAAAAATTATCATAAAAATGATAAAAAAATTCTTTACTTCTGGTTTCACGTATTGTAAGGTGAGATTCGGAGGGTATATATGAAGCTTGTTTCTGCAAAAGAAATGCTGGATGATGCCGAAAAAGGGCATTATGCAATTGGACATTTTAATTTGAATAACATGGAGAGTGTCAGAGCTTTCCTTCTTGCTGCACAGGAGACAAAGTCCCCGATAATCCTTGGTCTGTCTGGTGGAACTGCCCGATATATGGGTGGTTATCGTACAATTACTGATATGGTTCAGGGATTCGTCAATTTTCTTGGCATTACAGTTCCAGTTGCACTTCATGTAGACCATGGCAAATACTCAGAGGTTCTGGATGCAATTGAAAACGGATTCTCATCTGTCATGTTCGATGGTTCAGCTTATCCAATTGCCGTGAACATTGAGAAAACTAAGGAAGTTGTCAAGCTTGCCCATGCCAAGGGAATCAGCGTAGAGGCTGAAGTCGGCGGAATCGGAGGAGAGGAGGATGGCCACATTGCTAGAGGTGAGTGTGCTGATCCTATCCAGTGTAGAATGATTGCAGACCTTGGAGTTGACTTCCTTGCCGCAGGTATTGGAAACATCCACGGGAGGTATCCTATAGATTGGGAAGGGCTTCATTTTGATCTTCTTGCTGACATTAAGAACCAGATTGGAGATCTTCCGTTGGTCCTTCACGGTGGATCTCTCATTCCTGCTGACCAGATTAGAGAGGCTATCAGATGTGGTGTCGCCAAGATAAACGTTAATACCGAGTGCCAGATTGCATTCACAGAAGCAACAAGAAAGTACTTTGAGGAGAACAAGGATAAGGAAAGCAAGGGTTTCACACCAAGAGCTGTCCTTGCATATGGTCTTGAAGCCACAAAAGCAATGTGTATAAAGAAGATGGAGCTTTTTGGAAGCATAGGAAAGGCTTGATAGGTTTGATGTGATGGAGTAACTCAATGAGTGATTTTGATTTCCTTAGGGAAAAGGCAAGACAGCTTAGAGTTGATACTTTGAATATGATTCAAAAGACGGGGGCTGTCCATATTGGCGGTTCCTGTTCGATAGCTGAGCCTACGATTGTTCTTTGCTATGATAAGATGGATCCTGGGAAAGGCGCTGATAATCCGAAAAAGGACAAGTTCGTCCTCTCCAAGGGTCATGCGAGTCTAATGTTCTATGCGGTTCTGATGGATATTGGATTTGCTCCAAAGGACAAAAAGGATAAGCTCAGATATTATGGCAACCCATTTCAGGGACATACTGAGTCAACAAAGTGTCCATGTCTGGATTGCAGCAGAGGTTCCCTCGGGCAAGGTCTTGTCATAGCAAGAGGAATAGCTTTGGGTTTTAAGAAGCAGGGGTGCTCTGTGAGGGTCTATGTCATAACTGGCGATGGTGAGCTTCAGGAGGGAATCTGTCGGGAAACCTTCGTGACAGCCAATGCCTTCAAGCTTGATACCCTTACTGTGATCATTGGCCGCATCAGATTGCAGCTTGATGTCCCTACAGAACAGACCAATCCGTTGGAAAGTCCTGAGGCTAGGCTAAAAAGCTTCAGTTTCGCGGTTGATTCGATTGATAGACTATTGGTAGAGGAAGATGGCGTGAAGCTCTCTTATGTTGCGATAGAGGATTGTTTTGGTCAGTCATGAGCTATAGCGAAGTTGCTTCAAGCCTATGGAATATCAAAAGAGAACATTGCCGACAAGGCGATGGAGCTTTATAAGAGGTAGTTTTTGAAATGTTTCAGATTGTAGGTGTCGGTCACAGCTGTGTGGACAAAATCTGCACGATTGAGGACTTCCCTGTTGAGGACAGTTCTACTCATATAATTTCCAAGGTCACACAGGGTGGAGGTGCTGTTGCCACTGCGTTAGTTGCAGTATCAAGGCTTGGAGTCAGATGTGCTTTCATAGGGAACATTGGCAATGACAAGATCTCTGATGAAGTAATCCAGCTGTTTGAAGCTGACAAGGTATCAACTGAATACATGGTCAGAAGGGATGACTGTTATGGTCTCGAGTCCTATGTCATGGTTAATCCTGCAAATGGTTCAAGAACCAAGTTTCCGGAACGTGATTACAATCCACCAATTGTTTGGAACTCAAGACTTGAGAACGCAATCAAGAAAGCCCGAATTCTGCATCTGGATGGAACCCATTATGAAAATGCTCTAAATGCGGCAAAAATTGCCAAGCGCCATAGTGTGCTAGTCTCCTTGGACGGTTGCTCAATGCAGAAGGACAATGAAAAGAATTGTACTCTGGCATCCATGGCAGACATATTGATTATGAACAGCAAGTATCCGCTGAGAGTGAGTGAGAAGGATTCCTACGACGAGGCTCTTTTTGAGATGTCAACTTGGGGACCACGAATTGTTGGCTGTACATTGGGCGAGGACGGAAGCCGTTTCATCATCAATGGAAAGGTAAAGTCTTTTCCTAGCTACAAGGCACAAAAGGTGGTTGATACCACTGGATGTGGAGATGTGTTCCATGGTGCATTCCTAAATGCATATGTGTCAGGAATGGATCTGGAGCGTTGCATAAGATTTGCCAGTACAACTGTAAGTATTAAATGCAATATGCCTGGAGGTAGGGCAGGCATCCCTAACAAGGAGCAGGTCCTGAAGTTAATGGTTGAATAACTACACAAGTGTAGAAAAGGAGAAAAAAATGAAGAAAGGATTAAGCATCGTACTTATCGCTTTGACTGCTATCACGGCAGTTTTCGCACAAGGGACCTCTGAGGTAGCATCTGTAGGTGGGTCTGGAGAGCTCATTCTCTATACAACCGTCAAGGATGCCCATTTTGACATCACAATCGAAAAGTTCAATGAGTTTTATCCAAACATCAAAGTCTACTCCACATATGGTGGAGCGGGCGAAATGAAGACAAGAATTCAGTCTGAGGCTGCTAATCCACAAGCTGATGTAATGTTCGGCGGACTCCAATATGCTGATCTTGCTGCATATGGTGACTATTTCGAGTCATATGTTAGCGTCAATGACACAAAGATGCAGGAAGGATATACAAATACATCCGGAAAGATCACATTCCATGATATCCAGATTCCATGTCTTGTCGTAAATAATGCACTTGAGGCTGAACTTGGAATCAAGGTTACTGGATGGAAATCACTTCTTGATCCGAAACTTTATGGTAAAGTTGTCACAGCGAACCCAACAGCTTCATCATCAGCATGGAACAATCTCCAGTGTCTGCTTACAGACTTCGGGGGTTGGGACAATGAAGCAGCTTGGAACTATATCGCAAAGCTTATGCAGAATGGACTTGTTGTAGTCAGTTCATCCTCAATTCCTGCGAAATCAACTTTTGCAGGTGAGTATGCTGTTGGTCTCACTTATGAGCCACAGGTCGTAAAAATTATCGATGGTGGTGATACGTCTGCGCATATGGTTTTCTGGGAAGAAGGAACAACAAGTGTTGGATTTGCTTCTGCTATTATCAAGGGTTCAAAGAACTTTGCTAACGCAAAGCTCTTCATAGACTTTCTCCAGTCAGATGCTGGACAACAGACATATTTAGACGCAGCCGCAAGACCAGCTTCAACAACAAAGTTTGAGGGGGGGAGTGCAACAATGGTTGATCTGCGCACAATCAATGTCAAGGTTGCTGACACAGAGGCTCTTGCTCAGAACAAGCAGGCCATTTGTGACAAGTGGAAAGAGTATTGGGCAAAGTACGGAAAGAACTAACTTAATTTGAGATTTCTTATGGCCCCATATGTTTGGGGCTATTTCATTCACTTGATCGAAAACATAGCAAATATCACAAAAAATCTAGTGGAGTTGTAGATATGGATGTCAAAATCACAATAATTGAAGCAGTTAAGAAGTATGGCGATTTCGTTGCCATTCCAGATTTGTCTTTGGAAATCCATCCAGGTGAGTTCTTTACTCTTTTGGGTCCTTCAGGTTGTGGAAAGACGACTCTGCTCAGAATGATTGCAGGATTCAATTCAATCGAAGGTGGAAAGTTCTATTTTGGTGATCGTCTGATAAATGAATTCGACCCGGCAAAGAGAAATATCGGGATGGTCTTCCAGAACTATGCAATCTTTCCACATCTTACAGTAAGAAAGAATGTTGCTTTTGGACTTAAGAACAAGAAGCTTCCAAGAGCCCAGATAATGAGCAAGACAGATGAGATTATGTCTCTTATGAAGATTGGCGAGTATGCTGATCGTCTTCCAGAGAAACTTTCAGGTGGACAGCAACAGCGTGTCGCCCTTGCTAGAGCACTGGCAATTGAACCAGAAGTTCTTCTGATGGATGAGCCGCTTTCCAACCTTGATGCAAAGCTTAGGGTTGAGATGCGTACGGCAATCAAGGAAATTCAGAACAGACTAGGAATCACTACTGTCTATGTCACCCATGATCAGGAAGAAGCTATGGCTGTATCTGACAGGATTGCAGTCATGAATCACGGTGTAATTCTGCAGATAGGAACGCCAAAGGTACTCTACCAGAGACCTGCGAACAAATTCGTGGCTACCTTCATTGGAAGAACTAACCTTTTTAATGCAGTCATCAGAAAGAAAGGCGATGGAATGGCCTTAGTATTTGGCAACGGGTATACCGTCCCTATGACAAACCTCATCAATGTTGGGGAAGGACAGAATGTTATTGTTTCAGTTCGTCCTGAAGAACTTGTCATTGACGGTAACAGCTCAACAGACAAAACGAACTGCCTTGTCGGAATGGTTCTCTATAGCACATTCCTTGGTCTCAATACTCATTATGTCGTAGAGCTAGAAAACGGATTGAGGGCAGAAATCATACAAGAGTCCCAGATTGATGATATCATCGAGAACGGAAAGAAAATAAAAATGGTCGTCAAGGTTGAGAAAATCAATGTCTTCACAGAAGACGGCAAAAAGACCTTGGTCAAGTGAGGATAGGATGATAAAGAAAGTCAAAATAGATTTCTGGGTCATAACCAGTCTGATATTACTTGGGTTGTATTTCCTTTTTATGGTATATCCACTTTATAAGATCGTAAGCCAATCAGTCATTGATGAGAAAACAGGAAGGCTGACTTTAAGCTATTTCATTAAGTTTTTTGGACAAACCTACTATTCAAGAACCTTGCTCAACAGTTTCAAGGTTGCAATTGTCACATGCATAATCTCCCTTTTTCTTGGAGTGCCTCTTGCATATCTCTACAACATGTACGAAATCAAAGGAAGAAAACTTCTCCAGATGCTGATCATCCTTTCTTCCATGTCAGCTCCATTCATTGGAGCCTACGCATGGATTAAGCTTCTTGGACGCGCTGGAGTAATTACAATGGCTATCAAGGCCGTCACGGGGATAACAATTCCTAATATTTATGGTTTCAACGGAATCTTGCTTGTTCTGTCTCTCAAACTGTTTCCACTAGTCTTCCTATATGTTTCAAGTGCAATGAAAAATGTGGACAACTCACTTCTTGAAGCTTCGGCAAACATGGGTGTGAGCGGAATGAAAAGATTCCTCACCGTTGTACTTCCACTTTGTATGCCGTCGATTCTTGCGGCAATCCTCATGGTCTTCATGAGAGCAATTGCAGATTTCGGAACTCCTTTGATGATTGGAGAAGGATACACGACATTCCCTGTGATCATCTACAATGAATATGTAGGTGAGGTCGGAACCAATCACCATTTTGCAGCTGCTATAGCAGTTATCGCAATTCTGATTACAATGGTGTTTTTCTTTGTCCAACGGTATCTGACAAATAGGAACAGATTTTCAATGAGCGCAATGCATCATGTTGAGAGAAAGAAGGTCAAGCCTTTAGCAAGTTTCTTCATCCACCTTTATGGCTATGGACTTGTTGCGATTGCACTTCTTCCTCAGATATATCTCATCTATCTCTCATTCAGAAAAACAAACCCTGGTGGAGAGGTTTTCCAGAAAGGATTTTCGTTGGATAGCTATTACCATATTTTTGACAGAATGGGGAACACAATCTGGAACACAATCAGAATCTGTGGTTCTGCACTTATTCTGATCATATTCCTTGCAATTCTCATCTCCTATCTTACTGTCAGACGCAGAAATTTCCTGAATGCGACAATTGATACCCTTTCAATGGTACCTTATGTTATTCCTGGCTCCGTTGTAGGTATTGCACTGATTCTTGCTTTTAATAACAGGTATATTCCTCTTGTAGGAACTGCCACGATAATTATTGTCGCAATGTGTATAAGAAGAATCCCGTACACAATTAGGTCATCTGTTGCAATTCTTTCCCAGATACCATTGTCAATTGATGAGGCCGCCGAATCACTTGGAGCTGGAAAGTTCAAGACCCTTGTGAAAATTACTGTTCCAATGATGTTCAATGGTATCTTTGCTGGTGCCATCATGAGCTGGGTTACTCTCATCACAGAGCTGTCATCATCATTGCTACTCTATTCTTTTAGAACGAAGACCCTAAATATTGCAGTTTACCAGGCTGTAGGAAATGGTACTGACGGAAGAGCCTGTGCCCTTGCAACGATTGTTACGGTATTTACAGTACTGTCACTGGTCCTGTTCAACAGAATATCCAAGGATGGAGAAATCATGATGTGATGATACTACCCTAAGATTATTGCATTATTCTATCGATTGGGGCCGTCGCAAAAGTAATACATGTGATGGCTTCCTTGTTTACCCATTTGTGGAAAGGATTAGGAACGGACAAATTCCAGGTTCATTCTGACTATTTCAAGAAAACGGTAAAGGAAGATATATGGTGGCTATCAAGGCCTTGGTGCTCGGACTCCAACATATCGGAATCCCGACGAACTCAATCAAAGAAACGATAGACTTTTTCACCTCAATTGAATCTATGAGACGGAAATTGAAGGAGAACAAGTGGTATTCCTCGACTGTCGGTATGGAAAACGAGAATCTGATCATTCTTGGGAAGGTGGTTGGATGGGTGCATAACCATCCATATTGAGTTGAACTGACCTCCTCCCAAGAAATAGTACCATTCCATAAGTTGGTATTTTAAAAATAATACTAATCGTGCAGGTGGTATTAAAAAGGGGAACCGTCAATGTCGGCCGGAAACTAGTCTACCATATGGCACTAATTCTGAGGGATGGTTAAGGGTTTCTTGTAAAGAGAAATGTCCCTTCAATTCTTTCTTGGTTTCTTTCATTAGCATGCCTCTAGTATCTTGATGTTATAATTCATCAGTCCGAATGCTTTCTTGAAGGATTGCAGAGGTGTAGAACCATTGAGAATTCTTCTTGGGTAGGTGTTCATCCAATCCTGGATTTCCTTAACTTCCTTAGCCTTGATGAAGGCGAAGTCCGTTCCTTTGGGAAGAAATCTTCTGATGATACCGTTGCAGTTCTCATTAGTGCCCCTTTCCCACGAAGAATAGGGATGGGCGAAATACAATACAGTCCTGTTTCCCTTGGTAAGTATCGACTTCTCCAGACCCAGCACATCAGAGAACTCACCTCCATTATCGAACATGACTGAGAGGAATATCAATCGGAACAGGCGGCTTCCGAGTTGCCTCTCCAACTTGTCGAAGACTTCCTTTACGGACTTCGCAGTCCTGTCCGGTATCTTGAGTATCAGCTCCATCCTGGTACTCCGTTCCACAAGCGTCAGCAGGCATTCCTTTGATCCGTTCTTTCTGCTGTAGACAGTGTCCCCCTCCCAATGGCCAACCACCAGGCGCCTGTGGATTTCCTTCGGGCGGTACTCTATGGACCGGGCGGCAAACTCCACGTTGGAGTGTTTTCTCTTGCCCCCACGGTCTTTCTTGCGCTTCAATCGGCCTTTCCTTGGCAGGTTCTCAATCGTGACTCCAGGGATGTCCCCTGCCCCTATCCAGTTGTACAGGGTTTTCTCGCAGACCCTCAGCCCCTCTGGCCACGTCTCATCCGTATCAAGTGTTTTCAGCACGGCATAGGGGCTGTATCTGTGCTCCAAAATCAGGACGGATATCCTTTGCACCAGTGCGTAGTGCCTGCCTGACTTGGGTAACGACCCCTTGTACTTCATCTTCTCCTCTGCATCGATCTGGGCATGGTCTGCATTGTACTCCGTTCTAGAAAACGGGATGTCCCCAAGCACATGCTCCACCATACCTCGCTGCAGTTCCCTGCTTATCGTTTTGATGCTCTTCTGGAAAAGCATTCCCAGTACAGTGGGGCTTCACTCTTTGCTGTATCCGTTGCTACCTGCAAAGTAGTATTGCATGCAGCTTAAGCCTCTCGCCCCAAGAGAAATGGCTTCCCTTGCAGTGCTTTCCCAGTGTAAGCTTTCTACGTCCCATGGGTTCTCCGTGTTTGTTTTGATTTGTTGTTAAACCAAAGATAGCACGATTCCCATGGGATTCTATTTTTTCTGCATCTAGTCCTTTTTTTAGTGGACAGTTAATACTACTGCTCGCGATGCGCAATGTCACAATGTTGAGAAATTGTAATTAATGAACTATAATACCACAAGAGAAGTTACATTTGTTTCATTCATTTTGTATTGCAATTGGAAATTGCAGTCTCTCCCAATTATCTATTTCCAGGTAATAACCTGTTATTCATCCGGTTCTGAATTTCATAACAAGCGGCTCCTATTTTTCAGAATTTACCAGAAATAGATTGTGAGGTGTAGCAGTTGTGTTTAGACGTATACTTGTACCACTGGATGGATCAAGATTTGCAGAGCGTGCCTTACCGCACGCTGAGGCCTTTGCACGTGTGTTTGATTCGACGATTGTTCTACTACAAGTACTGGAAACTACTGAGGAAATTAATCACCCACATGCTGAAGATCCTATTACCTGGCAAATTAGAGTAAATAAAGCGGAACAGTACTTGCAGGAAACATCAGCTCAAGTAATAAAACGTATTAATGCAGATGATTCCAAGGTTGAATGCGCCATTCGCACAGGAAACCCGGCTGAGAGTATTATCAGCCTTGCCCAGGACGAGGGTATCGATCTTCTGGTTATCAGTACACATGGTTGGGGAGGGTTTTCCCGTTGGAACATCAGCAGTGTTGCCCAGAAAGTGATCCACGAGATTTACCTGCCTGTACTCTTGGTACGATCCTATGAAGAACCTCTTGAGGGTAAAATACGGTATCGTCGAATCTTGATACCTGTGGATAATTCACCACGATCCGAATGCGCGTTTTCGGCTGGCGTACGGTTGATTCGTGGAGAAATAGATGCACAGAGTGGTACAGATTCGAATAAAGGACTGGTAGAGCCAGTCATATTTCTAGCGACTGTGATTCGTCCACTGGAAATACCCATTCCGGGGTCTTATGACGAAGACGCTCAGAAACTTATCACACAATTCATGCAACTCACCAAGAAATCAGTACGTGCATATCTTGACCGGATCAAACTTCAGTTTTCCGTACCCAGTGAAATCAGAACAGTTGAACACAGTAGCGTTTCGAAAGCTCTACAGAGTTTGGTTGGAGAGGAAAATATCGACTTGATTGTAATGTCTGCCCATGGACATACGGGCCAATACCATTATCCGTATGGCAGTGTTGCCAGAGAAATGCTGGAGTTCGGTGCAAGACCAATTCTTATTATTCAAGATATTCCACGTTACCTCGTCCAGCCTTCTGATTCGGAAATAGCAGCAAAAAGAAGTGAAGGACGCTCCTGATGACTGAAGACACTCTACACAATAACTCTGATACAAATGCTCTACTGCCCTTGAGAGACCCCCAATCCCACATCGAAGGCAGAGATGGATTTATTCGTCATCTAGAAAGCAATGTACAGAACGTTAAAAAAGACGTTTCCCGCAAGAGAGCCAGCCGGAACAGAACCCACAAAAGTAACGGAGCTGGCTCCTATGAGTCTGTGGGTAAAAATTTAGAAGGTATTCAAGCTTGGATCGAAACAGCATATCAATTTCTCAAGGAAACAAAGAGTCCGGATTTGAGGCTCAGCTATGCATCTGAATGGCTAATGGATAATTTCTATCTAGTCACTCGAGCTAGCCGACTGATTAAGGAAGACCTGTCCTTCGGTTTTTATCATGATTTACCGAAAATAGACGGTGGGTCGCAGGATGGGTATGTGAGAATCTTTGTTGTTGTTGCAAACATCCTGGCACACCAGGATTTACTATTTGATTCTGCTGTTTTCGAACAGATGATAATTGACCTACAAAAAGATGTTCAATTTGAAACAGGGGAGATTTGGGCTTTTCCGATATTCTTGCGTCTCAGCTTGTTAGAATATCTTGCTGATACTTTACGTATACTGATCAAACCTACAACAAAGCCTTCTTTGCCAACACCGGATCGCCTGATCTTCACAATCGAGGAAGCATCGGAAAATTCTCTCAACACTGATGAGGAAGACAGTGTGGGCAATCGGGTCGCAAATATTATTCATAGTATGCGGGCAATCTCGGAGCTGGACTGGAACGATTTTTTTGAATCGGTCAGCGTTCTTGAAACACTGTTGCGCCAGGATCCGGCTGGCATTTATGCAGAAATGGATTTCAAGACCCGTGATCTGTACCGCGATGAGGTTGAAAAACTTGCCCGCAATAGTGGATATACGGAAATAACCCTCACCGAATACCTGTTAACATTTGCTCGGCAGTTCTCTGCTAAAGAGGGCGTGTCCGAGGAAAAGAAGGATTTCCATATAGGCGAGTTTCTTATCGGAAAACACCGCAAGTCCTTTGTGAAGGAAATTGGCTATCGCCCTAGGTTCAAGACAGTCATCAAAGAGTGGGTGCTCAAACATGGAAAAGGGGTGTATCTGGGAGCTGTACTTCCTTTAACTCTATTACTCCTGGCTTTTCTTATCTATTTTTTACAACTCCCACAACTGATTCAAAGCGAAGTAATACCGCAAGCTAACCAAACTTGGAATATCGCCCGCAATCTGTATGGAAACCCCGTTATGTGGATCATAGGCGTTCTTCTCGGACTGATCATGTGCATCCCTGCTTTCACTATGGTAACCAGTCTGGTGAACTGGATCATTACCCTGCTTATTCCGCCGCGGATTTTGCCCAAAATGGATTTTAAACACCGGATACCACAATGTTTCAGTACCATGGTGGTAATACCCGGGATGATTGGCTCCCGGAAGGACATAGACGCCCTGGTGTCTCAAATTGAGAAACACTATCTGTGCAATCCCGAACCTGGTTTTCAGTTTGCAATATTAACGGACTTTTATGATGCTGATGAAGAAACCGTGGCAGAAGATGCTGAGCTTATATACTATGGTCAATCAAAGATAGCAAAACTCAATAAGAAATACGCTCAGCTTCCGGTTGAGGATCAATCCAGTCGAAGCAATGGAGAGGCGAGTACAGATCGGTTTTTCTTTATGCACCGGAAACGACTCTGGAATCCATCCGAAGGAAAATGGATGGGTTGGGAACGTAAGCGTGGTAAATTACACGAGTTTAACAGGCTCATACGCGGTGAGCAGGGGCACTCTTATATTTCTTTGACAGATGATTTTAACCAAAATCCTCACCAGTTAGATCACATCAAGTATGTGATTACCCTGGATGATGATAGCATCCTGCCAATAGGGGCCGGGAAACGTCTGGTAGGCACCATGGCTCATCCCCTTAACCGACCAGTTTTCTCAAATGACGAAACAGTTAGCTCTGGCTATACTATTCTACAGCCTCGTATGGAAATTCATCCGAAAAGTACTAATAATTCCTGGTTTACTCGCTTGTTTGCCGGGGATACCGGTTTGGATATCTACACTTTGGCTGTATCTGATACATACATGGATCTTATCGGGGAAGGTATCTATGTTGGCAAGGGAATTTACGATGTTGACGCATTTGAACGAAGTATAAACGGGTATATTCCTGAAAACACGGTACTTAGCCACGATTTGTTGGAAGGTATTATGGGGCGGGCCGGTTTGGTGACAGATATTACCATGGTAGAGGACTATCCTCCCAATTACATGACTACTATGCGGCGTAAACACCGTTGGATTCGTGGTGACTGGCAGCTTTTACCCTGGCTGTTCAAATCAAAGCGTAAGAGTCACGGATTTAATTGCATTGATCACTGGAAGATATTTGATAATTTGCGACGCTCATTATTGTCGCCGGCGTTGGTGTTTATTTTCGTCGTTGGGTTGCTTTTCTTACCTGGTTTGGCCGGTCAATTGTCGTTGGTACTGATTCTCTCCCTCGGTGTACCCTTGTTCACGAGTATCACCCAGAGCGCAGTGCAGATTATAAGAGGTGAAAAGGCAGGTCTAGCCTTGCAGCCGATTGGACATACATTCGTGCGATGGATTCTGTCGATTTCCTTTCTGATATATGATGCCTCCATCTCCGTTGATGCTATTCTGACTACATTCTATCGACGTGTAGTCAGCCACAAAAACTTATTGCGATGGACCACTGCCGCGCAAACGGCACGCCCGTTTACCATTCACAGACGAAGCAATATTGCCTGGGAAAAAATGCTCTTCTCCGCATTGGCTGCATTGGTTCTGACGATAGCTGCGCCACTGATTTCTTTTCTGGCAACCGGTAGTGTTCCCTCGTCATTATTTGCTGCCGCGGGTATTCTCTTGTTGTGGTTGCTTGCACCCTTAGTTGTCTACCGTATAGACCGTCCTATTGTTGAGGATAGCGAACCGCTGAGCAAAGACGAGATTGTATTATTACGGCAGGTAGCTCGCCGCACATGGGGGTTCTTCGAGCGTTTTGCCGGCCCGGATGATCACTGGTTACCGCCAGATCATTTCCAAGAAACTCCGGATGCAAGGATTGCTCACCGTACCTCGCCTACAAATATCGGTTTGTTGTTGACTTCCATCCTTGCAGCTTATGATTTTGGGTACCTTGATCATCTGAGTTTGACGACCCGTCTTAACATGACTATGAAAAGCATGACACAGCTGGAGCGTTATCGCGGGCATTTTTTCAACTGGTATGACACACTCACCCAAAAAGCGTTGCCCCCACATTACGTCTCGACTGTGGACAGCGGCAACATAGCCGCGTGCCTAATCGTCACCTCACAGGCATGTCAGAACGTGCCAGACGAACCTTTTTTCCGCTGGGAGCTCGCCCAGGGGTATCTTGATTTGCTTACAACCTTGGCCGCTGTTCTTTCCTCAATCCGTAGTGCCGAAATCCGCGAAGAAATCAAGACAATCACTACACAGATTTCCAATATGGAGTCAGAGATACATGCCGTGAGATCAAAACCCGATCAATGGTATTCGATTTTTATACAGATTGAAGAAAAGTTCCTGCCGGAAATCTCTACGCAGCTGTTACATGTAATTGATGTTTCTTCTAAGGCCTTTGACGAAGAAGACCTCACGGAACTCGAAGTCATTAACTCACAGATCCATCAATACCAGCAAACTATTCGCTATGGCATTGCAGAACTCCTGCCGTGGTTGCCCTTACTCAGAGAAATACCGCTACAGCTTCAAGGAACTGAATTTGAGGTTCCACTGGCCGAACTGAAGGAAAATCTGCCAAGCAGTTTCGCATTAAAAGATCATCAATTAGTTACCGAACGGGCTATTCCGTTTATTCGTGCTTTCATGAACAAATTGCGACTATCGCAGCAAGAGGGCAAGGCTGACATGCAAACCAATCCGGAAAATTCACTGGAAGATTGGCTTAATCAGCTTGAAAATGCAGTCTTGGTTTCACAGAAGAACGCCCTGAAGACTCTCAACCAATATCGGAAAATATCAGAGATAGCCGACAGATTCGTGAAAGAAATGGATTTTGGATTCCTGTACAATCATCAGAAACGGTTTTTTCATATCGGTTTTAGTCGCGATACTGGTTCGCTGGATACCAACTATTATAATCTCTTGGCATCGGAAGCGCGGATAGCTTCCCTTATTGCTATTGCAAAGCGGGAAGTCCCATCATCTCATTGGATGTATCTCGGTCGGCCGGTGACGCGAGTAGAAAACATCAAAACCTTGATTTCCTGGAGTGGTACCATGTTCGAGTATTTGCTCCCGTCGCTCTTTTTACGTTCGTATCCTGGTACATTGTTGGCGGACAGTAACAAAGGAGCCGTCCAACATCAGATTGCCTATGGCAAATCCAAGGGTGTTCCCTGGGGTATTTCTGAATCAGGGTATTATCGTTTTGATGCGGGCAACTCGTACCAATACCAGGCTTTTGGTATTCCCGGATTGGGATTCAAACGAGGGTTGTCAAACGACCTTGTCATTGCACCCTATGCCTCTCTCATCGCAGTTGGCATCAAGCCTCAGGCTGTTGTCAGCAATTTGCATTCTCTGATAAACCTCAAAATGTTAGGTTCATATGGGCTGTATGAATCCCTTGATTTTACCACAAGTCGTTTGATGATGAATCAAAACTCAGCAATTGTTAAAGAGTATATGGCCCATCACCAGGGCATGCTCTTTATAGCACTCGCCAATTACCTGCATAATGACATAATGGTAGACCGGATGCATCGTGATCCCCGTATTCAGAGCGTCGAGTTGTTGCTCCAGGAACAGGTTCCACCGGTCAGTGCTCTCGAAACTATTCATAAAGACGAAGTTCAAAGTATTTTTGATCCGAAAAAAAACCTATCTGGCATTGATCCCTGGAACGTTCCCGTTGTTACCTCCATACCACAGGTAAATCTGCTTTCCAACGGCAGTTTTCGTGTGCTTATTTCCAATAGGGGAACCGGTTATATCAGTTGGCGTGACAGAGATATAACCCGTTGGCAATCTGATCCCATATTGGACAACTGGGGCAGTTGGGTGTATATCCGAGAGCTGAATAATTCCAAAAAAGGTGGCAATGCATTATGGTCGGCAGCCTTTCAACCTTCTCCGGTGGGTGGTGAGGAAATGCAGGTAGCTTTCCATGCGCATATGGTGTCCTTCCGGCGCGACGTAGATCAGTTTGTTTCAGTTATGGAAGTTACTGTCTCTCCGGATGATCCTGTAGAAATTCGCAGAATCCATCTGCAGAATGACAGTGAGCGCTCTCGAAGGTTTCAGATAACCTCGTATGGTGAAGTGTCCCTTTCAACCCATGCAGATGACGCCCAGCACCCAGCGTTCAACAAACTATTTATCAAAAGTGAATACGTACAGACGCTGGGGCTGCAGATTTTTTCCCGTCGACCCCGTTCCAGTGAAGAGTCCCCCCTGTTGATGGGGCATATGTTGCTTGGCAACAATATTGAGCTTGATGTGCGCCATGAGGCTGACCGGAGGGCCTTTATCGGTCGTGGACATGGAAGTCACAACCCACAGGCATTACTGTCTGAGGAATACCTGGGTGGTTCCAGCGGGGCAACCCTCGACCCCATCTTTTCCTTGGGGTTTGAAATTACCCTTGCGCCCCATGATGATACTCAGATTGCCTTTGTTACTTTTGTCGGAGAAAGCCGGGAAGCGTTGATTGCCCTTGCCGAGAAGTTCAACAGCTGGGTGAAGATTGAACGTACGTTCCATCAGGCCGATATTAGCAGCCTAACCCATCTCGGCAGAGAAGGAATTGATGCTGACATGCTAAAGGATACGCTAAAAATTCTTTCAGCACTGCTTTATCCTTATAAGGATACCCGTGCAGATGCCAAGATATTGGCTGCAAACCAACTCGGACAGCCCGCGTTATGGCGTTTTGGAATATCCGGCGACTTCCCTATCTTGTTGGTGAGTCTGGATAATGAGGAGCATCTCGATATTGTACGTGACGCCTTGTTGGTGTTCAAACACTTGCGAAGTCGTGGATTTAAAATTGATCTTGTCATCCTCAATGGGCAGCCCACTGATTACGGCGCCGAATTGAATGGACTGATCCATCGCTTGATTCGCAAAACCAAGAGTGATGATTTCCTGAATCTTCGTGGTGGAATCTATGTTCTTTTTAGTGATCAAATGAAATATGAGGAAGCTATTCTCTTACAAAGTGTTGCACGTGTTGTCCTCGTGGGAGAAAACGGTTCACTTGCCCGGCAGCTTCCCGATTATTCCGTTGCAATTCATCACTTACCCAGATTTTCCCCATCACTCGCACCTGATATACAGCAGCCCATCGCAATGCCTAGTCCGGATGATTTGCTGTTTTTCAACGGATACGGAGGTTTCTCGACAGACGGAACTGAATATCATATATTGCTCGAGTCCGATAAACAAACACCAGCCCCTTGGGTAAATGTAATCGGTTATCCTGATTTTGGATTTATGGTTACTGAAACGGGTAGTCAGACAACCTGGGCCATAAATAGCGGAGAAAACCGGCTGACCCCATGGTTTAACGATCCTGTCTGCGATCCCACCGGCGAAGCGCTGTATCTGAGGGACGAAGAGACTGGTGATGTTTGGTCACCAACGCCGCAACCTGGTAACGACGGGCAGCCATACCGTATTCGTCATGGGGCTGGCTACACAATTTTTGAACACCAATCACATGATATCCAGCACAGCTTAACCCTCTATGCTTCTCCGTCGGATCCTGTAAAGATTATCCGTTTGCACCTGACAAACCTTTCAGATCGTAATCGTCAGATAACGGCTACTCAGTACGTCGAGTGGGTATTGGGAACAACAAGGGCAAAAAACAACGCCTTTATCATTCCGGAATACGACTTTGAGACGGAAAGTTTATTGGCAAGCAATCCTTATAACAGTGAATTTCACAAGCGAATTGCTTTTTTAAGTGCAAGTAAAGCTGTTCACGGTATGACTGCTGATCGAACCGAATTTATCGGTAGAGCAGGGACACTTACAGCACCGCTAGCACTAGAACGTCTTGGTCTTGAACACAATATTTCAGCTGGTGAAGATCAGTGTGCAGTGTTGCAACTCCATATTGATTTGCCTCTTGAATCCAGTGAAGAAATTTACTTCATTCTCGGACAAGGAAACGATCGCAGCCATGCAATTGAACTGATACAAAAGTATCGCCAGAGGGAAGCTGTAGAACGTGCTTTGGAAGAGACTCATGCTTACTGGAACGCTCTGCTGAACACTATCGAAATAGAGACACCCGATAAGGCTATGAATATCATGCTCAACCGCTGGGGTCTGTATCAAGCCCTCTCCTGCCGCATATGGGGGCGAACCGCATTTTACCAATCTAGTGGTGCGTATGGTGCCCGTGACCAGCTGCAGGATGTTTTGGCTCTCCTTTCAATCCAGCCACAAATTGCGCGCCAGCAGATATTGCGATTAGCGGCACATCAATTCGAAGAGGGTGATGTGCTGCACTGGTGGCATCCGCCTACCGGCCGAGGAGTACGCACTCGTTTCAGCGATGATTTGTTATGGTTGCCCTATGTAACCTCTCAGTACATCATCGTTACCGGCGATTCCGGTATTCTGGGTGAGGAGATTCCGTTCCTTCAGGGTGAACTGTTAGCCGAGGGAGAAAATGACCGTTATGGTTTATACCAATCCGGTGATCATGCATTCCCTCTGTATGAACACTGTCTGCGAGCCATACACAAAGGGTCTACCCAAGGAGTGCATGGGTTGCCGTTGATTGGCGGCGGTGACTGGAACGACGGCATGAACCGTGTCGGCGAAAAGGGTAAAGGCGAAAGCGTCTGGTTGGGCTGGTTTCTGGTGGATGTTCTCAAGCGATTTGCGGACATTTGCGATATTCGAGATGAACCTGCCATCGCGGAGGAATTTCGGCAAAGAGCATCCAAATATGCGGCGGCAGTTGAAGAAAATGCCTGGGACGGTGCATGGTACCGCCGAGGTTATTACGATGACGGTACGCCCCTTGGTTCTCATAAAAATAGCGAGGGTAAGATTGATGCCATTGCCCAATCCTGGGCGGTAATCAGCAAGGGTGGCGACAAGGAACGCTCAAAGACTGCCATGAAATCTGTTTTGGATCGATTGGTGCTGCCGGAAGATCGGCTCTTGTTGCTCTTCACGCCGCCGTTTGATAAGACAGACCAGAACCCCGGATATATCAAAGGGTATCTGCCCGGGATCCGCGAAAACGGTGCACAGTACACCCACGCCGCCACCTGGACGGCCTGGGCATTCTGCGAACTGCGTGACGGCACGCGCAGTGGGCAACTGTTTAATTTGCTCAACCCTGTGTATCAGGCAGATACGGCTGAAAAAGCGGAAACCTACCTGGTGGAACCGTACGTTATAACTGCCGATATCTATAGCGAAGAGCCCTATATTCGCCGTGGAGGTTGGAGCTGGTATACCGGATCCGCCTCATGGTTCTATCGTCTCGGAATTGAAGAAATATTGGGATTTACAAAAATAGGCGACATCTTACGCATCGATCCGGTGATACCCGAAACTTGGGACTCTTTCCGTCTAACGTACCGTTACGAACAATCCACCTATGATATTACCGTTGAAAATCCCAAGCATCGGCAGAGTGGTGTTACACAAGTTGTAGCGAATGGAGAAATCATGCCGACAAATGAAATTCGCCTAAGAAAAAATAGCGGGGATCATACCGTCACCGTAGTTATGTGAATGGTGACACTATAGGTATCATGTATCACAAAATTTAGTCTGGTTTTCTCCCATCTCAAGACCCCTCTTTATGCTGTAACGGGTGTTTTTCTTCACTTGATTTTTGGCTCTCGAAAATGATTTGTTGCTTGTCTCGGGGTAAACATCTATGCCGGAACCTGCCAATTTGCCGGCGAACAGACTCCAGATCGCCTCCGCACCCACTATCAGAATTCTCATCCCTGTATCCTCCCTCTTTTCCAAGCCTTCGGCAGCTCCATCCAAAACACCGCTCCCGTGGTTATTGCAATCATCATTATGAGAAACTGCTTCCAATCCAACGGAGCCAACCTGAAGATTTTTGAGATTGGGGTCCATGTCATTATAATGAATAGTGTCAGGATAGTTGCATGGATTCCCAAGACCACAATATCCTTCCTTGCCCGAGTAAGTAATCTGAATATTGAATCGATTGTTGAACTGTTTTCCTGAACCAAAAAAGATTTGCATACAATATGATACCGATCCCCATCGTTCGAACTCCAGCTGGAGTTCCTCCTGGGGAATGAAGCATCTGGTGATATACCGAAAACGCAGCAATGAACATAACCAATCCTTGTACTACACTTTTCAGCAATCTTTCAGGCTGTAACAATGTTTCGGACGGATTCCTTTGTGCTCTATGCATGATGTCACGTTTAGCCGGCAGTCTCGAGCATGTCGGATCAATTGCCAGTTCCAATAATATGACGTGCACAGGGAGCAACCTGAGGTTGGCAGATGCGATCTCCAGCAAAAGGGTGGCAAGTGATGTGAGAGCTATCGGGATATGTATGGAAAACACGTACTCCACAGACCTTTTGATATTGTCGTAGATTCATCGTTCATCTTTCCGGACAAAACTGCTTTTCTGTTTTGGGACTAGGATATTCTCTCCGAATTCCACAAGCCTTCTTCAGGCTTCCTCGGTCTACAATCCTGACAATGTGTGTTATTTCCAATCCATGGGGACCTTCTGGATGCCATATGGCATCAATGGTTTCTCAGGACATCACGATGGTAATCCAGCATCCATCCTCATAAAAAAAGCATTCGGGGACTATGTACCTGGCCCACAGATGCTGCACTACCTGCAATCTGCTGCCGCTTGTGCAGCTCGGTCCCACGAATCAAGGTATCGGCTCGATTCATCGCCTGCTCAGTTTGTACTGTAGATAGCGTTCATCACCTATGCAGTGCAAAGAGTATGGTATATTTTTTAATCCACCCGAATTGGTGTGTCAAGTGAACGGCAAAGGTATTGAAAATGTCGGTAAGGTTTTCCAGAAAATCTAACAAGTATAATCCAAAGGGTATGTGCATGCTTAATACTAAAACTAGATATAATATATTCCGAATGAGGACTACTATTCCCTTATAATTTGAAAAATTGCATTTTATTAAAATAATCGTAAAACAAACAGTTGCAACCGGTTATTTTGAATATAACCCTCGTTCTGACCGAGGGCAATCTGGTACACAATCCCAAACAGGTTCTTACAGGGGGAATATGAAAGTGTACTGATTCGTTTTCCTAGTGTCGTGAACCGTTATTTTAAGAAAGCTATGGGTTTTACGGTTGAGAAGGTTGCCTGAACTGCCCACAAAAGGGTAGGGATTGAATATAATAACGCTATCCTCAGAGCAGTACTTGACGAAGAAATATCCTTTATTCTATTATTACGCAGTGCGATGCATTGCATCTCGATATAAGGTGGTTGTATGGATGCCCATATCAGGAAAGTCTATGTCCCGATGACTGAGACCGGTTTCTACATTCTTTTGTGCCTGCAAAAAGAAATGCATGGCTACAGCGTAGTACAAAAGGTGAAGGAGTTGACCGATTCCGAGATTCTGCTTAGTCCTGGAACCATGTATGGCAGTCTTTCCAAAATGGAAAAGGATGGATTGATCCGTTTTGTGCGGGAAGAGGAAAAGCGAAAAATCTACCAGATCACCACTCTTGGGCTCGAAGTACTCAACAAGGAACAAGAGCGCATTGCTCGTCTGTATCGTACGATGAAGGAGGCTCTGTAATGTCAAATCAGAAGCGGGAATTTAAGATTTTCACTATTGTCGAGTATGAACAGGAGCAGGAGTACCTGCGTTCCCAGCACAAGAAAGGGTGGAAACTGGTTCATCTGACCTTTCCAGGTATCTACCTCTTCGAAGCCTGTGAAAGCGAGGATGTGGTCTACCAACTGGATTACCACAAGAAGGGTTTGGGATCCCAAGGCTCCTATGTGCAAATATTCAAGGATTGTGGATGGGAGTATCTGTTTGACTTTATGGGCTACAGCTATGTCAGGAAAAGTATTGCATGCATGCAGGGCAATGAGGAGATTTTCTGTGATGAGGCTTCCCGTATAGACTTCATCGCTCGTGTATTCAAGGGCCGTATGATTCCTCTAATATTTCTGTTTCTCTTGACTATTATCCCTCAAACCATTCTGCAGGCCAGCTATCTGCAATCAGATCCGCATATAACGCTGTTTTCTATCAATCTGATTCTTTTTGTCTTCTACCTGTATATTTTCATTCGTTTTGCACTGCAATATCGAAGATTGAAGCAACGTCAGTAGCATAGAGACTTTTGAAAGCACGAATAGCATCCAATCGGGTTGTTGCTTGTAGGGAAATGATGCGGAAATAGTAGCATCTCACGGTATAGGAAACGGTTGATTCTCAAAACGATACGGACTAGTGAGCCGTCGCTGAAGAAGAATACTATGTTGAAGAGGGCAAACCTGTAAGGTAAGTTCTCTTCAAAGTGATGGCTGAGACTGATGTATGACGATCCCAAAGATAGATATCTAGATACTACATCCTGCTTGAAAGTTTGGCAAAAATGGATTTTATTAAGTATTTGTATTAGAGCTAATTGACATTCCCTTGTTTGGGTATTTTGCTACAGAACTTGGTATATATTATATTGACCGATCCACTTATCCAGCATATCATTCCTAACCAAGGTATCTACCTTTTTAGAAGCAAGAACCTAAGATTTAGGCCTAATAATTTCTAATCAACAGATCCTTGCTTACTGGATGTGAAGGCTGGTATTATTCTGGAGAAGGAGAGCTTTTTTCAAAAGATTGAAGGTCACCTCATTCATGAATCGTTGGTAATGGTATGGTCTGTTTTCCTAAAACTGCCTCAATGAAGAATTCTGATGGTTGATGTGGATCTCCAACAACTTTTGAGCCCCCTTGATATTCTCTTCCTTGATGCATTGCAACAATTCAAAATGCTGGCGTATATAGCTGATCAATTCGTCATTTGGTATTTGATGGGCGAGGCGGAGCAACTGGGCCTTGAAGGAAAGTTGCCTATAGATCTGTACAAGTGTGTCATTGCCAGTAGTTTGGATCAGCTCAGTATGGAACATGCTATCAAGCTGGAAGGCGGCAGCACGGTCATTGCGTTGTTCAAGTTCCTCTATAGCCTGGTTCGTCAATGTCTTGAGGTGTTCACAGGCACTAAGGAACAGGGTGTGATTGATTTTGGTAAGGGCAAGCTGTTCAATCCCTATGCGTATGTCTGCAATTTCTGATGCTTCCTTTGGAGTTATCACGGGAACCACAGCCTTGCTCCTAGGATGCAGGATCACAAGGCCGTTTTCGCCAAGTCGTTTAATTGCAGCCTGAACAGGGGTCCTGGATATACTGAAATCCTGAGAAATCTGTTCAACATCAATAATCTCTCCGGCTTTCAGTTCTCCATTGAGAATTTGGTTCTTCAGTTCTTCGTATACTTGATCAGAAATACTGTCTTGGATGATTTTTCCCATGTATAATCCTAGAATTCCTTTGTTTATTTGATACTAAAAGAATATCGTGTAAAAATAATCTTGACAACCTAATTTTACATAATATATATTGTATACAGAATACAGAATTAAATATATTTGATTCGAAACACAAAGGAGTTCGCTATGCGTAAATTGTTTGCTTTGCTCGTTCTCTCTGTTCTTATTGTATTTCCACTTGTAGCAAATGGAACATCAGAAGCTGACCAGAAGGTTGTATGGAAATTGTCCCATACCCAATCACCCGACCACCCGATGCATAAAGGAGCCGAAATACTCGCCGATTATGTATCACAGAAAACCAATGGGAACTTTACGATTGAAGTATTTCATTCGGGAACCCTTGGATGGGAACAGGAAGTTTTGGAAGGAATGCAGATGGGTTCTGTTGCAATGACCATGGCTGCAGTCACGCCGTTTGCCGTCTTTGTCCCTGAATATAACCTGTTTGGTGTCCCCTGCCTCTTTACTTCGGAGCAGCAGATAAAGGAAACCACCAATAATGCTACGCTGCTCAAACCCCTTCGTGATGCAGCTGAGAAGAAAGGTTTGATGGAAATGGGAATGTATCAGACTTTTAGTCGTGAAGTTTTCTCCAAGGATCCGATCAACAGCATCGATGACATCAAGAACATGAAGATCCGTGTCATGAGTGCTCCTGTTTTGGTGGATACCTTTAAGGCTCTTGGTGCCAATGTTACAACAACTGCTTGGGCAGAAGTATATTCTGGTTTGCAACTTGGCGTCATCGAAGGTCTGGACCATGTTCCTTCCAGCATCAGGGCGATGAAGTTCAATGAAATTGTCAAATATGGCATGAGCCCCAATATTTTTAGTTCTCCCATGCTTTTGCTCACATCCAAAAAATTCTATGACAAACTTCCTGAGAATTATAAGCAGATTCTGCAGGAAGGTGTTGCTGAAGCTCTTACCTACTTGAACAATACCGTCGATTCAGCCAATGAGGCTGACAAACAATATCTCAAGGACAATGGCATGGAATGGACCTCTCCTGACCTTGCCCCATTCAGGGAAAAGATTGAGCCTGTCAAGCAAAAGTACCTTGATCAACTGCCAGCAGAAATTCGCTCTATCGCAGACAACCTAAATTCTTAGTCAGTAAGGCTGGTTGCCTTTTGCAGGCAACCAGCTACCATTCAGGGGTTTATATGAACATATTTTCATACTATAAAAAGTTTTGCTCAATACTTGAGCAACTTTTCAATGTTCTCTGTTCCGTGCTGGTTGGAATTTTGGCCATCACGGTAATAGTTGGAGTATTGTTTCGCAACATCGGGGTTCCCGTGGTCTGGTTGGGAGAACTTGGAACTTTTTCCACCATTTGGGTCACTTTCCTTGGGATTGGATTGGCATACCGCAACAAGATGCATCCCAATGTCGATTTGATAACCCACCTCATAAAACCATCCCAGAAAATCTATTTTGAAATGATTTGGGATGTGGTGGCGGCAATTATTGCCTTGATAATCATGATTTCCGCAATTGATTTCATGAAGTATCTGAAGATGAACGGACATGCGAGCGGGGAGCTGGGATGGCAGTTCTTCTATGTATACTTGATTCCTTGTTTTGGAATCACCTCCATAGTAATTTTTGCAATTGAGTCATTTTGGGAATCCCTGAAGAAACTTCTCTCACAGAAAACACTGAAACTCAAGGAAGGTACCGCATGACAGCATTCGTTATTGTTTTGATATTGCTCTTGTTCTTGGGCGTACCGATCTATTTTGTTCTTGGTGGAGCCTGTGTGGCATTCTTTATTGAGAACCAATTGCCGATCTGGACGGTTTTGCAACGTCAGTTCGTAGGTCTGAATTCCTTTGTCATGATGGCAGTCCCCTTGTTTATCCTGTGTGGAAATCTTATGGATGGTGGAGGCACCTTGAAACGAATTATCCGGTTCGCCAAGGTTTGTGTCGGCCATTTCAAAGGTGGCATTGCCCATGTAAACGTTCTTGCCTCCCTGCTTTTTGCCGGGGTGACCGGCAGTGCTGTGGCTGATGTGGCAGCCTTGGGCCCTCTGGAAATTGAGATGATGACCGAAGCTGGGTATGACAAGGAGTTCGCAACAGCCTTGACCTGCGCTTCTGCCTCCATTGGCCCCATAATCCCTCCAAGTCTTCCCTTGATCATGTTCGGGGTCGTTACCGGGACAAGTGTGGGGAACCTTCTTATGGCTGGCATACTGCCTGGGATCATGATGGGATTGGTTCTCATGGCAACTGTGGCTTACTACGCACATAAGGAGAATTTCCCGACCAGCAAGCGGTATCCTTTCTCCACGATTGTCAAGGAATTCTTTTCAGCCATAGGTCCTATCCTTCTTCCCGTGATTGTGCTGGTTGGCATATATTCAGGGTTCTTCACTCCAACTGAGGCTGCAGGAATCGCATGCTTGTGGGCTTTTGTGATTGGAATGTTTGTGTATAAGGAACTGAAGTGGTCCGACCTTCCCAAAATCTTCAAGAATACTGCAAAAACCATGGGTAGTTGTACTGGTCTGTTTGCAATCGCAAGTTGCTTCTCCTACGTCATTACCTATGAAAATATTCCTACAATTGTTTCCCAACTTTTGATTGGAGTAACATCGAACAAATTTATCATGTTATTGCTGATCAATGGTATGCTTCTGATCATTGGTTGTTTCATGGAAGGTATCTCCGCCATCTTGATAACGGCACCCCTGTTTGTTCCAGTTCTTGGATCTTTCGGTGTGGATCCCATACAGATTGGCGTCCTGATGGCAATCAACACAACCCTTGGATTGCTTACCCCGCCGCTTGGATTGTCACTGTTCATGGCTTCTTCGATTACAGGGATTCCTGTATTGAGACTAGCCAAGCGAGCCTTGCCAATGTTTCTTGTACTGGTTGGGTATTTGTTTCTCATTACCTATGTTCCACAGATTTCCTTGTGGTTGCCGCACTTGATGGCGCGATAGTCAAAGGAGAAGGAATTATGCAGAAAATTGGAATTGGAAATGATCATGGGGGGTATCAGCTCAAACTGCAATTGGTGGAAAGGTTGCATCAATTGGGCTTTGAGGTACAGGACTTTGGATCGCACTCCACCGATATTGTCAGGTATCCGCACTATGCGGCAAAGGTATGCAATGCAATACTGACCAAGCAGGTCGACAGGGGAATTTTGATATGTAGTACAGGTATTGGCATGTCCATTGTGGCAAATAAGTTCAAAGGAATCAAAGCAGCTTTGGTAAGTACCTCCTACCAAGCCAAGATGACAAGAGCTCACAATGATTCAAACGTACTTTGCCTAGGAGGTAAATGTATTGGGGAGTTTGAAGCCATCGATATGGTGGATATCTGGCTGTCCACTCCCTTTGAGGGCGGCCGTCACCTTATCTCACTTGACATATTGAAAGAGATTGAACAAAAAGAATTTACCGAAGAACCTGTAGATATTACAGACATAATACAAGGAGAAGAGTATGGAATCTGCAATGCATCGCAAACCAATAATTTTTGATACTGACCCAGGAGACGACGATGCAGTGAGTCTCATATGGGCTTTGGCCTCTGGAGCCTTCGATATTAAAGCGATTACTGTCACCAATGGAAATATTAGCGTTGATAAGTGCCTCATCAATGCTTTGAGGGTCTTGGAGTTGTGCAACAGGACTGATATTCCTGTATTTGGGGGCGCCTATCGTCCCTTGGTACGTCCAAGCATCAATGCAGAATGGATTCATGGTTCAGATGGGCTGGGGGATCAAGGTTTTGCCTTACCGACAACCAAGCCCCAGACAGAATTTGCGCCGCAGGCGATGGTACGCATCGCCAAGGAAAGCCTTGAGCCGATAACCATCTTGTCAATCGGACCACTTACCAATGTGGCGTTGGCTATCCTCTCAGATCCAGAGTTTGAGCATCGTGTAAAAGAAGTAGTATTCATGGGAGGGGCGGTGAAGGTTTCCGGTAACCAAGCCCCAAGGGCATCATACAATGTCATGGTAGATCCTGAAGCAGCAAAGGTCGTTTACAACAGCGCCATCCCCGTAGTGCAGATAGGTTTGGATGTATGTGACTTGGTGACACAGACAGTACAGGACTTGGATTGTATTGAAGCGCAGCATACCAAGGTCAGTGAGTTTATCATCAAGTTGCTGAGTTTCAGAAGAGACAAGGCCGTACAGGTCATCCAAGACGAACAGGGTAATGTGGTTGGAGGAATCAAAGCCTCTGAGCAGGTTGCCGGAAGGGGGCAGGGTATTGGCCTGAACGACCTGACTGCCACAGGCTACCTAATCAATCCCGATTGGTTTTCCAAGAAATTCGTGACGATTGACGTGGAAACCAATGGCATGTGTGCAGGTGAGACCATCGTCGATTATATGGGTTTGTGGGGAAGAAATCCAAACAATTATTTTGTGTATGATGTCACTGGCAAGGAGCTTGTCAGCCAATGGGTCAAGGATATGCAGCACTATACCCCCTAAGGAGTGTCATCCAATTGTCATGTATGAAAAGTGGATGATCAAAGAAACATTACATGCCCATCACAAACAACAGATTTGTGATGGGCCTAGTCATTTCTCTTGGGCTCTACAAAATAATCGCATTTGCTATCGCCCTGCTTGCTGAACTGCATTCATTGGAGTGTTACTGATCCTATGTATGTTCGAAGTGTCTGGTCATCTCATACTGGTCAACCAGAAGAGACCACGCATCTTCCTCCAAGAAAGTGATAAAGGGAGATCCCCCTTCAATGTTGATGCATTGTAATGAATTGGCCTTGGTGCAGAGTTTTGCTTGGGAGATGAGCTCTTTGAAGATTTCAGGTGAACCCGCTTCGGCCGACATCTGTAGGATATGTCCTGTTGAAGAGCTCAGGACGAAATATCCAACAGGGTTCCCTTTCTGCGTCAGAACTCGGGTTGTAAGTTGGTCAAAAATACTAGCGACAGAGGAAAAGGAATTCTGCCACGAAGGTGTATACAAAAGAGGGATAGACTCAGCTATCCGAAGAAACTCATTGACATCAGGAGCATAGATCTCATAGCTGGATGTCGTCACCGAATGAATGTCCTCCAACTGTTTCTGAAAGCATCTGAGCTCTCGGGAAGTAGAAAAACCATGAGACTCATAGAGTTTCTGGGCTTTCAGATTATCCTGAATAACTTCAAGGACAAATGTATGAGCTCCCCGAGAATTCGCATCAGCCAATACCTTATCAAGCAGGAGTCTTGCAATACCGCGACCCCTATATGCAGGAATCACAGCAGTAGCACTGTCGTAATATGATAGGGTCCCTTCATTTTCCCTTACTCCACAGAGAATAAAACCTGTAAGCTCCCCATTGTCCGAAAAGGCACCGAAAGAGGCAGTATAGTCTACTCCCCGTTGCATGTTCTCCAATACCATTTCCTGGAATGTCATTTCGACTGGTATCTGATAGTCGCTGAAGGCACGTATAAAAGCAGAATGAATATCGCTGGAGGGAATCTGTGAAAGGTTTGAGAAATTCATAGCAAGAAGCATAGCATGAATACATAGGGCATGCTACTTGGTCAAGTATATGTATTATCGCGTGTATCCAAATAAATCGGAAATTCTTCTTGTTTGGTGGGTGTGACTTTTACCTATGAGGAAAATACACCCCATACTTATGATGTATATACGTTTGGTCTCGATCCCCGATTGCCATGGGATGCACTTATATTTACTGCAGAAAGAATGCATGAACTGTAGAACATGTTGGTTTTTCTGATGGATTATTTTGACAGTAGTATATAATAGGAGGCCATATACCTCACTAGGTATGCTATTTCCAGGAGGTTTCTTGGGAGTCTTTTTCCAATAGCAATAACAAATTGTTATATGAATTAATAATGTATTTATTGGAAATGTTATAAGACATTAGTATATTTCATGCATAACGCAAGCGAACAAACCATTCGGGAGAAGAAAATGGAAGGACAGAAGGACACAATCATCTCGGTAAAAGATGTGCACAAGATCTACCCTCTTGGGAAAACTGAAGTACATGCAGTAAAAGGCGTCTCCTTTAACATCACAAAAGGCGATTTTATCTCTATAGCCGGACCCTCAGGATCAGGCAAATCCACAATCCTCAATATGATAGGCTGTATAGACACCCCCACTGAAGGAACAGTGACAATAAATGGAACTGTCACGAGTGGGATGAAGGATAACGAGATTACTCGACTTAGGCACAAGACCTTAGGCTTCATATTCCAAAGCTTCAACCTTATTCCTGTTTTGAATATCTATGAGAACATTGAGTTTCCACTGCTCTTGGATAAATCCACTAGGGGAACAAAAGAGGAAAGAAAAGAATGGATTGATTATTTGATCTCAATGGTTGGCCTCGAAAGTTGGAGAACTCACAAGCCAAATGAACTATCAGGTGGACAGAGACAACGAGTAGCGATCGCCCGTGCTCTCGTGACGAAACCTGATATCGTCTTGGCCGATGAGCCAACTGCGAATCTCGATTCGAAGACAGGTGAATCCATCATCGAACTTATGAAAAAGATGAATCAGGATGTTGGTACGACCTTTATCTTCTCCACTCACGACCAGACCATTGTCGATATTGCTGACCATGTCATCAGACTAAAAGATGGGCTCATTATCAAGAATGACAGAATGCCCAAGGAGTAGTAGATGGACAATGTACTCGTAAAGATCGCATTCAGAAACCTGAAAGAACACAAGACAAAGACCCTTATCATAGGCATTCTCATAACCTTGGGAATTACTATCCTGGTGGTGGGTAATAGCTTCTTGGATACCATAAAAATTGGTATCGAAAAGAACTATGTAGAGAATTATACCGGTAATGTTTTTATCGCCCCTTCCGTAGTGGAACAACCTTCCCTGCTTTTATCTGAAGATCTTTTTCAATCATCACCAAAAACAATACCTGATTTTCAGACAATAAGGGACTATGTGGAATCTCAACCGGAAGTGACCGGAACCACAGGCCAGATAAATGGTGCAGCTTCAGCAAAATGGGGTGAACTTGGTAAAGGCTTCATGCTTCTCTTTGGAGTGAACAGCACCTCTTATCAAGAGCTCTTCCCCAACGGTATACACCTTCTCGAAGGAGAATTCTTACAAGATGGTGAAGAAGGGTTGGTCATCTCTAAAAGTGTTGCAGACCTTTTTCTCGAAACAGCAGGAGAGGAGATTCATACAGGTGATACCGTACTGCTGACTACGATAAATTCTGTCTCAGGGACAAAGATTCGCGAGGTCACTGTAAAGGGTATCCACGATTATGGAGATTCCTCGCCAGACCTCTCTTTTGTCTGTTTTATCGATGAGACGAATCTAAGGATCATGAATGGAATGGTCCTGAATACTGCTGATGCCCTTAATCTTACAGACACGGAAAAAGCATCGTTGGGAACTCTTTCCGAAGATGATCTTTTTGGCTCAGGCGATGCAAGTACCGGAGGAGGGGCTATCGATGACCTCTTTGGAGGTGACTTGGTTACAACAGTCGATATCACCAATGATTCTAGGAGTCCTTCGACAGTAGATGAGTACTTCGGGATTCTTGGGGACACCTCTCAACGATCGTTCTTGAACGAAACAGACCCTAATGCCTGGAACTTCATGCTTATCAAGTTGCAGGATGCTGGTCAGGAAGACAAGGTCATACAGAGAATCAATACATATTTTACGGATAACGAAATCAAGGCAAAGGCCTGGAATTGGATTGATGGTGCAGGGATTTCTGCGAATCTTGCGAACACCATGGGGATTGTCTTTAATATACTTATCTTCATAATCGCAATCGTAGCGGTGATCATAATCATGAATACGTTAGTCATTTCGGTTTCAGAACGATATGGAGAGATTGGAACCATGCGAGCGATTGGAGCCAAGAAATTTTTTATCCGGCGCATGATAGTACTTGAGACCCTTATGATAACAGTAGTATTCGGTATCATCGGTGTCATCTTAGGTATCATCATCTTGTTGGTCATGGGAGCGATCGGTATAGAGGCTTCGAACCAATTCATGCAAATCTTACTTGGTGGGGAGATCTTCCGACCTACGATCTCCGGTCTGGCAGTCCTCATGTCGGTAGCCATTGTCTCTCTCGTAGGTATCGCAGCGAGTCTCTATCCAGTCTCAGTTGCGCTGAAGGTTTCACCGCTTGAAGCCATGAACAAAGGATAAGGGGAAAAAGATGAATCTGCTAAAGATAGCATATAGAAATGTTTCGAGACAGAAACGCAGAAGTAATCTGCTGGCGATCGCCATAGCCTTTGGGGTCATGATCATCATCCTTGTGAACAGCCTTACGACTGGTCTGGTCAACAATACCCAGAATAATTTCGAGTCAGTACTTGGTGGTCATATCTACATTACCGGTGAAGTCATGCTCGATAGTGGCAAGATTGTCAATAGGATCAATAACCCAGAAGTGCTTGATGCAGTGATACCACAATTTTCTGACTCAATACTTGATTACCAAAAGAGATCAACACTGAGCGGAACGTATGTAGTTCGTTCTAAATCAACTTTTGGCTCAGTCTATGGAATTCATTGGGATGAGGAACAGGCGCTTAGAGACTCATTAGAACTAGTAGAAGGTTCTTTGGATAGGGTTTCCGAACCTCAGACAATTGTACTTCCAAAAGAAGTTGCTGATGAGTTGGGAGTGGAATTGAACGAAAAAATCCTGTTAAGCTTCAGTACGGTTACTGGACAGGCGAATGTTGGGGAATTCACAATCATTGCACTTATAAAAGATGCCACCGGTCTCGGATTCACAGCTGCCTATACTGATATATCCTATGCGAACGAGATTCTTGGATTGGAACCGAACGAATACCAATCCTTCAATATCATCCTAAAGAATATTGCAATGATTAATTCTTTCACAACTCAGGTTAAGGCAGCAATTGAATCTGAAGGGGCTCTTCTCAAGCCCAAGGAAGAGACTGCCTCTGGCGGTATGGCAATGCAGGGTATGTTCTCTGCATCTGATAAAGAGGACCCTTGGGTCGGTACTCGGTTTAATGTAGGGAACCTTAACGATTATATGGATATGGTCACACAGATCGTAGGAATCCTAAATGGTATTGCCCTTGGTATGTTCCTTATCATGCTGAGCATCACCATGATCGGTCTAGTCAATACTTTTAGAATGATCATGATAGAAAGAACAAAGGAGATTGGGACGATGCGTGCCGTAGGTATGCTACAAAAAGATGTCACCAAGCTTTTCTTCCTTGAAGGTATTATCTTAGTACTCCGTGGTGCTGTTTTTGGTATCATCGCTGCCTTAGGAGTCGGTTTCATCCTTACAGCGATAAACTTTAGGGAAGGTTCTGATTTCGCCATCATGTTGAGTGGGGGACATATTTCTGTGCCTATCGTACCCTCCAACATTCTTATGGTGACAGTAATAATAGCTATCATCACAGTCATAGCCATTTGGTCGCCAGCTCGAAAGGCCTCCAGACTCCAACCCGCCGATGCACTGAGATCCTAAGGCTCACTGAACGTAGGCAGCTTTACGTAGGTTGATGATGAGATCAAAGCTGAATGGTACGCGTACCAGGCAAGCTGCGAATCGCATATATGCAAAGATACTACCTAGTAGTGTAGTAGAGAAAGGGAAGTAAGATGAATAAAAAATTACTGAGTGTCATGCTCATATTGTTACTGGGGATTACAGTCTCCCTCTCGGCAATCAGCGTAGAGGATGGCCAAAAAATGCTGAAGACAATCGATAAGATGTCGAATTTCTCAGGAACTGATTTCTCAGCTCTCATGAGCATGATTACGGAAGACCCTGAAGATGGTCTTGAGAAAACGATCGTCCAACAGTTCAGAAGTGATGACGACGATAAGTTTCTTATGTTACTCAATGAGCCTGTCGTCAAAAAGGGGCAAGGCTATCTTATGATAGATGACAATCTCTGGTTCTATGACCCTGAAAGCCGAAAGTTCTCTCATACATCATTGCATGATCAGTTCAATGGGTCCGATGCGAACAATTCAGATTTCAATTCCTCGTCAGCGGCCGATGACTACAAGGTGACTTCTGTCGATGAGGGTAAGTTGGGAAAATATGAGGTCTATATATTAAAGATCGAGGCTGTGAACAATGAGGTGACTTACCCGACTCAGAAACTTTGGGTCACAAGGGCAGGAACCCTTACGCTGAAGACAGAGGATTATAGTGCAGGTGGGAGACTCATGAGATCAAGTTACTATCCAACCTATGCCAAAGCTGGCACGAACTATATTCCTACAAAGATGATTTTTGTTGATGAGCTCATCAAGGGGAAAAAGACTACCATAACTATAAGTGACATCTCAACAAAAGATCTTCCCGACACAATTTTCACAAAATCCTATGTGGAACGAGTGAATAACTAGGAGGAGTATGAAGATGAAACGAATCACTTTACGATCATTAGGATTACTGATCCTAGTATCCACATTCTTACTTTTTCCGATATATGCTGAAGTTTCGAATCTAGATGCCGAGTTGTTCGGTTCCTCGGATACGAGCCTCGATGAAGACCTTTTTGGCAGCGATTCGACGACTGATGCTTCAATGGATGAGGACCTGTTTGGCTCTTCTTCCTCTGAACCAGCCTCTGATTCAAATGTTGATACGCTTTTTGATGGTGGGGATCTCGTCTCTGATGTCACCGAGACTGAGATCAATCTTACCGAGACCCTTCTTACAAATCCCGACGGAGTCAAGATCGGAGGATCCTTCACTTTCAGCATGGGCCCGGGCTATACATGGAATACTGATTCTGACGCAACTTCCTGGAAATTGTCCACTGACATGCATTCTCAGCTCTATTTTGATGCCCGCCCAGATTCTTCAATCAGAATCTTTGGTAAAGCCTTGATCACATATCCTTTCACTGTCGTAGGAGATGATACTTCCACCCCACTAGTAGATGAGTCTCGAACATTTAGTGACATTGTGCATATCACTGAGTTGTTCAGCGATTTTTCCCTTGATGATACGGTCTTTTTCCGTGTGGGAAAACAGACGTTAAACTGGGGGGTAGGGTATTTCTTCAGTCCGGCGAATCTCCTGAACCTATCTAAGATCGATCCACAGGATCCGGATGCTGAGCTTGAAGGGCCTCTCTCCATCAAGGCAAACATGCCTGTTGGCGTAGACAATCTGTATGGGTATATAATTCTACCCGAAGATGCTACAGAGCCCCAGGACCTTGCTTTTGCCGCAAAATATGAGAAGGTCATAGCAGCGTCGGAGGTCGGTTTGGGTGGCTACTACCGCTATGGTCAATCTCCCAAGGCAATGGTCACTGTTTCTTCAGCAATCAAGGATGTGTCGGTCTTTGCCGAAGGGGTACTGAGCTATGGCTCAGACAGAACTTTTGTGGTTTCGAGTGGCTCAGGCTACGACACTGTCACCTATGATGATCGGCTTTTCTTCTCTGCTACTATCGGGGGTATGTATTCTTGGGCTGCAGAAGTGGGCAACTTTGGATTTTCCTTGACTGGTCAATACTATTATAATGGTGAGGGGTATAGCGATACTGCTCTCTATCCCGGTATACGTCAATCGTATTTGGCTTCACAGATTTCACTATCCGATATATCTCCCCTAGGCAAGCAGTATGGTGGGGCAAATCTGTCTGTGACACTTACAGATACCGTATCTACTGGGGTATTCTGGTATGGGAATATGAGTGACCTCTCTGGTCTTGTTCGACCTTCAATCACGTGGAGCCCTAGTGATCATGTGAGTGTATCTTTCTCCTTGGATATGAACTATGGTAAAGCAGACACCACAGAATTCACCCAATTGGTCGGTCATACGATCATCCCTTCCCTGCGCATCGTTCTTGGAGGAGCTAGCTTTTAATATGCAGGCAAATGTGTTGATAATCGAGGACGAACAGGAATTAGCAGAACTCGTACATCTCTACCTCACTAAAGAGGGGATAGAGACGGTATGGGCAGATTCTGCAGAGAAAGGATTAGCATTTCTGGAGTCTGCTACCTTCGATCTGATCATTCTCGATATCAATCTGCCCGGTATGGATGGGTTTGAGTTCCTCCAAAAATTCAGGAGGAATTCAAGAGTCCCCATCATCATCGTCTCAGCCAGAGAGGCTGATGAGGATATAATCATGGGGCTTGGTGCAGGAGCTGATGAGTTCGTGACCAAACCCTTCACCCCAAGAGTCCTGACAGCAAGAGTCAGAGCACTACTCAGAAGAACGATGGTCTTTACGGGTGAAGAACGGAAGATACTCTCCTTTGGTCCCTTTGAGCTCGACTATGATGGCTATAATCTAAAGAAAAACAGCGAACTTGTTCCTATGGCAACAAGAGAATTTGAGATCCTCAGGCTGTTGGCCGATAATGCTGGGACTACGTTTTCGCTACAGGATATCTATGCCAAAATCTGGGGGCAAGAGTACGGGGACCTCTCTGCTGTCCCAGTCTATATCCAGCGAATCAGAAAGAAAATCGAGCATGACTACCATAATCCTGGGTATCTGAAGACAATCCATGGAAAAGGATATCTCTTCGTCAAGGAGTATCGGTCGTGAAGCTTAAGAATCGATTTATCTTCATCATCATAGGGACTTTTGTAGTCCCTTTGATCATTTCGATCCTTGTCATGATAATAATCACACCAGAATTCGTGACGTTAGGTAATAATGTCCATGCCGGAGCACGTAAGCTCTTTGCAAACCTCGATTCCATACACTCCATACAGGATATGGAGTATTATAGTGATGATTTTCCCGATCGTATGTACATTATACTTATGGATGATGCTGATCAAATCGTTTTCCGAAGGGACAATGCTTACGATGACAGACTCTTCCTAGATGATACACAACAGCAGACGCTCATTTCCCGAAGGCTTCAGTTTAATGACGGGAGAATCTATACCGTCATCATTGGAAGCGGCTTTGTCCCTTTGTTCCAGTCTTATATGTCGATTGTGATAGCCGCCTCGATCATCATCTTTCTATCACTTCTCTCCTACCTAACGATTCGCTCGATCAACAGATCGATAAAAAAACTCGAAGAGGGAACACGGAGGATAGCAGAGGGGGATATGGACACTCCGATTACGATCAAGGGGGATCAGACCTTTGAGAATCTAGCCCGATCTTTTGATACAATGCGCCTTAAGGTGAAAGAGGAATATGACCGTAGGACACGGTTTTTCATGGGGGTATCCCATGATCTTAAGACGCCTCTTGCTTCAATCACAGGGTATTCGGACGCTCTACTTGATGGCCTTGCTGAAGATGCTGAGACACATGATCGATATCTCAGGATAATCAATGCAAAAGGGAAACTGCTTGACCATCGCATTGCCCAACTGATCAAGTATATCAAACTAACGAATAATGATTTTCAGTCCAATCTGGAACCCCATATGATAGTTCCCTTCCTTGAGGACTTTTGTGAGCTTCAGAAAGATGAGGCTTCTCTCAATGGCGGCTGTTTTGAGAAAGAGATTCTCATAGACCCCACCACTATCATTAACTTTGATCAGGATCTTTTGTCACGAGCTATGGAAAACATTCTTCAGAATAGCTTTCGCTATGGTGATATCAATCATCCTGTAAGAATGATTTGTCAATACTATTCATCGGGTATCAGTATCTCATATTCGAACCATCATACAACACCGATTTCAAAAGATGTCCTCAATCATATGTTCGAGCCATTTTATCGCGGTGATCAAGCTCGAAGGGGCGAAGGGTTTGGTCTTGGCCTTGCTACTGTCAAGTCAATTGTAGAAAGCCATGGTTGGTCTATCGAGGTAAAATCACTAGTACAGGAAGAGATAACTGTCTTCCAGATTCTGATTCCATACAGTGGACAAAACTCAGCGATACCAAATGTTAGAATGTTAAAGTCCCCTTGATGGCGTGTATTTTTATTTATATTTACTCTGTTTTACCAGACACAGGTCTGACCCTATAGGGGTATGCATGTGCAATTGAATTATTTCATTGCGTGCAAGCTCCATAGATTTACTTGCTTGTGAAACTTATCCATCCTTTTTCTATGCTGATATACCTTGAGCTCTTCCCGAATCCTCCATGCATTATATTTGGATTTGGTAATTCATACAGGACAATTTTATCAATACTTCCCACAGATTTTTCCCATGAACCATACTTATGATGTATATACGTTTGGTCTCGATCCTCGATTGCAATGGGATACACTTATAATTACTGCAGAAAGAATGCATGAACTGTAGAACATGTTGGTTTTTGTGATGGATTATTTTGACAGTAGTATATAATAGGAGGCCATATACCTTACTAGGTATGCTATTTCCTGGAGGTTCCTTGTGAGTCTTTTTTCAATAGCAATAACAAATTGTTATATGAATTAATAAGGGAAGAGGCAGTTGCAACTACCTCGAGTCCAAAGAAATCTGCATAAACTTTGCAACTAAAGTATAGCACTGTTCTCGGAATCTGCAAGCCACCATATTGGCGACTTGAGTGCGCCTCAAATTTAGCATTATCTATAACGAATAAGTTGAAGGTTCCGTTTCTTGAATTTTGGGCTTGAAAACAGTAGTCAAATAAAGCTATTGACAGCCTCTGAGAAAATGAAAAATATATCCAAAAGAGATCAAGGATGAGATAATCGTCAAGTTTAGACTATCAGGATACAAGATTTCACATACAGATTAAGTAATAAGGAGAACGCCTAATCGGCAGGCGCTCTCCTTTCCCTCTATGTTCATCAGGAAATGATTCAGTGACTATAGAATGCTCCGCACATAGATATAAAAGATACTGTGTGTTCAGGCATTTCATAAGCTATCCAAGAGATTGTATCCGTCCCTCCTTCATCTTTCCACATTCCGATTTCACTTTCCTTTTTTCCCACTGTATAGATATCCCCATTTTCTTCATAGGTATAAATTGGATGCCCTGATTCTACTGAAAGTGCTACAGGAGAACTGCCATCTTTCCAGTATACGGGAATAATATTTGATCCGCTGTAGCAGAACCCAGACATATAGACATGATCATCCTGTACATGCACACCTCTTGCCTCGGAGCTAGTGGTCTCCGACAACGTAACGAGAGAAGCCCAAATACCGTTCTCATTCAAATATCCTGCAGAATTAAGGGAATATCCGGGAACATACACCTTAGAGTCTTCAGCCGCTATCGTAACACCCCCGTTTATAGCGGAAATACTGGATTTTGATGGACCATACGTGAGAGTGTCATTCTTCCAATAAACTGCGTATGAGTTATTACTTGTGTCAGTAATCTGACCTGAAACATAGATATCATCTGAATCCACCACAATGCTGTAAGCGTATCCAAAATTCATAGCATTCGTAAGTAGTTCATGCCATACATTATCGACCCAATATCCGGGGACTGTTTCCCACCAAGTATCTGACTTAGAATAAAACCCGCTCACATAGATCGAGTCGTTATATACGGATATGCCAAGTGCACTTGCCTTATAAGCGGAATATTCAGAGGGAACAGATAGGCTGTTCCACTCACCATTCTTCCAGTACCCAGGAGTTTCAACTCCATTGGGATTCTCACAGGATCCGGAAACATAGACATCATCCCCTGACACATAGATAGCATATGCGTAAGCATTGCCTCCGTTAGCAATTGTATTTTCCAATTCAGAAAATGCCCCATTCATCCAATAATAAGCATGACATGTTAAATTAGTGTCCGATCCATATCCGGCAGCATAGATAGTTCCTTTTTCTCCTGGATTAACTGGTGGCTCTGTTTCACAACCGATCATGATACTTAAAAAGATAAGAACCCCGAACATACCTAGCAGCTTTCCGATTCTTTTTTCTTTCCACATAAATCCTCCCCGTTGTACACAACTTATGTATCAATACAAATTTAATTTGCTTTGGTACGGGATGTCATGAATGTATCCTTAAGAGATATTTCAAGAATATCTTGTGTACCTGATGTAATTTTAATCTAGTCTCGATATACATGCCATTGGCACAAGTTGCTATTTTACTGGCAACTATTTGCTAGTAAATAAACACGAAAAAGATGAAATGCAGAGAATAATAGAATGTATAAATTCGTAGCTTTTTAAGGAGGTAGGACAGATATGTCATCATTGTATCCAAGAGAAGAAAGACAATGATAACAGCGATCTCGTATATAAACGAAGAAAAATCATCCCTACTTAGAGAGACTTTGGAGAATTCTTAAAAGACCAAAAGCAAATGCTACAAATTTGTGATGGAGAGGGATATTACGATTGCATATTCCTAGGTTAGATTAAGAAATTCGATACTCAATGTATTTATCCCAGACACTATAGGATTAAGCCCTAGGTAGCAAAGAAACAACAACGACAGAAGATTGTCATGGTAGATCCCTTGCCATATCTTAATTTATCTCCGAGACCATACAATCCTGCCTTACTATCGCAACATCATAATAGCGTGCTCTAGATACATCTCATCGACAGGGAAATCCGCTCCTTGGACTCCTTCTTCAATAGGTGATTTGTCATATAGTTAGAAAGACCTGAAAGGCCTGCATATGAAGGAGTAGGACTTTGCATAGAGGCTCGTGTTGTTATTTAAGAAACTCCAAGATTTTGCCTCAGTAGCACTGAGTCAGGAGGAACTCCAGTAGTGATAGGAGGTAAATTCTCCTATATTTATCAGTTCCAAGTACAACCCCCTCAGTTTATCACGAGACGGCAGGAACCAGTCATCGTAGGTGGTTTCATCTGTAACAACTGAATAGTGGTCACATGCCTTTGCCGCATACGTGCCAGCTCTAAGCGTTGTCACAACCAGTGCGATGTTTGCTTTCTCGATTGCCAGTGTGCTTGTAGTATTGCCAACAAGAGTCCCCGAATTTCCCCATGCTAGAAGGGGATCATCACCGTCATTCACCCGTAGGGTGCTGTCTCGAAATACTGTCACCCGTCCGAAATACTACTTTTATCGTAGAATATCAGACCTCCTGTAGGTCTGGTATCGCCTACCTCATAGGGAATGGTATCCGAGGGCTATTTCACAACCAATCATGACACTTAAAAATACAAAAAAACCAAGCATGCCTAGCAGTTTTCTGATTCTTCTTTTTTTCTACATAAATTCTCCCCGTTATATGCAAGTTATGTATCAATGCAAATTTAATTTGCTTTGATACGGGACGTCATGAACGTATCCTCAAGAGATATTTCAAGGATATACCGCGTACTTGATGAAATTTTAATCCAGCTCCGATGTATATCCCCTTGTTTCAAGTTACCATTTTACCAGCAACTATTTGTAAGAAAAACTACGAGTATGAAGTGGGAGACATAGCGAGTAGGAGAGTTTCTCCTCAGTGCTTCTCCTTACAGAAGGCTATGGCCTTCTTTGAAAGCTCTCGTGTGGATTTAATATTGAGCTTCTGTTTGATATTCTCAAGATGGGTGCTTACAGTACTGACACTGATAAAAAGATTCTCTGCTATTTCCTGATTAGAATCACCACATCCGAGTTCCTTGAAAATTTCGTATTCTCGGGATGTAAGCATACTCAGATCTTCTGTAAATAAGTTTTTGGTATAGACCATCCTGTGTATCATCTGTCCCGCTGTATTGGGAGAAATATAGTACTTGCCTTCTGCGACAGTCTCGACTGCCCGGATTAGATCAGAGACTGCTTCTCGTTTCGGGAGAAATCCAATTGCCCCAAGCTCAAAAGCACGATCCGAATACTGTTTCTCTACAAGCATGGTGATAACGAGGATCTTTACCTGAGGATATTCAGTTTTCATGTATTCGATAGTCTCAAATCCTGTCACAACTCCTTCAAGAACCATGTCGAGAATCAATACATCAGGTTCCCTTTGAGAAAGAATCTGTTTCAGGTTCTGAACAGTTCCGACATCGCCTATTACCTGTATTGTACCTGGAGACTCGAGAACAAACTTCATCCCCTCGCGAACCATCTGATGGTCATCAAGTATCATCACTGTTATCATCATTTGCCTCTTCATCTTTTCTATCTTGTCCCCAGGGAATTTCAGCGCTCACGGAAAAGCACTTGGATGGTTCATGATGCGCAGAAAATATCCCCCCATGGGAAACTGTTCGGTATTCCATGATCTTCAATCCCCTTCCCCCTTGGGGCTTCCTTTCCTCTATTGCAGACGTAACATCATTGACTCCATCATTGATGATGTTCAGGGTAACCCTCTTCTGGTTAAATCGAAGAAACACTTGGATGAGTGAAGGATTTGCATGTCTGAGTGCATTGTTGACCGCCTCACTGATGATGAGATAGATATCATTTGAAAGAACATCATTTACTGGAACTTCACCCTGAGGGCAGTCTAAGGCGACATTAATTCCATGGTAAGAGGAAATCTTCTCGACAAATGTCTCAATACCGGCAACCAATCCAAGTTTCCCTATACTCACTGGGTAGAGTTCTTCGAGAATAGTATATAGATAGTCCCTTATTTCACCGTTCACATCAAGGATTGCCTGTATCTTCTGTTCAGTCACCTTCGGATTATGCTGGGAAAGCCTGAGACCCTCTCCAAGTAATTCAAGGGCGTGAACTGATTGTCCGAGACCATCGTGAAGAGCTCTTCCCAACTGTTTCCTCTCCTCGTCGGCAAATCTCACAAGCTCGAGTTTTTCTACCGACTCATAGGCCGCTCTCATTTCCTCTGTCCGTTTTTCAACCTTCTGTTCCAGATCGGCATTCAGCTCAGTCAAAGAAGAGGAGAGGACTTCAACTTCGTTAAAGGCTTCTGTCAGGCGCACCGAAAGGGCAAGGGCTTGGAAGAAGATGAATAGAATCATTCCCGTTTCGATGTACGTATTAGTATGAATGAGGAAACTGGAGTAGAAATTATCATTGATTGTTGCTCCTGCGAGAATCACAGCCCCGATGAGAGTAAAGCCGGCGCCTGTCCTCCGGTGAATCGCCGCCCGAAGTATCGCAAGGCACATATAGAGAATCGAAAGGGCGGAAAAACCGTAAAAGAAGAAAATATACCGGGTGAACACCAAAGGAGGTGTGACGAGGACTGTAAGTGTGAACAGGAATGAGATAGAACCAATTATTCTCACACCAATACCATGAAATTCTTGACGATACATCGTGAAAAAGAGAAGTGCTGAAGTTGGCAAGGCAAGGTAAAAAGTAAGGTATTCGAGGCGGACGAGTAGGTGAAAGGGGAGGTGTGGGAACAGATGCATAATTGTGTACTGAGTCGGAAACAATGCTCTCAGTGCCAACAGCAGAGAGAAGATAGAAAGAGCGAGATACTGCCTGTCCTTACTCCTGAGCAGATAGATTGCCATATGGTATAGCCCCATGACAAACAAAGCACTGAATAGGGCAATGGTTCTTGCCTCTGCACCCCAGTTCCATCGGGAAAGGGTCTCATAATCTCCGAACCAGATCTGTCTCCATGGTCCACCGATACGGTAATCATAATTTGAAATTTGGAGGACGATATCAAAAGAAGTCGCGCCTTCCAATTCTTTCAGGAGTGTCACCCCTGTCCGATAAGCAGGAACTGCTTTGTCTGGATCATAAGAAACGTGACCAATGGTAACAACCTGTTTCCCGTCCACAAAAATGTTCATTGCTGTTCCCGCTGACTGGTTTCTCAGAGCAAAGGATCCTTCTAGCGGGTCGCTGAGGACATGAAGCCGATAGGTAGCATACCCGATTGAAGACTCGGACCAGATTCCTGGGACTTCAGTACAGACAGTGATATTCTGAGGAATATCTTCAGGACTGAGCAGTTGATTCCAGAAAAACTCCCACTCCCCTTTAAGAGAAATAAAAGGAATATCAGTGGTATTCCATCCTTTCAGATCAAGCACACCCTCTTCTGCCCTGTACGTTATATTGGATGGCATCCGGATTTTGGGAGTAAGCACAACATCAAAGAACAGTAACAGGATAGTCACTGAAACCATGATGAACAGGAGAATTCTGATTTTTTGTGTTTTCTTTATACCCATACTTGTTTTATTCTGTTGTGTCTCCAAGCGCATGGCAACATGCTGTGACCATATGCAGTATATACCTTCGAAGAGTTCTCTCAAAGAAGAAATTGAACAATTGATGAGGGATTACTCTTTTATTGCAGGTGGTAACTGCTTAGGTAGGAACCCATAGTTCTCTCTTCTGAGTCAGTTTCTTTCCTTTTTTTAAACCTAAAATATTCGTATTCCCTGCCATTTATCACTAAGTACCAAGAGTCTGAATCCTCTTGAATATATCTTCTATTATATGTCAGTACAAGTGTGTCATTGCCAGTAGTTTGGATCAGCTCAGTGTGGAACGTGCTATAAAGTTGAAAGGTGACAGCACGGTCATTGCGTTGTTGAACTTCCTCTATAGCCTGGTTCGTCAATGTCTTGAGGTGTTTACAGGTACTAAGGAACAGTGTGTGATGAATTTGGGTAAGGGCAAGCTGTTCAATTCCCATACGTATGTCTGTAATTTCTGATGCTTCAGAGCGAACTTGCCCTCATTGAAGGAAATGGAGAAGACCTGTAATGAAATACATCACTACAATGCTTATCATACTATTAGCACCTCCTGGATCAATCATCAAACTGAGAATAGACGATAGGGATAATGAACAGGTATAGTAGATTTATTCGAAATATATGTTGCGGAAGTAAGCTCATTTCTGATGTGACTGGCAAGAATATTGTCCGATTTTGAGATGAATATCATAGATATTCCAGGCTTGTTCACTATGGTAGGTACGAAGGGTTGTCTGCTGAATCAATGCAATATGCTTTTGCGGTTTGCATCATATGTAGCAGAAAATGCAAGAATGCAGGTTTCTTCCAATGATGAACCCAGAGCCAGCACCAGGAGGATGCTATAGGCAACCGTTGGGACCTGACTAAAGATGAAGACAATTGGAATAAACAGGAATAAGGCAATTCCAGTCATTTTGTTCCCGATAGTATGCATTACATTCCATTGTCTGAATTTGATAGCTGTTATCAGCATATTCATAATGCGAATCCCTACAATAACCAAGATGAAAACGACCAGAATAGTATTTGGTTTCAGCCATATATGTGTCCAGATAAGGTAAAAAACGACGAAGAAGAAAATCATATCGCCTATACTGTCCAACCTTGCACCAAGTGTTGTTGCACAATCCAGCTTACGGGCAAGAAATCCATCGGCCCAATCTGTCAAGCCACATAGCATATATATGCCTAAGAATCCGACTTGCGTTCTCGCTAGGAATGGCAAACAGCATGATACAACTATTCGCAAACAGGATAAGGCATTTGGCAACCACTTCAAAATAATTTCTGCCCTCCCTCGAATGATGATTTCTACATCATGACCATGATACAGTAACTCTAGGTTGCTGGTGAAAGCATTGACGACAAATCATTGTTTTGTGATTGTACTGCTTTAATATATTTCTTGATAAGCCTATTAGGTGTCTTTACGATCCAGAAATAAGGTGAAAGGTCGAATCAATCCTTTTTGTTTTCTCTTGTAAATAGGAACCGCAATAGGGGAAAGCGAAAACGCTTGAATAGGTCATTTCATATCAAATTGCTAAACTGTTGGTTTTTGTACTGGGCGTATTAGATACATTACCTTCTCCATGTAGATGAATACCTAATCTATGCTATATGACGGGATAATGAGATTCAGTCTTCATTTTTCTAAGCATACTTGTGCAAGATTGTTTATCCTGTCCTATCCTTTTTTCGTACATGGCAAGGCTTATTCCTGATTCAGTTTGTATTGTTCCTCCTGTATCTTTGAAACCTGCACCGATATAACACCTACGGTTCTTATCCAGGTCCTCTGGAAAATTGACAGCAAAAAACGTTGTATTGCTAAACTCTTCTCACAGAGCAGAATTACATTCCGAACAATACCTTGACTTTGTCGTTCAGGTCTAATGAAAATTCGCGGCAGATAATACTCTCCAGATGTAAGCAGGCCCTTAGTGTCGTGGCATGAATACAGGATTCCACTAACTATTTCCCCAGTATCCAGCATACAGAAAAGATGAAAGAAGGGGGGATTTAGCCTGTTTGTTCTATCTTCTGGCCCACGTAGATAGGGATTGCTTGAATCGTGATATCTTTCCCCATAAAGGAAGAAACGCTTCTTTTTGAATTGAACTGAGAATTTCTACATCACCTCCCTCAACCGGTCTTGTAGTAATCATCGATGTCCCCCTGCACCATAGTATTACATAGATGCTATGAAAATCATCTGGGAAAAATGAGAATTGAAACATTGAAAGAACTCATTCTATGGATAGTCAGAAATACTAATTATTGGATTATGAAGAGCTAAACCTGTCTTCAGGGTTTTGGTTGGCGTAGTGCCCTTGGTGAAAGGGTGAAAACCAGAAGGGCACTACCAAATCAGTAGTTTGATTCTGCTGGTTGGAGATCATAGGGAGTATGAATCCTGCACCAGATGGAAAAATCTATTACCGGTTTGCGACTACTGCAAGGGCTGGAATGTTCACTGCAAATGCAACCAGAAGAAATAGTAGAGTGATTTTCTCTTTTGCACTACATCTTACCTATCTTACAGAATCCTTTGCTGTTGTTTCCCCAATTGTCTGTCAGTACGTGTTATATGAAGTGTTTGGGATAGTTCTTTCTGGTTTTTTAAAACCAATTCCTACAGCTTGTCTGCCAAGAACGGAATGACTATTTCCGATGCGCTCGTGATGACATGGGCTCCTTCACTCAGAACCACGGTTGCCTGTGGTACCTGCTGTGAAAGCCGTTGTGCAGCAAGAGCCGTATCCATAGTCACATCATGTGTTCCTGCGATATAGAGTACAGGCATGGTTAATCGGCTCAGCTGCTCATCGGTGAGAACGGGGAGTGCTCCGGTAATGGGATTGAAATTCTCTGCTACCAACAGCATGAAATCTAGGACTACCTTAGGCATCGAGGCTTCTCCCACAACTGCATCATATGCAGCCATTGCACTGTTGGAATCGCTTGAGATGTCCGCTGTCTGCTCAAGGAAGGTTTGTTTGGGAGGTAGTATACCTGATGGAGCCATAAGAATGAGGGCGCTCGTACGCGCAGGATATGTTGCGGCGAAATGAAGCACTAGCCATCCCCCCAACGAATTGCCCATGAGCACAGCTTTCTCGATTTCTAGCATATCCAGCACCTCGATCAGCCAATGGGAATACTCATTTGAATGAATGTTCAGACGGTTATCCTCACTGTTTCCGGGTTCCCCAGGGATATCCACAGCAAAGACATGATAAAACTTGGTTAACACCGCAATATCCCCTAGCCAGGCAGCACTGTTACTGCATGAGCCATGAAGTAAAACAATCGGTGGGTTCTTTTTGCTTCCCGCCTCGAGTATGAAGGTTTGACCGTAGGATGTCTGTACATACTTTTGGGTAAAGGGGAAATTGCTTACAATAGTATTATAGTAATTACGTATTTTCTCACGTCCAGTCACAGACTTGAACACTGGTATCCTTCCCATTTTTCTACTCCTCCTGATCCAAAAATGTTTCAACCATGTTGAATATTGCAACCATGAACTGAATGCTTCCCCAAAGCGTAAGGCGCACAGTACAATCACGTTCAATGTATTGTGTAGCCAGAGATGCTTCTCCATATTCACGAGGTTTTACATTCATCGCAGCGTTGAGAGAGTTGATGATTCGATATGCCTCATCTTTGTTGTCGACCCTTATATCAATCACCGACGTACTCTTTACGCGACTTTGACCTGACATCAAGGCTGACTCCTCAGGCGAATTGTTGGTATTCCCTTCAGTGAAGAGGCTTAGGTCATGGCCATTTATGCGCCAGCCTTTCCCAATCTTGGTTGCGTGAAGCTTTCCTTCACGGATATAGCGTTGAATTGTCTTGGGATGAATATTCAGCATATGTGCGATCTGTTCGACTGTATAGAACTGTTTTGTCATTTCTTAATACTCCTTATTATTACTTATAAAGACATAATAAGGAGTATTGAGAAATAAATCAAGAGAGATGGCCTGAATATTTGTAGATTTCTTATGGTATCAGGTCCGGATGGGATATGGCAGGACCTTTTGGTGCACGTAATTTATCAGAAATGATGGTTGCTAGGCTTGCGTGCGTGCGATTGCCAAGTGATCTTTGTATTTGGATTCATTTTCTTTTCATCCAACGGACATCTTGAATGAGTAAGATCATCTCGAAAAAGCCTGTATTTTATCGATACTACCTGCAGCGTATGCTTCATTCACCATGTTCCAGTCGTTCCTTCGTGCGAAGAAAAGGGTGGCATAATTTCTCTGAATCTGAGTTCCATGGAACAGATAATGAGCAATCCGATCAATTCCTAGGGGATTTGTGACTTGACTGAGACAAAAATCAACAATTCTCGTAACAGGAAGATCCGCTTCATTGAGAGCCTCCATTATCACCTCTATGTCTGAAGGTGAGCCTTTCAGTGCGTGGTCTTTGAGCGTTTGAGAAATGGAAGCATAGTTCAGGCCCGTCATGAGAGGACCTTCTTGCTATCGATGAAGTTGATTTTTCTTAAGAGTATGTTGATCTGCTGTTTTTCTACATCGGTAAGTGATGAGCTCATTCTTATTACTCTGGCATTGTACTTTGGGATAATCTTTTGCAGTACATTCTTTCCGACTTCTGTCAGTCTCAGCATTTTTGATCGTCCATCAAAGGTATCCTGATGTATTGATAGTAACCCGTCTTGAGACAGTTTTTCTATCATGCGCGTAACTGCTGGACGGCTCTTACCTGTGATTCTTGCAATATCTTTGGGATTGATCATGGGATCCTTAGAATTTTCCAGCATAAGCAGAACGGTAAGCCGTGCTTGCGACATGCCCAAAGGCCTCAGATAGGTTTCGAGATCGTTCAACAGCCACATTCCACTTTGCATGATGTTGTACATCGAGGAGAATGTAAGTTCGTCAAGTTTTTTTAGCGTATTCATGGCTATATAGTTAACATATTAACTATATAGCGTCAATGGGGTGTGTGCGGTAGAATAAAGATGCATCCTAGATAGTTGCAAGATCTTTCGTCCATGGTGAGGTGAATGGAGAAAATCATTTTGCAACATGAGAACAGAGTATCCGTTTGTATGGTGAAGCCCGCCTTATGGTAACCCTAACGGGTATTACTTGACAGGCTTATCAAAGAATTCTTATTCTCCAGCACATGAATCAATATGCATCAGGAACTACTCAAGTACTATTTGCAGGAGTATTGTGGGGCACAAGTGGCACTATAGCTTCATTCTTTCCTCAAACAGCTTCCCCCCTGGGCATAGGTGCCTTGAAACTGGTGGTAGGTGGATTATGTCTAATAATCATATTAGGAATCACGAGCAAGGGTATTTGGTTCGCCTCTAGTTCTAGGATATATCCTAAGCATGTACTCATAGCAGCTTTCGGCATAGCCGTAACTCAAGTAATGATCTTTCTGGGAGTCCAGCTGGCAGGAGTAACGATAGCAACAATGGTTTTCATCGGAAGTTCTCCCTTATTCACCGGTATATTTTCCTGGATCTGGCATAAAGAAACTCAAAAACGATCATGGTTGATTTCCTCCTGTATTGTGATTACCGGTTGTCTGTTCATGGCAACTTCTGGCGACAGTGAAATACAGGGAATACAAATAATGAAAGGAAGCACTTCGGCATTGCTGGCAGGAGCAAGCTGGGCCTTGGTAGGGACCATCATCAAGGAAATGCAAAAATCTGCTTCTTCCCTTGAAGTGTCAGTACTAGTATTGTCTAGCGGAGCAATTCTTTTATTCCCTATTGCGGCAATACAAGGGTTTTCCTGGATTACAGAACCCCATGTAAGTGAATTGGCCTTTGCTCTTGGAGGACTTTCAGCAGCACTCCCATACCTTTTGTTCAATATGGGGATGAGGCACATTCCAGTGCCTCATGCCTTTCTCTATGGGTTGACTGAACCGTTGACTGCATCGATGCTTGGAATCCTTCTGCTCGGAGAACGACTCTCTTTACTTGGAATTGTAGGATACTGTTTGGTGATAGGAGGCTTGCTGTTATTCTCCTTATGGGAACTTTCTGCTGTTCAAAGGTCGATTGAATAATAGGTTGTAATGGTTACTTGATACGTACGTACAGTATCTTGGTCGCTCATTGTACTGCCATATGGCGAAATTACAGTCCACCCCATACAGGGAATCCTCTATCTTTTTCCCAAGTTTTCCAGTAGTATATCACTTGAGATAAGGAGCTATACGCATGAGTGAAATAATCATTACTTCCGAGAATTTTGAAAGTGAGATTCTGCAAGCGGACAAACCGGTCTTGGTGGATTTTTGGGCACCTTGGTGTGGTCCTTGCAAGATGATAGCCCCTGCCATTGCCCAGTTAGCTGAAAAATATGCTGGGAAATTGCTGGTGGCTAAGGTCAATGTGGATGAAGTCGTCTCAGTTGCCAGCAAATTCAGTGTCAGCAGTATCCCGACCCTTATGATTTTCAAGAATGGCGAGGTGGTTGACCAGCGAATTGGGGCCGCATCCCTGTCGGTTCTTGAAGGATTCGTGAAACAACATCTCTAGGGTAAGCAATGCTGCTCGTATTGGAGAGGAGGCGTAAGCCTCCTCTCTGTAGGTTTACCATGAGGTCGTCTTTTTCTTGCTCTTTTGCCAATGTACAGGCAACTAACCATCTTTGGCTACCAGAATGTGAATTTCAATATCATTCTTCTCAGTGCAGAAAAGCATCTATCTGAGTCGGTACTTCCTTTGCTTCCTTGGAGGGAAACAGTACCCAGTCATGCATCAAGCTTTCACCCAGCACCATGGAGAGTGAAGAATCCTTGGCCTTCTCGATTTTTTCCTGCAAATCCAGACAGTCGGGAAAGAATATTTCATGGGTGCCGACATAGAGCAGGATCTCCCCCAGATTGTCCATCTCCCCGAAAAGAGGGGAAAGGAAAGGATTCGAAAGGTCCTCGCCTCCACTGTAGAGTGGTGCTGCATACTGCAAACCCTCTACCGATAATACAGGGTCATATTCCTCATAGTCAGGAATTTGTTTGTTCTGTAGGGATAGGTCAAGCCAAGGGGAACATAACACGGTTTTCCTGGGGAAGGGGTGAATACCTTCCTTACGGAGAATCTGCAGAAGGGCTAAAGCCAATCCTCCGCCGGCAGAATCACCAAAGAGAAAGAAGGTATGATCAGGGTAGGTACTGACAATCTTTTTATAGGATGTAAGGGTCATGGCCTTGGTTGTTTCAAAGGTATTTTCAGGGGCCAGTGGATAATCGACGAAAGAGATAGTCATATGGTGTTTCTTGGCTAGTATCTGGATAAATCTCCGGTGGAAGACTGAGGCCTCGAGCACATACGAGCCACCGTGGAAAAACAGTAGGTGTCTTCCGTCAGGATCAGGGCCGCTGACTGTGGTGATTTTCTTTCCCATTACCTCACATGTGTTGACGATATATCCAGATTTGAAATGTTTTGCATCCATTACCCCGTTGCCCCTGGAAGGGTTCTGGTATTGCTTCGTGGCTAGGTCTTTGATTTTTGTAAATTTCAGAATCGTCTGGGCTACATCGTTGGCTGCACTCATGTATTCTTTCCTTGATCATCCAATAATAGGTAATTGTTTTACCATCGTCTAGATGATATCAATGATTGCCAACTTCAATGTAAGTAGCTCTATCCTCTGATCTTTGAGAGTTTAGGAAGAAAAACTGGTCTTGTTCCCTACTTTTCGTATACTGTATTAGAATTTTCCCGTCCAAAGCTTGCTTTTTTTGTATCACAGACATACCAGTCTTGTTCACTGTTTGTATCACTGGAGTTGTTGCGGCAAAGAGATCTGGTGGCTGTACTGTTAGTGGAGTCTATGGCCTTTTCTGCCAATTGAGAGTCCCAATGGCGCCCCTGATAAAGAATACGAGCACATTCCTCAGTCTCTCTAGCCCCAAAACCGCTGTAGGTAGTGGTGGTTTTATTGCTGTAGAGTACAGCATCGAGAATAGGACTTTCCCAGTCAGGACTCTCTGTGACGGTTATGCAGCCGTTATTTGAGCCGAGCCCCCCAAGACATTCAGATGCATAGGGCACCTCTGTTCCTGCCTGTTGGAACGTAATGACAATGAAATCTCCTACAAAAACATGCTCATCCCCAAGGATGCATCGGTCTTTTGCAAAGGGCCCAGCACCATTTGTCACTGTAATGCCGGAAAGGTTACCTGCCTTGATAATACGTAGTTCAACCCTGTCAGGATTATTGGACGATCCCTTGGTAGAGAATTCATTGATCAGGATACCAGCTCTATTGGGGTTATAGGCCCAGACTTCTATGGTAAAGCATGTGCTGTTTCCCCATTGGTCCTCTACCCGACCTTCCAATCGGGTGGAAGAGGCAATTTCCATGGCAGAAGAGAGATAGAGCATGATAGTATCCCGTACACAGCGATAGTTCGTATTCTGCACCCCGTTGACCTGCAGCTTAATGGAGTTGTTTCGCAACTCTTCACTAAACTTGATTGTGATGGTAGCAGTATCGATGGCTTTGGCACTGAGTAGTTTCGGAGGGGTGCTGTCCTGTTGGGCAAAGAGGTTTATTATTTCAGGTCCTTGTTGGTTGCAACCGCACCCAGTGCTAAGGATCAGGAGCATAAGCATTATCGCTAGAGCATATGTACATGTTTTCATAGTGAGAAAGAAGGGACTATACTCGTATTGCTTCAATTGACAGAAAGGGAGCAAACACCCTAGACTTGGACCAATCTTGGGGGGAAAGCATGTCCAAACTATGGCAGAAAGACTATTCGCTTGATTCACTTATGGAAGAGTTTACGGTAAATAAGGACTATATCCTGGACCAACAGCTGGTGGTTTCTGATGCATTGGCATCTATCGCCCATGCAAGGGGGCTTCAAAGCATTGGCCTTCTTTCAGAAGAGGAACTTTTCCAACTGGAAGAGGCTTTGCAAGAGGTTGTCCACATGGGAAGAGAAGGGAACTTTTCCATAACAGCACAAGATGAGGACTGCCATACAGCCATCGAAGGCTTTCTCACTACCAAGGTAGGGGAAGCTGGTAAGAAAATTCATACAGGAAGAAGCCGAAACGATCAGGTGCAGACGGCCTTACGACTTTGGATGCGGGAATTTGCCCTCAAGCTTTGTAGGGAAACGGGCTCTTTTGCAAAAAACCTGTTGGAATTTGCCAAAAAATATGAGTTTGTACCCATGCCCGGAAGGACCCATATGCAGATAGCAATGCCTTCTTCTGTCGGTCTATGGGCAGCAGCGTTTGCAGAAGAACTCTATGATGAGGCACAGCACTTAATGCAACTCTCCTGGACGTTAGACCAGAGCCCTTTGGGGTCTGCTGCCTCCTACGGAGTTCCCCTTCCCCTGGATAGGGAGTTTGTTGCCTCTGAGATGGGCTTTTCCCGAGTTCAGAATAATGTACTGTATGCAAACAACAGCCGTGGCAAGTTTGAGGCTATGTTGCTGGACAATTGTGATTATATTGCATTGACCATAAGCAAGCTTGCCCAAGACCTTATCCTTTTCACTTTGCCTGAATTTGGCTACTTCTCCCTTCCGCAAGAACTGTGCACAGGGTCGTCCATTATGCCCCAGAAAAAGAACCCTGATGGTCTTGAACTTGCCAGAAGTCGTTCAGCCTTGGTCTCCTCTTCCGCAATGGCGATCAAATCCATCATAAGAAGCCTGCCTTCAGGATATAATAGGGACTTTCAGGACACCAAAGAACCTCTGATGCAGGGAACCAAAGCCACATGGCAACTAGTCGGTATCATGAGTCGGATGCTTTCAGGCCTGGTTGTCCATGAAGAAGCTCTCACTAAGGCATGTGTTCCTTCGCTCTACGCAACTGATGTGGTTCTAAACAAAGTCGTCGAAGGTGGGAATTTCCGAGATATCTATAAGGATGTTGGGCTACACCTCTCAGACGTTAAGGCTTTTGACCCTGTTGCTACCCTCAAGGGCCGCACTAGTTTGGGAACTACTGGTAACCTTGCCCTTGATGATGACCTCTTGTTTGTGAATCTCATGCAAGAGGGATGTGATCAAGTGTTACAATCCTATAGTGATGCCTATGAACAACTGTGTGGTATCTCAGGTGTTGAGGTAGTCCTATACTGAAGTAAAGTTTCTCTGCAAGGATAACAAAAACCCACCTGAAAAGGTGGGTTTTTGACAGGATATTACTATAAGGTTTAGAGTTCTGTTAGTTTCTCATCGTCTTTTGTCAGTATTGCTACAGGTCGACCCGATCTCTTTTGTAGCATTGGAGTGTGCTTTACCGCTTGGTGATAAGCTTCAGCAATGTTGGTGCAGTAGTCTCCAATATGTTCCAGATGCCGAATTTTCTCTAATATGAGCAACTCCATGCGAACATCGGCATGCTCTTCGGATAGTCGCCCTTGCACAAGGTTGGTCAGGTGGTTTCTCCAAGTGTTGATCTGTTCCTCAAATTCATTGGCCTTCTGCATCTCTGCTTTTGTAAGGGTCCTGTCCATGCGGTCACGCACATAGTTGAGGAATTCCTGGACAAGGTTTTGGTACTGGCGAAGCTCCGTATCGATGGTCTCATCGAATTTCCAGTTCTGTTGGAATCGTCTCTGTCCAAGCATGACCAGGTTAAAGCAACTGTCAGTCACTGACTCCAGTTCATCCATGACTCGGATCAGGCAGTTCAGTGAAGATGCATTGGTGGGTGTTTGGGAGTCCTGAAGCAGATGGACGCAGAAATCAGAGAGCTGTTCCTGCATCTGGTCAGCATATTCCTCATCATGCTTCATTGCCGCAACCTCTACCTCAAGATTGACATCAGGGTTGTTGAACATCGCACGGTAGCGGTTAAGCATATTACAGGCTAGATTGGCCATTTTCTGGATTTCATCCCTGATGGTGATCATGTAGAGTTCAGGGGAATCGATAAAAGTACCACCGATGTATTTGAAGTGATAGGTTCCCTCGTCATATTCGTCCTTGGCAGGGACCATCCTTTCAATTAGGCGGGCATATTGACGGACAAAGGGGAAGAATATGATGGTGTTGAATACATTGAATACAGTATGAAACATGGCAAGGAAGAGAGGCAACTGATGGGCTAGGGCTTCTGGTGAGAGTGAATAGATGTCCTTAAGTGTGAGAATATTCACTAACAAGAGAATTGGTTTGAGGAAGATGATTGCCAGCAATGTGCCGATTACGTTGAAGATGATATGTGCCAATGCAGCTCTTTTTGCTGTGGTGCTGGTTCCTATGGAAGCCAGATAGGCTGTGATGGTGGTACCAATGTTCGAACCCAAGATTAAGGCAGCTGAGGCAGTAATTCCAAGCCATCCGTTGAAAGCCATGGTTAGGGTCATGGTCATTGCTGCAGACGATGACTGAACCACAACTGTAACTGCTGTCCCGATAAGGACACAGGTCAGGATCATCAATAGAGAGTCCTTGTTGAAGCTGCTGAGGAACGCAAGTGCTCCAACGTTTCCGCTCAAGTTTGGCATAGACTTTTGCATGAAGTTTAACCCTAGGAAAAGCAGGCCAAACCCTAGCAATATGTCAGCCATTTCTCGGATATTGTTTTTTTTGGAAAACATCATCGGCATGGCTATTGCTAAGGAAATGAGTGCCAAAGAGGTGATGTCCATCTTAAACCCGAGGAGGGCTACCAACCATCCTGTGAACGTGGTACCAATGTTAGCTCCAAGGATGACCCCGATCGCTTGGAAGAGGTCCATCAGGCCAGCATTCACAAAACTGACTACCATGACAGTTGTTGCTGAAGAGCTCTGGATAAGAACGGTAATAAGAATACCGGTTAATACCGAGATAAAACGGTTCTTGGTCATTAACCGAAGAATGGCCTTCAATTTATTGCCGGCAGTTTTTTGAAGACCTTCACTGAGGAGTTTGATCCCATAGAGAAAAAGCCCAAGACTCCCTACAATTTTAAACAGGGTCATTAGTATATTCATATCAGCTCAAACGTATCAAGTTTGTACTGGTTTGGTAAAGTAGTTGGCTGAAGAGTTTTTCTTTTATAACGATTTCATTGTGGTTTTGGGCTGATCTTTGGAAAAAATTCTAGAACACAACGTTCTGCTGCGATTCTCCTCCATGAAATGGATTGAACTTTCATACCTGTTGTTGTATGGTTTGCCCATGAGTATCATCAAACCGCAAAAGCTTGGAATCATCTCAGGTCCTGGCTCAGAGTACTTCACCGGCAAGATTGTAAAACACTTGCGCCGTCTTTATCTTGAACGCTACACAAAGCTCTCTTCTGCCCTTGCAAAAAGGCACAACATGAGTGAGGAAGAAATTCTCAAGACGGTCACACTGCTAGACGATCTGAACAACAAGCGTATCCCTAGAAGTAAGAGACCCAGCTCGTTCCAGTGCCCGGACTTTACCATCAAGGCAAAATACACAAGATTTGCCAATGGGGAAGTGAAGGCTGAGATTCTTGATGCGGTTAGAGGTCTTCGCGTCTTCATTGTATATGACCTCTCCAATATGGAGCCCGTACGTGTAGCCGGTTCTGACGAGCCCATTCCCTTGTCGGTTAATGATCATCTGATGTTCCTGTTCACCACCATCAATGCCATACAGCTTGCAGGTGGTGAGAGTGTGACATTGGTATTGCCTACCTATCCCTATTCAAGACAGCACAAGAAAGGCGGTCGTGAGGCCCTTACTGCAGCAATGTTTGGCCGTATTTGTGAGATGTTGCGTGTGGATAGGATAATTACCTTAGATATTCACAGTAGGGAAATTGAGAACTGTTTCTCTCATCTGCATCTGGAGAACCTTCATGGTTCCTACCAGACGCTCATTGCTCTACACAAGATCATAGACTTCAGTGATCCTGATCTGGTGGTCGTCTCCCCTGATACCGGTGCCATTAGCCGCAACAAGTTCTATGCCCAGGCATTGCATCGTCCGCTGGCTATGCTCTACAAAGAGCGTGATTACTCCATCGTCAGTAAGGATGCCAAGCACTCCAACATCAAGAGCATCAATCTTCTCGGTGATGTCACTGGAAAGACCGTCCTTATGGGCGACGACATGCTTGCTACCGGCGGCACACTCATTATCGCCATGCGTGAGCTTATGAACCTTGGAGCAAAGCGTGTCATCTGTATGGTGAGCCTGCCTTTTTTCAATGCCAATGCAGTAGAAGAATTTGAGCAAGCCTATCAAGAGGGCATTTTCTATAGGATCATCGGGACCAATGCGGTCTACCATGGGCGTGACCTTCTGGAAAAGGAATGGTACGTCCAAGCTGATATTACTGAGTTGTTTGCCCGTGTTATCAGCCGTTTGCACCATGGCAGATCCATCAGTCCGTTACTAGACAACAGAAAGTTCATCCAGATTATGATTGACAATACTCAGGCACAAAATACAGCGCAAAAGGCTTCTGCCAGCGCTAGTAACCCGGACCGCACGTAGCCCTAGGCTAGCGGTATCCGGGTTATTCCACTTTACCTTTCTCCATCCGTAGGTTGGAGAAGGTAATGCACTATGTACCTTAATCCAACCACTAACTGGAGATTTTTCCATGAAAATGTCAAATCGTATTTCCGCTTTTCAATGTTCACCCATCAGAAGGCTCTCCCCCTATGCCCGTGATGCCCAAAACAGAGGGCTCAAGGTATATTATCTCAACATAGGCCAGCCTGATATCAATACCCCTCCCCAAGTCCTTGATGCCGTACGCAACTATGACCAGACTATCATCGCTTATGGGAATAGTGAAGGCCGTGAAGATTTGAGGAAAGCCCTCCCTGACTATTATGCCAAGTATGGCCTGGAAGTGAGCAGTGATGAGCTTCTCATCACAACTGGAGGCAGTGAGGCTTTGCAATTTGCCTTCATGACGCTCTGTGACCCCTATGATGAAATTATCATTCCTGAACCTTACTATACTAATGTCTCATCCTTCGCTCACTCGGCGATGGTCAATCTGGTGCCTGTTACCAGCAAGATTGAGGAAGGGTTCTCTCTTCCTGATATCTCCGAATTTGAGAAGAGAATCACGCGCAAGACCGGGGCAATCCTGGTGTGCAGTCCCAACAACCCTACAGGCCATGTCTATACCAGGGATGAGCTGTTGCAGTTGCTCAATCTTGCGAAGAAGCATGATATTTTTTTAATCGTTGATGAGGTGTATAGGGAGTTCTGTTATGACGGAGAGGAGTTTACCAGTGTGCTGGCCTTTCCAGAGTTTGCAGAGAGAGTAGTTTGTGTTGATAGCTTTTCCAAACGCTACAGTATGTGCGGCTCACGCATAGGGGCTCTTGTAAGCAAGAATCCCGATGTATTGGCTAATGCCCTCAAGCTTGCCCAGGCCAGGCTTTGTCCCCCTGAGATTGAACAGGTGGCCGCCCGTGCGGCCTTGGATACTGATGACGTTTACCTCCAAGAGGTAAAGGCTGAGTATGAGAAGCGCAGGGACTTTATCGTAGCGGGATTGCAGAAGATAGAAGGGGTTGTCTGCAATGCTCCTAAGGGGGCTTTCTACCTGGTAGCCGAGCTTCCTGTTGACAATGCAGAGGATTTTGCAATTTTTATGCTTAAGGATTTCTCCTTGGATGGCAAGACCGTAATGGTTGCACCTTGTGAAGATTTTTATGAGACAGAAGGGCTTGGACGCAAACAGGTAAGAATTGCCTATGTGCTCAATACCGAGGATCTTGCAGAGGCTCTCAAGTGCATTGAAGCAGGCTTAAAGGCCTACCGTGAAAAAGTTCTCGGCGAGGTCTTGTAGGCATTGTGAAGTATGAGCGATAACACCTATCGCTCATACTGCCTGCATGGCTCTTACTCCCCTATGATCTTGATGAGGCAGTGTTTATCACGCATCCCATCAAAATCATAATAGAAGAGTTGCTCCCAAGAGCCAAAATCAAGTTTTCCTCCTGTAATGGCAATCACAGCTTCTCGACCCATAATGGTACGTTTGAGATGGCCGTCGGCATTCATCTCATTTCCCTTGTTGTGATTGTACTGTTCATACGGGAGTTCTGGAGCGAGTTTCTCAAGCCAAATTTCAAAGTCTTGATGCAGACCGCTTTCGATGGCATTGATGAAGACACTGGATGTGATGTTCATGGCATTTGCCAGAACAAGACCTTCTCTGACCCCACTTTCAGTCACGGTTTGTTGTACGGCTTCGGTGATATTGACCAAACCGCGCCGTTTGTTGATGTTAAACCACAATTCCTTTCTGTAAGTAATCATGAGCACCTCCAATGGCATGTATAGTATATCATACAGTGATTGTAAGATGTAGGTTTTAGGGATACACTGCCGTTCCTATGGATAATTCATCAGTCATTTTGCCTAGAACCAGGGCATTGGGTCATTTTGCCATACTCACTGTTGTCTTGATTTGGGCTACAACCTACATTTCTACCAAGATCCTTCTGGAATCCTTTACACCTATGCAAATCTTGCTGGTGAGGACTTTCTTTGGCTTTTTATTCCTATTTCTATGTAATCCCAAAAAGATGGTGTACAAACAAAAGATTGATCGTCTGATTCTTGCAGGCGCAGGTCTGTGTGGGATTTTCCTTTACTACTATCTGGAGAACACTGCCCTCGTATACAGTTCAGCCTCTAATGTTGGCGTCATTGTTGCTACGGCGCCTTTCTTTACCCTGCTTGCAGTACATTTTATCTTGAAAGAAGAACATCTCAAGGCCCAGTATTTTGTAGGATTTGTGCTCTCGATGCTAGGTATATCCCTGATCAGTTACAGCGGTCAGACTGAGCTTGAGCTCAATCCTTTAGGTGATTTCCTTGCTATTTTGGGCATCGTCGTCTGGGCTTTCTATACTACACTTACACGCGTTGTCTCAAGACGTGGCTATCCTACCTTGTTGGCAACGAGAACCATGTTCTTCTATGCTCTGCTTGGTATGGGGTTTGCAAACCTCTTTTTCGGCGATCTTCCAGCCATCAAAATGATTGTGCAACCTCCCTTTCTCTATCATTTTCTTTTTCTTGGTCTTATCGCTTCCGCTCTCTGTTTTGTTTTCTGGAATTTCGGTCTGAAGAGTATTGGGGCAGTTAAGAGCTCATTCTATCTCTATCTCAGTCCTGTCATCACAATAGTATTTTCTGTAATTATTCTCGGAGAGGTCATTACACTCACTTCTGCAATAGGGACAGCTTTCACGCTCAGTGGACTCTTGGTCTCTGAATTCAAGCGTGATAGGAAGAAAGTCCCAAAAGGAATCGAGCAGAAAGAAAGCTGAAAAAAGTCTTGTAAAAACTACTATACTAATGTTACCCTGTTGGTATGGATACACAGGAAAAACTGGACATTCTTAGCCGTGATGCGCAGTATGATCTCTCATGTGCGTGTGGTACAAAGAATCCCGAGGAACATCGTAAAAAGAATCATGCTGGGGATGGTTGGCTCTATCCCACTACAACTGCAAGTGGAGGCCCCGGGATTATCCTCAAGACACTTATGGGAAACCGCTGTGCAAACGACTGCAAGTACTGCCCCTTGAGGGAGGTTAAGGACTTTCGTCCTGTAGCCTTGTCTCCCTATGAAATGGCCACTTTTTTTTATGAATTTCAGCTCAAGCGCCCTCTTATCGGAATATTTCTCTCCAGCGCTGTCCTTGGCGATAGTGATAAGACTATGGATATGCTGGTTTCTACTGCTGAGATCCTACGAAAACATTTTCGTTACCGTGGGTATATCCACCTGAAAATTATACCGGGGGCAAGTAGGGCGAGTATTGAAAGTGCCCTGTCCTACGCTTCTGCGGTATCGCTAAATATCGAGACTCCAGGGGCCAAACATTTCTCCCGACTTACTGACAAAAAAGATTATCAGAAGGATATCATTGATCCGCTTTCTTTCATCGCCGAACAGACAGGGAGGGGAGGGCGATTCTCACGTGTATCCACTTCTAGTCAGTTCATTGTCGGTGCCAGTGATGAAAGTGACCAGGAGATTCTCTCTTATGGCAGTCGCATGTACTCCAACCTCAAGATGGGAAGACTTTACTACAGTGCCTACCAAGGAGGCCTTGGGGACCCTTCAATACCTGGAGAGCAGAACAGGGAGATGGAAACCGAACAGCTTATGCTTTTTGACCTCGGGCCTCAGGTAGGGACCTCTTCCGATGCTCTTATGCGTGAGCATCGACTCTACCAGGCTGACTGGCTCTTGAGGAAGTATGGGTTTTCCTATGATGATCTTGTCTTTGGCAAGAGTGGCAACCTGAATCTCCAGAAAGATCCTAAGCTGATATGGGCAGAAAGCCATCCTGATGTATTCCCTATTTCTGTTAAAAGGGCTTCTAGGGAACAGTTGCTCAAAGTTCCCGGTATAGGGCCAGCCTTTGCAGAAAGGATTGTGCAAGGACGGGGAGCTTGTGCCCTTTCTTCCTTGGAAGACCTGCGTCTTCCCTCTGCCACGTTAAGAAAAGCTAGAACCTTCCTGGAGATGTGAATTCCTGCTTGAGTGAATAGAGACAAAAGCATACAATAGTTTTCATGTTACAGCTGTATATCTCATTCTTTTTTGTCTACTCTATCTTTGCGATAGTAAACCCTTACTTACAAGTGTTGTTGCGTAACAGTGGGTATTCCTACGAGGCTGTAGGGGTGTTGTTGGGCATTTTCGAGGTGTCCGGTATTGTTGGACCTCTGGTAGTGGGAAGAATTGTTGATAAGACAGGTAGGCTTAAGGATACGGTGCTCATTGCAACAGCTGCCTCAGCGCTTGGTCTGATCCTTTTGGTCCGTAGTGGGCCCATATGGCTTACTGTCCTTGCCCTGATCATAACAGCATTCTTTTTGCGTTCGCTTTTGCCTCTTGTCGATACGGTTGCTACCAACCGTTTCAACGGAGATGCCCAAAGATACTCCCGTATCAGGGCCTTTGGCACATTGGGGTTTGTCGTATTCTCGTTGGCATACTCTGCCCTGGGCAAACCTGTCCTCACTGATAACTACAGTATCATAATGTATGCTCTTCTTGGGTGTCTGTTTTTCTTTCTACCGGTCTTAAGCTGGAAGGAAGGAAAAATGCTGGTAACAGGAAAAAAAGATATCAAGGCTAAAATTAGACCTAAGAGAATACCGTTCTCTGCCAATCCCTGGTTTGACTCTGCCTTTGTCATTGGTTTGATAATCATAGCCTTCAATAGGTTAAGTATGTCTGCAATAACAAGTTTCTTTTCTCTGTATCTAGTGGAAGAATTGCATATCAATTCAATTTCCCTGATGAATGCAATTGCGGCAGGCAGTGAAATTATCCTTATGTTGCTCGCTGGCTATCTTATCGAGAAAAAAGGTGTTCTACCTGTGTTCTTATTGCTCATCAGTGGACTTGGCATGACCATACGCTTGTTGCTCTATGCTCAATTTCCTACTCTCGCAGGAGTAGTTGTAGGACAACTGCTCCATAGTGTGGGCTTTGGGTTATTTCATCCTGCCGCAATACAGCTTGTGGCGCGAAGAGTAAAGCGTACACACCGTACCCTCGGAATGTCGATGTATATCTCTTTAGGAACAGGTCTTCCTACAGTAGTGGGTTCTTCTATAGGAGGCTTCCTTACCGAAGGGTATGGGTATAAGGTGCTTTTCGAAAGTTTTTCGGTGTTTGCTATGATTTCCGTGGTGTTGTGTTTGGTCTTTTGGAAAAAAATGCGCGCGCCAGCGTTAGAAGAGGTGTAGAATGGTACCTATGAGAAGGTCTGAAAGAAAGATGGATGACCAGGATTCCTATCGGTTGCTTCGTGAGTCTCTTTGGGTGACCTTGTCTATGGTCAATGCAAGAGAAGAGTCACCTTTGGGTTTGGGTTCTCCCTATGCTGTTCCTATTTCTGTGGTTGAGCATGAAGGACAGTTTTTCTTCCATTGCGCTAAACTGGGGCATAAGGTCGATAACCTGAAAAAGGACAACCGAGTCTGCATTACCTGTGTAGGGAAAGCGCAGCCTGATGAGAAATCCCTTTCTGTAGCGTATGAGAGTGCAGCTTTTTTTGCAACAGCAGATGAGGTTATGATTAGGGAAGAGAAGATACAGGCCCTTGAGGCCTTGTGCAAGAGGTTTGCCCCTTCCCAAAATCCTGTTAGGCAAATTGAGGCGATGGTCGAAAAGACTGGCATCTGGAAATTGCACATACTTGGCAGTTCAGGGAAACAGAGGAAGTATGAATGAATGAGCAAGGTGTGCTATGCTCTAAATCAAGGAGAAACTGCTTGTGAAAAACAGTCCTGGATGGAATTTACTCAGCATGTTGGGTGTTTCGGCTGAGAAGATTCAGAAAAATTTGAAAGAGGTCTCCATTTTCCTCAATAATGATGTTGCCAATATTCTGACTATCCTTGATCGGTTTCATCCTTTGGCGTTATTGAAAATGGCTTGTTGGGAACAGCGTAGGATATGGCATGATCGTCCGAACGATATGTTTGCTCAAGTTACAGCTTCCCGGTTAGTATCATATCTTCAGTCGGTGGTGGCTTCAAAAAAGGCTCCATATTCCCAGAATACAGAAATTAAGGAGAAGGATTGGAAACGCTTGGTTAAGTTGTTTGACGATCTTTGCCGCAAGTCTATTCGTTACACAGATAACTATGCACTCTCTCTGTATGCAGACCAACAGATTTCCTCTGATGAATTATTGGTCCTTTTTCAGGATTATGCCACTGATAGCATTCTACCTCCAGTTCCGGACAAAGAGTTGCTGGATAAGCAATATAATGCCCTCAAGTACCAGTTGCAACCTTTCAATGCTCTCATCTCTGAGGTCTTCGAGGCAAAGCTTGATGGTTTGCTCAATGCTTTTGTCCAATTGGCTAGGAATGCCCATGAGGGTATCGACAAACTCAGGGATGACAGTACCGTTTTCAAACAGGCAAGCATGTTGCAGCTTGAATTGCTTAAAAGTCGGGGTGAGTCTGATAAAGATGTGCAAGCCCTCATGGATCGTGTTATCCGTGAACAGGGTTGGGAGAGTTGGGTTTCTGATATTGTAGGGAGAAGGGATGGCTATGATCTTTTTGCTGTAAGAAAGCTAACTGACCTCTCAATCACTGATGCTTTATTGTTAGCTAGAGATGCAGGACAGAACAGTGAATGCCTTGGGGATAAAACAAACCTATGGCTCACCAAAGCGCTATTGCTCAATGATCGTCCATTCTTGCGTATGTTCAATACCATCTTCTGCTTTGATGGGGAGACCCTGCTAGACCGCGCTTACTGGATCATACGGAAAGCCGTGTGTGCTAAGAGTGAGGAACTTGAATCTAAGTGGAAAGCCATAGAGCAAGAGAAGCAGTCTTTGGTCCCCATAACCTTCTTCTCTACTATGCTCGGTACGATGAACTACACCAGAAATGTTCCCCTAGATGATGGCTATGTTGATGCCATATTTGAAGATTTAGAACATAAGCTTGCTATACAAATTCCTGCTTCCCATATGGACTATTTCCCCTACAATCCTTTTGAACAAACCCAAGAGGCCCTCCTACAACTGGAAAGTGAACTCGATGCCCTAAAGCTAATGGAAAAAGTTCCTCACAACTCTATAGTTATCGACATAACCAATAGGAATAAACAATATCCATTAGAACTTGTAAACAGTAAGCTGACCCTTTCTTTTATCCAAGTAGCAGATCTTGCGACCTCTTGGGATGGAATGGCTCAGATAAAAGAATTGGTTGGCCTTCCTACCTTTGGTAAACAGAAACATCATCATGAAGAGATTGAAGAAGAGGCAGTCAAGTCAGCAACTCAAGCATCTCCATCCATAGAGGACTATGTATCAGACGAAGAGTCTCCCATTGACGAAGAGTCTCCCATTGACGAAGAGTCTCCCATTGACGAAGAGTCTCCCATTGACGAAGAGTCTCCCATTGACGAAGAGTCTCCCGTTGACGAAGAGTCTCCCGTTGACGAAGAGTCTCCCGTTGACGAAGAGTCTCCCGTTGACGAAGAGTCTCCCGTTGACGAAGAGTCTCCCATTGACGAAGAGTCTCCCGTTGACGAAGAGTCTCCCGTTGACGAAGAGTCTCCCATTGACGAAGAGTCTCCCATTGACGAAGAGTCTCATACAGACAGATATGCATTTTTAGATGATGATTTGTTTGTTGAGGATGACTTCCACTTGGAGGATGATTCTGTTCAAGAGTACGAATCAGAAAGTGAGTTCGTCTATTTTGATGAAATTGATGATGATGAGAAGGAGACTGCTGATCAACTTGCGCTTTCTGATCTGCAGCCTACTTTATTTAATTTGGAAGATGACTCTATGTTTTCTCAGGGGAATTTAGTAGAAAACTATGATATGGATGAAGATGATGATGATGACTTAGATGAGTATGAACATGAAGCATTTTGCATCATTGATGATCATCAGGTCGATGAAGATCTTCCTAAAATGGGAAGTTCTTTCGTCCAAGCAGATGAACAGATGGAAGGAGACTTGGAAGACGACAGCAAGTTATATGACTACACGCAATATAGCCAAGAAAGTGAGGATGATTATCTTGGAGTTGATACTGAGGATACTTCTCCCTCTTCCTTTCAGGAAAAGCCTTCAAGCTCACTTTCCTTTTTTGGTCATCTTTCTTCCATCGCAAATATTCCTTCATCCAAATCAAATGAGCCTACTGTTTCTGCTGAACCTATTGTTGAACCAGAACCAGAGGTTGAACCAGAACCAGAGGTTGAACCAGAACCAGAGGTTGAACCAGAACCAGAGGTTGAACCAGAACCAGAGGTTGAACCAGAACCAGAAGTTGAACCAGAACCAGAAGTTGAACCAGAACCAGAGGTTGAACCAGAACCAGAGGTTGAACCAGAACCAGAAGTTGAACCAGAACCAGAAGTTGAACCAGAACCAGAAGTTGAACCAGAACCAGAAGTTGAACCAGAAGTTGGACCAGAAGTTGAACCAGAACCAGAAGTTGAACCAGAACCAGAAGTTGAACCAGAACCAGAAGTTGAACCAGAACCTGTTCTCTCTAACAGGTTGGCGATGCCTCCTGTTAGTGTAAAGTCTGAGGAGATGGAACCTTCTCCTGAGCCTGTATTGAATGCACAGAATCCTCCTCGATTTATTTTGGCTGAGACTGTTTCGCAGAAAGTGGATGATGTACTTGTGATTTCTGAAGAGAAAGAGCCAATCCACTTTGAGGAACTTGAATCGTCTTTGGAAGGTTCATTGCCGATACGACTACGTGATATATTGGGTAAGCTTGAAGAGAAGGGTGAAAATGTGTTCTTTGATTTCTGCAAGACAGCAGAAGAAGATCTCCTTAGGACTACATCTTCACTTATTGAGCAAGCAAGGCAGGCTCAACTATCTGACAACAAGGACAAGATGTTCACCATTCCTGGATTTGACCTGACTATTGTATTGATAACAGGGCGAAGCGATATGCTGCGGTCTTGGGATAGAAAAAATAATGTAGCTGCTGTGATGTATAGCCAAGGTAAAACCAGATGGGAAGTGCTCTATTTGAATTATACTCTTTCCGGTGTGCTTATCCAGGCAGAAGAGAGATCTATCTGCTATGAGGATTTTTCCCATACTGATTGGAAGTATGTGGTGAATCTGGGCGAACGGATATTAGAACGAAAGAAGGGGAGAATATGACCGAAAAGGATATTGTTGAGCACTTGCAGGTTGCCATCTCTGCTGCAAACAGAGCTGGCGCATTTGTACTGGAAGCAGAGAAACAGGGTAACCATGCTATTCATCGTAAGAAGACAAATGATTTTGTAACTGAAACTGATAGTCTTTCTGAAGATCTCATTATCTCCATTATCAGAGAACATTTCCCTTCCGATGCCATATTTGGTGAAGAGTCAGGATCTAGTGGGACTCTTTCCAATGGTCGGTGGATTATTGACCCCATTGATGGTACGACCAACTTCTTTCGTTCTCTCCCCAACTACACCATAAGCATTGCGTGGGAGATGGATCCTTTCAAGCCTTTGGTGGGCGTTGTGTTCAATCCACGCCAAAACGAGCTCTTTTGGGCTAGCAAAGGAGGTGGTGCATTTCTTAATGGTAAACCAATCCAGGTCTCTCGACTGAAAGATCCTTCACAGGCACTTATAGTCTGTGTCCCTCCTCATCGTCATCATAAACTTGCTGTTCATTACTTTGAGAACATGTACCGTATTTTTCTTGAAGTCAGTGATCTTAGGTCCTATGGCTCTTGTGCCCTTGAACTGAGCTATATTGCAGCAGGCCGAATCGATGGGTATTATGAGCTTTGTTTGGGATATTACGATATGGCAGCTGGTATCTGTATACTCCAAGAGGCTGGTGGTTCTTTTTCTCCTGCTGACTCTCTTGTACCGTTTACTGACAGTCGGTGTGATCTTGTTGCAACTAATGGCTTGATACAAGACTGGTTATTTCATATGGTGCAAGAATGAAATTTAAATTAGTAATTTTTGACCTCGACGGTACCCTTATGGATACCTCCTCTGGAATATTTGCCACAGCGAACAAGGCTGTGGAGTTGGTAGGACGAAAACCTGAGCATGATATTTCTCAACTGAGCAAATTTATTGGTCCTCCCATTGTCCAATGCTTTATCAATACCTATCACCTTGAAGAAGAACTTATCCCAGATGCAATAGAGCATTATCGTAAGGAGTATCTGATTCGTGGTCAGTTTGGAGCGAAGGAATACCCATTAATGAAGAGTACCCTAGGTAAACTCAAGGAGAAGGGATATCTGCTTGCTGTCGGTACTCTCAAGACTGAGAATCTTGCTCTCTCCATGATGGACCATTTTGGCTTTGCACCCTATTTTTCTTCCATCAGGGGAGCCGATCCTATCTCAAAACTCAGCAAAGCGGATATCGTGAACAACGTACTTGCTGACCTCCATATTGATGCAACAGACGCTGTTCTTGTTGGTGACACTGTACATGATGAAGAGGGTGCCAAGAATGCCAAGGTCTCCTTCATTGCAGTTGACTATGGCTTTGGATTCCCAAGAGGCCAAGCAAAAACAGACTCTATGATGGCCGTTGTCTCCAGCCCGGAAGAGTTGCTTTCTCTTCTTTAGAGAATGCTCTTTGTACATGCCTCCACATTTTGTGGAGGTTTTGTATTTTGGGTCGCAATTGCCATATTTTGCTTTAAGCCATTGGTTTTATTGTACTGTAGAAAAATCTTCTGAGACTTGGAATTGTACCCCATTCCCTAGATATTTTTGGCAACCATAAAACTCATCGGTGATTAAATGGAGTGTATCTGGATAAAGGAGATAGATATGACAACAAGTAGCGTTATCATCTTTCCCTCAGGTATTGTTTTATCGATCGGAGAGGCTCTTTGAAAGCTAGTCGGACGATAAGGGTCTTGTTTGCCTGAACGGCATAAGGGAAACTCCCTGATCGAACAGAAAAGGAGCCTCAAAAAAATTGTTTTAGAGCATGTCCTGATAGTGTCTTGACTTTCCATTAAGCCCTGTTTTCCTCTCCAGAGGCTTTTAAACCTTGGAACTGCTTGCAAGAGAGTGGTTCAGAGAGTATTGTTAGCGTATTAGGAGAAATCATACATGAGTAATCAAATTGCGAAGAAACTCGTCAATACAGACAAGGCTCCTGCAGCCATCGGGCCGTACAGCCAAGCTATAATAGCCTCACCCTTTGTATTTACCTCAGGCCAGTTGCCTGTCGATCCAAAAACCAATGAATTGGTTGGTGGCGATGCGGCAGATCAGGCCAAGCAAGTTTTTGAAAACATGAAGGCAGTTCTTGCAGAAGCAGGCACTGACCTTTCCAAAGTTGTAAAGGCCACCGTATTCCTTAAGAACATGGATGACTTTGCAACAGTTAATACAGTATATGCTTCTTATTTTGCAGAAGGTATCCTTCCTGCACGATCAGCTGTCCAGGTTGCCAAGCTCCCTAAGGATGTAGCAGTCGAAATTGAGATGATTGCTCTAATCTAACACAACCACTAGGAGGGAATGGGATGAAACGCACACCGTTGTATGATGTGTATAGTCAGTACGAAGGGGTTAAGCTAGTCGATTTTGGCGGCTGGGAACTTCCGGTTAACTATGCCAAGGGAATTAATTCCGAACATGAGGCAGTGCGGACCAAGGTTGGCCTATTTGACGTTTCCCACATGGGCGAGTGTCTGGTAACCGGAGAACAAGCTACCGAATTTCTTGACTACCTTTGTACCAATGCCATCAGTAGTATGAAAAAAGGTGAAGTCATGTATACCATGATGTGTTATCCCAACGGTACGGTTGTCGATGACTTGCTCATCTACTGCCGTGACCGCACCTCCTACATGGTGGTAATGAACGCTTCCAACATTGAAAAAGATCTCTCTTGGATTCTAGAAGAAGCCCCCTATCCAGGGCAAGAGAGACCCACTGTCGTAGATCTCTCTGACCGGACGGCCCTGCTTGCCTTACAAGGTCCTCTCGCAGCTACTGTTCTCAAGAAACTTGTTCCTGAGTGTGAGGAGATTCTCTCCTTTACGTATCGGTCTCCTTGTGCCGTAGGGGAAGTCATGAGCCTTGTCAGCCGTACAGGTTATACAGGCGAAGATGGCTTTGAACTGTATTGTGCTGCTGAAGATGCGGCTCTGCTTTGGAATACTCTTTTGGAAGCAGGAGAGGACCAGGGTATCGAGTGTTGTGGTCTTGGTTGTAGGGATACGCTTCGTCTTGAGGCAAAACTCCCTCTCTATGGACATGAGATAAGTGATAGCATCACCCCTCTGGAAGCAAACCTATCCTACTTTGTGCGTCTTGAAAAAGAAGACTTCTGTGGAAAGGAAGAGCTTGCCAAGCAGAAGGAAGAAGGCATCCCCAGGACTCTTCGGGGTGTGGAGATGGTTGACAAGGCTGTCCCTCGCGCTGGGTGTGAGGTCTTCCTTGACGATGCGAACATCGGTTTCGTCACCAGCGGAACCAAAAGTCCCACCCTACAGATTTTCTGTGCCTATGTCCTTATCAAGCGAGAGGTGAAGCTTAAGTTTGGTGATGAACTGACCATTGAAATCCATGGAAAGAAGAAACGGGCGAAACTGGTGAAAACCCCTTTTTACAAACATGGCAAGCGGTATGACGAATAGGATGATACGAGTACAAAGTTACGCACCGGAAGGGTTCATTGCCTTGGACAATTCTGCTCTTATCTATCCTCCTACCGAGGCAAGATATAATGCGAATACCTATCGGGTCTCCATGGATTTGAAGCAGGAAATAGTCCCCCAGATCTTAGAACTAGCCCTACATGAAACCTTAGAGCGTTGTTCCTATGCCAAGGTAGGCCTCCATAAGGGATTCTTCTGGTATTATCTCTCACCAAACCACAAGAGCCCTGTCTTGCATGAGGAAGGCTCCTATCCAAGTGCCAGGATATCCTTTAAGGACAACAACGGCTATCTCTTCAAAGTGCTCTATAGCAAGCACAGGATAGCCTTGGACTGTTTCCATGCCCTTACCGACGGATCAGGAGCCTTGGTGTATCTGAAGATGATAGTCAGTGAGTATTGTCGCATCGCTGATATTGCTGATGTGACATTTGAAGGAGCCTTGGACTTTGCAGCACATCCGAAAGATCAGGAGTTCAGTGACCCTTTTCAGCATTTCTATGACAAGAATATTCCAGGTTCCCCTTCAACGGGAAGGGCTTATCACCGAAAGGGAACAGGTTCTTATGATGACAGGGTAAAGGTCATAAGTGCTATGGTTGATGCCAATGTCTTGCGCTCCCGTTGTAGGGAACGTGGCTATACGATAACTGTATACCTCTCCTCAATCCTAGCAATGGCATTTCAAGAGTTTCAGAAGGTGGAAGTGCCCCGACAAAAGAAACGCAAACCAATAAAACTCTCGGTTCCCATGAATTTGAGGAAGATTTTTCATTTTGACACCATGAGAAACTTTACCCTCTTTGCCGTTCCAGGTATTGAACCAGCACTAGGGGAGTACTCATTTGAGGAGATTCTCAAAAAGATACATCTGGACATGGCCCTTTCTCAAGATCCCAAGAGGATTCGAAGCCAGATAAAACGAAATGTGGGAGGTGAGCGCCATATTCTGATGCGTTTTGCCCCCACTGCCATAAAGAACCCTCTGTTCAAACTGCTTTCCAATTCGCTTGGCGATGACCTCTATTCTGCTGTCATTTCCAACCTTGGGTATGTGAAGGTCCCTGAAGAGCTTGAAGACTCCATCTCTCGTATGGATTTTTATCTCTGTCCCGGTCAGATGAACAAAGTGGCTCTTGCAATCATTGGATTCAAGGATAAGGTGATTATCAACTTCAGCAGCTTCTTCAATGCGGATACGTCCCTGGAGCGGTTGTTCTGTCGTTTCCTTGTAGAAGACGGTATCCCTGTTGAGGTTTCGACAAACCGCTTGTAGGAATATAAGGAGTAGGTATGGCATATTGCGTAAAGTGTGGGGTGAAACTGGAAGAGAGGGCACTTGAATGCCCTTTGTGCCAGACCCCTGTGATACTACCCTCGGGTCTTGAGAGAGGGGAGTCTGAACCCCTGTTTCCCCAACCCTTGCCCCCAAGGGGTAGTCAAGGCATAACCAAGACAAGCAAGGGTATCATTGAACTCATACTAGCCTTACTGGTTGTAAGTGAGATTACCATCGCCCTTACCATGTGGTTTTCAGGGAATATAGAACATAGCTTTATTCCTTTGTTTAGCACTGCCATGGGAGCTTTGGTAATTGCGATGGCTCTGGTGGCAAAGCATACCTATGTTGCCCAGGCAACCACCCATGTAGTGTTGGTATCACTCTATCTTCTGGGCCTTGATGCAACGAATATACCTCTTCGTTGGTCACTCATCGCAGTAGGAGCTTTGGTTCTTCTCTGGGTTTTTGCCGTCTTTACCACTACTAAAACGGCCAAGGCACATCCAGGATGGTCAGCTCTTCTGCTCATGGTCTCCCTGCTTGGGTATATTGCTATGATCAACGGCATTGTTGCAGGGAGCCTGACATGGTTTGTTCCTGTTGCCTTGCCCACTACCTGCGTGCTTTTCTTGGGAGTAGGGCTCTTTTTTCTTCTGTTTCTGACACGCAAGAAAACTCGGCTTCCATTGGCCGACCTTGTATTTTTTAACCTGATAGTTTTACTCTTGACCTTTACTGTTCTGGATATCTTTATGACGCACTACAGACAGGGTGTCTGGACCCTTAACTGGTCTCTTAGCTTGTTTTCTGCAGCAATAGTACTTATGGTTCTGCTTGTTGGAGTTTCTGCAAGTCGTAGGTTGAGACGGTACTTTACCAGCCAGAATAAGCATACCTAAGTGAAATCTGCAAAGCTCGCTTGTGTAGCCTTCACCAGGGCCTCAGGGGTAATTTTCAGTTGGAATCCCCGCAAGCCTGCACTTACATAGATATTCTCTTGCAAAAGGGCAAGCTCCTCCACAAAGGTGGGGAAGTGTTTTCTCATACCCAAAGGGGAGCATCCTCCTCGGACATATCCGGTAAGGCCCAGTAGGTCCTCCATCTTGATGAGATCAATATCCTTGCTGCCTGTCAAAGCACGTGCTTTCTTCAGGCTCACAGAGAAGTCAGCGGGAAGACAGAATACAAAAACCTCATTATCACTATTCTGCATAACAATGGTCTTGAATACCTGTTCGCTGGGAAGTCCTGCACTATGGCTGGCATGCACGGCATCGAGATGCTCTTCGTCCCAATCATAGGAGAGTACTTCATACTCTATGTCCATGCTCTCCAGAATTCTCATTGCATTTGTTTTTTTCATATCACCATCCTATCCAATTCATACGAAGCAGACAAGGATGAAAAACGGGACCCGTAGGTCCCGTTCGCTTGCGATATAGTATTTTTATTTGTCATCAATGGCAAAAGAAGTACCCAACGCAGACGGAGAAGCGAATGATCCTTTCTTCTTCTGGTTGATTATTGTCATGGCGGTAAGCACCACAAGGGTAATTAGGTAGGGCGAGAAAGCGAGAAATTGGGTCGGAATGATCATTTCAAATCCAGCTGCCTGCAGGCTGAACTGCAAGCTTGTAATACCACCGAAGACCAATGTCCCGATTACCACTCTTCCTGGATTCCATGCAGCGAAGATAACTAGGGCGATGACTATCCAGCCTTTGCCTCCGGTCATACCGTCATTCCAGCTTGGAGTGAAGCTCAGTGAGAGACACGCACCTCCGAGGCCTGCGAACATACCGCCAATTACTGTGTAGATATAGCGAATCTTTGAAACTGAAATACCCATTGCCGCCGCAGTCCTTGGATTCTCACCAACAGAACGAACCACCATGCCATGCTTGGTTTTGTACATGAAGAACCAGGCAAAGGGAATGATTAGGTAGAGGGCATAGGTGAGTACACTCACATCGAACAAGGCCCCCAGTATAGGAATCTTACTTAACCCTGGAATTGCTATGTTGTCGAACTTTGAAGCAAGATTCATACCGGCGAGATTGAAACTGTTGGAAGCAGGGCCGAGACGCTGTCCGAGGAAGTTTGCCATACCGGTACCAAACATGGTGATAGCAAGACCAGAGACAACCTGGTTTGCCCTCATGCTGATGCACAGGAAGGCGTGTATCAGGGAGAAGAACCCACCGACGAACATTGCCACCAAAATGGCCAAGTAGAGGTTTCCTGTAGAAAATGCAGTTGCAAAGCCCGTTAGCGCACCCATGAGCATGACGCCTTCCATTCCCAGATTCAAAATTCCTGTTTTCTCGGTATACACTTCTCCGAGAGTGGCATAGGTGAGGGAGGTTCCCATTGCGAGGGTCGCTGCAAGTAGTTTTGTTGTAAAATCTAACCAGTTCATGCGGAAATCTCCTTATGCTTGCTTAGGATACGCAGCTTATACTCGGTGAAGACTGTACCAGCCAAGAGGGGAATGAGGATAAGGCCCTGCAATACCTCTCCCATCGCTGCTGGCAGCTTGAGGGTAATCTGCAAAGCGTCCGAACCCGTTTCCAAGGCTGCCAAAAGCAGTGCAATGAAAATAGACGCTATTGGGTTAAGTCCACTCATCCAGGCGATGATGATGCCGGTAAAGCCATAGCCTGCGTCTACTCCTTTGGTTAGCTGGTGAGTGACTGCAGCTGAGTCTATGACCCCAGCAAGACCTGCTATACCACCTGAGATGAGCATGGCGATGATGATATTTTTTTTGATGGAGACACCTTGGCATCTTGCAGCCCTCTGGTTCTTTCCAATCATATTCAATTCAAATCCCCAGCGAGTCTTGTACAGGACAAACCAAAGAATGGCCACAAGGATCAGGGCAAAGAAAATACCAGCATGGACACGTCCCCAGATTCTGGGTAACCAGGCAAATTCTGGGTATCTGACGGTTCCCATGTTTCCTCTAGGTGCTTTCCATGCGGAGATGTAGAGATATTCAGCGAATCCAATAATGATATAGTTGAGCATTAGGGTGGCCAATGTTTCATCAACACTCCACTGGGCTTTGAGGACGCCAGGTATACCACCCCAGATTGCTCCAAACAGGACTCCTACCACTATCCCTACAGGAAGTACCATCCAATTGGGAAGGAAGGTCCAGAATTGCATTACCCAGGTGATACCGATGGCACCACTGACGTACTGGCCTTCTGCACCGATGTTCCAGAACTTCAGCCTGAAGGCAATTCCTACTGCAAGGCCACAAAGCAACAGCGGTATTGATTTTACCAAGGTGAACTGGATTTTTGACTGGCTACCGAAGGCACCCTTGGCCATAGCCACGTAAGTCTGGATCGGATTGGCATTGTTAAGACTGAGGACAATTGCCCCAAGCAAAAAGGAAATCACCAGAGATATGACAGGGACCAGGATGGTCATCTTTCGGGATCGACTGTCCCGTTTCTCGAGGGCAAATCTCATATGTCCCTCCTTTCAACACCAGCCATCAACATGCCAAGCTCTTCGGTCTTGGCATCCTTCACGTCCATAATATCCATGATTCTCCCCTCGAACATGACGGCGATCTTGTCTGCAACCATCAACAGCTCTTCTAATTCCTCAGAAACCAGGAATACGGCATTGCCCATATCCCTCTGTTTGATAATGTTCTGCCTTACTGCTTCAGTGGCTCCCACATCCAGGCCCCGTGAAGGGTATACGGCTATAAGAATGCCTCCACAGGAGTCTATCTCACGTGCTAGGATAGTTTTTTGGATATTTCCTCCGCTGAGGAACTTTACTGAAGTATCCTGAGAGGGCGTTTTGATAATAAAATTCTCAATGAGCTTATCCGCAAACAGACGGACCCAACTACGTTTTATGATGGAATGGTTGCTGAGCTCTTTTGTGCGATATTTCTTCATGGAGAGGTTGTCCCCGACACTCATATCTCCAACAACACCCATTCTGCCCCGGTCAGCAGGAATATGGCTGACACCACTTTTGATAATCTGCAGGGGTGATTTGTTGGTATAATCCTTCCCTTTGATGAATACCTGCCCACTGTTTACCATCATCAGGCCTGTCAGGGCTTCCGTAAGATTTTGCTGACCATTTCCGGCAACACCTGCTATGCCGAGGATCTCACCTCCTCGTAAGCTGAAGGAAACGTCATCTAGGATGCGCTTGCCTCCCTTTATGCTATTCATGACCAGGTTCTTAGCCTCAAGCATCACTTCCCCTGGGTTGTAGGGACCACGATCCAAGGAGAAGAGAATATCCCTTCCGACCATCATATTGGCTAGGTCTTGAATTCGATTGATGGAGGAAGTAGGACAGACGTTGACACTTTTTCCACGTCTGAGGACCTGCACGGTGTGGGAGAACTCCATTACCTCATCCATCTTGTGGGTAATGAATATTGCACTCTTGCCCTCGGCAAGCATCTTTTTGATGATCTCATTTAAATCTCTAGCTTCACCTGGGGTCAGTACTGCTGTGGGTTCATCAAGGATAAGGATTTCTGCACCCCTGTAGAGCAGTTTTAAGATTTCAACTCGCTGTTGTTCTCCAACCGAAAGGTCATGGACTATTTTATCTGGATAGACTTGCAAGCCGTAACGCTTGCTTAGTTCAGTAATATTCTTATTGATTTCTGCAATAGGGGGGACCAAAGGAAGGCCCTTCATGCCAAGGATGATGTTCTCGGCTACTGTCATGTTTCCCACCAGCATGAACTCCTGATGTATCATACCTATACCCAAGGCCATCGAGTCTTGGGGAGAGTTGATCTCTGCAAGCTTTCCGTGTACATAGATTTCACCGTTATCAGGCCGGTAGAGACCGACCAGCATATTCATTAGAGTGCTCTTTCCAGCCCCATTTTCGCCCAAAAGGGCAAGGACTTCTCCTCGGTGTAACGTAAGGTTGACGTTGTCATTGGCTAAGACACCAGGGAAACGTTTGGTAATGCCTACCATACGCACAACAGGCGTATCGGAGGAGTTTATTTCATGCATGTTGTATCCAGTTGTGTGGTTGCCCTCGGTTGAGGACGTTCCTGAAAGAAGTAGAGGCGGGCGAATGCCCGCCCCTATCTGTTAGAGTGTGATTCGGTTATTTGACTTTACCGATGACGCCTTCTACAAACCAATCCATGGTTAGCATAGCTTCGTCAGACATTTTCTCGCCGGCTTTTTGGCGAACTGCTCCGGTATTGTCTTTGATTTCGCCCCAGAAGACATCCCATGAGCTGGAATGAATTTCAGCTTCTTTTGCCATGACTTCTTTCTGGAACTCTGCAGGAACTAGAGGGGAGATAGGGGAAAGATGAATCATATCATCTTCAAGACCGCCCCAGTAACTCTGGCTCTTCCAGGTGCCATCCATGGCGCTCTGGACTGCAGGTATCATGTAGTTGCCCCAGTTCCACATGGGGGAAACGAGTACCCTGTCATCACCGATCATGCTTCTGAAATCAGCATTGTATCCGATGGCATACTTACCACGTTCGATAGCTGCTTTGGCTGGTTCGGTGGTGTCCTGGTGCTGAGCAATTACGTCACAACCCTGATCGAGTAGGGAAACAGCTGCTTGACGCTCCAAGGAAGGATCATACCAAGAGTTGGTCCATACGACGGTGACTGTAGCCTTGGGATTAATGGCCCTTGCACCAAGGGTATAACTGTTGATTCCACGGACAACTTCAGGGGTGTTGAAAGCGCCCACGTAACCGAGTTTGCCGGTAGCGGACATCTTTGCTGCAATCATGCCAGAAAGATAGCGCATCTGATACATTCTTCCGAAGTAGTTGGACATGTTTTCATTGGAAAGATAGCCAGAACAATGTTCGAAATATACGTCAGGAAAGTTCTGTGCAACATTGAGCATATACTGCTGGTAGTTGTAGGAGTTTGCAAAGATTATCTTGCACCCCTCATCTATGAGGCTTTCCATTGCCCTTTCACTATTCTCATTCTCTTCAATGCCTTCCATCCTGTAGACCTTGACCTTGTCCCCAAAATGCTTCTCCATGGCAATGGTGCCTTGGTCGTGCATGTATGAGTAACCCATGTCACCAGGAGGACTGATGTAAATGACGCCGACTTTAAACGGGCCCTCGGTCTTTGCCGGAGTGGCTTCTTTTGAGCCCTGTGCAAATGCAAAGGAAGAAACCATCAGTACGATCAATAACAGAACAATACCTTTTTTCATGACTCTCTCTCCTTAAAAAGATTGTGTGATGGGGGGATAATACCCTAAGAACTAGAACAACTCAAATTATACGGGACGATTTAGACGCTGTCAAAGTAATAATTACAAACATTTTAGGAGGTATTCCGCAGAAAATGGATTGTGTTGTGAGACTTCCATTATTATGCAACAAGCAATCTGCTATTTCCCACAATATTCAACAAAATTTGAAAAAACTTCTCATTTATCCAGACACATGGAGGGTTTTATCATATGTATGTTGCATTTCATGGTTATTGTGTTGCTTTGAGATGATAGGGAGAAATACATACCTTTTATACGAAGTAAAAGAGAACGCCTAAACTCAACTAATGGCACCTCTTGATATATCTTGTGATATTTAGAGCTTGCCTATGCTTTTGCGCTAGTGGTAGGATAGAGGGACTATATGGTATAGTGCATTTCCTAGAGAATACAGAAATATTCATGAAAGGATTACAATAGGTATGAATACACCAACAAAGAAATATTTGATGATTTTGCTTCTCCTTCTCTTTTCAACGCTCCTGTTCGCTGCTGAAGGTTCAGGTCTTGTTGTCCGATCACCCCTGTTTGGCCCTGATTCTCTGAGCACTACCTTTGATGAAAAATCACTGGTCCTGCAGTCATATGCAGAACAGCTTGGACTTTCCTTGGAACAAGTGGAGGAAAAACCCGAAACCAGAGTGTTGAGTGCCATCAGCAACGGCTCTTATCCCATAACTCCTGGTGATAGGTTTCGTCTGGTCTATCTCGATGGATTACAGACTGTAACTGTTGATTTGCAGGCTGATGAAAAAAGCACTATCACAGTCCCAGGCCTTGGAACAGTGAATTGCTGTGGGCTCTCTTTCCTTGAGGTAAAGAAAGAGATTCTTACCATGGTGCAGACATATCATAGTTACTCCAATCCTCAGCTTATCCTTACCGGCACTGGATCCTTTAGCGTGTCCGTTATTGGTGAAGTAGGGGGAACACGCGTAGTACCTGTTTGGGGCCTTTCCCGTCTCTCTTCAGTAGTAGGCAGCGCTACAGCCTATGCATCCACACGAAATATCCATATTACTCGTACCGACGGTTCTTCCGATACCTTTGACCTCTATCTCGCCATGCGCAAAGGTAAGCTTGATCAGGATCCCTTGCTTCGTAGCGGAGATGTCATCACCATCCCCCGCGCTGAGAAGATCGTGGTGCTTGCAGGCAATGTCTATGCACCGGGCACATATCAATTGAAAGAAGGTGAGACACTCAGCGACTTGGTTTCCTCCTATGGTGGAGGAGTTTTGAATAATGCCGATGTACAGAAGATTAGGGTTCAACGGTTCAACAAGCAAAGTGGAGCTTGGGAAGTGGTCTATGCTGACCTTTTTGGTGGTAAACCTATGGTCTTGCAGCATATGGATCAAGTAGTCATCGACACCTTAAAGTCTTCGGTTCATACAGTGACCATCGAGGGTTCAGTTGCAGCGAGTGAAGCGTATGACAACCTTTCTTCTACCGCCTTGATGGGGACTTCTTCAGGGAGAATCTTCTATCAGTTCTATCCGGGAGAGAGTGTTCGTCAGATGCTTGAGTCAATTGCCCCACGTCTGATGACTGTCAGTGACCTTGATGGCACCTATCTGCTTCGTGGTCAGAAGCGTATTGCCGTGAAGGCCCAGCAGATTCTCTATGGAGACGATCCTAATGCACTGCTACCCCTAGAAAGTGGTGATATATTTATTATCCCTTTCAACCAGCGCTTCATCTCCGTCAGCGGAGGAGTCGTTCGATCGGGGGTCTTTGCATATGTGCCTGACAAAGGGATAAATTATTATCTTGCCTTGGCAGGAGGGCTCAGTGATGATGCCTCAGTTCCTACCTCCATCAAGGTCTATGGACCAAATGGAGAGAAACTGGATAGTTCGGGAGAAATCCCTGCTGAATCCACCATCAAGGTGGCAAAGAATACATTCGTCAAGGATATTGCCCCTACAGTGGCAGTTATTGGTTTGGTTAGTTCTATTATAGCGATTGTGGGAGCTGTAATCACCATCATCGTCGATTCGAAAACGCTGTAAGGGGTATGAGCAATGAGTCAGCAAGAAGATTTCCAGTCTGCAAATAATCAAGGTGAAATGAATGAGGAGGGGATTTCCATCTCCGAATTGTTTCATATTTTTCGGCAAAGGTTCGGGTGGTTCCTCATAGGGGTGATAGTTGTCCTTGCATCAGCAATCGGATACCTCTATTTTGCTGTTCCCCAGTATGAAAGCCAAGTATCTGTGCTTGTCGAGCCAATCCAGAAATCTTCATCAATTGAAAACCTTTTGGAGAGTAGTACGAGTACTACCAAGATTGCTACTGAAGTGGAACTCATAACCAGTCGTAAGAACATTGAGTACGCCTTGAGTACTCTTGATTTGTCTTCCTATACAAATGCTGACGGTATTGCCTACACAAATAAGGATATCCTAGGGAATGTGAAGGGGCGCATCGTGGTCTCCACGGTTAAGGATACCAACATAGTCCGTATTACAGTAACCGATGCAAGCCGCTCGTTTGCCCGTGATTTAGCCAATGCCCTGGCTTCGAGCTATGATAATCTGCTCACTGGAATTGCCAAGAACTCCAAGACAGCACAGAGAGAGTTTATCGAGTCTCAGATACCTATCAATGATGTGTCTTTGCAGAATGCATCTGATGCTCTGGGTGATTTTAGGGAGAACAGCGACATCATCCAGCTTACCGACAAGAGTTCCCTGCTTGTCGAACAGATTTCCTACTATACGCTTCGACTGGAACCCTTGAGGTTGCAGCTGAATGAGTCACTTGTCTTCATCGATTCCTACAATTCTGGCTTGCAAGAAGCGGGAATTACAGAAGTCCTCTCTCTTGATGCCATCCGTAAGGATTCTGTTATTGCTTCCAAACTGAAGGAACTTTCAGCCTGGAAGACAGAGCTGACAATGTACGAGTCCCTCGTCTCTCCTTCTCCCAATCAGGCTACAGCAACCTCAGCCTCCCTAAGCTCTTCACGCACCTATATCCTGAACAGTGCGATTGCCCAGACAACGAAAGACTTGCTGGATAGGGTGACCACCCTTACCCGTGCCTATGCAAAGGATGCAAACATCCAGGCAATAGTGCAAGCGCTTACCACCGAGGTCGGTATCGAGGTGCTTCAGGCAAGGGGCGAGGTGTTTGTTGGAGAACTTTCAAAGCTGCCTGTACTTGAACGCCAACTATCCGAACTGAAACGTGATGTGCAGATATATGAAGCTATCGGATTAAAACTTCGTGATATGCTTGAAGAAGTTAAACTCGTTGAGGCCGCAGTCACAGGAAATGTCACTGTTGTTGATGAGGCTATCCTTCCTCTTGTGCCGGTCAGCCCCAACAAGATGTTGATACTAGCAGTTGGCCTGCTGTTGGGTTTTGCCATCGGGTTCTTGCTTGCCCTTGCCGCCGAGGCGACCGATTTCTCCCTACGTACAGAGGCACAGGTAAAGAAAATTACCGGAAGCGATACTCCTATGCTTGGTTGGATACCCTTGATGAGAATCTCACCAAAAGACAAGTATCCTACCCTCACAGTCTATAATGACCCGCTATCCTTTGAGTCTGAGCGATTCAAATTGGTTGCCAATATGCTCTATTCGACTGAGGACAAGAAAGTATTCTCCATCACCAGTTGTTCAATGGCAGAGGGCAAGAGTACCATCATTGGTAATGTAGCGCTCTCCTTTGCCCAGATGGGTAGCAAGGTGCTGGTCATCGATGGAGACCTGCGTCTTCCCAGTATGGAACGGTTCTTTCGACTCAAGCACAGAGAGGTTGGACTGGTTGACTATGTTGGGGGTAATACAACTCTTGAAGAGTGTATATTACAGCCATTTGAAGAGGTGTCTAACCTACACCTGTTGCCACCGGGTGTCCCTCCTTTGGTTCCTGCAGCCATTTTCTCCAACCCTACGTATATTCAGATGATCAAATATTTAAGAACAGTCTATGACTTTATCATAATCGATGCTCCGCCTCTAGATTCTGCCAGTGAGCTGCTTGCCATAAGTAAACAGGTCGATGGGCTGATCATAACTGTTCGTGCAGGAGTCACAACCAAAGGAGCTCTTGGAGATCTGGTATCCAGTTTACAGACAGGAAAGGTGCCAATTACCGGTATAGTCTTTAATGGTGTCATCCCAGGATCGACAGGAAGCTATGGCTATGGTTATGGTAAGCGTTACGGTTCCTATTCCTATCGCTACTCTTCTTATAGCAATGCTGGTGAGAGCAAGAAAATTCGGGTGCTGAGCAAACGGAGAAACTCCAGCTGGTATCGTAGGAAGTACAAGAAAGACCTGTCATTACGCGGACGAACAACCGCCACCCTTTTTGAACCCATTCTTGCCTTTGGCCCGGATGCTGCACACAAGAGTCTTTCTTCCTGGTCTGGCTTTCCCATGTACAACTCCGGCAAAAAGTTTTCTCCAGAACCTATCAAGGTCACAGAGACCCCTTCTGAGCAAAACCTTCTTGATGAGAAGAAAGTGGTTGAAGAGGTTGTAATTGTAGAGCAGGAAATCTCAGGTGAAGAGAACCCCACTTCTTTACAGGATATCCTCTCTACAATAGAATCTGATGAAGATGCAAAGGGAAAGAAATAGGGGTTGGGTACTGGACAGAGCCCTTGTACTCTGGTAAGGTTTTTTCGATTCAAAGGGAGGAGATTAGAATGCTGAGGATGCGATACAGAAATGTAATGAAGCCTCTGGGCGTACTATTTTCCCATTCAATAGGTATTGAAAAAGTCGGTCAATTGGGACCGGCTTTTTTTTAGGAGTAACGATGGATAAAAAAAACGTGTTTACAGGAAGGTCTCTGTGCGTCATTGATGATTTCACCATCGAGGAGAGGAAGCATATTTTTGCCGAGGTGCGTAGGCTCAAGGCAGCAATGCAAGAGAATAACCTCCCAGTCATGGAAAGCTACCGAATTGATGACAAGGACTTTGGTGTCTATGAAGTATTCCTGGAAGACAGCACCAGAACCAAGGAATCCTTCAGGAATGCTGCCAACTTTCACCATGTGAAGGTTTCTGAGCTGAATAGTGACAGCTCCTCCTTCAATAAGGGGGAGAGCTATGCTGATACATTCAATACGCTCAGTGGATACTCCAATGCAGTATTCATTGTGCGAAGTAAGGTCGAAGGAGTCTGTCGCTGGCTGGAGGACGAATGTTCTGCCTACGCCCAGCGAAACAAGCTCTGGCGTAAGCCCGCATTTATCAATGCAGGGGACGGCAAACATGAACACCCGACCCAGGAACTGCTTGATGAGTTTACTTTCATCGAGGATAACAACTGGAATACTGATTCTATCCATCTTGTCCTGGTCGGAGACCTCTATCATGGCAGGACTGTACACTCCAAGGCCGCAGGGCTCAAGTTGTTTGATAAGGTTAGGGTTGATCTCATCGCACCGGTCGAATTAGCTATGCCTGAGACCTATGTGCTGAAAATGCGTGAGAATGGCTATGAAGTACGTATTTTCTCCTCTATTGAAGAGTATCTCGCCCAGAAGGATATTGCAGACAAGTGGTATTTCACCAGGCCCCAGCTGGAGAGGATGGGCGACCGCATACTCCAACGTCAGGATGAATTGCGCTCGGCCATTACTTTCAAGCGTGCTTATATGCCTCTTCTCAAGGAAGGGACCAAATTCTACCACCCCCTTCCTCGCCACAAGGTAACGCCCACCATCCCCACCTTTCTTGATGACACTTCCCTGAACGGATGGGAGAGACAGTCCATCAACGGTATGTATGTCCGGATTGTCCTGCTTGCTCTCATAGGGGGGAAAATAGGGGAGACTTTTGTCCCAGAGGAGACTGTCAGTGATGAAGAGCGAGCCGAGTATATATTTGAAGTTGACCTCACTCAGATTCCTCTCAAGGAGAAGGTTGTCAGTGAAGGGGTGCAACCAATCCATAACGGTTTGGTCATAGATCATATCTGCAGGGGTGACAGCCCCTCGGAGATTCGTGACCATATGCGCCTGATAAGCAGTGTCCTTGGCCTAGATGAGGACAAGGGCGGTGAGTGGGTGAGCTCTGGCCATAAGGGAGAGGACTCTTACAAGGGTATCATATTCCGTCCCGATGCTCATGAGTTGACACGAAAGAATCTCAAGAGACTTGCCGCCGTCTCTCCAGGATGCACTCTGAACATCATCAGGGATGGGAAGATTGAGAAAAAGTATCGATTGCATATGCCGCCAAGAATCTATAACTTTGATGACCTTGCCTGTACGAACGAAGCTTGCATCTCCCACCCTCAACAGAATGAAGGGGTACCTGCCCATTTCACGCGCAACAAGGAGAGCCTGTTCGCCTGTGCCTACTGTGAAAAGACGCACTCATTCAAGGAAATCTGGCAGAGCCGGAACAAATAGGATAAACTGGAGAATAGTATGAAAGATCTTAGTATGATAACACATCATTATGGGCCTTTGTTGGCCAAAGAGGCATTGCAGTTGGGAGCCATCAGGCTCAGGCCTGAAGACCCCTTTACTTGGGCAAGTGGCTATCGCATGCCCATTTACAACGATAACCGTCAGTTGCTTGCACTGCCAAAAGCGAGATCTCTAGTGGCCGAGGCTTTCTCTGAGATGCTTAAGGCTCTGGATTTCGATCCAGATAACATTGCAGGGACAGCCACAGCGGGAATCCCTCATGCAACTACCCTTGCAGACAAAATGAACAAGCCGCTTTCTTATGTGCGTAGCTCAGGCAAAGACCACGGTCTGCATCAGCAGATTGAAGGGTTGGGCCCAAGCGGAAACTACGAGGGGGTAAAAGTCCTGCTCATCGAGGACCTCATTTCAACAGGGGGTTCTTCTATCAAGGCAGTTGACGCCATCGTTTCCGCTGGCGGTGTATGCCCCTATACCCTTGCCATCTTTACCTATGGCCTACAAGCATCCATCGATGCATTCCTGAGCCTGGAAAGCGCTTGTACTGCCCATACTATCCTGGAATATGACAGCATGGTTGCGACTGCGCTAGAAATTGGGTATGTGGATGAGAGTGGAGCAGTCTTGCTCACTGAATGGAGAAATGACCCCTTTGGTTGGGGAGAGAAGCATGGGTTTCCTCCCTTAAAGAAATAGATGGAATCGAAATTGAGTAGGAGTAGAGAATGACCTATAGTGAAAAGTTAGAGGCCAGTGCCTCCCAAGTGGGCAATATTGCCTGTATGGGCCTTGATCCCCAGCTGGAAGTGCTTCCTTTTGCAGGAAGTGATGTACGAACTGTTCTGAACCAGTTTTTCCAAATGCTGTTCAGACGGATGGTGCTTTCAGGTCTTATTCCCTCGGCCTTCAAGCCGAACATCGGCTATTATCAAGCTTTGGACCGCCCTCGAGACGAGAATTTTTCCGGTAGCCTTGCACTTGCAGATGTCATGGATATGGTGGAGAATTTTTTCCCCGGTATCCCCATCATCCTGGACAGCAAGCGTGGTGATATAGCACGAAGCAGTCTCAATTACGCCAACGAAGCCTTCGTGACGTGGGGTTCTGATGCTGTTACTGTTGCTCCTTATATGGGAAGTGATTCTGTCAGGCCCTTTATTGAGCATACGCCTCTAGAGAAGGGGGTGTATATCCTCAACAGGACCAGTAATCCAGGAGGTAAGGATCTTCAGAACCTGGTAGTACAGAGTGGTGATGGATCTTTACCTCTTTACAGGGAAGTTGCCAAACAGATCATTTCCTACAACAATGACAGCGGTTCTGTAGGGGCTGTAGTCGGTGCGACCAACATGGACGAATTGAGGGCTATCGCCTCCTTGTATGCCAAACGATCAGTTCCCCTCCTAATTCCCGGAGTAGGTAGCCAAGGCGGCTCTGCGCCTTCTGTTATGGCTGCCTTACGTGAGAGTGGCTATCCAGTGAAGTTGGCAAGGATAAACAGCTCAAGTGCCTTGACCCACCCCTGGAAGAAGGGTGAGGCCCCTGAAGATTGGCTAGAGATGTGCGAAGCTTCCTTGCGTACATTGCTTAAGGAAACCAAAGTATGAATGTGATGCAGCTGTTACAAGAACGCCACCTGCGAAAGCATGATGAGGTGGTACTGACAACCGTCAGTGGGGTAGCCTCTACAAAACCTGCCTTAATCAAGTATTTCGACCAGAAGGTTCCCTCCATCGGTATTATCACCACAAAGAGTTTTCAGGTTGAGGTCAACCCGGGAAACCGTGAGCCAATTATTTGTGAACCCAGTGGGGGAAACTTCGGGAATTCTGTAGGACTGAGAAATCCAGGGCTCAAAGTCGCCCTCGCTGAACTCCGACTCCTTAGGAAGGAGCTCAAGTTTCGTGCTCTTCTCAACGTTTCTCTTTCTGCAAACTCCATTGAGGATTTCATTATTCTTGTAAAGGCTTTTGATGAAGTAGCAGATCTCGTAGAGCTTAACTTCTCCTGTCCTCATGCCTCAGTCGGATATGGCTCTTCCATAGGATGCGACAGGGCTATCGCCAGTGAGTATGTCCGTGCAATCAAAGAGGCAACCAAAGAGTGCAAGGCCCCTTTGTTTGTAAAGTTGACCCCCAATACCGACGATATTGGTGCGATTGCTAAGGCTGTAATCCAAGCAGGGGCAGATGGTTTGGTAGCCATCAACACTGTAGGTCCCATACAGCATATTGATCCTGTTGCCAGACAACCTATCCTACAGAACAAGCTCTCTGGCAAGGGTGGTTGTAGTGGCAAATGGGTTCATGAGGATGCCTTACGCTCTGTAGATGCGATCCGAACAGCAGTTGGCCCCTCTGTTCCCCTCATCGGTATGGGCGGAGTGACCACTGGTTTGGAAGTAGCTGCCATGATTGCATCCGGAGCTGATGCCGTGGGTATCGGCTCTGCTTTTGGTATGGTCGACCAGCATCACTGGAGAGCCTATATTGCAAGCGTGCAAGCTGAAGCACAGGCTTTGCTCCTAGGTAATGAGCCTGCTGTCGAAAAGGGCAGTTCCTCTTTCCTCATCTCTGAGAGACAGATGGCATATACCGAACATATAGTGACCAAGATGGAGCGGTATGGTAAGGATACTGTCATCATGTCCCTTGACGGGAGTCTTCCCTGCAAGGCAGGGGAGTTTGCCTTTCTCTGGGTGCCAGGCCTTGGGGAGAAACCTTTTAGTGTAGCCCACAATAACCCCCTGACCTTTATTATTAAGGACAGGGGAGCCTTCTCTGCTGAACTTTGCAACCTGGAGGTAGGGGCTACTCTTTACATCCGGGGTCTCTATGGTTCACCCTTGGAGAATGCCAAGACTACAAAGGCTCTGCTGGTTGCCGGAGGGACAGGCGTTGCCGTTCTCCCTTCATTGGCTGAACAGTTGCAAGATCAGAAGACGGAGATGACCATTCTGGTAGGGACCAGCGAGTCAATCGTTGGCAAAGCCCTGCTTGAAGAAAAGCTTGCAGCGTATGGGGCCTTTACCTGTATTGCCGATGATGGCAAGCCGGGTAGGGTGCTTGAACTTTTGGATACGATCGAACTTGATGCTGATCAGGGTTGCTATCTGGTGGGCCCCGAGAAGTTTATGGGGATCGCTGCAAAAAAGCTGATTGCCAGAGGTATCAGAGGAGACCTTCTCTATCTTTCCATGGAGAAACTGACACTCTGTGGTATAGGCATGTGTGGTGAATGTGCTTGTGGTGACCGTCTTACCTGTCGATGGGGAACCTTCTTGCAGTATGACTACCTAGCTGAAAACGCACCGGAGATGGTTCTCTTATGATAGACGCCCATGTACACCTCAGGGATTGGGGACAATCAGAGAAGGAGACACTCCTGCATGGTATGGGAGCTGCCCTCCATAGTGGGGTAGATGAACTCTTCGATATGCCTAATACCTCTCCCCCTCTTACCGATAAGGCGAGTGTAGAGAAGCGAATCCTTGATGCAAAGCGTTGTAATCTTCCGGTGCGATATCACCTTTATGCTGGAATCACTGGCGACCCCAAGCAAGTTGAGGAGGTCGTTGCGCTGACTCGGGAGTATCCTGAGCAGGTCATTGGGCTGAAAATGTTCGCTGGTCACTCCACCGGTAACATGGGCCTTATCGAAGGCGAGACACAAAGACAGGTCTATCGCACCCTTGCCCTTTTGGGCTATGAGGGGGTGGTTGCCCTGCACTGTGAGAAGGAGAGCTTCCTTAGGCCTGATTTGGAGGATCCTTCTGATTATTCGAGCCATTCGCTTGCCAGACCTGTTGAGGCGGAGGTCGCTTCCCTAGCTGACCAGATCCAATACAGCGAGGAAACGAATTTTGCTGGGCATCTGCATATCTGTCATCTCAGTTCGATCTCTTCTCTGGCCCTGGTAGAGCAAGCGAAAGAGAGGGGGAGGCGCATCAGCTGCGCTGCCACTCCACACCATCTGTTGCTTACTAGCGGTGATGCCTCTGATCACATGCTTTATGCCAAGATGAATCCTCCCTTGCGTAACGAATCAGAGAGAAAGGCCCTTTTTGAAGCCTTGCTTGCAGGTCGAATCGACTGGGTCGAGACAGATCATGCTCCACATACCCTCGCAGATAAAGAGGGAGGGGCTAGTGGGATTCCTGGCTTTAGCGGTCTGTTGTTGCTGGTAAAGAGGCTTTATGAGGCAGAGTGTCCGCTTCCTCTGATGCACTCGCTCTTGGGAGGGCGTGTCCAGGAAGTTTTCTCCTTAGAGAAACGCCCTGTGTACATACCCTCTCTGATCAGTCTTGGACAGAGCATAGAAGCAGTGTCTCAGATGTATCCCTTCGACTCTTTTTCAAACCTATACTGACCTTGCTTGCGGATTTTGTGAAGCGTGCTATACTACTGCAACCGGGAGGCAAGGCACCTTGATAGATTTACGAAAACACTCCAGCAGACATCTGGAGACCAAAATAGTCCTTCCCATTCCAGAGACGCACAAATATGAACGGGAACTGCATTACTATCTTTTTTCTCCTCCTCAACTCTATGTGAACAGGAACACTTACTCTGAGCAGAAGATGTTGCATAAATTCCAGAGTCATGGCAGGTACTCCTCTCCTGAGCTTACGCTGGAGGAGTTGCTTGATGAGGATAATATGATCAGTCCTCTGACCCTGCTCAAGCGGTATACGCAGAACCTGGAAAAGGACATAAACTCCGTACCGGACCGTACGGTCATTCATGAACTGCAGACTGTGGCCAATGCTGTCAGGCATGAGAATAAGGCCTCTTTACAGGATTGTAAGGATATGGCACGCCTCGGCATGAAGGCTGACCTCAACTCAACGCTTGAGGATTGGTATAGGAATACCCTTGTCATTCAGGAGAGTATCAGAAACATGCTGGAGGCCATCAGGACTAAGTGTTCTTTGGAAAATCGACTCCTCGTAGCCTATCTTTGGGCTGATGAGGCTGTGAGCCTGCTCAATGAGAAACAGGCGATCGACCTGTATATGGCTTGCTCTCCCCTAGGTGATGAGCTACAGGAAATTATGGCATTGTTGCTCGCCTTCTCCCGTGATGAGGCTGAGTACCGCAATCTGCAGAGCTATGCAAGTGGAGGGGACAACCCTGAACATATCCAGTACAGGAAGGCAGCTCTGAAGAAGTGGACCCAATCTGCACTCTATCTGATACCTGAGGTATCACGTTGGCCTATGAGGGTCTCACAGATACTAGCGGGAACAGCCGCTGCTGTGGCTATGGCCTTTGCTACCTTGGCCTCTATTTTTGCAGAGAAGACATACTTGAAAAACAGTATGCAATGGGCTTTGATAGTCATTATTGCATATGTTTTTAAGGATAGGATTAAGGAATGGCTTCGTGCTTTCTTCAATGCAGTCCTGCCGAAAATGATGGCTGATGAAATTTCCTCATTCCTTTCGCCTAAAAGCAACTCCAAAATTTGTTCAAGCAGAATTCGGTTACACTATGAAGAGCCTGCAGACCTTCCTACAAGGGTAAAGGAAATCCGCAAGGATATGACAAACCCCTTCAAGGATATGCTGCCTGATGAGAATGTCCTGCACTATGTCCGTAACCTCGTGATGCATCCTCTGACCAAACATAAGGTTGAGCGGGATCAGTTTCCCCGAGAGAACAACTTTACCTTGGTGACCCGTATACGTCTCGATGATTTCCTCAAGGAGATGGATGATCCTAAGGACATAGTGTTTAGGATGGACCCGAACGCTGATGAGCTAGATCAGCTGAACAGTGAACGAGTCTATCATTTGCACTTGGTTATCCGGGAGAGGGCTCTCAAAGAAGACCTTGATATCTACAGCCACTATACCATTGTCCTCAATAAGGCTGGCATTGTCAGGATAGAGCAGATGAATGATGCCTAGAGGCCAATCTTTTCTTGGGATTCGCGCATAGCATCTATGGTCATCTGGATTATGGGAGCAATCTCCATGTCCAGCATTGCGGCCCCTTTCGTGATGATATCCCGATTCACTCCGGCAGCAAAACCTTTGGAAGCCCACTTTTTCTTGACTGACTTCACACTCATACCCTGCATGTGTTCAGGCCTCATCAGGGCGGTAGCGTAAACCAGTCCGGTGAGCTCATCAATGGTGAACAGGACCTTTTCCATGATATGCTCAGGCTCTATATCACAGCATATGCCAAAGCCGTGACTACATACAGAATGGACAAATGCCGGTTCGGCACCAATTTCTTCCAGGAGGGATGGAGCTTTCATGCAGTGCTCTTCAGGAAAACTGCCATAATCGACATCATGCAACAGTCCTACCAATGACCAGTACGTTTCATCTTCACCAAAATGGGATGCAAACTTCTTCATGGTCTCTTCCACACAGTAGGCGTGTAGGATCAAGGCCTCGTTTTTGTTATATTTCTTCAGCAATTGTAGCGCTTCATCTCTCGTAAACATTTGTACCCTCCTGAGCTTAAGTATATTTTTTTTGTTCTGCTTAGGGAAGTACTGAAAAAAGTGATCTGATTGTGCCCATTCCTCTTTATTCTTTTTTGTCGATTGTGGTACTATGGAATAGCCTTTCCAGTATTGGAGAGTATTCCGTGCGAGGAGGAGGATCCCATGTCTGTTTCAGACGAAGGTGGCAGTACAACACCCCTGCCTAGTTATTTATCCTTGGCGTCCTCTTTTCCTACGTTCTAGGCCCTGTTCTGGGTTTGTTCCTATGGATTAATGAGGTACGCCTCACCCACCAATCCACGGAGGAACTATGATAACCATACGAAATAATGTTGTGAGCACCAATCCAGGTGATAGCTCTGTAGAGGCATCCTATACTTGGGTGGATGCTCGTAATATCAACCGAGACGATATAACACTGCTGGAAGAACAATATACTATCTCCAGCGAACTCTTGGCAGATATCATGGACCAGGATGAGCAGGCTCGCATTGAACGTGAGGACGACTATGTTGCCCTCATTGTCCGTCTGCCCGCCCTAGCCGATGATAGCAAGGGCATAAACCAGTATGCTGTTCCTTTGGGAATTGTACTGTACAAAGATATGGTCATCACGATCTGCCAAAGTGACAGCATAGTTCTGGAAGACTTCTCCAAGAACAGGTTCCGCCAGTATCCCGTTGCAACCAAGGAAGGTTTTGTCATCAGTATCCTAGGGCGGGCTACTATGGTATACATACGCCTGCTCAAATACGTCAATAGACAGAAATCTCTGGTTGAGGAGCAGTTGCAGAAAAGCATCATGAACTATGAGCTGATCCAGTTGTTGCAGATCCAGAAGTCTCTGGTATATTTTTCTACAAGCCTTTCCACCAATGAGGTTCTGATGGAGAAACTGCTCAAGATTCCCTACTTCAAGCTTAACTCAGAGGAGGAGAGGGACTTCCTTGAAGATACCATCACTGACAACAAGCAGGCTATAGAGATGGCGAATATCTATACCACCATCCTTACAGGTACGATGGATGCCTTTGCCTCGGTCATTGGTAATAATATGAATGTCATCATGAAGAGACTGACCATCATCTCCATTGCCCTTATGTTTCCTACCCTAATTGTAAGTTTCTATGGCATGAACATAGAACTGCCCTATATGCATCATCCCTATGCATGGATAGGAGCTCTCTCCCTTTGTGGACTGAGTGCGTTTTTGGGTGGTTGGATGCTCTCCGACCGACGCAATCAGCGCCTTGTGCAACGTTCGGTACAAGCAAAGAGAATAAAAGAGAAGAAACCCCGGAGTAAAAGACGGAAAAAACGGGCCCTCCCTGATTGATTACACTGTTTTCCCAATGGTAGTATCTTTTTCTATTGGGGTAAATAAAGATGGATAGCATTGGAGAGATATGTACAGCTTATAGCGGAACGTATGCAGGAGAGGGTATGCAAGCTCTTGTAAAGCTGTATGATCAGATAGAGGAAGAGACTTCGCGCTTCTGCTTTGAGTATGCCATAGCCTGTGGTCCTGGCTGTGGTACGTGCTGTGAGCATTTCATGCCGGACATCACTGCCTTGGAAGCAAGGCTTGTAGCAGCCTACCTCTTGTTGGTAAATAAAGATAATGCTCTGATTGGCAAGATGGTTGATGCGACGATAGCAACAACAGGACCCTGTCCCCTCTATCGATATGATTCTCCCTACCACTGTAGTGTCTATCCTGCCAGACCTCTGATCTGTCGTCTTTTTGGGGTATGCGCCAGTGGGGATAAAGAAGGTAATGGTGTATTCCGTCGTTGTCGGTTCAATGAGGAAGAGACTATGCCTTTGCGACTTGATTTTGGTCCAGAGGTGCCTGTGATGCAGGATTACGCCTATGCCTTACGGGCCTTGGACAGCAGTGCAACTGAAGTGGCCCTGCTACCCAAGGCTATCCTTGAGCAGCTAGAGCAACTGAGTTTCCTTGCAGCCATGCTGTCAGGCCAGGATGACAGTTCCAATCCTGACGATACTCCGAATCCACAAGCCAGTTAGCGTATCACTCTGATGAGATATCCGTTGAGATACTCTGACTCAGGGAATGACAAGCGTATCGGATGGTCTTCGGCCTGTTCCAAGGTTCTCAATATCTGTACCTCAACTCCTGCATCCTGGGCACTCCACGCTAGGATGGTCCTGAGCATCTCGCTTGAGATTGCTCCGGAGCAGGAGAAGGTAGCTATGATGCCTCCGTTTTTTATCTTCTCCATAGCAAGTCGATTCAGGTCCTTGTATGCTTTTGCCGCTTTATCGGCCTGAGCCTTGGTCGCAGCAAGCTTTGGAGGATCGAGGATTATGACATCATACTTGTTTTTTTCGATAATCCTCATCTGCCTGAAAATATCTGCTTTGATGATATTCACTCGCTCGCGGCTATCTTTGGGGATGATATTTGCTTCCTGGTTGATATGCACGTGGGCAAGGCTCTGCTTGAGGGCGGTGGCGCTGCTGTCGATAAGGTCTACCCATGCCGCTCCACTACGCAAAGCATGTAGGGTGAAAGCACCTGTGTAGGAGCATCCATCAAGGACAACTGCGTCTTTGCAGTAGGCTTCAATGGCCTTGCGGTTTTCCCTCTGGTCACAGAAGAATCCGCTTTTCTGTCCCTTTCCAGGGATTACTTCATACAAAAGTCCATCTTCACGGAACCTGACAGGATCGAGTCTCTTGCTCGGGGTGAAGTATGCGCCATCCTGATAGAATAGCACTGTTTCACTGAGCCCTTCGACAGAACAGTAGGCAGTGTCTGTAGTGACAATAATCATAGCCGGCTGTAAAAGCTTTTCCAGCGTGGATACAATAAGGTCCTTATTGTCCCAAGCTATCCTTGCACTGATGTCAACACGGATAAGTGTCCCGTACACATCTGCAACAAGCCCAGGGAGCATATCTGCCTCTCCAAAGATAATGCGGAAAGTGGTTGTAGGGGTGCTCTTGTCCATGAAGAATGGTCTTCGTCTGAGCACACTTGCAGTGATGGTCTTGTTCCACCACTTGTCATTGATCTCTTGCTCTTCATTCCAGCTGAGAAGTCTTAGGGGGATATGGCTTTTGGGATCGTACCAACCCCAGGCTATGAAGGAGCCATCTTGTGTTACTGTTTTTGCAATCCCTATCTCTTCACTGTTGGCTATTGAGTCGATTGCACCTGAAAAAACCCATGGGTGGTGGCGTAAGAGCTGTTTTTCCTTGCCATCCTTAATTGTAATTGTTTGCATGGCTTAAGAGTAGCGGAACGTGGCGGTTTTGTCAAAACGTTTGTTGACTTGAACCTCTCAGATGCTCGATAATGGCAGTATGCAGAAAAAAAGCTTGCAGGCTGTCCTATTTGACCTTGATGGAACGCTTGTTGATACAATTGAAGACATTACTGATGCCCTGAACAGGGCCCTTACACAAAATAATCTGCCCCTTCTGGAGGTCGAAATGACCAAAAAAGTTGTAGGCAGAGGGTTGCGAAACGCCCTAATCGGGGCGGTGGAACTTTGTGGGAAGGAGTTCTCCTCTGATCATATCGATCGGATGTATGCTAGTATGATGGAGTACTATCGCAAGAACCACTGCGTCAAAAGCAAGCCGTATCAGGGAATCCTTTCTCTTCTGGAATATTTGGATTGTCAAAAGATCCTCCTTGCAGTATTTTCCAACAAGGAGGACGGCCTAACCAAAGAGGTTGTCAACACCTTGTTTCCTGCTATCCCTTTTGCCTGGGTTCGAGGCATGCGTTCTGACTTTCCCCGAAAGCCTGATAAGGCCGGTCTTGAACATTTTGCACGGAAGGAAGGTCTGGCGGTTGAAAATTTGCTCTATGTAGGTGATTCTGAAGTTGACTATCAGACAGCAGTGAATGCTGGGTGTAGGCATATTCTGGTATCGTGGGGATTCAGGCCAAGAGAGGACCTAGTTCGACTGGGTGCATCCAACCTAGTGGATTCGGTAGAGGAGCTGCAGGAGGCTATCAATGACTTACAATGAAAAAGATTTGAAAACTAAAGCTGAAGCGTATATCCGTAGCGAGCAGGAAAGTGTATTTCGCCTGGAGGTGGAACAGTCTCTTGCCAAGGAGAATTGGGAGGACCTGTATGACAGGTTCTATACCAGCCTTTCCTTTGGAACTGCGGGATTGAGAGGAGTACTCGGTGGGGGAACCAACCGAATGAATTCATTCATCGTACGCAAGGTCACCCAAGGCTTAAGTGACTATCTCAACGAGGAGTCAAGCAACCCCTCTGTAGCGATAGCCTATGATAGCCGTCACTTCAGTGAGAAGTTTGCCATGGAAGCTTCCCTAGTCCTTGCTGCAAATGGGGTTTCTGTCTTCCTGTACGATACACTGCATCCTGTGCCGATGCTGAGTTTCGCTGTAAGGTATCTCAACACCACTGCCGGTATTGTTGTCACTGCAAGTCATAACCCCTCCAAGTATAATGGGTATAAGGTCTATTGGCGCTCAGGTGGGCAGGTGACCCCTCCCCATGACTTCAGTATCGCAGAGCGTGCCAATTCGGTGAAAGCTGAGGACATACAGAGTATTAGCGAGCAGAACGCCCGATCGAAAGGACTGTTGGTCCCTGTTCCTGACAAGGTCGACCAAGCCTACTATGCGATGGTGCTCGCTTCTTTGAAAAGACCAGCCCTCGTCTATGGCAGTCCCATTACTGTTGCCTATACGCCTTTGCATGGCACTGGTAATGTTCCTATACGGCATCTTTTGGAAGAGGTGGGTATTACCTGTGCTGTGGTAAAAGAGCAGGAGCTGCCAGATGGAGCTTTCCCTACAGTTATCCTGCCCAACCCAGAGAGTGTCGAGGCAATGAAAATGGTCCTTGACCTCGCAAAAGAGAGCCAAGCCGACATCGTGCTGGGAACGGACCCCGATGCCGATCGTCTGGGCTTAGCCATTCCCCTTACTCCAGAAAAGGATTCCTACCAGCTTCTTAGTGGGAATCAGATAGCAGTCTTGTTATGTGACTACCTGATCAATGCCTCACAACAAGAGAAGAAGCCTGTTTGTGTGAAGAGTCTGGTCACTACCGATCTGGTCAAACAGATTACAGAGAGCCATGGTGGTAGGTGTAAAGATGTCCTAACCGGCTTCAAGTATATTGCAGAAGAGATTGCATCGTTAGAGACTAGTGAAGAGGAGTATTTCCTCTTTGGTTGTGAAGAAAGCCATGGGTATCTCACTATTCCTTCTGTCAGAGATAAAGATGCTGTAAGTTCAGCCCTTGTGGCTGTTGAGATGATGAGCTACTACGCTGCCCAAGGCATTACCTTGCAACAGCGTCTCGATGCTATCTATGATGAGTACGGATATAGTACAGAGTTGGTCTTCTCCCGTGACTATGAGGGTTCAGCAGGGAAAAAGAAGATGGAACAGATCATGACATCTTTGAGAGGTCTCAAGGATGGCGATACTCTGGGAAACAAGACCATTGTTTCCTTCAAAGATTTGCTTTCTGGCAGGGACACGGGTTTCCCTCCTTCAGATGTACTAATCATGAACTTCAGCACAGGAGAAAAGTTGGTGGTTCGTCCTAGTGGGACCGAACCAAAGATCAAGTACTACCTCTTTGTCAAAGCTGATAAAGGGGGTAGAGAAGCCTTGGAAGCAAATCTTCCTAGTCTCATAGAAATGTTTAAGGCGGCCTTATAGATGATAACCTGTTATGCACTGCTCCGAAAAATGGGAGCAAACCTCTATCTCAGTCCTTATCTGAAGGCGGATAAGGTCGCTCATGTCGACGCTGAGACCCCTGTTGTGCTCAAGAGTAGCGGTATGCTTACCAAGGGCCAGAAGGATGAAGCTTCCTATGCACTCTACAGTGCGATTGATTTTTCTGTAGACCGCTGGATCCAGGACAAACAGTACATCCCAAGACTTCTTGTCTGTGCTGTTGTCTTCATGGTGACCTATTTTTTCATGTCCCTTGCGATTCGCGATCCCATACCCATGGTGGATGAAATGCTTGGTTCCACAGGACTGAGCCTATTCTGCTGGATCACCCTTGCTAGGCGTGATACCCGCTCTTCACTTGCCTTGCAAAGAAGGTACGAGCTGAAGGGACAGGCAGGGAGTCCTGACTACCAGGAACAGGAAGGACTTTTTGCCTTGGAGGTATTCCTCCAGGATATAGCGAGTCTTGATATGCAGGAAGTGAGTGACTCTCTCTGTTTGGTTGAGAAAAAGAACTTTGAGCTCCTTGCTGAAGATCAGAGAGGTCCTTGGGCAGAGGAGTTCCTCTCTCTCTTGCTCCTGCACCTGAAGGTAAGGCAGAAAAGCCTCTACCGGATGTATGCTAAGGTACGCTCTGTCAGGGAAGCTCAGAAACCAAATCTGAGGCTTTCCCAGCGACTGTTTCATCTCAACATGCAACAGAAGCTCGACCTTCCTCTGCTTGCCCTTGCCGTTGTGCTCACTGAGCAGGTGAACTGAAGCAACCAGACCACGCCTCTGTCTTAGGATGGTATGCGTGGTTGCTTTTGGATTCGCCTTGGTATCGTTATCGGGGTACCCTTGCTATTCTTTCTCTCTGCAATAGGGAGCTCTCTGCTTGCATATCCCCTTGTCGTTGCAATGGGATTGCTTGTTCTTGGTTCGGCTTTCTATAGTTTTGAAATTTTCTCACATACTGATAAACCCAAACTCAAGCTGACAATTATTCAGCTCACTTTCCTATGCTTTCTCTGCTATGTTCTCTTTGGATGGGCCATGGCTGATAATCATGCTGAGATGGCATTCCTAGATGCTCGAATACAAAGCGTGAAAGGCGTTCTGACCGAGGACTCTTTGCTATCTGCTAGTGGAAAGCAGATAGTAAGACTACGTCTTGAATCTTGTGGGACTTGGGATGGTGCGATAGGGAGTGCAAAAGGTATATTGTCAGCCTTGGTGGAAGTTGATGTTTCTTTGGTCAGTGGGAGTAGGGTCTCGTTGCAAGGTGAGCTAGCCACCGATGACAAGCTGTTCTTTGCCAATACAATACAAGTGCTCAATATCTCTAGAATAAGGACATTCAGAGGCAAGCTGCTCTCTCTTGTCGAGAGGCGTCTCACTCTTGCCATAGATGACAGGGAGAGTAGAGCCCTTGCCCTGATGCTTCTCTTGGGAAGGACGAGTGATGCTGCTTTTCCTCTTAAGGAACTCAGTCTCAGTAGTGGATGTGCTCACCTGCTTGCCCTTTCTGGGATGCATCTGCAGTTCTTTATTACCGTGCTTTCTGCTTTGCTGGTTCCTCTCTTGGGAAAAAGAAAAGGCAGAACTACGTCTGTATTGCTTGCTCTCTTGTATGTCCTGTTGGTGGGTCCCAAACCTTCCTTGGTACGCTCTGTTGGTATGGCGATCATATCACTGTTTCTCAAAGGGAGAATGGCTCCCTATTATTCATACCTCACTACTGCATGCCTCCAGATAGCACTGTTTCCCTCGGCTTTGTCGAGTATAGGCAGCTTGTTCAGCTATGCTGCCTATGGAGGGCTTTTGTGTAACTCCCTATGCTCATTTTACAGGCCCAAAATCCTGGAACCTTTCTTCGCTTCAGTCTATGCAATCCTCTTTACTGCAATTCCCACCTTGGCTGTCTTGGGTACTTGGCAGATAGGAGGGCTTCTCATAGCGCCTTTTGCTTCAGCATTGATGTTCGCCCTGATGAGCAGCTCTTTGTTGGTTTTTCTCTTTGGTTCTTATTTTGCCTTTCTCGTTCAGGTGTTATATCGCATACTCATCTCACTTTTTTCTTTTGGTAGCCAACAGTTTGGAGGAGGGCTTGATGCCAGAGGGTTTGCGTCCTATCTCTTGGTTGTGTTGACGCTCCTTGCCTCTATTGGCTATGCTGAACGAGCTTTGCAAAAAAGAAGGAGAGACTCCTATGAGTTGGAAATTCGCGTACGATTCACCGAAGGCAATAAAGAACTTGCTTGATACGGAAGGGCTTGCCTTGAGCAAAAAGTTTGGACAGAATTTTCTCCTCAGTCGCCATGTTCGCGAGAATATTGTCAGGGAGCTTACTCTCGATCCGACGATGAAAGTTTGGGAGATCGGGCCTGGGATCGGGTCTTTGACTGCTCACCTCCTGGATGCAGGATGCTTTGTCACAGCCTTTGAGATAGACCACGGGTTTTGTCGAATCCTCAATGAGCAGGCCTTCGGTGAAGATGAAAACTTCCGACTTATCGAAGGTGATGCCTTGAAGACCTGGGAGAAGCTCTGGAAGGCCGAAGGAACCCCTGATAGAATTTGTGGAAACCTTCCCTACAATGTGGGTTCAGTTGTCATTGCCAAGTTGCTTGAATCGGGGTGTCTCCCCCCCAAGATGGTCTATACCCTGCAAACAGAGGTCGCCTTGCGCCTCAGTGCCAAACCAGGGGAGAAGAACTGGTCTTCCTTCAGCCTGCTTGCCCAGATGGACTATGAGGTTAAGAGTGCCTTTACCATCAGCGGCAGTAGCTTTTATCCGGAACCCAATGTCAGTAGCAGTGTCATTACAATGACCAAGCGTGAAGCACCTCTGGTTGAAAGTGCTCTTCGGGATGTGTTTCTTGTAGTTGTGCGTGACCTGTTCTCACAAAAGAGAAAAACGATAAAGAATAACCTCCTAGGAGGAAAGACTGGTGCCCGTTTTGGGAAGGATGGGGTGGCTCTCATTCTGGAAAAGAGTGGTGTCGATGCAGGTAAGCGTGCCGAACAGCTTGATTGGGCTCAGTTTATTGCCATCAGTGAAGCTGTTTCCAGCTGCTGATCCAAGTTCCTTTCCTATACCTGTACAGACAGATTGCACCTCTGAGCATGAGGTCGCTCATCATGGCTATCCAGATAGATGCAAGGCCCAAGCTTGTAAGCTTGAGCAAGAGAAAAGCCAAAGGCAGACGTAACAGCCACATCCCGGCAAGAGAGATCAAAAACGGACCCTTGGTGTCACCCCCTCCTCTCATTACGCCAAAGACCAGGATAGAGAGCCCGAAAGCGGGTTGTGCAAATGCCTCTATCCTCAATACCTTTGCGCCCAGGACAATGACAGGGGCTGTCCGGGTAAAGAGGGTCATCAACTGTGGAGAGAACATATACAATACCAGACCCATGAGACTCATCATCAGTGTTCCCCAGAGTACGCAGAGGTTTGCATACCGTTTTGCAAGAGCCTTGTCCTCCCTTCCCAAAGACTGTGCCACAAGCGTAGTGGCGGCGGTGGAAAAGCCTGAGGCGGGCAGGTAGGTTATCGACTCTGCACTGATGGCCAAAAAGTGGGCAGCAAGTGCTGTGGTCCCCAAAGTCCCTACCATCTTGGTAAGGGCGATCTGTCCAAGAGAGAGGGTGGACCTTTCCAAGGCGATGGGAATGCCAAGCCTAAGCGCCTGTTTTTGTATTGACGTATCAAATTTCCAAGATCCCCTTACTGATATCCTAATTTTATGATCGCCCTTGAATAGGACGAACACCAGGAGAATTGCTGTAAGGGTGCATGCAAGGGTTGTGGCCATTGCAGCCCCCCTGACACCAAGGCCTAGGCCTAAAATGACCCAGGATCCAAGTTTTATTGAGGGAAATATAAAGAAGAGATTGAAGAGGATGTTTGCTGCATTGTTGAAGGCATTGAGGTAGAGAGGGCGCTTGGTATCCCCACTGAGACGGAGAAGTGTGCTGATTGTGATCATCAGGAGGTTGGGTATGTATCCGATGGCTATGATGGTGAGATACTGTTGCGACAAGGGCCGTACAGTCTCTTCAGCTCCGATCCAAGTGGGGAGAAAGCGTGCTATCTGTATGAAAAGCATGGAAAGGAAAAGACCAAAACCCAAGGTGGTTAGTAATGCCTGACGAACCACTATCTTGGCACGGTCACCCTTACCCGCTCCTAGATGTCTTGCCATCAGGACACCGAATCCTAGGGCAAGGGCATTCATCCATCCGTTCACCAGCCAGATGGTCGAGCTGGTGACTGAGATTGCGGCAGTTGCCCTTTCCCCTAGTGCCCCGACCATTGCAGAGTCTGCAAAGGTGACACTGACTTGGAGAATCTGTTCGACAATGGTGGGCCATGCCAAGGCCCAGATAATGGCTCCCGGTGATAGGGTGGGGTCGAATAGGTCGAGTTTGTTTTTGGAAAGGCCCATGGCTGGCAAGCTCCTTGAGGGTGAGCGCATGATAGCAAAAAAAGGGCTTAGAGACAATCATACATAGGAAAGGGCCCTTGCGGGCCCCCTCCATATACACCTAATCACGTCTGTCAGACAGAAGCTGCTTGTGCGAGGGTAATCGAAGAAGTGATCACGATGTCATCGATCGAACAGCCCCGGGAAAGATCGCTAATTGGTTTGGCAAAACCTTGGAGGATCGGGCCGTAGGCCTCAGCTCCTGCAAGTCTCTGTACGAGCTTGTATCCGATGTTTCCTGCCTGCAGGTCTGGAAAAATCAGGGTGTTAGCCTTGCCTGCAACCGTAGAGTCGGGTGCTTTGCTCTTGGCAACACTGCCGATGATTGCGGCATCAAGTTGCAGCTCTCCGTCGACAGCAAGGTCAGGAAGCTTTGCTTTGACCAGTTCTGTTGCTTTGACGACCTTGTCTACCAAATCTCCTTTAGCTGATCCTTTGGAGGAGTAGGAGAGCATAGCTACCTTAGGTTCTGCTTGCAAGAAGGTCTTGCAGGAGAGAGCCGAGGCCTCTGCAATCTCGGCGAGCTGCTCTGCAGTAGGATTTGGAATGGTGGCGCAATCGGCGAAGATAAAGGATCCGGCCACTCCAAGATTTGTCTTATCTGTTGCCATGACAAAGCAGGACGAGGCAAACTTGATGCCAGGCTTGCATTTGATGATGTTGAATGCTGCAAGCAGTACATTGCCGGTGGTATTCTCAGCCCCGGCTACCATTGCATCGGCCTTGCCAAGACGAACCATCATGGCTGCCCAGCGCAAAGGATCTGCAATACCTTCAAAGGCCTGTTCTTCAGTCATGCCCTTGTGCTTACGCAACTCGTAGTACGCTTTCCCAAAGCTCTTCCTGTCAGAATTGGTAAGGGGGTCTTCAAGAATGATTCCATCCAGCGAAGTCTTTACTGCCTCTGCTGCCTTTCTTATGGCATTCTCTTGTCCTACCAGGGTTACCGAAGCGGCAATCTTCTGGTCAATGATCTTGCGAGCAGCTTGAATGGTACGAGCTTCTGTGCCCTCTGCAAGTACAAGATTCTTGTTGGCCGCAATAGCTTGGGCCTTCATTTTTTCAGCAAACGTCATGGTTCTGCTCCTTGACTGTAAATGTAGTGATATCTTGCTTAGGATATCACGATTGTTCTTGTTGTGAAAGTGCATCCAAGCCCTGTGTTTCCCTCTAGGTCTGTGCTATTGTACAGGTCAAATGCACATCCGAACTCTATTATTCGCCATGATAATGGTAACTGCAGTTGGTTCGAACCTCTTTGGTGGTCTCAGTGCCGAGATCCAGCGTGCCTGTTCGTTGAGTCTGGGACAGCTCAGTGCCCTTATGAGTTTGAGCCAGGTAGGGACCTTGCTCTCATTTATGCTGCTTCCTCTCCTGGTCAAGCGCTTGGGTCCCTATATTCTGATGATCGTAGGAATCCTAGGATCGGCGATTGGGCTTCTGGGAATGGGGCTCTCCCGTAGTGCACTTTCCTTTACCCTGTTCTTTCTGGTGCAGGCATGGCTCGGATATTTCTACGGGACAAACAGCTTCAGTGTCATGGTTCTCTCTGACCCTGAACGAAAAAAGACCAATATCCCTTTGATGCATCTGATCTGGAGCATTACAAGTATTGCCTCTGGTTTCTATATCTCCCTTATCAAGGGAGACCGTTGGTACTTTGGCTTCTACCAGATGTCTGCTGTCTATCTGGTGATGAGCATTCTCTTCATCGCATATATGCCCAAGGCGAAAGAGAAGAGCCAACTATTCAGTACCAAGGGTAGTAGCGGCTCATTTCTCCAGAGTTTTTCCCTGCTCAAACAGAATAGCTTCAGATTTTTTTTCCTCTATCTCATACTCTTCAATGCTGTAGAGTATTGCTGTACTGTCTATCCTCTGCTCTATCTCCAGCAGAGTAGGGGCGCGAGTGCTGCCCAGATAGGATTTTCTCTCTCGTTGCTTTTTAGCGGCAGCACGGCCAGTAGGTTTCTGGTCATTCCCCTGACTAACAGGGCAAAGAATCCTATGACTCTGTTAGTTACCCTTACCATCCTAGGTATCTTCTCTACTTCCCTCTTGATTTTTGCCCCGACACTCTCAATAGCTTTTGTTGCAATGATCCTTTTAGGTTTTTCCTTTGGGGCCCTCAACCCAGCTGCACAGCTGCTTGAGGTACATATCTGGCCACATGATATGCTGCAGATTGCTAACATGCACTCGGTAAGTATGGTGTTTGGCCGGCTTACCCTTCCTGCCCTCATAGGACTGGTCAGCATGCGCTACACCTTGCAAGGTGGGCTCGTTGTGCTGGTAGTCAGTATGGCTGTTGCCTTGGTTTCCCTGCTATTGTTTGCCCGTTTGACCCTACGTTCTTGCTAGCAAGGCACATATTCAGTACAATGCCGGCAATGAATACTTCTATGAATATTGGTGTATACGGCCTAGGCCGGTTTGGCTCTTTTTGGGCAAGTGAACTTGTAAAGCATGGGTTCTCTGTCATCGGGTATGGACGCAGTGCAAAAGAGGCTCCTTCAGGGGTTAGTCTTGGCACTGAAGACGATGTCCTCGCCTGTGATGTGCTTTTCTATTGTGTTGCCATCAGTGCCTTAGAAGAGGTCTTGAAAAGGACTTCCCCAAAGCTTAAAGCCTCAACATTGGTGATGGATACCTGCTCTGTCAAGCTCTATCCTGCCAAGCTGATGCGTAAGTATTTGGGAGAGGATGTCCTCTGTATTGCCACACACCCGATGTTTGGTCCTGACTCTGGCAAGGATGGCATTATTGGATTGCCCATGGTGATCTGCCCTGTCCATGCTCCAGCTTCTCTTGTGCAAGAGTGGGCTGACGAATTCTGCCGATGGAAGCTTGAAGTTCTCCAGATGAGTTGCGACCAGCATGATCGTGAGGCTGCCTGGTCACAGGGGATAACTCACTTTGTGGGAAGGACTCTGTCTGAACTCTCTCTTGGGGATACACAACTGGCCACAACAGGCTATCGTAGCCTCACCTCCATAGTGGAACAGACTTGCAATGACCCCCTGCAGCTCTTCTATGATTTGCAACGGTACAATCCTTATGCCAAACAGATGCGCATGGCTCTTAAGGGTGCTGTAGATACGGTAATGCAGACACTGAAAGACCAGGAGGGTAGTTTTTGAACGTTTGTGTATATACCTTGGGCTGTCGGCTCAACCAGTGTGAAAGTGAAGCAATTGCCGACTCCTTCTCCCAGGAAGGGTTTACTGTCGTAGGTGAGCATTGCCAAGCTGATCTGTATATTGTAAATACATGTACAGTTACTTCGAAGGCTGAGCAGAAGGCTCGAAGAATGATTCGCAAATTTGCCGCAAAGGCTCCTACGTTAGCCACAGGGTGCTATGCCCAAGTCAACGAAGATGAGCTCAAGGCCCTTTCGGACCAAGTCATTGTGGTCCCCCTGGAAAAAAAAGCCCACCTCTTGAAGCTGGCTAAACATCTGAAGGTATCTCTAGAGGCCGGTTTTGACCTGAAGAGTGGCTGTCTCTCCTTCAGTGACGGTAAAGCATCTGTATTCGATTATGATGCCGCTTCCTTTTCCTATCATAGCCGTGCTTACCTGAAGGTACAGGATGGTTGTGACAATGAGTGTGCGTACTGTCGTGTGCATATTGCTAGGGGAAAGGCAGTCTCCCTTGATAGCACCACAGTCGTTGAGCGCGCCCTTGCCCTGGAGAAAGCCGGTTTCAGCGAGATCATGCTCACCGGGGTGAACCTCACCATGTACGACCATACCCGAAAAGGGTTGGGGGGGTTACTTGAAGCGTTGCTCACATCCCTTGGTGATGGTGTACGTCTGCGCCTCAGTTCCCTGGAACCAGACCATATAGATGCGAGACTGCTTGCATCCCTCAAAGATCCTAGGATGCAGCCACACTTTCATATTCCTGTGCAAAGTGCCAGCAACAAAGTATTGAAACGGGTTAATCGCCATTATGACATCGAACAGTTGTCAGCAATTCTTGACAGCCTACGCGAGGCTAAGGATGATCCTTTCATTGCAGGAGACGTCATAACTGGTCTCCCCGGTGAGGGAGAAGAGGAATTTGAAGAGACCTACCGGTATTTCCGCGATCAGAAGTTTGCCCAAATGCATGTTTTTCCCTTCTCGCCCCGCCCTGACACACCTCTTTTCAAGGCGAAGGACAGGGTGCCTGAGAGTGTACGTGACGAGCGAGCAAAGAGACTACGCGACCTTTCGGATGAGCTCTACAAAGAGTATCTGATGCGTCAAGGCGGTAAGCTGACTGAAGTGGTATTGCAGAACCGCAAAGGTGGCTCTTGGTATGGCCTTAGTGGCAACTATCTTGAGGTGAAAGTCCTCGATGTCCCTCTCTTTGCAAGGGAAGGGTTGCTGGTACAGGCGCGTTTTGCCCAATTTGACGAAAAGAATAGCAAGCCTGTCGTCATCTGCCATGCTTAAACTTTTTGAGACCGAGCGCCTTTGTGCCTACGTTGTGGACGAAGGCGCAGCAAGGCAGTTGCTCGCCTATGAAATAGCTAACCGAGAGGTTTTTTCCCAATTCTCACCCCAACGCAATGACAGTTACTATACCTTGGCAAATATCCAATATCATTGTGAGAAGCAGACAGTCCTCTATGAACAGAAACGTAAGCTTCCCTTAGTGTTTTCACGGAAAGAAGGATCGTCCATCGTTGCCCAAGTCTACCTCAGTGAGATACTCTATGGCGCTTCCTATAGCGCGAAACTCAGCTACAGTACTGCCAAGAAGTGGCAACGACAGGGTATCGGCACTGAGGCTGTAGAATCAGTGACAGAGTATGCCTTCAAAAAATTGAAGCTCCATAGGCTGGAAGCGACCATCATGACAAGAAATTACCCAAGCTTGGCCTTTGCTACTTCCTTGGGCTTTATCCAGGAAGGCCTCAGTCGGGAGTATCTGTTGCTTAATGGGAAGTGGGAAGACTACTATCAGCTGGTGCTACTCAACGAGCAGCACCCACTGGGTAGGAAAGCCTAGCTTTTTCTTCTGTTCAGATCCCTGAAGGTGAGCTTTGGCTCTTGGATAACAGCCATGGTGTGTGCAGGAACATCTTCCTTGATCCAGACATTGGATCCAATGACAGCATTCTTACCTATAGTAATATCTCCCAAGATGGTTGCATTGGAGTAGATGGTGACATTGTCCTCAATGGTGGGATGGCGTCTTGCGCCTCGGATGAGTTCCCCGCAAGCATCCTTGGGGAAACTTAGCGCACCCAAGGTGACTCCCTGATAGATCTTCACATTGTCTCCGATGACTGACGTCTCTCCGATTACCACACCAGTGCCATGGTCGATGAAGAAGGACGCTCCGATTTCTGCTCCCGGGTGGATGTCGATTCCTGTTTCCTTATGCGCAAACTCGTTGAGCATGCGAGGAATGAGGGGGACATCCATTCTAAACAGTTCATGTGCAATGCGATGGATGGCTAGAGTCTTCATATAGGGGTAGGAGAGGATAACCTCTCGCACGTTACTTGCTGCAGGGTCGCCTTCAAATCCTGCTTTTGCATCAAACTTCAGCTTAAGGCGTATCTCTGGAAGCAAGGCACATATGCTTTTTATGATATGCTCGCTTTTCTCTTTGAGTATGACTTCTTCCTCTTGGGGATGCGTATATTTCAGGGCTAGTAGGACTTGGCTCATCAGACGTGTTGAGACCATGTTCAGCTGGTCCCGCAGTATTTCCTGCAAGCTCAGGCCCATTCGTTCGCGTCCACAGCGGCCAGGGAACATCAGCTCAATATATTCATTGGCGATCTCCCCAATCTCAAGCATCTGGGGAAGTTGCTTCATGCCATAAAAATTGGCATTGCCTTTGACCCTTTCAAATGTTCCCAAAAAGGAAGGAAGAAAGGCTGTGGCATCAAAACTCTGGTCTTTACAATCTTTCATGCCAACACCATACGGCTATTTGGGCGTTCTGTTCAAGAGATACGAAGACTTTGCCATAATTTGGATAAAGTGTTTCTAGTTGTCTTCATCTTGCAGATAAGGGAATCTCACTTTCCTTGTATCCTGCTCTCTTCCCGTCTTCTGGGTAAGTAGACCATACAATTCAGGCCTACGGCTCATCATCCACCTCTGCCCACTGGAACTAGGCAATAAGGAGGCGTCAAGATTGGCGACTACCATGTCATCAGCGGCTTTTCCTGTTTCAGATAGGATTTCACCATAGGGATCAAGAATCATGGCACCCCCAGTGCGTACCTCATCATCGTCTCGTCCTACCCCGTTGCTAAAGAGGAGAAACATCCCGTTATCATGTGCACGGGAAGGTAGCCAGCGCATAAGCCATCCTCGTCCCTTGGGACCTTTGAATTCTTCCTCAAGCTCAGTCAACCGAGTATCCCTCTCTTCCCACAGCTGGATATCAATGGGGCTCATCGCTTTTGGACTTACAGATTTGCATCCTCCTGTCTGGTGGGGTGCAAGCAGGACCTCGGCTCCCATCAGGGCGTTTATTCTTGCATTCTCAATGATATTGTTGTCATAACAGATCAATATTCCCATCCGAACCCCTTGGGGTGTATTGAAGACAGTGTAGGAGTCACCGCTTTTCATATGGGCAGATATAAAACAATGGAGTTTGCGATGTTTGGCAAGGGTTCCGTCCTGCATTGCCACAACATAGGTGTTGTAGAGATTGCCATCTTCAGATAGTTCAATAAGTCCGGCCCCTATAGTCATCTGATGCTTTACAGCAAGTGCCATAAGGACTTGGGAGGAAGGGCCTTCAGGAACTGATTCAGCCAAATTTCTCACTTCATGTTCGGTGAGGTTACGTACATGACCGTACCCAGTAATGCACATCTCAGGGAAAATAATCAGATTGACTTGCTCTAGAGAGGCTTTTTCTACAAATTTTTCGATTATGGAAAGGTTATAGGCCTTGTCATCCTGATGATGGTTGAACTGTACTGAGGCTGCTTTGATGGATTGCACTCTTGTCCTCCTAAGTTTGAACTATATACGAAGAGGACTTGTTTTGTGAATTGTCTTTACAATAAGGCTAGGATATGCGCTTCAAATCCAATTGCCTGTTGAGTAAGTAGTCAATGAGAGTAAGACTAAATCTATCTGTAGCCATGAAGAAAACTTCATGGCTACAGTATTCTCGATATGGTTATTAGTTTTAGAGACGCTACTTATTCTTTTGGTTTGAGAATTAGTTCCTTTTTTGTTTTCCAAAGATGATTGCCCATAATATCAACAACAGCCTGACAATCCTCTTCCCATAGAATCTCAACTTCAGAGCCTTGCTGATGCAAAGAAAAGCGTAGATCTGAAGGAAATGACAAGGTTCCATATTTTGCAATATCAAAACGATAGACTTTCAAGTTTCTTTCAATATTTATGTTCAGTCCATGAATAATGAGATCCTTTAGTGCATATTCGTGATAGGTGTTTGTTGTTGAATGAAAATCAAACCCATCAGATTGTGGGTGAATACCCACAACAAATCGGATAATGAAATCTGTATACAAAGCACCCCATCCATGGAAGGGCAGTCCTGCTCCGTCTCCATCTTCTGCATCATAGTACTCATAGCAGTTTTCGTTATGGATGGTTGAAGATAAGAACCTATCCAAAATCTGTGCAGCTTCTTCTGGGTACGAAGATTCAATACCATAGAGAATCGACCATGTTATCTGAGGCCAGTTTGCACCTCTCCAAAAATCATAGGAGCAGTATGTTGGTTCACTCCTACTGACAGAAGGGACAGGCGTACCGGTTAAGAATTCCTTTTCTGAAAGAAGGTAATCGTTTATTAATCGGTTACGTTGCGTATCGATAGGAATATCAGTCATCAGAGGAAGTAGGCCTGCTGCAGTTTTAACAAGAACCTTAGTATCTGTCCCTGCTTCAAGGTCATAGTAGAATCCATCTTCTTGACAATACATCAGGCTATTCATACTTTTTTTTGTAAGTTCTTGTTTGGCCCTTATTCCTTCAGGCTCCTGCTTTCCCAGTATTTGAGCCATTTTCAAAATTGAATCCCTCATAAGATAGATGTACACATTGAAATCTACCCCTTCGATGAATGGGTCAAGCACCCGGTTTCTTGCTGCTACATCAAATCTTGGACTATTATCCCAACCGCTTTCCCAGATATTTGTATATGCTGAAAGACCTCGGTTTCCAAGGTCCCTATATAAGGTGAGCCATTGATCATATTTAATGAGTGAATCGTAAAAAAATTCCAAATAATCATCATTTCCAAATTTTGCATAAACCTCATCAAGCGTAATTCCAATTACTGGGGGCTGAGTTGTCCCTGAGGTCTTGGCATCACCATCCATCCATTCCCGCCCATTTATCGGGTACATGAATAGTTCATAGGGAATCATTCCATTACGCCATTGGTTTGCTACAAAATTCTTCATTTCTTGTTCTGCATGAGTGGATTCATTGTTCCATAACCAGGCAATTGTCTGGAAAGCAGAATCCCAGAAAAATTGATTGTAATAATGGAATTTGTTTACCGAGGTAAAGGGATGCTCCATACGTTCTTCAAGAAAGGAAATTTTGCCTGCAAACAGGATATACCAACTTGTATAGTACATTCTTTTCAGACGTGTATCTGTACAGTCAAACTGAGGGATAGTTTGGATAAAATCATTCCATCTCACAGTTTCAGCAATCTGTGCCTCTTCTATGCTTTTCTTCCCTGTTGGGTAGGTATCAGGTATCGCAGAGTTCAATGAAAATTGGACAGTTACAGAATCCTTCTGCTTTGGCTTCCATGTAAGGCAATATCTGCTATTTCTTGATTGTGATTTTTGATCAGCAGAATCTAGTGCCTTCCTTCGAGTTTCCTCCTCAACCCAATATGTATGACGTTTTTTTAAATTATGACTGGTAAAATATTGGTTTTTTACAACCTCTTCAGCTTGTAAAGGCGAAAGAGTCACTGATTCCATCGGAACCGACGTTGCTAGGGAGAAAGAAAGATTTTTCCAGAAACCTTTAATCTCCTGATTATTCACTATTTGTAATTTGCAAGTTCCTTCTTCATCCCAATGATAGGGAATCCCTTGTGGTGAGAGTAAACAGGATCCAGAAAGATAAATATCTGCATCAATAGAGCTTGTATAATCCAGTTCAACAAATGCTTGGTCTCCTTTGACAATAATTGTTTGATGGATCTCAAATTTTTCTCCTTCAAACAGATACTCTCTTTTAACAGGATCGACGGAACGATGGGTCTGCTTCATAGGAAGATTCTTTCCTGTCTTATCGAAAACCTCTACCTGTAATAGTGGTTGAAATTGAAGAACAGAGGAAACATAGCATTCAGGAAAACCTGGAAATGAATAGTCCGCTTTTTCTCTCAGAGTTAAGAGATTCCCAAACTGTGCATCAAGAGAAGGAATATGAGAGAAGAAATCTTTAGTTTTTGGGGTATACTGCATAATTATTCACCTTTAAATATATTTTTTCACCAATTGAAAGATTTGTATTTGCCTCGATCAATAGTGACTGTTGCTGTAGCGATAGTGTATATCGACTAATATTTCCCAGATAAGAATGATCGGAAACAATAGCTGAAAACTGATTAGGGGTATCTTCACTGCAATGTGATAGTTCTTCCGGTCTTGTAAATAAAACTCCCTCACCTTGATAGTCAGGTCTATCGGGCAAGGGAATTTTTTCTCCAGAAGCTAGAAAAAAGTTTTTACCCTTAACCTTACCCTCTACAAAATTTGCCTTACCTATGAAATCTGCTACAAATATATCTGCAGGTTTTTTATAGATTTCTTTAGGGACTCCTACTTGTAATATTTGCCCTTTATTCATGACCGCTATTCGGTCCGAGATTTCTAACGCCTCTTCTTGGTCGTGGGTGACGTATACTGCAGTTATTCCAAGTTTCTGTTGTATTTGTTTCATTTGTTTCCGTAAAGAAATTCGTAGCTTTGCATCAAGATTCGACAGGGGTTCATCTAACAAAAGAATTTCCGGATTAATAACCAAGGCCCTAGCAATAGCTACTCGTTGCTGTTGCCCACCACTCATCTCTTCAGGATATTTGTCTTCAACATCAGAAAGTTCAACCATATCCAGTGCCCATTTCACTTTTTTCCGTATTTCCTGAGGCCCAAACTTCCTTAGTTCAAGGCCATAGGCAATATTCTTATATACACTTTTATTCGGCCAAAGTGCGTAGTTTTGAAAAACAAACCCTATATTTTTTTTCCATGGGGACAAGTTTGTATTATCTTTCCCGTTAAAGAGAATTCTCCCTTTTTCAGGCCTTTCAAATCCAGCGATAATGCGTAGCAATGTTGTTTTTCCACATCCTGAGGGTCCCAGCAGAGTGAAAAACTCTTTTTCTTGGATATCAACTGATACCCCTTTCAAGGCCTGTAGTTTTCCAAAATTCTTGTGTATATTTTCTATAGTAACAGTAGTCGTGATACGACTTTCTGAATTAGATGGTTTCAAGATGAACCTCCTTAGGTTTTCGGGTTTTTATAGTTACAATATACAGGGGGATATAAAGCATTAACATAAGTAGTACAGTCATGGCAGATGCAAGACCAAAATCTGCACCGGCATCAATGGTGTTTTCAAAAACTACTGCAGTCATTGGTTTCCAAGGTGGACGATAAAGAATTATTGTTGCGCTAATTTCTGTCATGATTTGAAGAAATGAGAGGGTAGCCCCACTTATCACACCACCAATCATTAGAGGGAATACTATTTGCCAAAAGCTTTGTATAGAGTTGGCTCCAAGGCTTTCTGCAGCTTCTCCCAAAGCATTATGCACTTGATAGAGAGCTGATTCAGCACTTTTTACTGAATAAGGGAGTTTGCGTACAAAATATGCGAGTACCAAAATAATCCATGTCCCTGTTATCATTAACGGTTTCTGGTTGAAAATCATAATAAATCCGATACCTAGCACTGTTCCTGGTATAAGATATGGAGCCATCACAAGTTGATTAAGAACGTTTGAGACTTTCCAGTGTTTCCTTTTGACAATAACATATGCTATACCAATACCAAAGGCTACATTGAAGGCCGTTGCAATACCTCCCGTAAATAATGTCACCCAAATTGAATTCAGGTTATTTGTAAATAAACGCCCATAGTTAGCAAATGTAGGGATTCTTGTGATAATACCAACTCTCCATTCAAAGAAGGAGGTAATCAATACGGTAATATGCGGAATGAATGCCATCAGTAATACTACAGTGGTGAGACAATATGTAGCAATTTTTATTTTTGGAGTAGCCATTCGTGCTGATGGTTGATGTGTTTTCACTGAAGCATATGAACGCCTGGCTAGATATATCCTCTGTCCTGTTAGCAGTAAGAAAGAGAGGAAGATCATAATCATACTACCCGTACTGGCAATGGAGAAGTTCCCCCCTATTTCGTTGATGTATTCCTTATAAATAAGGACTGGCAATACATTCAGGTCGAGTGAAATTACATATGGTGTTCCAAAGTCTGTAAAGGCAGTCATCATTGCCAAATACATTCCATTGATTATTCCAGGCATCACCAAGGGAAGCTCAATTTTCCAAAATGTATTGCGTCGGTCTCCTCCTAAACTCATTGAACACTCTCGTAAAGAGTGGTCTATTGAAGTAAATGTATCATAGGTCATGAGGAAAATTATTGGAAATATCAACCAACTAATTACCCATATAACTCCATGCATGCCGACTATCGTCCAGTCCAATCCGAAGAATCTGGTCACAATCCCAAAACTGCCCAATAGCATACGCCAAGCATATGCCCCTAGAAAAGGAGGAGCGATTGATGCCATGGTAATAAGTGTTATAACGAAACTTGTGCCCGGTATTTTGAAACGTGAATATAGGTAAGCCAAGCTTACGCCAAACACCGCAGCCATCAGTGTTGAAATTAAAGTAACTATCAAACTATTTTTAATCGCTGTTAGGTACTTACTGTTTGTTAGGAAAGTAACATAGTTAGCGAGTGTATAGTGTTTGGATTTGTCCATGATGTGAAGATAGGCTCCAGGAGAGAAGGATATCTTCACTTTTGATGGTTCAATTTGCTTCACTCGGAAAGGGGTGATTTGCTGGTCACCAAAAAGTGAGCCAAAGACTTTTTGCGTAATTGATAACGTTTCATTTTCTGTCGTTAAGCGTATCTCAGTCCCTATAAGTTCAGCTGAGATAGAGTCGTTAGGTGAAATCATTGAGAATATAATTTCTCCTGGTCGGTGAGAAATAATATGATAGGATTTTTTTCCTCTCTGATAGAGCAAAAAGTCATTTTTCGATTGATCTTCCACAACAAAGTTTTTGACAGCAGCAGCTTCAATAGCCAGTTCATTGCTATGCTTGTCTGTTGTAATGGTTAAGTCTCCACCATCCTGCTGAAGAGAACTCTTAAATATCCATATTTGTGAAGAGAAAATAAGTAGTGCTAAAAAGATTAAGGTGAACGTTGTAAAGAGTTTCCATGGGTCTTTTAGAAACCGTATTATTTTGGACAAAATACCCTCCTTTTACAATATAAGCCGCTCTCTACTGAGTAGGAGCGGCTTGCAGAATAGATACTAATTATTTAAGCAGAGCATCAAACTTTGCATTGACAATTTGTCTTGGTTCATTTGCAGTAAAGAGATTCAATTCTCCTAGTTTTGGAAGTACTGCAGGAGGATCAACGTCTTTTCTTGCAGATCTGCGGGAGATTGTCTCAACAGCAATCTTATGAGCTTCAGCGGAGCATATGAAATCAATGACCAACTTGCTGAGCTCAGGGTTAGGTCCATTCTTGACCAATGCAAGAGCATCCATCTGTACTGTAACAGCGTCTGTTGCATAAATCATTTTAACAGGAAGTCCTTCCTGCTCCCATTTGGCGCCCAAATCTTCGTTGATGAATCCAGCAGGAACTTCACCATCACGAACTGCTTTGAACATTGCATCAGAGCCTGGGAGTACTACACAGTTTTTAAGCATCTCTTCAATGAAATCCCATCCATAGGCATTGACCAAGCCAGAAACAATAGTATAACCAGTTCCAGATTTATTTGGATCAGAAAGGGCTATTGCTGGTTTTTCCCACTTTAGGTCCACGAGTTCCTGGACTGTAGTAGGATACTGATCCTCGCTCAACAGGTTGGTATTCACCAGAATAGGTTGGCAGAGAATTGCAAAGGGATGCCATTTTTTTGCTGGGTCTGTGTTCTGCATATAGGCATCTTCAGGTGACTCATATGCCTCAAATAACTCTTCGTATGAATCAAAGCTTGTTGTATCGCCACCCCACATTATATCGGCTGATGGGTTTTTCTTTTCAGCTTCTATTCTCGACAATAATTCACCTGTACCTGCTTTAATACGCTCAACTCGAATGTCTGGATACTTTTCGTTGAAGGCATCAAAAATAGGATCTGTGATTTCTGGACCATGAGGTGAGTATACGTTTACAACACCCTTTGGGCCCGAAGTTGATACTTGTTCTTTTGATCCAGCTGCAAACAGCATGGAAAGAGAACAACCAATCACAACCATAATCATTGATAGACGTTTCATAAATCCTCCTATGGATATATCCAAATAATAATTGGTATGTACCATATATTCTATAATCCATTCTTTAATATGTCAAATAGAATAATCACTTAATATATATCAAATCCAATCTAGCAGAATGGATAAGTATTTACTTGATTTTTAAAATGAACTTTTATTGACAGTTGAGGTAGTAATGCTTAGAATATTGGATATATCCATAAGTGAGAAAAAATGCAGTTATTCAAGTATGAAGTAATAATAAAGATGTTTCGCAATAATATAATGGCGGGACAGTGGTTGGTTGGTGAGAAAATACCTTCTGAAAGAGATTTGGCAATAGAGTATGAAGTTAGCAGAATAACCATTAAGAAGGCTATTGAAACTCTTATCGATGAGAATCTCCTAATCCGTTATAAGGATCGAAAAGGGACGTTTGTGTTCAATAAGGATGTGGTAGATCCCATTAACCTTATTGGAGTTGCCATCGATGATGTTTCTGATCGATTTGGCTCTACTCTACTAAGAGGTATCGAGGATTGTCTTTGGCTCAAAAAGATACATACAGTCATCTGCAATGGCGATAGGAATTTCTACAAGGTTAGGGAGTATTTTGATTCGCTTTCAAAAAAGAATATTGATGGTGTAATTTTCTCTCCAGTGATTGATGAGAGTAGTGATTGTACTTCCCGCAATATTGATATAATTAGGCTTTTGGAAATGAAGCGTATTCCTTTTGTATTAGTCGATAGGAAAATTCCAGGGTATGCCGCTAATTCAGTATCCTCCAATCATTATGAAAGTACGCTTCAATTGACAAGTGAACTGATCAAAAGGGGGCATACGAATATACTTCTCATGAAGGGTTTGGACTGTTCTAGCATGGATGAAAGGGAGAACGGTTATCTTGCTGCATTGCGAGACGCTGGGATGCCTGTTCAAGCCTCTCTTCTTACCCAATTCAATGATAACAAACTCTTTAAACATCCAGAAGAAGCTGAAATAACGAAAATACGTGATATGGTAAAAAATCTTAACCAATCCTTCTCAGCTGTAGTTGCTCTTAATAATAGATTGCTCAATGGCTTCATTATTGCAATGAATGAATTAGATACAGTTTGGAATGATCACATTACTATCGGGTTACATGATGCGTACTCTCTTCAGATGCCGAAACCAAAAAATCTTCTACAAATAGTTCAGCCTGACTATGAAATTGGTAAAGAAGCTGCACGATTGCTCTTGCAGGTGATAAAGGGCAGTTCTCCTACAAAAAGGCAAATTGTCATTGAGTCAAAACTCGTTTTTTGAGTAGCCAGAGCAATGCTAGAACAGAGGGGGAGGGGCAGTACTTGCTATGCCCCCCTGGAATTTGCTATCAATGTCTTGCTCCAATACAACTCTTCCCCGTTTGTGAGCGTTCCATAGAGAAGCAAGAATATCAGTCATCTCTTGAGTAATCTGGCTTTGAAGCACTTGATCCGTTAAGAAACTCTCTAATCCTAGGGGCAAATATCTGGGCAAGCTGTACAGAGACGATAAGCTTGATTGTGTCCCCAATCAGAAAAGGCAACATACCAACCTGGAAGGCAACTTCCCAGGAGAGCGAACGATTGTATTTGAGAAAGGGCACACCGACTGCGTAGATGGCAAGGGTTGCAAGGGTTCCAAAGAGGATACACAGGAAGAGATAGGTCCTTTTCTTTTTTGGACTTTCTGTTGGGTTGTCTGCTTGCGTATCAGTTTGGTAGGTTTTGTCCTTTCTGGCATAGTTTCCTGCAATACCTGCAAGCAGGGCAGCAGGAAGCAACCCAAGGAGGAATCCCCCTGTTGGTCCTAGGAGGATGCCCAAGCCCCCTCCAGCAGTGAAAACTGGTAGGCCCACTGCACCTAGGAGAAGATATATGGCTACACTGCTAACTCCTATAGCTGTCCCTCCAAGCAAGCCAGTACTGATGACAAAGAGCGTCTGCAGTGTGATGGGGACAGGAGGAAGGGGGAAGCGGATGTATGCCCCTACAATTATCAGCGAAGCAAAAAGAGCAGTCATGACAGTTTTTCTTGTATTCATGCGATGAAGGTACCATATTGATTTTATCATTGTAAACTTGATTTTGGTTGACAATCAATATAGAGTACTCCAATGAATACATCACTAGCCGTGCTCTCCTATTTGAGCCGCCATCAGGATCAGTATGTTTCGGGACAGCAGCTTGCCTCAGAGTTTGGAGTCAGTCGTTCTGCCATCTGGAAAGCTATCGAAAGTCTTCGTGACGAAGGCCATATCATCGATGCTGTGACCAACCGGGGCTATTCGCTTATACAGCAAGAACTGTTGTTGGATAGGGCGAAGCTCGAGGCTCTGTTGCCTCAAGTTCCCATACACCTCTTTGATACCATAGACTCGACCAACCGCTATGCAAAACAATTGGTAAGTGAAGGGTGTCCTGCTCCAACTCTGGTCCTTGCTCATAGCCAAAGCGGGGGTAGGGGCCGTCTGGGGCGAAGTTTCTCAAGTCCCAAAGGTGGCATTTACTTCAGTTTGGTCTTAAGTCCCCCCTCTTCAGTTTTGTTAGCATCCCTAATTACATGTGCTGCTGCAGTTGCAACCGCCAGGGCTATTGAGGAAGTCTGTGGAATATCCTGTGGTATCAAATGGGTGAATGATCTTTTTCTGGGAGGTCGTAAAGTAAGCGGAATCCTGACTGAAGGGGTACTGAATGTGGAAAGTGCGACCCTTTCGTCAGTGGTGGTAGGTATCGGTATCAATTTTTCCACACCCCAGCAGGCCTATCCCGCCGTTTTACGCCCGATTGTAACATCGCTATATGATACAAGTTCCCAGGTCCCTGAGGGTGTCGATGCATCATCTTTAGTGGCACTTCTGGTTACTACGCTTATCGGCTTTTCTGAAACACTTACAGAGAGGAATTTCCTTCCTGAATACCGCTCTCGTTCGATAGTTCTAGGCAAGGAGATAGTAATTCGTTCTCAAAAGAAGCAACACAAAGCCTTGGCTATTGCCATTGATGATGAGGCCCATCTGGTGGTTGAGACAGAGGATGGAGAAAGGCAAATTCTATCCAGTGGAGAGGTCAGCATCGGCCTTGATGCATGAGTTTGGTTTGTAGTATAGTTTCTTCTACTTGCACCATAAGGAAAACATAATGCTTGATACAGTACGTCAGTCTTGGAAAGCCCTTGTAGAGAAAGAGCTCTCTTCATATGCCCTTACAATCCTTGGAAAAGAGGTCCAATTGCCTGAACTGGCTGTCCAGACCCCTCCCAAGCCCGAGTTGGGAGACCTAGCTTTTCCCTTGTTTGCCTATGCAAAAATCCTTAGGACAGCTCCTCCTATGCTCGCTTCTACCCTCAAGGACCGCATAGAGAAAATTGATGACCGTCCGCTGGGAGACCTTCTTGTTGCAGGGCCTTATCTGAATGTCCGCATTGACATGGCAGCTTTGGCTACCTTGCTATCCGCCGCTATTGAAGCGGAAGGTCCTCACTATGGGGAGAACACGAGCCTTGGAGATAAGCGTATTACCATTGAGTTCAGTTGCCCTAACACCAACAAACCCCTGCACTTGGGGCACATGCGTAATGACAGCATAGGAGAGAGCATCAGTGCCATCATGAAGGCCAATGGTGCTACAGTGCGCAAGGTGAATCTAATCAATAACCGAGGTGTCCATATTTGTAAGTCCATGCTTGCTTATCAGAAGTTTGGCAATGGGGAGACCCCCGAATCAACGGGCATGAAAGGGGATCACTTTGTAGGCAAGTACTATGTGAAGTTTGCCTCTTGGGCAAAAGAAGAACCCGGTGCCGAACAGCAGGCCCAAGAGATGCTGCAGAGATGGGAAGAGGAAGATCCTGTAGTGATGGACCTCTGGAACAAGATGAACAAGTGGACTCTCGATGGTCTCTCTGAGAGCTATGAGAAGATGGGCATCAGCTTTGACCATTATTACTATGAGTCTGAGACTTACAAGTATGGCAAGGACGAGATACTCAAAGGTTTGGACAAAGGTGTATTCTACCGAGAAGAGGATGGCTCTGTATGGGTTGACCTCGAGGCTATCAAACTGGACAAGAAAGTGCTGCTCCGTAAGGATGGAACGAGCCTATACATGACCCAGGATGTGGGGACCGCCATCATGCGACACAAGGACTGGCCGTTTGACTCCCTCATCTATGTGGTTGCAAGTGAGCAACAGTATCATTTCAAAGTGCTTTTCCATGTCCTTGCCCTTTTGGGATATACCTGGGCAGAGGACTTGCACCATCTTTCCTATGGTATGGTCAATCTGCCTGACGGAAAGATGAAGAGCCGTGAAGGTACGGTCGTTGATGCTGATGAGCTTGTTGAACAGATGACCAATCTTGCTTCCGGTGAGATTCGAGCAAAACAGCGAGAAGAGCAGGTTGGCGATGTTGCCAAGACCTCCTCTTCAATTGCCTTGGGTGCTCTAAACTATTATCTCTTGCAGGTAAACCCTTTGAAAGATATGGTTTTCAACCCGGCTGAATCTATCTCATTCAATGGAAATACAGGACCCTACTTGCAGTATATGGGGGCTAGAATCTCCAGTATGCTAGCAAGGTATGAGAGTGAGGGCGGCGATAGGACCAAACTCTCCTTTGATAGTAGTCTTCTCACCCTTAGCGACGAACGAGAGCTCATCAAGCAGATCGCTCTCTATCCAGAGGTGGTAGCGCGATCAGGTGCGGAGCTGGATCCTTCTTTATTGTGTTCCTTCCTTTATGAGCTCTCCCGTCTATTTTCCCGCTGGTACCATGACAATCCTGTTCTCAAGGCTGGAAGTGATGAACTTGTGCGTGCAAGGATTGAGCTATCAGCTATGGTAATGCAGGTCCTCAAGAATGCATTTGCCTTGGTTGGCATTCCTTTCCTCCATTCTATGTAATGTTATTGCCCCTTATATAGGGCACAAAAACTGTTGATGAACTTTTCCTCTCTCCAAGGCAGGTCGGCTTCTTTGCCGATCAGAATCTTGGAGAGGAGGTTCTGTACAGTGGCGCTGAACATCTCGATAGCCAGATCCAAATCCTCTACCTCCAGTCTTCCTGTCTCAGAAAGCTCCTCTATAAGAACCCTGCTTTGGGCATCAAACATTTCAGAAAGGGTCCTCGCAATGGAGGATGCTTCAGTGTGGAGAAGTTTCTCAGATTCAATGATGCTGTAGAACCATGACAGGGGTTCTGTTGTATAGACATCGTGCCAGTGGTCCATTGCCCTGAAGAGGACATCACTGGCACTTCCTGTGAAGGAAATGGTTATCTGTTGGGCGTAGGCAAGCTTCCTGCAGTAGGCAAACAAGGATGAGATCATCTCTTCCCTACAGGCGAAATGGTGAAAGACTGAGGCTTTTGAGATGTCGTTCTCTTTGGCAAGCATCGCGATGGAGACATTGCCGATACCCTTCTTGGAGCCAAGTTCCAAGAGGGAGAGTATGAGCTTTTGTTTGGTTGAAGTCGTATTCATACTTGATACTAACCTATCGGTCGGTAGGTTTTCAACTCTTTTTTCTTTGTTTTCCAATCATTTATCGAGAAATATCCTTGAAGTTACTCTTTGATGCATGGTATAAGGATAGGGCACAAACTAAACGTAAGGATGCAAATCGACATGTATGCACTTGTAGAAATTCTCGGAAAACAGTACAAAGCAGTCGAAGGTCAGACCGTTCGGGTTGATTATATCAGCCAGAAAGAGGAAGGATCTTCCCTCGAGTACGAAACAGTTCTCGCCATCGTGGATGAGGACAATGCAAAGTTTGGCACCCCCTATGTAGCAGATGCTAAGGTCAAGGCAACCCTCAACGGAAGCCTTAAGGGTGACAAGATTAGGGTGTACAAAAAGAAACGCCGCAAGGGATACACTAGGACCCAAGGTCATAGACAGAAGTATTCACTGATCACCATCGATCAGATTATCGCTTAAGGAGGAAGGAATATGGCACATAAGAAAGGTGGCGGTAGCTCCCGCAATGGTCGTGATTCCAACTCACAGCGTCTTGGCGTCAAACGTTTCGGTGGACAGCTGGTGAAAGCCGGTGAAATCATCGTGCGTCAGCATGGAACCAAATTCCATCCTGGTGAAAATGTAGGATTGGGTTCTGACTATACCATTTTTGCTAAGGCTGCAGGTACTGTATTGTTCCACGTAAGGAAGAATCGTAAGTACATCAGCATCGTAACTGAGTAGTTTTACCTACCGATATTGGCCTTATGGCCTAAGTAGACGAACGCATGTTTGGATTTTCAGATGAGACCTATATTGATGTTGCCTCCGGAAACGGAGGCAACGGTTGTGTTTCCTTCCGCAGGGAAAAATATGTTCCTAAGGGCGGGCCGGACGGCGGCGACGGCGGACGTGGCGGTAATGTTGTCTTTGTAGTAAGAAATAACCTCAGAACCCTTGGCCATCTGAAGATGGTACGTTCCTATCGCGCTGAAAACGGCCGTAATGGCTCTGGTGATCGTTGTTATGGACGTGACGGCAATGACATTGAAATCCCAGTTCCCCCTGGAACTGTACTCAAGGACCCTAACACTGGAGAACTCATTAAGGATCTCACAGGAGAGGACCGTTGGGTATATCTGACCGGAGGCCGCGGTGGCCAAGGTAACTACCATTTTAAGACTTCTGTGAGACAGACTCCACGTTTTGCCCAACAAGGCGAGCCGGGCGAGGAACTGCGTGTTGGTGTCGAGCTTCTGGTTTTGGCTGATATTGGCTTTGTGGGATTTCCTAATGCAGGAAAATCCTCCCTGCTCAATATGCTGACCAATGCCCGTACCAAAGTGGCAGGATATCCTTTTACGACTAAAATTCCCCAATTGGGGATGTTTCGCTATGGCGACCACGACATCGTGCTTGCCGATATACCCGGACTTCTGGAAGGGGCGAGCGAAGGTGCTGGTATGGGAATCAAATTTTTGAGACATATCAACCGTACCACAGGTCTGGCGTTCCTCATCGACCTCAGTGATGATCGGTATCTCGATGCCTATGATGTTCTCTGCAATGAGCTGGCGGCCTTTGAGCCTTTGCTTTTGGAGAAGAAACAAGTTATTCTTGGTACAAAGCTCGATGAGCCGGGAACTAAGGAAAGACTTGCTGAGTTGCAGGCCAAGTATCCCGACAAAGAGGTTATTGGCTTGTGTGTCTATCTGGATATTGGCCTCAATGAAGTCAAACAAGCTTTCATTAAGATGGTAGGGGACACGGAAAACCCGACTCTTCAGGCACTTGGGGATAGTACTGTAGGTGGTTTTAGTACCTCGATAGACTTTGAAGCCGAGTATCCTGACGAGCCTTTCGAACTCTAGGGGGAATAGGTGGTCAAGGCAGTCGCTACAGCTATGGTGGGTGGAAGTTTCAACCCGATACATCTTGGCCATCTGCACCTGATCCATACGGTGGTTACCACCACAAGGTATCGCAGGTTCATATTCATTCCTGTAGCACAGAACAACTTCAAACGTGATGCGTCTCTAGAAGATGCCCATCACCGTCTGGCCATGCTTCATCTAAGCTTTGCTTCCTATAGAAGACTGTATCCTGATGACCCTCCTCTTGAATTGTTGAGTGATGCTTGTGAGATAGAGCGAGGAGGAGTTTCCTATACCTACGATACTGTCAAACATCTCTATCTCCAGTACAGCATCAAAGGAAGGCTAGGCTTGGTCATGGGTGATGACCTCCTTTCTACCCTGGATAAGTGGCACGAGTATGATGAGCTGAAGGAACTGGTCTCCTTTGTGGTCATCCGTCGTGACAAGGAAGTAATACCTTTTCATGATCATGCTGTAGACCTTGAGTACATTGACAATATGCCTCTTGAGGATTCCTCAACTACAATCCGTCAAGCTTGTGTACGCTTGCAGGATGATGAAGAGCTTCCTACAGATATTCGCTCTTTGATGCCATCGGAGGTCGCTGCCTATGTTCAGCAGAACAGGCTCTATCGCTCTTGAAGAGGAACTCTCCTTACTGATGAGTAAGGCTCGGCTTCTGCACAGCAAAGCAACAGCCGCAACTTCTTTGAGCCTTGTTCACCAGTTTAGAGAACATATCGATCTTGACCTCTGTGCTGAAACTGCTCTTTTGCATGATGTTGCAAGGGAGTGGACTGATGATGAGCTGCTCTTGTATGCTCAGGATCATCATCTTGCATTGGAACAAGAAGAAATGGGTGACCCTGTCTTACTTCATGCTCCCATAGGAGCAGATCTATTGAGAAAGGGAGGCTATGACAGCTCTTCCTGCCTAGCAGTGAGGTATCATACGCTGGGAAGTGTGAAAATGGGTCGTCTTGGCCTTGTATTGTTCATCGCTGACTACATTGAACCGAGAAGGACCCATCTCACTGATGAAACACGGAAAGAACTTAGGGCTCTCCCTTCGCTGGAAATGATCTGTTTGGAAATTCTTAGGATGCAGGAGTCCTACCTGAAGGGGAAGGGAAAGGAACCTGCCCAATGTTCGGAGGAGTTGAAGTGCTACCTGCTTGCAGGAAAACTTCTATGAAAAAATCCCTCTTAGCATTGGTTGTGCTTACTTTCATGCTTGCAGTAGGGTGTTCTTCTCAGAAGCGGGAAGCTTACTATGGCTTCTTTGGTTCAGAGAGTATGGCCCTTGTTGTGGAGAACAGGCACTTGGTGGTGATGCATATGGACTCTTCGTTGATAGAAGAGTATGCCAAGGCACAGGAGCTTGAGGTGAGGGTAGCTTTCCCTGATTTGTTGGGTATCCCTGCCAAAGCTTACTTTGGGACTGATGAGGCTTCCCTTGCAGAAGTTCGCTCTCTGGTGACCACCCTCGCCAGTGAAGCCCTTGGGATTCCAAGAACAGCGGTGACAGATGAAGTTTCTCTCGCTGTCCTGCAAACGAGAGCTGGCGACTTGAGGAAAACCCCATTCGTCAGTACACTGGAAATGTTGACAGGCCTCCCTGATTTCTTGGCCTTGCTTCAGAAGATGAAAGCCTGCCACACCTATGATGTGGGGCAGTTCGTAATGATAGACAAAGACACTGATTGGAAGTTTTTGAAGGAATACCTGAGCCAATGGCTCAGTTTTGCTTTGCTTCTCGAGTGAAGGAGAATGATTACATGAATACAACGGTAGCGGCTAATGCAGAAAAGCTTGGCCAGTTTTTAGAAGATCACAGGTGCACAGATGTAAATATCCTGGATATTACAGGTCAGTGTTCTTGGGCAGATTGTTTTATCATTGCAACGGTAAACAGCGTAGGTCACCTCAAGGGTGTCGCCCATGAGTTATGGGGCGAGATTAATGATCTTGGACTTACAGTAGCTAATCGCCACAAGTCACCCCAGGGTGATGGATGGGAACTGATCGATTGTGGTGATGTTGTAATCCACCTCATGAGTGAGGAGTTGAGGGATTTCTACTCCTTGGAAAAGCTTTGGCAGAGTCGCTCAGTGGTTGATGCAAACACTGAAAAAGAGGAATCACAAGAAGAATCAGATGATGATGACGAGGAAGAAGTAGTGGAGTAACCCATTAGATTTCTACAAGTAAAAAGGTGTTCTGATAGTTCAGATCACCTTTTTTGTTTTCCATTTGCCCCGTGCGAAGCGGGTGGCAAATAGCATCCCCCGGAATACCCAATCGATATACATGCCAAACCATACACCATAGACTCCCATGGTAAAATGGAAAGCAAGCACATAACTACAGCCGACTCTAAAAACCCACATGGTAAACATCGAGACAATCATCGTGTACTTCACATCCCCTGCAGCCCTTAGGAAGTTGGGGATGGTAAAGGCTATGGGCCAGATGAGAGCCGTTGCAATCATGGCTGTTCGAATTATGTTGGATGCAAGAATGGATGCCTCTGCCGAAAGATTGAAGATGTGTACTATTTGCGGGGCGAAGATGAAGATGGGGATGGCCATCATGGCCATCGATAGGTAGGTAAGCAAGAGTAACCACTTGCCATAGTGGAGGGCTTGATCAGGCTTTCTTGCACCCAGACTCTGGCCTATGATGGTTATTGATGCCATGTTGATGGCTCCCCCCGGGATATTGGCCATAGATGAAACAGAGCCAGCAATGGCATTTGCTGCAAGGGCGACCGTACCGAAGGAAGCAATGAAACCCTGAACCATCAGGCGCCCGATGTGGAACACGCTTCCTTCAATCCCAGTAGGTATTCCGATCTGTAGGATTTTCTTTACTTTATCCCAGTGCCATTCAAACTTCCAGATCTTGTGAATAAAGATGATGTTTTGCTTGTTGCTTATCAGAACTACCATGATGATGGCAGCTACCATCCGGCTGAGCATAGTAGCGAGGCCCGCTCCGGTGACTCCTAAGTGAAGACCAAAGATGAAATAGGCATTACCCCCAATGTTGATGATGTTCATCAGTGTGCTGACTATAAGGGACACCTTACTGTTTCCCATGGAGCGAAATAACGCTGCACAGGAGTTATAGGAGGCAAGGAATGGTAATGAAAGGAGGATATAGAGGAAGTATGTGGTGCTGTTGACAAGTACATCTGATTCCAAGGATCCGAAGATGAGGAGGATGATGTTTCTGCGCACAGGCAGGCAGATAATAAGCAAGAGTGTGGAGACAACCATGGAGAGAAGGAATAGCTGTTTCGCTGCATCGTTGGCTGACGCTGTATCCCTTCTTCCCAGATACTGGCTGGCTACTACAGCACCTCCTGTGGCAAAGGCAGCAAAGAGCTGGATAATGAGAAAGGATATACCATCAACAATGCTGACGGCACTTACTGCTGCTTCCCCTACTGATGCCACCATCATGGTGTCTGCCATGCCGATGGTGACGGCGAGGAATTGCTCTGCTATCAGAGGGACTATAAGCCTGAAGAGAAACTGACGGGAAAACATCAGTTCTCCTAATGATTTGAGTGCTACTTTTTTCACCAACACGAACCTCGGCCCTATCATAGGTGCGAAACAATATAAAGGCAAGAGAGATAAGATAGATCATCTCTCTTGTCTATTACTCGCTTCTAGCCTTTTGTAAGCAAGCCCTGATCACTGTCGAACGTCTTGTTTCTGAGGTCCTTGAAGAGCTTGACCAGCTTATCTACGGTGAGTTTTGATTTCTCTTCCCCTGCGACATCAAGGATAATGTTTCCCTCATCCATCATAATGAGACGATTGCCGAAGTCTATGGCAAACTGCATGTTGTGTGTAACCATCAGAGCAGTCAGTTTGTATTCCTTGATGTAGCGCTCAGTGAGGGCCATGACTATCTGGGCATTACGAGGATCCAGAGCAGCTGTATGCTCGTCGAGAAGGACCATCTTGGGCTTGCTCATTACCGTCATCAGAAGGGTAAGTGCCTGTCTCTGGCCCCCCGAGAGCAGGCCCACATTATCCCTCAGCCTGTCCTGCAAACCAATGGGTTCCAAGAGGTGCCTGAACATTTCACGCTTCTCATTGTTGAGACTGATGCGAAGGCCTTTCATCCCTTTTGTTGCAGCGGTGATCATATTATCTTCGATAGACATGTTTGCTGCTGTGCCCTTGGTGGGATCCTGGAAGATTCTGCCGATGGTCATTGCCCGCTTGTATTCGGCACTGGTTGTCACATCTAAGCCATCAAAGATGATCTTACCGCTCGTAAGTGGGAAAGTTCCGCTGATCAGATTAAAGAGGGTGGATTTTCCTGATCCGTTGGATCCTACCACACATACTACATCTTCTTTGTTCACATGCAAGCTCACATCATCGAGAGCCATTTTTTCATTGACAGTTCCTGGATAGAAGACCTTGGTCATATTGGTTATGTCTAACATCAGTTTTCCTCCTTCAGGGTGGCTTCGTGTTTTGCTATCGAGCGTGCAATAGCTTTTCTCTTTGCTCCCTTTGAGGAGGCGACGCTACGTGTTTGGGCAATGAAGAGTGAAGTGATTACCAGGATACCGGTAAGCATCTTAAAGTCATTGGGGGTGATATGGATCAGATAGCCGTACTTTCGGCCAAAGAACATGAGGGCCTTGTACATGATGGCACCAAGGATTGCCCGTAAAGTAAGTAGGGATATTCGGTTGGTTGAAAAGAGGAATTCTCCAAGCATGATTGCGGCCAGGCCCTGGACAACCATCCCCTGTCCAAGGTTTGCATCGGCAAAGCCCTGGTACTGGGCTAGCATGCCCCCTGAGAGAGCAATAAGCCCATTTGAGAGGCCTATACCCATAAGTTTGAGCATCTCTGGATTGATGCCCTGACTAATGACCATCTGCTCGTTACCACCCATGGCTCCCAGTGCCACTCCAAGGTCGGTGCGAAAAAATATGTCGATAAGGACTTTGACAAACAGGACCAACAGGAGGGTTCCAATTAGTGATGCCCATTCTGGGGAGAATGCTGTAAAGAATTTGGGAAGTTTGGAGTATAGGGTCTCGACTCGCAGAAGAGGAACATTGGCCTTATTGCCAAGGATACGGAGATTTATTGAATAGAGCATCGTCATGGTGAGGATACCTGCCAAAAGGCCGGGAATCTTCAGTTTGTTGTGGATGGCTGCTGTCACCATACCTGCCAAGACTCCTGCGATAAAGGAAAGCAAGAGGGCAAAAGAGATCGGCAGGCCGTTCACAATGGCCATGGTTGCCACTGCCGCCCCTGTTGCAACTGATCCGTCGCACGTCAGGTCAGCAAAGTCCAATATCCTATAAGAAATGAGGATGCCAATGACCATGAGTGAAAAAACTAGGCCATCTACGAAAATTCCTTCTAACATGTGAAACCCCTTAACAAGAAAAAACCGCCGCTCTCAAACAAGAGTGGCGGTTCTTCATAGACCCAGACTATTTCTGTCTGATGGTCGTTCCGTCCTTGATGAGCACAGCTGCACTGTCTTGCAGTGACTGCGGGATAGTATATCCAAGCTTCTTAGCAGTATCAAGGTTAAACCAAAGCTCAAATTTGGTAGGATCGGTGATGTAGACGGTTCCGATGGTTCCAGCCTTCTCGCCCTTGATCACCTTTTCCACAACTTTTCCTGTTTCTAGGCCGATGCTGTAGTAGTCAAAACCCCATGCAATCATGACATTCAGACCGTCAACACCGGAGGGATCAGCACTCATCAGAGGTTTTCCGGCTTTGGTGGTGACATCATCAACAGAAGCGAGAGCACTGATAACAGCGTTGTCGGTTGCAATGTAGATGGCGTCCACACGGTCAATGATGGACTGGGTAGCCATTTTCACTTCACTGGAGTTGCTGATAGCAGCTGAGACAAAGTCAATGCCTAGTTTTTCACAGGCAGCCTTGGCCATTTCCATCAGGATAACTCCGTTGGCCTCTCCAGAAGCATAGATGTTTCCAATGGACTTAGCTCCAGTAATATCTGCCAAAAGCTTGATTTGTTCCTCGACTGGGTTCTTATCCGAAACTCCAGCAATATTGTCAGCTACAAGGCCAGCTTCAGATGAATCAGTTACAGCACTGAAAACAACTGGGGTTGAGGAGGCTGAAAACACCTGGGCAAGAGCCTGTGCTGTAGGAGTAGCAATACCAACAGCCACATCAACCTTGTCGCTCTTGAACTTTTGGGCAATGGAGGAGGCTGTTGAGATATCACCGTTGGCATTCTGTAGGTCAAAGGTAACCTGCAAGTCAGTAGTTGCAAGGTAGTCCATGATGCCTTTTTCGGCTGCATCCAAGGCGGGGTGGGCAACAACTTTCGATATCCCGACCTTATATGTCTTTGGTCCTGAGGCAGCTGGTGTTTCAGTAGCGCCTGCTGCGAAAGCAAAAGAGACTGTAGTAAGGATCATAACTAGCAACAGAACTGTAGTGCGAAGTGTAAATTTCATGTAAGTATCCTCCAGATAATGGGAAGTGCGTTTGCGAAACTATAGCCTTATTTTTGCTTTTTGTAAATCGTATTATGCATATTAATGAATATTAATTCATAGGTTATGCATATGAATTGAAAATATGAGGAATTCCTAGCGATCCAGCAAGCAATTGACAGTCCTGAGTGAAAAAAAGAGGAATAGAATGAGATAGGAATGAGATAATGGCTAAAGAAAAGAGCTCTTCACTCATAATGCATGTACAGGTAAGGTTCATGCAAGTTGAAGAGCTCCTTTTTGGATATGTATGATCTACCATAGTATTGGCTGGTTATCAGTGATTTCTTCTGCTTTCTTTCCTTCTTGCCAACGAAAGACCTCCAAACCCACTTATGATGGCTATATAGAAGCCAAAGTCATACAACCAGCCTGTATTGACTACCTCATAGATGCGAACTGTTGGGTCGAATAATCCAACGATGAGGGATATGGGGGCGATCCACCCATGCCATATACCTAGAAAGAAACCAGCAGGTTTGTCCTCAGGTGTAATGAGTGTGCCCGGTAGGCAAGCGGTCAGCAAAAAGGTTAGGCAGAGCAATAAAGCAACAGTCATCCAGATTTTCTTGATATGTCTTGGGTGGTCCATGGGAGCCTCCTATAAAGTACAAATAGAATACGGGATAGGTGATTATCTTACAAGATAGTGCATTGCCCTTTCCTTTGCTCTTTGTTCCGCATGGATGAGCTTTAAGATCCCCCTATAGCATAGTGTCTGCTTGTTCTGGGAATTGATATCATAGAAAGTGAGGCAAAAATAGAAAGAGAACCTGGATTTGATTCCAGATTCTCTTAATCCCAGAGAAAATGCATGGGTACGTGAAAAGCTTAGATATCGTGTCGTATAGTGGACATGAATCAGTTTCGTTGTATTTTCTTACCATCTTCGATCACCACTGCCGCTGAGGTTAGCAGTCTTTCGTCGATAGTGATGCCAAGTTTTTTCGCCACATCAAGGTTGAACCAGAGTTCGAATTGGGTAGGATCATCAAAGAATACAGCCCCGATGTCCTTGGGATTTTCTCCGTTGAGAATCCTTTCCACTACCTTGCCGGTTTCAACTCCTACGGTGTAGTAATTGAAGCCCCAGCTCATCAAGAAGTCGATATTTTCACTGCTGGTAGTATCGGTATTGAAGAGGGGGATGCCGGCCTTGTCGCATACATCGCTGACACCTGAGATGGCACTGACTACAGTATTGTCGATGGCGATGTACATGGCATCAATACGATTGACGATGGATTGTGCTGCCATTTTCACTTCACTGGAATTGCTTACTGCAGCTGCTACAAACTCGATGTCACGGGTTTTACAGATGTCTCTCGCCAGTTCCATCATGGCAACTCCATTGGCTTCACTGCTGGTGTAGATCATTCCAAGCCTTTTGGCTTTAGTTATAGAGAAGAAGGTATCCAGCTGTAACTCAACAGGATTAAGGTCAGAGATGCCTGCGATATTGGTCGCTTCTGTCTTGTCGTAGTTTGCAACCAAGCCTGCTGCCAGAGGGTCTGTTATGGCACCGAAGACTACAGGAATGTCAGTAATAACTTGAGCCAGAGCTTGGGCAGGTGGGGTAGCAATGCCTATGACCAGATCTTTTTTGTCACTTTTAAACTTCTGGGCTATGGCGATTGCGGTTCCAATCTCTGCATTACAGTTCTGCAGGTCAAAAGTTGCCTTGATGTCAGTGCTGTTGAGGTAGTCCTGAATACCCTGCTCAATAGCATCAAGAGCGGGATGGGCTACCATCTTGGAGATGCCGATGGCAACATTGTCTTGTTGTACCTCAGCTGCTGGCTGGGCAAACAGGAGGGCAGGAATAAGTAAGAGGGCTAGGGGTATAAGTTTTTTCATGGAGTTTCTCCTCGTGATTTCGTTACTATATATAGAAACTCATAAAGGTTCAAGTATCTTTGCATAGAAACATAGAGAATTTCTATATTTTGATATGTTTTTTCTTTTCCTTACTATTCGGGCATTCCTTTGGCACTATTTTGAGAACTTTCACTATTCATGTGATTTATTGACATTGATCGCTTGGGGAATTGTTTCGGGTGTTGTACCAATATCCCCCCCTTAAATGAACTGCCCCCTCTAGTGGAGTAGTCCAATAGGAGGGGGCAGTTCAGTGGGGAGGTCTCTCTGATTACCTATCTGTTTTCTAAAAATCATCCTCGTCATCAAGTTCATCGAGAGCAAAATCCTCTTCCTCTTCCTCGTCAAACGCTACGTCCTCGAAAGATTCATCTCCGTCGATCATAAATGCGTCATCAATGAGTTCGTCCTCGTCTTCCACATCATCGAGAGGTTCGTCATCATCATCACCGAATTCAATCACTTCAGGGGCATCGTACAAGTCAGCCAAATAAGCATCTTCCTCGTCTTCAAGTGTGCTGAAATAACGATCTTCTTCATCATCGAGGTCATCTTCTTCCTCACGGTATTTAGCCATGTTCATACTCCTTGCAAAACATCTCTACCCTTACATACATAACAGTAAAAGAAGCTCATTCACTTGTCAATTGGTTATTGGTCATTCCTCTATAGATGCAGTTGCTCTGGACAGCTGTGTTTCACACTGGTATGATATGGCTCATATGAGAAACAGAGATACATATCTGGCCATTCCCATGGGGGATCCTGCAGGAATTGGTCCTGAAATAGTCCTTAAAACACTTGTTGGTGCATCTGAGTCCCTATATTTGGTAGTGGTAGGATCAGAGCTGTTGTTCGCACGTACAGCTAGTGATCTTCATCTTGAAGGCGCATTTGATGTAGTGGTGAATACGCCCTCTTCCTTACTGGCTGCCCAGTCCAAGGGGCTTGGATGCATCCTCTATGATATTGGGGGAATCGATCTTGATCGGTTTGCCTATGGTGAAGTAAGTGCCATGTGTGGGATGGCTGCCTACGAGTCGGTTAAGACTTGTGTTTCCTTGGTCAGCGAAGGGTACTGTCAAGCTATTGTAACTCCACCGCTGCATAAGGAAGCATTGCATGCTGCCCATGTTCCCCATATTGGCTATACAGAAATTCTTGCTGACCTTACCGGATCAAAAGGTGCGGTCACCATGTTTGATACACTGGGAATGAAGATTTTCTTCCATACCAGACACCTTTCCCTTTCTGATGCCTGCAAGGCTATCACACATGAAAGCCTACGTAAGACCATTCTCCAGTGTGAGGCCATAAGTTCCAGTAATGGCATTTTCAACATGGATCTGCCTCTGGCTGTCGCCGGTCTTAACCCCCACTGTGGGGAACATGGCCTGTTTGGTAATGAAGAAGGTGTAGCTATCGAGCCTGCAATAGAAGAGGCGAGGGGGATGGGCATCAACGTGGTTGGGCCTATTGGGGCAGACTCGATATTTCACCAGACAAAAACAGGAAAATATAGAGCCGCAATCTCCCTCTACCATGACCAGGGACATATTGCGGCCAAGACCCTGGATTTTCATCAGACCATTTCCATCACTTGGGGCTTGCCGTTCTTGCGTACAAGTGTGGACCATGGCACGGCCTTTGACATTGCGGGGAAAGGCATAGCAGATAACCAAGGTATGGCGCGCGCCATACAAGTAACTACTGAATACTTAGCTTCTGAGGAGGTTCATTCATGAGAAAACGGATACCATTGGGATTGATGGGCATAGTGGCGATACTGGTTTTTACCTCCTGTGCGACATCCATCAGGGTACGGCACCTTGTCCCAAGTGAGATCGATGTCAGCAATCATCGCAATATTGCCATTGCCTCAACTGAAATGTATGCCTTTCCTCGTGGCGGAATACTCCCTCCTTGGATAAAGGGTTCCAGCGATACTTCCTTTACCCTAAGCAGTGGCTTCGAGTCGAATATCAATGCCAAGATAGCTGAGGCAAGTACAACATACCTTGTTAATGCCCTGGCCAATACCGACTACTTTACTATTATCCCCCCTGAGACAACTGATGCCTACCTCACTTTGGGTAAAAATGGAGCAAATGCATACGCCATGTTGATAGAACAAGGGGTCCAAGCGCTTCTGAAAAGCTCTGTTACCTACATGAACAGTGAAGAGCAAATCATAGGAAGGGACATAAAGGAATGGGTTACAGAAAATCCTGATCCTGATCCTGCTGACACTCCAGCTCAGGCTGCAGCAAAAGTCATCTCCTATGAGAAGGTCATAGGCCGTTCGTTCTATCTTGAGCAGAAGGCTACACTCACTTTTACCTATACACTCATTGATCTTCAGGCCAACAGGATACTAGCAACAGATAGTTTCACTTCTCAACAAACAAAAGAAACTTGTTTGGGCAAAACTCTTTTTGGGACAGGCGGAAATAGTCGAGATACAAATGAACGCTGCTATTCCAGTGGGTTTGCCCCTTCCTTTTTTCCTCTTTTTGATAAGATAGTCAGGGATATCCCTTCCCAGATTGCCAAGCAACTCGCCCCCTCCTGGGCCGAGTCCCGTGTATCTCTGATGGCCAACAAACCAAAGGTCAATGTTGAGGTGGCGTACAAGATGGCAGAGCAAGGTAATCTCAGAGGTGCTTATGAGATATTCTTCCAAGCATGGAATCAGAGGAGTCACCTTCCCAGCGGATATAACGCCGCCCTGTTGCTAGAGGGTCTTGGACAGTATTCGGAAGCTCTTGCCCTGATGAACCAAGTGTATAACAGGACAGGAAACTCAAAGAGTTATAACCAGTTGATACGTCTGAAAACAGTTAGCAGCCAACAAGACGAAGCTATGAAACAGATTGATGGAACTACAGGTATACTTGATGGGCATGTAGTAAAAACACAGATACTGACAATGGAGTGAGCATGACAGATTTAGGAGCCCCTAGGATATTGGTATACACCGGTGATGGCAAGGGAAAGACCACCGCTTCGATGGGGCAGGTGATGAGAGCCTTGGGTCATGGAGGCAAATGTGCCGTGGCACAGTTCATCAAGGGTACTCCTCAAAGCCTCGATAGCGGGGAATATCGCACAGCTATGCAACTTGGTGTTGTCTGGAAGAGTTTTGGTAGTGGGTTTACTTGGATCGGTGACAATGCAAAGACCAATGCAGAACTTGCCCTCAAAGGATGGGAACAGGTCAAAAGGTGGATCTCCACCTCAAGCTTTGACCTAATAGTCCTAGATGAGTTTACCTATACCCTTACCTTGGGCTATCTCGACACTGAAGCTATCTGTCTCTGGCTGGCAGACCATAAAGAGAAAAAGGGCTTTCCTCACCTTGTCATTACCGGTCGTGATGCACCTCCTTCTCTGGTTGCAATAGCCGATATGGTCAGTGAGGTGCATATGATCAAGCACCATATGCTCTCAGAAGCCGCTCAGGCAGCACCTATGGTGGAGTTTTGATTCTTTGATAGCCTATTTTTCAACTCTCTTCACTTTGTCCTTTCACAAACGATCATTTCTGGGTATAATCACAGGCAGGAGTTTCAAATGGGCCTTTGTGATTTCCATTGTCATTTATTACCTCAGATTGATGACGGCTATGTCTCGGTAGAGCTCTTCTCCAGAATGTTGAGCCTCTATAAAGAGAGTGGGATATCATCTATTGCCTTTACGCCCCATATCTATAACCCATATGTGACGACCAATATCGAATCGTTACGAAAAACGTACATGTGGGCATCCAAGATAGCGTTGGACCTGGGAATGGTGACCTATTTGGGAAGTGAATTGTTTGTCGGTACCCAACCGGAACTGAAGAGCATCCCTATTGCGGATAAGTATTGTCTGGTTGAGTTTGGCCTTTCTCTCCCTCCTGCAAATCTGATCCCTCGTCTGGAGAAATTGCAAGGTGGGGGTACTACAATAATTCTAGCTCATGTTGAGCGGTATCGTTGGCTGAGCCCCTCAAGTTCAATGTTGGAACGGCTTCGTTCCCTAGGGGCCTTGGTACAGGTGAATGTTGAAGCTGTTGAAGATGGTTCTGCACTGCCTTACCTTGAGAGTGGGCTGGTGGACCTTGTGGCAACAGACAACCATGGTGATGAGACGCTTCCTTCTCGTATGCTTGCGGTCCTAAATGAATGGCCGGTGGTGTATAAGAAGATGGAAGATATGATTTTGTGATATACACCCAGTGAGGTGACTAAGGAGGTAGCAAATGCTGCTTGATATGACTATTGCGAACTTTAAGTCCGTACGGTCTGCCCAGACTATTTCATTTGAAGCTGTCAGGGACAATAGGTTTCCAGAGTCAAAAGTGGTTGCTGTCAATGATAAGCTCAAGCTTATAAAGACTGCGGCCATAATAGGGCCTAACGGAGCAGGGAAAAGCTCCTTTGTTCGGGCACTCGAGGCACTTAAAGGTATTGTGACCGCACCTGAAGAGACGGTAAACCCCCTACAAATTCTCAGTGGGACATCTTTTGCCTACTCCGATGAGAAAGGGCAACCTGCTACCATCATTGTTCGAGTGGTATTGAAGCAGGGCGATGAGACGCAGGACTCCACAATTGGAATCTATACCTTGGTTGCTGACCGAGAGAAGATTTTCGAAGAGTCCCTGTTTACCATGGTCGGACGTTCGAAGAGACTGATGTTCGAGCGAAAGCTTAATGAGGCATCCTTGCTGCTGGATGACGCGGACCTTGCCTACAAGTACCGTTTTGGTAAAAACTACCGAGGCGAGAAAAAGCGCTTGGTCTCGAAGGTGGACGAAAAACACTCCTTCCTTAAGGCTTCGATGGCAAAGGGAAGTGAAACCACACTTCCTCTGTACACATGGATTGACGAATGTCTACATATGTTGCCCATGGGTGTATCGAGTCTCAGTGAGAAGTATCTCATTGTTCAGCTTACCGAACACCCTTCCTGGGTAAAGCAATTGACCAACTTTCTGTGGAGTGTTGATATCACCGATATTCGTGACATCAAGATCAAAGATGACCGTCTTATCTTTGTCCACACCAACGTCACCCAACACTACGCTTCCTATTTTTCCTTGGAGAGTCTGAGCCTGAGAAGGCTCTGCTTGATCGGTGTCGCTTTCTTTGAAAGCTTCATCAAGCCCAGGACGCTGATCATCGATGACTTTGGTATGTTACTGCACCCTTATGTTCTAGCCCATATTGTAGAAATCTTTGAGGAAAGCAATACAGGCTATGGTTCTCAGATGCTTGCTGTCGATTGCAACCCTTCCTTGTTGCAACCTGGCCTTATGAGACGTGATGGCATCTATTTTGCTGAGAAGAACAGCGAAAGTGCCACTGTCTATTTCAGTCTTGCTGATTTCAAGTATTCCAAGAATAGGGATAAGACCCAAGCCCAGTACATGAACGGGGCCTTTGGATCGTTACCTATTCTTTCTGAGTTTTGCTTTGTTGACGAAAATACGGACAAGGAGGTCTGACCATGGCACGCAAAAAAATATCTAATAAGCCGCGCAGGACTATCCTGATAATTACAGCCACCGAAGCTGAGGCCCTCTATTTTTCCCAGATGCGCAAGGATTGCCGTTATTCCAATCTTACGGTCTTGTGGGAGGAGGAGTTCAGAGATCTCGAACATTTGATAACTCTTGCATCTCGCTACCGCAATACTGGTAACTATTCGGTGGTCTGGGTATTGTTCGGTCTTGCCGATCTGTCCATCACTCCTGCTGAAGTGAAAAAACAGATCCCTTATGCCAAAAAGAAGAAAGTAGGTTTGGCTTGGACCAATCCAGCTATGCCTATTTGGTATCTGTTGCACCTACAGACCCCCAGAGGATTTGTGGGAGAGCCCGGCCTGATAAACAGTGCCTTAGAAAAAAGCCTCCCAGGCTTTTCCTCTGATGCTTCCTATCTTCTGACTGATGGAATGTATCTGCATTTGAAGCTGTATCCTGCCAAGGCAAAAGCTTCCCTCAATGCTGATGCCTATAACAGAGTGGTTGAAAAGGAGCTTGGCCTTCCTGCGGTATCCTTGGTATCGTTATTGAATGATATAACCGATATCTGTGGTCTTGCAGACCTAACGCACAATCAGAATCAGCTAGGTATGAATAAAGGATAGCCCTTGTGAGTGGATTGACATTATTGGTCTATATGATCTCGTTTGCACTTGGTTGTATGACCTTAGCCCTGGCTATCGTCTACAGCATGCACTCTTCACATCAATGGACCAAGTTCTTTATCATCTGCCATGCATCCCTGTTGGGATGCATGATGCTTTTAGCCTTGCAGTTTATCTCAGACCTTTTCCTTGTTGGAACTGCGTCTGTGGTAGTAGGGTACGTTATTGGCTCTGTATTCATTGCAAATGTGACATTCTTGACGGTCTTTGTTCCCTATTTTACCACTTGGGTTATAGCACATCCCTGGAGAAATCCCTACAAGACAATTTTCTATGTCCTTTCCGGTATGTATTTTTGTCTTGGAGTCTTTCATGCCATTACTGGCAACAAGGCCTTTGACGACCTTATGATCCTCTTGTTTGTGTTTGTAGTGGGGTTTTGTCTTATTATCATGCTGAAGAACCTCTCTTCCATTGAGAACAAGACAGCAAGGGCAACGTGCATCACCATCATCATTGTCAGTGCTGCGATGTTGCCTTCCATTTTGCTTTCCATGGTTTTTCCCTCCATCAAGCCCCTGATGTACGGCGTGTATTTCCTTGCCTTTTCCATCAGCATCATGACATTCCTGTTTATGGAGTTTGTTAGGCTGGCTAGGGAAGGGGTAATTGGAAAGAAAGACCTTGTCTTGGAAGATCTTGCACCCTATCATATTACTGAACGTGAGTTTGTTGTAATCCAATTGGTAAGCAACGGACTGACAAACAAGGAGATAGCGGCAAACCTTGGTATAAGTGCTAACACGGTGAATAATCATGTCGCCAATATTTTCTCCAAGACAAAGGTGCGTAGTCGAATTGACTTGTTGAATCTACTCAAACAAACTTGGTAAGGAGGTCTGAGATGCATATTTCCTATGATGTATTTGCCTGGAATAAAAATCATTACCAGGATAAGGCATCTGTTCGTAAGTGTGCCAGAGCTTGGCAGATGGTACATCAGGAACTTTCTCCAAAGGCTGTGCTTATTGTCCATGGCTTTAGTGGCTATCCAGGAGAGGTCATCAGACCCGGAGTAGATCTCTATGAAGCAGGTTTTGACTGCTTTGCTCCCCGTCTTCCTGGTCATGGGACCAGTGGTGACGATTTTATCGCTTCCAAGGCTGAGGATTGGATAGGCACCATCTATGACGCTTATGTCAATCTTTCCAAGAGGTACCAGAGCGTCTATCTGGTTGGCCACTCAATGGGTGGGGCCATTGCCACTATCATAGCTGATGCCTTTGATGCACAAAGGCTTGCCCTTCTGGCTCCGGCTCTTCTGATCCCTGCCATACCTTTTTGGAAGCTCAGGTTTCTGCGTCACTTTGTCAAACGACTGAAAGTAAGCTGGAAGAGTGACCCCGAGTATCATTTTTACTATGAGGGGGACGATGATGACGATGAGTTCCTTGGCTCTGAGTACTGGTCATGGACTTTTCCTGCTGCCGTTTGGGAGTTGGAAAAGGTTCGACGGCAAGCTGTAGCTTGTCTCGATCATCTCTCTGCGGATACACTGATCATAAGCGGAGGGTTGGATAAGACTGTTCCCCAGGCAGCCAGTCGTCTTGTCATGGAAAAGGCGAATGGAAAGAACAAACACCTGCATATTCCTGCGGCTTCCCACTTTATGCCATACGACAAGAATCTGCCTGCACAGAACAAGGCCATGGAGAGTGTGGTATTCTGGTTGTCGCAAAAGTAAGGCCAGCAGACTTGTCCTGAGGTGGGATTATGGCTGCTCTGTCAGAAATGCTAGCATCATTAGTGGCGTAAGGATTTCCCCTTACGCTCTTTTTTTACCCGCATGCCTAGTGCGATTCTTCAGCAAGCAGTAATATTCGTAGATAGAGGATATCTTGTCACTTAAGGAGACCACAAAGCTCTCCTTGTATCGAGGCAGCTGCCTAGTCTTGGGAAACATGTGCTTGACGATGATATCAGCTTCAAGATCACTTACATCGAATTGTCCTCTTGCATTTGCAAGGGCAATGTGAGGATGTTCTCGTCCATGTAGGGCTTTGCTCAGGTCAGTAGCTTTGCGCTCTCTCCAGTCATACAGGAAGAAGTCATGCAAAAGCCCTCCACGGGCTGCAGAGCGGTAATCAAGCCGAAGTGCCTTTGCTATCACGTAGGATATGTATGAGACCCGGATGACATGGTCATAGATATGGTTGGTGTGATGGAAAAATTCTTTAAGCTTGAGAAACTCCTGATTGCGGAGAATGTCATCAACGAGAAGAATGAATTCCTTGCGTTTGGGGCGGGCCAGGAGAAAGGGTATTCGTCCAATGCGGGCCATTGAGCTATAGAGGTGATAAGCTACCAAGAGGCTTATCGGGGAAATGACCAAGAAAAATATCATAGAATTGCTCGGAAAGAGAGCATACAGTGGAGATAGGTTTTCTGCAATAAAGAGTAGGGCAAGCAGGATGGCTGGAATGGTGAAAAGTCTTCGCAACTCGCTGTGGTTACCTAGGCCGAATGCAGTCATTGTAGGAATTGTGTACAGTGTAGTCCTCCAAATCGTAATTGTTTGAACTCTATATCAAATGAGAAATTAGGACAATGCACTGACCTATTCATATGCTAAAAGAATTGACATAATCATAGTTTTGTAGGAGAGTAATTTTCCTATATATGCTGAGGGTGATGTTCTGGATATGTAGAACGAACGAAGGATAATGAACCAAAAAGATGCATTGTCTGTGATTAGGGCATCGATTCAGTGGATTGTTGCCATTTTATCATATTTACGGTACAACAGTAGCAATGAGAAGGAGTATATCCTGATGGAAGTTAGAGTACGTTACGCCCCCTCTCCAACCGGCTTACAACATATCGGTGGAGTGCGCACAGCTTTGTTCAATTATTTTTTTGCCCGTGCAAACGGGGGGAAATTCATTCTTCGTGTAGAAGACACTGACCAAGAGAGGTACAGTGACGAATCCTTGGAGGATTTGTACAATACCCTCAATTGGTTAGGCCTCAAGTGGGATGAAGGTCCGCTTGTCGGCGGTCCATACGCTCCGTATGTTCAGAGTGAACGCTTTGAGCTCTACAAGAACTATGCCGAACAGCTGGTCGCTGAAGGCAAAGCTTACCGGTGCTATTGTACCTCAGAACGCCTTGAAGCGCTTAGGGCCCAACAACAGGCCTCAAAAAGCGAGATGCAGGGCTATGACCGTCATTGCTCCAACCTTAGCGACGAAGAACATTCAGAACTGGAAAGCCAGGGGGTGACCAGTGTTATCCGCCTCAAGGTTCCAACAGAAGGAAAGACAACCATACACGATGTGCTTATGGGTGACATCACCCGACGCAACCGCGACGTCAGTCCTGATCCGATACTCCTCAAGAGTGACGGGTTTCCTACCTATCATCTGGCAAACGTCATTGATGACCATATGATGCATATCACGCATATCATGCGTGCTCAGGAGTGGATTCCTTCAGGGCCTCTTCATGTTTTGTTGTATGAGGCCTTTGGCTGGGAAACTCCCCTGTACTGCCACCTTCCTATGGTTATGGGCAAGGATGGGCAAAAGCTTTCCAAGCGTCATGGCTCAACCTCTGTACGAGATTTCAAGGAGAAGGGGTACCTGCCTGAAGCTTTGATGAACTATGTGAGCTTGGTTGGCTGGTCCTATGACGGGCAACGTGAGTTCTTTACCAAAGAGGAACTTGAAGAGGTTTTTTCCTTGGAGAAAATTAACAAGGCTCCTGGAGTGTTTGACTATAAGAAACTTGACTGGTTCAATGGTCAGTATATCCGTATGAAGAGTGATGAAGAGCTTGCGCAGTTGTTGCTTCCCTATATGGTTGAGGCTCGCTTTGTGTCAGAACCTCTTTCTGAGGAAGCCCAAGCAAAGTTTGATGCTTTGGTTCCGGTTGTAAAGGAGCGTCTGAAGGTGCTCAGTGATGTGGTACCACTTTCCCGTTTCCTCTTTGAGGAGCCTGTGTACAGTGACCCTTCGTTGTTCCTTGCAAAGAATGTGGAGAGATCAGTGGCCCTTGCCGCTTTGGAAGGGGCCTATGCAATTTTGAAGGAGGGCCTCTCTGCCAATGTGTCCAACGAGGATATGGAGAAAGAGATAGCTGCCTTGGCAACAGAGTTGGACGTCAAAGTGAACGGGGTGTTCATGCCCCTAAGAGTGGCTCTAACCGGCAGTTCGGTGAGCCTTCCCCTGTTTGATTCAATCTTTCTGCTTGGGCAGGAGAAAACATTCGCTAGAATAGAGACAGCATTGTCAGTGCTGAGAAGTGAGGATTGAGAATATGGCTGAAGTTACAATGGACAAGATCGTCTCGCTGTGTAAGCGTCGTGGATTTATTTTCCAGTCAAGTGAGATCTATGGTGGATTGAATGGTGCGTATGACTACGGTCCAATGGGTGTGCAGCTGAAAAACAATATCCGTGACTTCTGGTGGAAGGAGATGACGCAGATCCATGATGGTATCGTCGGACTCGACGCATCGATTTTGATGCATCCCCGTGTCTGGGAAGCCAGTGGCCATGTCTCGAACTTTACCGACCCTATGGTCGACTGCAAGCAATGCAAGTCCCGTTTTCGCGCTGACCAGATTGACCTCAACGGAGCATGTCCCACTTGTGGTACCAAAGAGAGCTTTACTGAACCAAGGAACTTCAACCTGATGTTTTCAACCCATATCGGTGCTAATGCCGATTCGGGTTCGACCCTCTATCTCAGACCTGAAACAGCACAGGGCATCTATGTGGACTTTAAGAACATTGTGCAGTCGAGTAGGGTAAAGATTCCCTTTGGTATTGCCCAGGTAGGCAAGTCCTTCCGTAACGAGATTACCACCAAGAACTTCATCTTCCGATCCTGTGAGTTTGAACAGATGGAAATGCAGTGGTTCTGTAAGCCCGGTAGTGACGAAGAGTGGTTTTCCTACTGGAGAGGGCAGAGAATGGCTTTCTATGAGAAGCTTGGCATAAAGAGCTCAAGTTTGCGCTGGCATCAGCATGGGCCAGATGAACTCGCCTTCTACGCTAAGGATGCCTATGACATTCAATTCCTCTTCCCCATGGGTTGGCAAGAACTTGAAGGGGTGCATAACCGTACAGACTATGATCTCACCCAACATCAGACTTTCAGTGGCAAGGAGATGAACTACCTCGATCCTGAATCCAACGAACGCTATATTCCCTACGTGGTTGAGACCTCTGCAGGGCTGACACGAAACGTTCTTATGGCTCTCAGCGATGCTTACGAGGAAGAGACTCTTGAAGGTGGAGATGTTCGCACTGTGATGCACTTCCACCCCAAGATTGCTCCCGTGGCTGTAGCCGTGCTTCCTCTGGTGAAGAAGGACGGTATTGCAGAGTTTGCTTCTAAGCTTGAAAAAGAGCTTCGTGAGGATTTTGTAACCTTCTTTGATGTCAGTGGTGCCATTGGTCGCCGTTATCGCCGTATGGACGAGATCGGGACTCCCTATTGCGTAACTGTCGATTATGACACGATGCAGGACAATACGGTGACACTGCGCTTCCGTGATAGCATGGAGCAGGTTCGTATTCCCATCACAGAGTTGGTTGCCACCATCAACAAGGCGACCAAAGAGTACAAAAGAGTAGAGGCATAAGTATGAACAAGGCACTTCAGACCTTGGTGGATCGTGGGTTCATCAAGGCATGTACAGATATGGATGCACTCAGTGCATTGATGGACAAAGAGAGCGTGAGCTTCTATGTTGGGGCTGACCCTACAGGAAAAAGCTTACACATCGGGCATATGGTTCCCTTCTTCGCCATGCACCACCTGCAGCTTGCAGGACACAATCCCATCGCCCTTGTTGGCGGTGGCACTGCCATGATCGGGGATCCCTCAGGGAAGACTGATGTGCGCAAGATGCTTACCCCTGAAGAGGTTGCCTCCAACTGCGCCTCCATCAAGGATCAGCTGGGCACGGTCGTCGACTTCTCCGAAAATCCCGAAAATGGTATGGGCCAAGCTGTAATGCTTAACAATGCAGACTGGCTTACCAACTTGAACTACATCGATTTCCTTAGGGAAATCGGGCGACACTTTTCAGTAAACAGGATGCTGACTTTTGAATCCTACAAGGCAAGGCTTGAACGGGGGCTCTCCTTTATCGAGTTCAACTACCAGCTTCTGCAGTCCTATGACTTCCTTACCCTGTATCGTGACCATGGCTGTCGGCTTCAGATCGGAGGCGATGACCAGTGGGGCAATATTGTCGCAGGGATAGACTTGATCAGGAAGACCGAATCGGCTGAGTGTTATGGTCTGACTTTCAATCTCATCGCACGTTCTGATGGGCAGAAGATGGGCAAGAGCGAGAAGGGTGCCGTATTTCTTGATCCCACACTCTTTTCCCCCTATGACTTTTACCAGTACTGGCGTAATGTAAATGATGAAGATGTCATCAAGTTCCTCAAACTCTTTACATTTCTCCCTCTGGAGGAGATTGCACAGTATGAGAAAGAAGGGGTCAACGTCAACGATGCCAAGGTCCGTCTGGCCTACGAACAGACCAAGATCATCCATGGTGTTGAGGAAGCTGAGAAAGCCCAGACTGCGGCTCAGGCCATGTTTGGCTCTGCCAATCTTGGTTCCGAAGGTCGTGAAGGGATGAACTTCATTGAAGTGGAAAAGAGCGAGCTTGGGGAGGGTATTCCAGTTCTGGCCCTTTTCGCCCGCACTGATCTTGCTGCAACCAACAGTGATGCACGCCGTCTTGTCGAAGGTGGGGGTGCCTGGGTTGGAGAAACAAAGATTACTGATTCCAAAGCTATTATCAATCTCACCTATCTTGATGATGTCGGTGAAATACTGCTCAGAGCAGGGAAGAAACGATACTTTAGAATAGTAGTTAAGTAAGAAATTCAATGGCGACCGGTAATAGGGAAATATATGATGAAAAAGTTTGTGAGTCTTATGGTGGTGGCTTTGGTTGCGTTGGCAATTATTGGAGCACAACCGATCTATGAGAAACGTCTTTCTGATGCTCCTCTTTCTGTCAGACTGGCTGTGATGGCTGGTCCGACAGGCTTTTCTTCGGTTGCTCTTGCAGAGAATGGGGGAATAATCTCAGATTTGGTGAAAGTTGATATGACCGTATTTCCCTCTCCCAACGAAGTAATCGCCCGTCTTGCCAATGGAGAACTTGATATGGCTAGCCTTCCAACCAACGTGGCGGCAAACCTCTATAACAAGGGTGTCAAGGTCAAGGTGGCGGCAGTTATCGGCAATGGCATGATGAGTGTCATTTCCACTGATTCTTCTGCCAAGGATGTTTTCGATCTCTTGGGAAAACGTGTGAATATTCCAGGTGCTGGCTCGACTCCTGACCAGCTGAGCCAGCTCTTGCTTCGTGAGGCAGGTCTTGCCACTGGGATGGATATCATCCTTGACTATTCGGTTGCCGCTCCTGCACAGGTTGCCCAGATGCTGATCGCCAACAAGATTTCCTTTGCTGTGCTTCCCCAGCCATTTGTCACCATGGTTCTGGGAAAGAATCCCAAGGCTTTTGTCCTTGCTGATATTCAGGACCTCTACGAAGAATATGTCGGGGTAAGCAACTATCCCATGACTGTCTTGGTAGTGACTGAGAAGTTTGCTCAAACATATCCTCATGCCACTCAGAGTGTCTTGGAGGCATACAAGAACTCTGTAGCATGGGTAAATGCGAATCCTCAAGAGGCTGGTGCTGCCATTGAAAGGGCAGGCATCATGAATGCCGCGATGGCGACCCCAGCAATCCCGTATTGTAACCTGGTCTATGTTTCTGCCCAAGAGGCCAAGAACGAGATGAATAAATTCTTCTCCTCTCTCTTGGCTTTCAACCCTGCCTCCATCGGTGGCTGGCTTCCAGGCAGTGATCTGTATCTCTAGGTCACTATGATGAGTGGGATGAAGCGAAATCTAATCCTTGTAGGCTCTTCCTTGTTGCTGCTATTGCTATGGCAGGGGGGAGCTTTCTTTCTTGATAGCCAGATTCTTCTTCCTCAGGTTGGCCCTGTCTTTTCTACGTTGATTGACCTTGCAAAGAAGCCACCCTTTACCCACAATCTTGTAGCCACCGTACTGCGTGCCTTGGAAAGCTTCTTGATTATTGTGTTTGTTGCGACAACCCTAGGGGTGTTAGCCGGTAGGAGCCCCACATTTTCCCTATTTCTCAAACCTTTTGTCACTGTCTTGAAGGCGATACCTGTCATGAGCATCATTCTCTTGGCGTTTATATGGTTCACCAGCGGCACAGTTCCCCTTTTTTCCGCCTTTCTGATGGGTTTCCCTGTCATGTTTGTCCAGATAGAGCAGGGGGTGCTTCACCTCGATAAGGATTTGGAGCAGATGTGTGATCTCTATGGGTTTACCCCTAGGATGAAGATAGTGCATTTTGTCATACCCTCTCTGGTCCCTTCCTTCGTGACCGGGGCCAAGACAGCTCTTTCTATGGTCTGGAAGGTGGTCATCGCGGCAGAGGTCCTGACCGTCCCCCAGTTTGGGGTAGGGTCTCGGATGCATCTTGCCCAAGTACAGTTGGAGACTGACCAGGTCCTCTCCTGGACTTTGATGGCTATCTTCCTCACATCAGTAGGCGATCTGCTCTTCGATGGTGTAGTGTTGCTCAGCGGCAGGCTTAAGCAACACTATGATAGGAGGCGAGTAGCATGCAGTTTATAGGGATCTCCAAACGCTATGAGCAGAATGTGATATTCGAAAACTTCTCTTTAACCATTCCACCTAAGAGTCTGCTAGCTGTGGTAGGGCCTTCAGGGGAAGGCAAGACAACCCTGTTGCACCTTGCTGCTGGTCTTATCGGTCTTGATACAGGTTCTATCATCAAGGAGAACACAGAAGAGGGAGCGGTAAGCTATCTCTTCCAGGAACCGAGGTTATTGCCCAAGAGCAACGTCTTCACCAATGTAGAGCTTGCCCTGCATGCACAACACGCCAGTGCAGTAGATAGAAAGGCCATAGCTCAGCATTACTTGGAGTTGGTTGGGATGCAGGAGAGTCTGGCTCTATATCCAGCTCAGCTTTCCGGTGGTATGCGCCAGCGTGTTGCCCTTGCTCGTGCTTTTGCACACAGGGCCAACCTGATGCTCCTGGACGAACCGTTTCAGAGTCTTGACATTAAATTGCGGTATAGCCTTATAGAGGCCTTTTCCAAGTTGTGGGCTGAAGATCCCAAGACAACCCTCTTTGTTACTCATGATCCCAAGGAAGCACTTTTGCTAGGGGATGCCGTACTCTGTCTAGGGGATCCAAAAAAACCGAAGTTGTTGCGACAAATAAATATTCCCCGCGAAGCAAGGAATATTGCAGATCCAGTCCTACTCTCTTACGAGGCAGAACTGGTTAATGCTTTAGTTAGTTCCTAAAGGTCAATCTTCCAAAGTCCGTGCAGGTTGCAGTAAGCAAAAACTGCGAGAGCCTTGTCATCATCAATGCAGAAGGTTGCATGAGGCTTGCCGTCAACGGCAAGGTTCTTCCTCTGTCCACCTTTCTCTGTCTCCAGATAAATCCAGCTGATGTGATGCTCTTTTGTCATGGGGTGATCTACTGATCCGACGTTTACGGTAACTATATTCTTTTCCACTGTTGCAACAGGAACGTGTTTTTCCTTTGCTGCATCAACGGTGTTTGCCTTCAAGGGGGTCATCTCTTCTCCACAGCAGGAAAGATTAGGTCCTCTATCGACAACTTTGGCAGCAATGTTTCCGCAAATCTTGCAAATGTAAAATTCTTGGTCTTTCATTTGTTATCTCCTTAGCCCCTAGTATACTAAAAATACAGCCATCCGTACAGGGAATACTTTTCCTAATGAAATAGAATCGCATTATTGCTTGAAGAATTCTTGCCCTAGTATCTTCAGATTGGCTAAGAGATTTTCCTTGAATACTACCCTTGGGGAGGAGAAAAGAAAGAAAGCATCTTCCTTTTGGTAGGGAGATGCTCTCTTTGGAGTACAGGTTAGCAGAAAAGGGTTCAGGTAATTCAATTTCTCTCTTTAGGAAGGAATAAAACCTTATACATACCCTTGGGCGATCATGGCATCGGATACTTTGAGGAATCCAGCAATGTTGGCACCATCGACAAAGTTGTTTTTCGTACTGTACTTGTCTGCTGCCTGGCTGATGTTGCTGTAGATATTCTTCATGATGGTTAAGAGTTGTGCATCTACTTGGGCAGGTGACCACTGCATTCTCTGGCTATTCTGGGCCATCTCAAGACCAGAGACAGCAACGCCTCCGGCATTGGATGCCTTGCCAGGAGCTACGAGAACTCCCCCTTCCATCAGGATTTCTTCGGCTTGTAGGGTGGTTGGCATGTTAGCCCCTTCACCAATAAGCTGTATCTTGTTTGAAACAAGGTTTTTCGCATCTTCAGCATTGATCTCATTCTGTGTTGCACAGGGGAATGCATAGTCAGCTTTCACATCCCAAATAGGATTCGTTGTTGCGGATCCATTATGGGGGATGTAGGTAGCTTCCTTATACTTCTGAGCATACTCTGCAATGCGTCCACGTCTGACATTCTTCAGTGTCTTGATGTAGGCGAGTTTTTCCGCATCGATACCGCTTGGGTCGATGAGAACTCCGCTTGAGTCACTCATGGTCAGTACCTTAGAGCCCATTTCCAATAATTTTTCTGCTGTGTACTGGGCTACGTTGCCGCTTCCACTTACCAGAGAACTTTTTCCCTCAAGGCTCTTGCCTTCGGCTTCCAGCATGGCGGCAGAGAGGTAGACCAGGCCATAACCAGTAGCCTCAGGTCGGATAAAAGATCCTCCGAAGGAAGGATGCTTGCCAGTAAGGATGCCTACGCTCTTGTTATGGATGCGTTTGTACTGACCATACATGTAGCCGATCTCTCGACCACCAACGCCGATATCACCTGCCGGTACATCAGTGTCCTCACCAATGTGTCTGCCCAGTTCAAGCATAAGACTCTGACAGAACCGCATGACTTCACCATCACTTTTTCCCTTGGGATTGAAATCACTTCCACCCTTTCCACCGCCAAGAGACAGACCTGTGAGGCTGTTTTTGAAGGTCTGTTCAAAGGCAAGGAACTTTAGGATAGAGAGATTGACCGAAGGATGGAAACGCATTCCTCCCTTATAGGGACCTATGGCACTGTTCATCTGTATCCTGAAGCCACGATTGAGCTGCAATAGACCATCATCATCAAACCAAGGGATGCGGAACATGATGACCCGCTCTGGTTCTACCATACGGTCGAGTACTTTGTGGTAGAGTATCTGTGGAATGTCGTCGACGAGCTTGTCAACGGAGCCTAGGAACGAAGTGACAGCTTGGATAAATTCTGGTTGGTTTGGATCGAGCTGAATCACACGGTCCATAACTCGTTGGGTTGCATCATGCATAAAAGTAACTCCTTAGCTTTCATGCATATTTATGCAAGAAGCGGAATATAACAATACATAAACCGTTGAATTTGGTAAAGTGGTTGTGAAAATATAAAAATCCAGCAAGATAATTGCGGTATGCGTAGGAACTAACTGATTTTGATTCATATTGAGCAGGTACGCAAAGCGAAGGGAAGTGGTTGCTCTATGCATAAAGAAAAGAAGAAACTAAAGAATTGGAGGATTTTTATGTATTTTTCCCATCCCCAAGTTTTATCATGGTGTCCCCTTATCTTAGCTAGAAAGGGTTCTTCAAGGGGTCTTGTTTACTCAGAGAAAAGCCATTTCAAAAGAAATCCATGGTCTTGTCAAGCGTTGTTTCCCTGCTATAGCGTCTCACCTTTTTTCAGGCGTTCGATATTTTCCTTGTAAGGGGGACGGATGATACCCATCTCTGTGATGATACCGGTAATATTCTGGTGAGGGGTCACATCAAAGGCAGGATTGAAAACCTGCATATCCAAGGGGGCCACTTGGGTATCTCCTACAAAGATTACCTCTGTCTTGTCCCTTTCTTCGATGGGAATGAGCGATCCATCAGAGAGAGTAAAGTCAATGGTGGAAACGGGAACCACAGAATAGAAGGGGATTCCATACTCTTTGCAGATGACTGATAGGGCGAAGGTCCCAAGCTTGTTTGCAACATCACCATTGGCAGCTACCCGATCGCCACCGAGAATCACCAGATCGATCTTGCCATCGCGGATTAGGGTGGCTGCAGCGCTATCGGGGATCAGGGCTGAAGGGATTTTTGCTTCAAGCAATTCCCAAGCGGTCAGGCGAGCCCCTTGGAAGCGTGGACGAGTCTCATCTGCATAAACAAAGATGTTCTTGTCAGCGTAGAACGCTTCCTTGATGACACCCAAAGCTGTTCCCCAACCTGCAGTGGCAAGAGCCCCAGTATTGCAATGAGTGAGGATGGTGGCCCCCTGTGGTACGACCTGGTTGCCAATTCTACTCATTCTCTTGTTGATTTTGATGTCTTCTGCTCTGATAAGATCGGCTTCGGCCTTGAGGGTTGAAAGAATCTTGTCTGTTGGCTCTTTCTCAACCTCCAAAAAAACATTCCACATACGATTAATTGCCCACTCCAGGTTAACTGCAGTGGGGCGGCTCTTTGAAAGAAACGTACAAGCATTCTTGAGCTTTGCCTTAAAATCATTCTGCCTTGCATATTCTGCAGCTGCCATGTAGACACCGTAGGCCGCAGTTGCCCCAATAGCCGGTGCTCCACGGACTACCATGTCCCTGATGGCAAACTCAACATCCTCATGCGTCTTGCAGGTAAAATATATGTAAGAGGCTGGCAATACCCTCTGGTCTATCAGGTAAAGGGCGTTCTCTTTGAATTCAAGAGTGATGAATGACTCATCCATGGTAAAGTTCTCCTTTGTATTGTCTAGATCACAACCAGACAGACATCATTCTTCATGGCTACTGTTCTAGGTCGTTGATGGAGCTATCTGTTTTGTATTGTCTTCCAACTGGTGTTTACTTCCCTCTGGATCTCCTCCTGATCTAAGCCAAGGACCTTACGCTTCTCCATAATCATCTTGCCCTGGCAAAAGAGCGTATCAACATCAGATGCCTGGGCAGCATAGACCAAAGCGCTAAAAGGGTCGTTGAGTGGAGTCAAATGAGCCTTGTTAAGGTCCAAGAGGAGAATGTCAGCCTCTTTTCCCTTTTCCAGAGTTCCGATTTTTTTATCCAAACCCAATGCTTTTGCCCCATTGATTGTTGCCATCTTGAGGGCATCAAAAGGTCTGAGGTTACTCAGATGTCCAGTGTAGACCGTACTGAGTAGCGAAGCTATATGGACCTCTTCAAAAAGATTCTGGTTGTTGTTGCTACTTGAGCCATCACAGCCGATGGCCACATTGATTCCGTTCTTCAGGAATACACCGATTGGAGCGATTCCACTGGCAAGCTTGCAGTTGCTGCTTGGATTATGGACAACCGAGGTGTCCATTCCCTGCAAAAGCTCAATTTCACTGGGGGTGAGGTGGACACAATGGGCAAGCAGGGAGGGAATATCCTTCAGTGCTCCTATGGAATCAAGATAGTGCAGAGGTGTCATCTGGTGTTCAGCGATGCAATCATCAACCTCTTTTTTCGTTTCACTGAGGTGGGTATGCATATTCCTATGGTTGGCTTTGGCCCAGTCATGCCCATACTGATAGGTCTCTTTGGTACAGGTATAGATTGCATGTGGTGCGATGTCGAGGGTAATGCGGGAATTGGATTCGGCAATCGCCGAATCTGTCAGATGCTCTCTCTCCTTGATTCTCAGCTTGGTGGATGCCAGATCACCAAAGAGTGATAGCCCCAGATTAGCTCGAATCCCCCCTTCATTGACTGCACGGGCAGTCGTTTCGGCAAAAAAGTACATGTCGTTGAACAGGGTGATGCCGCTTTGGATCAGTTCAATGACTCCTAAGCGGGAAGAGGCAAGCACATCAGCTTGTGTTAGCTTGTCCTCAATGGGGAATATCTCTGCAAGCCACGCTTGCAGATTGGGTGCATCATCCTTGTAGTTGCGCATAAACTGCATACCAAGATGTGTGTGGGCATTAACTAGAGCCGGCATAGCAAGCATCCCTGTTGCATCGATGGTTTTGTCTGGGATAAAGCTTACCGGTTTTTTCCCAATGAACGAGATTAGGGTTTCATCGATGCCTATATCGCCATACAAAAATTCCCCTTCTTGTTTCATTGGGATAATCATGGCGTTGGAAATAAGTATTTTCATCGTGCTATAGTAACATAATGTTGTTAGGCCGTCACCCTATTCCGTTTGATCTTTTTTGTACTTGTCATTTCCATGGGTTGGGCAAGAATGGTCAGCTTTGAAATCTTCTTGTATCCTTGGAGAGTCTGGTTGACCTCCTTGATGATCCTTTCGAGGTCTTCATTTGGGCTTACTTCTTGACTTGCATAATGTTCCATGTTTGGAAATATGACCGCTTCGATCAATTCAGAGTGGCTGTTCTTGTGTTTTAGATACCCTCGGATGAGCACCTGATCAACCTGGGCATAGAGTTGGAACATGTCCTCAATCTCCTCAGGGTACACATTCTTGCCCCCTTCTGTGATGATGATGTTCTTGACCCTTCCCTTGAGGTAGAGGTAGTTTTCCTTGTCCAGATACCCCAAGTCCCCAGTTTTCAGATAGCCCTCCTCGTCAAACAGCTCTTTTGTATGATTTTCATCATTCCAGTATCCGCTGGTGATGTTCGGTCCCTTTACAAGGATTTCACCGATACCATTGGCATCCTTGTTACCGATCTTCATCTTTACCAAGGGAAATACCATCCCCACAGATTCAATCTTGAAATGACTTATCGGGTTGAGCGTTAGGATTGGACTGGTTTCGGTTAGCCCGTAGCCTTGGATGAAGTCCAGCCCGAGTTGTTGGTAGTGTTTGAATACCTGAGGTGATAGCGGGCCTGCTCCACAGATGAGGATCCTGTTCTGGTCCAACCCTACCTTACTTAGCAACAATTTGTTGAAGATGTTTCTGAATATGTTTGCTTTGAGGTATTTCTTTGTGAATCCATTGATGGTCATCATGATTCTTACCAGAGCGTAGGTGATGAGGCCTTTTTTTCGGACCTGCTTCATCATGCCGGCAAGAATCTTGTTGTATATCATGGGGATACCCATAAAGATGGTTACCTGCCCTTTTGTCATGTCTGCTATCATACGCGATACTGCAATCTCCTGGCCAAACACACATTCTGCACCGAATTTGAGTGTTTCCAGCAGGACTGCTGTACAGCAGTAGGAGTGGTGCAGTGGAAGCAGGGCATACAGCACATCAGTCTCGTTCAAACTGAGGAAGATTCCATCGCAGGCCTGATAGACATCACTGACAATGTTGGTATGGGTAAGCTTTGCACCCTTTTCGTTTCCTGTGGTTCCACTGGTAAAAAGGATTGCAGCAACATCTTCACAGTTGCTCTTATGCATAGGATACTCTTTTTTCGGTTCTATGCTCTCAATGGAGGGACAGACAGAGCTCTCCCCAAGAAGGGTAGCCATTCCTTTCAATGCTTTGATCCAAGGAAGGTCTTGGTCAAGGGCCTCTATCACAGCCTTATCTCCAAATATGAAGGAAGCTTCACAGAAGGTGCTGAGGTCCTGTACACGGGTAGTGGGCATCTGATTGTCTAAGGGCACAACTATGGCACCTGCATGCAAGACAGCAAGGTATGCTATAGCCCAGTTCGGACTGTTCTTGCCGTTGATGATGACACGATCTCCTGGAGCAACCCCTTTTTCCTGAAGGTAGGAACTGACACGGACCATCGCTTTTTGTACCTCTTCATAGGTAAGGCTCATCCTTTCAGGTTTGAAAGAGGTGAAGCAAGGGCGATGGGGGAATTTTTCTATGGTGATGAAAAACATCTCTATAATAGTGGGCCACTGTCCAGTAAACAGAGTGTCTCGCACCTGATCTAGTTCTTCCCAAGAGTGTTTCATGGTTGAATCTCCAATTGAAATCGCATGATAAGAACATACTATATGCCCTATCATAGGATAATAAAGGAGATTTTTACAGAAACAGCACAAATTGTCAATATATAAATAACATGTTGTCTTAATAGGGTTTATGCCATTAGTAGATTTCTACTATTGATGAAGTATACTGATAAATTCTCAATATAAGCCTTATGTGATTAAGAGTTTTGAAATAAGATGGTATTCCTCGGATAATTGTATGATATTCTGGAATAAAATTGTCAAATTCGGAGAGAATATATGGATGCCAACCAAGGTGAAACCGATCTTAAAAAAATGCTTGCTAATCTACAACCCACACTTTCAGAGGAGAAGTATGTCTACTGTTTTCTTGGCTATATGCATTTCCCGGATTTTCCTGTTTGGGCATCGATATGTGAACAAGAGGGCAGGACACTGATTATGACCCAGGAAGAAGCAGATCGACAGGGGATTCCCTATGAAGGGGTTTGGAAGCGCATCACTTTGTCGGTACATTCGAGCTTGCAGGCCGTTGGGCTAACAGCACATGTCTCCAAACTTCTCTCTGATGCAGGTATAAGTGCAAACATGGTCGCAGGCTATTATCATGACCACATTTTTGTACAGGCTGAATCGGCACAGTTAGCTTGCGATCTGTTGCAACAACTAGGTTGAAGGAAAAAGTCTCGCATCATCTGAAAGATATGAGACGTCCTTATAGACAACATCGGCAAAGCGACCGAGGAGTTTTTTGTCATTGCTGCCACTCAGCACTGCGACGGTGTATCCTGCCTTGGCCTTTTTTGCCATTTTCATATCAGTCTCTGTGTCTCCGATCATCGCTACTTCACTACTAAGAAGGGAGAAGTTCGAACAAAAGGCCTCAAATGCCTGGGGGTGGGGCTTCTTGTGATACTTACTATCACGGGTACTCATGAAGTCCACCATGTGGTCAAGACCCATTAGGGAAAGGAATACTTTTGAGGAAGATTCAGTATCGCTAGTTATGATGCCGATACGGTATCCACTCCCTTTGAGTTTTGTGAACAGTTGTTGTTGCATTGAGAAGTCAAGTTCTTTCAACCTTTCGCTGACGAGTATCTCACTGTTCTTGATGTTTTGGTGATATATACGAAAGGCTTTGAGCGCTGGGATACGGTAGCGAATGCAATATATGAGATAGCGCTTGATCATGACCCGTTTCTTGTGGGTGAATACAAGGCCCTTTGCAAGCGTGTTTCCCTCATCATCGATTCCCATCAGCCTGAGCATAGCCTGCTGGGCCCTCTTGTGCTTGCCCTTGTTTTTGCCCATCTCTGCAAACGCAGTGGTCACGGCTTCACTGAGCACCTCCGCCCATACTTGGGCGTAGTCAAACAGTGTTCCATCCTTATCAAAAACAATTCCCTTGAGGTTATACTCGTTTTGTGTCATGTTTGGGTATCTTAAGGGATTTTTATAGCATTTGGCTAGGGGATTACAGGATGAATGATATAGGTAGCAAAGTAATTGAACGTACCCTCCAATTTAGGTCTCAAGTTGAGTCATTGCGCTTTTCTACAGACTTTGTAGTCTACAACCCTCTGCTCTATGCATGGGACCTTCACAAACAGTATCTCTTGCAGTATGTGAACAAGCAGGTAAATACGATTTTTCTTGGTATGAATCCCGGGCCCTTTGGGATGGCTCAGAATGGTGTGCCCTTTGGTGAAATCAACGCGGTAAAGAATTTTTTGCAATTGGATGGACAGGTAGGTAAGCCTCCCTTTGAGCATCCGGCCCGCCCCATTTTGGGTATGGACGTCAAACGTAGTGAAGTCAGTGGCAAGAGGCTCTGGGCGCTGTTCAGTGAGCGCTATGGCAATGCTGAGTTCTGTTTTTCTTCTCTTACTGTGGTCAATTACTGCCCCTTGGTTTTTATGGATCGTGGCCCTACAGGAAAAAACATCACCCCTGATAAACTGCCTAAAACCGAACGAATTGCCCTTGAGACAATCTGTGATAGTTATCTTGTAGACATTGTATCTCTGATTCAGCCTATCAACTTCATTGGGGTGGGTAAGTATGCTGAAAAGAAACTGGAAAAGCTTTTCTCCCCTCAAGAAGGGCGGTTAGTGGATTCTATCCTCCACCCAAGTCCGGGAAATCCCCAGGCCAATAAGGGCTGGAATGAGAAAGTCACCGAAAAGCTGGTTTCCTTGGGTGTCTGGACCTAAGGGATATTTGTCTCTACTGCAAATATATTGTTATGTATAAATGCAACATGCACTATCTGCAGAATATATTCTGTGAGCCAAGATATTTGGGAAATTTTATAGCTTATGGCATAGGAATAGTGAAATCGTGGTAGACAATCGAGTATGCCTTTGATACTGTTGTGTCATGGGTAACTTGCTTTCTCGTCATGCTTACGCAAAAGTGAATGTACATCTAGCTGTTGGTGCCCCTTTTGTAGATGGGTATCACCCTATTGAGTCCATTTTTGCCTTAATCGATTTGGCTGACCATATAGAGATGAGCTACAATCAAAGCGAGATTTTTTCAGTTTCTGTCACAGGTTTAGAAACCTATTGTGACAAGGGAAACGATACTCTGACCAAGGCGGCCCTTCTCTGGTATGAGAAATCCCTATTTCCCCTATCAGTACAAGTCCATTGTGAAAAGCATATACCTGTCAAAGCGGGATTGGGTGGCGGTTCCAGCGATGCCGCCTCTTTACTGTTGCTCTTACAACAGGCTGCAGGGAAGAAAGCCCTTTCGCCCAAAGAGCTAGGGGAAGTGGCATTGCACGTTGGCAGTGATGTCCCCTTTTTCCTCTCAGGCTTTTCTTGTGCTCTGGTGGAGGGCCGGGGGGAGAAGATCAGAGAACTCCCTCTTGAATCTAAACATATTGTGCTAGCCCAGCCAAGTGGGTACTCCGTCTCAACCAAAGAAGCGTATGCTCGCATTGATGCTTTGCTAGAAAGAAAAGCACTGGGGAAGAGAGTTTCCCTGCAGACCGTTCTTTCCCTGTTACAAAAGAAGACTTCTAGCTGGAAAGATGCTTTTTTCAATGATTTTGAGAAATGTACAGAGTATCCTGAGTTTTATGAGACAGTAAATCTTATTGGTGGGAAATACGATGGCTATGGAAGCTTATCCGGTAGTGGTTCTTGCTGGTTTTTTATAAGCGAAAATGACAAAAGTGTGCTAGAATTGTACAAGGATCTTCATGATAGGTTTATGGATAGTGTGCAACTTTGGTGCACTAAGCTGATATAAGGGTCTTAGTTCAGAAGGCATGAGTTGGAGGTGGTTGTGGATATATCAGAGGTGCGGATACGGAAGGTCAATCAGGCTGGTAAGCTCAAGGCTTATGTGACAGTGACATTCGATAACCAGTTTGTGGTTCACAATATCAAGGTTATCGAAGGCCGTGAAGGCGATTTTATTGCCATGCCTAGTCGGCAACTTGCCAATGGAGAGTTCAAGGATGTTGCACATCCCATATGTAGTGAATTCCGTGACCACCTCCAAAAAATAGTTATGGAAGCGTATATTTCTGATGTGGGAGATGATACAAAAACAACCTCTGAAGAATAACCGCTGGACAAAGGATTCTATTTCGGATATTGTCATATCCGTCCTTGGGAAGTCGCCAAGCGGTTAAGGCTCTGGTTTTTGGTGCCGGCATCGGGGGTTCGAATCCCTCCTTCCCAGTTACAGTAACATAAAGCAATCCATATTATTGCGGATTGCTTTTTGTTTGCCCGCATATTCGGAGGCAAAGCTCTTGTCGTCCATAATGTGAATCGGGTAGTATGGTATTTCGTCGGGTGTCTTGGATACCCCTATGTTATGGTAATTGGTGCCAAAATGGCAGCCAATGAGAGTACAAGGAGAATTGTATGTCTGAAAAGAGAACTCTTTCCGCTGAAAGAAGAACAACCGATTTTGGTTCCGCTGGTGCACGCCGGGTGCTACGCAACAAACGAATTCCTGCTGTAATTTATGGCAAGAAAAAGAATCCGATACACATTACCCTTGATGCAAGGGAATTCAACAATAAGATTCGCTTTTTCTCTGAGACTGCATTGCTCAAGATCATCGTTGGAAAGACCAAATACGAATGTCTGATGAAAGCCTACCAAGAAAACCTGATGCGTGGTGAGATCAAGCATGTTGATTTCTATGAAGTAACCCGTGGACAGGCTCTTCGTACTATGGTCACCCTTACCCTTACCGGTAGCCCAGTTGGAACCCATGTGGGTGGAGTACTTGAACAGGTTATGCATGAAGTTGAGATTGAATGCTTGCCCAAGGATCTTCCCGATGCCATCCATGCAGATGTCTCTCATTTGGGACTGAACGAAGTTCTTCACCTAAGCGAAATTGTTTTTCCTGATAAGGTAAAGGTTCTTGAGGAGCTTAACCGCACCGTCGCATCCGTTAAGGCAATTAAGGAAGAGGTTGTCGAAGAAGAGGATGAGGAAGTTGCAATTATCAGTGAAGCTTCTGATGAAGATGAGGATGATAAGGCGAAGAAATGAAGCTGATTCTTGGACTGGGCAATCCGGGTACCAAGTACGAACAGTCTCGGCATAACGTCGGTTTTGCTGTGGTTGAACAGAGTGCAGCGTTTTTTCAGGTTCGTCTGAAGAAACGCTGTTTCCGTTTATATCGGTACGCAAGGCTTACCGTCGGGGGCCGTTCGAACCTTTTGGTGCAACCTTTGACCTTCATGAACAACAGCGGGGATATAGCAAAGTATTTTCGCAAGCAAGCATGCAACGACATGATAGTTGTCCTTGACCAGATGGATCTCCCTTTGGGAATGATCAGGATACGGGAGGGAGGATCTTCTGCTGGGCATAATGGGCTGAAAAGTCTGATTGAAAAGTTTGGCTGTAGTGATTTTGTCCGTATCTATGTCGGTATAGGACGTCCAGCCCCAGGAGTTTCTGTTGTTGACCACGTACTTTCCCAAGAAGATGACCCTCGTTTCGACCAGGGAGTGAAACTTGCTTCAGAGGCCCTTTGTGCCTTGTTGGAGGGCACAAGCATCAAGGAGGTGATTCATGCCTACAATCGGAGAGTTGGTCCCCTCTGAAATCTTCCGTTTTCTTACAGACCATCATATTGACTTGAATAAGAGGGTAGCTGTGGCCTTTTCGGGAGGAAGGGACTCCCTTGCTCTTCTTCTTGCCCTTTCTGGCTTGTTTCCTCCATCCCATGTAGTGCCTCTCTATGTCAACCATGGTCTCCGTAGTGTCGAAGAACTAGAGTGCGAGCTCTCGCTCAATCGAAAAAACTGTAAAAGTGTAGGCCTTGAACTTACTGTGCTGACCCTTGCAAAAGGGTCGGTTGCAGCGGCTTCATCCCTTCGTGGTTCAGGTATAGAAGAAGCCGCTCGCCTTTTGCGTTATGCCAGCTTGGAAGAGGCTTGTACAGCCTTGGACTGTACTTATCTTGCAACTGCGCACAATGCCGATGACCAGATGGAAACCATTCTCAAACGGGTATTCCAAGGTAGCAGCATCGCCTCTTTGGAAGGGATACTCTCTGTTCAGAGTGGTTTCTCCTCCTCAACAATCATTATAAGGCCTACTCTTAGGCTAACCCATGTTCAACTGCAACAGTATGTTGAAGCTCATGGATATCACTGGTCTGAAGACTCTACGAATCAGATGGAGTGCTATGAGCGCAATGCGATGAGAAAAAACCTAACCCCTGCGATTCTTTCTCTCTATCCACAGGCCCATACAGGGGTTCAGAGACTGACCACCCGAGCAAAGGATGTTTCGGCCCTGCTGCAAACCCTTACGGCTGAAGCTTTGAAGAAAGTTGCCTTTTCAGAACATGCCGGCATATATTTAGAGGATTTTCTTGAATTGGAGAGAGCAATACGCGATACTGTTTTGCTACAGATGTTCAACCATGTTTCCCAAGGAGCTGATACGAGGGTCTCCTATGCCAAGGTGCAACAGGTCCGCAGTGCCTTGGAAGCAAGCACTGCCTCCAAGCGATGGTCTATCACCAGTGGAAATACAGTGGCTTGTCTTTCTGAGGGATGGTTCTCCTTGCAAACAAGAGCAGTCCCCTTCAGTTTTTGCTTGGCAATTGATATGATTAAAGATCAAGGAAAGGTAGAGTTGGAGTTTGGAGCAGATTTTACTATCTTGTCTAAGAGCGAGGACTCGCTTCTCTTACGTATTGAGGAGGGCCGGTTGATCCACCCCGTTCTACGTTCTCCCCAGGAGGGGGATCGCATAGAACTGGAAGGCAAGACGGTATTGTTGAGCAAGCTTTTCTCTGAATGGAAGATTCTTCCTGATCTGCAAACGCAAGTCCCTGTCCTTGAGGACGTTACGGGGATAGTAGCGGTGTTTGCACGGTTTCTTGGAGGAATGGATCGGTTGTGCAATAGGTATAAAACTCCCCTTGCCGGAAGAACAACAAATATATATAGTGTTAGCAAAAGGAACGAGAGCAGTGAAACTTAAAAAAGAAGACCACGACAGAGATAATGATTCCCGCAAAGACGATAAGGACAATCACCAGTATTGGCAGGGACCTTCCCAAGATGGGAAAAAGCCCCCCTTCATGCCACAGAACAATCCGAAGAACAGATTTGCCCTGATGGTTTTTATCACGCTGGCTATAACGTTTGCCTATATGTTTTTCAACAGTGCCAATACTGCTGACCAGGTGGTTCCCTATACCACCTTTATTTCGTACGTCAATTCAGGCGAAGTGATAAGTGTAGAGATCAAGGAACAGTCCCAGATAAACTTTGTGTTGAGAAACGGCATAACTGCAAAGACAAGAATCCCGTATTTTGATGATAGCCTTTTGGAGACACTCAAGGCTAAGAAAGTCACGATAACCGGCTCTGTACAGGAAATATCCTTACTGCAGATATTGTTACAACTCCTCCCTTGGATTATTTTTATCGGCTTTACTATCATGCTGTATCGCCAATCAAGTGGTATGAACGGAAAAATGATGTCCTCATTGGGGAAAAGCAAAGCTAAGGAATATCTTGAGACGGATACCAAGACAACATTCAAGGATGTTGCAGGTCAGGTAGAGGCCAAATATGAATTGGAAGAAGTCGTTGAATTTCTCAAGCGGCCCGATCACTTTACCAAAGTTGGGGCTAGGATTCCCCGCGGTGTGCTACTTGTCGGTCCTCCCGGAACAGGTAAGACCCTTCTTGCAAAGGCTGTTGCCGGTGAAAGTGGTGTTGCATTCTTCCATACTAGCGGCTCGGACTTTGTTGAGATGTTTGTCGGCATGGGAGCTGCTAGGGTCCGGGATCTTTTTGAACAAGCTAGGAAGCACTCACCCTGTATCCTCTTTATTGATGAGCTTGATGCTGTAGGGCGTACCCGTGGTGGTGGTCTCGGCGGTGGCAATGATGAACGCGAACAGACACTTAACCAGATTTTGGTAGAGATGGACGGATTTTCTACAACAACAGGAGTCATCGTGATGGCAGCTACCAACCGCCCTGATGTCCTTGATCCCGCCCTGTTGCGTCCTGGTCGTTTTGATCGTCAGGTAGTGGTGGACCTTCCCGATATCGTGGAGCGCGAAGCTATCCTCAAGATTCATTCACGCAAGATTCAGTTGGAAGATGATGTCGACTTGAAAAGGCTTGCCCGTGGTTCAGCCGGTACAAGTGGTGCAGATCTTGCTAACTTGATCAATGAGGCAGCACTCTTTGCCGCTCGAAAAAGAAAACTCACAGTTTCCATGGCAGACATGGAAGAAGCACGGGACAAGATATTGCTCGGTGTAGCACGCAAGAGCCGTGCCATGACTGACGAAGAGAAACTTGCCACTGCCTATCATGAGGCTGGACATACCTTGCTACACTACTACCTTGAGAATCTTGATCCTTTGCATAAAGTGACGATCATTCCTCATGGAAGGGCACTTGGCCTTACTGTCAGTCTTCCTGAACGCGATGCCTATACCAAGAATCGATCCATGCTCATTGACTGGATTAAGGTAACCATGGGTGGGTACGTGGCCGAGGATCTTGTTTATGGTGAGACCACAACCGGTACCAGCAATGATATCAAACAGGCCACCGACCTTGCTCGCAGAATGGTCACAGAGTGGGGGATGAGTGGATTGGGATTTGTCAATTATGCAGATGAGTCCGAGCCGATATTCTTGGGAAGGGAAATCTCCCAACGCAAAGAATACAGCAATGAGACTGCAAATATGATTGATCAGGAAATTCATAAGATTCTTGATGAAGCAATGTTAGCAACAAGAAAGATTCTTACCAAGCAACGTGAGGAACTGGATATTTTAACTCAAGAGCTGGTTTTGAAAGAGACCCTTGATGATAGCCAGATTCGTACCCTTTTGGGATTCGAACCTTGGGTTTCCACCCCCAGACAGGTCAAGAATCCTGCAAAGAAGAAGACAAAACCAGTAGAAAAGAAAGCTCCAGCAGAAGATGAGAGCGAGAAACCTACAGAATAAGGAAACCTATGTCAACCGATTCCAATTTGACGAGAAATTTTTGCATAATCGCCCATATAGACCACGGCAAGTCGACCCTTGCTGATCGTTTTATCGAAACTGCCAAATTCGGCATCTCCCGTGGTCCTTCACAGGCTCAGATGCTGGACAATATGGATATTGAGCGCGAACGTGGGATTACCATCAAGAGTCAGGCGGTCAGCATTCCCTACACTGCAAAGGATGGAAAGACCTACGATCTGAATTTGGTTGATACCCCGGGACATGTGGACTTTTCCTATGAGGTATCCAGAGCGATTAGTTCCTGTGAAGGGGCTTTGTTGCTCATCGATGCTTCTCAGGGTGTTGAGGCTCAGACAATAGCCAATCTCTACATGGCCGTAGAGCATAATCTGACCATAATCCCAGTTATCAACAAGATTGACCTTGCCTCTGCGGATATCGATGCTTGTCTGCACCAGATCGATCATGATCTAGGTTTGGACAGCGACATGGCTGTGCAGGTGAGTGCCAAGACTGGATTAGGGGTCGCCAAGCTTTTCGAAGCGATAGTCGAATACATTGAGCCCCCCAAAGGTAGTGATGACGCTCCCTTGCAAGCACTCATCTTTGACTCACACTATGATCCTTACCGAGGAGTCATAATCCACTTTAGGATTTTTGAAGGGATTATGAGAGAAGGGCAAGAAGTGAAGTTCATGCACGGTGGCTCTACCTATAAGATTGAGGAGCTTGGAATCTTTCAGCTTGGTCTGGTCAAGAAGAGTGAGCTTCGATATGGTGATGTTGGCTATTGCATAGCAGGGATCAAGACCATCAGTGATGTAGGCGTAGGTGATACCATCACTTCATCGGTAAAGGGAGCAAAGAATCCTCTGCCGGGCTTTAAGGAAGTTAAGCCTGTTGTATTCAGTTCCATTTATCCAGTGGATACAAATGACTATGAAGAGTTGGTTAGCTCAATTGAGAGACTCAAGCTGAACGATGCCTCCCTGATCTATGAGAAGGATAGTTCTGCTGCCCTAGGATTTGGTTTTAGATGTGGATTCCTTGGCATGTTGCATCTGGAAGTTGTCCAAGAGCGAATTGAGCGTGAATTTGACCTTTCCATAGTATTCACTAGCCCTTCTGTTAAGTACATTGTCCATTTTAAGAATGGTGAAACAAAATATATTGACAATCCGTTGGCATATCCTGATCCTATGCAGGTTGAGTATGCTGAAGAGCCCTATATCAAGGCGAGTGTGATAACTCCGACCACGTATGTGGGGCCTATCATCAATCTTTGCATGGAGAAACGGGGATATCAGAAAGAGATGAACTATCTGGATGAGAAACGGGTGGAACTGGTATATGACATGCCCCTCGCTGAAGTATTGTTTGATTTCTATGACCGTCTCAAGTCTATTTCTCGTGGGTATGCTTCCTTTGATTATGAAGTGCAGGATTATAAGCGGACTGATTTGGTCAGACTGGATATCCTGGTTAATGGCGAGCCAGTTGATGCTTTGAGCCAGTTGGTCTTTAGAGGTAGCAGTCAGATTCGAGGTAGACATGTCTGTAACCGTCTCCGAGGTGAGATTCCTCGCCAGCAGTTCAAGATTGCAATTCAGGCTACCATAGGTGGTTCAATTGTTAGTCGGGAGACGATAAATGCTTTCCGTAAGGATGTCACTGCAAAGTGTTATGGTGGTGATATCAGTAGAAAGCGTAAATTGTTGGAGAAACAGAAAGAAGGAAAGAAACGTATGAAGATGGTAGGGAATGTTGAAATTCCACAGAGTGCGTTCCTTGCTGTATTGAAGAGTGATGAGACTTCTTCCTAGGCAAAAATAGACGGTATCAAGTCAATGATCTATATTTCCCAGTAGTGAATGGTCCAAACTGATGAAAAGAACTGAATAATTCAATTGATATTTACACAGGAGCTTCCCCAACATGGAAGCTCCTGTTTCATATATGGGGCAAGTCGGGGCTTTTGCGGATTTGTTATCCTTTGATGTCTCTCTCGCTTGTATCTATCCATGGAAGTATAGGGAGCTAATTTTTTTGTTAGCCTTTTTCTCCTATTTGTTGGTTGTTGCCCTCTCACAGGGGGTGTATACTCATGTATACATACCTATGAATCTGCAGGGAGCTTCAAGATGCTGAAAAAACAAGTTTTTGGAAAAACAAAAGATGGCAAAGATATCAATTTGGTCTCATTGACAAGCGGACCCTATACAGCTGAGATCCTCAGCCTAGGGGGAGTGCTCAAGTCTTTGAAGGTCCCTGACCGTTATGGTTCTGTTACTGATATTGTGCTTGGGTTTGACAACCCTTTAGACAATCTTACTTCTACCACGTATTTCGGCCAGGTTGTGGGGCGGTTTGCCAACAGGATTGCAAAAGGTAAATTCTCCATCGATGGGGTGGAGTATCAGATGGAGACTAATGACGGAGAAAACTCCCTGCACAGTGGAAAGAGCAATTTTGGTTGGAAGAACTGGCATATGGAGCCGTTTGAGTGGTCAGGATCTCCCGGTGTCGCTCTCAGTCTGTATAGCCCTGAAGGTGATGGTGGCATGCCTGGAGCGGTAAACTGTACTGTTACCTATCTGTTACGACCTAGTGGGGATCTGGTAATTGAATACGAGGCAACCTCGACTCAAAAAACTTTGATGAACTTGACCAACCACAGCTATTTCAATTTGGGCGGGGCTGCCAGTGGTACTGTTCTCAACCATGAGGTATTGCTCAATTGTGACCGCTATCTTCCTGTGAATGAAGAGCTCATACCTACAGGTGAGGTCCTTAAGGTGGAGGGTACTCCCTTTGACTTTACTAAGAAGAAGCCTTTGGGAAGGGATATAGAAAAAGCTGGAGGGTATGACCACTGCTTTGTACTTGCAAAGCATAATTCGCGACTTTTTGAGTTTGCTCAGGTACATGATCCTGTTTCAGGTAGGACAATGCGGGTAAGCACCACGCTCCCTGCTGTACAGATGTACTCGGGTAATTTTCTTGATGGTAAAACTATTGGTAAAGCTGGGGTGGCATACCCGAAGCATGGAGGGGTCTGTTTTGAGACGCAATTCTACCCCGATAGCCCGAACCATTCCAACTTCCCTTCGTGTTTGCTTGATAGCTCTGCTGTCTACAAACACACGACGATGTTCTCATTTGGAGTAAAATAGTGCAATACAGCGTAAGTTTGGATACTATTTTTCAGAATCTTCCCTCTCTTGACCAGTTACATAAATTACATGCTCTGGGGTATCGCTACGTGGAGTGGAAAGCCTTCCCCCATGAGGACCCCTCTGTCATAGACGCGTTGCTTAAAGAAGCCTCTCTTACATGCCATGCTATGGGTATGCCTGAAGGCTCTCTTGTAGATCCTTCCTTGCACTCACAGTTTGTCGAACAACTGCACCAGGGGATAGAAATGTCCCAAAAATTTGGTAATCGCCTGATTGTCTGTGGTGTAGGTTCTGCAACCCAACAAAGCCATGAGTCTCAGCTGGAAGCCATGGTGGTGGGCTTGGAGCTCTGTCTCCCTCTGCTAAAAAAACATAATTGTGAGTTGCTCATCGAACCTAGGAATACCCGAATCGACAATAAGGGCTATGCCTTGAGCCGCAGCGGTGATGCCGCAGCGGTTCTGAAGCTTGTTGATGATTCTCATGTTCGCCTTCTCTACAATATCTATCATCAGCAGATAAGCGAGGGAAATATCATTATCAGACTGGAAAAATATCTCCCCTGGATTGGGCATATCCGCGCAGGAGGTGTTCCCGGTAGGGCAGAACTCGATAGTGGTGAATTGAGTTATCGCAGAATTTTTGCTTCTCTTGAGTCTTTGGGCTATTCAGGCCATATCGGTCTGGAGTATTTTCCCAAGAGGCCTCCTTTTGAGGGGCTTGAGAGCTGTATGATGCTAAGGAGTCTGAAATGAGGGAAGTTAAGATCATTGGAATTACCGGAGGGTCAGGTTCGGGAAAATCCACTATAGTACGCAAGATTGGTGAGGTTTGTTCGGATTTTGTCTTCATTCCCCAGGACAACTACTACCGTTCTGCTTCCTATATCAGCAATGAGAACATCACGGCTTTCAATTTTGACCATCCTGATGCTTTTGATATGGAGTTGCTCTACGAGCATCTGTGTATGCTTAAGGAGGGCAAGCCGATTAATATGCCTCTCTATGACTTCGTCCATCACAGGCGGAAAGATGAATCTGTCCTAGTTGAATCCAAGCCTCTGGTCATCATAGAGGGGCTGATGGTGCTTTACGAGCAGAACGTAAGGGAGCTTCTGGATTTGAAACTCTATGTTGATACACCTGATGATATCAGGTTTATAAGGCGCTTGAAACGGGATATTGCAGAGCGTGGAAGGACAGTTGAGAGTGTGTGCAGCCAATACCTTGAGGTGGTCCGTCCTGGACACTTCAACTTTATTGAACCAACGAAAGTTTTTGCAGACATCATCATCCCTGAAGGCGGTCATAATGAGAATGCCCTTTCGGTACTCATTCCTTTTGTAAAGGAGCTATCCCGCTGATTACCGTCTTCTTCTGTAGAGAATGAAGCTATCCTTAATCTGTTTCCAGGACCAAGTTTCAGGGACTTCATCATCCCCACCCATGAACCAGCGACTACATCGTAAGATTCTTGCACCGCCCATGATGGATCCTTTAAGGATGCCGTGTTTCATGACCGCTTCTGCCATGAAGGTGGAACAGCTTGGATGATAAATGCAGCTACTTCCAAAAAAGGGCGATAGTAATCCTTTATATAGGTACACGGGGATTAGAAATATCTTTTTTAGAAGGGTGTGGGCTTTTCTCATACGAGTAATCATAGCTCGATAGTACGGGTGGATTGCAAAAAGTGCAATGAGTGGATATAATATTTTTATCAGGGATTTGACTTCCCTTGTATAACTCGTTATAGTGACGAAGAAATTGTTAATACTGGAGGGATAGTTATATGGCAGGAAACGTATCCAAAAATGCGCGCCGTGAAGGTGCGAAGACAATGACCAGCCGCTGGGGTGGTGTAATCAAAATGAAGGCTGTTTTTGAGAATGGCAAGCTTCGCCATGTTGCATATTGCGAGAAATCTGGCAATACTGCTCGAAAGCCTAAAGACTTGATGTAAGCTGGTCTAATGCGAAAATAAAAGGAAACGCCTGTGATAAATATTGTCACAGGCGTTCTTTTTCTCTCTTTGGGCGCTTAATTTAGCTTTATTTACGTATTTTTGGTGTATCCGATTTTACTAGTGTGTGTTATAGTGTTGTTGAGTACGTATGCAACGACACATGAGAACGTCATGAGGAGGAAACACGTGAAACGTCTTTCAAGAACAATTATGACAGCAATGCTGGTAGCGTTGTTGGCTTTTTCCCTAGTAGGCTGTAAGAGTACTGCAAAGGTTGAACCAATTCCACCGGCCCCTGTTGTAGAACCAGCTCCAGCGCCAGTAGAGCCTGTAGCAGTTCCAGAGGCTGTAGAGAAGCCCGTTGAACCCGCTCCAATTCCGGAGCCTGCACCGGTAGCCCCTGTCAAGGAAAAAGCACCTATAATGGCAGAGGTAACTCTCCCCTATGGAGTCCAGGAAATTGTAAAGAGTGAAGGGGCCAAAACTTTTGACCTGTTCATCGTCCATACCAATGACCTGAATGGTAACATCTACGCCGAGAACGGTGGTATTGGTGTTGCTAGGCTTTCCACCATGGCAAGAGCAGGTAAGGCAATTACCGATAACTGGTTGATGCTGAATTCTGGTAATGTGGGTGCTGTACCTGCCGATATGGCAATGGTCGCAGCAGGTCTGGTCGACTGGATCGGCTATGACGCTTATACCCCACAGGCAGTACAGCTTGCCACCGGTATCACAGGTACCAAGAAAGCTCTTCCCTTGAGTGCTAACGCCCTCGATGTAAACGGCTACCTTGTTGCCCAGCCCTATCAAGTGTACAACTTCAATGGCTTCAAGGTTGGGGTTGTGGGACTAACTTCCCCGAAACCGATCCAGGGAGTCTCTTTCACCAGTGACCTGATCCTATCCAATGCACAGTATGCTGTTGACATGGCGAAAAACTATGTTGACTACATCATTGTTCTTGGGGACCTGGGAAGCACAGGTGAGTTGAGCAGTGAGATGGTTTGCCAGAATATTGACGGTATTGACCTGTTTGTCGACGGAAACGGCGAAGCAATGGCCAAGACAGTCAACGGCACACTTATCGTGCGTGCAGACAGCGGTCTGAGAAGTATCGGTGCAGTACAGTTGCGTGTAGAGAACGGTAAGGTCGTATCGACCTATCCTGTGATTCTTCCTGCTGCTGATGTGCTTGATCCTATGAAGAGCGCAATCGCCAAGGTGTACGAGCCGTTTGCCAGAGCAATGGGTTATACCCTCATGACCACTGTCCCTGAAGACCCAGCTGTAGTATCCCTCATTGGTGCTAGCCCAGTCGTCAAGGCAGCAGTCCCTGCTCCCGCTCCAGCTCCTGCAAAGGTTGTTGAGCCCGCTAAGCCAGCAGTTCCCGCTAAGGAAGCAGTTCCCGCTAAGGAAGCTCCTGTTGTAGCAGAAATGGCTCTCCCCTATGGAGTCCAGGAAATTGTAAAGAGTGAAGGGGCCAAAACTTTTGACCTGTTCATCGTCCATACCAATGACCTGAATGGTAACATCTACGCCGAGAATGGTGGTATTGGTGTTGCTAGGCTTTCCACCATGGCAGCCGCAGGTAAGGCAATTACCGATAACTGGTTGATGCTGAATTCTGGTAATGTGGGTGCTGTACCTGCCGATATGGCAATGGTCGCAGCAGGTCTGGTCGACTGGATCGGCTATGACGCTTATACCCCACAGGCAGTACAGCTTGCCACCGGTATCACAGGTACCAAGAAAGCTCTTCCCTTGAGTGCTAACGCCCTCGATGTAAACGGCTACCTTGTTGCCCAGCCCTATCAAGTGTACAACTTCAATGGCTTCAAGGTTGGAGTCGTGGGACTAACTTCCCCGAAACCGATCCAGGGAGTCTCTTTCACCAGTGACCTGATCCTATCCAATGCACAGTATGCTGTTGACATGGCGAAAAACTATGTTGACTACATCATTGTTCTTGGGGACTTGGGAAGCACAGGTGATCTGAGCAGTGAGATGGTTTGCCAGAATATTGACGGTATTGACCTGTTTGTCGACGGAAACGGCGAAGCAATGGCCAAGACAGTCAACGGCACACTTATCGTGCGTGCAGACAGCGGTCTGAGAAGTATCGGCGCAGTACAGTTGCATGTAGAGAACGGTAAGGTCGTATCGACCTATCCTGTGATTCTTCCTGCTGCTGATGTGCTAGATCCTATGAAGAGCGCAGCTGCCAAGGCGTACGAGCCGTTTGCCAGAGCAATGGGTTATACCCTCATGACCACTGTCCCTGAAGACCCAGCTGTAGTATCCCTCATTGGTGCTAGCCCAGTCGTCAAGGCAGCAGTCCCTGCTCCCGCCCCAGCTCCTGCACCAGCCGCGGCACCAGCTCCTGTAAAGGTTGCTGAGGTTGTAGCTACTGTTCCTGCTGAGGCTGAAAAGGTTCCAATGGTATATCCTTATGGCGTAACTGAAATCGTGAAAAACGATGATGGTGCCAAGGAGTTTGACCTATTCATCGTGCACACCAACGACGTTCATGGACGTATCGTTCCTGCTGATGGCGGAATGGGCTATGCAAAACTTGCTACTATGTTGAAGATGGGTCGTGCGATTACCGACAACATCCTCTACCTGGATGCCGGTGATACAATCCATGGAACCAACCTCGCTAATATGTTCGAAGGTGAGACCGTAGGTGTCATCCTCGATATGATCGGTCTTGATGCAATTGCTCCAGGCAACCACGACTTCAACTATGGCGCAGATCGTCTTGTTGAGGCTGCAAAGATTGCTGATGAGTATACTGACATCAAGGTATTGAGCGCAAACATTCTTGATGAGAATGGGTATCTCTTGTTCCAGCCTTACCAGGTATATAATTTCAACGGCTTCAAAATTGCAGTCGTAGGTCTGACCTCTCCTGATACCGCTACAAAGACCCATCCTAAGAATGTTGAAGGCCTTTCTTTCATGAGTGATATCATTGTACAGAATGCTCAGGCAGCTGTTGATATGGCACATACTATGGTTGACTATGTCATTGTCCTAGGCCACATCGGCTTGGATTATGATGGAGCCTCTGGTGTAACAAGTGACCTGATCATCAACAACGTCAAGGGTATCGATCTCTTTATAGATGGTCATAGCCACACTGTCCTTCCTCAGGGAAAGAAAGTTGGCGACACAATGATTGTCTCTACTGGAGAGTACATGAAGAATGTCGGTCTGGTTCAGCTCCATGTCAAGAATGGCAAGGTAACTGCACTCTATCCGATGTTGATTCCTGCCGAAGATGTCCTCAATCCTGCAGAGTCTGAGCTTGCTCGCTCTTATGGAATCACCAGCATCCCTGATGATCCTCAGGTTTCCGAATATGTCGGATACATGACGGCTAAACTCAGTGATAAGATGAATGTGGTCATCGCTAATGTTCCTGAAATGCTTGATGGAGCACGTGCAAATGTGCGCACCAAGCCAACTAACCTTTCCAGGTTGCTCACTCAAGCTATGACAGCAGAGAGTGGGGCTGACTTCACCATCACCAATGGCGGTGGAATCAGAGCTTCAATTGATGCTGGTGCTGTAACTGTTGGGGATGTCATCACTGTCCTTCCCTTCACGAACATCATTACTGTCTGTGAGATCAAGGGTTCTGAAGTGTATGCCGCTCTCGAGCATGGCTACAGTATGCTCCCTGCCACCAATGGCGCTTTCTCCCAGACTGATCTGCAGGTTGTTTACAACCGCTTTGGTGCTCCTGGCAAGCGTATACTGAGAGTTCTGCTCAACGGTAAGGCCATCGATAAGAATGCTACATACAAGGTAGCTACCAACGACTTTATGGCAGCCGGTGGAGACGGATACTGTTTGGCAGAGTCCTGACTGAGGGCTCCTTGCAGCGATGTGTTCAGGAATCCTGACTGAGGAATCTGCTCCTTGCTCAGCGATGTGTTCATGGAATTCCTTTCCAAGTACTATCCCGCTAAGTAAGAATCTGATTGTAAATCTTGGGCGGCTTCCTAGAGGCAAGCCATTTTTTGATCCAAGTCTGAATAATCGCTTGACATAATTTTTTCAATAAGGTATCTTTCCAATCGTTCTTAGAACTTGACGGCCATTCGTCCAACCGGAAGCTGGTCAGGGAAGTGTAGCTCAGTCCCACCCATAGAGCAGGTGGTGCTTGACTAGGGGAAATAACCACCCTGTCGGGGGTTCAAATCCCTCCGGACGAGATTGAACATGTGAGCAATCCTAACCAAGTTTGGGTTGCTCATTCCAGGAAGGCCATTGCCGATGCAGCAGGAAGGGAGGCCCTAGCTAAGCGGAGAGGAAATACACGTGTACGAGCAGCAGGGTGGCCCTGCAGAAAAAGGATGAGCTGGCCAAGGCCCATAACAGGGAGCCATAGCCTATGAGAACAGGGCCTTGCCCTACCCGACGGACAGCGCAAGTGGTCGACACGCAACGTCCAGGGGAGAAAGTGACCCTCAGCCTGGCTTTCTTCCTCGGCGACCAGCATGGCACTGTACCGACGAACAGGAGATGAAGGACGGCCTTGAGCAGTTGGCCCTCCGGAAAGCTTTGTAGTGCAGATCCCGATGCTCAAGGCGTTGATGAGCACACGCATGGAAGGCATTGTCTCAAGGGTGCGCTTCCCCATCTCGAACGGACCCCTGGAAGGCTGCAACAACATGATCAAGACGGTGCGCAGGCAGGCCTACGGATACAGGGACACCCAATACTTCTTCCTCAAGATCTGGGACAGGAGCAGGAGATACCCCAAGAACCGCTCAATCGCAAAAGCCAAGAAAAAACGGATTCAGGCTAGAGTGGAGTGGGAGAAATCCCACAAGAAAATCTCATCAGGGGAGACCCTGCCGCTTTCATCAAACTTCCATATCAGGACTTTGCTGTTGTCTTCTTCTTGTTGGCCTGATAGACCTTCCACGTTGAAGCTACAATGGATTCGACCGAAGAGTGTTCAGCTTCCCATCCCAATTCATTCTTCGCTAAGGTAGAGGATGCAACAAGTTTTGCTGGGTCTCCAGGGCGGCGTTCTACGTATTGGGTGTCTATCTCCTTGCCGGTGATCTCGCGGGCCGTGTCGAGGATCTGTTGCACAGAGAGCCCATATTCAGAACCTAGGTTAACAACCAGATTCTTGTGATTTTTCAGAAGATAGTCAGCAGCAAGCAGATGTCCCTTCGCTAGGTCTGTTACATGTACATAATCACGAACACCGGTGCCGTCTGCTGTATCATAGTCTTTACCGAATACCAACAGGTTAGGTCTGAGGCCTGACGCGACTTCCATGACAACAGGGATAAGGTTTGCAGGATTGTTTTCCAGTCCCATCATCTTGCCATCACCATCATACCCAGCTGCATTGAAGTAGCGAAGAGCAACATAGTTGAATTCCTTGAGTTTGGAATACCACTTGAGATTCTCTTCTATGCACAGTTTTGTATATCCATAGTAATTGGTCGGATTTGTAGGATGCTTCTCGTCAACAGGAAGGTACGTAGGTTCTCCATAGACAGCGGCAGATGAGGAGAGTATGAAATTCTTCACTTCTGCACGCACACACTCTGTGATGAGAATCAGAGAGCCTGTGATATTATTCTCTGAATACTTGAAGGGCTTAAGCATTGACTCCCCGGCTGCTTTGAAAGCTGCTAGGTGAACCACTGCATCCCAACCCTCACTGAGAACCTCTCGAACTTGTTCTCGATTGAGGATGTCCCCTTCATAGAAATGACAGCGTTTATCGATATTTGAACGCAATCCTGAAGAGAGGTTGTCAAATATTCCTACAGTATCGTTGCGGTCTAGGAAAGCTAGGGCAACGTGGGTACCAATATATCCGGCACCTCCAAACAAAAGTACTTTCATGGAAATTACTCCTTCATGTGTATTGGTAGTATCAGTTGAAATGCTTGATGATTGCAGTTAGTGCTTTAGTCCTATCCTCTAACTCTTCTTTGGTCTTTGCCTCAACTACAAGCCTGAGATAGGGCTCGGTATTGGATTTGCGCACATTGAACCACCATGTTGGGAACTCTATGCGATACCCATCAAAATCAAGGATCTTGTCAGGCTTTGCATTTTTTACAAACTCGGTGTAGAGCGCCTCCATAGCCTTGTCCTTATCTTCAATCTTGAAGTTGATCTCTCCGCTATTGGCATAGGCAATGATTGTGTCAATGAAGCAACTTAGGGTAATGCCCTGTTTTTTGAGCTCGCTGACAACTCCAAGAACAATGAGGGAAGCGAGGAAGCCGCTGTCACAGTTGAAGAAGTCTCGGAAATAGTAGTGGCCTGCAAGTTCTCCGCCAAAGATGGCTTTGATGTCTCGAAGCTTGATCTTGGCAAAGGCATGTCCGACTTTCCATATATGTACCTGAGCCCCATGTTTTGCAAGGTATTCTGTAGTAGACCTGCTGGTTCTGATATCGACAAGGACATTGCCCTTTTCATGTTTCAGATAATGATAGCCCAAGACAGCAGTGATGTAGTCAGGTTGTAGGAAGCGTCCTTTCTCATCGATGAACATGACACGGTCAGCATCACCGTCGAAAATGACGCCAACGTCACTCTTGTTGGCAATGACAGCAGCCTTGATATCTTTACAGTTTTCCTCTTCCAGAGGGTTTGGCTCATGGGCAGGGAATGTCCCATCAAAATGGTCATAAAGATAATGATGATGATCGCCAAGGAGATCTTTGGCCAACAGGTTGGCCATGCCATGGGATAGGTCAAAAGAGATGTTAAGATTTGAGGTGTCTGGAGCATACTGCTTGAGAAATACGAGATAGGGGGTTTTGGCATCCTTTTGGATGATGGACCCTTTTTTCTTGGCCACTATTATCGTGTCATTGTTGACCATAGCCTCAAGTTCCTTCAGGCCTGTTTCTGATCCTACAGGTAATGCTTTGGTCCTGCTTATCTTCAACCCGTTGTATTTTGCAGGGTTGTGGCTTGCTGTAATCTGAACCGAAGCATCAGATTCGAAATGAACTGTAGCGAAGTAGACCATTGGGGTAGTTGCCAGGCCTATGTCCCAAACATCTGCCCCACTGTCTGTAATGCCCCTACTCAAGGCTTCAAATATTTCGTCGCTGGTTGTGCGTACATCCCTTCCAACTATGACCTCTTTGCTTTTCAGTAGGCTTGGCAAGAAGAAACCAATCTTGTAGACAGTCTCCTTGTCAAAGTCCTTGTTATAGATTCCTCTGATATCATATGCTTTGAAAGCACCCATATGCCCCTCCTATGCTTGTATCGCAACAGCAAAAGCTTTGCGGTCTATCAATTCAAAAAAATGTACACTCCCATCCTTGAGGGTGACCATTTCAACCAGTTGTCTGAAAATCTTATCAAGCGTATTTACTTGAGGCAAATCTTCAGTTGTCTTGACACCTTCTGTGACCTTTTTTGCATAGGTCTTGACAACTTGGCGTGTGGAAACCACATCATCAAGAGCGAAGAGTCCTTCATATTTCTCAAAAGGTTCTCTTTTTTTCTTGGATTTGAGGGATATTCCAAACATGCTGGGGTTCCTTTCGAAATCCTCAAAGAAGAAAGTTCTCTCACATTGGTAAAGAAATACTCCGAACTCACGTGAGATCCCACAGTTGTTTCCATACCAAGTTGCATACGTCTTCCAACGTATTTTCGCTTGGTGTCTAGTTTCCAGTTCTGTTATAAAGGCCTGAGCATCTTCGTCCATAATAGTTTTTCCTTCACTTCTCTAGCTTTTTTCTATAGTACCATATACACTGCAATGCAGAAAGAGCTATCAGGGAAGACATGGATTATACAGAAAAGGATTTCGGAAAGATTTTAAAGACAAACGCACTTAAAATGCGTCGTTTAATGATAAAGAGTGGAACGACATGCATGCGGGTGTATGATAGGAATCTGGAAAGATTTTCTGTTACTGTAGATATGTATGGACCCTATGCAAGAATCACTGATTACAGTGAGGATGGTTTGGATGACGAGACCGAGGCTGTTTGCTGCGATATTGTCTCAAGAATGTTATATGTCCAGGCTAACCATGTGGTGTTTCATCGTCGACCAAAGAGAGTAGGCAAGGAACAGCACGAATTGCAGAGCAAAGAGTCTCTTTTGGTTGAGGTAACGGAAAACGGATTGACTTTCACCGTAGATCTCACCAAACGTATCGATACCGGCTTGTTTCTTGACCATATGCTGACAAGAGAGATGGTAGGAACAATGAGTTCCGGTTTATCGGTACTGAATTTGTTCTCCTATACTGGATCATTCTCGGTCTACGCCGCAAAGGGTGGAGCAAAGAAGGTCGAGTCGGTGGACTTGAATGCTACCTATACAGCTTGGGCGCAGAAGAACCTTTCGGATAATGGGTTTCCTGAGGAACTGTTTCCCTGTATTGCCGCAGATGCATGGCAATATGTTGTAGAAGCTGTCAAAGAAGGGCGGAAGTATGACTTGATCGTATTTGATCCGCCATGTTTTTCCAACAGCAGAAAGATGGAACATGATTTTGATGTGCAAAGAGATTATCTGCGTTGGATCAAGGTGCTGAATGCGCTGTTGACAAGAGATGGCATACTCTTGTTCTCTACAAACCTGAGTTCCTTCAGAATGGAACGAGGTAAGATTCGCGGTTTTGAGGTTCAAGAAATAAGCTCGCATGTCGCAGCACCGGGCTTCACACACAAGAAAGGAATCGCGAGAAGTTGGTTGCTCGATAAGCAACAGGAAGTACGGATCTATGCAGAAGACCTGCAAACCGTTGACAAGAAAGCTGGAAGAAGCCAGCACGATACTGAGAAGATGGAAATAATAACCATGACTAAGAAAAAAGAGAAGAACGAAGAAATGATTGAAGACGTCAAGAAAGACGCAGTAGTAACTGAAGATACCGTACAGACTGAAACCAACGTTGAAGAGACAAATGAGAAAGCTGTTGTAACTGAAGAAAAGACCACTGAAGAAGTAGACGTATCCGCAAAGATTGAGAAAGCTGATAAACCTGTGAAAAAAGCAGCTAAGAAAACCGTTAAGAAGGCTGACAAGGCTGACGAAACTGAAAAGGCTGAAAAAACAGAGAAAAAGGCAGCTAAGAAAACCGTTAAGAAGGCTGACAAGGCTGACGAAACTGAAAAGGCTGAAAAAACAGAGAAAAAGGCAGCTAAGAAGGCCGTTAAGAAAGCTGATAAGGCTGACGAAATTGCCGATGAAACAGAACTGGTAGAAAAAGCTGAGAAAAAAGCAGTTAAGAAGACCACAAAGAAAGCTGTTGAAATTGTTGAAGTTGTCGAAACAGAAACTGATGAGATTGTTGATGAAGTTGCAGATGAGACTGAGCTTGTTGCAGTAGCTCCAGTTGCAGAAGCCAACATCATCGAAGATGACGTACTGACTCTTCAGTGGGAAGATGATGATATTGCATTGGTTACCCCTGAGACTTCTCAGGATGAACCAAAAACAGATTCCAGAGATCGTGATGACCGTGGTGGCCGTCCTTCTTACAGGGATCGGGATGACAGAGGCGAACGCCCTGCTTCTAGGGATCGGGATGATCGTGGTGGTCGAGATGACCGGGGCGGCAGACCTTCCTATGGTAATCGCGATGACAGGGGTGCACGTCCCTCCTATGGTGACAGAGAGCGTAAGCCCTTTGACCGTGATGGTGGCAGACCCTCCTATGGTGACAGGGAGCGCAAGCCCTTTGACCGTGGTGGCAGACCTTCCTATGGCGACAGGGAGCGCAAGCCCTTTGATCGTGACGGAGGCAGACCTTCCTACGGCGACAGAGAGCGCAAGCCCTTTGACCGTGACGGAGGCAGACCTTCCTACGGTGACAGGGAGCGCAAGCCCTTTGACCGTGACGGCGGCAGACCTTCCTATGGTGACAGGGAGCGCAAGCCCTTTGACCGTGATGGCGGCAGACCTTCCTATGGTGACAGGGAGCGCAAGCCCTTTGACCGTGATGGCGGCAGACCTTCCTACGGTGACAGGGAGCGCAAGCCCTTTGACCGTGATGACCGTGATGGTGGCAGGAGGCAGACCTTCCTATGGTGACAGGGAGCGCAAGCCCTTTGACCGTGATGGCGGCAGACCTTCCTACGGTGACAGGGAGCGCAAGCCCTTTGACCGTGATGGCGGCAGACCTTCCTATGGTGACAGGGAGCGCAAGCCCTTTGACCGTGATGGTGGCAGACCTTCCTATGGTGACAGGGAGCGCAAGCCCTTTGACCGTGATGGTGGCAGACCTTCCTATGGTGACAGGGAGCGCAAGCCCTTTGACCGTGATGGTGGCAGACCTTCCTATGGTGACAGGGAGCGCAAGCCCTTTGACCGTGATGGCGGCAGACCTTCCTATGGTGACAGGGAGCGCAAACCCTTTGACCGTGATGGTGGCAGACCTTCCTATGGTGACAGGGAGCGCAAGCCCTTTGACCGTGACGGAGGCAGACCTTCCTATGGTGACAGGGAGCGCAAGCCCTTTGACCGTGATGGTGGCAGACCTTCCTATGGTGACAGGGAACGCAAACCCTTTGACCGTGATGGCGGCAGACCTTCCTTCAGGGATCGAGATGACCGTGGTGGCAGACCCTCCTACGGTGACAGGGAGCGCAAGCCCTTTGATGGTGAAGGTCGTCCTTCTCCTGATGTCCAGAGAAGAGAGAGAAAGTCTTCTCCCAAGCCTTACGGTTTTGACAAGTTCAAAGATACCCGTACCAGAGGCGAGGAAGAGAATAGAGATTCTTTCTTCTGGCTTGATGATAAGAAGAAGGGTGATAAATAACTGTTTATCTAATAATGTACAACAAGGTCCCAGGCTTAATTGCTTGGGATCTTTTTTATGGTATGAAATACATCTGGCCTTTGAGTATATTTCTAAGTATATCAACGGAAACAAAAATACTATTTTTAAGTAATAGTATTATTCTTTGTTTGTGGTATAATTGCGAGAATAATTATAGTAAACATCCCCATTCTTACCTACATCAAAGGAATTGGATTTGTGTCCTACAGGGAATTGCTTGGGTATGTATATTTCAATGAATGGGATGTGTTGTTTTCCCAGAAAAAGTTGACATAACCTAATATGTAGTTTACTATCTTATATGAGAAACAATACCAATTAGGATAAAAATGAAAGAAAAAAGACAAACAATACAGAAAGGCTTGATTTGGGATGCTGTTTCAGAAGCTGATAATCATCCCAATGCGGAACAGATTTATGATACCATAGTTAGTAAGCACCCCTCCATCAGTCGTGCTACTGTATATAGGAATCTGAATATGTTGGTAGATGAGGGACGTGTGAAACGTGTGCGTGTACTAGGGGGGCCTGATCATTTTGACAGGACATTGGAAAAGCACTATCACATTCAGTGTACGCACTGTAAGCAGGTCAGTGACATTGAATTGCTTGAGGATGTTGTCCTAAACAGTGATAACATGGTTACGCATGGCTATGAGCTGGAATCGTATGAACTTGTTTTTAACGGGATTTGTCCCGATTGTCAAAAAAAGCATACTGCCACTGCGCAGTAAAGGAGCAATTGTATGGAATTGAAAGGATCGAAGACTGAAGCTAATCTGGCCGCAGCATTTGCAGGTGAATCTCAGGCGAGAAATAAGTATAGCTACTATGCCTCCAAGGCTCGTAAGGAAGGGTATGTCCAAATAGCCAATCTTTTTGAAGAGACTGCAGGCAATGAGAAAGAACATGCCAAGATTTGGTTTAAGCTTCTCCAGGAAGGTGGTGAAATTGCCACCACTGCAACTAATCTTAAGGATGCTGCTGCTGGTGAGCACTATGAATGGACTGACATGTATGTGAATTTTGCCAAAGATGCCCGTGCAGAAGGTTTTACCAAGATTGCATCACTCTTTGAGATGGTCGCAGCTATTGAGAAGCACCATGAACAGCGCTACCTTGATCTCCTGAAGAACGTTGAAGACGGCATTGTATTCAGTAGAGACGGCGAACAGATCTGGAAGTGCTCTAACTGTGGTCATATCGTCATCGGTAAAAAGGCTCCTGGTCTTTGCGCAGTCTGTAACCATCCACAGGCCTATTTTGAACTTGTAGTAAAGAACTACTAAGAGTTATCCTAAGGGGCAGCGATTGAACTATGGCAGGCAGTAACATGTCTGCTCTAATTTTTTGTCCTGGACATTGTTTTGTTTTTCATGGGAATTATCATATATCAGTGATTTTGCAAAGAGATTCCCTCACTGCATTACAGTGAGGGAATCTCTTTGATAGAACCTGTGCTGATATTCGGTTTTTCTGGTATGTCATCTACTCAACACATCTACAGGACGTTTTCGTATGGATGCTTTCCTACTCAACAATACCCATGAATTGCATTGGATTGGTCTGGACGAAAGAGTGCACCTCATCATCACTGAATGGTGATTGTTCGAACATCCGATAGTAGGAGTTGTACGACTCCACCTTCAATAGATGCACATTGAAGTCAGAACCGAAAATTGATCGATCCAATACCGTCTCCGCTTTGGCCTCCTCAAGGGTTTTGACATAGTTGTAGAGCTGCAAGTAGAAGTCACTGTTGGTCCCGCTGAAGGAGAAATCTGCATAGATATTGGGATAATTTTGCATCAGATCTACAACCTCATAAAACCATGGGGAGTCGGGAACTTTGTTAGCTGCTGCACTGATGACCGAAAGTGGGTTCTTATGGAGATTATTGTACTGCCACCCATAGTGGGCAAAATCAATCCGCAACGTTGGGTACTTTTCCAGGACAGGTTTGTAGGTAAAGGGGGAAGTGAATTTCCATGCATCCTTTGGAGGGATTCCCCGAAAGCCTTGGTCATCACAATGTGTCATGATGGGTATGTCATTCTTCGTACAGAACTCGTAGATAAGGGTGACCTTCTCCTTTTCCTTAGGATTGGAAGGCCAGGGATCATAGCCTAGGGGTGGGTAGAATTTTACACCATAGAACTTCTGTTTCCCCTGTTTGAACTGGCTCTCTCGCTTATGGTCTTTGTTCATATAGGTTTCCAACAATTCCTCAATAAACTGTATTGAGTGTGCAGGAGGGGTAATGCCTATGAATGGGTAGAATTCAAAGAGGCCATTAGGATGGTCTTCCCTGTAGAAATCAAACCCTGCAAGGGTATCTTCTGCATATTTGAGAATTTTCTTGGCCTTTTTGGGAGGGTAGTAGAGGCTCTCCTTGCTTATGTCGGTACTGGAGAAATCCATCAACAATGGGCACATTGCCAGTTTGTCATAGCTTCTGCCCCGCATGTGCATCTTGCCTTTTCTGATGAAGGGCTTATCAGGTTTTGGGGAATCTTTCTCATGGGAGGCAAATTTGCCCATAAGGTCGTCCTCCATCAGGACCAATGTCTGTCCGATGGGTTGCTCAAAAGTGGTGAGGGTGTTTGTGATCCTATCAAGCATCTGAGAACCTTTACGGTTCTTGGTGGTAAATATATAGCTTGGAGAAAATGCCCCGCTGGTAATGAGATCTGGTATGCCAGTATCAAGGGAAGCGAAAAAAGAGAGTAAGTTCGGATGTTCGATATTCATGACATGGAAATGCTGGTCAAAGAAATAGTTCATATCACTTCCTCCGCGTTTATGATGTCTGGGAATGAGGGCAGAGGACCATTCCTCTGCCCCGTCTCAATCGAGGTTACATTCCCATCTTTTTCTTCATTTTGGCCCAAGAGTCCTTGAGGGTGACAGTCCTGTTGAACACAAGCTTGCCATCCTGTCCATCATTGGTGTCACGACAGAAGTATCCGTTTCTGATGAACTGTAGATAGTCTCCGACCTTTGCATTGAGAATTTCAGGCTCTGCCTTTGCATCAGGGACTATTACAAGTGAATCAGGATTAAGGTCATCAAGATAATTGCCTGTTGCTTTGCCTGGGTTTTCGTCAAGAAAAAGCTTGTCATACAGTCTTGCCTCAATGGAGACCCCTTCGGTGGCACTCACCCAGTGACTGGTTCCCTTGACCTTCCTTTCGTCGGGTGTAGTACCACCCTTGGAAAGAGGATCGTAGGTGCAGTGCACCTCGATGACATTGCCTTGTTCGTCTTTTACCACCGAGTCTGCAGTGATATAGTAGGCGTACTTCAGTCGAATCTCATTACCTGGATAGAGTCGGTGATACTTCTTTGGAGGCTCTTCCATGAAGTCTTCCCGTTCGATATACAATTCCCGTCCAAAAGGTATCTGGTGTGTTGCAGAATTTGGATCTTCAGGGTTGTCCACAGCCTCAAAATACTCAATCTTGTTCTCAGGGTAGTTGTCAATGATTACCTTGAGAGGCTCGAGGACGACCATGAGGCGATTGGCGCGCTTGTTCAGGTCCTCACGGACACAGAACTCCATCAGCGAGTAGTCAACCACCCCTTCAACCTTGGCGACACCAACACGGTTGATGAAATCCTTCATGGATTCGGGTGAATACCCACGTCTGCGGATTCCGCTTATGGTGGGCATCCTAGGGTCATCCCAGCCGGTTACAATGCCTAACTTTACCAGATTGAGTAGACGTCTCTTGCTCATGACCAAATAGTTGATGTTCAGACGAGCGAATTCATACTGGTGAGGAGTATGCTCAATGCCATCAATGGAGGTCGCCCAGTCATAAGCCGGACGATGATCCTCGAACTCAAGGGTGCAGATGGAGTGCGTTATGCCTTCAAGGGCATCGCTGATGGGGTGGGTGAAGTCATACATCGGATAGATGCACCACTTGTCTCCTGTCCTCAGGTGATGGGCAAATTTGATTCGGTAGAGGGCGGGGTCACGCATGTTTATGTTAGGGCTGCTCATATCAATTTTTGCTCTGAGGATATGTGTCCCTTCTGCATGCTTACCCTGGCGCATCTCCTCAAACAAGGTAAGGTTTTCCTCAATACTACGATCCCTGTAAGGGCTGTTTTTCCCTGCTTCGGTAAGGGTTCCACGGTACTCTCTCATCTCTTCAGCAGAGAGAGAGTCTACAAAGGCCTTGCCTTCCTCGATCAGGCGGACTGCAACCTCATAGAGGTTCTGGTAGTAGTCTGAGGCATAGTACTCATGCACGCCCCAGTCAAAGCCAAGCCATCTGAGATCTTCCTTGATGGCATTGATATATTCCTGCTCTTCTTTTTCTGGGTTTGTATCATCCAAACGGAGGTGACAACGTCCACCATAGGTATCTGCCAGACCAAAGTTGATGCATATGGATTTGATGTGTCCGATGTGCAGATAGCCATTTGGCTCAGGTGGAAATCGTGTGACAATAGTCCCATTGGGAACCCGACCATTGGCGAGATCATCTTCTATGATGCGCTCCAGAAAATTGAGTGAAACCTTTTCCTTGACCTCCAGGTCATCTTTTTCTTGCATGTAGTGTCCTTCCTTGTACCCTTTCAGAGGGGTGTGATGTGAAGATGGTCAATCGTATCATATCAGTGGAGGTTATACGAGTATATGTGGCTGCTGTGATTCGATTTTTGTATAGCGAATACTGTGCATACCTGCCTCAAAGGGGGTTCTGGTATGATTGGAAAAGAACGCTCCGAAGCTGACAGATTCTGCCATACCAGGGATGGCCGTATTTGAAACCCACTCAACCTCATCTTTAGAAGGAAGAGCGAACCCTATACGAACCAGTGAGCCTTTGCGCTCCAGGTGCCATTGTATGCTTGCTTCACTTGTAGGAAGAGGGGCTTGTGTGGTTGTCTTGTATGAACGTACAGAACTCTCGACTAGGACATGTGTCTTTGACCTGCCAACAGCGGTATAGCTCTCTTGCGTATGGTAGAGGCATACACCACAGAATCCATCCTCAGGAGCTGTTGTCGTTATCAGTGAGAGCGTAAAATCCTCGTCACTCACTGCCAGTATCAGCGGTCCTTCAGGAAGGCAAAGCATAGGCTCGACTGTGAGGGATAGCTCCCTATAGGTCTTTACCCACTGCTGAGGCTTTCCCAGCCAGCGGAAATCTTTCATGGTCACTTTTTTCATGCACCCAGTATAAGGTAGTTGGCTTCTTTTATCCACATCCCCTTTCCCTGTGGTTGAACATGTTGTATCCTATTGGTATGAAATCATTCAAAGAAACAACAGTAAGCAAGAATCTGCTGGGCCTTCTGGAAAAAGGGTCTGCAAGTTATAGGCTTGCAGAACTTTTGCTCTCTGACGAGGAGATTGAGGCTCTACAGGAATATGCGAACACCGTCTCGATCAAACGGATGAACTTTAATGACCATGGACCGGTGCATATGCGACAGGTTGCCTGTAACGGAGTGAAGATGCTTTCCTTGCTTAGGGATGCAAATGTTGCCACTTCATTGGTCTTGGAGAACTCAGGAACATATGAGGACAGTCTTTGTGCACTTTTGCTCGCTTCCTTTGTCCATGACTTGGGTATGAGTGTTTCCCGTACCGAACATGAGCTTACCGGTCTCATCATAGCAAGGCCTATTATGGACAGGATCCTCTTGACCCTGTTTCCCGATGAGCTCTCTCGACGCATAGCCATCATGAGCGTTGCCACCGAAGGCGTTATGGGGCATATGGCCTCCAGAAAGGTCTATAGCGTAGAAGCTGGTCTCCTGCTGGTTGCTGATGGCTGCGACATGGAGAAGGGGAGAGCACGGATTCCCATGAGTATCACTACCGCTCCCAAGACAGGGGATATTCACAAGTATTCAGCCAATTCCATTGAAAAGGTGACTATCGAGAAAGGGGAGGAGCATCCAATTCTTATAGATGTTGAGATGTCCAGCGATGTGGGTTTCTTCCAGATAGAGGAAGTGCTGCTCCCTAAGATTATGATGAGTAGTGCAAAAGAGCATGTTGAAGTATATGCAGGTGTCATCGGACAACCTAAAAAACGATATTTGTAGGAGATCGCAATGATTGGAGTTATTGGAGAGGCCCTAATAGATTTTATTGGAAAAGGAAAAGAAGGTTCTTCGGTTAATTTTGCTTCCCATGTTGGTGGATGTGGTCTCAATGCGGCAACAGCTGCAGCCAGACTTCACAGTCCGGTAGGCTTCTTTGGCAAGAATTCTGCTGACATGTTTGGGGAAAGACTTCTGGAGCATATGGTGGATAACAATATTTTGTTTGATCCTGAACTCTGCTCAAGCCCACTTCCGTCGATGATAGGGTTTTTGGCTCTCGATGAGGAAGGAAAGGCTAGTTATGCCTTCTATAGTAAGAATACTGCCCCTACTTCAATAGGAAGGGATGAGCTGCTTACTGCTCTTTCAGAGCATTCTGATCTCAAGGTTCTTCATATAGGTTCCGTATCACTGGTGGTGGAGCCCGGTTGTGATGCAATTCTTTCTGCAGTTGATATGCTCAAGCCAGCTCCTATCGTATTCCTTGACCCTAACGTAAGACCTACGGTTATCGAAAATTTTGCTGCCTATCGAAAGCGTCTTATGCTTGCCATCCAGCTTTCAGATATCATCAAGCTCAGCGATGATGACCTGTTGTTGCTCTATCCCGAGCTTGGTGTTGATGAAGCTGCCAAACAGTTAAGCATAGAGAGTGGTTCGCATATCATCCTGACCAAAGGCAAGAAAGGTAGTACCTGGTACAGTCCGGAAAAGTTCACCGTTGATTCTCCTATTGTTGATCTGCCTGTAATTGATACAGTAGGCGCTGGAGATACCTTCAGTGGTGCCTTGCTCTCTTTTCTGCATAGAGGTGGCTTTTTCGGCCCAGATGGGGATGAGCCCCATCTGGAGGTTCTTTCCAAGGCGACTATAGCCCAGGCAATGCGGTTTGCCAACGTAGCTGCTTCCATCAACTGCTCGCGAAAGGGCTGTGACCCCCCAAGTTTGGAAGAGGTGGAAGAACTGCTGGCCTCTTTGTAGTTGTTGCCAATACCTGGTGATTGGCAGTACACTTAGACAATGCTCAAGGAAACAAAAAGAAGAGTCATCCAGACCATCATCGCTGCCTTTGTTGCGATAGTAGTCATCCTTTCAGCGATGGTGCTCTGGAAATGGACCCATGCTATACAGTCAGACCAAGATCGCAAGAATCTGCAGAAGGTTCTGCGTACTATTGTGGAAGACCAAGGGGAGAGTGCGTTGCTCTCCCTCTCGGGCATTCCTGTCTCTGACATTTTCTATGGCGATGACGGCCTTATCCTTTTTGAGGAAGGCAACCAGAGTTGGCGTTACAGTGCTTCCGAAATGCAGAATATCAACGTCTATGAGAAAGCGAACCGCAGTGTGGTTCATATCACCACTACACTGGATGCTCAGGTGAATGCCTTTATGGATGTCCTGCCTGCCCAGGGCACAGGAAGTGGTATTATCCTCTCTCTCGATGGCTATATCCTTACCAATGCGCATGTTGTGGAAAGGGCAAAAAGCCTGAAAGTGACCCTATATAACGAACAATCTTATCCTGCAAAGCTTATCGGGGTCGACAGTGAGGATGATCTTGCGGTGATTCAAATTACAGTTGACAAGGAGAGTTACCTCAATCCAATCGTCCTTGGGACGAGTAGCGATCTCAAGATTGGACAGAAGGTCATTGCAATAGGAAATCCCTTTGGTTATGACCGCACTATGACTGTTGGGGTGGTCAGTGGGCTGAACCGTCCTGTACGTACCAATGAAGGTAAGATTATCATGGATGCCATCCAGACCGATGCTTCCATAAATCCTGGCAACAGTGGCGGTCCACTTTTGAACAGCCGGTCAGAGGTCATTGGCATCAACTCATCAATATATTCCACCAACGGCAATTCTCAGGGTATCAACTTCGCTATTCCCATCGATACCGCCATTGCGATCATCCCCGACCTCATCAAGCTGGGCAAGGTTAGCAGAGGTTGGCTTGACATAGCCACAGTACAGCTAACTCCTCAGCTGGTATCTTATGCCAAACTCTCAGTCGACAAGGGGGTTCTGGTCAGCCAGGTGGTCACAGGAGGCTTGTCAGAGAAGGCAGGGCTCAAGGGTGGAACACAGATGGTCCAGTACGGAACTAGTGTGATCTATCTTGGGGGGGATGTTATTACGGCTATCAACGATAGTGAGGTCAATGATCTTAATGACCTGTATCTGGCCCTTCTGCATACCCGAACTGGGGAAAAAGTGAAAGTGACGGTCAACCGTAAAGGTGAGACCAAGACATTAGAGGTTCAGCTTATTGAACGCAGTGCACAGCATGTGAGTGCATTAGTACGGTAATTGATGGTGGTAAATGATGAATGATATACGAGTAGATGAACGATGGGGCGGATCTCCCGTTGAGAATATACATGGAGATGTTTCCTACGAACAGAGGCCCTTCAAGGTCCATGCAGAGTATGAGCCCGCAGGAGACCAGGCCCAAGCCATTGAAAAACTGGCGCAAGGGTTGAAGGATGGGGATAAGTTTCAGACTCTCAAGGGAGTGACTGGAAGTGGAAAGACCTATACGATGGCCAAGATCATCGAGCAGGTACAACGTCCCACCTTAATCCTTTCACATAATAAGACTCTCTCTGCCCAGCTGTTCCGGGAATTCAAGTCATTTTTCCCTGACAATGCGGTCGAGTACTTTGTCTCGACTTATGACTACTACCAGCCTGAAGCCTATGTGCCCGGGCGAGACCTCTATATCGAGAAAGATGCCGATATCAACCAGGAGATAGACAGGCTGCGCCTCTCGGCCTCCTTCTCCCTGATGGAAAGGCGAGATGTCATCGTCGTGGCCACTGTTTCCTGCATCTTTGGATTGGCAAATCCAGTGTCAGTTAGGGATATGGTACATACATTTACCACAGGAGAGCCTTTTCATCACCATGATGTACTCGATCAGCTGGTAAGGATGCAGTATGAGCGAAATGACGCAATTCTCAAGCGTGGAGCTTTCCGGGTCCGAGGGGATGTCATTGAAATATGTCCCTCCTACCTGGAGAATGCGGTAAGGATATCTGTCGACTGGGATACCATTGCCTCCATCCAGTGGTTCGACCCTGTATCAGGAGAGAAGCAGGAGATAGTTCCTTCTTATACGCTGTATCCTGCCAAGCAGTTTGTCATGCCTCCTGAGCAGGTCAAGGCAGCAGTCCAGAGGATTCGTAGTGAGATGGAAGACCAAGTTGAGTTTTTTACTAGCTCAGGTCGTCCCCTTGAAGCGGAACGAATCAAGACAAGGGTGGAATATGACCTGGAGATGCTCCAGGAGATAGGGTATTGCTCGGGTATCGAAAACTACTCTAGGCCTCTTTCTGACAGGAATGCAGGGGAACGTCCTGCTGTTCTATTGGATTACTTCCCTCCAGACTTTGTCACCTTCATTGATGAGTCCCATGTGACACTTCCCCAGGTTGGAGCGATGTATGAGGGCGATCGTTCCCGTAAGCTGAACCTGGTGAACTACGGTTTCCGTTTACCTTCTGCACTGGATAACAGGCCCTTGAAGGCTAGTGAGTTTACCGAAGTGGTGAAACAACGAGTTTTCGTATCAGCAACGCCTGGAAAAGTGGAACTTAGGGATAGCACCCAGATAGTGGAACAAGTGATAAGACCTACAGGGTTGTTGGATCCGGTAATAGATGTGCGTCCCTCCGAAGGCCAGATGGAGGATCTCTACTCAGAGATTCGTAAGACCATTGCAAAGAAGCAACGTGTACTGGTCACTACTCTTACCAAACGAATGAGTGAAGATCTTACGGATTATTTTGCATCCCTTGGCCTTAAGGTTCGTTACTTACACTCGGAAATTGAGACCTTCGAAAGGGTTGAACTGCTTAGGGACTTGCGTCTGGGTGTCTTTGATGTTCTCGTTGGTATCAACCTGCTCAGAGAGGGGTTGGACCTGCCTGAAGTTTCCCTTATCGGTATCCTTGATGCGGATAAGATTGGATTCCTACGCTCGGCAACCTCCCTTGTCCAAATAATCGGACGTGCTGCGCGTAATAGCGAGGGTAGGGTCATCATGTATGCAGACAAGATGAGTACTGCCATGGAGATTGCCATAGAGGAAACCAATCGCAGAAGGGCGATTCAGCTTGCCTGGAATGAGGAGCATGGCATCACGCCCACCACCATCATCAAGGCAGTACAAGATATCCTTGAGCGGGAGAAGGAAGATACCAAGCAGAACCAGAAGCAGGATCTCGCTATTCTCAAGGGTGGCTATAACCTACTCAGCCCCACTGATCGCAAGAAGTATGTGAAGGCCCTGGAGAAGGAGATGCTCAAGGCAGCCAAAAACCTGGAGTTCGAACGAGCGGCTGTCATTCGTGATGAGATAGAGCTGATCCGAGACGGGCAGTTTATCTCCTAAAAGATCCGTAGGGTATAAGCTCCCCCACTTGTGGTGGGGTGCTGGTACTGGAAGACATATATTCCATTAATCGTATAGTCTTTATTCTCGAGTATATATTTATAGAGGGAGTCTATTGTAAGGACTCCCTTTTGCGTTGTAGGTGAGCTACCGAATAGGGTATTGCTTGTATGATCCCATCCAAGACCATCAAGCAGGGCAGCTGTAAAGTATCCATGTATATGAGCAAAGTTTGCAGGCATTTCTCGGCTGGTGTTGTCGCTAGTTGTGGCGGCAAGCACGAATAGCGACGGGTTGTACTGTGCAGAGGAAAAATAGGTAGTGAAGGCTTCATCGAGGAACTGACTTTTCTCGATAAGACTTACAGATGACCCGCTATCTTCTACAAAGGAGCCGCAGTAACAGCTGTCCAGAATGAGCAGTTGTTTTCCTGGAAGTTCTGAAAGGGCAGATAACAGCTCGGTAACACTAAGAAGCGCATCTGGTTTTAGCGTATTGTCACCATCATAAATAGTAGGATCAGAAAAAACGGGTGGAGCCAACACCAAAGAACCACCCTCAATTCCATGACCGCTATAACTGAAGATAGTCAGATCATTTTCGGTTAGGACAGAGGCTAATGCTGAGATTTGGTTCAGGACATTTTCTTTTGTGGGAAGGGAGTTGAAAGTGCTGGAATCATCATAGTCATATATACGACGGAATCCTGAATCATCAAGAAGGGGGCCTCCCCTCTGCAAGAGAGGGTAGGCTGTATAGGATCGCATTTTTTTGTTGCTGAGGCTTTCAAGGCATTGGTTCAGTTCTTCTGCATCGTTGAGTGTTCCTTCCAGATAGTTCACATCGGTACCATGATAATTCAGAGCCACATACATGGCATGAATAGAGCCTAGTGGCTCTTCTTGCAAGAATAGTTCACAACTTTGGAATAGAAGAAGAGAGAGCAACAGAGAGAGCAACGTCACCTTTTTCACAGGAATACCTCAATATGTAAGAGGTGTAATTCTACCATATGCTTCAGAGGTTGAAAAGGACAAGGTCCAGGGGCCCTCCGGTAGTCTTGGGGTGCTGGTATGCGGTGAACAGGCTCAAACGTGAGCGTATGGCTTGGTTGGCTTTGATGTACTTGAAGAGACCGTCAACAGTGATTTGTCCATTCTTAGCAGCGGGAGGGTAGGTGATAGTGATTAGTAAAGGATCAGTCTCACTGGAATGTTCCCATCCCAGAGCTTCTAACAGTGCATAGGTGAAAAAACCATGAACATGAGGGACGTCCTTAGGCTCATAGGATAGAGTATTGACACTGGCGGTAAGCACAAAAAGGTCTGGTTTCCCATATTTGTCTGATGAGTGATAGGTCTCAAAGAACTTTGCTATGGAGTTGTTGAGAATTGTATTGGTGGAGGAGGGGCTTTCCTCTACAAACATGCCACTGAAACAACTATCGAGGATAACAAGCTTCTTGCCTGGGATGGTAGCCATCCAGGAGAGGAGCTCTTGAGGGGCAAGAGAGTCAGAGGAGATTCCAGGTCCTGGCTTTGCGAGTACCAAGTGGCCGGTTTCCTCATATCCATGCCCAGAGTAGGTGAAGATGATAAGATCGTCAGCTTTTGTTATGGCTTTAAGATTTGTCAGCATATCGTATATGTTAGTTTTTGAGGGATAGTTGGAAATAGAAGTGGAATTGATGATGTAGGTTTCATCTCTTACATACCCAGAACCTTCCTGTATCATACGATACCCTGTCCCTGTCCCATTTGCTTTGGTAATTACTTCCCCAAGAGCAGTATGCAGCTCCTCTGCATCATTGACGGTGCCAGAAAGGGTTTCTATATCACTGCTGTTCGCATAATCTATCCCCACATTGATGTAGTACACATCCCCTTTTGTTGGCTCGTCGATGAAGAGCTCACAGGATGTGATGAAAAGGAGACTTAGCAGTGTGAGATACAAGAGTAATCTTTTCATGGTTTCTCTTGTTTCTTATGTGGTGCCAAGGTGTAGCGAATGCCTACTCCCAGCATGGGGGCGGTAATCTCCTTTCTCAGATGCATGGTAACCGGTATGGTGATGTCAATGGCATGGGTTTCTGTTTGTAGGACCCTGAATTGGGGACCTGCTTGCAATGAATAGGAGGCGAAGGCCTCCTTAATAGTCCAGTAGTAGTTAGCTTCGCTACTTATGCTGGCAAAGAGCCCAAATATCTTGGTGAATTGATAGCTACCTCGCATTCTAAGGCCAATGGAATTAAAGCCCCGCGCCTGGTAGTTCCCGAAGGGGATGGACGGGGTGACAAACATTGTGTGCAAATCGAGGCTTACTGAAAAGTCCTCAGTCTCATAGCCGATTAGGCCGACTGCTAGTGAGATTGCATTGCTGCTGCGAAAGGGAATTTCATCATCAAAATGGGGGATTGCTGCGTAGTAGGAGTCCGAAAGATTGAGCGCGTAAATAACCTTCCCTCTTGACCAAAGGGGATGTGTAGTGACGAGGACCAAGATAAGGAAGACCAAAAATATTCGCCTCATACCTTTAGTATACAGATATGAGGTGAATATTCTATTACCCAACTAGGGAATATTTGCTAATTACTCACCAATTGCCCATTGAGAAACTCTCTCATGTGTCCAATACGTACTGAGAGCCTAACTATCGCAGAGCGTGGCCTATCGAGGGTGTGGGCGATGATGGAGTGCCCTTCCCAAAGAAGGGTGACCCGGAAATGGTCTCCTTGGAATTCGCAACCGACAATCTGTGCGTTCTTGAACTCCAGATGAGGAAAGAATTCGGGCAAGGGAAGTGCTGTGTCATCTTGTATGGTAACATGCTCAGGGCGGAAGAAGATTGTATGTTCACCTTCCAAAGGTCTGAAAGTTTCTTTGGTCATCCCTGGTTGGGTTGCAAAATTTCGTAGTAAGAGACTGTAGGGCAGTGTGTTTCCTTCTCCCATGAACGAAGCGACAAAAAGTGAACTGGGCTTGTGATAGATTTCTTCCCCTGATCCGATCTGGCCAACCCTTCCTTCTTGCATCACGATAATGGTGTCTGCGATAGAGAGGGCCTCCTCTTGGTCATGAGTCACATACAAGGTGGTGATGCCTGTTTCCTCATGGATCCGGCTTATTTCAGTTCGCAAGTGTTTGCGTAGCTTGGCATCGAGTGCTGACAGGGGCTCATCCAACAACAGTAGCTGTGGTTGCGAAGCAAGAGCCCGTGCCAAGGCAACGCGCTGCCGTTCCCCACCGGAAAGCTCCTGGGGTTTGCGTTTCTGATAGCCCTCTAGGGAGACCAAGGTGAGCAAATGCTTTACCTCTGCAATGCGTTGTGCTTTTGGGATGTGTCTGAGTTTCATGGGGTAGGCAATGTTTTGTGCCACACTCATGTGTGGGAAGAGAGCATAGTCTTGAAATACCATGGCGATATGTCGATCATGTACCGCTTCATTAATTATATTCTTCCCATTGAGGAAGATGCTTCCTTCTTCTGGGGTTATCAGGCCTGCAATAAGTTGCAGTGTAGTGCTTTTGCCACAACCCGAGGGGCCGATGATGCAAGCAAGTTCACCTTCCTTGACGGAGAAAGAGGTATCGAGTGTAAAGTCCGCATAGGACGCTTTCATGGTACAGGTCAGACCCTTATCGGCCATTGTTTTCTCCCTTTGCCAGTTCACTGACGAGAAATACGATGCTGCATACAAGAATGAGGATACTTCCTAGGGCACAAGCCCCCTGGAAGTTATAGGAGCCTATGAGACGGTACATGACTACTGGTAGTGTGATGATGGCACTGTTTGCCAACGTAAGGGTAGCTGTTATCTCCCCCATACTGAGGGCGAAGGCGAACATTCCCCCTGTTATCAGTGCTCCCTTGAGTAAGGGTATCTCAATGAGGAAAAAAGTGCGCAGGGGACTGGCTCCTAGTGTAAGGGAACTTTGGATATACGAAAGGGGCATCTTGCGGTACTCAGGGAGTATCGTCCTCAGGACAAACGGTATGGCTATGACCATGTGGGCTAGTACCACAAGTGTATAGCCGACTGCTATCCCTCCACGGATTTTGTTTGATATCAGGAAGTAGCCCAAACCTATGATGACAGAGCTGACTGTCATTGGAAGCATTCCGAACAATTCCAAAGCGGAAGAGGCAAAACCTTTCTTTCGGATGGCTGTGGCCAAGGTTAGGGCAATGGGGACTGTCACGATTGCAACGAGAGCCGCTATGAGTAGGCTGTTTGTCAGTGCCTCAAGCGCTGATCCCATATGGCCTGTTCCCTTCTCTAGGGCAAAAAGCTGGCGGTACCACCTGAAGCTGAAGCTTTCTGCTCCTGAACGTGTACTGGATGCCATGAAAGAGCGCACTACAATGGAGGCTATTGGTCCAAGGATGAACAACAGTGTTATGAGGGAGTAGAAGAAGGCAAGTAGTTTTCCTGTAAAGGTAGTGGGTTTCTTTGAGAGTCTCTTTGAAGATGTGTTGTACTCTTCGCTTCTGGCGAGCATTTTCTGGCTTTTGTTGTACCAGATGAGCAAAACAGAGGTTATGAGGATGGAAAAGAGAGAGAGAGCTGCAGCCCCCCCACTATCCATGGAGGTGCGTGCCAGACGGTATATTTCCACCTCCATTGTGGTGTATTGGGGGCCGCCCCCAAGAACTAGGATAATGGCGAAGCTGTTGTAACAGAAGAGGAATACCAGCGTCGCTGCTGAGATTACCGAAGGAAGCAACCTGGGAAGCGTAATGGTGCGGAATGTCTCCCATTTTTTTGCCCCCAAGGTCCATGCCGCCATTTCATAGTGCGTGTCCATATGTTCCCAGTAGGTTGATACCAGGTTCATCACTATGGGGAAATTGAAAAAGGTATGTGCTAGGATGATGGCCTTGAAAGAGTAGAGGATTTGTATGGGAGGTTCATCAAGGAAGAATACCCGCATGAGCAAATTGTTGAGAAAGCCGTTGTTTCCAAAGAAAATGACAAAGCCCAGGACTACGAGGATTGAAGGGATGACAAAGGGCACGGTGGTCAGGGCTTTGATGAATCGTCTTCCTTTGAATGAGTAGTTTGCCAGTAGGTATGCACCCGGCAAAGCAACAAGTACAGAAGCAAGAGTGCTCAACGCTGCCTGATAGAGGGTAAAGAGCAGGATACGTACTGTATAGGTTGAGGTAAAGGTTTGTTGAATACGAGAAAAGGAAAAGCCTTCCTCCGTGAGGAAGGCTGTTGAGAGGGTGAAGAAGAGTGGCACAAGAAAGAGTACCAGGAGCACTATAGCCCCTGGAGCAGGCATTGCCTTATAGAATCCCTTGTACTCTCCTACGACCTGTTTTGTCATTTGCTCATTACCTGTGTCCACTCAGTTAGCCATCTATCGAGGTTTTTTTCAATAGAGAGAGCATCAAGGGAGAGGTTTTTTTCAGGTTTTGGGGCCCAATCGAAGGCAGGAGGCAGAACTATCTCACTATTTGTCGGATACATGGAATTTGCTGTTGCCACGTCTAGTTGTGCATCAGTAAGCAGGAAATCAATGAATTGTTTTGCTGCATCCTTTTTTTTGCTTGAAGATAACAGTCCAACACTCTCGATTGTAGTGCTATGCCCTTCCGTGAAAAGGGCTGTCCTATATCTTGTGGAGTCTTCAAACATCACGTGATAGACAGGGCTAGTTGCGTAGCTAAGAACCAGAGGGGCTTCTCCTTCTGTGAAAAGGCCATATGCACTGGACCAACCCTCGGTGATGGTAAGGGCATTCTCTTTCATCGCTTTCCACCAGGAAAGGTAGCCTTCTTCACCATAGACCTCAATGGTCCAGAGCAACATACCCAATCCCACAGAAGAGGTTCTGGGATCGATAAGCAGGACCTTATTCTTATACTTGGGATCGGTCAGCTCTTCTAGAGACGAGGGGATCATATCGGTGGGGAGTTTTTCCGAATCGTAGACGAAGGCAAAGTTGCCATAGTCAAAGGGAAGAAGCCTATACTGAGGATCAAACTGCAAGAAGGAAGGTATGGAGGCGAGGGCTGGACTATTGTAGGGTTCGAACAGATCTGCCTCATACGCTTTAGCTGCCATATCATCACTTATTCCCACTACCACATCGGCTAGAGGATTATTCTTTTCGCTGCGTACCTTGATGAGCATTTCTATGGCGTCACCAGCACTGACAAGGTTTACCTTGATACCGGTCTTTTCTGCAAAGGATGTGACTATGGTTGGCCCTGGGCCCCAGTCGCCACAAAAGGCATCATATGCATACACGGTTATCTCTTGTTGTGATGAGACTTGGGTTTCCTTCTTCCCTTGTGCAAACAAGAGGGAAGAGACGATGAGAATGGCTAGAACTGCAATAAAACTTCGATGCTTAATCATTAAGCACCTCCTTAGTGGTATTCTGCCATGGGGAATAGGTGTGTTTGAGAATTGCATGTCTCCCTCCGCTGGTATTATCCAGATCAGGTTAACGGGTGTGATCTCAGGCCAATTGGCCACCCCAGGACACCATTACCCTACAAGGATTGGTCTGATCTGTCAAGCGTAGTTTGTTGACCACCCCCTTTTCCTGCTGTACAGTACACCTATGAAGCATGTTGTACTCTCCTCTGAAATTGCCAAAATTGATGTTGCATCACAAAATGTGTTTAGGCTTCCTGCCCTCTCTCTGATGGAGAGTGCCGCCATGGGGGTCTGGAGTGTAGTAGAGAGTAGGATACCAACCAAAGATGCCTTTCTGGTGTTTCTGTGTGGTGGGGGAAATAATGGGGGTGATGCCATCGCTGTTGCGCGTCTTGCGTATAACAGTGGCTACCGCAAGGCCTTGTGTATCCTGACAGGTAAGCATCTTTCCCCCTCATGCGAACGCCAGAGAGAGATACTGGAGTGCTATGGAATAGACCGTATCCTTATCGATGAAATAATCCCCGATACAGTGTTGCAGGCAATAGGTCAAGCCGACTTCCTCTTTGATGGACTTGCCGGTATTGGTTTACAGGGGCCACTGCGAGGCAGTGCTCTCTCGCTTGTCCTGCTCGCTAACCAGAGCAAAGCATATATGGTCGCTATTGATTCTCCCTCTGGTGTGAGTGAAGGGGTACGTTCTTTTGCTCCTCATTGTAAAGCAGACCTTTGCGTAACCTTTGGGATGAGAAAACTTGCAATGTACCATCCCTTAACCCGTTCGGATTGTGGTGAGATAGTGGTGAAAAATCCTTCGTTTCCTCCCCAATTGTTGAAGAATATTTCCGTTGCCTCTGACCTATACACCTCCGAAGACATAGCTTTAACAAAGTTATCTTCCTCTTCCTACAAGAATAAACGTGGTCATCTGGGTATTGTCGGAGGAAGCAAGAAGTATTCCGGGGCTGCCAGACTATCTGCCCGTTCTGCATTCGCTTCCCGAGCAGGGTTGGTGACGCTTTTCTGTGATGAGGATGTCTATCCCATTGCTGCTTCCGAATCCCCTTCTGTCATGGTACGCGTCCTTAAGGAGGCGAAAGAACTTGCTTTCTCTGATGCCCTTTTGGTCGGGCCGGGGTGGGGAAGTAGTCGTTCTCTCCTGTTGGAGAGAATCTTTGCCTTGGACAAGAGCATAGTCCTTGATGCCGATGGTATCACAGCCTATGTGGAGTTGCTGAAGGAACAAAAGAATATTGCTCATGGGCCCTTGATCTTGACTCCCCATATAGGGGAGTTGAAACAGCTAACATCTGTTCTCTATGAAGAAGCCCCTGATGATACCCCCCTTACCTTCTTTACCATGATTCAGGATGTCGCTGACCGCCTAAATGCCGTCCTTGTGGTGAAAAGTTCTTTAGTCCATATAGCTTTTCCCGGAGAAAGCAGAATTGCCATGATAGAAGGACTCAACCCCTCTTTAGGGGTAGCAGGTAGTGGAGATGTTCTTTCTGGGGTCATAGCAGCCCTATTGGGAGGAGGAGCGACGGTGAGAGAAGCCTCTCTTCAGGGAGCCTTACTCCATCAGACTGCTGGCTCCCTTGCCCATGCCAGGCGTGGCTATTATGACAGTGAAACCCTTGTGGAATATTTGGGTCAGGTTGTAATGGAGGCAGAACGATGATGCAAATCTATCTTTTATCCATTGCTTACCTGTTGTTGGGAGCAGCCTTCTTACTCAGTGATATGTATGGTGGAAGGTTTGCACTGCTATTATCCCTAAGATATGTATTTCGCACAAAAAAAGGTTTCCAGAAGGTCATGATCATCCTAGGTTTTGCCTTGAGCCTTGCTCTGGGCTTCTACCCCATGTCACCAGGACCACCCTTGCTAGGTGATTTTATTCCCATGGCAAATACGATTTTGCTTACTTTTTGGTATTTGTTTCATGCCCTCAGTCCTGCTGAAGAGGATGAATCGGAAGAAAAATCAATGCTTGAAACCACAGGTCAGTATTTTGAGAAGAACAAGCGCAACTTTGGGTTCATTACCTGTATCGTTGCTTTGCTGCATTTTTTAGTTCCAATCTCTGTTTTGTTGTAAGGAAGGCTACTATGGAAGCATATATACAAGAGCGTATCACCACCGCAGGGATACTTTGTAAAGATGATAGGTACTTTGTTGCAAAACGTGAGGACAAGGGCTCCATTGGGGGATTATGGGAGTTTCCTGGTGGTAAGAACCGATGGGGTGAGAGTGAAGAGGAAACCTTGAAACGAGAATTTCAGGAAGAACTCAAGCTTGATATCAAAGTCGGTTTGCTTTTGCACTCCCATGATTTTGTAAACAAGGGGACACTCTATCATCAAAAGGCATACCTGGTTTTTTGTCCCGTTGTCCAAGAGCCTGTTTTGAGTGTCCATACCACCTACAGGTGGGTAAACAAAGAAGAACTGCAGAGACTACAGTTTGCCCCGAGTGATCAGAGGATCATCACTTCTTTGCTAAAGAACCAATAACGCAAATCACGGTTGGGTCAGAATGCAATAGATGGTAGATGTGTAGGTGCCTGTTATTGGATATGTCTCTGGAGCAATATAAATGCGAAGATCTCCTTCAAGAACATTGCCATCTGTGGATGAACCATCGATAGGCAAAATTGTAGGAAGGTACGCCGAATTAAATATTGCAGATGCTGAGGTTCTTTGCACAGCACTTGAATTGGGAGCTGTTGGATCAAATACCAAATTGTAGGGAACCGATGTTGCTCCGATTGACTGAAGGGTGAAGGTGGTCAATGTTCCTCCCGCATCGGAAGCAAACCGAACATTTGCTGAATCGTCTTGTGAATAATTTCTGAGCTGTCCCACAAAGAGCGAGTTTGCTGGAGAATTCCTAATGAAAAGGTCTGCATAGGAGAAGGGGTTTGATACGATGCTTTCTACTCCGAAATAGAATGCTGGGCGCTCCTGAACAGGGAAAGGAGAAGGTATCCGCTCTTCGTATCATCGAGGCTTCCGAGGTAATACCAGCTGTCACTGTCACGTTTCAGGTCTTTGATTGATCTCTCTGCGATCAATCCTTTCAATATGATTAATCGGTGAGAAGCGTTTCAGACTGAGCAGACTTTAGAAAAAAGTAGCAGGTCCGTTCCGTTCAGCTGATAGTGGTTCTACCTTCTGCTCGATCTTCTCGGTTATCGACACGGTAAGAAACAATGGGGGAAACCCGCTCAAAGCCTTGGCGGCATTGTTCAATAACACGTTTTTCTAATCTTTTCTTAGCTAAAAGCTGCTCAGGGACTTGAGCAGTTACATATATTTAGGCATTACAAGCTACTAAGTAACAACACTATTAAGAATTGTCATAATTTTCTTGACTTATGTACGAAATGATTTAACAATAATTAGTGTAATGCGTTAACGTAAACGCATAAATGCATTAAGGAGGCTACATATGAAAAAGATGCTCGTAGTGGCAATGGTTCTGCTGATTACTATGAACATGGTTTTTGCAGGAGGGGCTGCTGAGACCTCATCGAGCAAAGGTATGATCGGAGTTGTCATGCCTACCAGATCAGAGGAACGTTGGAACAAGGATGGTGCAGCGGTCAAGAGTGGTTTGGAAAAGCTTGGATATAAGGTTGACCTGCAATTTTCAGATGACGACATCCCTACCCAAGTTCGTCAGATTGAAGACCTTATCACCAAGAGAGCTCAGGTGCTCGTCATCGCGTCAATTGATGGAGTAGCATTGAGTGATGTTCTTGCGAAGGCTGCAGCTGAAGGGATCCCTGTGATCGCCTATGACCGCCTGATCATGAAGTCTCCGAATGTAGACTATTACCTGTCATTTGACAACTATGCCGTTGGCCAGCAGATGGGAGATATTCTCATCCAGGGTATGAATCTTGACAATCCCAAGAAAAAGCCGCTGCTTATCGAACTGTTCGGTGGATCACCTGACGACAACAATGCATATAAGTTCTATGACGGTGCTATGGATAGGCTCAAGCCCTATCTGGACAACGGTACCCTCAAGATTGGTTCAGGCCAACAGGGCATGGACAGGGTTGGAACTTTACGCTGGAGTAACGAATTGGCAATGTCCAGAATGGAAAATCTCCTCTCTGCTCATTATACCGACCAGACGCTCGATGGAATTCTCTCCCCCTATGATCCGATCAGTCTTTCCACGCTTGAAGCTTGCAAGGCCGTCGGTTATGGCACAACAGGCAAGCCGCTGCCGGTTGTCGGTGGTCAGGACTGCATCATCGCTTCCTGTAAGTCAATTCTTGCAGGTGACCAGTATGCAACCGTCCTCAAGGATACCCGTGTACTCGGCCAGGCTACTGTTGAACTCGTAGATACCATCATGCGTGGTGAGGTTCCCCAGGATCTTGACACCACCAGTTACGACAATGGCTCCATCAGAAACGGAAAACCGTATATTGTTCCCTCCGTTCTCCTGAAGTCTGTCATTGTAACAAAGGACAATCTCAAAGCTGAAGTAGTCGATACCGGTTACCACTCAGCCGCTGAGATCGGACTGTAATTGTCAGCATCCGGCCTCATCATAGAGGCCGGAATTGTATCGCATGATTGCGAACCCGGTGCCATCTGTTTTCAACTGATTTGGAATCGGGTTCCAGTCTATATAGTGGAGAGCCATGTATGCCAAATAATTCAATTCTGCTGTCGATGAAACATATCAGCAAGACTTTCCCGGGGGTGAAAGCGCTTGATGACGTCAGCCTGGATGTAAAAGCGAATGAAATACATGCCTTGGTTGGTGAGAACGGAGCCGGAAAGTCGACATTAATGAAAGTTTTATCAGGTGTGTATCCATATGGGGCCTACGCTGGAGACATCTTTTTTGAAGGCAAACACTGCAAGTTCTCCAGTATCAGGCAGAGTGAACAAGCGGGTATCGTCATCATTCATCAGGAACTGGCATTGAGTCCCTATCTTTCCATAGCGGAAAATATGTTCATTGGCGACGAACGGGCAAAATTCAATATCATCGACTGGGACAAGACCCGTGAAGACGCAGTTACGTTTATGAAGCGAATTGACCTCCATGAAAATCCCAATACTCCGGTAAACAAGCTGGGGGTGGGCAAGCAACAAATGGTCGAGATTGCCAAGGCATTGGCCAAACATGCCAAGCTATTGATTCTTGACGAGCCTACCTCAGCACTCAATGAGAGAGATAGCCAGCATCTTCTTGAAATCCTCAAGGAACTGCGTGACAAGGACAACATCTCCTCTGTGTTGATCTCCCATAAACTCAATGAAGTTGCCTATGTAGCCGATTCCATAACAATCCTACGAGACGGTAAAACAATTGAGACGCTCGAAGTGGAGCGTAAGAAAGATACCCCTGTATCAATTAGCGAAGAGCGAATCATCAAAGGGATGGTCGGACGAGAAATAACCGACATGTTTCCTAAGAGAAACAACTCGGTCGGAGATATCTTGTTTGAGATTAAGGACTGGACAGTCCGAAATCCTGACAATCCGGAACGAAACAAACTCGATGGTGTAAATATCACCGTCTGTGCCGGAGAGGTCGTCGGTCTGGCCGGTCTGGTCGGTGCCGGGCGTACCGAACTTGCCATGAGTGTATTCGGTAAGGCATACGGAGAGAACATCACAGGGCAAACGTTCATTGGAGGTAAAGAAGTGGACCTCAGCACGATTCCCAAGGCAATTGCAAATGGTGTTGCCTATGTTCCTGAGGATCGAAAGGAACTTGGATTGGTGATGATTCAAAATGTCAAAGAAAATACAACGATTGCAAAACTGAAAAAAATTGCTAAAACTTCGGTGATCAACGAACACGATGAGAATATCGTGGCAGAAGATTACTGCAAGCGACTCAATATAAAGACACCGACGATTCTCCAGAAGACAGGAAACCTTTCAGGAGGTAACCAGCAGAAAGTCGTGTTGTCGAAATGGTTGTTCACAGACCCAAGGGTTTTGATTCTTGATGAACCTACCCGTGGCATTGATGTGGGAACGAAGCATGAGATCTATACGATCATAAACTCGCTTGCCGAACAAGGATATGCATGCATTCTGATTTCCAGCGAAATGCCGGAAATAATCGGGATGAGTGATAGAATCTATGTAATGAGCGAGGGCAGGATTACCGCAGAACTATCGGGAGAGACTGCAACTCAAGAGGATATTATGCGCAATATCCTGAATAATTGAGACTATGCTGTTCACCCGGCGATGTCGTGATATAGGAACCGATACTAATTTTACTGAGTACATACGATAAGGAGTATGGGATGAGTGTCTTGATTGAAATTTTGAAAAAGAATGTGAGGCAGTACATGATGGTCATCGCCTTGGCTGTGGCGATGGTCGCATTTGGTCTCTTGACGGACGGCATCTTTTTCAGACCGGTGAATCTGACGAATTTGGTGCTTCAAAACAGTTATGTTTTGATTCTTGCCGTTGGTATGTTGCTGTGTACATTGACGGGAAACATCGACCTCTCTGTCGGATCAATGGTCGCTTTCATCGGTGCCCTGTGTGGAGTCATGATGGTAGACCTTCAGTGGAATCCGTATCTGGCGATGTTTCTTGCATTGGTATGTGGAGCCTTGATTGGGATGTGGCAAGGATTCTGGATAGCCTTCGTGAATGTCCCTCCATTTATTGCCACCCTGGCAGGCATGTTGGTCTTTCGTGGTCTAGGCCAGGTCATCATGAAAGGACAGACAAAGGCTCCGTTTCCCGAGGTATTCCAATCAATCTCATCCGGGTACATTCCTGATCCATTTGGTGGAACTACGGTTGGGACCGTGCATCTTCATATTTTCACCCTTTTGATAGGTTTTCTGATTGTCGGACTGATTATCTTCAGTGAAATACAAAAGCGGGAAAAACAGAAGGAATATGCTTTTGATTTACTTCCTACAGGAATCTGGATCGCAAAGGTAGTCTTCATTGCTGCTGTTCTGGCAGCTTTCACCATCGTGTTCGCCATCTACAAAGGGTTCCCCAATGTCTTGATCCTGCTCGGAATCCTCGTATTAGGGTACCAGTTCGTCGCATCCAAGACCGTTCAAGGCCGTCATATCTATGCCCTCGGAGGAAATAGGAAGGCTGCAGAACTGTCGGGTGTCAAAGTCAAATGGGTGATGTTCTGGATCTACACCAATATGGCAGTTCTGGCTACGGTAGCAGCGATGGTATTTACAGCACGTCTCAATTCCGCCACTCCAAAGGCCGGGCAGAACTTTGAAATGGATGCCATCGCCGCTTGTTATGTCGGCGGATCTGCTGTCTCAGGAGGAGTTGGAACAGTGATCGGAGCTGTAGTAGGTGGTCTATTCATTGGTGTACTGAATAATGGTATGTCAATCATAGGTGTGAGCACAGACTGGCAGCAAGCAATCAAGGGCTTTGTACTGCTTTCGGCCGTTGCTTTCGATTTGTATTCGAAATCAAGGTCATCAAAGGTGGCATGATTATATCGATCTTTTTTCTGGATGACCCCTATGACCCGTTTTGGTCTCAGGGGTTTATTCATAAAGATAGGAATAGTAGGTCTTATCAGAAATTGAGTTGTAGAAAATGTGTATAGAGAGTAGGGACTGGACCATACCCTGTATGATCCAGTCCTATCATATTAGGGTATTATGACAAGTACTTTACAGCAGCCTTTTCTACAGACAAGCCTTTCTTGTAGTTTGCAAAGAAAGTAGTAAAGCCTTCAATATCTTCTTCTGTTGCTTTGATCACAGAGGCTTCGCTCGAGGCAAAGGCTTTCTCGGAAAGGAAGTCCTGTAGCTTCTTGCCTTCTTTATTGACGAGATAGGAAGCAAGCAGTGCAATCCCCCATGCTCCGCCTTCTCCTGCAGTTTTCAATACTGAGATAGGCGTGTGCAGGGCTGCTGCCATCATAGTCTGACCAACTACAGGGGTCTTGAAGAAGCCCCCATGCCCGTTGATGGTATCGATCTCAACCTTTTCGTTTTCAAAGAGGATATCCATGCCGACTCGTAGTGCCCCAAGAGCAGTGAAGAGTTGGGCACGCATGAAGTTCTCCAACGTGAATTCATTCTCCGTAAGGCGAATGAATAGAGGCCTGCCTTCGTAGATCCCTGTCATGGTCTCCCCCGATATGTAGTTATAGGGGAGCAGGCCACCACAATCCTTAGCGCCTTCCAGTGCCTTGCCCAGCAATGTATCATACAGCTTGTGCTTGGGCACATTGCTTCCTGTAGCCGCTAGTACCTGGCCAAATAGGGACATCCACCGGTCATACTCGCCAGTACAGTTGTTTGCATGGGCCATAGCAACAAGGGACCCATCGGGAGTGGTAACCAAATCTATGAACTTGTTGTAGCTTCTTGAGAGCTCATGCTCCAGAACTATCATGGCAAAGACCGATGTCCCGGCAGAGACGTTTCCAGTCCTCTTTGCAATGCTATTGGTTGCAACCATACCGGTTCCTGCATCACCTTCTGGGGGGCAGAGGGGTATGCCTGCAGCAAAGTTTCCACTAGGATCGAGCAGAAGGGCGCCTTCTATGGTAAGGTTGCCTGATTCCTGGCCAGCGACCAGTACCTTTGGAAGAAGATCCTGGACCTTCCATGGAAAGCCCTTGTCTTCTATTAAGGAGTCAAATTCTCTGATCATTTTCTGGTCATAGTCGTTGGTATTGGTATCGATGGGAAATAAGCCTGAAGCATCACCGATGCCCAGCACTTTTTCTCCTGTCAGTTTCCAATGCACATATGCTGCGAGCGTACAGACATACGTAATGTCCTTAACATGTTCTTCCTTGTTGAGGATAGCCTGGTAAAGGTGGGAGATAGTCCACCTCTCCGGTACTGGGTAGTCAAAGAGATCCGAAAGTTCCTCAGCTGCCTTGTGTGTGGTGGTATTCCGCCAGGTCCTGAAAGGGACCAGCAGGTTGTTCTCTTTGTCGAAGGCAAGATACCCGTGCATCATGGCACTGATGCCCAGTGCCTTTATCTTTGTAAGAGGAACGCCAAACTTCTCCTGTACATCCTGTTTCAGGTTCGAAAAACAGGTTGCAAGATTCTTCCAGACATCATTGAGTGAGTAGGTCCAATATCCATTCAGAAGAGTATTCTCCCAATCAGAGCCCCCTTGTGCTATGGGTTCGTTCTCCGAGTTGATCAACACCGCCTTGATCCTGGTTGACCCAAGTTCAATCCCAAGTACTGCATTACCATCAAGAATCATCTTTTTAGTCTTTTCGTCTACCATTGCGTCATTCCTTTTGTTATTTTTGGTTTGCTCTGTGTAAAGAGTCCATTTCGTCACTAGTGTCTTCCTTGAAAAGGGAAGATCGTCCTTCTATGCTGCAATTGAGGATAATCCTCCTGCTTGTATTCATTGCCTGCGTTTGTTGAGTCTTATTTTTCAACATTTCTATTGCGGTCATTGCAATGTTTGTAATGGGCTGAGTTATTGCATCGACAGGAAAAGCGACATGGTCAAGCCACTTGTTATTGTCGAAAGTGCTGATGAAACGGATGGGGCTTTTCTTCCCTAATGCTTGCATTTTTCCCAAAACTTCATAGCATATGTTTGAGTTGGTACAAAGCAAAGTATCCAAGTTTGGATTGTTAAGCAGGAACTTGCTTATATTTGTGGGGTTCGTGTCGGCATCAGGTTCAATATGCAGAATATGCTCTTCGTTAAATATTTCATATTCAAGCATTGCAAGCCGATATCCCTTTGTTCGTTCACGTGCACAAAAATTGTCTTGGGAAAGAGTTACCAATCCAATATTGGTTTTTCCCTTCTGTAACAGGAGTCTTGTCATTTCATAGGAGGTCATCATGTTGTCTATCCCTACAAAATCATAGTTTCCTGTGTCAACCATTCGGTCAATCTGAACAATAGGAAACTGTGAACAAATGCTGAAGTCTGATTTTGTAGAAGTCGGTGCTATAAGCAGCCCTGATACCTTAAGGTTCATCATGGTGGCAAGGCAGAGCTTTTCCTTATCAGAATTCTCCTCGCTATCCATAATCAGTACCTGATAACCCTCTTCGTAGGCTAGAACTTCCAATTCCTTTATCAATTCTGAAAAGAAATCTATTCTGATATCTGAAACTATCACCCCAAGGATAGTTTCCTTGGAGAACTGTTTGCGTTTTGAGGGCATCTGATATCCCAATTGTTGTATGGCATCAAAGATTATTTCTTGGGTAGTCTCATCAATATTTCTTGTCTTATTGATGAAATGTGAGATGGTCGAGATGGAGAAGCCGGTCTTTTCGGCTATGTCTTGTAAACGAACTTTCTTTTTACGTGCCATATTTAGTACTTTTGTGGTGCATTACCTCAGTATAATATGACAGAGTTTGGAACTCAAGAAAAAATGTAGAAAAATTGCGCAAATTAACTGTTTGTGGATTACAAACAGTAATAGTTCATATGCTATTGGCAATACCTTGAAAACCCAGTATCACATGCGCTATAGGTGTGATAATTCGGAAGTAGTATTCATGATTGCTTCTTGTACATTGATCTCTTTTTTCATTAACTTATAAAACCAATTACAGACAATAGTATCCACTTGATTTTGTGGGATTTTTTCCCCTTCCTTGTTTGAAGGAGGAATAATTGGTTTTCCTAACTTATAGGACGAAGAGTAGAGCGGGAACCATGGATACAGTTTTGTTAGATCATCATTACAATAGGTCTTTTGAACAGCAGAAAATCCTCCTAATACGGAGAAGTATGGACTAATTTTATCCATGCATGCCCATTTAAGAAATTGATATGACTCAGAAACCTTTTCACTACTTGCATTGACCCCTAATCCCCAACCTCCTAGGATTGGTATTCCTCCAGGAATTTCGCTATATCCTATATTTTCTTCGTTGATAACTTGATCAGTCTGTAAGGCAATCTTATTGAAAAAAGAAGGGTATGTGATAAGCATTGCTGTTTCCCCATTAAGAAAATCCCGTACAACACTTTCTTCATTTGATTCCATGTAGTTAGGTTTGACGAATTTGAGTAATCGTAAGATTGAAACATAGCTTTTTAGAACATTCTGATTATTAAGTAATAAATTAATGGATGAGTGTAAAATAGAATCATTTTTAATGAAAGAAAGTAGTCTTAAGTAAATTTCGGGTGCAAGACACTCAGGATAAGCAGCTGGAAAGGATGTTCCATAGTCAATGGTATCGTTGTATGCAGTAAAGAATTGAGTAATAGTATTAAACTCTTTCCAAGTTGTTGGAGGTTGCAGGTTGCTTCTGAATATTTTTTTATATGAATTCTTGTTGTTCTCATCCTCAAACAAATCCTTTCGATAGTAAAGGATTTGCGGGGCATACATGAAGGGCAGTCCGTACACTTTATCCCTCCATTGTCCAAAAAATTCGGCAGTTCTTGGGAAAAATAGGTCATGGTATTTGTCAGATTCTTTCGTATCTTCGGTAATATCTGCTAATATGCCGTTCTGAATGAGTGTTTCAAGCCAAGGAATATCATACATAATGACATCTGCCGATTCAGATCTATTTGGTTGAATTTTCTCCTTAATTATCCTATCAAATAACTTTTGGTGGGGAATTACTGATATTTTAGCTTTAATCCCTGAATGAACAGTAAAATTGTTAATTATCCGTATCAAAGCGTGAGTTTGGGTGGTGTCCAGCATCAGAACGTTAATTTCCTTGGTGATTGGAGGGGTCTTCTCTTTTACTTTCATAAATAATGGATGGTTTTTTAGACTCTCTTGAGAAAACTGATCTGAAAAAATTAGGTTTTTGCTTTCAAGAACAGGGCGTTCAATTTCATCCAAAAGAATCGTAGCGGCTGAAGATCCCAATTTGATGGCGGGTCGGCGAGTCGAGAGGGAAGCCATCGAATATGTCAGTGAGTTCCAATGTTCCTCCCCAAGTGTTATGACAGGAATTTCATTTTGGGAATAACCCAGAAATATTAGGCTCTCAATAATACCTTTTGCTTTATTTTCTGAAGTCGTAAGAATTGCATCCGGTCTATTGTTTTTTAGGGTTTCTGATATGTTGACTATTGCTCTGAAAGAATCTTCTTTGCTTATTAGGGAGGTTACAATCTGCCTCTGTGAAATATCAGTGCCCGAACGTGTAAAAGCGGTGGTAAAGCCTCTCACACATTCTGCTTCGCAAAAATATTTTTCTGGGCCAGTGAAAAGAAACAGATTTTTTCCTTTGTCATGAAGAAGTTGTTTTGTGATTTTGAGGATTGTTGTGTAATTGTCTGTCATCACAAAACTAGATTCTAATCCTTCCATTTTACGGTCAATCAGAACTAATGGAATATTTCTACCTGTGAATGTTTCATAATATTTTTCCCAATTGTCTGGAATGCAGGTAAATACTATCAAGCCACAGATTTGTTTTTGAGCAAAGGTCTCGATACATTTGATTTCATAATCTTTTCTTTCATAGGAGAGTGCAAGGTTAATTGTATATGGGGTGTTGCGAAATATGGCTTCTATACCCTCTAGCACTTTGATATAATAATTATCTTCAAAATTCGGGATAAGGACTCCAATATCATTATACTGTTTTGTGCGTAAATTTTTGGCTAAGTAGTTTGGCTTATAGGATGTCTCTTCTATTGCTTTTGCAATCCTGTTTGCAGTTTCAGGGTTGACAGGTTTGGTTTTATTCAAATAGTTTGAGACTGTTCCTATAGATACTCCTGCTAATACAGAGACATCTTTTATTGTTGCCATATTGCTTTTCCCCTAATTCCTTTATTAAATAATAATTTAAATAGTATAAATTGTCGATAAGACAAAAAAATCTATTTTAAATTCAGGTTGCTATATATGAAAGAGGTTTGCAAGTTGATTTGACATATTCATTATTGATTATCCTTGAAAACCAAAACACCCTGTAATAGGAAATTACAGGGTGAACAATTTTTTAGTCCCAAAAAATTCTCAACATTTAATCTCGTGGATTTTACCTAGAGGATCACTCATTAGAAGAGACTGTTTTGGTTTTACGCAGATTCCAGTTTCCCATCTGCATCCGAATTTCTCTGCAGAAAAAAAGGTGTCAGCTTGAAATGTCATGTTTTTCTGTAATGTATAATTTGAAGTGGTCTCCATCCAAGGGGCTTCCACTTCTATCATTCCAGTTCCATGACAGGGGCCATAGACGAAATATGATTTCATGCCAGCATCCAAAACTATTTGATAAAAATCTTTTGCAATTTTGGAAGCCTCTACTCCAACTTTAATTTGTTCTAATGTCCAGTTATGCATCTTTAGGCCAAATTCCACCAAGTCTCGCCTTTCTCCTACCAAGGGCCCCATGCTTATTGGTATCCCAATGCTTGGGCTATATCCTTCAATTTTAGCTGATAGGTTCAATTGAACTAAATCCCCTTTCTCTATGGTTCGATACGTGGAACGAGAAATAGCATGACTCGTGGATTTTTCACTGAAGACATACATGGGCAGACCTTCATATTCGGCACCATTTTCATATATGCATTTTTGGGCAATACCAACCATTTGCAGTTCTGTCACTCCTGGACGAATTTCTGCCATTACTGCTTCCGTTGCCTTCTGAACAATTTGGAATCCATGTCTGATACAAGCCAATTCATTCTCGGATTTAATCATTCGAAGAGACCTGACAATTTCTTCATTTCTAATGATCTCAGCATCAGGAAAGCATCTACGGAGTCCTTCAAGCTGAATCGGATTTGATACTAAGTATCCAGCTACACCAATTCGTAGATGCTTACCTTTGACACCCAAAAACTCAAATACGTCCTTATACGTGCTGACCTTTGCTTCCGGATAAGCTGGATCTGCAGATTCTCTATATTCAAGCAGTGTGAATATGTCTTTTACTACACTTCTGTCCGCTGCATACTTCGAGCTTTCAGGTCCTACCATCAAGGCAGCTTTCCCGTTTGGTCCAATAGCAACTCCAGCCGTTTCGAAAAGCGGCCAGTAATTTGTAAAATAGCGTACAAATGAATAGTCTGCTTCGTTACAGTTGGAGATCAAAATATCCAAATCTGCCTCTTCCATTAGCTTTGAAGCTTTCTCAATTCTTTCAAAGTACTCTTCTTCAGGTATCCTGACCCTATCAATCATACAAACCTCCTAGCAATTTTATTGCTTGTTTTAATTTTATATCTTCTGTCTGTTTTTCCAGTCCAAACACATATTGAAACCTCACTGATTTTCCAGATTCAAGTGTCTTTATATTATTCTGTCTTGATTCTTCTGCAAAACCTCTTGGTCCAGCAGTAGAAGGAAGAGAGAATCCACACGCTGAACGATCGGGAGTTTTTGAGAGCCAAATCACTGTATGGTCAAGCTCTTTGGTATGTAATGCTACCCAAACTACATTTCCATCACTTCGGTACATTTTGTTGACACATACAGAACCAAATTGATGATCATTTTTTTTAATTACGACTAATTCAGGGCTAATTTCAGAAAAATTATTTGGCATAAGAAAAAGGGACGGATCATTTACAACTCCTGGAATAACCTCATCCAGTACTTCTACTGTTCCCTTTGATAATTCGTTGAGTCCATATTCTAGATGAGTTGCTTGGCTCATTGTGAAGTTTAGATGATTTAAGTACATATAGGGCATAGCTGTCTTTTGCAGATTTGCAACAGTACTATCGACAAAAATAGACGTTCCATCCCTAAGAATTCTCAGAGAAGGTGAAAACTCATATGCGGCTATGAAGGGAATACGATACTGCAATTTCCCACAAAGGGAAATCGGATACGGCCCATTGGATATTTCAATCCAGGCTTCTTTATATCTTGCAAGAGGTAATTCTCCGTGATGAAGATGAGTATCTTCTTTAGAGGGGTTTCCCATTGCTGTGATACCACAATGGATCATAAATGCACCATAATTATGCAAAAAATTTTTAGCCTCATAATCAGGTTCTTGTACAAATCCTTCAAATTTTTGTTCAACACCCTCTAGTTTCCAACTCCATAAGCTCTGACCGAAAAAGGGTAACCAGATAAACTCACCCTGTTCTATCTTTATCTTTACGGCCTCAACTCCTGTGGAATATCTAAAAGTATGAATGGTATAATCTTTGGTTTCTAGCAATATTGTTTCATCCGAACTGAATTGAGACGATAATAGATGTAGCTTCACAATTGGTATTCCTTTTATTGTAATAGTAGAAATCGTTTATAGTGTAGTCGTGGAAAAAATAACTATCAAGAAAAATATGGTAAAAAACCATTAAAACAAAGTGAAACGTTTTAATGAAAAAGGTATTCATATTTAATATTTTTTCTTGCAAATCCAATAGGGCACACTATAATTAACCTGTATTTGATCATATTTCAGTCGAGGTTTGCGTATTTGCATGAAAAGGCAATACAGTGACATTGATTCATTTATTTAAAACATATGAGGGAGAATAGAGTGGACTACGGAAAAAAAGTTTGGATTTTTCCTGATGCAGAATTACCTCCAGCTGGGAGTAATATAATTCTTGGCCATGAGTCAATAATCATTACAAATTGCAGCAGTAAAATGGCAACAATCACTATTACTTTGCTATATACAGATAAAGATCCTATAGAGATTCCAAATATTTATGTAAATGCAAAACGAGTTCGTTGTATTCGAACGAATGAAGAGAAGGATTTTGGTAAATATACTGCTGTCATCGGTGTGCAGTATGCCCTCCTTTTAGTGAGCAATGTTCCTGTGGTTGCTCAGTATGGTAGAGCGGAACCAAGGAATGTTAATTTTTATACAACACCTGGATATTGTGAATAAGCAGGAAAGGCATTAAGGAGGTTTTCAATGCAGCTGATAGATATGTTTTTTGATCAGATCGAGGATGCTAAAAAAAGGAAAGTGCCCTTTATTATTCCCATTGGGACAATTGAATATCATGCCCATCATGCTTCGTGTGGTACCGATACGATGGTTATAAATGGGTGTTTACGTGAACTTGAAAAGGAAAAAGAAATCGTAGTTATGCCTCCAATCTGGTATGGTGTTGCTTCCTATGCCGTAGGAGGTCCCGAGACGGGAACTATTCAGATTGATGAAGATGTCCATACACAATATGTGTATTGCTTGTTGAAGTCCTTGATCTATGGGGGAGTGAAAAATATCTATCTAATTCCTCATCACCAAACAGAAGCAGCTGGATTAATGCCAATGACGATTTCCTGCCACAAAGCTGCAAAGAAAGTAATTATGGAATACATGGAAGAGACAAGGGGCCATGGATGGTGGGGAAGTAATACTTATAAGGATTATTATGCCAATCTGGGGTCTGGAGATGATCCTCTCTCATGTATAAAAGTAATACCCCTTATTGGGAAAGAAGCCCAGAAAAAGTGTGGAGGATTTGATCATGCTGGCAAATGGGAAACCTCCTTGATGATGGGAACCTATCCAGAAAATGTCGACCTTTCCCTTTGTACCAGAAATACTGAATGGTTTGCCCAAGATGCTGTAAATGCCAGTGAGGAACTGGGTAAATACATGGTTGAATGTACTTTGGAATGGTTGAGAGAGGCTATTATTTAATTATTAAAAATTATATCTCAGTTGTATATATAATTTATATCACTTGTTTTGGTATTTCTATAAAAAGGAGAGAAACATGAAAAAAGTGCTAAAGAGAGGTTCAGGTTTGTTATTGGTTTTGATTGTTGCAAGTACTATGATATTTGCTCAGGGCAAAGCCGAATCCGACGGTTCAACAAAAATTGGTGTAAGCATTATGGAGTTGTCTGCATACACCTGGTATCTTGGTGTGCAAGATGGATGTCTGCAATGGGCAGAGGATAATCCTGAGGCAAAATTTGTTTTCCAGTTTGAGGATTCTCGTTCTGATGTCTCAACTATGCTGAACAATATTGACGCTTTGGTTACAGGAGGAGCAAAGGCTATTATCCTTTTCCCTGCTGATGCTTCATCTGCAATTCCTACAATGAAGCAATATGTTAAAAAGGGGATTCCCTTTGTTATTGGCGACTATGCTCAGAACCCGACAAATGAAGCCGATATTGTTTGGGAAACCTTCGTCGGACATGATATGAGACTTCTTGGAGAAACCTCTGGTGAGGTAGCTGTTGAATACCTAAAAACACTTGGAAAAAAAGATCCGGTCTGTTTGTTTATCAGTAGACCTACTTCCGGCCAAGTTTCGGTTGATCGTTTTGAAGGATTCAGAGATAAGATTCTGGCAACATTTCCACAAGCAAGAATTATTGAGGAAGGTGATGTCGGTGCAGGTTCCAGAGATTCCGCTCAAAGTCTGATGGAAAACGTACTACAGAGAGAGGAAGTCATCAATGTAGTAAGTGGACATAATGATGCTGAAGTAGTTGGTGCCTACAATGCTGCAAAAGCTGCAAACAGAAAAGAAATCAAATTTATTGGTATTGCTGGTGACAAAGATGTTCTCGGTTATGTGACCAATGGAAATGAGATGTGGCTTGGTGAAGTGCTGCAAAATCCTGTTGATCTCGGCTATCAGGCTACAGAAGCTATCTATCAGGTATATGTACAGGACATGGAAATTGCTAAGGTCTGGGATTTGCCGAAACCAGAAGCCATCACTCCTGCAAATGTTGCTGAGTATGATTGGCAGACTTGGTCTTGGCTATAACGCATAGTATATGGAATTGGGCGGAGGGGCATTCCCTCTGCCCAAATATAATATCCCTCATCCCGAAAGGTACACCATGATTAACTTATTACCAGAACCTAAGAGACTGGTTGACAAAAATAGTTTCTCAAAAGAGTTTAAAACTATTCAGATCGATACAAATGATACAGAATTGATTGAAATTGCGAAAATTCGTTTTTGGAATTATCAAACAATATTTACTGATACTAATACTAATACTGATACTGAAACCATAACCATTGAATTGTATCCTACATTGGAACACAGGAATACTGAAAATCCAGAGCTATTTATTGCTCAAGGCTATTGTCTCGAAATTGAGAATGAAAAGATTAAAATGTACTACGAGCAAAGATCTGGGTACATCAACGCCCTGACTTCTATTAAGATGCTATTGAAGGAAAAAGATACTGTCTATATTCTCCCTTGTTGTGAAATAGTAGATTGGCCCTCTGTTGCTGTACGGGCGGTCGCGACAACCTTTTCTTGGTATGCCGGTTATGGGAGAATGGGGTTCGATTCTCAGCTGTGGAACTATGAGAAGTGGGTTGAGTTCATGAATATCAGCATGGACAATAAGATAAACCAATTTAATATGGTTATGTATGGATACTGGCCTTTTGAATTTGAACAATACCCAGAAACGACCCTCAAGGATGTTCCTATTGAAATTTGGAATGCTGAGAATGGGTCTTGGTTGCAAGTCAGATATACCCATCCAAATATTGAAAATCCCTATTTGGACAAATTAATTTCTCTTGGGCATACAATGAACTTTTCCTTTTTTGCTTATGTGGGTTTGAACTCCTATAATGGAGCGTATTCAATTAAACATCCGGAAGCGAGAATGGTTCCCCCTTCAACCAACCATTTCTTGAATGATTTTGACTCACTTTGCCTTAGTAATGAGACCAATGTCGACTATATTCTCTCCTCTATGGAGCGAATCACCAAACTTGGATTTGATGGGTTCTCCCTAGAGGAAAGTGAAGAGGGATTTTGGTTTTGCGAATGTGATGCATGCAAAAAACATTGGGGAGAGAACGCTGTAACACCAGTTGATGCTAAGCATGAGGCAAATATCTGGTTGTTGAATCAAATTTGGGATTCAGTAAAAAAAGTGAACCCAGAAGTAATAATTGGGATCAGAGCTTTCAGACAACCACCGCTGGAGAAGAGTCCTGAATTCCTAGAGGAATGCGTACGGGCAATGCCTAAGGGAATAAATCTTTTTTGGGCTCCTGGGCTATATGTTCCAAAGACAGAATTTCCCAAGTGGGTAAACACTTTTGGAAAGGAGCATATTTGGGGAAGGGATACAGAATCAAACGCTATAACCTCAACAATGGGAAGGCTCTATCGTACCTTTGCTTCCAACATGATACGCTATGAGGATGAGAATAATGAACAGATCTTAGAAACTGATATTTCCCAACATATGGAAAGCATCGATATGGGGGTGCACGGAATCAATGGATTCATGTTTGAATGGTATGGTCTGTTCTTGCACCAGTTTGCTCATGGGAATTATGGTTGGGGTTCAAAGATGGATCCAGAAAAGTTTTATCATAGATCCTGTGAGTTAAACTTTGGCCCACTGGGTGAAAATGTTCTGTATGTCATGAAGAATATACTGACAATTCATGAGAGCCAGATGCCGTTTTATACAACTCCATTCCCATTCCAAAAAAATAAGATTAAAGACAGTGATATTCCTGTAATCCTAAAAGCAAAGGAAAATCACCCTAAACTTATGAGTATGATTACAGACCTGCTTAGTGAATGTCAAAACTCTAGTAATCTATACTATTGGGCTCCACATTTCAGTAAGTTGCTAAATGCTGAAAGACGGAATGCAGTGATATATGAGATGGTACTTGCTTCGCTAAAATATGAAAAAGAGCTTAATCCTATAAAAAAGGATACAATTTTGGATGAGATCCTATTTTATAATGAGAAGGATTTTTCCATCGCCAAGGAAATGTTCTTTGATATTAAGCCTGTGAACGAAACTGGCGTTAAAAGCTGTATGTTTCCTTATCATGAAATTAAACGATTGATCCATAACATTAGGCATCCCAATAATCCTGATGAAGAAATTATATGTTCTGGAATAGAGGCCCTCGGTTGGCTGTGGCTGTAGGAGATGGAGAAAATAATGGATACTGAAAAACTCGTAGAAGTAAAAAATTGTACTATGATTTTTCCGGGGGTTCGTGCTCTTGATAATGTAGATTTTACGTTATTGGCAGGGGAGTGTCATGGACTGGTAGGAGAGAATGGTGCAGGGAAATCCACCTTATCAAAATGTATTATTGGTGACAACCATATGACTGAGGGCGAGTTATATGTACGAGGAGAACAAATAAATATTCCTTCATATTCAATAAGAAAATCACATGGATTGGGAATAGCCATAGTTCACCAAGAATTTCAATTGATGGCGGAGTTAAGCGGTCTTGAGAATATCTTCATAGGGAGATATGAAAAGAAAGGTCCTGTGATTGATTGGGTGAAGTTGCAGAAACGGGGAGAAGACCTTCTTGAGTATCTACAATGTAATGTTGATCTCAACGTTAAGGTGAAACATCTGCGGACTGCTGAAAAACAAATCATTCAGTTAGCTAAGGCTATGTTGGATAATCCTAAGGTATTGATTCTGGATGAACTTACTGCAGTTCTTCAAGAGGAAGGAATCCGGAATATTTTCAGAGTGATTGAGTTATTGAAAGCAAAAGGGATTGGTATTGTATATATCTCTCACCGGTTGGATGAGATTTTTGAGTGTTGTGATAGGTTTACCGTGTTATGTGATGGGAAGTATATCAATAGTGGATATGTAAAGGATATTGACAAGCAGAAATTGGTAAAAATGATAATCGGGAGGGAGCTGAAAAACGTCTACCCTGAAAAGAACACTAAATTTGGAGAAACTATACTCGAAGTTAAAAACCTGACCTCACCAAAAGCCTTTGAGAATGTTTCCCTTGAAGTGAGGGCTGGCGAAGTCATTGGTATTTCGGGACTGCTTGGAGCAGGAAAAACAGAATTAATTCAGGCAATATTCGGTAACCACAAGATAGTTTCAGGTGAAGTTTTTGTAAAAGGTAAACCTGTTAAGATAAAGAGTCCAAAACATGCAATAAAACTTGGGCTTGGAGTTGTTCCTGATGAAAGACGGTTATCAGGTTTGAATATGCTTTTTAACATAAAAGACAATACTACCTTGCCATCAATGGGAAGATTCAAGAAATGGAGAATATTTCAGGACCACCGTGCTGAGGCAGAAGCAGCTTATGCGATAAATGAGAAGATGAATTTGAGATATTTTTCGTTATGGCAACAAGTGAGTAAGCTTTCAGGTGGTAATCAGCAGAAAATTGTAATTGCGAAATGGATGTTGCGTAATTGTGATATTTTTTTGTTGGATGAACCTACCAGAGGAATTGATATCGGAGCAAAGTTTGAAATCTATGCCCTAATTAATGAATTGTCGAAGGCTGGGAAAGCTGTAATTTTAGTTTCTCCTGAGCTTGAGGAGATCATCGGTTTGTCGAACAAGGTATATGTTATGTATGAAGGACAAGTGATGGATGTTGTCGAAGGCAAAAATATCACACAAGAAGTAATTATCCATGATTTATTAGGAGTAAAAGAGAGATGAGTAACGTGAAAACAATTGACGTGAAAGCATTTGAGGCGAAGAACAGTAAGTTCAATGGAGGGTTCAAATCCTTCCTTAATGAATGGATGATATTATTTTTATTCATTGTTTTGTTTGCAATTTGTGCTATCAGTTCAGCAAAGTTCAGAACTACAGATAATATCATGAACATTCTGAGGCAAGCCTCGTTCATTTCAATCATTGCCTTAGGGGAATTTTTTGTGGTTCTTATTGCAAACATGGATATGTCAATTACTTCCATAATAGGAATGACCTCAATTTTCTTTGCAGGGTTGGTTGTCAATGCTGGAGTACCTATTTTTTGGGCTATTGTAATCGTTTTTGCACTTGCAATAGTTGTAGGTATTCTCAATGGACTGCTTACAATTTATGGGCATATGCCTTCATTCATTGCTACATTGACAGTGATGAATATCATTAAAGGCATATACTTTATCTACTCCAAGGGTCTTCCCATTTCTGGTCTTCCTGACAGCTTTAACTTCCTTGGTGCAGGATATGTAGGATTTATTCCTTTCCCTGTAATTTTGATGCTTATTGTGGCAATTTCTCTTCACGTTTTTACTCAACACACAGAATTAGGTAGAAGCTTTTATGCAGTTGGTGGAAACGTTGAAGCTAGTAAGCTCTCCGGGATAAATGTAAGGTTCATTGGTATCCTTGCTTTTGTCTTTAGTGCCATTCTTTCTTGTGTCGGAGCATTAGGTTTGACCTCAAAAACCTTAAGTGGAAATGTCGGTATAGGTGAAAACTTGCTTTTTGATGTTATGACTATTGTGGTTCTTGGTGGAACTTCTCTTACTGGAGGTAGGGGGAAAATTTTTGGAGTGGTTATCGGAGCTCTGTTCCTTCAGGTTATTTCTAATATCATGATCCTAATGAGTATCAACAGTTATTGGCAATGGGTTGTCAAGGGAATTATTCTTGTAGTAGTTGTTCTGATTGATTCAAATTCTAAGCATGATTAATCTGGAAAGAATAACTAACCCTAGGGGAAGAGAAAATTTATTAGTTATTATATTCCAATTAATTAGGAATTGATCATGAGCGGTTCGCTCCTAGTTACATAAAAATTTGATGGAATGGTCCCTGAATATTTGGTATTTATCATTATCAGGGGCTGATTTTTTATCAATATCAAAACAGGGAAGAAGTACCTTGCATTATTGTGAAGAGCATGAGCGGAGGTGCCTTGTTTGTTGAATATTTGTTCGAGGAATCCTGCCTTCCCGAAACACCTAACGAGAATCAGGTACTAAATCATATATAATTTCTCTTATCATTGCAGTTTGTTTAGTAAGTTCTATTGTCTTGCTCCTCGTTATGTGTTATTATACATAACGAGGAGAACGGATATGGCAATTGTCTATCAGAAGGATAAGCGATCAGGGATAACATACGCATATGAATCCACTTCGTACTGGGTCAAGGAACTCAAGCAGTCCAGAAGCAAACGGGTGCTTGTCGGACGTGTTGACGATGTCACCGGAGAGATCGTCTCAACGGATGGCCGGGGCAGGAACAAGTCAGTTGTTGAAACAACTGCTGAAGCGCTGCCTAAAAGATCATTCTATGGTGCCACCTATCTGTTCGACTGTATCGGAAAGAAACTGGGCATTACTTCAGGCCTGAAAATCATATTCCCTGAATCCTATACGCAGATCCTTTCCATCGTTTACTTTCTACTCCTGGAGGATCGTACTCCTCTCTCACGGTTCAGCAAATGGTCCCATACGCACCATCATCCATTCGGTAAGGATATTGCGTCACAGAGAAGCAGTGAACTGTTCGCAGCAGTGGATGAATCACATCGGCAGCAGTTTTTCTCCCTTCTCAAGAAGCGCAAGGCTGATGGAGAGTACTGGGCGTACGATACGACCAGCATCTCCAGCTACTCACACCAGCTGAAACAGGTCAAATACGGGAAGAACAAGGAGCATGACAGACTCCCTCAGATCAATCTTGCCCTGGTGTTCGGCAGCGCCTCCCAGCTCCCGTACTACTACCGGCAGCTTGCAGGTAATATTCCCGACTCGAAAACACTGAGTCCTTTGCTGAGTGACCTCAGGGATGCAGGGTATGAAAAAGTCTCGCTGGTCATGGACCGGGGATTCTACAGCAAGGAGAATATCGATGCCCTGTATAAGGAGCATCTCAAATTCCTGATGTCCGTTCCTATGGGGCTCAAGTTTTTACGAGGTACCCTTGAACCGCTGTACGATGGATTCAGAAGTTTTGACCACTACAACAGCACCTATGAGCTCTATCACCATACCGTACTCACTTCCTGGAACTATGAGCAGGTGCGTCCCTATAAGAATGATGTCGTCTCTGATGAGAGAAGAATCTATATCCATTATTTCTTCAACATCGACAAGGCCGCCGAGGATGAGAAGAACTTTGATCTTCAGCTGATTATGTTGCGGGATGAGCTGGAAAGCGGCAAACGTGTTCCCGATCATGAAAAGCAGTACAAGAAATATTTCACTACCACCTCTACTCCCAAGCGGGGCACCAAAGCCTCGGTTATTCCGGAAGCGGTAAGTAAGGCGAAGAGGTACCATGGGTTCTTCGCTCTCATCAGCAACCAGAAGATGGATGCCATTGAAGCTCTCCAGCTCTACAGGAACAAGGATGTCGTAGAGAAAGCTTTCAACGATCTCAAGGACCGACTGGGTATGAGACGGACCCTTGTCTCTTCCCAGAAGAGTCTGGAAGGCAAACTCTTCATCCAGTTCATAGCGTTGATCTACCTGTCTTACATCAAGAAGAAGATGCAGGATGAAAACCTGTTTTCTTCCTACTCGATTCAAAGTTTGCTTGATACCCTTGATATCATTGACTGTGTGCAGATGCCCGGCAAGCGACTCCGTTGCGGTGAACTTCTGGATAAGCAGAAGGTGATTTACAAGAAGCTGGGCTTCAGCCCGCCATTCTCGTTATGAGTCGCGGGAATCCAGGAGGAATAGAGACTTTGAAAAAGCATAGGATTGATAATACAGTAGTTTTATCTTGTATTCTCATGGTATCCATTGGATTTGAAATGGGAGGTTTTCAAGCTACATTAAGAGAAATATCTGAATATTTCTCCATTGGCAAGATTTCGATGGGATTGTTAGTTTCTTCACAGTATTTAAGTATTATTGTCATGCCTGCTGTATTTGGTAGGATTGCAGATAGAGTTGGGAAAAAACGTGTGCTACTAGTATTTATGGGTTTGTTCTGCTTGGGAACTTTTTTGGTCGGAAGTTCTCATTGGTTTCCTCTGACACTGATAAGCTTTTTTCTGATTGGTGCTGGATATGGTGTTGCTGAAAGTGTATGCACAGCGTTATTAAGCGACAAATTTGGACAGTCTGCCCACCGCTATATAAACCTTAGCCAGGCATTCCTTTGTATTGGTGCTGTTATTGCCCCATTATTTGCTTCTACCTTATTTTTAACCTGGAGATGTGTATTTTTTACTAGTGGAGTAATTTGTCTCATAGCTTTGGTTTTGTTAATTTTTGAGTCTGGTCTTAGGGGGGGTATTTCTTCTTCTTCAAAATTGATTGATATCTCACTCTTTAAATCAAAACTACTTATTCTGTTGTTTTGTTCAATGATTATATATGTGGGGCTTGAAAACGGGTTTGGATATTTCGCGGAATCAATCTTCTATGAGTCATATTCTTCTTTATTAGGCTCTTATGCAATATCCCTGTATTGGGTATTTATGGCTATATCCAGGATCTTGAGCAGTTTCTCTTCAAAGAATTTATATACACATCTATTGTATAGGTTTATAAGCATTTCCATGGTCTTTTTTGCTCTGTACTTTAGCAAACATCCCTATTTTTCATTATTTCTATGCGCTGCAGTTGGTTTCTGCTATGGCCCTATATGGTCATATATAATGAGTTTGGCAGCGAGTATGTATCCTGAAAAGACAGCCAGTATAATCGGTATGATAAGTTCTGGTTGTGGTATAGGGGGCGCTCTATTCCCAATTTTAATGGGTGTGATTGCAAGAAATCTACCAATAAGTAGTGGCTTTCTCTTCCTTTCAGCTTCTTCTGGGATAGCTTGCCTATTTGTGTATATTGCATCTTCCTTAGCAAAAACCAGCAATAGTATGCATGCAGAGAAGAGATATCAATTGAGATCCAAGATAAATCGGTAAAATATACAAGTGAATTTGAGAGTGGTGAGTGCCATAAGACCGTATGATTCATGTATGAAAACCTAGGGGAAAAATTTTTATGATGAAATACAAGTATGTCTATTCTTCTTTCTGTGTTGTATCATTAAGCACAATTCCTTATTGGAGGTTCCTATGGAAGGTGTTCTCTCTTACCTTACTACGTTCATCATTATTGTTGGCACTGTAGTCCTTATATATCTTATTCGTTTCTTTTTTAGGAATACGTTGGAAAGTACCAAGAAATGGCCCTATCAGAGGCAGTTGCTGTCTACTGGCATTGTCTTATTGGGTCTATTTTTAGCAATAGGATTTCTTCCTTTGGATCATTTGGTGAAAAATCAAATTCTTAGTGTCTTTGGTATTTTGATCAGTGCTGTTCTTGCCCTCTCTTCTACAACGCTAGTAGGAAATGCCATGGCTGGTATTATGCTCAGAATGATGCATGAATTTAGGGGAGGTGATTTCATCGAGATTGATGATTTGATCGGACGGGTAACAGACTTCGGCATTTTTCATACGGAAATCCAACAGGTCAATCGTGATGTTGTGAGTATCCCCAACCTCCTCTTAGTGCAGAAAGCAATCAAGGTTACCCGGCGTGATGGAACTTTCATAAACATATCAATATCGTTAGGGTACTCACTGGATCACCTTCTGGTAGAGGAGGCCCTGAAGGAAGCGGCTTTGTCTTGCAAGCTTGGCGACCCTTTTGTATTCATTGAGGAATTTCTGAACCATGCGGTCAAATACAGGTTATATGGGTTGCTCGATGAGCCCACCGAGCGTTTGAGCAAGACCAGTGAACTGTACAAGGCAGTGCTACTAACTCTCCATGAGAAAGGTATGGAGATAGCCTCTCCCAACCTCATGGACCGAAGGGAGTTTAGTAAGGACGATGCGTATATTCCTAAAGTATCCAAACAAACAAAAGCAAAACCCAAAAAGGAACCGATTATCGAGGAGAAGGTCTTTGACAAGGCCGATGAGGCCCAATCCTTGGAAGATCTTCGTCAAGTTCATGAGAAGCTTAAAAAGAAGCAAGATGCCTTGAAGAATGGGGAAGATAAAGCACAGAAAACTAAGCTGGGAAAGGAAATAAAGGCAGTCACCAAAGAGATTTCCCAGCGTGAAGAGCAGAAAAAGGAAGAGTAGAGGTCTCTAGAAATAGTAAGACCCATATCCTTTGTTTCAAATTCCTGTTCCTATAAATTGGTAAGAGATAGCAGTATGAAAGCTTATTGCTATTCTTCTATCTGTTACAGAATCAAGGGCACTGATGCGCAGATATAACGGCTGTAAAGGTGCTATTGCCTGATAAGTTTTTGCATAGAGTGTTTACAAGTCCAAGGTATTTTCAAACGGGGAGACAATGTAGACAGCACAGTTGTCTGTGGATAAGGTTCCGTCACAGACAGGTTTATCCAAATAGTAGAATAGGGCTTTTTTCACTTTAAAGGGCTTATTTGTAATTATTTGGTACCAGGCAAAAAGATTCTTCTTCTATAAGGTTTTCGGGCAACACAATATCTATCGGCACGCATATGGTCCTATCTGGAGTCTGATTCAGCATCCCTTTTCGGTAAAGCTGATATACAGCTGTATACCCTTGGAAATTCGGTCTTTGTGAGATGAGGCAATCTACCATTCCGCTTTGCATTGCCTTACGGTTCTGATCGATAAGGTCATAGCCGATGAGGATGGTCTGACTTTTTCTGCCAAGGAGAGATACCAAGTTGGCTATTCTGTGTACTATGTCATTGACGACAAAGATTCCCCGTATGTCTGTATGTTCCCTATAGGATTGTTCAATGAAGTTCTCATTCCCAGTGTAGTTCTTCATCTCGAGTTCTAACATTTTGTATGCTGGTTTGTCTGCAAAATAGCTCTTGAATCCTCTTGCCCGTTCAAGGGAGTTGAATGCGGTCTTATGTGTCTGGATGGTAATGTATGTACCTTTCTGGGCACTGAGCAAATGCATCATCCTCCCTGCCATGTAGCCTCCTCTGAAAGGGTCCTGGACAACAGAGGAGACAGGTTTCATTTCCGGCAGGGGAGAGTCTATGAATGCATAGTCGAGCTCTGGGTGCATTTCAAGGAAGGTTCTGGACACATCAGGAAGAACAGGGGCCATAAGGATGGCATCGATTTCCTCTCCCATGAGCTTCTTTCCTTTTTCCAGAAAAGAGTGAGGGCTCGTTCTGTCAAATTCTGCAACAGAGATGGAAACGGCAAGAGGGGAGAGTTCCATTGCAGCTTTCAGTATCCCGTCATAGATGAGATTCCAATATCCATACTCCGAGTTAAGTAAAGGCAACAGTACGCCAATCTTGAATTCTTTGCTAAGCTTGAGGTTTCTGGCAAACGTATTTGGTTGATACCCGTAGTCCTCAACCAAGGCCATCACTTTCTTTATGGTCTCAGGTGCAACACGGCCTCTTTTGTGCAAGACCCTGTCTACTGTTCCGATGGAGACATTTGCTAGTTTTGCAATTTCTGAAATGGTCATGATGGTATCATCCTAATCTTATGGCGAACAATAGTATATAAACTCATGTTTATACTACATCAAAGTCAAGTTTGAGAATAATATCCTGCGGGTAGTCTCCGAAATTTTCTCCAAATAAGGTGACCCCTCCCACATTGGCAGCTTCTTCCTTGATTCCTATTCTCATTGTGATGAAATGATTTTTGTCCACATGCAAGTCATCAATACCTACTGGAGAGATCCAAGTATTGTTTAAATAGGTGCCTTGAGAATTGACTCTCCAGGTTTTAAGTTGGCCATACTGATTGATCGTATCAGACCACCATGAAGGATTTAGTTTGCCTCTCCTTCCTCCAAAATCGCCAGGGCTTGTCCAAGTGCCGATTTCAACACCGTTAATCCACACCGTAATATCGCTTGGCCAATCGTTCCGATAGAAGGGAGCTTCCGAACAAGCTTCGAAGGACAAATGGAGCTGTCTGATTATCCCCATGGAATTGACATTGTTAGGAAATCGGTACTCCACATAACCCATATAAAACCATAAGGCTTGTGCGAGAGTTCTCTTAGGGAAATAAAAACTACTAGGTTGGTCAAAAACACCAATAGGACTATATTCGCTTGCAAGACCACAAGAAGGATGTATTTCACAATCCATAAAATTTCCAATAGGCATCGACATTTCAACTGAGTTCTCTTTTTTGCTGTGAGCTTTTTCTAGGGATAACTGCAGAATGATTCTATCACAGACTCTACTGCTGATTTTCATCGACCCCCTGATGCCCGGTTGTGACTCTGTAAATAACAGACCGGCTTTCTCTAGAATTCTGATATTTAAAGCAGCGGTTGAAGCAGGAAGCCCCAATTGTTCAGCTATTTCATTTACACTCAGACTTTGCTCATTTAAAAGTTCAAGGATGCTGATTCGCGCTTCGTTAGCAATGGCTTTTGCCACAACCAGCATCCTATTCTTATCTGAATAATCAAGATACACCTCTTGTAGCATATGATGTCCTCCTATAGCTTAGCAGTGTATCAGATTTTTACCCTTTACAGAGAATATACCAATAAAATTTACTGGCTTATACTATTCGAATGAAATCCTTAGGAGATTCCATGTCAAACTTCCAAGAGTAGCGCTAAAGGATTTACACGTCTTCTTAGCATTCTCTGCAACAACCTCAGGATAGACTTCATTTGGGTTATCCCTATCATTTACTGCATCCAAATCAATATGAGATAGCGTAATATGCTCTAGAACCGTACATGTGTTTCCAAAACTTGAAAGGTCGAGAGACACCTCCAAGGATTCTTCCTGGTTCCTGTTGATGACAAAGAGGTCAAGCTCCTTAGTTTCAGGGTGATATACAACGACACAGTCTGCATAAGGAACATTTCCATGTTTTTCATTCTCATAGGAAGGGACATCAAGTCTGATATCCAGTACCTCCCCCCTGCCATAGTGTGAAGCGTAATAGTAGGGCCAATAAATAGTCTGTCTCCAAGCGCTTCCCCCTGTCTCTGTCATGATCGGGGCAATCGTATTGACCAGCTGGGCAAGACAAGCCACTTTGACACGATCACAGTGGCGTAACAGGCTGTTGAGCATACATCCGACAACCAACGCATCCTCAAACGTGTAGACATCCTCAAGAAGTGAAGGTCCGACTATCCATGCTGGTTGCTCCTTATCCTTTTGATTTGAATGATACCAAACATTCCATTCGTCAAAAGAGAGATATATGGTTTTTTTCGACCGTTTTTTAGCTTTTACATAATCACAGACATGGATCACGCTCTCTATAAATGAGTCCATTTCCAAGGAAGAGGCTAAGAAAGTGGCTGTATCATCTTTATCCTTACGGAAATATAAATGCAAAGAAATATAGTCTGTAACCTCATAGCAGTGGTTTAGGACAGTCTCTTCCCATTGGGGGAATGTAGGCATCTGAGCATTGGAACTGCCACAAGCGACCAGCTCAAGTGTGGGATCGTAGAGCTTGATGGCTTTCCCCACCTCACTTGCTATTCGGCCATATTCTTCAGCAGTCTTATGCCCTACTTGCCAAGGTCCGTCCATCTCGTTTCCCAAACACCACATTCGTATATCATAAGGATCTTTTGAACCATGGCTTGTCCGCAAATCACTGAGGGTGGATCCCTCCGGGTAGTTGCAATACTCGACCAGGTCTTTTGCTTCAGCCAAACCACGGGTGCCAAGGTTTATTGCCATCATGGGCTTAGTGCCCACTTTCTCTGCCCATTGGGTAAACTCACGAATACCAAACTGGTTGGGATCCATTGCTTTCCAAGCCAGATCAAGGCGAGTCGGACGTTTATCTTTGGGCCCTACAGAATCTTCCCAGTTATGATTGGAAACGTAGTTTCCACCTGGGAAACGTACCATGGGGACATCAAGTTCCTTGATAAGATCAATTACATCTGTTCTGAACCCATCTGCATCTGCCAGAGGATGTCCAGGCTCGTAAACTCCACCATATACGGCACGCCCCAGCTGCTCGACAAACGAACTGAACAACCTTTTATCAACTGTGCCTCTGATAAAGTCCTTGCTTGCATATAATGTACAATTCATGAAAATCTCCTGTTTCTTGGTATTTTGATCAACCTTTCACACCCCCGGAGGTAAGGCCGGCAATGAAATACTGTTGGAAGAAAATGAATACAATGATAATTGGTAGGGTTGCTGCCAAGGCGCCCATAATTAAAAGGTCATAATTATCGCCATACGGTGAAAGCAGTGTATTTAATCCTATGGGAAGAGTGAATTTTTCTCCGCTTCTCAAGACTATCAGGGGCCAGAGGAAATTATTCCAGCTCTGCATGGACATGAAGATTGCCATTGCTCCATAAGCGGGTTGCATGATTGGAGTGACTATTCTGAAAAAAATTGAAAACTCCGATAATCCATCTACCCTACCTGCATCAATCAAGTCCCGAGGGACCCCATCGATGTATTGTCTGAAAAAGAATATTGCAAAGGGAGATACGATCAGAGGGAGGAAAACCCCGAAGAAAGTATCGATGAGCCTTATGCCTATCATCAGCTTATACAGAGGTAGGATCAGTATCTGAATAGGTACCAACATCAGGAATATGACTAAGGTATTTGCTGTTTTTCTCCCCTTGAACCTATAGACGGAGAGTCCATATGCCACAAAGGAACTGAAAAATAGTGCAAGGATTACCTGAATTACCAATAGGTATATGCTGTTTCCGAACCAAGTGAAGTATATGCCATCCCTAATGGTAAACAACCCCTTAAAATTCATCAGGTTCAGGTCCCTAGGAATTAATGTCTTAACAGTAATTCCATACCGAAGAAGGTCTCTTCCTGGTCTGAAGGCTGCCAAAGCCAATGAGTAGACAGGGAAGATGTAGAGTAGGCACAAAAAGACCAGTATCAGATGTTTGGCTGTTAATCTTGCGTTTGTAAGTATTTTGGTTTTCATCAGCGATTCCTCTCTTCTGAAAAGAATCCAAAGGCACGAAGGAAGGTGATGCTGAGAGTAAACACAATTATCAGGAGTATGATTCCAATGGCAGAGGCCATCCCCATCTCCCCTTCCTGGAATCCCTTGTTGTACAGGTGTCCTACCATCGTCAATCCCACATTATTCGGAGAAGGTTTTCCTGCCCAAAGGATAAAGCTTTCTTCAAACATGGCGAACCCTCCAAAAATACTTATTGTCGTGACAAAGACTGTTGTCGACTTAAGCAGAGGAATGGTTATTCGCCATAGTTTTTGAAATGAAGAGGCTCCGTCAATATCGGCCGCCTCATACAGCTCATCCGGGATAGCTTGTAAGCCAGAGAGGAAATAAATGATATTGACCCCTACCCATCGCCATAAGGCAAGAGCCAAAAGGAGAACCATTGCCTGTGTCGGGCCACCCAGGAGCCACTGTCTAGGTTCAGCACCAAAAGCAATTGCAAGAGTATTGATTATGCTCTTGGAACTGGAGGCAAGGAACAGACGCATTATTGTACCTGCAACTACCACTGAGACCAGCGAAGGCACATACAGTAGGGAACGGTAGATTGAATTAATGGAACGTTTGCCGCTGTTGAGCAACACTGAAAGCATGAGAGGAATTGGGATGAGCAATGCAATTGTATAAATCGTATACCGTAAGCTATTCCAAAGGGCTACCTTGAATTCTGGGTTATTGAGTTTCCTATAGTTCTGCAACCCGATAAATTCAACCTGTCCCGGATATACTTGTTGAAACCCCATCATGAAGGTCTGGGAAATGGGGTACAAATAAAAGATGAGGAAGGAAGCTATAAAAGGTGATATGAATATATAGGGTATCATGTGTTTAGAGTTGTATTTTGGTTGGGCTACCATCAAAGTCTCCTATGAAAAGGTACGTCAGTGAAGCCACTGACGTACCAATTCCATTAGTAATTCTTACCGAGAAAGATCAGCAGCTTCTTTCAGAGCCTCTGCAGGACTCTTATTCTGTTGTTGCAGTGCCTGGATCATGACTGTTGATTTGAGTCTATCAATGACCGCAGGAAGTTTCTCCTTGATGTTGACAGGTTGGATCTCATCCTTAATTTCTAGCAACATGCCAAAGATATCATCATTCAGATAGAATTTCGTAAACTTATTTGGCGTTTTCATTTCAGGAGCATCCCAAACATCCCAACGTGGAGGATCAAATCCGAGGTCTTCCCAAATAAGAATGTTACCTTCCCTTGATCCTTTGGCAAACATCAGGAAGTCTTTGGCAAGCTGGATATCTTTTGCTTGGCGTGTGACGGAGGTTCCTGTTCCACCCATTCCTGCTGAACGTGACCCACCTTTAGTGAATCTAGGCATGGGTCTGATGAGAATTTTGCCATCAAGGTCTGACATATAGTCTGTGAAGCGGTTCATATACCACATGGGCATCCAAAGTGAGGCTGCTCCCCCATCATTCATGAATCCATAATATTCCTCAGCGTGGTGGAATCCCCCGGGTGCAGCAACTGCAACACCGCTATTGAGCATGTCTTTCAAAAATTGCAATGTCTTGATATTGATTGCATTGTCAAGAATGACGTTTCCATCTTTATCTACGAAATCTGAACCTTGTTGGGCAATGAGAGGCCAGAAAGACCATTGCTCAGTAACCTCAAGGGTTGTCATTGGTTTGCCTGTTCTTGCCTTTACCTGTTTGCCAGCTTCCATAAAGTCATCCCAAGTATCAATTTTGTAGGGATCCACCCCTGCAGCGTTCAATATTTCCATATTGTAATAGATTACTGAGGCACCTACGTGGAAGGGGAGGCCATAGTTTTTACCATCTTTGCTGTAAACGTCCAAGCGAGCGGTGACAAAATTATCTCGCACGGGGTCAATGACATCATTGAGGGGAACAAGTTGGATATCTCCCTTCAGATAATTTGGGTATTTTGCGATTTCGATATCAACCATGTCAGGAGCCCCAGTGCCAGCCTGCAAAGAAACAAGCAACTTTGTGTGCATGTCCTCATACGGTAGGACTTCACCGTTAAAGGTAAACTGTCTGTCAGGATTTTCCTTGTTCCACAAATCAGCCATTTTCTGATAGAAACTTAAATGTAATTCCTGGAAGGTCCAAAAATCCAGTTCAGGCACTTCTTTGGGTTTTGCACTTTCGGCACTGCCAGCCGCAAAGACCATTCCGATCATACAAATTAGTAGGACCGCCAGTAGAACGACTCTCTTTTTCATAATACTCTCCTTTTCCAGTATTCTGTTATTTTTCATAAAAATATAGTATTAATAGCAAGAATACTGTTCTTATTAATATGATAAGGTTAGAAAATAAGAATTGTCAATAATTATATTATTATATTTATAATAAGGTTTTATTATCAATAAAAAAGAATTATGTTTTGTTATATATGTATATTACACCTACTTTTAAAGAAATATAAGTCACTAAAAAGTGTATTAAAAACAAGAAAATTGTTTATTAAGCAATAGATAATCTTTTATTAGATCAATAGCCGTACAAAAATTTTTGAGTTCAAAAATAATTCTTGACAAATTATTTAATCACTATAATGATAGTAATAGGATTGCGTTAACGTAAACGCAAAGGTATGATATCACGTAGATCAGAGAACAGGATCACCTTGATGATATTTTAGAGAAGGATACATATATGAACAGAAGATCACTACAGGAGTATGAATTTTGGTTTCTCGTCGGCTCGCAGTTTCTCTATGGGCCAGAGACTTTGGACAAGGTTGCCCAACAATCCCAGATAATGGCCTCGGCTCTTGATGCTTCAGGGGATACCCCTTGCAAGGTAGTATATAAGGCTACCCTGAAGACACCTGAAGAGATTGAGAAATGGATCAAGGAAGCCAACTATACTGATGCCTGTGCAGGTGTCATCGTCTGGATGCACACCTTCTCACCCTCCAAGATGTGGATCAACGGCCTTTCGCTGTTGCAGAAACCTTACTGTCACCTCCATACCCAGTTCAACAGGAATATTCCGGACCAGGAAATTGATATGGACTTCATGAATCTCAACCAGTCAGCCCATGGCGATCGTGAGCACGGGTTCATAGCGGCAAGAATGCAATTGAAGAGAAAGATTGTCGTCGGCTATTGGGAGGATGAGGATGTCCAGCAGGGACTCGGGAAATGGATGCGTTCTGCTGTTGGTGCCATAGAGAGCAAGAGACTCAAGCTGGTCCGGTTTGGCGATAACATGCGTAACGTCGCTGTCACTGAAGGGGACAAGGTTGGGACGCAGATGCAGCTCGGTTGGCAGGTGAACACCTGGGGGGTAGGGGACCTCATCTCCGAACTTGATGGGGTGACAGAGCAAGAGGTAGATGAGCAGATGCTCGTGTATAGAGACCTGTACGAGTTCGGTACAGAAGACCTGGAGACTGTACGGTACCAGGCCCGGGAAGAGGTTGCCATGAAGAGGTTCCTCGATAAGGAGGGTGCCCAAGCCTTCTCCAATACCTTTGAGGACCTGCAATCGATGCGCCAGCTGCCCGGTCTGGCATCCCAGGACCTTATGCGCCAAGGCTATGGCTATGGTGGTGAGGGAGACTGGAAAGTCTCCGCCATGACCAGTCTCGTCAAGAGGATGACAGAGGGCATGGGTGGTGGTACCACCTTCATGGAGGACTACACCTATGACCTTGAGAAAGGTAAGGAACTTTCCCTTGGGTCCCACATGCTCGAGATTTGTCCTTCGATCTCCACGAAGAAGGCTATGATTGAGGTTCATGAACTGGGTATTGGAGGAAAGGAACCCCCGGCTCGCCTGGTCTTCGAAGGGCATCCAGGGGCCGCTGTCCTTGCCTCTCTCATAGATATGGGCGGGAGGCTCCGTCTCATTGTCCAGAATATTGAGGTGGTTACCCCCATCTACAAGATGCCGAATCTTCCTGTGGCAAGGGTGATGTGGAGACCGGAACCTAATCTCAAGACAGGCTCCCATCTCTGGATCCTTGCAGGAGGGGCTCATCATGCAGTGCTAAGTTATGATGCGGACTCTGTCATGCTTGAGGATTGGTGTGAGATAATGGGCATTGAATTTGTGCATATATCAAAGGAAACGACCGTGGAATCCTTGAAGCAGCAACTGTTCCTCTCTGATATTGCCTGGAAGTTACGATAGTATTGCTTTATCCTTTTTTCTCCTACTGGCCGACGATTGATAAATCGTCGGCCAGGTTTAGGTATCCTGCAGGTGAAAAAGCTTGCTAAGGTAAAGATGAATAGAATGATTGAGGCGTGTTGGTACATATTTTTATAGCATGGTAGCGAGTATAGGCAAGTTTTGAGCGGATAAGCCATTGAGAAGGAAAATGGATGATGAAAAAGGGGATTGCATTGCAACCCCCTTTTTCCTTACCTATTCTTCAAGATTATGGGTCTTACAGGACCGATCCATTCTTGATAATGGCATTTTTGTTGATGACAATGATCCCATCATGAATTGAATACATTGCAAAGTCTCCTTCCTGACGGGGAATATCATCGATACCGATACGACAACCATCACCGATGCGTGCATTCTGGTCGATGATGGCCTTCCTTATTATGGTTCCTTTTCCTATACCCACATTAGGAATGCCCTTGCGAGTATTCTCCAATTTCTCATCTTCTGATTCGTAAAATGAAGCACCCATGCAATAAACTCCATCCAGGGATGCCCCAGATTCGATCAGTGTGCGTACACCGATGATTGAGTTAACGATATAGGCATTGGTGATTATCGAGCCCTCAGAGGCTAAGGAAGAGCTTACATTGCAGAAGTTGACCTTCGTTGCAGGTAGGTGGCGACGGTGGGTATAGATGGGCATCTCCTCATCATAAAAATTGAATTGTGGGTTGATGGAGGCCAAGTCAAGGTTTGTCTCATAGAAAGCCTTGATAGTTCCGATATCTTCCCAGAACCCATCAAAGAGGAATGTTGCGACCCTTCTCTGTTCTATTACACCAGGGATGACCTCTTTCCCGAAATCTGTCTTGTCGTTGTTAAGGACTTCTTCCATGGTCTTTGCATTGAAGACATAGATGCCCATACTTGCAAGATATTCGTTGGATGCATCCAATTTCCTATTCAAGGAAGAGAGCATGAATGACTCAGATACCTTGTAATCAGAGATATCCAGGTCAATTGCCGGTTTTTCATAGAACTTGTTGATGATACCCTCTTCATCACAACCGATGATTCCCAGTCCGGTAGCTTGTTCCCGGCTGATGGGTTTGGAAGCAATGGTCAGTTCGGCTCCACTTGCTATGTGGCGGTCAAGCATATCATGGATGTTCATACGATAGAGTTGATCACCACTGAGAATGATATAGTAGTCAGCATTCTGATCATGGAAGTGCTTCAGGTTCTTGCGAACAGCATCAGCTGTCCCCTGATACCACGTATTGGTCTCGTTGGTCTGTTCTGCAGCGAGTATCTCTACAAATCCACTGCTGAAGGTATCAAAGATATACGTGTTGGCAATATGGTTGTGAAGCGAGGCCGAATTGAATTGGGTCAGTATGTATATCTGCCGAATGCCACTGTTGATACAGTTTGAAATGGGAATATCAACCAGTCGATACTTTCCGGCGAAGGGGACTGCAGGTTTTGCGCGATCCATAGTCAACGGATAGAGTCTCGTACCTTTACCACCACCCAATACAATCGCAATTGCCTTAGTCTTTTTCTGTTTCATTTACTTTTCCCCTCTATATTTTTCTCGTAAATCGAAAGATAGGAACGGGCTGACTTTATCCATGTGCTGTCCCATAGCATACAACGATTACGTATATCAGAAATTGTCGGAATTCCTTTTTTCCACCAAGTCAGAGCTCTCTCAATCGCTTCCAGTATAGCATCAGAGGTCATGGAACTAAAGACAATTCCAGTTCCGGTCTTTGCGTGTTCATCCAAATCAATGATACTGTCAGCAAGGCCTCCGGTCCTTCTTGCTACAGGAATGGTCCCATAGCGTAAGGAATAGAGCTGGTTAAGTCCACATGGTTCGTATTTGCTGGGCATCAGGAAGAAATCAGAACCGGCCTCAACCCTATGGGCAGAGCGGTTGCTGAATAAGATGTTTACTGAAAGGTTGTCATATCTGCTTCCCAGGTCGATAAGCTTGTCTTCTAGGCTTTTTTCGCCCGTTCCGATAATGATCATCTGCAAGGGAAGGTCTCGAACCATTTTTTCCAATGCACAGGGTGAACCTGCCAGCAATTCGACAAAGCCCTTCTGGTCTGCAATACGGCTAATCATGGAAAAGAGAGGAAGGGAAGCATCGACGCAAAGGCCGAACTCTTTTTGGATCGCAGCCTTGGTCATATCCTTTCCCGATGAATCCTCAATTGAGAAATGATCATCGATGAACTTGTCCGTCTTAGGATTCCACTCTTGGTGATCTATGCCGTTGATGATACCAAAAAGCACATCGCTACGCCTTGTCAATAACTTTTCAAGGTTACAGCCATACTCTTTGCTTTGGATTTCCTTGGCATAGGTAGGACTGACTGTGGTGATTGCATCGGCGAACTCAAGACCTGTTTTAAGCATATTGGTTCTTTTTTCAGGAGTAGGGCCATGGAACATCCTTTCTTCTGCCTTGATGGCAGTGTTAAGCAGCTGCAATCGGGAAAATTCGCCTTGGAACGCTAGGTTATGGATGGTCATGACGCTTTTTGTTTCCGAAAAGAAAGAAGAAGTATCTTTTTTGAGCAGATAGGGTACAAAGCCACAGGTCCAGTCATGACAATGTATGACATCTGGTTTCCAGTCAAGCTTTTTGCAAAGGGGTAGGGTTGCCTTGTTCAGCAAGGAGTACCGTTCCAAGTTGTCCATATATGGAGTGAAGGACGTATCACCATAGAGGCCCAATCTTGCATTGAACATAGGGTGGCATAAAAAATGATAGAGAACTCCATCCAGTTCCTTTTCCAGGAACGTCACTGTTTCTTGTTTTCCCAGAAGGTCTAGATTTAGGGAGAGCTTGCTGTCAACAAAATCCGAGGTGTCTACACTACCATAACATGGTAAGAGTACGTGCACCTCGGCTTGTAAGTCACTAAGTGCAGTAGAAAGGGCTCCTACTACATCTGCTAGTCCACCTGATTTTGAAAATGGGACTGATTCGCTTGAGACCATGAGTATCTTCATAAGCTTAATTAGACCACTAAGGACTGGTTGGCGTCAAGGACAAATTACTGATATATGAGCTAGGAGTACGATTTAGACGTATTCCATACCTTCCAGCTCGTCAATATACTCGCTTGAGCAGTGTGCAGCGATGGCTCCATCACTGGCTGCAGTAATCAACTGTCTGAAAACAGTGTTGCGAACATCACCAATAGCATAGAGGCCCGCAAGGGCTGTCTCCATTCTTTCATTAGTTTTGGCATACCCGTCTTGGTCAAGAAGTGTCTTGTCGAGCAATCCAGTCTGGGGCAGCATCCCAACAAAGATGAATACGGCGTCAAACTCCCGCGTATATTCCTTGTTCTCCTTAAGATCCTTGAGGACAGCGCTGGTAACTTTCTTTCCATCACCTACAATCTTGGAGAGTGTGTGGTTCATCACAAGTTCAATGTTCTTGTTTCGCTCCACTTGCCTGACAAGGTTATCCTGTCCACGGAAACGATCTTTTCTGTGGACAATGGTCACATGTTCAGAAAGTTTGGAAAGGAAGATTGCATCAGTGAGGGCAGTGTCACCACCACCTATAACCAGAATATTTTTTCCACGGAAGAACGGACCATCACAGGTCCCGCAGTATGAGACTCCCTTGCCAGAATATTCCTCTTCACCTTCGACTCCGAGGTGGCGGTGCTTTGCTCCAGTCGCCAAGATGACTGCTTTGGCTTGATAGGACTCACCACTGGTTTCTGCAATAAAGAGGTCTTTCTCTTTTTTGAGAGCAGTTACCGAGGTATATGCTATCTTGGCGCCAAAGCGTTCAGCTTGTGTCTGGAATTTGACTGCCAGCTCATAACCACCGATAGGCTCTTCAAAGCCAGGGTAATTTTCGATCATATCAATGAACATGGTCTGTCCACCGGGAGCAAGCTCTTCTATAAGGGTGACAGAGCGTCCGGCTCGAGAAGCGTACTGTGCAGCAGACATGCCTGCAACCCCTGATCCAATTATTAAAATATCTTGTTCAATCATTTTCTTCCTCCATGGAACGTATTTTTTCCTGTAATGCAATCTCTGCGTCGCTCTTTCGAACGTACGTAGGCCCTACTCCGATGTCATCAGCCCCGTCTTTCTGGAACTTCTCCCAACCCATCTTGATAAGGGTAAGGGGAAGGTTTGCCGAAAGCGTCTCATCAACAAGAATCTGACCTTCATACTTCTTGATTTTTTTTGCAAAAGCTGGGGCATCAAAGCCGGTGATGAGTGCCGAAGGGTATCCTTCCATAAGCTCTTCCATCTCTGGAACATCGACATCAAGGTCAACTGTCTGTCGTCTTCCCTCTGCATAGAGGGCTGTGTAGAATCTTTTTTTCCTCGCATCGATGACAGGGATAATAGCTCCAGGGAAATGGGAGACGCACCCAAACAGTGCATCCATGGTAGAGACAGAGCACAGAGGGATGCCACTTGCCAGGGAAATTCCCTTGAGGGCACTCATGCCTATCCTCAGCCCCGTAAAGGACCCTGGGCCATTTGTGCAGACCAACAGATCCAGATCCTTAAAGGAAATGCCGTTACGGTTGCACAAGCTGAGCATGAGAGGAACCAATGATTCAGAATGTCTGGTGCCATTGGCTACGACCTGTACCTCGTAACGTTTGAACAACGAAGCCTCATCACCAAAGGCTAAACCCAGATGTATCGCATCACTTGAGGTGTCAATGGCTAGGATGTTCACACTTCTATTCCTTCAATGGTTATTTCCCGTTTGGTGTCGGGCATAATACTAATATCAACAAAAATTGTCTCATCGGGTAGCATATCCTGAATCTTTTCACTCCACTCTATGAGAGTCACTCCATTTCCATAGAGCATTTCCTCTCCACCAATCATTTCAAACTCATCGGTTCCACTGATCCTGTACAGATCCATGTGGTAGAGAGGCAACGTTCCTTCATACTCTTGCATGAGGGTAAAGGTAGGGCTAACAATGGCTTCAGTAATTCCCAGAGCTTTTGCAATGCCCTTGGCAAGTACAGTCTTTCCAGCTCCTAGGCTACCACGAAGGGAGACTATCGAGCCAGCAGTGCAAGCCTTCCCAATACGAAAGCCCAAGTCAGTTGTCTCTTGGGGGGATGAGCTGGTAAAGCGCATGGTACATTACTCCTCAGTATCGTCTTCTTCATAAGAGACTTCCAAGTCATCACCCTCTTCGGTTCCTTGGATATGGAAAGGTTTTTCCTTGTCCTTATCCATCACTTCTGCAGTATTTACGAACTGTTGGATAATAGGAGAGGAGAGTTTCTCGCCTGTAGTCTGCTCATAGTCACTCATCAGTCGAACAATGACGGGGTCTTTCTCATCAACATTTCTGGCAAGTTCCAAGAACTCCCGAGCTTCATCCAACTCACCATCCTGAAGGTGAAGGTAAGCCAGATTAGAAAGGAGCGTGATATTTTTCTCGTCAAGGTCAATGGCAGTGTTGAGATAGTTCTTTGCAAGAGCTTTCTTTTCTGTCTCCAAGGCGCAGATTGCAAGTTCATTGTAGATGTCACTGCTGCTCTCACCGAGGGAGATACAAGAAAGGAATGCCTTTTCAGCATCTGCAAAACGTGTTAGGCGTCTTAATGCCCAACCCTTGAGAAACCAGGCGTTCCATACCTTGGGGTTCTCCTCAAGATAGTGCTCCAGGTTTGTAAGAGCCTCTTCTTCCTTGGACATCTGTATCTGGTCGTAGGCCTGCATCAGAAGCTTGTCGTTATTCAGCTTGTTATCGATATCACCCATGATCTTCTTGACATGCTCACGTTTCTCACCTTCTTCGGCAACCGCAAGGAACCGGTCGAGATACTCTTTAGCTATCTCAACATTGCCTTGGTAGAGGTGGAAGAAACCTAGCTCACTCAATAGGGGGGCATCATCCTCAAACAGCTCTAGGCCTTCCTTGAGTGTTTCCATGGATTTCTGTTGGTAGAAGTCATAGGAAGTTCCCTTGCTTGTATCTAGTGAAGCACGTTTGCTGTAGAAAGTTGCAAGGTTGATGAAGCTGGCACTCAGAGGGGCGAGATGGTTGACCGTAAGGAAGAGTTCCTCAGCAAATTCATAGTTTTCTTTCTGTTCTTGAGCTATTGCAGCCAAGTTCAGTTCTTCTGGGGCATCACTTTGCACAGCAAGAACGAAGTTCCGATAATATGGAAAGTTCTTGTGCTCGGTATCAAATGCGATGATTTTCAGCATTCCTGCAACAAGCAGCTCGATGCTGATCTCTGTCGATTCAAGATTATCCTTTCCTGCTGGTAGCTGGACAGGGATCTCAATTGAAGGATCAATATGAAAGTCGCCAAGGTCCCGTTCCATGGAGGAGGGGAGGCGAATAAAGACCAGATCCTGTAAGATGTTGTTGGGTTGTGTCATGGAAATATCCTGTATATGAGATAAAACCTGCGGTGCCGGTCTCGGAGCTAGCTCTTGAACCTTAGGTTCAAGGGGGAAACCAGTTGGCTGAAAATTCTGTTCCATTAAACCTCCGAGGAGGTCGGATCAATGCAATTCAGCTATGCCGTATCCCATTTGTGTAAGTTGAGCCAAGAGACGAATGCTCCAAGCGTACACCGCAGGAAAATGTCAAATATCTAAGGCAGGCTGTCCTACCGTGCCTCTATCCTACAATAAGAAGAGGGTTTGATAAAGGGGTTAAAAGAAAAGAAAACGAGGCCGTTGGGCCCCGTCTTCCTGGACATCAATTGCTCTTGCAAACAATGTATCAAAGGCTGGGAGATTCTTCCAAAAGGAGATCAAGGTCAATCTCATCAGAACCGGCAGAATCACCAGCGGTGAATCCTTCGGCAGCTTCCAACTCAAGAGCGGCATCGTCCAAGAGAGGAATATCATCCAAACCTTCGATGGTTGCAAGATTTTCCATTGCACTGGCAATACTCTCTTCAATGAGCTTGTTGCTTGTAGTGAATTTCTCCACATATTCTTCTAGTTCCGCATTGTGAGTATTAACAAGATCAAACCTCTCTTGAAGTTCTCCCTTCTCTTTACGTAACATTGCGATGAGACCAGCTGCTTTTTTAGTACGCAACTCTAACATCTGGACGGTATCAAGAATTGACATAGCCCCTCCTTACGAAAATCTCTGTGACCTGTCATGGGTTTTATTTCCCCAGGGCAACTTTAGCCTGTGATACGAGAGCAGAGAAAGTTCCTTTGTCTTCAATAGCCATATTGGAGAGAGCTTTTCTGTTGATCTCGATATGTGAAAGAGTCAGACCATGCATGAACTGGGAGTAGTTAAGTCCTTCAGCCTGCACAGCTGCACTGATTCTGGCGATCCAAAGCTTGCGGAAGTCCCGCTTGCGTTCTTTACGACCACGGTATGCATACTGACCTGCTTTTGCAACTGCGTCTTTTGCAACGCGGTTGTTGGTACTTCTGCGACCATAGTAGCCCTTGGCGAGCTTCAAAATCTTCTTACGTCTGTCCTTGTGTTTTGTTCCGTCTACTGCTCGTGGCATATTTTCACCCTCCTAGGCGTAAGGAAGCATGGACTTAGCCCGTTTTGCTTCACAATCGGCGAGGATACCAGTAGCACGGAGGTTACCCTTGCGCTTACTGCTTTTCTTGGTGAGAATATGACGAAGACCCTGCTTTTTATAGCGGACTTTGCCAGTTCCAGTAACGTGGAAACGCTTTGCAGCGGATCGTCTTGTTTTCATTTTGGGCATTTTTTTGCACCTTCCAAACTTGCGCTCTCAAGGAACAAGAACCCCTTGGAGCAGCATATTCACCATCCCATGCGGGATACTGTTACTTAATTGTCTTTCTTGGCTGGGGTTGTGTTCTTCAGGGGACTGACGATCATACTCATCATTCGCCCTTCCATAACCGCGCCCCGGTCAAGGTTGTACCCTACACCAAGTTCGGTGAGTTTTGCAAGTATCTTATCCAAGACAACCTTCCCCAACTCAGTATGAGCTAGTTCACGGCCGCGGAAACGGATACTGACCTTAACCTTATTACCTTCACCAAGGAACTCAGATATAAACTTGGACTTGGTTTCAAGATCATGTCTCTCGATCTTGGGCTGCATCCGAATTTCCTTCATCTTGACTACTGTTTGGTTTCGCTTGGCATCTCTGAGCCTTTTTTCCTGCTCATATCTGTACTTTCCGAAGTCAAGTATCTTGCATACTGGGGGTTTAGCGTTTGGGGAAACTTCCACCAGATCCAATCCAACCTCTTCAGCTAGCATCACAGCATCAAATGTGCTCATGATACCTCTCTGTTTACCTTCTGCATCAATGACGAATACTTCTCTAGCACGGATCTGTCTGTTGATCCTCAAATCCTTCGTAGCCAATCGAACTCCTTAGTGTTTTCTGTGAAATCACGGTGTTGTTAGGGATAGCCGGCTACTGATAGCCAGCGAAAGTAAATATAGCATAAGCATCTACCTATGTCAAAGTCCTTCCCCTTCGGATGCGAAAAAAGCCACCCAAATACCATTTGGATGGCTTTCCCATACTGGTAACGGTTAGGCCTGGTCAGCAGAACCCAAAACGTTCTTGTTCTTATACATATACATCTTCTTCAACTCAGCACGTGCTGGACCAAGGTACTTGCGTGGATCAAACTCGCCAGGTTTCTCAGCCATGACCTTGCGGATCATGGCGGTCATTGCTAGTCTTCCATCGCTATCGATGTTGATCTTACAAACTGCACTCTTGGATGCCTTGCGAAGCTGTTCCTCAGGGATACCAACGCTGTCCTTGAGCTTGCCACCATTCTCAATGATCATATTGACATATTCGACGGGAACAGAGGAGGAGCCGTGCAGGACGATAGGGAAGCCGGGAAGGATCTTCTCGATTTCCTCAAGGATATCGAAGCGCAACGGAGGAGGAATAAGGACACCCTCTGCATTGCGTGTGCACTGTTCTGGCTGGAACTTGTTGGCCCCATGACTGGTTCCAATGCTAATGGCAAGGGAGTCGACATTAGTCTTGGATACGAAATCAAGGACTTCGTCAGGTTGGGTGTAGTGACTGACTTCTGAAGATACATCATCCTCAATGCCAGCAAGGACACCAAGTTCACCCTCGACTGTCACATCAAACTTGTGAGCATACTCCACAACAAGCTTGGTCAATGCAACGTTCTCGTCATACGGAAGGTGGGAACCATCAATCATGACAGAGGAGAATCCGTTGTCGATACACTCTTTGCAGGTCTCAAAACTGTCGCCATGGTCAAGGTGCAGGACGATGGGAATTTCAAAGCCAAGTTCCTTGGCATACTCTGTTGCTCCACGGGCCATGTTTCTGAGCAGGTTGATGTTTGCATAATCGCGTGCACCCTTCGAAACCTGAAGAATGACTGGGGATTTTGTTTCTACACAGGCTTGTACAATAGCCTGAAGCTGTTCCATGTTATTGAAGTTGTATGCAGGAATGGCATAGCCACCCTTAACTGCTTTTGCGAACATGTCTCTGGTATTTACCAGACCGAGGTCCTTATAGGATGTCATAGATTGCTCCTTCTTGAATGTAAGGTGTTTATTCTCTATAAATTTACCTAATCTAAGGAAACAGGTCAACCAGCATGGCTCTGATTGTAGTGACTGAGAAGAGAACTTAGGCCCTTCTCAAGTGTTTCAAGTGAGAAATGCAGAGAAATTGGACTGCATTTGTAAAACCAGGTCTTCCATGCTCACTCCAAGCAGGGAAGATGCAAATTCGTAGATATGTACCATATGCAGAGGAGTGTTTGTTTTCCCCCTACAAGGAACCGGACTTAGGTAGGGGCTATCTGTCTCGAGCAATATATGGTCGTAGGGTATGGATGTGCAGATATCTCGCATCACATTGTTGGCCTTGTAGGTGATTGGCCCTGCAAATGAGATGAACATACCTTTTGACACTGCAAGCAGGGCCAGCTCCCTTGAGCCTTGGAAGCAGTGCATGATGCCCCGTTTTGAAAAGGTCCGACCTTGCAACAAAACTGTCATCTCATCATCAGATTCCCTGCTGTGGATGATGATAGGAAGAGCTTTCTGTTCAGCCATATCCATCTGGGAGACAAACAATTCTCTTTGGCTTTGCTTCGTGCCATAGTGCCAATGGTTGTCCAATCCAATTTCACCAATGGCACATACCTTGTGCTGATCAAGGGATGCAAAGAGAGTATCAAGTTGTTGTTTGACCGGTAGCTGATCAGAGGCAACACCCCAGGGGCCTATGCCGGCACTCATATGGATAGAGGGATAGGAAGAAAGAAGAGCAGAACGCTTTGCAAGGTCGTTGAAATCAACACCAATATCAAGACCTTGCATGGATAGGGCTTTCATCTCGTCGAGTAACGCTGTAATGTCAACACCCTTTTCCTGCATGGCAAGCAGATGGAAGTGGGAGTCTATCAAGTGTGGAGGAATTTGCTTCATAGGAAAGGTATACTGGAGATAGAGCACTCTTGCAAGGTAGCACTTGCCAGTAGAAACCAATAGATACGATAAACATCTTTTCACTTGAGCTTCACTTGAAATCTTTCTCTCTACCTAGCAAGATACTCTTGAGAGAGGATGCATGTGAAGATATTCAAGAGAAGACCAAACAAGAAATCCATCACCCAGATGATTCGAGACCGCGACAGCTCTCAGATAGTGCACTACTTGCTGAGGCTGGTAGTCCTTTTCATTATGATCGACCAGCTGTTTGCTCAAAACTATGAGAACGTATTCTTCTGCCTGTTGGCAATCTTGCTTTTTGCTGTCCCTTCCTTCATCGAGACCCATACTCGAATTGACTTTCCCCCAGCCTTGGAGAACTCCATCCTATTCTTTATTTTTGCAGCTCAGATCTTGGGAGAGATGCGCTCCTACTATGTGGCCTTTCCCTTTTGGGACATGATGCTACACACAGCAAATGGATTTCTTGCGGCAGCCATCGGGTTTTCTCTGGTGGACATCCTTAATCAGAGCCAGAAAGGAACCTTCCGTCTCTCCCCATTTTTTGTTGCGGTAGTTGCTTTCTGTTTCTCAATGACCATAGGAGTCCTTTGGGAGTTCTTGGAGTACTTCATGGATGTGTTTTTTGCTACCGATATGCAGAAGGATACCATTGTCCATACCATTCGATCAGTGAAGCTTGACCCTACAAATGCTCAGCAGGTTGTAACCATAGAGAATATTACCGAAGTGGCAGTCAATGGAGTAGACCTAGGCTTAGGTGGATATCTGGATATAGGGCTGCATGACACAATCAAGGATATGTTTGTTAATTTTATCGGGGCGATGGTTTTTTCCGTAGCTGGATACTTCTACGTGAAGAATCGCAAGAAATCTTCATTTGTCATACATTTCATCCCAACAGTGGAAGTGGAGAAATCGGCAGAAAGCAAGAAAGCAAAGGAAGATATACCCAAAAGAATGAATGCAACGAAGAACTCTGCATCACGTTGGGCAAAAAAAAGGCAGAATCGCCAAAAGAAGACAATGGGGACAAAATAACAAGACAGAGACCTACTGTTGCATAAGATATTGACAAGAGGCTAATTCTTGCCGCATGGAGCTCCTCTCTCAGTATTGCAGAAAAGAAGGCTCAAACATGGATTGCCCGTGGAACCTTGACCTCTGGATAATCTATGTACAAATTTCAAGAACTTCAGGTTGTAATGAATCTGGTTTCAGAAGGAGAACGCATATGGATCGAACAGTTCTGATCTATTATTCTCTTGAAGGGCATACTGATTTTATCGCACAGGAAATGAGCAAGCAGTTGGATTGCCCTACGCTACGATTGCTTGTGAAAAAAGAGTTTCCAACTACCAACAAATTCCTCAAGTACTTCTGGGCAGGAAAAAGCGCTACCTTCCATGAAAAGCCCGCTTTGGCAAACAATCCGATAGACCTCACCCAATATGATACCCTCATCATTGCTTCCCCAGTCTGGGCTGAGACTGTTAGCTCTCCTGTTCGTTCGTTTCTTGCCTCCTATGCTATTGAGGATAAGCAGGTGTATCTGGTTGCTCATGATAGTGGAGGTCCATTTAAGAAGTGTTTTGCCTCCATGAGAAAGCTGTTGCCAAAATGCAATGTCCACAAGGAGATTGGATTTGTGGCAGTAACTGAGGAGACCTATCCCACACATAAAGAGCGTCTTGAGGCTTTTTGCAAAGACATCCTCTCAGGAAAATAAGACAAAGAATATGAATCTGACATTTCTATAACGCCAATGCCCATAGGTATACTTTTCTCACACGACTCTTTCTTATGGGGGTAACATTCCAATAGTGCGATACTGAAGAAACAAGGGCTACATATGGACAAAGACAAAAAAGAGGATTGGGTAGTAACGATAGAGAAACATGAGAAGAGACAGAGAAAGTGATAGGTTATTCAATCAAAGATGCTGGGATATACCCTCCCATGGTCCGGAATATCCCCCCACTAGTAATGTGACCTTGTACTTTCCTTTGCAGGCTGGTAGTGCACTTCCAGCCCAATATGTCTGATTGGATAGCCCCAAATCCGAAAACACGTTCGAAGATTTGTGGATTGGAGAATGTAACAGGGAATTTCTGGAAGCGATTCATGAAGTTGCAGATGTTGCTTTCTGCAGGAAGGACCTTCAATAGTTCTGGATCAAGTAACCAAGAGTCACAAACAAACAGGGTAGGGCTGAACATAGTCTTAGCCAGATGAAATGAGGTATCAACCAGAGAGGGTGTCAGGGGCTCACCTTCTGGGACGTGTACAGAGAGAACTGGAGTATCCTGGGTGCAGGTGAGTATGAGGTCACATAATAAAGCCTCTAGAGGTTCACGTGAAATGCTACCCAGCTTCTGATTGATTTCATGGGCAATTAAGAGATTGTTCTCAATAGTGTAGGTTGTAGACCACGTACCATGGTCGGGACTTGAGCTAACACCAATATACCCATCAGAAGTGCACATCAGCCCCTCATTTGCAAAGGTTCTGTACTTCATTAGCCGGTTATCGTAATAAATTGAGTAGGGGAATGTGAAGACTCCTGGTTCGAATTGCAATCTTCCAAGTTGAAGAATTTTGGCACAGAGGTGCCGACAAATCCATCCATACCGGTCTAGTCCGGTAAAACCTGAATGTTGGTCTTCATAGGTCCTCACCCAGATGGCGATATCTGAAAGGGTTGCCTGTCGAACAGCTTCTGTGATTTCCAGACGATCATAGAGAGCTAATATTGCGGGGTGTAAAACATATATGAGGACCAAAGGATATAGGGGCCCTAATTCTTTGAACCCTTGGTCAAATAACTCAAATAAGACTCTGTTTTCCTGTCTTTCAAGAGCTATATTGGCTTTCTCAACCAATGACCTATGTATGGGCAGGTCCTTGACCTGGTCGTAGCGGCAAAGGATAAGATCAAATTGATGATCGTTAAGGGCTGTATCTGGCAAAAAGGCAGTGTCCATGTCTAGAGGATGGATGAGAGGGCCTTTGAAGTCAAGGGAAACCAGGTATACATAACACCTCCTCCATTGTTCACAATGCCTTAAGGAAAAAAGAACATCTCCAGACAACACTTTTCGTTCCTATTCTCATGTAAAAAGCTTTTTCTCTTCCCTTTTCAGCATTAAGCGATCTTTTCAGATTGTGAGTGGATAACTTTTATGAGCATGAAACGATTTTTCTCTTTGGTTTTGCAGCAATGGGTGCAAACCTAATGAAGCACTATAAAAATATGGGTATGCTGCGTTTAGCAGTCATACCCATATCCTATAATGGTTATAACTTGGTAAAGGTTATTTTATTTATTGAAGGTGATGGTATGGCTGTCATGGCGTGAATGTTTGCTGCTGAGGTTGTCCTGACTCCCATAGGCGACAATCAGACGCAGGTTTCGTCCTGAAGTATACAGGGACGCCGGTACGGAGAACTCCAAGGTTGTCTTGCCCTTGTCCTCCTTGATCATGCTTTTGGTAAGTATGTTTGTTGAGGATGTTTTGTGGCTATGTCCACGTCCGGTTTCTTCGCTAATAACCTGGTTTGAAATTGCATCAAAGCCTATGATCATATGTGCTCCGTTCATCCTATTTGAACCAAGGCCAACCGACACCCATCCAGTGGTTGGGGCTTCGAGGGCAAAGATCAGAGTCTGTGAATCCTTAGAAAGTGCATAACCTAGGCGCATATCCCTTAATTGTTGAATTATAGGATATTCATTGGCACCCAATGAACCATCAACAAATGGGTCAACAGGTGCTGATGGAATTATTTGGGCTATCAGCGGAAAGGTCGCCAGCAAAATTACTATGAGGAATATGTATATGTGTTTCATTTTTTACCTTTTTGTTTTCGGCCTCTGAGCCGGTATTTCAGGAATGACAACAGGGTAAACAGCATCCACCCTATGATGATTGCGGTTCCCCAGGGATTATATGTAAAGGATGAGGTAGAAGCACTTATGGCATGAAAGAGGACCAAAAGTCCTGCTAGAACCATAAGATTATGCATGGTTCTGACTCTTGGGTAGCTAAGGCCAGTTTTTTCATATGCCTTGGCCCTGAGATCTGCAAATCTTTTTTGTTTTGTGAGTAACGTGTTGGTAAAGAGGAATAGGGCTGCCAATATTCCCACGAAAAATATGATGAAAGCGCCCAAGCCTAACAGGGTTTGGAAAGTATTTAGAGTGAAACCATTGTAGAGCTTTAGCACTGCATGGATGAGGGCAAGAAGAAGTAACAAAAGAGGGGCGCTACCATGTAGGGACCGTACTGCCTTTGCTCCCAGTAGGGATATCAGCCAGGATGGCTGGGAAGCAAGATAAAACTGGTGGCAGACCAGAACAAAGGCATAGACGCCAAATACAATGGAACCTGAGTAGGAGTCATACTGTGCTGATACAGAGACTAAGTAGAAGATTGTAGGTATGAGGGGTGAGAGAAGAAAACCAAGGTAGAAAAAGCTTTTTTTCATCAGAACCTCCATGTCAAGGCATATTCAATTATTAGCTAAAGCTAACACCTATCTGGCAGTATCGTCAAGGATTACTGGAAGCAAGGAGTAACAATTCCTATTCTATCTTGTTATGCTTACGTATCGTGAGTGACTATTTCCTAGGGGAATAGATAGGGGAGGAGATAATAGTGTCAAGGTGAAGTTTGCAATTGGAAAAATACAAAACAGAAAGGTAATGAATTTGGAGGTAAAAAAGCTAGATTCTCATTTTCAAAGAATCTAGCTTTCAATTTTTTACCGGAGACGGGACTTGAACCCGTACGACCATAAGGTCAAGGGATTTTAAGTCCCTTGTGTCTACCATTCCACCACTCCGGCTAGTGATTCTACTGTTTCTCTTCGGTCTCTACATATCTTGGAAGTACATTCGCATCAGTTTTCATGGGTATGAGACGTTTTATGAACGGCTGTACTCCCACGTACGTCTTCTGGAATTCTTCCTCGCTCTCCTTCAATGCAGCTTGCCATGCAGCTCCAAATCCAGGACTGTTTATCGTAAGACGATCGACAGCGAGTTGGTAGACATGCAGTCTTGCAATCTCTTTCCTATTCGGCTTCTGCGAATAGGTGTTGAGGCTGATCCTTAGGTTCTCATTCTGTTTCTTGAGTTCCTCATTATCAACTTTCAGCTTTGAAAGCCCATCGCTTTCAAGATCCATACGGTCATTCAGCATCCTTCTCAGTCGTTCGGTTTCCTTCTTTTCCTGAAGGATCTCCTTATGCCTGTTCACTGACATAATGACCACGAGAACGATTGCAAGAACAACTCCGATCCCCAGGCCTATTAGAAAGTTCTGCATGCATCACTCCTTGAGTTTTTAGCTCAAGCTCAAAGGTACCCTAACAGGCCCTTTTTGTCAAAGGAGAAAAGGGGAAGCGGTACCTTTTGGCACCGTTTCTCCCTCTTTTTTTCACATAATTCTGGTTATGGTTCCTATTTTCCGATTACTTGAAGCGCTTGCTAACAGCCTCGACACTATTTTCGATCGCCTCTGGAATGGACACTCTGCCTTGAAAGACAGCCATATCCTTGAACCCTGTACCTGTTAGAAGTGTGCAGACCTCTACATCCTTGCCAAACTTCCCAATCAGCATCTTGCTGTCCTTGCGTACTCCGGCCCAGGCACAGGCAGCTGCTGGCTCGACAAAGATACCAGCTTCCCGGGTTAGTTCGAGCTGAGCATCAAGGATTTCACTGTCGTCAACCTCAGTCGCCCAACCATCACTTTCGGAGATATAACGAACAGCCATCCTGCCGTTGGCAGGACTTTCTACGCTGATACTGTCAGCCCGTGTGGTTGCAGACGCAATATTCTTGTATGTTCCCGTTTTCCAAGCCTGGCTGATTGCATTGCTCTGCTTGCTTTGTACACAGACAAGGTGGGGGATCGTATCAATGAGTCCAGCTTCCTTAAGGTCATAGAAGCCTTTAAAGACACCAGCAAAGATGCATCCATCCCCTACAGAGACATAGACCACATCGGGGGCTTTGCGACCAAACTGCTCGAATAGCTCAATGGAAACACTCTTCTTGCCTTCTATTGTCATAGGATTGTAGGCAGTGTTTCGGTTGATACCACCAAATTCATTGGTATAAGCTATGGAGAGGGCAAAGGCATCGTCATAGCTACCCTTAACAGGCACTACAGTAGCCCCGTAGAGCACACTCTGCATAAGCTTATTGATCGGAGCTGTAGCAGGAACAAACAGGATAATCTCGAGACCATAGGCTGCTCCAGCACAGCTCATGGCTGCTCCCGCGTTTCCGGTGGAGGCAAGAGCGATACGGTTTTGCTTGTGGGCAATGGCTTGGGCGGCAATTAGCTGGCTGGCACGATCCTTGAAAGATCCAGAGGGCAAAGCACTATCCAACTTACAGGAAAGGTTTTTCAATCCATACTTTGCTGCCAGCCTGTGGGGTCTTGCCAACGGGGTGCCACCAACGGGAAATACTTCCGGGGTTGGGACAGGGTAGGGGAAGAAGTCATACATGCTGACATGTTCCTGTTTTGAAAGCTTGGTAAGATCATCCTTGTTGAGTTTGACAATTAGGTTCCCTTTGGAGAAAGAGCCCTTCTCATTCTTCTGGGAACAATCAGGACACTGGTACATAACCTCATCTGACTCATATTTCTTGTTACAATCACTGCACTCATACGAAAAACGCATAGTTTATTTCCTCCAAAATTGAAAAATGCCGGATTTGAAATCCGGCATTTTTAGGCAAGAGACCAATTATTTGGCTAGGATCTCCGCATTGAATGCTTCGATCATCTCATCTATCTGGTCAGCATATGCCGGAATCTTCTTCCAGTAGTTCTTATCATACCACTGGTCGTTGAGCTCTTCATAGGTCTTGCCCTGTTGCTCGACCCAGGTGTAATACTTGAGGTTATGCACGCGAAGCTTTTCGTAGTAGCTTAGCTCAAGAGTATCCTCTGTTGTCTGGTGGTGCAAGCAGGCAGCTAGGGTACGCACTGCTGCATACTCATCATACTCGCCCTGAAGCTTGTTCTGTTCCTCTAGTCTGGAGGTATACATCTCAGAACTGTCAGTCAGGACAGTGAAGATGACATCGTCAGCACCCATCTCATAGTACTTAGCCATCTTGATCGCTGCAAGCACATTTCCTACACCACTGATTCCGTAGAGGGGAAGCTCAGCGATAGTCTCTTCAGAGATACCCATCTTTCTGAGGTACTCGATACCGACAGGCTCGTTGAAGAGACGGTAGACATCCATACAGTCCTGGTCATCAACGGCGATCACCATGTCGGTATTACGAACGTTGTGTACCCAAGGCACATGCTTATCGCCGATGCCTTCGATGCGGTGTCCTCCGAAACCATTTCGTAGGAGGGTCGGGCACTGCAGTGCTTCAGATGCTGCAATCTTAATAAGAGGATATTTTTCTTTGAGCAGGTCTCCTGCAGCAAGGGTTCCACCTGAACCGGTGGCAGTAACATATCCAGAGACATTTTCGTCTGCAATCTCAAGTTCTTCAAGTACTTCCAGGATCGCCCCACCGGTTACTTTGTAATGCCAGAGATAGTTTCCGAACTGATCGAACTGGTTGAAAATGACGATGCTGGCGCCTCTTTCTTCGTCAAGTGTATGGCACATGTCAAAGATTTCCTTGACGTTGGATTCACACCCTGGTGTTGCAATGACTTCTCCTGCAACAGTCTTAAGCCAGTTGAACCTTTCCTGACTCATTTCCTCAGGAAGGATGGCGATGGATTCACATCCGAGCAGTACACTGTTATAGGCACCCCCACGGCAGTAGTTCCCTGTTGATGGCCATACGGCTTGCTGGTGGATGGAATCAAAGGTACCTGCAACCAAGGCAGGTGCAAGACATCCATAGGTCGCCCCTACCTTATGAGCACCGGTGGGGAACCATTTGCCGACCAAGGCAAGGATACGTGCCTTGCAACCGGTAAGTTCATGAGGAACTTCAACATAGTTCACACCACCGAACTTCCCCCCCTCTTTAGTGGGTTCGTTCTTCCAGGTGATCCTGAAAAGGTTAAGGGGATTCACATCCCATAGACCGACATCAGCGAGTTTTTCCTGTATTCCAGCAGGAATAGTGGAAGGATCCACCATCTGGCTGAAAGTTGGCAGCAAAATACCTTTTTCCCTGCAACGGTCTATATTATTCTTCCTAACTTTCGGATCCCCGTTCAAATTGATTAGCATCTAAATTCCTCCACTCATACATTGTGTTATTGATTCAATTTTTTACTTGGTTAAGTATACAAGAAAGATTTGAATTGTAAAGATAAAATTCGTAAAAGTTAGATTTTACTGTAATATATTGCGCTAAGGGTCAGTTCCAGTATGCAATTCTTTGGTAAAGTGCTATAATTGGTTGAACAGAAAAGTGAATTGTTTCTTGTGAATTTTTTTTATCAAGTTCCAATGGCTAGATGTTTGCATATGGTGGAAATGCTATCAATACCACACCATACATACATATGCAAGAGGTAATGCAGAGGAATCTTGTCAACCCTTGAAGAGAGAAAAAATTCATACGTTTGTTGCGAATTGTTGCAAAAATGATTGACATCTCTCTGATCTGCATTAGAATAAGACAGTGTTGGGTCTTAGCACCCGATGACACCCTTACTCAAAGGAGTGACTAATGGGAGACATTATGCGCCCAGTTCCTTTTGCGGAACTTATTACCCGTATTGTTGGTGAATTTCGTAACCATCATTCAATTTTCGGAATTGCCAAAGAACAGTTTTATCAGGACAAAGGCAAGAACAGCATTTCTGTATTCGGTCAGACTTGTTCCACCCCCTGTGGACCCGCTGCAGGGCCTCACACTCAGCTGACACAGAATATTGTCGCTAGCTATCTTGTTGGTGGGCGTTTCATGGAATTGAAGACAGTGCAGATCATGGATACCTTGGAGGTCGAAAAGCCTTGTATCGATGCTAGGGATGAAGCATACAATGTGGAATGGTCCACTGAATTTACTCTTCCCAAGGCTTGGGATGAGTATGCCAAGGCATGGATTATCCTTCACCTGTTGGAAGCTGTGATGAACAAGGGCAAGTTTGAAAAACCCTCCTTCATTTTCAACATGTCAGTGGGATATGATCTTGCAGGTATTAAAACCGAGCGTATGCAACAGTTCATCGACTCAATGATCGATGCGCGCAAGGATGAACGTTTTGACGAGTATCTTGCAGAACTTGATGCCCTGCTTGATGAGGGGCTCTTCGATGGTACAGAATGGGAAGGGCTTGAGAAGAAACTCAAGGGTCTTACTGCAAAGATCAGTGCCAATATCAGTCCTTCAACTACACTGAGTACCATGCACGGATGTCCTCCCAAAGAAATTGAGGCCATCTGTTCCTATATGTTAAGCGAAAAGAAAATTGATACCTTTGTTAAGCTGAATCCAACCCTCCTCGGCTATGACAAGGTGCGTGAGATTCTGGATACCCTTGGGTTTGACTATATCACCTTGACTCGTGAGAATTTTGAGCACGACCTTCAGTACAATGACGCCATAGCAATGTTGCATCGTCTGGTTGACCTTGGTAAGAAAGAAAACCGTGGTTTTGGCGTAAAACTGACCAATACCCTCGGTTCCGTCAATGACCAAGAACAGCTTCCAGGCAAGGAAATGTATATGTCCGGTCGCTCCCTTCTTCCCCTTTCTACAACCGTAGCAACCATGCTTAGCACTGAGTTTGCAGGCAAACTGCCCGTATCCTACTGCGGTGGTGCTACTGCCCTTACTGTGAAGGCTCTCTTTGAGACCGGTATCAGACCCATAACACTTGCAACGGACTTGCTCAAGCCCGGTGGCTATGGAAGGCTGAAGCAGATGGTAGAGATTCTTGAGAAGAGCAAGGCCTGGGATATGCAGGACATAGACCTCAAAAAACTTGAAAAACTCTCTTCTGATGCTCGTGAAGGTAAATATGTAGAGGTCAGCAAGGATTTTAGAGGCACTGATTCAGTGAAGATTGATGAATCCTTACCTGTGTTCGACTGCTATGTAGCCCCTTGTGTGGTTGCATGCCCCATACACCAGGATATTCCTGAGTATGTGCAGCTTGTTGGTATGGGACGTTATGCCGATGCTCTTGAATTGATTTATGACAAGAATGCACTTCCTTTCATCACTAGCCACATCTGCGACCACCAGTGTCAGTTGCACTGTACCCGAATGGATTATGAGGGAGCTGTCCAGATTCGTGAAATGAAGAAAATTGCCGCAGAAAACGGCTATGAAGAGTATAAGTCAAGGTGGGAAGGTCCCACTGAGAAAAGCAAGATCAAGGCTGCTGTGATTGGAGCCGGCCCAGGCGGTCTCTCTGCGGCATACTTTCTTGCCCGCAGTGGTTTCGATACAACTGTCTTTGAACGCGAAGAGAGTGCCGGTGGTGTGGTAAGACATGTCATCCCGGGTTTCCGTCTTCCTGTCGAAGCCATTGAGAAAGATGTCGAGTTCATCAAGGCCCATGGAGTGGAGTTTCACTTTGGGGTCACAGGTGATGCTCTTACCATCAAGGCGTTGCGGTCGAAAGGATATGCCCATATCTTCTATGCCATCGGTAGTGAAGTGGACAATGATATTCCTCTCACTGGGGACCGTTCACGAATAACCCGTTCCCTTGAGTTCCTTGGAGCGTACCGCAAGGACCCCTCCCAGGTAAGACTTGGCAAGCATGTGGTCATCGTTGGTGGGGGTAATACCGCCATGGATAGTGCTCGTGCCGCCACAAGGGTTGCAGGAGTTGAAAAGGTATCGGTCATCTACCGAAGGACTGAGAAAGAGATGCCCGCAGACCTTGAAGAGTATGCCAATGCTCTCTCTGAGAAGGTAGAGTTCATCTTCCTGGCAAACCCTGAGTCCTTTACGGGAAATCAACTCACCGTCCGCAAGATGAAGCTTGGCGAAAAAGATGCCTCCGGCAGGCGTAGCCCCGTTGCAACCGAAGAGACCTATACCATGGACTGCGATGTCATGATCACTGCCATCGGCGAATATGCAGACAGCGAGAAACTGACCTGGTTTGGAGTCCCTGTCAATGGAAAGGGTTGGCCCATTGCTGATAAGGAGACCAAGGAGACTGAGATTGCAGATGTGTATGCCATAGGAGATGTACAGTCTGGTCCTTCGACAGTCGTCCAGTGTATTGCAAGTGCCCGTTCTGCCGTTGAGGCTGCTATCGACAAGATTCTCGGACCTGAGGATGAGGAAGATGAAGGTTGCAATTGCGGACACGATCATGGTCCTGATGAAGCATGTGAAGAGGATGAGGACGAAGACTTTGATGACTTCGATGAGGAACTATCTGACCAAGATAACGAAGAGCTGACTACAGCCGAAAACGAATACTTTGCAGAGATTGCAGAAAAGAAGAGCAGAATTTTAGTTTCCAGGGCTATGGATGACAAGAAGTTTGCTGAAAATGAAGCAAGCCGCTGTATGGAGTGTTCTTATATCTGCAACAAGTGTGTGGATGTGTGTCCGAACCGTGCCAATGTTGCCATTGATGTGCGTAACACCGGCGTATTCTCTGATCCCTTCCAGATTCTCCACCTCGATGCATACTGCAACGAGTGCGGTAACTGTGAAACTTTCTGTCCGTATGATGGTGGGCCCTATCGCGAGAAGTTTACCCTCTTCAGTCGTAACGATGATTTCGAGAATTCCAAGAACAATGGGTTTTTTGTGGAAGATGACGAGATTCTTGTCCGTCTGGACGATAAAATCTATCACTGCTCCCTAGATGGGGATGGAATTCTTACCGGAGATGAAGAAGGCATCACTGACGAAGTGGCAGCCATGATTGAAGAAGTGTTCACAACCTACAGCTATCTGCTGGGGTATGTGGCCGAATAAGGAGCATATTGTGTCTAGCATTGTTATCAAGAACACCCGCGTCATGCAAACTATGCCTCCCTTTGCTGTAACCGAAGATGTTGATGTCGTCATACAGGACGACATCATAACTGCGGTAGGAAAAGGGACTGGTGATACGATTAAGGCTGACAAGATAATTGACGGCAGAAACAAGACAGTAACAGCCGGTAATGTGTGTGGTCACCACCACTACTACTCCGGACTTTCCCGAGGAATGCTCATATCCGCCGGACCTCAGAATGATTTTATACAAATTCTGAAGGAGTGGTGGTGGCGTCTCGATAGGGGGCTTGATGAGGAAGCGACATACTACAGTTCCCTTATCTGTTCCCTCGATGCCATCGCATCTGGTACCACTACCTGTATAGACCACCATGCAAGTCCAAACTACATCGCCAACTCCTTGGATACCATTGCCAAGGGAATGGAAGAGGTTGGAGTACGTGGCACAACTTGTTATGAGGTTACTGACCGTAACTTTGGTATGAAGGAAGTTGAGGCTGGCGTTGAGGAGAACCTGCGCTTTGCAAAATCTGCAAAGAGTCGCAAGCTTGTCCGAGGTATGGTTGGAGGGCACGCCCCTTTCACCATTCCTGATGAAGGGCTTCGTATGATCTCTGAGGCAATGCATGAAAGTGGGGCAGGCCTTCATCTCCATGTTGCCGAGGACAAGTACGATGTGGTGCATTCTCACCACCACTACAACATGGATATTGTCGATCGCCTGGAGAAATTTGGCCTTTTGACCCCTAACTCTCTGTTGGTGCATGGCCTCTACCTCAACGAAGCAGAGATTGAGAAAATTAACAGCCATGACACGTTTTTTGCGCACAATGCGCGAAGCAACATGAATAACCATGTGGGATACTGCCAGAACCTCCAGAAGGTGAAGAACCTGATCATCGGTACCGATGGTTGCGGTGGAAATATGTTTGAAGAGCTAAAGCTAGCGTTCTTTAAGCATAAGGATGAGGGAGGCACCTGGTGGCCAGGGGACTTTGTCACTGCTCTTGCCAGAGGGAATAAGCTTGTTGAAAAGTATTTTGATGGCAAGTTCGGTAGGGTAGAGGCCGGTTATAAGGCTGACCTCAATATTCTTGATTATCACAATCCGACACCCTTGGTTGCTGACAACAGTGCAGGCCACTTTGTGTGGGGCATGAGCAGCAACTGTGTAGAAAGTGTCATTGTCGATGGAAAGGTGGTAATGGAAAATCACCAGTTTCCAGGTATTGATGTGCCTGCCATCTACGCAAAGGCTGCAGAAGTTGCCAAGCGAGTTTGGGAAAAAGTGGATACTATCGCTCCGTAACGGAAGCGAAACAGAATATGACCAAAACGGTCAAAGGGAAGGAATATATGACGATTCAGGAACAGATCAAAGCAAAGGCTGCCGAATATCGCGATTATACGGCTATCAACCTCTCCAAAATGGTGAAGGTGAAGAGCTACAGCTCTCAAGAAGAGGACGTATGCCGTCTTATTGTCACCCTCTGTGAAGAGGCTGGTTTCGATGAAGTCTACATCGATGGACTCGGTTCAGTAATTGGTCGAGTTGGAAACGGGAAGAAAAAACTGGCTTTTGATGCGCATATCGACACTGTCGAGGTGGGTAACATGAAGAACTGGAATTTTGACCCTTTCAGTGGTGAGATTAAGGACGGTATCGTCTATGGTCGTGGAACCAGTGATCAGAAAGGTGGAGCAGCTTCAATGATCACAGCCGGACGCATCCTTAAGGAGCTCGGTTATGGTGGTGAGTATACTGTCTACTTTACCTTTACTGTAATGGAAGAGGACTGTGACGGCATGTGCTGGAAGTATCTCATTGAAGAAGAGAAGTTCAAGCCAGATTTGGTTGTTTCCACAGAGCCTACCACGTGCCAGCTCTATCGCGGACACCGCGGTCGTATGGAAATTAGGGTTATCCTCAAGGGTATCTCTTGTCATGGTAGTGCTCCTGAAAGAGGCGTTAGCGCAGCTTACAAGGCAGCCAAGGCCGCTCTTGCTATTGAGCAGCTGAACAAGGACCTACAACCAGATGCAGAGAAGTTTCTTGGAAAGGGAACTATCACTGTCAGTCAGATGGACGTTAAGGGCCCCAGCCAGTGTGCTGTTGCCGACTATGCCATGCTTTATCTTGACCGCCGCCTGACATGGGGTGAGGACGCAGAACTTGCCATGAGCCAGGTCCTCGACTACATCTCCAAGGCAACCGGTGATGATCCTTCCGCAATTGTTGTAGAAATGCCGAACTATGAAAAGACCGGCTGGACGAAGAAGGAATACTCACAGGAACTCTATTTCCCTACCTGGAAGATTGATCAGGACCATCCTTTGGTAGTTGCTGGTGTTGCTGGGTATGAGAACCTCTTTGGCAAGAAGCCTGTTGTTGACAAGTGGACTTTCTCCACCAACCTGGTAGCCACAACTGGAAGACACAAGATTCCCGCAATCGGCTTTGGCCCTGGTGATGAATCCCAGGCTCATGCTCCTAACGAGATCAACCGTGTTGACGACTTGGAAATCTGTGCAGCCTTCTATGCTATGCTTCCTTATTCGCTAGAGAAGTAATAGGGCGCATGGTATATTGTGAGTAACCGATATGGTATACTAATAGCCACGGGGTATAATCCTCGTGGCTGTTTTACCCTTTCGGGTACCCATTCTATTTTTCTGTGACTGATGGAGGACGTATTCTGATCAAAGGGGATGCAAAAACGGCAACCAGGCCTCTTGGAAAGCCCTTGATCAAGGTTTAGGAATCGCTGGATGTCATTGCATTATACAGTGCACTGTGGATTTTACTGCTTTCGATAGGGGCGTTTCTAGTCGCTACGAACTGGATGCAACAACACTTGGGAAGCCTGGTGCATCCTTACAGCTTCTGCTTCCCACCTTCCTTGCTGTCATAGGACAGCTTGCGATGCCGGAGTTTGGACGGACTTTACCCGTATGGATATGAGAAGTGTCAGAACTTTCCATGGTGGAGTCATCGTGTAGGAGAACCTATGAAGGATACGCTAGTACTGAAAAACATTTTTTGTCTGCAGACCAGCTTTGACAAAGAAGCATATAAAGGTGCCGACATGCTGATCGTAGGCAACAAGGTTGCCAAGATCGCACCAAATGGTGGGCTTGTAGCTGAAGAGGATGTGAGAGTCATTGATTGTTCGCATCATGTGGTCATTCCTGGCCTGGTAAATACTCATCACCATTTTTATCAGACACTGACACGCAATCACCCCGCTGTACAGAATGCCAAGCTTTTTGATTGGCTCAAATTCCTGTATGACGTATGGAAATATGTCGATGATGAGGCAGTATACTACTCCTCCATGCTCGCTATGGCCGAACTTATGAAAACCGGCTGCACATTGACCACCGACCATCACTACCTCTATCCCCGCTCCTTCAAAGGAGATCTTATGGGATTACAGTTTAAGGCCGCAGACCAACTCGGTATGCGCTTCAGCCCGACCAGAGGTTCAATGAGCCTGAGCAAGAAGGATGGGGGTCTACCCCCTGACAGTGTAGTGCAGACCCTTGAGGAAATCCTCAACGACAGTGAAAGGTGTATCAAGACTTACCATGATCCTGCACCCGATGCCATGCACAAGATTGCTCTTGCCCCTTGTAGCCCTTTCAGTGTTACAAAGGCCCTCATGACCGAGACGGCCGCTCTTGCTCGCAAGTATGGTGTCAGGCTCCATACTCACCTATGTGAGACTGCCGATGAGGCAGATTTTTGTCAGGAGATGTATGGGACGACCCCTGTTTCCCTGATGCAGGAGTGTAACTTGATCGGAGACGATGTCTTTTATGCCCATGGGATTCATTTCAACGATGAAGAGCTGAAGATTCTCAGGGATACCGGTTCCCATATTGCACACTGTCCCTCTTCAAACATGCGCCTAGGTAGTGGAATCTGCCGCGTTAAGGAGATGTTGGAGATGGGTATCAATGTAGGTATCGCTGTTGACGGTAGTGCAAGCAATGACAGTTCCGACATGCTTGCAGAGGTACGTCAGGCACTGTTATTGCAGCGTGTTCGCTATGGTTCTGATGGTCTTACAGCCAACCAGGCTTTCACCATGGCAACTGAGAACGGTGCAAAAATGCTTAATTTTGCTAGCGTAGGAAGGCTTGACGAGGGTTGGGCGGCAGACATGGCCATCTTTGATGTCTCAACCATCCCGTATGCAGGAAGTCAGAGTGACCCAGTAGCAAGTCTGATCTTCTGTGGTAGTAATCACAATACTGACTATACGATTATCAATGGTAAGGTTGTAGTAGACCAGGGGCAGCTGGTTGGGTATGACGAAAAAGAACTTGCCGATAAGGCAAATGCCATCAGTGTCAAGCTCATGGATAAGGCTGCCAGAAAGGAGGCATTATGATCCAGGAATTTCTTATTGCAAAAGATGCTGAGGATGCGCTCAAACTTAAACGAAACAATCCCAGAAGTGTATTCTATGCAGGTGGGACTGAGATAAATCGATTGAACTCTTCCATTGATGCCAAAACAGCTATAAGCCTTGTGAAACTTGGCCTTGATACCATCAGAGATGAGGAAAACTCAATTCTTATTGGTAGCATGGTTACCTTTCAGCAGCTGGTTGATTCGGCTCTTGTTCCCCAATGGCTGAAGGAAGCCGCCCTATATTGCGGGTCCTTCACCAAAAGGAATATGGCAACCATAGGGGGCAATATGGCTATGTGTAGTGACCACTCCTATCTGGCGCCTGTCTTACTCGCTTCCCGTGCTCGGGTTCTGACTGCAAACATTACTGAAGAGGGGTCTTACAATGAGGATAATATCCCCATCCGTGAATACCATGCCTATCATACCCAATTTACCGGCACCTTACTGCTTGGCCTACGCATCTCCAAGGATATCCGGTTTGTCGGATCCTTGCGGTATGCAAATACTGTACAGAGTCAGGCAGCTGTAACAGTAGGGTTTGGAGCAACGAAGAATGGGGAAGGGGTCATCGACCATGTTCGTGTTTATGCGGCCGTTAAGGGTATTGACATGCAGCGCCTTTCCAATATTGAGAATGCCATTGAGAATGGGGAGCTTACTACCAAACAGGATGTACAGCTTGCTGTAGGACATGCGATTGAAGCGAAGGATGACAGTACCGGCAGTTCCTCATACAAGCGTTATATCGCTAGTGAAGGGATAGCCCAGCTATTTTCCGACTTCATTTCTGGAGGTGCAAAATGAACAAGATTTCTCTTACCATAAATAATAAGAAACTACAGGTCGCTGTAGAGGGAGCCGAGTCCCTACGCTCACTGTTGGTCAGGCTCGGTTATATAAGTGTCCGTGACAGTGACGACCGTGAAGGGTTCGCAGGAAGCGATACCATCATTTTCAATGATGTGCCTGTCTATGCCAACCTGATGCTCGCCCAGCAAGCCGATGGAGCAATCATTCGAACCGCAGAAGGCCTTGGCAACAGCCGTAAGCTCAATATTGTCCAACAGGCCATGATTGATGCTGGAGTAGTCCAGAGTGCTTACAACGCCCCTGCTGCTGCCCTATTGCTGACCTGGTTGCTGGAGAAGGAGAAGAATCCTTCCAGGGAACAGGTCGCTGAGGTGCTTTCTGGTATCTTTATCCGTGACACAGGCTATGAGCACTATTACCTTGCAGTTGATCTTGCTAAGGAAATGCTTGCCACAGGTGAATACAAAAGCGTCATCTCCCCCACCTTTCGCGACCACCTTACCTATGTGGGCAAACCCAAGTCCAAGGTTGACGGACCCCAGCTGGTAACTGGTGAGAAGAGTTTCGTCGAGGACCGCGTCCTCTCTGGCTATAAGAGTATGGTTGTGCTTCGTTCTCCCTATGCACATGCTTATATCAAGAGCATTGATACCAAAGAGGCTCTTGAAATGGAAGGTGTTATAGAAATATTCACCCATAAGAACAGTTCTGATGTAACCTACATGCAGGCTGGCCAGGGTAATCCTGAACCAAGTCCACATGACAGGCGCTTGTTCAATGAGAAAGTCAGGCATGTCGGGGACAGGGTTGCTGCCATTGTTGCAGATACCCTGGAGCAGGCCATAGCTGCCCGTGCTGCCATCAAGGTGGAGTATGAGGTTCTCAAGCCTGTTTTCACTGTAGAGGAAGCAATGGAAGAGGGTGCTCCGATTGTCCAGAATGGTGTGGTTGAGTACAGAGTAGGTGCTCCTGATAATCTTGATGAGTATAACAAGCAGGCCGATCCTCGAGATGGTAAGGTTGTTTACCAGTTTCCTTTGCATGGCGATATCCGTCGGAACATCGCCTCTGCTGCCCATGGGCATATAGGTGATGTTGAGAAGGGTTTTAAGGAAGCTGACGCTGTGGTCGAACAGACCTACCAGACAAGTCAGATCCAGTGTACGCCCCTTGAGCCACATCTCTGTTATGCTAAAATTGATAATGGTCGCCTGGTCGTACATGCCTCGACACAAGTTCCTTTCCATGTCAGGCGTATCGTTGCATGGGTGTGTGAAATTCCAGAAAACAAGATCCATGTCATCAAGGAAAAGGTTGGTGGGGGCTACGGCTCCAAGCAGGATATCCTTGTTGAGGATCTGGTAAGCTATGCAACTTGGATAACAGGACAGCCGATCTACTATCGAAATACCCGTGAAGAGGAGTTTATTGCCAATTCGACCCGTCATCCCATGCGGGTGACCGTGAAGATGGGGGCAAAGAAAGATGGTACCCTCACAGCCGTCTATATGGATGTACGTGCCAACACCGGCCCTTATGGAAACCACTGCCTTACCGTTCCGATGAATGCCTGTTCCAAGACTCTACCTCTTCTCAAGTGTGACAACATGAAGTTTGATGTTATTACGTATTACACCAACATACTGCCCACTGGAGCCTATCAGGGGTATGGTGCCCCCAAGGGTACCTATGCCTTGATGGTATGCATGGCAGAACTGGCTGACAAACTTGGCATTGACTACTACCAGATGGCTCTCAGGAACAAAGTCGAACCCGGCTATATGTTGGAGATTCTCAAGGGTCTTGGTGAGGGAAGGGAAGGGACTGTGGTTCCTGTTGGTTCTTGTGGTCTTGATGCTGCTCTTGTACAGGGCGCTAAAATGATCGAATGGGGTAAGAAGGCTACCTCTGATGATCCTGATTGGAAGATAGGTAAGGGATTTGCTATGATCCAGCAGGGTTCTGGGCTTCCAGGCCTTGACCATTCCAATGCTTGGGCAAAGTTGCTCACCGATGGGACCTTCCAGATTTTCAGCGGCGGTGCGGATCTGGGGACTGGACTTGATACCATCAGCGTAAAGATGATGAGTGAAGCGTTCTGCATTCCGATGGATCTGGTCACTGTCATCAGTGGTGACACTGACAGCTGCACCTTTGATACCGGCGCCTATGCATCCAGCGGTACCTACTTCAGTGGCAATGCCTCTTACTATGCTGCAGAGGATTTGAAGAAGAACCTGCTCGAAGAGGCTGCAAAGCAGATGGGTGAGAATGCAGAGGACCTTATCTGTCAGGAACCAGGAGAAGTCTATAGCACCAAGACCAAGAAGAAACTCAGCTATGCCAAGCTCAGTCATGATGCCCTTACCGGTACAGGCTCGGGGCAGGTGATGGGGCGTGCTTCATTTACTACAAACCACAACTCCATCCCCTATGGCGCCCATTTTGCCCAGGTTGCTGTCAATGTGCGTACTGGTCAGATCAAGGTGCAGAAGTTCTACGCCTTGCAGGATGCCGGGACTCCTATCAACCCTGAACTTGCACTTTGCCAGATGTACGGTGCAGCTCTCAAATCCATTGGACATACTCTCTATGAGGATATGATCATTGATGAGAATGGTGTTTGTCTTACTGCAAATCTTACTGATTACGGTGTTCCGATGATCAGTGAACTACCAGAGGACTTCAAGGCTGTACTGATCGATATCAATGATGAGGCTGGTCCATATGGAGCAAAGTCAATCAGTGAGATTGCAACTAATGGGGCTGCCCCTGCTATTGCCATTGCTATCCATGATGCTGTTGGTATCTGGATGCGCTCATGGCCTTTCTCAGCAGAAAAAATTCTGAGGGAGCTTGGGAAGATTTAAGATTTTTGCAACAAACTGCAACATATAAACTGGACATTGGATTATAGCCATGCTATAGTGCCGGTGTCTGGTTTTTTTCAGAAATACTATGGAGGACCCCGCGAATGAAGGACAATGCCACTATTAAGAAAATGATTGAGGAGTTAAAGACTCTCAAGACTGAGGACATGTACCTCAATGATTTTTTCCACACCTGGAAAGAGTCTGATGATGAGATCAAGGCTGTATTTGATGTAGCTGAGATTTTACGTGCAATGCGTGAAAACAACATTTCAACCAAGGTTTTTGACAGTGGACTTGGAATTTCTGTTTTCCGTGACAACTCAACCCGTACCCGTTTCAGCTTCACCAGTGCTTGCAACTTGCTTGGCCTTGCCATTCAGGATCTGGATGAAGGAAAGAGCCAGATTGCCCATGGTGAGACAGTCCGTGAGACTGCCAATATGATTAGCTTCATGGCTGATGTCATTGGTATCCGTGACGACATGTACATCGGCAAGGGCCATACCTACATGAAGACCGTTGCTAACGCTGTCCAGGAAGGCTTTGACGAAGGTATTCTCGAGCAGAGACCTACTATCGTGAACCTCCAGTGCGATATTGACCACCCAACCCAGAGCATGGCTGACATGCTGCATGTTATCAATCACTTCGGTGGAGTTGAAAACCTCAAGGGCAAGAAAGTTGCCATGACTTGGGCTTACAGCCCCTCCTATGGCAAGCCTCTCTCTGTTCCCCAGGGAATCATCGGTCTGTTCACCCGTTTTGGTATGGACGTAGTCCTCGCCCACCCAGAAGGGTACAACGTAATGCCTGAGGTTGAAGAGATTGCTAAAGACAACGCCAAGAAGGGTGGTGGTTCTTATAAGAGAGTCGAAACCATGGAAGAGGCTTTCAAGGATGCAGACATTGTATATCCTAAGAGCTGGGCACCTTTTGCCGTCATGGAAGAGAGGACCGAGATTGTTGCCAATGGTGACGAAGTGGCCCTGAAGGCACTTGAGAAGACCTGTTTGGCAACAAACGCAAAGTTCAAGAACTGGACCTGTACAGAGGACTTGATGAAGACCACCAAAGATGGTGAAGCACTCTATATGCATTGCCTACCTGCTGACATCACTGGTGTCTCCTGTAAGGAAGGTGAGGTTGAAGCTGCAGTCTTTGACAAGTACCTTGTTCCACTATACAAGGAAGCAAGCTACAAGCCGTACGTAATTGCAGCTATGATGTTCCTGGCTAAGTTCCAGAATCCTTCTGCCAAGTTGGATGAACTGCTCTCTCAGGCAACTAAGAGAATCAGATAAGAAAGAAAACAAGCAATTCAAACAGAAGGCCAGGAGAAATCCTGGCCTTCGTACTATTGAGCGTAATGAGTTCTATTCTCTGAAGCATCCGAGGGGACCACAGACCATAGCCTCACTACGATACTCATGTTTTTGCGCTGTGAGGATATTTCGGTTCCTACGCAGTTTTCTGTGAAGCAGGAAGTTCATCGACCTTTACCCGATGGGTAAGTCACCGAACTCTACCTACTTTTTGTTCCCACCAGATTTCTCGCCGATGTTAGTATCGTTTCCTGCCTGGCTTTTTGCATTTCCCATATTGCTAGATTGCTGCAATTGTTTCTGGGTTTGCAGTTGTTCTAGCTGATATGTTTTCAATTGGGTTTGTTCCTGGTCTGAAAGTTGTATTGGATCATCCAATTGGATTTTCTCCTGATCTCTAATTACCAGACGTGCAAACAGTTTCTCTTGGATTTTGTTCTGTGTAGTTGCTCCAAGAAAAATTCCTTCGATGTGAATCCGTTCCTGGTTACGGAGTTGCAGTTGGGCGATGGTACCTTCCGGAAAAGCAATTTCAATTCTGGTGCCATCGTCTTGGTTTAGAAAAACCGTTGGATTGTCACCAGGGTTCTGGACCAATTCAATGGTTCCTTCGAAGGCAGTGGTTTTCTCAATGATTTCTGCGTTTCCTTGTGCAAGGATTGAAAAGCTCATTACTACTAGAAAAGTACTGAGTAAAAGGTATTTTTTCATGAAAAGTCTCCTTAAGATTCTGAATATTTGTTTATCCCATCTTCATTTATGATAACAGTTGGATCTGAAGTGAGTTACACTATCTTGAAATATACAAAATCTTGAATGTGTCGTGTTCTGAAAAAGCCTCAAACAGTGTATGCAATGCTGGATTGGCCTTGATGGCAATGCGACATAGGAAAGACTAATGCCAAGCAAAGGGGTTTTCCTATCCATTGCGTATATCGATGAGTGTTCACCATACAAGCAAGGAGACTAAAGAAATTCCAATACAGATTTTACTGTGTGCCTAGTCCACGACAGGAAAGTGGTCTTGAGCTTTCTTTTCGGACAAATCCAGAGACAATCATGCATTTTCCGATAGGTGGATCAGTTCTTTCTTGCCTGCTCCACAAACTGGATACGCAGCCCATTAGGATCCAAGACATAGAAGAACCTGATATGTTCATTGGGCTTGAAAGGGCCTCCCAGAATGGGGATGTTGTGGTCGATGACAAACTTCATCATGACATCCAGGTCGTCTACAAAGAAACCCATTGAGATATCTTGTCCGTAATGGGCAGGGCTTTCGTTTTTTCTCCAGATTAGTTCCACTTTCGTTTCACCTGCTCCCAGAAAAGCCAGTTCCATTCCTTTTTCAAGGTTTGATCGTCCTTGTAGGGGAAGCTTCACAATCTCCTGATAGAAAGCCAGTGACTGTTCCATATCGTTTACCCTGATCGTTGTCCAGCTAAAATCCATTTGAGACTCCTTGTTTTAGTATAGCATCAGATGCGAGCTTTGCAGTTGAGAATGCTGCCTGCAAGTTATAGCCGCCGCTCTCTCCGTCGATATCAAGGACCTCTCCACAAATATAGAGGCCTTTGTGTAGCTTTGATTCCATAGTCTTGCGATCTACCTCATCAAGGGCTACACCCCCGGTGGTTACCATTGCAACATTGAATCCTTTCTTGCCAGAAACTGTGAAAGGATATGCTGTCAGCAGTTCAATAAGATTGTTCCTTTTGCCTTTGGTGAGGTTTGCACAGGTATCCTCTGTGGTGAGAGAAAGATTATGTAGCAACTGCTGTGCAAAATGCGCTATGAGTCCCTTGCCCTTGAGAAGGGTGTAGATTTGTTTCTTTGGATTGTTGGAAAAAAGTTCTGTAAGCTCTTTCTTCTGTTCTTCTTTATTTGAACAAGGAAGAAGTGATGCCTTGATCTGATCCCCTTTCCTGATATTCCTTGAGTTATTCAAGATTACCGGCCCTGACAGACCGTCATGTGTGAAGAGCATATCACCCGTTGCCTGGTTGTACCGTTTGGCCTCGTTTTTGTGAAAGAACTCAACGAGGGAATTTCGTATGGAATTCCCAGCTATGGATGCATACTGATAGTCAGTTACTGTAACTGCGACCAAAGCAGGGGAAGGGGATACGATACTGTGTCCCATCATCTTTGCCAAAGAATAGCCTGATCCATCGCTACCGGTAGTTGGATAGCTCATACCACCGGTTGTCAGTACAACAGTCTTGGCCTGAAATTGCTCATGGTCCGTGTCTACAAGGAAGGTATTGCCGGTCTCGTTCTTGCATAGAGCAAGTACTTTAGAATTGGTACGGGACTCAAATCTAATCATTCCTGCTTCATGTTCAAGGAGGTCAACCACAGCTTTTGCCCGCATGCATGAGGGAAAGACCTTTCCATCCTCACGTTCGGTCAGTGGTAGGCCATGGCTTTCAAACCAGAGACGTGTTTTCTTGGTTGATAGGTTCTGAATTGCAGGTTTGAGGAAGTTTGTCTGGCCAATATTCCCAAAGTGTTTGAGGAAAGAAGAAGTGTCCTTATTGTTAGTGAGGTTACACATTCCACCTCCTGTAATGAGGACTTTCTTTCCAACTTTTGAGGAGCTTTCCAAAAGCAATACATTCTTATTCGATAAGTTTGCGGCTAGGAACAGGCCCGCTGCCCCTCCACCGATGATTATAACGTCGTACATTCCTTCATCATAGCAGAGGATTGGTCCTCATTTCTATGCTAGTAGGGAACGCTTGGATTCATTGCCTTCATCGTATGTATATCGTTACTCTTATATGATGAATTCGGAATCAACAAGGACAAGACTCAGAGATTTTTTTGGTGCAAGGCAGAAGAAGAAATAATCTGGTAGCTATTGCTAGCATGCCTAGGTTGATATGTTGAAACATGGAAAGGGTTATCTTCATGAAAGAGGATACCCCTTTTTTGTCATCAAAGGTCGTAATATGTCTTATACCACTGCACAAACCTTTCCAATCCAATTGAAAGGGGAGTGGAAGGTTTGAAATCAAAATCTTCCATGAGGCAGGATACATCAGCATACGTCTGATATACATCTCCGCTTTGCATGGGAAGGAACTCCATCTTTGCTTTTTTCCCTAGGGCGTTTCCCAATGTTTCAATGAAAAATAAGAGCTTCTCGGGACTGTTGTTGCCAATATTGTAGAGCTTATATTTGTCTCCCTGTTCATTGGGAACAGGAGGATTGCAAAGAATCCTCTGGAGAGCTTCAATAATATCGTCAATATAGGTGAAGTCTCTATACATATCCCCTTGATTGAAGACCTTGATACTTCTTCCCGCAAGAATATTCTCCGTGAAGGAGAAGTAAGCCATGTCAGGTCTGCCATAGGGACCATAGACCGTGAAGAACCTCAGTCCAGTGGCTGGTATGCCATAGAGGTGGGAGTAAGAGTAGGCTAGCAGTTCATTTGATTTTTTGGTTGCAGCATAGAGGCTGACAGGACTGTCTGTCTTGTCCTCTGTGGAAAAGGGGATCTTGCTGTTCATGCCATAGACTGAGCTGGAAGAGGCATATACCAGATGTTTGACAGGAAAGTGCCTGCAAGCCTCCAGCACATTGAAGAATCCTATCAGATTTGACTGGAGGTAGGCCTGGGGGTTGTCTATGCTATAGCGCACACCAGCCTGGGCTGCTAGGTTCACTACTATTTGGGGCTTATACTCTGCAAATGTACTTTCGAGTTTTTCCTTGTCAGCGAGGTCTCCCTCGATGAAATTGAAGAGGGGTCCGTACTCAGTAAGTAAATCCAGCCTTGCCACTTTGAGAGTACGATCATAGTAGTTGTTAAGGTTGTCATATCCAATGACGATACATCCACTTTCAAGTAGTCTCTTGGCAAGATGAAAGCCGATAAAGCCTGCGCTTCCTGTAACGAGATAGGTCTGGGTGTTTGTGAGTTTCTGATAGTCTTTTCGCATGGCTTTCCTCTTATGTATCCAAATTCTACAGCATAAGGGAACGCTTGAGTAGTCTGGATATAAAAAATGGACCCCATTGCTGGAGTCCATTTTTTTCTTCTGGTCGCTTACAGAGCGCCAAATACAATCTTCAGAACAAACAGGGCAAATACGACCCATGTCATTGCGGATATATCTTTTGACTTCTTTGTGAAGAGCTTCAAAAGAGTAAAGGAGAGAATACCAAACATGATACCATCGGCGATACTGTATGCAACAACCATGAATATGATGGTCAAGAAAGCAGGAATGGCTTCAGTCATATCATTCCATTCAATATCCTTGACAGGGGTCATCATCATGACACCTACGATAATGAGGGCAGGAGAAGTAGCTGCACTGGGGATTGATCCAAAGAGGGGGGACAAGAAAAGTGCAAGTACGAAAAGAATTGATACGGTCAGGGCAGTCAAACCAGTGCGTCCGCCTTCCACGACACCAGAGGAGGATTCAACAAAGGTGGTGACCGTTGAGGTTCCAAGTACAGCACCAACGGTGGTACCCACTGCGTCAGCAAACAGAGCTTCCTTACAGTTGGGGATAGAACCATCTTTCTGGATCATGTCAGCCTTGGTGGCACAACCGATAAGAGTCCCAACGGTGTCGAACATATCCACAAACAAGAAGGTGAATACGATTACGACAAAATCAATGGAGAGAATGTTGGAGAACTCAAAGGGGAAGAAGTAAGGAGCTGGTGGAAGGTAGGAACCGCCTGCATATTTGGTGATCCCCAAAGGAATACCAATGATGGCTGTTGCTATGATTCCGATCAGTAGTGCACCCTTTACCTTGAAGGCCAATAGGACACCGGTGAGTACAAGACCAATCATTGCAAGACCAGCAGGACCTGTAAACCAATCAGGATTAAGTCCTACAAGAGTTGAACCACCAATGATAATACCAGCATTCTGCATACCAATGAAGGCAATGAAGAGTCCGATACCAACACCAATAGCCCTTTTCAGGTTCGCTGGGATACTGTTGACGATTGCCTCTCTGATATTGACGGCTGTCAGGATCAGGAAGATGATACCTTCAACAAATACAGCTGTGAGAGCAAACTGCCAAGTATGACCCATACCGAGAACTACGGTATACGCAAGAAAGGCGTTCAGTCCCATGCCTGGGGCAAGAGCAAATGGCAGGTTTGCCAACAGAGCCATTACTAGTGTGGCGATTGCGGCTGCTATAGCAGTTGCTGCAAATACCTTTTGCATATCCATTCCAGCGTCAGAAAGGATAATTGGGTTGACGGCGAGGATGTAAGCCATGGTGAGGAACGTTGTGACTCCTGCCATTACTTCTGTCTTGACGTCAGTCTTTCTTTCTTTTAGTTTAAAGAATTTTTCCATCGATGCACTCCTTACAGATGATTGTCGTATTTATTCTAGTACAAGTGTTGGGAGTAGTACAGCAAAATCTTTGTTTTCTGTATGATTTGTTCATATCACAACAAATGAAAAGTGATTGATACATATAAAACTGGTTAAAAAACTGCAATATGCAGAAAGTATGTCAACTGGAATAATGTTATATGGTATTTTTTCTTATTTCTTCCCATACACCTTCGCAAACAATTCATATCTACCTGAAACACCACACTTGGCGTAGATGGCACGATTATGGTTGGCTACCGTTTTGGAGGAGATATGAAGTTCATCTGCGATGATTTTATCACTCTTGCCCTCTGTTATCAGATAAAGAATTTCTTGTTCGCGGGATGAAAGCCCCTGTGCAGCACCAAATATCTGCATCTGGTAGGGAGTCGTTGCATTCGATACTCCCAGGGGATGTTCCATTTCACGGAGCAAGCTCTCCAACCCTTGTCGGAATTTTCCGATTCTGGAACCAACCAGTTCCTGATCATGCTTGAGTAGTGACTCAATGATGGCCAACAACATCTCAGCTCTGAATGGTTTGGTGATGTAGCGGATTGCTCCTTCCTTAAGAGCATCTATCCTTTCTTCCATAGAATCTCGCGCTGTAAGGAAAATGAGGGGGATGGGTTCCTCCTTAAAAAGGGTTCTTGCTTCCTTGAGGAATGCATGGCCATCCATAGTCGGCATCATGATGTCGCTGATGATCAGATTGACCTTCTTCTGTTCCAGTAAGGCAAGGGCTTGTTGGGCAGAGGCTGCTCCAATCATCTGGTAGGAAGGCTGCAAAATGGATTGGATGTAGGAGCGCAGATCATTGTTATCTTCCAGCACCAAGATGGTTGGAAGTTGCGGGTTCAGTTGGGATTTTTCAAGTACCAAGGAGGAAAAATCAGAAAGGTACAGGGGTGCAAGGGACGAAGAAGCCTCTGACATCGATTGTCTGTACTCAACGATAGAGGAGGGGAATACTAGGGTGAAGATACTTCCTTTCCCTAGCGTACTAGTCAGGGTGACCTCTCCTTCATACCCCTCCATGATATGTTTCACCAGGGGAAGACCGAGACCAGTCTGCATAGAGGCTGAAACATCTTCGACAACCTCAAACTGCTCGAAGATTTTCTGTATATGCTCCTGTGCCACCCCCTTGCCACTGTCCGAGATAGCTACAAGCAGTTGTCCTTTTTCGTCAAGTCTGACACTAACATCAATAGTTCCTCCAGAAGGGGTATATTTCAAAGCATTGGAAAGAAGGTTCATAATCAGGGATTCAAAGTCCTCTTGTGAGACTCTCAAGCCAAGCTTGGTTTGCTTTTCCTTATTTGCATAGGCTAGGTGAATCTGCTTTTCCTCCGCTATGGGTAGGAACTCCTGCACTATGATCGACAACGTCTGGGTCAATGCGATGGGATCTCCAATGCTCTGGTCACGATTCCGTTCCAATCTAAGCATATGGTTTACCTGTCTGAGAAGGATCAGGCTATTGCGTTCGATGGCGGCGAGGTAGACATCGGCGTGTTCGATAGAATCTCCATATGCTCTTTTTCGCAACTGGTGGATTATTCCCAGGATGATGGTCAGAGGCGTGCGCGTCTCGTGGCTCATGTTCAGGAAAAATCGTGTTCGTTCAGTATTCAGAGCAACAAGTTGCACTCGTTCTGCCTCTGTGCGCTGTTGATCAAGCTTGATGCGATTATACCTGTTGCCTGTGGCAAGGGAGAACAGGACTGCTTGCAGTGAGAGCCCAATGGGTTGGTTATACTGCATCAGGAAGGCGGCGAACTCCTCATGATTCTGCATGAAACTGAAGATATTCAACGCATTGATTGAGGTAATGAATGCTGGGGGAATAAAGGCAATAAGCAATAGGATTGCCTCTGTTTTCATCCATGAGATGGCTCTGATAATTGTATAAAGGAAGATGATGTTTGTATAGAATACAAACAGCTCCCGAATGAAGTTGAGCATGCTTTTCAAAGTATTTGTAGAAGGGAATATTGCCTTGAGGAGAAAGAACACCGCCGTATAGCCTGCAATGACCAACAAGGAATATTTGTTGAAGGTGGAAAGCTTGGGAGCATGTTCACCTAGTGAGAAGAATTTTTCAAAGAAGAGCAGGAAGGTTATGAAAAGAAGGTGGGTTATCAGGGTGACCCGGTTGTAGGTGAGGGAAAAGAAGAAACGCTCATAGGAAGAGAATGTCTGCAGGACCAGCAGGAGGCCCATAATGACTGCGAAGTAGATGAACATCGGTTCTTTTGTGAAGATTGCCAATACCAACGTATACAAGAGAAGTCCCAACAACACCCCGAGTGCAAGAATGCCGATGACGAAGGCAACACTGTTGGTGGAGGCATACTTTGGCACGATTAGGGATGAGGCAGCACATATAGAAGGAAAAGCCATGATCATCAGGGTCAGCATGGCTGGTTTCCAATTCATAATCCTTGAAACAGGGGTAGCTATGGATTCCTCCTCAGTATAGTAAAGAATACCATGGGAAAAGAAGAATCGTAAAGGTAACGAGAAGAGAGGATAGGGAAAATATGAGGTACGCCTCTGTCATGCACAGAGGCGTACCGGGACTCTTACCACGTCAAGGCAAGGCCACGTCCCAATGATTTGGCAGAGACCACATAGGAATCAGTCCCATTGAGGGTAATGGAGGACCCTGGTACTGAGATGCTCTGTAGCGTCACCACCTGGGAGCTCACGTCATTTGGATAGATGAGGTCACCCTCACTAAGAGTGTCCGAACGGTCCATGTCAATGATCATAAAAGCATAATATGAACCAGAGCTAACCTCCTGAATAGTAGCGCTTAAGGTATCAATGTCTACGGTTGCCATCTTGGAGAATACAGGGTTGAGGCTATGGTCCAAGGAGAGAGCCTCTTCCAGGAATAAAGCTATGAAGGCAGGTTTGCCAGCAGCCGTAGAAGGGGTGTTGTTCACCGTTACTCCGACATCATGGCTTGTCGATTTTTGAAACACATACTGCTCTTCTGTCACCTTAGAGGGATAGAGTTTGTCATCCTCCATTGCTATTGCCTTCAATACGGTATCCCCTGAAATGGGGATGGCGCCAGTATACTTCGTCGAAGAATCGGTAGGAGTACTGCCATCGGTTGTGTAGTATATGGTTGTATGCTCATCGGAGGGCCTGCCCTGATTGGTGATGGTCGCCTGCACCTGTGATGCGAATGGCCCTTCTTCAGCAGAAGGCGAAATTAAGGGGGCAAGGGCATAGACTTTACAGTACAGGATATTGTTTGCACTTAGTTGGAATTTATAGAGTTTGAACCGCAGATCTGTCTCCAGTCCATGGGCATCCGATTGTGAACCGTAGAAACCCCGCTGTATGGGTACAGGGGCATTTGGGTCTGTACCCCATCCTGTAAATTCGTCTTCACCCACCTTAGGGGCAAAGGAGAGTATCCGTTTTTCAAAGTCTGTTGCTCCTATTGTCGTACCACCCCCCCAGACTCTTCCCAAGCAATCCTCCCCATATTGGATGGTTACCTGTATTTCAAGCTTAACTGCAATTTCCACTATAGAATCGTGCAAGTAGTTTGAGGAACCCGCTGATGGAGGATCATATGTATACGCCGTCCAAGTATCGCTGGGATACCTTCCCCCAATGATGCAGATCCTTCCCATGGAAAGATCCAGCAGGGTAGGGTATTTATCAGTATAGGTTGGCACCCCTCCATTATTCGATAGGGTCCTGAACATCTGAGTGTCATCATAGATATTGCTGACAATGCCACTGTCATATGCATAGACCCCATAATAGTCAGTCATACGAGACCTGCTGACAGTATCAAGGCGGGTATCGCTATAGAGAACACTCGACATGTCCCCAGCCCCAAGGTGATCATCGGTCTCATAGTAGACAAGGTTTGCCTTCTCTGATGTCCGTATTGTTGACCCGTCTGCAGAATCAAGGGACGTACTTGAATTGGGATCACCTTGGTTGTATGTGCCAAACCCTCCTGGATTGTCATCAGTCTCAAGATGGGGTCTCACATAGGGATTTTCCAGGTCATTTCCGTTGAACAAGGAATTTGATGCCACCCAGTAGATGCATGCCAGGGAGGCAAGGGGGCGCTTGTTTTGATTTGGTGGACCATAGGAACACCAGTCATTAGGACCATAATCAACAAGGAAAGTAGGCACAGCCTTGCCTTTGTACGCATAGGCCCCGTCATAATCTTTCCAGGTCCCATGGTCGTTTACTGGGTCATACCCTGTAACGGTCGTGGGTGTGTCTTTGTCAGTCACTTGGGGTACAGAGCTCCCATCAAAGGAATCAGGGCCATCGCCATGCTTGAGATAGGCCCATTGCCAGCCCTTGTCGGGGCTGTCTCCTTCTCGATTAACCACAAAGTCCCCAGCTTTGAAAGCTCCAAAATCATTGTAGTAGAGTCTGATCGATCCATACCCATTGAATGTAGCCTCATAATACACCAACTCATATGCAACGCCGCAGTATGGTACTCCTACAGGGGGAACAGTATTCACGACAACAGAGAAGCTGGTATCACCCTTCAAGTCAAAGATAGCCAAGGTGTCGTCAGTGACATCGGTGGCTGTTCCATTGGTACCGTCATAGATGACAAAAGCGTTGTTTTTTACCTGTGTTGTGGTGATAGGGGTGCTTGCGTCAACATACACATCGAAACTCAACATGCTGTTCTCATCTACAGGATTGTCAGGGTAATGGGAACTGTTGAACCCCGGAAGCTTGGTCATAGTGTTCGTACGATACGCGCTAAGTGCCTCAGGAGCCCATGCATCAGTGTTATTCTTTCCATAGATACCCTTTTTCCCTATATCAAGGACGACCGAGTCTTGTATCAGAGCGATGTAACGGTAAGCTACCTTAAGAGCATCGGCTTCGATGGTGAGAACTGAATCCTTTTCTTTTGTAGCCCATCGTGATGAGAGCCCTTTGATACCTGCATCAGGATCAAGTTCGACAGCCTTGAAGGATGACTGTCCATCGGGAGGGGTCGGTTTGGTCCAGATAAATTGAGAGTCAGATCCTCCGCCTCCACCAGGTGATGGTCCGTCCTGACATCCGGTCAGGACAATAATTACTACTATGAGGAATACAAAAATACATACCTTATTTATCTGCATGCCGAAATCCTCCTCTATCCAGAATCAGTATGGATGGAGGATTTCCTCCCTACTAGGGTGATGAAATACCTAATCTTGTAGGTGATATCACCTGATTAATATTGTCTTTAATGACTCCAGGAAGGTCTTGTTGGCAATATCTTCAACCAAAGATTCGTTGATTCAGAAAAGGATTGATAGCTGTTTCTATACTGACACCCCTTGAACAATCGTACCAAGGTGGTACACTAGTACCAATGAACATATGATATTCTACCTAAGGGAGGGAACCGTGTCAGATAATGAACAGATGATAAAGCAAAGTATGAAGCATCTCATAGAGGTGGCATCCGGTCACAAGGTGGCAGATCTTTGCATAACTGGGGCATCCATACTTGATGTATATAATAAGGAATGGTTTTCAGCTGACCTGCTTATAGCAGACGGCATCATCTGTGGATATGCAAAGAGTGGTGAAGGCAAAGCCACAGAGGTGGTTGATGCCAAAGGCAAGTATCTTCTTCCTGGATTTATAGATGCCCATGTCCATATTGAGTCTTCCCACAGTACGCCAGAGGAGTTCTCCAATCTGGTAGTCCCTTGTGGTACCACCACCGTAGTGGCAGACCCTCATGAATTGTGCAATGTCACCGGCCTTGCAGGACTTGACTATATGCTTGCGTCAACAGAGGAGACTGCATTACAGGCTTTCTTTATGGTCCCTTCCTGTGTCCCTTCCACTGAGTTTGAACATAGTGGCGCAGTTCTTCATGCTCCAGAAATTGCCAAGCGTATTGGACATCCACGGGTATTGGGTCTTGGGGAGATGATGGACTATCCCGGTGTCATTGCAGGTAAAGATCTGGTAGTGGATAAGATACTGGAAGCAAGAAAGATTGGGAAAATCATTGATGGGCATAGCCCTGGAATTTTTGACTCTGACCTTGATGCCTATGCTTTAGCAGGTATCAAGACCGACCATGAGTGCGAGACACCAGAAGAGTTGCGAAGTAGGGTCCGTCGCGGCATGTATGTCATGCTTCGTGAAGGTTCTGCCTGTAAGAACGTGCTAGGTCTATTGAACGGCGTAACCGCCGCTAATAGTAGCCGGTGCCTCTTCTGTACTGATGACCGTCAGCCAAAAAGCATCCTAAAAGACGGACATATCAACAATAATGTACGAATTTCTGTCGCCGCTGGACTCGATCCCATCGAAGCGATCTGTATGGCAACAGTTAATAGCAGTGAATGTTACAACCTAAAGGATCGCGGTGCTATTGCTCCAGGTTTCAGGGCAGACCTGGTGCTGTGCGACAACCTTACAGACTTTTCTATGAATCGTGTTTATATCGGAGGGAAGCTGGTTGCCCAGGATGGAAAGATTCTCAAGCCAGTGTCAGCTCACTATGATGATCGGGTGGTACCCAAGATGCATGTCAAGGATTTTTCTGTTTCAAAATTATCCCTTCCTTTGAAAAGTTCCCATGTTCGCATCATTGATATAATCCCAGGAGGCGTTGTCACAGGAGCCGGGGAGGCAGAGGTTTCTGTTGTTGAGGGAAAGTGGGTCCATGATCCTGAAGTGGATATCATCAAACTGGCTGTCGTAGAGCGCCATACAGGGACAGGTAATGTTGGGTTGGCCCTTATTCGGGGCTTTGGTTTCAAGGGAGGGGCCATAGTCTCTTCGGTGGGTCATGACTCGCATAACATCATAGTAGCTGGTGATAATGATCAGGATATGGTCATGGCTGTAGAGTACCTTATAGGTATTGGTGGAGGAATGGCCCTGATAAAGGATGGTGAGGTTCTTGCCTCGCTTGCCATGCCCATAGGCGGCCTGATGAGTGACAAACCAGGATTGGAGGTTGCCAAAGCCTTGGATACCTTACACGAAGTAGGGCAAAAGAAGTTTGCTATCAAAGCTGATATAGACGTATTCACCACCCTCAGTTTTATGGCTTTGCCGGTAATTCCTGCTTACAAGCTCACTGACAGTGGACTCTTTGATGGGAGAATCTTTTCGTTTGTTCCTTTGGAACTCAATAGATAAGGGTTTTATCCCCAACTGTGCAAACAGTCATTTCGGTCTCATAGAGGGTAGTCAGCACTTCACCGGTGACTACCTTCTTTTTTTCCCCATAGGCGAGTAGCTTGCCACTCTTGAGCATCGCAACATGCGTAGCAAGTTCATAGGCAAACTGTGCATCATGCGTAGTGAAGATGATAGTCTTTCCCTGTTCATGCAAAGCAGTAAGTATATCGATTACCTTTCTCCGGTTGGCAGGGTCAAGGGCAGAAGTAGGTTCATCAAGTAAGAGAACCTTACTCTCTTGTGCGATTGCCCTGGCTATGAGAAGTAATTGACCCTCACCCCCTGAAAGGGAGGTGACTGACCTCTGGGCAAAGGAGGTGAGTCCTACCATGTCCAACGCTTCGTATGCGATGTGTACATCATTATCGGTAGGACTGGCCATCTCAGCGAGATAGGGGGCCCTGCCAAACAGCGTATAGTCCAATAGGGTGAATGAGAAGTTGTAGTGTTCGCTCTGGGGGACCAGAGCTATGGTCCTTCCCAGTTCCTTCCTGCCATATTCCTTCAGGGGTCTTCCGAAAAGAGTTATTGTCGGAGAAGGCTTCCATCCAAAAAGCAAATCCATAAGAGTGCTTTTTCCTGCTCCGTTTGAACCTAGAAGGGCTAAGGTGGAGTGTTCATCCACCTCAAGGGAGACATCGGAGAGGGCGCAGGTTCCACTGGGATAGGTAAAGCTGAGGCTTTCAATCTTGATTGCTGTCATGCCTTACCCTCCTGATGCTTGAGCGAAAGGATCACCATGAATATGACTGCCCCAATAAAGCTTGTTAGCAATCCAATGGGAATTTCTGTGGGCAAGAGGGTTCTTCCTACTGTGTCACACAAAAGAAGGAAGAGCGAACCCATCACCATGGATCCAGGAAGGGCTGCTTTGCTGTCAGAACCGAAGAGCTTGCGAGCAAGATGCGGCATGATCAGGCCGACCCACCCGATTAGCCCGGTTAGTGAGATGGTGAGGGTTGTCCCAACAGTGGCAACCACCAGCAAAATAGTCCTGTTCAGCTTGGGATTAAGCCCTACTGAGTAGGCGCTTTTTTCCTGTAAAGAAAGTAGGTTCATCCTCCAGCGGTAACTGAACAGGATAACCAGACAGACCAGGACTATTGGCATGACGGTAAGAATTTGCTTCCAGTTGCTATTCCAAAGGCCTCCCATCATCCAAAATGTGATGTCTTGTAGGTCTTTTGTAGGTTCCGCAACCAGTTTCACAACTCCAAGTGCAGAAGAGAATATTGCTGAAACGGCAATACCGGAGAGAACTAACCTGAGCAGCCAGCCTCCAAAGCGAAATCGTTTTGCCAAAAAGTAGGAAGAAGCAAGAGCCAGCAGTCCGAAGAAGGTAGCACTTATTTGTACCATTGCAGAGGTATTGGTACCAATTACAATTACGAGTGCCGCACCAAAGGCAGAGCCTTGGCTGACACCTAGGAAACCTGGCTCAACCAATGGATTTGCAAAGAGCATCTGGAACGTGAAGCCTGCTGCACTGAGTATTGCTCCAGCTATGAGGGCGAGCACAATCCTGGGGAGACGGATGTTGAGCATGATGTTTCTCATCATCATATTCGTCCCAAGATCTTTGGGGAAAGAGATGCCCCCCCTGGGATATCTTCCTGCAAACAGGAACAGAACAGAGAGCAAAATCAATAGCATAAGAAGGAGCAACAGGACACGCCTGTTGCGCCTTTCCTCACTACGATAGAGCAACTCTGCTTTCATTAACGCTTGTTCAATGCAATGGAGGCATTGAAGCGATCGACAAGATAGTCGAGCTTTTCATTGTCTGTGATATTGTACATATCCCTATAGAAGGAACGTACCTGCTCTTCCATGTGCATGGAGGCGAACCGTTGTGGATAGAGATCCTTTGCCATCCACTCTGCCCCTAGTATCCAGCTGGAGACAGGTTGCATATAACTCATCACATCTGCAGGTGCTGCCATAACACGATTATTCTTTACTGCATCCAATTCACTCCAGAGCGAAGAGCTGTAGATTTCCTTGATAATGGAATCCGATGGCCTCTTGTAGCTAACAATGTAGATTACCTGGGGATCCCAAGCTGCTATTTGCTCGAAGGAAACGGTGGACCACCCATTGGCTGCCGTATTGGCGCCCTTCCATACTGCATTGGCCCCAACCTGATCGACTATCCAGCTCTGCATCCAGCTATCGGGGGCAATGGAAAAGGAGTTTGCATTGTCACTCTTTGCCCCTTGGAGAAGTAGGACCCTGACTTTCTGGTCCTGCTCAAGAGTACTGACCTTATCTGTAATATTTTTGAGCCGCTTCTCATAGATGGAGAGTATCTGTTTTGCACGGGTTGTGTTTTTCAACAGCTTGCCGAGTTCGGTAATTTCACTTTGCCACTGGGCATAGGTTTCCAAGTTCATGGTAAAATTAGGTACTCCCAGTTGGTCGAGTTTCTTGGCTATCGACTCAAAATGAGTGGCCTTGAGCAGTACCAGTTCAGGATTTTTTGAAGCTATTTCCTCGACACTGGCCTTTTGTGCGAATCTTGGCTGGTCATTCAAAGAAGGACGAAGCAAGGAGAAAAAGTCGCCAAGTCCCTGATCTGTTTTGGAAAGTTGCAACTCCATGGTTGCTACTTCTGGAAAAAGAAAGAGAGCATTTGCAGGCATGATAGCGGCTTTTCCAGCCACCATGATGGATGTAGGTTTTTCAGTAAGCTGAAGTGTCCTGCCATTTGCATCGGTTGCACGATAAAAATCGCTGCTTTGCATCTGTTTCTCTGCAGTCCCCTGTGCGAACAAGGTGAGTGCGAGGACAAGGACCAAAAGGACGAGAGATATCTTTTTCATGTTTCAAAACTCCTTAGACTGTTGCGAACAGTTGCAGTTTACCATTGTATATGAGGAAATGCAATCGCATTTACTCGATTGGTCCTGCTGTTTTCTCCTTGATACCTTCCCATATTCAGTTTACTGTATACTTACTATAATAAAGAGGTTACCAAATGGATGGCAAACGCATTCAAGACGATATACAGAGGCTGAAAACAAGTTCTATCAAGTTATCAGGAAGTAGTGAAACAGTACGCAATGCATTGTTGCGCTCAATTTCTGATGGGCTTTCCAAAGACTGGCCCCTGATCGCATTAGCAAACCAGGAAGATCTCAGGCATGCCAAGGCTGAGCATCTGGGCGATGCTCTTATCAAAAGGCTAGTATTCGATGAAGAGAAACTCGCATCTGTACAACTGGGCCTTGAACAAGTTGCAAAGCTTCACGACCCAATCGGAGAGGTTCTTGAGCGTAGGTTGCTTGATGAGAATCTGCTTCTTGAACGGGTCAGCTTCCCTATTGGAGTTATCGGTATGATTTTCGAAGCACGTCCCGATGCCCTGGTTCAAATAGTCTCCCTTTGCCTGAAAAGTGGTAACGGTATTATCCTCAAAGGGGGTAAGGAAGCTTTTAGGACGAATACTGCCCTTGTCGCTTCCATCAAGAAAAGCGCCCAATTTTCTCCGTTAGGCGAAGATTGGCTCACCCTCCTTGAAAGCCATAGTGATGTTAGCTCGATGCTGAAGATGGATGATGCCATCGACCTTCTAATCCCAAGAGGTTCGAATGCCTTCGTTCGCTACGTCATGGACAACACCCACATAGCGGTACTCGGCCATGCCGATGGAATCTGCCATATGTATGTGGATGAGAGTGCTGACTTGCAAAAGGCCGTTGCATGCGCTGTTGATTCAAAGGTACAGTATCCTGCGGCCTGCAATGCCATTGAGACACTTTTGGTACACAAGGGTATCGCAAAACAATTCTTGCCCCTAGTTGCTTCAAGCTTGATGGAGAAGGGTGTCATCATTCATGGCGATACAACCACATCTTCCCTACTACTCTGTACCCCCTACAAGGAGGGTGACTATACGATAGAGTACCTGTCTCTCGAACTGAATATCAGAGTTGTGGAAGACCTCGAACAGGCTTTGGAACATATTGCCCTCTATGGATCAAAGCATACCGATGCCATTATCAGTGAGGATAAGGTTTCCATCAGGCGATTTATACGTGATGTTGATTCTGCTGATGTATTTGCTAACTGCTCAACCCGTTTTGCTGATGGGTTCCGTTTTGGCCTTGGAGCTGAGGTTGGTATCAGCACAGCAAAGATCCATGCCCGTGGTCCTGTGGGCTTATCGGGTCTTATGAGCAGCAAATGGCTGCTCAGTGGTAGTGGTCAGACTGTCTCCATGTACAGTGGTCCTAGTGCAAAGCCCTTTCTCCATACTGAACTCTCTTGTTCCGGCTCCAGTATTGTAGAGGGGGACTCTCTATGAAACGCGACCTTTCAACGATACACAGGGTGGTAGTGAAGGTTGGGACAAACCTGCTTTCCACTAAAGATGGCATTGATGAAGGATGTATCGATCGTATTGTCGAGCAACTTGTCAATCTGCAAAAAAAGGGGCTGCAAGTCTTGCTGGTAACATCTGGGGCTATCGGGATGGGAGCCAAGGAGCTAAAGCTCACAGGAGCGGTCAAGCAAGTAGCTATGCGTCAGGCCTGTGCTTCAATAGGCCAGCCTCTTCTTATGAGCAATTACCGCAGGGCTTTCAAGAAGCATGGGGTGGTCTGTGCCCAGATATTGCTTACCCGCAAGGAAATGAACAACCGCCATACGTATGTGAACCTCAGAAACAGCATTTTTACCCTTTTGGAGCTAGGGGCTGTTCCCGTCTTCAATGAAAACGATACAGTAAGCACTGCTGAGATTGGCTCGGCATTTGGCGACAATGACCGCATGAGCGCAATGGTAGCCAGCAAGATTGATGCAGATCTTCTTATTATTCTCACTGACATAAGCGGTCTCTATACTTCTGATCCCAAGAAAAATACTGACTCTGTACTGATCAAGGACATAGAGGTTCTTGATAATGAGATCCTTGCCTTTGCAGGAGGGGCAGGAAGTCTCTTCTCTACCGGTGGGATGAAGACAAAGTTGTTGGCAGCGAAGATTGCGGCTGTTGGTGGTTGTGGTTCTATCATAGCCAGTGGGTATGAGCCAAATGTTCTCGTGCGCCTGATGGAAGGCGAGGATCTGGGTACATTCATACACCCCAAGAAAAGGAGGAGCCAGCGCGAACGTTGGCTTCTCAACAACTCTCACTTTGGCTCGATCATAGTTGATGATGGAGCCAAAGAAGCTTTGCTATCCAGCAAGAGCCTTCTGCCTAAAGGGGTGGTGCGAGTCGAAGGTGGGTTTGAGGCTGGAGATGTTGTTGAAGTCTGCACTTCTGATGGAAAGGCTTTCGCAAAAGCCGCCCCTTACTTCAATAGTACCGAGATCTCAAAGATTGCAGGCCATGAGAGCCGTGACATCTTAGGCTTGCTAGGTGGTGGACATAAGGACGTGCTATTCCGTCCGGAGGATTTGGTGCTGCTTTCCGATGACGAGTAATTACAGAATCTACAGAAGACGTCTCGACCTTGGATCGCGGATTAACCAACTGCACAGCACGGAGCAGCTGGCCATCGGCATCCTTGATATCGGTACGAGCGAACAACTTTGTGAAAACCTTAGTTGGTACGTTGAAAATATGAACTATGCCTTGCATGTTGTCACTCAAGAGGGCAGGCACGACATCCAAGCGATGCAGGAGGCGTACAAGGAAGTCACTTTTTTGGTTTTCCCCTCCTCTTCGCTTACCGGGGAGAAGATCAATGCAGTGGCCAATGAGTGTCAGACAAGCTACTTCCTGATAGTGCGAAGCGACTTGGTCCTTGTACGTTTTGACGGGGTTGCCCTTTTCGCCCTCATGAGAGAAAAAGAGGCTCCTGCTGCTCTTGCCTCCTTGATAGCCAACATGGATAAGGAGATTGTGCCGACCATAAGGGGGCCACATCTTGAGGGGCGCAAGCTTGAACCTCGTTCATTTTTTCCCACAATTGATGCCCCAGGGGGAGAGAATACTCTTTACACGGTCATGGCCTTGGGCATGTATGACCGGGCGCTTTTTCAAAGGTTGCGTGGTTTTGACGAGAAAATCCATAGTGAGTACTTTCAAGTTCTCGATTGGGGGATACGGTGTTACCTGTTGGGGCATACCGTGAAAGCCACCAGCCATCTTCTGATGCAGTTTACCGACCGCCAATCCATTATTGAGGACCGCAGTGAGAGTGAGGGCTTCAAACGGTGTTATACCAAAGCTCTTTCCATCCAACAGATAAAAGGCAAAAATCTTATTCGCAAGTATAAGGGGTTTGTTGATAAGGACGCCCTATCTGATGAGGTTAAAAAACGGTTGCTCTGGTTGCAGAAGAGCGACTTTTCCCAATTGCTCGAACATTGGGAGTTTCCTCCTGAGATGTTGCCATGAACAAAGTGGCACTCTCCGTCCTCATTTTGCTGCTCATACTTACCTTTACCCCTGTGAATGCGGCAAATGATCCCTTCTCCTATCCTGTATCAACGGTAATCCTTGATGCTGGTCATGGAGGAAGGGACCCCGGGGCAAGTGCTTCCTACAGTTTTACAGAAGGCGTGGTTAATGAGAGTGATTTGGTTCTGGATATTACGAAGAGAGTTTTCGCGCTGATCGCTATCGAACAACCCTCCCTAAATCTGATTATGACACGCCTTGATGACACCTATATTTCCCTTGCAGAACGATCGAGAATTGCCTATAGCACGGTCCTTGCTCCCCAAAGTAGTGTCCTTTTCGTATCGCTTCACATCAATAGTGCCCAGAGCCGAGAAGCTACTGGCTTTGAAATACTGACCAAACGTCAGGAAAAACGGGTGACATTCCTTGATGAACATACCCCTATGGACAATATCCCTTTATTTGCTCCCTTTAGTGCTTTGGAATTGAATCGAATGCTCAACCAAAGGAATTTGTTTGTAGCTAAGACGTTTGAGGATGTGCTCTCCGATGAGATGCTCTCCAGCCGTAACAGGGGGATAAAGGAGAGGGATCTCTATGTACTCAATGCAAGTAGGGTCCCTTCAGTGCTTGTTGAATTGGGCTTCTTGTCCAATGAAGATGAGGCAAGAAATATCCTCTCGGCAGCTTGGAGACAGAAGGTTGCCCTTGCTATTGCCAAAGCTGTAATCTCATGTGTATAGGAGTTGTCTATGGAAAACTATGATCGTAAAAAACTATTCAGATCCATCTATTCCCCCAAGACAGAGCCTTCATTGGTAACCGTAGCCCCCTGTCCCTATTTTATAGTGGAGGGTGAAGGTTCTCCTCTTGATGAGGCATATGATGAGTCAATTAAGCTTTTGTATGCACTAAGCTATACGCTTAAGATGGGATTCAAGGATGAGAGTTGGTATCATAATTTTGTAGTTTCTCCCTTGGAAGGGCTCTGGAGTGCTGTGGAAGTGGAGAATCGTGACACTTGGCGTTGGGTAAGCTTAATTGCCCAGCCACCATTCGTCACCGAAGAGATTTTTACCAAGGTAGCTGAGAGGTGTAGTTTCTCTAAAGGTATTTCTGTTAAGGATGCCAGTCTTCAGTACATTGAGGATGGGCTTTCTGTCACTATGATGCACATAGGACCCTATGCTTTTGAAGATCGATCTTTTGATAAGATGGATGAGTTTTGCCTGAAGAACAACCTGCAAAGAATCGATGCTACGCACCGTGAAATATATCTTTCGGACCCAAATAAAACGGAACCGGAGCACCTCAAGACAGTGCTCCGATACCGGGTAGAGAGAATTTAGAGTCAAGTGGATAGCCAAATAAGGTAATTATCCTCAAGTTTGATAACAAACTAGAAAAAGTGGTATTGGCTGTTGCTGCCTTGTAGAAATCAGAGATTGCCCTATTGGGAAGTTATCTTCCTAAGAATGCTTTCTTGCATGCATCAATAGTGAAATGGTTACATTTCTTCTGGGTAGGATTGGATTTGATTGTACAAGGGAAATGTTTGAAAATGATGGCAAGGCCTAGGAGTTCAAGGAGAGAAAGCTGTACGATATTGAGGAGGGGCGTAAGCAGCAAGACGACTTTGCTGTTCACCACCAAATGGCATCATACAGGCACCTACCTTGGTTGTGATCACAGAGGGGGGCTCCGAGGTATACACCAATGCCTCTGCGGTCAAAGGTTTCTCTGAGAAGGTCTGCTGAGACAATAGAAAAAGAGAGAAGTTACAAAGTTTGATTGAGACAAGAACGAAGCCCGAGCAATCGCCCGGGCTTCGTCCTATACATGATCAGAAGTGGAAATTCTCGATGTGAAGTTCTAAAACCCTATTTGCGGTACTTTAGATCTTAAATAGAGAGTATTTTTCCTCTAAAACAAAGAGGTTCCTACCATTTATGCCAAACAACGACCAAATATGCCAAGCCTATTGTGTTTATTTTAGGACAAATTACTATATGGGTAGGATTTGTTTACCTTGCACAATTTCAATCCTGGGAATGCAACTAAATCTAAATCCATTTCTCTGTCATTCATTTTCATTGCCTTGGAACGCCAAGGCAATAGTTGTATCTCTTGGAGGTCGTGATGTCTAAAAAAGTTCGTATATTGGTGTGCTTCGGGTTTTTCCTAGTGTCTATGTCATATGCCTTCGCATCGGAACAATCCGTGAGCATACTGATCAGGCCCGCTTCAGAAACGATTCAGGAGATTCGCTATCAGGTGGGGTCTATGCCGGACAAACCTTGGCAGAGTGCACCCCCATCAGGTACTACCCTAGTACTGAAAGATTTTGAAAGTGAGACAGAGTTCCTGTTTCTCCAGCAAGCTGTGGCAGAAGACACCTGGAGCGACACCTACACATACAGGTATGACTATCTCCAAGAGAGCTGGCCCTTGTTTGCTCCGGAACCAGAGACTACCCGTGCAAGCAACACCTCCCTTGATGTGAAGGGCTATGGCCTGTTTCCCACAGGATGCAGCAGCGACTTCTATTCATATCTGCTTGGCGGCGGCATCCAGGCGAACACCTCCCTTGGGAAGTTGCTTGGGTATACAGGCCTTACTTTCAGCAAGGGCCCGCCGAAGAACGCCTGGGTCAAGAGTCAGCAGGCTTTGGCTCTGGCCATCGGGATAGGGTATCCGATCCCCCTGTCAGAAAAGGTCGCTCTTATACCTGAGGTTGGCTATGGGGTCATATTCCACCTGCTGGATGCAGACTTTGACAAGGACGGGACCTATAAGCTTGAGTTCTTCATAGACCAGCAGGTCAGGCTGGCCCTGTATGTTACGTATGCGCTCAATGAAAGGTACAAGCTTTTCATCGCTCCCCTGGGAGTGCTTTTCTTTGAGAAAGACGATTTCGGGATCATGTACGGATGTCAGGCTGGCCTCCGAATCTCCTTATAGGTGGATGGTATGAAAAAACATATGCATAAGAATATTTCGATGTTGCTGTTGGTACTGGTGAGTATCCTGTTTGTCTTTGTAGGATGTAGCGACATGATGGCTATGGCAGCGTTGACGGAGAAAAGCTACACTGTAACATTTGACAGCCAAGATGCTACAACCGATGTAGATCTGACAAGTAAGACAGTAACAAGTCCGGCAACTACGATTGACGGATTGCCGACAGCACCGGAAAAGACCGGCTATACACAGAAGGAGCAGGCGGTGGGAGTGAGTTTACAGCAAGTACGGAAGTACCAGGATTGACTGTATATGCGAAGTGGACAGCAGACACCTATACGGTAACCTTTGACAGCCAAGCCTACAACCGCTGCAGATCCGACAAGCAAGACAGTAACAAGTCCGGCAACTACGATTGAAGGATTGCCGACAGCACCAGAAAAGACCGGCTATACCTTTGGCGGGTGGTTTACAGAAGAAGCAGGTGGTGGAAGTGAGTTTACAGCAAGTACGGAAGTACCAGGAGATATGACTGTATATGCGAAGTGGAGAGCCTACACTGTTGGTGACATGGGACCGGCCGGTGGATACGTATTCTACGACAAAGGCATTTTCAGTGACGGGTGGCGGTATCTGGAAGCGGCGCCATCGGATATTATGCTGGGTGAATCCGATTACCATCATATGTTCGGGTATTACCGGACCACACCGACAGGTGGCAATACGCTGGTGGGGACAGGGACAGGCATAGGGACCGGGAAGCCGAACACTGCGGCCTTGGTGGGAGCGATGCTGGAAGCGGCATATTTCACAGCACAATTTAGCACAATCACGACGAAAGGGGAGTATGCAGCAAGACTATGCGACATCCTTAAGGTCGTCGGAGCCTACGAGGACTGGTTCCTGCCATCGAAAGCACGAGTTGGACTTCATGAATGACAATCTGAAGGTCCCAATGGACATAGGGGGTTTTTCTGACGCCTAGCTACTGGAGTTCCTCGGAGAACAATACGCAGCGCCGCGTGACTCCAGGCCTTCCACAATGGGGGTCAGGTCTCCTACGATCGGTACTGCGAGAAATCAGGGTCAGGCCTGTACGGGCTTTCTGATGAGCTATGTACCAATTCAACTATTCAACTATTAGGGGAGGGTGCAGGGGGTGGATGCCCCCTGCTGAATCGAGATGGCATTATATTATGACCTACCGGTTTTCCAGTATAGAAAAGTTGTCTTTACCTGCCCATCAAAGTGAAAATAAGTAATCCCTGGAGTCAGCTTCAGTAGAAAATTCCTTTTCAAATATTTCCAAAGTCGTTGGATATCAATATCCCACAGCCATACACTAGCTGTGGGATGTACTTGAGCCAAGTAGAACGAATCTAGAGGGCGGCTTCTTCCTTTGCCTTTCTTCTCTGCTCTACAAGCAAGTCCATCTTTATCTTCTTGAGCTTGGAAGAGAGACTGACCTTGTAGATATGAGGATTGATCAGACGTAGGTACGTCTTGTGGAACTCCTTGACGTTTTCCATGGAGAACTTCTGAATCTCAGACAAGGGTGGCTTCACTCCGACGCGCTTGCCTCCCTCCACCTTTTTGGTGAGCAGGGGAACACACTTGCCATACCGATCAGGACGCATCTCAAAGAAATCAACTTCTGAGAAAGGGTGGAAGAAGGTGTAGGGCTTGCCTGTGGTGATATGCTCTTTATCCAGGGTTATCAGGTCAGCCAAAGCACCTCCGTCCTTATCATAGAACCTCCAGACCTGTTTTATCCCAGGGTTGGTGGTCTTTTCATAGGTATTGGATATCTTCATGGTGGGAACCATATGTCCATCTTCGTTCTGTTTGGCTGCAAGCTTGTAGACCCCATTGAGTGCAGACTGCGTACCACCGGTAACCAGGTGGGTTCCAATGCCCCAACTATTGATGGGCACCTCATCATTGATGAGTGTCTGTACAATCTCCTCGTTCAGATCGCTTGATACGGATATGGTGGCATCAGACAGACCCGCCTCATCGAACCGCTTACGAACCACGCGAGGCAGGTAGGAGAGGTCGCCACTGTCGATTCTCACTCCAATTTTCTTGCCGATCTTTTTCTGCTCCAATCCAACGATGATGGCATTCTCTATACCCGAACCTAAGGTATCATAGGTATCGATCAACAGGGTAGGATGTTCAGGGTAATACTTGGCGAAAATCCTGAAGGCTTCCAATTCAGAAGGAAAACTCATAACCCAGGAGTGTGCCATCGTCCCTGCGACTGGAATGCCATAGGTCTTGCCTGCAAGAGTATTGCTGGTGAACTGGGCTCCTCCGATAAAGGCGGCCCTTGCTGCCGAGAGTGATCCATCCTGGCCTTGTGCACGTCTGAGCCCAAATTCCATGAGCAGGCCTCTCTTTGCAGCAAGAGACATTCTGGATGCCTTGGTGGCTATCAAACTCTGGAAGTTCAGGTTGTTGAGCAACAGGCTCTCAATGAGCTGAGCCTCAATGAGGTTGGTATGGACTCGGACCAGAGGCTCTCTAGGGAATACTACAGTCCCTTCAGTAATCGCGTAGATATCACCCGAAAAGGAAAAAGATCTAAGGTAGTCCAAAAAGTCAGACGTGAAGGTGTTAAGACTGGCAAGGTAGGCAATATCCTCATCGCTGAAGGACAGTCCCTCTAGCTTGTCGATAAAATCGTTGAGCCCTGCGAATACAACGTACCCACCCTCGAAGGGGTTTGTACGATAGAACATCTCAAAGACCACCTCAGGGTTATGCTTCTCGCTGAAGTATCCCTGCATCATGGTCAGTTCATAGAAATCTGTAGTGAGTGCGCTTGTATGCATAGTGTGTTTCATTCCTTTTTACAGAGCTTGAATAGTATCAAAGCCTGTGTAGGGGACTAATGAGGAGGGGATTGATACTGATCCATCTTCATTCTGGAAGTTCTCCAACAAGGCTACCATAGCCCGGCTGAGGGCTATGGCAGTCCCGTTGAGCATATGGACAAACTGGATTGCACCTTCATCATCACGGTAGCGGATGCCCAGTGCACGGGCCTGGTAATCGGTACAGTTGCTCGTTGAGGTGACCTCCCCATACTCTCCTGCTTCACCACGGCCAGGCATCCATGCCTCAATGTCAAACTTACGGTATGCAGGGGCGCCCAAATCACCGGTAGCGGTATCGACTACACGGTAGGAGATACCAAGGCCGCTGAAGATTTCCTCTTCAATTTCCAAGAGGATGTTGTGATAGTGTTCGCTCTGTTCCGGAAGGCAGTAGATGAACATCTCCAGTTTGGAAAACTGGTGCACACGGTACAGACCCTTGGAGTACTGTCCAGCCCCTCCCGCTTCACGGCGGAAACAGTGTGAGAGCCCGCTCATTTTGATGGGCAGTTTTTTCTTGTCGAGAATCTGATTTGCATAGTAGCCACCAAGGGTAATCTCAGCGGTTCCAACCAAACAGGTATCTGTCCCTTCAAGGGTATAGATATTGCTCTCCTCGCCACGGGGATTAAACCCGATTCCAGCGAGTATCTCTTCCTTGGCGATGTCCGGGGTGATGAAGGGGGTGAAGCCATGCTTCATCACAATATCAAGAGCGTAGCGTTCCATGGCCATCTGTAGGATGACCGCCTGATTTTTCAGGTAGTAGAACTTGGGTCCTGATACCCTTGTGGCAGTATCAAAGTCAATGAGGTCCAGACTCTCTCCAAGCTGGACATGGTCCTTGGGTTTGAATGAGAAGGAAGGAACCTTTCCCACCACTTTGATGGTTGTGCTGTCCTTGTCCTCTTTGCCGATGGGTGCTCCCTTGTGGGCATAGTTAGGAATGGTTCTCGTCTTTGCCTGGAAGGCAGCTTCGACTACCTCGAGTTCTGCTTCCAGTTTGGCGATGGTCTCCTTAATCTCTTTTCCCTCAGCAATATAGCCATCACGTGTCTCTTTGTCGAGCTTTGCCTTCATCTTTTGGGCGTTCTCATTGCGTTTTGCCCTGTAGGCTTCGCTTTCCTGCAACATGGAGGAGCGCTTTTCCTGCAATGCGATAATCTCATCGATATCGACACTCATATAACGGTTGCTGATATTCTGTGCAATCTCGTCACGTCTCTCTTTCAGTTCTTTCAAGTCAATCATGATACTTCCTCATTTGGTATGTTAGTACAAATTCAAGGTTACTTACCGGTTTGTTTGGCCTTTTCCTCAAGGAGACGAAATTTGGCACTGGAGGCTGAAACTGCTGCCATCACCGTAGCATCGAAATTTCCAACGGCAAGGGCCTGCATCCCTTCGATGGTTGTTCCCCCTGCTGAGCAGACCATAGTGGCAAGGGCCACTGGATTTGCATGATCTTTTTTCTGCAGGGCGGCTGCACTCAGGCAAGTATCGCGTGCAATGGCAAGAGCTTGGGGATAGGGAATGCCTTCGGCGACCCCACCCATGGCAAGGGCATGGAAAAACTGGAATACATAGGCGATGGCCGAGCCACTGATGCCAGTAAAGGCAGCTATCTGATCTTCAGGAAGGCTAAAGGCTGAGCCGAACAGCTCTGCTATCTCCAAAGAGTCCTTCTGCAGAAATTCTGAAGCCTTCAGACTCGGGGTCACAGCGGTGACAGACTGCCTTACCTGGGCTGCCAAGTTGGGCATGAACCGGACGACCTCTTCGGTACCCAAATTTTCTGTCAGGGTTTCCAAGCTCACCCCTGCTGCAATACTGATCCATCTCTTCTGTCTCGATCCCGCCTTTCGCAAGATCGGATAAAGAGAGGGGAGCACTTGGGGTTTTACGGCGAGCAACAACAGGTCTTCACTCTGCAGAAGCTCTTCCATTGATGTGGCTATGGTGCACCCACTGAGACTGTCCAATTTGGCCTTGTCAGTATCAAAGATGCTAACCTGCCAATCTTTCTCTGAGCTAAGGGCTTGGGCAATTGCGCTTCCCATGTTTCCCGCTCCGATTATTCCTATCTTTCTCATGTTGCTTCTCCCCATGTTAGTCTGTGTAAGGTTCCTGTCTGTAAGAGGTCCGGGAATTTCTGCTGTCTCATATATTCATATGCGGCTATGGCTACTGTGTTGGAGAGGTTGAGGCTTCTTGCTTCCTCAAGCATGGGTATGCGCACACATCCCGCCTCGTGTCCGACCAGGATATGTTCGCTAATGCCACGGCTCTCCTTGCCGAAGATCAGGTAACAGTCATCAGAGGGATATTCGACCTCGCTATAGAGTTGGTATGCTTTGGTGGTAAAGAAGACTAGAAAGTCGTTCTTGTGTTCCTGCATGAAAGTCTCGATGCTTGGATGTTCAACAAGAGTAAGCAGGTGCCAGTAGTCCAACCCTGCACGTTTGAGGTGTTTCTCATCCAAGGAGTATCCCAAAGGGTGCACAAGATGAAGGGTTGCACCTATGGCTGCACAGGTACGGGCTATATTGCCGGTGTTTTGTGGTATTTCTGGTTCAAACAATACAATATGTAGGGCCATGTGCTCTTCCTTATGCATGCAAATCTACCACTTAAGACAAATCCGTACAAGGTATCACAACCTATGCTGAGCCTAATTGCACAAGCTTGAACTGGGGATGATTTTGTTCTAGACTAGCGAAAGTGCTGAGGAGGATCCTATGCTCGAGGTTTTGAAGGCGTTGTTGTTGGGTATTGTGCAAGGAATTACAGAGTGGCTTCCCATAAGCTCGACTGGGCACCTTCTTTTGCTTGATGAATTGATATCCCTCTCCATGGGGAGCAAGGGCAAAGAGCTGTTCATGGTCATCATACAGCTCGCCTCCATCTTGGCCGTAGTTATTCTCTATTTTTCCCTCCTCAATCCATTCTCTGTGGAGAAAGACAAAACGGAAAAGACCAAGACCTGGATTCTTTGGGCCAAAGTGCTGGTGGCAAGCATCCCTACAGGGATAGCAGGCATACTCCTAAATGACTACATGGATACCTATCTGTACAAGTGGCAGGTTATTGTTGCGGCCCTTGCTCTGTATGGGGTTTTTTACATCGTATTGGAGAAGAAGGGAAGGGGGACAAAGGAGCCTAGGATAACAAGCTTGGATTCCCTCTCTTATAAAGATGCAACGGCGATGGGGTTTTTTCAGATGTTGGCCCTGGTGCCTGGGACAAGCAGATCAGGTTCAACCATCCTAGGAGGAATTCTCCTGGGTATCGACAGGAGCATAGCTGCGCAGTTCTCATTCTTCATGGCTATTCCTGCCATGGCAGGGGCATCGTTGCTGAAACTGCTGAAGCTGGGGTTCACGTACACGAAGAATGAATATCTGCTTATTTCTGTTGCCTTTATTGCTTCATTTTTAGTCTCGTTGGTCAGTATTAAAGGCTTGGTTGTCTATGTTCGCAATCATGATTTCTCTGTTTTTGGATTCTACAGGATAGCACTAGCTATAGTAGTCACCATCTATTTTCTTTCAACAGGACGATAATATGTCACTTCTTATAATTATTTATGTCTCGTTTATAAGTTTGGGGCTTCCTGATGCTGTGCTTGGCAGTGCTTGGCCAGTCATGCATAGTGATCTTGGCCTCCCTCTGTGGAGTGCCGGCCTCATTGCGGCAACAACTAGCATGGGAACAGTTATCTCCGCACTACTCAGTACCAAAGTCATCGCAAGATTTGGTACTGCTAAGGTGACGCTCATAAGTGTCCTGATGACGGCTATCGCCCTCTTGGGTTTCTCTTTTTCCGATCATATTATCCTGTTGCTTGTCTTTGCCCTTCCCTTGGGTCTGGGGGCAGGTTCTGTCGATACTGCACTGAACAACTATGTCGCCTTGCACTATAAGGCTAGGCATATGAGTTGGCTGCATAGTTTCTGGGGGGTAGGCGCAAGTTTAGGCCCCGCTATTGTTGCCCTTGTCCTTTCCATGGGCTTCAGCTATAGGGAAGGCTATCGATCTATCGGGGGCCTGCAGCTTCTGTTGGTTCTTGTCCTAGCTTTCTCTCTGCATTTGTGGAAGGATCATGATGTAACAGAGGTTGGTGAGGTAACACAGAGCAACAGACAGGCTCTGAAGATCAAGGGGGTACCCTTTGCCTTGCTGACTTTCTTTCTTTATTGCGCCCTTGAGATTGCCACAGGACTCTGGGCAACTACGTATCTGGTTCAGGTTAAGGGGCTGGATCCCACAAAAGCCGCCCTATGGGGAGGCCTTTACTATATGGGCATCACCATAGGAAGAGTCCTCAGTGGTTTCATCACCTTTCGGGTCTCCAACAATCAGATGACCTTTGGGGGCCTTAGTCTCTGTCTGGTCAGTCTTTTGCTGTTTCTTTTCCCCAATGCCAATGTAGCGGGTCTGGCCCTAGTACTGTTAGGTCTGGGAAGTGCACCCATATTCCCTAGTATGATCCATGAGACTCCCCGGCGTTTTGGTGTGGGATCAAGTCAGGCTATCATAGGTCTGCAGATGGCCACTGCATACATAGGCAATACGGTCATGCCTCCTATAGTGGGTGCTCTGGCATCAACGGTCGGTCTTGTATGGCTTCCGGTCCTTCAGGCTCTGTTGGTAGTTGGGATGATGCTCAGCGTATTGCGTCTGATCCTGTTGCAAAAAAATAGGATGTAGGGGGATCCCCTATGCTGAATCCTGTTAGTATCTAGTACACAGTCTTGCATACCAGGTGAAACAGAGAACTTCATTATGGACAAGTACATATCCAGCAGATATAGTTAGACTATGAAATGGAGTCACGAAAAAGACAACGGAGGGAACTCCTTCAAGAGCCAACTGCTAGGCATTGCCAAAATTGCTGTTCCTCTGACAGTTGTTGTGGTCTTACTTGTTTTTTCGCTGAATAGGATAGAACAGCATAATCGTGAAACACAATTGATCCAAGAGTTTGTCAAGCAAGAGAGGGCTTTTTTGGATATCACAGCTTTAGCCATACAACAAGATATTGCTACCATGGGAAAAGATCTCTTGACACTCAAAGATGTTACTGCAGTTGAGAATGATAACATTAAATTTCTTGAATTTCTATTTCTCAAAATGGCTGAACATTACGGTATATATGATCAGATTCGTTACATTGATGAACAGGGGATGGAAAAGGTTCGAATTAATTGTAATGGAGATAAAGCGGAAGTGATACCAATCTCACAACTGCAAAATAAAGGTGATCGGTATTATTTCAAAAATTCCAATGGACTTGAGTTGAACCAGATATATATTTCCCCCCTTGATCTGAATGTTGAAAATGGTGAACTGGATATTCCGTATAAACCCATGATTCGTTTGGCCACACCTGTGATTGACAGCTCTGGTGTCCGTCATGGGGTTGTTGTGCTGAATTATCTCGCCGAAAATATCCTTGGACTTATCAAATCTGTATATAGGGGATATGATGTAAAACTTTCCTTGGTTAATCAGGAAGGGTATTTTTTAATCCATGAAGAAGACAGGACAAAAGAGTTTGGCTTCATGTTTGATGGTGGTCATGCAAATCAGTTGCAGAACTTGGATGCCGAAATATATGGAGTGACTGAGGTTACTGTTTCCGGTTGGCATAGAAACAGCAAGGGTTTGTTTTCTTTTGCCCGATTGTATCCTTTTGCTACTACCAGTAGTACGGATGAAAAAGATAATGACCCACACTCTCCCATTTCTTCTCGTTCTTGGCTCCTTATAACCCATGTCCAACAGTCTACCCTGGATGAGCTGCTAGCAAGCAATACCCGGCTTTCACCACTTGTAGGTACGATATTAGCTCTTCTTATCCTTGGTGTGATAGTGGTTCTGTCCTATCTGTTGTACAAGAAGAATTATGAACATAAGTTTGTGCAATACTTGGCTCAAGTTGATCAGCTTACAGGATGTTATAACAGGAACTGGGGATTGGAACTATTGCAAAGGACCCTTGCAAAAACAAAGCAAAATCAGATGGTAGCTGTCCTATTTATCGATCTTGATAAATTTAAATATGTCAATGATACCTATGGTCATAAGGCTGGGGATGCAGTACTTATAGAAAGTGTCTTGAGGATACAAAATATCCTACGCAATGACGATAGTGTTGTTCGCCTTGGCGGTGATGAATTTCTCATAATACTTCCCGCTATACTAGAGGATAATGTCCCCCGAGATATACCAGAGAGGATTCATGCAGCGTTACGGCAACCGATACATTTTGGTGCTATCACCATTGAGATTGACTCAAGTATCGGGATTGCCCTGTATCCAAAAGATGGGACTCAAGTGAATGAACTGATATCGTTAAGTGACAAGGCAATGTATCAGGCAAAAACTAATAAAAAAGATTCTTATGTCTTGTATGGGCAGCCCAATACTGTCTTGTAATACAGGCCTCCAAGAGAACTGCTTTTACCAACTTAAGAGTCACTTCCCCACACTTTATCCTCTTCCAGATTGGTTGCCTTAAAGACCTGCTGCCCTTTCTTTTGCATTGTAAGTATGACCTTTTCCAGTTCTCTTCTTTTCTGGAAGGGATCTTCAAACAACTCCTCCTGCAAGGGCTTGTCCCCATCATAGAGCTGGTAGAGTCCGACTCCTATGAGCCTGACAGGCATGCCCTCATGCCACTTCTGGTAGAGCAGTTGCTTGGCAAAGGAATATATCTGTTCTGCACTGTAGATATTTGCCTTTGGGGTTATCTGTGCACTATAGGTGGTGAAATCAGGGGCCCTCACCTTAATGCCGATGGTTCGTCCTATCTGTTTCTCATCCAGGGCCCGAAACATTACTTCATGGCTCATCTGCAACAGATTCTGTTCCAATACCAAAGAAGTATGCACATCCTCTGGAAAAGTTGTTTCTGTGGAGATGGAGTGGCTCTTTGCTTGGGTTGTAAATATCCCAGGATCGATACCCCTACATACATGATAGAGAAAACTACCCATGGAGGTTCCAAAGATGGACTGTAGCGAGACGAGCGAGTATTGACGTAATTCTGAGGTGGTGGTGATATGTTTTCTTGCCAAGCTATCTTGGGTTACCTTACCCACTCCCCATAGCTTTTTCAGTCCCACAGCATCGATAAAGTCCTCTTCTCTCCCAGGAGAGACTCTGCAAAGCCCATCAGGCTTGTCATAGTCGCTTGCCATCTTTGCAATGAAGTGTGAAGGCCCGATGCCTACCGATATGGTCAGACCCGTCTCCTCCTTCACCCTCTTCTTGAGCAGGATGGCAGCTTCCCTGGGTAGCCCATAAAGGCGTCTTGTACCTGTCATATCAAGAAAAGCTTCATCAATAGAGAGCTGTTGGACAGAAGGGCAGAATGATCGGCAAGTCTCCATGACTATCTTGCTGACCTGGCTATAACGGTGCATATTGGGTTTCACCACTATGACAGATGGGCAGAGTTGCAAGGCTCGGTTCATTGGCATGGCTGAGTGGAGGCCAAACTTTCGTGCCTCATAGGAAGCGGTGGCCACCACACTCCTTGGCCCTAACCCACCTATGACTAGAGGTTTGCCTATTAGTGAAGGGTTGTCATGCTGTTCGATAGCGGCATAGAAAGCATCCATGTCCACATGAAATATTACTTTTTCCACCTTTACACTCCCGGTGGCCGATATGTGCGTGAATATTCTTCCTTTTTCCTTTGTAGGGCATGATCAATGAGGACTTGTAAGACCTGTTCCATCGAATACCCAGCATGGGCCATAAGCAGGGGGAAGTGGCTCTTACTAGTCATTCCAGGTGATGTATTGATCTCATTCAAGTAGATGGTATCTCCAGACACAAAGAAATCAATACGGGCATATCCTTCGCCTCCAATAGCTCTGAAGGCTTGTTTGGCATACATTCTCATCTGCTTTTCAATATTCTCGGAATAGGAAGAGGGAAGTTGCAGGTATGCACTGTCTACCTGGGAGTATTTGTACGCATAGCTGAGGAAGTGGTTGCTCTGCTTGCCTGGGTCAACTACCAAGGCCGGCCCAGTTGCGATAAGCTTCCCTTCTTCAGTTTCAAGCAGTCCACACTCAAGTTCGTCCATTGGCTCGACCAGAGATTGCACCAAAACGCAGGGGCTATGCTTCTTGGCCTCAAGCACTGCTTCTCTGAATGTCTGCCCGGTAGGAGCACGTAGGGCAGAAACTCCCAAGGAAGAGCCACTGTCCTCAGGTTTGATGAAGAGGGCTGTCCCCACTTGTCCCTGTACTGTACGGCAAGCTTTTGACCATCGGTCATCTGTAGTATGGCTGTTGCTGGTACTGCTTGTAGTACTGTCATTGTCAAGGTACAGAGGAAACCAGGAAGGGGGCGTCCCAGCTCTTTCTTCCAACCACTGGATATCTTGTATATTCAATGGTTGTGAAGGGACGGTAGGGATGCCTGCCGAAGCAAATAGCTTGGAAGCAATATCCTTATGCATTCCAATGGCACTGGAAAGGGTGTTGCAACCACATAAGGGAATGTTTGCCAGCATGCAGAGGCCTTGCAAGTTCCCATCTTCCCCTCCAAATCCATGTGTCACCGCAAAAGCAGCATCCAAGGGCAGTAGGTCCCCATCACAGAAGAGGCCTTCCCCTGGGACAACAGTGAGAGGGTACTCTGTATTGATTGTAGGTCCTATTTCGTTTTGTCTTTGCAGAAACCACCGTCCTTCCAGGTTGATGGCTATCAGATATACAGTATGGCCTAGGTTGCCTAGCGGCGGATAGACTCCTTTTGCACTGTTGATAGAGACTTCATGTTCACCAGATCGGCCTCCATAGATCAAGGCAATATTCATACCAGCCCTCTTTCTTTCATCTGTAGCAAGGTGTGTACAGTCTCTTCTTCATTCCAAGCATGCTTACCCGCCTGCCTCTCAATACTCGCCTCATGGCCTTTACCCAAAAAGAGCAGGGTGTCTCCCTTTTCCGATATCTCGAAAGCCCTTAGGATGGCCGATGTGCGGTCCTCTATCTCCTCTATCAATACTGAAGAGTTTTTCTCCATATGTGAACGAATATCCTTGAAGATGAGGGTATTAGGCTCGTTTCTAGGATCTTCCTCAGTGAGGATGATCCTGTCGGCATAGATAGATGCTATGTGACCCATGGCAGAACGCTTGGTGGTATCACGCTCGCCTGCTGCGCCAAAAACTGCAATAATTTTTCCCTTTCCTTTCGACTTGACCATATGGGAAAAGAGGTGTTGATAGGCATCAGATGTATGGGCAAAGTCAATGATAATCCGTAAGCCCAGGCTATTGTCTATCGTAAGCATCCGTCCTGCAATAGGTTGGAGATTGGCCAATAAAGGCAGAAGATCTTCTGCCTTTTCTTGCACTATCAGCGAGCAGGCAAGCAGGGCTAGCATCGCATTGCTTGCAAGACAGGGAAGAGCTAGGGGTGTGCTTACAGTCGTTTGTTTGCATTGCACTGATATTGTACCCTCATCACTAGTGGTTGTAGTGAATGGAAGAGTCTTTTCAAGCAGGTACGAGTAGCTGGAAGGAGGGAGCTCCGCTAGGAACCTGTCCCTGTAGGGGTTTTGCCTCGTGGTAAGGAACGCACCCCCTGGTTGCAGTGCCCTGACCAAGTTGCATTTTGCACCCACATAGGCTTCCTGACTCTTGTGGAACTCGAGGTGTTCACTGCTGATGGTCGTAACCAGAGCAAGGGAGAATTCTATGGTAGCCAGCCTGTCATGTTCCTTGCTTAGGGCATGACTGGTGCACTCTAGGATGACATGCGTCAGATCATTCATCTTACAACGGTACAGGAAGGCCTGTAGCTGATCTGCTTCGGGAGTACTCTGTCGATAGGGAGAGGGGTGCTTGCCTTCTCCATCATCCATGCTTACCGTTCCTAATAGTCCGACTTTATATCCTTTTTTTTGCAACATCTGATAGAGATAGTCGCTTGTGGTGCTCTTGCCATCAGTACCGGTGACCCCAATGATCTCAAGATTTTTGCTTGGCCAGTTGTAGAAAGCCGCACACATGCGAGAAAATAGTGGACGGGGTGTCTCAGTGACATAATAGAGGATTCCTTTCTGTTTGTTGGCTGAAGGGCGTGTGCTGAAGATGCAAACAGCACCATTGGCGATAGCATCGTCAATATACAGGTCTCCCTGTGTATGGAGGCCAGGAAAAGCAAAGAAAACACTTGCTTCTACACATTCTTTGGAGTTATAACAAATTTTCTTGATGACTTGTGGTTGAGCAAGATTGGTTTCCTCGATGCCTATAGCGTTCAACAGACCCAATAGCGTGTTCATGAAGATATCGTAACAGGGAAGGGTGGAGCTTGCAACTAGTAGTGGAGTTACGTTTTGTTTTTTGGTATGCTGTTGGTAATCTCTTGTGCCCATGCTATAACAGTAGTAGCTGAGAGCACAGCGTTGGGCTTTTGTGAGGGCAAGAGCTGACTGACTACCATAATACCCTCAAGGCAGATGCATGAAACGATTCCCACTTGTTCTTGTTTGTATGGCCCTTTGCATCAACTCTCTGTTTTCCTCTCCTCTTTTACAGACTGAAAGGGGTACGATAGGGATGGGCTCAGCGGGAGTTGCCCTTTCGGCATCACCTTCATCCTTTTTTTACAACCCGGCTTTGCTCTATGCCAGCATCCGCGATAAAGGTTTTTTCACCTTGAGTGGAAGCTACCATGATTCCATACGGCCTGCAAACTTTCGGAACAATGTCCAAAACCCCTTGATGCAGAATCCTTTCACCCACTTGAGTGTCTCTTTCAGTGGAAATAATGTGGCCCTTACCATACAAAACCAGGTTTCGCTCAATGATCGAGAGGATTTCAGTGATTTCACCCGCTATGACGGTCTGACACATACGTTGTTGCAACTAGATTGGGCAACGGGTCGGTCTTTCTTTGCCTTTGGCCTGAATGTAAAGGCTCTCGCGGTTTCAGCGCGCAACTCGATAGATATACGCAATGATAGTATCCTTGCGGACTTTGTTGTTCAGACCTCGCTTGGAAAATTTGAGACGCTTGATAGTGAAGCCTTCATTTCTGTTGGGATTGGCCTGTTACTTGACTACGACTGGTTTAAGATGGGAATTGCAAGCGACAACTTTGCCTTCGCTCTGGGAAGTGACCCTTTGCAGATCAGTGCTGATGAAATCTACAAGACTTTGGACTGGGGCTTTTCATTCAGTACGCCCACCTATGATTCGAACAATCTCCTGCATCTTTTCAGATTTCAGTGTGCCTTGGATCTTGTAGATCTGGGCTCAGAAGATACAAGGGAACTAAGGACGGGTTTTGACCTCAAACTACAGCTGTTGCCAACCTGGTCGGTAAGTCTGAAAAGCGGATATCGGGAGAAGAAGGCCCTTCCTAGTGATCTGTTGAAGTTGGATTTTACCCAAGGTACCCATACTCTGGGCTTGTCCGCCCAGCTCGGTGCCTTCACCATCGATATTGCCTGTGAAATTCCTATAGATTGGTATCGAGGAAATACAGATGATGATAGTACAATTGAAGGCCTCGTAGCCCTCAGCTTTTCCCTATAATTGCTTTTCACAGACCAATACCTTCTTTTGGGAACAAAACTACAATTGGTCATACTTGACACTCCAAACAGTGAGCTATATAGTCAAACGGTAGATTGTTGTAACCGTAAGGAGTAAAGTATATGTCCAAAGCACATAGAGGAAGTGGTATCCGCGATGAATTTAACCATGGACGGGGCACTTGCCCAGTCTGCAAACGAACTGAAGTGAAAATTTTGTATGAAGCTACTGTTGAGGGTGAGAAGGCAAAAGTTTGCAAAGCATGCAATTCCACAATCAAGGCTGCTGCAGCGAAATAACCGTTTAGAGTTTGCATGAGAGACTGTCCTTGTTGGCAGTCTTTTTTTTCCCTTTTTAGGCAGAGGAGCAAGGGTGGATTTTTCAGGACGCAAGGTGTACTTCATAGGTATCAAGGGGACAGGCATGGCCTCACTGGCAATCCTGCTCAAAGCCTCTGGCGCTTTGGTTTCAGGTTGTGATGTTGCTGAAAAGTTCACCACTGATGAGCTTCTCCTTTCTCATGGCATTATTGTGCATGAGGGGTTTTGTCCTTCCCTGCTGGACGCTGATGTCGATATGGTCATCCATAGCACAGCCTATATGCAACCCATGCCCATACTTCTCGAGGCTGCAAACCTCGCTTTGGTTGTATATTCCTATCCCCAGTTTCTTGCTTACCTCTCCACATTGAGCGACAGCTATGCCGTAGCGGGAACGCATGGCAAGACCACCACAGTGGCCCTTGTCTCATACTTGCTTTCTACAGGGACCCTTACATCCTTCCCTTTTTACAGCATCTTCGGCTCTACGGTGAAAGACATTTCTCAGCCATTCTATCAAGGCAGTGATTCTGCCCTTTTTGAAGCATGCGAGTACCAGGATCATTTTCTTTCCTATCATCTGCGGGGTGCACTGGTAACCAATATCGAGCTTGATCATCCGGATTATTTCTCTTCGGTCCGGGAGGTGCAGAAAAGCTTTGAAGCCTTTGTGGACAACCTTGCCAGTGGTGGATTTTTAATCTGTTGCAGTGACGATCACGGAGCCAAGAATCTCGCATCATATGCCAGACGAGAAAGGGCCGACCTTACTGTCATGACCTATGGTTTTGATGACAAGGGCCCGTTTCGTATCATCAAAAAGAGTTATGAGGATGCCTATACGCTTTCCTGTCTTGATTCCTATAGCTTCCCTCTGCCTGTGCAGGAGCGAGTTCTGGTGGGTAACCATATAGGGGCAATCGTCCTTGCCCTCGCCATGATACTGGATCGGGAGAATCCCAAACTCTATTTGGAGAGTGGCACGCTGATAACAGCAGAGATCATTCCAACCCTAACTGGCATGCTCAGTAAGAAACTCTTGTCATTTCCAGGGGTAGTAGGGCGATGTGAAATCATGAAGGAAGAGGGTGGGGTGCTCTACTTTGATGACTATGCCCATCATCCTACTGAGATCATCACGACCTTGGGCGAATTGCACAGTCGTTACCGCAACAGACCAATCCTTGTGATTTTTGCCCCACATACTGCCAGCAGGACTAAAGCATTCCTCAAGGACTTTGCCCTTGCTCTCGGAATGGCGGACCGTGTTATCATACAGCGTTGCTATGGATCTGCACGGAATGACAACGCCGCTGAGGGTGAGCAGGATATGGGAAAGGTTCTTTCTCTTGCTCTAAGCGAGAGGATCATGAGGACAACCCGTTGCCGCCTCCAAGCGTGTGTGTACGCCCAAGATGATGATGAAACTGTTGCAATAGCATCAGGCTGGTTGCAACCTCAGGATTTGTGTATTACGATGGGTGCTGGTAATAACCGAGCCCTTACCGAGCGAATTGCTCAGACAAGAAGGAGTCTTTGATGAAAAGCATGACAGGATATGGATCAGCAGAAGAGCTACATGAAGAGTTTCAGCTTTCGGTTGAACTGAAGTCCTACAACAGCAGATATCTGGATATCAACCACAATATCCCCTTCTATCTCGCACCGTTTGAGATTGAGATAGATGAAGAGCTCAAGAAGATAGCCAATCGTGGCCATGTTGAGGTGAACATCAGGATCAAGACCCTCGCCTCCGATATGGAGATAGTGGTGGACAAGCTTGCCGTCAAGCGCTATGCCGAGGCCTTCTCTCAAATTGCAGCTCTTAGTGGTAAGGCCCTAAAGCCCGAACTCGCTGACTTTATCGGTTGCGAAGGAGTGCTTACCAGCGTTAGGCAGAGTGACAGCGAAATCTATAGGGAATCTCTTTTTTCTACCCTTGCCACGGCTTTAGAGCAGTTTGACCAGAGTAAGAAACGTGAAGGCTCCCATACAAAAGCAGACCTGAAGAAGATGGGTGAGATAGTCAGAGAGGGGCTTGTCATCATAGCCTCTCATGCTAATGAGTTGGAGGACTTGGTAAAGACCAACTTGCGTGCTCGTTTTGACGAGATGCTTTCAGACCAGAACTATGATGAGAATAGGATTCTTTCGGAAGTCGCGGTCATGCTGATCAAATACTCGGTCAATGAGGAGATCAAACGTCTGGATGTCCATCTGAAGGAGTTTTTCAATCTTCTGGAACAGGATGAGCCTGTAGGCAAGCGATTGGATTTTCTCTGTCAGGAAATGCATAGGGAAATCAACACCATAGGTAGCAAAAGCCAGATGGTGGAGATGAATCTTCAGGTTGTCCGCATGAAGGACGGCTTGGAAAATATACGCGAACAGATTCGCAATATCGAGTAGGGGCATTTTGTGCGCATAGCCATCAGTGGAAAAAGTGGATGTGGAAACACCACCGTCAGCAAAATGGTCTCTGAAGCCTTGGGCTTTGTTATGATCAATTTTACCTTTCGTACGCTTGCAGCAGAGCAAGGCATAGAGTTCTGGGAGTTCTGCAAACTGGCAGAACAGAGTGATGCCCATGATCGGGAGGTCGACCGTCGTCAGGTGGAGATGGCCCTTGCAGTTGAGAATTGTGTTCTGGGTAGTCGTCTTGCCATTTGGATGCTCAAGGAAGCTGATCTGAAGGTCTACCTTACCGCGACTACAGAAGAACGGGCACGTAGGGTGCTCAAACGCGAAGGAGGCACCTTCGCAGAGCGTCTTGCGCAAACAAACCAGAGGGACAAAAATGACAGTGCCCGATACGAACGTCTTTATGGGATCAACAACAGTGACACCTCCATAGCGGACATAGTTATCGATACTACTGATCTTGAACCCGATGAGGTGGCTTCCCTGATTATAGCTGAAGCCAAGAAGATCCAATATGAAGGGGATGCATGAAAAAAATCATAGTTTTCCTTGTCCTTTTTATCTGTACACTCTCCTTAGTATCTGCTGCCTCCTATCTGGGCATTAGCCAGTCACCTGTTTCCACTTCGATGGAGGTAGGATTCCTCACCAACTCAATTGACCAGAACATTGCAGTTTCGCTACCGCTTCTTGGTTCTTTGGACAGTGGGGATGATTGGTACCGCTACCCTGTGGCCAGTTTGAACCTGTTGTACAAGAAAAAAATTGGTACCACTGTGGCTGTAGGCGTAGGGACAACCCTACGAATGGGCTGGGAATATGAGAAGGCCCTATGTTTGCAGGCAGGTCTCTTGGTACAATTCTCCCTGGAAAAACCGGGGGTGAAAGATATTTTGTTTTGTGAGCTTGCCTATCTGCCAAATGATTGGAAGTGGCTGGAAGGCCCCTCATCCTCACAATTGCTTGAAAAGGGTATCGGACAGGTTGTTCGATTTGGGTACAGACACGCTTTCTGAGTGCTGTACATTCTTGTTGTAATTCACTATAATAATAAAGTTGTATTATCTAGTAGAAGGAGAATCGATAGTGAGCATTCCATTGGACACCCTAATTAATTATGAAGAAAATATTTATGAGATTACCTGTGTAGCCATCAAAGAGGCTATCATTTTGAGTAATCCCGGTTGTGGGGGTCAGGAGATAGAGGAAAATAATGGGAAGATTGTTAGTGAGGTCCTTAGAAGAGCCCTTAACGGTGAAATCCACTTCGAAGCCCCAGACCTGCTCTAATCCTTTTGAGTCTGTAGTTTTTCTGTTCGGCCCCACAGGCGTAGGAAAAACAGAACTCCTCATGGATCTCGATCCTGAGAAGTATTCAGTGGTCAATGCCGACTCCATCCAGGTGTATCGACACTTGGATATAGGATCGGCCAAGGCCAATTCAGAAACCCTTCAAGCCATTCCTCACTATCTTATTGATATATTTGACCCTTGGCAGCAGTTCAGTGTAGGGGATTTCGTTGCGTATGCTGACCAGGCATGCCGAGATATCCACGCACAAGGGAAAATTCCTGTGCTTAGTGGAGGGACTGCGTTCTATTTTAAGCATTTTTATTTTGGTCTGGCTGAAGCTCCTCCCAGTGATGAGAGTGTGCGTCTTAGGCTTGCCCTAGAGATAGAAGAACACGGGGATGCTTGGGCCTTTGAGCGTCTTTCTCAAGTCGACCCTTCCTCGGCCAAAAGAATTCATCCCTCTGATATGTATCGGGTTAGCCGAGCCTTGGAGGTCTTTGAAGGGTCAGGCAGGCCCCTAAGCAGTTACAGCATTCCCTCAGAGCCGCGTAAAGGGATGAAGCCCCTGATCATTGGCCTTTGGCGGGAGAGGGACGAGTTGAAACAGCGTATAGAGCAAAGGGTGGCTCAGATGTTTTCTGATGGGTTGGTCGAAGAGATTCGCCACCTTATCGAGATGGGGGCACAACCAAGTTGGCCTGGCTTACAGGGCATCGGATACAAGGAGTTCTTCCAAGCAAGAAAGAGCGGCGAGGTTTCGCTCTCTATGGTAAGGACGCATATTGAACGCAACAGCCGATTCTATGCAAAAAGGCAAATGACTTTTTTCAAGAGCTTTGCAGATGTGACATGGATGAATCCAAAGGACAAAGCCCCCATCTTGGCCCTTATTGAGGCATACCGAGAGTCTTATTCTCCTTCTTGTAGGTTGGGATCCTGAGGTTCTCCAACCTGCGAAGGTCCTTGTTATCAAGAGAGGTAATTTCAAGCCATCCGCGTTTGCTGACTTCAATGCTAAAATGTTGTACCTGTTCATACCTGAAGATGACAGTCTCTCCTTCATTAACCATAGTCTCTTCCTGATCCTCAAAATACGGATAGGGTGAGTAGAGCACGCTGGTAACCTCATAGTTGTTGCTATCGAGCTCTCGTATCCTGACGTCCGCAACACCATAGAGGAATGTTCCCTCTAAGAGATCTGGTTTCCCATTGGCTATCCAGGTGTTGGGATCAATCTGGGTGGTAATGCCCTCATAGGCCTGGCGTGTCTGACGCGAGACAAAGAGATTGGTCACTTCCATTGACGCAGGGTTTTTTACCTTCTTGGCAAGGGATGCCTCCATTTTTTGCAGATCAAGTTCATTCTGAGCAATATAGTACTCTTCAATAACCTGTTCTGCAGTCATTCCTGCGGTATAGGGAGGGGCCATGGCATCTTTGATCCTGCCTGTAGTAAACCAGACTACCAACGTGACAGTAAGTACTACACTGACAACGATCCAGCCTTTCTTTCTCCAGAAGATGTTCCTTTCGGAACGCTTTTTCTGATTTTCTAAAAACACTGCACTTGAGGGGACCTTTCGCATGGATTCATAGGTAGGGGCATCGGTACGGTCCTGTAGATCCCACTGAAGGTTTCTAGTAGCCTGTACAAACCAAGCAAGAGCCTTTTGGTTTTCCAGGTTACCACTTGCCTCTCGCTGTTTGGATAGGCTCAAGCGTAGGGTTGTATCAATGAAAGCGGTGCTCTGTTGGTCCAGACTCAAGGAGCTTAAGCTTAGAGGAAGGGCTCTGAAGCTATCTTCTCTAGTCTCGGTAGCACCAAAGGGAGGGAATCCTACAGCTGCAAAATACAGCAGTTGGACTAACTGGTCACAGAGGGCGAACGGGGTATGGAGACCATGGTGTACCCATGCCGATACCATGCCATAGCGTACATCCTCTTCTGCACAGGAGGAGAACAAGTCAGCCAAATCTTGAGAAAGAATAAGGAATCCTCCCTCCTCAATACCCCATATCCTCCAAAGGGGGAGGGTATTGCTAGAGAGGTCCAGAAATTTGGTAGGAAGAATGGAAAGGGCCTGGGCAAGTTCTCTGACCAAAGGCAGGGCTTTGCTGCGTTTGGTTGTTGCTATTTCGGTTATAGGAAACAGGTGTAGGGGCTCGAAGTAGAGACATCTCTTGTCTTCGACTACCGACAACCCTTCCCAGTACCAGGTTTTTGGCTTCTGTCCTTCAACGATGATGTAGCCAGGAGCTTTTTGCCCCTGTAACAGGTAGGAAGGAAGTTCTACTCCCGATGGTCCGATGGCCATACAAGTATAGGATTTCTGTTCAATGACAGACGTGAAGACACTAGGGGCAACAACCATTTCAGACCTCTTTCCTTTTTGCGCTGGCATGCCAGACAATCCGTTCTTTTGTGATGAATTCTTTGGGAAAAGTTTCAAAGGCTTCCCCTTCAGTAGAGAAAAGGGTGAAATCCCACCCGTTTTTCCCCCAGCTCTGATGCCTCAAAGCTTCAAAGGCTGCTATGCCACAGCTGGAAATTTGCTTGGAACGTACACTTTCCAACAGTGGCTCTCCCCTTTCCAAGTGAGAGATCAGTGTCTTTGCATGTTCTGTAGCCAAGGGCGCTGGAAGTATGGCATTGAGGTTTGCAGAAACCACAAATACAGTCTCAGGAACCAGTGATACGATCTTCTTCAGTATTGCGGCATAAGTCCTGCACTGATCAGAATCAAGGGTATTGGTAAGCAGGGGTAAAACAGGGATGTCCTTACAGTATGCATCTACCAAAGGTAGGGTCAGTTCAACTGCCGGTTCTTCTACAAAATAACTGTTTTCAGCTTGTATCACATCACCAAAGAGCGAGAGCAGAGTGTTTCGAAGCTCCGTATCATATGAAAAATCTGTATGAGGTAGCTTGATTCCATCCTCTGTTGGGACGAAGAGAAAATGGGGTTTGTCAATATCCAAGACTTCCTGGTGCAACGGCGCTAAGATTACCACCAACTTGGGGTTCAGTTCCGTTATTGCGGAGAAGCTCTGGTGCAGAAGATCGAGGGCAACAGCATAACAGGCATGTGGTGCTATGATCGCAGCAGGTAGCCTGGTTAACTTATTATCCTTAGCTGTTAACTCACTTTTCCTTGCACTCTGGGCAGTGAGCTCTTCGGGGTCATTTGGGTAGAATATGGTGTGATGTTCACTTGTGTGCATCTTCATCCTCCAAAAGTAATCTCGCTAGACGTCCTTCGTCCAGTGTTACTGAGAGATTTTTCTCTTGAGTTGGAATAACCAACCCAGTTTTGCCTTTTTTGGGACGCCGGAGGTGTTTCACTTGGGTGTAGTAGAGGTCTGCCTTGCCTTGATTTTTAGCTTTGCTGAAGACAAGGGCAAGGTTGGCCGCATCAAGAAGCACATCCAAAGGGACACTCTTTTCTCTTTGAAACTTGATGAAGACATAGCCTCCTGGGGTATCACGCGTATGCATCCAATAGTCATTGCCCCGTACAAAATGGCGTAACAGTTCATCGTTTTCTTTTGCATTACGTCCTACCAGGAGGGTAAACTGTCCGCTTTGAATAGTGAGTCCTGGTGTTTTTACCTTGGTGGGCTTGTCCACAGTCTCAGTGCCAAGTTCCCGTTTTAGTTGACGGATATCCCTGTTTTCGTTGTCTGTAAGGGTGAGGAGCCTAGCATACTTCGCAACAGCATTCTTTAGCTCTTCCTGAACCTTTTCGTACTCTTCTCGAGCATTTTCGAAGGTGCCTTTCGCCCTTTGGTAGCGATCATAGTAGTTTTTGATCTGCTCGCTTGGACGAAGATTTTCCTTGAGGGGGATAGTGATCTTCTTCCCATTCTCCCAGTCCTCTACTTCGAGGGATGTAGCATGATCTGTGACCAAATGGGCGTTAGCACTGAGCAGGTCACCCAATTTCTTGAAGTGCCCATATTTCCCGCTCTCCAGCATCTTTCGTTCAAGAGAGGCGGAGGTAGCCTCTATCTGCTGTATTTCACGATCCCGTTTGCGTCGGATCTTTAGCAACAGGTCCTCTAGTGTCTGGGTGTTGCTTGCTTGGCCGTACTCTTCCTCTATCTGGCGATTGAAGGAGATTTCTTTGCGTTCGCGTATGGTGAACTTGCCACCGTCACCCAGCTTTTTTTCAGGTGCGACAAAAGGGGATCCGCTTTTCTCGCCTCTGTTTGGGCGACGATAAAGAAGATCCAAAATAATACTGTCCTTATCGGTAATGAAGATGTTCGCACCCGGACCGCTATAGAAACGTAGGTGCAGAAAGAGCGCACGGCCATGATTGTCCAGTTCTAAGGTTACCATGCGGTCAAAGGGGGTTTGCTCTACTCTGGTTATCTTCGCTCCCTCCAAATTTGCCCGACAGAATTGGACGAAGCGTTGGAGCTTTGCTGTTTTCCCCATCTGTTGGACTGTAATGGGATGGTTTGCCATATGCATACGGCTGTAGGGGGTTCCTACCTCCGTATACAGTGTCCAACGCCCATGACTGGGATGGTAGAAGTACCAGCTCAACGAATGGAAGTCGTGTTGAACCACAGACTGTAGGGTACTGCTCTCCAAGGGGAGTTCTTGTATGATGAGCTGTAGTTCACGCCAGTTTAACGACATTATTTCTCCGTAGGGTATCGTACGCTGTTTTTACCCCACCTGCAAGGTAGAACGAGCCGCAGACAAGGATGGCTGCAGTTCTAGGGGTGTTGTCAATGGCACTTGAGAGTGCCTCCATGTTGTCCTCTATCATACGAATGTCATACTCCTTGTCCCTGGTAGAGGCCAATAGGCTTAGTTCCTGTTCGATGAGGGTGATGTCACTTTTCTTGAATGTACCAGGTTTGGAGATAATGACACGGGTGAAGTGGTCCAGGACCAAGGATCCCATATGGCTATGGTCCTTGTCCTCCAAAGCACCAAAAATGATGGTATTCTCCTCGGATGGGTAGAGGGAGGTAAAGGATTCGAGCAAGGCTTGCAATGAGTGGGCAGTATGGGCACCATCGATATAGATATCCGGCTTCACTGCAATTTTCTGAAATCTACCGGGAAGAGTATTCTGTTGGAGGGCTGTGATGGTTTTCTCCCCAAAAAGCCCAAGCTTTCTGAGTACCAGAAGGGCGAGGGCGCAGTTTTGTGCCTGTACCTTTCCCATCATGGAGAGGGTGAGGACCTCATGGGTCTTGTCGCGCCACCAGTACTCCACTACCTCCTCGTTATTGGTAATTCTGTAGCTATGAGTAAGTAGTTCTTCGGAGAGTTTTGTTACCACACTTTGCTGTGATTGGGCTTCTTCACAGAAGACATCCATCACCTCAGGTTCTTGGTATCCGATGAAGCAAGGAACCTTATGTTTTATGATCTTGCTTTTCTCATAGGCAATCTTGTCCAACGTATCACCGAGAATTTTTGTATGTTCCAGCTCAATGGGGCAGAGTACACAGGCCTCTGGAGTAATAGTATTCGTCGCATCGAGCCTTCCCCCCAAGCCTGTCTCAATGACTGCCCACTGACATCCTGAAAGGGAGAAAAGCAGATAAGCAAAGGATGTGAAGAGTTCAAATGTTGTTGGGTGGGTTTCCCCCCACTGGTCACTAAAGCTGAAATCATCAAGCCTTTTCTGTAGCTCATTGCCAACCTCGACAAGAAGAGCGTCAGGGAAGAAGGTTCCACTTTGGGTGAATCTTTCGCGGTAGTCCACTAGGTGAGGCGATACATAGAGACCTGTCTTATAGCCAAGGGAAGTAAGGCCACTTGCCAGGTAGGAAGCGGTAGATCCCTTCCCTTTGGAGCCCGCCAGATGGATTTTTTTGAAAGTTCGTTCGGGGTTGCCGATGTACGCTAGGATTGCATGCATGCGATCCAAACGGTAGGTTCTGGTGGTATAGTGGTCGGTTTGCTTTTCCAGGTTGGTAAAGCTCTCCATATAGGTGACCACCTCTTGGAAAGAAGTAAAATGCATAGCTGTAAACACCTCGCGACAACTGTAATAGCATACGGTGGTTTGGTCAACGAGATGTACGGTGGCTTAGATATCTATCAATATTTCTGATTCTACCTCTGGCGTATTCACTGTCTCGTTGGGTGTGTCGGTGCTGAGGATCCTGTCCATCTCATCAAGCACCCCTTGGGTCTGATCACCAAAGTCAAACATGGGCCTTAGGCGGGCAAAGAGGGGGCGCACAAAGTGTCTTAGTTGGCTCTTGTCTTTTTCCAGGGTACTTTTGCTCTGTAGGGTTAGGACTGTGACCGCTGAGGGGGAGTAGTAGGTCCCCACTTCTTCAAAGCCGAATTTCTTATAGAGTTTGATGGTCTTCAGATCATCGGCAAATACATCAATGACTAGGTTTTCGACCCCTTTGCTTCGGGCAAGTAGAAATACCAGAATGATGAGGCCTATGGATGCTGAGGTATTTCTCATTTCCGGTAGGACTGCCAGACGTATGATCTCAGAACAATTGCGGGAGTGCAATACTGATTCTATGTCAAAGTATTCGGAGATGGGTAAGGGCCAGAAGTGTTCACTGGTCATCAGTGAGACAGTCCCAACTGGGTGAAGTCCCTTAAATGCGAGAATGTGCATTGCTTTCTCATCCTCTTGGCGGTGGATGGACTCTTCGAGATAACCTTTCTCTCCGATCAGGACCTTTCTTTGGATGAAGAATACATCGTTCATTCCTGCCTGGTCAGTGACCAGTGTGAATCTGATAGTGTCTCTTCTTTCATCATTTGCTGGAAAAATTGTGGTAAACTCCGTACCTACACCCATTTCACTTTTCACTCTGATTCTCCCTCCCATTTTGTCTACAATGGTATAACAGTTGGAAAGTCCGAGACCTGTGCCCGAACCCGGTGCTTTTGTAGTGAAGAAAGGAGTGAAGATCTGGTTAAGATCTTCATCAGCGATACCGCACCCGGTATCGCCAACCTTTATTATGATCAGTCCATCATTTTCCATGCAAGAGAGAGTGAGTATTCCATTGCCATCCATAGCTTGGATGGCATTGACAATAAAGTTTAGGAATAGTTGTTGCAACTTGCTTTCATTGGCTTCCAGGTAGGGAAGGGCATGATAGTTGCGCCTGACAATAATGTTCTGGGAATCTATGCCACGTAGGGCAAGTCTTAGGGAGAATTCCAGGATTCTTACTATTTCAACTGACTGGTTTTCCTCAGGGGCATCCTTTTCTTTGCGGGAGTAGATCGAAAGCTCCTTGATGACATCTGTAGCAGTCTTCGAGTATGAAAGGATATCCTCGAGATACTCATGATGGATATGATCTTCATCCACTTCGCTGAGCATGATCTCGGCTGTACCGAGGATTCCTGCTAGGGGATTGTTCAACTCATGGGCAATGCCCGCCGCCAAAGTCCCTATGCCTGCCATTTTTTCTGTCCTCACCAACTCCTCTTGCAGGTTTTTCTGCTCAGTTATGTCGTTGATGATTTCAATGAATACGTTTTTTGAGTTTTCCGGTACCTTTACATTGTGGAACTGGAACGAGAATATCTTTTCCTTGATAGTAGCTTCAGTCTCTTCAACCGCTCCGTTATGTAGGCAGTCGAGGGCTTGGCAAAACTGACAAGGCCTTTGGCGCTGGAAGAAGGCACGGTAACATTTGTTGCCAATGAGGCCTTTCTTGTTATTACCGTAAAAAGCTACAGCAGCAGTGTTAGCCTCTTGGATGGTATAGTCAATGTCGATCAGGCAGACAGGGGAAGCGATGCCATTGAAGATGGCCTCCATCTTGTTCTTGCTCATGGTCAGTTCATCACCCTGTTCCCGGAGTTGTTCGAAGGAGAGTGCATTTTCCAGTGAGAGGGAACTCTGGGCTGCAAGAATTTCAAGTGCTTCAAGCTCGATTGTTGTTATTAGGGATTTTGTATAGTCGTATCCTATGAGGATGTATCCAGCTATCTGTTTCCTAAATACTAGGGGAATAAGGACGTCGGCCGGAGGGAGCTGGTCACTGACTTCAAAGCGTTTTTCTTCAGGTGTGACATTGAGAATGGATGAGACGTTTTCACTTCTTAGTCTATGGAGTTTTTCCTCCAGGTAGGGAGGAAAATTGAAGATTACCTCATCACCTTCCTTGAGAGAGGTCGGACATTTGCTGTTGGCGATCATATTGAAAGTGTCCCCTTTGTCCAGACGCTTTACCACAAATATGACCCAATCAGTTTTCAAGCCAGAACTCAGGTTCTTTACAACCTCATCGCCAAGCTCCTTGAGGTTGACGATGGTCGTAAGCCTGTGGCTGAGATTCTTGATGGTTGTCTGGTAGGGGTGACGCTTGGGAATGATGACTGTGTCCACCATATATGCGAGCACATTTCTCAAGGGATGGATGATAAGGACTGTTACAACACCAAGGATGATGGTAAGAGGTAAAATATCACCAGGAATAAAATTGCTGTTAAAGATTTTGATGATTGATATGATGATGTAGTAAGACACTGATGCTATGATGGCAAGGATGGTGGAATAGATGATATTGATGCCGATTCGAGAATAGCTTATCAGCTTGAATCTGTAGATAGTATAGAAAAGCAACATGGCATTGATGGTGGCAGCAAAGATGTCAAGGGGATATTTCCCCAGGTTTGGAAAGATGTTCATCAATATGCCTATGAGCATAACCACCACTCCGATGAGGGGGAGTGCAAGATCCTTGTGGGTTTTTTTCAGTGTTTTGTATTTGGTTCCAAACAGGAGGATGATGAGGGTAAGTACCAGATATGCATAGCTTATGGAGTATGCTGATATGGATCCTGGAGCCAGTTTGTAGAAAAAGACACCCTCGGAAGTGAAGCCGGCTTCGTTTACGATGCTCCCAGTAAAGTTGAGGACCATCAGGGGAATGATCAAGAGATAGCTGACATTTATGAATACCCTGATGGACCGTTTATGGATTTCCAGCATATCAACAATAAAGTTGCTCAGCCCAAAGGGTACGGATAGCAGGCCTATAAGCATGATTCTATTCCAAAAGAGAGGGGTCATATACCCGCTGTTAAGGTGCATCATCATTGAGCCGAAACTCCAGATTGCTACAAATACCATATAGAGTTGGAATGACCAGTAGAATCCCTCCTTCTTATACTGCATAAACCCAAATACTGTAAAAAATACATAGAGAATGCAGGCCACAGCAGGGATAACGGTTGAGACATCAATGATCATGGAAAACCCTTTTTTCTTTCAAATGAAGATAATTTGTATTAGTATAGAGCCAATATATGGAATTAATCAAACTATTTCTCCTAGGTGCCACCGGATATTTACTTGCTGGACTCTATGATGTGGCTATTTTACGTGATAAACCCTTGTTGAGGAAGTTCCTCTATGCAGGTTTCTTTGTCACGGTTATTCCGTACCCTGTGATTTTCTTCACATGGGATTCACCCCTTCCAGATTTTGTTGCATGGATAATTTTCCCTTTGCTTATAGCTTTTTCCTTGTTGTTAATCTATTCGGTCATGATAGAGACTTCACTATTTTCTGACAATACAGGAAAACTTTACCAAAAAGGAACATATAGAATATCTAGACACCCTGGTTTTATCTGGTATACAATTATAAATATTTTGGTATCGATATACTATTGGAACCATCGAATTACTATGCTATTTGTTGGGCTAACCCTGTGCAATCTCATTTTAATAGCAATAGAAGATCGTATATTCTTTCCCAAAATGTTCACGGAATATGAAGAGTATAGAAAGAATACTCCATTTTTCCTGTAGGACAGCCCATTATGGAGAATCATGGTATGAATAAACATATAGTAACCACTGATGATGATCAGGCGATTCGTAAGGTCCTTCAGATATTGCTACGTAAAGAAGGATATCAGGTTACAGTCTGCTCAAATGGTGATGAATTGCTGTCCACCCTAAAAACCAATTCAGCCTCAGTGGACCTCGTGCTTTTGGATATTAAGATGCCTGGCCTTTCAGGAATGCAAGTTCTTGAGATTATCAAACGCAACTATCCTCGCATACCAGTCATAATGCTTACAGCATTCAACGACCTTGATACTGGTATGAAAGCGATTCGTCTAGGGGCTAGCGACTACCTCGCCAAGCCAGTCCATCGAGAAGTGCTTGTGGAGAGTGTCTCCCGTGTGCTGGATGCCACCGCACTCAAACAGGATGAAGTAGCAGAAAAAGATCACTCTCTTGCTCATCAGAAAGAGTTGGAAGACCAGTTGCAGAGTGCCCTTGGTGCTCTTAAGAGCACAACCCTTGCTACCCTTGAAGCATTTACTGAGACAATTGAACAGAAAGATCCCTACACCAAGGGGCATTGTAGCCGTGTGCGAACCATTTCCCTTGCCATAGCTAAGGCCCTCAATTTTTCAGAAGAAAGTCTGCATACACTTGAAGGTGGTGCTTTACTACATGACATCGGTAAGATAGGGATTCCTGAAGAAATTCTGAACAAGCCCTCCAAGCTGTCAAAAAGTGAGTTTGCTCTCATACGTGAACATCCTGTTGCAGGGGAAAGGATTGTCTCGCATATTGACCTGTTTCAAGCCTACCGGCCCATCATCCGAAGTCACCATGAGCGCATGGATGGTAAAGGGTATCCTGATGGCCTGAAGGGCGACCAGATTCCACTTGATGTCCGTATTGTATCTCTTGCTGATGCCTTTGATGCGATGACAACTAGTCGTGCCTATCGGTCAGCCCTTCCCACTGAGCTTGCTGTTGAGGAACTGAAGCTCTTCAGTGGTACCCAGTTTGATTCTGCGTTGGTAAACCTCTTCATTGAAAGAGAGATATTCCTTCTATAGAAAGCATCTTCAGGGTATGGTGGTACCTGTTTTTTTTTCCATAAAATTCTTTACAATTCTTGCTATTGGAAAAATGACTTGATTGCATCAACGTCTACTCCCTTGTGTATATGCCCTCCTTGTGAGCTATCCTTACTATCACAGATGAGATTTCCAAAAGAGCCCTTCCAAAGCAATCTAGTCCTGATATAATGGTTGCTATCCTAATTTCACTTGCATTTCTTCCTATGCCACAATATCCTGTTTCTTAGGTTACAGACGGAGGAACAGTATGAAGAAAGTTGTGAGGAGAAATACAACAATAATTGCTTTGATCGTAGTACTTTATATGATACTTGTTCTATTTGCAGGATGTGCTGGCAAGCTAGCGGAACAATCCGTTACCTCCAAAATAATTGAAACCCAAGTATTGATTGAACAGGAAAAATCTATAGACCTTACTGGATATTGGGAAGGGTCTCTAGAGATCAGTCCCACAGCTTCGCTTGAGATCGGATTCACCATTGCCCCTGCTGGCGAAGGGCTCTACGAAGCCATGTTGCAGATTCCGACACAAGGGCTCAGAGATCTGAAAGTATCGTCAATCCGACAGGAACAAGCACTTCTTACCATAGAAATCGAGCCATTACAGGCATCTTTTGTAGGAACCTATGACACTGAATCACAACAGGTCGTGGGGACCTTTACTCAAATGGGGCAGTCGCTTCCTCTCATTCTAAGTTTGGGAGAACTGCAGGAAAATGCCCGACCTCAAGATCCTCAAAAACCGTATCCGTATATTTCTGAAGATATTGTATTTACCCAAATCCCTGAGCACTTCCAGCTTGCCGGAACCATTACAAGACCGAAGGGAGAGGGGCCTTTCCCTTCGGTTGTCCTGATAAGTGGCTCCGGTTCCCAGAACAGGGACGAGGAACTTATGGGGCATAGACCGTTTTTAGTATTGGCCGATGCCCTTACTCGATCAGGGATTGTAGTCTTACGCTACGATGACCGTGGATTTGCCGAATCAGGTGGTGATGCAAGTGCATCTACTTCCCTTGATTTTGCCGACGATGCTGAATCCGCTGTAAACTACCTCAAGACATTGCCATATGTTGATACAGACTGTATTGGAATTATCGGACACAGCGAAGGTGCCATAATTGGGCCAATAGTGGCACAGAGAAATAAGGACTTGGATTTTTTGGTCCTTATGGCCGGTCCAGGAGTTAACGGTATGGCAGTACTCGAAGACCAGACGGCAGCGATTCTCAGGGCCCAACAAGTTCCTGAAGAGGTAATTGCCCAAGCTGTTGAAACAAATCTGGCTGTCTATAGCACAATCTTGGATGAAAGCAGAACGTTAGAAGAACGAAAAGAATCCGTTTTCCAGACGATGTTGTCGTTGGGTTTGCCTGCTGAGGCAGCACAGTCACAGCTTTCTGCACTGTTTTCCCCCTGGTACATGACGTTCCTCTCGCTTAATCCAGCCGATTACCTGCAGGAACTGGATATACCCGTAATGATTCTCAATGGCACGAAAGACACACAAGTATCTGCAACACTTCATGTACCAGCCATTGAGGCTGCATTGCTTTCTGGTGGGAACAGCCATTTTACCACGAAAGTGTATGAAGGGCTGAATCATCTGTTCCAACCGGCAATTACAGGGGCTCCTGAGGAGTATGGATCAATTGAGACAACAATCGAATCACAGGTATTGAAAGACATCTCTTCTTGGATTGTACGCCTCAAATAACATCACGGTGTGTAATGTGCTACCGACTGATCTAAAATTTACTGCGCTGGAACCTCGGATCTTCACATGACAGATTATATGGTGATAAGCACTTTTCCCCGAGCATGGCCAGAACTCACATAGTGCATTGCTTGCTCCGTCTGTTCCAGCGAATACTGTCGGTCAATGACCGGTCTGATCTTTCCTGAGGCAACCAGTCCTATCACAAATTCCAAATCCACACTATTGGGTTTTGCCGCCAATGCCCGTAATTTCCTGCTGCCAATCGATAGGAAAGGGCCAAGAAGAATCGATTTAAAGATCTGAGGAAGGGATCCCCCCACCATGACATAGATCCCGTGGGGAGCGAGGATTCGCTTATAGGCTGACAAGTGATGGTAGCCGTTGATAGCGATGATTCTATCAAAGCTTCTATCACTTTTTGTGATATCTTCAAGAGTATAATCGATTATTTCACTGGCACCTAGACTGCGGATCACCTCAGCGTTTCGTGTACTGCAGACAGCGGTCACTTGTGCTCCAAAAAAGGTGGCTAACTGAACAGCATATGTGCCTACGCCACCACTTGCTCCGTAGATGAGTACCTTTAGTCCCGGCTGAATAGATCCTTTGTCGCGTAATGCCTGCAATGCCGTTACTGCAGCTACAGGGACGGCGGCAGCAATCTCATCAGATATCCCTGCAGGTTTTAGGACCAACACATCCTCTGGGACAGAGACATATTCGGCGAATCCACCACATCCACAACCTGAGATATCGCCAAGTACCGCATCACCTGGTTTGAACCTGCTGACATGTATGCCCACCTCTTCCACTTGGCCCACTATGTCGGCTCCAAAAATTCTATTTTTGGGTATGCCGATACCCATTTGCATGGGGCGATAATCAAGAGCATTCAGGGAAGCGACGTGGATATGCACCAGAACTTCATGGTTATGTGGGATTGGTTTTTCCACATCCCGGAGGAACAGGGCCGCCCCCAGTCTGGATTTCTCAAAAATGATAGCTTTCACATATCATCTCCTTTTGTCTCATAGCTGAAGACCTCCGTGATTTGGACGCCGAAAACTTCGGCAATGCGGAAAGCTAACTCTAAGGAAGGTGAGTATTTTTCAGCTTCAATCGCTATGATGGTCTGACGGGAGACGCCAGCTTTCTCTGCCAGTACCTGCTGGGTCATTTCATCTGCAAAGAAACGTAAGGTTCTGATATTGTTGGTGACTACATTTCTCTTTGGCAATTCAGACACCCTTCCTATAGTAGTAGAGGCTAAGGCCTCCTTCGAACAGTGACCCAAGGCTAAAGGAAAAGAAAAGTACATTGAGCATAACCATAGGTGGCTGTTCAAACAGGAGAGAGACCAGAGCACCTACAAAACCAATCCCTGCAAGTATGAATCCAATACGTAAGGCCTTCAGTCCAATCAGTTTATCCATCTCATCTTCAACCATTGAGGATTCGATGGCCTGGTTTATCACCTTCTCATCGGGATTGCGTTGCTTCACTGCTAGCGCAACGGCATAAAGTATATGGAAAAGAATCATAATGATGATGGAAGCGACGATACCGATTCCTATGAAGATCAACATGGTTCCTGCCCAGAACTTCAGGTCACTTGCCTCCACAAGACCCTTTTGATATTTTCCGAATGCGTATAGAGAATAGGCTACGAGAACCACAACCCCTGAAAACATACTTGTTAAGGTTCTTTTTTCTTGATACGACATATATTCTCCTTTTTAGTATATATAGTAAAATTATACGGATGCATTGTAATGTATAATATACTTTATGTAAAGTATTCTTTACATTGCTACTTCCTGATTGAATTGGTATTCAATCAGGAAGTAGTTCAATACGATGATCATGCCGAGGTACTGTTGCGGGAGGTAACGCTACGAAGGATGAGATTTGCCGGAATAATCACAAAAGGGCAAATTCAATACTTCGTATTTTATCCAATCTGTTAAAGGTATCAGGTCATACTAGGAAAAATTTACATACTGCAAATGCCATATTACAGAATTACGTAAAACGAAATTGTGTCATGAAAACCTTGATTTTTTAAAATACTTGTGCTTATAGTATTGAGATAAGACGGCAAATAGCTGCAAGGAGTATATCAGATGGCGAACACGAGTACTGCTCTAAAGCCTTGGGAATTTCTTGATGAGTATCGTGATAAGGTTTTTACCGGAGAGTGGCCTACTGTTATCCAGATGTTTGACATCTCGGTTAGCAGATACCCTGAGAACAGGTGTTTTTCGGCTTTTGTGCCTAAGAAAGAGTCTTTTACCTATACAGAGGTCCAAACCTATGTGAAGGGTCTGGCCAACTATATGCTCTCCAAAGGGGTGAAGCCGGGTGATAAGATTGCCGTAACAGGCAAGAACAGTCCTGAATGGGCTATCGCATACCTTGCAATCCTTGATGCTGGGGCTATCGTTGTCCCATTGGACAATACCCTCAACAACAAGGACATGGAAAAGCTCATGACCTTTGCAGAGGTTAAGTATATGTTTGCTGATCTTGAGCGGTTGCAAGATTTTGATAAGACAAACAAGTTGGAGATTGCTGGTCGGATCAGCTTGGAACCGACAGAAGAGTTCACCTTTATCCTTGATGCACAGGAGAAGAAGGAACAGAAACGAACACCTGTCAAAGCCACAGATACTGCTGCCATCCTTTTCACCAGTGGAACCACCGGGACTCCCAAGGGCGTCATGCTTAGCCAAAGCAATTTGGTTTCAGATGCCTACCTGTCACAAGCCAATATGGAGGTTCTTTCCACTGATGTGTTTTATGCGATTCTTCCCATTCATCACGCCTATACCATGATGGCTGTCTTTATAGTTGGCCTCAGCGCAGGTTCTTCCATTGTGTTTGGCAAGAAGCTTGTTATCAGCCAAGTGCTCAAGGAACTTAGGGAAGGGGAAGTTACCATGTTCCTCGCTGTCCCAATGCTGTTCAACAAGATGATTGGGGCTCTGATGGGAGGGCTCAGGGAGAAGGGGATCATACTCTATGGTCTGATCCGTGGCATGATGAGGTTCTCCGGTCTGATCAAGAAGGTGTTTGGGGTAAACATCGGTAAAAAAATGTTTGGCTTCCTGCTGAAGAAGCTCTCCTTGGAGAATAACCGTATCTGTATTTCAGGAGGCGGCCCTCTTCCAGCTTCGACCTTTAAGTTGTTCAACGAGCTAGGCATTGATTTTGTACAGGGTTACGGACTTACCGAATCCAGTCCTATCACACACCTCAACCCAATTTATGCATACATTGAGACCTCTGTTGGTAAAGTAGTGGCCAATACCCAAGTGAAGATCGTCGATCCTGATGCGAATGGCAACGGTATCATTCATATCAAGGGTCCTATGATCATGCAGGGGTATTATAACCATCCTGAAGCAACTGCTGAGGTACTGCAGGATGGATGGCTCAACACAGGTGATGTGGGCCACCAGGATGCGAATGGCTATCTCTACCTCACAGGAAGGGCAAAGAATATCATTGTCACCGATGGTGGTAAGAATGTATTTCCTGAGGAGATCGAAGACCACTTCCAACTGTTTGAGGAGATTGAGACCATCTGTATCTGTGGCTATATCACCGATGTGAAGAATAAAAGCGAAGGAATCCGTGCAATTGTCTTTCCTTCCGAAAAGTTCACCTCCGCCATGGAAAAAGAACATGGCAAGGATAAAGCCAAAGATGTTATAAAGCAGCGTATTGAAGCTATCATTAGCGAGGTCAACAAGGAGTTGCAGGCATATAAGAAAATCACCCGCACAACCGTTGTTGATGAACCTCTTGAAATGACGAGCACCAAGAAGATTAAACGCTTCATAGTGGAGCAGAAGTATAGGGACAAATAGTAGGTCCAGCAAAACATAGACTTGGGACTTTGTTCCTTGGGCCTCTTTCTTGTTCTATTCGAGCAGAGAAGAGGCTCTTGTTGTAGTATAAGAAGTTGCTGAATTGTAGTGCTTCATAGTTGCACAGACCTACTATGAATAGGTATAGTGGGGGCATGAATAGTAGTGTACGTAGTTTCCTTAAGGCTAAGGCCCAGGAATTGAAGCCAGTGGTAATGGTTGGAAAGGGTGGCCTTGATCAGCGAATCATCAAAGCCCTTGACGAAGCCCTTGCCAGCCATGAGCTGGTAAAGGTTAAGTTCCAAGCATTCAAGGACGAGAAACGCGAGCTTTCTGAAGAGCTTGCCCTCAAGACAGAGAGTAATCTGGTGACCATCATAGGGTTCATAGCAACCTTTTACCGCCCAAGTGACCAGCACATCATCAATATCCCTAGGGACCTGGTGAATAAGGGCGAATGATCATTCTACCAAGGATTGCATGGCATCAGGGGAGACTCTGGTGCTTTTTTTATGTCTAAGCAAGCATCAAATAGATGCAGGCCCCCTTTCCAACGGAAACAGGACCTGCGTTTAGAGAAAATCCACCAGGAGGTGGTACCCCATTAGAACATAATGGGATTTCTCTTGCAATACTTAGGTGCTCTTTCCCCTATAGAGATTGATATCAAGAGCTGTAAGTTTTTTCTCCAAGCTTTCTCTTCTCTCTTCCACTGAAGCAAATTCCTGGGGGTTCCATAATCTTTCAGCCATAACCGAAAGGCGAGGGAAGAGCATGTACTCTGCTAATCTTGAGCTGGTTACCTTTTCAGTCCAGAGGTTGCCTTGTCCCCCAAGGATCTTTGGTTGTTTCTCTGCATTCAATTCTTTTGGTATAGGGTTGAACTCTGAGGTCTTCTGTATAGTGGTGACTCCAATGTTACCTGGCTCCTCAAAGGAATCCATGTGCTGATAGTCAAAGTAACAGCCTGCAGTATTGGGACACATGATGACATCATGGCCAAGATTGCTAGCCTCTATACCTCCCTGATCTCCTCTCCAGGACATAACAATAAGTGAATCGGGAAGACCAAGCTTTTCTGTGCCTTCCAATACTTCATCCCATCCGATGGGGCGTTTCCCTTCATGCTCTACCATCTTGCAGATTTCGCTGGTCATCCAACTCTGTAACTGTTTAGCAGAGTTGAGACCTTCATTTTCCATCCGTTCTTTACATTTGGGGCAGGTTTCCCATGCAACATGAGGGCATTCATCACCACCGATGTGGATGTAGGGGTCAGTAAAAAGCTTGGCTGTTTTTGCAATGGTAACTTTTAGGAAGTGCATCAGATTATCATTCCCTGCACACATGACCTCATCAAAAATGCCCCAGCGATCCTGTACTTCATATGGGCCGCCGGTACAACCGAACTCAGGATATGCTGCTAGCAGGGCTGAGGCATGACCTGGTGTCTCAATTTCGGGGACGACCATCATATGACGCTGGTGAGCATAGCTTTGTACCTCAAGTATATCCTCATCACTATAGATACCACCATACTCTCGACCATCACAGTAGTTAAGCAGTGTCCGTTTGGATGCGACCGTTTCTAGATTTTCATATCCCTCTACCTTGATCCGCCATCCTTGGTCATCAGTGAGGTGCCAGTGGAAGCGGTTCAGATGATGCAGGGACGCGACATCTATGAGTTTTTTAATAAATGTGACCGAGAAGAAATGACGGCTGGTATCGAGCATGAAACCTCTCCAGGAAAAGGCTGGTTCGTCTTGTATCATGCAACAGGGAATCATATTGTCATTGGCCAAGGCCATTTGCCTGATGGTCTGGAGAGCACAGAATGCCCCAGATGGTTTGCCGGCTGAAACCACTATCTGGTTTTTACCAACTTTCAAGTGGTATGCCTCTTCCCCCAGTGATGTAACTTTCTTGAAGAGAATGTCTTCGTCTCCCACTCTACAGCCCAACTGTTCGGTGGCTAGGGCCACTACTTCAGAGAACATGGGGTCAAAGCTGATGTTTGTCCCCATATGGAGACGAAAAGAGCCTTCTTTTTCTTCCAGATATTTGGGAAGTGGCATCAAAAGGTTATTTGCCGAATGAGTTATTTTTTTTTGCATGGTATCTTCCTACCATGGGATATGCCCCCTGTCAAGTACAACCGTTGAACAAACTGTTAGATACAATCTCTATGGGAGTTGTTGAAGAGGGGTGAAAGTTTTTGTTGACATAAGGATTGGTGGATGGTAGTCTTAGTTTGTACAAAGAGCAAACAAACTAAATATGCTGAATACCTAGAATTTGACCAGCTAATATGTATCATTATTACTCTTTAGAGTATAGAGAAGGCCATGAGAATAAACAACAACAACTTTCAGAAGAATGCAAACACCTCCTTGGTTGCCCAACTCATTTGGAAAAGTCCGGGGATTAGTAGAGTGGATATTGCACGTGAGCTGAGCCTCTATCGCTCAACTGTCACCAACATCATTTCTGCCCTTATAGACAATGATGTTGTTTACGAAGGGGAAGAAGGCAGCGGTATGAGCAGGGGAGGGCGAAAACCTATTATCCTGCGTCTTAATGAAAAATTTGGCTGTGTGGTTGGTTTTGACATTCAGCCCTCCCATTTTCGTGCAGTCATCCTTGATATAAGTGGGTCTTTACTGTTTCAGGAGAAGGGTCCCATTCCTAAAGTTGGCTTTGAAGGGATCCTTACTTTCCTAATGGATATTGTCCTTAAGGGAGTAGAAAAGATTGGATTACCCTTGCTTGCAGTTTGTGCTGGTATCCCAGGAATAGTTAATTCCGATAAGGGCGTCATTGTCTATGCTGAACCTTTTAATCTCCATCATTTTGACATCCATGGGTTTTTTGACAAACGGTATAATGTGCCCGTTTTTGTAGAGAACGATGCAAACTGCACCGCTTGGTTGGATATGACCATTAACCGAACTATCAAGTTAGGGGATTTCATGTGTCTCTTAGCAGACTATCATGAAGGTAACTACCAGTTTGGTGACCGTTCTGGAATAGGTGTTGGTATCGGTCTTTCAATAGGAGAAAAGGTCTATCGTGGGTCGCATTATAGTGCAGGAGAATTCTGCTCCCTTACGTGGAGAGATGGATGTGTAGGACAGACAGGGTTGGATGAAGACCTGTTGATCCTATCGGCCTCTGATGAAGAGGCATGGAGGGCATGGATGGTCGACCTGTTCTCTTCTCTGGTTTCTGTAGTTTCTGTCTTGGACCCCAGGGTTGTGTTTATACATGGGAAGCCGTTTAGTGACGAGAAGAAGATTGCAGCTATGTTGGATTCCTATTGTCCCCAATTCCTAGCAATTCTGAAGAAGATTAACTGTAAGCTGATATTTGATGTTGCTGATGAGTCTGTGGTCGCCAAAGGTGCTGCGATGATGTATCTGCAGAAACTGTTTGCAGTTCCTGAGCTTTCTGAGATGGAAAGCAAGGTTCACTTTACTTGGGATGATGTAATCGAACAGGCTAATCGCAGGAGAGTCTACAAAAAAAATAGTATGGGAGAGATCAATGAGTAAGGAACTGCCTAGGAAGGATACCCTCAACTCAGCAATAAAAGAACAGAGACGATCGTATTGGATGCTAGTGCTACCAGCAGTATTGGTATATTTGTCTGTCATGGCATTCCCCACAATATTCTCCATCGTGTTGAGTATGACCAACTATAATGGGGGAAAGATCTTTGGTGGACGTGTTCCCATAGAGTTCGTAGGGTTGAAATGGTATAAACGACTTTTTGTCGATGAGTATTTCTACCTTGCCCTGAAGAATAACATGTGGATAGTGTTCGTCTCGGTATTGGGTCAGATTCCCCTTGGATTCTTTCTGGCCTACGTTCTCTACCGAGGTCTGGTGAAGAAGACTGATTTTTTCCAGACTATGATCTATCTTCCGTGTGTTATTTCCACAGTTGTCATTGGTATCTTATGGAAATCTTTCTTTTCTCCAAATGGGGCTTTCCCAGAAATAGTTCGGCTCTTCAAGCCCACTTATGAATATGGGGTATCGAATCACCCCATACTTCCCGTACTGTTTGTCATACTTTGGATGTACACAGGTACCTATCTTATCATTTTCATGGCGAATTTACAGAAAATTGACAGTGCAGTCATTGAGGCTGCCCGTATAGATGGTGCAAGTGAAGGCCAATCCTTACGCTATATCATTCTTCCCGCTCTTTCCGGAGTTATTGTTACAAGTTGTATCTTGGCTATAAGCGGATCGTTGAAAAGCTTTGACCTCATCTATGTGATGACTGGTGGTGGTCCGGCAAATCAAACCAGCGTTCTCTCTGTCTATATGTTCGACAAGGCCTTCAAAGGAGCTCCGAATTATCCCTTAGCCAATGCGATCAGTACAGTGATGGTTACCATCAGTTTTCTGCTCATTGGGCTTACCAAGTGGGCTGAGAGCAAATTTGGGGGGAGGGAGTAACATGGCAGACATTAAGGATACAAAAAGCACAAGAGCTAGAATAAATATGGTTCTGACCTATGCAGTGATGCTCTTCTTTACACTTATGGCTATCTATCCCTTATTCTGGTTGTTGATGAACTCATTTAAGACAACCACAGAGTTTCAGCTGAACAAGTTGGGGTTTCCTAAGGACTGGACACTGATTAACTATAAGGACGCTTGGGTTCGTGGAAAATTCCCTCACCTAATCATCAACAGCATGATTTATACCGGTGTGACGACAGTTGTAACTCTGGTCCTATCCTTTATGGCAGGGTTTGCCTTTGCGAAAATCCCCCATAAGGCTACCAAGTTTTTGCATGGTTCATTCATTATTGGACTATTGCTCACTTTGCAGTCGATTATGGTTCCACTGTTCCTTCTGATCAACTGGACAGGTCTCTACAATACTCGCCTAGGTGTCTTGATCCCCTACATTGGTATTGCAATGCCGATGGGAATCTATTTGGGGACTGACTATATCAAAAGCATTCCCAATGCTCTCATCGAGTCCGCCAGGCTCGACGGAGCTACCTACTTCAGGATTTTCCGTTCCATCATTGTGCCGATGGCTCTCCCTGTTGGGATAACGCTTGCTATTCTGACGGTAACCGGCACGTGGAATGAGTTCATGCTCATCAATATACTTACCAGTAGTGATGCCCTTAAGAGTCTTCCTGTTGGTGTACAGAAGTTTGCAGGTGCCTTATCCAGTGACTTTGGCAAGCAGTTTGCAGCTCTTGTCATTGGACTTATCCCTATGCTGGCATTCTATTTAGGATTCAGGAAAGAGATTACCAAAGGTGTTGCTGCAGGCGCGGTAAAAGGCTAAATAGGTATAGTTGTTGGTCCTGCCAAATCCTTGATGAAAAAGTTTGACAGGTAGGTTTGGTCATGGTACTATTAGTTTGTACAAAGTATGAACTAATGAATTTTGGAAGTTTCTTCTCTTCAAGTAGAGAGAAACAATATGGAAAGCAAGTGCTTTCACAAGGTTACGAAGAGTCATTAGGAGGTAACAATGACTGGTATGAAGAAAGTTTCGATTTTGGCCTTAGCTCTGCTTTTGGTCGTCTCGTCGGCCTTTGCACAGGGAACCAAAGAGGCTTCGGCTGCCGCTGGGCAGGTAGAACTGACTGTTCTGAACTACATTGATATGTCAGAGCCGAACAGTGCGAATGAAGTTGCAATGATCTGGGATAAGTTCAGTGCAGAGAATCCTGACATTAAGGTTGTTCGGGAAGACCTGTTCAACGAGCCCTTCCACCAGAAGACAGAAGCCTACGTAGCAAGCGGACAGCTTCCTGATGTCCTTTACATGTGGCCCAGTGGACGTTCGTCCAGTCTCCACACAACTAAGAGTGTAAAAGACCTCATGCCACTTCTTGAAAAAGATGGCTTGGTAGATTCCTATAACCCAGCAACCCTTGCTCCACAGTTTGGTGGGTATCTTGGTGAGCTCCCTAATGGTATCACTACAACCCACATGCTCTATGTGAACACCAAAGTTCTCAGAGATAATGGACTTTCCATACCTAAGACCTATGCAGAGATGAAAGCCATGGTTGCTCCTTTGAAAGCAAAGGGAATCGACTTGATCGCCATGGATAACATGGACGCTTGGGTTATGCAGAGCTGTCTTTTCTCGATGGTTGTCGGTCGTTTTGGTGGTACTGACTGGTATCCAAGACTTGCATCTGGTGAGATCAATTTCAACGATGCATGGTTCATCAACTCCCTTAAACTCATTGAAGACATGTATGCATCAGAGATGATCAAGCGCAATAGTCTGACCAGCCCATACGGATCAAGCCGTGGTCGTTTCGCATCAGGTAAGGCTGCTTTCTACATCGACGGCGACTGGTCGACTGCAGCTTTCCAGACTGACATTACCACCGGTCAGGCTCTGGTCGATCGCGATGCACAGGCTAGTGACTTTGAGATGATTGTACTGCCAGCAGTTCCTGGTGAAGTCATTAGCAATTCCAACAGTGGTGTTGTCGGAACCGGTTTCGGCATGAGCGCTAACCTTGCCTCTGGTTCTGCAAAAGAAGCAGCCGCTTGGCGTCTGATCAAGTTCCTGCAGGGCGAGTATGTACAGACCTACCGCCTCTCCACAGGTGCTTCATTCCCTTCCAACCTCAATGTTGATGTTGCCAAGGTCGTTAAAGAAGCTAATCTTGAGCCTTTTGTTGCCAAGAGAGCCGCTTACTATGAGAAGTACAACACCATTACTCCCGTTATCGATGGTGTGCTAGCTGGTGATGTCTACAATGTCATCAACACTGGTTTGCAGGAAATCGGCCTTGGGAAGAAGACTCCTGCCCAGGTCGGACAGGATGTACAGAAAGCATGGGAAACTTGGAAAGCCAATAACTAAGCAACTGTACTGAACTGAACAATAGGAGGGACCAGCGATGGTCCCTCTTTTTCGATCTGACGCATTTTTAATGCTGTTTCCCTAGCTTGAAATGAAGGGGGGACATTGAAAGTTTCTTGCTTTGACCCATACTTTGTGCTGAGTAAACCAAAAAGGTGCCAGAGGTATAGCCCCTAGCACCTTCTGGTATACATCTTACTGTATCACTACAAGTATTTTTCTACCTGCTGCTGCCATAGAGGTTGAAGATCTTGAGGCTATCCTTGAACTCCTTTAGGGTGATCTTCTCCCGTGTCTTGAAGATCACCATCTTCTGGGCAGTAGGGCGTACACTGAAGAGGTTGTCACTGAATACCCCCTTCAGTGAACCTGCATCAAGGGCGACCTGGAAGGCTGGTGCCTTGCTGCTGAGGGTTATTGCGAATCCTTCCTGTGCCTTTTCAACCTGTATGGCAAGAGAGGGATCAACCAAGGCACACCGCTTGGGGCGATCGAGCAACATGACATCCTCGATGTAGAGATCTTCTGTTTCCAGCTTGATTGAGAGGAACATCTCCCTTGGCTGGATATTGTTCTTATTCAGTTCAATGGTACAGACATGCGTACTGCTTTGACTGGGAATATCCAAAACATACTTCTGCTTGGATACCTTTTCTCCATTGAAACGATAGACCTTAACCGAAATTTTCGCATTTGGAAGAGGTATGCTCTTGTCGTGTACCACGTAGACTTCGACCTTTCCCTCTTCTTTCATATAGGCGATGGGAAGGGAAGGGGCGTAGAACTGCTTTGCACTGTAGTGCAGCAATTTCCACTTGCCCGTATAGTCGATGGAAGACCAGGAAGCCACAGGCCAATTGTCATTGAGTTGCCAGTAGAGCGTTCCCATGCAGTGGGGGCGCAACGTCCTCCAGTATTCGATGGCCGTCTTCATAGCCATTGCCTGCTGGACTTGGGATACGTAGAGCATCTGCTCAAAGTCTTGGGGGAAGCGGAAGTAACGACTGAAGTTCTCGATGATGATGGAGTTTCCCCGATCATTCTTCTGATGGTGCTCCATCACTTCACTGGTAAGGTTATGCTCCGAAACCGGCGCATACTCCTTGACAGTCGAGAGGGAAGGGAAACTCTGGTAGCCAAACTCGCTTACAAATCTTGGGTTGATGGAGTAATACTCTTCAAAGGGTTTCCCTTCATGCCAGACTGACCAGAAGTGCATATCGCCCTTGTTGTCATTATGCCAGTTGTCCGAGTAGTCCCCAGGACCAGCAGAAGGACTTGAAGGCCACCATTGTCTGGTAGGATCGAGTTCTTGAATGACCCTTCCTACAGTCCCCTCATTGAGACGGTCATAGTCGATGACATACCTCATGGGGTTGTTCTTGGAAGCCTCATACCAGGTTATGGCACCCAAGTCCTCATTGTTTCCACACCACAAGGCAATGCTGGCATGGTCGCGTAGGCGTGGGATCTGGTAGCGAAGCTCAAATTCCACATTTGCAAGGAACTCTGGGTTGGAGGGATACATAGAACAGCTGAACATGCAGTCATGCCAGAGAAGCAGTCCCTTTTCATCACAGATTTCATAAAAATACTCCATCTCATAGAGACCCCCGCCCCAAATGCGCAGCATGTTCATGTTGGCATCTACACAGTTCTGCAAGAGCTGTTCGTAGCGATCCTTTGTGAGGCGAGAGAAAAGGGCATCGGCGGGAATCCAGTTGGCTCCCTTGGCAAAGATATCCCTTCCATTGACTGAGAAGGTCATGCTTTTGCCCTCCTTGTCCTCGTCGTCCTCGATCTTGACCTCTATGGTCCTGAAACCGATGCGTTTTGTCAGGATCTGCTTCCCAATGGCAAGCTCCAACGTATAGAGGGATTGCTTCCCTTCCCCAGCTGGCCACCAGAGTTCCACATCCTTGCACACCAGCGTAAAGGTAAGCTTGTTGAGTCCAGCCTTGAGATCGACATTTCCTTTCTGTCGGGCTTTTCCTAAGGTTGCGACACTTGCGAGTTTCTGGATTTTTGAGGAGTTGTAGATGACATTGATGCGGGCTTCCCATGTTCCTCCCTCTAGCTTCTTTGTGTCGGTCACCACTGATTCGATGATTCCTTCATCGACAAACTGGAACACTAGCGGTTCATACACGCCAAAGCTCATGATACATGGGCCCCAGTCCCATCCGCTATGGCACTGGGTCTTGCGGACCAGGTTGCGGTGCTTGGCTGAAACGGGGTAGACAGAGTAGGGGATGGGATAGGAGAGCTTTCCAGCTTCCTCTATTGCCACTTTCTCCGCGCTGGTAAATTCCAAGGTAATGGTATTATCCCCGATAATAAGCAGGTGCGTAAGATCGAACCGGAACCTGCGGAACTGGTTGTTGCACGATCCTGCCTTTTTGCCATTGACCACTACATCAATGATGGTGTCAGCCATGGTGAGAGTGATGATCGCTTGTCCTGATGCGAGTTGCTCTTTAGTAACCGTAAAGGTCTTGCTCAAGAGCCAGTCATACTGGCCAACCCACTGTATGTCAAGCTCGTTGGTGCCCCAATAGGGATCGACAATGAGCTTCTGTTCCAAGAGTGCCGAATGGATATCACCTGGAAGGGTACAGGGAACTGATGGATTCTTAAGGAAATATTTACAATAGGGTGCAACGGCTTTGTTGTCTTTTGGAGAGAGGGCCCACAGCCCGTTAAGATCGATAGTATACATGAATGATCCTCCTTCTCTTAGTATACCATAATTGGGACAGCTCTGGGGCTGGAAGATGCATATTGCGGAGTATCTTGTGTTGCTATAAGCTTGAAAGAAAGGAGTGATCAGAGCATGCATACAAATGGATTCAGAACGTTGCTACAAGAGAATAGACCTTCGATGGGAACACGGATCATCAGCACCTGGCCTCTTATGGTCGAGGCAGTAGGAGCGAGTGGACAGTATGACTATATCGAGTTTGTTGCCGAGTATGCTCCCTTCACTGATACTGATCTTGAGAATGTTGTCAGGGCAGCAGAACTGCACAAGATGTCTTCCATGATAAAGATAGACTTTCAAAACAGGTTCTATGTAGCACAAAGAGGATTGGCTGCTGGGTTCCAGAGTATCCTTTTTACCGACCATACAAGTGCAGATGAGGTACGAGAGTCAATTGCTGTCATTCGGGCGGATACCCCTGAGGACAGGGGGCGTTTTGGTAAGCCAACACGTCGTTTCATTGGATTCGAACCAAATATGAGCCAGATGGCCTATGCACAGATGTTACGAGAGACCGTGGTAGCCATCATGATTGAAAAGCGCCAGGCCTTTGATGAACTTAAAGAAATTTGCTCTATAGAAGGCGTGGATATGGTGCAATTCGGGCCTTCTGACTATTCGATGAATAATGGATGGAACTTCTTTGAGCACAAGACAGAGGTCAGGGATGTGGAAAAGCGCATGATAGAGATCGCCTTGGCAAAGGACGTTGAACCCAGATGTGAGATCAACCATGCTGAAGAAGCCAAACCCTACATGGCCTTGGGCGTGAAGCACTTCTGCCTAGGGGATGAGCTACGCAACAACATGGTCTACTGGAATACAGAAGGTGAGGCTTTGCGCAATTTGGTTAAGTAGAATTCATTCTAACAAAATATATTCGTCTGTTACGAATTAAATGCACCCTACAAGCTGAGAAGTTTATAGGGTGCAAGTATATTCGTTTTCTTGTGCTGTTTTTGGTCTTTCTACTCATATCCACCCATTATCATGTACCTCTGGACATCCATTTGTGGCAAATAATACCGTACTGTCGATTATATACAGGTAAAAATAGCAAAATTGTAATCAATACGATAAATACTTTGACAATTCTGAGAATTAGAATATATAATGAGTAATTAGAAAATATTCTTAATCTATGATTCAATTCACACTAGAAATACGTTTATATAGTAGTTTTTTGTTTTAAAAAAAGGAGAAAAAAATGAAAAAACGGTACTTGTGGGTTTGTGTCCTCGTCTTGATCATGGCAATACCCCTTTGGGCTACAGGAAAAACTGAGTCACAATCTGACTCAGAAAATGGTATGGTTGTTTCCTACAACTCACCTAACCAATGGGCAAATTGGGGAGCTGTATTAAAGGCATTCACAGCAGACACTGGGATTGCAGCCCCCTCTGATCCAAAGAATTCTGGACAGACCATGGCAGCTCTTGAAGCTGAAGCCAAGGTCCCCGCAGCCGATACGGCATACTTCGGTATTGTATTTGGCATTGAAGCTGCAAAAAAAGGTCTGTTGGACAGTTACAAACCAAGTAATTTTGATGAAATTCCCTCAAATCTTAAAGATGCAGATGGCCGATGGTTCACCATCCACCAAGGTTCAATTGCCTTTATCGTAAACACTGCAGAAATGAAGGGACTCCCTATTCCAACGAGCTGGGAAGATCTTTTAGATGCAAGATATGCTGGTAAAGTTGGATTTCTTGATCCTACGCAAGCAGCAGTTGGGTACTCTGTATACACAGCTGGTAACCTAGCAATGGGTGGTACCTTGGACAATTGGGATCCTGGTGTAGCATATTTTAAGAAACTCAAGGAAAATGGTCTTATTCTTCCTGCCCAGACTGCAACAGCTATGGTTCAACAGGGTGAAATACCCATTTTGATTGATGCTGATTTCAATGGCTACAAACTGAAATATATTGACAATGCTCCTGTTGAAATTGTTATTCCCAAAGAAGGTTCCATTTCAATCCCTTATGTAATTTCCCTGGTTAAAGGTGCTCCGAATGTAGAAAATGGCAAAGCATTATTAGACTTTAGCCTTTCAGACAAAGGCCAGAGATTGTTTACGGAAAGCTATTTGCGCCCGGTTCGAGACATTTCTATCGATCCTGAAATTTCTGCACGAATGCTTGATGCAAGTGACTATGAGCGCGTAATTTATCCTGATTTCATTAAGATGCGCGAAGTGCAGGATGCAGCTTCAGATCGTTGGCGGTCAGAAGTTCGGTAATGTTTGAGGGAAGGGGAGGATTAAGAATGGAAACAAAAACTTGGAAAAGAATCAGGGTGGCGTTGCTTGCCTTAATCTTTCCTGTCCTTCTGGCTGGGTTTTTAGGATGGCCTTTACTCTCTCTTGGCTTGCAAAGCCTTGTGGGAGAGGAAGGTAGTTTTACTGTGTCATTGTATAAAGAAGTGTTGGTAAGCAAACAGTATCTTGTTTCTTTCTGGAATACCTTTCTTCTCTCTCTCTTGTCTACTCTCGTTGCCCTTCTTATTTGTATCCCTGCTGGAATTTATATTGAAGGCGCAACGGGTAGGGATAGGAAGCTTCTTGCCATCGCCCTAACTATCCCCTTAAGCTTGCCGGGGATTGTCATTGGATTTTTTGTTATCATCACATTCGGTTTCACTGGGGTTGTTCCCAAGTTGCTGGAAATACTCACAGGGACCCGTTCTCTTGCTTTTGCCTATACCTTCTATGGCATGCTCCTAGGGTATGTGTATTTTCAGATTCCACGGGTAGTGCTGACTATTCGTGGCGCAATCTCTAACATCTCTCAGGATGTTTTGGATTCTTCAAGAACTCTTGGGGCTTCCACATTTCAGACCTATATTCATGTTATTCTCCCTACCTTGAAACCTTCAATCATCAGTGCTGCCAGCTTGAGCATGGCTACCGGTTTTGGTGCCTTTGGAACTGCAGCTACCCTTAGTAGGGGCTATCGGGTTGTCCCCCTTGAGATTGCAACAGCCTTTACAGAAAACTTTCAGCCAAAACTAGCAGGAGCAATGAGTATTATTCTGGTGTTTATTACAACCCTGATGCTTTTTGGGATTACCCGTATAGCCAATCTCGATAAAACATCCAGAGGCGAAGGAGCATAAGCATGAAAGAACAGATGAAACAGCCAAAAGACCAAATCCGTACGGTAGGAAGATTTTTTGCCTGGGCTTCAGCAACCATTTGTATAGCACCTCTGTTTCTGGTGTTTGCTGTTGCAACAACCGAGATATGGCAGCAAGGCCCTTGGGCCGGAGGCTTTACCTTGAAGTGGTTAGTTGAAGGGTGGACAACTATCAGCCCCTATGCATTTTTCAGTATCAAGCTTGCAGCCTTGGTGTTGTTGTTGAATTTTATCATTGGGATTCCAACTTCCTGGGTGCTTTCACGACATAAGTTTCCAGGCCGCGATTTTCTCTTTTCTCTAACAAATGTTCCTATAGCAGTTCCTGGAATTGCCATGGGACTGGCTTTGATCATTACCTATCCTTACTTGCGAAGAAATGGCTATCTGCTAGTAATTGGTCATCTGTTGTATACCCTTCCGTATTTCATAAGTTCCCTTACTCCACAACTTTCCGATACCTCTGTCAGGGATGTTGAATGGGTAGCCGCTACCCTAGGTGCCAACTTTCCCCGTAGAGTTTTTCATGTCATCCTTCCCAAGGTAAAGACCTCCTTGCTGGCTGCCACTATCATGGTAGTAACCCTTTCAATGGGTGAGTTTAACGTCTCATTCTTTTTGTTCAACCCGCAGAATAAACCCTTACCTGTCGAACTCTATTCGGCATATATCACAGGACGAATAGAAGTAGCAGCTGCTATCACCTTGTGTTTTCTCTGCTTTGTTATTCCAGCTGCAATACTTCTCGAGCGCCTTGGTGGTGCAAAGGTAGGAAATGTATGAGTGCTTCAGTCAAAGCCGCTTCATTGCAATATGATCGGATTAATTTTACCTATCCCGATGCGAAACAGCCTGCAATTGATGATGTGCATGTAGAAGTGAATCCTGGAGAGATTGTTGTATTGGTAGGTCCTTCAGGATGTGGAAAGTCAACATTATTGAGAATTGCTGCAGGCCTTATCATACCAAGCCAGGGCAAGCTTATCATCGATGGTGAAGATGCCCTTATCCTCCCTCCTGAGAAACGCGGGATAGGATGGGTACCCCAAAGTTATGCCTTGTTTGAGCATCTCAATATATCAGAGAATGTTGGATTCGGACTGAAAATGCAAAAAGTTCCTAAAGAGGAACGCGAAAAGCAGGTAGCGGAAATGCTCAAGCTCTGTCGTATCGAAGAGCTTGCCAAACGTTCAGTAAAGGCACTTTCTGGTGGCCAAAGGCAACGGGTAGCCATTGCTAGAGCTCTGGCGGTGCGTCCGCGTGTGTTGTTGCTCGATGAACCATTGGCTGCTTTGGACCCGCAACTAAGGATTGCCATTCGTGCAGACCTAGAGGAGTTGTTACGTGCTAGTGGAGTTACCACACTCTTTGTTACTCATGACCAGTCTGAAGCTCTTGCCATTGCTGACAGGGTGGTTGTCCTTCGGAATGGGAGGGTTGAACAGATTGGAACTCCAGATGATTTGTGGCAACATCCTGCAAATGAATTTGTTGCAGAGTTCCTGAGCAATGCCATAACCACACAAGCAGTTTCCATCGGAAAACAGAAAGTGTTGTTGGGCGGTTCTCTGGAATGCTCCATCAATAAGGCTGTCACACAAGGCGAAGAGGTCTCTCTGGCGTTACGCAAGGAGAACTTTGAGATAGGGCCAGGCGGACTTGAGGGCGTAATTCAATTCAGTGAATATAATGGGGGTGTATATCACCTCAAGGTAAAGACTAAGAGTGGAGAAATCCTTCCTGTGCGAACCATTGAGGAGTTACCCATTGGGGCATCGGTTCTAGTGAACTTTAGAAAAAATACAACATTGTCGGTGGTTGGAAAATGAAAGAAACCATACGTATAGTTGGCTGTAGGGCAGGATCTCCAACCTATGGAAATCCTGCTTCTGGAACGCTTCTTACTACCTCCAAGGGCACTATCCTCATTGATTGTGGTCCTGGTGTTTTGGTTAATCTGACAGATAAAGAGGTCCAGGATCTCATTGGCGTCATCATCAGCCACAGGCATGCCGATCATTGTCTTGACCTTATGGCTCTTGCCTATAAGGTATTGTTTCCACGTCTGAAGAAAACCATTCCCTTGTTTGGCCCCCCATCACTATTGGAGATGATCACGTCATATGATGACCTGTTTGGCATTCCTTCCTTGCCGACGCTCAAGAGACCGATAGCTACAGCATTCTCCTTCTCCCCAGTAATTCCTGGTGATTCCTTTACTGTTGCAGAGGCTTTTACTTTCGAAACAGCTCTTATGCATCACCCTGTTGAGACTATGGCTGTCAAGTCTGTGGATTTCAATGTTGTCGTTACTGCAGATGGGTCCTACACCGAAGGATTGCAGGACTTTTGTACTGGTTGTGATATCTTGATCGCAGAGGCTACCTATCCTGATGATAAGGGACGCCATCTTGAAGAACACGGACATATGACTGCCGCCGTTTGTGCTTCCCTTGCTGAGAAAGGAGAAGTAAAACACCTGATAGTAACGCATCTTTCAGATCCTGCCGATGGGGAAGTGACGATTGCTCTGGTACAAAATGTCTATCACGGGAAATCAAGCCTGGCAATTCCAGGACTACTATTAGATTGCTATCGGTCATCTTTGTAGGTATAATTCCTTAAGGAAGGGCTGTGAAACAAGAACTATCTGACAAATCAAAAAGGGGGAGGCAATGGGTACAAGGAGTACCTTTGCCATTACTTCCTATACCAGCGAAGGGTATTGTGGGAAAGAAACTTTCCACAAGCTCTCGTGTGTATCTGATTTTGCGACATGCTATCCTCTCTGATGTGCTTGCACCGGGAAGTTGGTTGCGACAAGACGAGGTCTCTTTGCAGCTGTCAGTATCACAAACTCCAGTTCGGGAAGCCCTCAGGACACTGAGCAGGGAAAGGCTTGTGGAGCTGATTCCAAATTATGGGGCAAAAGTATCAGAGCTATCCATTGAAGAATTTGAAGAAATCTACGCGGTCCGCAAAGGTATGGAAAAACTTGCAGTCCTACGATCTGTTAAACTACTTTCCTTTGAGAAAATTGAAGAGCTTCGTGCCAAGTATGACAACCTGGCTACAATAGCTGCCAAAGAAACACTTACAACATATCTCGCCGAAGAGTGGAAATTTAGAATGCTGATTTATCGTATGGGTTCTTCTGAGGATTTTATTGAAGAGATTCAGACCTATCGTGAAAAAGCAGAGCGTTATCTGCGGTATGCGTATACCTATGATAACTCTATCAAAGTTTCGTATGGGCTACATTATGAATTATTGGAAGCTTGTGAAAAGGGAAACACGTTGCTTGCTGAGAAGATTGTAGAGAAGGCCTTGAATTGGACCCTGGAGACAGCAGGGCCGGTACTTGCTAGAAATTTATCCGCTTTGTAAAGGTTGCTCTCTATATTTCCAGTCCAAATGATCCTATCGAGCCTATCCTGTCGTTTTACACAGAACAACGGCCTCCAAACTGGAGGCCGTTGTAAAGATAAACAATCGCTAAAAAGTTTTTCTTTTTTCATTAGGTTGCTGCGTAAGTGAAGGTGACCGTTCCTGTATAGGCTCCTGCCACTGCTGCATCAAAGGTTGTCGCATCAATGGAGAGAGCGACGGCATGTGATTCTGTTTCGATAGCTGTCAATGAAGCAATGTTCAGTATTTCAACTCCAGTAACGGCTGTTGAACCGGTGGTTGTAAGACCTACTGAATTGACTGTAACTGTGTAATCAATATATGAATCCACAGCCAAGACAGTACTCTTCATGGGAGTTGCATCCATGGTAACAGTATAGCCGGATCGGCTATTGGAGATGGTGCTCATGTATGCGGTAAAGGTTTGGGAACCACTGGTGGTGATGGCAAGCTCACCATATGCTGTTAGTGCATTGAATGCTGTTACAGTTGCGGTGGTAGAAGATGCTGTGCTTACCTTGATCAAACCTACATCAGCTACAGTTGTGGTAACATTAAAGCTATCAGTCACAGCGAAGATAGGTGCGGCTACAAACAGTATAACCAGAAGTATTGTGATATAAGTCTTTTTCATATGTGAACTCCTTTAGGAGCAATGCTCCTGGATAGGTACTTAGGCTGTTCATTTCCTTTAGTACACTATTATAGTAGGATTTAAACATGTCTTATGTCAATACAGCAGGATACAAAGAATACTAAGATTTTAGTATTTTAAGAAAATATACATAAATTTATATATTAAATAATAATATAAATACACATTATTTAGATTGCATATGACAGAAGGAACTTGATTCTTTGAGATAATATCATATTCAAGTAAGTTTGCATAATACTTGTTATATATGGATGTGAGCTATCCGTTAAGGTTTCCGAAGGTAATATCAAAGTATTCTGATAGGGCAAGGAATACATCTGCGCAATAAGAATTAACCTCTCTGGTTTGGAGCTGAACAAGGGCTACCGCTTGTGCGATAGCCCTTGAATGCTAACGAATCCTATTTGTTGGGAGGAAGTCTTTTTACGCCTGTTCCAATGCGAGGGTACGGGTAGTCTGGTCACACACTTGTGCAGGGCCGAAGTACTGTACAGCACCTGGATAGACAAAGCATGTCTCTCTTGCCCATTGTTCCCGATGTGCGGCAAAGTACTTGAACGGTGCACCTTCAAGTTCTACCAATGCCTTCTTTATGACAGGCTTCATCGAACCATGACGTTGTTCAAGATTCATCATCATCGTGATGGGTATTCCTCCTGCCTTCCATTCTGTTGCAGGTTGTGAGAGGTTTGTCACCGAAGATATGTATCCGGTCAGATCTCCTCCGATGAGCATGAATGCGTTATAGCCAAGGCTATAGCAGTAGTCAGCATCAAAGTTGGTGGGGAATGCACATCTGCCCTCATATCCGAAGAAGTGGGTCATTGTGCTGAACGAACCTGTGTAGTTGCCTTCGCTTTTCATTTTTTTCAATTGTGCGGCAACCATGGAGGCGAGCAGTTTGTCGGTTTCAATTCTGGAGACCTGCACGTTGCCATGTGGGTCCCTATCCATCAGAAGCTGATCCTTGATATCTTTAGGCAGAATGGAGAAAACATTACAACTTGCTTGGGAGAGTCTTTCTGAAACGAAGTTGATGCGTTCTGAATTATCATAACAGGCAGAGAAACCTACAATTTCCTTGGCAAGCAGGTCGTTGATCTCATCGATGAGGAACTTGATCTCAGGGATAAATTCAACAAGACCTTCAGGGATAAGCACAACACCAAAGTTGTTCTTGTCCTCTGCCCTTGCAGCAACAGTATTGGCAATGTAGGTAACAATACTGGTAAGTGATTGTTTGTTCGCTTCGACTTCCTCGCTGACAAGGCAGATGTTGGGTTGCGTTTCCAAAGCACACTCTAAGGCGATGTGGCTGGCGCTTCGGCCCATGAGCTTGATGAAGTGCCAGTATTTCTTGGCACTGTTTGCATCCCGCTCAATGTTTCCAATCAATTCGCTATAGGTCTTGGTTGCGGTATCGAAGCCGAAGGATATCTCGATGGATTCGTTTTTCAGGTCCCCATCAATGGTTTTGGGACAGCCTATGACCTGGATGCCGTGCCCTTTTTCCTTGAAGTACTCTGCAAGAACTGCGGCATTGGTATTTGAGTCATCTCCGCCGATAATGACGAGTGCTGTTATCTTATGCTTTTTACATACTTTGGCACATATTTCAAACTGCTCAGTAGTCTCAAGCTTGGTTCTGCCGCTGCCGATGATATCAAATCCACCGGTATTACGGAACGGTGCAAGGAACTCTTCAGTAATGACGGTATAGGAGTCTTCAAGGATGCCGCTGGGGCCTCCCTTGAAACCAAGCAGTTCATTGTCGGGATTTGCTGCCTTCAGGGCATCATACAGACCACTGATGACGTTATGCCCGCCGGGGGCCTGACCACCGCTGAGTATCACACCAACATTACGCTTTGCAGTGATAGTTTTGTTCTCGCCCTTGGAAAAAGAGACTGAAGGTAAGCCGCAAGTGTGGGGGAAGAGGGCTTTGATGGCCTCCTTATCCTGAGTAGGGGCTGTCTCGTCTCCTACAACAGGGCGGATGGTTTTGATGTCTTCTCTGAGGATGGCGGGAAGTTTTGGTTGATATTCATAGCGCAAAATCTGAAGGGGTGATATGTCCATGATGGCTCCTTATGGTTCTGATTCTTCGAACATGCTAACCATAGAACAAAAAAGGAGTTCTTTTCAAGCGATTACAGTTTTTTTGGAGGGATAAGTTAGACGAAAACCCTGGTTTGCAACAGGTTAGCGAGTTTTTGTTGCAACCTGCCAATCCATCTGATATACCCAGTGATAGGGGAGATAGTATGGAAAAGAGAATTGCTGTCAATGATGGATGGCTTTACAGCGCCGATTACAAAAAACAGTATTGTCAGAAGCAGTATGATGATTCTCATTGGGAGGTGGTCGATCTTCCCCATGCCAATGTGTTGCTCCCTCGTCACTATTTTGACGAAGAGTCCTTTTGCTTTGTCTCCACATATCGGAAACACCTACAGTTCGAACTTCCGCACGGGTACTCAGCCTCGTTGCGTTTTGAGGGAATTGCCTCCCGAGCGACAGTCTATGGTGATGGTCTGTTGCTATATACCCATAGAGGAGGGTATTTGCCTTTTGAAGTTCCCTTGGGTACCAAGAGCTCGATCCTTCTTGCTGTGGTGGTAGACAGCACCGAGGATGAAACCATCCCTCCCTTTGGAGGGAGTATAGATTACCTTACCTTTGGAGGTATCTATCGTGAGGCAAGCATTGAATTGCATCTGGAGCAGAGAATTCACTCCCTTTTTGTTGAAAGTCAGAAGCCATCTGAGGTTCACTTCAGAGGGAGGGCCCTCTATTCAAGTGGATTTTCCTACACCGCACGTATCCTGGACGGCACAAAGGAGCTTTACCGTGTTGAGGATTTGCTTCTGCATGATGAGTTTTCCTCAGTATGCACCTCCTTGTCCCTACAAAGTTGGTCTCCGGAGAATCCCAAACTCTATACATGTGAACTCACATTGGAAAATGGTGAGACGAAGCGTGTCCGCTTTGGATCACGTTCGGCTAGTTTTTCCAAAGATGGGTTCTCTCTCAATGGAACAAGACGCAAGCTCATTGGCTTGAACCGTCACCAGAGTTATCCCTATGTCGGGTATGCAATGCCAGAAAGCGGACAGCGAGAAGATGCCCTTCGTCTGAAGGAGCTTGGCGTAGATCTGGTACGTACCAGCCACTATCCCCAGCACCCTGCCTTTTTGGATGCATGCGATGAACTGGGGCTCTTGGTTTTTGAGGAGATACCTGGGTGGCAACACCTTTCAGATAAGGAAGAGTGGCGTCAGCTTTGCCTGGACAATGTTGAAGGTATGATCAAGCGAGACTTCAATCATCCTTCCATCATTTTGTGGGGAGTTCGCATCAACGAGTCAGGTGATGATGACGAGCTCTATACCCGAACCAATGCTCTTGCACGAAAACTCGATCCTAACAGACAGACCGGTGGCGTACGTAACTTTGCAAAGAGTTCCTTTCTCGAGGATGTCTACACCTATAACGATTTCTCACATGATGGCACCAATGCAGGTCTTGGTAAGAAGAAAAAGATTTGCAGTAGCGAAGTCCCCTATCTGGTGACCGAGTTCTGTGGCCATATGTTCCCTACCAAGCGGTATGACAATCCCACACAGCAAAAGGAGCATGCCCTGAGACATTATCGCACCCTTGATGCGATGTTTGGCTCTGATGGGATCAGTGGGGCCATAGGGTGGTGCATGAACGACTACAACACCCATAGCAACTTTGGAAGTGGCGATCAGGTATGCTACCATGGTGTCTGTGACCAGGGCAGGGCTGCCAAACTGGCAGCCTATGTCTACATGAGCCAGAAGGAGAGCTACCCTGTAATGGTCCTCTCATCTGGACCCGATAATGGAGATTTCCCCAAGGCAAGCATAGGGGCCCTGCTTGTTGCTACCAATTGCGATTGTGTGCGTGTTTTCTTCCAGAACGAAGAAGTGGGTACCTACTATCCGAATAGAAAGGGTTTCCCCCATCTTCCCCATCCTCCGGTGTTGCTCACCGACCTGATAGGCAGGCGCCTTGAGAAGGAGACCTATCTCTCCAGAAGGGATAGGGACAGGCTTAGGATTTTGCTCAACAAGGTGGGCAAGCAAGCAGGTGCCCTTACCTTCTGGGATAAGGTTCGTATGGGTTGGTTTCTCTTGCGCTATCACCTCACATATGCTGAAGCGGTGGCCTTGTTCTCCAAATATGTGGGAAATTGGGGCTCTGCTGCATCACTATGGCGCTTTGAAGGTATAGTAGGTGATGAGGTTGTCTGTATTGAGTCGTATGGACAACACAAACAACCGTATCTGGATGTTGAAACCCGCTCAACTACCATAATGCTTGGAGATACCTACTCGATGGTCTGGCTTAATGTCTCTGTACGCAAACTGGGGATGAGTCTGCCTCTGAGTTATGCTCACGAACCTTTCTCTGTAGCAGTGGAAGGTCCTCTTGCGCTTGTTTCCCCTGCCTTGACTGTATGTGAAGGGGGGACTGCCGTGGTATATTTGCGTACCATAGGGGAAAAGGGTAAGGCAAAGGTTACCATTTCCAGTAGCATAGGTGACAAAACCCTCGATTTTACAGTAGTCTAAGGTATGTTTACCCTCTATATTGATGCCGATTCGTGTCCTAAGAACCTCCGTACTATTCTTCTCAGATGCATTGTCAAGAATGACTATGCAGCATTTTTTGTAGCCGACCGGCCGTTGAAGGATGTGCAGACTGCATATGAACAACATACTGCCAAATTGCGAAAAGAGGCTGAGCTGGAGGGATTTGAGGATGTGCGCTCCATCACCAGCAAGATACAGAATATTGTGGTTGAGGCGGACATGGACAGTGCCGACAACTGGATAGTCGATAATGCCACGCTTCCTTGCCTTGCTGTTACCCATGACATTCCCCTGGCTGCACGACTAGTGGAGAAGGATATTCCCACAATTGATGATCGTGGAGGTATCTTTACCAAGGAAAGCATGGCCCAAAGGCTCTCCATGCGAAATGCCATGAAGGAATTCCGTGAAATGGGGATCTTTAGTGAAAAGCACAAGCCCATGGGACCAAAAGAAACCAAGGCTTTCTCCGATGCCCTAAATACGATGCTTCACAAGCTTACCTTGAAGCAATAACAGCACCTTCCCTTCTTTTTGTGTAATGCGAAAAAAAGCCATACTACTTTACAGAAATGAAGAGGACAGAAACTTTCTTCTTAGTAAGACGCAAGGGTTGCCATGGATAAGTTCTGAAGCTCATCCAGTTTCGAAATCAACCCTATCAGAGGATTGCCATGTCCTCATAAGTAGGACAGGGGACCTATCTTCTCTTCTCACCCTGAAGAGGGTCATGTCGTCACAAAAGGAAATTCCCTTGTTGGTATTTTCCCCCATCTCCCAGTATTCTGTGCTCAGGATGATGGACAGCCCTACTTGCAAGGTCGTTGAGGAGAGTATCGACATCCAAAGTCTTGGGGATGCGATCAAGTCCCTGATCACAAACAACCTGTATCAGTGCAAAGAAGGGCCCCCTTGTTGTCTCACCCTTAGGGAGCGACAGGTCATCGCCCTCATTCTCAGTGGGGAAGAGAACAAGGAAATTGCAAACAAGATGGGCATTAAGCTATCGACTGTCTATGCCCATAAGAAGAACCTGTTTCTGAAGACAGGGATGCATACTACCAGCCAACTGGTGGTATGGGCCTTGCTGAGGGAGTTTGCACCTTAGGGTAGGCTATGGCAAATGTATCATGGTTTCCATCTCTAGAGATATTTTGATTTCCACTAACGTAGGTCCCTGAGAATTACATGCTGTACAATACTCTCAAAGCAACAGAAACCGTAGATAATAACGAGAAGCAAATCAACTGTTTAGAGCTTATTTATGTTGTAAATAAAAAATTATTGTAGTATAAATAGAATATAATGATTGTTTTAAACATATATACGTTTAAAAAGGTGATAATATGATTTTACAATACTCCGTCAGGAATTATAAGGTTTTCAAAGAAACAGCTACCATTAGTTTCATTGCATCTAACTATGACAAGACAACGCGTGAAAATGAGAATATACAGTTCATTGCTGATAAGAACCTGCGGGTGCTTCGTTCTGCCGTGGTGTATGGGGCTAATGCTGCCGGTAAGACAAAACTATTTGAGTCCTTGGTTTTTTTCAAGCGGTTTGTCATTAACTCCTCAAAGGAAGGCCAGCAAGGTCAGGACATTGATGTGCAACCCTTTCTTCTTTCTGAAGCAACAGAACATAAACCCTCTGAATTCGAAATATTGTTCCTCTATAATGACGCCATGTATCGATATGGGTTTGAGGTAACAAAAGACAAGGTACTTTCCGAGTGGCTTTTCTATAAACCGAAATCTTATGAGTATCAGGTCTTTTATCGGGATACTGTCGATGGTACCGTTGAAAGCCATTCTACCTACTTCAGAAAAGGAGCGATGCTACATAAGGAGAGCTTGGTGCGGCCTAACGCACTCATGCTTTCTGTCGCTGCCCAATTCAATGATAAAATTTGCACTGATGTACTCAATTGGTTTATGAAGAAGTGTAAAATAATTTCGAGTATTAGAGAGGATGGATATAAAGGATATACCATGAAAAGGATCAATCAGCAGGATTGTCATGGGAAAATGTTGAATCTCATCAAATTTGCAGATTTTGCCATTCAGGATATTTTATCAAAAACACTCAGTGAAGAAGACATCACAGATAAAATGTCTTCTGAAATGAGGGAATTCTTGCGTGATAAGATTCTCAATGAGAAAGCTGAGATCTATACCAAATCTGAAACGACCCATCATAAGTATGATGCATCTAATAAGATTATCGGACATACTACGTTTTCAATGGATGAAGATGAATCCCATGGAACCCAAAAATATTTCTACCTGACAGGACCTATTCTTGATACCCTTGAATCAGGGGGGATCCTATTTGTAGATGAGTTTGATGCTAGGCTGCATCCCAACTTGGTTTTGAAATTGTTTTCACTATTTAATGATCCGAAACTGAATAAGCATGGTTCTCAACTTATCATCACCTCCCAAAATTCAGTTTTCCTTCGGTCTGAGTTGCTGAGAAAAGATCAACTTTGGTTTGTTGAAAAGGATAGGTTTGAAGCAGCGCATCTTTATTCTCTTTCCGATTTTAAAGCACAAAAGGTTCGTGTAAACGAGAATTTTGAAACCAATTATCTTAAGGGTAAGTATGGAGCTATCCCCTATCTGAATCATCTTGATAGTTATGAAGAGTTGGTTTGCGAGAAGGAGGGGTAATGGCTTCAAGAGAAATAGAGAAGAAACGTAGAAAAGAAAAACACTCGTTACAAAGGAAAAGGCCTCACCTTGTTGCCTCTCCCACAATTCTTATTGTTTGTGAAGGGGAGAACACTGAACCCTCATATTTCAATCAGTTGAAGCTACAATCGGTAACGATACAAGCTATTGGAGAAGGCTATAATACTTTTTCCTTGGTTGAGAGAGCAGAGACCCTTGCTAAAAATACTACGTATGATGAAGTCTGGTGTGTTTTTGACAAGGATGATTTTGCTCCTCATTATTTCAATAATGCTATTCAGTTCGCTGAAAGGAAGAAAATGCATGCTGTCTACTCAAATCAAGCCTTTGAATTTTGGATTCTCCTGCACTTCAACGATCATCAAGGAGGAGCTCTTCATCGGGGAAGATACAACGAAATGCTAAACCATGAGCTACAGCAGTATGGTGTTTCCTATGATGGGGATGGGTGTAAGATCATAACTCAAGATCTCTTTACTCTTATGTTTGATAAAGATCCTCAAACTGGAAGAAATCGTTATGAACTTGCTATCGAAAGAGCAGAAAAGATATATGAAAGGCTTGACCACTTCTCTCCAGCAATGGAAGAGTCTTCAACGACAGTATTTATATTGATGAAGCATCTGATGGATTTTTCTCGATACTAAGAATGTCTCTATTATTGTTAGTTATGAATATAGTGATGGCGGCTTTTCAGCCGCCATCAAATGTTTAGAAGTCTGAGAGCCTTGGAGCCCTGGGGAATGGGATGACATCACGAATATTACCCATGCCGGTCACATACTGTACAGCCCTCTCAAAGCCTAGGCCGAAACCTGCATGAGGGACTGATCCGAATCTTCTGAGATCAAGGTACCACCAGTAGTCTTCGGGGTTGAGCTTCATCTCAATCATGCGTTGAGTTAAGGTGTCGAGGTTTGCCTCACGTTCGGATCCTCCGATGATCTCACCCAGACGTGGGACGAGCACATCCATTCCACGCACAGTCTTGCCATCTGCATTGAGCTTCATGTAGAAGGCCTTGATGTCCTTGGGGTAGTCGGTGACAATGACCGGGCTCTTGAAGACCACCTCAGTGAGGAACTTCTCGTGTTCGCTTTGCAGGTCATTTCCCCAAGCTACAGGGAAGGAGAACTTCGACGCATGTTTTTCCAGTTCCTTCACCGCATCGGTGTAGGGAAGCCTTACAAAGGGAGTGTCCACAATGCTTCTGAGGGTATCAACCATGCCTTTCTCTACAAACTGTGAGAAGAACGCCATATCCTCTTCACAGTTCTCAAGCACTGCCGTGAACAAGTACTTCAAAAAGGATTCTGCAGTCTCCATATTTCCTTCAATATCACAGAATGCCATTTCTGGCTCCACCATCCAGAATTCTGAAAGGTGTCGCTTGGTGTTGGAATTTTCTGCCCTGAAGGTGGGCCCGAAGGTGTAGATGTTCTTCATTGCCATCGCATAGGTTTCGCCTTCAAGCTGTCCGCTTACGGTAAGGAAGGATTTCTTGCCAAAGAAGTCTTTGGAGAAATCAACATTGCCGTCTTCGGTCAAAGGAGGGGATTTGGGGTCGAGTGTGGTGACCAGGAACTGCTGGCCTGCACCCTCTGCATCGCTGCTGCTGATGATCGGGGTATTCATATACACAAACCCATTTTCCTGAAAATACTGGTGTACAGCATAGGAAAGGGTATTCCTTACCCGTGTTACAGCGCCAAACATATTTGTCCTGGGTCTGAGGTGGGCGATTTCCCTGAGATATTCGATAGTGTGACGTTTTTTTTGCAAGGGGTAGGTCTCGGTAGGACAGTTGCCAACAAGGGTAATGTCTAGGCTTGCCATCTCTACCCGCTGTGAGCCACCTGCACTCTCAACAATGGGGCCCTTGCAGATAACTGAAGAACCAGTAGTGAGGGAGTCGAGCAAACCATCGTTGGCAAACTGCTCCTTGTCGATGACAACTTGCAGTCCTTTGAGGCATGAACCATCGTTCACCTCAAGAAAACATACGGTCTTGCTGTCACGTTTGGTACGTACCCAACCTTCAGCTTTGACGACCTCTGGACTTGGCTCTCTCTTGAGCAACGCGGAAATCCGTTCGTTCATGGGGAATGCTCCTTCGAAAAGTATCTTCTCATTATGGTTTTTTGCCTCTCTCTAGTCAAGAATGGGCAGATAGGGAGATTTTTTGTGTGGAGAGCTAATTTTCCCCATGGAAACAGTCTTTGGTTTCTCAAGAGTGAGGTCCAATCTCTGAGTCTCTTTTTTTATATCATATTTTACTACAATATTATTGTTTATATTCTAGGTTTTTAGCGAAAAATAGGGAAATGCATTGAATTGCTATTCTGACAGATTGACAAAAAATGAAAAAGTGTTATATATAAAAGTAGACTTTCCTTGGAGGCTTACTATGTATAAAACCATACCGCAGATATTTTCCCATATTGTCAAGACCTATCCTGGATACGCAGTACAGATGAGCAAGGACAAAAGTGGCATATTCCAAAGTGTCTCTTACTCCCAACTTTACAGCGATATCAATGCATTGGCTGCATCTCTTTCCCATCGTGGAATGAAGCGCGGAGATAATGTAGGTCTTATCAGTGACAACCGAAGCGAATGGCTTCTCAGTGACCTGGCAATCCTGACATTAGGGGCTGCCGATGTTCCTCGTGGTCGTGATGCCATGCCGTACGAGATCAGCTTTATCCTCGGTATCACTGAAGCTAGTTTTTGCTTTGTGGAAAATGCCGTACAGCTTCGCAAGGTTCTCAATCTCAAAGAAAAACTTCCTGCTCTTACACATTTTGTAGTGATGGACAAGGAGTTCACCTCCGAAAGTCTCAAGAACACCACCATTGCCGAGGGCGTGGAGGTCCTGCTCATCGACGAGCTTCTGAGAGAAGGTGATCAGCTTTTGAATGACCCTGCTGTTGCTCAGAGCATAGAGAACGAAAGGTTGAAAGGAAAGGCAGACGAGACAGCAACCATTATCTTTACCAGTGGGACAACCGGCGAACCAAAAGGTGTCGTGCTCTCCCATACGAACTTTGCCTACCAACTAGAGGCACTGCCTAAGATGATCCCCGCTCTGGCCCCTGGTCAGAAATGGCTCAGTGTCCTTCCTGTATGGCACTCCTTTGAAAGGATCCTTCAATATGTTGTTGTCAGTCAGGCTTCGACTATTGCATATTCAAAACCTCTTGGATCAATCCTTATCGCAGACCTTTCGTTGGTGAACCCTCACTGGATGGGATCGGTACCGAGGATATGGGAAGCGGTCAAGAGTGGAGTCTTTAATAGCATGAAGGCTAAGAGCCCTGTTTCAAAAGCGCTCTTTAAGTTTTTTGTCTCTGTAGCCAAGCACTATACCCATAACCGAGACCTCTTGGTTGGCGAAGTGGCCACTTTCAAGAAGCACATTCGCTTCCTTGATGTATTGAGATCATTTCTGCCTACTGTTCTTCTCTTTCCCCTCTACAAGCTAGGTGATCACCTGGTCTATGGCAAGGTGAAGCAGAAGCTGGGTAAGAATTTCATCGCTGGTGTCAGTGGGGGAGGCTCACTCAGTGAGAGTGTAGATATGTTCTTCTCTTCCATCGGAATTAAGCTCCTTGATGGATATGGTTTGACCGAAAGTGCTCCTGTTGTGGCTGTAAGAAACCTGAACCACGGCATCAAGCGTACCGTCAACGCCCTTGTAGGGACTGAAGTGAAGATTGTTGATGAGCAAGGTAAGGATGTTCCTCCTGGAGAAAAAGGCATCGTCATGGTCCGTGGGCCTCAGGTAATGAAAGGGTACTTCAAGCGTCCTGAACTGACCAAGGCTGTCCTTTCTTCTGACGGATGGCTCAATACTGGTGACCTGGGCGTCTGGACCCATCATGGTGAGTTTGCCCTTGCCGGTCGTGCAAAGGATACCATCGTACTGTCAGGTGGGGAAAATCTTGAACCTGTCCCCATTGAGGCGAAAATTTGCGAAAGTGAATTTGTGGAAAGTGCCGTGGTTTTGGGCCAGGACAAGAAGTACCTTGGTGCTTTGGTGGTCCTGAACAGGAAGAGCATTGAAGAGTACCTTACAAAAGAACAGATTCCTTACCTCGCAGACAAGCTGTCCAGTATGAAAGAGGTCAAGGCCTTGGTGGAAGCCTCCATCAATGAGATTGTAAGTGTGAAGCATGGTTTCAAGAGTTATGAGCATATCAGCAGGATCATCATTATTCCCAAGTCCTTTGAGATTGGGGTGGAGTTGAGTGCAAAGCAGGAACTCAAGCGCTTTGAGATCAATAAGCTCTATAAACAAGAGATAGCACAGCTCTTTGCCAGTTGAGTCCTTCTAGTTAAGATTTACTAGCAGAATATTTTATTCGACAGATAGCGTGTGCTGTGTCAGAAATCTTGCATATTTCCCCTGTGTCATATACACTTTGTGTTATATATTCAGACATAGGGGTTTTTATGCTTCAGATAATCGGCACAAAGAAATGTAAAGAGACGGCTAAAGCCTTGCGCGCATGCAAGGAGCGTTCGTTGCCTTACCAGTTTGTCAACCTTTCTGAACGTTCGCTCTCAGACGGTGAGTGGAACTCCCTTTTTCAAGCTATCTCTGATGATGATCTTCTTGATACAGCTAGTGCCTATTTCATCAAAGAAGGCTACCAATATCGTGAATTTTCCACACAAGAGGAGCTCAAGGAACATCCCGAGTTGCTGAAGACTCCCATTCTCCGTACCAAAGGCAGAGCTCATGCAGGGTTTGACCTCGGCAAACTGCTCGAATTGGGAACCTCCTGATGGTTCGCTATGCAGTGCTGGGCAGTGGTTCAAGTGGAAACAGCTATGTTTTTTCTGATGGCACTACATCAGTGCTGATCGATCAGGGGTATAGTGGGGTCGAGTTGCAAAGGCGACTCGTTGGCATAGGTCTTGATATCTCTTCTGTTGCAGGAGTCTGTGTCACCCACCTCCATCCCGACCATGCCAAAGGCCTGGGTGTAATTTCAAGAAAACTGCGTGTTCCCATCTATCTCCATACTGCGATGGTAGAAAAAGAACCTATTGTTTTTTCCAAACTTGGAATCCCACAAGAGTGTATTGCACTGGTACGTCCTTTGCAGCAGTTTTCTGTAGGACCCTTTGTCCTCAGTTGTTTTGAGACTAGTCATGACAGTGGCGGCTCGGTAGGTTGGAACGTTACCTATGAGAATACGACTCTAATGGTACTTACTGATATAGGTTGCTATTCACAAGAGCAGTTGTTGCTGGCAAAAAGCAGCGATATTCTTTTTCTGGAGGCCAATTATGATGAGCAAATGCTTCAAAGTGGTCCCTATCCGTATTATCTGAAACAGCGAATCTCAGGCCTGTATGGACACCTCTCCAATAATCAGGCTTTGCAGTTCTTGCAAGAAAGTGAATTTAATGGGGAGCATGTATATTTTATCCATCTCTCAGGTACGAATAACGCGCCCTCCCTCCTAAAAGACATGGCCAAATTACAGATGAAGACCCCTTTTACCGTCTGTGAGAAAGGTCAATGTTACGGTGGGAATATGGAGAAGTCATGAACAAGAAAAACACGAACCAGAAGAGCAAGAAAAACAAGAAGAAGGATGTCTGGTCCCTTAAACGCATTAGTAAGCTTAAGAGAGCCGATGGTCTTACTATGAAGGCAGTGAATGAATACACGATGAATGCTGTGGTGGATTGTACTGCCTCCAGATATGGCAAACGGGTTGCGCTCCGAATTTATAATGATGATGAGAGTCTCATTACCTATGCTCAGATGAAGAGCATGAAGGACAGTATTGCCGTTACCCTGCTTGAGGCAGGATTTGTCCATGGCGATAAGATTGCAATCCTGGGGGAGAGTTGCCCCACTTGGATCGTTGCCTACTTTGGCATCACCTCCATCGGATGTGTTGCTGTGCCTATCCTGCCTGACTTCTCTTCCAAAGAAGCATGCTCTATCCTGGAGCACTGTGGTGCGAAGGGTATTGTGATAAATGCAAAGAACTTTGAAAAGGTACTCCCCTTTGTGGCAAAGGATCCTTCTTTTCTTGTAAGGATGGAGGACCTGTTCCATATTCCCGATCCCATCAGTGCCAACCTTACTGACAAGGAACAGTTTGCCTCTGCCCCGGGTAGGGACATTACCAGAAGGAAACTTGATAAGAAAGCCCTGGAATTGAAGGCCACTAGCAAAGCAAAGGAAGATGACCTTGCTTCTTTGATCTATACCAGTGGAACAACTGGCAACAGCAAGGGCGTTATGCTTACTCACAAGAACCTGGTATGGAACGCTGATGTCTCTACTGATGTCTATGTTAACTTCAAGCCTGGCGACCATGTGCTTTCAATTTTACCCATTAGTCATGTCTATGAGTTTACCACTGGTCAGATTCTTGAGCTGCTTTGTGGTACCGAGATTACTTATCTGGGCAAGGCTCCTGCCCCCAGTATCCTGCTTCCCGCCCTTAAGGCAGTGAGGCCTATGCTTCTGATGAGTGTTCCCCTGTTGATGGAGAAAATCTATCGCAGTTCAGTGTTGCCGGTGATGCGTGACAATGAGAAACTCAAGCCTTGGCTTAAGTTCGGTCCGACAAGAAGGATCATCTCCAAGATCATCGGACGTAAACTGAAGATTACCTTCGGAGGGAAGTTGAAGTTTTTTGGTGTCGGTGGTGCTCCCTTGGATCGAGAGGTTGAACAGTTCCTGGCGGATGCCAAGTTCCCCTATGCCATTGGCTATGGTCTTACTGAAACCTCCCCACTCATAGCAGGTGGATTGCCAAAAAAACACCATGTGGGGATGATAGGCAAATTGGTCGAACATGTGGATGTTATCCTCGACAACAAGGATCCTGAGACTGGAGTGGGAGAAATTCTCGTCAAGGGACCTAATGTCATGCAGGGATACTACGGTAACCCCAAACTCAACGAAGAGGTATTCACCAAAGATGGGTATTTCAGAACCGGCGATCTGGGCTTTTTTGACAAGAAGGGCCGATTGGCAATCAAGGGACGTACCAAGACCATGATCTTGGGCTCTGGGGGAGAGAATATCTATCCAGAACTCATTGAGGCTGTCATCAATAACTTGAGTTTTGTCTCAGAATCCCTAGTTGTCCCTGAAGACGGAGGCTTAATAGCCCTGATCAAGATAGACATCGACTCGTTTGCCCAGAAGATGGCGCTGAATGTCAATGACGCGAAAGTGGAAGCTATGAAGTATGTTGCAAAGATTCGTGAGGATGTGAACAAGGAACTCAGTGCCTTCAGTCGCATCAGTACAGTCGAGCTACATGAAGAACCTTTCCAACGGACACCCACACAGAAGATCAAACGATTTCTCTATTCGAGACTCTCCAATAATGATGGAACCAAAGAGGAAAAATAGGGTTGAGCCTCGCCTCTAAGATGTGGTATACCTCAAGCAAAAGGGTTAGTAATGGCTAATGTAGATATCCGAATTAAAAAGACAGAATCGCTTGCAACTCCCCAGGAGCTTGCAAAAAGGTTTCCTGTTGACGAAGCGACTGCTGCATGCATCGCTCAAAGTCGGCGGACAGTCAACGATATCATCCAAGGAAGGGACCAACGATTGCTTGCGATCGTAGGCCCCTGTTCTTTGCATGACCGGAAGGCTGCCATCGAATATGCTGGAAAGCTCAAAACTCTTGCTCAAGAGGTGAGTTCTGAGATGTTCATCGTCATGAGAGCATACTTTGAGAAGCCCCGTACTGTCTTGGGATGGAAAGGCCTTATCCTTGATCCGAGAATGGACGGATCCTATGAGATCGGAGAAGGGATTGCGCAGGCTCGCTCTCTTCTGCTTGAGATCGTATCTCTTGGCGTTCCGGTTGGGTGTGAAGTGCTCGACCCCATCATCCCCCAGTATATTGATGCGTTGATGAGTTGGTCTTCCATTGGTGCGCGGACCACTGAAAGTCAGATACACCGCAATCTGGCCAGTGGTCTCAGTGTTGCCGTAGGGTTCAAGAATAGCACCAGCGGTGATCTGCTCAATGCGATCAACGCCATCAAATGCGCATACAGTCCCGCTTCCTTCATCGGAATGGACTATCTTGGAGCCAGTACAATCTTTAGGACAACCGGCAACGATTGCTGTCATCTTATTCTTCGTGGAGGAGAACAGAGCCCCAACTACTATGAAGATGATGTGGAGTCAGCACGTTTGCTCATGACAAGCAATGGTCTCAATCCAGCCATCATTGTCGATTGTAGTCATGCCAATTCCCGCAAGCACTATGATCGCCAGAAGCGAGTACTTCGCTCGATAGTGGACCAGGTAAGTTGGGGTGAGACCTCCATCAGGGGATTTATGCTGGAAAGCAATCTCTTTGGGGGTGCGCAGAAAATTCCTGATGATCTGTCCAAATTGAAATATGGAGTCTCCGTTACCGATGCATGCATCGGATGGGATGAGACCGAACGAATAGTACTACATGCTTGTGAACTGCTTCACAAGGCTCGACTTGAGGAGGGCAATGCCCTTCCCCTATAGGAGGTCCGTATGGTTCCGTCAGTATTGGTTATCTTGGCAGAAGGGTTTGAAGAGGTTGAGGCGATCACCCCAATCGATTTGCTCAGAAGAAGCGGTGCAAAAGTTACTGTAGCAGGACTATCTTCTCTTACTGTACATGGCTCCCATGGTATTGGTGTGGTCTGTGATAAGCTTCTTGACGAATGCAATGAAGAGTATGACGCTTTGGTCCTTCCTGGAGGAGGTGAAGGGTCGAAGAACCTTGCCTCTTCATTTGCAGTTTTGGAGCTTGCGATCAAGACAAGCCAGAAGGGAGTGATTGCAGCCATTTGTGCCGCTCCTTCAATTGTCCTTGGCAAGACAGGCCTTTTGGATGGGAAACGGATCACCGGCTTCCCTGGCAGTGAGTTTGAAGGTCTTGTCCTGGAGAATGAGAAAGTCATAACAGATGGGAATCTCATCACAGCCCAAGCAGCCGGCAGTGCGGTAGCATTTTCCTTGGCGATCATAGCCAAAATCTTTGATGTCGACACAGCAAAGAAGATCAGCAAACAGATTTATTTTTAAGGAGCATGATTTGGGCACCATTGGGTTTGATAACGAGAAGTATTTGAAAGAACAGAGGCATTATATCCTTGAGCGGGTGGCACAGAACGACGGCAAACTCTATCTTGAGTGTGGCGGCAAGTTGCTGTTTGACTACCATGCCTCGCGTGTTTTGCCAGGGTTTGACCCTAACGTGAAGATGCGAGTCTTCCAGTCCCTAAAAGACCAGATTGATGTCATCATATGCATTCATGCAGGTGATATAGAACGACGAAAAATGCGCAGTGACTTTGGCATCACGTATGATACCGACGTATTCAAGATGATCGATGACTTTTTGAAATGGGGCCTGAAGGTGACGCGTGTTGTCATTACCCGCTTCGACGAGGAGCCAGGTGCCATACAGTTCAAGAATCTTCTCGAACAGCGGGGCATTACCGTCTATACCCACCGAGCAACTCGTGGCTATCCCAACAATGTTGATCTGATTGTCAGTGATGAAGGCTATGGGGCAAATCCCTACATTCCGACAGATAGACCTGTTGTCATTGTCACAGCTCCTGGTCCGGGGTCAGGCAAGCTTGGAACTTGCCTCTCACAGATGTACCATGACCACAAGGCTGGCCGAAAAAGTGGGTATTCAAAGTTTGAGACCTTCCCAATTTGGAACCTGCCCATCGACCATCCGGTCAACATAGCCTATGAGAGTGCTACGGCAGACATTGGAGACCAGAATCTCATTGACCATTTCCATGCAAGTGCATACAACCAGATTACGGTGAACTATTCACGTGACCTTGAGGCATATCCCTTGCTCAAGCGTATTCTACAAAAAATTACGGGAGAGGAATGCATCTATAAGAGTCCCACTGATATGGGAGTCAACCGATGTGGCTTTGGCATTATCGATGATGAGGTAGTTCGCAAAGCTGGCCAGCAGGAGATTATAAGACGGTATTATCGTGCGGCTTGTGAGTATGTGCAGGGAATTGGAACCAAAGATACGGTCGACCGCAGTCGTTCCATTATGGCAAGTGCCAAGCTTTCTTTTACTGATCGAGAAGTGGTTCCAGCTTCGCTTGAAGCCCTCAAAGATGGTATCAAGCGTAACAAGGGTCTCAATGGCATAATCTGTGCAGCTGCGATACTCCTTCCTGATGGAAAGATAGTGACAGGATGCAACTCGCCTCTGATGCATGCCTCCTCAGCTCTTATTCTCAATGCGGCAAAGGTCATGGCTGGCATCGACCATGAAGTTGACCTTATCTCACCTGCGATCATGCAGTCTGTAACAGAGATGAAGCGTGACGTGCTTAAAGGGAGGGGGGTGAGCCTCAATCTTGATGAGGTGCTGATATGTCTTGCCATGAGCTGTGCAATTAGTGCAGATGCAAAAAAAGCAGCAGAAGTGCTCCCTCTCTTGCGTGGATGTGAGGTGCATATGACCCATATCCCGTCCTCTGGGGATTCTTCGGGATTAAGGAAACTGGTACTCAATGTCACCAGTGAACCAAAATTCCCCACATCCAATCTCTACAACCCAGCGTAATGGCTCATTGCCCCTTAGCCCAGGTGCTGGGCTAAGAGAGGCAATACTCCCAGTACAGCTAGAATTCTGAAGGTATGCATCAGTACTATCTTGGGTGTCTCAAGGCCCAGTTCGTCGCTGATAAGCCCCATCTCTGTGATACCACCAGGTGTTGCAGAGAATATGGCTGTGCCCCAGTTGAGATGACAGACCTTGTATAACACAAAAGCCGTGAGAAATGCCATGACAAAAAGCTCGACAAGCAAGATCAAGGCAGGAAGAAGCAGTACCCCGCCTTTCATAAGGGTTTGGAAGGTCACTTTACTGCCGATATAGCATCCTGCAAAGATTTGTACCATTGGTTTGAGCGGTGCAGGATAGGCCGCTCCATCAGTGGCAAGGTTTAGCAGTGCGATAGCAAATATCGAACCAAGGATAGCTCCTGCAGGGACACCCAACATGACAAAGGAGACTCCTCCTGCAAAGGCTATGCCCACTGAGATAAGATACCTCAGGCAACTTTGCTTCTTTGCTTTTTCTTCCAAATCAGGTGTCAGTATATTTTTTGATGCAATAACCCTTTCTGAGGAAGGCAACATCTTTCGTATCATGGGAGGGAAGATGATTATGACAGAAATCAGTCTGAAGAGTTGTAAGAGTGCCACATGCTCCATCGTCGCACCGAAGTCTGCTGCAACTAGGGCAAGGTCCGAGACCCCTCCAGGGGCACAGGCAAAGAAGGATGTCATGAATGACAAGGTGGTGACAGAACTCATCAGATAAGCAAAACCCATATTGATGGTAAGCAACATGACAACTAGGATAAGTACAGGAAGTATCATCGTCTTGAGTGTCTTGATATCAGCTTGTGTGAAGCGGGTTCCGATGACCATTCCTGAGAGTATCTGGATTCCTAGACGTAAATCCTTGGGATAGGTTGGGATGACCGGGTATATCGCGTTGAAGACCATTGCTGCCAATAGCGAACCTATAAGTGCTCCTGCGGGTATCCTTATGCGTTTTGCGAGTATTCCCCCAACACCCCCTGCAAGATGTAAAAACAGCAAGTAGGGTATGATCATCTGTGTACGCCTCTTGTGAGGGTCTGGGCAATGATATGGGTTGTCTCTGTATCTCTCATGGATAGGGTTCTGCCTTAACGTGTATTGGCAAGATTGTACCATGTTTTTGCCTTGGATTCTATGCCGAAATGGTAGTACTTGACGCTACCGCAAAATAATGTTCTTTTCGGATAGAAGTCCTAGTAGAAAATTTCAATGAATTTGCTATGAATGGGATAGTTCATCGCTCTGGGCGTAAGCATAATCTTGACGTGTGTGCTTTGTACTGGTACCTTCTAGATATGAAATTATCTACTAAAGGTCGTTATTCTTTGGAGACTATGGTATATCTGGCTACCTGCAGAGGAAATTGCAGTATCCGCTCGATCAGTGAGGCTACCGGCATAAGCAGCGGGTATCTTGAGCAACTCATGATTCCCTTGAAGAAGTGTAATCTTGTCGAATCTGAACGCGGAGTGCAGGGTGGTTATCGTATTGCAAGAAAGGATATTACATGTGGTGAAGTGCTTTCCGCAAGTGAAGGGGATTTTACACCGACTCCTTGTGAGGGCTGTATTCAGAGCGAATCATGCAAGGCACATCAGATATGGTCAATGCTGCAGGATACTGTCCGTGATTTTTCCCACCAGGTCTTCATAGAGGATTTGGCTTCTCATCTGGTGGAATCTGAAGCTGGAGGTGGAATTTGAAAGTCTCTACTCGTGGACGATATGGTCTGAGATTGCTTGTAGACCTTGCAGAACACACCAGTGATTTGCCTGTAGCCCTTTCACAGGTTGCCCTCAGACAGGATTTGAGTGAAAAATACCTGCAGCAGGTTGCATTGTTGCTTACTCGTGGAGGGTATCTCAACTCAGTGAAAGGTGCTGGTGGAGGCTACCTCCTAAGTAAGAAGCCTGATCAGATTCTTATTTATGAAGTCTTTGACCTCCTTGAGGGCAATATTATCTTTGCCGAAATACCACAAAAAGAGGAAACAGCCATCCAACGTTGTCTTCGCGTCCATTTCTTTCAAAAACTGGACGAAAAAGTCCTGCAAACCTTTGAGGGGGTCACCCTAGCTGATGTGACCAAGGCTGAGTGGTTCACGTACATGATCTGATTCTTTGGGTATTGACAGATATGAATGCATTGATTAGATTATAAATCTATAGGAATACTATGATTTAAAGTGATCCTATCATTACGAGGAGCAGAGAATGAGCAAACATATTTACGAGAACATAACCGAAAAAATTGGAAATACCCCCCTGATAAAGATCAACCGGCTCAACGAAGGCTATGCGACTATCCTTGCGAAAGTGGAGAGCTTCAACCCGCTTTCCAGTGTGAAGGACCGTATTTCCCTAGCAATGGTAGAGGGAGCTGAAAAGACTGGCCTACTCAAGGAAGGTTCGGTGATAATCGAGCCAACCAGCGGTAACACAGGGGTGGGCCTTGCCTATATAGCTGCGGTAAAGGGGTATCGCCTCATCATCACCATGCCTGAGACTATGAGCATTGAAAGGCGAAAGCTACTTGTCGCATTGGGTGCTGAACTTGTTCTTACTGACGGGTCTCTGGGCATGCGGGGAGCAATTACTAAAGCAGAGGAACTCTCCCGCACCATACCCAACTCCTTCATTCCTGCACAATTTGACAATACGGATAATGTGAAGGCTCACTTTGAGCATACAGGGCCCGAGATTTGGGAAGATAGCGGGCACAATGTGGATATCTTCATTGCAGGAGTCGGTACCGGTGGAACCATCACAGGTGTAGGGCGTTACCTCAAGGAGAAGAATCCGCAGGCCCTCATTGTCGCTGTGGAGCCTATCACCAGTCCTGTCCTGTCCCTTGGTCATGGAGGCCCGCACAAGATACAAGGTATTGGGGCTGGTTTTGTTCCCTCCATTCTTGATACTGAAATTATTGATGAGATATATACTGTCGAAGATTCAAAAGCCGGCGAGCGTGCAAGACAGGCAGCCAAGTCTGAAGGCCTTCTCATTGGCATTTCCAGTGGTGCTGCCTTGGATGCGGCCCTTGCCTATTCGGCGAAGAAGGAACATGAGGGAAAGACTATTGTAGTGTTGCTTCCTGACACAGGAGAGCGGTATCTTTCCACCTGGCTATTCACTGAAGCCTAAGCCATATTTCATACCAATGCTACCAAAAACCAAAATGTACCAACAAGCGGGAGGCTTCAGGCCTTCCGTTTGTTATAGAAGAACATCAGAACTGCCATCGTTGTCACGATGATGTAGCCGCCAATGCTTGCTGCATCAGGATATTCGGAGAAAATGAATATGGATAACAGCGAGGCGAATAATATCTGCGTGTAATCGAATACTGATATTTCCTTTGCAGGTGCATATGAGTACGCCTTGGTCATGCTGAACTGCCCTCCTGCTGCACTGATGCCGGCAAGAAGCAGGAAAAGAATCTGGGAAGTTTGCATGCTCTGGTGGTCCGCTATAACAAAGGGGATTATCACCAGCGTCGAGAATAGGGAGAAGAATGCGACTATGACAGGAGCTGGGACCAATCGGTTGCCCAGCTCTCTTACACAGGTATAGGCAGCTCCTGCTCCGAGGCCACCCAACAAACCAATGAGATAGGGGAAAAGTTCCGTGTTGCTGAAGGTAGGCTTCACCACTAACGCGACTCCAAAAAAAGCACCAAATACCAGAAGCAACTGGGTTACGCTAACTTTTTCCTTGAGAAATAGTAGGCTGAAAATGATGACAAAGAAAGGAGCGAGCTTATTGAGGATAGTGGCATCACTGAGGATGAGATGATCCACTGCATAGAAGTTTGCTACAAGACCTACTGTTCCGGCAAGTCCTCGTAGGAGTAGGATAGGAAAATCCTGCCTCTTCCAAGTGAAGGGGGTTTTTGTCTTTCCTAGAATTATGAGCGCTATTCCCAAGGAAATGATATTACGGAACAAAGCCTTCTGCATGGTAGGAAGAGGCCCTGCAAGTTTGATAAAGAGCATCACCAAGGCAAAGAAGAATCCGCTGAATAAAATGTAGAGTACACCCAATTGCTTATTATGCATAGGAGCTATGCTACCATACAAAGCTCAGGGGTGTCATCTTGTATCACAGGATTGCTATGGAAATAGAGAATGGGAGATATATAGGCACTCCCAACGTAAGGAGTACCGGGGCGGGGGAGTCTCTCCTTGGTTTGTCGTGACTCGGTGATGTATCCTGAGGAGGCAAAATTGCTAAAGGATACGCCAAGTGTCCAGTTGCACCATACACCAGTAGGGGGTATGTCACTTGGGTTTGCAGCGGTAAGCTTTGAGAACCGGCAATCGAATGATTCCTCTCTAGCAAGTGCCAATGGTCCATCAGATCAGATTCGGGTAGATTGTCCAAAGCTCACTTCATCAGCTTCACTGATATGTGTGGGTATGGCTCTTCCCCACAGATCTTTCTGTTCTCCCAACTCAAGGGAAAAGTTGCAGTCAAGGATTGGGCCAAACACTGTATTTACAAACAGTTCATCACTACAGGTAACGCTGTAAATACCGATTCGCTTATCGCTTGTCATACCTTGGAGCAATTCCTTCGCTTTGGTAAGTAGGTAAGCCTTTTGCATTTCATAGCGTTCATCGACCATTGTCTCTGTCAGAGGGTCTGTCAGGAAGGCCAAAGAGAGCTCTCCGAGATTTCTCTCGTTTGCTGAGAGAGCCAACAACTGCACAGTGCCACTCTCCCAATCGAGGGCTACCATTGCATAGGGGGGGTGTGCCTCTCTATACACGCGAGCGGTATCCAGTACCTTGCACTGCAAAGAGAATGTGAGCTTGTTGAAAGATGTTTGTAACTTTGGATTGTCACTAAGGTAAAGGTCAGCAAAACTATAGGGTGCCAGATAGATCTCTCGGGAGGATGGTAGGCTTGCCAACTGGTTGCCAATGAATGCAAGCTCATCGAGGCTCACATGATCCAGTATCGGCCCGGCAGAAAAAAGCAAGTGAGAATAGCGTGCAACAATCTCTTCGAGTCTGAGAATATCTTCACTATCACCGGCCATCCGTTTCATCCATTGGGGGTAAGAAAAGTCTGTGGTTTCCATGCTCTTTCAGGTTCCTCCTCTTTTAGAATACTCTCCAGTTGAAAAAATAGCTATCCGAAAGAGGTATAATTCTGAATTTATGTCAACCATGACGAAAATATAGCATGGAGTGGTAATCTGTCGCTTCTTGCTTAAAGGTCAACCACTCTGCTACAGTAGAACCATGAAGGATTATCCGATAGATCTCCAGGCGACGTTGTTTTGTGGCCAATGCTTTGGATGGCAGGAAGACCAAGGGGTCTTCCAGTCCGTTGTCCAGGGAACGCATGTTCAATTCGAAGCGGAGACTTTCTTGTCCGCTGTTGCCAATGATTATCAGCTTCAGCACTATTTTGACATGGAAGGAAGCTATGCAAAGGCCAATGAGTACCTTGCTCTTCTTGACCCAAAACTTAGCTCTGCAGTACGGATGTTTGGAGGGATTCACATCCTCAATCAGGATCCTTTTGAGGTGCTGATCAGTTTTATCCTAAGTCAGAATAATAATATCGCCAGAATTAGACAAATGTATGCAACACTAGCCCATACCTATGGGAAAAAAGTGAATGGAACTTGGCATGCCTTTCCTCTTGCTTGTGAGATGGAACGTGCAACACAAGAGGATTTGCGTAAACTGGGTATGGGCTTTCGTGCTCCTTACCTCATAGATGCAATACAGAAGCAGGGTCTTTTGGAACAGGTTCCGGCTCTGGACTTTGAGGAGGCCCTTGAACTGCTTATGACCATCAGGGGAGTCGGGCCCAAGGTAGGTCACTGTATTTTGCTGTATGGTTTCCATAGGATGGAGGCGTTTCCCATGGACACTTGGATGCGGAAAGTAATGACCAACTGGTATCCAGGAGAGGACTCCACCTATTTTGCGCCCTATGCAGGTATTGCCCAACAATATCTGTTCCACTATGCAAGGACGAAGGGGTTGCAATGAGCAGAGAGAACATCGGAAAAGGAATTGCTGAAAAGGTGGTATATGTTGATCTGAGCCACAGTATTGCTGATGGTGATCGCCCTTATCCTGGGGATCCTCCCACGGTGATCAAGCAATATGCTACCTTGGAGACGGAACATTTTCGTCTCAAGATGCTGAGCTTTGGCAGTCATAGTGCAACGCACATGGACTGTCCCTCACACCTTGTTGCGAAGGGAAGAAGCCTTGATACCTTTCCCCCTTGCTCTTTTTTTCATGAAACCTTTACACTTTCTGTTAAGAATTGTCAGTGCATAGGGAAAGAGCAGGTAAGAACTATTCCCACTGGAGTGACAGCTGTACTGTTCCATTCAGGCTGGCAAGAGCGTTGGAACAGTGAGCAATATTTTGAAGATCCTCCTCTGCTGACAGAAGAGGCTACCACGTTCCTGTTGGAACGTGGTATACGTCTGTTTGGTTTTGATACTTCTTCTTGCGATTCTCTTGCAAGTGAGAGTCTACCCATCCATCATCTGATTTTCTCGTATGATGGTCTTATCCTGGAGAATCTCAATAATCTGGATAGGATAGTAGGGCGAACAGTCTCTCTCGTTGCGCTACCGCTTCTTCTTGACGATAGTGATGGAGCCCCTACCAGGGTTATAGCCTCCTACTAAGGCTAGAAGAAATGGAAACTACTAAAAAATGTCCTTGATTCTCCTGTTTTCAGTGGAAGGGCCTCATCCATCTTTTCAAGTGCGAACTCTCGTTTGATATCACCAAATGAGTGCATCGGTTCTATGCAAAGGTATTGGCCATGTTGAGGGGCGACTGTCCAGATTACCAGTGTATCCAAATTTCCCCTTTCCACACGTACCCCATGTGCCCCATGTTTCGAGGTAAGTGTGACATGCTTGGACGTCAGACCGTTGAGTACGATGGGCCCTTTATCAGTTTCTTCCCTACTGAGATTGAGGGTCTTACTGTTGTCCAGGAACTTCTTTTCCGTGACGAATATGCCGTCCACCGGTCTTTTCCTGTCGACACTTTCTTCTTTTTCAAATGTTACGCTATAGGATTCCAGTGGGGAGCCTATGCCATTGATGTCCAAACTGAAGGCAGGGTGCCAGCCAAAGGTGAAGAATAGATCCTCCTTTGCATATACCTCAGCCTCGGCCTTGAATCCATCATGAAGCAGTGTATAGGTGACTCTGAGACGAAAGCCGTAGGGATAAAACTGCAAGGTGGTTTCACTATCCTGTAGCTCGAAGATGGCCTTATCTGGAGTCTGTGAGAGTAACGTAAAGTCTAGGTCCCTAGCAAAGCCATTGGTGGGCATCGGATAGGTAACACCTGCGGCTTCTACCTTGCCGTCCTTGGTCGGGCCTGTCATGGGAAAGAGCAGGGGAGCTCGCCTTGGCCAGTAAGCCTTGTCTCCGCTCCATAGGTATTCAATGCCACTCTCATTGGACACAAGTGATTGTGGTTCCGCACCGAGAAGAGCTATTTTCATGCTGAGTTTTTGGTTCTGTAGGGTTATCATACTGTCTCCTTTTCGTTTCTAGATAGTATGCCTTACGAAGCATTGTTGCAATGAACAAGTTTCGAAGAATAACCCAATTGAGATACAATGCAAGCATACTTATCTCACAGGTGCACCTATTTCAGAAAGCGAAACAGCATGGGGGAATGGACAGATATGATTCTATTTTTATTTTTTACTCTTGTTGTGGTATACTGAATGCAATGGAGGAACCTGCATATGGATAATCATACGGTTTTTACGATTGGCAGGCAGTTCGGTAGTGGTGGAAGACAGGTAGGACGCAATTTAGCTGAAAAACTTGGCATTCCTTTTTTCGATAAGGAACTGATCGCCATTAGCGCACAAGATAGTGGCTTGAGTGAAGCATTGTTCACCAACGCCGATGAGAAGGCTACAAGCAGTATTTTTTACTCGTTGGTCATGGGTAATTACCCAATGGCTAGTGGAGCTTTGGGAGTCACTGAGATGCCACTCAATGATCAGCTGTTCCTGATACAGAGCAAGACAATCAAACGTTTGGCCGAAGAAGGGCCTTGTGTGATCGTGGGGCGATGCGCCGACTATATATTGCGTGAAAAAGAGAATGTCCTGAATGTTTTTATTCATGCAAACTTGGATCGCCGCATTGAGCGTGCTATCAACGTATATGAAGTGCCTGAAAATAAGGCTGAAGATACTTGCCTGAAGGCAGACAAGCAGAGGGCTAACTTCTATAACTACTATAGCGATCGCAAATGGGGCATGTGCAAGACCTATGATTTATGTTTTGACTCAAGCAAGCTTGGTATTGAAGGGTGTACGCAACAGATCATGTCTTTTGAGAAGCTTTGGAAAGAACACAAAGGGAAAGGTATCTGATGCTCTTTGATATTTTGGAAAACTTGGAATGGTATGTGAATCTATACCCATCCTTAAAGAGGGTTATAGGCATAATGGACAGGAGTCTTCCCTATCAGGATGAGCCGGGAATCCATCAGGTCGATGGGATCTCCTATGAGGTGCTCTCCTACCCCGGAGGGAGTGACAGCAGGATCAAGCGATCTGAACAAACCCAGATGCACTGCATCCTTGAAGGCGAGGAGCTTCTCTCCTTAGAGGAGAATGAGTTGCCAACTGTGGTGATCATGGCTACTGAGGGACGCTTTGTGATTTTGCGTGGTGGGGAGTCCTATAAAAGTTCCATGCAGATGGCCAATGATAGGAACGTAAAGAAGGTAATCTTTACCCTATAGGATGGATGGAGTAAGTAATCACAGAATATTGGGCTTCCATGCCCTTTATTTTTTCTATTCCCAAAGCAAGGGAGAAAAGGCTGTGGTTTAAGCTAAAGAGGATACGTACCATAAGCCTAGACAATAAAAAATGGTCCCCGAAAGGACCATTTTCTGTTGATTGAGAATTGGGCTATTTGTCGATTCCAACCAACTCAATATCAAAGATAAGCAGTGAATTGGGAAGGATGTTCTCTGTTCCATTGGCTCCATATCCCAAGTCAGGATGGATCCAAGTGCGGATGACACTACCGACATTCATGGTAAGCAGGGCTTCGGTGAAACCGGGTATTACCTGGGAGACAGGGAAGTGGGCAGTCTCTCCACGGTCATAGGAACTCTCAATGACAGTGCCGTCGATCATCTGTAGCTGGTAGTTCACTTCTACAGTATCCGTAGCGGTAGGCTTTGGACCGTCAGCTGCGTTGAGAATCTGGTACTGTAGGCCACTAGCTGTTACAACAATATCTTCATTGTTATTCTTGTTGAAGTCCAGAAAAGCCTCAGCATCAGTGAGATTGGTGACTGTAACCTCTTCAAGCCACTTTGCATACTTCTCCTCAACAACCTGCTGGTACTCTACGAAGGAAGTCTGCATCTCCTCTTCGCTCATAAGCGTCTTGTTGTTGCTGGCGAAATCTAGGGCGCCCTGTGCATAAAGGTCTCCGTCAAGCTCAATGCCTTGTCCAAGCATGTTGAAGGCAAGTAGGTATCCGTAGGTATAGCTGAAAGTGCTTGTGATATCTTCAGGTTTTGCAAGTTTGTTTGCATCGGCAATATCTGTAAAGCCTTCGGTGAAAGCTTGTGGAGCTTTCTGCTCTGCCCAGACGGTGGTCTGGTACTCTTCAATGTTGGCATAGAGCTCTTCAAGGGTGTAGAATCCGGTTGGCTCTTCCTGCATTGATGATGCATAGCCATCGAGAGCTCCCTTTACATAATAGCCGGTATCGAAGAACAGGCCTTGTGATGCAAAGGATTGTAGCAGTAGATAGCCATAGGTATAGCTGAAGCGTTCATTTAAGGTGGCAAGAGAAGTCATTTCAGCATCGCTGATATTGATGTTCAGGACTCCGAGGGATACCAGAGGATTGATGTACCTGATGTTGGTTGCCATGTCCATGTCTAGGACTACTTCGAGATAATCCCCTGCACTAAGAGCTGATACGGGGAAACTACTCTCAGTTGTCTTGTCTGCCTTGATGGTAAACTGTTGGTTATCTAGGGAACGTACGGTAAACACAGATGAAGACCCCTGTTGATCAACACTAAGGATTCTGACGGTCACGCTCTGTGGATCACTCTCTTTCATTCCGGCAGCAAATAGGGTTGGGACGATGAGGGCCATGGCAAGAAGTGCCACAGTAATTTTTGCAATTTTGCTCTTGTTCATGTTTATTCCTTTTAATACAGTCGTTGCCTCTTTGGCAACATATCATTTAATGTACGAGTTCTTTTTCCAATCGTCAACAACTGTTTTCTTCATACAAGTTTCGCATTAAAAACAATAGTATACAATACAAAGGGTTAGCTTATTGACGTAATTTTGTATAACTTGGGTATTGTTGCAATCAACGGTAACTCATGCTAGGGTATTTTCGAAAAGGAGAAATGCAACATGCCACGTATTACCAAAGTAGAACCAACTGAAGATGATCTCAGACTTCTGGGCGAAACTGTACGCATAGCCCACCAGGCAAAACTTGAGGGAAGCCACCCTTTCGGAGCCCTTCTGGCAGACAAGGATGGCAATATCTTGCTCGAACAGGGCAATGCCTATGAAGAGGGAGGCCCTGCAATGCATGCAGAAGCCGCACTGATGTTCAGGGCAGGGAAGCTCTACACCCCTCAGTTCCTTTCGGAGTGTACCCTTTACAGCTCGGCTGAGCCATGCGTGATGTGTACCGGTGCAATGTATTGGACCAACGTTAGGCGTCTGGTATTTGGTATTTCTGAAGAGCAACTTCTCGAACTTACAGGCAGCGATGAGCAGAATCCCACCTTTGCCCTTCCCTCAGACAAAGTTCTTGAGCATGGGCAGAAGGATATTGAAATAGTCGGTCCGATTACAGATACAACGCTCATTGAGGCTATTGTAGCCGATCACCTGAGCTTCTGGAACAAAGGATGATTGGACTTCCCTACCTGCTGAGAAAAGAGAACATCTGCCACATCTCTGATGGAGCTGTTCTTATTGGTGACCGAAGAGCCTTTCCTTTTGAGAAGCGCTTTGAAGCATGTTCTTCTGTTGAGGAGGTTGCCACTGCCATACAGAATATGGTGACCCAAGGTGGTGGGCCTTTGCAGGTAGCATTCACCACGCTCAGATTTATTGCTGAGGGGATGCAACAAGAGCGGTTCTCGTACTCCTTTGCAGAGTTAACAAGACAGGTAGGCCTACTCATCAATGCGAGGCCGACCAACACAACGATGAAAAGGGTCATGCTATCTCTATTGGATGACCTTGCCCCCTTCTGTAAGAGAGAGGTCCCAGTAGAGGATTTTGTCCGTCATCTGAATCTGTTGGTGGATAGGCAGGAGAGAGCCTATGATAATCTCTACCATCATATGGGTAGGATCGGCAGTACCCTAATCGAAGATGATGATGTGATCCTAACCACCTGTTTTGCAGAGCATACTTTCCTTTTGAGCTTGGCATATGCCAAAGCACAAGGGAAAAACATTTCAGTTCTGGTCAATGAGACCCGACCTTATCTGCAAGGATCCCGTCTGACCTATCCCAGTCTTATTGAGATGGGAATTGAGGCCAACCTCATTACTGATGGGATGGGAGCCCACTATCTTGCAGAGGGCAAGATCACCAAGTATATGACAGCCTCCGATCTTGTCTGCCTTGATGGAACGGTAGTCAACAAGGTAGGCACCCTGTGCAATGCGGTGGCATGCAAGTATTATAAGGTGCCCTATTATGCCTTCAGTATTTCAGTTGACCCTACAAAGCACACTTCATCTGATATTACTATGGAAGAACGTGATGGGGATGAGGTCTTGCATTGCTTGGGTAGGGCTACCACCTGCAAGGGGAGGGCTCTCTATCCCGCTTTCGATATTATTGAACCTTCCTTGGTTCAAGGAATAATCACCCCAAAGGGGGTGTTCTCTCCCTCAGAGCTTGCAAGGAGTTTTGTATGAAAGCAATTATTGGCGGTACTGGAGTAGATCAGGTTTCTGGTTTTTCTTGTGAAAGACGGGAGATCTCCACTGTGTATGGTCTGGTGGAACTCTTCATAGGGACAGGAGAATACTCCCCATTGGTTTTTCTTCCTCGTCATGGGTCATCCCACTCTGTTCCTCCTCATTTGATCAATTACAGAGCCAACATCACTGCTCTGAAGCAGTTGGGTGTTGATGAACTCATCAGCATCTATGCTGTGGGGTCTGTCACCGATGCACTTAAGCCTGGTGAGGTCGGGACCCTTTCTGATTTTGTTGATCTCAGTGGAGGAGGGCGCGAACATACCTTCTTCACTGGTGGAGAACATGGGGTTGAACATGTGGGTATGGACAGAGTCTTTGACCCTGAGATTACCCAGGCCCTCCACGCAGAGGCCCCCTCCCTAAAATGTGCAGGTGTGTATGTCTGTACCAACGGCCCACGTCTTGAGACTCCTTCTGAAATCCACATGTTCAAGACCCTTGGCTTCGATGTGGTCGGCATGACTGCCGCCACTGAAGTGGCGCTAGCACGTGAGGCTGGCATCAAGGTCGCCTCTCTTGCCTATAGCATAAACTGGGCTGCAGGGGTAGGTCCTGATGAAGTTGCTTTCATTGGCTCTGCCGAAATTGCAAAGCTTAAGGATATGATGATTAGCCTCAGTCTCAAGGTTTTGGGAGCGTAGGCATGGAAGAGATCAAGCGCATTATCCGCGAAGCCAGAATTGATGATGCAACAAAGCTTCTCTCTTATCTGCAAAAGGTTGGCTCTGAGAGTGATAACCTTACCTTCGATGCAAAGGGCCTTCCCTTTACCGAAATGCAGGAGAGGGAGTATCTCGATAGCCGCATGTGCTCGCACAACAACATTACCCTGTTGGCTCTGGAAGGGGAGAAGATAGTCGGAAGCCTTGGTGTCGATACCCCTTCCTTTTCTCGTCTTTCCCATCGGGGTGAGTTGGGTATCTCCGTACTCAAGGAATGCTGGGGCCAAGGAGTGGGCTCAGCCCTTCTTGAGGCAATGTTCGCATGGATACATGATAATCCTACTGGATTGAGAAAAATTGATCTCACAGTACGTGAGGACAATGAACGGGCTATTGCCCTCTACAAGAAGTTTGGTTTCAATGAAGAGGGCACGATAAGCCGACTTGTTGCAATCGATGGAGAGTTCTACGACGGTATCACCATGGGTCTCTTGCTTGATTGAAGAGGCAGGTCCTCAAGTGCATAGGGTGTTTTCTGGTAGACGAAGTAGTTCAGCCAATTGCTGAACAACAGATTCGCATGGGATCTCCAGCTTACCAGAGGCTTCCTCCCTTCATTGTCCCCAGGATAGTAATTCACTGGTTTCTCTGGCATGAGTCCTGCTTTTTGGTCCCGTTTGTACTCTGCATCTAACGTAAGGGCATCATACTCGGCATGTCCGGTAATGAAGACCTGCCTTTCATCCTTGCTTGCGACAAGATAGATTCCCGCTTCTTCTGAGGAACTCAGAATCTTCAGCGCCCCAACCTGTTGCACATCCTGGCCATACACAGTCGTGTGTCGACTGTGCGGGGCCAGGAAGGCATCGTCAAAACCCCGTACCAGTGTCTCTGTTGGAGTGATTACCGTATGGGAGTATACTCCTGAGAGTTTTTTCCCCAAAGGTCTTTTCTCTATATTGTAGTAGTGGTAGAGGGCAGCTTGAGCCCCCCAACAGATGAAAAGTGAGGAGTAAACATTCTCTTCCGCCCAATCGAGTATGGTTGTCAGTTCATCCCAGTATTGTACCTCTTCGAAGCGAAGCTTCTCCACAGGAGAGCCCGTGACGATGAGGGCATCAAACTTCTGTTCTCGAATATCCTCAAAGTGCCGATAAAAACTCTTCAGGTAGGAGACTGTGGTATTCTTGGGCTTATAGCTTGCAGTACTGAGGAAGGTAACCTCAACCTGTAAGGGAGTGTTCCCCAAGAGCCTGATGAGCTGGGTCTCAGTTACGGACTTTTGCGGCATGAGGTTGAGGATGACCACCTGTAGCGGTCTGATGTCCTGAGCGGAAGCACGATCCTTGTTCATATAAAAGATATTCTCCTGCTGAAGAGTCTCCTCAGCAGGAAGTCCTGTTTGGATGGTTACTGGCATAAGGGCACTCCTTCCAAAGCCTGGGCGAGATCTTCTAGGAGATCCTCAACATGTTCTGTTCCTATTGACAGACGAATGGTAGCAGCTCCTATTCCCTGTTCCTCTAGCTCGGAAGAACTGAGCTGGGAGTGTGTTGTGCTTGCAGGGTGTATGACCAGAGATTTTACATCAGCTACGTTTGCAAGTAGGGAAAAAAGCTTGAGGTTGTCAATGAAAGCCTTCGCTTCAGTCTCGCCACCTACTACATCAAAGGTGAAGATTGAGGCCCCTCCTTGTGGGAAATATCTGGTGTAGAGATCATGATAGGGGCTGGTAGTAAGGGACGGGTGCCTGACAACCCGTACTTTCGGATGGTTTGTCAAAAAGGGTACTATCTTAAGGGTATTATAGGTATGCCTCTCTACCCTCAGAGAAAGGGTTTCCAGACCCTGGAGGAACAGGAAGGCATGAAGTGGGGCAAGTGTGGCTCCGATATCTCGAAGCAACACCGCCCTGGCTTTGGTGATCCAGGCTGCCTTACCAGCAGCTTTTGTGAAACTTATCCCATGGTAGCTGTCGTTGGGCTCAGTGAGGGAGGGGAACTTGCCACTCTCTTTCCAGTCAAAGGAGCCACTGTCGACAATGACCCCTCCAATGGCAGTGCCATGGCCGCCAATGAATTTGCTTGCAGAGTGGACGACAATGTCAGCGCCATATTCGAAGGGCCTGAAAAGGAACGGTGTTGCAAAGGTATTGTCCACAATCAGCGGGATCTTATGTGCATGGGCTATGTCTGCTATTTTTTGGATGTCCAGAAGGGTAGCATTGGGGTTGCCGATGGTCTCGACGAACAGGGCCTTGGTGGTTTCCTTGATGGCCTTCTCAAAATTGGCCGGATCCTCGCCATCGACAAAGGTGGCTGTGATGCCATAGCGGGGCAGGGTATGGGCAAGCAGATTGTAGCTGCCCCCATATATGGTCTTTGCACTGACAATATGGTCACCAGCCTCTGCAAGATTGAGGAAGGTGTATGTGACAGCAGCAGAGCCAGAGGCCACTGCCAAAGCCCCGATTCCCCCTTCTAGAGCTGCTATGCGCTTCTCAAAGACATCTTGGGTATCATTGGTCAGCCTTCCGTAGATATTCCCTGCATCAGAGAGGTTGAAGCGTGCCTCTGCATGGTCGCAGTTGTCGAAGACATAGGCTGTTGTCTGGTAGATGGGAACAGCACGTGAGCCTGTAGTAGGGTCAGCTGTCTCTTGGCCGCTATGGACTTGTAACGTTTCAAAACGAAATGTATTGGTATGTTTCATGGTAATCTCCTGGTAATGATCGAATGGTGAATGACAAATACAATAATCTACAAAGTGAGATTTGTTCTGTCACATTCGATCTTTTATGGAGTTGCAGCGTATACGGGGTAATCTGGTCATCAATGGTTCCTTTTTGTAGGGGAGGGCTTTGGGTGACAAGCTGAGTTGAAGGAAAGGAAGAAGGAAAAGTAAAAAAACTAAAGAGTAGAAATACCAAACTCTTTATCTTGAGTAACCGATACAATTTCTTTTTCCGATGCTGTTGCTTGTAAGAAGAAGTTCTATGCCTGGTGGCACATCATACTTACTTGAGAGTCTGTCATGGACCTCATAGTGCCACCTCCTACAAAAAGAATATCCTACCGAAAGGCTGGATGTTTAGGATAAACTATCGGATGTCTCCATTTTGGTCAAGGGGGTAAGCGATTTTTTTATGAATCCAGTGTCCTGTACTGTCAAGAAAGAATATGCAAGCAGTGATCTCGCAGAAACAAAAAAAAGATGCCTTTGGTCGATACTCGACTTGACCAGTGACTATGTAGGGCGTATAGTCTGAAAAGCTATAGTCAATGGAGTTTGGATGTTTAAAAATAATCTGGATTCGGTAATGCAACCCCGATAATCGGTGTTGTGTAAACCTTCCAGGATAGAATCTTTCTGAAAGTAATCCTCTCAACACCCGTTCCGGGGTAATCCTGCCAAACAGCGGTAGGCTGTTTTTATATCTAAACCGGACGGATAAACATGAATACCAATCAAAAGTACGAAAAATCATTATATAGGTATGGATGGAAAGAATCCCATACCAGTGGATTTGAGCCATATCAACAGCTTGGCTATATCCCAGTTCGAATCAACATGGAAGGACGAGGTCTTTTTTGGGGAACCAATGGGGAACATCAGTTGCTATTGGAACGCTCAGGAGGTTTCCAGACCATGCAAGATGTAGGGGTTCAACCTCATCCTGTTGTAGGTGATTGGTGTGCAGTACAACAATATGGTCATGATCGTGGACTTATTGAAGCTGTTTTGCCCCGGATGCAGGTCTTTCATAAACCAGTGGTACATGAACAGTATGGGATTCACGGTGAGGCTCCTGTAGTTGTAGCCAATATTGATACAGGTGCAATCGTCATGGATGTCCGATATGATTTCAATCTTCGAAGAGTTGAGCGACTTGTATCTCTCTTGCATGCTGATGGGATTTTTCCCATCTTGATTCTTACCAAAATGGATCTTCTCGATAATCCTGATAGGTATCGAATACGTGCCATTTCTCGTTTTCCAGATCTTCCTGTCTTTCTTGTAGACTCGCTAACAGGGAAAGGAGTTGGAGCTTTGCTTGCATACTTAAGGCAGCATGAGACGCTCATGCTGCTTGGTCTCAGTGGAGCAGGGAAGTCATCGCTTCTGAACTGCTTGAACAATGAGACGATAGCCAAGACAGGGGAAGTGAGGAGTCAGGATGGAAGAGGAAGACATACGACTACCAGCAGGCAATTGTATGTACTTCCGAATGGTACCATTCTCATTGATACTCCAGGTCTGCGAGTTGTTGGTATGAACGGTGGCTCTTCAGAAGTTTGTGATGCTTTTTCTGACATCACAGCATTGGCTTCTACCTGTCGTTTTTCTGACTGCACACACACTGGGGAGCCTGGGTGTATGGTGAGTCAGGCTCTCCAGGCAGGAGAGTTGGAACAAGACCGCTTCCTGAATTATCTGCAATTGCGTAACGAGGCCCAAAGCTGGGAAGAAGTCATGAGAAGAAGAAAGCAAAAGGATAAAGCCATTGGTAGGTTCCAGTATATGTATCGAAAGGAGACAGAGTATGAGTGAGAGTGATGATTTCATCTGTCTTCATTGTGGATATGCTGTGTCATCCTGGGCTTGGGGTACAAGACACCGCAATCATTGCCCTCACTGTCTATGGAGCCGTCATGTGGATATGAGACCAGGAGACAGGGCATGTCTGTGCAAGGGAGCAATGGAGCCTATTGCCTTATGGCAGAAAACCGATGGAGAACTCATGATAGTGCATAGGTGCAGGACCTGTGGGATGATCAAGGCAAACCGTTCGGCGGGGGATGATGACCTTGATATATTGCGAACATTGCTTCCTCATGATGGCACGGGGACAACAACATCCTGAAGGGATATTTGTATTGATACTTGTTTGTAGCAGGGGAGGCCTTCTTGATGAGAGCACACAAGAAGGCCCTTTCCTTGTGCCTTGATATGAACTATTTGTTGTTGCAAGAACCTTACGTGGTTTTGAGCATGGAATATGGGCAATGTTATTTTTGGGTTCTTCCTCTTCCACGACAAAGCTCAGTTCTTTTATGAAATCAGGATGATTTCAAAAAGTATGGACTACAAGGTGTCCCATACAACCTAGGTGATATGTTCCTATACATCACATACGGATGCCTTCCTACCATGCTGGAGATGGTAGGAGGGCAATCTGTAGAATAATCAGTCTTCAATACTCTGGTACTTGTCAAAGTCAGCGACCATCTTTGGGTCAGGATTCTTCTCAAGCAGGCTGAATACCACCATGAGAATTGATGCGATGATAAAACCGGGCAGCAGTTCATACACATCAAAGAGACCGCCGGAGAGTTGTTTCCAGATTACCACGGTGAGACCACCTCCAACCATTGCTGCTATAGCCCCATTACGTGTTGCTCGTCTCCAGAAGAGACTTGCTATAATGACAGGGCCAAATGTTGCTCCAAATCCTGCCCAAGCGTAGCTGACGATATCAAAGATGGAGCTACTCGGGTCCATGGCGAGAGACACGGCTATGACACTGATTACCAGGACGGTGATCCTGCTTACAGCAAGCGTCTCCTTTTCGGATGCATTCTTACGGATAAAAGCCTTGTACACATCCTTGCTGAAGGCCGATGAGGCGACCAAGAGTTGGCTGTCTGAGGTGCTCATGCTTGCTGCCAATATTGCACAGAGGAAGATTCCTGCAATGAAGGTTGGGAATATCTTCTGCATGCTTGCGATAAATACGGCTTCAGCTGCACCTTGGCTCCCATAGACTATGGGAAGTAGGAATGACTTGCCAATAACACCTATGGCGAGTGCTGCCGTCATGGCTATGGTCACCCATATCATGGCGATCCTTCTGGAGGTTTTTACTTCCTTATTGCTGCGAATAGACATGAATCTTATCAAGACATGGGGCATGCCAAAATACCCCAACCCCCAGGAGAGGGCTGAAAGGATGTCGATAATGCCATACGTCGAGCCTGGCTCTGCTACGAATGGATTGACGAACTGCATGCCAAAGGAAGAGAGCTTATCGATGGTGACAGTAGGGCCTCCGAGGGTGATCACTGCGATTACAGTGGTAAGGACCAAGGCGATGAACATCAGTGAACCTTGGAAAAAGTCAGTTGCCACAACAGCCAGATAGCCTCCCAGCAAAGTGTAGCCCAAAATTACCGCGACTCCCAAAAAGAGCGCAACGTAGTAGTTCATACCAAATACCGTGTTAAAGAGTTTGGCACTTGCAAGGAAGCCACTTGCTGTATATACAACAAAGAAGACCAGGATAAGGATTGAGCTTATGGTCTGCAATACTTTGGTCTTGTCATGAAAACGGTTGGCAAAGAATTCTGGAATGGTGATAGAATCTTTTGCATGGATGGTATATTTCCGCATACGTTTGGCTATGAAGAGCCAGTTCAAATAGGTGCCGATCAAGAGCCCTGCTGCAGTCCAGAAGGCTTCTTGAAGCCCAGTGAAATATGCAACACCGGGAAGACCCATCAAGAGCCAGCCCGACATGTCAGAGGCTTCGGCACTGAGGGCTGTAAACCAAGGGCCGACAGAGCGGTTGCCAAGAAAAAAGTCACTGGTACTATGGGTTTTCTTGTAGGTTACAAATCCGATGCTCAGCATGAGACCTAGGTATAACGCAAAGGCCAGGGAGGTGATAAGTTGATAACTGTTCATAATTACTCTCTTCGTATGAGGATTTGTTTTAGAGTACCTAGAAAGAATCATGCTTGCAAGAGATAGTTTGCAGTAAAAGAACAGTACTTGTATATTTATGCAGAAAATTTACGGTATGTATCGGATTGATTGCCATAACTGGTTGTATTTTTCCAAATCATCACCCAAATCGTTGAGGCTGTCGGAGTTTTTCATATCTTCGGACGTGAAAAAATAGGTATTGTTTTCCATATGCTTTGCCGCTTCTGTATTTGTAGTAGGAGGAAAGCCAAACTCATCAAGAAATACTGCATGGTTTTTCGGGTCATGCATAAAGTTGATGAAAGCATGTGCAGCTTCGCTGTTGGTAGCTCCGTTAGGAATGACCATGTTGTCGATATACATCATACCCCCCTCATCTGGGATGAAGAAGTCGATGTTTTTCCACTCTGCCTTGGGAATCTCAGCAAAAATGTTTTCCGGATAACTGTGGGAGACCCAGAACTCGCCTTGGCTGAAAGCCTTGCCGAAGGACTCCGAGTCAAACTTTACCAAGTTGGGTTTCCACTCGCTAGTGATGAGCTCCGCCGCTTCCTGTAACTCTTTCGAATTGGTGGTATTCGCGCTGTAGCCAAGATGTTTCAACCCAGCTGCCATGACTTCACGCATATCGTCGAGCATGGACATCCTGCCTGCCATGCGTTTGTCTGCGAAGATGGACCAGTCTCGTGCATAATCAGCGGGTGCCTTATCCTTGTTAACCGCAATACCGCTTGATCCCATGAAGTAGGGGACAGCGTACTCCATAGTTGGGTCATAGGATGCTTTTTTGGCGATGATAGGATTGACGTATTTCAGGTTGGGAAGCTTGGTGTGGTCAAGTTTTTGCACCATGTCCAACTTGATCATGATGGAGGTGTAGTCCGAGGAGGGGAAGATGATATCATAGCCTTTGTTTCCTCCAGCCATGACTTTTGCGAACATCTCTTCATTGGAGGCAAAGTTGTCAATAATTACATCGATGCCAGTTTCTTTTTCAAATTTCTTGATGAGGGAATCGGGGGTGTAATAGGTCCAGTTATAGAGGTAGAGCTTGCCACTCTGCTCAGAGTCTTTTTGACATCCTGTAAGGATAACACTGATGAAAGCCATAAGGCAAATGATGAAGAGCTTGGAAAACTTGTGCAAGACGCACCTCCTGAACGTGTTGTTGCCTCCGAACTTTAGCTGCTTGCAGCCACAGTTTTTAGGAATCGTCTAAACGTAAAGGCTATGACCATGGTACCCAATATCATGACAAAGGTCAGGGCATTGATCACCGGTGAAACGCCATAGCGGATCATGGAATAGACATAGAGGGGCAGGGTACCCGAACCGGGGCCTGAAACAAAGAATGTAATGACAAAGTCCTCAAGGGACATGGTTATGCACATCAAAAATCCTGAAAGCACTCCCGGTATGATGGTAGGGATGATTACCTTGCGTAAGGTCTGGCTCTCGTTTGCGCCAAGGTCTCGTGCCGCTTCCACTGTCGAGTAGTCAAACTCATCAAGGCGCGCTGAGACCATCATGAAGACAAATGGGAGGTTGAAGGTCGTGTGGGCTGCAAAGATGGTGAACATGCCAAGTCGTACCTTAACAGCCGAGAAGAAGATAAGCATTGAGATACCGATGATGACTTCAGGCAGTACCATAGGCAAATAGCTTATGGTTGTGATGTAGTTCTTTCCCTTGAAGCGGTACCATTTTATGCCGATGGCAGCAAGGGTACCCAAAAAGGTTGCAGTGATGCTACTGGTGAGGGCAATGATGAGGCTATTCCTAAACGCTGCCCATAAGGAAGGGCTTTCAAAGATCAGCTTCTTATACCAGATCAGAGATGCATGGCTCCACTGCATTCCCTTTGAGTCATTGAAGGAAAAAAAGACAACTACAAAGAGAGGGACAAACAGGAATATGATGGTCAGGTATAACATGGCAAAGGAAAAAGATATCTTACTTTTTTTGGTATATCGGTGCTTGTTCATTTGCTGTTCACCTTACGCAAGTGGTGTTTGCGGATATTCAGTTCGAGGGACTGCTGGGTAGTCTTCTTGGTTTGTTGCTGTTCGCGTTTCCCATTGTAGAGCATCCAGAACACCCCAATGAGAGAGATGAGGGTAAGTACCATGGAGAAGGCTGAGGCCAAGGGCCAGTTGCGGGTCTTGGACACCTGGTCGACGATGATGTTACCGATCATGGTCGAATCCTTTCCGCCGACGAGCAAAGGCACTGTGTAGGCTCCAAATATGGGGATGAACGTAAAGATGAAGGCAGTGCTCAAACCACTTTTTATGTTGGGGAACATGACTTTTACGATTGCTTCCAGTTTGGTCGCTCCGAGATCGCGTGCTGCATCGAGGAGAGCGAAGTCAAATTTGTCTATGGTGGTGAAGAGTGGCAGAATAGCAAAAGGAAGGTACATGTAAATAAGGACCAACACTACAGCCCCGTTATTGTAGATGAGCTGCACACCCTCGGTGAGTAAGCCCATCTTGATCAGAAGCGTATTGATGAAGCCCTCTGTCGACAGGATTGATATCCATGCATAGATGCGGATTAGAGAGTTTGTCCAGAAGGGTATGATGATGAGAAACAATAGGGTGGTTTGGTATTTGCTTTTTGCCATGGCATAGCCACAGGGTATTGCTATGAGAATGCTACCCAAGGTTGCAACGATGCTGATCCACAAAGTTCGGATAAGCACTTTTGCAAAGCTAGGGTTGAACATCTGCTTATAGGCATCGAGGGTGAACTCCCACTCCACTCCTCCATAGAGTCCCCGCTTGAGGAAACTGTAGAGGACTATGATCGAAAGGGGGATGGTGAAAAAGAGGGTAAACCAGATTCCCATGGGGAAAGCATAGGTTGTCCCTAGAAGTTGTTCACGTTCCTTGGGTTTCAGAACCTTCTTCATCGATCTGTTTCCTTTACAATATATCCGTCGGAGGCTGTCCAGCTTACATAGACGGTATCACGCCATTCGATTTCCGGCCCTTCGTCAAGGAAGGCAGTATGCTGCTTGAATACCTTGATGATTGACTTCTGTTCATTATCGAGACGTATGTAGAATTTTGACTGGAAGCCAGAGTATACAGGTTCATCCACAACTCCTTTGTAGGAGTTCAGGTACTTGTGAGTCGTCTTGGGAGGGTTTGGGGTGATCCTGACTTTTTCCGGCCTGACAGTGAAGTCAACTTCTGCCCCTATCTCTGAAGGGTCGTAGTCAGTGACTGTGACAACCCCACCAAGGGAGGGTACATCGATGGTGAGCATATACTCATTTTCAAAAGGCTCACAGGCAAGGACTTTGCAAGGGAAGATATTTGACTCGCCGATGAACTGGGCCACAAAGCGGGTAGCTGGAGCTTCATATATCTCATAAGGAGTTCCAATCTGTAGTATCTTACCCTTGTTCATGACTGCAATGCGGTCAGAGACAGAGAGAGCCTCGCTCTGGTCATGCGTCACATAGATAAAGGTAATGCCGACTTTGTCATGGATTACGTCAAGCTCGATGAGAAGGTTCTGTCTCAGCTTGGCATCAAGAGCAGAGAGTGGTTCGTCTAGGAGAAGCACTCTCGGTTCATTGATGAGCGCTCTTGCGATGGCCACACGCTGCTTCTGGCCTCCACTGAGCATGGAAGGTTTCTTGTCAATGTGTTCTTCAAGTTGGACCAGGCGGACATACTCACGTACTCTGCGGTCCAGCTCATTTTTTTCTACACGCCTGAGACGTAGGGGAAAAGCAACATTTTCATAGACTGTAAGATGAGGAAAGAGTGCATAGGTCTGAAAGACCGTGTTTGATTGCCGCTTGTCCGGAGGCAAGGGCAGGATGTCTTTGCCATCGAACTCTACAGTTCCATTATCGGGGTAGTCAAACCCTGCGATAATCCTTAGCAGTGTGGTCTTGCCACACCCTGATGGTCCCAAAAGGGAGAAGAACTCACCTTTCTTAATGGTAACACTCACATCATCGAGTGCTTTGAATGTTCCATACGCTCTGGAGACCTGTTCGACTGCAATTTCAACACCTTTCAATCTTTTCCATTCCCTCCGCTCGTTTCAGGCATAAATCTTCCAGAGGAATCTATCCTCTGGGCCTTAACGACATACTTGCGACTATCGAATATTTACCGGGTACTGTCAAGGGTTTTGAAAAGTGGTCATGCATTGTGAAAACAAATAAAAAATTATAATATATATATTTAAAGTATAATGATGCAAAAACCAATACATGGGAACTAGCAATGTTTCCCCAAGCTGTACCTAAGGAGAATTGTTCTGCAAAGAGAAGCAAGGCTATACGGCTCATTATTGTTTTGCTGCAGATGAACCTCGTTGGATATTTTCAGTTCTGATAGCAATTTTATCTAAAATGGTACGTACGGCTTCGAGTCTATGCAGCAATCTGAAAAATGTCAGAAAGCAATGCTTGCAGGCCGAAATGTTTTTGATGGGCAAGTTGCAGTAACTCTTGCAAACTTGAGGTATAATGCTGGCAAATGGGGGGCAAGCATGAAAAAAACATTTATTACGTTTCTTTGCATTATCCTGGTAATGAGTTCAGGTATTGCAAGAGGATCTACCGAAGATTCCAAAGAAACTGAATATGTGACTCTGCGTGTCTCTTGGTGGGGAGGAGATTCCCGTCATACCCCTACCTTGTCAGCCTTAGAAGCTTACAGTAAGAAAAACCCCACCATACAACTAGAAGGGGAACATGGAGGTTGGGACGGATATTATCAGAAATTAGTGACCCAGATAACTGGAGGCACAGCTGCTAATATTATCCAAATAGACCAGCCTTGGTTGAACGAGTTTTGTTCAAAGGGAGATGTCTTTGCTGAAATCACTTCTTCTGACTTTGACCTGACTGAGTTCGATGCTGAGGTCCTCAAGAATTACTGTTCCTATGAAGGTAAGCTTATGGGGCTTCCCAGTGGAACCAACGTAAATACCTTCCTTGTTGATACTAAAATTCTTTCTGAGAGCGGTATTGATCCCAATACAGTGTGGACGTGGGAAAATATCATCTCCGAAGGAAAGAAAGTACACCAGATTGATTCTTCCAAATATTTTAGTTCTGCAACCCCTGATATCCTTCGATTCTGGTTTGAGGTGTTCATTGCTCAGATTGCCGGAGAGGTTGTCGATGAGAACAAGCGTGTAGCCTTCACTGAAGAGCAGGGGACAACGGCTTTTAGCTATTTCAAACGTTGGTTTGATGAAGGCATTATTGCCCCATTTTCCCAGACATCACTATTTTACCAGAAGTTCCAGGAGAACCCAGATTGGATCAAAGGTAACACAGCTTCAGCTTGGGACTGGGTCAGTTCAATGGACAAGGATATTGGTAGCAAGCAAAATATTGAGACCAGACAATTACCAGTCATGGATGGGGCAAAAAATAGCGGAGTACTGATGAGACCATCGCAGATCCTCACTGTGAATAATAATTCGAATGATAAGGCAAAGGCCATGCAGGTACTGAACTATCTGTTTACCGATGGCGATGCTATCGAAATTCTTGGTACGGCTCGTGGTATCCCTTCAACGGTTAGTGGACGGAAAATACTTGCTGAGAAAGGCCTGATCTCTCCTATGGCGGAAAAGGCAACGAATGAAGGCATTGCACAAGCAGGGCTTCCTCAAAGTATTTGGCAGATGAATTCTGAAGTGATCCAGACCATGCAGGATGTCATTGATGAGTTTGGGTTTGGCAAGCTCACCCCTCACCAGGCTTCAGCAAAATTGATTCAGAATCTCAACAATACCCTGGAAAGCTTATAATCCTCGCAATGAAGACATTTTTCTAGCCTTGATGGTGAGATGGTCCCTTCGTCAACTTCATGATGGTCCTGCTTTTCGGTGATTTGCCTCATGAGTTGGATGAATCGGCGAAGGTCGATGGGTGTACCAGATTTTTCATCCTCAATTAGGATTCTGCGGTCACTTTGCGAGGTAGTTATGGTTTCAGTCATCGTTCTTCACTGTATCTGGACGTGGAATGATTGCATGGATGCTCTGGTGTATATCAGTAACGTGGCAAAGTATCCTGTTGCCCTAGGATTGCGGATATCATGAAAAACTAATCAGACCCTGCGGTCAGGAAGTTGGATGATGACAGTCACACCCTTGATTCCATCATTTGTTACTACCAAAGGTGATGGCCCTTTGGTGAAAAGCAACAGACGTTTTTTAACATTCATCAGTCCAAGAGATTTCTTTTGCTTCAAGGCATCAAAATCTTCTCGATTGAGGAATTCTAGCTCCTCCTTCGAAAGAACCAATCCCGTATTATGTATTTCGATTATGATCATCCCATCCTTTTTTTTGACATTCATGATGATGTCCAGGATTTTTGTTCCTTTGAAGCCATGTATGAGACAGTTTTCAAAAATTGGCTGCAATAGCATGCAAGGTACTTGTACGTCCAAAAGGTCCTTTTCTATGTGCTGGGTGAAGGTAAAGGAATCCTTGAACCGGATTTTTTGGATTTGCAGGTAGTTGTCGGTTTGTTCCAGTTCCTTGGCAAGGGAGACACCGACGATATCTTCAACCTGCAGGGAATATTTGAGTAGTTTGGCAAGCAATTGGATCATGGTACTGACATCGTTTTCTCCCTTTGCCTGTTTGATAGCCATCCAATTTATGGTGTCAAGGGTGTTGAATAGGAAGTGTGGGTTGATCTGCATTTGCAGTGCCCTATATTCCATCGCTTCTTTCTGCCACCTCAGGTAATCCTGCTCTATAAAAGTTTTTATGACATGGTAGTTCATGTAGTCGAAAACATTCTTATACTGGGAGGGGCTGCCTTCAATCAACTGGGAAGTACCTGTCTGATTGAGTTGTTGCATTACATTAGAAAGGAATCTTCTCTCTTTTCGATTAGTCCTGTAGGTAAGAAACAAACCTAACAAAAGGGCTAGCAATGAGAGGCCGATGGTATACCTGCCCAGAAGCGTGGAAAGATGATAGAGCTTGGGCTGGTAGAACCCAAGAGTATATTGCCATCCATATTTTTTTGATTGGGTTTGGAAGTACTGCATCTTTTTGGTAGGGTAAGGGCACTCTTCAGCAGGGTTGGAGAATAAAATGGCCCCTTGTTTGTTATGCACCGAGAGGTAAGCCTCTTCTTGGGTGATGAATTGTCCGTAGGACTCTGCAAGTGCCTTTTCCAAGAGATTCAATACGATGATTCCTATGATCTTCCCGGCCTGATTGGTTATTGGATGAGATATTCTTATGATACCTTGTTCATTTGGAGTGTCTAGCTGCAGGACAAGATGTTCTGAATAGCTGTTGAGGCCTTCTAGTTTTCTGACATAGTTTGACAGCCATGAGGAGTCTTTAAGCTTTGTCCTTTCTGTGAATCCCAAATTGCTGGAAAGGACCATATTTTCGTAATTTTCAAGGTAGATGTAGATGTTTTCAATGTAAGGGCGGGCATTTGCAGGGGCTGAGAGAAAGGAACGTAAGAGCTTTATCTCACGGTAGTCGTCCAAATCGAGGATTCCTTGTTTGAATAATTGCTGTAATCTGACCTTCATCTCTGGATCAGTACTGAACATGAGGCTGAGCGAGTCCATTTCTTCTAGGATGGCATCATAGTAGGCGGATGCTTGGTTTAGAGTCTGGTTTGCCTGTCTTATGCTGTTTTGTATGAGGAAATTTCTGGTAATGATAGTAGCGGTAGTCCCCAAAAGTATGGCAACTATAACTAAGGGGAGGCTGTGTCGAAAAAATAATCTTACGTTTCTGTTAGGGCTTTTCATTGCTATTACCGGGCCTTTCTGTACTGTTGGGGGGAGGTCCCGAAGTAATTTTTGAAAGTTCGGCAAAAATTCTGGGTATCCTGATATCCCAATGCCTCGGCGATTTCTTTGTTTGTATATCCTATATTTCCCATAAGCATACGTTCAGCCTGTTCCATTTTTGTCTGAACCAGATATTCTTGGAAATTCTGCCCAATTTCCTCCTTGAAAAGCCGTGAAAGGTATGAGCTGTTAATACCAAGCTCCTCTGCAATGGATTGTAAGGAACTGCTTCTGATCCTTTTTCTTATGATTGAAAGGGTTTTTATGATGGGGGCTGCATAGTGCTCTGTATTGCCATCTTTTGGCGGGAAATTGGCATTGCAATCCAAGATTGTCCGTATTTTAAGAAAGGTCTTTTCTATATCCTCAAAGGAAGAAGGCTTCACCAGATAGTCCTGCACTCCATAGGCTATTGCCTTCTTTGCGTAGTCGAAGCTGTCATACGCACTCATAATACAGAATAGTGGCACATACTGGGCAGTTTGTAGTTCCTGTATCAAATCAAGGCCCGATATGAAGGGCATTCTGATATCTGTAAGCACTACATCCACGCTGTGGGTCTTGCAGAAGGCTAGGGCACTTCTGCCGTCGCTGAAGGCTGCCTCTACAGCAAAGCCAATCTTTTCCCATGGGAAATATTTTGAGAACCCTTCAAGCAATTCTGTTTCATCATCGATTATTACTAATGAGTACATTGAGAAATTATAGCATAGATACATCAAAAAAAAGGTAAAGAAATGATACTGATTGTCAAATTTACCCGCCTGTACTTTATCTTTGACCGAGTTGACAATTGCAAAGAAGAGATAGGAGATAGACTCATGAAAAAGACACGTATTTGTATTGTTGGAGGCGGAGGCCGCCTTTGGCCCATCCAATTCATGAAAGATCTTTCGATCAGCAAGGAAACCCATGGAACCTTGGTCTTGTATGATATCGATAAGGAAGCTGCAAGGAACAATGTACAGGTAGCAAATAGAATTTTTGCAGTAAACAATAGTGAAGGGAATTTTGCGGTTATAGCAATTGATGAAATAGGAGAAGCTTTATACAATTGTGATCTTGTTTTGATTTCGATTGAACCTGGTGATACTGAGTGCCGATACGGGGATTTGGAACTTCCCAAAGAGTATGGAATACTTCAAACAGTAGGAGATACTACTGGTCCTGGTGGGATACTGCGTGCGAGGCGAGCCCTACCCATATTTTTTAATCTTGCAAAACAAATCCAGAAATACTGTCCTGATGCTTGGGTTATCAATTATACCAACCCTCTTACCCTATGTACTGCCGCCCTATACAAGGTCTTTCCTGATATAAAAGCATTGGGGTGTTGCCATGAGGTTTTTCACACACAGAATTTCCTTGCAGAAAAGGTGGAACAGTGGTTTGGAGTTCCAAGGCCAGACAGAAGGGAGATCAAGGTCGACCTTACTGGAGTTAATCATTTTACCTTTGTGACAAAAGCCACATACAAGGGTCTTGATCTGATGCCAAAGCTTATTGAGCTCAGTCGGAATCCTGCTACCTACAGTGATAGGACAGACATTGTAAAACAACGTATCCATGATGAGAAATGGTTTGATTGCGACCAGTTGGTAGCGTTAAGTTTCTTGCGTGATTTTGGCGCTCTCGGGGCAGCAGGAGATCGCCATTTGGTTGAGTTTGTTCCCTGGTTCTTAGGCAGCGAAGAGGAGCTCTGGAAGTTTGGTGTAATGTGTACGCCCTATGTATGGAGAACGAACCAAGCCAAGAAAAAACGAGAAAAAGTATTTGCTGATGACGAACTGGTAGCAGCACCTAGCGATGAGGAAGGTGTAGACATCATGTGCGCTCTAATGGGAGACAGGACTCTCCTGACCAACATAAACCGGCCGAATGAGGGACAGATACGCTACTTGCCCAAGGGCAGGATTGTGGAGAGCAATGGCTTTCTCAGTGAAGATTCCATTAGGCCGATTGTTGCCAGCGATCCGCCTTTAAGCATCCAAAATCTGGTCAGACAGGTAAGTGATGTTCAGCAAATGACACTTGATGCTATCTACAATGAGGATGATGAGTTGCTCTTCACAGCATTCTTGTCTGACCCCCTTGTAGACATTCCTCTGGATAAAGCAAGAGAGTTGTTTGACAGAATGCTCAAGACTTCAGCCTTGGAATACTAAAAATGCCAGTATGGCTACAAATGGCTATGCTACTGAGCAGTATTGATGACGATGAGTAATATATGATTTACCACTTTTTCTTACGGAGCGTATAATGATCAAAAAGAAAGTATTGCGAGAAAACCTCACTTCATATGCATTTCTCACCCCTTGGCTTATAGGTTTGTTTGCCTTGACGCTCTACCCAATGTTTTATTCCCTCTACCTCTCTTTCACTCAATTCAATATCCGTCAGCCTCCCCAATGGGTAGGTTTACGCAACTATATTGTGATGTTTACAGGGAACGAGCAGTTTCCTCTGGATGAAAGGTTTTTCAATTCTTTGGTTGTTACTTTTAAGTTCGTATGTATTTCAGTGCCTCTGAAGTTGGTCTTTGCCTTAGCCATTGCCATGCTTATGAATAAGAAGCTCAAGCTCATAGGTGTGTATCGGGCACTCTACTATATCCCCACGCTTCTCGGCGGATCGGTTGCTATTGCTGTCCTTTGGAGGAGGATATTTGCGGGGGACGGACTGCTGAACCTCATTTTAGAAAAGGCTTTCCATTTATCAGAACTGCCTGCTTGGATCTCGAATCCAAAATATGCTCTTTTCACGCTGATCTTATTGGCTGTCTGGCAATTTGGGTCTCCGATGATTATTTTTCTTGCGGGATTGCAGCAAATTCCAAAAGAATATTATGAAGCTTCCAGTGTTGACGGAGCCGGGAAGTTCAGACAGTTTCTCCAAATCACGCTGCCCAGTCTTTCACCAATCATCTTTTTTAACCTGATTATGCAGATGATAAGTGCATTCCAATCCTTTACTCAGGCATTTATTGTTTCCAATGGTTCTGGAGGACCTTTGGACTCTACCATGTTTTACAGCCTGTACCTGTATATCAAAGGGTTTGGATTTTCCGAAATGGGGTATGCTGCTGCGATGGCCTGGGTACTGCTCATTATCATTGCCGGTCTGACGGTAATTGTCTTTAAGTTATCAGGATCATTGGTATCCTATGGAAGTGGGGAATAATGAACATGAAAAAGAATACAAAAAACCTCATACAAAGCTTTATTACGAATCTCATCATCATAGCCCTTGGGCTTGGGATGCTCTATCCTATCCTCTGGCTGATTGCTGCTTCCTTTAAGCATAGCAATGCTATTTTCAGCGATCCGACTCTGATTCCGAAAGTCATCACGTTGGAAAACTACCGCAATGGTTGGGCGGGAATAGGAATTGTGGGTTTTGATACTTTCTTTAGGAATAGTTTCATCATCTGTTTATTTAGTGCTGGAGCTAATGCCATGTTCTGCTCCCTTACAGCATATGCTTTTGCGCGCCTCAAATTTATCGGGAAGAATTTCTGGTTTGCCTTGATGATGATCACGCTGATGTTGCCCTCACATGTGACAACCATTCCACGATATATCATTTTCCGTTCGTTAGGCTGGGTAGATACGTTCCTTCCCTTTATCGTTCCAAAGTTCTTTGCTACCGATGCCTTTTTTATATTTCTCCTTGTGCAGTTTATCCGTGGACTGCCGAAAGACATTGATGATTCAGCCTTGATAGACGGGTGTGGAAAGTTTGGAATCTATACGAGAATCATCATGCCTTTGACCCTTCCCGCCCTCATAACCACCGTGCTGTTCACCTTCCTATGGACATGGGATGATTTCTTCAATCAGTTGCTCTATCTTACTTCACCCAATACATACACGGTTCCCATGGGACTCAGATTGTTTTTGGACTCTTCAGGAATGTCTTCCTGGGGGCCTATGTTCGCCATGTCGGTAGTCTCGCTCATACCCGCTTTCATCTTATTCTTTTCCTTACAAAAGTACTTTGTAAGAGGAATCGCAACTACAGGAATCAAGGGATAAGAAAATCCCTAATTTTTAAGGAGGTTAGAAATGAAAAAAATCCTACTGGCTATGACCGTTCTCGTGTTGGGAGTCACTATGGGTTTCGCGGCTGGTGTTCCAGAGAGTCAGAAAGCTGACGAAGGGAAAACTACGATTCGCTGGGCATACTGGGGAAGTGGTGATCGTGTGACGATCAGCCAAGAAGCAATCGACCTGTATCAGAGTCGCAATCCTGGTATAGTGATAAATCCAGAAGTCTCTGGAGGAGCAGGGGATCATTTTGTAAAAGTCGATACCCAGCTTGCTGGAGGCAATGGTCCGGACATCATCCAGATGGGTGGAAACATCTATGATTATGCTGGTGTTCTATTGCCGTTGGATATGTATTCTGAAAATATTCTGGATACAAGGGTAATTGATCCAAGTGCTATTGCCTCAGGTAAAATCAGTGGGAAACTCTTGGGTGTCTCAACTGGTGTGACCATGCCTTCATTGGTATACAACAAGTCTTTGATCGAACGCTCTGGCATTCCTCAGCCAAAATCATCAATGACCTATGCGGAGTTCCGCGACTATCTGGTTCTGTTGAAAAGCAAGCTTCCTAAAGGTGTGTATCCGATGCAGGATATTGGAGTCATGTCAACTAACTCCACTCCTTTTGGGTATTGGACACGTTACAATGGTACTCCTCTCTTTACAGCTTCTGACTCTTCAACCGCAGTTACTGCTGCTGATGCCCAGAAGTACCTTGAACTGTTTAAGGATTACCGCATTAATGGCTTGATCCCCCCAGCTGAAATTGCAAGCGGATATGCTGAAAGCAATGCTGACAGCTCTGCATTAATCGCAGGTAAAGTCGCTATTGCTTTTCTCTACACCAACCAGCTTGGTGGGTATCAGGCAGCTACAACCGATGAACTCAGACTTATGGAGTTCCCCGGTGCGGCAGCAACCAAAGCCTTGTGGCAGGCTCCCAGCCAGTTCTATACCGTAAACAAGGATTCGAAGAATCCAGAAGAAACGGTAAAATTCATCAATTTCTTGGTCAACGATCCCGATGCTGCAAAGATTCTTGGTAGTAACCGTGGTGCTTCTGCATCAGCTACTGCCCGTGCTTCTGGTGCAAGCTCTCCTGCCGACCAGAGAGTTCTTGACTATATGAAGGTTGCAGGCCCTCACTCTTCGCTGGAAACTGACCACGTTCCCAACGATACTGAGTTCAACAGCACCTTGTTCCTTATTTATCAGCGTGTTGCTTTTGGCCAGATTTCTCCGGCTCAGGGCGGAAAGCAGATTAATGAACTGCTCGTGCGCTTGATTTCCAAGTAAAGTATTCCTGTCAAATTTCTGAGGGGAGGTTCTATCCTCCCCTCAGTATCATATCCTTTCTACCACCTTCTGGTGGTAGAAGCTGTATTGGTTCCGCTAGCAGGAATATCTACCTAAGGACTATATGATCAAAAGAAATGATATCCAGATACGTGACCCCTTCGTCTATGTCATGAAAGACGAAGCGAAGTATTATTTGTTTGGGACAACTGACAAGAACCCTTGGAACCAGAGGGGAGAGGGTTTTGATGCTTATGTTAGTACCGACCTACAGCAATGGGATGGTCCTATCAGAGTATTTACCCCTTCTTCTGATTTTTGGGGTACCCATGACTTTTGGGCTCCTGAAGTTCATCAGTTTGCAAACAAATATTATCTTTTTGCAACATTCACATCAACAACACATAGCCGAGGAACCCAGATACTGGTTTCAGATTCTATCTTGGGGCCATACAAGCCTGTGGTGAACGGAGCTGTCACGCCCAAAGAGTGGGAATGTCTCGATGGTACACTGTATGTTGACGACGAGAATACTCCATGGATAGTGTTTTGTCATGAATGGGTTCAGGCCAACGATGGAGAGATATGGGCAATGCCCTTACGGCAAGATCTTTCAGCAGGAGTAGGGGAACCCCTACTGCTATTTAAAGCCTCCTCAGCTCTATGGCCTAAGGCTTTGGTCCGTAGGGATGGATCAGGTATAGTGGATGCACGTGTAACTGATGGGCCCTTCCTGCACCGTCATTCAGATGGGAAATTGGTCCTGCTCTGGTCTAGTGTCGGGCACAAAGGTTACGTCATGGGGTGTGCTGTATCTGATACGGGGTTGGTACAAGGGCCTTGGAGACAGATACAGAAACCCCTAATTGATGCTGATGGAGGTCATGGGATGGTTTTTTCTGATCTTGCAGGGAACCTTCAGGTTACCTATCATACCCCTAATAAGACTCCGTTCGAACGATTTGTATTTCATCAGGTAAGTGAATCGGAACAGGGCTTTGTCCTGTCTGAAAATTAGGATTAACAAGTATGAGTACCATCGATAGGAAACCAGTAGTGAGTCGTCATAACCCCTGCCTTGTGGGCTGGGACCCAAACAGTCCACTTTCTGTAGGTAATGGGGAATTTGTTTTTACAGCCGATTGCACTGGCCTGCAAACATTCAGTAAAACCCCGGTGGGTTCTATTCCCCGGTGTACGATGAGCCAGTGGGGATTTCATAGCTATCCTGATGCACCGAAGGATAACCATGAGCTTACAATGCAACAATTCGATGTTGGTGGAAGGTCTGTTGGTTATATGACAGATCCAAGTGGCCAGCAAGCGTTATTTGATGCTTTAAGGATAAACCCCCACCGCTTTAATCTAGGCAAGATTGGGCTCATTGCAGAAACAGGAGTGATTGATGAGACCTCTGTTTCAGACGCCCATCAAGAGTTGAAATTGTTTTCTGGAGAATTATGTAGTTTTTTTACATTGCATAAAACCCCTGTCTCTGTAAAGACTCTTTGTCACCCTCATTTGGATATGATCGCTCTCAAAATGGAGTCTCCTTTATGTGAAAAAGGGGAGCTGGGTTTGGCTATTTCTTTTCCGTACCCATCCCATCTCATTGATGGATCTGATTGGGAAGCTGGAACCTCACATGAATCAGAACTATCGGTAATCTCCGAAAATTCTTTTTGTATCAGCAGGAACATTGATGATACAACCTATTCGGTAGTCATTACATTTCCAGTAAATCTTACAATAACAATTGAACGCAAAAATAGGCACCAATGGACATTCTTTTCCCACGACACAGTCCTTGAAACCTCAATTCTGTTTACAACCCAACAAAACACTGAAAAGCTTCCTTCCTTTTCCAAGACAAAACTGGAAAGCGCCGTCTGGTGGCAGGATTTCTGGACAAAAGGTGCTGCTGTTTCGTTTTGGGGAAGCAAGGATCTTCGAGCCATGGAACTGGAACGAAGGGTTGTTCTTTCACAGTACCTCACCGCTATCCAATGCTTGGGATCCCTGCCTCCAGCGGAGACAGGACTCACCTGTAATAGCTGGTATGGAAAATTCCATTTGGAGATGCATGTATGGCACGCTGCTCAAGCTGTCTTGTGGAATCGTCCGCACTTGTTGGAAAAAAGTTTGAGGTGGTATTTTGAGATCTTGGAATCTGCTAAGTGTCGTGCCAAACAACAGGGATATCTAGGGGCCCGTTGGCCGAAGATGACAGACCCTTCCGGAACAGATAGCCCTTCTTCTATCGGACCTCTCTTGTGTTGGCAACAACCTCACATAATATATTTTGCTGAGTTGCTGTATCGAAACGAACCTATTCAAAAGACATTGGAAAAATACGCAAGACTTGTCTTTGAAACAGCAATGTTTATGGTTGACTATGCACGTTGGGATGAAGATGTATCCCAATTTATATTGGGGGCACCTCTTATTCCTGCCCAAGAAAATCATGCACCAATGGATACCTTAAATCCCACTTTTGAACTGGAATATTGGCGATGGGGTATCAATACTGCAATCGATTGGAAAAAACGAATGGGGCAGGAAGTCCCAGAAAAGTGGGATACGGTTATACGATTGCTCAGTCCATGTCCGACTGATGGAAATAATGACAGATATGCTGCCCATCAGAACTGTCATGGTACATATGGTCGGTTTGCTACCGACCACCCCTCATTTCTGCTTGCCTATGGATTTCTTCCCGGCCAATCGGTAGATCCGAAGCAAATGGCAAATTCATTTGATGCTGTTCTGCGGTATTGGCGTTTTGAAACTATGTGGGGTTGGGATTTTCCTGTCATGGCTATGACTCTTGCAAGACTCTCTTTTCGAAAAGATGCTGTGGATATCCTTTTGATGGATTCAGAGAAGAATACCTATCTCCCCAATGGGCATAATCGCCAGGTAACATCCTCTGACTTGCCCCTTTATCTTCCTGGTAATGGTGGCTTGCTTTTGGCTGTCGCCATGATGGCGGGCGGTTGGGATGGTTCAGAAGGGGATGTTCCTGGCTTTCCCCAAGACGGAACATGGAGCGTGGAAAGTGAGGAGCTTGGGGTGTATCTCTAAAATTCAGAGAACAGATGAATTTCTCATTTTCCGAGTTTTTTCAGCGTGTATATGACACGCCCGTTCCCCTATGTGGAATATCCTAAATTACCCCTGATATCGTCTCTAGTAGAGGGGTATTCTTTTGGATTCTCATCTTTTATGCCTTACAATAACCATATAAAAACTAACTATTTATATGCAAGTAAATGGTATATATGCAGTGCAAATGCCCAATGCATAGGCTTTAGTTATATTTTTCATGTCTGAAAGTAGTGGGAATTAGTCTGTAAAAAAAAGCATATAGCTCTTGATCCTGGATTCGTAAGTCTGGTGGTCGGATTGGATCAGGTAAAATCCACATCTCCAATCTTAATGAATGGTAAGGTTTCCTTCATAATGATGGAGCATTGGACTTTTGTTGTTGCCTTAGCGATTTTTTTATCACCTCGTATGATTGAATAGAGTTTCTTGAGCGCTTGGGTCCACTGTTGGGCTGGGTGTTGGTAAATGCTTGCGCCCATAATCCCTTCATTCAGATACCCCGGTAGCTTGCTGCTGTATTCATGACCGATACAGATGATTTTTCCAACGCTGTTACTATCTTTAATCGCAGCCGCGGCAGGAGTAAAGAAACCGTCCGTGACATAGATGATATTTAAATTGTCTATCGTCTTGATGTTCTGCAATGCTGCATCATATACGTTTTGCCTGATTTCCTTGTCAGTATGGCCATCAACAGGATATATCCTTTGGATATTTATGTCTTTCAACTCTTGATTGGCTTTGCTGCAGAACCCTGCGATCCTCTGCTGGGAACCAGTGAAATTTACGTTAGGGGAGAGGATAAGGACATTGGTTTCAGAACAGCAGTGGAGGCTGGCAAGCTTTGCTGCCAGTTGTCCAAGGATAAAGTCATCTGGCCCAATATGGAATAAGCATCTTGAACCCATAGTCTTGTTGATGACTGTCGCATAGGGGATATGCTTTGGTATGTTTGTTTCAATGCTATCGGCAGAAAAGTCATCTGCAGCAGTGAGTAGGATCCCTTGGACTCCTTCCTTTACAAGATTATCAAGAGCCTTTCGCTGGTCCTCCAGACTGTAGCTATGGGTAACGTTGATTATCAGCCTAACGCCAAAGGCTTTCAGCTGTTGCTGAGCCTTCTCTATTCCTTGCCCAATTTCATTCCAAAAGCTGCTGTCCACTTGTGGATAGGTAATTCCTATCTTAATCTGGTTTTTACTTGTAGAAAGAGCACTTCCCAGTTGGCTAGGGGTGTAGTCAAGTTTTTTGATCGCCATGAGCACTTTTTTAGCATTTGCCTCGGATACACGGCCCCTATCATGTAAAACACGATCTACGGTACCTGCCGAGACTCCTGCAGCGATGGCTACGTCTTTTATTGTTGAAGGTCTTCCACTATCTTTCATTCTCTACACTTAATTCCCATTTGGGTATAAATATGGGGTAGCTTCATATTCAGGTCGGCCCTGTACCCCTATATCGATGATATAACATTTTCCATCCATTAAGCTATGCTCATGGAGTCCGATGGTTGCTGATGTTGCAAACATTTTCCCGAAATCCTCACCGCCAAAACAGAGACTTGAACATTGAATAGCTGGGATGTCGATGCTCATCATGCTATTTCCTTGAAGATCTAGCTGTAATATTTTTCCTTCTCCCCAACAACAGGTCCAAATGGTATCATTCTTATCAACGGTCATACCATCACAGATAGCATTGTCTAGGGGGTGATATAGCAGTACAGGATTTGTGATGCTTGCATCTTTTGCATTATATGTATATGCAGTAACAACTCTCGGACCGGAATCTGTATGGAAAAAGGTTTTGTTGTCCTGTGTAAATCCCATACCATTACTGATGGATAGCTTTTCCAAGAGTATTTTGTGAGGCTTTCCAGTCTCAAAACAAAATAGCTTGCCATCAGTATTTGATTCTCGCTTTGACCCAGCGAGAATTCTTCCCTTACAGTCGACTATCGCATCATTAAAACGCTCGTCAGCTTTCAACTCGACAGGAATAAGGGAATCCCAATCAAGCTGAAATGATTCTCCTATATACTCAGCTTTGATCAGCCCTATTTCAGTTAGTAATATCAGGTTGTGGTCACTGTCAATGACAAATGCCCCTATCTGGAAATCACTCTCCAAAACGGTACGAACTATTTTTGTCTTGTCTGAATATGCATAGATACTCCCTTTCACGATATCAGTCCACAAGAACAACGACGCATAGGGAAACCAGAGTGGGTTTTCTCCCAAAATACACTCTGGAGAGTTTTCAATACATCTGATCACCATTCCACTACACTCCCGTCTTCATGGTGTAAAATAGGATTTTTCCAGTCATGCCCCGCTTTTGCCATTTCACGTATCGATTCCTCATGCACTTCGATACCCAGCCCTGGATTTGTAAGTAGATCTATAAAACCATCCTTGAAGGCAAATATGGACGGATCCTTGACATATTGGGCCATTTCTTGCCCTTTATTATAAGCCATGCCCTGGCTTTGTTCCTGGATACAAGCATTGATGCAGGTAAAATCGATTTGAAGACATGCAGCGAATGCAATGGGCCCCAGAGGGCAGTGTGGTGCAATGGCCACATCATACGCTTCGGCCATAGCTGCAATGCGTCTGACCTCAGAAATGCCTCCAGCATGGCTAAGATCCGGCTGAATTATATCAACATATCCCTTCTGTAACATGTTTTTGAAATCCCACCGAGTGAAACTGCGTTCACCAGTTGCTAAAGGAATGCTGGTGCAACTGTGTAATTCAGCAAAGGCTTCTTCATTCTCAACCAGAACAGGTTCCTCAACAAACAGAATGTTAAAGGGCTCAATCTGTTTTAGCAATGTCTTTGCCATTGCCTTGTGAGGCCGGGCATGAAAATCAATGGCTATGCCTAAGTCATTGCCTACGGTGTCCCTTATGGCTTGCAACTTGGCAAGCAGCTTGTCAATCTCTCTGTTGTCATTGATCCAGCCTACAGCATCAACACCAAACATCTTCACCTTTCGAAAGCCGGCTTGTATACTTTTCCTTGCACTTTCTGCAGCTTCTTCTGGAGTTGTGGAGTTAATCCAACTGTACACTTCCATCTTATCTCGAACAGGTCCCCCCAGACACTCGTAAACAGGAACTCCCAGTGCTTTCGCCTTGATGTCCCACAGTGCCTGGTCAATGCCTGATATAGCACTGCTAAGAATAGGGCCGCCCCGATAAAATCCACCCCTATAGAGGGTTTGCCATATATCCTCCACTCTCCTGGGATCTTTTCCCATAATGAGAGGAGATAACTCATATACAGCAGCTTCGGTTGTAACCGCTTTCCCTTCAACTATGGGTTCTCCCCAACCTACATAGCCATCATCGGTTTCAATGCGAAGTAATAACCATCGTGGTACGATCCTAAATGTTTCTATCTTTGTTATTTTCATGTTAAACCTCCAATATGGTGTTTTCAGGGACAATTGCGAGAAGAGCTCCACCGTCAATAGTTACACAGTTTCCCGTCATATAGGAGCAGGCATCACTGGAGAGAAATGTTACTATCTTAGCTATTTCTTCAGGTTGGCAAAATCGTTTGAATGGAAGCTTGTCCAAAGTTCCATAGGCAGGATGCCCCTTTTCCCAACCAACGTCGGTGTATCCAGGGGAGACGGTAGTTACCCGTATTCCATGTGGTGCAAGTTCTAGGGCAACATTCTTCCCAAATTTTGTCAGGGCTGCTTTAGCAGATCCATAGATAGTTGCATCGGGCCAGCACCCATCGACATGATTTGAGGAGATGTTGATTATTACTCCTTTTTTATGGGTCTCAATCATATTTTTGGCAGCATATTGCGTGCAAAAGAAAGCACCTTTCCAATCTGCAAAGGTGATCTCCTTCCATTGTTCCTCTGTAACTTCAAGGAAAGGGTAAAACTTGCTGATACCGGCATTGTTGACCATAAGGTCAATGCTTGCGAAGGTATCAAAGAATGAGGAGAACATTGAATCCAGTTGCTGGTTGTCCCTTACATCGGCTTGGAGCAATAATGCTTTCTGCCCCAAGTGTTCAATCTGCTCACAGGTATCTTTTGCCGCTTCTCTTGAATTGTAATAATTTACCCCTACATTATATCCGTTTTTAGCCAAATCAATAGCAATAGCTTTTCCAATGCCATGACCAGCTCCTGTTACAAGTGCATTCCTCTCAGACATGTTCCCTCCAAGTGTGTGCGCAAACACATTTTATAAATACTGCACACATAGTTTGGCCCTTAGTATAAATCCTAAGAACCAAATTGGCAAGGAAAATGAAAAAATGAGATACAAAAACTTTGAAAAAACAATTTGACAAGAGCTGTAGGTGGGTTTACACTAGCATTAGGTGAAGAATTGGCTTGTTACGTAGGAGTGTAGCGGAAATATACATAGAATTAGTCACCTTTACCTTTTCTTTATTTATTAAAAAGTGTGTACGGAAACACAAGTTTAATTATAAATAATGAAATAAAATAAAAAGTTAGGAATATATGGGGAGTGTGTAGTGAGCACAGTAGAATTTCGAGGAATAAGCAAGTATTTCCCAGGTGTTAAAGCTCTTGATTCAATCTCTTTCAAAGCGGAAAGTGGAAAAGTTTATGCAATGCTAGGAGAGAATGGTGCCGGGAAATCAACTTTACTGAAGATAATGAATGGGGATTATCAACCTGATGGTGGTGAACTGTTGATAGATGGGGAAGTCTGCATTTTCCCAACTCCAAAACATGCTATTGCAAATGGAATCAGTGTGATCTACCAAGAGCGACAAATTCTAAAGGAGATGACGGTTGCTGAAAATGTGTTTCTTGGGAATTGGCTCCGTACAAAGAATGGGACAATTGATTATCGCCAGATGAATGAGAAAACTGCAAAAATTGCAGTAGATTTTGGGCTGGATATAGAGCCTGACTCCAAAGTAGGTACACTGAGTACGGCCAGTCAGCAGATGATTGAAATAATGAAAGCCGTCATTCGCAATTCCAAGATAATTGCATTTGACGAACCTACAGCGAGTTTGAGTGACAAGGAAATTGGAATTCTTTTTAAAATCATAGAGCGATTGAGAGCAGAAGGTAAGCTTATCTTTTATGTCTCTCATCGGATGCATGAGATATCCGAAATAGCACAAAAAGTAATTGTCTTTAAGGATGGATTTTTAGTGGATGTCGTTGATGTGGCTACAGTGACCAACGATGACCTGATCAGGATGATGGTCGGGCGTCCCTTGGGAAAGGTTTTTGAGGAGCTTTCACGAAATACAAAGTTTGGTGACACACTTCTTGAAGTGAAGGCTCTTACTACAGATTATGTCAATGACATCAGTTTTTCTGCACGGGGTGGAGAGATTTTGGGGTTTGCCGGATTGGTTGGGTCGGGTAGAACTGAAATCATGAGAGGTCTATTTGGTTTGGATAAGGTCAAATCAGGGGAAATATTGTTGGAAGGGAAGCCCGTTCTGATCAAATCCCCAAAGGATGCCATTTCGCTTGGTATCGCTTTGGTCCCAGAAGACAGAAAGGATCAGGGAATCTTACCCAACCTTTCGGTAAAAGGGAATATTACGATTTCAGTGTTGAAACAGTACATTAATCGTTTTTTCGGTATTGATGAAAATAAAGAAGAAGAGATTGCTCTGAAAGCAATAAATAATCTGAATATAAAGACACCAAACTCCGACAAATTGATTTCTCAGTTATCAGGTGGCAATCAACAGAAGACTATCCTTGGACGCTGGTTGGAAACAGACCCAAAGGTTTTGATCTTGGATGAGCCGACCAAAGGAATAGATGTCGGTGCAAAGTCTGAGTTTTACAAGATAATCTGCGAATGTGCAAAATTTGGCATGTTGGTGATTGTAGTGTCATCTGAATTGCCTGAACTGTTGGGCCTCAGCGATCGTATTGTAGTAATTAGGGAAGGGCGTGTTTCAGGATTTGTTGACAGGAAAGAAGCTACTGAAGAGCTCCTTCTCAAGTACGCTATGGTTGACACGAAAAAAACGAATGTATAGGTGGAGAGGAAGAACGTATGAATTATAAGATACTTGCTGGTAAGTTAAAGAAGTCTGATTTTGCAGATAAGTTGTCCTTGATAATAGCTCTGTTGGTTTTGGTAATGTTTTTCTCTTTCATGAATCCTCATTATTTCTCTATGCAAAATCTGGTCAACATTATGGTGACCTGCTCTCTTATGGGATTTATCGCCATTGCTGAGACAAATCTGATCATTGCAAATCAGATTGACCTTGCGGCAGGGTCGGTTGCTGCCTTTTCTGGTGTTTTGGCTGCTGTCCTTGTAAAGAGCGGGGTCCACCCAGTTCTTGCTTTCTTGCTGACAGTCTTGGCAGGTGCCTGTATTGGATCCTTGAATGCCTGTGCGATTAACTTTCTGAAAATACAACCATTCATAGCGACGTTGGCCTCTATGTCCATAGTAAGAGGGTTTGCATATATCCTCTGCGATGGAAAGGCTGTTTCCATATCAAATGCAGCTTTTATCAAATTTGGTACTATGCCGGTAATTGGGAAGATCACCCTACCTGTTGTGATTTTAGTTATTGCCTTTTTAGCTTTTGGGTACGTTTTATCCAAGACCTATTTTGGAAGGAGTGTGTATGTTTTGGGTGGAAATGCATATGCTGCTCGCCTCGCTGGCCTAACTCCAAAAACAATAGTGTTCAAGCTATATATAATTTCGGGTTCCCTTGCAGCTATTGCTGGAGTCTTGTTGGCTGCAAGGATGAATTCTGGTCAACCTTCCGCTTGTGTCGGGTTGGAGTTTGACGGTGTTACTGCAGCTATACTTGGTGGCTGTGCATTTACCGGAGGTGTAGGGACTATGTTGGGTACCTTCATAGGTATGCTTATCCTCCAGTGTTTCAATACTGGGCTGGTCATGCTCAGTGTGCAGGTTTTCTGGCAGAACGTTGCACAGGGGTCATTGTTGATTGTCGCCCTTGCTTTTGACTACTACAGAAAGACATCAGCAACAAAGAAGGACCTTGCAGAGAGCAAGAAAATATAAAGTGTGTTAACGAAGAGTTCTTCGTAAAAGAAAAGGAGTCATGTATGAAGAAGAAGATGTTGGTATTGGTTTCATTGGTACTGATCGTTTCCCTGGGGTTGCCTCTATTTGCAGCAGGCGCCAATGAAGCAAGCAAGAGTGACCAGATAGTGATCGCCGGAATCTACAAGATGGGCGATGCCGAATGGTTTTTGCAGGAAGGTAAGGCTTCCCGTGAAGTAGTTGAGGCTGCTGGTGGAAAATTCATGTATATGGACGCCGGTCTTGATGGGGCCAGGTACATGGAGATGCTGGACAACGCCATTACTCAACAGGTAGATGGTATCCTTACTTGTCCTCCTGACCAGAACTTGAGTCAGGCAACTGTTACCAAGTTGAAAGCAGCTGGAATTCCTGTCATTGCTTGTGATGATGCCTTGCAGGCTGAGGACGGAACCAAACTGGCTCCTTGGGTAGGTATTGATGGATATAACATTGGCAAGGGTGTTGGTGATTGGGCTGTTGAGTACATTAAGAAAAACAATCTGCAGGATGACAAGAAGTTTGCAGTTATGTTGTTGACCGCTGATACAGTTTCCAGCTGTGTCCCTAGGACCAATGGCCAGTATGATGCTATCAAGGCAGCCTTCCCCACAATTGACAGTCAAAAGAGAATTTTTAGGGCTGATCATGATACCACTGCTGCAAAGGGAAACGCTGCAGCTGCTACCGTTATCACCGGTAATCCACAGATCCAGAAGTGGTTGGTGCTTGGAGTTTCCGATGACGGGGCACAAGGTGCTGCAAGAGCTCTCGAGGCTGCTGGTTTGGCTAAGGGCTCCATGTGTGTAGGTCTTGGTGGTTACTTTGCTAAAGAAGAGTTTGCAAAGCCAGATTCTCCTTTCAAGGCTTGTGCTTATTTCTCTGCAAAGGATGTCGGAGGGACTGCTGCCCGCCAGATGGTTGACTATCTGACCAATGGGACCGCCATTGCTCCTATCTATGCTGTAGGTGCAACGATTGTCGAGCCTGGTGATGACCTGGCTACGATCATGCCTGAGTATATGTAATCGTTTCGAGTAGGAAGAAGAAGGTCGTAGGATATTTCCTACGACCTTCTGTAATCTTTGTTTGCAAAATATTTTTAGGTTGGTAAATAATGGTCCGACAAGAAGAGTTCCTGAATGAGAAGGCTCTTGTAGTAGAGAATAAGTTTTTGCGAGTGGTTTGCTTGCCGGAGTTTGGGGGGAAATTGGTCTCTCTTTTTGACAAACGCATTCACAAGGAGTTTTTGTTCAAAAATCCCCATAATGCTTTCAGGCATGCACAAACAGGCAGTGATTTCTCCAGTTTCGAAGCATGCGGTCTTGATGACGCATTCCCATCGGTTGATGCCGGTTCAATACTGGTAGGTGAGGCCTTGGTACCGTATCCCGATCATGGGGAGATATGGAGTGCCCCCTTCAGCTATACGACAGGGGATGATGAGATTACCCTAACCTATACCAGTGGTTTACTTCCTTATCAGTATGAAAAAACCTATTCCCTAGATGAAGATAATTTGAAGATAGCGTACGTGATCAAAAATATCGGACAATTCTCTTTTCCTTGTATTTGGACGTTGCATTGTCTCCTTTCTTATGAAGAGGGCATGGAACTGATCTTGCCAGACGATACTCAAGAGGTCGTGAGTGCTTTTGCAAGTCCACGCTTGGGCCCATTGGGAATTGCATACCCCTATCCTATGGCACAAACTCCTGAAAGAGGAGTCATTGATTTTAGAAAGGTTGATTCTCCAACTATGCCCTGTATGGAGAAATTCTATATACATCACAAGGTTACTGAAGGCCTGTGTGGAGTTCGATACTGTAAGTCAAACACTGTCCTATGGTTTGAGTATGATGAGACAAAACTACCCTATTTGGGTTTTTGGAAGACTCTTGGTGGATACCGAGGTGATTTCAATTGTGCTTTGGAACCGACCAATGGATTCTATGACACTATTGAAAGGGCAAGACAAAATGAGGCTTGTCCTGAACTCTTCCCCGGCGAAAAACTAATGTTTTCCATCAGAATAAAATCAGAATGTGATGAAGGTGAGGTAAAAAGAAATGAATATAGTCGTTGATACAATCATTACGGAAAAACTGGTTGCTATTGCAAGGAATATAGCTTCTGACTCTATAGTTGCAACTGCAAAAGCCCTCTATGAAGGTGGGTTCCGTGTTCTGGAAGTGACTTTTAATCAGGCTTCTCCCGACGGAGTCTCAGAGACAGCCAGATCCATTGCGTTGGTTCGTGAAGCAATGGGAGATTCCATGCTTGTGGGAGCCGGTACTGTACTTACCAAAGAACAGGTTATGGCCGCTAAGGAAGCCGGAGCCCAGTTTGCCTTGGCACCCAATACGGATGTCCAGATCATCAGAGCCATTGTTGATGCAGGCATGGTGGCGATCCCCGGTGCCCTGACTCCCTCAGAGATAGTTACAGCGTATCAGGCGGGTGCCTCAATCGTGAAGCTCTTTCCTGCAGGAAATTTTGGTCTTGACTATGTGAAAGCTATCAGGGGCCCAATCAACCACATTCCCTTGATGGCTGTCGGGGGCATCACTGAGAAAAATGTTGCTCAGTTTCTGGACAATGGTTTCTGTAGTGCCGGCATTGGCTCAAATGTAGTTAGGAACGCTTTGATTGCAAGTGGAAATTTTAACGAATTGGCCAAAGTTGCCAAGACCTTCAAGAATGCAATCCAGGAGTGCAAATAATGAGTAAGAGAGTCATAACTTTCGGTGAGATTATGATGCGTTTGAATCCAAAAGGGTATTGCCGTTTTGTGCAGGCTGAGGAATTCGATATTTCATATGCTGGCGGAGAAGCTAATGTCGCAGTTTCCCTAGTGAATTATGGAGTGCCCTGTGCGTTTGTAACCAAGTTACCAGACAATGAGCTTGCACAGAGTGCTGTAAATGCAGTTCGACGATTTGGGGTGGACACTTCCCAGATTGTACGAGGCGGTGAGCGGTTGGGGGTATATTTTGTCGAAAAGGGTGCAAGCCAAAGGGCTTCCAAAGTCATATATGATCGTGCCCATTCATCTATTGCCGAAGCTACTGTTTCGGATTTTGACTGGGAAAAGATTTTTGAGGGTGCTTCCTGGTTCCATTTTACAGGGATTACTCCTGCCCTCGGTGGACAGACTCCCGAGATATGTCTTGAGGCATGCAAAGTCGCAAAGAAGAAAGGTATTACCATCAGCTGTGATTTGAATTATAGAAAAAAACTTTGGTCAACAAAGGAGGCTGGGACCGTAATGTCCCGCCTGATGCCTTTTGTTGATGTCTGTATTGCTAATGAGTCGGATGCTGCGGATGTGTTTGGTATTCATGCTCCTGATACTGATGTGGATCAAGGTAAGCTGGATAGTGCTGGGTATACCCATGTAGCACAGGAAATTGTAAAGCGCTTTGGATGCAAGAAGGTTGCCATCACATTGCGTGGAAGTATCTCTGCAAGTATCAATGAATGGGGAGGTATGCTTTTTGATGGCGAAAAAGCATATTTCTCCCCCCAGTACAGCATTCAGATCGTTGATAGGGTGGGTGGGGGTGATTCCTTCGGTGGTGGGCTTGTGTACAGCCTGATGGAGAATTTTGCCCCCCAGGATGCAATTAACTTCGCTGTTGCCGCTTCTACGTTGAAACATACCATTGAACATGATTTCAACTTGGTTTCTCTTGATGAAGTGAAAGCCCTGGCTGCAGGAAACGCTTCAGGAAGGGTCCAAAGATAATCATCAAGAAGATTCTACTGAAATATTGCAGCATTGTGTAAGCAAAGAGGAATGAACATATGAAACACCTAAAAGGGAAGGTTGAGATTTGGGAAGAATCTGTAGTGATCCCAACCTATGAAGTAGGAGAGCCAGATCGGAATCCAATGTTTTTGGAGAAGCGTGTATACCAGGGAAGTTCAGGAAAGGTCTATCCTTTTCCAGTAATCGACAAGATTTATGATGACAAGCATGATAAGGCTTATTCGGCGGTATTCCTTGAGAATGATTATCTTAAGTTCATGATATTACCTTCTCTGGGGGGAAGGGTTCAAAGAGCATATGATAAGACAAATGACTATGATTTTGTCTATTACAATGAGGTCGTAAAACCTGCTCTCGTTGGTCTGCTTGGTCCTTGGATAAGTGGGGGAATTGAGTTCAACTGGCCGCAACACCATCGTCCTACAACATTCATGGGCGTTGACTATGTCTTGCAGGATCTTTCTGATGGAAGTAAGTGCCTGCAGATCAGTGAGGTTGACCAGATGCACGGGACAAAAGGGATGACATCCTTTATCTTGCATCCCGACAAAGCGTATTTGGAAGTTAGGGGGCAGCTATACAACCGGACTAACTTCCCACAAACTTTTTTGTGGTGGGCAAACCCTGCTGTTGCTGTAAATGATCATACTCAAAGCATATTCCCTCCTGATGTACATGCTGTAATGGATCATGGAAAGAGAGATGTGTCGAAGTTTCCCATTGCTACTGGTATCTACTACAAACATGATTATGGCTCTGGTGTTGATATTTCGCGGTATAAGAATTTGTCAGTTCCCACCTCATATATGGCTTACCACAGTGATTATGATTTTGTGGGTGGCTATGATCATCAGGTCGAAGCTGGGATTATGCATGTAGCAGATCATCACATTGCGCCTGGTAAAAAACAGTGGACTTGGGGGTGTGGTGACTTTGGCAAGGCATGGGACCGGAATCTGACTGATGAAAATGGTCCGTACATTGAGCTCATGACGGGGGTCTTTACCGATAATCAGCCGGATTTCACGTGGTTGGCACCATATGAGGAGAAAGCCTTTACCCAATATTTCATGCCTTACAAGAAAGTCAGTACAATCAAAAATGCAACTAAGGATATTTTGGTAAATTTTGAACATGCTGACAGTTCAGCCTATTTGGGTGTATATGCCTCCTCTTTGTTTGAGCATGTTTCTGTGAAGGTGATTAGTTCTGATACAGTCCTTCTGTCAAAGGTCTGTTCACTATCACCCACTGATGTGTTTGAGACGAGTGTTGAGCTCAACGGAGTTTCCTTTAGTTCGTGCAAAGTAACAGTCTCTGACAATTCGGGTGAATTGCTCATTGAATATCAACCCAAAGAACCTAGAATAGAGAAAATGCCTGATCCAGCTCCGGAGGCAAAGGCACCAAAGGAGATCAAGAGTTGTGAGGAATTGTATTTGGTAGGGCAACATCTTGAACAATACAGGCATGCAACATACAAGGCCGAGGATTACTACAAGGAAGGGCTTCTGAGAGATCCTTTGGATAGTAGATTGAATAATGCCTATGGACTGTATTTGCTAAGAAATGGGCGGATTGCCGAAAGTGAGAAGTATTTTAGAAAAGCGATTGAGCGTCTGACTTGGTTGACTCCAAATCCCTATGATGGAGAACCCTATGTGAATCTGGGATTTGCCTTGCTATATCAGGGCAATGAGGATAAAGCGTTTGATGCGTTCTACAAAGCAACATGGAATGCTGCCCAACAGGGGACGGCATTCCATCAGCTTGCCTGTATTGCATGCAGAAAAAAATCATATCCTGAAGCATTTGAATTTGTTACTAGAGCTTTGGTGACGAACAGTCGCAATATCAAGGCAAGGTCTTTACGTGCTTCCTTGATGATACTAATGGGAGACCTTGATGGTGCTCATAGGTATATTCTAGAAAACCTTGAGGTTGATCCTTTTGACTACTGTTCTCACTATCTGCTGGCTTCTGTGTTTAATGAAGGTAAAGATGAAGTATTGCGTTTGATGCAGAATAGGCTAAGCAACTTTTTGGAAAGTTCCCAAGAATTCGCTCATGCCGGATTGTATGAGAATGCATTCGATCTGCTTTCTTGGTGCACAGAACAAAGCCCGATGCGAGCCTATTATCTTGCGTATTATGCACACTCCTTGGGAAAGGAACAGATCCGAGACGAATATCTGGAACAGGGAAGCAAAGCGAGCGTTCTCTACTGTTTCCCTGTCACTCTGGATGATCTTATTGTATTGGAGTTTGTTATGGAACACTCTCCTGAGGATGGATACGCACCCTATTATTTGGGAAATTTGCTGTTTGACAAGAAGCAGTACGAAAAAGCGAGACAGTGTTGGGAGACTTCTTCTCAATTGGTTCCGTCATTCCCTACTGTCTGGCGTAACCTGGCACTTGCTTACTTCAATAAGGATAATGAGCCAGATAAGGCTTTGAAGGCTTTGCAGAAGGCTTTCTCTCTTGATGAGACGGATTCTAGGGTTTTCTATGAATTGGATCAGTTGCAGAAGATTCTTGGATATAGTCCTCAACAGAGGAAGAAGATTTTTGACCAATACTCAGATCTATGGCCGCTCAGGGATGATTTGTATACTGAATATGTTTCATTGTTGAATCTTTTAGGTGATAGTTCTCAAGCCTATGATCTGATCATGAAACACAAGTTCCATCCCTGGGAAGGCGGTGAAGGGAAGGTTATTGCACAATATGTATTGGCGCTCAAGCAGATGGCCTTTGCTCTTCTGGTGGATGAGCCTAAGCAGGCAAAACGCTTGTTGCTGCAAGCGTTGCAATATTCTGACAATCTAGGAGAAGGCAAGCTTGAGGGAGCAAAGGACAATGATATCCACTACCTCCTTGGTCTGTGTGCAGAAGCTTTGGGGGACAAGGTAGAAGCGGAAGTGGAATTTGAGCTAGCCACTGCGAAGAATGGTGATCCAGCAGGTATGATGTATTACAATGATCAGCCTGCAGATATGATCTTGTATGAGGGGCTTGCCTTGAGAAAACTGAGAAGAATTGATGAATCCTTGGCAAGGTTTCACAAGCTTGTGGATTATGGGGAAAAGCACTACTTCGACAAGATTACTGTTGATTACTTTGCTGTCTCTCTTCCTGAACTGCAGTTGTTTGATGTGGACTTGACTCCCAGAAATCGAATTCACTGTGAATACCTGATCGCACTGGGGAATATCGGGCTAGGCGATTTCGACCTGGTCGAGAAATCCCTTGCTGAAATCCTCCTAAAGGACTGCAATCATTATGGAGCAGCTTTCCATACGAGAATCTATAAGGAACTGATGTAGCCTGGAAGTGGTTGAATATTTCCAGAAGTCAGTTTTTCAATAGTACTACAGTCCTGAGCCAATCCCTTGGTTTGGGACTGTAGTACTTACTAGGGGTAATAAAAGAAAAGATACTGATGTGACTCGGCCTTCTTCTATTCAAGGGGCGAGACAGCTAAACACGTTTGCCTCAATCCACTGGATTATGTGGAGGTCCTCAGTACCTTCGGCCCAGGCTGCAGCACCAACGAGCAGTGGGAATCCCTGCTACCATGGGACATTGATTTCTCAAAACTGGACGAGCTGAGCGACAGTCGTCTGGATGTAAAATCCGATACCGGGAGGACTTCCCCCTTTACCTTTGTCGGTGCCACTAGGTAGTGCTCACTCGCTTGATGTTCCTGAGCAATTCCACCAGGTCCTGTGTCGTACCCATCTCTATACTTGAGCCGTAGTAACCGACCAAAAACCTTCCTTTCTTTGTATTCTGCATCACAGGCTTGCCCAGTTTGACAATGCCATGCTCTGGAGTCCATGTTTTCTTGTTCCCATTGGGGAGCAGATCATGCAACCACGAATGAAAGGTCGTTCTGGGAACCCCAGCCTCTCTTGCATACGATGAATACGTGCCTTTTTCTTATTTGATGTATGCTTTTGCTTGTTCCACATGTGCCAGTTTTTCTTTAACTGAATAAATCCTCATCGGTTTCACCCTCCTGCTAAAGTTTGCACCTAGTCTAGTGATCATGCCTGTTAGATGGAATATTGATTTATAGTGCGCTTACCGCATACAGGTTCTTATTTTTGATGATTTTCTTCTATGAAAGTACCAAGCGATGCACAGTTGGGTATTCGATTCAACCTCATCAAGGAACGGGATGGACTAAGGACTGCAATAGTCTGCTCTCAATTCTTTCCTGAGAGATGGAAGGACCCGTTCGGGGCCAGTGTTTTGGGAGATGCCATTACCAGAAGGATAGTGGACAACGGGTATCTTTTGTTCATTGTTGTTGGACTAAATGGCAAATAACTAAGCCTTCTGATCATTACTATTCTGCCCAGTCTAGCATGATGCCTGACAGGGCCTATCCCACACTGACGAAAGGATGTTTCGGCAATTGCAGACCCATGTCCCATTACTGACGCAGAATGCAACGCCTAAGTATGAGAGACTGTTACGGTATTACAGCAGGTTCCCGTTGCTGCTAATCGATAAGTGCTCAACCAGCAACCTCTGGCAGAAATTGGAAACACATCCTCTTGGAGCTGATGGATCACTGCTATGATTTGACCTCGACAATCATATGCACCAAACTCCCCTCAGAAAACTGGCCAAACGGTCATCGGAAACGTTGCCTTAGGTCAGGTCATCCTCGGACTAATGACGGTAGCTTCCTATACCATTAGGTTGGAAGGGCCGGATCTGAGGGAAAAATATTCTGCCAAACTATAAAACCCTAGGTTCCTTGTCAGCAACTTAGCTGGCAGGGTTTACTACTCCATTTCCTGGTAGGGTTATGTCCTGTCAGGTGGTAAGGTTGGACTGTTGGAGTCAATTATGTTGGTAAGATTAATGAAATTGGTGAAAAAAAAAGCCGCTACATCACCTTGTTTATTTAGATTTTGCAATCGGCTCTTTTCCTCTTCATAGCTAAGAACTATTTCAACATTTTACAGAATTCTACTTCAAGATGAGTTTAAGTAAAGGTTGAACCTTTGTTTTCAACATAGTCTTCTCATCTGCTGTTAGAGGTAAGAATGGTCGTCTGGGTTCTCCAAAAGGAATACCAATTAGATCAATTAAGTATTTTTCTGCAGCCATAAAGCACTTTGTTTGCAGCAATAATTGCAATATATCATTTGCTTGCGATTGGATTGCCTGAGCTTTTTCAATCTTTCCCGCTTTGAATGCATCGTAAATTCCAATATACTTGTCGGCCATAAAATTAAATGTACTGCCTATTGCTCCATCGGCTCTCATAGATAATCCGGCAAGAAACATTTCATCAAACCCATTATAAACTAGTAGGTCAGGATCATGTATTTTCATTCTTTCTAGATCATAGAAATTTTCGGAAGTGAATTTGACTCCAATGATGTGTTCATTTTCTCTCAATTTTTTCACTACACTTGGAGATAAAGTGACACCAGATAATTTGGGGAAATTATAAGGAATAATTGGGAAAGCAAGTTCATTAGCTATGTCTAGATAATATTTTATCACTTCTTCTTGGGAAAAATTATAATAGAATGGAGGAATTGAGGAAATAGCATCCACTCCGGGGAGTGTAGATGCATGACGTCCTAAATCAAGGGAAAGGTCGGTTGAAATAGCTCCGATATGAGCGATAACCCGAACACGTTTTTTTACTTGATCTGTTACAATTTCTAATACCTGTTTTCTTTCATCATGGGTGAGTAAGAAAGCTTCACCAGTACTTCCACAGACATAGAATCCTGATACTCCCTGGGAAATATTCCATTCTACCAACCTTCTCAATGCCGATTCGTTAATTTTATTTTCAGTAAACGGTGTGAGTAATGCTGGAAAAATACCTTTCAATTGGTTCATATATTACCTATCCTTTATAGAAATTACGTTTTCCACTCTTCAAATGTTCTCGGATGATGCTTTCAGCAAGACTGGGATCATCAGTAAAAAGATTATCAAGTAGTTTGCTATGACTTAGCCGCTCTTGACGATCGTTTTGTACTAAAAATGTATTGATTTGATAAAATGTTCCTACACGCATGATCTGCTTGAAAGTGTCGATTAGTGTTTTGCAACCTGACAACTTAACCAATTCCGCATGAAATTCCAGATCCATTTTCCAATGTTCGACCCAATCTTCTATAGGGGCATCTACTCGTGAAGCCCAATCATATAAATGCTCTTTATTATTTTGAATAGTCTTTCCATGATACATTCGTGCTGCCTGACATTCGATAGCCTCTCTAAGAATCATACTTCCATACAAGTCATCTCGATTAATCGCTTTGACAAATGTTCCTTTACGAGGATAGGTGTCTAAAAACCCTTCAATAGTGAGTCTTGCCAAGGCTTCATGCAAGGGTGCCATACTTACAGAGAATTCTTCAGCAAGTGCTTTCCTATTAATAATAGTTCCTGGAGCTATTTCATTGCTCAGTAACCTATCAAGAATAGTGTGATATACCCCGAGAGCCAAAGAGTCCCCTTTATTTAATCGATTAGTTTTATTATCCATCTGTTTTTTCATTATCAATTTCCTTTCAATTTAGTATATGATGATTTTCGCATAAATACAAGTGAAATATCACGTAAAATAAAAGTTGACATATCAGATAAATGATGAGAAGATTGCTGTGGTTGGTAAGAACATAAAATTTGCCATCCTAGGAGGAATGATGTATGAAGAAATTACTGGTTTTCGCTTTATTGCTACTGGTTTCTGCGGGCCTTTTCGCAACAGGACAACAAGAAGAAGTATCTGCTGATACACCGGTCGTATTAAAATTCGGGGTAGATGGAAATACGATGAGCATTGAATACACCGTTGCACAGAAATTTTCTGAAACCCTCGAGAATGTCTCCGGAGGTATGCTTACTGCAACTATTTATCCTAATGGACAGTTAGGAGATGCTAAAGCGATGTTGCAACAGATTACCATGGATGAGCTGGATGCTTATATGGAACCAATAGGAGGAATCAGTACTATGGTTCCTGAACTTTCGATTCTGGAAATGGCATATGTTGTAAGAGATCTCGATCATATTGCTAGTATTCTGGAAAGTGATTGGGGGACAGAAATTCAAGAAAGGTTGGCTAGCGATTACAATATGAAGATACTTGAACAAACTCTATTTGGTACACGACAAACATCTTCAAACAAACCACTTTATTCGATTGATGACTACAAAGGTCTTCGCATAAGAACACCTAATTCTCGTGGATTAAAAGATTGGGCAGAAGCAATGGGTGGTCGTCCGACAACCATAGCTTTCAATGAAGTATATTTAGCATTAAAGACAAATAGTGTTGATGCTCAAGAAAATCCTCTTCCAACAATTGAATCAATGAAGTTCTATGAAGCTCAAGCAGCCGTAGCTATTGACAATCATGTTATCCAAGACAAATCGATCATCTTCTCACAAAAACGTTGGGATAGTCTTACTGCAGAACAACAAGGATGGTTGAAAACAGCAGGTAAGGCGGCTAAAGATGAAAGTATTAAATTAGTAACTGAAAGTACTGATAAAATAATTGCTTTTTTCGAATCTGAAGGTTTGATTATTACCTATCCAGATGTGGAACCTATGCGTAAAGCAATGGCTCCGTATTACACGAAGATTGAGAAGGAACTTGGAGTCCCAGGATTGGTAAACCAATTAGCTCAATTATAGGAATTTAGACTACGTATAACTCTTCCCGGGAACATTTTCGGGAGGAGTCCTTTGTTTATCTAAAATGAAAACATTCACGTGCATATGGAGGTTCCTATGGTGTGCAAAAAATGGTATGAGAAAACATTGCTATTAGAGGAATTCGTTGAGGGAATATGTTTTATTCTGTTATTTTTTACAGTATTGATGCAAATATTCTTCAGGATAAAATTTATCTCATCAGCTATTTCGTATTCCCCAAACTGGACAGAGGAGCTGTCACGATGGCTTTTTGTTTACATCGTATTTTTCGGTGCCAGTCAGGGACTATATTATAGGGAACACATAGGAATTGATTTGTTCATTACCAAGACACCCCTTCTTATTCAAAGAATTGTAACTTTGCTTGTTGATACCATTATGCTGATCGCATGTGCCCTTTTGGTATACTACGGGTTTAAAAATATGCCTTTTGCAAGAATGCAGAGGCCGCTTACCTTACCAGTTACAAATGGGGCTTTATATATCGTTGTTCCAGTAAGTTTTATGTTAATGTTCATTCGAATATCCTTCAATATTTTGCAAGATATATTTGTATTGAGGGGCAAGGTGACCGTACAAGAGAGGGTCAACTAATATGTTGGGATTTTTTTTATCTTGGGTAGTGTTACTCCTGACGGGAATGCCGATAACATTCACTATCATTATTGTCAGCTTGATATACATGATGCAAAATGGTGGAATCATGTTGGCTGCGCAACGGATTGTAGCTGGAGTGGATTCATACACTTTACTTGCGGTACCGTTCTTCATTTTTAGTGGAAATCTAATGAATGCAACTGGGATTACCGATCGGATTTTTAAATTTGCAAAGAGAATGGTCGGTCATATCCCAGGTGGATTAGGACATGTGAATATTCTTGCCAGTCTCTTATTTTCAGGTATGTCAGGATCTGCACATGCAGACGCTGGAGGTCTTGGCCAGATTGAAATCCAAGCAATGCGAGATGAGGGGTATGATGATGGCTTCAGTGGAGCAATTACAGCTGCCTCGAGTGTTGTTGGCCCACTCATGCCTCCAAGTATTCCTTTAGTAATCTATGGGGCCATAGCGAGTGTTTCGGTCGGAAAACTCTTCATGGGTGGTGTGGTTCCGGCACTTTTGGTTTCGGCCTCTCTCATGCTGTATGTATATTTTTATTCAAAAAAACGTGATTACCCAGTATACCCAAAAGCAAATTTCAAAGAGCGTGGACAAGCTTTTATTAAAGCATTCCCTGCTTTGTTGACCCCCGCTATTATTATTGCTGGTATTTTTTCTGGAATTTTCACACCAACTGAAGCAGCGGCAGTAACATCATTATATGCATTGATTCTAGGTATCTTTGTCTACAAGTCATTCAATATTAGAATGCTTCGTAAAATACTCAAGGATACCCTTAGTAATGCTGCCGTCATCGGATTCTTGACTGCCGCAATTTCGATGATGGGATATGTTTTAGCAAGAGAACAGATTCCACAGAAGATTGCAGAATTTTTCCTTACATACACTTCTCACCCTATAGTATTTTTGTTGTCAGTTAACGTATTGCTTCTTGTATTAGGAACGGTAATTGAAACAATGGCAATCATTCTATTAGTAGTGCCTATTCTGGTTCCTGTTGCTATGCAACTTGGTATCGACCCAGTTCATTTTGGAGTCGTTGTTACTATGAATATGATGATCGGCATCCTCACTCCCCCGATGGGTGTTTCACTATTTGTTGTTGCAAAAGTGGGAAAAATTCCATTCAAGACCCTATCGAAGGCAATTATCCCATTTTTTATTCCATTATTTGGAGTATTGTTCTTACTTATGATATTCCCTGAATTGGTCATGTTTCTCCCGAATCTTATGAATTAATTGTAGGAAGCCGCAAAAGCAAATAAGTTATACATCATTATTGAATTAGGAGGGATGTATGGAAAAGATAAGAGATCAATTTTCCTTAGAGGATAAAGTTGCCATTGTAACTGGAGGCAACACAGGATTAGGTTATGATATTGCATGTGCTCTTGCAGAATATGGTGCAACGGTTGCAATCACATCCAGAAATATAAGTAAAGCTGAAACTGTTGCACTCGAAATCTCTTCACTCTATGGAACCGAAGTGATTGGTGTTCAACTTGATCAAACAGATTATTCAAGTTGCCAACAGATGGCTGATTCGGTGTTTGAGCGATTTGGGCGTATCGACATCCTGTTCAATAATGCTGGTGGTGGTTCAGGGAAAGGTGAATGTAATTTCTTGAAACGAGACCCACATCTGATAAAGGACATGATAGATAGTAACCTGATAGGACCAATTTTCTGTAGCCAGACTGTTGGACGGTATATGACGGAACAACAGGCCGGATCCATTATCAACATGAGCTCTGTTGCAGCCTTAGTGGGAAGAAATCGTAAGATGTACCACGATGTCAACAAAATGGAACAACCTATCGAATATGCTGCCGCCAAAGGTGGTGTGTTGGGTTTTACCAAGGATCTGGCTGCCTATATGGCTCCATTCAAAATTCGAGTCAATGCAATCTCTCCAGGTGGGTTTGACAAAGGAGAACTTTCTAAGGAATTCGTAGATGCCTATGCTGCTTTGACTCCACTAGGGCACATGGGAGTGATACATAAAGAAATTATGGGTGCTGCTATTTTCCTTGCTTCCGAGGCCTCTTCTTATGTAACAGGACAAAATCTGGTTGTCGATGGAGGTTTTTCCATATGCAAGTGAAGTATGATTCATTGAAGTTGCTCGTTGTTGGGTGCGGTTCAATAGGCCGTCGTCATATACAGGTTTTGAAAGAAATAGGGGTAATACAGATTGCAGGGTGTGATCCGTCACCTGTTCAACGTGAATATATAAGAACATTTTTCCCTGAAGTTTACCTTTATGCCGATTATGATCAAGCTCTTGCAGAATGGTCTCCTGACGCAGTTTTTATTCTTACACCGACAGCAATGCATCTTCCCATGGCAAAAAAGGCACTGGTTCATGATGCTCATGTATTCATAGAAAAGCCTCTGTCAAATACATCGATTGGAGTAGACGAGATAGAATCCTTGGCAGCAAAGAAAAATCTAAAAGTCATGGTTGGGTTCTGTTTTCGATATCATGAAGTTTTATTACGTGCGAAAAAACTCGTTGAACAAGGGGCTATTGGACGGATTCTCAATATACGTGCCCATATGGGCGAACATTTTCCGACGGTTCAACCAAATTATCTGAATATGTATTATGCAAAATATTCTGGTGCCTTTGAGTTGGTTCATGATTTGGATCTCGCAATTTGGTTCGCTAACCAAACGGTAGAAGAAGTATATGGAATTTACGGAGCTTATAGCGATATAGGTATTGAAGCCCCTGATTCAGTAGATCTCATATTGAAATTTAAGGATAGACTTGTGTCAACCGTCCATTTAGATTTTTTTCAAAAACCTAGAAGACGTTATCTTGAAATCATAGGTACCATGGGTATTGTGATTGTAAAATTCTCGACATGGGATAAAGCTATTCTTAGTTATCATACAGAAGATGCTGGAGAATGGGTTACGCAAGAATTTGTAACACAGAGAAATGACATGTTTCGAAATGAAGATTCTGAATTCCTGCAGGCACTTCTTACGGATAGTCCGATTTCTTGCTCAGTTAGAGAAGCAATGAAATCCCTACAAGTTATTGAGCAAGTCTATAAGCCTAAGAATTGATCATTGTCCGCCGAAATTAGATATAAAATCATCATAAAGGTTCGAAGTTTGTAGCTTATTTAAGATTGTTAGGGGAAAAATAAATTATGTGTGATGTTCTTCTATTTACACATCCCCAATTCCGTCTCAATTTGTAGTATAGTGATCTAAAATTATCAAAAAGACCTGTTCCAATGTGTAAAATCGAAGTTTTGAGTGTTTTCCTTTTCCCCCCCCTTATGAATGTGATAATTCCGTAACATGGGAAGACAAGACATCGCCAAGCTCTCAGAACCGAAGATCATAGATGTCTACGAAGATAGGGCCTACCGTGTTCCCGAGAAGAAGTAGCCCAGACATACTCGCGAGATAGTCTGCGAACGACTTCCCACTGACGAGCTCATCATCTACAACAACCGCTACAGGTTTGTCCATGTGTCCGAGGGCCTGGCAAAGCTCAAGGTGTCATTCACCAGCCTATTGGGTGAGACTTTTGTCCTTGATGATGTGGTCAGGGAGCCTGGGCTAGAATAAGTAGCTGAAGAATTCATTCGGCGAGGATGGTGCAAGACGATCATCAGCATGGCCGAGTATCTCTTATGTACGAAAAGGAATTTAAACTGAAAGGAGACCTTTGATTTCCTGGGATTTACCCATATCAATGGGAAAGATCGAAAAGGGCACTACTGTGTGGTACACCGGACAAGCAAAAAGAAGCTGAGTGCCAGACAATGAAGCAATGGCTGAGACTGAACATGCACAATCCTGTCAGTGATATCCTTGAAGGTCTCAATAGGTGGATTGTGGGTCACTATAGGTCTTTTGGGATAAGTGGTAAGAGCAAAAGTCTAATGAAGTATCAATTCTACTGCGTCAGGACTCTTTTCAGTATAACGGTCTTACATTTCTCTTGTTTTTCCTAATCATAAAAGCTTATTAAAAGCATCTTCATATTCCAGAATCCTGCTATAACTATCCTTCAGGGAAGGGTGGTTGCCCTTAAAAAGAAAAGATACTGACTTGATGGTCAGTATCTTATTTCTTTGTAAAGGTTTGTTTGTACTACGCCAAGTAGGAATCGAACCTACGACCTACTGCTTAGAAGGCAGTTGCTCTATCCAACTGAGCTATTGGCGCGCGTTGTAACGGTGAAACAGTATCCCAAATCAAGAAAAAGGTAAAGATACTACAGGAATTTTGTGTGTAGTAGGTTCTTGTATTTTAAAGTGTTAGCAATATAGTTGTACAAAACCCCTTTGTAGGGCTTGCCAGGTAAAGGTTTTATGAGTATAGTATAGATAGCCTAGTAACAGACTAGGAATTATAAAACTTGGAGGTTTTATTATGTTTTTACAGTATTCATTACCATATGACTTTGGTAAGTTGGAACCACACATTGACAAACTTACCATGGAAACCCATTACACCAAACATCATGCAGGCTATACAAACAACCTTAATGCTGCCGTAGAGAAGGATTCTTCTCTAGCAGAAAAATCCATTGAACATATCTTGGGGAATCTTGATTCTGTTTCCGATGCGAATCTCCGTACGGCCATTCGCAATAATGGGGGAGGTTTTTATAACCATAACTTATATTTCTCAACCATTTCCCCCGATGGAGCGAAAAGTCCGACGGGAAAGTTGGATGATCAGATCAAGAAGGACTTTGGGAGTCTTGATTCTCTCAAGGATGCAATGGGCAAGGCAGCTCTGTCTCGTTTTGGTTCAGGATGGGCTTTCCTCTCAGTTGACAAGGATGGCAAGCTCACAGTCTCTTCCTATCCCAACCAGGATAACCCCTTGATGGATAAGAAGGGTATTACCCCAATTCTTGGCATCGATGTATGGGAACATGCATACTATCTGAAGTATAAGAACCTCAGAGGTGACTATATTAAGGCTTTCTGGAATGTTGTTGATTGGGATGCAGTAGGTACCCTCTTCGACAAGCAATAGTGTTTCATCTCCTTTTCAAGTGTTTTTTGCCCTCTCTTCAGCTCCTTGAAGAGAGGGCTTTTTATATGAACAAAATTGACTTAAAAATATACAAAGCATGGTATCATGGTACAAAAAAGACTGAAAAATACAAAAAGTTAACGGAACAATGCAATAGTATTCAGTCTTACTTGCTTGCATAAGCCATATTTTCTTGGTAAAATAGATATATAAAGTAAAGAACTTGAAAAGGAGTAATACTATGAACAATAAATACGATAACAAAAAAGAGAGCATTGAATTCTTGATTAAGGATACAGATATGTTCCTAGAGTCAGATTATGATAAACTAGCATCACATATAGAAGGCCATCGCTACTTTCTGGGGAAAGAATTGAACATGAACATTACCTGGGATGAAGCAGTTTTCTCTTGGTTGGGAAATATCTACCAGCCTATCAGTCAGGTGATGGAGAATTGGACAACACAGATGAGCTTCCCAGGAAGAAGAAGAGCCGACGTGTTCTTCGAAATTTGTGATCACCTCTACTACCTGAGCCTTGAGAAGGGAAGTGAAGTGAACGTCTACGAAGCTGTTCTCAGCTATGATGCAAATTTCGGTAAGGCAATCGGCCGCTTTATGGCAAGACTGCTTTCACCAAAAAACGTCGCATAACAGGCAAGACGTAGTCTGATACATATATAGGAAGGCGACCCACAACGGGTCGTCTTCTGTCAGTTTGGCAATAGGTTCTATTTTTCTGCATTACCGATGCTTTATTGCCATCCTATCTCTCAAAGTGCCATCTTTCATATTGATACAATAATGACTCAAAATATCCTAGAGGAAAATTCTCCCCAGTTTTCATGAATTCGATGCTAAACTAGGTCAATACGCTCATGTGAGGTTGTACTATGATCAGAGATTATTATGGCAGGTATATCAAGGATGTCTTGGAGCTGCGGGAGAGCACGGTTACTCACTACCTTGGGGCTATAAGCGCGTTGAATCGAATATTACGTGATCATCAGTATCCAATTATTGACCTTTATCATGTTTCAACCAAAGAGGACCTGAGGGACATTGAAGTTTTTCTCAAGCAAAGTGAGGAGTACCGGGGCCTTAATCTTCGTGGAAACAATATGTATAGCGCGGCTTTGCACAACCTTATGAAATTTGCCTCTGCAGAGATGTTTACAAGCTCTGAAATATTTGAAGACCTTGATTTTCCGGTTGAAGTCGCTGAACCCACAATGACTTTGCTTGCAAAGAGTAACCGAAGGTCGATCATTAAGGATCAGGTTATTCATTGTGCACATTTTATGTGTGAATGTGACACCTCTCATACATCCTTTACTTCCAAGACTACATTACGTAGATATGTGGAGGGTCATCATTTGATTCCTTTACTGCAACAGAATCTTTTTCCCTATAGTCTTGATGTATATGCGAATGTCGTTAGTCTATGTCCCAATTGTCATAGATTGCTTCATCTGGCTGTCAAGTCAGAAAAACAATATTATCTGGATAGGTTGTTTGATGCTCGGAGAGTCCGTCTGATTTCGAGTGGCCTTGATATCAGCCATAAGGAATTCCTGAGGCTCACTCTCTGATTGGCTGGACCTGTCCTTGCCTTTTCGGAAAACAAAAAAATGGCAATCTGTTTGTCTTCCAAACACATTGCCATCTTTGCTTCTTCTTCCGAAGAGTATACATTATCGGAGCGAAAGGACTTGAACCTTCGATTTCCTGCTCCCAAAGCAGGCGCCTTAGCCACTAGGCAACGCTCCGAAACCATGGTGAGTATACGCACTTGAGCTTGGGAGCGTCAAGAGGTAATATGAAACAATGACAAAAATACAACAAAAAATAGAAACGGTCTATTCAATACTAGACGAGCTTCTTCCTCCCCATATCCAATTTCTTGAACAACGTGATCCTTTTAGGTTCATGATAAGTGTCATCCTTTCTGCCCAGACCACAGATAGGATTGTCAATATTGTGACAGGACCCCTGTTTGATCGCTTCCCCACTGTAGAGGCTCTTGCCTCTGCTCCCTTGGCTGAGGTGGAAAAGATTATCTTCCCTACCGGTTTCTACCGGATGAAGGCTAAGAACATCATCTCTTGTGCCCAGGCTTTGGTGGGCAAGGCAATTCCTACCTCCATGGAGGAATTGGTCAAGCTTCCTGGGGTAGGGCGCAAGACAGCAAGCTGTGTGCTGGGGGATATCTATGGCAAGCCTGCCATCATTGTCGATACTCATTTTGGTAGGGTTGTCCAGCGTCTGGGGCTTGTCGATACCAAGGATCCTGAAAAGATCGAGAAACAAGTTGCTGGCCTTCTTGACGAGTCTAAGCACTACAGGTTTTCGATGACTGCAAACATGTTTGGCAGAACTGTCTGCCACGCAAAGAAACCTCTCTGTGAAGAGTGCCCACTCAGAGAGCTTTGTCCCTCTGCAGCCGCTTTTCTGCAAGCGTCCTCCAAAGGGTGATATCACCTTTCTCCTGTATTTCTACGAGGGCGAGACGAAGGTTCTTGAGGGGAGGAATTATCGCTTCTGTTTCTAGCTTTGCCTTGCCCAGATAGATGCCGCTGTAAGGGTGGCTTACCCCTAGTTCAGTCCTAATCTGATCGAGTTTTTTTCCTTCTACAGGAAAGAAAAGGGTATTGTCTGAGTATGCTGTCTTGCTTTGTACGGTTAGGGGTAAGGGAGGGCAGGTTACAACCTTGGTGAGGGTGGTGTCCTCTGTTTTTCCAAGCAGGATGCAACTTTCCTGAGCTCTGAAGGAACTATGTCCACTCTTGCAAAAGAGGGCTCTACGAATGTCATTGATTTTGAGCCTCACATGCTGAGGTAGTAACAGTGCATAATATATTGACATAATTAGAGCATACTGACAAACTTAATCATCTTCAAGGTCGAAAAGTTATAAAAGATGGGTCCTTTGTCTTTACACGAAAGTCATTATCTGGTAATTTGGCTAAGGTTGAAGTCCTAATCGCAATAACCTTGCAATTATGCTCACGGGTAAGCCGTTGCCCGTGCAAGGGTAGCCTTGACTTTGACAGGCCCCATTTCGGCCAACGAATGAATTTATTTGGATAAGGTGGATATTGCTATGGCTCGTAGATGTGAGATTTGCGGAAAAGGAACGATTGCTGGAAATAGTGTTCCAAGAAAAGGTCAGGCCAAGAAGAAAGGCGGCGTAGGCCAACACATTGGCGTAACCACAAAACGCACATTCCGCCCCAATCTTGTGACAGTCAAGACTTTGATCAAGGGTACACCTCGTACTATCAAGATCTGTACTCGTTGCCTTAGGAGCGGAAAGGTCGAGAAAATCGTATAACTTTTAGTGTACGTTACTCGAAAATGAAGAGCCCTGAGGGGCTCTTTTTTTCGTACTTGCTACAATGATTCTTTAGTCCTGAAAATTTGGACAGAAAAGAAGTGTATAAACGCTTCTGGTCAATGCCAATGGCAGTAGTTTTTTTTACACTTCTCCGATAAGGTAAACGCTATGGGAGGGCTCTTTTGGTGAATAGTATCAGAATGCATGCAGTTGAAGGCTCGAATTTGGTCTCAGCAAGTGGTTGCGAAAAGCTTGTAGAGATCTTTCAGACCCAGATAGAGAGCCATCAGGTTTTTGTCATCGCACCCTTGAGAGATACCTCCTTGGAGTTGGGAACACTTCTCAGCCATGCCCAGAGTCACGATGAAAGGCTCTGGTCTGAACTGGAAAGAACCTTCTCCCTCTGGACAGAGCTCACCGAGAGATTGCTCTCTCCCCTAGCAGGGGATAAGGTGCTGCAACGCATCAAACAAGGTTTTTCTGAAATGGAGGATCTGTTGCGTGCCGTATGGCTGGTTGAGGACATCTCCCTTGGTTCCCAACAGTATATCGACAAGGTTCTAGGCTCTTGGGTTGCTGACATCTGTTGTCATTTTTTTGCTTCCTCCGGGATTACTGCCGATCTTGTTGACTTTCCTGCTGCCATGCAGATGACAGAGATCAAGACCCAGGCCCTCTTTGTCTATGGGAAACTGCCCCAGGCAGAAAAGAGTGACCCGCGTGAGGGTGTCAGCGAATATGCTGCATCTCAGCTTGGTTCCCAGCTTGGTTCTAGTGGGGTAACCTTCTGGAATACTCTCTCCCTACTCAGAAACGCCGATATTACAGAAGTCCCTTCCTCATTGGTAATACCCTCCCTCTCGTATTCTGAAGCTACCGAGCTCTCCTTCTTTGGAGCCCCCATTATCCATCCCCAGGCACTCTTGCCAGCAATGAATGCATCCATAGATGTACAGCTCAAGTGGTGGGGCGATGTCAGTGCAAAGGGTAGTGTTATCTCCAACAACGATGGCAACGGTTCTTCCAATAAAGTAAAGGGCTTCAGCACCATCCGTGATGTAGCACTCATCAACGTGGAAGGAGCTGGCATGAGTGGTGTCGTTGGCATAGCCGGACGACTTTTCAGTGCCATGCGCAAGGCCTCCATTTCAGTTATTCTCATTAGTCAGGCGTCGAGCGAGTACTCTATCTGTTTTGCAGTTCCCGAGTCTCAGAAGGAGCTTGCCTGCAACACTGCAAGAGAGGCCTTTGCCCACGAGCTGCAAGACCGTCTTATCCATAGCATTGAGGCAGAAGGCGAGTGTGCCATTCTTGCAGCAGTTGGTGAGCAGATGACCGGCCAAGCTGGAGTCGCTGGCAAGTTCTTCTCTTCTCTTGGCAAGGCAGGGGTTAATGTCATAGCCATTGCCCAGGGATCGAGCGAAACCAATATCAGTGCAGTCATCAAGGCTCATGACTCCAAGAAGGCCTTACGGGCTTTGCACGCACGATTTTTCCTTTCCAAACAGGCGCTTTCTGTAGGAATATTCGGCCCCGGAAGTATCGGCGGGACGTTGCTTGACCAGATAACCAGTGAAACCGTCAGGCTGAAGGACCAGTTTGGCCTCGATATCCATGTTCGTGGAATAGCAAACTCCAAGACCATGATACTTCATCAGGATGGCATTGACCTTGCAACCTGGCGAGAACAGCTTGTGACTGGGGCTGAACCTTTGGATATCAAGAAGTTCGCCAAGCACATAGGGGCAACCTACTTTCCTCACTCTCTTATAGTCGACTGTACCACCAGTAGGGCTTTGGCGCAGGAATATGTCACGTGGCTTGAGCAGGGGATTCATGTTATTACCCCAAACAAGAAAGCTGGGACGGAGCCCTATCCCTATTACCAGGCTCTGTTTGATACGTGTTTACGAACAGGGCGACGCTTCCTGTACGAAACCACCGTAGGTGCTGGATTGCCTGTAATCTGCACACTGAAGGATCTCGTGCAGACAGGGGATAGGATTCATCGCATAGAGGGTATCGTAAGTGGCACCCTCGCCTGGCTTTTTAACCAGTATGATGGATCAGTGCCTTTCAGTACTCTGGTACGAGAGGCCAAGGAAATGGGATATACCGAACCTGACCCTCGTGATGACCTTTCTGGTATGGATGTCGGTCGTAAGAGCGTCATTCTTGCAAGAGAACTTGGTTACAAGGTGGAGGTGGAAGACATTCCCATTCAGAGCCTGGTCCCTGACCATCTGCAAGGCCTGCCTCTGGACCAATTTCTCGAAAGGCTTGAGGAGATGGACGATCCTATCAGGGCCTTATACGCCCAAGCCCAAGCAAAGGGTGAAAAGCTTCGGTATGTAGGCATTGTGGACAAGGATGGTAACTGTAGTGCAACACTTGAGAGTTTCCCTCTGACCCATGCATTTGCCCAAGCAACAGGAACTGACAATGTCATCTGCTTTACCACTGACCGATATTTGAGTCAACCTCTGGTGATCAAGGGGCCAGGGGCAGGGCGTGCAGTAACTGCAGGTGGCGTATTCTCTGATATCTTGCGACTGGCAGCGTATCTTGGCGCCAGAATTTAGGAGGTTCTCATGAAGTTTGTCTCAACACGAAACGCATCACTACAGGTCTCTGCCAGCGAAGCGATACTGCAGGGGCTTGCCCCCGACGGAGGATTGTATGTCCCTGAGTTCTTTCCTTCACTGGGACACATACATATCCATGAGATATCCTCCTATCCCGAACTTGCCTTTGAGGTGCTCACTCCTTTTTTCGAAGATGACATTCTTAAGGATGACCTTGCAGAAATCTGTATTGATGCCTTCAATTTTCCTGTCCCTCTGGTCAAGCTCCATGAAAAGCAGATGATTCTCGAGCTTTTTCATGGACCGACTGCTGCTTTCAAGGACTTTGGTGCACGCTTTCTTGCCTCTGCTATGGAAAAACTATTAGAAAAACAATCCAGAAAACTCACCATCCTGGTTGCTACCAGTGGTGATACAGGAGGGGCTGTTGCCTCTGCCTTTGCCGGGCGCAAGGGCATTGAGGTGAAAGTGCTCTTTCCCAAGGGAAGGGTAAGTGGACGCCAGCAACAGCAACTGACTTGTTGGGGTGGTAACATCAAGGCCTACGAAGTAGACGGAACCTTTGACGACTGCCAGAAGATGGTCAAGGATGCCTTTATGGATACCAAGCTTTCCCAAGCGTGGGGCCTCAGTAGTGCCAACAGCATCAACTTGGGACGGTTGCTTCCTCAGAGTGTCTATTATGTGTATGCATCGTATCTGTACCAGGGGGCCTATGCTACCAAGCCTACCTTCATCATTCCCAGTGGGAATGTAGGCAATAGCTGTGGTGCCTACTGGGCCTTTAGCATGGGGGCTCCCATTGAACGCATCACTCTTGCAGTCAATGCGAACAAGACCATCCCTGACTATCTCAAAGAGGGCGAGTATATACCGAGACAAAGTATCGCTACCTTGGCCAATGCCATGGATGTGGGTGCCCCTAGCAATATGGAAAGGCTCTTCAACCTCTATGATGATATCGGAACCTTCCGCAAAATGGTCAGTGCCACCTCTGTCAGTGATGAGGCCATTGAGGCAACCATTAAGGAGGTCTACAAGGAGACTGGTTATGTACTCTGTCCCCATACTGCAACCGCAGAGAGGGTACGGCGTGACCTTCCCTTCAAGGATGATACCATTGTGGTCTCCACCGCCCATCCTGCCAAGTTTGAGGCAGTGGTGGAGCCATTGATAGGAACGATTGTTCCTGTCCCAGAAGGCCTTGCCTCCCTGCTTGCCCAAAAGGGTGAGTACAAGAGTGTAGGGTGCGACTATAGGGAACTGTTTGCAGAGTAGGGCGAGTACAGAACGCAAACGTGACCTTCTGTACTCTGGCAACAGTATCATGAATGGTCCCTTTCACTGATACAAAGGGATTGTTATGGTGTGTGGTTCTTATGGCGACTAATTCCCAAGCATCAGGGGCCGGGTGTTTACAGTCAGGGACCTTGATGCTCTCTGTTTGCCTAGTATGCAGATCACTTCCTTAGCTTTCTTGCCTTGATGAATTTGACCAACCTGACAATGAGGCTTACCATGCCCATAATCCAGCCAATTGGATAGGGTAGAATGATAAGGCCCCACCAACCTGATCGCCCCGTGGAGCCTCCAATGCCCCCTAATGCAGTTAACGTCCACATCATGGCAATACCAAATGTTATCAGAATGAAGGCCCACACCCAGTAGAGGCGCATAATCCGTTGGCTATTGCTGAGGTACGTCCCAGACACAACCAAGGCGCTACCGATAAGGATGAATATTGATCCTTCTAGTGGGTCTAAAGCTCCGATTAGCATGGCAAAGCCACCAACAATGACCAGGATAGGTGACCAGTGAATACGTGTGTTCATTGGAACGCTCCTTTCTCCTTGTATTCTTCACTACCGAGTACACAATCTTTTCAGGCCTCCCCGAATCCCCAGATTGTAGGGTTTGGAAGCAGCAAAAGGATCGCATCTACAATAAATGACCAAAATCAGAATACTCAAATCAGTTTCAGCTTCACTTTCTTGGAATGCCGATGAAGGTAGGGTGTACCTCTTCCATTGCGAATATCCTTGAGAATACCCGGTATATCAGTTGGTACTGTTGCTGCACAGTAGGTAATGCCCAGGTGATCGTAGAGATTTGGCGAAGCGATTGTAGAGGGTCCCATCAGGATTGAAGGCAAGGTGGTTGTGCCCAGCTTCTCAAAGATTCTCTCTGTGCTGTTATTTATGAGGCTGGTTGCACTCAGTATGAGGGCGTCTGCTTCAGCCCTTGCCCAGGTGTAAAAACTCTTTTCTTCACCGATTCCCTTGCCGATATCATAGGGACGAACCTCGATACCCTGTTTTTCCAACTGGGTTATGATAGGTCCGAAATATCCTATCATGGCTACCTTGCTTCCTTTCTTCAGGTGCAGGTCAACAGAGATATTCCCTGCATCATTGGGAAGGCTCATGGCAAAGCTATGGTTCAAGGCATTGGCCAGGGCTATGACAAGGCATCGTATTAGGGGATCCTCATCATGTATCCTTTCCAACAATCGTATGGCAGGACTTCCTTCAAATTCCATCGGATCCTTGAATACGGTACAGGTTCCGCTTATTTCCTTGGGGGTATAGCAGAGTCCGCAGTTCCCATTTGCAAGGGTCAAAGCAGTGTAACCCAGTCCAAGATGGATCTCCTTGATTGTTTGCAAGGTAGAGGCTGTCCTGAACTGCCTCAGTATATTGTCATTGAGTAGCATATGTTTCTCCTAACCTCAATTGTACTGCACAAAAACCATTATGCAAGGGAAAATATAATTAAAAACCACCCTATCGCTAGAATGGCTTTTGTTTGTATTCTCATATTTCTGTAGTGTCAGTCAGCTATACAGCAACTTTCTCTCTGCCGTATGGCAATGACTGTCACCGAACCTGTCCCGAAGATGGATTCAAGATAGTTGGAAAATTCCGTGAGCCTATCGGTAGGGACATAGGCCTGGATAGTACCAGCAAAGCCTCCGCCATGGACACGCACGGTAGCACAGTCACCAAGGACCTCCTTGGTCATGGCAATGCCAAGGCTGAGCCCCTGTTCCTGGGGATAGAAGGAAGGATAGAGGTTTTGCAAAAAACAGAAGGAGCTTTCGCCGCTAGAGCGGACTTTTTGCAGATAGGTTTGCATATCGTCTTTCTTGAGGGCCGAGAGCATGTCAGAGACACGAGCATTCTCTCCAAAAAAATGGATGGCTCGCAAGAGGGCCCGGTCATTGTTTAGGTTACTTCGCACTTGGGGCAGAGCAGAAGCAAAGGCTTCTGCTCCCACTTCCCTCAGGTTCCGTTTGTTGAAGAAGCCTGCAACTTGACGCATCTCCTTGGGAACAGATGCGTATTCTGGGGTGAGGTCTGCATGATTGCCCCCTGTATCAACAATAACCAGATGGTAGCCATGGGTTTCAAAAGAGAAAGGGACAGGAGTGACGACAGGATCATTTGCATCTTTGAAGTCTATGCTGACGATACCACCGTTAGCGCAGGCTACCTGGTCCATGAGACCTGATGGCTTGCCAAAGTACTGATTCTCGCTGAATTGCCCTATGATGGCCAACTCGATAGGTGAGAGCTTGTCCTCGTTGAACAAGTGGTTGAAGATAGTGGCGCACAATACTTCAATAGCAGCAGAGGATGAAAGTCCTGATCCTTTGAGAACATGGCTTGTCGTATTGGCCTGCCAGCCGCCGATGTCGATTCCTTTTTGCTTGAAAGAAAAGGCTATGCCACGAAGGAGGGCTTCTGTGGTGTTCTTTTCGGTTTCTACCATCTCTAGCGATGCTAGGTCGACCTCTACAGAAGGATACCCCTCACTAATGAGAAGCACATGATCATCATCTCTTTTTGAGACAGCGGCAATGGTATCGAGGTTGATGGTGGCTGCAAGTACCTTGCCCAGGTTATGGTCAGTATGGTTGCCTCCCAGTTCACTACGTCCTGCGGTGGAGAAAAGCATTGCATCTTGTACCTTGAATAGCTGTGTATGGCTCTTCAACAGGGAAATGTAGCGAGCATCCATCTCTTTCTGGTCATAGTATTTTGCATAGAGGTGTGGATATGCCTCATGTAACAGTCCCTCTCTGATCATATCTACAGTAGCCATCTTTCTTTCCTCCTGACATGCTTCATACTACCACAGCTTTCTTTGCTTCAGATAGTTCAACCTTTTCCATTTCCACTTGGGACCTAGCAAGGATATCGCTTGGGGATATATGCCTTGCTACGATGAATGTACACGTGTACAATACTGGAACGAGTTGCATGTGTCAATTCCTTTGGAGGTCCCTATGCAAAGAACACGAGACCAGGTGGCAAAGCTGGCAAAGGTCAGCAGTGCTACAGTTTCCAGAGTCTTCAACAATCCAGAAGCCGTATCGCCACTTTTACGGGAGGCAGTGCTCCTGGCAGCCCAAGAGCTTGGATATACCCCTAACAAGACGGCAGGGATGCTAAGACGCAGGGGGACCGGTGTCTTGGCCTTTGTGGAACTTGAGAAAGAGGACAGGCCTTACTATTGGGGGAACCTGGAAAGCTTTGACTGGTTCTTTGGCAGAAGCATCAGGGGGGTGCAGGAGGCCATCAAGGACACCTCTTGGCAACTGAGGTTTTACAAGATCCGAACAAAAGGGGAATTGCAGGCTATCGCCCGTCACTGTGATGGAATTCTTGCCTATGATGTTGATACCGAGGAAGAAGTCTCCCTCTTTAGAGATTTACCCGTACCCTATGTGCTATCGCATCACCTCAGTAAAGAATCAGCTCCATCTGTGGTGGTAACGGACAATTATCATGGAGGGGTGTTACAGGCTGAGTTTCTCAAAAAAATGGGTTGTACGAAGCCCCTCTATATCACCGGCTACCTCGATAGTGTAATTCCCCACAGACAGAGACTTCAGGGGTTTCTTTCCATATTTCCTAATGCCAAAATACTGGAAACCAAGATAGGCAAGCCAGATGCAATCCCTGATATTCTTGATAGGGTAACAAGGGAAACAAATATGAAGACCATTGACAGTCTGGCGGCAGTCAATGATCTTACATTATTTGAGCTATTGCTGAAGAGCAGGAGTATTCTTCCCAGCATCGGATATGATGCCTCTCCCTTCTATCGGCTCTTCAGTGGGCCTTTGGCAAGTGTAGATATCAACAGTGGTGAGATCTACAGAGAAGCTACTCTCGAGCTTCTCTCCTTGATAGGGGGAGCAGAGGCAAGGCCTAAGATTGTTCTGCCGAAGTTGGTGGAGATTTGTCCCTAAGTAGACAATATGGTGTCAGTCGAATACCAAGGGTTTCTGGTTTTCTTGCAATGGGGGTCTTGCTTGTTTAGCTAGTAGTTCATGTGTGCCATGCTTCCTGAAAATGCAGTTCTTGGGTATGTGTTTCTTATACAATCGTTTTTTAGGGTATTTGGACAAAGCTAGGATATTTTGATGTAACAAGCTTTTTATCGCCTCTACCAGCTCCCTTTCTGACCACTGCAACAAGATTCCTGAGCGACTGTCATGATTATCCTGTTGGCAGAGAAGCTTAGCCAGAGTTCCTGGAGTATACGCTAGGGGGCGGCTCTGCACAGTACGTACGATCTGTTTCATCCCGTCAGGTTCTGCGAAGAGGTTATGATTGCAAACATCACAGCCACTGCATCCCTCTAGGGTTTCTCCTAGAAGGTGCAACAGAGCTGAACGTATGCATGTTTGTCTATTGGTAAATATGTCGTATAGAACAGAGTAGGAAGATTCTTTTGTTGCTTTTCTTTTTTCTTCCTGTCCTATCAGGACAAAGGAATGTGCGATGTTGCCATCCCGACCAGCCCTACCGCTTTCCTGTAAAAACGAGGCAACGTCTTTGGAGAGTGTCCTGTGGATGACTGTGCGGATATTGTTCTTGTCGACTCCCATCCCAAAAGCATTTGTTGAGAAGAGAACACCATTACAGGTGGAATCAAACCATGATTCAAGCATAATCCTTGATTTCGTTCCTAATCCGGCATGATAATACCTAGATGGAATTGATGGATAGGTATCTGCGAAATACCTAGCTGCAAGTTCACACTCCTTTCTTGTTCCACAGAATACGACAGCAGGACGAGATGTTGGGCTCTTGAGTACCATTGCCAGTGCATGTGCTTTTGACAGGGTTTCTTGGACATGGTAGATGATGTTTTCCCTATCAGCGCTTGCCCGTATGCTATGGGGTCTTTTACCCAAGAACAGCATTGTCTGTAGCTCTTGGGTGATGGCTTCATCAGATGTGGCTGTGAAAGCCAATATCTGACGAATGGAAAGGTAGGCTATGACTGTTCCTAGGCTTTTGTAGGAAGGACGGAAACTTGTCCCCCACTGCACCACAGTATGGGCTTCATCGACGACCAAGAGGCTAATAGGGTAGAGGCTTAGCTTGGCTATGATTTGGGGATTGGTCATGCATTCCGAATTGGTAATGACTACCCTGGCCTCTCTCTCCGAAAGCTTCTTCCATATGTTGTTCCTCTGCTCTTTGGTTTGTCCGCCACGTATGCAGACACAAGGGATGCCACTCTGTTCAAATCGCTTGACCTGATCATTCATCAAGGAAAGTAGGGGGTAGATTATGACTGTAAGGCCTGTTACCAGCAGCGAGGGAAGCATGAAGCAGACACTTTTTCCAGAACCCGTGGGAAGGATGACCAGCATTCCCTTGTGGTCTGAAATTTCACTATCTTGTTCGAGGATCCTTTGGATGACCAAGCTTTGGTAGGGCCTTAGGTTTTGTAGCCCAAATTTCTCTTTAGCTAGGATATTGATGCGATTTTGCATATGGAGAAAGGGGAAGGGGAGACTGAATTGCTTCAGAAGAAAAAAATCCTTGAAGAAGCAATAGGCCCTTACTTGCTTGCTCTCTTGCTTTTACATGGCTCATACACACACCATAAGCACAAAACAATCCATTCCAAGGGAAAAGACAATGGCTTATTACTATTTTAATAGCTAAAAGATTCATCTAAATAAAATCATATCAAAGATTTGCGTTGACAAAGGGTAGTAGCGACCTAATACTTTATGTACCGGCGTTGCCGGAAGGTTTAGTTAGGAATGGCCGTCGGGGTTGCACAACCGAATATTGGCGAGAGGTTGTAGACCTGTTTGCACTATTGGTCTAGCCCCCTCGGATTACAGTTTCTATCATTCAACCATGCAAGACTTCTCATTTTCAGTATCTTGATAAGTACCCATTTTTCGGGCTGTATTATGGAAAAAGGATGAAAACAAAACAACCATGTCGCATAGCCTTTCTATTTAACGATTTTCACAGTGAGTATAGTGTAGCCATTTGTAAAGGAGCTTTACAGGCTGCCAAGGATGTAGGCGTTTCCGTTGTGTTTTTTGGAGTTGGACAGTTGGAGTGTCCCGTTCTCCATACTGCTAGGCGAAATAAAATTTTCTCTCTTTTATCTCCTGATAGTTTTGATGGGATCATATATATCTCATCTTCTATTTTATTGTATGCAGGTAAGGATAAGTTTCTTGATTTCATCACTGCCTATGGAAATGTCCCTTCAGCACATATTGGGATAGAGACGGCTGATCATACAACGTTCAATATCGACAATAGGTCAGGTATGTATTCTGCTGTAGAGCATCTTATCAAGGTTCATAAAAGGAAAAAAATTGCGTATATCAATGGTACTGCAGGATTTTTTGAAGCTGATGAAAGATTTTTCGCATATAAGAAGGCCCTTACCGATAATGGTATCGAATTGGATGATCGCTATATCTTTGAAGGGAAATTCCATAGAGAGAGTGGAATCCTCGCTATAGAGGAATTTCTTGACAACAGAAAGCTCGATTTTGATGCATTGGTAGCTGCTAATGACCTCATGGCTCTCTACGCTATGAAGGAACTTCAGAAAAGGGGCTTCCGAATCCCAGAAGATATCAGCATCAGTGGGTTTGATGATTTGTCCGGTGCCAAAAGCCATCAACCTGCACTGACTACTGTGCATCAACCTGCTGCAGAGTTGGGCTATATGGCAATTAAAGAGTTTTCCAGCAAGCTGATCCACGGATCTGCTGAAATAGGAAATTATCAGCTCCCTGCACAGTTCGTTGTAAGACAATCCTGTGGTTGTAGCATTGAGGATTCTGAGCCGCTTCCCCGTATACCACTGGTATCTGAGATGACGATAAGTGAGCGCGATGAACTTGATTCTATTCTCAATATTATGACAAGAAATATCATTGGTTCGTTTGTTGAGGAGGATATTCGTAAGGCTCTAGATGAAACGCTCAAGCTATTTGATATTGATAATTTCACTCTAGCCAAATATGTTGATGATAAGAATGCTCTTGTTTTTTATGATTCCAAGAGAGCTTCTAAAAATATTCTTCCCTCCAAGCAACTCATTTCTGAATATCTTGAGGCCCCTGTAACAGCATATTCACAATTTGTTCTTCCTCTCTATACTAGGAACAATGATATAGGATTTTTCATTTCAGATGCCGGATCTAGAGATTTTCATGTCCTGGAAGTATTGGGAGATCATCTCTCTGGAGCCTTACAAGGAGCCCAGCTTCTGGAGAATGCTCTTAAGTCCTCTGAACTATTAGAGAAAGAGGTTGAAGAGAGAACAAAGGAGTTGGCAAAACGTTCGACCGATCTTGAAGTAGCGCTAGAAGAGGTGAAACTTGCCAGCGACAAGTTGAAATTGCTTGCTGTTGTAGATGATCTTACCGGTCTATTTAACAGACGAGGATTTCTAACTCTTGCTAAGCAGAATATCGACTTGTCAAGGAGAAGTGGAACAGATGTCATGCTCGTTTTTCTTGATCTGGATGGATTGAAACTGATCAATGATACCTATGGCCATTGCAGTGGTGATATTGCCATTCAAGCAATGGCTACTATTCTCCAAAAGGTATTCAGAAAGTCAGATATCATAGCACGGCCAGGAGGCGATGAATTTACTGTCCTAGCAATTGACTGCACTGTGAAAGAATATGATCTCATAATTAAGAGAATGAATGAGCTAATCGATGAGTACAATACTAATAGCCCAGAAAAATTCACTTTAGCTGTATCCAGTGGTGCAGCCCCCCATACTAGAACGAAGCATTATTCTATTGAGGAACTTTTGGAAGAGGCAGATCGGGAGTTGTACAAAGTGAAAAAGGAAAAGAAAAAAAGATTAGGATATCCTTCACGGTAAGAATTTGAAAGATATTGGGGTTTGGGCGTGCACACAGCCTTGGTGATCACCATAGTGTTATGGTTGTCCTTTTCAAATACAGACCTGGGGAAAGCTACTATTCCCATATCTCTTGACCTGATCGTTTAGCAAGAAGGGTAGGGGCCAGCCTATTACTGTTTAGCCTGTACCATGCAGAGAGGGAGTATGAATCAATCGCTTCTGTCCGAGCCTGTGGGGAGCCCTATCAGCATTCTCTAGGGACAATGATTTCAGTGTCTTGCTTTGATATTCTCTGAATGATCAATAGTCTGATAGATTGGACGTACAAACTAAAAATACGTATGACTTCAATTCTGCAATAATTCGAAGAACTCGTAAAACAACCTATATATACTGGGATCCATATCCTTAAGGAATTCTGCTACAAGAGGCTTAGAAAAACATTCCTTATGTTGGGAATGCCATGATAAGATCAGCTTCTTAATCTTTTCGGCATACCCCGATTAGTGTGGAATTTTGTTCACCATGCCAGTAGGAAATACCTCACGAAAATGCTCTTGATTTTGGCTACAAGTTCGGATAATATTCTCTATCCGTGAGAACCAGTAAGGGGTTTTTCTCACCACCGCTGATGAGTATGCCAAACAGTTGGAGGCTGACAAAGCTTTTGTCAAAAATTCCTCTAAATCCAAGAACCATGACATTTTCATGGCACAGTTCTTGAGGCTCGACCGGATGTAAAGTAGTTCTTTCGTGCAAGCAGTACAGTAAAACTTCTGGAGATTATCCATGCCGAACAAGATCATTAGGAATGTTGAAAGAGAAGATGCAAAAGCAATTTGTGAAATCTACAATCATTATGTTGAGAATACAAATATTTCTTTTGAAGAACACCCAGTAACCACTGACGAAATGGAAAAAAGAATTGTAGAGAAAATTAGAAGCTATCCTTGGTTGGTATATGAAGAAGACGGGAACGTACTTGGGTATGCATATGTCGGTAAGTGGCGAGACCGATCAGCCTACCGATACACAGTTGAAGATACTATTTATGTGAAGAATGGCGAATCTGGAAAAGGGATAGGTTCGAACCTCTTTGAAGCATTGATTGGTGAGCTCAGAGAAAGCAACAAGATACATACAATATTGGGTGTAATAGCATTGCCAAACAATACAAGTATAAGGCTTCATGAAAAATATGGATTTAAGAAAGTGGCATATTTCAAAGAGGTAGGATATAAGGCAGAAAAATGGATTGATATTGGGACCTGGGAACTGCTGCTTACTGAAAGAGGGAAGGAATAAAGACTTTTTTTGGAGCAATGAACATACTGTCACCGTAAGTATAAGAGCACCTACGTAAGGATCTACTATTCCCTGTCCTATATGCTAAGGACAAGGGATTAAGGATGGCTGGATACAACAATTGCAGGGAGAAGAAGGTAGCTCGGTTCGATAGCCTTCATCGCCTGGTAAAGAGTATTGATCACATCTGAGACAAGCTGCAGCTACCCTGCTTTCACTTTCCAATGAATCAGCCTTGGTATTTTCTCGTCATCCTTGAATTTCTTGGCAACATGGACAAGAAATGCGCCTATAGGGATTTGACCAATCCGTTAGAAGATAACCAGACCATAGTTTGACGACTTATCCTAATGCCGATGAGGCCCAATGACGTACTCAGCCATACAGGGTGTGGAGGTCGTACATCTGGTAGGTAATCTCTTTTCCTCCTACCGATTTTAGGAATACCCCAAGCTCTTATGCATACCCATGGGCCGAAACAGAAAAATAGGGGCAGTAATACATTACACCTGGGTACATATATTTTGTATTGCCTTTTTGCTGATGCAACGGTTTTCCTCAATTTGTATCAGAATGTTGCTTGACCCAGATTCTCCTATCAGTGATGGTACAAAACATAGACTCAGGATTTTTGTCCTGAAGATCCCTTTCTGTATATCCTTTCCCTGCTTTTTGACTGGTCTTTGTGATTTAGGGAGTCATGTTAGTCTTTTTCTAAAAAATATTACTAATAGACATTAAATATAACCAAAAGAGATTTTTATGGTATGTTTTAGGCGAATTTGAGGGAAAAAATGAGAAAAATTTATTAAAAGCTGTTTTATATCATAATTTATTGACACACATGTTTGAGTGTTGTATATTTATGCAAAAATATGAATGCATAAGGAAATACTATGGGCAGTGGAGAACTTTTTGAAAATAGCATGGTTAATCTTCCCGCATTGAAAGCAAAAGCCTTCAATTACCGATGGGCAGAGGTTCCAGAGGGAGTTATCCCTCTCACTGCTGCCGATCCTGATTTCCCCGTAGCTCCAGAAATTGTGAATGCCATTACCGACTATATGCAAGACGGGTATTTTTCCTATACACCTCATACAGGCTTTCCCCAGTTCAAGGAGTCGATAGCAAGAAATCTCAATACCTACAAGCATGAAGGGGTAGACCCCGATTTGGTATTGCCCATCGACAGTGCGGCCAGAGCCATGTTTATCATCGCTGAAAGCGTCTTGGAAAAAGGTGATGAGGTACTTGTTTTTGATCCGGTGGATTTCTTGTTTAGGGAATCGACCTTGGTTGCAGGGGGAGTTCCTATCCTATTCCCTGCCAAAGTGGTCGAAGACCGTATCGATCTTTCAAGACTTGAGGATTATATCACCCCAAGGACCCGGATGCTTTGCCTTTGCAATCCCCACAATCCCCTTGGAATGGTGTATTCGAGGGAAGACTTGGATTTTATTCTTACCCTTGCAAACAAATATGACCTGTGGATCATGAACGATGAGATTTGGTCGGACATTGTCTATGGTGAGAAACCGTTTGTAAGTATCCTTTCGTTGGGAAAAGAGCGGAACAGAAAGACCCTCTCAGTTTTTGGTTTCTCCAAGAGCTACGGAATCGCTTCAATGCGGGTAGGTTGCTTGTATGCCCAGGAAAAGGGAATCTTCCAAGTTCTCGTACAGCACTCACATGTCCTTTCTACGGCAGGGGGCATTACAGCGCTTTCCCAGATTGCCGGGATTGCCTGTATGGATTCCTGCCGATATTGGCTTGAGGGATTTTTGCAACACCTTACTGCCAACAGGGATTATGCAGTCGAGAGAATCAATGCAATGCCAAATGTTTCCTGCAGGAAACCTCAGGCCACCTACCTGCTTTTTGTCGATATAACCAAAACCGGGTTGTCTTCAGAAGTAGTGGTTGAGCGTTTGAAACAAGAGGCAAAAATTGCCTTTGTCCCCGGTACTGCCAAATTTTTTGGTCCTGGGGCAGAAGGGAATATCAGAATATGTTTTGCAACTTCTCGTCAAATCCTTAGTGAAGCCCTCGATAGGTTTGAGTCTTGGTTGAAAACCAATCAGGTCTGATGGTTTCACTGTTCTATCTGATAATGTTTGGGTTTGTTTCCTGGAAACAGCCCAGTATTAAATATTCGCATTTCAACGGAGGAATGGCTACATGAAAAGATCGACAATGTCCTTGCTACTCGTGTTTGCGTTGCTTGTCTCCCTTCCGGCATTAGTTTTTGCCGCAGGTAAAACAGAGACAGCACAAAGCGGTGCTCCCAAAGATGGTCCAATAATCATCGGTAGCAATAGTGCCCCCAGAACTTTGAATCCCCTCTTTTTTCCAAGCAGGCAGGATTCCATCGTCACCAATTTGATTTTTGATAATTTTGTACAGCCGAATAAGTCCGGAGAGATTGTCGGTGGATTGGCAGAATCCTTCAGTATTTCCCCTGATGGCCTTACCTATACCTTCAAGCTGGCAAAAAATGTTACCTGGCATGACGGTGAAGCTTTTGATGGTGAGGATGTGGTAGCTACCCTGAAGATGCTGGCCAATCCCGATTATGCGGGAGGAATCGACAGGGTCGGTGATATTGTCGGAGTCGAGGAATTCAAGGAAAACCCTGCAGGGGACATTTCCGGCCTTACCCTCAGTGCCGATAAAATGACTGTAACCATCAAGATCAAGGCTCCTTCGGCAACATTCTTGCCCGGACTCTATTTCCCGATTTTGCCGGAACATAAGATCAGCACAATAAATCTCAAGGAACTTGAGAAGGCTCCTTTCAATACCAACCCCATTGGAACGGGCCCTTTCAAATTCAAAGAATGGAAAGTAGGCAACTCCATCACTGTTGTCAGTAATGACGACTACTATCTTGGAAAGCCGAAAACCTCCAGCATTATCATTAAGTTCGGAGAAATTGTAGCTCTTACCACACAGCTTCAGAGTGGTGAAATAGATATGCTCGAGGTCAAACAAGATGGGTACGATACCTTCGTCAATGACCCCAACTTTGTATTATACACCTATCCCATGCTTAGTGTTGACTATGTTGGTTTCTTGACCGGACCTGGAAAGGCTGAGGATACCAAGCAATCACGTGCTGTATTCAATAAGAGTATCCGTCAGGCATTGGCCTATGCAACCAACAAGGAAGCCTTGGTCAGTAGTGCCTATGGTATCTCTGGATACATGCATGATTCGATTTTCCCCAAGGGGTCTTTCGCTGATAGTGCCAATGATAATCCGTATACCTATAATCTTGCCAAGGCAAAGTCCATGATTGAAGCCGAAGGCTATGTCATGAATCCAACTACCAACATGTATGAAAAGAATGGTAAAACACTCTCCATCGAGATGTTCTATGCAGAATCGAGTGCTCCTCAGGCTGCAATCTTGAAAGAACAGTGGAAAGCTGCCGGTGTAGATGTAAACCTCAAATTGGTTGATTTCGGTGCCCTAATTTCTATACTTCTGCGTAAGAGTGATGCTAACGGCAACGTTACCAACAGTGCAGACTTCGATAAGGCAACCGCTACGACCGATGCTAACTTTGATGCCTACCTTCTTGGTTTTGCTCAGGAGTCCGACCCCAACGAATACGCCCAGTATTTTGTGGACGATCCCTTCTGGAACTTCTACCATTATAAGAATGCTGATGTTCAGAAATTGTTTGCAAAACAGGCAATCACCACTGATCAGGAGGCAAGGGCCGCAATCTTGCAGAAGATTTCCGAACAGATTACCGAGGACCTGCCTTGGTTTGTCTATGCAGGAAAGAACGAGACCATTGCTGCCAGCAAGAATATTGGTGGCTTGGATCCTGATACCCGTGGGTATACGATGAATGCCCAGAATTGGTTTCTCAAATAACTGAACGTATTCAATTGCTGCAGCATTTCAATGCTGCAGCAATTTGTAATCCCAGGAAATATTATGCAATACAAGACAAGTGTGGACATACTCAAGGATCTTATCCGATTTGATACTCAAAACCCTCCTGGCAATGAAGAGGGGATCGTTGGGTATATCCATGACTTTTGTGAAGAATTACAGATTCAAAATACCGTATATACCTATGATGATCATAGATCGAATATTGTGATACGCCTTGGAAAACATACAGATTCCCCTCTGGTGCTTCTTGGACATACAGATGTAGTGAAAGCTCAGGTAGCCGATTGGACTTACGATCCTTTTGCAGCTGAAGTCCATGATGGATACCTCTATGGACGGGGAACATTGGATATGAAATATTATATCGCGGCCTGCCTTTCCACTCTGAGGTCCTTGAAAGCTATCGAACAATCTCTCGTACAGGGTATCACCGCTGTCTTTACGGCAGATGAGGAGACAGGAAGTGTTTGGGGAATTCAGAAGCTGCTTCAGGAGGAGGGTATACGGGAGGAACTCTCCCATGCCCTTGTACTCAATGAAGGTGGTGGTTTTTCCGTATCTTATCGAAATACCTGGTATTATCTTTTCGAGACAGGCCAGAAATCGGTATGCAGGCTGGAAATGACCATCATGGAAGAAAAGGATTCCAATCCCTATTTCCCGACACTATCCCATGAAGCAATTCTTGTTTCAGTGTTACAGCGGATGGAGAATCTGAAACTTGATGAGAATCTTCCTCAGACTGTACTGAAACTGCTCAGCATATTCGACCTTTCGGATGAAACTATGGAAACTGGGTTGAGACGCTTGATCGAGACAATGTCTACATCCATGATAACCCCCACAATCATACATGGGGGTGCAAGGAACCCTGAACTTGCTAAGCATGTGAGGGCTACCATAGGTTTTGATTGTAGGTTGTTGCCTGGTATCTCTGAAGAAGTATTTATGGGAAAAGTCCATGAAGCACTTCAAGGTATGCCGGTTCAGGTAAAAACCCTTGGTTTTTCCCAGGGCTATGAGGCAAATGTTGATAGGCCAATTATCAAGCTGATGGAAAAGACTTTGCAAGAACATGAACCGTTGGTTGCTTGTTTGGTGCCTTTCATCACACCCGGTTCCAATGATGGGAAATACCTCAAACCTTTGGGATGCGATATCCTTGGGTTCGCCCCCTTGGCCAAAGAAGAGGATTTCACCTCCATTATGCCTCTGATACATGGGGTAGACGAAAGAATATCTCTCAAATCGATTGAATTCTGCGAAAAAGTCCTCAGTAATCTATGTATACACTATCTAACAGGAGATACCTACCTTGGCTAATCTTGAAAAAATCCACCAACTTGAACAAGAACTGAAAACTCAAGATATCGATACGCTGCTATTTCTCTCGCGTGAGGATTCTGATTCTGTATTGTCGCTTCTGCTTCCTGTGCATGTAGTTGCCCAGACAGCTATCTTTTTCCAGAAAAATGGATCACATATTGTTCTTTCTGGAAGTACTGATGCAAACATGTACAAGGAGTTTGGTATCTTTGAGATTTTTGAGGTTCAGGAGGATTTCCAAACCGATTTCATGAAAATATTTTCTCGGCTTGCACCCAAACGGCTTGCATTGAATATCTCAGAGCATGATTATCTCGTTGATGGCCTTACTGTAGGGCAATATCTGATGCTTCAGGATATGGTAGGTGCCGAAACACTTGCCAAACTTGAATGCTCCAGTGAACCAATTATCCAGCTTCTGAGAAGTGTCAAGAGTGACTATGAGGTTGAGCAAATCCGTATAGCTGTCCAAAAGACCTGCAGGATCTATGAGGAGGTACATCCTCAGATTGCAGTAGGAATGAGTGAGACTGATATCGGCGAGTTGTTCGTAGCGGGTATGCACCGCCACGCCGTGGTAAATGCCTTTGACGCTCCCTATAGCTATCCCTTGCTATGTATCAATCGTTGCGGATTAGCCCATAGGGTTCCCAACCCAAAGAATATTTTGCAACCCGGTGATATCCTGATTTGTGATTTCAGTGTCAGGTATAACGGATATTGCTCGGATATTGCCAGAAGTTTTTATGTAATGATGCCTGGTGAGACAGAAGTTCCCAAGGAAATTCAAGATGCCTTTGATACGACTGTATCTGCCGTATCTGCAGCGATAGGATGTCTAAAGATAGGAATGAAAGGCCATGAGGTAGACCATATTGCCCGTACTGTCATCGAACAGGGTGGGTATCCTACGATTAGGCATGCAACTGGCCACCAATTAGGTATGAAGGTCCATGATGGAGGGACCTCTCTGAGTCCTTACAGTGAGGCAAGGCCTGCTTCGAAGGGCATTGTCAGGCTAGGTGAAGTCTATGCCATTGAGCCTACTGTCATCCAGGATGGAGGATTGCCCAGTTTTATTGTTGAGGAAGACGTTGTAGTGCGTGAGCACTCTGTAGAGGTCTTAAGTGACCGACAGACTGAATTGTACCGAATCCCCAAGGAGCTTTTCTAATGGATATTTCTGATGAGAAGATCATTGGGATATTCAAGGATATGATTCGCCTTGATACTACCAATCCCGAGGGTAATGAGGCTTTGATGACTGAGTATATCTCACATATCCTTGAGACCTATCATATTCCCTATACCCTTATAGAGACAGAAAAGCGGCGAACCAATCTGATCGCTAGTATTGGTCCAGAAGGAGGCCACCGGCCTTTGCTGCTTATTTCCCATACCGATGTGGTTACCTGTGAAGGGCAAGACTGGAAATATCCACCCTTCAGTGCCACAGAAGATGATCTGTATATTTATGGAAGAGGGACGCTGGATACCAAGCATCTTACCGCAATGCAATTGGTCGCCTTCCTGAGGGCCAGTACGTTGCCTTTGAACCGAAAAATATATTTTGTCGCTGCCTGTGACGAGGAGCAGGGGAGTGCCTTGGGAATGAGCGAAATCGTACAAAGGTTTGGCGAGCAGTTCAAGGATGCCTTGGTTCTCAACGAGGGGGGTGGCTTTTATATAGAGAATGAACACAAGCCCTATTATCTTTGTACTGTAGGGGAAAAGGGACGTTGTGATGTCCATGTCGTCCTTACAGGAGATTCAGGGCCTGCATCTTTCATAAGTACCAATAAAGCGACGGACAAGTTCTCTAGATTACTCGAATCGATGTCTTCATTTGCATTTCCCCTTTCGGAGAACCCTGTTTACCGCAAATTCATCGAGAGACTTGGCAGTACTATCGAAAACCCTATACTGAAAAACTTTGAACGGTATAACGGGTACGATGCCTGCATCCTACAACGGTATGATGTAGGTACCCAAATCAATGCATTGCCTTATCGCATCGAGTTTGATTTTTCCTTGCAATTGTTGCCCGGAGAGACACAAGACGAAGCAGAAACAATACTGCAAAAGATGTTTGAGAACCAAGATGCAACCTATTCCATTACGGGATTTTTCCCAGGGTTTGCAACCTCTTGTGAGAATGAATTTTTTTCTGTCTTGGAAAAATTGATCTATGAACAGTATGGGGGAGCTACATTGTTGCCTGTATATGCATTGGGAAGAACCGATGGAAGGTTTCTTGGACCTCTTCCTTGTGATGTATATGGCTTCTCCCCAGTAACAAAAACCATCGATTTTGCAGAAGTGCTTACCCTGGTTCATCAGGTCAATGAACATATTGACCGAGAATCGATTATCAAGGGAGCAAACTTGTTTACCGATGTAATAACTACGATAGGATGTGAAAGACATGATTGAAAAACATCAGTTGAACCGAGAGAAACTTTCCCAAGCTAAGGTCTATCTTGATCAGATGGGCATTGATTGCTGGATTATCAAAACCAAGGAAGGGAGCGATCCTTGCATGCCTCTTATGTTTGGGCTTTCCATCGTCGGGGATGCCCTGTTGGTGGTTACACCAAAGGAAATCCTTGCCATAACGAGTACAATAGATGCCCAAGACGTGCAAGAGAGTGCTCTGTTCGACGCAGTGTATACGTATTCGCCCGGTGGAATGGGCGAACAGGTTTCTACGCTTCTCAGTCGTTTGGACCCAAAGAGGATTGCGCTCAATTTCTCAAGGGAAAATCCTCTCTGTGATGGCCTTACTGTAGGAAGTTTCCGTTCGCTTCTCACCATGCTTACCCCTTTGTATGCCTCCCGCGTGGAATCGAGCGAACCTTTTCTCCAGCGTTTGAGAAGCATCAAGTCAAATCTGGAGATTGCCTATGTGCAAAAGGCAATCGATATAACCCTGGATATCTATGATGAAGTATTCCCACAAGTGAAGAAAGGGATGACCGAGATAGAAATAGGCGATCTTTTTGTACAGGGTATGATCAAGCGCAACGTGGTTAATGGTATTACTCGCAAACTGACTCCCCCCATTGTCATGACGTGCAATATTTCCCACAGGGGTCCTAGCCAGGCAATCCTGAAAGAAGGCGATTATCTGATTTTTGATTTCTCCGTAGACTATAGGGGCTATTGTTCTGATATTGCACGTACCTGCTATGTACTGAAGGAAGGGGAAACTGACGCGTCTGAACCGATGCAAAGGGCCTTTGAGACCATTTATGAAGCAATAAACCGTGCGATGCAGGCGCTGAAAAGTGGAGCGATCGGCAAGGATGTTGACTTTGTAGCGAGACAGCACATTATGGATTGTGGCTATCAGGACATTTTTCATGCTGTGGGGCACCAAGTAGGTAGGGAAGTCCATGATGGAGGAACCTTGCTTGGTCCTGTCAAGAAGAGTTACAAAAAGGCCTCGTTGGGAACAATTGAGGAAGGTATGATCTTTGCTATCGAGCCAACAATCCTTTATGAGCAAGGGCCTGCAATCATTTCGGAAGAGAATGTGTTGGTTACTGCCACCGGAGCAGTATTGCTTAGCAAACGGCAAGAAAAACTTGTCTTAATCCATTGATGAGGTAGGTTCCTATGATCAAGTATATTTCAAAGAGACTATTGCTTTCGATTCCAGTCATTTTGGGGATTACAATCTTGTCGTTTATCATCATGAAACTTTCACCTGGTGATCCCCTGGCAAATTTCGTCAATCCTTCGATCAGTATGCAGGACTTGGAACAATCAAGAGATGCCTTAGGGCTTAATGATTCACTGTATGTCCAGTATTTCAAATGGATAGGACAGGTACTCCATGGAAACTTCGGGTATACCTATAGCGGAAATCATTCAATCAGTGCACTCATCTGGGAACGTTTGCCAAATACGCTGATTCTCACATTCTCTGCTTTTGTCTTGAGTTTCGTAATCGGAATTCCCGTTGGTGTAATCGGGGCAGTGAAGAAGAATACCAGGATTGATTACAACTTGACTATCCTTTCCTTGGTTGGTGTTGCAATACCCTCTTTCTTTTTCGGATTGCTGGTTATCTTTTTCTTTTCCTTGACCCTTGGAATATTTCCCTCGGGAGGTATGGTAAATATACGTGCAGGATATGCAGGTTTTGCCTATTACATAGATGTCCTACACCATCTGATACTCCCAGCAGTCGTTCTTTCTCTAGGAAATATTGCTTCGGTCTCACGGTTTACCCGTTCGAATATGCTTGATGTCCTGAAGGAAGACTATATCAGGACTGCAAAGGCGAAAGGATTGAAAAACAAGGTCATCACCTACAAGCATGCATTGCGAAATGCACTTATCCCGGTAGTCACGATCTTTGGACTTTCCATTCCCTTCCTCTTCAGTGGAGCCTATATCAGTGAGAGTATTTTCAATTGGCCTGGCATGGACAATTGGGGATCAAGGCAATACAGGATAGGGAATATGGGATAATCATGGCGTTGAATTTAATCACTGCAACTTTGGTCTTACTGGGGAACCTAGCCTCGGATATCCTCTATGCAGTTGTAGATCCTCGGATTAGGAACTAAGGAGAAGGTATGCAGGTTTTCAAAAAAAATAGCTTTTATGATTATGCTTCCCGACGTTTCAAGCGAAATAAGTTGGCTATCCTCGGATCAGGGATTACCTTGTTTTTCGTGGTCGTAGCCATATTTGCCCCTATTCTTGCCCCTTATGAGCCTTCACAGTTCTTCTTTGTCGATGGGGCGAATACCTACGATAAATATGCTGCCCCTTCGTTAGCACATCTGCTGGGTACCGATTCGCTGGGAAGAGATGTCTTCTCCCGTTTGATCTACGGGGCTCAGATAACTATGATGGTTGCATTATTGTCTGTTCTGATTTCTACGGTAATCGGGACTTTCGTTGGGTTGGTTTCTGGGTATTTTGGCAAGCTGGTTGATGGTATCTTCATGAGAATTGTCGATATCGTTATCTCCTTCCCTGTCTTGTTTCTCCTCATTTCGATTTCGACCATTATGGATCCTTCAATTTGGATTGTCATATTTGCCATTGGGTTTGTAAGCTGGACCAGTACTGCCCGTTTGGTACGGGGTGAAGTACTGAGAGTCAAGGAGCTCGATTATATTACCGCTTCAAATGCTTGTGGGTCTTCATCACTGAAGATAATCGTTAAACACATACTACCCAACATTCTAGCCCCCATTATGGTACAGATTACCATAGGAACGGCACAGGCCATTCTCATGGAGGCTTCCTTGAGCTTCTTAGGGGTAGGGGTCCAACAACCTACTCCGAGTTGGGGAAATATGTTGATGGATGCACAGAAACTCCTTGTCTTGCGGACTATGCCGTGGATTTGGATTCCTCCTGGTATGGTAACCCTGTTGCTGGTGCTTGCAATTTATTTTGTGGGTGACGGTTTCCGAGATGCCTTCGATCCAAAGCAATAGGAGTTGCCACGATGGATACTACGTTATTGAAAGTACAGGACCTAAGCGTAAAATTTAGGACAGAGGAAGGGATGTTCTATGCAGTCGAACATATCAATTTCGAATTGCAGGAACAAAAGACATTGGCCATTGTCGGTGAATCGGGAAGTGGTAAAAGTGTTACGTCCCTTGCCATTATGCAGTTGCTTGCCGAGAATGGAGAGATAACAAGCGGAGAAATTTTGGTCGATGGTCGGGATATACTCAAAATGAGCCAACCTGAGATCCAGCATACAGTTTTAGGAAAGCAAATTTCCATGATTTTCCAAGAGCCGATGACGGCTCTCAATCCAATTCTCAAAATTGGGGAACAAATTATGGAGACCATAATCGAGCATCGGGGAATTTCGAAAAAGGAAGCCCGTCTCATAGCTTTGGATACGCTCATGCAAGTAGGGATTCCTTCTCCGGAGCAAAGAATAAACCAGTATCCGCATCAGCTCAGTGGTGGTATGCGTCAACGGGTTATGATTGCCATGGGTTTGGTTACCAAACCGAAAATCATGATTGCTGATGAACCGACCACTGCTTTGGATGTGACTATTGAGGCCCAGATTCTAAATTTGCTTGAAAAGCTGAAAAAGGATTACAAGACTTCCCTTCTGTTCGTGACCCATGATTTGAATGTTGTTGCCGATATTGCAGATGATGTGATAGTCATGTACTGTGGGCAAGTCTTGGAACAAGGTCCAGTGGTTGATATCTTTGAATCGCCAAAGCATCCTTATACAAGAGGGCTATTGGCTACGATGCCCTCACTGGAGAACACAGAGAAAGTATTACCAACTATAAAGGGAGTTGTCCCCGGTCTATCCAAACGGCCTTCAGGGTGTTATTTCCATCCTCGTTGTGACCATGCAATGCCTAGGTGTTCCTCACAATCCCCAGAAATGTGTAAGGTTGGAAATCAATTGGTAAAATGTTTTCTCTATGAAACTACAAATAAGGACAAGGAAACAGATGCATAAGGAAGTGTTGCTGGAAGTCAACGATTTGAATAAGCATTTTCTCCTGAAGAAATCCTTGAAGAAGGAGCATCAGGTATATGTCAAAGCGGTCAACAATGTAACCTTCAAGGTTCACAAGGGAGAAACCCTAGGGATTGTTGGGGAATCCGGGTGCGGTAAAAGCACCTTGGGAAGAACAGTGATTCGCCTGTATGAAGCCACTTCTGGTTCTGTCATATTCAATGGTGAGAATATCATGAAGTATGGGAGTTCCCAGCTCAGGGCTTTACGTGAGGATATGCAATATATCTTTCAGGATCCCTACAGCTCGATGAATCCCAAGATGACCATCCGTGATATCGTGATGGAGCCTCTGGACAACTTCCGAAAGGACTTGAGTGCAAAAGAGAAAGAAGACCGGGTTGTCGAGTTGCTGGAGATTGTTGGCTTGTCACGTGATGTGATGAACCGTTATCCCCATGAGTTCAGCGGTGGCCAACGCCAACGGATTGCCATTGCAAGGGGCATCGCCCTCAACCCGAAGTTGTTGATTTGTGATGAATCGGTATCAGCTCTTGATGTGTCGGTGCAAGCCCAGATTATCAATCTTCTACAGGAACTCAAGGAACGTTTCTCCTTGACCTATCTGTTCATTTCCCATGATCTCAGGGTTGTCAAATTCATCAGCGATACCATCATGGTATTGTATTTGGGGGAGATCATGGAGATTGCCCCTGCTGATTTGTTGTTTGAAAAGACGAAACATCCCTATACAAAGTCTCTAATCGGGGCAATCAGTACTGGTAATCCACGAGAGAAGCAAGAAAGGTTGATTCTTGAGGGAGAAATCCCCAATCCTATGAATGCCCCAAAAGGATGCCCGTTTTCAACCAGATGTCCCATTGTTACTGACAGGTGTCGAGACGAAAAACCCCCGCTAGTAAAAGTGGGTGAGGAACACTTTGCCAGTTGTTTTTATGTTGAATAAGGAAAATAAGGAGATTGAGTATGAGAAAAGCAATTACAACTGCACATGCACCGGCTGCAGTAGGTCCGTATTCACAGGCTTATCAGGTGAACGATACCCTATATGTGTCGGGGCAGATTCCCTTTGTCCCTGAAACCATGCAATTGGTTAGCAAGGATATTTCCTTGCAGACGGAGCAGTCGCTGAAGAATATCCAGGCTATTGTCCTAGAAGCAGGATTCAGCATAACCGACATTGTGAAATGTCAGGTATTTTTGCGGGATATGAATGACTTTGCTGCGGTAAATAACATCTATGCACAGTTTTTCGGGGAACATGCTCCTGCCCGTGTTGCTGTTGAGGTATCCAAGTTGCCGAAAGACGTGGATATAGAAATCGATGCTATCTGTCAAAAAGAGTAGTTGGTATGGACACGTGTGAAGGGTTGAAAAAGTATTTCCCGATTGCTGACTTTATCGCTGCAATAAATGGGAAGAATTGTGAGGTCTTAATCCATGATGTATCCAATCTTAATCATTCCATCTGCTATATCCTCAATGGTCATGTAACCAATAGGACCGTTGGGGGAGCGATCACCGACTATGCGTTGGAGTTGTTGCAGAAAAGGGAATACCTGAAGCAGGATAATGTTGTCAATTATACCGGTACAACCAGGGATCGAAAAAAAATCCTTCGTTCCTCGACATTTTTTATCAAGGATACAGGGCAGGAGGTGATTGGGCTGCTATGTGTAAATATTGATATTACAGAGACACTCCGGATGCAGGAATGCATCAATGATCTGCTTGTATTCACCCATGGCCCCACCTTATCTCCGGGGTTGGCAGATACCAGCCCAGAACGGTTCGACCGGTCTGTGGATGATATTGTACAGGAAATCATAGATAAGGTCGTTTTGGAATATGGCACCCAGTTGATCGACAGTACGATAGCGGAAAAGCAGGTTCTGATAGGAAAGATTGAGGCCAAGGGAGTATTCAAGTTTAAGGGCGCGGTCAACACTGTAGCCAATGTGCTTGGGGTTTCAACCCAGACAATCTACAGATACTTGCAGAATGTCAGTAAGGAATAGGAAGGGTACACATTGAAAGTAACTGATTTGATTCATCCGCGATTTTCAGAGGTTAAGGGCGGGCTTTTTCAAAAGGTTGGAAAGGCTGATGTCGGAGATGCGGTCGGAAAACTGAAGGAACGAGGAGTCGATATACTTGCCTGGGCAGATCCGTTTTTTCCTGATCCTTCAATCCCTCGGGGGGTGAAAGATGCCATGATCAGAGCTTTGGAAGAAGGATTCCCTTCCCATTATTCCATGCCGATCGGTATGGCTGAACTTCGTACCCTTCTCAGTGAAAAAATTTCGGAAAAAACCGGTTTGGAAATTGATTCAGGAAGGAATGTGATTGTAACTCCAGGTTCAGATTCCGGACTTCTTTATGCCATGATGCCATTTATTGGGGAGGGAGATGAGGTATTGGTTCCAGATCCCAGTTATCCAAGCAATTTTCTTAACCCAGTCCTTCTTGGAGGCAAGGCGGTCTCTGTTCCCCTGGATGTGAAGAATAAGTATGCCATCGATATCGCTGAATTTGAGAAGAGGCTTACCGATCGCACTAAAATGGTACTTCTTACCCATCCCAATAATCCGACTACTACCGTTTTTTGCCGCAAGGATTTAGAGTCGTTATGTGCTTTTATAGTCGAACATAACCTTATTTTGGTCTGTGACCAGGCTTTTGAGGACCATATTTTTGATGGCCGGGAATTTGTCTCTCCAGCAACGTTGCCTGGTATGTGGGAGCGTACCCTGACGGTATGCTCGATATCAAAGGGATTGGGGTTGAGTGGATTCCGTATCGGATACATTTATGCCCATGACTCTCTTATGGATGTTCTCTATGGTGCAGCGGTAAATGTGCTTGGGGCTTCAGCTACCATTACTTCAATTGGAGCCTTACAGGCTTTGCAGGAAACGGAGTATCTTGCTTCTCTTCGTGAGAGACATTTGGAAAGAAGGGATTTGGCATATGAAATCTTTTCCAAGGTTCCTGGAGTTAGCCTTTGTCCGAGTGAGAGTGGGATTCTTACTTGGATGGATGTTTCTCAATTGGGTACGAGTGAGGAAGTGGTTGCGTGCCTTCTCGAGAAGGCAAATGTATTGGTCAATGCCGGTACCCCCTATGGGAAGCAGGGTATTGGGCATATACGGGTAGTGACCAGTTGTTTTGCTGAGCATGACCATGCTAGGGAAGTCTTCCTTCGCATGGCAAAAGTCCTGACTGATTTGTACCTGGAAAAAACAGCTCAGGAAAGCTAACGGTTCAGTATGACTTATTCAGATTCTATGATGTGCAGCTGGTTTTGCCTTCCTGCAAAGAAAGCTACTTTTCCGTCCTTGAAAGAGATGTCAATTTCCTGACCATACATGATTTCCAGATTATCCCAGGACGGGACTTGTTCCCGTACATTCAATTCCATTGCATAACAGGTTGCGTCATTGAGCAGGCGTTCTCCGGTCCCTTGTACGAACTGTTGATTTCCGAAACTCCCAATGACAGGACCTGGTCCGTGACCAAATCTTCCGATAGGGTGAGAATAGATCATGGGACGCTTGATTCCTTCTGCCTTTGCCTGTTCCAGGGAACGTGAGAGAATTGTATTTCCACTAATTCCTTCATGGCAGTTCTCTGCAAGGATATCCTGCAGACGCATCGCTATGGTGTGGATGTCCTTCAATTCTGCTATAAGCTGATCATCCTTCTGGGCTTTTACATAGGCCATTTCCTGTACATCGGAACAAAGGCCTGCATAGATAACACCAAAGTCACAATGAAGTAAATCTCCTTTTTGGATAATTGCCTGGTCGTCTTCGATGTGTGGCTGTCCTTTTCTTCTGATCCAGACTGTGGCATCGAACCAAGGTTCCATGCCTAGGAAGGTTGCCTGTTCCATCAAGAAAAATCGGGCTTCCCCGATGGTGGTCTTTCCAGGTTTGATACACTGTGGTGAATAACAGGCCTTGATGATTTTCCTTGTGGTCCCCACAATCTGCTTCATCAATGCAAGTTCTTTGTCGGTTCTTGTTTCCAGCCATCTGATGGCAATTTCATGTCCGGATACAAAACATGCGGCCGACTCAGGTCCAAGAGCCTGCACAAGGCGATCAAAGTTTGTCTTGGTAAGACCATCGGCAAATGGGGATTTTTCGGAGGTGTCAATGGAAATGTTGGTAGGGTTATGTTCCTGTACAATTCTTGCAAGACAGCTCCAAAGATCTTCCTCTGGCAATTGTTCGATCTTTTTCAGGTCATACTGGGGAGCGAAGGTGGTATAGAACGTTTTGTAGTCAAAGCCGACCGGTTTGAGAAGGGCAGGGGTGTAAAACCGATCGATAGAGAAATCGGGTTTCGAGATGATATAGCGGCTAGTCATTCCCTCTTTATGGACAAAGACAAAGGCTGCCGTTCTGCGGGCATGAAAAAAGCTGCTTGGCAGAAATGATTCGATACACGGACCTTCATTACATTCATCTCCGATGACAATCCACATTTCGGTTCCTGTTTCTTCCATCAGGCGGGGGAGTAGGGTATCCAGTCGATCCAGCAATATCTCATCCTTTAGATAAAATTGTTCCTGTAGAGACATGATTGGGTGTAGTTGCATGGGAGACCCCTTTTTATTAGTTTCTTGCATACTATCAGAAAAATATAAAAATTGGCTAATGATTAATCGAATTCTAGACAGATTTTCGTGTTTTTTCACTTCCAGTACCCTTCCCCTGATAGTAGGGGATGAGCAATGACTAGGAAGGCCTATAAGCCCCCGTTGTGTTCTGATTCGTCAGTATCCGGCTCAGGCGTCATTTTAATAAACAGCTTCTTGTGGGATTTGCTATTTGAGAGACAAGTACATTAGTGGACATGGATGCTGATGCAGTCTTACCTATGAGAGGAAGGGGGAGAGTGGAGTGGAATGGACTACTTCGAGAAGGAACAAAGCCTTAACATGATGATAGGGTTATCTTCTCTAGTAGGATGACTACCCTCGTTTCCCATAACTATACCGATGATCATCCTTAGTTGCTCAGGTTCTTTTCATCAGAGCAATTCCCTATCAACATTCAGGAGGCTCGTTATCGATTGTGCATACTCTGTAGGGCTTTTCCCATTGACTTTTGAGAATTGCTTGGAGAAATGGTGAATGGAGTTATAGCCTAACTGATATGCGATGGTAGTCATATTACCTTTTCCTTCCCGGATAAGTTGCTTGGCCTTCTCAATTCGCAAACGGGTATACCACTGCATGGTACTATTACCGGTTTCAAGTTTGAATATTTGTTGGGCTAGGGATTTGCTCATAGAGCAATGATCACAAACATCCGAGAGTGTTAGATTGTCAGAAAGATGTTCCTGCAAATATGCGTTTGCCATCTCAAATCGGATTCTCCGGTCATTGATTTGGCTGGTACTGAGTATGGTTTTGCTTTTTTCATTCTGGGAGTTATGTCTCAGCAATTCCAATAGGAATGCTTCAAAATAGTTCTTTATCAACTGCTGACTACCTAAAGGGCAATTTTCATGCAAATCTAATCGTTTGTAGTAAGGATTAGACAAATCTGTTGCATACGTTTTTTTAGCTTCATTGATGATGATGGACATCAGACTTTTTGTTTTGCTGGTTATGGGAAGTACTTTGTTTTCAAAGAATTTCATCGCAGGTGAAGTGCATACAAAGGATATGACAACCAGGCAAGGGGAGATGACCCCATTGCACTCAACACTGTGAAACTCGCCGGGCTTATGGAAGATTATCTGTCCCTGCTGTAGTTGGTGATGCTCTGTGTCAGTTCTGGAAAATACCACACCTTTGTCAACATAGAGCAATTCCCAGAAGTTGTGCCTTTCCCCTTCAAAAATGAACATATGTGGATATTCGAAGTAATGAAAGGTAACAAAATGACTGACGTTGATTTCTTTCCTCATGGAAGTGAGGAGGAAACCATCTATATATTTTTCCATGAAAAAATCTTACTTCATTATTTGTAAAATGACAAACATTATATTTTTTTGGACAAATTAGAATTCTAAAACAGGTATATAATGATTTTGGTGGAAATAGCAGAAATGTTGCTAAATAAGGAGAGTCGTATGAGAAAAAGAGTCTTTGTTATCGTGTTAATCGTATTGTCAGTATTAGGTTCCCCACTGTTTGCAGGGGGTGCTTCCGAAGCTAAGTCAGAAAAGAAAACCATTAGCTACTGGTCCATGTGGAACGAAGCTGAACCTCAGGGCCGCGTATTGGCTTCTGCTGCTGAAGCTTTTGAAGAAGAGACAGGTATTGCAGTGGACATTGTTTTTAATGGCCGCGAAATTCGAAAGACTTTGCAGCCAGCTTTGGAATCGGGTGAAACCATTGATATTTTTGATGAAGATATTACCCGTGTCAATTCAAACTGGGGTAAACACCTCCTTTCTCTAGAGGACTACGTCACAAAAAGTTATCCTACCACTGGTGGAGAAAGCTTTGAGTCATCGGTAAGTTCAGCTCTCATCGATCTTGCCCGTCAGGAAGGTGGTGGAACTTTGAAAGTTATCCCCTACCAGCCATTTGCCTTTATTGTCATGTACAACAAGGACCTATTCAATAAGGCAGGCATCACTGAGACTCCCAAGAACTGGGTAGAATTTGAAGCTGTATGTGCCAAACTTGTAGATGCTGGCATTACTCCTATTACCGTTGATGATGCCTACATGGCCGCATTCTTTGGGTACAACCTTTCCCGCCTTGCTGGTGTAGAGAGAACCTTGGAAATGGCAAATAGCAACAAGTTCAATGATCCCTCAGTTCTTGAATTTGGGAAAATCTGGTCTGATTTCGCAAAGAAGGGTTACATCAGTAATAAAGCTGCCTCAAATATTTACCCTGCTGGACAGATTGAAGAGATTGCAGCTGGAAAAGTTGCCATGTACCTAAACGGAACATGGCTTCCTAATGAGATCAGTGGCAATGCCCCAAATTTTAACTGGGGCTCTTTCGCATGGCCTGCAATGGGGCCCAAGGGTGCTGGTATTGAAGCTAACAACTATGGAGCACAGTGCTTTGGTATCAACAACAACTCTAAAGTTGCCGATGAGGCCTTCCAGTTCATCGTTTACATGACTACCGGTAAGTGGGATTCAACCCTTGCAAAGGAAAGTCTTGGTGTTCCAATGGGCAAAGACAGCAGCTGGCCTAAGCAGACTGAAGAAGCCAAGGTTGTCATCGACAATACTACCACGTGGATGACTTGGGCTGTTGGAATGGAAAACCTTGCCGATGTCAACGCCAAAATCAAAGATAATTTTGCGAAGTTGATCGTCGGTTCCCTTGATGCTGATGGGTTCTATGCGGCAATGAACAAATAAGAAAATTGTGGTAAGCCCCTCCAGATGAAACTGCAGGGGCTTACTGCCTGTATAGGTACGTAGATGAAAAAAAATCGTGTAATGATCATCCTTTTTCTTGCTCCAGCCCTAATTTGCTATCTGCTTGTATTCCTGTATCCTTCGATACGAACAACTATCATGAGTTTTTTCGCTGTAGAGTCTGTTTCTGATTCGATCTCCACCTGGAGATTCATTGGATTGGATAACTACACAAAACTCTTCGGTACAGAAATTTTCAGACAATCAATGAAAAATATTGCCAACATTTGGATGGTTGGTGGAATAGGGGTAATGGCAGTCTCTCTGTTTTTTGCGGTTTCCCTGACCAATGGTATGAAACAGGTAAAATTCATCCGAAGCGTCATCTACCTACCAAACGTTGTCTCAGCCATCGCTATGGGAACCATGTGGATTAGTTATGTCTACAACTCAAGCTATGGACTACTACACAATGTATTCAAGTCTATTGGGTTGAACAAGCTTTCTGAAACCCTATGGACCGGTCCTGGACACCTGTTTTGGTCCATGTTGATTGCCTATTGCTTTGGCATGATCGGCTACCATATGCTTATTTTTATGGCTAGTATCGAGCAGATTCCCAAAGACTACCATGAAGCTGCCCAGATAGAAGGGGCAAATATTGTTCAACGGTTTTTCCATATTACCTTACCGTTCTTACGCGGGTGTTTCAGGACAAATATTGTCATGTGGACAGTGTTTACTGTTGCCTTTTTTGTATGGGGACAGCTATTCAGTCCTGTCAACCTTTCCTACGCCACAGTCGCCCCCATGAACTATATGTATGAAATTGTATTCGGCTCTTCCTCAAGCGCGGCAACGGTTAGGGATAGTGGCGCTGGTGCAGCAATTGGTGTGATAATGATGATCATAGTCATTTTTGCATTCTCGTTGACAAATCTTATCGTTAGAAATGACGATGTGGAATTATAGATTATAGGAGGGTACATCATGGCCAAGAATAAAAACTACTCACTTGATCGGTTTAATCAGATAAAGCTCATCCCTTCCTATATAGTGATAGGTCTTTGGGTACTTTTCACTTTCATTCTTATCGGTTGGGTGTTTTTTGCCTCTTTTTCCTCCAGTCAGGAAATTTTCAGTGACCATATGTTTAAATTTGAGACTGGTTTTCATTTTGATAACTATGCCAGAGCTTGGAGCACGCAGAAGGTATCTGTGTTCTTTATGAACTCTATGCTCTATACGGTAGTGGCCTGCACTTCGATAATTCTGATAGCTTCGCCAGCTGCGTATGTCTTGAGTCGTTTCAAGTTCAAAGGGAATGTTTCCATACAGAACCTCCTAGCCTCAGCTCTAGGTATTCCAGCCATCATGATCGTCATGCCACTGTTTAGTGTGGTTAGCCGACTACGCCTGACAAACAACCGGTGGCTTCTGATATTCCTGTACATAGCAATGAATGTTCCCTTCACCACCTTCTTCTTGCTCTCCTTTTTCAAGAGTCTGAGCACAACGTATGAGGAGGCAGCAGCCATTGATGGATGTTCTCCTATGGGTACGTTCTGGAGAATCATGTTCCCTTTGGTCCAACCTGGAATAATTACCGTTACAGTTTTTAACTTTATCACCATCTGGAATGAATATTTTATGTCTATGATCTTCGCTAACAAGACTAAGGTAAGACCTGTAGCAGTTGGATTGTTCAATATGATCCAGGCGATGCGCTATACAGGAGACTGGGGTGGAATGTTTGCTTCGGTTGTCATTGTGTTCATGCCAACCTTTATTCTCTATATTTTCCTTTCTGACAGGATTATTCAGGGTGTTACAGCAGGAGCAATTAAAGGGTAGGGTATCCGGAAAAGAAAAGACTGGAGCAGGTGCAACATATCCTTGCTTTTGATCTTAGCTCAGCGCACTTTTTCCCCTGTACCTTCTTAAGGCAGGCATATACTTACGTATTATCAAAACATCTCTAGAATGAGGTCCTTATGCAATCAGATGAAAATCAACTTCGTACAGTAATTTCCCAATTCAATATAGATGGATTCTTAACCCATGTGAAGGCGAACCGAGAGGGACATATCAACAGTACGTACATCTCCACGTTTTTACATGATGGGAATATCAAGAAATACACACACCAGAGGATCAACGACTATGTCTTCAAGAAACCTCTTGAGGTCATGGAAAACATAAGCTCTGTTACCAAGCATATCCATTCAAAACTCATCGGTAACTATGAAGATGTTGATTTGCGCTGCCTACGTGTGGTTGAGACTCGTGACGGCTCTTTGGCCTATATCGATGAGGAAGGCGGATACTGGAGAACCTATCACTACATTGACCATGTGCGGACATTCAACACCATAAAGGATGCGAACCAGGCATACCTGCTTGGCGAGGCTATAGGCAACTTCCAACTGCAACTCTCTGATTTTGATGGGCAATCACTGCATGAGACCATTCCTCATTTTCACGATATGGGGTTTCGCTATCAGCAACTCCAGGAGGCAATGAAGGTCAATCATCAGAACCGAATCGCACAAGTTGGCCCTGAATTGGAATTTCTGATGGCAAACGAAGAACGGGGTCTGGTGCTGTGGAAAGGAATGTCCATAGGAAAGCTTCCTATTCGCGTTACCCATAATGACACCAAGATAAACAATGTGCTGTTCAAGCTTGATGGGTCTGAGGCTTTATGTATCATTGACTTGGATACGGTAATGCCAGGGACCATTCTATTTGATACAGGGGACATGATCCGCACTGCAACCACAACAGGCGAAGAGGATGCAACAGACCTCCATACGGTAACCTGCGATGAAAAGCTGCATAGGGCACTCATACAAGGCTACCTTGCTAAGGCAGCCTTCCTCACTGACCTGGAACGATCTCTTGTCGTCGAGTCTGGCAGGAACATTACTCAGATCATGGCTGTTCGCTTTCTGACTGACTTCCTCAATGGGGACAAGTATTACAGCATTAAGAGAGAAAGGCATAATTTAGATAGAGCAAGGACCCAAATTAAGCTGATGCAGGACATGGATGCCAAATGGGATATTTTGAACTTAGATATTTGACAAAAGGAGTTCGCCCACTTATGAGTACAATCAATTTGGATTTTTTTCATACCAAAGCTGCTCTACCACAAGGGGTGAATCCTCTCCCCTTTTTCAGGGATCCGCACCATGATACAAATGTACGAGTAAAACCTGATGTCCCCCTCAAATACCAGAATCTGATGGGTCTTGATTGTGGGCGGCGAATGCTGCCCTACAGGATACAAGACAGGTACACCAGGAATCGTCAGGAGCAAGATATCCCAGCGATAATCATGGAAAACAAATTTCTCAAGGCAACTTTCCTTCCTACCCTTGGCGGAAGGCTCATCAGTCTGATTGACAAGGAGATGGGCAAAGAGTTGCTTTACTGCAACAGAAGCATTCAGGTCGGCAACCTGGCTACCCTTGATGCCTGGTTTGCCGGAGGTATCGAATGGAACCTCGGTCAGTATGGGCATGCCTTCACTACGAGTAGCAAATTGTTTGCTTCCATACAAAAAGGTGCAGAATGTGAAGACTTTCTACGCCTGTATGATTTTGAGCCTTGCAAAGGGCTCTGGTGGCATATTGATTTTCACCTTCCCGAAGAATCCCGACTTTTGTATGCCCATGTGGGAGTATATAATCTAGAGGAGAGGGGTACCTCCCTGTACTACTGGACAAACACTGCCGTCGAAATGGGGGAACACACGAGAGTTCTTGCAAGTAGTGACAAAGCTGTGTATCTCGATCCATTTGCTTCTAGGGAAACTAGGCTTTTTGGCTATATGCAGATGCCACATATGGATATATTCAAAGATATTGATGCTTCGTACCCTAATCGATTTGATGCCTCTAACGAATACTTCTTTACCTGTGAAGATGCCCCCATGCCTTGGGAGTGTGCCCTTGAAGGCGATGGAACTGGTTTCTATGAAGTATCCACGCCTTTGTTGGGGTATAGGAAGATGTTCTGTTGGGGAAACCATGCTGGGGGGAAGAAGTGGCAACGATACCTTGCCCCTGACAGTCAGGCAGAATATGTGGAGATCCAAAGTGGACTGGCTTGTAGCCAGTTGCATGGTTATTGCATTGAGGGCAATTCCTCTTTGTCTTGGACTCAGGCCTTTGGCTCATTGGCTGCAAACAAACATGAGGTGCACGACAGTGACTATGCACTTGCCTCCAAAGCCGTTGAAAAGGAAATTACCAAACAGATTGACAGGAAAACACTTGCCATAATGCATGAAAAATTCTCCCAAGCAAGTCAGATAGAGCCAGGTGAGATTTTCCAACGTTCAACTGGTTGGGGTTTTCTAGAGAAGAAACTGAAACATCTTTCCTTACCTAAGGCATTTGTCTTTGACAAGACATCTGTGCGGGATGAAGAGAAGCCCTATCTCAGGTTTCTTGAAGAGGGGAAGCTCCCTGAGATGAACTTGGGAGAGCTCCCTCTTACCCCTCCTATCTGTTCAGAAGCATGGAAAGATCGCTTCATTCTTGCCTTACAGAATCCTGATTTGACATGCAAGGAAGAGGCGACACTCAAACATTACCTTGGCATCATACACTTGGAACTGGAAGAGGTTTCCTGCGCCTTGACCTGCTGGCTTGAGGTCATGGCTATCATGCCCAATGCTTGGACTGCAAGGAATCTTGCGGTTCTGGAAGGAAGGCGAGGTTATCTGACAGGTTCTATGCAATGGTATGCACAGGCGGTAACGCTTCCCGGCTTTACCTTGGACCCTTGTATAGCGGAGGAATATTGCAAGTTGCTGGTAGACAATGGTATGGTTGATCAAGCTCGCTCAGTTTTTGATTCCCTACCACAGTCTTGGCTTGAAACCAGTGAGAAACTTAGTGTCCCAAGAGCCCAACTTGCAGCAATGCAAGGTGATGCGCCCCTCATTAAAGCCTTGGTTCTTGATAAGGAGCTGGGGCATATACGAGAAGGGGAGGTCCCACTCAATGATCTGTGGCTAGCGTACAATGTGATTAACTACACAAACGAGCACAAGGTGGAGGCAACAGAAGAGGTGCTTGAGAAGGTAAAAGAACTCTATCCTATCCCTGCAAAATACGATATGAATATGTTTGAATAGGGCTTATTAGCATATTGTAGGATGCTTGGAGTACTGCCTGGCTTGTCAAAGGAGGATTCTGTGCAAAATCTAAGCGGACAAATGAGTAGAACCTCTGCATAAGTAAAAACTATATGATAGGAATAAGCATAACTTCAATTATTTAGATATAGAATACAGAGCAACCACCTGAATGATTAGGTGATTGCCCTTGTGCGAAAGCTTGGTGTGTATGGTCTCTTACGCACTCTTATCTTATAGGTTCTCTCATATGTGATCGTGTTGATTTATAAGCACAGAGTGCAACTTCCAACGAACGAAGTCCATCCTCCCCAGTCACAACGGGTTCCCTTCCTGTTTTACAGACATCAATAAACTCATGGATTAGACCTTCATCACCGGTTTCATTCCAACTAACATCCTCAAAGGTATTGTTGGTCTGGTCATCAAGATGGACAACCTGGGAGAATGCCTTGAGTTCAACTGATCCTTTTGTCCCTATGATCTCCATATCAACTTGTGCCCATATGGGATAATTTGTGTGATGGGCCCAAGAACAGTCTATGGAAGCGAATACACCGTTTTCCAATTCAACCATCACAAGGCCAGTATCGTCTATGTTTTTATTATGGAGCATATCCCCGCTCTCGCAATAGACATGTGTATATTCACTACCAGTAAACCATCTTAGCAAATCAGCGATATGGACTGTATGGTCCATTACAGCCCCACCTCCGGCCAGGGAGGAGTCGATGAACCAACCAGAGGGAATCTTTCCATGGTTTATGCCTGTTATACAGAGCACTTTTCCGATTTGTCCAGAATCAATGATGGATTTTGCTTTGACAACATTGGGATTAAAACGCATAGGAAAAGCATTCATTATCCTCACATTATGATTTTTTGCTGTCTTAATCATTTCGGTTGCTTCTTCTATGGTAGTTGCAAAGGGTTTTTCTACAAGAACATGAGCCCCCTTGCGTGCTGCATCACAGCTGAGCTTGGCATGAAGACTGTTGTTGCTACATACTATGACCCCGTCAAGCTTCTGTTCCAGGAGCTTATGATAGTTTGCGTAATAGACTGTACTAAACTTTGAGGCCATAGCGGTTCCTCTGTATTCATCATCATCCGCTATTCCCACCAATTGGACTTGGGGGTTCTTACAGAGTTCTCTAGTATAGCTCATGGCATGCATGTGTTCAAAACTAAGCACGCCAATTCTCATCTTATTCATTTGGTAACCCTCCCAAGTGTCACACTTTCTCCCGTCCTAGCAGACTTGACTGCAGCCAAGGCAACTTCCAAGGCTTCCAAGGCTTGTTCCCCTGTTACCTGTAATGGTTTTCCATGAATCACCGTATCATAAAAAGCGCGTAGTTCTGCTTCATATGGATTCATCCCTCCATTCATGGGATTGTCATGGTGTATGGGGTTTTGCAGGTTATCCGAAATCTGAGTTTTAAGAGGGGCATCACGAGTCGAGTCGTAGCATAGCTGGCCTTCAGTCCCTACAATCTCATAGGTAGTACGGAATTCACTTCCCTTAGGTAGAGCCCAAGATCCTTCCACATGGGCTATTGCTCCATTGACGAGGCGTAGAATGCATAAAGAATGCCTTTGGTCTGGAAGATGTTCTCCTAGATTCTTTGCATAGACCCGTTCTACTTTTCCGAAATAATGGATAATCCAATCGAAATCATGAATCATGAGATCCACTTCCGGGCCACCACTTTTTTCTGTATTCTGGTACCAGTGTTCCCAACTCCAAGGGGGGAAAGCTTGGTTTCGGGAGGTTCTTATAAGTCTGGGGATACCAACTTTTCCCGCTTCTATCAGGGATGTGGCTTGTCTGTAGGGAGGAAAGAAACGAACGACATGCCCAACGGAGAAGTATACGTTGCACTTCTTTGCACAATTGATCATCTCATTGGCATCTTCAAGGGAAAGAGCGATGGGTTTTTCACAAAAGACATGCTTTCCTTGCTTCATCGCAAGCAGTGCATATTCCTTATGCAGATATGTTGGCAAACAGATGTCCAACACATCAAATGAAGCCTCTGAGAAAAGAGCCTCCGTGTGGCTGTAGTAATCAGCTTCTAGAAGCTCAGAGATGGGAACTCCTTTCTCCTTGCGTATATCACAGACTGCTACAACATTCACATCTTCTATATTTTTATAAGCGTGGGCATGGGTCTGACCCATTGTCCCACATCCTAATACGGCTACCTGTATCATCCTGTTTCTCCTAATCATCAAAAGAGCTGTTATTTGCTGAATGATGCAATATCGATTTTCTTTCCGTTTGCAAGCCTGGAAGTTTCAGCTGCGAAGGCCATGAAATGACTCTGCAGTGAGGCATTGATAGAGGTTCTTCCCACCTGATCATTTTCTCTGACCTGTCTGATGAAATCTGCTACAAACAGCTCATCACTGCCTGAGTGCCCCTCTTTTTTTGTTTCAATGTGAATGGTCTTATGGTCTCGACTGGAGAACTCATCAATTTCAATGATGCCCTGTTCCATATCGCCCTTAAGTTCTGCTTTTGTTCCCATCAGGCGCAGAGCGCGATGGGTTTCCATGGTAAAGCCTGACATCGTGAAGGATGCCGTCACTCCATTGAGAAACCGGGCCTGTACTACCTGATGATCGACAACATTGTTGTCACAATGGTAGACGCACCTGCCCCAAGGGCCGGTTTGTAAAGCCTTGATCCTGCCTTCCATGGAAAGATCGGTGGTAATGACATTAACCGGCCAATCGGTTTTCTTTCCTAAATAGATTTTCTGAGCAGCATAGGGGCACTCGCTCTCTGCCGGACATCCATCGAGACAGCGCACAGGAGCCCCCTCTGGTGCATTTTCTAGCTTGAAGTGGTATAGATCGCCATAAGAGCTGAGCGACTCGCACCCTGAGTCTGCAAGGTAGCAGAGCATATCCATGTCATGGCAACTTTTTGCCAAGATCATGGGGGAAGATTCTTCCTTATTTCTCCAATGTCCTCTGACAAATGAGTGTGACTGATGGATATGTCCAACACTCTCATCCAGTTCAATTCCTATGAGCTTTCCAAGCTCCCCTGAATCCAGAATGTTTTTCACTCGGGTAAAGAAGGGTGAGTAGCGCAATACATGTCCAATTACAAAGATCTTACCATACCCCTCGGCTTTCTTGGCGATCTCGCGGCTTTGTTCTTCTGTAGTGACAATAGGCTTTTCACAGAGAATATGGTAATTTTTTTCAATTGCAGCAATAATAGGTTCTCGGTGCATCGTGTCCTGAGTGGCTATGATGACCCCATCGATATCCAGAGGTTTTTCAAACAGTTGTTTCCAATCCTTACAGGCATATTCTTGTTCTATTGCATGTTCTTCTACGATAGCGGCTCTTTTTGCATCATTAGGTTCTGCGATTGCCACTATTTTCATCTCATTAGGTCGTTGTTTTGCATACTCTGCATACACATACCGACCTCTGTTTCCTGCTCCCAAAAGGGCAATTCGAATTGGTTCCATCTCATTCCTCCAGAATATGATGGTTACGCTCTTTAAAAGAGCGTAACCAGAAAAATACCGTTAGACAAATTTTACTTGTTTATCTCTGCATTGATAACTTTTTGCATGGTTGTCAGACTGTTACCGACTGTCGGTTGCATAAATACTTTGTCCATTTCATTGTTCAGCAATGTATATACAGGTCCTGCATTTTTTCCGGAAATGGGAAGGGGAAATCCATAATTCACTGTATCAATTATATAATTAATATCAAGCCAGTTATATTCATCAAAGAATAGTCCTGCCCCGCCGGTGTAGCAAGGTGCCCAAACCTTCGAAAGAATCTCTGAATGACGTTCTGATGCAAGGAAGGCAAGGAAATCAACTACTTCATCAGGGTTTTCGGTTTTGGCGGACGCAACATATCCCAGATTATGGTATATGCTTGCTCTCTGTTTTTGCTTCGGTAAAGGAGCAATTCCCAAATCATCACCAAGTATTTCAGCAAATTGTTTCAGGATTCCTGTGTGGTTGGTTACCATCGCTGCCATACCCGACTGGAACATAGTTGTCTTGGTGATTTCACGCATTTCAGAAATCTTAGGAGCATACCCATACTTGTAGATCATGTCGAGCAAGAATTGTACAGTTTCTCTAGATTCAGGATTATCAATCTGCAGTTCCATCCTGTCATCACTAAAGAGTTTTCCCCCGTTCTGTAGGATAAAGTTGGATGCTCCACTTTGCATGTCTGGGTCAACAATAGTTCCGTACTGGACGGTGGAGGTTCCGTCCTTGATTGTCAGATTCTTTGCAGCATTGAAATAGTCATCCCAGGTCCAACTTTCATCAGGATAGGTAATACCTGCTTTGTCGAACATTGCCTTATTATAGTATAAAATGACAGAGTCAAAAAAGATAGGAATTCCATAACGATCAGAATTGTACATAAAAGGTTTGTAGTAGATTTCATTAAAGTTGTCAAAGTTTATCGTCGATGCTTTGTCTTCGAGGTTCATTACCAGACCAGTTGGTAGGTATGATACCGCATTTGGATGGTTTAGCCAAAAAATATCAGGACCTGTTCCTGTAGGAAGGGCTACTTGAAGTTTCGTCCAATAGTCAGCCCAGGGAATAACAGTCAATTTTATAGAAACTCCGGGGTTTTGGGCTTCATACTCAGTTACCATTTGCTTGTAGATCTCATCTGCGTTCTGGTCCCAATACCAGAGGTTGATCTCTTTTATTTCTTTTGAAGCCTCTGCATTACCGCCAGCAAAAAGCTGGGGAATCAGGAAGGCTGTCAAAATCAGCAATACCAATACAAAACGCATGTTCTTTTTCATCTCTTTTTCTCCTTTTGTATACTTATTCAAGCAACGCTTGAAAGAAACCCATTATTCTTTTATACCTGAGAGGGCAATTCCCTCAATGAAGTACCTCTGGGAAATAATGAACACCACTATCATAGGGAGCGAAACAACAACAGCCGCTGTCAGCAATAAGTTATCTTTAGTTAGGTGTTGACCTTGAAGGTTTGCTACAGCAATTGAGAGGGTATATTTTTCTGTTGAATTTATTACTATCAGAGGCCAAAGAAAATCATTCCAGCTAAAGACCAGACACATGATACCTGTAGCCAATAATGCACTTTGACAGAGAGGAAGCAATATTGACCAAAAGATTCTGAAATGTCCGGCTCCATCAAGATAGGCAGACTCATCAAGGGACTTTGGAAGTGAGAGTATTTGTTGTCGCATATAGAAGGTTGTGGTGACACTGGGGATGCTTGGTATGATAATACCCAAATAGGAGTCGAAAAGACCCATTTGAAGGATTAGCTTGTACCTTGGGAGTAATATCATCTGCATAGGTATCATCAAGGCAAGTAACAACGATATGAAAATGATGTTTTTCCCAGGGAAGTCGATCCTTGCAAAGGCATATGCTGCTAAGGATGATAGCAGTAGTTGGGGAATTGTGATTCCTAGTGTGTTGATAATGTTGTTCTTATAGTACAGTAAAAAGTTTAGTCTGCCGAACAACTCTTTGTAATTGTCAAGGTTCATAAAATTAGAAGGAAAAAATAATACGGGAATCTGTACTGTCTCCTTATATGTCTTGAAAGAGGAAACAATAATCCAGAAAAATGGTACAAGGGCGAACATGGCAAAAATCAAGAGGAAGGTGAAGTTGAGAGTTGATGCAAGAGATGGTTTTTTCATGGTTATTTCCTCAGCTATAATGAACCCATTTGTTCTGGCCGATGTTTTGGATGATTGTCACACTCAATACAATGAAAGAGAAGATGATGGCTTCTGCTGAAGCGTATCCCATCTCTAGATACGTGAATCCCCGCTCATAGATACCAAAAGCCATTGTCCGTATCGTCTCTCGTACAATTACATTGGTCTTTCCAAATACGAATATGTAGTCAAACATCTTGAATGAATTGATGATAGCTAGGATAAGGCAGAAGAACAGTTGGGGGGTTGCTAAGGGAAATGTTATATTTTTGAACTTGACCCACCAGCTGCCCCCATCAATGTCACAAGCTTCATAATATTGAGGAGAGATATTCTGCAATCCTGCAAGAATTATGATGGTGTAGTACCCAATACTCGCCCACAAGGTAACGATGACAATTACCATTCTTGTCAACCAAGGATTTGATAGCCACGAAGGTTGGGGAAGCCCAATGATTTTTAACATACCGTTTACCAAACCATAGCGAGAGTTGAATACAATCATGAATATCTGGGCTGTTATTACTGGTAATACAACATAGGGAAGAAAAAAGATTGTTCTAAAAGTACTTTTCATGTACAGTTTTTTTGCATTGAGGGCACTGGCAAGGAATAAGGAGAATCCTACAGTGAGAGGTACTGAAACTGCTACAAAAAAGAGAGTGTTCTTTAATTCAATCCACATCACAGGGTCCTGGATGAGCCTTTTATAATTATCAAGTCCTAGGAATTCAGGTTGGGTAAGGTGATTCCAGCGAGTAAAGGAGATAAAGATAGAACTAACCATGGGATATAGGAAAAAAATATACAGTCCAAGAACTGTTGGTGCTATAAACAGGTAGGCCCATAGCCAGTCTTTATGGTTTTTTCTCAATTGCATTCGGTACCTTCTCCTTACTATTTGAATATCACAGATTTGTAAATTATTCAGAGTATAAAAAAATTTATACAGCTATTTTCCAGATTATGTAGATTCCCTTAGGTGTACTAGTAGAATAAGATGATAAATGCCATTTGTCAAATACTATTTGTTCGATAATCGAACATATGAAGTTTGTTGATATTGGAATTACCTTCACAATTTAAAAGAATTAATGTATTGTACTAATCATGAATAGCTTCAATGAAAATCACAGCAATCTTGCAATTGACACCATAGTTCAACTAATTTGGAAGCTAGGTGCCCTTACTCGAGCCGAATTAAGCCGAATTAGTGGCTTTTCTCGTTCTACCATAACGTTGAATGCCGATAAGCTTCTCGGTCTTGGCATACTTATAGAAGAGAAGCCCAAAGGGACGGGGGGAAAACCCAAAAAAAGAAAAAGTCTCATGATCCGAAAAGACCGTGGAGTTTTTGTCGGTGTTGAGTTGGATGCTTATCGTTGTGAAGTTGGTTTATGCAATATTATGGGAGAGCTTCTAAGTAGTACTACTTTTGGTGTGGACTTCTTGTTAGGGCCAGATGAAATTCTTCGATCCATTATTATATGCATTGACGTGTTGCAAGTTGGAGTCACACAAGAGGAAAATACCATTCTTGGTATAGGTGTCGGACTTCCTTCTCCTGTGGATTTTGAAGCAGGCTATGCTGTCCACCCTGCTTTTATGCCTGGATGGCATCAATGGCCCATCAAGGATAAGTTGGAAAAAAAATACAACTGCCCTGTATTTGTTGACAATGAGGTCAATACTATGGGACTTGGAGAGGCTCATCTATCCAAGAGATATAGGGAAAAAAATTTGCTCTTCATAAAAATTGGAACAGGAATTGGGGCTGGCCTTATTATCAATGGTGAAATTTATCGTGGTAACAGTGGATTAAGTGGAAATATTGGTCATATTCAGATTGATTGCAGATCTGAGCAGTGCAAGTGTGGGAAAATCGGATGTCTAGAAGCAATTGCAGGGGAGTGGGCCCTGCGAGAAAAAGCTGAAAGGCTAGCTACAGAAGGGAAATCAACAATCCTGGCAAAACAATATTCGGCCAAAGGTCTACTGGATTTGAGTGATATAAAGGAAGCAGTTACCAATGGTGATAGGGAGACTCTTTTTTTATTGCAAGAAACAGCATATGTAGTGGGGACAATGATAGGTCGTTTGGTGCAGTTCTTTGATCCTAAGGCTGTTGTCTTGGGAGGGGAACAAGTGTCATTTGGCCCTCAGTACATTGACTACATTCGCAGTGGGATTCTAAAACAGGCAACCCCTTGGGTTAAAAGCGATTTTGAAGTGAACATTTCAAAATTTGGTGATAAAATTGGAGTCATTGGCTCAGCCATGCTCTGCATAAGTTCCTTGATTAGCAGTGGTTTGATAATTGAAACACTGCCCTAATTACTATTTTAACAAGATGATAATAGAAGGTAACATGTTTTCCATTCACAAAATAAAAGAGCCTGTTTCAAGAGTCTGCTAGGAATACCAGCCCAAGAAATAGCTTTCTTATTCTAATCACATACAGTATAAACATTTAATCATGAAAAAGGGTTGCGAAAGCAACCCTAATATGCTATAATTACTTTAACCACAAAGAATTGGAGCACAGCATTAATACAACAGATTTTAGAAACCACAGTCAACTCTCATTGGATCTGAATTACTCAAATTCTCTTGAACTTCTTCCTGTGGAACAGGCGATTGCACGCTGCTTGAGAACCTGGACCTCAAGTGATTTATGTAGAATTGAAAAAGAAAGTCCTAGAAAAGCCCTGTGCAGGAGGAAGGTGTTCCTCCTATTCGTTCTGGAAGGGGCCGTCATGTGATCATCAACCGATTTATGAAACAGCCCCTTCCTTAAGTAGGTAGTTCTACTTTTCTGCGAGTTGCTCGTCAATGGCCTTAAGTTCAGCCTCAAGCATAGCTTTTTCGCTTTGGAGCATTTCCTTGGTAGGAGCAGCATAGACAGGAGCGGCAAAGCCCCTTCTCATTCCATAGCCATTCCCTCGTCGGCCTCCATTGCCTCTTCCCATTCCACGGCCATCCATAAGACGTGTACCGCCTGCGCAAGGTCCCATTCTTCGTCCGGTCATCGGACCTTGTCCCATAGGACCAGTTCCATTTTTATATGGCATATTGTACCTCCTTGGTGTACTAGTTACCGACATATGTCGGATTCATGTATACTATAGATCTATTATCGACATATGTCAATAACTAATTGAAGAATTATCCATATTTGAATTATTCTTTATCAGATAGTGCTATACTAATAGATATATTGGTGTTTGCTATACGTTCCAATAAAAAAACCAGGCTGTTCTGGAATACAGGAGGAACCTAAAGTTTGTAGCTTTAGGTTCCTTGTTGGTATGATTTGGTATGTAGGGTAGGTCTACAGCGCCAGAAGCGTCTGTGCCATTGTATCAGCCATGAACTCCAAGCTGAGGTTTTGTCTCCGATAGGTTGTCTGCTTCTTGATGTATTTTGCCAAGGTATCAGGAACCTCCAGCTCTTCTTTCCATCGTGATGGTAGTTCATTTTCACCATAGTAAGAGCCTGCAAGGGCCCCATAGACAGAAGCATTGGCGTTGGCAGATCCACCTTTCATAATCACAAGGCGAAGGCCCTCTTCAAAACTGTTGGTATGAAGGAATGCATACAAGGCGAGCTCCAAAGAGTATAGAGCGGTTTCTTGCTTCCCATTTGGGACTCTCTTGCCTTCCATTGCTCTTTGGATGGCCTGCTGCACTTCACTTTCAATGCCAAACTTTTTACAGGTTACCAAAAGGTAGCTGCCCAGTCTGAACTGGTGTTCCATGCCCCTAATGGCTTCAGCAATTGCCCAAGAAAGGACCTTATTGGCATCGATGCAAGTCTGGCCAAGATTAGTCATGATGCACTCTGCCTCCGCCATACCGGCGATCTCTTTCTCGGTCATATTTGTCCCTGCGATCCCTATGGGAGCAACCCTCATCAACGCATAGTTGTTCTCACTCTTGATAAGGGGCGTTCCTTCAAAGATTTCTTGTAGGGAAGGACGAATCAGAGTGGGCTCTAGTTTCAGCCATTTGCGGTAGGTGGCACTGACATGGTCAGCATCATAGGATTCCAGGGCGATGATGCTCTGGGCCAGCAGGATACCCAGCACACTGCAATCGGTAATCTCCCCACTCTCTCCTGATATCCTTTCTATGCTATACAGTTCTCCAATGCCTTGGGGAAACTCTTCACGGAGGGCTTTCTCTTCTTTCCCTTCTGCTTGGATGCCTAAGGCATCCCCTATAAACATCCCTAAAAAAGCTCCCGTTGCTCTATTGATGGCTTCCATAATATTCTCTCTTGTTTTCTAGCATAAAGCAAAGAGAAAACAATGGCGAGTCCTTGGGAAAGGGTATCGCCATTGTTGGTTGGATATTTTACAATGTGTAGAGCAACAGTCTACCTACAACGCCAAAAGCAGATCAGTAGTTTCTCATACATACGACAGCCAAGCCAGTTGCTTTTTCCTTTCAACTGTTCTATTTGTTGTTTTCACTCTCTTGCTGGGCCTTTGTAAGCTCGGTCTGCAGCCTCTTCAGATCCTCAGGTATGTTGATGTTCTGGGGACAAAGAGGGACACATTGACCGCACTCGGTACAGGCAGGGGGCCTGCTGTTCTGCTTGGTCGCATTCTCCCACTCTTTTTTGACTAAGTCATAGTTTTGGAACATACGATAGCGGTTCCAAAGAGCGAAGTTTCCCGGGATATCAACACCAAAGGCACAGGGCATGCAGTATTTGCATCCAGTGCAGCCATTGCCGACCCTGCCTCGCATTGTATCTCCGATCTCATCCAGTGCAATGTATTCTCTCTCAGTAAGTTTCTTGAAATCCGTAAGGCTCCTGAGGTTATCAGAGACTTGCTCAAGGGTAGACATACCGCTGAGTATGACCTTCACATAGGGATGGCTTCCAACCCAGCGCATTGCAAAAGAGGCTGGTGTTGCTTTTGCATCAAGATCATTGAGATGGTGTTGAAGATCAGGGGGTAGGGATGCAAGTGATCCGCCCTTTATGGGTTCCATAACAATGACAGGGATGCCCAATTTCTCTGCAAGCAGGTAGCCCTTGGTTCCTGCCTGATCTTCTGTATCAAGGTAGTTATACTGTATTTGACAAAAATCCCAAGCTCGGCTCTGAATGATCTTCTCAAAATCCTCATAGACACCATGAAAGGAGAATCCTATATATCTGATCCTTCCTTCTTTCTTGAGTTCTTCAAGGTATTCCATTACGCCAAGACTTACCATCTTGTCGTATGCCTCGCCGTCAATGGCGTGCAGGAGGTAGAAGTCAACATACTTCATCTGTAGGTGCTCAAGCTGTTCAGCAAATATGCTTTTAGCATCAGAGAGGGTGTTGACTTTCCAGCAAGGAAGCTTTGTTGCGAGAAAAAAGGATTTTCTTGGATATTTTTTTAGAACTTCTCCCACAAAAGCTTCGCTTTTGCCTTCATGGTAAGGATATGCAGTATCAATATAGTTCACACCGAATCTGATAGCGAGGTCCATCATTTCTTCTGCTCTCGGGCCATCTATGGTTCCGTCTTTAGCGAGGGGAAGGCGCATAGCTCCGAATCCTAATAAGGAGGTGGTGATACCTAACTTTTCAAATGTCCTTTTTTCCATACAGCAAGCTCCCTTATGAAAATACCTTGTAACCTTACCACAAAAAAACATATGACGTAAACGTATGAATTCTAATTTTTACTCTGTTCTGCCTCACTGCTCTCTGCTATAGTTTGCTCATGAAAGTATCTGAAAGATTTGTCAATGCAGTATTGAGAGGATTCTTCAGGGTTACCTGCCGCATAAACCTTGAAGAACTGAAGAAGGTTCCGCAAGACGGACCGCTTCTTTTGTTGGCCAACCATACCTACGTCCTTGATGGTCCCATGCTCTATGTGTTCCTACGACGTAGGAACCTTCTTGCCATGGCCAAGAAGGAGTTATGGAACAACAAATTCCTGGGTTGGGTTATGGATTTGTGGAGAAGTATTCCTGTAGACCGTGAGAACATGGGTCGTGAAACCATGCAGGCGTGCCTTTCTGCCCTTGAACACAAGGAAATCCTAGCCATTGCCCCTGAAGGGACCAGAAGCAAGGATGAGAAGCTCCAGCAAGGAAAGTCAGGAATAGCCTTCATTGCGCACAAAAAGGATGCTCCCATGCTCCCTGTGGTGATTTTGGGCCTCAGCAGTTTCTCCCAGAACCTCAAGCACTTCAGACGCACTCCCATCACCCTAGCAGTAGGAAAGCCTTTCGAAATTATCCAGAAAGGTGGTCGTATTGATGCCGCAACCCGAGAAGCCTTGAGTGATGAGATCATGCTCCGAATGGCAGCGCTCATGCCTGAAGATAAGCGTGGCTACTATGAGGGGCGTCCTCTAGAGTTCTCTCTGACCAGGGAGATAGCCCAGGCCTGATTTGCAATCTTCTTGGCTGGATTCGTTTGTTTTGGGTATTCCTCTACCCTTACTCGGTCAGAGGGTTTTCCATTGTACCCATAAACAAAGGAATCTTTGATTCCCTGTCTATGATTGCATAGAAAAAAGGACGGTCAAAACTCAGGTTTAGTTCCTCTCTGATAGGCATACTGGTCACCCTCATCATAACGGAGGTAACCGCTGCGGCTTCAGAACCCATTTCATCAACACGAATGAAAGTCTTGTGCAACACATCCCCAATGACAAGGTCTTTGCGCTTGCTCTCTGTCATTAGGGAAAAGTCTGCTCTAGTCTCATCAAAGGGATCGCGCATGCCCAGTTGTTTCAATTCTTGGACAAGGGAGTCTTTGTAGGAGGCTTCGAACTTAGGAAAGGATAGTTCCATACGGGTCCTTTGTAGGCTCTCAACAGAGGTAAACATCCTTTGGGTAAATCCTCCCCGATTCTTTTGGCTTGCAAGCCATGAGCTGAGATCTGTCGTCTCAGATGGCAGTATTGCTACCAGGGCAAATCGGTTGTTGCTGTAAGGCATCATCAGTATCTGGGCATCCATTGCCATAGCATAGGGCAAGTAGGATCCCTGGTGCATGAAAGGGACCTGTACACTCGTATCCTTGAGCAAAAAATCCTCAGGGTAGGTACTTTCTTTAGTGAAAGGGTTCTCCCAGTCACCTTTGAAATAGACAGCATTGATAAGGTACATCAGAGCTGTGGGATCTAGCGAATCAAGAATGGATGTAATCGTTCCTCTGGTCGCATCACTGACCCAGGAATGTATGGTTGCAAGCGAACTTCCTGCTGAGAAGTCCAAGTTTTTTGCAGAAGCAGCATAGACATCCTGTGTCTTGTTGAGAAACCTTTGGTCGAATCGTACTTCCTTGTTAAGCCAAAGGCTATTAGCTATGCTCAACTCAATATCACTGAGGTTTCTGATACTTTCCAGATAGTGGGTATTGGCCTCATTAAGCTGTTGCAGTGTCCCTTTATTTGAGACCAGAAGATCAAGGATGGAGGCGAGTGTAGAGCCATCGGCTCCATTAGTGGTCATTCCCAAGGCAAGCAATACCGAAAGAGGGGAGATCATAGTGTTCTTTTCTGTACAGCTATCAACAAAGAACAGCTGGTCAGAAAACTCTTGCACTGAACGTGTGAAAAAAACCTGATCGCTTTCTTCTGTAGCCACCCGATTGGAGGAAGGGGGTATCGGCTCCTGTATGCCGGAGGCTCCAAGCAGGGCAGTGATGAGCAACAGGGAAAGTAAGACGCTATATTTTTTCATAAGGCCTCCAAGAAAAACAGATTGGTATGGACTATAAACAACGCACGATACTCTATTGTTTCAACCTGCAAGCAGAAAACTCAAAGGTATTGTAATAATTCCCAAGATGGTGGAAACAATGACCATGGTGCTTCCAAAATCTGATTTTACTCCATAACGGATGGGAAGCACAGAAGTAAACACAGCAGAGGGAAGAGTTGATGCTACCAGCACGACGCTTCTGCTCAATCCGGTTATGCCAAAGAGACGTGTTGCCATGAGGGCAAACAAGAACCCACCCACAAACCTGATGACCAGACCTCCTGCAATATGTTTGTCAAGCTCCCACCTGGTACTTGTAAGAGATACTCCTAGGCAAAAGGCTGCCAAGGGGGGTGCTGCTGCTCCGGCAAACTCAAAGGTAGTGACAATGGCCGAGGGTATAGCCAGGCCCGTAATACGAAAGAAAAAACCTGCAAAGACTGCCCAGAGAATAGGGGACTTTACGATTGTCGCCAGAGATTTTTTGGTCAAGCCCCCTGTAATGATGAGAATGCCCAAAGTGAAGATATAGATGGTCTGTACCTGGTCATAGATGACTATGAGATTCATTGCAGGCGTGCCACCCCAGAGTTGCATCAGAGGAATGCCAAGGAAGCCTGAGTTCATGAAGATAAGTGAGGGCATAAATGAACGTTTGTCCAGTTTGAAGGCCTTTGCATACAGAAATGAGGTCAGGGTAAGCAAAGCAACTATCAAGGTGGTTGCCCCTGCCAGATCGAGGACAAGGGATGCCTGGATATCGCTTTTGTAGAGGGCTATGAAGATAAGGGCAGGCATAAAGAGGTCAGAGATAATCACTACCAGCGTATCGAGGCTGATGGCATAGAGCCTTGCAAAAACATATCCGCCCAAAGTAAGTGCCAGAATGGGCGACATTTGCATGAATGAGTACAGTACCATGAGTGTGACTATAGGCAATGTGCAAGAAGAAAGCAAGCTGGATTTTGTATGGTTAGTGTACAAACCAAGAGATTTGGGAATCTCTTATGTGAAGCTCCGTTGATACACATCAAATCATGCAACTGGCTTTATATATATCACTTTTCCCCCATGTAAGCATACAAATGACTTCTCCTAGGGGTAATTCTGGACTACAATACAAATATATCCTTTATCATGCACAATATAGGGAGATTTTTCAGTATATGAGTGATAAGACAACTGAAAAAATACTCAAGGATACCAATGTAGGAAAGTTTCATAGCAAATACAGATTTATCTTGCATGTGATACTTGTCGGCTGTGTTGTATTGTTCTTTATTATTTGGGGGTTTTTCTTTTTCAACAAACAGGTAAACCTGTTGATAGAGCATCAAAATACATTCCTATTACAGGAGGTGGCAACCAAAAGCGCCGAACGGTTCAAGGAAAAACTGGATGGGGATCTCGGTAAGCTTAAGGCAATAGCCCTTATCTTGGGAGGACTTGAAAGCCTTGATGTTGACCATTGGTTAGAAGTATTGAGTGAGGACCCTCTTTTGTCAGAGTTCCAGCGGTTTGGGTTCATGCTACCTGATGGGTATATATATACTCCTGAAATTTATGGGGTCAATTTTTCTGACAGGTCTTATTATACAGCGATCATGCAGGGTAAGACAGTAATCAGTGACGTATTCATCGATAACGTGCATCAGAGACCTACTCTGGTCTATGCCGTCCCGATAATACAAAATCAAAAAATTGTTGGTGGTATTGGGGTAGGCTTGGTAATCCAAGAGTATGAGAAATACTTGCAAATGCCTTTATTTGCAGGAGAAGGTACCATACATCTGCTGGCTAAGGATGGGTCAATTATTCTTAAGATCGGAGAAGCTAACATTCCCAAACGGCTTTCTCTGACGACCTTACAAGAAGATTTTGCTTCTGGGAAAAGTGGTATCATACGCTTAGTGGGAAAGGACAACCTTCGTGTCTTGACCTATGCCCCTATTGGTGTACGAGACTGGACATTGCTCTTGGAGATTCCCCCTACATTTTTGGAGGAGACACAAAAGCAGGCTAAGGTATATTCCTTGATAGTGACTTTCTTGTTTGGTTTGCTCATACTTTATTTCCCCTATAATGTACTTTTCAAAAGAAGAAAGTATGAGTATTCACTACTGAAACTCGCTTATATTGATCAGTTGACTGGGGTAGCCAACTATACCCTATTTGTGGAGAGCGCGGAACGCCTGATAAGGGAAGAAGGGCCACAGTATGCATGTATACTGCTAAATATCCGTAGGTTCAAACTTATCAATGACCTTTTTGGCTATACCTATGGAGATAGTCTGCTACAACAGATAGCTTCTCTGCTTCCTACCTTCTGTTTCGACAAGGAGTTGTATGCTCGGAGAGTGGGGGATCGATTCCTGCTCTTTTTCAAACAAGGTGAGGTTGAAAAACGAGTATATGATATGCTTGTATCGTTGAATAAGATCGTTTTGCCCGACACAGCCCATATAAAATTGGAGATAGTTGCTGGCATCTATTTTCTGATAAAACCACTACCTATCAATATATGTATCGATAGGGCAACTCTTGCTTTGGACCATCTGAAAGATGATCATAGTTCCTGCTTTATGGTGTATGACGAGACCATCCGTGAGCAACTGTTAGACGAGAGTGAAATGGTCAAGGACTTTCAGGAAGCCCTACATGCCAAACAGTTTCTTGTTCTGCTCCAACCAAAATTCAACATGGTGACCGGACAGGTCGTAGGTGCAGAAGCATTGGTAAGATGGAACCATCCGACCAGAGGCCTCCTTTCCCCTTTGCAGTTCATTTCCGTATTTGAAGAGCATGACCTTATCACCGAGCTTGATATGTATGTCTTGAGGCAGGTAAGTGAGAAACTTCGTTATTGGAAGGAGAAAGGGCTAGCAGTGCTTCCTGTCTCCGTAAACCAGTCCCGTGCCCACCTTGATAACCCTGCATATGTCTCCGATCTCACCCATGAAGTTGATCTCTTTGGGATCGACCATAGCTTGTTGGAGTTTGAGATGACTGAGAGCATTTTTCTTGAAAATCTGGAGCATCTTACATCTGTGGTATCTGCCTTAAGGGTTGAGGGCTTTAGCCTTTCCATTGATGATTTTGGTTCCGGCTATTCATCCTTGAACATGCTTAAGGACATTACAGTTGATTATCTCAAGCTTGACCGTGAGTTTCTCATGGAAGCAGCAGATGGCAGTCGTAGCCAAAAGGTAATTCAGAGCGTCATCCAGATGGCTCATGACCTTGGGATTCTCGTTGTAGCCGAAGGCGTGGAGACCAAAGAGCAGGTAGCGATGCTGATAGGGATGGACTGTTTGATAGCCCAAGGCTATTACTTTGAGAGACCTATATCGATGGAAGCCTTTGAGAAGCTCTTACTAAAGCAACCGTAAGATATGTTTCAAGTCTCTTTCACGAATGAGAAGTGGAGGACAATTCCTCATGCTTCTCTTCCTGAAGTTTCCTCATTTGGAAATGTAAAGGTAACCGGTTGGTCCTCTTCTGATAGCAATGTCCATCCTCGCATTGCCCACATATCCGTCGTTTCCCCAGGAAAGGTGGAACTGACTTTCAGTTTGAGGGAGCTGTTCTTGTGGCCAAATCCAAATCCCAGGCCTACATGTGTTCTGCATCCCGATACCAGAACAAGCAACAGCAAGACACTGAGTAGTAATGGTCCAAACATTTTATATCTCTTATTCATTGCTCAAGTATATAGGGGATAGTATGCTTTTGATATATCAAGGCTCAACTATCCTTGCGATCGAAGTGCTGGTCTGAAGTAAGCAAGAACGCAAAGGAGGATGGTATCTCATATGCTTCGGTAATGACAAAGGTGTTTATATCCTCAGAAGCATTTTCCCCATTCAGCATTTGCAAAATGGAGAGGTCACAGGAGGAGAAAAGAAATACCAACAGAGCAAGTGCTAGCAGGATTTTTCTCATAGCCATACCCCAAAATCCTGCATCGTTTGCTTTCTTGCCGTCATGTCAGTCCAGCATACTGCGAAAGAGACTTCGCGCAAGGTAACAAACACGGATTCGTTTGTATAGTCGCTGAGCCTGATCAGGGGCCTGAGCTGGACTATAAGATTCTCCGTGATTGCTAGAGCTAAAGAGAGCCCATAGTAGTAGTAAGAGAGGTTGCTCTCCTGCAGACAGAGGGTATCTGTAGTGATGAATAGATTCAAAACCAACTGGTCAGAGAAAGTCTGAGATCCAGAAACAGAAATATGGGGAGCAATATTCCAGAGGTTTTTATCATTGCTTCTCGACCAGCTACTGATCCCATGTATTCCAACGCTCGCTTTGAAAAGGGTAGGCCACCTTTTGAATGGAGTACTGGCTGTAAAAACATACGCTATAGCAAGGGAGGTTGCTCCATTATTTTAGGCATGAGAGAAATAGGCTAAGTTACCCATGAGATACCCTGTAAATAGGGAATCTCTTCCCTGGGCAGCATTTGTTACATGTATAAGGAAGGTGAAGCTCCAAGGACAAAGGAACCTGATAGGAGGAGTGAAACCAACAAAATTGGCATAAAGCGATGATGCATTGCAATAATCATAATTCTTGGTAAGCCACTTGGCAAGATTTTCACTTTACCCCATTGGACAATTGAAAAAAATCCTCACCTCCTTCAATGAAGGTAGTGAGGATTTTGTCGACTGTATGGGGAAAGTGTATCCACATTGAACACTTTGAGCTACGCAATGCGGATGGTACCTTCCTGGGTATCTCAGAGAGTTGTTTGGTGCTAACCGACTACGGTAGGGGGCAGTGAAGTGGAAATATAGTCTTTAAGCAGGGTTGCAAGCGGATTGAATTCCAATTCCAAGACGCCCATCTCTCTTACTGCATTTTCAGGACTGTCCGAAGCGTGAGCCGCATTGACGCGGATGTTTGTACCAAATTCGCGCCTGATGGTGCCTGCCGGTGCCTTTTCAGGATTGGTAGGTCCCAAAATGTTACGGATCTCTTCCACTGCATTAATCCCTTCATAGACGAGGACCATGCACTTTACAAGACCTGGATTGTTCAAGTCCTTCTCTTCACAGTTGCTGGGTTTTATGCCTGACATAAACTCCACGATTGTCTCGAACTGCTCTTCGGAGTACATGTCCCCAAAGCTTTCGGTCAGGATATCTTGAAGTTGGTCGGGAAGCAGAATGTTGAAGTCCCTTTCAAGCAGCTCTCTTGCCTGCATGCCATACACTGGTGCAAGTCTCTTCTTGAGGCCATCTTTGATGGGGCCATAGAACTGCAGGGCCTGGGCAACGGACATCTTCAGTACTTTCATGCCTATGATACGCAATCCTGTCCTGGAGAACATATCTATGATCATGCCAGGGCGGGAGGAAGCATACTTCCAGTTGTCCGGCTTGATGATGACCAAGGTTCTCTCCGTACTATCGGTCTTGTGTCTGGTTTCAATGATGTTTTTTTGCTCTGGCAACCAGGAGGCGAAGAGAGAGAGGGAAGTGTCTGCCTCACTTTGGGTCAGGGCGGTAAGGACTGCGGGCTCAAAGTAGGAGACCTCAGTTTTTCGCTCATCGGTAAAGATAAGGTCTGCATAGGTATCTCGGATGGACTGGCCAGTAACCATCTCTACAGCACTGTAATCAGGCTGGAAAGCTCCACATACCTGTGCCAGTTGGGTACAAGGGTCTTCACCTCGGAATACCAACAGCAGAGAGCGGTGACGGTAGCCACCGGAGGGGGCGAGATTTTGCTCGACGTAATCTCCGAGGATGACAGAAGCAATGAAGCTCTCTGCCTTTTCCCGATTCCGGATGATTGAAGCATAATCTTGGGCTATTTTCAGATCCATGGCGATCATTTGAGCGCCAACTAGTTCCAAAGATATGCGTGATAAGAGTCTGGACAAGACCCCTCCTGTACGACTTTTTGCTACAGTATATGGGGTCACCAGAACATACGATAAGGACTGTTCCATGAGCAGCCTCCTTCTAAGATGTCTGTATCCACAATCCTACAAGGGCTTGCCTCCATTTGTCCATCATAGATGAGAGAAAAAGTGTTTAATTAACAACAATTTGACAAGATTTCATAGTAATAAGCGATGCCTCATGGTTATTGGGAGTTGTCCCTGCACAACAGGTACTGTCAACACTGATGGAGAGCTCAGGCCTAAAGGCTTTTAGCAACAGCGCATTGGAGATGACACAGATATCGGTACAGACACCCACTAGTTCGACAGAGGTGATGTCAGGGCGTTCAGAGAGGGCCTTTGCCATCTCAACTGAGCCAAAGGTTGGCTTCTCGAAGAACCTGCCTCTTGTGGCAAACTCTTGCAATGCACCTATCAGAGAGTGCCCCTCGGTTCCCTTGATACAATGCTCGACAGGAAGCTTCAGACCCTCAGCACTTTTGAGATAGTCTTCATGGTGTGTATCGAGTGTGAACCAGAGCTCGCCCGTATGAGAAGCTATCTTATCCTTGGTTTTCTGGACGATAGACTGAGCTTCTTCAGTTCCTAATGAGCCATACACAAAATCCTTTTGCATATCGACTACTATGAGCAGCGAATTAGAATGAGGTTTTCCATAATCCGTGTGTTGAACAGTAGGCATAGACATCTCCATGATCCTTATCGGTAAAGACAGCAGTGGCCATGCTATTGCTTTTGATGTCGCTGCGCCGTACCGTTTGTTTTGTGACAAATACAATAAATTTGATATGATGGTCGTCTGACTGTGGATGAGGCTTGCTTCCCACATTCACATAGAGAAAGCCATCACGACGTTTAAGAACAGGAGCATGGTATTCAGAGCTTTCACCCTTTTCCTTGACTTTCAGTCTCTCCATTGGTTGGCCACAGCAGACCAATGAGTGTCCACCATTTTCTACCAGCTCCACAATAGAGTGGCAGACAGGACACCAGTAAAAAGCAATATTTCTAGCCATAGAGCCTCCTCATATCTTAAACGTACTTCTCTTCAGTGAAATATCCAAGCGATTATCAAATGATTTTTCACCTTTCCTGAAATACTTGGGATTTTCTTACTTCGATCAAGGTCAGATATGTCAATGCATTTCTCTTTGCTTTGTCTCTTCCTCCCCCCCTTCCCACCTCCTATTTTGTATGCTATGGTTTTACTTTGCATAACGCTTATGGGGGAATGCGATGAATCTCATGTTGCAGGAGAAAGAGACTTCTTTCCTGTATGATACGCCACTAGTCCACCAGAGTTCTTTCTGGTCGGAAGTAAAACAAAACCAAGGCTACCAGACCAAAGCCTTCGACATTAAGGTCCGCTCTTCAGACATATCGAATCTTGGTGGATCATCCTATCTGCTTGATGATGTATTGGTGCTTCTCAGCCCAATAAATCACACTCAGACCATAGGATATGTTCCCTATGGACCTGTGCTCAAGCCATTGGAAGACAAGATGGGGCCTTTTCTGGAGGACCTCTCGCTGCAACTGCAAGAGAAGTTGCCAGGTAACTGCATCTTGCTCAGGTATGACCTTCCCTGGCAACGCATCTGGGAGGATAACGACGTATCCTTGCAGTCTCAGGAGTTGCGCCTGAACTGGGGAACCTCCTCACATCAGATTCGCAAGTCATGTTCTGACCAGTTGCCAAGTGACACCATGTTTGTAGATCTCAGAGGAAGTGAGGATGAGCTGCTTGCCCGTATGCACCACAAGACCCGTTACAACATCGGCCTTGCCCGGCGTAAAGGGGTAGATGTCAGGGAGGTTTCCCACGATCATCTTCCTGTCTTCTATGATCTCTATATAGAGACTTGTCACCGTAACAATATTCAGTTGCATGACCTGAGTTTTTTTGAATCGTTGTTTGTGTCGGAACGGGAGAAGTCGAGTTTTTCCTTATTGGTTGCCTATCTTGATGGTGTCCCTCTCTCTTCGATGTTCCTTACCCGCTCAGGGGAGCGAGCAACCTATCTTTACGGGGCTTCCTCTTCCTTCAGACGGAACAGTATGAGTACCTATGCCCTACAATGGAGTGCGATACAACTGGCTCGATCATGGGGATGCACAAGCTACGATCTTTTCGGAGTCTCTCCCTCAGAGGACAAGGACCACCCCATGAGCAGTCTCACCACCTTTAAGAAAGGTTTCGGTGGAGAGTTTTTCCATCGTATGGGATGTTGGGACTTCCTCTATGACAAGGACCAAGGAGAAAGCCTCTATGCTTTTGAGATGACAACCAAGGGGTATCACTGCCGTTGAAACAGTAGGGCAACCTCTCCACCGCAGATCATGCCAAGGGATCCAGCCTTGGTATTGTCCAGTCCGTATTCGATGACTTGGTTGGGTAGGGATCTGTCGGTGAGCATCGCTTTTGCATGCTCAATGGTATTGGCTTCGACCAGGCCACCTCCAACCGTCCCTTGGCTTGTCCCATCGTCAAAGACAGCAATCTGAAAGCCTACCTCACAGGGAGCTGACCCATTCTTTTTGACTACTCTGGCAAGTATATATCCAGTTTTGTCAGCTAGGGTTCTCAAGAGCTTTGGGTCCAGGCGTACACTGTTTGCATCCTTTCTGTACACGCTGATGACTTGAGCCAGTATGCTGACCGCAATCTCTGCTGCTGTCACAGCCCCTATGGGAAGCCCTATGGGCGAGTACACCTCGCTGAGTATCTCTTCGCTGAAGCCTTGTTTCTTGAGGTTGTCCAAGGTGATGGCCACCTTGTTCCTACTGCCTATCATACCGATATAGGAGTGGGGGAGGCCCAAGCATTGTTGCAGGCAGAACTGGTCAAAGCTATGCCCACGTGTAATGATGACAAAGTAGGGTTTGATCCAGTTCTGGTCCTTGTTCAGCGTCTCGGTAAAAGGAGCACAAAAAAGAGATGCTTTTGGATACAGGGTGCTGTTGCAGAACTCCTCCCGTTCGTCGAGGATAGCAATCTCCATCTCAAGCTGGGTTGCCAGCGCATAGAGCTCTTTGGCCACATGCCCCCCTCCACAAAGCACTAGCTCTATTTTTGAGTCTAGCTTCTCAGTAAGGAGGTTCTTCTCTTGCCATGTATGATTCTGATGGGCAAGTGAGGCTACCATCTCAGTGCCGGAGAAAAGCCCTTCGTCTCCTATACCTGCCCCTTCGAGTACGGTCTTCCGGGTGAGACTCTCTTTCTTAAGTCGTTCAAGCAGTATTGTATAATATTGGTTCAAAATGGCTCCTTGTATGCTCAAGCCTTGTTCTTCCTGGTTGAGGTATGACGCGAACCGGTTGACCCGGAAGAAAGGTAAGCATTTTCATATTCGGAGAATACCATGCCTACGATGATTTATCCATTGAATTATTGTACAAACAATGGTTAAATAGAAAAGAAATACCGTTCTGATAGAGAAGATGAGTACACAAATGATATGTCAGACCTCTTCGGAACAAAGGATGGATAATGGTTAAACTGACTTCTCTGGTAAAGACCGCCGGCTGTGCGGCAAAACTATCCCCGACTCAACTGCATGAGGTGTTGGATTCTCTGCCTCATATTCCCTGCCCCGAATTGGTAGGTGGGTACGAAAAGAGTGATGATGCCCTGGTCTATCGCCTTGAGGACGGGACTTTGGTGATCCAGACTGTGGATTTCTTCCCCCCCATGGTCGATGACCCATATGTATTTGGGCAGGTGGCAGCAGCCAATGCACTTAGTGATATCTATGCTATGGGAAGCGAACCGAAGATTGCAATGAACCTGATTTGTTTTCCCTCTTGCCTTGAGCTGGATGTCATGAGGCAGATCATGCTTGGAGGACAGAGCAAGGTTTCTGAGGCTGGTGCTGTGATAGCAGGAGGGCATACCATAAGCGACCCGACCCCCAAATATGGTCTGTGTGTTACGGGCTTTGGCAAAGAGGGGTCAGTCTGGAAGAACGAGGGGGCAGTTGAAGGGGATCTCTTGGTGCTGACCAAAAGCCTCGGGGTTGGAATTATCAACACTGCGGTAAAGGCTGGCATGGCAAGTGAAGAGGCTGCCCAAGCAGCCATAGAGAGCATGACAAGGCTCAATAAGTATGCCCGCGATGAAGCACAAGGCTTAATCGTCCATGCAGCTACCGATGTGACGGGCTTCTCCCTATTGGGGCACCTCTATGAGATGGCTTCATCAAGTGATGTGACTATGGATGTGGAAAGTGCTCTGGTTCCCATGTTTGCGGAAGCAAAGGAATACTCCAGACAGGGCTTGAATCCCGGTGGGCTCTTCAGCAACAGGGAGTATCTGCAGGACAAGGTCGAATTTGTAGCCGATCTTCCTGACGAGATAGTGAATATCCTGTATGATCCCCAAACTTCCGGTGGCCTGTTATTCGCAATGCCTGCCTCCGATGCCCAGCAGTATTGCAAGAAAACAGGGTTCACCATTATTGGAAGTGTTAAAGAGAAGGGAGATAAAGCCTTGACAATACGATAAGTAGCTTATCGTTTTGTCAGAAATCCTACCAATACTTCTAGGACTGAGCCACCGATAGCCTTAGCCTTATCGCTGACGGTGGTGAAGTCCGCTTGCAGTCCTCGTGGATCGATATCTGCAATCTTAAAGCCAATGGGAACACTGAGGCCATTGTTGAGTAGGCCCCGAATCATACCATCAAGAGATGCATATACTTCAGTCTCTCCCACATGGGCAATGACTTCGCCTGTGGTTACCAGATCCCCTATCTTGTGGTCACTGGTGAATATCCCCTGATCAGGGCTATGGATGACGCGTTCGCGTCCAAACCCTGCGATGATGCCAGGAATGCCTGTATTTGCTATGGCCTCTCCTTCCCTGATGACCCTGCCCAAGCTGTGTCCACGTTTGGTTTCAATGACTACATGACAGTCCTTGCCTGCGGTAAAACCAGGGCCAAGGGCTATGACCAGAGGTGCATCATCTATGGTTGTGCCAAGATTTTTCTTGGCCAGGATTGCATCTACGATGCATATCGGTTTGAGCTTATCCAACAGAATACCCTGAGGATCAACAAGCAGGGGGACGATACCCTTTTGCATTACCTTCATTGCCTCATCGATATCGCTACAACGCTTGGCCATCATGTGCTCTACCTCGGTAGATTCGCCAAACATCGCTTGGGCAAAGCTGACAGTTGTTCGAATAACGGTGGGCTTTTCTGTTTCCAGCACGACCACAGGCAAGCCGGCATTGACAAGACGCATGATGACTCCAGTTGCCAAATCCCCACCACCACGTACTACAACAAGGTTCTTGGCAAAGTCACGAAGGGCTTTTCCTGTGCGTCCATTTTTTTCCTTCATGATTTGAGCAAGCACACTCAGTGCTATTTCATTGGGGGTCTCTGTGCCGAGATCCAGTCCTATGGGGCAGAAGAGCCTATCTTTCTGAGAAGAAGGTACGCTAATTCGTTCAAACAGCATCCTTGCTTTCAACCTCGACCCCAGTATCCCAATATACGCTGTTGGAGTTGCTAGGAGATACTCTAGGGCTTCCTGGTCAAAGGTATGTGAAGCTACTACGGTATAGGTGAACCGATTAATGCGTATCCTTTGCAGACCCTCGGCAATAGAGGGAGCCACCACGATTTCTTTTGCACAGGAAAAGAGAACGCTAGTGGCGTATTCTTCTCTTGTCTCAACCACCTGAAACCCGTATCCCAGACTATGGGCGAGGTTGGCGATTGCTTGGTTGACATGCCCACCTCCGATGAGCAGCAAGTTTGTCAAGGGAATGGGCAGGGTGAGGAAGTATTCGGTCCCCGAGATTTCAATATGTTTGTCAAAGCCCTCTTCAAGGCTTTTCTTAGCGTGGTCCAAAAGGGCTTTACTGGTGGAACCCACACTCTCAAGAGTAGAGGAAAAAAGAAAACGGGAACCCTTAGTATCCAGACTGAAGCCGAACACAAAGGGGATGCTCTTTTGTTCCCACTCCCTGGCCGTTCCAAAGAGAGGGCTAGCTTGCCCATTTTCCACTATCTGGATGAACAGGGATACCTCTCCAGCACCTTTTTTTGCTTCCTGGTCAACGGTAAAATTGACTGAGAAATCCTCATGCTTCTCCTTGATGGCCTGACATGCCGTTTCTCTGGCAAAAGCTTCCAGGGCTCCCCCTCCAATGGTGGAGGTGATGGCCCCTGATCTCTCTACCAACATGCTCCCTTGGTTTCGGGAAGCAGAGCCGGTGGTATTGAGAATGGTTACCAGGGCAAAGGTGGATGATGTCTCCTCAAGCTCTCCTGCACGATAAAACAGTGATTTGTTCATGATGGGTTCCTATAGATGAGTTGGTTTGTCTGTAGGTCGCCATACCAAATCGGGTATGCAAGAGAAACTGAGGAAGAGAGGTGTGCATACAGCTCTCTATCCTCCTCCTTGCTCTGGTTGAAGAGTGCAAGGCTTTTGCCTCGTACTCGCTTCAGGATGCCTTCCTTGTGTTCCAACAGCTTGCTGTAGGTGTCAAGGGTAATGGTTTTTTCTGGAAAGTCCTCTAGGTAGTACTCCGATCCAAAGCAATTGTTTCCAAAGGGTTCTCCCAAGAGGCTCATGGAAACTAGAGCCAAGGTTCCTGTGACAAACGGTGGGACTACAGGATCGCGTTGTTCATGGAGTTTGAGCCCTAGGTTCATCGAACCATCGGCTTCAAGGAGGATTACATCATAGCGGTCGAGCATTGCCTCCAGATGTTTCAAGGGAGGGGCTACTGCCTTGTGTGTCACGTGGGTATAAAAAACCCGTTCGCCTGAAGCGGGGTGATAAGAAAGAGCCTTGTCATCAAGAAAATAGGTATCACATTCATACTCTTGGTCTTTTGGAAGACGCAGTTTTGTGGTGGTGGATACCAACACGCGCTTGCCCTTTTCTGCATAGAGTTTTGCAAGTTTTACCATACATGTAGTTTTTCCTCCGCTCCCAGTCAGGGCCAGACAGTGTGAGGAGGCCGCGAAGTAGAGCTCGAGTTCATCCAATAGATGTTTCATAAAATAATGGTATCATCTTCGTAATTTGCATGCAAGTCGGAACTCTTATATAAGTATGCAAACAGGGTAAGGAGTGTAGAATGGAAGGTATGAAAACAATAAATACACAAGAGTTTGTGGGAGTCGACCTGGTTGGCAACCGGTATGTGATGTGCATCCTGAAAACAGATAAGAGTACCCCTAGCTACTCTAGTGGGCGTAATGACACTGAAGGGGGGCAGTTGAAGTTTCTCAGTAAGCTATCCTCAACGAGTGAACTTCTAATTCCCGACTCTCATTTGGCTGTTCGTGCTCTCCTCCAATTTGGGGAAGAGCAAGTACATATTGCTTCAATGGGAAGTCTCTGGTCTGCCTGGGAAAGGGCAGGGGTCAAGCGAGGTAAGGCAATGGCAAAGTTTGCCGCTATCTATCTGATTGAAGAGCGTCTGCCCCCATTGAAGCTGACTAAGGTTCAGAAATCTCAGATTTATGCCGACCATGCTTTGGAGTTGGAACAGATACAGCGTATTGGAACAGATGCAAGCCGGATAGGGGAGGCCGTACTTATGGGAACAGCAACCTCAGAGGACTTTGACGTGGCTGTGCGAAACGAGTACCAAAGTGGCATCAAGCCCTCTGGTACAAGTAAGGAAAAGGTCTCTATCTCTCTCTTTGATGAGGATGACCAGTCGTTTCTGGCCCAGCTCTATAGATCTTTGGAAAAGGTAAAATAAGTAGAGCTACAAGAGAAAGGACACCATAGGCGTCCTTTCTCCATCAAACTTGCTTTGTATGAGCTGTCCCTTATCGGGGCAAAGCCAGAATATCTTTCAATTCAGGATTCTTCTGCATGTTCAGGACGAGATCACGTTCCCTTCCCTTGTTCTTATAATCCTTTTCTTCAAAGGTATAATGGAAATTGGTATGGATGTCATAGGTACCTTCCATCAGGGCAAAGGCATCTTCAGTCATTACCAGCTCCTCATCGGTAGGGATGACAAAAATCTTTACAGCAGAATCGTCAGCACTGATCTCAAACTCTCCATTGCGGCAGGCACAGACCTCATTCTTATGTTGGTCTAGCTTTGCCCCAATGACTTCAAGTCCTTTGCAAGCGCCCTTACGGATGTGGGGAGCCATTTCCCCGACTCCTGCAGTGAAGACAATCGCATCTACACGACAATCAAGCAAAGTGGCATAGCTGCCGATGTACTTGGCAAGGCGGCGACATTCCATATCAATGCTCAGCTGAGCTTTCTTGTCACCTTCATGGGCTGCCTTGCGCACATCGCGGCGGTCACTTCTGCCACAAAGACCAATAAGACCACTTTTCTTGTTGAGGGTCATATCCATCTCTTGGGCTGACATGCCGGTATTGTCCATCATATAGGGGATGATGGCTGGGTCTATGTCTCCAGAACGGGAACCCATGATGAGACCTTCCAGAGGGGTAAGCCCCATGGAGGTATCAACGCAGACGCCATCCTTTACGGCACAGATTGAAGCCCCATTGCCAATGTGACAGATGATTACGTTTGTGTTCTTGTTCTCCTTGCCCAAAAGTACTGCTGCACGCTTTGCACAGTAGAGGTGACTGGTTCCGTGGAAGCCATAGCGACGCACGTTGTAGTCGGTATACCATTCATAAGGAACAGCATACATGAAAGCTTCTGGTGGCATGGTCTGGTGCCAAGCGGTGTCGAGAACTATTGCTTGAGGAACATTGGGCATTGCCTTGCGGGCAGCCTCAATTCCCATGATATTTGCCGGCATGTGCAATGGGCCGAGTGCAATTACTGACTTCAGTTTTTCTACAACATCATCGGTTATCAGAGCAGACTGTTTGAATATCTCACCACCATGCAGGACACGGTGACCCACTGCCCCGATCTCAGAAAGGCTCTTGATGACTCCATAGTCGGAATCAAGAAGCATTCTGATGATAAGCTCAATAGCTTCCTTATGGGTTGGAGATGAGAACTTGGTACGGTATTCACCGTTACCTGTTGCTTTGTGTTCGATAGTCGAATACTCCAAGCCAATGCGTTCCACCACACCTACAGCCAGAATATCCTTGTTGTCCCAGTCATACACTTGGTACTTGGCAGACGAACTGCCGCAGTTCAAGGTCAGAATTACCATGAAAGACTCCTATATTGTTAAAAAAATTGTTTTACTGATAAGAAAAAAGTCCCACGACATTAAATCACTTCCTCAGGGATTAATCAACTGAAGCAAAAGGCTAAGGCCCATTTCTTTGCGCATATGAGGAAACTTTTGCTCTTGTATGTTTTGGCGTTTCTATGGGCTCTCCCTGCAACAAGCAATCTTTCTCTAGCCATGTTTCCCCAGGAGAAAAAATATGTGCTATCTCTAGCTCAACAAAGCCTGACATATATCTGGGATGGTCAGCTGACTTTTGCCGCCTCTGATGAATTGGTGCTAGTATTGCCTTCCCGTTTCAAGTTTGACGCCGGCAATGCCACTGTGAGCTTGGGATACACAGGCTTTTGGCAAGAATATGCCTTATTGCCCTTGTTTTCCAGTGAACAGGCTTTGCTTTGCCAAGCAAAGAATCAGGCCTTTGCATTGGTCTCGGGGAAAAACGCAAAGAGGGCAATTGGCTATGAGCACACCATGACAATAGGAGCATTATCTGTCCTTGCATGGATGCAACAGAAAGAGGTTCTCTCCTCCTTCCAGATAGAGTGGGGGGCACCTCACTCTAGGTGGGGGGTTGCTGGTAAGGTTTTTCTTGAATCTTCTTTTTTTGCTCTGCATACAGAGTTGCTTTTCACTCCTGTGAAAGGTATGGAAGTGTTTGTCTCTTCCTCGTGCGAATATGGATCCTCAAAACTGAGCTTTACCTACGGTGAGGATCCTTATCCCTCAAGATATTCGTTCTCCCTTGCCCTTCAGGAAAAATTCTTGCAAGTCACCTTTATGATGGAGGATTGGTTTGGTTCCAAACCACTATATGGAGGTTTTTCTACCATGCGCAAGAGGAGACAGAGCTCTGAAGCAAGAGTCACTATGAGTACAGGATATTTGAGCATTTTCTTTTCTGATACCTACGAGTTTACGCCTAGAGGCTCAGATTTTGGTTCAATTCTGATGAAGTCAACATGGGGAAGCTGTTTTGGACAGCTATCGGCTCAGTATAGAGTGAGTCGGGGCCCTTCGGTAGAGATGAAAGGGTATTACAAGCTCTCAGTGGTTTTGGATAAGGTTACTCTGTGCTATACAGAGACAGGGTATGATATAACCTTGAGTGATTCGGTTGCCTTGGGCAAGGGAATCTGTACATGGAAATTGAAGAAACATATGGGCAAGGCAGTCTCCCTTGCCTTGCTGTATAGTGTCACCAGCGACCGATGAACTGAATTTCTGGATGAAGTTGAACGCCAGTTTTTTGGAATACCGCATTTTGCATAAGACGGAGTAAAGAGTGGACGTCACTTGAAGTTGCCTTGCCATTGCTGTTGATGATGAAATTGCAATGTCTATTGCTTACCATGGCTCCACCAAAGCTTTTGCCTCTGATGTTGCAAATTTCGAGAAGCTTGCCGGCATGGTCTCCTGGAGGGTTTGCAAAGATACTTCCTAGGCTTGGATTTTCGTAGTAGCCTTTTTCTTTGCGTTTTTGCTTAACCTCATCCTTTTGTTTTCTAGCTTCTGAGGTGTGTACGGTAGGGTTCAGCCTAAACCCTGCTTCATAGATGATGATGTCCTTCCGACCGGTAAATGGGGAACAACGATAGGAAAACTCATCGCAGTGAGTCTGTTTCCTATGGAGTTTGCCATCGAACGTTATGTAGTCGACATAGTAGAGCAGGTCCCCGATGGCTATGCCATTTGCTCCGGCGTTGCCATAGATGGCACCTCCTACACTACCAGGGATTCCTCCAAGTAATTCCAGACCAGAAAGCCCTGCCTCCAAGGCAAAATCGATGACTCGATCTAGGGCAAGGCCTGTTCGTACACAGAACATCTCACCTTGCACATGCCTGCGTGCCAGGTGAGTTGTCAGGATGGTCAGGCCCTCTATTCCCTGGTCGCTGATCAGGGCATTGGTCATGCCCCCGAGTATTGTTATTGGCAGAGAGTGACTATTCGCATAGCTGAGTAGTGCCCGTAATTCCTCAAAATCAGTAGGGTAGGCCGCCAGATCCGCTTTTCCTCCTGTGTTGATCGAGGAGTAATGGGCGAGGGACAGGTTCGGAACCAGCAGTTCTTCAAGGTTGATTTTTTCATGGCTATTGCGTACATTGATAGGCATAGAGATATCTTACCCCCTTTTTCTGGGGTGGGCAACCTAAAGGAGCTTTCAATGCCAGTTTCCCTATATAACACCATGAGTCGCAGCATAGAAAAATTTGAATCCATCAACGAAAATGAAGTTGGATTATATACATGCGGACCAACTGTTTACAACTTTGCACATATTGGAAATCTTAGGACATTTCTTTTTGAAGACCTCTTGAAGCGTACGCTTCTTTTTTCTGGATATTCCGTTAAACATGTCATGAATATAACAGATGTAGGTCACCTTACCGATGATGGTGATGAAGGTGAGGACAAACTAGAAAAGATGGCCCATAAGACCAAGAAGACTGTCTGGGATATCGCCAAGTACTACACCAATGCTTTCTTCAGTGATTTTGACCAGTTGGGGATGATACATCCAGATGTTACCTGCAAGGCAACGGAACACATCCCTCAGATGATTGCCCTCATCGAACGCTTGGAAAAGAATGGGCACACCTATGTAAGTGGTGGCAATGTCTACTTCAGCATCGATTCCATTGATGACTATGGCAAGCTTGCCAAGCTTGATTTGGAGAGTTTGCGCACTGCGGTGCGTGATGATGTAGATCAGGACAGCAATAAGAGAAACAATAAGGACTTCGTCCTCTGGTTTACCAAAAGCAAGTTTGGGGAACAGTCAATGATGTGGGATTCTCCCTGGGGAAGAGGCTTCCCTGGCTGGCATATAGAGTGCTCTGCTATGAGCATGCATTATCTTGGAGAGCAATTTGATATCCACTGCGGCGGTATCGATGCCATTCCTGTCCACCATACCAATGAGATTGCCCAGAGTGAGGCTGCCAGTGGCAAGAAGCCTTGGGTGAAATACTGGTTGCATGGAGAGTTTCTTCTTGACGAGACAGGCAAGATGAGTAAAAGTAAAGGGGAGTTCCTTACCCTTGAGTTTTTGAAGAAGAAGGGGTATGACCCCATGGATTACCGGTTTTTCTGCCTAGGCGGACATTACCGGAGTCAGTTAAAATTTTCTTTTGATTCCATGGATACTGCCAAGACAGCAAGAAACAATGTAAAGGAGCGTATCATCGCCCTCAAGCGGGAAGGCGCGCGTACGACTGTTTTGGAGAGTCTCAAGGCTTTGGAATACAAGGAGGCCTTCACTGAACATATTCAGAATGATCTCAACACCCCTCGTTGCCTTGCAGACATGTGGGGCGTTCTCAAAGATGATGAACTGTCCTTGGATGAGAAATACTCCTTAGCCCTTATGTTTGATCAGGTCTTTGGTCTTGGGTTTGCAACCTTGCAAGTTCCCGCTATTGAGTCCATTGATGATCCTAAGGCACTGGAGCTCCTAAAGAAGCGAACAGAAGCCAAACAGGCAAAAGACTGGCCCCTAGCCGATAGGATTAGGGAAGAGTTGGATGTGTTGGGCTACCTTGTCAAAGATACAGCCTCTGGGCCCTCTTTGGAAAAAAAGATGTAACTTGGTTACCAGTGAGTTGTTAAAGATATGGAAATACAGAGCAACGATGAGCAGGCGTTCAAGCAAGTTTATGAGCAGGTTTTCCCGGTTTTGATGCGTGTAGTATATCACGTCACCAACAATCAGGATCTTGCTGAAGAGATTTGCCAAGAAGCTTTCATTAGGTTTTTTGACAAGGGCATGGTTTTTCCTTCTCTTAATGATGCAAAATATTGGCTCATTAGGGTATCGAAAAATTTGGCCATCAATCAGGTAAAGCGTAAATCACGTGAGATGATGATGGTCGATAAGCTGAAAAAGAATCCTACTTCCCACTCCAATACCAAGGGAGGCGAACAGGTTCTCATTGAAAAAGAGACCCGTAAGCAAGTTCAGGATGCAATAGACCAGCTTCCGGACAAATTCCGCCTTGTCATCGTGATGAAGGAGTATACGGATATGGACTACAAGCAGATTGCCCAAGTTTTGCACATTTCCGAAAGTAATGTGAAGGTGAGAGTGTATAGGGCACGAAAGATGCTTGAGTCACTGCTTACCCAGGAGTAGCCTATGTGTGTAGATGATGAATTGTTGAATACCTATCTTGATGGTGAACTTGATGAGCCATGGAGAACACAGGTTGAGGAACATCTAGGATATTGCAATGCGTGCAGACAGCGTCTTGACCAGCTGAGTCAGCTGCAACAGCGTATAGCCTCTGCTGTCCTTCCTGACGAGGATATTGCTCTGAGGCAGGATAGGGTTCTCGCATTTTTTGAAAAAAGCAGGTTTCCCATGAAAGACAAGAAGATGCATATTTTTCGTAAGAAAGTTCAAGTCAGACTTGTTCCTGCTCTTATGACAACTGCTGCCGCTTTTGTTGTGGTGTTTATTGGTTCATTTGTTCTTTTTGGCACCAATGCAAGTCAGGCACAGGATATCCTTCCAGGCATTGCTACCCCTATGGATAGTGCCAATGTCCGTCAGGTTTCAGACACGCAGAGTGTCACTTTGGATTCCTTCTCCTTGGAACAGATAGTGCAGCATCTTGATGCAATGGGGTATGCCGTTACATTGGAAGTAAAGGCGGTTACGCCTTTAGAATAGTGCTTTTCCTCCTTGTTTCCCCTCGCTGAAGGCTCTACATTGACTTGTAGAGCCTTCTCAATTCTGGTACTATACACGCATTATTTTTCTCGCCGTAGGAGGCCCATCGTGAAGGCAGTAGAGTTGCCAAAGGCTTACGATCCCAAGGATTTTGAAGACCGTATCTATGAAGATTGGATGAAAAACGGAATGTTCAAACCTGTCGAGGGAGATGCTTCTCCCTTTACTGTTGTTATGCCTCCTCCAAATGTTACCGGAATTTTGCATATGGGCCACGCCCTGAACAACTCTTTGCAGGATATTCTTACTCGCTATTACCGTATGAATGGTAGGCCCACCCTTTGGGTGCCTGGGACCGACCATGCCGGCATCGCCACCCAACACGTGGTGGAGCGTCAGCTTGCAAAAGAAGGGTTGCGTCGTCAGGACATTGGCCGCGAGAAGTTCCTCGAACGCACATGGGAAGTTAAAGACAAGCATCATGACACCATTAAACGACAGCTGGAGAAGATCGGTTGCAGTTGTGACTGGAGCCATGAGCGTTTTACCATGGATGAAGGACTTAGTAAGGCTGTACGTGAAAGCTTTGTCCTTCTGTATGAAAAGGATCTGATCTACAAGGGTGAATATCTGGTCAATTACTGTCCCAAATGTGGTACTGCCCTTGCTGATGACGAGGTGGAACACCATGAGCTTGCAGGCAACCTCTGGGACATCCGTTATCCCTATAGCGAAGGGGAGGGCTATATTACTGTAGCTACCACCCGTCCTGAAACAATGTTTGGTGACGTTGCTGTTGCTGTGCACCCTGACGATGAGCGCTACACATCCCTTGTAGGCAAACTGATTGACCTTCCTTTGACCGACAGAAAGATTCCTGTCATAGCTGACAGTTTTGTAGACATGAGTTTTGGAACTGGAATGGTTAAGATCACCCCTGCCCACGATCCCAATGACTGGCAGTGTAGCAAACGTCAGGGACTTGAAGCTATCAATGTCCTCAATGGCGACGGCACTCTCAACGACAACTGCCCTGAAAAATACCGTAACCTCTCTGCCACAGATGCCAGAAAGCTTGTGGTCGAAGACCTCAAGGCTCTCGGTGTCCTTGTCAACGAGAAGGTGCATACCCATGAGGTAGGACATTGCTATCGTTGTCACTCGGTCATTGAACCCTACCTTTCGAACCAGTGGTTTGTCAGGATGGAGGGGATGGCGAAGAAAGCCCTTGAGGCTTGGAAAAATGACGAGGTGAAGTTCTTTCCCAAGCATTGGGAGAATACCTATGCACACTGGCTTGAGAATATCCATGACTGGTGTATTAGCCGTCAGCTCTGGTGGGGGCATAGGATTCCTGTCTGGGAGTGCCAAGAGTGTGGTGAGGTAATCGTAGCAAAAGAGGACCCCACACACTGTCCCAAATGCAACTCTAAAAATATTGAACAGGAAACTGATGTGCTCGATACTTGGTTCAGTTCTTGGCTCTGGCCTTTCAGTACTCTTGGATGGCCAGAAAAGAGTGAGGATTTGAAGAATTACTTCCCTACCAGCACGCTGGTGACGGGGTACGACATCATCTTCTTCTGGGTTTCCCGCATGATAATGGCCTCTTTGGAGTTCCTAGGGGAAGTCCCTTTCAAGGATATTTACATTACCGGCTTAGTGCGTGACAAGCAGGGTCGCAAGATGTCCAAGAGCTTGGGGAACGGCCTCGATCCCCTGGAAGTGGTTGATCGTTATGGCGCTGATGCCATGAAGTTTACCCTCAGCTATATGGCAACCCAAGGCCAGGATATCCTCATTGATATGGAGTCCTTCAAGATGGGGTCGCGCTTTGCCAACAAGATATGGAATGCCGCACGCTTTCTTCTGATGAACCTGGAGGGAGCAACGCTGTTGGATATTGCATCCATAGAACTTTCCACCATGGACAAATGGATTTACAACCAGCTCAACCAGGCTGCACTGAATGTCAAAATTGCCATTGAGAACTACAAGTTCAACGATGGTGCCCAAGCTGTCTATGACTTTTTCTGGAATGATTTCTGTGACTGGTATGTGGAGAGTGCCAAACAGGGGCTCTATGCAGAAGAGCAAGACAAGAAGGATAGGGTAGTTACCCTATTGCTTGATCTGCTCGCCTCCTCTATGCGTCTGATGCATCCTTTTGTCAGTTTCATAACAGAAGAGATCTATCAGAAGCTTCCTAATGTCAGCGACTCTCTTATCACCAGCACATATCCTGTCTATCAGGAAGAGAGAGCCTTTCCTGAAGACGCTCTACTTGTTTCTAGGATACAGGAGGCTGTGACGCTGTTGCGCTCAGTTCGGAGCGAACTGGGTATTCCTGTGGATAAGAAAATACGCTTTGCAATCAAGGCCGATAAGGATTTCATAGCAAGTGATTTCTTTGTTGCAGAGAAGGACCTCATAGCCTCCTTTGTTGGTGCTTCTGATCTCATCATTGATACTGATGATTCTCTCGATGTACGTGGAGCCTTTCCTGTGGCAGGCACGGGCTATGAGGGTTTTGTTTTTGTTAGGGAGGCCATCGACCTGGAGAAAGAGATCGCTCGTCTTGAGAAGGATAGGCAGAAGAACGTGAGTAGCCTTGAGGGTGTGATGAAGAAGCTCTCGAATGAGAAATTCCTTGCTAATGCCAAGGAAGAGGCTATAGAAAAGGAACAAGGCAAGAAGGCTGAGTTTGATGAAAAAATTGAAAAGGGCTCAAAGCATATTGAACTGTTGAAGTCTTTTTTGTAGAGCACTATTTTCTGGCTGCCAAGATTCCTTGTCTTTCATATGAAAGCAGGCGTTTCCACCAAGGAAACGCCTGCTTTATTTTCTGCCATTACTATAAAATAAGGCGCCCTTTTTCAAGGACGCCCCACTTTAAACTCAACAGAAATTATTCTGCTTTTTCTGCCTGAATTTCCTTTCTGCGTTCTTTGCTAAGTTTTGCGATTTCGGCCAAAGCCTTACGGGCTCTAGCTGCCGATACTTTTACGCCTTTCTCAGAGAACTTCTGGTTCTCTGCAAGGTAGGTCTCATACTGTGCTACGATTTGCTCGTGAATTGTCATGGACTCCTCCATTGGTCTAGGTTACCTTATTCTAGCATGCTTTCACTTACTTGCAAGGGAAAAACAGTAAACAAACGCCTTAATCGTGGTTTTTTTAGGAAATATTGCGTCCTTTCCACATAAAACCTTTGCCACTGACCTTTCTGTAGTAGCCATGGAGATACATTGCAACCACAAATACAAAAGTAATTGGCCCTTGTATGGCTATTTTTAGGGGAAAACCATGGTACAGACCGGTAGCAGTCCAGGAACCAAAGAGCAAAAGAGACCCTCCTAACATGAGTAAAAAAGGAAGAGGTGATAGTGCAGGATTGATCAATAAGGCAATAAGCATTGCCACCGTAACTAGGGGTGCAACCGCACAGGCAAGCAGGACTGAGGCTGCGAGTAACACCAATGGCATCATATAGGCTTTGATAGTAATGACACCTGTGATGCTTCTTTCTAGTCCTTCAAATCCCCCTTTGAAGGAAGAGAACATCTTGCAAGAGAGGGCATCCTTCATATCTGCAAAAACATATTTGTGTCCGGTTCTGGTACACGCCCGGGCCAGCATTACATCATCACAGATGACATCGGGTATTGAGGTAAATCCATCAATATCCTCCAAGACGGTTCTTTTGATCAAGAGATATTGACCTATAGCCATGGCAAAGGGGGAGAGTTGCATTTTATGCTGTAGCTGTAGCGGCATGTAGAGAACCGTGTTGAAAAGCATGGCACTTACGAGTGTCTGTACCCATAAGAGATTTCCTTTCTGCTTGGGATAGCCACTGACCATGGATGCTTTTTCATTGATGATGATGCCTATCCCATACTCCACACTGTTGGGGTTATGGATGGTGTCTGCATCAGTGAAAAGGATATATTCACCTTTACTTTCTTCATACAGTTGCTGCATCGCATAAAGCTTGCCTCGCCATCCTTGCTTAAGAGGTTTTCCTTTGATGATTCGTACACGCAGGTCTTTCTCCTGTAGCTTTTGGACTTCTCTGGCTGTATTGTCTGTGGAATTATCATCCAGTATCAGTATTTCGATATTTTCATAGGTCTGGTTGACTAGTGATGATACACAAGATTCGATGAAATGTTCTTCATTGCGCGCGGGAATTGCTATGGAGACAAGGGGCTTCTCAGTAAGAGGATCATTTTTCTTCAGTTTCTCCATCACCCTTCGGTTGGAAAAGGAAAGCAGGGTAGCCCAGATCCCCACAATACAAACAAGACTGGCATACAATATGCTCACAACGCTTTCTCCACTTGCGCAATATACTCATCCAAGACAGCATCAAAAGGGTAGAGAGCTTTGGCCGCAGCAAGGTACCCTTTTGCATTCTGATAATCTTTCAGCTTGAAACAAGCAATTCCTATTCCACTATAGAGAGATGATCGGTCCCATCGTGAAAGCTGTTCATCTGCATCCTCGAGGATGGCAAGAAACATGGTTAAGGCTCCTTTGATAGTACCGCCAGCAAATGGGGGGGCATAGAGCATACTGTTAGCTTTCAACAGATGTGACGAAACTTCTTGAGGAAATTCCTTGAAAGCCTTGTTGATTTTTCTGGAACTGGATATTCCCTTGCTTAGGCTCCTGGGATTCTGCAGATACCATATCCCGTCGATCTCAGATCCAAGGATAAGTGCGAAAAAGGATTGTTCCTGTTTCAAGAACTCTAACTTTTTCTCAGCTTCCAGTAGCAATTCCTCACCCCGTTGTATATGTGTGTTGGTTTCCACATACAGGCGCGCTAGGCTTGTGTCTGTGCGTATCTTCTTGATCGTTGCTTCAGGCTCCATCTCTTTTTGGGCATAGAGACTAAGGCGAAGTTGCTCTGCCTTCTCCACATTCCCTTCGGTCTTAACCGCTGAAAGGAACTCCATAAAAAGTGGGTTCCTCTCTAAAAAAGAGAACCCATCAGTAAGGTTGGCTCCTACAACCCCTTGGAGGACAACAAGACAGAGGCACAGAAAAAAAGCAGTTTTCCTAAACATATCCATTATTTAACCACAGAAAGACGACGAATGATATACCCCTTGGACAAAGGTTTGTCAGTCACCAGATATTGAATCTTCCCATGGTCAGCCTGACCGACTTTCTCGAAGTTTTCATCCAACAAAGAGAACGTGGAATCCTCAAGGAAGAGGATATCATTTCCAATATACTCCAACGATTGTTCTTCTCGTATCTGGTTGCGTAGTTCAAGGGCGTACACACCTTCTTTGACCTGATCGCCTATGAAGCCACAGAATAAGTACTGCTGGTGGTATCCCTCTTCGGTGCTCTTGTCTATGGATGTGCCTTTTGTTGGGTCTATTGGACCTCGGCCAAAGAAGAACCCGGTAGAGTATTCGCGATGGCTGATGTTCATCAAGTCATCTCGATAAGCCTTCCATGATGTATCATTGGTATACGATGCATCGATGGCCTTGCGATAGGCACGGGTGACAACTGCAACATAGTAGCTGCTTTTCATCCTTCCTTCGATTTTCAATGAGTCAATGCCAGCATCAAGGAGTTCTTGGATATGATCGATCATGCATAGGTCTTTAGAAGAGAGTATAGTGGTATACCCATCCTCTTCAGCAATTGGGTAGTAGACCCCTTCGCGTTGTTCCTCTTCCAATGCAAGTTCTCCGCTTGTCAGTTTTTCTGTCAGTCGGTAGTTCCATCTGCAGGTATGGGAACAGTCACCCTGGTTTGCACTGCGTCCTGTAAGGTGGCTTGAAAGTAGACACCGTCCAGAGTAGGCCATGCACATAGCACCATGGACAAAGGTCTCAAGCTGAAGGGTAGGGACGGCTAATTTTATCTTTTTGATATCAGAAAGGGAGGTCTCCCTCCCCAGGATGACTCTGGAGAATCCCATTTTGTGGTACATGGCGGCACTACTGCTGTTTATGCAGCTTGCCTGGGTAGATAGATGGAGTTCGACCCTATCCCCAAAAGCCTCTTTAAGGATTGGTACCAGTCCAATGTCACTTATGATGAAGGCATCGAAAGGCCAGCCTTTGATGGTTTGCAGCTGTTCTTTCAACTCCTCGAGTTCACTCTCTCCAAAGAGGATATTCATGGTACAGTAGATTTTTTTTCCGCTTTGCTGTTTTAAAAGCTGAACTTCAGCAAGATCACTCTCGCTGAAGTTCTGTGCATGTGCACGAAGTGAAAAATCTGTGAAGCCCATATAGGCGGCGTCAGCTCCATAGGCGAACGCCACCCTCAGCTTTTCCATATTGCCCGCTGGGCTCAATAACTCAACGCTCACGCAAAGCCTCCCTGACCGCCTCAGCAACCGCCGTCGAGATTGCCACTACTTCGGTGGTATCTCTTGGAAGTATTTTGGGGACGATAGGTGGCATGGCCTTACGCTTCTCATCATTGGGGAACGCATGGGCCAAGACTTCCTCCATGGTAGAAACCAGGTGGAACTCAATGCCTTTGGTCACTGTCTCATCGAGCTTGTCGAGATCGCGCTTGTTGAAGTTAGGAATGAGAATCGTATCAATCTTATTCCTTCTCGCTGCAAGAACCTTTTCTTTCAAGCCTCCAATAGGCATTACCTTGCCTTTGAGGGTGGTTTCACCTGTCATTGCCAAATTCTTTTTAATCGTCTGGCCAGTGACCAACGAGAAGAGAGCGACAGTTAAGGTAATACCAGCTGACGGCCCATCCTTTGGGGTTGCCCCTTCAGGGACGTGCACGTGTATTGCATTGTTTTCAAACCAGCTCATGTCGATCCTGTGCTCGATGGCATGGGCCTTAAGCCAGGTGTAGGCAATGTTGGCAGACTCCTGCATTACATCCCCAAGTTGTCCGGTAAGTTTGATCTCTCCCTTTCCCGGGATGTTTTGGGCCTCGATGATGAGGGTGTCCCCTCCCATACTAGTCCAAGCGAGTCCGATTGCCATACCGGGTTTGTCCGCTACGCGGATTTCATCCTCGACAAAAATAGGTTGCCCAAGATATTGAACAAGCTTTTCCTCATCAATCTTGACAGGCAGTTCAGTCTCTGGGGTTTCTTCCAGGAGAAGGGCAACCTTACGGTTGATCTTATGTAGGGATTTCTCAAAGTTTCGGACCCCAGCTTCCCTTGCGTATTCGTCCGCAATCTTTCTCAGGATAGAGGTAGAGTAGCGAATTTCACTCTTTGCAAGTCCATGTTTCTCCAAGGATTTGGGAACAAGGTACTTCTTGCCAATGGAGAGCTTCTCCTCACTGGTATAGCCAGAGAGGTTGATGATTTCCATACGGTCAAGCAAGGGCCGAGGGATGGTATCCAAAGTGTTTGCAGTACATATGAAGAGAATCTCCGAAGCATCAAAGGGGATGTCTAGGTAGGTGTCTCTGAAGGTGGAGTTCTGCTCAGGGTCCAAAACCTCAAGCAGGGCGCTGGCAGGGTCGCCTTGGTAGGAGACTCCCATCTTGTCAATCTCATCTATGAGAAATACAGGGTTCTTCGTCTTGGTAATTCGCAGGCCTTGGATGATCTTTCCGGGCATTGCCCCGATGTAGGTCCTTCTGTGGCCCTTGATCTCACTCTCATCATTCATTCCCCCGACGGAGAAGCGGAAATACTGCTTCTTCAGGGAGCGGGCGATTGAAATGCCGACACTAGTCTTTCCGACTCCAGGAGGGCCGACAAGACAGATGATTGAACCTTTTGTATCCTTCTTCTTTCTCCGCACAGCAAGGAATTCAAGAATTCTGTCCTTGACATCCTTCAGCCCGTAGTGGTCCCGCTCGAGAATCTTTCGGGCGCTGTCTATGCTGAAGTTCTCACTCTTGGGCTCCTTCCAGGGAAGGTCGCTGATGATCTCAAGGTACGTGCGGGTGATAGTGTACTCAGGACTACTGGGATCGATCGCCTCAAGGCGTGACATCTCACGGTCCACGGTTTCCTTTGCTTCAGAAGAGAGAGGGATATCCTTGAACTTTTTCTTGAGTCGGTTGATGAGCTCAACTTTGGGGTTGGTCGTCATACCAAGTTCCTGCTGGATAGACTTGAGCTCTTCCCGCAAGAAATATTCGCGCTGGTTTTTCTCGAGCTTCTGATTGACCCTGGCCTGGATTTTTGCCTGGACCTGGGCAATGTTCTGCTCGTTCTTTATGAATACCAGCACCTTTTCGATACGCTTACGCACCACAAGGGTTTCAAGGATTCCCTGTTGCTCCTTGCGGTCGACATTGAGAATGCTTGCGATGAAGTCAGCAAGTTTCCCAGGATGGTCGATATTGACCATATTTAGTCGCATCTCTTCACTGAAGAGCTGGTTATTCTTTGTAAGGGTCTTCATTTCTGTAAGCAAGAGCCTAGTCCAAGCACGTAATTCCTCGGGTTCATCCTCGATATCCTCCAGGTATGAGACCTCGGCTACCAGGTAGGGGCCGCTGGGGTAATATTGCTTGGTTTCAAAACGCTTGAGCGTAGAGATGAAGATACTGACGCCCCCGTCAGGGAGCTTTATTTTTTTTACAATTTTTGCAATGGTTCCAACAGTGAAAAGGTTATCCTGTGAGTATTCTTCCTGATCCAGGTCTTCCTTGACCAGCAAAAGGCCGAGGAATCCGCCATGCTTGATGGCCTGGTTGACAATTTCGACGTCTTGGCTGTCGGTTATCATCAAAGGAGTAAACAATCCAGGGAAGACGGGATTACCCGTTACTGGAAGGATAAACAGATTATTGGGAAGCAGTTGCTCAATTGGCATCAGTTCGTTGTCAGACATAGAGCCTCCATATATACAAATACTTAGGGCAGGATTTTACACTGCCCAAACTTAAGATAATCAAACTTATCAAAGAAGGAAAGTGACTAATCCTTTTTGGAAAGCCATTTCACTCCTAAATAACAGAGAGGGGTATCGATCAGGGCAAAGATTACCTTGAATATCCAGTAGGGGATGATCAGTGAAAATACATAGGCGACGGTAAATTTCGGGGTAAACTGGTAAAAGGCGATGAACATGAAGATTACCGTGTCGACAAACTGGCTGGTCATGGTACTGATGTTGTTGCGTAACCAGAGATTTTTCCCACCACTTATTTTTTTGAACAACGTGAAAATTTTGATATCAATATTCTGGCTTACGGCGAAGCTTGCCAAGGAGGCAAGGCTCATACGCATGCTCATGCCGAAGACCTGTTGGTACTGGCTCTGTAAGTCCCAAGTGGGATGGGGTGGCAATTTCACACTGATGCCGGTCATGATGAATAGTATTGCAAGCATGAAGATGGACATCCTGACAAAGAGGGATGCATCCTTGTGCCCTTTCACCTCACCTACGATATCGGTGACCAGAAAGAGGACCGGCATGAAGAATATGCCTACAGAAACCCTTACGCCGAAGAGCGTGATGATCTTTGATCCTATGGTATTTACCAGGACCATGCTGGTAATGTAAAGGGCAAATAAGAACATCTCTTTTCTGTCTAGATTTGCTGTTTCTTGCATAGTCACCTCATTGAGGCGGAGTTTAGCAGAAAGGGGGGAAGTGGGTCAAACGTTGGGAAGAACTTTACAATTAGCAGTAGAACGAGCAGTAAATATGTTGCAATTTGTTGCATTCGTGATATGATACAGGGACAGAAATGATATTTTTGTACAAGGAAGGAAAGCTAAATGGATAGTAAACTGATAGTCATCGCCATAGGCGGCAACTCGCTCATTGAAGATGCAAAACATGTAACAATAGCAGCCCAATATGAGGCTGCCCGTAAGACAGCAGCACACATTGTGAAGCTTGTTGAAGCAGGCCACAGGGTGGTCATAGCTCATGGTAACGGGCCACAGGTTGGTTTTATCCTGCTTCGTGCAGAATTTTCTCGCTCTATTCTTCATACTGTTCCCTTGGACAGTTGTGTTGCTGATACCCAAGGTGCCATTGGCTACCAGCTGCAGATGGCTTTGGACAACGAGTTCAATAAGGTAGGCCTCAAACCTAATGTGGCAACCGTCGTTACTCAAGTACAGGTTTCTGACAACGACCCTTCCTTCCAGAATCCCTCCAAACCAATTGGTTCCTTTATGACTGGTGAAGATGCCAAGAGACGTGAAGAGCATGATGGTTGGGTATGTGTCGAGGATGCTGGACGTGGTTACCGCCGTGTAGTGGCTAGTCCCAAACCCCAGTCGATTGTCGAGATTGATACCATCAAGTGCCTGTTGGAAAATAAGGTCATCGTTATCGCAGCCGGTGGTGGTGGCATCCCAGTAGTGCGTGACGAAAATGGCTATCTCAGCGGTAGGGAAGCTGTCATCGACAAGGATCTTGCAGCTGCCCTTATGGCAAAGGAGTTGAAGGCTGATCTTTTTGTTATTTCCACTGCAGTAGAAAAGGTATGTCTGAACTATGGCAAGCCAAATCAGCAGACCCTCGATACCATCACAGTAGAGGATGCGGAGAAGTATATGGAAGAGGGTCATTTCGCCCCTGGAAGCATGCTTCCCAAGATACAGGCCATCGTTGATTTTGTGAAAAGCACAGGCAATACCGGTCTTATAACAGACCCAGCTCATGTCTATGGCGCTTTGTATGAAGGAAAAGGAACCAAGATTGTTCTCAAGAAATAAGGGCAAGCCAATGTTTCCCAACCGCCGCAGTGCAGTCATCAGCATTGCGGTAGTTTTGTTCCTGATTCTTTTTGCCGGAGTTGCCATTGATCAGAACAATGTCTCTAGGTTGAAGAAATATCAGACGGAAGCGAATACCTATTTGGATAAGGGCTTGGATGCGATGGATAATCGATTCATGTATTCGAAAACCCTTGTAGGCCTTCTGGATGACAAGGGTTTGGCAGAGCCTTTTACCCCTCTGCTAGTTTCTTATGCAAGAGAAGCTTCACCCTCTATGTTGAGTGAACTCTACATTTCGCTGGATAAGGAACTTGATCTGCTTCAGAAAAAGGTATTCACCAACAAGCAATATCCGCTTTATGCGGCGTATTTTGAGAAGATCTATGAATCTGAGCAGGAAATGGCCCTGTATCTGGACAAATACAATGAAAAAGCCCTTTTCTATAATGTACAGATAGGAGGCGGGCTTGCTACCATTGCAGCTAAGCGTCTGAAAATGCAACCCCTAGAGCTATTCTCCATTGCGCCTGCCATAAAAGGTCGCCCCTGACAATGATAGGGGCACCAGCAGCAGTATGACCTTCAGGTTGTCCTGAACAAAGACTGTTGGCAACAAGCCCTTTGCCACCACTAGCGCGATCCCCAGTACAAACATCCATACAAAGGTTATTTTGGCCAGTTTCCCCTTTTTCTTTTTTGCGAATGCTGAAATAAAGGCCGAGCCCATTCCGATAAAAAGCAATGGATTGACCAGTGCGATGTTCTCGTTGAACCAGGTCATATCCATATCAGAGAAGGTCATCATGAACAGCAGGATGCTCCCCAGTATCCCGAGGGCTAGTAACAGTAAAGCATACAGAAGTGACGTTATCCTCTCGTATCGTTTCCCCAGCGCAAACAACAGCAATGCCAACACAATACCAGAAAGGGCATAAGCCCAGTCATAGTTCACATTCTCGGCATGGGCTCTGAATCGTATGTTGCTCCCGCTGGTATCCTGGAGTACCTCTGTGTGTTTTACAAGAGAAGGGGAGAAGTCCAATACTGCCTGGTAAAGGCTCTCGGGAAGGAACATCTCCTCATACCGGTTCAGCGGTTTGTCTATGGTTTTTCCCTGGAGAAAATCAAGGGCCCAGAGTACTAGCGGAGAATGGCTCATATAACGTTGAACGAATTGGCGGTAACTGGATGTCGTTTGTTGTGCTTCTGCCCAACGGCGGAACTCTCCTCCGGTTGCGGCATTGATGATGTCGCGGATCCTGGTTGCACAGTTGTCGTAATAGAAGTGATAGAGGTAGGTACTGTTTTCTGTTTTGGCATTGTTTTGCAGGAACCGTATGACGGCAAGCTTTGCCTCTGCTGTGATATCCAGCTCAACGAGCTTTACATCACGCTTTTCGCTCAAGGCTTCCTCTATTCTCCAGGTAGCTTCGCTCTCCCAGACAGAGTAATACATGCGACCTCTGGCAAAGTTCAGATAAAAATTCTTTTGGTCAGGATCGAATATCCCGTAGTCATACATGACATCTCCCCCTGAGGGCTGGCCTACAATGAGGGCACTGTGCCCGAACCAGGCGTAGAGAGGGTCTCCGCTTCCCACTGTCAGCAGGGAGATTGTTGCTCGGTTGACCCAATCAAGCTGGTTGGGGGCAAGAGCCTTGGAAAAGTCAATCTTTCCAAGTTCCTGTTCGCTGTCAAAAGGTTGCTCCTGTACCCGTCTTTCACCCACACTGAAGGAGAAGAGGGCTGAGAGGGCCATGGTGGCTACAAGTAGGGAGAGCACTAGACGTTTCATGGCGGAAATCATATCACAGGAAAGACGATCTTCCAACCAGTTGATTTTTTACCTCCTCTGTTCTACTCTTGATTTGGAGGGTTCATGGAACGAAACGTATCGTCCTTGGCAATTGTACTGCATAGCATACGGTACGGACAGATGAACCGCCGGCTCAAGCTGTTGACAGTAGATTTTGGCCTCATTGATGTGGTTAGTTATGGGGCAAGGAAGTCTGTGAAGGCTGTGAAGGGGGATGTGTTCTCCGATGGACAGTTCTTTATGTACTATAATCCTGTGAAGCGTGACTATACCCTAAAGGATGTCCAGCTCATCGCTACCCATGATGAGATTCGCACCGATTTGGGTGCGAACTATGCCGCCCTGTTTTTTTGTGAACTTGTTATCAATACCAATGGAGGGGACAGTTCTTCCCAGTATGGACTGTTAAGCAAGGCTCTTGATATGCTTTGTTCTCACCAGAATCTTGTAGCTCGAATTCTTATCCAGTTCGTTTTGCGGCTCTTGGACATTTGTGGACTGCAGGCAGACTTTACAAGATGCCCTATTTGTGAGAGGGCCTATACCTCTATGGAGATCATCCAGTTCAATTCGCAAATGGGGAGTCCTTGTTGCGAAGCTTGTGCCACCTTGGATACTGCCATGGTTCTCGGTCCGGGAGCCAGAAGGTATCTGACCCTCACCAAGAGTATGGACTTTCATGCTGCTGTGGCTGTAGAGCTCAGTGATCGTGCAACGTTACGAATAAAAGCGTACATGTTGCGTTATGCCGCCCTGATAAGTGGCAAGGAGCTGAAGACCCTCTCTGGAGGGATGTTGCAGACCCTGTTTTGATTGAGAATATTTATTGTAAGGTTGTTATATACATATGGAATGGAAAAAAAAGGCTGTAGCGTCCCATGACGTGAAGCATCTGCATGAGCAGTATGGTTTGGATCCTTTGTGTTCTTCGATTATGGTCAGACGAGGTCTGACCTCCAGCGACCAGGTGAAGTTCCATCTTGAGAGTGAACTTACCTATTTGCATAACCCGTTCCTGTTTGATGACATGGAAGAGGTTGTCGACCGCATCAATGGTGCTGTCTCAGAAGGGGAGTTTGTACGTGTCTTTGGGGATCGTGATGTCGATGGTATAACCAGTACAGCCCTGTTGGTACAAGAGTTGCAACGCCTCGGTATCGAAGTCTCCTATAAGGTCCCGGAAGGAGACGAGCCCTATGGTCTTACCACCGAGGGTGTCGATGCTGCCTATGCCGATGATGTGACGCTCATCATTACCGTTGACTGTGGTATCTCCAACAATTGTGAGATAGCGCATGCAAAGACGTTGGGCATAGATACCATTGTACTTGACCATCATCTTGCAGGTGAGGACCTACCTCCAGCGCTTGCCATCATAGACCCCAAGGTCACCGGCTGTGGCTATCCCTTTGAGCATCTTGCCGGATGTGGGGTTGTCGCCAAGGTCATCTGGGCTTTGCGTTTCAGCCAGACTGATTTCTACCATGAGGAATGCATTCTGCTTCATGCACAACCTGGCCATGATACGGTTATCATCCAGGCAATGAGGGTTGAGAACCTCGTGGTGATCGACCGGGTAATCGAAGAGATAAACCCAGGACTTCTTTCCCCATCCCAGAGTACGGTCCTGAAGTTTCTCTCTGCCGGGGTGCCTATTCTAGTCTTGGATGCCGCTTCCGAACGGGCACAATTGAGACAAGCTTTTGGCAAGAGTGTGGAGATACACCTTGTGGATATGCGCCCTGAGATGGAGAGCGTCATGCCGGTCATCAAGGGCAAAAGCGTCTTTGCCCTTTCGAGTCTCAGCAGAGCTCTTAAGTACAGTGTACATGGTCGTGATGAGTTACAGGTTCTGTTTTCTTTGTTTGGTGCATACTCCATAAAAAAACATCCCTTGCTGGACAGTGGCTACGATGCGATACTCGACCTTGTTGCCATTGGCACCATCGCTGATCTCATGCCGATGGAGGATGAGAACCTCTTGTTGGTAAAGCGTGGGCTTAGGGTACTCGCAACGGGCAAGAGGGAAGCCTTGCTTCCTCTCTTCACGATGCAAAATCTCGTAGGGAAAGTTCTTTCCACTAGTGATATTTCTTGGCAGATATCTCCGGTTATCAATGCTTCGGGAAGGATGGGCCGACCCTCCTTGGCTGTGGATATGTTGCTTGCCCCCAACCTTGGTATTGCTGAGGGACTTGCAGGAGAGTTGCTCGCCTTGAATAAGGAACGCCAAAAGATGGGTGAAGATGCTTGGGAACGGCTAGCTCCCCAGGCGAAGGAGAGCTTCGAACAGACAGGCTCCAAGCTAGTAATGGTAGAGGATGCCTCGCTTAGCAGGGGTATAACAGGGGTTATGGCCAGCCGTCTCATGAAGCAGTTCAATGCCCCCTCCATGGTGCTTGCTACCATTGGCGGAACCCGTGTATCTGCGTCCATGCGCAGCCCTGTTGAATTTAATGTACGAGAATTCCTATCGTCTTTTAATGATCTCTTCCTTGATTTTGGTGGTCATGCCTGTGCAGCAGGGTTTTCCATGGATGTGGAGAACCTCCCTGTTTTCAAGAAGCGTGTCATGGATGAGATCGACCATATGGATTGCATGCAGGAGGTTGATGACTCCCTTCTTATTGATTGTACCCTCCCTGTTGCCTATATGACACCAGAAATTATCAAGGTCGTCGAGTTTTTTGAACCGTTTGGCGAAAAGAACCCTCCTTTGGTACTGATGATGGAAGGAGCCCTTATTGAGGACATACAGTTTTTGAATAATCATAAGGGTGGCCCACGTCACCTGAAGCTGACGCTTGCTTTCGGTCAGTATAAATGGCCTTCCCTCTATTGGAGTGCAGCTGATCGTGTTGGTCGAGATTTTGATAAGGGATCGGAAGTGGATGTCGTATTCCGCCTTGGACGGAATTACTACCGTAACCAGGCTTCATTGCAGATCACTATTCTTGATCTCAAGACCGAAGCGGATAAGCAATCGGAGCTCAAGTAGAAAGGGCCAAGAGATCAAAATTGAAGAGATGAGAAGTATTGATAGAGAGTAGAAAAAGAAATACTGTGATAATTCAAAATATATATCTCTCTCCGCAAGAGAGTTTTATCCAGATGCTTGACATCCGAGCTATGTTTGAGGCATTCTGTTCTCGCAGTTTAGACCCAGTAATCGGGAGAGGAGGTGAGTAGTAATATATGGCATATGTAAAAGTTGATGACAATGAACCTTTGGAAAAGTCAATCAAGCGTTTTAAGCGCATGGTGGAAAAAGAAGGAATCATCCGTGAGTGGAAAAAGCGGGAGTACTTTGAGAAGCCCTCCACCATCCTTAACCGGAAAAAGAAAGCTGCAGCACGTAAGCAGATGAAAAAAGTACGGAAATTGCACGTTTCCAAGAGTTACTAAGTATATAGCCGCCGGTTCGCCGGCGGTTTCAATTTTATTGTAGAATTCGATTATTTCTGATTATCCAGCAACATAGAGCATGTAATTTGCTTAATACGTAAAAAATATCAAAATAAATTAGACAAACCCCCTTTTTTTGGTGTACAATCCTATTGTAGATTATCAACACAGGCGTATGCCTGTGAAGAAATGCAAAGAGAGGGATGATAACAATGCTTATACTTATTTCAGATGCCTTCGATGCCGCGCTTGGTCCACGCTTGGAGGCGTTTGGTGAAGTTACGACGGACAAGAGCCGCCTCAAAGAAGCACATATTGTGCTGGTTCGCAGCAAAACAAAATGTACCAAAGAGTATATTGACGAAGCGCCAAATCTCAAATTGATCATTCGAGGTGGCGTTGGTATCGACAACATTGACAAGGCATATGCAGAGAGCAAGGGCATAATTGTGCGCAATACCCCCAAGTCCTCATCCATTGCTGTTGCAGAACTTGCCTTTACCCTGATGATAAGCACCCCCTGTCATCTTCCTGCCTATCATAATGGTATGAAACAAGGCCAATGGCTCAAGAACACCAAGCGTAATGAACTGTATGGCAAGACCCTCTGCCTTTTTGGTATCGGCAATATTGCCACTCGCGTTGCAGTCCTTGCCAAGGCATTTGGCATGAGTGTGGTCGCTTATGACAAGTATGTGCAATCTTCCACCCATGCTGAGATGAAGAAAACCCCAGAAGCTGCAGTTGAAGATGCTGACTATATCTCCCTTCACCTTCCTCTCACGGATGAGACCCGTGGTATGGTCAACAAGTCACTGATTGCCCATTGCAAGAAAAAGCCTGTCATTATCAACACCGGTCGTGCCCAGTGTGTGGATGCCGATGATATGGTCGCTGCTTTGGAAGATGGCTCTGTGGCATGGTATGCAACCGATGTCTATCCGACTGATCCTCCAGCTGAGGATTATCCTATTCTCAAGGCAGACAATGTTACCCTTACCCCTCATGTCGGGGCAAATAGCGTAGAGAACCTTGTCCGCATCGGAGAAGAGTCATTCGAAATTATCAGTGAGTTGATCAAAGGAGGAAAATTATAATGGAACGTAAGAAAAACTTTTTTGCAGGTCCCTCGGTACTTCCCATTGAAGTGCTTGAACAAATGCGTGACCAGATGATGGAATATGACAACCAGGGTTTGTCCATGGTTGAGGCTAGCCATCGTGGTGGTCTCTTTGAAGATATGTATGATGAGTGCATCTCCCTGTTCAGGGAACTTCTCAATATTCCTGAGGACTATGACCTTTATTTCCTCGGTGGTGGTGCAACGTTGCAGTTCACCATGATCCCTATGAACTTCTTGCGCCCCAATACCGTTGCCGATTATATCAAGAGCGGAACCTGGGCCAACAAGGCTGGGGAAGACGCTGAGAAGATAGGGGCAGTCAATTATTACTATGATGGAACAGCCACTAAGTTTTCCTCCTTGCCAAAAGCCTCGGAAGTGAAGCCCAGTAAGAACAGTAGTTATCTCTATCTCTGTTCCAACGAGACCATTGGAGGGATCGAGTGGCAGGATTTCCCAGATACTGGAGACGTTCCCCTCATTGGAGACATGTCCAGTGATATTCTTTCCCGTCCTGTGCCTGTGGAGAAATTCTCCATGATCTATGGCGGTGTTCAGAAAAACTTGGGACCCGCTGGCGCTACCTTTATCATCATGAAAAAATCCTTATTGGAACGACAGAACCCCAATATGACCGCCTATATGGATTATAAGCGACACAGCAAGAATAAAGGATTATACAATACTCCACCTGTATTCTCCATTTGGGGCGTGAAACTTGTTCTCGACTGGATCAAGAAGAATGGTGGTGCGGAAGGCATGCAGAAGAGAGCTATCGAGAAGAGTTCCATCATCTATGATGTCATTGATGGTTCCTCCTTCTTCCATAGTCCTGTCGATGCTACGTATCGTTCTAAGATGAACATCGTGTTCCGCCTCCCCAGTGAAGAACTTGAAAAACAGTTTGTCACTGAAGCTACCAAGGAAGGGATGCTTGGTCTGAAAGGCCATCGGTCTGTTGGTGGGTTACGCTCCAGCGTGTACAATGCCCTACCCAAGGAAGATGTGCTTTATCTTGCCCAGTTCATGAAAGAGTTTGAGAGGAAGAACGGTTAAACGATGATGAAGCTAAAGATGGACGAGACGAACAAAGCTATTATCAAGCAGTTGCATGATGGGCGTAAGCCCTTCAGTGCAATTGCTGAAGAGCTGAGCATTACAGAGAATACCGTACGGGCTCGAGTCAACAAACTCATTGATGAGGGAGTCCTCGAGATTTCTGGCTTGGTGAATCCTGAAACAATTCCCGGCTTGCAGGTGGTGATGATGGGCGTCAAGCTCAAGACATTGGACTTGGAGAAGAAAGCCAAAGAGTTTGCTGAACTCCGTGGGGTTATCTCTGCTGCTGTAGTTACCGGGCGCTATGATCTGATCGTCCAACTTGTACTTGCTGAAGATGAAGGGCTGACCCTGTTGGATTTTTTCAAGCAGGAATTGGATAAGATTGATGACATCTCAGAGGTTGAAACCTTTGTTGTATATCAATCCCATAACTTCAGGATTCCCTACATTCTCTAAAACACAAGGCATTAGCTAAGAAAGGTACCGGTAAAACGGTACCTTTCTGCGTCATTTCTCTTGGTGAACTTGCCCAATCCATATGGAGGAAGCTGTATATTCATGCTATACTTTCCCTTAGCCGACTAATGCATATCGGCATATCTGTTTTGAGGAGTACCATATGGCAGACTTGTCAACGAAATATTTAGGACTCAATCTTAAGAATCCCATCATAGTGGGCAGCAGCCCTCTTACCGCAACGCTTGAATCCCTAAAGAAATGTGAAGACGCTGGGGTAGGGGCCGTAGTCCTTAAATCCATTTTTGAAGAGCAGATCGAAGGGGAGAGTGATGCTCTCGTTGACGAGACCCAAGAGTATCTCGTACATGCTGATGCCTATGGCTTCATGAAAGGGTCTTCCATGGAAAAGGCTATCGACGGACATCTTAGACTCCTGGAAGAGGCCAAGAAGGCTTTGGACATTCCTATCATTGCATCCATCAACTGTCGTGCTAGCGGTTCTTGGATCGAATACATCAATCGTTTTGTAGCCTGTGGTGCAGATGCCATAGAACTGAACCACTACATTGTTGCTGCTGATATTGCAGTAGACGGCACCGCAATCGAGAAGAATTACCTTTCCTTGGTCAAGGCAGCTCGCAAGAAAGTCAAGGTTCCCTTGAGTCTCAAGATGGGCTCCTCTTTCTCCTCACTTGCCAATTTGCTTTTTAGACTGGACCAACAGTCAATAGACGGTGTTGTGCTTTTTAATCGTTTCTTTAGCCCTGACATCAACACCAAGGAACTAACCTTTGGTTCTGCCCATATGTTCAGTTCAGAGGATGAGTACGTTCAGTCCCTGAGATGGACTGCCCTGATGAGTGAGGAATTGCGCTATGACATTTGTGCTGCTACGGGTATACACTCAGGCGATACCATAGTCAAGCAACTGCTTGCGGGGGCAAAGGCTATCCAGATTTGTTCTGTTCTCATGAAACATGGGCTCTCTACAGTTTCCAAGATGAAAGGCGATGTTGCCTCTTGGATGGATGAACATGAATTCGCCAGGATCGCAGATTTCAATGGACAGCTTGCCCAGGAGAGGATTGCAGATCCTTCCCGGTGGGAGCGTACCCAATACATGCGGTTCCTAATGGGTGAAAAAAAGGACTGACTATGGATTTGACTAAGTATAAGGATATCTCACCGTATCGGGGTTCAGATGTGCTGGAATCTATAGATAGGGTAGTTGCTGACAAGAATGCATTCTTGAAGATTCTTGCAGGTTTCCTCCCTACAGATACAGCAGAACAGAGAGCGAAGAACGAATTATATGCAGAGCATATGATAGATGTGTTGCGTTCTGTCAAGACATACCATGATTTCCAGAAGAAGCTTTCTGTCGACTTTTTTCTTCCTTCCGTCTTGAAAAAGAGTGTCGATGATTTTTCTTTCAGTGGATTGGAAGGCATTGATACGGAGACGGCATACCTCTTCATAAGCAACCATCGGGATATCGTTCTCGATTTTGCCCTTATCAATTATATCCTCATCAAAGGAGATCGGATAGATTGTGAAATGGCAGTTGGGGACAACCTCCTGACCAACCAATATATCACCGATATCTTCAAGCTCAACGGAGGAGTGACGGTTAAACGAACCCTTCCCATGCGGGAGAAGTATTTGGAATCCATTCGGCTCAGCAACTATTTTGTTGAGCTCATCACTGAATTGAACACTTCAATTTGGGTTGCCCAAAAAAGTGGTAGGGCAAAAGATGGTCTTGACGTGACCACCCCTGCCATTATCAAGATGCTCCATCTTTCGCAAAAGCGTAAGGGAGGGGTAACCTTCAGTGATGTCATCAACAACTGTCACATCGTTCCGATCTCTGTAAGTTACGAGTATGACCCTTGTGATATCATCAAGAGTGTAGAAGAGGTAGGACGCTTGAAGCGGGGAGAACAACCCAAGAAGAAGTACGAGGACCTTATCAGCATCTCGCGTGGTCTGAAAGGATATAAGGGGCGGATACACATTGCGTATGGCGAACCTTTGAAGGGTGTCTTTGCCAATTCAGAGGAGGTGGCTGTCGAGATAGACCGTCAGATCCATCTTTCTTACAAGTTATGGCCTACCAACTGCTTTGCCTATGATTATCTTGAAAATACCGATAGGTTCAAGGATGAGTACGCATCGTTCGATACGGAAGCGTTCCTGGACCGCTTCAAGAATCAAAAAGAGGATGTGCGTTTGTTTGCACTTAACTCGTATGCCAATCCGGTCCGATCATTTCTTAGAGCACAGGCCCAGTAAGCATGAATGCAAGGCTACGGTTCTCATTCGTATTGCTCCTAGCCTTGTTGCTCTGTTTTTCTTGTGCCCGTCCTTCCTTCACTCTGATGGGAATACACACTGGCGTTAGTCGTATCTCACATGTCGATAGTGGAGGTGCTCTTACCTCTAGCTATGAAAGCTTGAGTGTGTTTGTTGAGAGTGAAGAGGATGCCAATCTCCAGATGGAGGTCACTTCCCCTGATGAGCTGAATACCTGGGTGTTCCCAGCTTCGAAAAAGCGTGTGGACAAGCAAGGCTATTATGGTAAGGCAGGTCTCTCTCTTGGGCAACGGATACCACTGCCAAGAGGAGAGTGGAGCCTACGTGTCCTTAGGGATGATGGACGAACGATCACCGAACATTTTACTCTGGAGAAAGGTATGGAGGCTACTTCCTTCCAGCATCACCTTGATGCTGCAGAAGGAAAGCTTGTCTTGGATGAGCGAGTCAAGGAGTGTGCCATACAGCTTCTGGATAAAACGAAAAAAACGCTGTATTCCACTCTTACAACAGAACAGACACTAGAGCTCACAAAACTCTACCCACAATGGGACAGGGTGCGGTATCTTGGGCTTGCCTGGTACGATGAGGCTGCCAAGCAGAGCCAAATAATCTGGTATACTCTCTAGGTTCTTCCTACAGCTTTTGCAAGTTCCTCTTTGTTGAGTCTCACTACAAAGGTTCTCCCATGGGGACAGGTAGGCTCTTCCAAGGCAAATACCTTTTTAAGCAACTCAATCGCAGTAGTGCGATCAACGCTGTCGCCACCTTTTATTGCTGCATGGCAGGCTACTATGGCATAGAGACCTTTCTCTATCTCCTTGGTATCTCCTGCATGACTCTGGATAAATGAGACAACTTCCTTTTCAATTGATTTGTACATGGCTGGAATGGCAAGAAGTTGCCACTCTAGTGGTTCCTTCCTCTCAATTTTTATGCCTAGGTTTCGATAGACATCCTGCTTCTCCTGGAGGTAGGTGTCGACATCCCTCTCCACTTCAAACTCTACGGGTATCATCAGTGTTTGTACTTCCTGACGAAGCCTCACAGCATCAAAAAGGATGCGTTCATGGGCTGCATGTTGGTCCACTAAAAAGAGTTCATCTCCCTTTTGGGCTATAAGGAAGAGGTTAAAGGCTTGCCCTATATAGGTGAAGCTCGCCTCTTGTGTCTGCTCAGCCCAGATATCGACTTCTTCGCTTCTTCGCGATGTTTCCATCCTGTTCTCTTGTAGCGCTTCTTTTGCCTTTTGGAACCAGAGAGGGTCAGAAGGTTTGCTCTGCTGGGAGTAGGTGTATCCCTTTTCGTGGGAAGAGGAGCCTACCTGATGGGAATTAGGTGAACTGTATGAAGGGGTAGGCGAGAAGCTTGAATGGTTGGGAGATGAGAAAAGGTTCTCTTCTGTTTCTGTGAGATTTCCTTGCACCTCCCTGATAAGGCGAGGTAGGGTTCTTTTTATCTGGCTTGCTATCATGGAGACTATCTGGTGATGAATCTCAGCCTTGTTGCGTAGCTTGGCCTCCCGTTTGGTGGGATGAATATTAAAATCCACGAGCGAAGGGTCTACAGTAATGAATAGATAACAGTAGGGGAAGGATCCTCCTGGTAACAATTCCCCATAGCCATAGGTAACGGCTTGGACCAGTGCATAGTCTTCGATGGGACGGTCATTGATGTAAATCTTTATGTGTGACCTGTCACTACGGAATATTGCAGGGGAAGAGGAGACTGCATAGAGGCTGAATCGTGCGGCAGTCTCATGGAGTTCAAGCATTTCTGATGGGATAATGTTCTGGCTTGTGCCAAGGGCATCGAGAACTCGTTCTTTTCTTGTTGTGGAAGGCAGGTCGAGGCGAAGTTTCCCATCTGTATAGAATTTGAATGAACGCTTGGGAAATGCAAGTGACTTCTCAAGGAGTATATTTTTACACATGGTAGCTTCAGTGGAGGGGCGCTTGAGGAACTGTCTTCGTGCTGGTATCTCCTTAAAGAGATTTTCGACAGACACTTTAGTCCCCCTGTCAGGGCCGCCAGGCATGACAGGGCTCTTGTGGCCATTGTCGACGGTAATGCAAGCTGCCCCTGTTCCTTTGTAGCTACTGGCAATAGTAATTTTAGAGACAGCAGCTATGCTATAGAGGGCTTCGCCACGAAAGCCCATGGTTGAAAGCTGGTACAGGTCGTCAAGGGAAGATACCTTGCTGGTTGCATGACTTTCACAAAGCAAGGGAAGATCTTCTTCTGCAATACCATCGCCATCATCAATGACGGTGATCTCTTCCAAGCCCCCTTCAACTACACTTGCTGTTATGCTGGTGGAATTGGCATCGAGGGCGTTGTCTATAAGTTCTCTCATCACTGAGGAGGGTCGTTCAATCACTTCTCCGGCAGCAATTCGCTGTGCTACTAAAGGGTCGAGTCGTTTGATATTCATGAAAACAATGTAGCATGTTTTTTCCGTTAGGGCAAAAGGAAAGGGCCCGTAGGCCCTTATCCTTTAGAATTGCACTCCCAGCTTGTAGGATGCTGTAATGGTTATCTTTGGTGTCGTATATTCGGTAGCACTGGCAGGGTAGGCTGCTTTTGCCTTGATCGTTAGGTCTCCTGTAGTATATCCGACAGAAAGGAAGGATGTTGCCCGTTCTCCACCGAACAGGGATAACAGATCCTTGGTGCCATCGACAATATCTGTGATGGTCTGCCCAATACCAATCTCCTGTAGTCCCAAGGAGAAGGTGAATGCCTTCTGCTTGTAGGAGAGGGTAAGCTGGCTAAAGTCAGCCTTGTAAGGACCGGCTCCAGCAGCGAAGGTAAAATCGCTGGCAAAGGGAAGGTTCACTGTCAGGCGGGCTTCAAAATGTTCTCCTGCAAACCCGGTCTCGGCAAAGATGTCGAAGACGGAGTCATAGGATGTATCGATCGAATAGGCGAGAGCACTGGTAAGGAGATTCCTATTCTCACCCTTACGTAGTGATCCCAGCACCTTTGCTGTGAAGGCCCCCTGTTTTAGTGATAAGCCAGCACTCACCTGATAGTTGGGGAATATGGAGGTGAGGCCAAGGTTTATAAATTGATCAAAATCGAAGGTTGGGTATGCTGGAAGATATCCGCTAGCCGAGAATATCATGGAGAGTTGGGTTGTACGGATATCAATAAGAGGGAAGAGGAAAGATATGTTAGGGTAAAGATTGATTTGAGATTGTGTTATTTTGGCCAATGATCCCACCGAAAAGGAGAAGCGATAGCCCTCCTGTTTTGCATATCCCAAAGAAAAAGATGAGAACTGATGGGTGCTGGGAGTAGCTAAGAGATTTGTAAGATAGAGGTCATCAAAGTATAGCGTTGAAAAGAAAGATCCGATTTCAATCCTATTGTACAGGCCGAGTTTGGAGCTTTCACCAAAACGAGGAGCAAAATACTGGTCAGTCAGGGGACCGTGGTACTCGTTGTTGTCCAAGGCGAGGAAAAATGGTGAGGTGCTATAGCCAATACGCGCAGAGGAGATGAACTTGAAGCTATAGGCCAACATCTCAAGATTTCCAGTAGGTATGGGAGTTATGTTTGAGCTAAAGCTTGAGAATTCTTCGGTACTTACAGAAGACTGCAGTGTCAGGGCAAAACTCTTGTAGGTTAGATAAGGTTTGACTGTGAGGGTGTGTTGGAGAGTGTTTCCATTTGTTCCATCGAAAAGGAAGCTATAGTAAGTCTGTAAGCCCACTGAGCCCGTTTTGATATTCTCTTCCTGGGTAGACATGATACCTTGGGGTTTTTCTTGTTTGAGGGGTATCTCTTCTGAAGTCATTGGTTCAATATTTACAGCTTCAGCTGCGATGGGTTCGTCCATTGCTACAGTTTCACTAGCTTCAGGTTCTATCGAAAGAGGCTCCACAATAGCCTCAGACTGTACTGTCTCGTTCTCTGGCTCAACTGTATCTTCTGTTACAGTCGGTACAATAGTGGTGACCATTGGAGGATTGGCAGAAGAGACGAATGCTTCGGGCTCTGCCTCTGTAAGTACATTTACCAGAGAGGGTGCCTTCGGTGCCATAGGTCGCACAGTTACTACGATACGGTTCTTTGGTGGTGGAATGATGGAAGAGGTAAGAGATTGGGGGATAGAGGGTACCTTGACTGGTTCACTCGTTACAGATATCTGGTATGGCTTGGATGGTCTGGTGGTTTTCACCTCTACAGAGGTAAAGGAGGGTGTCTTGGCAGGCATGATAGTCACCCCCTGTTGCATAACAGGAGGCTCTGGCTTCTGGGGTATCTGCAGTACAGAGGAGAATTTGGGCATTGCAGGAGTCTCAATCTTTTCTGTTGCCATCTCACTGATAAGCTGTTTGGCAAGCATGAGATCAGGATAGGTGGCATAGGTAAGATAATAACCGGTAGCAATGGGTTTGGCTTTTGCTTGGCTCTCCTGCATACCCAGTTTCTGGAACGCCTCGATGGTTCGTGTGGCACGGGTGATGGAGTTGTAAGAGGTTGCCTTCCCCTCGAAAACTGTGACCGATTCTTCAACATCGTCGGTGATGACAAACATCTCACCGTCACCAGTAAGCTTGAAGAGGGATACAGGAGTGGATACGCTTAAGGTCCCACCTTCCATATCATGAGTATTGAAGGTCGCCTTTCCCTTGACCAGGTATAGGCTGGGATTCTTGTTGATGAGGTCCCCTGTTATAAGGATGGAATCTTCATATAGGCTAATGGAACCTTTAGGGGTGATGATGAGTATGGGGGAGTCTGGATTATGTATAATCCAACCCTCTCCAATATTGGAAGCCACTTCGACAGTTGTGTCGAGAGCGACTCCTTGGCTGTCGAACATGCGAATACTGCCGATGTCTCCATCACCGATGAATACAGAATCCTCGGCAGCAACACTAGACAAGATCATAGTTACTACCAAGGCAAGAACTATTCTTTTTCGTACCCGACTCATATCTGCTCCCTATAGGATTGAAATCCTTACTGCTGTGTCTACTTGCAACGTTGATTGGGCTAGTTCATCAAAAACCATGCTAAGCCCAATCGTAAATGAGTAGGGTTTAATCTTTATTATGGTTGATGCTGTAATTTCAACATTACGTAGTGTATGCAAACCTTCAAAAAAACCTTCTCCAGTACTGATAGGATAAAGCTTTTCATAGCTCAAGTCCAGTGAAACGATATTGAATAAGCGTTTGTCTATCAGTGCATTTGCCTGGAATTTGTAGTTGGAAAACCCTCCATCGGAATAATCACTGCGAATTCTTGCTCTTAGGTACGCGCCCAGTCTTGTGAAGTTCAAGCCTGCCATAGCATCGATCCTCATCGAGCCTGCATGCAGAATCGATTCGGTTCGGTCCTCTACTGTCAGTTCTTCGAAGCCCGAATCAAAGTAATCAGTATAGTACGTACCAAAATAAGGTACAGTAAGGCTGGTGTTGAAGAGGAAGAAGCTTAATGAATGGCCAAAGATACCATGGCGAGTAGCGAGAGCAGGTTGTGGTGAAAAGGACCCAGGTGTCTGAATCAGAAGATCAGTAAAGAATGCTAGGTTGAAGTGCTCATGCGTCACTAAGGGGATTTCCATATCTATAGCGATAAGCTTACGTGTATGAGGCTTTTCCCTATCCCTCTCTGCAAAGGAGGCTGAGGGATTTTCTGCAAAACTGACCCCAAGTTCCGCATTCGAGAAATAGGAGTCTGGGTATTTCAGGCTGAAAGGTCGTGAATATATTCTCCAGGCCAAAAGCGTAGGGTCGAATAGGTCATTGGTCACAAATTCAAATCCTGCATTTGGTGCATGTACCAGTGTGCCATCGAGGGTGAAGTTCAGTCCTGGGCGAGTAGAGTGTGTACTGACACCCAAATCAAAGAACCCATTGAGTAGAGCCCCGTCCCCTAATGTAATGCCTGCCAGCTTCCCATACCGGATATATATGGGTTCATATCGATCGCCCCACTGGATGTAACGTATGAACGAACTGTATTGTAGGAGTGCTTTCATGACATAATCACTGACACTTTGATCCTCTGCCCTTGGGGGAAGGGCCCAGTCAGTGAAGTCGATGGTAAGGTCAAAGGGATCGGTTACTACACGACCCTGTATCTTGAGATCAAGTTGGAACGAGAGCCGGTTGAAGGAAAAGTCTGGGGCATAGGAGACACTGAAAAAGCCATCTGAGGTAGCCGTACCTTCAAGAAGCCCCCCAACGGAGTCTTCAAGTTGGTTTTGTCCTAGGTCAATGGCACGGGTAACGCTTGTGGTTTCCGCTTGTCCATTTTTTGGTACTATGTCAGTTCCTGTAGCCGCTTTTGCATTGAGAAGAATAAGCGCAAAGAGCATGACAAACAGGAATAGCGAAATTCTCTTGCTCACAGGCTTTTCTCCTCCCTCTTTATACATAATCACACATATGAACTATAGTTGTAAACCTAGTACAAAGCAAATTAGTTACATCCGAGTTTCAAACATATGGGCATTATAGATATGCTCTCTTGCAAACTTATCTATGTGTACGAGTTGCTTTACTAGGGGTTTCACTTGTGAGCGGATGTTCGACTGGTCAAACGGACAAACCGGTTTGACTACAGGCAAGTCATAGTGGGCAGCTAGTTGTTTCAGGTTGTTCTCATGGATCTCTATCATCGGCCTGATCATCTGTATCTTTCCATCGAAGAAGGGTTGTACTGGCTGCATCGTAGAGAAATTTCCACGAAAACAGAGGTTCATTAAACTCGTCTCTACCAAATCATCGAGGTGGTGCCCCAAGGCAAGGACGGATATCCCTCGCATCTCACACTCTTCAAAGAGGATGCGTCTACGATTACGCGAACAGAGGTAACAGTTGAACTCCCCTTTGAAGGACTCGGGATACTGGTGCTCGTCCTTAATGGAAAAATCGATATTGAGATCCCCAAAGAATTGTGCCAATTTTGCTCTGAATTCTTCAGGGATGGGGTGCTCTATCCAGTTTATCATGAGAGCTTGTAATTCATAGTCAATTGGCATCCACTTCCTCCTGAGAGAGAGTGCCAAGGCAAGGCCCAGTGAATCCTTACCCCCAGAAACGGAAAGAAGGACTTTCTCCCCCTCTCTAATCATGGAGTAGGTGTTTATTGCCTTGCCTGTATGTTTGATGAATCGTCTCACCCAAGGGGGAATATCGCCCTCGATAAGTTTTGTATAGGATAGCTTCTCAAGGACTTCTTGCACGGTTAGGACTCCATTGCCTCCAAGATTGCTTCAGCAGCTACATAGGAGGGTGTGAAGATTCTGGTTTTTCTGAGGTTCTTTGTAAAGACTTTTCCAACATCTTCTGAAAAAACCGTATCAACCTTGTTGAATGCAATGGCAGTACCATCCTTCATAATGAGGGGAATCTTGGATTCAAAGGTGATGGGTTCAGGAATGTCTATGATGAGCTGGTGCCTCTCCAGGCTTTTGTACGTAGAGCTAAGTTTCTGCCAAAGACGATCCTCAACGACACGACGTCCTTGCAATGTAGAGGCTTGTCTGTCCAACAAGCGAGTTGTGTCAAAATCCTCTTCAAAGCGACAGTCGAGCATGTTGTTGTCTCTGACTTGGGAAAATAAGGTCAATGGCTTGTATGTACGAGTCTCGGGAACCATGAAAAATTGCTCGTCATCAAGGACGTAGAGATCTTCAGGAGAAAGAATTCCTTCTTCCAATGAACAGAGCAGGGCTTTCTTGATCATGGCTGTAGCACTGCGCACCCTCTTATGCCAGTAGACATTCTTATACATGAGGTATTTGCTGAACAAGAGGTGTTCAACTGACCCTGCTGCAGAGAGAGGAAGTGCCGGCTTGCCGTTGAAGATCATCAGCTTGTTGGTGATGAAAGAGACATCCTGCATCCCATAGGGAACTCCACAGAAAAATGCATCGCGGTTGAGATAGTCAAGCTTGTCAGGGTCAAGAGTCCCTGAAAGCAGGCTTCGGTAAAACTGTATTTCTCCATTACTGTTGGGAAGGCTTTCGTCAATGATGGCGGCCACCAGAGAAGGCGAGCAGCCGCATTCGATGATGGCATCATGCAATTGGCGGTCATTTTCAATAAGTGAAGCGGCTATCGCCTCATGAGAGCGTAATGGTAGCTCCTTTAGCGAATGAGCAAAGGGAAAGTGTCCGATATCGTGCAGAAGGGCTGCACAAAGGAAGGTGCGCATTCCTTCTTCACTCAGAATGGTGTTTTCTCCCTTGCTCAGGGCTCGCCTGAGCAGATTGGCTAGGATGGTGTAACTGATATGATAGACTCCAAGGCTATGGTCGAGGCGTGTATGCACAGCCCCTGGATAGAGGTGGAAGGTAGGGCCTAGTTGTTTGATTCTGCCCAGCTTCTGTACTGCTGGGGTGAGATAGATGCGCCTGAGTTCCTCACTGAAGAGGACGTCCTTCCATAAAGGGTCCCGGATACTTACATTATAATGTGTATAGAGACTGGAGAGCTTTTTTGCAACGGCGGTATTCATACCTGCATAGTAAGGGCAACCTTGAGCTGTGTAAAGTAGTGAAATGAGGGAGGTCCCCCTGCTATCAATGCTGTGGGACCCCCTCCCTGAACGTATGATCTCTAATCAGAGGCTAATCCTAGGAGAAGATGTTTGCACTCTTTCCCCAGTCAAAGTCGATCTCCTTCAGCTTCTCACGGCTGGGCATTGGGTAGAAAAGGATGTTCTTTCCCTTTGCAATATAAAACCCAGTATCAATTATCTGGTAGGTGAACTTTGAGTCAAAAGAGCGGTCAATGGTCTTGGTAATCTTATCCTCATGGTCCTTCACCTCCTCGATGCAATCGATCACATGGTCGAGATCACGTTCGAACATACTGCCAATATTGCCAGTCTCCTCTTTTTCATCAAAATCGATACGAGTGACGTCATTGAAGATAATTGCTGGTACTGTTATCTTTTTTTCCGTATCGTTGATGATGTAGTCAGCCAAAGCCTTTGGCTCCAGAGAACTTGCAATAAACGGGTGGACTGGGCAATGCTCCTTGTATAGGCCATATCCAACCCAGTTGGTTGGCTTCCTATAGGGCTCTTGGGAGAGGCCTAACGTAGACCCATCCTTGGTGACAAGGTAAATATCCTTATACTGTTCCAAGGGAATATGCTCGATGACACGATAGATTGAAAGGTACAGCGAATGTTTTAAGGTTCCATCAGGACGGGACACACATTTTTTATTTGCGTAGTCCCAGTCAAAATAGTCTCCAAAACCACTATCAATCTCTGCAAACATCAGTCTCTCTGCTGAGCCTTTCTTGGATCCTCTTGCCATGTATGAGCCGAACATCTTAGGTTCGAGCTGGGACGCTATCAACGCTTCAATAGGAGAAAACACTACATAATAGTACAACATCGCATACTCCTTTTCTTTACTTCATAAGAAGTGAAAACAGGTTATATTTGCTGAAGATGGATACGGAGATCAAGGACACGATTGCCATGATCTTAATAAGGATATCCAAGGATGGACCCACGGTATCTTTCAAAGGATCACCTACCGTATCGCCTACAACAGCAGCCTTATGGGCATTGGAGCCTTTGCCACCATAGTGACCGTTCTCCACATACTTCTTTCCGTTATCCCAAGCTCCTCCTGCATTTGCTGTATAGAGGGCCAACATGACAGAAGAGAGCGTTGTCCCAATGAGCAGACCCCCTACAAATTCAGCACCGAAGATAAAGCCGGTAACCAGTGGGGTAGCGACGGAGATGAGGGCAGGGATTCGCATCTCAGACAAGGCCCCGGCACTGCTGATGCTGATACAAGTCTTGTAGTCTGGAAGGGAAGTCCCGAGTATTATGCCTGGATCAGCCTTGAACTGTCGCCTTACTTCCTGAACCATCTTTCTTGCTGCGTTTGCCACAGCTTCGATAAGTAGGCCGCTGAATAGATAGGGAAGAGCAGCCCCGACCAAAGCTCCTACAAGGGTGAGTGGATTTACCATGTTGAGCATCATTTCCGCTCCATGGACAACATTCTCCCCTGCTTGTGCATATAGATAGGAAGAGAACAGCGAAAGGGCAGCAAGGGTAGCCGATCCTATTGCAAATCCTTTTCCAATGGCGGCTGTGGTATTTCCTACTGCATCAAGTTCATCGGTAATGCCTCTGACATCCGGATGCAATTTTGCCATTTCACTTATCCCTCCAGCGTTGTCGGCGATCGGGCCGAATGTATCAACGGAAACAGTGACTGTCACAAAGCTCAGCATGCCGATGGCTGCCATAGCTACTCCGTAGAGTCCTGCTGTGACATTGGCTGCAATGATGGCAAAGCCTAGGACCAAGACAGGGGCGATAACAGATATCATACCGACACTCATCCCCTCGGTAATGGTGAGTGCTGCCCCTTCCTGGGAACTTGCAGCAATCTTCTGAGTTGGTTTGAAATCATAGCTGGTGTAGTATTCGGCGATTTGCCCAATAACAATACCACTTACTATGCCAAGGACTGCACAAGCCCAGGGGGAAAGAGCTCCCATAGCGAAATGGATGGAGCTTAAATCCTCAGATTTGAATACAAGATAGGAAACCACACCTGAAGATAGTATCGTCAGGCCTGCACCCATGAAGGTTGCTGCATTGAGTTCCTTGTGAGGGTTGGAAGAGACTTTCTTTACCAGCAGGAAGAGAATCCCCAGCATGGAAGATATGATACCAACAGTAGCGATAAGCAGAGGTACATAGATTAGCTTTGCAACTAGGGAGGCTGGTATGTTTCCATTGGAAAAGAAGATATATGCTGCCAAGATCATTGCAGACACAAGTGCTCCGACATAACTTTCCAATAGGTCAGAACCGAGTCCTGCCACATCCCCTACATTGTCTCCTACGTTATCAGCTATGGTCGCTGGGTTTCTCGGGTCATCTTCAGGGATACCTGCTTCGGTCTTTCCCACCAGATCAGCACCCATATCGGCCGCTTTTGTATAAATTCCTCCTCCAACTCGGTTAAACATTGCAATGATGGAACATCCTAGGGCATAGGAGCTGACTGTCATTGTAAAGGGGATGTCGGAAATACCTAGCCAGTTGGTGTGGAAAGTTAGGTTTTCAGGAGAAACTTGTTTGAGTACCACTCCAAATACCACATATACGATGGCAAGTCCCAGCAGGGCAAAGCCTCCAACACAAAGACCCATGACCGAGCCCCCTCTGAAAGCGACGCGTAGAGTCTGACCCAAACTTTTTGTCAGGCGTGCTTCATTGGATACTCGTACATTGCTAATAGTCGCAATATTCATTCCAATCCAACCTGCACTTGCACTCATGGTAGCACCTAGGACAAAGGCAAACGCACTGGATATGGAGACGACAATCCCAAGGAGAAGGGTTATGAGTACCGCAACCTTGATGATAACTGAATATTCAAGCACCAAAAAGGCTTTTGACCCTTCCTGAATAGCTGATGCAATTTGTTGCATCTCTTCAGTGCCTGCATCCTTTTTCTTTACACCATAGAAGTTGATTGTGGCAAAGACTATGGCTCCTATAGCTACAATGATAACAAATCCAATCATTTTAAATCCCCCTGAAAATTAGTGTAATGCACACAGTGCTATAAACCAAGAGTTTTTGGCACCATGTTTTACCTATGCTATTGTGCAAGGATCTTTTTTATCTCATCCATATATTCTTCTGGATTCGAGCCTGATACCCTTATTTCATTTGACAAACTGGGGTTCATCGTCTACACAATAGATATGAATAAACACAAGGGCTTGAGTATTGTCCTGGCTTGCCTGCTGGTTGTATCACCTGCCACAGCATTACCACTCTCAACACAGCTCGCCTTCACCAGTGATGGCCCTCTGCTTGGTCAAGATCCTGCTATTGGACAGTTGGTCCAGCCGGAATCTGGATCAAGTGAAGCCTATACGGCAGAGGCCCTTGCAACCCCTTACTCTCTTGATTGGGTAGAGAAGTATGTTTCCCAAGATGTACGGTATTCATTTATTCGCGCCTTTGATACAGAGCTCTCTCATCTCCTTCCCCAAACTACATTTTCTTTGGGAAAGGCCATCAAGGGTCAGGACAGTATCTCTGTCCCCTTCAGGTATGGTGAGCAGATGCGCTATGGAACCTTTGTCTGGATAGAGATATCTCAAGGGATATACACCCTGGTTTCCATTACACTCAACCCCTAAGAAAAAGCTTGCAGTTCTATGCTTGAACATAGCCTCCCTCAGGATTCTTGAGGGTCTGGCTTTCCTGTATTTCTTGGTTCTGATTCATTATATGAAACTATTTTGCTCTATTATATCGAATTCGTTCACTTGTTATCTCTTGTAACAATGCTAAAATAAAATATTCATATAGACTTGTTGGAGGTACCTATGAAAAAGACTCTGCTTTTGTTGGTTGGCGTAGTGATGGTTCTCGCACCGCTTGTTGCCCAAGGTTCTAAGGATGATGGGGCAGCTGCCAAGGAATTGGTGGTATATGCAAGTGTCGATGAAGCGAATGCTGTGAAGATTCTCGATGCCTTTACCAAAGATTCCGGCATCAAGACAAGTTTTGTGCAACTTTCTTCAGGACCTGCCCTTACAAGGATCCAGGCTGAGAGCGGCAGGCCACAGGCTGATGTCTGGCTAGGGGCTCCAAGTGATAACCATGTCACAGCTAAGGCAGACGGTTTGACTGTTCCATACAAAGGCCCTTCCTTTGATGGCCTTGGCAAGGAGTTCAAGGATGCCGAAGGCTATTGGAGAGGCTTCTACATGAACCCCCTCTGCTTTGGTGTCAACACCACAAGTCTTGCAAAAAGCGGGGCTTCCATGCCAAAGAGCTGGGCTGACCTGCTCAAGCCAGAATATAAAGGCCTGATCCAAGTCCCGACTCCTCAGGCTTCAGGGACAGCTACCACCATGGTCTACTCTCTGATACAGATCATGGGTGAAGACGAGGCCTTTGCCTATATGGCCAAGCTCAATTCCAACATCCAGACCTATACCTCTTCTGGTACTGGTCCTTCAAAGGGTGTTAATGTTGGTGATGCAGCCATTGGCATACAGTTCTCTCCTGCTTTTTTCCAAATGAAGGCCAACGGACAACCTGTCGAAATCGTATTCCCAACCGAAGGGTTTGGCTTTGAATTTCCAGCCGCATCTATTCTGAAGGGAGCGAAGAACTATGAGGCTGCTAAGATTTTCATGGATTGGCTTATCAGCAAGAAGGGCCAGGATGTTCTGAAATCGACCGGGACCTATTTCTACCCCGTTATCGATGATGCCGAGATTGATCCTGTCATGCCAGCTTTCTCCAGCTTGAATGTCGTTGGGATTGATCTTGCTTTCTACAGCTCCCGTAAGGCTGAGTTGGTAGAGCGTTGGGTCAGCGAAGTTCTTTCTGCATCTAAATAATCCCTTTTCGTGTGTATCGGTGGTGTGCTTATGCACATCACCGATTCTCTTCTCCTCGTTCTCATATTTGTTTCTTTTGAGGTATCCATGATCAAAACTATTGCGAAACGCAAGTGGCATAGCTTGGTAAAGCTCAGCAAGGATCCTTTGTTGCTTTGCGTCATTGTCGTTTTGCTGCTTGCCCTTATACTCTTTATTATCTATCCGTTGGTGAAAGTCTGTATCGTCAGTTTCCAAGTTGATGGGCGGTTTTCGGTTGAAAACTTCACCTCTGTAATTACATACAGCAATGGTTACTATATGAAGGCCCTGTGGAACTCCCTGTGGATGGGTTTCGCTACCGCAACCATTGGTACCTTCATAGCATATATCTTTGCCTATTCCCTGACTCGAGCGAATATCAGAGGCCAAAAGTTCTTCAACCTCATAGCCACTATTCCCATCATCAGTCCGCCCTTCATTGGAGCCCTTGCTGTGGTCATGCTTTTTGGACGCAACGGCTTTGTCAGTTCAACCGTACTGGGTATGGATAATGCTAATGTCTATGGGCCGAAAGGGTTGCTTTTTGCCCAGGTCCTTACGTTTTTTCCTGTAGCTTACATCACCCTACGCGGGGTGCTGGAATCCATCAGCCCAACTCTTGAGGATGCAGCGATGGACCTTGGGGGTAACCGTTTTACCATATTCCGTAAGGTGACCCTTCCTCTTTCCATTCCTGGGATAGCCAGTTCTGTGCTGGTACTGTTTGTTGAGTCACTTGCTGACTTCGGTAACCCTCTAGTGTTAGCAGGAGCCCAATTCCCCATTCTCTCTGTTCAGGCCTACTTGGAGATCACCGGCATGGGCAACTTTGCAAAGGGCTCAGCGTTGGCTTTCATTCTCCTGGTTCCCTCTGTGTCAGCATACATGTTGCAAAAATACTGGGTCAGCAAAAAACAGTATGTGACGGTTACTGGTAAACCCACGCAGTCTTCGAATACCATGGTAAGCAAGCAAGCCAGATGGTTCTTGTTTGGCGTCTGTTGTGTGATTGCCTTCTTTATTATCCTTGTGTATGCAAGCATAATATGGGGAGCTTTTGCCTCCTCGTGGGGTAATAGTACAAAGCTTACCCTTGATAACTTTGTCTACGTTTTCAGGGTAGGTTTCGAATCGGTCCTCGATACCATAGTCATCGCAGGACTATCAACTCCGATAGCTGGAGTGCTTGGCATGGTCATTGCTTTCCTTGTGGTGCGAAAGCGCTTTATGGGAAGGGCTTTCATGGAGTTTTCCAGTATGCTGAGCTTTGCAGTTCCTGGGACAGTAGTTGGCATAGGATATATTCTTGCCTTCAACCAGAGTCCTTTCTATCTTACAGGAACGTTGGCAATATTGTTGTTAAACTTCATATTCCGCTATCTTCCTGTAGGGGTACAGGGAGGGGTAGCGGTACTTAACCAGATAGACCCCTCTATCGAAGAGGCGGCTATTGACTTGGGCGCTGACACCAATACGACCTTCCGAAAGGTTACCCTGCCTCTGATGATCCCAGCCTTTTTCAGCGCATTGCTCTACTCGTTTGTCAGAAGTATGACAGCTATCAGCGCAGCGATCTTCCTGGTCTCTGCACGGTGGAAGCTCATGACTGTGCAGATCATGAGTCAGGTAGAGAGTGGACGAATAGGTTCCGCCGCTGCTTTCAGCCTGATTCTGGTTGCTATCATTTTGATTGCTATGTCGGTCATCAAGCTGTACTTACGGTTACAATATAATACGAAGAGTTCCATCCTTACCCGCTAGGAGTATAAAGCATGAGTGTAACACTGGTAAATGTGACAAAGATCTTCACAGATCAAGATGATAAGAGCAAAGAGTTCACAGCGGTAAAGAATGTGAATATTGAGATACGTGAAGGGGAGATGGTCACTTTCCTAGGACCTTCAGGGTGTGGAAAGACCACTACGTTACGTATCATCAGCGGATTTGAACAACAGACCAAGGGTGATGTCTATATTGATGGCAAATTGGTCAACGACCTGCCAGCCAACAAGCGTGACTCCTCGATGGTATTCCAGTCCTATGCTATTTTTCCTCACCTTACAGTAGCCCAGAATATTGGCTTTGGCCTTGAACTGAGAGGGTTTAAAAAGTCTGAAATCAAGACGGAAGTGGATAGTATCATGCAGACGATGGGGCTTTCTGCCTTGGGATCGCGTCAGCCGAGTCAGCTTTCAGGAGGACAGCAACAACGTGTTGCTTTAGCCAGGGCTATTGTCAACAAGCCTCGCGTACTGCTGTTTGATGAGCCCCTTTCCAATCTTGATGCGAAGTTACGTGACCAGATGCGTACTGAGATCAGACGTATCCAGCAGAAGTTTGGCATCACCAGCATCTATGTCACCCATGACCAGGATGAGGCTATGACAGTAAGCGACAGGATCATGGTAATGGACAAAGGGTCCATCCAACAGCTTGGTACACCTTTTGAGATCTACAGTAGGCCAGTTAACCATTTTGTTGCTGATTTCATAGGAAGGGCCAACTTCTTTACAGGCAATGTGATCGAACTGGACAAAGAGGTTACCATCTCCATTAACAAGAGAGGCTTTACCTTCCCCACATTCAACAAGGATGTTAAGAAGGGCAAACGTGCAACCATTGTCATCAGACCAGAGGGGTTGCATATCACCAAGCAGAGTCCAGATGCCTTCTTCAACGGTATCATTTCTGAAGCTGTCTATTTGGGTTCGACTATGGAGTATGAGATAACTGTGAAGGGAAGGAGCGAGCCCATTGTAGCCATCTCCTATAATCCTGTGATGGAAGGCTTCTATAAGGTAGGGGATGAAGTTGGGGTAACCTTCGACCCTATCAGTGCCCATGTGATCAGCTAGGGGGGATGGGTGTGGGGTATCCATTACTAAGTGGGTTGTTTTTTACATGAGGATATGTATGTCAGAATTAGGCTATCAAAGAAGATGGCTATATGGTGACAGTCTTTGCTTTCCAGCCTGTCTGATACTATTTCATAGCGTAAAAATTCGATACCTGCTTTTCCTTACTGCTTGGATACGAAAAAAACTTGGAGGATGTTCAAATCCCTTTGAACAGGGGAAAAGGCTACTTGCAAATCATAGTGGAAAATAGCGGTATCGAGTTGCTACCTATCATATTATTGCAGTTACCATGAGATTCCTGTATTCCATTTCCTAGCGGTTGGTCTTCTCTATCACCAGCACATAGTTGCCACTCTGAGGGATTTTCACTGAGAGTTCTTCAACAACTAACGATTCAGAATCATCATCAGCTTCGGTCTTGTTCTTATCATACTCTGAGAGCAACACTCTCAAGTCCCCATCAAGATCATCCATATTCAGCGTGATGGTGCGTTGGTTGGGTTTGATGTAAATCCTGACATTCTCCATATCAGCATCTTCCAAAAGGGGGCCGGACCAAACAAAAGGCTCATCGGGATTGACTGGGGGGATCTTGCTGTATACCCCGCAACTGGTAAGGAAAAGTAGAGACAAGAACATGCACAGGAAACTTATCCCATGGCTTGTATGTATTGTTCTTCTTTTGCTAGTTCTCATGCTTTCCCACCGTCAATCTGTGCAACAAAGGCTTTTCACTGGTAAAACCAACCAACGGCAAAATGATTACAAGAAAAGGTGTGTTCCTAATGGTTGCTATGCTTCTCACTCCCAAGCCCCAATATGAATACTTTCCCCTATACACAAACTTTTAGTGGTTCAGTATGTGCTATCAATCTTTCAGCTTTAATTTGAAAAGCTTGGCAATTTCTTTTTGTTGCTCTGTTGGCTTGGTATAGGTCTCATGCATAATATTTTCAAAGCGTACCCTCGCATAGCTAGCCATAGTGGACAGGGCCTCCTTGTATCCCCCCGCATCATGTTCCTTGAGGACCTTGTCCATATAGGAAGACATGACCAGTGAAAGGAACTGTAGGAAGGCCCTACCGGAGAAAATATAGGGATCATGAACCTCAAGAAGCCTACAGTCCTCCTCATTCTTCATATTGTCCCATTCAGCCTCCAGATTGTTGCGGGTCAGGTACGTATGCAAGGCCCGTTCCGGATTTTCCTCGCTGTTAGTCAGGATTGCCCAATACCCGGCATTCGATTGTTCAAACACAACTTGAGGGTCATTGCGAAACAAGACCCTGCGATATCCTTTCTGGGAGTACTTCACTTCAAAATATTCGTCGTAGAGCCTTTCATGTTCATCGACAAGGTTGTGTTCCAACAGTTCATTTTTGCATGCAAACAAAATGTTGGAAAGGTTCCGCTTCTGTTCTTCTCTCCAGGAAGCCTCATAATAGATGTGGACAAGACCAACGCCTTGCTCTGGGACGGTAATTGCCTGAAGGGTAGTCCCCTCCCTTGTTTGGAAGGTTTTGCCTTGGACAATCTCCTGCTTGTGTTCGTTGATAATCTTTGCAATCCATTTTTTCTGTGAAGGGATACGAATGAGAAACTTCTGATTCCCTTGCATCAGTGCATGTATGCGTTGTCGTGAATAGAATATCTTATTGAGCACCAGAGTAGTGGTTTCCAAAGAAGAGAGCCCCATACGAAAGGGGAGTATGTTCAGAGTAGGTATATCACGCATATTTCCCCCAAGTACGGTGTAGTTGCGGGGCCTTGTGCTGTTCTTGTCAGTGACAATGACTATGTTATTCTGCTCAAGGGCTTCCTTATCCCGGTTATGGCCATAGTAGAGATAAGAGTTGTGGCTCTTGTATGAAGCGTTACTAGCCAAATCATACAGAAGATGCTCAGTTTTATTGCTTGGCTTTGTCCAGCTTTCGAAGAACTGGTTCTGCCTGCTTTTGTTCAGAGTTTTAAGTAAATTTTTTATGGTCTCATAGGGTAATTCTTGCCTATCAGAATAGTTTTGCATAAGCCAGAGGTTAGCATTTGACAGTTGGTTGTCTTCACTGACGAGGTACAATACCAAGTCCTTAATCTTAGCAACTTCATCTTCTGTGAATACTTTCTTCAGATGCAAACTGAGCTTGCTCTGGACAAATATCTTTTCAAGGAGAAGGACTCTTCCTATAGGTTGGATGAAAGCAACTCTCTCCCCATTGAGGGACTGCTGTATCTTCTGTTCAGTTTTATATCGGTGATTGTAGATGGGTTCTTGAGTATCTCTATCCAATTTTCCAATGCATCGACGAATATTTCGGGTCTGTTGTTTTTCAGAATCCCAGTAATGTTGGTTCTGATACAGGTAGAAAACGCCCGTTTTTTTGTTTTTTATCCGTATAATCTTAGGTTTTGGTAAAAAATTATTCATGGTTTAATTTGTAACATGAAAACGGTATATAATCTAGTATAAATCGTATCATAGCAAAGAAATGGAAAGAACTGTTCATGGTATCAAAATTAATTTGGCTAATCAAATAAATCCTTATAGAGCAATACTTAAAGTGTTAAAGGGTTGTGTAAAACATATATGTAATGATACAATACAGCTATATTTCAAACCAAAGGAGAAACTTTATGAAGAACGTTATATCTATGAGAAAATTCTTGCTAGTTGCCGGAATTATCATTGCTCTTACGATTCCCACTCTCTTTGCGCAGGCTCAGAGTGAAGACACCAATACCATTTCATTTGCAGGCTCGGGTGGATATCCTCCCTTTAACTACATGACTGATACAGGTGATGTGATTGGTTTCGATGTCGATGTTGCACAAGCAATTGCCGATCGACTGGGAAAGAAGATGGAGTACAAGACCACCGCTTGGGATGGTATAGTTGAAGGGCTGAGAGCCAAACGCTATGATGCTATCCTCGGAAGTATGGGCATTACCCCAGAGCGTGAGGAACGCGTAGACTTCTCAATCCCTTACTACTATAGCGGACCACAACTTATCGTTCGCAAGGACAGCACAATCAAAGGCCCCTCTGATCTGAAGAGTTCAAACTCAATTGCCTTGGTGACCGGTACAACTTTCGAACAAGACGGTAAAAAGCTTGGTGTTGACGTAAAACTGTATGAAGATGACAACCAGACCCTGATGGAACTGATCAATGGTCGTGTTGATGGTGTGCTTACCGATAGAATTGTCGGACTGAACGCGATTAGTAAACTCAATGGTGGCGACAAGCTTACCCTTGTAGGACCAACACTGCGTACAGAGACTATGGGAATTGCATTCCATGAGGATTCAGATACACTGCGTGAGCAGGTAAATGCAATTCTTGAAGAGATGTTTGCAGATGGAACCATGAAAGCCATCAGTGGTAAGTGGTTCAACGGCGAAGACATCACCGTAAAATAAGGTATAGGTATTTAGACTATGGACATATTCCCTTGGGATTTTTCAGTTATTCCCCAAAAATTCTTCCTTTTTGCCAACGCTGCAAACTATACACTCCAGATAACCTTTTTTGGCGTACTGCTGGGTTTGCTCATCGGTTTGCTAGTGGCATTGGGAAGGCTTTCCGAAAACAAATTTTTGTCTTCGATATCGAGAGCGTATATTTTCCTGATCCGGGGAACCCCTTTGTTGGTACAGTTGTTCATAGTCTATTACGGACTTACCTCGATCGTAACCATCGATCCTATCCCCTCTGCAGTCATGGCGCTGGCAGTCCATAACGGGGCCTATATTGCCGAAATCTTCCGTGGTTCGATACAATCGATCCATTACGGGCAGATGGAGGCAGCTAGGAGTATAGGGATGACCCATGCCAAGGCAATGCGCAGGATTGTGCTGCCGCAAGCTTTCAAACGTGCTGTCCCCCCATTGGGAAACCAGCTGATTATCGCTCTCAAGGATAGTTCACTGGCATCCACCATTGCAGTCCCTGAGCTTATGCTCAAGGGAAGGCAGATGGGTTCCTCGACCTTTATGTATATGGAAATGTTTATCATCGTTGGTATCTGGTATCTGATAATGACCAGCATACTTTCGTTTGTGATGCACCGCATAGAGGAAAGATTGAAGGTGAGTGACCGTGATTGATCAAGTAAAAACAACTAATAAACCAACAGTGCAAAAAGTACAGAAAGATAGTAAACCGCCAAGACCAAAAAAACGGAAACAAGATATGTCTGACCCTGATGCTCCAATTGTGAGAATTGAAGGGCTATGCAAGTGGTATGGCGAGTTGGAAGTCCTCAAGAACATTGACCTCGAAGTCAAGCGAGGAGAGGTTGTCGTTATCATCGGTGCCTCAGGTAGCGGTAAAAGCACACTGTTGCGATGTGTGAACTTCCTGGAAAAGACGAAGAAAGGGAAGATATTCATCAGTGGAAAGCACATCAAGCACAATGAAAAAGAGTTGAACAAGACCCGCCAGGAACTGGGTATGGTCTTTCAGCACTTCAACCTATTTCCCCATATGACTGTCGCCGGTAATGTGATGGAAGGTTTGGTACAGGTCAAGAAGATGCCTAAAGACAAGGCACGCAAGAAAGCCGAAGTGTTGCTAGAGAGGGTAGGGCTCTCCGACAAGGCCGATATCTACCCAGCAATGCTCTCAGGTGGACAGAAACAACGTGTAGCAATTGCCAGAGCATTGGCCATGGAGCCAAAGGTAATGCTGTTTGACGAACCAACCAGCGCCCTTGACCCCGAATTGGTTGGTGAGGTCCTTGCAGTAATGACCAAACTTGCCAAGGAAGGAATGACTATGCTGGTGGTGACCCATGAGATGTGGTTTGCCAAGGAAGTAGCTGACCGTGTCATATTTATGGATGATGGGATCATCTTAGAGGAAGCTACTCCCGAAAAGATGTTCAGCGCTCCTGAAAATGAGCGTACCCTGGCTTTCCTTAAGCAGATTCTTCCTTCTTCTCAGGAGTAAGGGTAGGGTACCCTTCTTTGGACACTTGGTAACAACGCTTTATTATTTTTTAATTGAAGCTGCATAGAATTCAGACTGACTGAATTCTATGCAGCTATTTTTTTGAATGCATCTGTGTGAAATGCGTTGGTTCTATAGTAGTAACTACCAGTGCGAGCATTATATTTTGTCATGAAAATAATAAAATATTTGGGGAAGAATTATGACTACAAAAGGTGGTTGCGTGTATCTGCGTGTGTATTGGTCATATGATGAGATTTGTCAGAAATGTATTTGACATATCAGTCATTGTGGTATAGTCTATCACTATATGGAACCGGTTCCACATAGTGGATTTGATTCACAAAGTAATCTACAGGAGGATTGTATGAGTACGAAAAAGTTTTTTGTCTTTGTAAGTGTTGTACTGTTATTATCAGGGGTTGTCTTTGGTTCAGGAACAAAAGACACCCAAAAAAAAGGTGTGGAGCTAGAGTATTTTTCCCAGAAACCAGAGGCTGTGACGGCAATGGATTTTTTGATTGAGAAATTTGAGGATGAAAATCCTGGAATTACCATAACTCAAACTTCAACACCAGATGCAAGTACCGTTATTCGTACGCGAATTGCAACCGGTGAAGTTCCTGATATTATTAACTCATTCCCAGCTGAGAATATGTACAAAAATCTATTTAAAGACAGCTATTTTCTTGATCTTACCAATGAAGAATTCTTGAACAACATTTCAGATTCAACTATTGAAATTATTAGGTATAATGGGAAAGTTTATGCACTTCCAATGACTTTGAGCGTATATGGAATCTATTACAGAACGGATATTTTTAAAAAATTCAATTTGTCTGCACCCACTACCTATGAGGAACTCATGGCCGCAGCTAAGGTATTGAAGTCAAATGGTATTACCCCCTTTAGCTTTGCAAATAAAGATATTGGTAATATTGCACAACGTGCCGAACGGTTGCTCGGTGTGATCAACAATGATATTGATGGAGAATTCAGACAGATAGCTGAAGGAAAGATTACTGTAAAGGATTCCCCAAGTCTGAATGCATTTGCCAAGATGATGGTTGAGACGTACGCATATGGGCAATCAGACTCTCTTGCCATCGATTATGAAACCTCTATGGCAGATGTGGTGAATGGAAAGGCAGCTATGACTATTTCAGGTACCTGGGCATTGGGTACAATGAGATCTAATAATCCCAATATAGATGAAGTTATAGAGTTGATTCCTTTTCCAAATCCAGTAGGGAAGACCAGGGTTCCAATCAATGTGGATACGTCCTTTAGTATTTCCAGCGATACAAAATACAAAGAAGAGGCACTTAAATTTCTTGAATTTATGTCAAAGTCAGAGAATGCTCAGATATATGCCGATATGGAAAAGTCTCCAAATATTGTAAAGGGTGTTAAGTATAATGTGATTCCTCATGCAAAGATGGTTGAATATCTTGCAGCAGGGGATATCTATGTCACCGCCATAAACTTCTGGCCTACAGGACTTCGTGAGGAAATCAGGACTCCTGTACAACAGTTGTTGATGGATAGTGATGTTGATGCATTCCTTGAATCCGTAGGAAAAGCCATAGACAAGTACTACAACAAATAGTTGTTTGGTTGAAAGAGGGTGGGAAACACCCTCTTTCAACAGTATGCTATCTGATCACACTCGTGTTTAGTATAACCAGGAGGCAACAATGGTAGGCGATAAAAAGACTACAATACATTCATCGTCACATACAAAGATATCGAACCGATCTTTGACGTTTTTCTTTTTCACTCTGCCTGGGTTATTCTTGTATACAATTTTTTCTGTGGTTCCCATTATGATGGGATTTTACTATAGCCTTACAAATTGGAATGGGTATAGTAGAAACTATGATTTTATCTGGTTTGATAATTTCAAGGAAATTGCCGGGGATGAAAGGTTCTATAGTGCAATTCTGTTCAATTTTCGGTATGCATTTTTTTTGGTGGTAGGTGTAGTTGTTTTGAGTACAGTAATTGCTCTCCTACTTGATACTAAAATACGCGGAGTCTCTTTATTTCGTGCTATCTATTTTTTCCCAGCTGTTTTAAGCATGCTAACAGTGGGCCTTATCTTTAATCAGGTATTCTATAGGGTAATTCCACCCCTAGGAGGGATTTTGGGAGCTGCTTTTCTAGAACAAAGTCTATTATCGAGAAGCAGTACAGCAATATTTGGAGTTCTTGCCGTACATCTTTGGCAAGGTATTGCACTACCTACTGTGCTTATTCTTGCTGGTCTGCAGACGGTGCCTAAGGACATTTATGAAGCTGCTGAAATAGATGGTATCACTGTGTATCAAAAATTCTTCAAGATAACTTTGCCATTTCTCATTCCTGTTTTAAGTGTTGTCCTTGTGTTGGCGCTCAAGAGTGGAATTATGGTATTTGATTATATCATGAGTATGACTAGTGGAGGCCCAGGCGGCTCGACTGAAAGTATTGCTCTTCTCATTTATAGACATGGGTTTTCTGAGGATAGATTCAGTTATAGCATAGCTGAAGCAATCATTGCCGGTTTAATTATAAGTGTGATATCAGCAATGCAAATTGTGGCAACAAATAGAAAAAAGGTAGAATTATGAAAGAAAGGAAGATAACAAGGTTTGTACAGTACCTGCTTCTTGGATTTGGTGCATTACTAATACTATCACCTTTGTATATTACTATTATTACACCATTTAAAACTCCCCTTGAGAACTCAGCCAGTTTTTTTTCATTTCCAAAATCTTTTTATCTCCAAAATTTTATTGATATATTATCTTCTCCTAGGTATTACAGGGCATTATTCAATACTGTATATGTGACAATATTTACTCTCTTGGGTGCTGTGTTAGTAATGCCAATGATGAGTTATGCAATTTCCAGATCTATGAAAACAAGCTGGATTTATAGGTTTATCTACTTATTTATTCTTATGGGGATTTTTGTTCCATTTCAAGTAAAGATGATGCCATTAGCAAAACTAATGAGTTGGCTCAATTTATTGAGTCCTACTGGTTTGGTTATACTGGCAATTGGTGCCGCGGCCTGTGAAAGCACGTTTCTGTATGTTGGATATTTCAATTCAATTCCTAAAGAGATTGAGGAAGCTGCGTATATTGATGGGGCATCCACTAGACAAATATTTCAATCAATAATATTTCCACTCATCACTCCAATGATCTCTACTATCATGATTAAAGATGGGTTATGGATGTGGAATGATTTTATGATGCCTTTAATTGTTTTGAACAGATCATGGAAAAATTGGACGCTTACATTATTTCAATATAATTTCAAAACGGAATATACAACAGATTATGGGCTTAGTTTTGCTACTCTTGTTCTCTCTATTCTTCCAATAATGCTTCTCTATTCATTTATGCAGAAAAGAATTATATCTGGTTTAACCTCAGGTTCTGTAAAAAGTTAAGGATTAGATTATGAAAATATGTTATTTAGGTACTGCTGCCGCAGAAGGCATACCTGCCATTTTTTGTGATTGCAAAGTTTGCAATGAGGCTCGTAGGCAAGGTGGCAAAAATTTGCGAACTCGTTCCCAAGTAGTAATTGATGATATCATTATTGATTTCCCCCCTGATTCCTTAGTGCATTCACATAAGGGTAAGCTCAATTTGATTCGACAACATGCTATTTTCATCACCCATTCACATCAAGATCATTGGTATCCTGATGACCTGATGTTTAGGGTATTCCCCTATTCTTGGGGTGCCAAATTTTGCCTAGATATTTTTGGTAATCAGAAAGTTAAAGATGTATTTACAAATGTTGTTTCACAAGCAAATGCTGATACATCATCTTCAATTGCTATGCATTTTATTGAACCATTCAAGCCTATTTCTTTACGAAGTATGATAGTGACTCCGTTATTGGCTGTTCATGATAGGAGAGAGCAGTGTTATATCTACATGATAGAAAATCAAGAGAAAACCCTGCTATATGCTCATGACACTGGGATACTTCCACAAGCAACACTAGAGTATATCAAAGGGAAGCATTTCGATGCTGTCAGTATGGATTGCACTATGGTGGCGTTACAAGATGGAAATAATCATATGGGCATTGAAGATAACCGCAAACTTGAACTATTGATGCGTTCTCTTGGGTGCATTGACGATACGACAAAGATAATTCTCAGTCATTTTTCCCACAATGGTGGACTTATACATGAAGAAATAGAAAAGAAGGTTTCACCATATGGATATATTGTTGCATATGATGGCATGGAACTAGAGTTTTGATGAGTAAATAATTTTTCTTATAGAGGTAGATACTATGAAAATTGTAATGATTGGGGCAGGAAGTGCACAATTTGGTCTAAGCACGTTAGGGGATATTTTTCAAAGTGAAAAATTGCAAGGGAGTCATATTGTTCTGGTTGATATCAATGCAGAGGCATTGGAAAAAGTGTTTTCTCTGGCAAAGGACTTTATCGAAAAACATGCACTGAAATATACTCTTCAAGCAACTGTCTTGAGGGAAGATGCGTTAATTGATGCCGATGTGGTCTTGATTTCGATTGAAGTAGGTAACCGATTTCAAGTATGGAATGATGATTGGTCGATTCCTCAGCAATATGGGGTACGACAAATATATGGGGAGAATGGAGGAGTTGGAGGAATATTCCATGCTCTAAGGATTGTCCCAGTTATCCTTGATATCTGTGAAGATATTAATAAGTATTGCCCAAGGGCCTTTGTTTTTAACTATTCCAATCCAATGACAGCAATCTCTACTACAGTTCTTCGTAAATATCCGAATATGAATTTTATTGGTATGTGTCATGAGATAGCCTCTTTGGAAAGATATTTGCCAGCTATGTTGAATACCCCTTTTGATAATCTATCTTTACGATCCGCGGGATTGAATCACTTTAGTGTCCTGCTTGAAGCAAGCTACAAGGATACTGGTAAGGATGCATATCCTGATATTTTACAACTTGCCCCAGCCTTTTTTGAGAAGGAACCTGGCTATTCTGACTTATTGGCATATACCAAAAAACATGGAATCTTTCCTCCTCGCACTGAAGGGAATTCCGAAAGATTCATTCTTGATTCTGCCAAAAGCAAGAAAAGTTGGGCTGATCGAACATTGTTTAAAGAAATTCTAAAAACGTACAAGTTGTTACCGATCACCACGGACAGTCATATAGGTGAATATATACCGTGGGCCTCTGGGATTGCGGACCATCAAGGCATTAAGGATTTTTATAGTGTGTATCAACTTATGCTTTCAGAATATAAGCCTGCGATAGAACTCATCCTACATGAACGTATTGTATTGATATTGGAAGGTATGATTGATGATACTGGCTATGAAGAGCCAGCTGTGAACATTTTGAATAATGGTCTAATTCCCTCCTTACCTGATTGGATAGCTGTTGAAGTACCTGGGATTGTAAATAAATCAGGAATTACCGGCATCCCGTTTGTGAGTTACCCTAAAGGTTTTTCTGCATTGTTGAGGAACTACTGTGGTGTTTATGATTTGATTGCAGAAGCGGTGATTACCAAGGATAAGGAGTATGTAATCCAATCAATTTTGGCTAATCCAATCGTCGATGGATATAATAATATACGGGATATGGTTGAGCTGATGATAGAAAGACAATCAACGTATCTTGGGTATTTACAATAAAGAGACGTATCATAAAATCAGTTTCTTAAGACATTACACCTCTGCCCAAGGAAAATTTCCATAGATTTTCTTTGGGCTTGGTCTTTACCGATAAGCAGCCTTTTGCATTTAGCTTATGAGTTTCTATCAACTAATTCTGGTTTGATTTTGCGGACGATTGTGTCGTTCATTTCAATCTCATTTGAAAGTACTTGTGCCACAATCTCAGACACCATTGAACCTATCTCACTCGGTTGTTGTGAAATTGTAGAAAAATCTAAATACCGAGAAATTTGAAGGCCGTCAAAACCAATCACCTTGATATCCGATTGTTGTTCACGAACAGCTCTTACTACTCCTGAAGCAATTTCATCACAAAAGCAAAATATCCCGTCATAATTTCCTGTTTTTATTATTTCAAGAGCGAGAATAAAACCAGAATTTTCCTCAATGAAACTTTGGAATATTCCAATATCGGTGATTCCTTCAGCTTCAAAAGTATTTCTAAATCCTTTCAACCTTGCTATGCTTGAGTTGGAATTTTGCATATCTGCTATATAGCAAGGATTTCTTACCCCTTTTGAAAGAAGGTACTTTCCTGCTAGCATTCCACCTCCATAATTGTCCATATAAATACAGCGATCTAACAGAACCGGTGAATCGACATAAAGATATGGTACATTACGATTTAACAAGAGTGTTTTTTCCTCTTCATCGAGTTGAAAATTGAATATTAAAAGCATAGAAATCGCAGAATCTAAAATTCGATTGATTACTTCGACATAGTGATCCTCATAGTTAAATATGAGGATATCAATTCCCTTTGTCCGTAGCTGTCGATAAATAACTTCAAAAATTTCAAAGAAAAAGTGATTGCTGATATCAGGAAGGAGTATGCCGATCGTAGTCGTATCTTTTGATCTACGGGACAAGCGAATTGCAGCAGCACTAGGAATGTAGTTTAGATCTTTAATTACAGCTAGAACTTTTTTTCGTTTTTCTTCAGAAACATGAACGCTGTTATTTAAAACTCGAGAAACTGTGCCCACACCAACACCTGTTTTACGGGCTATATCTTTGATTGTTGTTTTTTCCATTTCTGCAATTCAAACCTATTTTACTGCTTGCAAAGACAATTATACATTGACCATGCTCGAAGCACCTATATACAACTTTAATGCAAACAAGGAAGGAAGTCTCAAGGTACTTGAAATTTCTTTCCAACAAACCGCAACATCACAAACTAGCATGGTTGCAAGTTCCCTACTCAATACTGATGAGAATTGCACCATTTCAATTATTTATTATACTACATGCCATTATTAGTTTCCAGCCTCAAATGCTATGATGGTAGTTCAAAGGATGGCTGTGGCAACTTGCCAGTGTCTTTGCCAACTATATGTACTTCCATGTATGCTATTGTTGTGTTTTTTTTAGCCGGTAGTATTGATTTCGCGTAGAAATCAGTTGCTTTGTCTTGCAAGAAACTCCCCTTGCTTGGAATGTTCTCTGTCCGTTTCAAACGGGAATTCTTCCAAAAAAATATCCTCTGATATGTTTGAATAGAAATCAGATATGAATAAAACAAAATCAAGAGGTCGAAATTGATTAAATGGGGGGTAGCATATATGAGTAAAGAAGATACCTGCCATAGGGTCTGGATTCCCAAGAACTGAAAGAGGAGTAGTTATGGACAATATGGCTTTACCTGTAGCCATTTTCACGAGAACCTTATTGGCCTAGTATCAAGCCACCAGTTATTCCGTTGGGTATGACTAAACGTTATTTTTTAGCTATACTCCCACTTGGAGGAATAGTATGGCCTTGATACACCTTTCCCTTTACTCTGACACCCTCATGATGGATACCTCTGTCTCCATCATCTTTCCTCAGAATTGCAGTCGGATTTCTGAAGATCGCAAGTCTTTTTTCACTGGCCCGTACAAGGTGCTTTATCTCTTGCACGGACTCAAACAGAATGAGACAAGCTGGACCAGAATGTCCTCCATCGAACGATATGTAAGCCAACTTCCTCTTGTGGTTGTCATGCCCTCTGTCCATCGCTCATTCTATACCGACCAAGCGCATGGATTCCCTTTTTTTTCGTATGTTGCTGATGAACTTCCTCGCTTGATGAAGGACATGTTCAACATCTCTGCCAACAGGGAAGATACCTTCGTAGCAGGACTCTCCATGGGTGGGTATGGCGCCTTCAAACTTGCTCTCTCACGTCCTGAGCAGTATGGCTATGCAGCGAGTCTCTCCGGTGCCTTGGATCTGGTGGGATTGCGTTCCCAGCATCAAGACCACTCCAGTGATGCTGAGATGGAAAACACTTTTGGAGACCTGGATAGGGTTGAGGGAAGTGCCCATGACCTGTTTGCCGTGGCAAGCAAACTTAAGGCCATAAAGCCTGAACTTTTTGTAAGTTGTGGCACTGAGGACTTTCTTTATGAGGGAAACATTAAATTTAGGGATACCTTTGCACAAACGCTGAGCATCACCTTCCATGAGGAGAGTGGGGCTCATACCTGGCACTATTGGGACAGGAATATCCAGCGTGTACTCTCTTGGCTTCCGATCATTTCTGATAAGCAATAAGGTAAGGCGCGTTAACAGTTTTCAGCAGAACAGTATGAAAATACGACAAATACCAGAGAAGGAGTCTTTCTCTGGTATTTGTTTGTTCTTGCAAACTGTAAGAGTAAGCATATGGATCACTTGGGGTTAGATATAAAGTGGAGTCTTCCTGCTATACGCTTGCTACAGCCAAAGGCATTGCCAAGGGTACCCAGCTGGGATCGAGGGTGAATACAACATCAGCTTCGACCCAGGAAGAGTAGGTCCTGAGGTCTTGCAAGATATTGGTCCTGAGAGCATCAAGCTCGCGTAGGCTACGTTCTTCCTTCAAGTAGAAATATAGCGTGACCGAGAGACTTCTCCCATGCTGGATGGCAAAGAGGGAAGACTTACGGAAGCCTTCTCTTTTCACATGTCTCTTAGCAATATGCTCAAGGTCTTTTTGGATAGAAGAGGCAGGGGCTGCACCCAAGAGTTCCCTGCTACTTTGCAAGAGTTGTCTAACCAGCATTGGGGCAAGTCCTACAATGAAGAAAATCGTTACGATGGGGTCTATGTAGAGGGCAAGTTTTGCATACCCTCTTTTTTTGGCAAAGAAAATCAGGATCATGGCAAGTACTGCTGCAAGGCTGATAACTGAATCAATGAGCCATGAGCGGGCTTCAACACGAAGCATTGGAGACTTGAGTCTTTTTGCCTGTACGACTAGCACTCCATAGACAATGAGACAGATTACCAAAGAGAGTATGTTTATCTTGAAGGCGATATCCACATCGATGGCATAACCACCAGTAAGGATAGCGCGTAAAGCACTAGCTGCTATGCTAAAGGTCATTAGCAACATGACAGTAGAACGAATGGCGATGAAAAATGGTTCGAAGGCACTATAGCCGAATTGGAATTCCCTGTTTTCCTTACGAAACAGCAGGCTCACAATCCATCCCGACCCTAGGATGAACACACTTTGAATCAACGAATACAGCCCGTCAAACAACATTGAATTTGAATTTGCCTGAAATGATGCGATAACACTCACTATGCCAAAAGCAAGGCACACTACCGTTGTTACCCGTAAGAGAAGAAGTTCAGTTTTTTTGTTACTCATATTCCACTTATTCTTATGCATGGCGTTCATCCGCCCATTGTAAAGATATCTATCCTTACGACCATCGTTTGTGTCCTACGTATAGGGCATGCGCATTAAGAGATGCACTTCTTCCGACAGTATGCATTTTTAGTAATTATATATTACCATACTACTTAGTTTAGGTGCAAGGGTGTACTCTCAGTTAATATTTTCCCGTTTTAAATCCCTGTGGGTAAAGGTTTCCTTGGTTTTTATGCTAAAATCAAGTATGATTCTCTTGCCTCATATTGATAAAAACTCTATCCTTATTGATAATAAGTATCTGTTATTTTATATATTTGACCTATTGCTTTAAAGAGGTATTGCATGAAACGTACAGTAAAGACCTTGTCCATTATCATAGTACTGATTCTACCCCTTCTGTTGCTCTCTTGTACGAAGACTGAAGAGGAACCCTTGGTGCTTGATGAAATCGCCGCTGCTACAGACTATACCCAAGTCGTCTCTTCTGCTGTGCAGGTAAAACAGGCCGCGCTTCGCGACCGGGTATTAGGTAGCGGCACTATCCAAGGTCGTGAAGAAGTTAGTGTAAAGGCCCGTACTTCTGGTGTCATCAAGAGTATTGACTTCAACCTTGGTGCGACGTTAGAAAAAGACCAGGTTCTTCTGACCCTTGATGATACCATCGCAAAGTTGAATGTCAGCCAATTGGAGAATCAGTACAAAAACAGTCTCAAGGAGCTCAAGGCTAACGAGCAACTCTATGATAGGGGAGCAATATCTCTTGTTCAGCTGACACAGACACAGGGGAGTGTCGATGGCCTTGGTGCCCAGCTTGAGCAGGTGAAGAACAATCTTAAGGACACCCAGATTAAGACCCCCATTGCTGGTAGTGTTGCTGAGAAGACCAACCTAGTTGTTGGTGAGCTCATCCAAGCTGGTCAACAGATTGTTCGGGTTGTGGACCTCGAAAGACTTCGTATTACCCTTCCGGTAGGGCAGAACCAGCTCTTTCTCATAAAAGAAGGAGCGCCTGCGATCATAACCATCCGCACTCCTACCGAGACAATTGAAGCTGAAGGCACAGTCAGTGCTATCAGTGCAAGTAGCGATTCCCGCACAGGAAGCTGGTCAGTGCTTGTTGACTTCATCAATCCTAGGCCGTCGGTCATAAAGGCTGGCATTTCAGCTCAAGTGACTATCTTCAATGAAGATGCACCCACGTATACCCTAGTGCCAAATTCTGCCATGGTATACCGCGATGGAATCACATCAGTATATGTGGTGGAAGGAAACAGTGCAAAGAAGGTCCAGGTAAAGGTTGTGGATCAGTACGGTGATCAAAGTGCTGTTGAAAGCATGGAAAGTGGGGTTTCCCTCACTGGAAAAAAAGTACTGGTTAGTGCACTATCACGTATACTAGACGGTACTTCTGTCGTCACCCAAGACACCTAAAAAGGAACCGATTATGGAAAACCAGAAAGGATTCAGCATAGGCAGGTTCTCTGTGAGCAAACCTGTGTTGGTAAACATATTGATGATAACTGTCCTCACCTTGGGGCTCTTGAGTCTGGCGCGCCTGCCTCAGGAACAGTTTGCTGAGGTTCCCTTCTTCTGGGTCAATGTTATAGTCCCTTATCCAGGGGTAGGAGCTGAGGATCTTGAATCCTCAGTCACCATCCCAATAGAGAATGCTTTTCAGGGAATTGACAAGCTGAAGAAGATTAGCTCCACTACCAGTGAAGGGCTCTCCGTGGTGAGGGTTGAGTTCGATGACGGTATCTCAAAGCAGGAGTTCAAGTCCCTCTATCAGGATGCCCAGACGAGATTTAGCCAGGTATCCCTCCCTGATGGGAGCCTTACCCCTATTGTCGATGATTTTTCCTCAGCCGACTTCTTGCCTGTCATTGAAGTAGTCATCAGCGGGAATCTTCCCTATGAAGGGCTACGCGAACAGGCTGTTTCCCTCAAGAACAAGATACTGAAGGTCAAGGATGTCTCCGATGTTGAACTCCTTGGCTTGCCTGACCGTCAGATCATGATAAATCTCGACAGCAGTCGTTTGATATCCCTTGGCCTTACGGTAAATGAGGTTGTAAGGGCGATTGGCGACCAGAACAGTGCTATTCCCAGTGGTACCTTGAGTACAGACTCAAGGGAGTACCTCCTACGGACTTTGGGGTCCATTAAGGAGGTCTCTGATTTTGAATCAGTCATAGTGAGGCGATCGGCAACTTCAGAAGGTGTGGTACGCGTCAGTGATGTCGCTGAGGTAGTCGATGGCTTCGACCCGGACTCCTCTCTTGCACGATTCAACGGTAATCCTTCTGTAAACCTCAGGGTAACCAAAGTGGTAAAGGGCAGTTCTGTTGCTGTTGTCGATGGGGTGACCCAAATAGTAGAGGAAGCTCGGCTCAAGAATAACGGTGGGGCGAAGATCACCTTGTTCAATGACTCGACAGTACAGATAGCCTCAAGCCTTTCTGTCCTTTCTACCAATGCCCTGATGGGACTTTTCTTGCTGATACTCATCCTCTGGTTGTTTATCGGCTTACGAAACGCCCTCATAACAGCATTGGGAATTCCGGTCACCTTTGCCCTTACCTTTTTGGTATTGGACCTTCTCGGAGAGACCATAAATACCAACACCCTTTTTGGCCTGGTATTGGTCCTTGGCCTTATCGTTGACCATGCGATTGTAATCATAGAGAACTCCTATCGCCTACAATCCAATGGAATGTTACGCCATGATGCAGCAATTGAAGGATCAAACCAGGTCATCTGGCCAGTAATCGCAGCAACTGCTACTACCGTTGCTGCCTTTCTGCCTTTGATGCTCTTGCCTGGCACTATAGGGAAGTTCCTTAGAGTGATTCCCCTTACTGTTACCATAGCTCTTATTGTAAGCACCGGTGAGGCTTTGTTTTTCCTACCTAGCCATTATGCAGAGTGGGGTCCCAGGGAGAAGTCCAAAGGAAAGAAAAAGAAAGAGAGTGGCGCATGGTTTGATCCTATCCAACGGCACTATGTCAGTCTTTTGACTAAGGCCTACCGTTTCAAAGGCCTGTTGCTGATCTTGGCACTGGTTCTCACCATCGGTGTGTTCTCCCTGGTGGGTACGCTCAAACAGGACTTGTTCTCGGCAGAGGATTACAGCTACTTCAATATTGAAATTCTGACTCCTCGAGGAACTTCCCTGGAAGAGACAAACAGGATTGTCACCCAATATGAGCAGATCCTGCTTGATAAGGTTGGTGATGGTGAGATTCTCTCCATCAGCACCAAGATTGGGACGCTGGGTAGCGGGGAAGCAAACTCTACAAAGGCACAGATAACCGTCGACCTTGCCGAAATGGGAGAAGGGAGGATGCGTGGCATCAATGAGGTCATTACAGAGGTGCAGAATGAGACCTTCTATATCAGCGGTGCTGAGCAGGTTTTCTTCCGTAAGGCACAGAACGGTCCTCCTACAGCCGACCCCCTCAGTTTCCGTTTCTCTGGTGATGAGTATAAACAACTGATTGATGGCTCCAATGCGATCATCAATCTTCTCAACTCCATTGATGGCGTATCCAATGTGGAAAGTGATTTTATCTCAGGAAGCCCTGAACTTCGCATCCGACTCAACCAGGAACGTGCGAGTGCTTTAGGTGTGGATGTCCGTAGTATCGGAACGTATATTCGCGCACGCTTTGACAACATACCCGCGGGTCTCTTCTTTGAGAAGAACGAACAGATAGACATAGTGGTCAGGTTTGCAAGCTCTGATTCAAAACGATTTGAGAATCTTGAACAGTTGCTCATCCCCACAGATGATGGGAGACTTGTACCCCTTTCCAGCGTTGCAACCATTGAACTTGACAACTCGTTGGGTACGATACGGCGTGTGGAAGGAAAGCGTGAGATAACCGTTACGGCCAATGCAATTGACAGCATTGATCTTAAGCAGGTAAACGAGCAGGTAAAACTACTCTGGCAACAGAGTTTATCGGAGCGTTATCCTGATGTATCCTTCTCTGTAGGTGGTGAGTTCGATGACTTCAGCACCCTGATTTTTGATATCCTAAGGGTCTTTGTCTTGGGTATTTTCCTGATGTACCTCATTCTAGGAACCCAGTTCAACAGCTATAGCCAACCCTTGCTGATCCTATTTTCAGTTCCCTTTGCCTTTATCGGAGTTGTGCTCTATCTTTTTGTCTCGGGGACTCCGCTTTCTACGACGGTCATTTATTCAGCTGTCGCCTTGGCCGGTATTGCAGTAAACGATGCGATCGTGCTGATAAGCTTCATCAATGAGTTGCGTGCCGAAGGCAAGAGTGTGGCCGAAGCCGTCAAGGAAGCTGCACAGACAAGGCTCAGACCTATCATACTTACCTCCTTGACTACCATTGTAGGCTTGTTGCCTACAGCAATCGGTGTCGGCGGATATTCGGTGGTCTGGTCTCCTATGGCAAGCACGATCATCTTTGGTCTGTTGTTCTCAACCCTTACTGCCCTGTTCATCATTCCGATGCTGTATGGAACCATTTATGACAAGAAGAAGAGGATTGCCACATGAGAAAGACCCTTACACTATTATTCATAGCTTTGCTGCTTGCGTTGCCTCTTTCTGCCTCCTCCTATCCAACACTGACTGCTCAGTACGAGCTTGGCAATGGTAATGTAGTATCATTAGAGCAAGAAGCCTTACAAGCCTTCCTGGAGGAGTGGCAGGACAATACCCTGCCTTCCTTCAAAGAGGCTGACCAAATGTTGGGCAAAGCCTTGGACCAAGGAAACCTCAATATTGAACAGCTCCAGTCGCTCTATAGGATGCAAGCAGAACAGCTGGCCTTCCAGAAGAGGGATCAAGGCTTCACGTTTGGGATCTCTTCGTCTCCCCTGTATTCCTTGAGTAGGACTCCTTTGTATGGGACAGGAGGATCCCTGACCTTTGATACCAAACATTCCTTTGGTATTGGGGCAAACGTCAGCACTACGTTAGCTACAGGAGCCAGTGCCTCTCTTTCGGTAAAGCAAAGTTCCGTCTATGCAATGAATAGTGCTACTTCAACTTGGGATTGGACTCATTCTCCTTCTGTTGGCCTGAGTATCGCCCAACCCTTGTGGGTTGGTGATGGCCTTTTGGATACCGGGTATGGAGACAAGCAACTGGAGAAACAGAGCATTGCTGTGCAAAACTCCAGACTCTCCGTTGACCAATTGAAGAGTGGTCTGGTATCCCAAGGAAATAGCTTGCTTTCTACACTCCAAGCCTTGATGGAAAACCGATTCCTGTTGGGGGAGCAACTCACTTTGGAACAGGCCTCTCTCAAGGATGCACAGAAGGATCTCACTGAAGGTAGGATAAGCCGGAACGCCTACGAGAGTAGAACCCTTATCCTTAACCAGCTGAGCTTCTCTCTTTCTGAAATCGATCGCCAAATTGAAGGCATACAAGCTTCTTTGACTTTATTGTGGGGGAATGTTGAGTATCCTAAGCAGGTGGCTTTGGACAGTGCTCTCTTCGCCTCAATACCAGCTTTGGTCTTTGACGATGATACGCTGCTGAATTTGTTGCTTGAGAATGACCCCTCCTATGCTCTGGCCCAGGGGAAGCTTCGTTCCGCCGAGATAGAAGCGAAGCTTAAGAACCCAGCTGATGCTCCGGTGGTCAATATCGCGTTGCAGTATGCTCCTATCTTCGAACCAAGTTATGAGCCAACGTTTTCTGTGTCCATAGGATTCTCTGCTTCAGATGTATTCCGTTCTACATCAGAGCTCTCCTCAACACTTTCCCATGAGAGTGTACTGCAGGCAAAAAAGGAAGTAGAGAAGGCTAAGCAGAACCTTCAGACAACGATTGAAGAGACCCAACGCAGTGTTCAAGGATTACTTCTCAATCTCTCTGTGAGTCTGAATGACTTTCAACTCAAGGAGAATGCAGTAGAAGTTGAACGTATTCGCTCTTCTGTCGGGCTTGCGAATGAGAGCAGCATCAGATCCAAGGAACTTGCTTGGTATGAGGCCGCCTTTACGGTATTGCAGACATTACGGGAGCTTCGCCTGATAGCCTTGGATCTTGAAGGCCGTGGGATAAAGCTCTAGGCTGTACCTTGTACCTGTAAGGCGCAATCAAGAGCCAGGGCGAGCTGATTGAGTCCTTATAGCCAGATGGACTAGGTGGGGATACTATACCCCCCAGAATTTCTGTATTTTTCGGAATTACAGATACAAAGGATGAAAATGATACATAAACCAGACTACCTCGCAGCAATCGAAAACCGCAAGTCAAGACGTGCCTACACTAAGGAACCTATCGAGGCCGAGAAGGTTGCCTATCTTCAGGAAAAGATCCTTGCATTCAATGATGAAAGCAAACTGTCTATCACTTGGCTAGAGGATGGGAGTAAGGCTTTCACAGCTTTGAAAAGTTACGGTATGTTCAAGAATGTTGGTTCTGTCATTGTCCTGAAAGGGTCTCGTACTGTTTCAGACCTGTCTGAACGGATCGGCCATTATGGGGAACTCTTGGTACTGGAGGCAACCGCCATGGAGCTGGGAACCTGCTGGATTGCGGGAACGTATGATAAAAATAGCAATCTTTTCTCTCTGAAAGCTGATGAGGAACTCATTGCCATCATATCCATCGGGAATGTTCCTTCTGAACAGACCCTGAAGGAAAAACTTATTTACCGTACCGTGAGAAGAAAGACCCTTCCACTAGAAGAATTCTATACCGCAGAAGGGGAAATTCCCCAATGGTTTTCTGCAGGGATCAAGGCTGTTCAGAAAGCTCCGACAGCGGTCAATAGCCAACGGGTCCGGTTCCAATATGCCAAGGACGGCATTACTGCCACGGTTCCTGGCACCTGGGCTACTGATCCCATCGATATGGGAATCGCCAAGTTGCATTTTGCTTTGGCAACAGGGGGAAGGTTTGCCTTCGGGGTCCAAGGAAAATTTGAGAAGGGCTGAAGCTTGAACCAGGCTGTCTGCCAAAACAGCTGTAGATACCAAGGCCGTACAAGAGCTGGCCGCAAGAAAGCCAAAGGTGCTACGGGAAGAAGTTACAGGGATGCATATCCTTCGTCGCAGTGTTGACGCAAGGCGCTTTCCTCTTGTTATGGATATGGTTGATGGAATATTTCTTGAGAAGCTCATAGGTCTCATCAGCCTCTTCATTGGCGATACTGAGGAAGACCTGTTGCCTCATGTTTCTACGGCTGAACCGATAGTTGTATTCGTCCAGATAGGGCTGTAGCTCAAGATTTTCCAACCCATGGAATGTGCCAAGGACTAAAGCCTTCGCCTTGAATATCACATGATGCAACTGCTTTAACTTGCTGTTTTTGTCCAGTGGATCGAGAACCTCAAATTCATGAAAATAGTCTTTGGTCACCTCTTCTGGGATTGGTATGCCCTGAAGCCATCGGTAACCAAGGTAGAGCCTTTCTTACTGTATTGGTTGCAGAAACTTCAATCGTTTCGCCTTGAAGTTGGACATGATTTTTATCCTCACATACTGCGAAATGCTGTCAGAGGTACCTGAGACAGCGACTAGAACAACGAATCCGATTATATATTCCACTGAGACCTTGTGCAGAAGTGCCTTTAACCAGCTATCAGTGATACAATTTCTACAGAAGAGTACTTATCGGATAGTATCCGATACAAGCCTTGAATTATCGGATACTATCGGATAATATACATCATATCAGATATTATCAGATATCCGCTATGGAGGGATACAATGCGCTATGAATTGTTCAAGTCGAAGATTCTGGAGTTCAAGGAACGTCTGGATGACTATTCTCGACTGCTCGAGACAGTCACAGCCTTCGCGAACACTCAAGGTGGAACAATTATCATCGGTATCAGGGACAGCGACCGTCTGATCGTCGGCTTGGATAGAAAAGAGATTGAGCGCTACAGCCAAGAAATTCCTCAGGCTATCGCAGATGCTGTATTTCCACAGATCGCTGTAGACCTGTATGAACAACATCTTGAAGGAAAAACCTGTGTAACCATACGTGTATTTCCCGGCCCACAAAAGCCATATTTTATAAAGAAACTTGGGCATCCTTCAGGGGTTTTCCTTCGTTTCGGAGCTCACAATAGAAGAGCTGATGCCTATGCAATCGAACAGTTCAATCGAGAGCGTAGTGGGATGCGATATGAACAGCGACTTTGCTTCGGGCTCTCCTATGAGAACCTATCGAAGGAACTGCTAGGAGTCGTATTCACCAGCTATGATCAGTCAATCCTCATCGGTAAAGGATATGGTTCTACCGATGTTTCAGGTAGAACGATTCCAAATGTGGCGGGAACTCTGCTGTTCTACCCTGAACATCAGAGAATCATCCCAGAGTCGAGCATTGTAGTAAGTGTATATGCAGGGACAGATAAGAAACAGCTGATGAAAAAAGAGGATTTCTCTGGGGGAATCATACCTATGCTCGAACATTCCTACACGTTTATTATAACCCTCTTGGGTACACAGTACGAGCGGGAGGGACTGATAAAACAGCCAGTAAACTATGAGATACCTCTTGATGCCATCCGTGAAGCACTCGTCAATGCGGTCGCCCACAGAGCCTATGATTATGAAGCTCCTATAAGAATCACACTTTTCTCAGATAGGATTGAGTTCTTGAACCCCGGAACCTTCTATGCCCCGATCAACCCTGAGAACCTTAAGGAAGGGCTCTCCCGATACAGGAATCCACTGATCGCCGATGCCTTGGGGAAGAAGGGGTATATGGAGAAACAGGGAATAGGCATCAACCTCATTATATCCTCCTGCCTTGAAGAAGGGTTGCCTGAGCCTCAATTTGTGGAATTGGAACACCATGTAAAACTGGTCATTTTCAGGAGAAACTCAAGCTCGCATACCCCCAAACCTGACCAAGATCCCTATGATTTCACTGCCATGAGGAGTTACTTCACTGCACAAGGGCTTTTTTCCTCCATGGAACTTGCCCAGTATCTTGGGAAGTCCCAATCCATGGCAAAGAAGATGCTCACAGAATGGCAAAGCAAGGGTATGGTTGAGAAAGTCGGCAGAGGACCAGCAACGAAGTACCGGTTCATCAACTAGAGAATGGAAACTGTCCAATAGCATGTTGCTACCTCGATAGAGAGCAAGTACTCTGTACCTCTTGCGATGATACTTGTCACCACCTGAGGCTCCTGATACTCTCGCCTTTGAGGTAGAACGGAGAACGTCTAGAGTAGCTAACTAACAGGGTGGAATGTCACCGATACCCTTTCTCATAAGCTCCCACCTTCAATGATGTGTGGAGCAAATGATAGACACCTGGAAATCCTTTCCTGCTTTCCCACATTCTCCTTCACGAGGATAGCAGTTTCTCTCCCCATCTCCCTACTGTGGTAACCTACGCTTGTAAGCGTGGGAGTGATCAAGGTACATGCATTACTCCCATTCATTGAGATAATGTGAACATCTTGCCCAACGACAACATGTTCTTCAGTAAGTGCTTTAATCACACCAATACCTATAGGATCCGTTGCCGCAAAAATCGCCTCGGGAAGAGGGGTACTGTTTCTCTTGCAGTACTCCTTCATGCTCCTATATCCTGCATCGAAGCCAAATCCATCACATTCCAGATACTCGACAAGTGATAGTTCTGTATGCAAGTTCAGATAATTCCTTACATGAGTAATTTTCAGATAGTCCTGAGGAATTTGATAACGATCCTTACCATCCAAAAAAAGAAAATGCTGTAACCCTCTCACTCTGATGGCATCCAACGCAAGATGTACACACAAACTTACATTATAGGTGACCGTGTCAAAACATTCTGGGTAGAAATTCAGTTTCCCTACAAAAACGATATTGTCGTTCTGAACTGTCTGTTTGATATGCTCTATATCTTCAGCTCGATAGTTGCCGATTACAATGATCCCGCTATAAACCTTTTTCTCAGACTCCAGCTTTGAAATGGATACAAACCGACAAATGTCTCCATTCTTGGCAATCACTTCTTCAATACCGCTGCGGATGGAAAAATAATACCCATTGTCGACATGGTCGTGAAAGTGACCCTCCTTGTGGACAACAAGGAATTCCTCACTCTTCTGCAACGTCTTCAACTTTCCATATCCCATTGCAAGCGCAGTTTCATAGATCCGTTTCCCTGTTTCCGTGGAGATGGAAAGAGAAGGATCTTTGTTAAGACAACGCGAAACCGTTGCAGGGGAAACATGAGCTGCCTTAGCAATATCCTTTATACGAACCATACTTACCTCTTCCTGGCTAGAAATATCTCGGGCTTGTCATACTCAAACATGTCCACTTTTGACTCAATCGCATAGTCAATAAGCTGCTGTTCTCGTAAAATTGCACCAGAAACATAATAGCCGCTTCTTTGCAAGAGTGCAATTTTATCTTTTCGGAGATTGTAAACATACGAAAGGTATACCATTGCTTTCATCTCTCGCATGAGGGATATAGGATCCTCGGGAATGATGGGCACAATAAGACCAATTTCAAATTCAGGATTCAGATTTTTCAAAGTAGAAAGAGCCTCATAGTTCACACCAAAAGCTTCCACTTGGCCTACCATGCCGGCCCCTTTTACTATCTCATTGATAAGAGGCATGAGCTTCTGTTCTGAGAGACTAGTCTGATAGTACCAGCTCTTGATTTCCAGAGCAAAATACACTGAGTGTTCCCTTCCCCATTGCATGACACTCTCCAGAGAGGGAACTTCATACAACTGGTTAAGTTCCTCATACGTGTGGTCCTGGACCAATCCAGGCAACCCTGTTTTTTCCAAGGTATCGATATCATGGAAAATTACAGGAATCTGATCTCTGGTAAGTTGCACATCAATTTCGAGATAGTTTGCCCCACACTCGAGCCCCTTTGCCATTGCTGGAATAGAATTTTCCTGCTCCTCGCAAATACAACCACGATGACCACCAATGAGAGGAAAATCCTTATCATCCCTTCGATGTTGTTCCAATAAACTCCGCACAGGTATCTCCTTTAGAAATGAACACAGTTCTTTCCACTCGGCATCTCAAACACATTGTACCTGTTTCCCAAACTAAGATATACATATCCTTTTTCTCTTGCCAAAACCTTCAGTACCGCATCGTGGGACTTGTCAGGATGTGAAATGCGCACCTCATCTTCTCCCACAGTCCCGTAGACCAGAAGCTCCTTGCCAAGGTTTTCAACGATGCGCACTTGTATGGGCAGGGAATGTTCTTCATCTTTTTCAAAAACAAACGACATAAGATGAGAACGGACACCAAGTTTCACCTGTTTGCCGGAGAGATCTGAATTCACGCTCATAACACATTTCAAAGTCTGTCCATCGATTGAGAAATGCGTGCGGTCAACCATGTTTGCAGTAAAGAAATTCATCGGTGGATTCCCCATGAAGTTGGCAACAAACAGATTCTTTGGGCACTCATACAGCATGTCCGGTGTATCGTATTGTTGAATTTCCCCTCCATCCAAAATGGCTATCTTATCTGCAAGTGCCATCGCTTCCTCTTGGTCATGGGTGACCAGAATTGCAGTAACGCCTAGGTCCTGTTGAATATTTTTTATTACCTCTCGGATTTCAATCTTAAGCCTGGCATCAAGATTCGACATTGGCTCATCAAGAAGCAGAATCTTTGGCTCCTTTACGATCGCACGACACAAGGCCACTCGTTGTTGCTGTCCACCTGACAATTGCCCTGGTTTTCGATTCAACAGATGTTTGATCTGGAGTTTGTCCGCAACTTCTCTGGCTTTCCCATATCTATCTTCCTTTGCAATACCTTTTTGCTTTAGGGGAAAAGCAATGTTGTCAAGTACTGATAAATGAGGGTAAAGCGCATAGGACTGGAAGACCATACCGATGTTGCGATCTTTCGGAACAGCTTTTGTGACGTCCTTGCCTTCAAACAGAATGGTACCCTCTGTAGGGTCTAGCAACCCAGCCAAACAATTGAGCGTTGTGGATTTCCCGCAACCAGAAGGTCCCAGCAAGGCTATAAATTGCCCATCCTCAATCTTAAGATTAAACTTTTCCAACGCAATTACATTATGGTCAAATACTTTTTTCAGATTATTTATTTCAATCATGCTGTGCCTTTGCCTCCTCCGATATTCCCTTCCATCAATTGTTTCTGGCTGATTATGAAAAATATAATTACAGGAATCATATAGACGATACCCATCGCCGCTATGACGCTGTATGGTGCAATCATCTGCTCATTACGGGTAAGAGCACGGATGTAGGTAGCTACCACAGGTGTCTTATTCCCGAAAAGTAGTGTATTGAACAGGATGAAGTTCGACCACGCTGAAAGAAAAGAGAATACTGCAATAGAGACAATTCCTGGCTTGACTAAATAGATAATCACCTGTCTGAAACCCGAGAAATGTGTGCAACCATCAACTAAAGTTGAATTTTCGATATCTCTTGGAATGGCATCAAAGAAGTTTTTGATGATAAACGTTGAACCAGGAAGCCGAAATGCCAAGGCCACAAGAACTACTCCCTTCAAACTGTTAACAATATGAAGGGCCATAAGTACATATAGGACAGCAATCAACAGCAACAGGGTGGGAAACATCCTAAGGACCAACAAAGATGTCTGGATAGTCTGCCTTCCCATAAAACGTAAACGCGAAAGGGCATACCCAGCAAGCATACTGATGATAACCTCTGAACTTGTCACTCCGATGGTAAAAATGAGAGAATTCTTGAGTGCCGGTAATATTGATTTGATGGTCGTCTGATTGCGAAGCTGCATATCACCCACAATAAAACTGAAGTTCTCCAAGGTAAGCTTCCCCTCTTTAAAGAAAGCCATCGAGAAAAAGATGACAAACATGAATACGATTGGCAAAATGAAGACAAACATGACCAATATTGCGATATTCTGTTTCTTCCTCTCCGAATGAGTCAGGTTTTGGTTAGCCATGTTACTCCTCTCTTTCCTTTCTTGACTTTGTAGCGAAAATCCAAAGAAGCATGATCATGAATACAACGAGAATCAGGAGAACTGAGATAGCGGCACCATAGCCATACTGCTGGTCAATGAAGGCCTTATGATAGGCACTCAACGCCCACACCTCTGTTCGGTTAAGTGGCCCGCCGTTCGTGATAAGCAAAATATTGATATAGTTGGTCATGAGCCCCAGCGTCTCCCACATGATGATAAACTTGATATGTGGGCGGATGTTTGGGATGATGATAGTCTTTACAATTTCCCATTCACTTGCGCCATCAACATGTGCTGCCTTGAATTGATTTTCAGGAATACTCCTGATGGCAGAGGAGAAGATTATGGCACCATAGGCAAGCGCAACTACCACCTGGGCTAGTACGATAACCTGGAATGGATATTTAGCAATCCAGTTTACACTGATGAATTCCTTATTGAACAAGCGGATGAAACTATTGATGAACCCTGAGTCGCTTGCATCGAGATACCATATCCAGAGCACAGAGTACACCACTGAGGGCGTAATCATGGGTATCATGATGATTGATTTGAAAAAACTAGCCCATCCGTCACTTCTGATGAAATAGGTAGTAAGTGTAGCAATGAAGAGGTCAAGCAACACAATAACAATCATTGAGATAACAATATAGAGGACTGTATTTTTTAGAATGAGAAACGTATTTGGATCTCTGAAGATCTTTCCATAATTCTCAAAACCAACAAACTCCCAGATAAAGGAACCATCAAGACTTGAGAACGACATGATGATGGTAAGTATCGCCGGTGCGATGTAGAAGATGGAGATGAGTATGAGAAAGGGAGAAAGAAATGTATATCCTTGTAAATTCTTACCTTTCATGAAATTTCCTTATAATTAGGATGGAGGCGGAAGCCTCCATCCTTACTACGGTTATTTGAAAATTACGTTTTTCACGTTAAGTTCGATCTGGATTTTCATGTCCTCAACAGCTTTTTCCGGGGTGGTCTGGCCGAGTTCAAGCGCAACAATCTGCTTGAAGAGCTCCGACCGGTAGGTGGCAATACCATAAATGGAAGGAACGGTTACTGCATAATCCGCAAGGTAGGCAACGTCCTTGATAATCGGGTTGGCAGCCAACTGAGGATCGTTGTTTGCTGCAATTACGGAAGATAGCGAATTGATCTTCGCAGCATGACGTGCAAGCAGGTCGTTTGAATCGTTCGCAAGCTCAGCAAACAGATCAAGACAGATTTCCGGATGCTCGGTCTTGGATGAAATTCCTATGTACTGTGGAGCAGCAACCACAAACGGTTTCTCCGTATACTGGGATGCGGGGAACAATACAAATTCCTCTTGAGCAGCAAATTGCTCATTAGTGAGTTTTGCAGCGGAAGCAACATATGAGCAGGAATAGATAGGGCCATAGTAAGCGAAACTCTCACCTGTCCCGACCATGGTGTTGATGGTTGTCCAACCCATCTGATTGAGATTCTGCGGTGTAATTTTCGTGACATTCGCATTATCGTAAGTCATCTTGAAGAAACGGGTTAACCCTTGTTCGTCGAAAACCAAGGTACCATTTTCGTCGTAATACTGCCCGCCGAGTACATTGAGCATATCCAAGAAATCTGAACCAGCTCCGGGGCGATGTGTAAGTCCATACTTGGAACCACCTTTTTCCACTACTTCCTGGCAGAGAGAGAGGAAGTCCTCAAATGTAAAATCGCCTGACTGAATATTTCCTGGGAGTGCCTTAACCTCTTCATCACTCCAACCTATCTTCTTGAGAACATTCTTATTGTAGTAGATGACACGAACAGGAAGGTCAGGTGGAAAGGCATAAATCTTGCCGTTCTCAGTAGCAGCAGCAAATACATTCTCAACAAATTTCGAACTGTTCTCCTCAACCATCTCGGTCAAGTCGAGAAGGAGCCCAGCTTTTATCAGACCAGCGGGATCACTTATCGCAAAGATATCCGGTGCATCATCAATTTTGTGAGCAAAAACGATATTGTTCTGGTACTCAGTCCAGTCGATGGTCTGATAGTCCTTCTCAAAAGCGATGGTAATGTTTTTACCTTCTTTTTCATATCTCGCATTAACGCGCTCCGCGGCATCAACGACAGCCTCGGGGATTGTGGTGAAATCCATATTATGCGAAATCTTCAGTGTAACAATCTGCTTCTCTGAACCCTTCTGAGATGCCTCGGATGAGCCGGTTGCATACACAGAACAGAGCATCAGAAATGACAGAGCCAACAGTATCAGTGTCTTTTTCATGCATTTTCTCCTTTTTTGGGTATACGGATAGTAAATATTTTCATGCATCCGCATCTTGTTACATGCAGATTACCATCGAACATAGGAATTCACAATGAAAATCCGGTATATTCATAAAAAATTCATAAATATGAAATATATTTACATTTTGTTGCAATTTTATTAAATCATGATATGCTTCAATTATGAATAATAAACCATATAGTATTATCGGTGATTTCCATACACATACCATGGTGAGTCAACATGCATACAGCACTATATCAGAACTTGTAGACGCTTCCCGTCGTCAAGGATTTCAAGCTATTGCCATAACAGATCATGGACCTGAGACGATGGATGGAGCAATTTCGCACCATTTCCTTTGTATGGACGCACTGCCTCAAACGATTGATGGTATTAGGCTATACAAAGGTGCAGAGGTAAATATCAAGGATTTTTCTGGTCGGATTGACCTGCCTGTGCACATTCTCAAGAATCTGGACTTTACCATTGCATCATTTCATGTAGAGGCAATTGATCCTGGAACAGCGGAAGAACATACAGCTGCATGGATTGCAGTTGTACAAAATCCTTATGTAGATTGCCTTGGTCATGCAGGGAACCCCAAGTATCCCTTCCATCATGAGGAGGTCATCAAGGAAGTCAAAAAGCAAGGGAAAACCATTGAGATCAATGCCAACTCCTTCCTTGTTCGGAAAGGCAGCGAGGATAATTGTGCCCATCTCATTGAGCTTTGCAAACAGTATCAAGTTCCGGTAATGGTAAACAGTGATGCCCATAGTGCTTGGAGCATCGGAGAAGTCGCTCCAGCCCTAGAAATTTTGGAGAACTTGAATTTTCCTCCAGAATTGATTTTGAATCATACATTGGATGGAATCTCCCATTTTATACAGAGACGGAAACAAGAAAAATAGAAATCTTGATTGTATGCCTGTCTCAAGCTAAGAAATAGTTGCCTCTTGGAAATTTCGTTGCGAGATAATGCATGTGAAGAGTAAAACACACTGATAAAGTCTCATAAGCTCTATTTTTTAAGAATTATCGCAGAGGATGTATCCTTGAAATGGTTCATGGAATGAAAGGCATGCAGATGTGAAAAGTACGATGAAGGGTTTTATCTTGAAGGAACGATTCAAGGTAGTGACTGAATTTTTGTTCCTTCATCGTTTGGTAACTGCCACAATAGGGACATGGTGATGGGCGTGCATTGTCTGGGTCTGTGACATACAAAACGCCACTATTCGCCTCTTGCGTTTTTCCGAACCTGGATGCAGACTGATATGGCATTGATGTTTTTTTTGAGGGAGGGGATAACCACCAAGTCATACACCTTTCTCATTTTCCTTTCAAGATGAAGGTTAAGAGCATATAAATGTTAGTATGGTTATGCCTAACTGGCAATTTAATTCGATAGTATCAATGGAATTCTTTAAGAACAATCTGCTAGTCTATACCTATCAGGGATAAACCGGAAAGCAGAGTTTTTCATTATAAATCTGGAGGACTTTACCCTGGCACAAACCATGATTTTATTAAGTTTTTTTATTTCTGCTTAAATTGAGGATTGATGGAAATTATCTTTGGACCATACTACACGTATGAAGTAAGCTTTCTTGTATCAGGTATCCAGAATAAGGAGGATGTACATATCAAAACCTTTAGTTTCTTCTATACAAAAACAGGAGAATTGCATATCTCCGAGAATGGAAGGATTGTCATGACCAAGAAAGGCAAAGAAGCCCTTAAATTACATATGTTTCTGACAAATGCCTCCAGTGAGGATATACAGAAAAAACTAGCTGTAATAACAGGGAAATTTAAATTTGGTAATGAAAGATAAGCTCAATAGGATACCCCATCAATTCAATTGGGATAATTATTTCTTAGTTTCTTCTGGCAATATTGGGTAAGCACTGAATACTTGAAAGTTCTTGCAATCTTGTAGAAAAAAGGAGGCAAAACCATAAGGCCAAAGCTTCATGATTTATTATTGCCTGGCAAATCCTCACGTACGGCGACCAGTCAAGGCCAGGGATACCCAATCAGTATCCAGCACCGGACAATGCCTGACCTAGAAAAGGAGTGAGGGAACTTTTGCAACGTAAGCTTCATACCAACACGTGGGTACACCTCACCCAACCATTGGATTAGAATGGCTCAGGTAATGCAAGGATAAGGATGTATTATGGGTTTGGAGCTATCTCAAGCATCCCAGGCCTGTTCCAGCTGTTCAGCCGTCAGGTTCCAAGGTCGGAACTGTGACCAATCGATGTCCTTGGTCTTTGCTTCCGAAACGTAACCATATCAGTACCTGATACTTGGGCTACCAATCCCATCGATATGGGGATCGCCAAGTTGCATTTTGCTTTGGCAACAGGGGGAAGGTTTGCCTTCGGGGTCCAAGGAAAATTTGAGAAGGGCTGAAGCTATGGTCAGGTGTCATTACCTCATAGTTGACCTGTACATTCCTGGGTCAGTACAATGACCGAATGACTAAAGATGTATCACTCAGACTGTCCCCCGAGGCAGCTGCAACTAGTAAGGTCGTACAAAAAATGGCCGCTAAACAGGCTAGGTTGCCATTGGAAGAAGTTACCGGGATGCGTATCCTTCGTCGCAGTGTCGATGCCAGGCGCTTTCCTCCTGTTATGGATATGAGTGTCCGTCTCTTCACAGGAGATACCAAGGAAGAACTGTTTGAAACCACGCAATTCCCGTTTGTTGGGGATAAAAAACAGGTAATCGTGGTAGGGGCCGGACCTGCAGGTCTTTTTGCTTCGTTGCGTCTCATTGAGAAGGGACTGAAGCCAATCTTGCTCGAGCGTGGGGTGAATGTCCATCAGCGCAAGAAAGATATTGCAGCGCTTTCGACCCAACGGATAGTGAATGCTGAAAGCAATTACAGCTTTGGTGAAGGTGGGGCAGGGGCTTTCAGTGATGGCAAGCTCTATACCAGAGCCACAAAGCGGGGTGATGTAGGAGCTATCCTCTCCCTGCTGTGCCAGCATGGTGCTTCTGCTGATATTCTCTATGAGGCCCATCCCCATCTCGGTACAGACAAGCTTCCTCAGATAATTGAACAGATCCGTAACACCATCCTCGCAAGTGGTGGAGAGGTTCATTTTTCGACAAAGGTTGTGAGCTTCCTCAAGGATGAGGGTACGCTCAGAGGTGTCGTCACCGAAAAAGATGAAACCTTTGAAGGTCCGGTCATCTTGGCAACCGGCCATAGTGCACGGGATGTGTATGAGTATCTCTCCCAGGAGCATATTGCGATAGAGGCAAAGTCCTTGGCCATAGGGGGTAGGCTCGAGCATCCACAACACCTTATCGACACGATCCAATACAAGAATGACAAGGGAAGGGGAGCGTTTCTCCCTGCAGCAGAATACTCCTTTGTAACCCAGGTTGATGGACGTGGAGTATACTCGTTCTGCATGTGCCCGGGGGGATTTGTAATCCCTGCAATGACAGCGGAAGGCCTTCTTGTGGTAAACGGCATGAGCTCGTCTTCCCGAAAAGGACCGTTTGCCAATAGCGGTATGGTTGTTGAGCTCCATCCCCAGGACCTTCCCCAAGAGCAGTTTGGAGGCAATCTTGGAATGATGCGTTTTCAGCAGGCTCTAGAGGAACGTTGCTTCAAGGCTGGAGGCGGCACTCTTGCAGCCCCTGCCCAAAGGATGACAGATTTTGTCAATCATCGGATTTCCAAAAACCTTCCTGCCACTTCATACGGTCCAGGCCTTACCAATGCCGACTTGCACAAGGTGTTGCCTTCGTTCATCTCCGAGCGGCTTGCAACAGCCCTTTCTGCCTTCGGCAGGAAAGCCCATTCCTTCCTGACTAACGATGCTGTACTCATTGCTGGGGAGACCAGGACCAGTAGTCCTGTTCGAATTCTTCGTGACAAAGAGACCAACATGCACATTGAACTTGCAGGTCTCTTTCCTTGTGGTGAGGGTGCAGGATATGCAGGGGGCATTGTCAGTGCTGCCTTAGACGGCGTAAATTGTGCTGATAGTGTGGTTCGATTCTTAGGATACTAACAGGAGTTCCTTCCCTTGAGGTGAGATATCACATACTCTGGTCCTAGGGATAGGACCAGGGTCCGATAAAGGTGAAGTGGCTGTAATATACAGGAATCCAATAAAAGTTCTTCTGTCAGTGTGCTGAGCAAAGAATCCTTTACGCATTTGGAAGAATTGGTAGCTCTTATGCATTGCACTGCTTATGGTAGTTATTTTCTGAAGCTATGATACTATTAGGATAAGCATATGCTCTATGTATATTTTGGAGATTCCTGCCTTTGCATGGAGAATTTGATTATCTGTATGTCGCATACCAATGCAATACAGCATTTCTTGTTGGATAAGAGAGGAAACGAATGTTTTATACACTTAGGTTTATACCAGACCAGATTGCTGAGTATGCCGATACCTATGATCATTCGATCAGTGAGGTTGATCTTACTCTCTATGCGCAAGAAATACAGGCCAGAGGATATCTGACAAAAGCTGACCTAGAAAGGGTTGCCAAATGGAAATCTCCAAGAAGTGCTGGACATATAAGTAAAAACAGTGAAGATTATGTAAGAGACGTAACTGCAATGGCTTTGCAAACTGACAATGAACAACTCAGAATAGAATCTCTCACCCTGCTTGATGGGGTAGGCTTGCCAACGGCTTCAGTTATCTTACATTTTTATCATATCGATCGGTATCCAGTTCTGGATTTTAGAGCATTATGGTCTCTTTCTTTAGATGAATCGGACAAGTATTCTTTTGAATTCTGGTGGAACTATACGGTGATATGCAGATCTTTGGCCACGGAATACCATACTGATATGCGAACGCTGGACAAAGCACTGTGGCAGTACTCGAAAGAGAACCAAGAGAGTTAATGACTTCCCTCATACTGTCGATTCTGGTAAGGGAATACGTTTCATGAGGGCATTGTAGTAGGCGAAGTGATAAGCAGTATGATAGTAATGGTCCTTGGAAAAACACAGAAATCCCGAAATGACAGTTCCTATCAGTACATGAGCAATGCGGCGGGTGAGAAAACCTGGCCGCGTCTTATGAAAAAAGAGTAACTACCTAAGTCCCCCAATATGCAGAGAGTATCTGGACATAATTACGACCTGCCGAGCAAAATTTTTCTTTTTTCGTTTTGTACGGCAGGTACATACAAGATTGTTTGTTAGTCATCCCATAGGGCCTATGTCCTCGTTCTGGTTCTGACAAAGGTAGATCAGTTTTCAGTGCTTGACGGCAAAGTTTGCATGAGGGCAAAGAAATGTTTAGGATCACCGGTACTAAAATAATCATACCAAGATTCCAGTGTATTCGATTGGAAAACACCTACATGCCCAATGATTTGTTTCGCCCACAACAAAGCTCCGGTGGAACCTGCAGTAATAAGGTTATTATCCGCTACAGATGGCCTGTCTATATAAAAACTTTGCCCTGTATACCCAGGAGAAAACATTTCAAGGAATCCCGGTCCATTACTGGTATGCGGACGCTTGTCCAATAGCCCAAAGTTGGCAAGCGCAGCGGTAGCCCCACAGATTGCACACACCATAGCACCCAAAGAGAGAAATTCACTTGCTTTTTTGATGATAGCGCCATGCTTTGGGTCGTTCCATGTATCTGCGCCCGGTAATAGCAACACGCTTGTTTCACTCACAACAACATCATCAACTAAGCAATTGGGCACTATTGTCATCCCTCCCATTGTATTGATTGGTTCTCGAGAACAACTAACCGTTTTGAGCGATACACGTTGTTCGCCCTTTTTGAAAAATCGACCAGAATTCAACTCTGAAATAACATATCCCAGTTCCCAGTCGGCTAAAGTATCAAGCACGTACACATAGATAGTAAACATATATTTCCTCCATTTTCAGTGTGCTTTCCATTTGGCGTATCTACAATAATTTTGTGTTCCAAGATGTGATTAGGTGACAAGTTATTTTAGGTAATGAATAGCTTTATTGGTATTGCCCATAATATCCTTGTTATTCTTTGGCATATCGTTTTGCATAACAATCATTACTAGGGCCCTTTTTGCATAGTGTTTCCTCCTGATAGGTAGATTGATTTGTTTACTTTGCTAGTATACGTGTCAATTGTTGACAACAGTATGGCAACAATCAATAATGATACCAAGAATTTTGGGTAGGTGGTCAGTAGATGAAAGTTGACAGGCTTGTTAGCATTATTATGCTACTCATTGATAAAAAGCGTATAGGAGCACAGGAATTAGCAGATATGTTTGAAGTTTCTCCCCGCACAATCTACCGCGATATAGACACTATCAACATGGCGGGTATTCCTGTTCTCTCAACATCGGGTGTGGGTGGTGGCTTTGAAATCATGCAGAACTACAAGATTGATAGAAAGGTCTTTTCGACTGCCGACCTTTCCGCTCTCTTGATGGGGCTTTCCAGTCTTTCCAACATGATACGAGGTGATGAACTGGTAAACGCCCTTGCAAAAGTCAAGAGTTTTGTCCCTGCCGACAAAGCGAAGGACATTGAAGTAAAAGCAAATCAAATATATATAGATGTAAGTCCGTGGATAGGCAACAGGAACATACAACCCAATTTAGAAATTATCAAAAAAGCTTTACAGGAAAGCAAGCTACTTTCGTTTGACTATGCAGACCGCTACGGAAATAAAACTACACGAACAGCTGAGCCCTATCAGCTTATATTGAAAGGCAGTCATTGGTATTGGCAAGGGTATTGCCATACGAGAAATGATTTTCGCTTATTCAAAATATCACGCATATCAAACCTACGAATACAAGAGGAATTCTTTAAACCACGAGAGTGTCTAAAGCCGCAGTTAGAATTTTCTGAGATTCTGGCAACTATGCAAACAGAAATCAAAATTCGTATTCATAAATCTATCATGGACAGGGTCCTTGATTATTGTACGTATGAACACTTTTCCCCTGATGGTGATGAGCATTACATTGTGAATTTTCCTTTCATAGAGAACGAATACTACTACACTATTCTTTTCAGTTTTGGGGAAAAATGCGAGTGTATGGAGCCGTTATCTATTCGCACAGAAATGAAGCGTAGAATACATGCTATAGCTACCATATATGAAAGGTAAGAAAACTGTGGAATGGTAGTGATCAAGCAACGCAAAAACAATGAAAGAGGTGCGTCTGGAAATTACTGAAGCATATTACTTCTCCGTACAGTACTTGGTCTTTTTCGCTACCTTCGGGATCTTGCAAACACAATTACGTATAGTGGCGTTGTACAGTTTGTAGTGCAATGTTTGTAAGAAAAAGTAAGGTAAAACAGAACAGTAGGACATACGCCTGCCTCCAGCTCGTCCAATAACGCCGTAATGCAGAAGGCAAGGTGAAGAAGGGAATCCTATGCCTCCTGTGAGATAGGAGGCACCTGGTTTAATCAACATCATCTGCTTACGGTTGCAATCACAATTTCTCAAGCACCATTCGCATAAGGTTCTCAACCTTTTCAGCCTCTACGTCAACACAGACTTTTGTAGAGGGATCTCTCTCTCTGATCTTGTCGTGATCAACGAGTGTTCTTCCCCTGTCCTGACCATCGGTCTCTACCGTGAGATACAAAGGGAGGATAGTAAAAAATTCTGGATGTATGGCACAGATAACCGCAGAAGGATCATGGATATAGGTCTCATCACTACCTAATGTATTATTGATATAATACTCAAGCATATTCCCAAATATATCTCCATGTATGGTTTTCTTTTGTCTCCATATATCTACTTCTTTCATAGAAATCCTTGAACGCATTGTCACATCCAGACCTACCATCGTAACATCCAGCTTGCTTTCGAGCACAAGTTTGGCAGCCTCAGGGTCTTGGGAAATGTTTGCCTCAGCAAAGTGACTTACATTTCCTCTCACAGTCAAAGCTCCACCCATGCAGAGTACTTTTCCCTTCCATTGTCTAAGAGATGAATCACGTACAAGGGCAGTCGCCAAATTTGTCATTGGTCCAGTAGTAACGATGGTCAGTTCTTCTTGATGCTTTTTCATGGCTTGAGAGAGGAACTCAATGGCGGATTCTGGCTCTTTTTTTCTGGTTGCTTGAGGAATTCTTACCTGTCCAACACCATTTTCCCCATGAATACGGGCACTTACTTCATGCCTGACAAATGCAGATTGCCCCATAGCATGCGCTTCTCCAGCAAACACAGGAACATCACTTCTCCCTAGTAGTGCAAGTACATTCAAAGAGTTCTGTACACCAATAGGCATTTCAACATTTCCATAAGTCCCAGTAACCCCTAATAACTCTATTTCAGGACTCAAGGCAGCAAAGGCAAGAGCCAAAGTATCATCAACACCGGTATCCAAATCAAGGATCATCTTTTTCATTCTATTTCTTCTTTATCTGTTGTTATCGTAGAGAATTTTTCAATTCACTATTGTTCTGTTCTGTCATTTAGGTTGGAAGAATACTTGAATTTCAGTATTCTTCCAACCTACTGATGAGTTTATAATCTACAATTCTAGAAATCTATCACGGAGCTAAGGCAAGTAAACATTTAATGCTATAATGCATACTTTCATAGGGCTATATAGTTAGTCTTTGTTCCATCAAAATAGTGGTTCTTTTGTCAACTCAATTTTTTTTGTTCAGTATCAAAGCGGGAGATGGCTTCCAAAACCACTTTGATTTCTTGGTCCCATCCCTCTACCAGCTTCTTATTCTCCGTCTCGTAGACTACTTCACCTGTTACCAAATTTCCACTCACGGCACTTATCATGGCCCCACGGACTTTTCTTCTGTGACATACTGTAAAGATAGCTGAACTTTCCATCTCCACATTCATAACACCAAGGCTATGGAGCTTTTCTATCCATTCAGGGGTCTCACCGTAAAAGGCATCATCGGAAGCATTAATACCATACATGAATCCAGAGTTCTGTCCCTTCTGCATCTCTTTGCCTGTATCTATCAACATACGGGTGAAATCAAAATCAGGAACAGCTGGAAAACAATCAGGAACATAGAACTTGGATGTCCCTTCATTCTTCATTGATCCTGTTGATACCAAAAGATCTCCTATGTTAATCCCTTCTTGCAGCGCTGCCGTACTTCCTATGCGAATTAGACAAGTAGCTCCGATGTTGATCAACTCTTCACATGCAATGGCTGCTGAGGGGCATCCCATGCCTGTTGATGTAACAGATATTCGTACACCTTTATACTTTCCTGTAAATGTACGATGTTCTCTGTTGTTAGCTACCAATACGGGATTATCCAAATATTGGGCAACCCTATCACTACGTGCCGGATCTCCTGGAAGCAATACATACTCTCCAATGTCTCCAGGACTCAGGTGAATATGGTACTGTCTTTTCCCTAAGGTCTCTTTGTCTTTATCTAGCATGGTCAATAACTCCTGTCTTTCTTTTTCTATAACTGTCTATTGTATTTCTTCTTGGATTTCTTGTAGCCCAAGAATCAAGCAACAACGAGTCTATTTCTTTTCAATTCAGCTCGGTTTCTCTGAATGGAGTATGCAACCAAACCAAAGATGGTTGCAGCATAGGGGAGCATCTGTACAAATTCTGATGGGATTTTGAGCAATTGTAATATATTTGAAAGTCCGTCGAAGAAAGCAAACACCAGAGCAGAAGCCAAAGTTCCGAATGGAGTTGCCTGTCCCATGGCACATGCGGCGAGAGAGATGAAGCCTCGTCCTGATACCATATCTCGAACAAACATGTTTAGATATCCCATTGAGAGGTACATGCCACCAAAGCTAGCGAGTACTCCACAAAGCATGATTGCGAGGAAGCGAATTTTCTTGACACTGATACCTACCGAATTGATAGCATGTTCATTCTCGCCTACAGCACGAATTCGTAAGCCTATTGGAGTCTTGTAGAGAAGAAACCACACTCCAATTACAGCTAGGAAGGCGACGTAGGTGAGTGTGTTGTGTCCAGAGAGCAGATTCCCGATGATTGGGATATCCTTGAGTATGGGGATGTCAAAGGACGTGAAGGCCATGCTTTTTAGTGAAGAGCTGTTGCCCTTCTCCCCAGTCGTTAATTCAAGCATAAATACAGTAAACCCGCCAGCGAAGGTGTTGATTGCTGTACCACACAAGACCGCATTGGCCTTGAGTACCAGATGGAAATATGCAAATACTGCACTGAGCAACAAGCCCATAGCCAAAGCTGAGAGTACTCCTACAACCAAATTGCCAGATAAGGCACTACCTAAGACTCCCATCAAGGCCGCACTTAACATGATTCCTTCCAATCCTAAGTTCACAACACCTGATCTTTCACAGATTACTGCACCTAATGAAGTGAAAATTAGGGGTGTAGCAACCCTAAGCCACATGGCAACAAACTGGTAGCTGAAGATATTTTCAAATAGGTTCATCAGACGTTACCTCCTTCTGATGTGGCACTTTTCACAATGAGTTTCTGTCTCCAATGCTGCAAAAGGGCATCAGCTGCAATCATAAGCATGATGACACCCTGTATTATCAAGACGATTTCACTGCTTACATCACTGCTACGAGCCATGATGCTCGACCCAACATTCAGATATGCGATGAAGATGGCAGCGATAGGAACGAGAATCGGATTTGTTCTTGCTAGCAGGGCAACAGCAATACCCGTCCACCCGTATCCCGGTGAGGATGTCCATTTGAAGCGGGTATACATACCTAAAAATTCAACTCCGCCTCCGATACCTGCTACAGTTCCAGCAACTATCTGCGCCATAACCACCACCATGGGCGCTTTGATGCCTACATATCGGGAGAAGGAAGCATTGTCACCCACCAGACGTATCTGGTATCCAGAACGGAGGCGAAAAATGAAGAACCAAACCAAGACACTGAAAGATAGGGCAATAAGAATACCAATATGAACTTTTGTGCCAGGGATAAGGACTGGAAGGCGAGAGCTGTCCTTCACCAGCAATGAAGCCAACGACGAAGCCAAAGGTTCGCGGAAGTGGTAATTCACCATATATATTACAAAGAATTGGATTACATAGTTAAGCATGATTGAGGTCACCACTTCACTTACTTTCCATTGTAATTTCAGCAGGGCAGGAATTGACGCTGCAGTGGCACCAAGAACTCCTGCAACAGCTAAAGCTACGAAAGGATGTATTACCTTAGGGAGGTCCCAGGATATAGCAACCATCATTGCACCGAGGATACCGATAAAGAATGACCCCTCGGAAATCATGGAGAACTGACCTGCACGGAAAATGATGATTACTGCCAATGCTGTAAACATCAAGGGGATTGCCCCTTCAAGGATATTTCCAATTCTTCTCAACGAGGTGAACGGGCCAATAAAGAAGCTGTATATGGCTACCCCTGGCTCTTCACTTACAAGGAGAATTATTACTGAGACCAGTACGCAGGCAACAAGGATGACCATGGCCAACTTGACCGAATCAACCATTCTATTGATAGCAGATGTTTTCATAAGGCATTCCTCTGGATTTCCTCTTTGTCCTGATGCTTGATCCCAAGCATATAGCTTCCGAGTGTCTGCTCATCGAGATTGGCAAGATCAGTGAAGCAGGCGACTATAGTTCCGTTATACAACACAATGAGACGGTCTGAGAGTCCAAGAATTTCATTCAGGTCAGAAGAGACCAACAAGACCGAACCTCCCTTATCCTTCAGGGCTACCAGTTGTTTGCGAATGAACTCTGTTGCTCCAACATCAACCCCACGACTTGGCTGATTTGCAACAATAAGCTTGGGATTTGAGGATAGTTCACGGGCGAGCACCACCTTTTGAATATTTCCACCTGATAGACTGGAGATGGAGACTTCCGGGCTCTTGCAAAGGATGGAATACTCCTCAATAAGCTGGTTGCTGAAAGTTTGAATCTCTTTGGAGGCAAGCTTCCCAAACCGTTGGAAGAACTGTTTCCATTCTGTCTTATCGGCAATTAAATTCTCTGTAATGGAAAGTTTGGGAGCTATGCCTATGGTCATGCGATCCTCGGGAATATGTCCAATACCCAATTGTCTTATCTTTTTCACATTGAGTGTTTGGATTGCCTCTCCTTCAAATAGGATAGTACCTTGTTGGAAATCACCCAACCCAGTAATTGCATCAACCAACTGCGATTGTCCGTTTCCCTCAACTCCAGCTATTCCAAGAATCTCTCCCTTGTACAAGGAGAAGGAGATATCCTGTAAAAGGGTTTTTTCAGCGCTCTCTCTTACCGTGAGGTGCCGAACGTCAAGAGCTTTTGATCCACGAGTAATGCTACTGCGGAGAATCTCAAGTTCAACATCACGACCGACCATTTTCTGTGAGATCTCCTCATTCGTGATAGATGAGAGTTCATAGACACCCTTGGAAGAACCTTTGCGTATGATGGTTATTCTGTCACAAAGTTCACGTACTTCTGCGAGTTTGTGAGAGATAAAGATGATGGTGAATCCTTCCGTACGGAGTTGTTTCAATTCAGCGAAAAGTTCTTTTGTCTCTTGGGGGGTCAGCACTGCAGTAGGTTCGTCTAGGATCAGAATCTTAGCTCCTCTGATGAGGACTTTAAGTATTTCCAGCTTTTGTTTTTGTCCGACAGAAAGGTCTTTTACCTTAGCCGTTGGGTCTAAGGCCATATGGTATTTGCTAGCAATTTCTGTGACTTGTCTAGTTGCGTCTGCAAAGTCTATAGAGAGTCCTTTTCTAGGTTCCATACCCAATATGGTGTTTTCTACTACTGTTAATGAAGGTACCAACATGAAGTGCTGGTGAACCATGCCTATACCTAGGGCCAATGCATCTTGTGGGGAGGTTATCATCTCCTGTTTTCCGTTGATGAAAATTTTTCCGCTGGTGGCCTTTTCTTCACCAAAGAGGATTTTCATTAAGGTGGTCTTTCCTGCCCCATTCTCTCCTGAAAGCGCGTGAATCTCCCCTTGGTTTACGGAGAAGATGATATCATGATTAGCCAACACCCCGTTGGGGTAAACTTTGGTGATGTGATCCATATGTAGTGCAGTTGTATTCATGATTACCCCTATGAGTTTGAGAGAGACCTGCCTTGTAACGGCAGGTCTCCCGAAAATCTGAAATTGAGAGTTACGGTTTCATGGAATCACGAATTGCCGCCACTTCATCTGTTGGCATGCCCATTGCTTCGCGAACAGCAACCTTGCCATCACCGACTTCAGCTGAAATTGCTTCAAGTTTGGTTCGTATTTCAGAGGGGACAATCTTGCGATAGTTGGCATTGTCAGCAAGACCAACACTTCCACTCTTCAACCCTAGGGTGTAATTCTCCTGTGTACTCATTGATCCATCTTGCAATCCTCTCATAGCCAATACCAAGGACTCACCGACCTTTTTCAAGGAAGAACTGATGACGTTGCGTACAACATTGGCATCGGTGCCTTCCATTGCTGTCCATATGTCAGTGTCACAGGCAATGAGGTACTTGTCTGTATTGCTGGAAGCTGTAACTGCCCCGAGAATGCTCTGGCTTGCAGGTGCATAGACTATTTGGGCCCCTTGGTTATAGAGCTGAGTAGTCATTTCCAAGCATTTTGAGACATCTTCAAATGAACCGACATAGGAGGTGAGTACTTTGACGGAGGGGTCAATGTGTTTGATTCCATCGATGTATCCGATTAGGAAGTCGTTAATGTTTGGAGTGTCCATTGAGCCGACGAAGCCTAAGGTCCTTTCCTTGCTATTGATTTTTGCATCACCGCTATCCAGCATCAGAGCTGCTAGGGCACCAGCCATGAAAGCAGTCTCGTTGGAGCGATAGGAGATGCCCATCAAATTTGGTACATCAGAGGTGCCATCAAAAAAGATATAGTCCTGATCAGGAAACTGTCTGGCAACATCTTCAGCAAGTTCCTTTACCGACCATGTGCCACTTACGATGACATCCCAATCTTGTTCAGAAGCATCGAGGTAGAATCCTTCATAGGAGGCTTCATTCCTTCCCATTTCTACAATCTTGACTGAAGCGTTGTCTTTATCCCTGAGGGTATAGAATCCGCTGGCCGCAGAATCAAAGAAACCTTTGTCACCGAGATTCCCGTTCACTAGGAAGAGAGCCTTGTAAGAATCGTCAGCCGTGGCTGTAGCTGGAGTTTCCTTTGCTCCTCCGGCGAAAGTAACACTTGTGATGCACAGTAGGACGAATAGAAATGCAGTAATTTTTCTCATAGTGACCTCCAAAAGAATATTCAATTATGTATTACAACAAAGTTGCTCATAAGAGTTCTCAATGTTCGGATCCTCTTCGGATTGTCTGAATCCGAAACGTATCCTTGTTCAGGTAATGGCGGAGAAACATGAAACAAGTATCTTCCTCGTAGAGAAATTCCTCTACAAGCATCAAGGGAAGTTTGAGTTTTGGCAGTTCATTGTCTTCCATCTCATCAATTAGGCAAATGGATGATTGAGCATAATCGGCTTTGGTATAGACGCGGTGTTCAATGAAGTCGATGAGGGCTTGTTCTGAGCTGACATTCACCGCTTCCTTTTCCAATAAGGAGAAAGGTGTGAAAAATACGGTCGTGGCGCAGTTAGTCTTCCCACTGAAATATTGTACACACCCTTTGACCAGAACTGATCCTTCTGTAAGCTGTAATTTGCTAGAGAGCCAGTCACTCATACTTGCACAATTGTATCTGGCTTCTGTTCTATCTATGGTAAATGAACAAAATGTCTTGATCGGATTGATGAGGGTTTGGTAATTGAAGTTCTGTAGGCTGGTTATCTGACTCACTACCGCTCGTCTTCCTTGGGCTTTCTGGATGACACCGTCTTCCAGAAGGTGATAGAGGGCTTCCCTCAGAGTCCCTTTACTTACATCCCAGTATTCAGCCAACTCCTGTTCGCTGGGAAGCGATGTCCCTGGAATCAACTTATGCTCGCCATGAAGAATGGTTGAATAGATGGCATCATACACACATAAGTAAAGAGGTTTACCCGTTTCCGCCTGAGGAAGGGGTAATGGGAAAGCTTCTACGGGAATTTTGGGCTTTTTCTTGTCATCTCTCATGGGTAATGCTCCTCATTGCATCCAGTGCTATGGTTATAACCCGTTCTTCAAGATCTTGGGGGCAATCTTCAAGTTGGGAAAGGGAAGGTATCCCTTCTGTGGTGGATACTAGGACCGAAGCCGTCCTTATTCCCAGACAGCTACCAACTACAAAGAGTACAGCGCTGTCCATGTCGGTACTTTCTGCGCCTCCCTTAAGGTATGCATCCCAAGATGTCTGTAGATGTTTGGCATTTGGGCGGGTAGAGGGATCGAGAAGTGAGTAATAGGATGAACGGGTGATGGAAACTCCGATATGATAGGGGAATTGCAACCTTTTTGCAGCAGATTCCAATTCCATCACCAGTTCAAGATCAGGGACGGCAGGGAATTCGGGAACCTCGTAGTGGGATGTCAGACCCTCCATCCGGACAGCCCCGTTGGGGATCACAATATCTCCCCGATGTACGGTATTTGAAGTAGCTATGCAGGATCCTACCCTCAGAAGAAGCTTTGCTCCACATTGGTAAAGTTCCTCTACGGCGATTGCTGTAGACGGGCCCCCCATTCCAGTAGAGCAGACAGAGATTCGTTTTCCCTCCAGGTAGCCTGTAAAGGTTCTGAATTCGCGGAAATACGCCATCTCTTCCACTGTATCCAATTTTTTGGCAATTGCTTCTGATCGTTCAGGACTGCCAGGTAAGAGGACACATTCAGCGATATCACCTTTTCTGAGGCCTAGATGCATCATGCGTTTTGTTTCTTCGATCATACCAGGCCTCCTTTCTCTAAGTCGTCTCTGATAATCGATCGCATACCCTCTATTCCAACTTCTATGGCTCGATGTTCCCAATCGTGAGGATACGTCTTCTGGTCATTGGTGTTTTCCTCGAAGTTCGTAGCACAGATCATGACTGAAGCTGTCCTAATACCAAATGAGGCTCCGATAAGGAAAATGGGAGCACATTCCATGCTGGAGTTGGTTGCTCCACCTTTCTGGTAAGCTTCCCACTGGTATTTGAGCAAGGGATAGATGGGTTTTGTCTCAGGGTTTACTTCGGTGTAAAATGAATCTTTGGTAATGGTAAGTCCTGTATTAAAAGGAAAACCTGAATCAAATGCTGCTTGTCTGAAAGCCTTAAAGAGTGAGAAGGAAGGAACAGCGGGAAACTCTAATGGAAGGTACTGGGTGCCTGTTCCTTCCATTCTGATCGCTCCTTTTGGAATAATGACGTCACCAATTTTTGATTTGGGGGAAGCAGAGGCACAGGAACCAATACGAACCATAGTGTGTACTCCACAAGATTTGAGCTCTTCCATGGCTATACTCGTGGAAGGACCTCCAATGCCTGTTGACGTTACCGAAACCTTCACTCCCTCTAGTTCCCCTGTGTAGGTGTAGAACTCCCGATGTCGGGCTACGAAGTGAGGCTTTTCCAGACATGCAGCAATCTTCTCAACACGTTCCACAGAACCAGGTAAGAATACATATTTTCCAACGTCTTCAGCTTTGAATCCAAGATGCATCATCAATAGTTCAGATTTCATTGAGTTCCTCGCCTTTACAGGAAAGCACAAATATTCTATAAAAGCAAGGAAAATGTTTATATAAGAGTAAACTTATATGTAAAGGTTTAGTATACAGAAATAATAATATGTAAATAATGTGTAATGAATTTTGAAAAATTAACCATACTTTGCCTTAAAAAAGGAATGGCAGTTTTCCTTCTTGGTGGGGTATCGCACCAGATAGAGGAAAACTGCCATAGAGAGAAACACTAAAAAAACAAATACATCTACGCTATCAGATGAAAATGTACACATTCAAATATTACTTGCCAGTCCAGGATAGACCAGCCGAAGCTGTCATGGTTGCGATGTTGTTTGATGAATACCTCTCTGTGCTTTCTGTCCACGTATCGGCAGCATTGCCACTCTTTCCATCCGAGGTTCCCCCAAAGTAACGAAGCGTACCAAAGATTGAGAATCCATCAGGGAGGTCATAAGCCATCCTCAGTGATGCATCAAGGATAGAGCCACTGAAGTCGTATGTAGCTCCATTGAAGAATGAAGAGTTAGCATACGAGCCAGCAATGTCAGCACTCAAGGTTAGTCCAAAGGGAAAGCGGTATTCGCTGTAAAGGGCAAGTGCAGGTACCAGTCCCACATTCTGGGCAACATACGCATCGGAGCCATCCAAAGGGATGAAGCGAATGGATACGTTACGGATCTGTAAGGCAAGGCCAACACCCAGGATGGCATTGTCATACTTGCTTAGGAGGTCATACGTATAGGTAGCGCGGTAGAAGGGGAAGCTATAGGTAAGTTCCATTGCTGTACCAGGAGCGAATGTGTTGGTTCCAATAGTTACAGTATCTTGAAACTTCACATTGGTTACTAGATTCAGTGGCTGGTACGTAAACCAGACTCTGTGGTTGTCTGCAATGGTTGCACCAACGGCATATCTACTGAAGGGGTAGATATTGTCCTGTCCGCCTTGTTTGACAAAATCAAAGGTTGGGTTTTCATCCTTAATGTTACCATTCTGATATGTATGGCTCAAGATTCCAATGGTACCCTGTTCTGTTTCGATAAATGGTTTGAAGGTGGGCCCTGCAAAGAGGGATAAGGACATGATGGTCATAATGAATAGTATGGTCAATAGTTTGTTTTTCATAAGTTCTCCAATCAATTGTGTTGTGTCCAACTATATTAGAGAATGATGCAGTTGTCAATTAATTGAGAATCGTTATTATTAAAGAATACGTTTACATTGAATTTTTTTTGCAGCATAGAAGCCTATCAGTATATATAGGCTTGTAAGAACAAATACTGCCTCAAAGCCAATGGCTGCTACCAAAGCTCCTGCCAGGATCGGATACAGGATATTCATGACTGAACCGGCCCCAGCAAGCCCTGAATACAGCGGACGGTTTTCATCAGTAGATATTTCTAACAATATCCCAGGAGCAACTATCTGATAGAGAGCCACACTGCTTCCTGTCAGCAGAAATACCAAGGAGAAGGTTACAGGGGAAGGGGAAGCGAGAAGTGCTATCAGGGGGATTGCAGCACCCAAGCCAACAAAAAGATAGAGTAGCCTTCTATAGCGTTGTCCTTTGGAGAAGAACGTAAGAAGGGTATTGGTACAAAGGGAGCCTCCCATTTGAACCAAAAGAAAAGTTCCTATGAGGCTTCCATTTATGGAGAACTTGGTCCTTGCAAAGAGTATGAGAAACGGTATGGTAGATAGGATGACCCCACTGGTATTGATGAGCAAGAGATACAGGCGCATATTCTTGTCCTTTTTGATTACCTGGCCAAATGCTATAAATCTCTTACCCAAGGAAAGCCTCTCCTGTATGGGGGCATCTTCCTCCTTGATCATCCAAAAACCGATGGTTGCTAAGGTGAGCAGTCCTCCTGCAAGCAGGAATAGGGTGGAGTAGTTCTTGGGATATGTAAGATTTGATAGGATGATCTTTACTAGGAGGGCCGATGCGATAACCCCAACGCTAGAGATAAGTTGCTTAAGGGTAAGCAGTTTTTTTCTTCTGGTCGGCTCTATGGTTCTGCCTAGGATATCTGTGTAGGAGATGTTGGCAAAGGCCCCACTGAAGGAGAATACTGTCATCAGTCCAAGGATAGTCCAGACCTTCCATAGCCCAGCACCTGAAAGTGTACGTAAAAAGATGCCCAGGACAATGAGAGCCATGACCCTCAGATATATTCCTGCAAGCAGAGCCGGCTTTTTCCTTCTCATGGGGAAGATGATGCCGGCAAAAACCAACTGCATGAAACTTGTGCCTCCGATCATGATGGATGAGAGAATTCCCATATGTAGAGAAGTTGCACCGCTTTCTGCCAGCATATTCGGTACGACCGTGTTGATGTCAATAAAGTTCATCGTCAGTGCGAGGAAGAGTGCATGCACCAGGAAGGCTAGGTAATTGCGTTTCTGTATCTGTTGAGTATTCATGGTGTCTATCCTTTGCTTGAATATACTCCATTATTGTCTGTCAGCCAATGTCCTATGATGGATTGAAGACCAAAGCCTAATTGGAAGCCATATGGGGAGTGTATGGAATTCATAAGGAGGTCGTTTTGCAAAGGTAAAAACCTCTATAAAAAAGACACATATTCTTTGTTGAAAACAAAATGATTGTGAAATAGAGTTGAATAGAGTATCATTAATGCGTGAAAAGGGAGTTGAATCTTCCTTACATAGTATGGTCTTGTATGTAATATATTCGTAAAAGGAGTTGTGATGGAAACGCGAGAAGTAAAAGAAAAGTTGCAGAAATACACCATTGGATATCTAATTGCCATGGTTGTCATCTTTGTCATTGTTCTTCTAGGGGTTAGTAGCCCTGGACTGAAGGCTGTAGCTCTCATTGCTACTGTTGCTGTATTTGCGACCCTGATTTTCTTGCAATGGAAAAAGGCTACTACAGCAAAAACAGAGAAAACTCCTCCCATACCGACAGAGAAGGTTGCTTCTGCTCCTGAGTCACCCAAGACTGAAGTGAAACCCGATCCTGTAGCAAAGGAACCTGCCAAGGCTGAAGAGACCCCTGTTGTCAAACCTACGGCTAAAGAACCGGCAAAAGCTGAAGCAAAGCCTGCCTCTACGGCTTCTGCTAAGAAACCTGCTGCAAAAGCTAAGACTCCAGCCAAAAAAACCGCAGCCAAACCCAAAGCCAAGACAACCACCACTACCACGAAGAAGGCTCCAGCTAAGAAAGCCCCTCCAAAGGAGTAACAATCAGGTCTTCAGATAGGAAAAACAAGAAAGGAACCAGTTCAGTCTGGTTCCTTTCATAGTCTTGAAAACAGAGCCTTTCATATTCATATATTGCTGTTTTCCAGATTTGATCAATTTCGGCCTGGTGATACGCTGAGACGAATAGGAAGCGATCTAACACTAGGAGCCTCTTGTATGGTATCAATGGAATGTCGGGGTATGTCCAGAAGCTGACAAATTCTTTGATCCACTTACTAGGAAGTAAGCCCTCTGATTAACGGAATACAGGAGATTGCAACCCTTTCCTAGCTGAAGGGAGTTTGGTATACTGTTATAAGTAAAGTGATATGCTGTGAATTAGTAAGGAGGTATCTTTTTGTACAACATCCACAAAATACAATCATCACTATATTGGGTAGGAGCAAATGACAGGCGTCTTGAGCGCTTTGAGAATCTTTTTCCGATTCCTCAGGGCGTTTCTTACAACTCATATCTGTTCCTTGATACCAAAACGGCTTTGCTTGATACCGTAGACTCCTCAGTGACCCAGCAGTTCCTCGAGAATGTAACCCATACCCTTGATGGAAGAACTTTGGACTATCTTGTAGTAAACCACATGGAGCCTGACCATTGTGCAAACATTGAAGAACTGGTCAGACGCTATCCTGATGTACGGGTTGTGGGCAACAAGAAGACTTTCCAGTTCTTCTCACAGTTCTACAACCTGAATATCGAGAGCAACCAATATTTGGTTAAGGAAGGGGATGTTCTTGATCTTGGCGAACATACTCTTGAGTTTTTCTTTGCCCCCATGGTGCATTGGCCTGAAGTGATGTTTACCTATGAGAAAACAAAAAAAATCCTTTTCTCTGCCGATGCCTTCGGAACATTTGGAGCTATGAGCGGGAACCTCTTTGCCGATCAGGTGGAGTATGAGCGTCATTTTCTCTCTGAGACAAGACGCTACTATGCCAATATCCTCGGTAAGTTCGGCTCACAGGTCCAGGCATCCTTTTCCAAGCTGCCATTATCCTCAATCTCCATGATATGCCCCTTGCATGGGCCCATCTGGAGGGAGAATGTCCAGTACATCCTTGATAAGTATGCAACGTGGTCCACCTATACCCCTGAAAGAGAAGGTGTGGTCATAGCCTACGCCTCGATGTATGGGAACACTGAATCAGTTGTCAACAAGCTCGCCCTGTTACTTTCTGATCGTGGGGTCAAGGACATCCGGATGTTTGATGTCTCTAGGACCCATCTCTCTGAGATAGTAGCGAGCATTTGGGAGAATAGCCATTTTGTAGTTGCTTCCCCCACATACAATATGCATCTCTACTCCGGTATGGCAAATCTTCTGGAAGACTTGTCTGCTTTAGGGCTGAGGAACAGAAAGGTGGCTATCATAGGAAACCATAGCTGGGCAAGTGCGGCCAAGAAAAGCATGGAGGAGAGGGTATCCTCCTTGAAGGACTGTGAGATTCTTGCCTCGATGGACATGAAATCCAGTCTCAAGGATGAGCAATTGCCTGAGCTGGAAGCTATGGCTGATGCCATAGCTGATTCAATGGTGTTGTAAGTATAGTATTGTTTGAGGTCAGAAAATCTGTAGGGTAGGTAGTACCAAAAGGAGAGCAACCCTTAATCTGAAGGGGTGCTCTCTTCTCCCTCCCTGTTTTGGTTGTCTGTGTTAGGTGAGAGACTCCCTCTGCTTCCTTGCAAGCATCTTCTGTATCTCCAACCAAGATGGTCTTTTTACGCATACCAAGGTATCTCCTGTGCACTGAAGATTTTGTAGAGGGGAAAATACAAGTGGCTGTCTTGTCCTTGCTAGCATGGAATGGACCAAACAGTAAGCAATCCTTCTTTTTGTTTAGAGTATAGATGATGCATATGGATTGCATCAATATGCAATTAATCAAGTATCTGAAGCTTTGTGACATTTCTGGTATTGGTATGGATATATGATCCATGATAGTGGTACTCTTTGGTATGAATTTCACCCAATTTTTTCGGATCGTAGAGATTCGTACCAAGATTATCAGTATGGGAACTTTTGCATCAGGTACTCTTTTTGCCCTCTACTCAGAGAGTAGGCTTAGCCTTGGTATAGTGTTTCTCATGGCTTTTGCCACCCTATGTGTTGATATGGGGACAACGGGCTTCAACAGCTATTTCGATTTTCGCAATGGCACAGATACCCAAGATACCAACTTTGAAGAGGATAAGGTTCTCGTCTATTAGGGAGTAAGCCCCTTGCTGGCTCTCTTGGTAAGTTTGCTGCTATTTGGTGCTGCTGGAGCTTTGGGCCTTATCTTGGCCTATCTGACGAGCTGGAAATTGTTGGTGGTTGGTTTTCTCTGCATGGTAGTGGGCTTTGCCTACACAGGAGGTCCGTTTCCCATCTCCCGCACTCCCTTTGGGGAGCTGTTTGCTGGCTTTTTCCTAGGTACGACACTCTTTCTCATCTCATACTTTGTGCAGACAGGAACAGTCACGAAGGAGGCTCTGCTTGCATCGTTGCCATCACTTGTCTTGGTGGGCATGATCCTTTCTGTCAACAACAGCTGTGATCGAGTCAGCGATGCAAAAGCTGGGAGAAGGACCCTATCCATTTTACTGGGAAAGAGGGGTACCACTTTCTTGTTGGGCTTTGAAGCTCTGTTAGCCATAGCTTTGTCTATACTGCTCTTTGTCTTAGGGATCTACCCCTTAGTGCTGTTCATCGCCCTTGTTCCCTGTATCCTGTTTGGCTCAGTTGAGTTTAGGGCAATGGCACTAAGAGGATTTTCCAACGAGACCAAACAAGACAATATGATCTCTATCGGACGGGTCTATCTTGTTTTCAGTGGCTGCTTTTCCCTAGGGCTGTTACTTGCCTACCTTCGATGGTGACATTTTGGTGTATTCCATCTGGCTGTTCGGTTTCTTGATCGTCATCGCATAGAAGGTGTTTGCGAGTCCCAGAGCGGCAGAAAGAGTAAATAGTACCTCTATGCCCAGCTTCTCCCAGATGAGCCCCCCCAGAAGGGCAATTATTACACTGATAAGGTGATTGACTGAGATGCCTGTAGTGATGGTAGAGGTCATTTCCTCTGGTGTTGAGGAAAGGTCCTGTACATATACATTCGTAGCCATACTTGCCAGTGAGATGATAGAATCAAGGACAAAGTTTATACATACGACAATGAAGGCAATATGCATCGGAAAGAGACGATGGGCAAATCCATAGAAAAAGCAGACGACTATGAGGATGAGCGTGTCACCTATCATGATCGTCTTGTATCCAAGATAATCGATGAGCCGACCGATGAAAGGGGAGAGTACCATGCCAAAAGCAGCACAGATGGCCAGAAGAAAAGCAATCACTGAGGTGTCTGCCCCATAGAAGAGAATAAGAACATAGGGAGCAAAGGTCAGAAATATCTGTTTCCTCGCCCCATAGAAAACTTCCAACATATAGTACTTAGAGAATTTCTTGTTGAAGTACATCCTACTTCTCTTCACCTTATTGCCCTGGTCTTTCATCGTGAGAGCGATAAGTGCAGCGAGTAATAGAAATACTGCCGCTATGATGAATATGATCCTGAAGCCGGTTATTGAACCTTTTGGGATTCCCAATGTTCCAAAGAGTAAGAACAATCCCGTAACTACCAGAAACCCTAGAATTTTCCCCCCATGGCGTATGCTTGAGACGATGCCCAAGGATGCGCCTCCCTTGCCTTTGTTGGCAAGAGTCATGGAGAGGGAGTGTTCCATCGGCATGACAATATGCTCACCAGAACTGAAGATGACCATACTGAGGATTACCATGATCTTTGAGGAGCCCAACAACAGTAGCCCGACAACGCCTGCAAGCATGATGGCTGTGCCAATCTTAAACACCTTGGTTTCACTGAAACGGTACATTGCCGCTAAGATAAAAATGAGCAACAGTCCTGGCAATTCCCTGAAGAATTCCACGATACCACGTTCAAATTTGGTTATCTGTACGATTTCCGCTAGATAGTTGTCCTGGACTCCACGGTAGAACCCATATGCAAGTCCACTGAAAAGTATGGTAAATAGGAAGGGGCGAATTCTCAGTCCCTTTTGATAGATGCTTTGTGTACGAGTATTCATGCTCTCAATCCTTAGCTGGTAATTGGTGTCCGATCTGTCGACTATGTGCCCATTTTAGCTTGTCTGTCAATTGCTATTTGGTAAAATTTGTAGACATAAGGTATGTAGCCAAGGATGCAAACAACACGGGAAATACCCCTTTGGTAGTACCAAATGCTATGATGCACAATTTTTACCAAAGACTATGTCCGAATACAATAGTGAGGATTTTTCGTGCAAACTATACAATATGAGTGATGCATCAGATGGTTGGCGTCATAGGGAAGGTACAGCAAGAGAAGCCAGCAACTACTGCTTTGAAGCTTCCATCTGACCTTCCAATACCTTGTTTATGTCAGCGAGGGAACTTCCCAGATGTGCCAACATATATGCTGAAGCCTTATGGGGATCACGTTCTTCTATTGCTCGGATGATGAGTTCGTGTTCACGAATGGTATTGTCAGAATTTGTCTTCACCGAAATTGACATGTAACGGTACTTGCGGAGATCATGTGTTGTAAGGACATTGATCTTGCTCAAAAGTGCATTGTGAGCCATATCACATATCTGTGTATGGAACTGTTCATCCAAATCCGCTAGAGCTGATACATTGTTTGATTTGTTCTCTTCAATGAACTGCTGATGAATAGCCTTCAATTCCTCGAGTTCCTCGGTTGTCCCTCTCTTGATGGCCTTAGCTACCTGCAAGGTTTCCAAAGCTTCGCGTACTTCGGTTGAATCCTTAAGGTTTGGGGCTGATTCAATAAACCAACTTCGTATCGCGTTATAGTCATCTGCCTGATTGTTAAGTACAAATGCACCTTTGCCGGCCACAAGTTCAACAAATCCTTCGGATTGAAGTGTTCGCATCGCTTCACGAACAGTGGAGCGACTTACATGCAGAATTTCACAAAGCTTGACTTCAGGAGGAAGCTTTGAACCGATAGGGTATTTCCCCTCAATAATGGATTCTTTAATAGAGTCCATAACCTGTGTTGTCACTGGTATTCTTTTTATTTCTTTCATTTTTGTGTCTGACGACAGACTACCATAGGCTAGCGTGAGAGTCAAAGAGAATATGTTGAGAAGAGGCTCAAAAGGCAACGGGGAACAATTGAGAAAGAAAATGCAAAATAAATCTTGACAATACGAGAGGGCATGGTATGCTCAATCTAGATGTCAGACAATCTGGCATCATACAATATTGGAGGATTTCATGAAGAAGACTTTACTGTTACTACTTGTGCTCGTTATCAGCACGACAGGTATTTTTGCTCAAGGCTCGTCAGAAAAGGCCACTGCAGAAACAAAACCTGTAAACTTGACTATCTATTCACCTGGAAACGTTAATTCAGTGCCAACCAAATCTATCCTTAAATTTAAGGAATTGGTTGAAGCCGCCTCTGCTGGATCCATTGTGGTTACTGCCAATCATTCTGGCGAGCTTGGTAATGATGCTGAAGCCTTGCAATCAACTCGAATGGGTACCATCGACATTATTTTCGCCGGTACATCAGGATTTACCTCATTTTATGACAAGGCAAAAATCCTTGATCTTCCTTTCCTGTTTAAGGATGCCCAAAGTGCATATGAAATTGTCAACAGTGATATTGGTGAGAAGATCTTTGCTGACATGCCTACAGTCGGGCTAGTCTATCTTTCCGAAGGGGACAATGGCATGCGTCATATTGCTACAACCAAAAGACCCATAAATAGTGTGGACGATGTGAAAGGCCTGAAGATTCGTGTTCCTACCAGCAAGATGTATCTTGATGTCTGGAGTGCCCTGGGCGCAACCCCTGTGGCTCTCTCCTTGAATGAACTGGCTATTGCTTTGGCAAACGGAACAGCTGAAGCACAAGATAATGCCACCTATCACCTGGTAGCGAATGCAACCTACGATGATATCGAACAGTATAGCTTCATCAACTACATGTGGATGGGTTGCACTATGGCCATGAATGAGAAAGCTTGGAACAGTCTAAGCAGTGACCAGCAGAAAATCATCAAGGAGAATGCTACAATTGCTGCTAAGTATTCTTTTGATACCATTGAACAGGATAACAAGAGCGCTACTGAAATTCTGAAGAAAGCAGGAGTCAATTTCAATGAAACTCCTGACATCAACAGTTTCAAGAACAAACTTGGTGGGGCTCAGTATTACAAACAGTATGCTTCTGAAAAGTGGTATGACCAGGCAATTGTGGATGCGATTCTCGCTAAATAAGTAGCTGTTTACGAAGAACGGGATGGTTCGCCATCCCGTTCCTCTGCATATGAACCAGTTGTTACTCTGAAAGGATTCTACTGTATGAAACTTGTAAAAAAACTACTTGACGCATTTGTATCACTGGTTTCTGTTGTGCTTATGTGTCTGGTTTCAGGCATCATCCTACTGATGCTCAATGAACTGTTTATAAGAAATATCCTAAACAAGTCATTCCGTGGAATGACAGAACTTGCAGGATTTATGTTTTTATGGATGGCGTTCCTTGGCCTCGTTGTACTCTATGATCAGGGGCGTCTCATTGCCTTGGATATTTTTTATCTTCGTACGAAAGGTGCATTTCGTGAAGTGCTTTGGTTTGTAAATCGAGTGGCGACAATATTCCTCGGTACCGGTATGATCGTAGCTTTTGTCGGCCTCTATCCTTTTGTAAGCACCGAATTTTTTTCATCCATGCCGAAGTTTGCTAAGGTTTGGCAGTATCTTCCTATGGCGATTGCCGGGGGATTTTTTGTCGTTAAATCAATCTATGATCTGATTGAACATATTCAGACGCTTGTCAAAGAACCCAGTTTGGTCGTAAAGGAGTCAGTATGATTTTGTTCTTTGGAAGCTTTATCGTCTTGCTGGTAATTGGAGTTCCTATCAGTGTCTCCATTGGTGCAAGCGCAATCCTCGGTTGTATTAATCTCGGCTACCCAATTATGGTTATCGGTCAAAAAATGGTAAGTGGGATTGACTCCTTTCTGCTTATTGCCATTCCCCTATTTATTCTTGCAGGAAACTTGATGAATGCAGGAAAAATAACAGAAAAAATCTTTGATTTTGCCAAACGTCTGGTTGGTTGGATTCCAGGAGGATTGGGACATTCGAATGTCGTTGCAAGTCTCATTTTTGCCGGAATGTCAGGAAGTGCTGCTGCGGATGCTGGCGGTTTGGGTACCATAGAGATGGAAGCGATGACAAACAATGGCTATGATATTGATTTCTCTGCTGCCGTTACTGCTTCATCTACTGTCATTGGCCCGATCTTCCCCCCTAGCATACCTTTGATTATCTATGGCTCTGTTGCAAGTGTCAGTGTTTCACAACTGTTTATGGGTGGCGTAATTCCTGGATTGCTTATGGCTTTTGCCCTCATGATTCTCATACTGATATATGCCATCAAGAGGAAATATCAGCGTTTTCCCTTTAGCCTGATCCTTCTTTGGAAGCAGTTCTTGCAATCAGCCCTTTCCATCATAACCCCTTTGATAATTCTCAGTGGATTTGTGCTTGGATGGTTTACCCCAACTGAAGCTTCAAGTGTCGCTGTAGCTTATTCCTTGATTATTGCTACGCTTGTCTATCGTACTCTTGACTGGAAAACCTTTAAGAAATGTTTGCTTGAGTCTGCAATTACTTCAGCAAACACCTTATTCATTATCGGCACATCGATGTTGTTTTCCTATGTGCTGATTAAAGAAGGGGTCTCTATGCAGATGGCTAACTTCATCCTAGGCATCAGCGACAACCCCTATCTAATTCTATTGGTGATCAATGTGCTATTGCTCGTGCTGGGGATGTTTATGGAACCAGGAGCAATTCTGACCTTGATGCTTCCTGTGCTGCTTCCAATTGTGAAGATTCTAGGCATTGACTTGGTGCACTTTGGTGTAGTGATGGTGCTAAATCTCATGATAGGGCAGGTAACACCTCCCTTTGGCGTCTGCCTTTTCATTATCAGTGATGTGGGCTCTGTTCCTCTCAACCGTTTGTATAAGGCTGTATTACCTTTTTTGGTTCCCTTACTTGCTGTGCTTCTGTTATGCACGTACATTCCCCAGATTGTTACTTGGTTGCCAAACGTGCTTTTGCATGTTTGATGAATGTTCTATCAAAAAATCATATTAGAAGGATATATACATGAAAGATGAATTGTTTGATGTTTCAGAAAAGATCGTTGTCATTACCGGTGGTCTTGGCCAGATTGGTGCTGAGTTCGTAAAGGAATTTCACAAGCGAGGTTCCCGTGTAGCAGTGCTTTCTCGCAGTGCCAATGCTACAAAAGCAGAGCAGGTCATTGGAAAGGAGCTTGTTGCAAGTGATAGGATTGGTCTGTTTGCAGTGGACATTACCAAGAAAGATTCCATCAACAGTGCCCTTGACCTTATTGAGAAAAGATGGGGTGTTGCAGATGTCCTGATCAATAATGCTGGTATCGATACTCAGCCCAGTGCTCCTCCTGAGGTTTCTGGTCCCTTCGAGCAGTTTCCTGAAGAGGTGTTTCGTGAAGTGGTGGAAACAAATCTTACCGGAACCTTTCTCATGACCCAAGCTGTGGGTGCTCGTCTTATCGCAGCGAACAAAGAAGGATCCATCATAAATATCGGATCCATTTATGGGATGCTCAGTCCTGTCCAGGATATTTATGCCTACAAGGAAGAACTTACCGGTGTACCATTTATCAAGCCTGTAGCGTATTGTGCAGCCAAATCAGGAATCTATAACCTGACAAGATATTGTGCTACATATTGGGCAAAGAAGGGCATACGGGTAAACACTTTTACCCCTTCTGGTGTCTGGAGGGAGACTCAAGATGAGCACTTCCATGCAAATTATCATGCACGTATGCCCATGGGACGAATGGCACAGGCCGATGAGTTCAACGGATCAATGATTTTCCTTGCATCTGATGCTTCCAGGTATATGACTGGTTCAAACCTCGTTGTTGATGGAGGATGGACTGCATGGTAGGCTCAACACCCCATAAGGCCGAAATATATTCAGCCCTTATCACTCCAATGTATGAGACAGGAAAGGTAAACCATCCCGCACTTAAGGCGTTGATCCGTCATGAGATCGCCCATGGAGTAGAAGGTTTCTACTGTTGTGGCTCTTCTGGTGAGGGATTGCTTCTTGATACTTCTGAACGTAAGGAAATTGTCGATACGTTAGCTGGAGAAATAGGAGATAGTGTGCCCTTCATCGTTCACACTGGCTCCTTAAGCACCAATGAAGCGATTACACTCTCTCAACATGCACAATATAGTGGCGCTCAAGCAGTTTCCCTGATTCCTCCTATCTACTACAATTACTCGGAAGAGGAGGTGCAACACTACTATGAAGATGTGGCAAATGCAGTGGACCTTGGGGTTATTGTGTATAATATTCCTCAATTCACAGGAATTTCCTTTTCCAAGAAGAATCCTCTGATGCACAATCCGAAGATAGTGGGAATTAAGCATACCTCCATCAATCTCTATGAATTGGAAAGGTTGTCCCAAGCCTTTCCAGAGAAGACCCTGTACAATGGTTTTGATGAGATATGGCTGTACAGTATGGCTGCAGGAGCAACTGCAACTATCGGGACCACCGTAAATGTTTGCCCAAAACTGTTTTCTGCAATAAGGAAGTCTTTTCTTGAAGGTGATTTGCTCACGGCCCAAGCCTTGCAGCATACTGTCAATGATTTCATTGAGTCATTAGTTGGGCAGGGGATTTTCTCTGCAACCAAGTATTGTATGGAATTGCAAGGCCTTGAGATAGGCCCCTGTAAAAAACCTTTTGATAGGCTTACTGGTGAAAAAAAGGAAATTGTCAAAACCGCTTTCCAAAAGATTGAAACCTATCTCTAGGGTCTGAAACTTGACCTCATGTGCCTCCTATCGTAGGGTAGACCTACGATAGGAGACACGTATGTACAAGAGATTTGGTTCAGATCTACAGGGGAAGGTGGCCCTTATCACAGGGGCCAGCAAAGGTCTTGGCCTTGGGCTTGCTAAGATTTTTGCCCAAGAAGGGGCAAAGGTAGCCGTAGCATCGCGAGATATCACCCAATTGGAGAGCCTCGCTCAAGAGATCAGGGCCCTAGGCGGAATCTGTGAGCCTTTTTCCCTTGATATTAGGGATGTTCCTCCATCAATGCCTGTGTGGAAGAAGTGGAACAGAAAATGGGAAGCATCGATATCCTGGTAAATAACGCAGGTATGGGAAACCCCATTCCTGCAGAAAAGATTACCGAAGAGGATTGGGACTGGATGATGGACTTGAATCTCAAGGGGACTTTCTTTTGCTGTCAGGCTGTAGGCATCCGAATGCTCAAGCGAAGCAAGGGGAGGATTATCAACATCAGTAGTCAGGCTTCTGTTGTTGCGATACCTCAAGAGGCTGTGTACTGTGCTTCCAAGGGGGGGCTCAATATGCTCACCAAGACCCTTGCCGTTGAGTGGTCAGCAAGGGGTGTCACTGTCAATGCAGTGGGACCTACTTTTATCCGTACACCAGGTACTGCTGAGAGATTAAACGATCCTGAATTCCTTGCAGGGGTACTGTCTAAGATACCAAGGGGTAGGGTAGCCACCATTGAGGATGTTGCCTCATCTGTGCTCTATCTCGCTAGTGATGGGGCTGACATGGTCACAGGAACGCTCCTGTTGGTAGACGGTGGGTGGACGGCACTCTAGTCCCTTTTTTTTAAAGTATCTTGTTGCGAAAGTCGGTAAAGAATTGAGAATCCTGTTTGGTATGCCTTCAGAAATGAATAGGTACAGATGGGACCCTCTCTCCAGACAGGTGTTTTTCTGGTGAAAAAGGGAACGTGTAATGTGAAAAATGTCCAAAGATAGTATGGTAGTCGCACCCAAGTTTGACCCCTAGTTCGGAAATGGATGGTTCATACAAAGAAAACTGCCCCAAAGAGGCTTTCCTCTCTGAGGCAGTCGACGTCATGAATCTTTTACTCTCATACTAGTTTATTTGGTGTTTCCATCGTTTCACGATTTTTCATGTGCATTATAGGAAACTCTTCTCCTGCAGATATGTCTGAGCAACATCCCTTGGGGACTTTCCCTCAACTGATATGCTGCTGTTCAGGCTCTGTAGTGTCTCGAGGTCGAGGCTCTTGAATACTGGTTCTAGGATAGTCCTAATTTCAGGATTTTTCTGCAAGAGCTCTCCTCTGATAATGGGAGCAGGAGCATAGACCGGCTGTATTTGCTTGGTATCAGTGAGGACTTTCAACCCCAAGGCAGCTAACTGGCCGTCAGTGCCATAGGCCATGGCGGCATTTACGCCTTCCTGACCGGAAGCGGCTGCCTGTTCGGTAAGGGTGGTGTTTCCTCCTGCAAATACCAAAAGCTGGTCATTGCGAAGCTTGAAGCCATATCCCTTTTCAAAGCTAGGAAGTGCAGGTTCGTCAGAGACGAATTCCTCACTGGCTGCAAGCTTGAACTTTCCTCCTCCGTTAATGTAGGTCGCCAAATCTTCCAGAGTTGCCAGTGATGCCGAGTTTGCAAGGTCACTTCGTACAGATATGGCCCAGGTATTGTTGGCAGGAGAGGGCGCCAGCCACACGATATTGTTCGCAGCAAGATCAAGTTCGGCTACCTTGTCGTACCCCTTCTGCAAATCTTTCCACAATTCGATATCAGACTTGTCAGGGAAGAGATAATATCCATTTCCCGTATATTCAGGATAGATATCAATTTCACCTGCTAGAATTGCAGAGCGTACGATAGGGGAGGTCCCTGTCTGGGTCTTGTCTATGACAGTGAAACCTCCGTTTTCCAAAAGCAGGACTATCATATTGCCAAGCAAGGCACCCTCGGTGTCTATCTTGGATCCCACAGTGACTTCTGCTTTAGTGTCCATCTCAGTGGTTCCTCCTGCAAAGAGGGGAATCGTTAAGAATGTGAGAATCGTAATAAGGGTTATACTCTTTTTCAATAGCTTTTTCATATGTACCTCCATAAATTGGGTTTGTGTTCTGTTGAACCGAAATGAGAAATATGGCTATGCATCCTTTCCTTCGGAAAGATTGCTGAACATGAACGGAATTAGCTCTGCAACAGTTGGATGGGGTATGACGGTATTTTGGAAGTGCTTATACGGTAGGTTGGCTTCCATGGCCAGGGCAAACATTCCTATGATCTCATCCCCTCCAACACCGAAGACCGTAGAACCGAGGATGGTATCATCCTCCTTGTTGATAAGGATTTTTATGAAACCTTTCGTTTCACCCTTCTCCTTGGCACGACTGATGGCACTCATCTGCATTTTGGCGACAAGAAACGGTATCCCTTTCTTTCTTGCCTCATGTTCGGATAATCCAACACGTGCTAGTGGAGGGTCCATATACAGGCAATATATGGGTATCCTATCGGAAATACTACGGGTTTTCCCTTCGAGAGAGGAAAGGTATACCTGCCCATCATGTACCGAAGTATGGGTAAAAGAGCCTTTGCCATTCACGTCCCCCAGTGCAAAGATATGAGGGACATTGGTTCGACAATACTCATCAACTTCGATGTATCCCCTCTCATTGGTCTTTACATGGGCTTTATCCAGATCCAAGTTATCGCTGTTTGGCTGTCTGCCTACACCCATCAAAAGATGGCTTCCTACGACCTGTTTCTCGGTATCCCCCTGCATGTATGTGAGCCTTATTGCTCCTTCATGTATCTCTTCAACGATAGAGACAGAAGAAGCGAGAGAAACTTCTATGCCTTCACTTTCCAAGATGGCTTTTGCCCGTTTGCTGACATCAGGGTCTTCATGGGAGATAAGGGATTCTGCATGCTCTATGATGGTGACCCTCGATCCGAATCTTCTGAAGATTTGGGCGAATTCAAGGCCTATGTAAGAACCTCCAATGATAAGTAGGTGTTCAGGAAGTTTGGTAAGGCTCAGAAGGCGTTTGTTGTCTAGCCAAGGCACATTGTCCATACCAGGTATATCCAGTTTACGAGCTCGTGCACCTGTATGGATGATGATCTCATCGCCTGTGATCTTTTCATCCCCCACTTCAATAGTGTGTGTATCGACAAATCTGCCAAAGCTGTGATAGTAATCGGTAGTTTTTTCAAGCCAGGAGGAAAAGCCCTCTGTTGCTGTATTGCGAATGGAATTCATCCGATCCATGATCTGAGGGAAATCAACGGTGAAATCTGAAACGTGCACACCAAACTCTTCACTTCGACGTACCATATGTGCATTTCTAGCACTAGCGACCAGAGCCTTGGTTGGAGTACAACCCCAGTTTACACAACTGCCTCCTGTACGGTCTCCTTCTATGATTGCGACTGATAAGTTCATCTCCAACAATAGTGGCAGGATAGTTCCTGTAGCTTGTCCCGTGCCAATGATAATGACGTCGTAGTTCTTCATGAGATACCTCCTCTGAACGTTTGGCTGGGAAATCTTCTTCATAAAATATATATGCGCTTAGGGGTAAATACAAGGTGATCACTAGGAGATACTGGCTTATTGTAACAAATTGATAAGGCCTGAAGGGAGTGTTCATTTTTATCCAATATGCGAGATACCCAGATTATAATCATTTAATGTAACATGTTAGTGGTATCAATTCAGATGCAAAAATGGGTTTATGTGAAAAAATCCTATTGTGGCTATCTTCTATTTACCTCCTTTCAATCCTTGCTTATGCTCAGTTCTACTGATATCGTTAGAAAAACGTGGATGAGCATGTATCGTTTGAAATTGTAAACGAACCTGCTCTCTTGAATGAAGATGCATGTACGGAGTTATCGTGAATAGAGCTGGCTTCCGACTTACATTCCAACTGAAACTTGCAATGGTGGCTCTTCTGGTTTTTTTTGTAAGTTCCTTTTTCCCCCTATATCTTTCCCGTACAAACAGGGTTTCGGAAGAGATCCAAAGTGGGCTGTTCTCTTTGAGTCCGCTATATGTCCTGTTTCTGATGCTTCCTCCACTATTGGTAGTTCTCTATGCGTTCATCCCAAAAGGCCGGTTATCTGATCAGATCCTCTCACTTGCTGGAATCTTGGGGTTGTTTTTCCCTCTTATGGTCCTAAGCGTAGTGGGACCGAAGGTTAGTGCAACACTAGGCCCTTTTGCACGATACAGTCCCTCATCTGGGATGTATCTCTATCTGGTAGGCGTAATAATAATCTTTCTGATGAAACCAAAGGTTCAATTTCTTGATCTTATGGGTATGGTTCTTGTCACCGTAGCGGTCTTGGTCATCCTCTTGCAAGGAGGGTATGACCGATTAGGAATCGTGCTGGAGGGAAGGAATCTGGGAAAGCGCCTTAGCTCTGAGGTCCTTGCCCACATTCGTCTTACTTTCATAAGTCTGGGTATCAGTATCGTGATAGGAATTCCCCTTGCTCTGGCAAGTTTCCAGAGTAGGCGAATCAAGAAAATACTGTTTCCCTTCCTCAATATCCTTCAGACCATCCCCGGTATTGCCCTGTTTGGACTCCTTATAACTCCTTTGTCTACGCTATCACGAGCATTTCCCCTTCTCAGGGAAATGGGAATCAAGGGTATTGGCAATACACCTGCCATAATTGCATTGAGCACATACGCCCTCTATCCCATCATCAGGTATAGCTTCACAGCATTCTCCAGTATTGAGGAGTCTGTCATACAAGCTGCTAAGGGGATGGGCATGGACCCTTGGCAGATATGGAAACTGGTCCGTCTGCCTTTGGCTACTCCTGGTGTCCTGCATGGTATACGTGTTGCGCTGATCCAGACCATCGGAAATGCAACCCTTGCCAAGCTCATTGGAGGGGATGGCCTTGGGGTATTGATTTTCGAAGGTCTTGGCCAGGCTTCCGTGGATATGGTGCTGTTGGGCATGTTGCTCATCATCGTCCTTACCGTTTTCAGTGACCGCATATTCCAAATATTCATACATCTGGTGACACCCTCTCCCTTACGAACAAAGGCGATAGGTAATGGTTGAACAGAAGAAAGGGCCAAACATGAAATCATCCAAGAAAAAAGAAACAATGATGAAAGAACTTGAGATTCAATCAAAAACCATACAACCCTTGCACAAGCATCCTATCCTCACCGATACACACACTTTCCTTACCATAGAACATATTACTGTGAACTATGGTAAGATTGCCGCTTTGCGAGATTTGTCTCTCCAGATTCCTGCAAACAGGGTAACGGTACTTATCGGTCCCAGTGGGTGTGGGAAATCAACTACAATGCGTTGTCTCAATGCCTTGGTCAAAATTGATACGGGTCGTATAACGTATGAGGATACGGAAATACAGGATCTGAGTGAGACCGACTTGCGCAGAAGCATGGGCTATGCCATCCAGTCAGTCGGTCTGATGCCACACCTGAATGTGGAGGAGAATGTTGATCTTGTACCTCGTCTTCTAGGCTGGCCAAAGGCATCAAGATCTGATCGAGTCGAGAAGTTGCTCAAGCTCGTACGCCTAGATCCAGAGATATACAGTAAGAAATATCCCCATGAACTGTCAGGAGGGGAGGCTCAAAGGATAGGTTTTGCACGAGCCTTGGGTGCCGATCCCCCGATGCTTCTTATGGATGAGCCTTTCGGGGCGGTAGATCCACTTAACCGGGAGCAGTTGCAGGATGAGTTTATCCGTATCCAGCGAAAACTGCACAAGACCGTTGTCTTTGTCACCCATGACATGGATGAAGCCATAAGACTTGCAGACTATCTGGTCATCATGAAAGATGGCAAAATTGTCCAGGCAGATATTCCTGAGAAAATCCTTGCATCCCCTGCCGATGAGTTTGTCGAGCGCTTTCTTGGTCCCGATCGCTCCCTGCAGCGTCTGACTCTCTTTACCGCAGACAGGTGTTTGAAAGAGGCTCTGTCTGGGAGTGAAGCTACTGCAGAAACATATCTTACAGATTATTCAAATCGTACCTATTGGCTGGTAAATGAACAAGGAGAGCCAATAGCTGGCTTTACAAGAGTGGGAGAGAAGATCCTCAGACGGGAGGTCATCAATGGGTCGAACACGGTCCAGCAGTACTCGTCCTTGAAAGAATGTGTATCCAAGATTCTCAATCTGGGGCTTCCCTCTGCTGCTGTTGTCTGTGAAGAAGGAAGGCTATGTGGGGAGGTACGATTTGAAACAATCCAGCAAATCAGCCAAGGCTAATCCTCCTGTAGAGACCAAAAATTCAAGTCTGGCAAAGAGAATTTTGATCCTCGCTCTCTTGGTTCTTCTGTTGGTAGTGTACATGCTCTCTGAACAGGTACAGACGGCGGTGCTTTCTTTTCTTTTTCCTTCTGAAGGACAGTATACCCACTCACGGAAAACAATCTTGGTAATGACAGGGGAGCATATTGTTCTTACTCTTCTTGCCACTTGCTTGGCTTCAATTGTTGGGATTCTCCTCGGGGTAGGTGTTACACGAAAAGGCGGGCAGGATTTTCAGGTGCTTGTCATGCGGTTGAATGCCTTCATTCAGACCTTCCCTCCATCGGCAGTCATCATCCTTGCCTATCCTGTGCTTGGTTTTGGATGGAAACCAGCATTGCTCGCCTTGTTTCTGTATTCACTTTTTCCCATCCTAGGCAATACGGTGGTGGGCTTCCAAGGGGTAGCCTCAGATATGAAGGAATCAGCCAGAGGGATGGGCATGACATCGTTCCAACAACTCTGGATTGTAGAATTCCCTCAAGCATGGCCAATGATACTCACTGGCATACGGCATAGCTTCATTCTCAACCTAGGAACTGCTGCGATAGCTGCAGTCATTGGTGGCGGCGGTCTTGGTACGATAATCATCAGCGGTCTTGCGTTGAGGAACTCAGCTCTTGTACTGAGTGGCACCATTGTCATCAGCCTTTTGGCATTTATAGGAGAGCAGGTGTTCCTCCTCTTGTCACACTTTACGCGAACATAGGAAAACCCTCTGATCTGGCCAGGCAAGATCCATATGATGTGGCAATTTCTTTCTCAAGCAAACCCGCTTACCGTTTCCTTTTCTTCAATGTCTTGATTGCCTTGTCTGCAGCTATTTTGCCGGTAAGGACAGAGATGGGCAGTCCTGAGGGGCTAAATACCCACTGTCCTGCCTGAAAGACGTTTTGTATCGGGGTATCGACACTCTTGATGATGCGCTTCATCTCATGTACTACAGGAACAGGCCTTTTGGTAAAGGCCCATCCTGTGATAGCCCCTTCACTATTTCCTGTCACCCGTTCAAGGGTGAGAGGTGTGGAAGAGAACTTCTGGATTATCTTACCCTTCATCTCGGGGTAGAGTGAGACAAAAAGCACCTCTAGCATAGCATCTTCTGAGAAACGCTTGAACTCTTCATACCATCCGGATTCTTGGATGAATTTTACAAGGGTATAGTCGAGGAGGGTGCTGACTAAAAGGGCAGTTTTTCCTTCTGGTGCCAAGCTTGCATCCCGCATTGCAGGACACGATATCTCATAGGTTGTATAGGTATAATAGGCAGAAAGCCACGCTTGGATGGTCTTTTTGTCTATATCTGTTGCACTGCTCGGTTTTTTGGCAAGCACTTGAAATAGGGCCTGACTGTCTATGTGCGATAAACCGGGTTTCAAAGGTGTGTAGAAGAGGTGGGCACTTGCAATATTGCTGAAGTAGGAGACTGGAAGATCGATGGCAAGATAGAGGGAGAATATGGAATCTCCTCCTTGGTACTGATCTAAGGAATCGCGCTTCTGAATCAGATCCATTTGTACCCTTGTATTGGAGATTTTGTCGTGGCTGATCTGCCTGTAGAATGTCTTCAGGTCCGCTGCCCAGATGAGCTGTTTATAGGAGTGGGTATTTCCCTTCTGGTCTGTGATGGTGCAATTTTCACTGTCAATGTGCTCTATAGTGCTATTCAGCAACACCGATCCCCCCTGTTTTGTGAAGAATGTTTCCATCGCCTTTGGAATGCTTCGTATTCCTCCCTTGGGATAGCTATAGTCCAGATAGAGGCTGAAATAGCTCAGTGCGAAGAAAGTCGGGGTGTCCTTGAAGAAGTGTTGGGCGATAATATCTATGAGAGCCTGGTTGTTGGTGAATTTCTTCAAGTATTCCTGTACTGGCTGATTGAGATTGGCGACTTTTGGCATGGAGATAAGATACTTGAAAAGCCAAGGTAGGAGGGTTTTGGTAAGATATGGTAGGTCATGTAAGGAATCAAGAAAGAGTGGGTTGTCTATACCGTAGAGGACGTCCATATGCTTCATGATCTTTTGGATTTCTGCTTTGATGAGGCTGATGTCGTGTACGTTTTCAGGAAATTGCTTTTCCAAAAGCTGTGCATAGTCCTCAAGGCTTTCTGCCTTGTCAATCCTGATCATCTGGTCGGCCACACCCAAGGAAACTGAGCTTCTGATGAAGTCAATCTCAATGCCCAGCTGTTTGAGCATGGGGAAAATGATGCCTGAATTCTCTATCGAGCGGATGCCTTGGTCAAATACGAAGCCATCACGTTCAAAAGAATTTGCATTTCCCCCTAAGGATGTGTGTCTTTCACATAATAAGACTGAGAGGTTCTCTCTTGCACAATAGGAAGCAGCGGTCAATCCGGCTACTCCGCCTCCAACGACAATTACATCATATTTCATGGGGTTTCTCCTTGGTTTTGGTAGTAGGAGCCAGAGCGATATCTGTAAGTCTTGAGCTTAACGAAAAGACCTTTTTTCCGTATTCCCTGTCCATTGCATGCTTGGCCGGTAGCTCTCTGATAGTCTGGTTGAAAAAGAGAGAGCTTACCTTTTCCATACTATTATCAAAGGCAAGAAAGTAAAGTGCTTCAGCTGAGATTATGGGGTCCTTGAGAAAGTGATTCAATATGTGTTTGGTGTACCAGTTGTATAAGCTTCCATTTGCTTTGCCTACATCGCTTATAACAGCCCCTGGGTGCATTGCGTTGATGGTGACGTTGCTATCTTCAAGTAGGTCAGCAAACTCCCAGATGGTAAGAAGCTGTGCTGTTTTTGCAGCGCCATAGCTTTTCAAGCCGGTATAGCGACGTCTATTCCAAGAGAGGTCGTCGATGGCAACATTACTGAAACGGTGACCTTCCGAATTGACATATATGATACGCGAAGGAGAAGAGGTTTTCATGCGTTCGAGTAGGAGGGAGTTCAAGAGAAAACTGCTCAGATGGTTTACGCAAAAGATTGTTTCAAGACCTTTTTCTGTAAATTGCTTTTTGTTCAGAAAGGTACCGACATTGTGGATGAGGATGTCGATGTGACGGTAGGTTGCAAGGATCTGGTCGGCAGCGTTGCGCACGCTAGCAAGATCGGAGAAGTCAGCAATGATGATATCAATGGAAACAGGGTAGAGTGAGGATATTTCTTGTCGTACTTTTTCTGCCTTGGGCTTGTTGCGGCAGACCATAACAAGGTCAGAACCCCCTTTTGCGAAGCGGAAGGCTGCTGCCTTGCCTACCCCGCTGGTGGTGCCTGTGATGACGCTCAGCTTGCCTTCAGAGCGAATATCTGTTCGTTTTTGTTTTGCTCGGCCATTGACCATAAACTGCAGTTCGTCTGGAATCTTTACCCCCATTGACCTCTCTCCTATCCGAAAAACTTTCTCATGAATGATCGATAGACCCTGCGAAAAAACGGAATGCCGTTATAGATGTCTCCCCAGAGGTCATAGTAGTCACGTTGCTCGATGATGAGCTCATCCTCATTGATGGTAAGCTTTGTACAGCCGAACATCGGAGTGCTGGGAAATCTACGGAACATCATTGTCATTTTCCATTGTAGGAAGGCAGTGTCTCCATCACGTATAACACTGTACAACTGCATATCCAGCTGTTTGCACCGTTTGGCAAGCCTTAGGCAGAGGGCCATGAAAGGATCTTTTCCGACTACCCTTTGGATGGTGTCCTGAAAAATAATATCCTGGTGGTAGTACGGGAAGAGGTGAGACCAATCAGGTTTGCCATTGGTATTGTATGTAGTGGACCAGAGTTCTCTGATAGTTTCTGTGGTAAGTGCAAGTCTCTCTTCTCGTGTGTCCATGAAGCCTGCCTCAAACTATGTTTTTTGCATAGTATCATACTGATAGGGAAAAGTGGGAAAAAGGAATTGGTATCTGCATAGAGAAAACCTTCTCCTTACTCCACAACAATTTTGGCCGGGACTATACTATGACCTTCACTAGTGGAGACTTGGTACATCCCATACGGTATATGGGAGGCACTGTCCCAATTCCCAGTACTGTCTCTTAGCTGGTTTTACGCAATTGCTGGTTCCTGATTATCGTTGTATTCTGAGGGTATTGATGGTACAGTACATGCAATCTCGCTAGATAAAAGGTTCCTACCTATGCATCCTGTATTTATATTTGTGGGCTTCTTTTTCTTTGCAATTGTAAATAATATGCTTGGCCCCCTAGCCACTAATATTATGGCTTCCACTGGTTTGAGTCTCTCTCAATCGGGTTCGTTGGTAAGCTTCATACAAATCGGCTCTCTGACATCAATACTTGTCTCTTTGTTTTTCATGAAACGATTGCGTCAAATGACAGTTATGCGAATAGGGTATGGCTTCATCATTTTTGCCCTTATAGCAATTTCAATCACCTCTGGTAGTTTTCTATTATTTGCATTGTATATGGTTATTGGTTTTTCTGCTTTTCTTATCGATAGTGGTTCCAATGCTGTCTTAGCCAGTGATTATTACGAAAAACGAGCGTTATATATCCCTCTTTTGCATTTTTGCTATAGCTCTGGTGCAATTGTCACAGGATTTGTAATCCTTCCCTTCAAAGGGGCTTTATGGCGTTTGGCATATGGTACTGTTGGTATGCTCGTCGCAATCATTCTCATCCTTGCATCTAGTGAAAAGCGATACCGCCTTATGAAAAGAAAAAACCAAGGAGGAGTGATAGAACCCCCCTCTGAGGTACAAGTCGGTCCCATTCTCCCTATGTTGAAAGATAAGGCCTTTGTCATGTACACGTTGGTCATCATGTTCTATATGGGAAGCCAAATCATTTGTGCTACTTGGATACCTGTCTATGTAGAGACAGAACTGCTCCAGAGCCCTACCATAACGGCGATTTCCCTTACTGTCTTTTGGATTGGAATTGCCATTTCCCGATTGATCATGGGACCGATTATGCATAGGGGAGGAAATCCCTTTGCCTTATCAATTTTCGGAATGATCCTAGCCGGAGCTGCTTTGTTGGTGCTGCCGTTTACTACCAATGTTATTTTCGTATTATTGCTTGTTGCAGTATGTGGATTTTCTGCTGGTGCAACAATTCCCCTGTATATCGTGGTGACATCTTCTTGGTACCCCAAGAATACAGCATTCATCTCCCTCTCATATATTCTGAGCGGAACGATGGGAAGAATGGTATTCCCCTTGTTGGTTACTAGAATTGCTGAAGCACACAACCTTGGGTATGCACTGATGATAAGTAGCCTCATGTTATTCGCCTCTGCCGTCTTAATTTTCCTTATCCATAAAACCATACAGGAAAGAACTGCATAACAAAATTAACCATGCCTTTCATACCTAATGCTTCTTGAGCTATATGCATATCCCTGTGGAAATATACTTGCATACAATAACCATAGCCTCATTATCGCTGTGCTGGGTTGTAGTCTTTCCTGGGACGTAAATCAAAGAAACCCTTTTTTGGGGTACCCTATCTTTGGGGTTTGTTCTAGTCCACCTCAGGTGAAGTACCTTGACTTTAGGTGAAGTACATCCGTAAGATTGGCATATCATATAGGGAATGGAGGATAAGCTATGCATAAGAGGCCTGTAGGTTTGGATAAGACAATGGTTTCCGAGGTTGGGCTTGGCACTTGGCAAATCGGGGGCTCCTGGGGAACGGTCGAAGATAAGACTGCCATGGAAATTCTTCATACAGCAACGCAACAAGGGATAACGTTTTTCGATACCGCAGATGTGTACGGTGATGGGAGGAGTGAGAGATTTATCGGTAAATTCTTGAAACAGCACTCTGGAAAAATCTATGTCGCAACCAAATTGGGGCGTAGCTCCAGTCCCGGTTGGCCGCAAAATTTTACTCCTGAGGCGATGGTCCAACATACGAATAATTCACTTTCCCGGTTGGGAGTTGAACAAATAGATCTTATCCAGCTCCATTGCATCCCTCAAGAAGTCTTGTCTGATGGTGCTGTCTTTGATGTATTGAGAGATCTGAAGAAGCAAGGCAAGATTGCAGACTTTGGAGCGAGTGTCGAAACTGTAGAAGAGGGGCTTATATGCCTTAAGGAAGAGGGGATAGCCTCACTGCAAGTTATCTTCAACATATACCGTCAGAAACTTATCACCGAACTATTTGGCGAGGCACAGCAGCAAGGCGTTTCACTTATCGCTCGAGTTCCTTTGGCTAGTGGACTGCTATCAGGGAAAATGAAAAGGAGCACAAAGTTCGATGAAACCGACCACAGGAATTTCAATCGTGACGGTGCTTCCTTCAATGTAGGGGAGACCTTTGCTGGCCTTCCCTTTGAGAAAGGGGTGGAACTTACAGAAGAACTTGCTTCACTCAAGCCTGAAGGTATGACCCTAGCTCAGATGGCACTACGTTGGATATTGGATTACGATGCAATCTCTGTGGTTATTCCTGGAGCCAGTCGCCCCTCACAGGTACTGGACAATGCGGCAATCTCGGATATACCTCCCTTGTCTCCCGAATTGCACAAGAAACTGGAAACCTTCTATGTCGAGAAGGTTGCACAGCATATCCGGGGGCCATATTAACCCAATAGGAAGTTCCAACAAAGCAGACCTATGGCAATGACCATGGGTCTGCCTTGACATGTCCTTTGTGTATTGTTCTTTTCCTACCACTGAAAAGCCAAGCTACGTTTTCCTAGGATATAGTCATCGAAAGCCACCTTGGCAGGCTTCTGGGCCAGGGAAAGACAAACCAGAAGGGGAAGCAAGTGTTCTTCCCTGGGATGGCAGTACCGTGCATAGGGAGCTTTTTCCCAAAGTAGGAGTTGTTTTTCCCTTTCCTGTTGGGAATACTCTCCCGTACAAACCTCAATAAGCCAATTCTGGAAGGCATTGTTTTTATCGTCTTGGCTAGTACCCCCCCCAAAGGAAAATGCCTGCATATTATGGAATGAGAACCCAGAGCCTATTACAAGGATATTTTCCTCCAACAAGTCGGAAAGGGCTCTACCCAACGCAAGGTGCTGTCCCGCATCAAGTCCACGGATCAGCGAAAGCTGTATCATAGGGATATCTGCGTCGCCATACATCAGTGACAAGGGAACATAGGAGCCATGGTCGAAGCCTCTCTGTGCGTCAAAGTGTGTATCGATACCTGCTTGCTTGAGCAAGTTTGCAATTCTATGGGCAAGGTCAGGATTACCAGAGGCCGGATAAGAAAAAGTATAGGCCTCAGGGGGAAATCCATAGTAGTCGTACAACATTGGAGGCTTGGGGGATTCCAGTACCGTTGCCACTTTTTCCTCCCAGTGTGCGCTGATGACCAAAATTGCCTCAGGCCGATGTAAGGAAGCTGGAAGAGCTTTCATGAATTCCACCATAGCCAAATGGCTTGGATCTCCAAGCAGCGGCAAAGGGCCCCCTCCATGAGAAATATAGAGAACTTGACCTTTCTTATCCTGTTGAATCATATGCTAACCTTCCTTTCAATACCTGTAGTATATAACTAATTGTCTAATTTCACAGAGAAAACCGCAAGATTGCTATTCACTTCTTGCTCAATCACCATGTGTTTCAAACAGAATTCAAGAGGACTAGGGGTATCGTTTGTAATTCAAAAGGTTCACAGTTTCAGCATCGGGGAGAAGCCTAATGTGTAAAGAGGTTTTATGGCAATCACAAAAAAACTCCAGGAGACAATGTCCCAATATATAGTTGGCACATTGTCACTGGAGTTCCATTAGTCAAGTAACAGGAGATTACGCTTCGCTTTCTTCCCAAGTGGTACGGATATCTGATTCTGCCTTATCCCAAGCCTTGGCAATAGTTTCTTCTAAATCAGCTTCCATGTCTGCACGTTCTTTGTCTGATTCAGCGCGTAATTCTGTGGCCATTGCTTCTGACCAATCTTTCTTGATCTGGGGTAATGCTGCTTCCCATTTAGCAGTCGCTGCTGCTTCAGCTGTTTCAATGTTTGTAAGAAGGGTTTTTCCCTCCGCAGCTTCAGGGGATCCTGGTTGATTGATAAAGAGTTCCTCTAAAGAGGCTTTTGACTCAGTATAATCTTTGCTTTCCAATTGAGCTTTTGCATCAGAGAGGAGTCTTCCTGCATCATAGCGAGATTCGTCTAATGCTATAGCCAATTCTGCATTTGCTTTTTTCTCTGTTTGTACAACAGTCAGGCTCATGATTGCAAATACAAGCAATCCTCCAATGATTAGAGCAATAATCCGGTTCACTAACAAATTGTCCTTAAAAGTAGCCATTGCGTCCTCCAAATAGTAACATCCCAATTCATAGTGTATTGGGTGAGTGCTTTGATGCAGTTCCATACTGTCATTTGATTTTATAGTTCTTAACGATATCAAAATAATTGGAGTCCATAAGAGAAACATATTAGGCGACTCACATATAGCATACTCAATTTTTCACTATTAAGATATAGTAGCAACTCATTCTCTAAGAAGTTCGACATAGTATCAGGAAAAATTTCTCTTTTATAGAAAAGAATTTACACAATGGTTGATAGGAATTCAACTTGACATCACGCATATTGTATATATAATAATATATAGACATTTTGAGTCCATACATGACAAAAATATGAAGGTGCAAAGACTAAAAAAACAAGGAAACACGGGTTTTTGTTCGAAGCTATCCTGGATATATCTGATGATTATCCCTAGCTTTGATTGGTGCAAAAATTATCATTCGGGTGGGCTTGAAGGCTTGACCCCAAAACCATGGCTGTTTCAATTATCCCTGGTTTTTCTTGTAGTTCTTCCAAACGGGAAGGGGAGTAGTAGGAATATATGGGAGAGTAAGAAACTATGAAAGAAGAGGAAAAACGGTATGAGTATAGCAAAAAGAAGACGTAAAGAAATCCTGGAGTTCAAGGATAAAAACAGTTCTGATATCCTTGAGATGACAGATGACCAACTCTCTGAGTTACATGCTTCGCATCTGCGTAATCCTGATAATTACCGTCCAGTAAAGAAAAAAATCTGCATGTACATCGATACCGATATTCTGGAATGGTATAAAGCTGATGGCAAAAGAGGGTACCAGACGAAGATCAATCAGGTGCTTCGTCAAAATATGTTACACGAGGCATCTCCTGTCTATGGCAAAGGAAAAAATACTCCCGATGAGGAGAAAGGGTAAATGCTTTCCAAAGATTTTGGGCGGCATATGGCTTGCTCGCGTCCAAGCCACTAGTGCTCTGTGATAGGTATATGGTTATATGCAGTTGACTTGATATGAGGAAAACAATTTCGATTCTTGCAAACTCCCTATACCCACCTCCAATTTTTGGACAGTAAGCAAAAAATGGGATTTGCTTGTACCTATCTGGAAAATGATGCGGTAATTCCTGCCCAAATATCTGTAGTCTATTTCGAGCATTTCTTGTATATGGCCAGTGGCAAGATTACACTTGAGAAAATATAAATTGACATCCAAACAATTTGCCTGTAATTTACTACAATGTATACATAATTGAGGGAGAGTATCAGTATGGGTATAGGAAAAATCAAGAAGTTGCTTATCGTGGCAACAATTCTCTTGAGTGTCATCGGTTTTACCGGATGTGACTCATCGTTGCAGAGCTCTGACCTTGCAAGCCGGAAATTATCAGCAGTGTCTGGTCAGAAAAATGGATCTGCCAAGGATACTGTAAGGAAAACATTTTCTGCAACAGTCAACCTATACCAGGATTATCTGAATGTCGTAACGGTCGATATGGGTAATAGCAATCACCATAAAACGGTCGAAGAGACTCTTTACAGTTATCAATATGGCCCATATGGAGGTTCCATCGTTTCTGATTGGGATTTACTCAATGGCAAGAATGTTGTCATGTCAAATGTTACCAACTACAATTTGGATCCGGTTACTACCGAGATATCGGGATCAAACCATAGCATGATCGATATTGTCGATGAATACGGTGAAGTAGTTTTACGTCTTCAGGCCAATGGAAACCTTTCTGGATCCCTGTTTGGGGCAGAGATCAATATGAGCTGGGTTGCAAAAGATTCTGATGTGAAGGCCAACGGTAAAGTACATGGAACGTTTGTCTGGATGGGAGTGAATAATGAAACTGGAGAGGTTGAACAGATTCTTCCCAATGGAACCTTCACCCTTACAGGGACATATAGATAATAACAATATGATTAGGTAGGTAGGCCCCCTCACCTGAGGGGGCAATTGTTTTTCATAGTACCAAGTACATAGTGTTTTTCCTATAGAAGGGGACTCGTTCTCAGTACTTGTATGCATGCTGAAGGAAGGTTCAAACACCTGGATCAGATGCACAAGACTCAATATCTTTTACGTTGAGAACGGTACTTATTCTTTTTTAACCCGAATTACAATTTTACCTTTTGCATGATGGGTTTCACTTAATGCATGGGCAGAGCGGAGACCCGCTTCACTTAAGGCAAAAGTCTCTCCTATTACAGGCCTTAATTGTCCTGAATCAAATAAGTCAGCCAGCTTTTCCAGTTGTTTACCATTTGGAGTAAGCCAAAGGAATTCGGCCTTTACCCCATACCTTTTCGACTCTTCCTCATTTGGAGGCTGGGCAATGGATACCAATTTTCCTCCTCTCTTCAATACCTTATAGCTGTTGGATTGAATCTCTCCCCCCATAGTATCTAGGACGAGATCAAAGTCATGAAGCATTTCACTAAAATCTTCTTCCTTGTAATTGATGCATTGATCTGCTCCTAGCGATGTGACTAGGTCTTCGTTTTTTGCACTAGCTGTTGTTGCCACATAGGAACCGAAGCTTTTGGCAATCTGAATTGCGAAACTTCCAACTCCACCAGCTCCAGCATGAATGAGAACCTTATCACCTTTCTTGATTTCGCCAAAATCTACTAGGCATTGCCAAGCCGTTAATCCTGCTAGCGGAATGGCGGCAGCCTCTTCAAAGGTCATTGATTCAGGGATTCGAGCAAGTAAATTCTCATCTACAGCAACATATTCTGCATAGGTGCCCTGTCCGGTTGTTGCCGGTCTTGCAAATACCCTATCACCGATTTCAAACCCAGAAACACCCTTTCCTTTTTCTACGATTATTCCAGCCGTATCCCATCCCAAGGTAATGGGAAATGCAAATTCTAGCATTCCTTTCAGATATCCAGATCGTACTTTCCAATCAATTGGGTTGATGGATGTAGCATAGTTTTCAAGTAAAACTTGGTTAGCTTCTAGTACAGGTTTCTCAATTTCTCTTTCCTGAAGAACTTCTTTATCTCCATATGTATACATGACAATTGCTTTCATGTGTATTGCCTCCTAGATCTATTTCCCTATGAAATATGGATTTCAATAGTATAAGTAGTTACCCATTGTTTTGAAAGACCGTAAGATAGGCTCTTCTTTGAAGTAGTCATAATTTCCTTGATCCTTCACCAAGAGCTTTGGGTCCAAGGATTTTTGAATCGCCGTAGAGATTGACCTGACTTTACTGGAAGCTCTTGATACATGATGTATGTGTCTGTTTCTTGTCATCAAATTTCTATGACAATAAAAATCGGTAACACAAGCAGGAGTGAATACATCAGTCGAATTGACGGGTAGGTAGCAAATTGTAGCCAAAAGCAGGGAAGTGTCTCTGGATGACAGGTCTTTTCATGTACCTAAAACCTACAAAGTGGTAAAATTCACTTCAAGTTGAAATAAGTATGAGAGGGAAGATATGAATGTAGCCCAGTTGTTGGTCAAATGCTTGGAAAAAGAAGGCGTACAATATATTTTCGGTATTCCTGGAGAAGAGGTTCTTGATATTATGGATGCCTTGCAGGAATCGCCGATTCAATTCATTACCGTCCGACATGAACAAGGAGCTGCCTTCATGGCCGATGTCTATGGCCGACTTACCGGACATGCTGGGGTTTGCCTATCGACTTTGGGACCTGGAGCAACAAATCTTGTTACGGGAGTTACCGATGCCAATAGCGACGGTGCCCCGTTGGTAGCCATTACCGGACAGGTCTCGACAGATAAATTGCATCTTACTGCCCATCAGTATCTTGACCTCAACCGCATGTTTGCTCCTATCACGAAAAGGACAAAGGAAGTGTTGAATCCAGAAACTGAGGAGGAAATAGTTCGTTTGGCCTTCAAATATGCAGAAAATGAGATGCCTGGGGCTACGCACATCTCTATTCCTGTCGATATTGCAAAAAAGGAAGTGAGTGACGAGGATGTCCCTCTTTCCCGTGTTCCTGTCTCGTTGCGGGAAAGTGCCGATAGGACTACCATTCTGGAAGCCTATGACCTTATCAAAAGAGCCAAACATCCTATCCTGCTTGTAGGGAATGGGGCAATCAGGTCGTTTGCAGCTGCGTCCCTTACCCGGTTTGTTGAGACAGTTCATATACCTGTCATCAATACCATGATGGCAAAAGGTGTCCTTTCCTGTGACAATCCGTACTATTGCTGTACGGTAGGCCTTCCCCTCAAGGACTATGGAAACATTATTCTTGAACAGGCAGATACTATCATTGCGGTTGGGTATGACATTGTGGAGTATGATCCGCGAAATTGGAATGCAAAGCGCAATACCACAATTGTCCATATAGCCTCAATGCCTGCAGATATCAATAAATACTATCAGACGGCAACCCAAGTGGTGGGGTATATCCCTGAGTCGCTTGACGAACTTACCTATTTGCTGGGAAGAGGTGATGTCAAGGACAGTGACTGGGCGTTGAAAATAGTAGATGCTGCAACCGAGGATGAAGCTTGTTACAAGGAAGATACTTCCTTTCCCATGAAACCTCAGAAGATATTGATAGATGCAAGAAAAGTTATGGGAGCGGAGGATATCCTTATATCTGACGTAGGTGCCCATAAGATGTGGGTAGCACGTGAATATCCCTGTTTCCGTCCGAATACCTGTCTTATTTCCAATGGGTTCGCTTCAATGGGTTTTGCCCTGCCTGGTGCTATTGCTGCAAAGCTTATCTACCCAAAACGGAAAGTCCTTGTCGTAACCGGGGATGGTGGACTTTTGATGAACCTTCAGGAATTGGAAACGGCTGTCCGTATCCATACTCCGATTGTCGTACTAATTTTTCATGATTCCAGTTATGGATTGATCAAGTGGAAACAAATGGATCACTTTGGAAGAAGTTGTTCGGTTGATTTTGGGAACCCCGATTTTGTCTTGCTTGCTGAAAGTTTTCATGCAAAAGGGTACAGGGTAACAAAAGCAGAAGATCTGATTCCGATATTGCAGGATGCTTTTGCCCAGGATGTTCCTTGCTTGATTGACTGTCCTGTGGATTATAAGGAAAATCTGAAGCTTTCAGCTCACTTGAAAGAGGTATATGAAGCGTATCATGCAGGAGAATTGGATGGATGCACGTGATATAAGCCGTCTTGTGTATCCATGGAATGTCTGGAACACCAGTGGCCATGATTTCTGAAATCTGGTCATTCAAGATATTGGTGATATAAGAAATTGCTTTTACCTGTGTTTATACATGGTAAAATAGTCGATGCACTAGAAAGGAAGCCTTTTTCATGGATATGCAATTGGTTGCGTTTACCGAGCAAGATTTTGCTGAACTCATAGGTTGGAGTGGAGATCTTCCCTTTCTCATGCAATGGGCAGGGCCTATGTTTCGCTACCCCCTGACGACCGAACAATTGGTCGAGTATAACAAGGGTGCAAACAATACCAAAACCTCGGACACCTTGAATTTCAGAGTTGTTCTCTCGGCTACAAAACAGGGAATTGGCCATGTTTCCATTGGCAGTATAGACAGGGAAAATGGGTCGGCAAGAGTATCCAAAGTCATTGTCGGAGAATCTGAATTCAGGGGAAAAGGTGCAGGGAAAGCTATCGTAAAAGCCGTTCTTGCCATATGTTTTGATGAACTGCTCTTGCATCGGGTTACCCTTGGGGTGTTCGATTTCAATGATTCGGCTCTGGCAGTCTACAAACATGCAGGATTTTCAGTTGACGGGATATTACGTGATGCCAGGAAGGTGGGTACAACCTACTGGAACCTCGTGGAAATGAGTATTCTTGAAGATGAATGGAGAGCCTTACAAGAAATTGACAAGTAGCAGCGATACAATAATGATAGGAAATGTTACGTTCCCTTCTGTTGGCATGTATGCCTAAATGGCAAATTTTGCCATGGGGACAGCACGTTTTGCCAATGCTTGTTTGATGTGGTTCCCTTATAGTCATCGATAAGGAGAACAATATGAGTATAACGATTAAAGAAATTGGAATGATTTCTACTGAGGATCATAGGCATCGAATCTGCCTAGACAAACACTTTGCGTCTGGTTTGGAAGGTTTTGAAGGGTTCAGCCATGTCATTGTTTTTTGGTATGCCGACCGTTTTGAAGGGATGGGGTCTTCAGCATTGGTACTGGATAAGCCTTATAAAAATGGTCCTGACCGTATTGGGGTGTTCGCTACACGAAGTCCGTTCCGTCCTAACAATATGTGTTGCAGTACTGCCCGAGTACTACAAATCGACCATGCAAAAGGTAGTATTGAGGTCGATTGGTTGGATGCTATGGAGGGGACTCCTGTTCTCGATATCAAACCCTATCACCCGAGTGAAGATCTAATTCGCGATGCAACGGTTCCGCTTTGGTGTTCCCATTGGCCGACTTGTCGTGAAGATAGTGGTTCCTTCAATTGGGAATCGGAGTTCCTGTTCTGACTGGAATAAAGATTTCCACGGTATTCCCATCCTGGGAATACCGTTGGAATTCCCAGCACCCTCTGGGTTGTATTTCCTGAGAAGCAAACCAAGTCCCATAGATGTATTGGTAGGTGAGGGAAATGCCTGAGATATCTCCCTCATGCAAGAACCGGAGATAGGTTCCTCCCTCGACAGTACGTGTCGTGAATATATTCCTTTGGGTAGTATTTCCTGCTACTTCAAGGGCACAGAGCACTGAAAGTCCCAAGAGCTCTTCCTCTTCAAGCCAACATGAGTACTGAAGAAACTTCCTTGGTTTCTTGGCCCCTTCAATTTTGTCTTCAGTGCGCATGAATGTCTTCCACTGGGTATGAAATGATTTTGTCTCGTTCCCTATGAAGAAGGTGATTCCGCTCAAGACAAAAGGTTGTAGTGACACTATTTGTGGCTGTGACAAGCGAAAAGTGGGTTCTCTTCTTGATTCTGGTTTGAAGATTTCCACTCGACCTTGGGGATTGCCCGGTTGGTTTCTTGCTTCACGGGGCGCATATCCGAAACGATTCCGGAAAGCCCTGGAAAAAGATGAATAGTCGGCATATCCATATTGTTCGGACAACATGGCAAGCGTTGTTGAAGTTGTGCTGAGTTCATCGAGTATATGGGTCAGTAATCTGCCTTGCATGTACTCCTTTGGTCCAATACCAACCACAGAGGAAAATAATCTGGTAAAATGATAGGGGCTATACCCAGTTCTTTGGGCAAGAGCCAAGACCGAAGGTATCCTTTTATGATCAAGGAGTGATCGCTCATACATTTCAATAGCTTGGATAATGTTTTCGAATCCATTCATGCCTCTATTCTAGCATGAACTCAGATACTTTATTAGGTAATATATCCTGGCAGACCTTCATAATTCCTCCGTTTTTCCTTGCTATAAAACCTATGCTTACCAATTAACCAAATGTGATGTTGTTCAAAAGACACGGGAGAAATTGGTCCAATATGTCTTGATTGGGTAATCCTGCAAATCAGAAAGGGTTTAGTCTTCCAAGAGTTTCACTGGTGTGGATACTGGTGACTGTGTTTCCTCCCAATGTTGATTGACCGTGAAAATGCATAGCTTTTTGAATGTCTTCATGCATCACAGCCAAAGGCTCTTGCATGGAGAGACAACAATGCAGGACATGTGAAAACCTCCTGGAAGGAACTGTTGGAAATCGCAAAACATGAAGACTGTCACCTTGGAGAAATATATCGTAATAAGATAATGTATTTGGAAGGGAAGAAGGTGTCATGGAATATCAGGGGGCATTGATTGTCGTTGAGGATATGACAAAGTCACGACATTTTTTTGAGTATGTGCTAGGTAAGAAGGTGAAGTCTGAGTATGGTGAGAACGTGACGTTCGTAGGGGATTTTTCCATTCACCAAAAAGCACATTTCAGGAGTTTGATACGAGATAGGCACATTACGCAACGGGCAAACAGTTCGGAATTGTATTTTGAAGATGATGATCTTCCGCCTATCGTTGCAAGGATACGAGACCTGGGTTTGGAATTGGTGCATGACATTGTTGAACAACCCTGGAAACAACAGGTGATACGGTTTTATGACTATGATAAGAACTTGATAGAGATAGGGGAGAGTCTGGCACATGTAGCTTCTCGCCTTGCAAAACAGAAGTACTCGTTTGAGGAGATTTGCAGAATTACCTATCTTGACCAACAAGCAGTCCAGCTGGCAATACAAAAATACTCATAATGAAGTATGGGCAGATGAAGAGAATTTTCTCTTGCATTGTCATTAGAGTAGGATTCGGCACCAGATTGCTATTCCAAACTCTTGAAGAATGTTTGTAATTCCTGTTTCTTTTCAACGGGTAACAAAGAGTCAGAGATGCCAAGAAGGGCACCTTGCAGCCCATAGAGCATATGAAGACAGGCTCCGGAATCTTGTTGCTGACGTATGCGCAGAAAAGCTTCCTCGACACCAACTTCTCTCAACTGTTGAGGTGTTTCAATTCCTACTGCCAATAGATTTTTTTCTAGTACCTTGCCGACATTTGGTAGTTTTGAGAGTTCGCTCATCGGGTCTTCCCTCCTATTGAATTATTCGAAATCGACAGTCATGTAGTGGTCTCGGAATGTTTTTTGTCTACTTGCATACTGTTTACTCCTCGATTTTATCACCTTCTGGAAGTGGACTGCAAGATAGTCATGAAAAACAGGAAATTGGGTTGTCTCAGATCTGTATCCCTTAGATTTCCTGGTGTTTCAGCATCTTGAATAGTATATCCATCATCATATTTCTAGTGATAGTAGTGGTGATGACAGGATTGTTTCCTCATTGGCTGAGGCTGTTGATAGGGGGGGCGTAGCTCTTCAGTATTCTGGTGGGGGAGGAACATATCTATCTCCCAGTTCTTTTCTTGCTAAATCGGTGATTCTCTGGACAAATTCTGTTTTGCCTTGTGTATATGCTTCCCTATCATATGTATATTGTTGCTTAAGTGCCTTTTTCAAACGCCCATACTCATTGGCGATGTCAGGATGAGCAATCAGAAAGTCGCGAAAATACAATTCGTCCCAATCTCCACTGTACCTGAGATGCACATGATAAGCCTGTCCTTTGAACCCTTCTGGTGTATATCCTTTCATGAACATCAGGTGCGGAGCTGGATTGTCCGGTTGTGGGGAATGAAGATATCCGATGGACTCCATGGATGAGACAATACGATTCACCTCTGCGTTTTCCCTGATTTCCATCAAGATATCAATGGTTGGTTTCGCAACAAGATATGGAACGGCAGTACTTCCGAAATGTTGTATTCGCGCCATGAAATCCTGTCCAATGGCCATCTCAATCAGTTTTCTTTCAGCATTATACGCATCATGCCACAAGGGATTGTGATTACAGATGATGATGGGAAACAACCGTCCCAACTCAGTGAAATCCATTGATGCCAAATCCCGTGTCATCTAAAACTCCTCCTTGATTATTCCTCTTTTTGTACTGGAAAAGTATAGCTGTAATTTATCAGTAGGTACATGCACTACATCTTGAAAGATTGTTTTCGTAGACGGGTAGGGAGAAAAGGGTCTTGTTGGGACTATCCTCATCAAAAAAATGGAATTCGGGATATTTTTTTAGAATGCCGATATATGTTGCAAAAACGTAGATATATTGCAACACATATATATTATTTGTGGTTTGTGTGTGTTTTCACAAATAGAAAATAAATAGAAATATTATGTTCGAATTAGAGCATTAATATGTTAGATAAGCCCCAAAAATAGTAATACTGATATCCAAAAACATTTGTATAAATTGATCTTCATGTTGGAAATCATATTGTTAATGATAGAAAAAATATGGATATTTTTTCATGATTATATAAAACATATAGTGTAAAAGTTCTATAATAATGATTTTTATCCTTGATTTGTAATGGTTTTAGACTGTTTGTTTCCATGTTTGGTTTACTTCACTGTAAAAATCTAAGTGCATATATATACAAAATTCATTCATTGACAGATGCTACCTCCTATGCAATAAGTTATGTTGTGTTGTGCGTAGTCGAACAAATAGGGAATTGATTATGAATATTCGGCAACAAGTAATTCTAGAGTTATTGGAACGTGATGGATTTGTTTCTGTTGCAAATCTGTCGTTTCGTCTTCAAGTTTCAGAAATGACAGTCAGGCGTGATCTTCAAAGGCTTGAGGAAAAACTCCTCATTCAAAGGGTTCATGGCGGAGCAATGGCCATTAACAAATGTATCCAGGAACCTCAATTTGATTTGCGTGCTTCCAGTTCCCTTGAAGCAAAGCAGACCATTGCACGACTTGCCTCAAGCCTTGTCAAGGAGGGTACTACCATTGCCCTTGATAGCGGGACAACTGCCTTGGCTTTGGTGCAAAGTCTGACTGACTATCAAGGGCTTACGATTATTACGATAAACCTTCGGGTAATGAACTTTTGCCTCAACTACAGCAATTTGCAGGTAATTGTCCCTGGTGGAGTATTGCGACCAGGAGAAGGGTCCTTGATTGGAAATTATACTCTCGATTTTTTGAAGAACATCCACGTTGATCAGTTTTTTATGGGGATTGGGGGTATCGATAGTAAAGCTGGAGTAACTGAATACAATGCTGAGGATGCAGCGGTGAAGAAGATTCTTGTGGATAATTCGCACCAAGTCATTGCTTTGGCCGATTATTCGAAATTTAACAAAATAACGTTTGCAAAAATATGTGATCTGGAACTACTGGACATTGTCATTACCGATGGAAAGGTACCGGAACCGCTTCGTGAATCATTTTATCAACAAGGAATAACGGTAATCCAACCAAAATGATTGGATACTGTGGAGGAAACATGAGTAAGAATTGGTTGAAAGAAGCCTATGGGACCACAAAACCCATTATCGCAATGTGTCATTTGGACGCTCTGCCCGGTGATCCCAAGTATGACAATGCAAAGGGAATGGATTGGGTCATTGAAAGAGCAATAAAAAATTTGCATGCTCTGCAGGACGGAGGTGTTGATGCTGTTATGTTCTCCAATGAGTTCAGTCTTCCGTATCTGACTAAAGTGGAAGCAATAACCATTGCTGCAATGGGAAGAATTATCGGAGAAATCAGGTCTGAGATTTCAATACCATATGGGGTGAACGTCCTTTGGGATGCAAAGGCAAGTGTTGAGCTTGCTGTTGTAACCGGTGCATCTTTTGTTCGAGAAATCTTTAGCGGAGTGTATGCAAGCGATTTTGGCCTTTGGGATACCAACTACGGGAATGTTTCACGTAGAAGGCATGAGATTGGGGGAGATTCTGTAAAATTAATGTTCAATATTTACCCTGAGGCAAGTGTATATCTTGGAAATAGGGACCTAGTGGATATTGCAAAGACAACAGTTTTCAATGATCAGCCGGATATCTTGTGTGTTTCTGGAAGAACAGCAGGGACCGAAACGTCCACCACTTTGCTTGAACGAGTGGCAGAAGCCGTACCAGAAATACCTGTGTTTGCAAATACTGGTTGTACTACGGATTCCATTGCTTCAAAACTTGCAGTTGTTGACGGTGCCGTTGTTGGTTCGGCATTCAAGCTCAACGATGATTTCTACGAAATGGTCGACAAGGAAAAAGTGTTGAGATTCATGGATGCCGTTACGGCATTTAGAAAATAAGGTCTTTAGGAGATGAGAAAATGAAAAGAAAGTTCTGTTTTATCGTACTCATGGTTCTGTTGTTCTCTGTTTCCCTTTTTGCAAATGGCGCAAAAGAATCGTCAGAGGTGAAAGATGAAATGACAACAGTTGCCGTTGTGCTTCCTAGTCCCCTTGGGGATCGTTCATTCTGTGATAGTGCTGCAATGGGAGTTGCCAGAGCTAATCAGGAATTGCCCGTAAAAGTCGATCTGATCGAAACACAAGGTGTCCATGAACATGAAACCGCCATGCGTAGTGTAATTAATAAAGGGTATGATCTGATTCTCGGGGTTGGACTGGATACCCAGATGATGCTTGATTTGGCAACTGAATATCCCGATCAGATGTTTGGTTCTCCCAGTGAATTGTTCGCAGATAAACTTCCTGCCAACCTTGCTTCTTTGCTGATCAATGTCAACAAATCAAGTTTTCTGGCTGGGATTGCAACTGGGATGTTGACCAAGACTGATAAGGTTGGTGTTGTCTGTGGTGGAGATGCCCCTGGCATCAATCAGTTCTATTATGGTTTCAAACAAGGCGTGCTTGCCGTCAATCCTGATTGTAAAGTCTATGTAAACTACCTTGGTTTTGATTTCTCTAATCCAACGCTAGGAAAAGAGAGCGCAATTGCCCTATATGATGAAGGTTGTGACATTTTATATCAAGTTTGTGGGCTTTCTGGTGAAGGCGTTCTTGCTGCAGCTGCTGAAAGGCATTTGTTTGCCATTGGGGTGGATAACGTTCAGGATACTTTTTACCCAGGAACAATCATAACCTCTGTAATGAAGAGAGTTGATAATAGTACCTATGACTTGATTAATGAGTTTGTCGGAGGAACGTTTGAAGGTGGATTCCGTACCCTTGACATGGAGGATGGTGCAACCGGACTTTCCTGGGATGTGGGTGTAAAAACCTTTGCAGAGAACGGACCTGCCGATATGGTAGCCCAACTTCCTGAGATCCAGAAAACCATTGCAGATTACCGGTCAAAAATCCTCAGTGGTGAGTATAAGGTATACGATGCATTGACCGAACCCCTGTGGGATTCCCTTAAGTAAGTTGTTCCTGTTCCTGGACCCCATCCCGATTTCTTGGGATGGGGCTGTTTCAATAGGGAGTTTCCATGAAAGAAGTTATTAGATTTGAGGAAATTGATCGGTTTTATTCAGAAACAAACGTACAGGCAAATAATCATGTTAGTTTTTCAATTTCCCAAGGCGAGATCCATGCAATCTGTGGGGAAAATGGTGCTGGGAAATCTACCATCATGAATATTTTGTTTGGGTTGGAACAGGCTGATAGTGGTAGTATATTCTTGGAAGGGCTTCCTGTGAATTTCAAGAATCCATCCGAGGCGATTGCGTCTGGAATAGGAATGGTCCATCAACATTTTATGGTGGTGAATTCCTTTACCGTTGCTCAGAATGTTCTACTGGGTATGGAAACAAATCGATACGGATTTCTCAATCATCGTAAGGAAGTTGCTTTCGTTTTGGATTTGTCCAAAAAGTATCATTTGCCCATCGACCCGGATGCAATAACCGAAACCTTGCCGGTCGGTTTGTTGCAACGTTTGGAAATCCTCAAGATGCTGGCTAGAAATGTTAAGATCCTCATCCTCGATGAACCAACGGCAGTCCTTACTCCCTCAGAAGTACAGGAATTTCTGAAAACCCTACGGATTTTGGCAAGAGAAGGGACAACAATACTCTTTATCAGCCATAAATTGCAGGAAGTCCTGGATGTTTCGGACAGGATTACCGTAATGAGGAAAGGCTGTGTAATCGGAACAAGAGAAACAAGCAAAACGTCACTATCGGAGCTTGCAAACATGATGGTTGGGCGGGATGTGGTTTTCCAGGTTCCCAAGAAAGAAGCCCTTCCAGGGGATATTGTCCTTTCCGTTGAGAATCTTGGGTATCTCAATGGTAATGGTATTACAAAACTTGATTCGGTTTCTCTGCATATATGTGCCGGAGAAATCTATGGGGTAGCGGGGGTAACCGGAAATGGGCAGGATGCTTTGGTTTCCTGTATCTGCGGGATGTTGCAGCCAACCTCTGGGAAAGTGTGTTTATTGGGAAAGGATATCTCCCGTTTATCGGTAGAAAGTCGACGAAAAGAGGGGATTGCCCATGTTCCTGAAGATCGAATAGCTATGGGGTTGAGTCCCCATGCCTCGGTTTCTGACAATACCTTACTTGGTTTTCAGGACAGGAAAGAATTTCGAAATGGATTACTCCTTGATCCTGAGGCTTGTGTCGGCCACGCACAGCAGATCATTGATTCCTATTCCATTGCTGGGGCGACAGTTGACAGCCCCGTTATCAAGCTGAGTGGCGGAAATATGCAGAAAGTGGTTTTAGGACGTGAATTGGCAACGCATCCCAAATTGTTGATAGTCAACCAACCTACCAGAGGTCTTGATGTGGGAAGTATTGAATTTGTCCATAAAATGATCGTCGAGCAGAGGGATTCTGGGGTTGCAATACTCTTGGTATCCGTTGAACTTGAGGAAATCCTAGCTTTGAGTGATAGGGTTGGAGTAATGTTTTCGGGAAATATGCAAGGTGAATTGCAGGGTACCCAAATCAATGAACATACCATTGGTCTTCTAATGGTGGGAGGTACTTGCACATGAAAAACAGAAAAGGCATTGGGATCAATGTTTTTGTCTCGATAACTGCAATTCTCTTGGGAATTATTGCTTCTTTCCTATTGATAGCTCTAACTGGAGTTTCTCCTCTGAAAGCTTTTGGTGTCCTTTTTTCCGGGGCTTTCGGTACTTCCGGCCGTGTCAGCCCGCTTTTGATAACATTAGGTCAATCGACACCCCTGATTCTCACAGGCCTTGCAGCAATGTATGGATTTCGAGTTGGGGTCTTTTGCATAGCGCAGGAAGGTCAATATGTCTTTGGGGCAATTATGGCAGCTTGGATGGGTGCCCAGTTCAATCTTCCACCGTATCTTTTGGTCCCCTGTATCATGATTGCTTCAATTACCATTGGTGGCTTGTATGGTTTGATCCCTGGGTTGCTGAAGGTTAAGCTAGGTGTCAACGAAATCATTTCGTCCATAATGCTGAACAACATCGCTACCTTGGCATTGGAATACCTTGTTGCTTTTCCTTTACGATCTGATGCCGGACAAAAAGCGCAGTCAGCAGTTTTGGATCAGGCCCTCTGGTTGCCTCAATTTGTCAAAGGATCCAGATGGGGCATTTCTTTTGTCATAGCAATTGTATTGGTTCTCGTTTCCTATGTGTACATATGGAAGACTCCTGGAGGGTATGAGATGCGAATGGTTGGAAAAGCCCCCTTGTTTGCCAGATATGGTGGCATCAAATCGGATAGGGTTGTACTTCGAACCATGTTTATCGGAGGGGGTATAGCCGGTCTTGCAGGTTGTATGGAAATACTGGGGAATTATCATAGAATCATGACTGGTTTTTCCTCGGGTTTGGGTTTTGATGGGTTGAGTGTTGCAATGCTTGGAGGCTCGCATCCCTTTGGTGTTTTGCTGGTTGCCATACTTCTTGCTGGAATTAGGCAGGGTGCCCAGTTGGGACTTCAGATTAACCTTAAGATTCCTCGGGAGCTGGGTGGTGCACTCATTGCACTCATTATTTTCTTTGTCGCAACTGAGAATATCTATAGACCAATGGTGGAAAGAACCTATGTCAAGGTACTTACTTTTTTCCATAGATTGAAGAAACACATTTCAGGCAAAAAGGAGACGGTTCAATGAATACCTTTTTTGATTTCTTTACCATGAATCTCCTGAGTAGCTCCCTGAGGCTTGCCACTCCGGTAATCTTGGCAGCCCTTGCTGCTGCTTTGTGCAATAAAGCCGGTGTTTTGAATCTTGCCATAGAAGGGGAAATGCTTTGGGGTTCTTTTGTTGCCATCGTGGCAACCTACTTGTTCCGGAACCATACTGAATTTGGAATTATCCATCCACTTTTGGCTACGTACCTAGGTGTTTTCGTGGCAATGTGTTTTGGTGCAATGATGGGTTGGGTTTTTGCTTGGCTGCATAACCGGTTTCGGGTAGATTTGGTAATCTTGTCCATTGCAATCAATATGCTTGCAAGCGAAACGACTGTGTATCTTATGAGGGTTCTTTTCCATCAGTCTGGTACTTGGTCTGACTCGAGCATTGTCCAACTACCTTCATATTCCATCCCAGTGATTTCTAAGATTCCAATGCTTGGGAGCCTGTTTTCTGGCTACAACAGTATCGTGTATGCAACGTGGGTATTGGCAATCATTATGGGCATAGTATTCAACAAGACTAAATATGGCCGGTATCTGAAAGCTGTGGGGGAGAATCCTGATGCTGCAAAATCTGTTGGAATATCTGTAAAGAAGGTCCAATATTCAGCCTTGATCATCAGTGGTGCCATGGCTTGTTTGGGAGGAGCCTTTCTTTCTGTAGGACATTTGACGTTATTTACCCGGGATATGAGTAGTGGAAGGGGTTGGTTGGGGAATGCGGCTGCCCTGTTTGGCTTTAATACTCCAGGAGGCTCTTTCTTTGCAGGGCTGTTCTTCGGGATTGCGGATGCAGTTTCCCTTCGGTTACAAAACGTAACAAAGATTCCTCCTTATATAATTCAAATCCTGCCCTATTTTTTGACTTTGGTAATCCTTAGTTTGGTTTCTTATAAAGCGAAATTACAAAAAAGCCGTAATTCACTTCACTAATACATAACATGGAGGGCAGTATGTCTAAAAGAATTGTTCTTGAAGCAACGCATATTTTGACAATGGATTCCGAGTATCATCTCTATAGTCCCGGATTTGTGGTAATTCAGGGAGATCAGATACATGAGGTTGGCGAAGGCCACTATCTTTCCGAGCCTGGTGATGAGGTTATACAACTGGGAAATAAGTTGCTTATGCCGGGTTTGGTGAATTGTCATAATCATACCCCTATGATTTTGACCAGAGGAATGTGTGAAGGGGTTTCCCTTTTTACCATGGATGGATTTGTCAATACGCTCAGGCGTTATGAATCCTTTGCCGATGAGCAGATGGCAAGTCTTACCACTCCGATCTCCTGTGCAGAGATGATCCGTACGGGTACTACGTGTTTCGCAGACCAATATTTCTACACGGACAAGATATATGAACAGGTCGAAAAATCAGGTCTACGAGGAGTGTTGGCATATGGAATCGTGGAATTGGGTGATGCTATCTCACGGGAGCGAGAACTTTCGCGATGTGAGTCCTTTCTTGAGATGGCGCAGGGGAATGGCCGCGTCTCTGGTTGGGTCGGCCCTCATGCCTTTTTTGTAGACAATAGCCTTGAGCTCATCCAACGTGAAATTGCCTTGGCAAAAAAATATGATGTGGGATTTCACATCCATTTTGCTACCAGCAATGAGGAAAATGATTATTGCAAGCCTCATTTTGGGTGTTCTGCTGTCAGAAAAATGGAAGAGCTTGGCATTTTGGAAATACCTATCCTTGCGGCTCATTCGATTACCATTGACCAAGAGGATATTGAATTGCTTGCAAACTATCCTTTTTATCCAGTGATGGCTCCCTCGGCATCAATGAGAAGCGGTTTTCCCGCTGCTCCGGTCAGGGCGATGAGATCAGCTGGGTTACAGGTTGTACTAGGAACCGATAATGTCTGTAATAGCAATAGTTATGATATGTTTGGAGAAATGGGAACTGCCGGTAAACTGATAATTCACCGTGAACAAGATGTACAAGCAATCAACCCAAAGGAATTGGTGACCATGGCCACTCTTGGGGGAGCAAAAGCTCTTGGAAAAGAGAAGGAGATTGGTTCCCTTGAAGCAGGTAAAAAAGCTGATATTATTGCCCTTGACATGGATGATATTGGATGGGGACCTCTGTGTGGACAAGATTTCTATACACAATTGGTTTATTCGGTTTCTGGGATGAGCGTATCCCACTCAATGGTTGATGGTGTGTGGCTGATGAAAGATAAACACCTGCAGACTCTTGATATGGGAGAGTGTTCGAGAAATCTTGAAATTGCAACTTCGACATTGCTAGCAAGAATGGCTGACTAGATGTTGCAAAGTGATTCGTTGAGGGAGTGATAATCAGAGTGGATGAAATATTGTCGTTGGGAATTGATGTCGGGACGACTGCGATAAAAATGATCGTGGTCTCTTCAACTGGGGAAATAAAGGGGACTTGGGCAAAAAACCATGATTTGTTGAGTCCTCATCCGGGGTTTGCAGAGGAAGATCCCGCTATTTGGGAAAAACACTTGTACGAATTGCTTCTTGAGGTTGTCAAGGAAACTGACCCAAGGACTATTAAGGCCATTGGGGTCACCGGAATGGTGCCAGCCTTGATTGCCCTTGATAGCGACCTGAAGCCACTGATGAACTCAATTCAACAAAACGACATTCGATCGGAATTGGAAATACAGGAATTGGAAGCTCAAATCGACCCTGATTGGTTTTTTTCCAAAACAGGAAACAGGGTTAATCAGCAGCATATCTTCCCAAAGCTATTGTGGATATCACGAAATCGTCCAGAAGTATTTTCCCGTATCAGGTATATCCTTGGTTCCTATGATTATCTTGTGTATGTATTGACTGGAATCGTACAGGTTGAACATAACTGGGCTTTGGAAAGTGGAATGTGGGATATACAAGAAGCTGCTTGGCTGGAAGAACTTTTCCCTCTAGCCAATATTGAAAGCAAGTGGTTCCCTCCAGTGTCACTGTCAACTGACATTGTTGGGACAACCACGAGAAAAATTGAAGCGCTTACTGGCTTGCAAGCAGGGATACCTGTTATTGCCGGTACCGCAGACCATGTTGCCTCATCTTTCTGTACAGGAGCAAGAACAGCAGGGGATTTGGTTCTCAAACTTGGAGGGGCAGGGGATATCCTGCTTGCCCTGGATTCCTTGGTTACTGATACCAGACTTTTTATTGATTATGGATGTAGTCCAACCGTTCCCTATCTGCTCAATGGTTGTACGGCTAGTAGTGGTTCCATGCTCAAATGGTTTCAGAATGAGTTTTCCTTTTCAGATTTTACGGAAATGGACACAAGGGCAGAATCAATTGCTACTGGGTCTGAAGGAATTGTCATATTGCCCTATTTCCTTGGGGAAAAGACCCCGATTTTCGATGTCAATGCAAAAGGTGTAATCTACGGATTGTCCCTTTCCCATACACGAGACCATGTTTATAGGGCGATGCTTGAATCGGTGGCCTTTAGTTTTCGGCATCATATTGAAGTGTTCTCGGAGTTGAATCTACCAATAAAGAGAGTATTTATCACGAACGGAGGTTCCAAGAGTACCCTATGGCGTTCGATCATGGCTGATGTCATTGGATACGATTTGCATTATGTGAAACACAATCCGGGATCATGTCTTGGAGCTTCCTTGCTTGCAGGTATTGGATGTGGAATTATGGATGAGCAGGTTGCTGATCGTTTTGTTGAAGATCTGGTTGATATTCCCTTTACCCCTGAAAATCATGAGCTCTATGAAAGACCGTATACAACCTATAGGCATCTTTACGAGGCTTTGAAACCAGTAACCCTTGGATTAGCATAAATAAATCTATCCAAATTCTTGAAGCAAAAACATCCTCCGTCTTTAAAAAAGAGATGGGGGATTGTTTTTTTGTTATCCCAGCAAAGACAATGCCTTAGTGGTGAAAGTCCGGACGTAACCCCAAGCCTATGGCACGTTGCGTATGCTGATTCAATTTGGTAATGAGCATATCCAATACGAGAAGATTCCCACACCCAACCGAGTACCCGTTACAGCTCCTCAAAAGAGAAAGGAAAATCGATATGTTGTCGAAAAAGTTTCGGATATGTATCAACAGTAAGCTATACATTGACGCCTATTGGTACAAATAAAACTTTGGGATTTACTATTTCGGGTGTATAGTTAATAGTTCGAGAAAAAAATTCAAGGAGGACGCTATGGATGTTGTATTGATTATGGTATTGGCCTTTGGTGGTTATATCATCGCTTACAAACTATATGGTGAGTTTATCGGAAAAAAGATTTTCAAGATCTCCAACAAGAACAAGACTCCTGCTGAAGAATTCGAAGATGGTATAGACTATGTACCAACAAAGAAGGGAATCATTTTTGGGCACCACTTTACCTCTATCGCTGGGACGGGCCCAATTGTAGGACCTGCAATAGCAGTAATCTGGGGATGGGTTCCCGCCTTAATCTGGGTATTTGTCGGATCCATTGTCATGGGTGCTGTACATGATTTCTCTGCATTGGTCATGTCCTTAAGGAACCAAGGAAAGTCAATTTCTGAAATTTCTGCCCAATATGTAGGCAAAAAGATACGGTATGTGTTTTTTCTCATTGTATTCATCGAATTATGGCTTTTCCTCGCCATCCTAGGGATGATCATCGCGGTCATCTTCCATATGTATCCCCAGGCAGTATTCCCTGTTTGGATGGAAATTCCAATTGCCATAACCTTGGGCTGGGCAATATACAAACGTAATGCCAATGTGACGAAGGTAACCTTTCTGGCTGTTTTGGCAATGTATCTTACTGTTGTCTTAGGCCACTGGATTCCCCTTGACATGCCTGTTATCGGTAGCATGCCCGCTACTGGAACCTGGACAATTATTCTATTCATCTATGCCTTTATAGCCTCTACCTTACCGGTAACGACTTTGTTGCAACCTAGGGATTATATCAATGCTTGGGAGCTATTTGTAGCGATGACCGTGCTTATTCTTGGCATAGTATTCGCTGCCTTCAGCGGATTGCATTTTGTTGCACCAGTTGTGCAGGCAACACCAGACGGGGCTCCATCTCTTTGGCCCTTCCTGTTCATTACAATTGCTTGTGGGGCAATCTCAGGCTTCCATGCCGTTGTGGCATCGGGAACTACAGCCAAGCAAGTTGCTCATGAAGAAGATGCCAAATTTGTCGGATACGGTTCCATGTTGATGGAGGGGGCCCTTTCAGTTCTGGTTATCATTGCTACAACCGCAGGTATCGGACTCGCTGCCCGTGGTGACACCACCTCTATCGTGGGACTTGCAAAATGGACAGAACACTATGCTTCCTGGAGTACCGCCGCCGGACTCGGGGCCAAAGTTGGAGCCTTTGTCGAAGGGTCAGCCAATATGATCACGTATATCGGAATTCCAAAAGCTCTGGGTGTAATCATCATGGGCGTTTTTGTGGCATCCTTTGCAGGGACCTCCCTTGATACTACAGCCCGTCTCCAGCGTTATGTAATTCAGGAATTGCTTGGTGCAAACCGTGTCGGGGCCTCTGAGAAAAAGACATTCTTTACGAATAAATATGGCGCCACAATCATTGCGCTTGTAGCTGCAGGTCTCCTTGCATTCTCAACAGGAGTAAATGGCACTGGGGCTTTGGCTTTATGGCCGTTGTTTGGAGCAAACAATCAGGCTCTGGCAGCCCTTGCATTGTTTACAGCATCGGTCTATTTGAAACAAACAGGTACAAAAAAATACTTTGTAACCTTTATTCCTGCATGTTTCATGATGTTCATGACAACTTGGGCCCTTATCAGTAATGAAATTACGTATTTCACTACTGGAAAGATTTTACTTGGTACCATAAACCTCATCATTCTCCTGATAATTGTCTTTGTAGCGTATGAAAGCTTCAGGGCATTGTTCACGAAGGTTGCAAAAGTGGTCTCAAACCCTGCAAAGGCCTAAGTCTCATCCCCTATCATACCAGGATAGCCGATTCTGACTGTCCTGGTATCGATTTTGTAATGACAGGTGGTATTTTCGTATGGATAGAAGTGAATTTTACAAGATTCGTACACAGGCATATATAACAATTGGGTTCACTGTTGCTGGATTACTCATCGTGTTCCTGCTTCACCGTTTGGGGGCCCCTTCGAGTGGAAGGGTGGGGGCAAACCGAATCAATTCGGTCATTGCCCTTCTTGGGACTACGATTTTTGCCATTGGCTTTCCCATACTCCTACGAACCGGTTTTTTTCAGAAAGGGACTAAAGACCGAGGGTTAAGCCTATCCGATTTTTCACGCATGAAACGATTGATCGGTTATTCTGTCAGTATCGGGGAGTTTTTTATGCTTTTTGCTTACTATCTCCCCATATACACCTATCATCTGTATATAACGGTTCTTGTGGGAATCTATGGGATATATTCCATTTTTCCATCAAGAGAAACGTATGAGAAAGAGCTACAAAGCTTTGGAGTGGTTGATGACATGGCTTAGACGTTTCGCTAAGAACATTGGTGCATTCTTGGCTGGCATTCATACAGCCTCGATGTACAAGGCAACGGCTCAAATAGAATATGAGGTCAGGGAAATGGAAAATTCATTTTCCCTGATGCTGTTCGGTAATTTTATTGGTTTGCCTTCCCCCCCAATGCCCATGGCCTTGGATCTCCTATCTGTCATGGCTGATGATTTGGATCGTATGTTGCTGCGCTCTTCACAGACAGGGAACGGGCTTAGTGAGCTGGCAAGCATTATGGGAGAACCCTGATGGCACATGTTCATATGTATATCGGAAAGGGCGGAGTCGGGAAATCAACGAGTGCTTCTCTGGAGGCTCTGCGCTTTGCAAAAAACAAGGGAAAAGATGTCTTGTTGGTATCGATGGACCCAGCTCATAATCTGCATGATCTTTTTGAGATAAGGCTTGGAGAGAAAAAAACCAAGGTGGCACCCAATCTTTCTCTCAGCGAGTTTAACCTGGATAAAAAAAGTCGAGAGTATATGGCTTCTATCCAAAAGGAATTGAAAGGGCTCTACCATTATCAGCAAGCCCTCAATATAGACAAATATTTTACTATCTTGAAATTCGCACCAGGTATGGAAGAATATGCATCCCTCTTGGTGTTGGAGCAATGTTTTGGTGAAAAACAGTATGATGAAGTCCTTATTGACACTCCTCCGACAGCCCTAACTCTGAAAACCCTGGCGTTGCCAAGTGTGAATCTCCATTGGGTTGATCATCTGATTGAGATGAGAGAGGAAATTGTTCAGAAAAAAAATTGCATCGCCAATATCAGGAAAGAAAATCTCCATACCCTTTCAGAGGACCCGATTTTTGGTAGATTGCTCCGTATGCAGGAGCGATATGCAAAACTCAGAAATCAACTGCAAGACAAAGCGATTACAGAGATTTCCCTAGTACTCAATGAGGATGAGCTGAGTTTTTCCGAGAGTCTTATGATCCAGGACCAGCTGAAACTGCTTTCCCTAGGTATCAGCAAGATAGTTGTCAATAAGGGGGCTGTACAGTCTAGGCAGATTGAAATAATTGCCAGTTCGTTTCCCGGCGCTTCTATCGAAATAATCCCCCAAGGAGACAACCCAATCAAGGGGCAGCATAACCTACAGTCCTTTTCCGAGAAAATTACCATGTATAGGCAAGGGTGATTCCTTCAACCTGTTAATGCTGGCACGCCGAAGAAGGGCTTTCTATTCGATAGGGAAGGAGGCACTTTTTCTTTTTGCACTACAATCTACTACCTTTTGACAAATTGCAACTTCTATCTCTCTTGCTGAGATGGGCATCAGACTTATCCTCATAGTCGTTGTGCTTGTATTGGGAATAGGGTTTCTCTAAATCCAGTTTTTCTAGCTAGAGTTCACAGTCATGATGTCCCCCTCATTTATCATCAATAATGAATACGCTGGCTGCACTATTTGTGGCATTTCCAAAAACAACCTAGTTGCAATGGATATGTCGTTATAAGAAGTGTCGTGGGGTTATGCTACGAGGGAAGGATAAAATGAATGTTGTGTAATATCATGGAAACTGCTAGTGTTCTCGAAGAAAATATCTCTTAAAGGTTTTTATACTTAATGAAACAACAAAATGACTTACTCTTCTCTCTACGGATTTCAAAGCCAAGAAATCTAAAAAATGATTTTTTGTCTGGGCTTACTGTTTCTCTAGCTTTGGTCCCTGAAGCCATAGCTTTTGCTTTCATTCTTGGAATCGATCCTATCATTGGGCTTTACGCTGCCTTTATCATGGGCTTAGTCACTTCTTTGATCGGGGGGCGTCCTGGTATGATTTCCGGTGCAACTGGAGCGGTCGCAGTAATCCTAGCTCCCTTGGTCAGAGAAAGGCTTGCTGTGGGAGGTATGGAATCTGTCTTGGGGTATCTTTTTGCTGCTGTAGTACTGATGGGAATCATTCAAGTATTGTTCGGATTACTTAAGCTAGGCAAATTTATCCGTCTGGTACCTCATCCAGTCATGCTCGGTTTCGTGAATGGCCTTGCTATTGTTATATTTCGTTCGCAGTTTGAGATGTTTGAACTGAGTCATCTCCTCCCTATGCAGCAAAAGACACTGATTTGGGCTGTTATGGGAATCTTGATCCTATTGACCATGACTATAAGTTTTTTTATGCCTAAAATAACCAAGGCAGTACCGGCCACCTTGACTGCCTTGGTAGTGGTCAGTTTGCTAGGTTTGATTCTGAATCATTTTGGAATTGTACAAGTTATGACTGTATTGGATTTTGTACAGGCAAAAGATCCAACTAAGATTACTCTTGCAGCATCTTTGCCTCGCTTTGCAGTTCCTCTTGTTCCCTTTTCTCTAGAAGCCTTTAGAACTATCCTGCCATATTCCATACTGGCAGCTTCTGTTGGACTGATTGAGTCTCTGATGACTTTGACTTTGGTGGATGAGTTAACTGAAACGCGAGGCTTCGGTAATCAGGAATGTGTCGGACAGGGAGTCGCAAACATCTTGAACGGCTTTTTGGGTGGCATGGGCGGTTGTGCGATGATAGGTCAGAGTATCATCAATATCAGAGCCGGTGGACGTGGAAGAACCTCGGGGATAGTCGCTGCAGTGTCTCTGCTGGGATTTATCCTCTATGGTGCTCAATTAATCGAACAGATTCCTCTGGCAGCTCTTGTCGGGGTAATGTTTATGGTGGTCATCAGTACTTTCGAGTGGTCAAGTTTTCGCGTTATGAAGAGCATTCCAAAATCAGATGCGCTGGTCATTGTATTTGTGTCGGTGGTCACCGTTGTTACTAATCTAGCCATTGCCGTAGCATTGGGAAGCGTCTTTTCTGCCTTGGTTTTTGCATGGGAAAAGGGAAAGAGAATTGTGGCTGATCCGTTTACCAATCAATTTGGTTCCCGTATATATCCGTTGGAAGGGGCTTTGTTTTTTGGGTCCGTACAGTCATTCAAAGATTTGTTTGATTTTACTCATGACCCTCTCGATATTGTTGTCGACTTTGATAAAGCGCGTGTCCATGACCACTCCGCTCTAGAAGCTATAAACTTTGTAGCTGAAAAATATGGACAACAAGGGAAGAGACTTCATTTGCTACATCTGAGTGATGAATGCTTGGCGTTACTGAAAAAAGCGGAGAATATTGTAGAGGTCACCATTATCGAAGGATCTCATTATCAACTAGCACACGATCAGTTGGCCTGGCAGGGGTTGCGTCTGAAAGAGAGACTAAAAAGGGCAAAGCCCAAACTGTAGCATCTGATTGCTCCAGTAAAACTCCATAGGAAAATTCTATGAAAACTACAGGAGTGGTTCCTATCAAGACAACAGAATAGAAGAGAAAAGATTTGAATCTCTCCTCTTCCTGATAATTTAGAAAGGCCTTGCTTCTCCTGCTCCCAAAAAAATAGTGCATAACGAATAGTACATTTTCTCATATAGGATAAGGCCCAATAGAGAACGTCGCTCTGTTGTAGCCTTAGCGATTATTGTAGAAGGAATCCAAATTGATGGCTTACATACTATTCTAGTAGCAATGTTTTAGGCGAAAGTAATGACCCCCGAGATAGCCGGTGGTCATTACTCTGCTGTTGTAACGGTAAACTAGTGTACGTGCTTATGTTCCACTTCTTCGTGAGTAGCTTCTCGAACGTCATCGATTTGTATATCGAAATGAAGTGTCTGTCCTGCGAGAGGATGGTTGGCATCAAGGGTTACGTTATCCCCCTTAATTTCTTTAACAGTGAGTATCTGAACGCCGCCTTCGGGGTTTTGGGCCTGTACCTGCATACCTGCTTTGATATCAATTCCTTCTTGGAATTGGGTTTTTGGGACATCAACCATTTGGGCTTCATCATATTCACCGTAGCCATCTTTAGGTTGTAATGTGACAGATAATGTATCACCTTTCTCTTTGCCTTGAAGCTCTTTTTCTAGTCCAGGAATAATCATCCCTGCACCTACAATAAACTTCAGTGGATCTCGGTTCTCAGAAGTATCAAGAACGTTCCCTTGATCGTCTTTCAGTGTGTAGTTCATACTTACAACATGTTTGTCAGAAATCTGCATAATAAAATTCACCTTAAAAAAAGTAGATCACAATCAATTATTCCCATCACAAGCAAAAGGATTGCCATTGGCCAGTATCATTCCTAGTATGCTGTAGTATAAACAACCTCCAACAACCTATATGTTGTCAGAAGGACGACTAGGATATAAAAGACTATGTGCTAAAAAGTTTAGTAAAATATTGAGAGAGAGGAAAGGGCAAAAGGCCATGTATCTCTACTATTTGGTTTCTATGGGTCCTCTTCAGGTGTGCATCAGCATTGTCTTCATAGCCGTTGTGCTTGTATTGGGAGTAGGCTTCTCAGGAGCGAGTTTCTCTAGTCAGAGCTCATAGTCATCATGTAACCCTGATTCATCATCGTTGATGGAGACACTCGAAGTGATGTTCATTGTATGTACTTAAGCAAACTTGTTACCTGGTCTCCTGTAAAGTAGTTTGTCCGTTTTTCATCATTCTCTAATCTCGAGAAAGGGAGGGATGATGAATTTTTCCCCCATCTCCATCTTCAGTTTCTCCAAAGGAATCAATCCATGTAGAATCCTTCTGGGATAGGTGTTCATCCAATTCTGTGTCTCCCTGACGGTCTTCTTGGCAACCAACCCTATGTCACTTCCCTTGGGGATGAATCTCCTGATGATCCCGTTGTGGTTCTCGTTGGTGCCTCTCTCGAGGAGCAATAGGGATGGGCAAAGTACAGTTGGGTCCTGAGCAAAGAACTGAGGATGGATCCCTTCAGGCCAGCAATCCCTGCAAATTCCTGCCCATTGTCAGCAGATAACGATTTGAACAGGTTCCTGAACCGTACACTGCCTATCTGCCTTTCCATCTTATCAAATTCTGCGTTCACGGATTCTGAGGTCCTGTCCGGTATCCTCCTGACTATCTCCGCCCTGGTCTTGCGCTCGGTGAGGGTCAGCAGGCACGTAGATGAACATTCCTTACCGCCATAGACCGTATCTATCTCCCAATGGCCGACAATGGACCTGTCATTGATTTCCCGCGGTCTCTTGTCAATGCTTCTGGCAGCATTCGTTGCCCTGGCGTGCCGGGACGGCTTGCCTCTGGATTTGCGTCGCTTCCCTTCCAGCAGGAGGTCCTTCTCAGTAATCCCGGGAATATATCCAGCTGCAATATAGACCTAGAGCGTCTTCTCACAGATTCTGGTCTCGCCGGGCCATCCTTTGGCATTGAAGTGCTCTATGATGGCATAGGGGCTGAAGTGGCGTTCCTTGACAAGCAGGGATATCTGGTCCACCAGGGCCCAATCCCTTCCCAGCTTCAAGTCAGGCCCCTTGGTTTCGCTGAGGCGCTCAGCGTCGCATTGGGCATGATCGGCGTTGTATTCCCAGCGCTCGAAGGGCTCTGCGCCCAGCTCGTGCAGTATCATACCCCTTTGAAGTTACCTGCGGATGGTCCTCTCATTCTTGCCCAATAATCGGCCCAGGAGGGTTGGACTGAGGATTTTCTGGTATTTGTTTGTCCCGTTGTAGTGATACTGCAATGTCAAACGCTCCCCAATTAGTGGCTGATGGTGTCTTTTACAAGCTAATACTCATAAAGCATGATATGATATGCAGTGAAAAAAATATTTAATATAGAGGGATAACAATGACAAATTTAATGCTATTCTTAGAAGCTGGCTATTATTTGAGTACCATGGTCTTATTAGTTGTAGCTATTATCGGGTTAAAACAATTAAAGATTTCAAGGGAAAATGCCAAAATTACTGCAACTAGAGAGTCATTAAAGCTAGCAAATTCTCAAATCCATTATTATTTAACAGAGATAATTAAACTTCAAGACCTTCTATTTGCTGAAATAGATAGATTAGGTATAAAACTATTTGATAAAGCAGAAGTCCATATCAAAGATAATTCTATTAAAGTAAATTTAAAATCTGCTTATAAGGAACGTGAGAAAATTAAGGATATTACGTGTCTATTAGATGTATTTAATGCAATGGAAAGTTTCTCTTCATTTTTTACTTCAGGAGTGGCAGACGAAACAACAGCTTTTTCCTCAATTGGAAAAACCTATTGTAATACAATAAAAACATTAATGCCTATTCTTATTATTTTAGCACCTGGAGGTTTCACTAATATATTTAAGTTATTCCTATTATGGAACAATCGAATAGAAGAACAAAAACTACAAGATAAAAAAAGAAATATAGAAAATGAATTATCACGAATAGATAATAAAATAATTTATCCTTTAGGTACAAAATAATTGATATATATTAAATATTAAAAATATCATTTAACAATCCCATATTGCCGGTATGATGCATTTTTGAAGGTAGTAGTTCTGAAGGTCATCTCTATTATAACAATACTTGTTTAGAATAGAAAATGAATACGCTACCAGTTGATTTCCCAGCTTCCACTACCAGTTAATAGATGGTTCCTGTCAATAGTTGAGGACTTTGTTTCTTAGGGTAATCCGATGAACCGGTGAGAACCTAAATATGGATTAGCATTTCGGTGTATATGCTGATGGCGATCATAAGGAAAGAGCTCGACATTGATACGAGCATCTACTCAATCCTGGAAATTCTGAGCATAAAATCATTAGGGCAAGTGTCTTCGAATAAATTATTTAATAATTACAATAAAAAGATAATCGAATACTCTGAGGTATTCATTTGTGTTTAAGGAATTAAAATTGGACAGTGGTAGAATTGTGATATAGAATAAACAATGGATATGTTTTTCATAATTAAAAAAGTAGATTGAATCTAAGGCCCATTTGTGTTGTATGGGAAAGGGAAAAATAAAATGAATAAAAAGAATCCGTATGAGTACATCAGCGGAATACTTCAAGCATTAGCTTCTGATAAAAAAAGAATTGGGTTTCTTTGTGGAGCGGGAACTTCCTATGCACGAAAAGACGAAACGGCAATATATGTTCCAAGCATAGATAAAATCACGGAAAAAACTGTAGCTGCGATTATGTCTGAGGCACCTAAATATATGAGCGCAATTGAAAGTATAAAGACTGAAATTGATAAACCAAATATTGAGAAGATACTTGACTTAATTGAGAGAAAAATTGAAGCAGTTGGGACTGGTATATTGAATGGTCTTGTCCGTGAAGATTTGGTTAATCTCAAAGAGAGTATTCAGGCACATATATTTGACAGTGTATCTGTAATTTCTGCAACAACACCACAAGAAGAAATAAAGAAACTACCTCATTATGATTTTGCAAGATGGATTGGGAAAATAGACCGTAAATATCCTGTAGAGGTGTTCACTACTAACTATGATTATTTATTTGAAAGTTCTTTCGAAGCCAATGAAGTACCCTATTATGATGGTTTTTCTGGTAGCCTATCTCCCTTTTTCCATCCTCTTTCAGTTGAAGACTTTTCATATTTACCGAGAGAGACCAAGTTGTGGAAAATTCATGGATCACTCGGATGGAAAATTACAGGAAATAAAGTTGTAAGGTGTAAAACTGACCCCTCAAACAAGGAACTATTAATCTATCCTTCTTCATTAAAGTACTCAAATTCTAAAAAGATGCCTTATGTTTCACTTATAGATCGGCTGTGTAACTTTATTGAACAAGAGGATTCCCTATTGATTGTTTTGGGCTATTCGTTTGGGGATGAGCACATCAATGAAAGAATTGTCACATCACTTAAAAGAGCACGCAATTCACACGTTTATGCATTTATTTATGACAAAAAGAATATTGATGGAAAGACAAAATTTGATTTAGTGAGCGAACCAAGATTTGAAAGTCTTGCTAACCAATCCTCAAGAATTTCATTTATTGGAATGAACTCAGTAATTATTGGCGGTAATCATTATGAGTGGTATTTTGATTCGAGCAGACCTGAAGTAAATGGAGATTTCACTAAATTCATGGTTCTGAATGAAGATAAAACATTTAAGGAATTGTTACTTCCTGATTTTGTGAAATTTGTTGAATTCATAACCTCCATGATGAGTGAAATTGATTTAGGGGAATCTGAACATGTTTGATTATTCTACAAAAGTTGGTGAAGTAAAAAGCGTAAACAGCAATATTGTCACTATTCAATTAAGCGATAATGTGAAATCTAACTTACCAATAATAAATGGCGAGGTTTATAAAATTGGACAAATTGGATCTTTCTTAAAAATACCATTAGGTTATTCGATTTTGTTTGGAATCGTAACACAAATTGGGGCATCAGCAATTCCTGCAAATATCCTAGAAAATACGACTACATTTAGTGATTTGGAAAATAGTCAATGGATTACACTTTCTCTGGTTGGCGAACAAATAGGTAAGAAATTCGAAAGAGGTGTTTCGCAGTCTCCCACAACAGGTGATGTCGTTCATTTGGTAATCTTAGATGACCTTTTTGTTATTTATCATGGAGAGAGCAAAGAATCCTCTATCCAAATTGGGAATATTAGTTCTTCAACCAGTCTTCCTGCTCTGCTTGATCTAAATAAACTCATATCTCGACATTTTTCGATTCTTGGATCAACTGGTAGTGGGAAATCAAATGCTGTAGGGGTTATTGTCAATTCAATAGAGTCTAGGAAATTTAAGAACTCAAGGGTGATTATCATTGATCCACATGGAGAATATGCTGAATCAATAACAGATTCAAAAGTATATCAATTGAGACCCGGTGCAGGAAAAAACAAATTGGTGATACCTTTTTGGGCGTTACCTTTTAATGAGTTAATGCTGATTTTAGGCCATGGTTTAAACGATGCGAATTACGAATACGTTCGCGAAAAAATAGTCAAAGAAAAGCTGAATTCAAATGCCATAAATTCATATGGGGTAAAGGAAGAATTGGTTACAGCTGATACCCCAATTCCTTTTAATATAAAGAAAGTTTGGTTTGATTTAGATGATTTTGAACGAAGAACATTTAAAAGCAATGCTCTAAATGATGACGAACTTGTATTAGAAACACCTGGTGATTTTGAAAAGCTACTTTCGAATAAGTATCAGCCTGTTGGATTAGGTTCTAAAGGTCCATTTTTAAATAGATTTGCAAAAGGAATAACGAAGTTCCTAGAATCCATGAGAACTAAAATAATGGATCAAAGATATAAATTTCTGTTCGATCCAGATGAATACAAACCCGATAATAGGGGTAAAACTACAAAAGATTTGGATGAATTAATCTTCAGTTGGATTGGATCAAAAGGTGTAACAGTATTTGATTTATCTGATGTTCCAAGCGAAATAATGATTTCAATTACTGGAACATTGTTAAAAATCATCTATGACACTATTTATTGGGGACAAGAAACAGAAGTTGGTGGAAAAAAACAACCATTGTTAATCATATTAGAAGAAGCACATAATTATCTCTCTGCTGATAGCAAGACAATCTCAGCTAAAACTGTTCAGAAGATTGCTAAAGAAGGTAGGAAATATGGTGTCGGTTTATGCTTAGTTAGCCAAAGACCATCAGAATTAGATGAAACAATATTGAGCCAATGTGGGACAATCATTAGCTTGAGAATGAATAATTTTACCGATAGGAATTTCGTTAGAGGTGCAATTCAAGATGAATTGCAAAGCTTGCTTGATGTATTACCTAGCCTAAGAACTGGTGAAGCAATTGTGTCAGGCGAAGGTGTAAAAATCCCAGCAAGAATACAGTTTTATAAATTGAACAATGCGATAAAAGGTAGTAACCCTGTTGCCTCTGAGCGATGGAACGAAGACAAAAGACATACGAAAACAGAGTACACCGATGTGATAGAGAGATGGAGAAATCAAAGCTTCTATAAGGAGAATGAAAATGAATGATTTGAATTGGATAGTTGTTAGTTCAACTAATGTTAGTAGAGTTGCTTATGATGATGTAAATCAATATTTATATGTTGAATTTTTGAATGGGAGCATGTATTTATATAAGAATGTTCCTTCAAATGAGTTTGACCTATTTCTACAAGCAACCTCACAAGGAACATATCTAGCTCATCATATAAAACCGCACTATCCCGTGGAGAGAATTTAGTAAGAGATTGCCTCAAAAAGAGAGTGCACCAAAGTTTATATTAATGGAAATCTGTTATGACATGTATAAAAAATAGAAAATGGAAAGAAAACCAAACGAGAGAAAGATGCCATCAATGATATTGTTGACTAGTCATAATCTAAGGATAAAAATAAAACGGTACAAGAAAGATATTGGTTTCAAACTCAGTCACAATGAGGGATCTACCGCAAAGCAGTAATGTATAAAAAATACCGGAGATTGACCTCTTACTCCTCGATAATCTTAATCAAAGCAATGCATTTGATTTTTCTGACGGTTCAACCACTATCATAACATTGAAAGGAAGTAGTTCTGAAGGTCATCCATATTACAATAATACTTGTTTAGAATAGAAAATGAATACACTTGTGAAAGTCAAGGTGTTTTTTCTCTGATGGAATAAGGAAGTTTTTCTTTGCCAGGGTATGGAGTTCTTTCTTTGCTTCAACAATGATGTTTTTCTCTATCACAACAGGGATGTCTTTCCCTTCCAGTCCAACATAGTTTTCCTGCCTAATACTTCAGCAGTTCCTCCTGTGGGTGTTTGATTCTGAAAGACTCGCCTCTCAACGAGAAGCATTTCGAATGATGGAGAATGCGGTCAAGGAGAGCTGTGGTAAGTACTGGGTCTCCCATTACCTCTGACCATTGCCCAATCTCCTTGTTGGTAGTGAAGATAAGAGGGTTACCACAAAGGCTATTTATCTTGCTCTGGGGATCAATACTGACGGAATGAAGGAGCTGATGGGTCTGTGGATCAGTGAGAACGAAGGCTCCAAGTTCTGGATGTCAGTGCTTACCGAGATGCAGCAGAGAGGTGTCCAGGACATCTTTATCGCCTGTGTTGATGGACTGACAGGATTTCCCGATGCGATCAATGCAGTATTTCCTCAGACGAAGATCCAGCTCTGCACCGTTCATATGGTCAGGAACTCATTGAAGTATGTCTCCTATAAGGACAGAAAGGAAGTTGCGAAAGACCTAAAGAAGATCTATGCTTCAATCAATGTTGAAGAAGCTGAAGCTGAGCTGCTCGCATTCTCAGAGAAGTGGGATGCCAAGTATGGATCAATCAGCAGACTGTGGGAGCGAAACTGGGAGAACCTGATCACGATGTTTGAATATCCTGACGAGATAAGGAAGGTGATCTACACGACCAATGCTATCGAGTCCCTCAACAGTGTCATCAGGAAATGGATCAAGAACCGAAGAATTTTCCCCAATGACACGTCCGCGATTAAGATTGTGTACCTGGCGATCCAGCAAGCTTCGAAACGTTGGACCATGCCGATCCGGGATTGGGGACCGGTCATGAACCGATTGTTAGTAGAATATGGGGATAGATTTTCCCATGAGTGAAAAAGCCAGTTACACGGGAAAGTTTACAGACTCGATTTTTGCTAGAAGAATATGTTCCATTGATAAATCTGCTCTAGCTTTCAGAGTATGAAAAAAACCGAGTTTCTTAATCCTTTATAATCAAGGGTTAACCAACTTTTTCGGATTGTATCAAATAAATCTAGTGAGGTTGCCCAGGAGAAGGCTTGAACTTTCTCGAACTCTTGGAAACAAGGACCTGAAACGACTCAATAGGATTGCCGTAGCGACATCTTTAAGGGGAAGAATGTAATCTTTTTTAACAAAATATAGAAAACAGCATAGTGCGTGGCTATGGTGTCTTAGAATACCACAACCGATAGTTGGTCTCTTCAGGCCATCCAAAGTCGAATTAATTCCTTGGAAGCATTGACAACTGACCAGTCAAGCATGGACCAAATTAAGGAAATAGCTTATTCCCCAATAATTTTAATCAAAGCATGCTTCTGTCTCTTCCCATCTAGCTCATAGTAGAAGATCTGCTCCCAGGTACCAAAGTCCAGCTTGCCATTGGTTATGGCTACTACCACCTCTCTGCCCATGATGGTCCTCTTCAGATGCGCATCAGCATTGTCTTCATATCCGTTGTGTTTGTATTGGCCGTAAGGCTTCTCTGGAGCTAGCTTTTCCAGCCAGATCTCATAATCATCATGCAACCCTGATTCGTCATCGTTGATGAAGACGCTGGAAGTGATATTCATGGCATTTACCAAGACCAACCCTTCCTGTACCTTGCTGTCCTGTACTGCAGTCTGCACTTCGTCAGTAATGTTTACCAAACCTCTGCGTTTTGGAATATTGAAGAAAAGCTCTTTCCTATAAGTTTTCATAGATGCTCCTTGTCCCAATAGAATATGAAATCATCAGGATTTGGTCAAACCTGAGGCTGTGTATAAGGTTTCTCTTGGTACAAATATAACACCTGTTAGTACTTTAATATTATCTGATACACATTAACTAAGTGTTTAAATGTTTTGATACTGTTAAAATAAAAATAATATTTGCTTTGATATACATTCTCCCTTACTATGTAGTATATCTGCCTTAGAAAATGAACAACAACCCCTTTTAGGAGTATCAATATAATGGGTATTTAGTCTATCGTTTTTTCAAGGAGGTCTCTCGTGAATGAGCTCTATGACACCATCATAGCGACCTATACAGGCAAGCCAGGTGCACTTCTTTCAGTTCTTGAGGAGGTGCAGCGCAGTACAGAACATACCTACCTCAATGAGCAAGCGCTGCTGTACATAGCAGAGAAAATGGAAGTTCCTCTCTCACAGGTCTATTCTGTTGCAACATTCTATTCTTTCTTCAATCTCAAGCCCCAAGGCGATCATACCATTACCGTTTGCCGTGGAACCGCATGCCACACCAGAGGTTCAAAGCCCCTGCTTGACGATGTCATGGCGATGATGGGCTTGCATGAAAGTGAAGACAGCGAGGGCGAGTCCTCCTATACCACAAAGGATATGCGTTTTACCGTGCGCACGGTAGCTTGCTTTGGCCAGTGTGCATTGGCACCAGTAATTGCAATCGATGAAGTCATCTACAGCAGGATGACAGGTGACAAGCTTGCCACGCTTCTGAAACAGCAGATAGCAAAGAAGGGGACAGCATGAAGCAACTAGTACAACAACTAAAGGCAAAAGGTGAGCATCTTCTCAGACCAGGATGTGTAGACATCGCAGTGGGCGTGGGAACCTGTGGACTTGGGAATGGGGCAGGAGAACTGCTTGAGGCTATCAAAGCCCATGTCGTCTCAAATAAGCTGGATATGCAAGTCAGAGGTGTCGGGTGCTTTGGATTCTGCGCCAACGAACCCTTGGTAAACATATTTATTCCTGATTTGCCTTTGCTTATTCTGGACAAGGTTACTATCGAGGATATCCCCTGGATATTCTCCTCCATAGAGAAGAAATCCTTCCCCTCTGATCGTGTCCTGTGCAAGGTGACAGAGTGGGACCATCTGGGTTCCTCCTTCCTCTATGGCCATGGTTTTGAGGATATTCCCGAATGGAATGAGATTTCCTACTTCAAGGCTCAGAAAAAGATTGTCCTACGTCATGCCGGACTCATCGATCCCACCTCATTGGAAGAGTACCTCGCAGTCGGTGGCTACTCAGCCTTTTTCAAGGCTGTATGGGATATGAGCCGGGACGAAGTTCTGGCAGAAGTGAAAAATTCCAAGCTCCGTGGCCGAGGCGGTGCAGGATTCCCTACCGGTCTGAAGTGGGAGCTGATGAACAAGAATGAGGCGGAGAAGAAATTCCTCATCTGTAATGCTGATGAAGGGGATCCCGGAGCGTACATGAACCGCAACGAGTTGGAGAGTGATCCCCATATGCTCATTGAAGGGATGCTTATCGGAGCCTATGCAATGCATACATCGGTAGGAATCGTCTATGTACGTGCAGAGTATCCTTTGGCAGTAGAGAGACTGAAACTTGCTGTCCAGCAGGCCAGAGAAATCGGGTTGCTCGGAAAAGAAATACCCAACACCCTTTTTACTTTTGACATTGAGATAGTTGAAGGTGCAGGAGCCTTTGTCTGTGGAGAAGAGACTGCCCTTATTGCATCGGTTGAAGGCAAAGCCGGTCGTCCTACCATGAAGCCCCCGTTCCCAGCACAAAAGGGGTATTTGGGCTATCCCACAACCATAAATAACTTGGAGACTTGGTGCAATATTCCTGTAATTATCGGTATGGGCAGCTCATGGTTCAAAAAGACCGGTACCAGTGACAGCCCAGGGACCAAGGTGTTTTCACTTGTTGGAAAGGTAAAGAATACAGGCCTCGTAGAGTTGCCTCTCGGGGAGAAACTTACCACCCTCATCTATGAGATTGGTGGAGGCTCATCATCACCAAACAAGAAGATCAAGGCAGTACAGTCAGGAGGTCCCTCAGGAGGGTGCATACCCGCCTCGAAGTTCAACACCCCCATTGACTATGAGACACTCAACACCTTGGGTGCCATCATGGGATCAGGAGGTATGGTTGTCATGGACCAGGACAACTGCATGGTCGATGTTGCACGGTATTTCATCGAGTTTACCCACAAGGAGTCCTGTGGCAAGTGTGTCCCCTGTAGGGAAGGCCTTGCCCAGGAGTTGGCCCTGCTCAATGGCATTGTAGAGGGGAGAGGCCAGGAAAGTGACCTGCTTCTGATGAAGGAGCTGGGTCTGAACATCTGTGACACCGCAGTATGTGGCCTTGGGCAAAGTGCACCCAATCCTGTGCTGACTACCCTTACATATTTCAAGGAAGAGTACGAGGACCACATCCTACGTCATCACTGCTCAAGTGGGACGTGTGAAGATCTGTTTACCGCTCTTTGTGCAAACTCCTGTCCTATGCATATGGACATTCCTGCTTACCTGCAGCTGCTGAAGGAGAATCGCCTGGAGGAGGCTTTTGCCTCGACACTGCAGGACAATCCCCTCCCAGGGACTGTAGGAAGGATCTGTCACTTCCATTGTCAGATGCGCTGTCGGCGTGAAACCATAGACGAAGCGGTCCACCAGGGAGAAATCCACCGCTACCTTGCAGACACCATGTACAAGATGGGCAGGGAAGAGGTTATCTACCAGAAGCTCATTGAAGGCAAGCAACCTTCCACAGGAAAGACCGTAGCCATTGTAGGCGCAGGCCCTGCGGGTCTTGCTGCTGCCTTCTACTTGGTCAGGTTAGGGCACGATGTGACCATCTATGACTCCCATGAGAAGGCAGGAGGAGTCTTACGGTATGGGATTCCCTCATATCGTCTTCCCAAGGAAGTTCTTGACAAGGAACTCGAACTTTTTGAGATGTTAGGCATAAAGTTTGTCTTCCATACTGAACTGGGAGACCACCTTAGCTTGAAAGCCTTGAAGGATGATTATTCAACGGTAATCCTTGCTGTGGGGGCTTACAGTCATATGGAATTGCAGATTCCTGGTATCGAGTTGAAAGGCGTGCTGCAAGGCACTGTACTGCTTGAGAACCTGGAAAAAGAGGAGCCGGTTGAAATCGGCAACCGTATTGTCATCGTTGGAGGAGGAAATGTAGCCATTGATGCAGCACGTACTCTCTGGAGAAGAGGCTGTGACGTCACCGTCGCCTACCGTCGGGCCAAAGAGGATCTGCCTGCAAACAAGAGTGAGATAGATGAAGCCCTTGCAGAAGGGATCAAATTCTCCTTCATGTGTGCTCCTGTGCAGGTTCTTGGAAATGAGGCTGGTCAGGTTGAGGCCTTTGAGGTCATGGAGATGGAAGGAGGCTCGTATGATCTTTCCGGACGGAGAAAACCTCTTGCCACAAATAAGACGCATCGTATTCCCTGTGATACAGTGATCGTTGCCATTGGGGAACAAGTTGATGATGGCCTGCTAACCAGAGAAGGGCTTGAAACAACTGAAAGGGGGACTGCCTCCATCGGAAGGTACTCCTTCAAGACCAATATCCAAGATGTCTATGCCATCGGCGATGTCGTTACCGGACCTTCCACTGCAGCTGAGGCGATGGGGTATGCAAAAGATGCCGCCCAAGTCATCGATTATGACCTTACCGGAAAAAATCGATTTGCCACCCTGTTTGAAACGTTCGCTTACAACAATGAGGTTCCTTCAGAGATTGAGACGATAAAGCCCATTCCGTCACGACATTTGAAGATTTCCGAACGTAGAGGGAACTTCTCTGAGGTGAATAGAGGGTATCTGGGCGAACAGGCACGATTGGAGGCCTCACGTTGTTTGCGCTGTGATATTCGCAACACTGAGTCCAAGGAGGTTGCACATGGCTAATAATCTGATAAAGCTGAGCATAGATGGTCAGGAAGTGACTGTTGAGAAGGGAACCACCCTCTTGGACGCTTGTCTCAAGGTAGGCATCAAGATACCGACACTGTGCCATCTTGAGGATGTCTCTTCCCACGGTTCGTGTGGTGTATGTGTGGTGGAGGTGAAAAACTCCAAGCGTCTGGTACGTTCCTGTATCTCGACCGTTCAACCGGGCATGGAGGTAACCACCAATAATGAGCGAATTCGGGCATCAAGAAAGCTAAACCTAGAATTGGTTCTGGCAAATCACCCATTGGAATGCCTTACGTGCGAGCGAAACCTCAATTGTGAACTGCAGAGCCTTGCCCATCAGTTGGGTGTCAGGGAAAGCCGGTTCCAGAGGACCAAGAAGAAGCTTCTTCCTTTGGACTACTCCTCGTCCTCCCTTGTACGTGATCCCAACAAGTGTATCCTTTGTAACCGTTGTGTAGAGGTCTGTGCCCAAGTTCAGGATGTGCATGCCATAGACATTGTAGGCAGGGGCCTTCGTAGTAAGGTCTCTACCTTCCTGGACAAGGGCCTTGGTAGCTCTGTCTGCACTAACTGTGGTCAGTGCTCCTTGGTCTGTCCTACTGGGGCGATAACCGAGCGTTCCCATATCGAGGAGGTTTTTGCTGACATAGCAAATCCTAACCTCACCACCATTGTGCAGACAGCCCCTGCCATTCGTGTTGGTATTGGCGAAGCTATGGGTATGCCTTGGGGTGCTCTGGTAACCGGTCAGATGGTAGCTGGTCTACGAAGACTGGGTTTCTCAAAGGTGTTCGACACCCAGTTTGCCGCTGACCTCACCATTATGGAGGAGGGCCACGAGCTGATCAGTCGGATTGTGAATAAGGGGACGCTGCCCATGATAACCTCCTGCTCACCAGGGTGGATCAAGTACATCGAGCACTTCTATCCTGAACAGTTGGATCATCTTTCCACCTGCAAGTCTCCCCAGCAGATGTTTGGTGCCATTGCCAAGACCTATTATGCCAAGCAGGCAGGTATCGATCCCAGAAATATCCGTGTCGTCTCCATTATGCCTTGCACTGCAAAGAAGTTTGAGGCAGGAAGGAGTGAGATGGACGGGGCCTTTGATTTCTGGAAGAAGGAACTGAGCCTTTCTGATGAAGACCGCTTTGCTGATGTTGACTATGCACTGACTACTCGTGAACTTGCTCTGATGTTCAAGCGTGTAGGCATTCAGTTTGCGTCTCTGCCCGACGAAGAGTTTGACAATCCCTTGGGCGTGTCTACAGGTGCTGCTGTCATCTTTGGAGCCACAGGAGGAGTTATGGAAGCAGCTCTTCGTACGGCATATGAGGTGCTTACCAAACAGACCTTGCCTTCTGTTGACTTTACGCAGGTACGGGGTATGGAGGGTATCAAGGAAGCGACAGTAGACATCAATGGAATGCCTTTGCGTGTGGCTGTTGCCCATAGCCTGGGCAAAGCACGTATTCTGATGGATCAGATTAGCCAAGGCGAATCGCCTTATGCCTTCATTGAGGTCATGACCTGTCCAGGAGGTTGTCTGGGTGGGGGAGGCCAACCCATTCCCACTACTGAAACAATACGCAAGAAGCGCGCTGAGTCGATCTATCAGGAGGATAGGAATTTTGCAATAAGAAAATCTCATGAGAATAGTGAAGTACAAGCACTCTATGAGAATTTCCTTATCAAACCATTGGGTGAGAAGAGTCACCACCTGTTGCATACTTCCTATACCAAGAGGGGACAGTACAGGGTGTTTGAGACATAAGGGCCCTACAGGATATGTAGGTAGGACCAAGCAAGAGTTTGAACTGCAAATTCGAATATGCTTACATGATACTACCCACCTGAAGTATGAGGAAAACTGAAAATGTTCCTCATGCTTCAGGTATTTGTATGTGGTTGCGCATTGGAATAGATACAATGCATAAGGCTGCTTGTCACGCTTGTATACGTCTTTCTTAGGTGATTTGCCTTATATTTACTGTATTAGCAATGAGATACTTTGTGTGTAATCAATGAGAATCCTAAAAATTCTTTCTGGCCAGGAAATCCTGAGCCTTTCATCAGTAATGGGGATTTCTTCGATGCTGATGTCTTGGGGCTTTGGAAAAGGAGTTATCTTGATGGTCCCCAAGTTCCCTAGGGAAATGGTATTGCCCTGGACACTTGGGGCCTCTGCGCTCATGAGTGTGAGCGTTGGCAAAGATACTGTCTGAACGGTATCGGTTAGTACTATACCCTCATTCTTCCTATGGGATACTTCACGAATATATGATGTTACTTTGGCTTCCTTTGGATAGGCATCCTTCAATTCCATCCGTATGGAGGGATTCCCGTTCAACTGAACCTCCGTATTTGAGGCACAAAATACTTTTCCAGCTTTCTGCATGCAAGAAGAAAAATTTGTGACATTATGAAAAAGCGATTGCATTGTCCAGATTTCATAGCGTTCTGGTGAGAAAGTCTTTTTTGTATAGCTTTCCACTCCGACATCGATAAGGAAGGGTTTGCCATCCTTGTATAGGGTAAAGCTTCCTGTATCATTATGGTTGTGGCTGTCACCGTTTCCCCCGGCCTTGACAGCCAATACATAGGTTGTATCCCGGCTGACCAAGAGGCCTGTACTCGGATAGTAGCTATCTCCCTCATTGGGAGAAGTTGGGTGCAATCCTTGCATTTCTCTATCCAGGAACAACGCAAGGAGTCTGTAGGTCAAGTTGATTTCCTGTGGTATGGCCTGGGTATCAGATTCTTCCTGATGATATTGGCAGAGTGCAAAGTCCTTGAAAACTTTGTCATCGATGCGTTTTGCAAACAAGTATTCGCGTACGCCGCATAGGCCAGGTTTAGGGGAGCAATCGGCAAAGTTGATGAAATAGGGCCCTTGTGCATGAACTTTCATGATATAGGAAGCCATATTGCGTATCTTGCTCTGCTTGTATATGTGTATAAACGCATTATCGGCAACAGTATTCAGAATTTCCAATGATCCAAAGAGGCAAAGCGCAGCATGACGGTAGTATTGGGCCCCTTCACTACAACACCCGTCTTCGGCGTAGTCCTTCAAAAAACAGTCAAGACTATAGGCCGCTTGTACAATACCCTTATGACGAGTGTGTTCCGATGTAGGTAGGGAGAATAGTGCGATCAGAACATTTTGGGTACACCAGGGGGTCCAATTGCACATTGGTTCATCTTCATCCCCCATCCACCAGAAATGTGAGGTCAGGTAGGGTGTAATGATTCTTTGAGTAATATTCTCTTCGATTCTTTCGACTATCAAAGGGGATATCTCATCCAACTCAGTTTTCAGAAGGGATCTGATAGTGGCGAGCAACGCCCCCGTTTCACAGGAAAAAAGGTCGAGGATCGGTCTGTTGGGGTCAGGAAGCAGTTCCTGGGGGGTATCACGGATATAGCTGTTATGGGCTGGCAATTGCCACCCAGTTTCTTCACAGATCGAATAAATCCCATCAATGATTTCACCAAGATACGTCTGGTCGTGGGAAATGCATTCTGCCAATACCGCTGCATTGAGTTTTCTCCTCTTCTCAAAATACATATTTTCAAAATGCACACGGTCTCCACTTCTTGAGAATTCCATATACGCAGAAGCTGGTAAACAAGGATAGTCCATTTCTGCTGCCCTTGTAGCCGTAGCAAGTATCCTTTGTTTTGAGGGTTCATGCAAAGCTTCCCACCTCTTCCTTTGCGAGGCAGGAGGGAAGGGAGCGAAATCAACAGTATGAGAGGGTAAGTTCTTGAGCATTTTCTGTATCATTTTTTGCCCCGTTCCTTAGTCTGGCGCTGAATATACTCCCGGGGTGAATACCCCGTAACTTTCTTGAATACCTTGCTGAAATAGAATGAGCTTTCAAACCCCAGGTTTTCAGAAATCTCGTAAATCTTGAAGTCTCCTGAAGCGATCATTTCCTTAGCCATGTTTATTTTTGCGTTATTGGTAAATTTGACGAAACTGCATCCGGCATATCGGGAAAAAAGGCTGCTGAGATAGTTTTGACTAAATCCGAAGACAGATGAGACTTCGCTAAGCTGAAGTTTCCTGTCCAAGTTGGCCAGTATGAATTGTTGGACTTTTGCAATTACCTTTGCTCGGTAATCCTGTTGACGACTCAGTAACTGTTCCTCCAACCCCTTGCTGAGCTTCCTGACCCATAAAGAACATTGTGTTGGTGTAGTCATTTTGTAAATGCTTCGGTACCCTTGTGCCTCATCAGAAAAAATCTGCTCGACCAGGAGTTGTCCGTCAGGGATAAATGAGATTGCCATATACAGGATATTGCTGGCAGCATCTATCGCTTGGATGCGTGTGGTGGTCTGTTGGTCGAGGGAATCTGCAATTTCGTTGATAACCAGACTGAGAGAAAGGCCATCGAGTTCCTCAAAGGCTCTTGTCAGTTGTTCCTTGTATTCGCTCAAGTTGAAAGCTTGGTTAGCCTCATGATTGTCCTTCAGCTGGTCATAGATAATGACCGGTTGTTCCTCAGAGGTTTTGGTCAACAATTGTCGTGCTGTAAAGAAGGATTTGTTGAGTTCAAATGGGTCAAAGACTATCTTGCCGACACAGCAGAACAAATGCACGCTAAAGTAGTTGTATATGACTTGGACTAGTTTCTCGAGGGCTTGGGAAATGATAGATAGGTTTTGGGATTCCTGTTTCTTGGTAAGGCAGAAGGTTATCGCCAGATGATGCATGTCCAGGCTGACCGTATGGCTGGTCAGGTATCTTCCGACTGTTTCCCTGATCATTTGTGTAGTGCTAAAATACAGGTTTACCTGCTGATCCTGGGTCATCTGATCCTGGATTCCTTCTATCTGGCAATAACAGACGGCATAGGCTGGGAAGGAAAAGTCCAGAGAAAGGTCCGTCTTTTGAATCTCAAAAGCCTCAGGGGTTTCTATCAGACCATTGAAAAGCCTGACAAAGAATTTGTCTTGAAACGGTATCATGCCACTCCGATCGATCCTATACGAGCTCTTTTCCTGGGCTTCCTTAATTTCAGATATCAAGACAAGTGCCTTATGTACCGAGGCCAGCAGGCTTTGCTGTGTTAGCTCAAGTTTGACTAGATAATCAATTGCCTGGAACTTGATAGCTTTTTTTACGAAAGAAAACTCTTCGAAACTGGTGAGAATTATAAAGACAGGTAACTTGCCATATAGTTCCCTGCATGATTCAAGAACCTCCAAACCAGTCTTGATAGGCATCTTTATATCAGAAATGACCAGATCCGGCTTGAAACGGGCTATGGATTCTTCCAATTGTTGCCCATTACGGACTACAGAGCAGATTTCGATATCAAGCTCGCTCCATTTGAGCATTGATTGGAGTCCAACCAACACCAGTGGCTCGTCATCCGCGATTATCAGTTTTGTTGTGATTGGTTGCCTCCTTTGGTCTGTTGGGTAGTAACAGTATAGCAAGCGTATAGCTCCCTTCCTTACTCTGTATGCTCAGCTTATATTCCTCACCAAACGTATATTGTATTCGTTTGTTTACATTTCTGATTCCGATTTCCCTGAACATTCCGCTGGTTGGTGTCTGGTCCGTAGAAAATACATGGTCAATCTGGGAAGGGCTCATACCAATACCATCATCAAGGATAGATATCTCAATAATCTCCTCGTTTCGCTTTTTAGCAGAGACGGTTACCGTCCCACTGCCACCTTTGGGCTCGATCCCATGAAAAATGGCATTTTCAACCAAGGGCTGCAATGAAAATCGGGGAATGCCAATACCATAGAATTCTTCGGGTATGGACTGTTGGAGTACGAGGGTTCCCCCATACCTGTATTTTTGTATGACAAAGTAATCGTTTAAGAGTGCAAGCTCATCACCGAGGGTAATCACCATGCCGTTTGCCTTGCTTATGTTCTTCATCAGGCGTGAGAGAGAAGTGGTCATTTCGGCTATGCCTGTAGCATTTTGGATGGTAGCCATCCATTTGATCGAATTGAGGGTATTGAAGAGAAAATGAGGGTTGATCTGGCTTTGGAGCATTCTATATTCCAATTCCTGTTTGTTTTTCTCATCTGCTATCCTGGTCTCAAGAAGAGAGGATATTTGCTCTGAGAGTCTGTTTATCCCTTTGCCTATGTCTCCCAGTTCATCATCCCATTCGATGGTCGGGTCGTTGGAGAAGTCGCTTTGGGAAATTGTTTCAACTCGTTTTTTAATTTTTGCAACCGGATTGTTGAACATATGATTTAATAAAAGGGTCAAGACGACTCCGAAACAGATGACTGCTATACAAATTATCCCGATGAGGGAGAAGTATATGGAGTTTTCAAAGGTTATCTTTCCTGTTGGTAGGCTTTGGGAAAGCATGAGATCCTGGTACCCGAGAGGGCAACTGACAAACAGTTGCCGGTTTTGTCCATTGAGCTTCCCGGCATATACCCGAGTGTCCTGTCCTGTAGTTTCATAACGTTCCTCTGATATGAACGGGGATTCAATCCTTATGAATTTGTCATCGACTATCTGGTAGACATCATCGCCGATGGTCAGGTAGAGGGCACTCCCTTCCAACATCCTGTAGTCAGCAATAAGGTCGGTAATGATCTTCGAGGAAATTGTCATGTACAACTGCCCTGTCACCTCTGTTGAGGAGGATTTTGTCAGCACCCTCTTGATGGGAAGCACCTGGCTAGAGGTCTTTGTCATGAAAGGATCAATACTGATACGGTCCCAACCATTGTCCTCCTTGAATGTTTTGGGAAGTACTTCGTAGACATTGGAGATGGTTACGGGTTTGCTCTCGCTCATTGTTATTCCCATATGCAGTAGCTTGGTATGCTGTATGTCTGTTATTATGAGACGGTCGACATAGGCATTTGCCCGGTTGTTGATCATTTCCTCCTTGACGCGGTCATAGGTGGAAAGTGCAATCTGATTGCCTTCCTGTTCCAAATACAAGGAGACCTGGCCGTTTGTGGTGCACCATTTGATCAGTGAATCAAGGGCGATGATATTTTCCCTCGCCTTTGCACCGATGAATTGGAGGTTGAACTCAGTGGATTGTATCTGGCTTTGGAGGGCGAACGACCTGAATATGAGAAAACTGAATGTCGCAACCAGAATGGTAATGATGAGGGTGAACGTTACCGTGAGTATGGTGATGCGTGCTTTGATGCTTCTGAATAACAACGGTTTCTCCCCTCTTATCAAAGTATGTGTTTTGGTACATCCTATTTGTCAACAACAATGTTGACAAATAGGATATAACGGTGAAGAAAGTGCAGGTTTGTGGTAAAAATTGCAGGTATATCCGTATGTAGGATAAGAAAGACGATATTTCTGAAAGTAAAATGCATGTCATTGTGAGACAAACCGGCATATCCTACCTATGATGAAATACAAATTTCATTAGTATTTTTTCGTTTCAAATTCTTAAGGAGGATATGAATGCGTAGTACAAAGAAGGTTATTGGATTTTTACTTATTCTGCTGTTGGTTGCAGGGTCTCTGTTTGCCACAGGTGCAACCGAGACAACCTCACCTGCCAAGAGTGGCATGACAACACTGAAATGGGCTCTCTGGGATATCTCATCCACCACGTATTATGAGCCGTTGATCAAAGCCTATGAGGCAGCCAATCCTAATGTAAAAATAGAGATGCTTGATCTTGGATCGGCGGATTTCATGACGATGTTGCAGACCCAGCTTTCTGGGGGGGATTCATCGATTGACGTGATCACCATCAAGGACATCCCAGGCTACAACAATCTTGTCAAGAAGAACCTGCTGATGAACCTTAATGGCAAAATTGCCAGCGAAGGCGTTGATACTTCCCTGTATGGTGGAACCACCGACCAGATTTCGGTTGATGGCAACCTGTATGGTATCCCATTCCGCAGTGATTTCTGGATCATCTATTACAACAAGGCCCTATTTGACAAAGCTGGGGTCGCCTATCCGACCAATGACATGACGTTCGCCCAGTATGATGCCCTTGCCCGTAAAATGACCAGTGGAATGGGCGCAAACAAGGTATACGGTGCCCATTATCATACATGGCGTTCAGCAGTCCAGCTGTTTGGTATTCTGGATGGGAAACACACCATTGTCGATGGTGAATATTCCTTCCTCAAGCCATATTATGAAATGGTCCTCAATGAACAAGAGGATGGCATCTGCCAGAATTACGCTACCTTGAAGACTTCTTCCACCCACTACAGCGGTGTTTTCTACAATAATAGTGTTGCCATGATGAACATGGGCTCATGGTTCATTTCCACCCTGATTGACAAGATCGACAAGGGTGAAGCCGATTGCAAGGATTGGGGTATTGCAAAATATCCTCATGCTGTAGGGACAAGTAGTGGTACTACGTTGGCAACCATCACTTCCCTGGGAGTCAGCAATGCTTCCAATAAAAAAGATGCTGCCTTTGATTTTGTCAAGTTTGTAACAGGACCCGAAGGTGCACAGATAATTGCACAGACCGGTACCATTCCTGCAATCAAGAATGATGCAGTCATTGACATTATTTCTTCCAAGTCTGGATTCCCGACTGATAAGGCCAGTGCAGAGGCTTTGCAAGTTACCAAGGGATACCTTGAGATGCCATTGCATGAAAAATCAGCTGAGATTGAGGTCATCCTCAATCAGGTACATGATGAGATCATGACCAACAACATTTCCATCGATGCAGGCATTGAGAAGATGTCCACTCAGGTTCAGAAGATCCTGAATAAATAAGCTCTCTTGTATGTGTAGACAATGGGGGCGGATTACTGCCCCCATTGTCATGTATAAAGCGATTATTCGAATATACCAGAGGATGGGAAGATGGCATCAAAGAAAGCTCAAATTAGAAATCAACTGGTTGCCTATAGCTTCATTGCCCCGAACTTTATTGGTTTCGCAGTTTTTACACTCGTCCCGATAGTCTTCGCTTTTGCGTTGGCTTTTCTTCATTGGGATGGTTCCAATCCGATAACGTGGGCCGGGTTCTCTAACTTCAAGGATCTGCTGGATGACGACCAGTTCAAAGCTGCCTTGTGGAATACGATTGTGTATTCTGCCGGAACGGTTCCCCTCACACTTGTCTGCTCCCTTTTCCTGGCTGTAATCCTGAACCAGGGAGTCAGGGGAAAAGGTTTTTTCAGGACGGTCAGTTTTTTCCCCTATGTTGCTTCACTGGTTGCTGTGGCAGCCGTCTGGAATATGATTTTCAATCCGGCCAAAGGTCCCATAAATATGACACTTTTTAAACTGGGTTTTGAAAATGTGCCAGGCTGGGCAGCGGATAAAGATTGGGCGATGGTGACCATCATCCTATTCAGCGTATGGAAATATATGGGTTACTACATGATCATCTATCTCGCTGGCTTGCAGGGAATAAATTCGGAACTGTATGAGGCGGCAAACCTGGATGGTGCCAATGTATGGCAACGGTTCAGGTTCGTGACTGTGCCCCAACTCAGGCCAACGACTTTCTTTGTCTTGGTTATGCTGACAATACAGTGTTTCAAAGTCTATGACATCGTCTATATGATCACCCAGGCAGGACCGGGAACCGCTACGCTGGTCTTGGTCTATGATATCTACAATAAAGCATTCATCAGTTGGAATCTTGGTTCTGCCAGTGCTGTTGCAATGGTGCTTTTCATTTTGGTCCTTACCGTGACGCTTATACAGTTTCAGGGTGAGAAAAAAATGAATTAGGGGGAGGAACAAGAATGAAAATCGAATCAAAAGAGGCGAGAATCGGAAAGGTCTTGCTCTATATATTTCTCATTGCCTGTTCCCTCCTCATGCTTGTCCCCTTTGCCTGGATGCTCAGTGCATCGTTAAAATTGGACAAGGATGTCTTTGTATTTCCTACCAAATGGATACCCGCTGATCCGAGATGGCCAAACTATAAAGAAATATGGACAAAGATCCCTTTGGGTCTCTTTATCAAGAACTCAGCCAAACTGACGATCATAGTGACCATTCTCCAGCTCCTTACCTCATCATTTGCCGCCTATGCCTTTGCCAAACTTCGTTTCAAGGGTAGGAATGCCCTTTTTCTCGGATATATTGCTACCATTGCCATGCCTTGGCATGTATACATGGTTCCTCAGTTTATCATGATGCGTTCCTTCCATCTGAATAATACCCATCTTTCCATAATTTGTTTGCAGGCTTTCAGTGCTTTCGGAGTTTTCCTCATGCGACAGTTTTATGAGGGGGTTCCTGATGAGCTCTGTGAGGCTGCTCGGATAGATGGTATGAGCGAGTATCGGATATGGGCGCAGATTATGCTTCCTCTCTCTGTCCCTGCTCTGTCATCGTTGACCATCATTACCTTTGTAAATACCTGGAATGACTTTTTGGGACCTTTGCTGTATCTGACCAGGACAGAATTGAAGACAGTACAGATCGGATTGAGAATGTTCATCGGCCAATACTCTTCGGAGTATGGATTGATCATGGCCGCTAGTGTGGTAGCCTTGGTACCTGTCATAGTGGTGTTCCTCTTCCTGCAGAAATTCTTTGTTCAGGGAGTCGCGAATACTGGATTGAAGGGATGATATGAAAAGAAAAGAAATTTCCTCCAGCGAAGTGCTCCATGCGCTTGATATGGCTTGTCGGCAGGTTGAGAGAAACCTTCCGACCTTTACCTATCGTTGTCAGAACCATTCTTCTGTCAATAATTTCTATGCTCCCTGTGAGAACAACCAGTGGACTTGTGGCTTTTGGCCCGGAGAGATTTGCCTAGCTTATGAGCATACCCACAATGAGATTTTTATTCATGCCGCACAAATTCAAGTGGAGAGTTTTCTGCATAGGATAGAAAACCATATCGAGGTAGACCACCATGACATGGGATTCCTGTATAGTCCGTCCTGTGTTTCAGTGTACAAACTGACTGGCAATGAGCATTCTTGGAAGGCAGCGCTTCTTGCTGCCGACCAGTTGGTTTCCCGTTTCCAGCCGGTAGGGAACTTCATTCAAGCCTGGGGTGAAATGGGTGCAAAGGAGAACTATCGGTATATCATTGACTGTCTGCTCAATCTCCCTCTGCTTTATTGGGCAAGCGAAGAGACCCAGAAAGTGATATATCGCGATATTGCAATCAGACATACCCACACATGCCTTGCAAATTCTTTCAGGTCTGATGGCTCAACCTTTCATACGTTTTTTATGGATACTGAAACCGGTAACCCTGTGAGGGGTGAAACCTGTCAGGGATACCGTGCCGACTCTTCCTGGGCTAGGGGACAAGCCTGGGGAATCTATGGTTTGGCCCTTAGCTACCGGTATACCAAGGATGAGGAGTGTATTGCCTTGTTTCGTAAGGTTACCGATTACTATCTTTCCAGACTTCCTCAGGATATGGTTCCCTATTGGGATTTGATCTTTACCAGCGGGGATGAAGAACGTGACTCCTCCAGTGCCTCCATTGCTGCTTGTGGCCTGTTGGAGATGGCCTCTTTTCTGGAGAAAGAGGAAGCAAAAAAATATATCTCCCTGGCCCGCCAGATGATGAAGAGCCTGTATGATTCTTATCGGGTGGTCGATCCTGACAAATCGAATGGCTTGGTACTGCACGGAACCTATTCAAAGAAATCTCCCTATAATACGTGCACCCCTGAGGGAATAGATGAATGTGTTTCATGGGGGGATTATTTCTATATGGAAGCAATGACCCGTCTACAAGTGGCTTGGGATACCTATTGGTAGGAGAGACTGAGATGAAACCGGAACAATTCTTTAATCAGGGTAAAGTGTATTTCCTTGATGATAGGGCCGCTATTGCCAAATATGTGCAAACCTATGAGAAAGACGAAGTTGATAAGATCCTCGGTATTGCCGACAATGTGGTGGACCAGACTTTTATCTTTGCCTTGCGATGGGATATGGAGCGGACCTCATTTCCTGTCCATTTCGAAGGGGCGATAGACTGGAGCCATCAGCCGGGGGAAGATAGCGAATGGGTATTTGCCTTCAACCGTATGAACTTCTGGATCTGCCTCGGGCAAGCCTATGCACTTACCGGTGATGAAACATATGCAAAGGCATTTGCCGACCAGCTTTGTCATTGGGTGCAAACAGTAAAACGAGAAGATCCTCGTTATGCCAAGGCGTGGCGGTCAATCGAAGCAGGGTTACGCATGGAGTATTGGACAAAGGCCATGCTGTATTTTGAAGGGAGTCCCTCAATTACCGAACATGTGATTGATACCTTCATCGCTTCTGTAACCGAACATGCCGAGCATATCATGGGTATATGGGATAGCTATCATCTGATGAGCAATTGGGGGGTGTTGGAAAATCATGGGCTGTTTATAGCTTCGGTGATACTTCCTTCTTCCGAAAGAACTCTGGAGTATCAAAATGAAGCACTCAGACGGCTTGCTTTAGAGATCGAAATACAGGTGTATGACGATGGCATGCAATGGGAACAGTCCCCCATGTATCATAATGTGGTAGCCCATAATTTTTTGGATATCCTCATTCTTGCCAGACGAAATGGTATCATCCTTCCTCCAATCCTAGCCCTGAAGACCAAAACCTTGTGCCACGCATCCTTTATCTGGCAAAAGCCCGATGGCAATACCCCGTGTATGGGTGATAGTGATGAGATTGACCAACGAGATATCATAACCAAGGGCTCCTATCTCTTTGGTGATTCCCTTCTCAAGAGCAGAGCCTCAGAGCGCTTTGACTTTGATACAATCTGGGACCTTGGACTTGAAGCCCAGAAGGAATATGCCAATTTGCCAGTTGAAGAGGATACCTCATGCCTTCGTGTCCTTGAGGAAAGTGGAAATGCCTATATACGCAGGGGAGAATCCTATGTGCATTTCCATTGTGGAACGATGGGAGCCGGACATGGTCACAGCGACCAGCTGCATGTCGACCTGTTTTCCAATGGGGAGGATATACTCGTAGATGCGGGTCGTTTTACCTATGTCGGAAAGGCTGAAAGGTTTGAGTTCAAGGATAGCACTGCCCATAATACCACAACTGTTGACAATGAAAATTTTACCGTGTGCAAGGATAGCTGGGAGTGTACCAAGTTGACCTGTCCTGTAGACTTTAGGTTCAAGCAGAAACAGGGGTACCAATATGTGCAGGGAGGACACCTGGGGTATCAGCATAAGGGTGTTTTCGTACATAGGAAGGTTATCGTCCTTCAGGAAGACCTGTTGTTGTTGTGTGATGAATTCTATGCCAAGGGAGACCATAAGTATCAACAGTACCTTCATTTCAACAATGAAGGGATGGTCTCTAGGCAGGGAAGTGCTTTTCGGTATCATTCAGACCTCAATGATGTGGAGTGCTGTTTGCTTTCCCCTGATTGTGAAAGCACTATCATTCCGACTAGAATTTCCAGGCATTACAATGAGGCAAAAGCCAACCAGACTATCAAGACAGAGGTTATAGGAAAAGGGTTTACCTCGTTATTTACCGTAATTTCGATAAATAAGCCAAATGATTTCATTCCCTTGCAGGTCGTGAAGGTCCCGGTAGTTTCAAATTTCAAGGGGATTGTTTTTTCCTCTTCCCTGATAGAAGCTGTGACCATTTCCAAGGGTAGGGACTCCTATACGGTTGTCATTGCCCACCAGGAATGGGCAAGCCCCACCGATACCTTCAACGCCGATGGGTGCACTGGTTTTGGCAATGTGGTGGTGTTTGACAGGACAAGGTCGACAGAGGGCTCTGGCACCTGTCTGCATGCCTAGGTGATGAGAAGAGTAGGGATTGAAATTCTTGGTTCCAATAGTTTTCTCTCTTACTCATATGTGAGACCTTTGTCTGCAGATGGTCTGTTCTCCTAACGGGGAGTGCTCGCTTCTCAGCATACACACTTTACTTGCTTTTTAACTCATTTCAGTTCATGCTTTACGCGATGAATAATGAAGAGAGGCTGAATGCCAATGGGTATTAAGGATATTGCAAAGGACTGTGGAGTTTCTGTCGCTACAGTTTCACGTGTGCTCAATGGGACCAAGTTCGTCAGTAAGGATTTGCAGGAGAAGGTTCTCGCCGCCAGTGAACGACAGGGATATGTAGCTGACCATATAGCACGCAGCATGGTCTTGAAAAAGACCTTCACCATTGGCCTTATCATTCCCAATATCTCAGACATGTACCATCAGATGGTCTTCAGCAGTGTGGAGAGTACCTTGGAGGCCTCGGGCTACAAGGTATTGGTATGCAGGGTACAGGATACCTTGCGCAATGAGCGCATCTATTTGGATCTGCTGTTACAAAACCGTGTCGATGGTATCATACTCATGCATGAGAGCAATAATCCTGATGTCTATGCCCAGCTGAAAAAGACCCATGTTCCCATAGTCTTGGCAGGAATTGATATCCCTGGCCTCCAGTTTCCCCAGGTAAGGATTGATGACTTTGCTGCTGCCATGGATGGAACCAGGTACCTTCTAGGGCTAGGGCACAAGAGACTTGGCCTTATTGCAGGAAGTGGCTATTCGGTGGGTGACAAGCGCCTCGAAGGGTATAAGAAAGCTCTTGCAGAATACAATATCCCCTATGATGAATCCCTCTTGGAAGGGGGAGGATATACTATTGAAAGTGGCTATCAGGCAATGAAAGCACTTCATAAGCGAACCCCGAATCTTGATGCTGTTTTTGCCCTGAGTGATGAGATGGCTGTGGGAGCCCTCTCTGCTGCCTTTGAAGAAAACCTATCAGTTCCAAAGGATCTCTCCCTATTGGGATTTGATGGCATCACACTTTCAACCTATACAACTCCTAAGCTCACTACCGTTAGTCAGCCTATCTCAGAAATAGGGCAGAAGGCTGCAACCGTTCTCTTGCAAATGTTGCAAACTGATATTCCCGTACCCAAATTAACCCTGTTACCCTATGCGATACGAGAAGGCAAATCCTGTATTTCCCATCTTTAATTCGATAAGAAAAGGCGAACGAGGAACGTCTAAAAACGAGTGCTCTGGAGAAAAAGGAAATGTTTTTCTTGACGGGAAAACGTTTACCCCGTACTATACAGGTATATCGAGCATAGGGAGCATATGATGAAACTGACAATTTTGGGTGCTGCAAGTCCTCGCTTTCCCTTGCTGTTGCACTCACTTCTCAAGCGGGAGGATATTCAGCTTGATGTGATATTTCTGTATGATATTGATGCAGATAAACTCTCACTTATCACAAAGACAATACTGGCAGAGTTGCAGGAGCATATGCATTCTTGTTTTACCATACAGATTGCATCAAATCTCATCGAGGCCGTTGTGGGAGCCGACTATATTTTCTCATCAATACGGGTGGGAGGCCAAGATGCACGCATCATTGACGAACGTGCTCCGCTTGACTTTGGTCAAATTGGGCAAGAGACGGTAGGGGTTGGAGGCTTCTTTCTTGCCCTTCGAACAATCCCTGTAGTATTGGCCCAAATAGAAGTGATCAAGAAATATGCTCCACATGCTTGGGTCATAAACTTTACCAATCCATCAGGTCTGGTCACCCAAGCTGTAAAAAGTCTTGCAAATTTTGAGAAGATCATTGGTATCTGTGATGCTCCTGAGTTGATTGCCACCCATGTGGCAACCATCTACGGGTGTACTGACCAAGAGGTCTCCCTGAAGTATTTTGGCTTGAATCATCTGGGATGGGTCTATTCGGTTGAAGTAAAGGGTATCGAGAAGCTTACGGACCTGATAACAAACCATATTGATCAGTTCATAGGGATGGAACCCTTTTATGCGGGGATGCGATCTCATATGATCTCCTCTGGTCTTATCCCAAATGAATACCTGTATTATTACTTGCATGCACCGAGTGTGCTTGCAAACCAGATGAGGGCAAGTCAAGGTAGGGCAGAGAGTATTAAGGCCCTTGATATGTGGTTGTATGATTCCTTGAGGAACAACAAAGGTTCAGCCATCGAACTCTACAACACCTACATCGACAAGAGAAACGGAACGTATATGCAGATGGAGTCCGGGTATGACAGGAATATTCCCAAAGCGTTCTCCCTATTGGATATGGATAATTCCAAGGGTTATGATGCGATAGCACTCAATGTGCTAGCATCTTTGCAGAAGGGGGAGGGTGATACCCTCATTCTCAATATTGCCAATGATCATACCTGTCCGACTCTGAAGCCTGAAGATATTGTTGAGGTCTCTTCCTCCATCATGGACGGAACGTTTTCGAGTATTGCAGGATGTCCTTTTTTGTGTGAAGAGGCTTGGTCTCTGATTTTCCAGATGAAGGAATATGAAAGGCAGGTAGTGAAGGCTATTGCAGAAAAGAGTGAAGCAGAGGCTGTGAAGGCCTTGGCCTTACATCCTCTAGTGGATGAGAACCAGGCACAGCGGTTATTTTCTGCAGTTAGGGATGCTCATGCGAAGGGTTTTTCACCCGCAATTTTGGTATAGGCGATGCAAAGAAAGAAACCGATACTGACCATTGGTCCTATTTTCTGCGACTTGTTGCTGCGAGGGTATGAACGTATGCCCTGCAAAGGTGAAGAGCTGTACTTGCAGGACTATACCATTTCTCTGGGAGGCAATGCGATCATCGCAAGTGCCCTGGCCCAACTGAACATCCCCAGTGCATTGCTTGCAGCTGTCGGTGATGATCTGATGGGTGAATATCTTATACGTCTGATGCAGAATAAAGGAATTCTTCAGGATCATATTATCAGGCTTCAGAGCATGAAGACCAATATTAGCTGTATTTTTACCCAGGACGGGGACCGTTCGTTTCTTACCTGGGTCCAACAGCATGAGGCCTATCAGAAAGAACTTAAGGGATTGCTGCTTTCATTGGTACCTGACGATTTTTCTCATATCCATATCTCATTCGAATTGCTGAATCTTCCGTATATCCAGGATTTTCTGCTGAAGGCAAGAGCCTCTGGGGTGACCATATCTACTGATTTGGGTTTTCAGGATGCACAAAGCTGGGACGAAAAAAGATTTTCAATTCTCTCATATGTAGATTCTTTCTTTCCCAATATTGATGAGGCGAAGCTCATTACCGGCATGTCTGAACTACCAAAAATGTTGGAGAAACTTGCCAATTGGATCGAAGAGCCCATCATTACACTTGGTGGACAGGGAGTGGCCGCCCTTTCCAAGGAGCATGGCATACTGTTTGTTCCTGCTCCCACTGTTGCTGTATGCAATACTACGGGTTCTGGAGACTCTTTTGTAGCAGGATTTTTGTATGGACGATACCATGACATGAACCTCTATGAGTCCTTGCAGATTGGTGTAGTCACCGGATCGCTTACTGCATCTTCGCCCGAGTCGGTCTCCACTGAAATTTCAGAGGATATACTTAGGATAGGAGGGCTATTGCATGTATAAACAACGTTATTCGATCATGAGACGAAGCGAGATGATGCATGGCATTCTTTTTGTCTTACCTCTGTTGGCGGGTCTCTCTGTATTCTACTTTTACTCTTTTTTCCAGAACTTCTATCTCAGCTTCACTGAGTTCGGCTCGTTTGGAAAGCCTCAGTTTACCGGTCTGGAAAACTACCATAGGCTCTTCTCTGATCCCAAGTTTTACCGCTCTCTTACAAATACACTTATCTATGTCCTGGTTTGTGTACCCTCAATAGTGGTAATTGCTACCTTGTCTGCCTTTTTGCTTAACCAGATCAAGAAAGGAAGTACCTTCTTCCGTACCGCTCTATTTATTCCTGCAATTACGATGCCCGCTGCAATTGGAATACTCTGGAGGTGGTTGTTCAACTATAAGTTTGGCATCATAAACGTGTTTCTCAACCGATTCAATCTGGAAAGTATTGCCTGGCTTAGTGAATCTTCAGTGGTGATCTACTCCATAAGTATTGTCCTCATCTGGTCACTGGTCAGTGTCCAGATGGTTGTTCTTTTGGCAGGTTTGCAACAGATTCCCCAAATGTATTATGAGGCAGCCCTCATTGATGGGGCTTCATCCTTACAGTGTTTCTTTCGCATCACGTTGCCTTTGCTTTCCCCAACACTTTTTTTTGTCATCACCATAACCACTATCAATGTATTTCAGATATTTGACTTTATTTTTCTGATGATACGTCCGACAGCGTTGGCGATTCAGTATTCGATGTCCTTGGTGTATTACTTCTATGACAGAACATTCGTTGCCTTTGAAAAGGGCTATGGAGTGGCTATTTCCATTGTATTGTTTTTTATCATTCTTCTGATGACAGCAGTGCAATTTCGCCTGCAAAAACGTTGGGTCCACTACACCTAGGAGGAGCAAGCCATGTTAGTACACAAGAAAGGCCAAGGTTTAGCCTATCTGCTTCTCAGTCTTGCAACTCTTACGACCATTTTTCCCTTTATCTGGATGTTCCTAACTTCTGTAAAGACCTACGAGCAAGCGATAAGAATTCCCCCTGTTCTTATTCCTGATACCTTCCAGTGGAGTAACTACGCCATCATTGCTGAGAAGTTTCCTTTTGCCCAGCTCTATCTGAATACCTTTGTTGTGGTCTGTATGGTGGTAGTGGGAAATCTGCTGGTTTGCTCACTTGCCGCATATTCCTTTGCCCGACTTCGATTTCCTGGCCGTGATCTGCTGTTTATGGTAATTATTGGCCTACTGATGGTACCTGGACAGATATTTCTGGTTCCTCATTATCAGATAATGGTAGGGCTGAAGCTGACCAATACGCTATTCGCCTTGGCTATTCCCGGCATATTCCGAGTCTTTGGGGTTTTTCTTCTTCGGCAGGTATTTCTTGCTATTCCTCGGGAGCTTGATGAAGCTGCCTTAGTCGATGGAGCCGGATATTTCAGAATTTATGCACGGATTCTCATGCCTTTGGCCAAGAGTGGCATTGTCTCACTGGGTATTCTCACTGCCTTGTGGACTTGGACAGATCTCATGTGGCCACTCATAGTAAACAGGTCTTTGGACAGGCTCACCCTCTCTGCCGGTCTGGCTTTCCTCATAGGAGAGCATACCACCTATTACGAGCAGGTCATGGCAGGAGGAGTAATATCTTCTCTGCCCATCATTGTCATATTTGTATTCTTCCAACGATATATCATTGAAGGAATCGCCACTTCTGGTATCAAAGGATAGACAAGGAGGATTTCATGATTGATTTTTTGGTCATTACAGCTCACCCCGATGATGAGGCTGCAGTTGCAGGACTCCTGCTTAGTGCAAAAAAGAGTGGGTGCACCACAGGTCTTATCTGTCTAACCCAAGGGGAAAGTGGTGGTTTTGCGGAAAAACAGCAACGGGTAGCTGAATTGAACATGTCGGTACAGCTATTGCAACTGGATTATTTCAAGCTGTTGGATTTCCCAGATGCTGCCGTTGAGTTCGATACCGAAGGTGTCGAATGCCTCATTCCCCTCTTACGTGAAAGTGAGGCACGCACAGTGCTGACAATCCATCCGGATGACTACCATCCCGATCACAGGGCGGTCTCATTGTTGGTTGACCGTGCAATATTTGTGGCAGGGCTGAAGAAGTACTCAGCTGAGGGAGAGACTTGGCATCCTTCACAAGTGCTTTATTTCTCACTGGATCCTAAGAGCAACCCTAGGAGGGCAGATGTTATTGTCGACATCAGTGATGTTATGGATGAGAAGCGTAGGGTATTGCAATCATACGCTTCTCAGGAAATTGAATCGGTGCTTGTTTCATGGTCGGAACAGATGGGATTTCTTGGGGGATTCCGGAATGCAGAAGGATTTTATCTGAAACAGCCTCTTCGGCTTGATGATGTGAAGGCATTGCTGAATTCGAGTAAGGGTGGCCGTTGATTGTAGTTTTATATCCCACCCCTGAGGGTAGGAAATATATAGGAGGTCGTATGAAAAAATTAGCTATTGCAGGTGCGTTATTCCTTTTGGTAGGGACTATGGTGTTTGCAGCTGGGGCCAAGGAGACTGGGCCAAAAAAACTGACACTGGCCATTTGGGACGAGTATCAAAAGCCAGCTATCCAAAAGATAGTTGACCAGTACAATGCATCCCAACAAGATGTTGCAGTCGAGATTGAACTGACCCCATGGGGAAGTTATTGGACCAAGCTGGATGCAGCTGCAGGTTCTGGTGAGGCCCCTGATGTTTTCTGGATGAATACCTATCTTCCAAAATATGTGGAAGGTGATATTTTGGTACCTCTTGATGAACTTATCGAGCGAGATAAGATCGATATGGGCACCTATGTCGATGCTACCGTTGAGATGAGTAGGTATCAGGGGAAGCAATGGGGTATGCCCAAAGGCCTGGACTCAGTTGCTGTTGCTTTGAATCTGGAGATCTTCAAGAAATATGGGGTTACCCCACCACAGTCAGGCTGGACTTGGAGCGATATGGTGGCAACTGCGACCAAACTTCGTGATGCCATCAAGAAAGCCGGTGGTGATGAATACCCCATCCTTATGGAACTCGATCCCCAGCCTTCCCATTTTAACTTTGTGTTCCAGACCGGTGGGTATGTCATCAACGAGGATTTCACCAAGTCAGGATATGATCTGCCTGAGACCACTTTGGCATTTCAGCGTGTTGTCGATCTCTTGAACAACAACTTGCTGGCTCCGTATGTTGTGCTTTCCGATACAAATGGTACAGACCTGTTCCTTTCTGAGAAAGGTGCCATGTTGTATGTGGGTTCCTGGAAATCTGCTGTGTTGGAAAACTCTTCCATAGCTGAAAAGGGCAACTGTATGTTGGTAACCATGCCCAAGCAAGAAGCTGGAAATGCTTCAGTGCTTGGTGGCTTGAGCTATGTTATCTCAAAATTTACCAAGGATAAGGATGCTGCTTGGGATTTTGTGAAGTTTATCAGTGGAAAACAGGGCAACATCATCCAGGCTGAAGAGGGTATTGATATTCCTGCTTTCAAGGATGCACAGAATACCTATCTCCAGAACTTTAAGAACCTCAATGCGGAAGTGTTTTTTGAGGCTGCAGAGAATGCAGTTCCTTTTCCTGCAGGCATTGACTTCACCCGCTGGTATGGAATCGTAACAGACAACTCTGCCAGGATTTTTGCCCAAGAGGTTACTCCTAAGGCAGGCACCGATGCAATCTATGCCGGTATGCAGGCAATTCTGGACAAGTAAGCTCAGAGTACAGAGTCCTAAGATTCTGACAGAATAGCGATGTAAAGTTTTTCGGGGGTAGTGTTGCAAAACACTACCCCTTATATAGTAAGAGTTTCATTATTGTATTTTACTTGTCCCATCCTTCTTAAATAAGCGTGTAAAGGACTACACCAGGATCAGTGTTTATTCTTGGTATGCCTGCACCTGTAGGGCAAATTTTCTCTAGTCTGTTTCTTGCATATTCTTCTATTGTTTGGAATTTGATCGTATTAAGCATAAAATGATGCTAGTATTTGACAAGGGCATTTGTTTGGTGGGATATCCCACAATTTGTGCATGGAGCCTATCCTTGTCGAATTGGCCCTGTATAATCTGAGAAGATGCTGACATAGGAGATGTAATGCAGAAGAGCCCCTTATCGAGAGGTTGGATTGTCCTTACACTAGTCGTCTCACTCATAACGATAGGAACGGTGGGGTATATGCTACTCACCGATTCATCCTTTATTGATGGGCTCTATTTGACCATAATTACGATCTCTACTGTAGGAAATCGAGAAGTAGTCGATCTGACTTCTGCAGGAGAGATATTTACCATTTTCCTCATTCTAGGCGGGATAGGGATTGTCTCTTTCTCATTGTTGGAAGCGGTTTCGTTTCTTATCGATGGTGGAGTGAAGCGAATTTTTAGGAGAAGAGCAATGGAGAAACAGATTGCCATGATGGTTGACCATATCATAGTATGCGGTGCTGGTCAGACCGGTTCCAGCGTTATCGAACAGTTTATCCTTTCAAAGACACAATTTATTGTAGTCGAACACCTTGAGGAACGGGCAATGGAGCTTGAATCGGAGGGTATTCCGGTGATTTGCGGAGACGCGACCAACGAGGACATACTTACCAAGGCCGGTATCACACAAGCCAAAGGCTTGGTGAGTTGCCTCGAGAACGACGCCCAGAATGTCTATACGATCCTTACTGCACGGGGATTGAACCCCAAGCTCTATATTGTTGCACGATCTATTGAGAAAGGCTCAGCACAAAAGCTCAAACGGGCAGGAGCTGACAAAACCATATCTCCAAATGAGATTGGTGGAATCCGGATGGCATATCTCATGCTCAAGCCCCATGTCGTGTCCTTTTTGGATATCGTAACCCGTTTTGATGACGAATTGCTGGAGCTTGGAGAGGTCACTGTCCAAGCTGGTTCCGAGATTTCAGGTGTTATGATCAAGGAAGCAGGCATTCCACAACGTACAGGCTTGATAATCATAGCCATTCGAAACCCGGAGCAAAAGTTGCGATTCAATCCAGGGCCAAACGAACAGCTTCCCCCTGGGATCAGCATGTTGGTTCTTGGAAAACCAGACAAGATTGAAATGCTCAGATCCATTGCTTCCACTAAAGCATAGAGGAATAGATATCATGTCGAAAAGAGAGACCGTTGCAAAGTGTGCAACGGTCTCTCTTTTGGTAGCTAGTCTGAGAACTGCTTAGGCTTTGTAGTCGCCAGGTTTGATCTCATCACCGAACGTAGCCTTGGCCTGTTCGATCTTTGCAATCTGCTCGTTCCATCTGGTGAAGATGAATTCTGGAGTATTGGCATCCATCTTCTTGAAGTAGGCCTTAGATCTCTCGAGCTTGTCGACCCATTTGGTACAGCGGAAAGTAAACTGATAAGTGTACTCAGCTTCTGTATAGTTGTAGTCGAGATGCTTCTTGAACAGATCTTTCAGATCCTTGAAGAGGGGAATTTTACCATTGGGAGTATCATATGCTTCATACTCATTATGGATACGACCCTCTGCCCAATGCAGCCACACCTTCTTGGCGAGCTTGTCATTACAGAACTTGCCATTCTCATCTCTGAGGAAGTAGTTGGTGGAGAATACCTTGGGAACCCGCTTCATACCTTTCACAAAATCAATGTTGTTTTTGGTGTACTGCCCAAGAGGGTAGGATACAAAGTCCATGTTTGCCATGGGGCTTGGGTTACGTACGCCCTCTTTGCCAAGGGTAGCACTGGTGGTTTCACTTTCTAGGGTACAAGCCTTGATAAGGATTCCTTCTTCCCAAGTAGCTGACTCTTCAACAGGAACACAGGTGTCACTGTCTCGACCGCCATACAGGATACCTTCGACTGCTACGCCCTGTTTGGCATCAAACCCTTTCTTGTCAAAGTTCTGCAGGTAGTCAAGGCGCATGGTGTAACGGGCATTTCCATGTGCTACAGGAATTTCATTACCCTTTGCATCTTTTTTGCCTTCAAACCAGTCCTTACCACTGTGGTTGTCACCCTTCTTGGGGGTGTCGAGACCAGAACCGAGCCAGTAGGGGTTGTTGTCCGGTCCTCTGAGAACGTTGGAGAAAATAGTCTCCTGCTCTATCATGAGGTTTTTGAAGATTACAGGATCGTCTTCAGCATTGACATCCTTGATGATGCCGAATATTCCCTGTTCAACGTTGACGCCTCGGAACTCACCATCAATGTTACGGAAATAGGCGATGTCATCACCTACAATCTCCTCGCCGGGAATCATTGCAGTGGAAGTCTTACCACAAGCTGAGGGATAAGCCCCTGCAAAGTATGTCCTTCTCTTCTTGTCTTCGTCGATTGCAGCCATAAGGAACATGTGTTCACACAACCAGCCTTCCTTACCACTCTTGTTGATGGCCAGACGCATGGAGTGTTTTTTCAGACCGACGGAATTACCAGCATACTGGGCATTCATCGAGTAGACGATGTTGTTCTGGGTATCCATGTAGATGCGGCGCTTGTCAATATTTACGGAAGTGTTTCTCTCGTCCAATTGTCCGGCTGAATGGATGAACCTGAAAAAGTCATCCTTCTTTTCCATCTTGCTGAAGTGCTCATATCCGGGGCGATAGAGAATTGCTTCGGAGTGGGCAACATACCAGGAGTCAGTGAACTGAACGCAAGGCATGGTAAATTCAGAATGGGCAGGTCCTTCACAGAAGAACTTTACAACAGTCTCCTTGCCTTCCATGATGTTCTTTGCAATGCCCATGATCTCCTCAAGACCCTGTTCATACTCAACAGAATTGAGGCTTTTCATGGTTTCAAGGTTTTCCTTGTATACCATGTATCGGGTGTTGACCTTGTCGCGTGCCTGATCACCGTAACCGTCCCAGTGAATGGTCTGCTTTTTCTTGGCCAGCTGGAATTCTTCACCAATCTCAAGTGCCTTTGCCTTGATATATTCTTCATCCTCTTTGCTGTCATCACAGACATAGATTGACTTGGGATTGCAATGCTCTGCGAAAGAACCAATAAAGTCATTGACTTTCTCATTCTCAAGTTTCATGAGTTTGGCATAACTTGCCTCACTCATCTTTTCTTGTAATAGTGATGTGTACTTTGAACCCATATGATAGCTCCTTTGGATAGTTTATTATCGAGTCTTAGCTAATACTACTATGCATAAAGCGATTAATCAAGTGAGGTAAAAAAATAACTCTTTATACAATATTATAATGCTAGGTTGAAAATCTCTAATACTTTCTAATCAAACTGTATCTATAAGACTGAGAGAAATATTAATCACCTCTAAGGCTTGATATAGAAGGTATAAAAGAAAGGATTTTACTCATATATAGAATTTTCTTTTATACTGTTTCAAGAGCCTAAAGTACCAGTTTTTTTGTAGGTATATCTTAGTTTTGCTGTTTCAATATCTGCATTTCACCTGTGGGTATCATGCTTTCTGGTTTGCTTGCAAAGGATAATCGTGGTGGTAAGCCAGTAAGTAGAAGAAGAGTCGTACGTATACTGAATATATTGACAGCTATCTATATGAATACTACTATTCATATAGGATTTCTGTACAGCGTACTGCTGAACCAGGTAGATATATCATACAAAGGGATGATCATCATGCAAAAACAACAACCGCAACAAACACAACAACAGGAGAAAGGGATAGGGCTATTTGAGAAGTATCTGACTCTATGGGTTTTGTTGTGTATGGTCTTGGGCGTTCTCATCGGAGTCTATCTTCCTGCTATCCCCCAATTTTTAGCTCAATTCGAATATGCAAATGTTTCCCTTCCTGTAGCCCTTCTTATTTGGCTCATGATCTACCCGATGATGCTGAAAATTGATTTTGCCAGTATCAGGGAGATAGGAAAAAACCCCAAGGGCCTTATTGTAACTTGGGTGACAAACTGGTTGATAAAGCCCTTTAGCATGTATCTGATCGCCATGTTCTTTTTTACTGTGGTGTATAAGGATCTGATAAGCCCCTCCCAAGGTAAGGAATATCTTGCTGGTGCAGTCCTCTTGGGTGCAGCACCCTGTACCGCCATGGTGTTTGTCTGGAGTCACCTCACCAAAGGGAATCCTGCATATACCTTGGTACAGGTAGCAACCAATGACCTGATCATTCTGGTGGCTTTCGTTCCCATTGTTGGATTGTTGCTTGGTATCAGTGGCATAGCGATTCCTTGGGTGACATTGTTCCTGTCTGTTGTGCTTTTTGTGGTGATTCCCCTAGGGGCTGGGTGGCTCTCACGCACTCTCCTTACCAAGAGTCGAGGCCTAGCGTATTTTGAAGGCACATTCATCCCCAAATTCGATAATATTACCATACTTGGCTTATTATGTACCCTTGTTATAATTTTCTCGTTCCAAGGACAGACCATAGTGAATAATCCTCTTCATATTCTTTTGATTGCCATCCCCTTAAGTATCCAGACCTTTTTCATTTTCTTTATTGCCTACTTTTGGGCAAAACTGTGGAAGCTTCCTCACTCTATTGCGGCCCCGGCTGGTATGATAGGGGCCTCAAATTTCTTTGAGCTTGCCGTAGCCGTTGCTATCTCCTTGTTTGGTTTGCGATCAGGGGCGGCAGTTGCTACGGTTGTTGGTGTCCTTGTTGAAGTTCCTCTCATGCTTGCCCTAGTCAAGATTGCCAACAGGACTAAGTCCTGGTTCCCTAAGGGATAAAGACCGAATCACTTCCAACCTCTTGCAAGTCCAGGGCCTTATCATCCGAAGGGGTTTGCTCAGCCCACGCGTACGAGAAATTATCACAAGGGACATGCTGACAACAGTGAGTTCACCAGAGGAAAAGACCCCTACAGTGACCTTGTAAGGAGAATTTCCAATGCATTGGAAAATAACCTCCCCTAAAACCCATCTGTAATCTGTGGTATAGTTACGATATCCTGACAGGGAACGACACTTCCCTGACAGGAGATCTGGAGGACGTATGAAAATTCTCTGTTGTGCAGATATCCATATGGGTAGGATACCCTCTGTAATGCATCCAAAAAATCTTACCAGCCATACGAGCTGGGATGCAATAGTTGAGAAAGCTTTGGCCCTTACAGTTGATGTCCTGGTAATGGCCGGGGATGTGGTAGATCACGACAATCACTGGTTTGAAGCATATGGCCCTCTGTTGGCAGGGCTCGAAAAGCTAGGTACAGAAGGAATTCAAGTTATTGCAGTAGGGGGAAACCATGACTATTCGGTTTTTCCGCAACTGGCAAAAGAGAGTCCCTACATCAGGGTATTGGGTTTGGGAGGCACTTGGGAACACTTCGATCATAAGGGAGTGCGTTTTGTAGGATGGTCATTTGCACAAAGGTACATGAGAGAGAATCCCCTAGAATATTTCAACCGGGATTTGGTCGATGATACTGACCTCCCTATTGTTGGCCTGCTCCACTGTGAAGTAGGTGCAGCTCCCTTATCACCGTATGCCCCAATACAAAAGAGTGCTTTTTCGCAAACATCACTGTCCTGGTGGGTACTGGGGCATATCCACAAAGGGGGACTCATACAGGAGGGAAATGTCTTCTATTGTGGTTCACCCTATGCGCTGGACAGCAATGAAGAGGGCTCCCATGGCGTTTGGCTTCTGGAGAACCCAGGAAACTCTTTCTGGAAGGATCCAAAATTTCTACAACTCTGTCCCTATCGGTTTGAGACCTGTGTCGTTGATCTCGAAGGTGTCAAGGCCGAAGAGGATGTCAGGACAAGCATCACACAAGGGCTACGGGAGTTTGCCTCTTCCCGACAAAGCGAGGGGACATTGCTTTGCAAGCTTGTCCTTGTGGGCTGCATTGGACGAACCTTGGATATCTCCAAGATACTCACTAGAGAACACTTGGAAAGCCTCTGGATTCCCGTTGGAGAGTGCGAGGTACATACCCTGTCCACCTATGTTGACAATACTACCTTGGACATCGACTTGATTCAGCTTAGGGAAGGTAAGGATGCCATTGCATTGTTAGCTTCCAAACTGCTAGACGATCATGCGATAGAACAGATGGCACTTCACTATAAGAGCCTCGATGAGGAGAGTTTCAACGCCAGTACATACCAAATCCTCAAACAGACTCCAAAAAGTGATGAGGAGTATAGGCGCCTAGCCAGAGAGGCTGCCAAGCGCCTCTTGTTCTCCATGATAAACAGCGATCAGGGGGGTATGGTATGAGTAAGAAATGCTGGCTGAAAACAATTATCCTACACAAAAGTCCTGGTTTTGCTTCGGGTACCTTTCCTCCTGTAGAAAAGCTAGGTGAACACCTGAATGTAATCTGGGGACCGAATGCAGTAGGAAAGTCCACGCTAGGTAGGGCGATGAGAGCTCTTATCTGGGAACATAAGGCAAGTGGTGCAGTAGAGGCTGAAGGAATCCTGCAGACACCCGATTCCGATTGGAATCTCTCCCTTTCCCAGGGGAAGCTTACCCAAACAAGACTGAGAGACAACCAAACTATTCGTTTGCCAGGGAGTAACGATGAATTGAGTGAGAGCTACTGGTTTACCTTGCATGAACTTCTCCAGGAGGATGACAGGTCAACAGACGCTTTTCTCAGACAAGTTCGCACCAGCATGCAAGGGGGTGTCGACCTTGATGACGCTAGTCGGAATGCTGGAGGAATTTCCTCTTTTGCAAATAGCAATATTTCTCAGGCAAGAAAGGTAAGACAGGCAAGTGAAGACCTGAAACAGATTCACGATACCCAGGGAGCACACCAAGGCATCCAGGACAGGATTGGAATCTTGCAACAGGAGCTCGGAGAAGAGGATATCCTGACAAAAAAAAGGGCACACCTACAGACAGCCCTGTTCTTTTTCGATACAGAGCATACGATCAAGGATGATGAGCGCCTGAAAGCAGAATACCATCAGAGCATCACGAGAATTGATGCAAGCTCTCCACAAAGGTTGGACGACCTTAAAACAGCCCAGAACAAAGCACAAAAAGCATGGGAAAGCTTGGATCACAGTGAACGAACGCTACGAAACGACTTTGAAGGATGTCGCATAGGTGCGCAACAGCTAGACGATCTGGACAAGCCCAAACGACTGAGTAATCGTTTAGGCGAGTACGAGCAAGCAATTCGGACACAAGCCGAACGTACCGAACTTTACCATGCTGCAGAACAGTCCTTGCATGAGTGGGAAGAGCAGCACTCTTGGCTCATGAGTGACCCTCCTACACTCCCAACCCTCCAATCATACAGTGAAAAACTGAGAATCCTGGCATCAGAATGTGAGCCACTGCGCTGTAGTGTTGAGGCCAACAGCAGAGTGGTCAAGGCCCTGGGAGAACCCGAAGTGATAACACACTCGGTCAAGGACCTTTCGCTTCTTCAGCTACGACTGACTGATTGGACTACGCTCTCCTGGAAGCTCCTTGGTATACCGCAGCGAAAACCTATGGCTCCAAAAAGAAAAACAACGGTTATGGCAAGCATCTTGTCAATTGGGCTGGTCGCTTCATTGTCTGCCTTGCTCATTCATCCTCTGTTTTCATTTTTTGGATTTGTCGGAATATGTATTGCAGTATTTTTTCTTATTCCCTCTTCTGCAAAAAATCCTGCATACAAACAGGCTGAAGCAAATCTTCAGAAATCCAGAGAAGAAGCGGAGCACCTATGTATTGCATTGGGAAAGGCTGTTCCTTCTTCTTGGACCATAAGCGAGTGTCAGGACCTTGTGGTGAATTTGGGCGAAGAGATTGTTGCCATACACCAGATTGAACAGCAAAACCAGCGTCGAATTCGTGCCAAGACAAATTTGGACACTTCGTTGAGGGAATTGGCACAGTGGTACAAAGAATGGGAAGAGGCAGCCATTGCTATTGGCCTGCAGGAAGCACTGCCTCGTCTGGAAGGCGCACAGTTCTTCCATTTCGGAAAGCGCCTTGATATGTGGAGTACCTATCGGGTTTCCTATGAAAAAGCCCTCGGTGCCTTGACTCAAGCTCAACAGAGAACACAGCAAACACTACAAGCATTGCAAGCAGAACTTGACACCACTGAATCCGATAGTGCGGCCCTTAAGGCAATGAGTGAAAATCTACATGAACGCTTCGACAAAGCCCATTCCTTGCAGATACGCATCAAGGAAAATCAAGAATTGAGAGAAAAGGCAGAGAGTGATATGCAGTCTTGTAAAGATGCCCTCAAAGAGTTCTGGGTAAGGGTAGGTCTAGAGCAAGGGAATGAAAAAATACTGCGAGATTTTGCTGTGCAAAGGGCCGAATATGACAAGCTTGCCCTTAGAATACAGTATCAACACGAGTTGTATGAAAGCAAAGCCCGAGAAGCAACAGATGCTTTTGACATGTTCCAGACCTATACACGTCAAGATATTGAAGAGCAGGTAATGCAAGTTGAAACTTCGCTAGAGGGTTTGAGGAGAAAGAGAGAAGAGCTTGGTGGGTTACGAGCAACCTTCCAAGCCTTGAAGTTTGGCTCTGACCTCTCAATGGCACAGAAGAAGCAGGAGGAAGCCCTTCTCGAACTGGAAGCCTTTCGAAGTGAACAGGTCATGGCAAGGATGATTGCCTCTCTTTCCCATGATCTTAAGGATGAGAGCGAGAAACAGTTCCAGCCGCAGGTGCTCAAACATGCTAGCAAATGGTTTTCCGATAGTACCAACCATAGGTATACGCTCTCTGCAAACAATACAGGGTTTTTTGCCACTGATACCATCATGGCAAAAAACTATACCCTTGATGAACTGTCCAGTGGAACAAGGATTCAACTGCTATTTTCCATCAGGATGGCCTTCATCACCATGCAGGAAGAGACCAGTGATGTGAACCTGCCCATATTCCTTGATGAACTGCTAGCCAATAGTGATGATGATAGGGCCCTTGCCATAATCCAAGCTATTGGCAATATTGCCAAAGATCGGCAGGTATTCTATATGACAGCCCAGCGCGATGAAGTGGAGAAACTCAAGACGCTAGCTACCTCTGAGGTAACAGTACTACCTCTTGAGGACTTGAAAAGAGATTTCCGGGTAGCGAAAGATCCATTAAAAAGGTATGTCATTGCCAGGAAGGAAGTACTGCCCCCAATAGCGGATTATCAGGAGTATGGGAACGTCCTCTCAGTTTCAGGGCCTTCATTGTGGGGCACAATCGAGGCTTTGCACAGTTGGCACCTGTTTGCCGACAGTGAAGCGTTGTACGATGCTCTACAGCAAGGTCTTGCGTCCATTGGGCAACTTGTCAGCTTTAAAGGTGAAAAAAACCCTATCCTCATGTTTCGTATGGAATTGCTCAAGGCAGCACAGATAAAAGCGCAACAAGGAAGGTCGAGGATAGTGCATCTTGCTGACCTAAATGACCCTGCATTGGAGTTGAACCGAAGTGCCAGATTCTGGGACCAGATACAAGAGGTTGTTGGTCCTGAGGGTTGTACAGGCAAAGAGCTTCTGGAGGCGATACATGACAAACGGGTACAGAGGTTTACTGAGGCCAACCTTGATATGCTCAGCACCTGGTTGTTTGACAACAGGTTCGTTACGGATAAAAAGAGCAAGAGTTCTCAAGCTATTCTTGAGGATCTGTTCGTTGCGTTTGAAGCCTTGACTGTGGGATCAGAAGAGGAATTGGTTGTAAGGCGTTGGTTGTATTCTGCGATAGGGTAGCCCTTTATAGTTCCAGCATAGCCATGACAGGCCAATGATCAGAAAGGACCTGTCCAGGTATATGGAAATGAGGTGATGTCGCGATGAGTGCTCTGATTGCTCCGCGTATCATTATCTTATCAATGGCTTCTCCCAGATATAGTTCATTGCTTAAAAAGGGACAAGGAAAAGTTATCGGTGCAGGAAGACCCAATAGGGAAAAGACATCCTGGAAGGCACCATGTTCGTGAAAAATTCTGGAAGGATGCACTGGATCATTAAAATCACCACAAAGGATTATTGGGTAAGTATGGTCAAAACGATTCAGATACCTGAGCGCTTCATGTGCCTGTTGATGACGATAGGGGATGCCTGTCCTTACCTCATCAGCATTGAGCTGATGTGTTAGATGCATTGTGCATACAATGACCTCTTTTCCAGATACCAGTTGGATTCTCACCCAAAACAATCCCCGGTATACTTCAGGCATGGCAAGAGGAAACAACCCGAATTCTAAAATTTTACAAAATCCCTTGTTTAGATAGATAGTGGACTCGCATGTCCATCCAAGTTCATTTCCTTCTATACGTTGGTACATAGGGAGTGCAAGATCCAACACTGCAAGGCTTTCTGCCCGCACTTCCTGAAAGCAAAAAATATCACTTTGATATGTCTGTACAAAGGACCGTATACAAGCTTCCCTTTGGTTCCAATGCTCAGTATTCCACAAATTCAGCGATGTAATGCTAATTCTTTCCATAAGGACACTCTTTAGATAATAAATTTAGGAAATCGATCTTTGATTTTTTGATAGTAGCCTAAGGTCAATACGGTAACCCATGCGATATCAATGTCATACACCCCATTCATTTTTTCTTTCCTATCAAAATATTCCCACTCTGTATGATTGATTTGTTCGGGTTGCCATCCTATATACAGGCTATCTCTTCCCAACATGTCCTTTTCAGTTGCAACCAACTGATTACATGCGGCAATCATATTTTCTGCTTGTTTGCTGTAGAATGGATTTTGTATCGCTTCTGCAAGTCTAAGAAAGTCAAAAGCAATATGCATGCCATAAAAATCGAGATGATGATGAGCTACGGAAACGGAAGTCATTCCTGTTGTATGGAATTGTTGCTTTCCTAATGGGCTTGCCGTAGGTAGGTAACTGTCAGTCTGCCAAATCCACATCAGTATGAAATTTGCAGCTATCTCTGCACTTTCCAGGTATCTCTGATCCTGTTCAAGATCATACAAATCAAGAAAAAACTCTAATAAAGCAACGCCAGCCTCTTTATCACAAGAGTCCGCATCCAACGTATCCCCATAAAAATTACCTTCATTCGCAACCTGTGCATAGAATTGATATGCCTTATTCATTGCAGAGAATATCTCATTTCGTAATGGATCACTATCATCAAGAATTGGTAGGAGAGTGGTAAAGAATGACCCAATATAGGCACCGTTGGTTCCGTTTACATCAACAGGTTTTCCTTTTTTTGTCCACCACCTTCCAAAAGATCCACATGATAGTTGGCAATCACAATAGAAACGGGCAACTCGATTGGCAACTCCCATAAAATCACTGCAAGAGATGCCAAGACTCTCCAGTTTGGCGTGTAAAAGTACATAGTGTTTCATGGCTTCACCATTGCACCGACTGTTCACAAGATACCGGTATTCATCGTGCTCCCCAATTCCCAGATATCCGCCCCAAATATTCTGTCCTATATCATAGCAATCTTGAAAGACTCCCTCCTGTTGCTCAGCCTGAAGAAAGAATACCCCAATTTTTTTTGCTATGTGTGCCAGCAACATCTCATCATCAGCAAGATTGAATAGGGTTGCCAGCTGTAGTCTTGCAGCAATCAAACAGGAAAGGGTAGGAGTATACTCTGTTGAACAGGCCATTTCGTAGGCGGCCTGGAGACTTTTGACCAAAAATGATGCAGAAGTATACTCATATACTTCTTGCAGATCACCATTTCCTTCACCCATCAGAATATATGCGAGATTTTGGGGAGTCCGTTTCACCATATGCAAGAGTCTTGTGAGTTTATACTCGAACCAAAGTGTCCAGGGAAGCTCAGATGCTGGACTTTGCTTCTGAAAAGGCATTGATTCAAGGAAAAGTCGATACCCCTTTACGCTATCTTGTTCTGGAATGTTTGAGACGTAGAAAGTACGGGAATAGAGGTGTGGGACTGAATCAATCTCCATTGAGGGCAGCGGAAGGTCAGATGTATCGTAAAGGGACGTTTTCCCTTGATAGCTATATGGCCATTCGGAACCTGGTATGGAAATAATCATACCATGGCGGTTATTTGTAACGGAAGAAAGATATTTCTCTTCAGCAGTAGCAGAGGTGGAACAGGTAACACATCGTTTCCCATTGTATAACTGCATGCAAGAGGGAACACTCATTCTAGTCTCAAGAAAAGACCAGTGCTCTGCATATTGCAAGGAGGGGTATAATCCTTTCCCCTCAGAATTGTTTCGATACCATACAGCGGGGATCATGAACTGATTTTCCAGCCCAGTGTCCTCACATTGGAAGGTTGTCTGTAATCTGTAGGAACCAATTGAATTCAGTTGCCATGTTCGATCGATAGTAAGTAGAGTATCTCTGAGTGAAAACGTATCAGTAATTGATCCGACATCAGAAAACGTTGAGACGACACCTTGTTTGGTACAAGACAGCTGGGTACAAGGTATTCTCTTATCAAAGAATGAAAGGCTATATACGATTTGGCAAAACTCCTGTGTGCCAGAATATATTGCTACTGTGTTATGTGAAATTACTGTGAAATGCATGCTATCAGCCCTTTATTCCACTGGTGGCAATACCGGCAATGATCTTCTTCCTGAAAAATATATAGAAGAGTATTTGTGGAACTGAAGCAATAATTGCACCTGACATTATCAATGAATATTGAGTGCCATGGGTTCCCTGAAAATTTGCAATTCCAACCGTAATTGTATATTTGATCGTATCATTAATAATTATCAAAGGCCAAAGGAAATCATTCCAGGCATTAATGAATGATAGGATTACTACCGTCGCCATTGCTGATTGACCCAAAGGCAGAATAATTCTCACGAAGATCCTAAATCTGGAAGCTCCATCAATGAATGCTGCTTCCTCCAATTCTGAGGGGATACCTTCATAAAATTGTTTGAGAATGAATATTCCGATAGGCAGTGCCACTCTAGGAAGAAGGGCAGCAGCCAGAGTGTTCACCATGCTATACGAATTGAATTGAAGATATAGAGGGACAATGAGAACTTGAAAAGGTATCATCATACCTCCCATCACTGCCCAGAAAAGTATCTGCTTCCCTCTAAACCGAATTTTAGCAAATGCATAAGCTATAGGTGCATCAATGAGTATTGTCAATATCATTGCACCACCCGACACAATAATTGAGTTTAGCATCCAGTTAAGTATATAGGTTGAGGTAATTGCTTTTACATAGTTGTCCAGAGTTGGGTTTTGGGGAAGATAGTAAAAGATTTTTGTTATGACTTCATCTTCAAACTTCAAAGAAGTGATAAGCATCCAAAGAAGAGGAAATATCCATATTGCTATGCATAGGATTTCAATGCTGCGTAATACTGTTGTTTTCCAAAAGGGTGTATGCGTTCTCATCAACGTTCTTTTCTCCCTAGTAAGGTATATTGAGTAATACTGATCAGTAAAATTATGAGGAAAAGAATGTAACTCATTGCAGAGCTGTATCCCATTTTGTAATATTTGAAGCCTGTTTCATAAATATATTGGACTAAGACTCTTGTTTTTCCGTAGGGGCCCCCTCCAGTCATCACATACACTTGTCCAAAAACATTAAATGAAGCAATGATTTGGAGAATAAGGCATAAGACTGTGGTTGGAGCAAGGAGCGGTATTGTAATATGCCGAACACTTTGAAACCAGGACGCCCCATCAATTGAAGCAGATTCAAAAATCTCTTTGGATATTTGCTTGATGCCCGCACTCATCAGTATCATGTTGAATCCTGCCGTCCACCATAACGTTGTAAGACTTACGGACCATATTGCATAGGTCCCATTTGTGAGCCAACTTATAGGATTGAGTCCCATTGCCGTAAGCGTTTGATTGAAGACTCCGAAATCTTTTTGCATAAGCCAAGCCCAGAGAGTGCTCACAACTGTCATTGAAAATATGTACGGGAAAAAGAATACATTTTCCATCACGGATTTTAGCGGGGATTTCCCAGTTACAGCTAATGCCATCAAAAATCCAAGAAAGAGGAGTGTAGGAGTGGTTATCAGAACAAACTGAAGCGTGTGCCATAAGGAAGTATAGAATTTTTCATCAGAAAACAAGGTCTTGTAGTTTTCCAAACCGATAAATTTTGCTGTAGAAAGGATATCCCACTTGAAAAAACTTATGAATAGCCCATACAGTAAGGGATAGATCATAAATACGAAATATACAAAAAGAAAGGGCAGTGAAAATAAAAGCCCATCTCTTGTATCTTTATTTCCAGGTATCATCGGTTGTATCCTCCACAGATAATCCCCCCCTCACGGGAGAGGGGGAGGTAAAACGTAAGATTCAATAGGTAGAAAGGATATTCTTTACGGTGTTTTCCATATCAGCCAGGGCTTCCTTTGGATTCTGGTTCTTGGTCACAGCGTACTCTAGCTTGTCACTTAGTGTTCCATAGATCTCTTCCCAAGCTGGGGTTCGTGGTGTAGCCAATGCGAATGCTGCTGATGCTGCATAATCTGCACGATAAGGAAGGGCCTTGAAAGAAGCTTTTTCAGCTACGCTTTTCCTGGTAGGAATGTGCCCCGCTTTTGCCCACAACTCACCATTCGCCGTCATCCAATTGATGAAGGTCATGGCTGCCTCAACCTTTTTCTCGTCCTGATTCTTTTGAACTGGAATTGCAAGGGTATGAGAGCCAGCCCATGCTGCATTCCCACCCATAATAGGAGGAAGGGGAGCTGCCCCAAGGTTTAGTCCTTCTTGCTTTTCCAAGGTGCCTGTGGCCCAGACCCCATTGAAATAGAAGGCGGCATCACCTAATTTGAACGTATTCATAGCAGCATCATAATCAAGTTCGGTCGGATTTACGTTGTAGGTATGCACTAGCTGTTGCAGCCATATCAAGGATTTCTCGCCCATACTGTTGTTGAAGGTAGGAACATTGGTCTTTTCATCCAACAGACTCCCTCCTTGCTGTGCTATCATAGACATAAATAGTCTTGTAAGCGTGTAGGCTTTATAGGTTCCTGTGGTATTGTCTATGGCAAAACCCCATTTCCCTGTTGCCTGCTTCACTTTGATTGCAGCATCGATTAGCTCTTGGGCACTTTGAGGAATATCCTTTATTCCTGCCTTCTGCAGCAGATCTTTGTTGTAGTACATGACAATGGGATGAACATCAAAGGGGAGAGAGTAGAGTTTCCCATCAAACTGTACTCCTTGTAGGGGTGCTTCCTGATAATCCTCGAGAGTTTCCTTGTCAAGGTATGCATCAAGGGCAAGCAATGATCCGCTGGGTACATAGTTAAGAAGGTTTGCCTGATGAACTACAACTACATCTGGTGCTGTCTTGGCTGCTAGTGCTGTAGTTAATTTTGTATAATAATTATCAAACTTAACCATATCATTCTTCATGATAATTTCATTCTGTGATGCATTGAATTCTTGTATCATTGCATCAAAGAACTCACCGTCTCCACCTGTGAATAAAGACCAAAAGGTCAATTCAATCGGTCCTTCTGATTTTTTAGTTTCTGCTGCACCTTGTGCAAACACGAGGCTCGACACCAGTAACAGTAGTGTCATACCAACTACGATACTCTTTTTCTTCATGTGATTTCTCCTTTGTAAACGCATGTGAAATTTATTCCTAACGGGTGGTTTCTCGGAAAACCAGTCTCGTGGGGAAATCCTTTGTTTCGTATGCTAATTTTGGATCCTGTATATGTGCAATGATGGATTCCATTGCAACATACCCTAAGCGAAATTTTGGAACATCAACGGTACTTAAGCTTGGTTGCATAAATTGGGACATGTATAAATTGTCATATCCAAATACCTCAATATCATCGGGTACGCGTAAGTTGTTTTCATATAGACTTTTCAATGCCCCCATCGCAATCATGTCATTGAAGCTGGCGATAGCGGTGAATCCCAATCCTCTGTTAAGTGCCTGGTTGGTCAAATAATATCCATCCTCGATATGCCCTAAGCCTTCAACTATAAGATCAGGGTCCACTTCCATAGAGTTGTTGACATAGGCATCAGTTAAACCAGCTAGCCTATCAGCCGAATTGCTTATTTTCTTTGGGCCTGCGATATACAGTATCCTTTTATGTCCTTTTGAGATCAGATGCTCAATAACCTTTCGTTGCCCATTCCTGTCATTATGGAGAATGCTGTGGCTTTCTAATCCACTCAATCTTCTTCCTGCAAAAATGTAGGGGATTTCTAAGTTGCGGTATAGATCAAGATTATTAGGTGAATTATCAAATACGGGCATGGCAATTATTCCGTCTATTTTTCTGCTCAAGAACATTCTAATCAGATCACTCTCTTTTTTGGCTGATTCTTCGGTGCTGGCAAGGATGATGTGATATCCAGCCTTGCTGGCCATTGATTCTATCCCCCGTATAACTTCACTAAAGAATGGATTTGCAGAATCAGCAGAAATTACCCCAATCATCTTGGAATAGTTTGATCTCATACTGGATGCTATTGTATTGGGTATATAGCCCATTTTTTTTGCGGTGGTCTGAATTAATTCTGTGGTCGTACATCTGAAATTTTCGTGTCGCTACGCATAGCCCTAGAGACTGTATTAATCGAAAAACCTGTTGCCTCAGCAATATCTTTTAATAGGATACTCATGGATTAAGGTTAACATAGAATACCAGATATTCTAGTCAATCTTATTGTTTTTACAATGAAATACCTATAATTAAGGATTAACGATAATCCTAATAGCGAATAATCTCTGTGGCGTAGGCCTTGGATATTCAAGGAATACGTATTCACATTGTGCATACAATAGATTCTTTCAATCCGCAAAAAACTGCATTTGTAGGCACCCTTCCAAGGTTCCCACGAAAAACTGAATCGATTTCTTGTTTTCCGAAGTACCTGATCACTACGGTAATTCACCATGGTATAGCCGCAGTGATTCCGCGTACCATCTTTGAGGTTCTCTGGTATTCGGAATTGGATTGCAATCCCTCTCGATTCTTTCGTCTTGATCAGTAACAGGTAAGAGGGGACTGATACACGGATGTGCTCCTGTTTGCACCTAGACAATCTCTCAAATGAAAAACAATTCTTTACGTCCTCATCGTTCTCGCCTATACTCTTCTGTATGTACAAATCAACCATTCGTGCCTGTTATTTGGGCAACTTTGTAGGGGCTTTGATATGTAATCTTGCCCCTTTGCTCTATATAACCTTTATGCATGAGTTCTCCCTCTCTTTTGAACAGGTGGGTAGATTGACCTTGCTTAACTTCTTTACCCAGATTGTTGCCGATTTGGTCTTCAGTCGTCCTGTGGATACATATGGTATCAGGCCCTTCATCACCCTTGGTCATGGTCTTGCCTTTGTAGGACTACTGATGCTTGCCTTCACTCCTTTCCTGTTTCCAAATAACCCATACCTCGGTCTGATGGTAGCAACCGTTGTGTATAGCAGTGGGGGAGGGCTGTTTGAACTTTTGCTCAGTGCTATCGTGCAGGGCATACCTAACGACTCCAAGGAACGGGCAATGAGTGTATTGCACTCCTTCTATGCTTGGGGTTTTATTGTGGTGGTGGTTGGAACCACCTCGATGCTCTATCTGTTTGGCAGGGAACATTGGCCCGTGGTTGTATTGATCTGGAGTGTTATGCCTTTGGTAAACTTTTTCAATTTCATGCGAGTCCCCATAGCTCCACCTATTGCTGAGGAACACAGGACCAAGATACGAGCTTTGGTCAGTTCCAGATACTTCTTGCTGGTGGTGTTTGGTATCGCTGTCGGGGGCGCTACTGAGGTCTCCATGTCCCAGTGGACCAGTGCCTTTGTCGAGTCCGCTTTGCTGTTGCCCAAGGCTGTGGGAGATCTTGTAGGCCTTTGCATGTTTGCCTTATTCCTTGGGATAGGACGAGCGGTATATGGAAAATATGGAGAGAAGCTTCCCATTTGGAAAGCAATGTTCTATGGTTCGTTGCTCTGTGTGGCATGCTATCTGGTCGCAGCAATTTCACCATGGCCTCTTGTCTCCCTTGTCGCTTGTGCTCTGACAGGATTGGGCAGCAGTCTGCTCTGGCCGGGGTCTGTTGTAATTGGGGCAAAGCATTTTCCTCTTGCAGGGGCCTCCTTGTTCGCCATGTTGGCCGCAGCTGGGGATGGTGGTGCTTCAGTCGGACCTTGGCTCATAGGCCTTACGGCAGATATTAACCCCACATTGGTGCGAACCCTACCTTGGATGCAAACCCTTGGAGAGCGTGAATCAGCATTGAGGAGCGGTATGTTGATAGGAGTCCTTTTTCCGACCTTGATGGCAATAACCTTGCTTGTAATGAGACATGAAGAGAGCAGACAGAAAGAACAAAAGCTAGCCAAAAAGCTTCTTGAAGGTGTAGTGAAATGAGGTTAGGGGCTTTTCTTGGAAATGAGTGCCAATAGGTTGTCAGTGGAGCGCAGCCTCCTGCTGATATCCCTGGCCAGATTGAGAATAAGCATGGTGTATGTTTTCAGGTGTGTGGTGGAAAGCTTGTAGAGGTCCTTATTCGAAAGGGTGATAATCGTAGTTTCAGTGAGGCAGATAACACTTGCAGCACAGGGTTGAATATCAATGAGTTCCATCTCCCCGAACGAATCCCCTGCATGCAAGATGGATATTACCCGTTCCTGCTCTTTCTTCCCTAGGGGATGTTTCTGGATGGAGACCTCACCTTTCACAATAAAATATACAGTATTGTTGGGCTCGCCTTGCTTCAGTATGATAGTTCCTTTGGCATAGGTGTTTTCATCCAAGTAGTCATGGATAATCATCAGCTCTGCATCGGTCAAGCCTCCAAACATGCTGTGCTTGCATAAAAATGCATTGTCAATAGTACATTCACTCATAAGTAATCGTATCGTGGTGAAGGGTAGAAAGCAAGAATCAAACATGCCAGATACCGAAACTATTAGAATTGGAACAATGCTTTACAGACTTCAAAGTAGTTGGTGCCTAATTTTTCAATAGAAAGGATTTCTGCTATTTGCTGTAATAATTGCTGAAAGAGTGATTCAGGAAAAGATAGGCATTACTGTGTACAATTCTTTGTACATTTCAGGGATTTTCTCTATATCCACCCAAGATTTTTCAGTATACTCGTGGTATTGGTGATAACCTCGGAGGTTGTTTTGCCCCTTCTCTATCATATGCAAAATTCAATAATAGGCCTCATTCTTGTTGTAATAATGCTTTATTATGTGCTTGGGAAAGGTGGAAAGAGGCAAGCTCATGATTCGTTATTCATACAAATGATTTTTTCTGCTCTAGTTTTGTCTTTATTGAAAATATGTATGGACTTGTTGTCTGGGAGAGTGTTTCCAGGATCACACAGTATGAACACAATTGTTGTCTCCAGTTTGTTTTTTTTATTACCGCTTCCAGGATTTTTCTACTTTCTTTATATTGACCAACTGGACAAGAAATGGGAGAAAGTACCGGCCCGCCTAGGATTTCTTGCAAGTATTCCCGTATCGATACATTGTATCATTGTCCTAATCAACCTCTCTAACGGGATGCTGTTTTCCATAACTGCTAATAATACCTATGCTCGGGGCAAGTATACCTATCTAGTGCTTGCCATTAACGTATTGTATCTTGTAGGGGGACACGTCCAATCGCTTTATCATCAGGTTGTTCAAGGAAAGAAAACCAGCTTCCCTATACTCCTATTTCCCTATTGTATAGTGATAGCTGCCATTATACAGGCTCACATAGAAGGGATAGAAGTAGTGTTGATGACCTTTTCTCTAACCTTGCTAATAACGTTTTTACATATTCAGAATACCCATGCCAGCAGAGATTTTCTGACTTCGCTCTATAATCGCAGTGTAGGTGAAGAATGTCTCAGATATCTGTTTCTCCATACAGGCAAGCAAAAGGTCCTAGGCGGTATGCTTATGGATATTGACTGCTTCAAGGAGGTGAATGACCAGTATGGCCATGAATTGGGTGATAGATGCCTGCGTTCTTTTGCTCAATTGTTGCGTAAGAGCTTTTCCCGTAGCTGGCTTATCTGCCGCTATGGAGGGGATGAGTTCCTTTTGCTTCGTGAGATGTCCTGTGCAAAGGAGATGGATGAAGAACTGTTGAAATTCAAAGAGAACCTGGAAGATTTTAATGGTTTGCGGGAGCTCCCCTTTGAACTGCGGGTGAGTGTAGGAAAAGGGGTTTCTGATGAAGATGCTTGTCGAGACTCTGCAACCTTTTTGAAAATACTGGATGAGCGTATGTATCTGAGTAAAAAGTATTATCACAAAAATCTTGATAAAGCGAGATACTGAGCAACATGACCACTTGAACCTACTTGCATATTCTATAGTTGTACCACTAGTGAAAATACCCATTATCTTTGAGAGAGTATTTTCAATCCACTCTATATGTATTTTATTGTATTTCCTTATAATGGAATTTTGTTAGCCACCAACAGGAGGAACCTTTGCCACTACTCTATTACATCCAGAATTCAGGTGTCGGCATCATCCTGATCTCCATCATTCTCTTTTATACTATGGGGCAGGGTGGACGACGTCAGGCTCAGGATTCTCTGTTTGTCTCCCTGTTGCTTTCAACTTTGGCAATTATCATCCTTGAACTATCTGTTGACCTTGTATCGGGAAGAACCTTTTATGGTTCACGAGTCTTGCTCACCTTCGTGACGTTCTGGTTTTATGTGGTAAATCCTTTACCTGGAGTATTGTACCTGCTCTATCTTGATCAGCTTCGTAGGCGATGGGTTAGCATTCCTCGGGGAATAGGCCTCATAGCTTTTACTCCTCTTGCCATTGCCTTCATACTCTCTCTTGTTAGTGTATTTACTGGCATCATCTTTTCCATAGATGCAAGCAATCTCTACCAACGGGGATCATTGTTTTTCCTGATAATCATAGCTGATTATCTCGGTATGTTTTTGGGGTTTGTCTATCTGCTCCTGTATAGGGAGAGTTTCAAACAGAAGGATTTTTCTCTTTTCTTGTTTTTTCCTCTTCCCGTATTGTTGGGCTCTTTCTTGCAAGCCAAATTCTACGGTATGGAAGTGACAGGAATCAGTCTGGCTGTAACCTTGCTGATTGTCTATCTGCAGATGCAAAACTCTCAGGCCAATAAAGATTATCTCACCATGTTGTACAACCGTAGTCTCAGCGAACAGTACCTGCAATACCTTATTAGCCATCAGAAGAAGACTAAAGTCATAGCAGGAATACTGATGGATATCAATAACTTCAAGCTGGTCAATGACACCTATGGCCATGATTTGGGTGACAAAACCTTGCGATCATTCTCCAAGTTGCTTGTTGATTCTTTCGGAGGCACCTGGTTTATAGGTCGGTACGGTGGTGATGAGTTCATTCTTTTTAGGGAACGTGTTGCACAGCAAGATTTGGAACAGGATCTTGAACATTTCCAGGAACTGTTGGAACGCTTCAATGCCAAGGAAACACTTCCTTTTCGTCTCAGCATCAGTATAGGATCTACACGTAACGAACCCTCAAAGCAAATGGATGGGCCGTCCTTTATCAAAGTCCTTGATAGGCTGATGTACGAGGCTAAACGCCAGTATCATTCCAAGTAAGGTGAAGGAAAGAGATGATAGTAAGTACGATACAAGAAAACTAGTCTGACTGCACACAAGTATAATTGCCCACTGTGTAGTAAACAGATTTGACTCTCTGCTTATTCTTTTCACCAATCTAGAACAAATAGCAAAAAAGTACTATATTGCATAGCAGAATCATACATTCCTTCCAAGAATATTCTGAAGAAGGTTGGTTTTAATCCTTTGGAGTAATACGTACCATGCATAAACACAACTCTCCGCTTTTGTTAGTCTTTCTTTTGTGCTTGTTGGGATTCCCAGCATTACAGGCAAAAGCCCTCTCTCTCGACGAGTCGCTTGATCTCGCTTATAGGAATAATCTCACCCTCCAGACAAATATGATTGACCTGAGAACAGCACAGCGCAATGTAGATACCATGTGGAATATTTTCCTTCCCAAGGTTAATGCTTCCTTGTCACACGGTGGTAGTACAGGACCTTTCATAAGTTCTTCTGACCTGTCCACCAGAACTAGTTTGGGCCTATCTGTTAGCCTCATGTTGAATCCTTCAGTGAAGGAACAGATGGAAGCAGCAAAACTAGAGTATAACGTCCAGAGTGTAACACTGGAGCAAGGTAGGGCTACTCTGAAGAGGGATGTCACCAAAGCATTCTACTATCTGCTTATGGAAAAGGAAAACCTCCTTTTGCAGCAGGCAAACCTTGACTTGGCAAAGAAGCAGTACGATGATGTGAAGTCCAAATATGAGAATGCTTTCGCCTCGGAGTTGGAACTTCTTTCCTCACAGCTCTCCTATGAGGCACTCAAACCCTCCTATACTCAGACCAAGAACTCCTATGAATCATCCTTGCTCTCCTTCAAGGTGTTGCTCGGTCTCGACCTTGAACAGGAACTTGAGTTGGAAGGGGAAGTCCCTTCTTCTGGATTTGTGTTAGATCTGGAACAGCTCAAGGGCTTCCTCGCCCAGAACTATTCCTTGTCCCTGATGGATCTCAATATTGCCTCCCTGGAGAACAGCAAGAAACTGCAGAGCAAGGCAGCTCTCATGCCGAGCCTCAGCCTGAGCAGTTCCTATGGAATATCATACAGCACTCCTGCCATTCCTGTTGCTCCTCCAGCAACTGCGAACAAATGGAGTGATTCCACACAATACTCCATAGCAGTATCCATTCCCCTGGATGGGTATATTGCGGGTTCACAGACTCAGGTATCCCTGGCAAAGATGCAGGATACACTTGAAAAGTTGCTCATTACCCGTTCCCAGACGAAGAATCAGTTGGAACAAGCCTTGATCGCTCGCATTAATAGCATAACTGCCATTACCGAGCAATTTGAGGTTGCACAGTTCAACTTGTCTCTTACTGAGAAGGTCTTTGCCATGACGATGGCCCAGTACCAAAGTGGGTATAAGGGATACCTGGAAGTTGAAAAGATCCAAGGAGATCTCTTGAAGGCACAACAAAATATGCTTGGTCTGCAGTACCAATATGTTACTGCACTGGTCGACCTTATGTATGACCTGAATATCGATACGAATACCCTTACGAAGGAGCTGTAATAGCCATGAGCGAACATACAAACAAAAAGAAAAAGGTTGGCCTGGTCATCCTGTTGCTGATCATAGTGGCCGCTGTAGCCGTCATAATCCTCAATCCGTTTGCTGCGTTGAAAGCTATGAACCCTTTGGGAACAGAAGAACCCAAGGATACTGAAAAAGTTGCCATTGCAGTTACAGCTTCTCCTGTAGTGCGTTCAACCTTGCAAAACTACATAGGTGGCAATGGTAATGTAGTCGATCCCAAAGCCTTGGATGTCTATGCTGAGGTTGTGGGTACCCTTACCTACCTTGATGCCAAAGTTGGCGACAAGGTGGAAAAGGACAAGGTCTTGGCAAAGATCGACCCCTCAAGGGCAGGTGTAGTCTATAAGGAAAGCGAGGTGAAGGCTCCTGTAACAGGTACCATCCTCGCTGTGAATTTTGCAAAAGGTGCTTCTGTCTCTTCCCAAGCCCCTCTCTTCCGTATTGGTATGCTTGAGGCCCTGGAAGTGGAAATGGATATTGCCGAACGTTATGTGGGTAGTGTCCAGTTGGGAACCAAGGCTGTGGCTACCTTCAAGGCATACCCCGGACAAGAGTTCATCGGTGAGGTCACACGTCTCAGCCCTGTGCTTAATCCGACAACCAGGACCCTTGAGATTGGGCTTAGCCTGGAAGACCCCGATCGTTTGATAAAGAGCGGTATGTTCCCCACAGTCACAATCCTTACTGAAAGGTTGGAGGATGTGCTGGTCATTTCCAGGTCCAGTGTCCTCTACGACGGTAGCCAAGCGTATGTCTATACCGTTGACAATTCAAACCTTGCAGAAAAGAAACCCATCACGATTGGCCTTGTGGTGGATGACAAGGTCGAGGTGCTTTCGGGCCTAGAAGAAGGACAGCTTTCCATCACGCAAGGACAGACACTCCTTACTGATGGAACCAGTGTCCGGATAGTAGAGTAGGGGTAGCATATATGAGTGTAACTGATACAGTAGTACGAAGACCCACCACCATCATTGTCATCTATACCTTGTTGACAATCTTGGCCATAGTGGTCTTTCCCAATCTCTCCATTGAACTATTCCCTGAGATGGACCTACCCATGGTTGTCATCTATTCCTCCTATACAGGGGCTAGCCCCGAGACAATGGAAGAGCGGATAACCAAGAATCTTGAATCTGCTGTCTCCAATGTAGGGGGAATTAGTTCGATTCAATCGACCTCCTCAGAGGGATTCAGCATGGTGATGCTCCAATTCAAATATGGTACGGACCTGGATAAGGCCAGCCAATCCATAAATGATAACCTCAATCTCTATGCGGACCTTTTTCCTGACGATGCCTCGAGTCCGACCATTTTCAAGATTAACACCAACATGATGCCTATCATGAACATTGCTGTCATCGGTGCTGGTGGACAGGATGCGAACGAACTCAGGACCATTGCAAAAGAGAAAATTCAGGCGAAACTTGAACGCGTTGGAGGAGTCTCCTCCACCACCATCAACGGTGGGCAGGACAGCTACATCCAGGTGGCAGTCGACCAGAACAGGCTGGAAGCCTATTCGGTCACGCTCAGTCAGGTGGCAAGGGCTCTCAGTCCTCAGAACTACCAGATTGGGTCGGGAACAATTACCGAAGGTGGGGTATCCTATCTCTTGCGTACTGATGCTCAGTTTACTTCTCTTGAAGATATTGAAGATGTGCTTATAGCGTCATTCCCGAAGTATACTGCGAATGGAACTGTGAGCTCCACGGTTTCAGTGAAGCTCAAAGACATTGCAACTGTCTCCTATGCCTACAAGGATGCTTCTTCCAAGGTATATATCAATGGGGAGAGTGGCGTGTATCTTTCTGTCTCCAAGGAGTCTGACGCCAATAGCGTGCAGGTTGCAAAGGACATCTACAAAGTCATCGATTCGCTGAATACCGAGTTACCCAATGGGGTGAGCCTCTATGTCACAGTTGACACCACAAAAATGATCGAATCGACCATCTCGACAGTGTATGAATCTTTGGCTTATGGGGTGCTGTTGGTCATGGTGGTCCTATTCATCTTCCTGCGCAGTATCAAATCAACTTTTATCATCGGCCTAGCCATCCCTGTCTCCATGTTGGTGACCATTCTGGTGATGTTCTTTATGGGATACTCACTTAACCTGATGACTCTCTCTGGTTTGATATTGGGTCTTGGAATGACGGTAGATAGCTCCATTGTTGTGCTTGAGAACATCTTCCGCTACCGCGAAAAGGGGTCAAAGCTACAGACTGCCGCCCTTTTGGGGACCAAGGAAATGATCGTAGCAATCTCTGCATCAACGCTGACAACAGTCTGTGTCTTTGTTCCCATTGTACTTTTGCGCAGCAACCTGGAGATGCTTGGCGAAATGCTTACTCCTATGGCTGCTACCATAATCATCTCCCTGGTATCATCCTTGGTAGTTTCCATTACCCTCATACCGGTGCTTACCAGCTCCTATGTGAAGGTGTATACCCGGAAGCAGAAACCTTTGAGACTGAAATTTCTTCGATTCCTTGACAACAAAATGGAAGGGGCTTTCGAGGCCTTGGATAGAGGGTACAAGCGTGTCCTTGCAGTCCTTATCGATAACAAGTGGTTATCACTGTTACTGGTAGTGCTTATCATGGTCATTACTGTGCAGGCATTTTCAGCTATGCATACGACGCTCTATCCCACGATGTCAGAGACATCTGTGTCACTGACAGTTACCCTTCCAGAAGGGGCAACCCTTGAATCTACAGAAGGTATCCTCAGGGATATCGAGAAGAAGGTCAAAGTTGATATCCAAGGGTATAAGGACATCATAGTAACAATTGGTGGTGGTGGTACGTTCGGTGCAGGCGGGGGAAACAGCGGAACCCTGCAAATATCTCTTCCTGATGCTTCTGAACAGATAGATAGTATGTTTGTTGTACAGGAAAAGCTCCGAGCTTATTTTGATGATTACCCGGCAGCTTCTTTCTCCTTTTCTGCTGTCTCTATGGGATTGGGAAATGCCAACCCTGTTGATGTGGTCGTAAAAAGTGACAATTTGAGCTTAGCTTCTTCTACTGCTGAAGCTATTCGCGACCTCATTGCAGAGAACCTTCCAGGGGTAACCGAACCAAGGACTGATTTCAGTAAGGGGCTTCCCCAACTTGAAATAGAGATAGACCGTGAAAGGGCCTACTCCTATGGTCTGACTATGCAGGGGATAGCCAGTGAGATAAGCAACAGCTTCAATGGCATCACAGCTACCCAGCTGAAGTCCAATGGTGCAGACACCAATGTTATGGTCATGCTCTCTGAAGCGGACAGTTCCAATGAGATGGATATAGAAAGAATCTTTGTCCAGAACTCCTTTGGACAGAAGATATCCCTTGCCAATCTGGCTACGATTAAGCGTTCTACAGGTCCTGTTTCCATCAACAGGGAGGATGAGATACGGGCAGTGCATGTGATAGGAGGCCTAGCCGATGGCTATGCATCCTCTGCAGTGGAGCAAGAGATAAAGGCCCTTATCGATGAAAACCTAGTCCTTAGTGATGAAGTCTATATCGAGTATGGAGGGGATTTTGCTGATATGACTGCAATGTTCCGTCATGTGATCATTATCATGCTTTTGGCCATTGTCCTGGTCTTTGGAGTTATGGCAAGCTTGTTTGAGTCCTTCAAGAATCCGTTCATCATACTTCTTTCCATCCCTTTGATGGCAGTCGGTGTTGTAGGCATCTACCTGATAACTGGGGAGACCTTCAGCCTTATTTCAGCCATTGGGGTGGTGGTGCTTGCCGGTATTGTGGTAAACAACGGAATTGTTCTGGTTGACTACATTAACCTGATGCGCAAACGTGGAATGGACTTGAGGAGTGCTTGTCTTGAAGCCGGTGGAAACCGTCTCAAGCCTATCTTGATGACAAGCTTCACTACCATCTTCGGTATGATTCCCCTGGCTTTCTTTGGGGGTGTTGGTGCAGAGCAGATTCAGCCATTGGGTCAGACTATCGTTGGAGGAATGGCTATAAGCACCCTTATGACCATCTTCTTTACTCCTGTCCTCTATACCCTCCTTAACAGAGAGAAGAAAAAACGTGATGTGGAGAGTATCGAATCTTTCGTAGAAGGAGAACTGTAATGAAAAGGGTAGAGATCATCGCAGCCCAAGCCATCCAGGAGGATCTTCTGGATGCATTGGCTCACTATAACGTGCCATTGACCTATACAATCATCCCCACAGTCCATGGAATGGGCATGACAAATCCCAAGCTGGGTAATGATGTGTGGCCAGAAGAGAACTTCATCCTCCTCATGTACTGTCAGGAAGAGATACTTGATAGGATTGAGCAAGCCATAGCCCTAGTCAGGAAAAAGTATGACCATGAGGGCATTGGATATTTTGTATTGTAGGCCTACTACATTCATCAATACAGATATTGGGTCACTAACAATGCAGGAGGATCATCCTCCTGCATTGTTCATAGTTTGTTGCACAGTAGGAAGTATGCTGTTTCACCATAGGGCCTACCTTCACTTTGAAAATGTTACCTTGGGATAGCCGTGTGGCATGGCTTCTCTAGGTTTCTGATATTCTGCGATAGAACTACTCAACCAAGGCCTCGCGTATGGATCGATTAGGGCTGGATTTTCCCCGAGAATATCGTTATGGTTGCCACAAAACGAGGGTGTTTTCATATGACTAAGTTTATGCTCAGGTTGCTGAGACTGTTTTTCGGATTGTTTCTCTACGCAGTAGGAATTGTACTCACCATGAAAGCCAATATTGGCTACGCATCATGGGAAGTGTTTCATGCAGGGCTATCAGCCGTTTTTGGTATCCAGATAGGTACCATCTCAATCCTAGTAGGATTGGTCCTCTGCCTTATCTCCCTTCTGGCAGGAGAAAAGCTCGGATTGGGTACCCTGTGCAATATGATTTTCATTGGACTGTTCATGAATCTTCTGCTTGGATTGGATGTGTTTCCCAAACTGACCAATTTTCCTCTTGGTGTACTGCAGATGGTAGTCGGCCTCTTTGTCATCGCCATAGCTTCTTTCTACTATATTTCTTCGGGTTTTGGAGCTGGTCCCAGAGATAGCCTTATGGTGGTGCTTACCAAGAAGACCAAACTCTCGGTCGGAATCATCCGTAGTGGTATTGAGATCCTTGTTGTCCTTGTCGGAGCACTGCTTGGAGGCTCTTTTGGAATTGGAACCTTACTTGCGGCAGTCCTAATTGGATTCTGCATTCAGATAACCTTCAAGCTGTTCCGTTTCGATCCCACTACCGTTGTCCACGAAAACTTTACCGATACATTCAGAAATCTTACCAAGCTTAGGACAGTAGAACAGCCTCCCGTCATCTAGGGAAGGCTGTTTACCACTGAGATATGTATCTGCCAGATTCGTTTTCCTGATGCTACTGGGCATCAGCCTCTCTACCCAAATGCTCAATAAGCTGTAACAGGTCATCAAGTTTCTGATGATTTATCAGGGGGTTGAGCAGGGTAAACTTGAGAAACGTCTTTTTTGCATAGACCGTCTGGCCTATGACCACACCCTTGGTATGTAGCAAGAGGCGTCGGACTTTCTTGTTGACCTCATCGGTATTCTGCAACCGGAACACTACTGAGCTTATCTCAGGAGCGATTGCAACCTCAAAAGAGGAGTTACTTTTCAGTTGTCCATACAGGTAGGTAGCATTCTCAATGCAGGTATCTATGATAGCACCATATTCATTCTGTCCACGGGTAAGGAAAGCCATCCAGACCTTTAAAGCATCGAATCGCCTCGTGGTCTGCATTGATTTGCCTACGAGGTTAGTATAGCCATCCTCCTCATCCTCTTCGCGGTTCAGATACTCTGCGTGCAGTGAGAAAGCCTCCAGACTTTTCCCGTCCTTGACTAGGAATGCCCCACAGCTGATGGGAAGCAGGAACATCTTGTGAAAGTCTACGGTGATGGAATCACACAGTTCTATGGGACCCAAACGGGAGGCATACTGCTGTGATAGCTGTACACCACTACCATAGGCAGCATCAGCGTGGAGCCAGAGGTTGTGTTTCTTGCAAATGGCACTGATTTCTTGTACCGGGTCGATACTACCATAGTCTGTGGTTCCCAAGGTGGCAACAATGCAGAAAGGGATTAGTCCGGCTTCTTTGTCCAAAAGAATGAGATCTTCCAATGCTTGGCTGTCTATCCTGCAAAGCTTGTCCACAGGAACCTTCCTTACCGCATCATAGCCAAGGCCCAAAAGGTGAGCGCTTTTTTCCATGGAGAAGTGTGATACCTCAGAGGTGTAGATGCGGAGTTTGGCATAGGAAGGGGGAAGCCCCAGTTTTTTCACATCATGCTTGAGAACGGTATTGCAGTACCAGTCCCGGGCAAGGGTAAGGGCACTGAGGTTTGACTGGCTTCCTCCGGAGGTAAAGATGCCGTCACTTCCAGAGGAATACCCGTACAGCTTGCACAGTTCTCTGGTTACCTGCAATTCGATCTCAGTGGCAATGGGGGACTGGTCCCAGGAATCCATCGACTGGTTGAAGGTTGCTAGTATCAGTTCACTACAGATGCTTTCCAAAAGGGCCGGGCTATGCAGGTGTGCCAGGTAGTCAGTGGAAGATGTCCGTAGGAAATTGGGAAGGATTACTTTCTTTACCTCTTCAAGGACTTGGGAAAACCCAAGTCCTTGAGCGGGGAGTAGTGTCGGACGCGCAATTTGCTGTTGCAGTTCCTGAGGACTCGCCCCTGCATATGCACTTGTATCAGATATTGACGAAAGTATTGCCTCTACTGTCTCACCAATCATCTGTGCATAGGCATTCTTGGTGTCTTGTTCGCTATTCAAGAAGTATAGAGGTGTATCATCATTAGGATTCATCTGCATCCACCTTGCGTATGGCCTGTTCAAAGGTTGCAAGCATCAGGTTAATATCTTCATAACTAACATTCAGAGCACAGAGACAGCGCATTACAGAGCCGTAACGTCCTCCTTTCTCCATGATAAGATGGTGATCAAAGCACTCCTTTTGTATCTTTGCGGCAATGGTGCCGCTTGGAGGAAGAGAGCCTAATGAGTCAATTGTCCCATTGGGATCGACAAACTCGACACCGATCATAAGGCCCTTGGCACGAATATCCCCTATGATGGAAATTTCTCTCTTCAGTGCGAGCAATTTCTCTTCTATCAATAAGCCTTTTGCCGTGACCTCCAACAGAAAATCCTTGTCACTGACACGGTTCATAACCACAGTTCCTGCTGCCATGGCAAGCTGGTTCCCACGAAACGTTCCGGCATGGGCACCAGTTTCCCAGAGATCGAGGTCCTTATGGTAAATTACTACGCTCATAGGCTGGCTGCCTCCAATTGCCTTGGAGGCAAGGATGACATCGGGGGTAATGTCGGCATGTTCAAAAGCAAAGAATTTTCCTGAACGGCCTATACCGCACTGGATTTCATCGACTATCATGGGGATGCCCAGTTCCTGGGTAACACGTCTGACAGTCTGGAGGAACTTCACTGGAGCTGGAATGACTCCGCCTTCACCTTGGATAGGTTCAAGGATGACCGCAGCCGGTCTTGTTATGCCGCTTTCGGGATCCTTGAGAGTATTCTCAAAGTAAGTGCAAGCGGCATCGATACCTGCTTCTCCTCCTAAGCCGAAGGGACAGCGATAGGAGTAAGGGTAGGGCATGAAGTGTACATCACTCATAAGGCCGCTGACACGATTTTTTGCGTTGAGATTGCCGGTAAGGGCCAAGGCTCCATGGCCCATACCATGGTAACCGCCACCAAAGGCAATGACAGAAGAGCGGCCTGTAGCCGTTTTACACAATTTGATGGCGGCATCGACTGCATCTGTTCCTGATGGGCTGCAGAACTGTATTTTCCCATTGGTCTGCAACTCTTGGGGCAGGAGGGAGAATATGGTCTCTACGAATTTGTCTTTTGTGGGAGTGGTAAGATCTAGTGTGTGTAGTGGGGCACCCGATTGGATAAGGTCGACCATAGCCTGGTTTACTTCATCATCGTTGTGCCCGAGGGCCAATGTCCCTGCTCCACAAAGGAAGTCGAGGTAGGAGTTTCCCTGTACATCCTCGATCCAGGAGCCTTTGGCCTTGTTGATAGCTATGGGGAATTTTCTCGGATAGCTTCTTGCGTTCGATTCAGTTCTGTTCTGACGGTCAAGGTAGTTCTTGTTCTTGTCTAGCTGCAGGTTTTCGTTCATTACCTTTTGCCCTTTCTAATCCATGTTGAATTTTGTACCAAATGTAGTATTTGGCCCTTTTGTATTAAGTTTTCCCAACAACCAAGGCTTTTGGGATGTTCTATTGCGTATAAACGAACCGTCCATGCGCGAGAAAAAATATTACCAGCTTATAGAGGGTTGTACCAGCATAAAGCCTTATGAATCGTAAAAAAAAGTTTGGAGAAGTTTTTTTGCAATTGTTGAAAAAAATATGGTAAACGGGTAGACAATCTTTCAGATGTAGTGTATTAGTAACCTAGTTCACTAATGTAATCGAGGAGGCATATATGGCCAAAGAGATAGGAAGCGAACAAACGGCTCTGGTAGAGAGCGTTTCAACGAAGGGAGAAGTGGTCCTGATGCAGGATATTGGTTTCTCCTATGGAAAAAGTCCATTGTTCACACATCTGAATCTAGAGATCAAGCGAGGAAATATCTATGGCTTGCTGGGAAAGAACGGATCAGGAAAGACCACCTTGCTTAAGTTGATCTGTGGTCAGTTGTTTCCTGATGAAGGATACACCTCAGCACTGGGGTTCGACCCCATGAAACGAAAGCCTGCAATGCTCAGTGAGATATTCTATCTTCCTGAAGAGTTCCCTCTTCCCAAGATGAAAGCTGCCGAGTATCTGGCGATGCGCTCGGTATTCTATCCAAGATTCGACCATGGGATGTTTGCGCAGTTCTGTAAGGACTTCGACCTGAATATGCTCCAGAACCTCAATGAGATGTCCTTGGGGCAGAAAAAAAAGTTGCTGTTGGCCTTCGGTTTGGCCTCCAACACCTCCCTGCTTATTCTTGATGAGCCAACCAATGGTTTGGACATCCCTTCCAAGAGACAGTTCAGACAGACTGTTGCTTCTGCGATGACCGAGGACAGGACTTTCATCATCTCCACTCACCAGGTGAGGGATATGGAGAATCTGATAGACCCTCTTATAATTCTGCATGATGGGAAGATTATATTCAACGATACGGTAGACTCCGTCACTGACAAGTATGTCATGAACCTTGTTGCCGTTGATCCACAGCAGGATGCATCGGTTGTCTATAAAGAGAAGGTTCTCGGTGGTTGGATGGTCCTGAAAAGCAGGAGCGAACAGGACGATGAGACTCAAGGTCAACCTTTGGATCTTGAAACGCTCTTTAATGTGGTGGTTGAGAATCCCACCCGTATGCAAGGAGGTACTAAATGAATCGATTTGGCCTATTGATGAACCGAGAGATACAGACCAGCAAGCGGGACCTTTCAATATATGCTCTGACTCTTTTTCTGATTTTGTTTGCGAGTGAAACCATTCGCTCGTTTGTCACCCAATATTCCCAAATGGGTTTCGGTCCAGCCACTTATGCCGGTCTGTTCCCAAATTTCCTGTTTTTTGGGGGACTTATCATAACCAGTATATCGTTTGCAGATGACATGTTCAGCAAGAACGGACAACAGGAGTGGCTGATGCTCCCTGCAACTTCCTTGGAGAAATTCCTCGCAAAAGGGCTACTGACTGCCTTTGCCTATCCGATTGCCCTCGTGGCGGTGTTTTTTCTCGCTTCTGTAATAATAGAGCCCATACAACTACTTTTCTTTGGTAATCCTGTCACCCTGTTCAATCCATTTACCAGGGACATGATGGCTCAGTTTTCCGTGTATTGGGTTTGGCAATCAATCTTCCTTTTAGGGGCCACCTATTTTCACAAGGGTCACTTCTTCAAGACAGTTCTTGCACTTGGGGGCATCGGCATGGCTCTTGCTGCCTTGGCTCTCCTGTTCGTGAAAATCATATTTTCTATCAAGTACGGATCATCACTGAGGATGTTTGACATTGTGTTCTCATTTGACTCACTGCTGTTCCAACCAGATTCTGGAGTCATAGGTGCTTTCAGGGTAATCGGTAAAATACTCTACTTTGTAGTGCTTCCCCTGTTCTGTTGGGTAACGGCCTTTTTTAGGGTTGAGGAGGTCCAAGCTACAGATGCAGTTTAACAATCGTTCACCTATCTATTTGCAGATAGCCCAGTACATCCATGACCTTATCATCAACTCGACATGGGTTGAGGAGGAGAGGATTCCCTCTGTTCGCGATATGGCGATTCAGTTGGAGGTAAATCCCAATACGGTTATCAGGGCGTACTCGATGCTACAGGACGAAGGTATTTTAGAGAACCAACGGGGTATCGGATACTTTGTCGCCAAAGGGTCCAAGACCTTGGGCCTCAAGAAAAGACGGGACCACTTCATAAAAAGTGAGCTGCCAAACCTTTTCGATTCCATGAGGACCTTGGATATCTCTTTCGAGGAGATAGAGACCTATTTTCTCTTATTCAACAAGGAGCACAACTATAATGAAATCCAATCATAAAAATAGTAATCGTATGCTTGCCATAGGGGGGATATTCCTTGTGGTCTATCTTCTGGCAATTGTCATTTTCGGATCGTTCATACTTGATAAGCCAATGGTGCAGAATCCACGGAACCGGAATGTTACCTATACAAACATAACAGTACGAAACGGAAATTTCCCTGGGACGTTTTTCTTGGATTGATACAGAACTTGGGATAAAGGCAGACACTGCTCACTAGCATGATTTACCTTACAGAAAGAGTGTCTGTCTTCCCTTTATTCATACTCGCCTTATGGCTTGTCATTCACGTACTCTTATTTTTTTTTCGGCGTATTTTCTCAATAGAGGGAATACGCCGATTTCTTATATAAAGCTTTGTATGGAATCTGAGTTGTCTTACAGACGTAATTTATAACTCACTGTAGGTCACTCTCAATTTTTTTGCTTTCGGCGTATTTTCTCAATAGAGGGAATACGCCGATTTCTTATATAAAGCAGCTTTGTATGGAATCTGAGTTGTCTTACAGACGTAATTTATAACTCACTGTGTATAGAGAAATTACAACATGAAAACAAGGAGTAAAAATATTTTTATTGACTTGTATACAAACTTGTATATACTATTTCTGTGTGTTCTTTTCCATGGGTGTGGCAAGGAGTACCGCAATGAAACGTGTTACCGTAAAGAGGGACATGTACGTTGACTCTGTCATGTTGATGCTAGCCAGCAGAGACCTAGAAAATCATCCTTCAGTACAAGAAGCTACCGTTGCCATGGGCACTGCAATGAACGTGCAGTTGCTCCTTGACCAAGGCTTTCCTGCATCAGACCTTTCTTCTGTCACCCCCTCAGATCTGGTGATGGCCATCTCCTGCAATGAAGATGACTATGAAACTGTTGTGGCTTTTGCCGATGAGTTATTGGATGGTAAACGAGGGGCCAAGAGCAATGATACTGCACACGAAGAGCTGCATAGCATCGATGATGCACTGGTTGTTTACCCTGATCTCAATTTGGCCATCATCTCGGTCCCTGGCATCTATGCTGCTCACCAGGCACGCAAAGCGTTGCACAAGGGCCTGCATGTCATGCTCTTTTCCGACAATGTTTCCCTAGAAGATGAAATCTCCCTCAAGAAGGAAGCTCTTGCAAAAGGGCTGCTGGTCATGGGGCCCGACTGTGGAACTGCTATAATTGCGGGTAAGCCACTTTGCTTTGCCAATGTCGTCAAGGGCGGCCCTATCGGTGTAGTAGCCGCTTCCGGGACAGGTCTGCAGGAGGTGACATCCCTCATCGATCGGTATGGAGGGGGCATCAGTCAGGCAATTGGTACCGGTGGACGGGACTTGAAGAACAAAGCGGTGGGAGGCCTGATGATGAGCCTAGGCATAGCTGCCCTTGCCTCTGATGACCATACCCGCGTCATTGTCGTTGTTTCCAAACCCCCTGCCGCTGAAGTTGTACAACCAATTCTTTCAGCCTTAGATGCTTGTGGAAAACCCTCTGTGGTACATTTTATCGGATCAGACCCCGCCCAATACCCATCTTACGAGACTATCCATTGGACAGGCACCCTTGAGGAGACAGCACGAGTTGCCCTCTCCTTGTCCGGGAGCGTAGTCCCACCCCGTGAGCACCATGATACTTGGATTTTTGATCTCGACCATGAGACCATTGATGCTTTGGTGAAGAAAGAGTCAGCTTCTTTCCTTCCTGAACAAAAGAACCTACGTGGGTATTATACCGGTGGGACCCTAGCAGACGAGGCCTGGCTAGCCTTACCTGATATTCCCGGTGGCGTATGGTCAAACAACCACACCGATCCCGCTTTCGTACCAAAGGATCCTCACATATCAAAGGGGAATACCATCATCGACTTAGGTGATGATGTATTTACCGTAGGGCGCCCTCATCCCATGATCGACCCATCGACCAGGGTAGACCGCATGCTTGCCGAGAGTGACGACCCCTCAATTGCTGTCATGCTGGTGGACTGCGTACTTGGCTATGGCTCTTGCGATGACCCGGCAGGAGCTATGGTCCCTGTCCTGCTCAAGGCTAAAGAGCATGCCAAGAAACGAGGTGGCTATCTCTCTGTCATCGCTTCAGTTACCGGAACCATGGGTGACCCCCAGGGTTTTGCCTCCCAGGTAGCCAAGCTTGAAAGCTCAGGGGTTGTAGTGATGAGTTCCAACTATCAGGCAGTGCAACTTGCAAGACGCATCATCATGCAGGAGTATGGTCCTGGAAAAGAGAAGAACATCCCTGCCACTACTCTTGCTCAGAAGAGTTCTTCTGTAAAAACACAACCCAAGGCAAAGAGCACATTCTCCTTACCGGTCGAACCTGTACTCTCACTATTCAAGGAAGTGAAGGTGGTCAACCTTGGCCTGCAAAGCTTTGCCGATAATTTAGGTTCCTCTGCTATCCATCTCGATTGGAAACCTCCAGCTGGAGGCGATCTTGCACTGATACATGCTTTGACTTCCATCGATAGTCTGGATCTTGTCCGATCAGCCAATGCAGAGGCCATAGAGAAAGTTTTGCAAGGAAAACCCACTTTGTTGGGAATCGCCAAGGCCCTTGATGTGATCCCAGGCATGAGGGAGAACCTTGTCCTGCATGCAGGGCCCCCTGTTACGTGGGAACGTATGTGTGGCCCCATGAAAGGTGCTGTTATTGGAGCCCTAATCTATGAAGGCAAAGCAAAGAATGCTGATGAGGCAGTTGCCTTGGCCACATCAGGGGCCATAGACTTCGAACCTTGTCACCATCATAGCTGTGTAGGCCCGATGGCAGGGATCATCACTTCCAGCATGCCTGTCTGGATCTTGGAGAATGCAACTTTTGGAAACAGGGCATATGCAACCCTCAACGAGGGATTGGGTAAGGTCTTGCGCTATGGTGCCTACTCTGAGGAGGTCATAGACCGCCTCAGGTGGATGGAACACCGTCTTGCCCCGATTCTCAACAAGGCACTCTTGTTGCATGGTCCTGTGGATATGCGAAGCATCATAGTGCAGGCCCTGCAGATGGGAGACGAGTGTCATAACCGCAACCGGGCAGGCACCTCACTGATGATTCGTGAGCTTGCCCCCCATTTGGTAATGCTCTCTGAGAAGAAAGAAGAGCTTGCAAAGGTATTCTCCTTCATGCATGCGAATGATCACTTCTTCCTCAATCTTTCCATGCCATCGGCAAAATGCACTATGGATGCGGCTGCCAATATCAAAGGCAGTACGCTTATAGTTGCAATGGCCCGTAATGGTACTGATTTTGGCATACGGCTTTCCGGTCTCGGGAACCGGTGGTTTACTGCCCCAGCCTCCATGGTCGAAGGGCTCTACCTGCCGGGGTTCAAGGCAGAGGATGCCGCCCCTGATATCGGGGATTCGGTCATTACCGAGACCTCAGGCTTTGGTGCCTTTGCAATGGCAGCTTCTCCTGCAATTGTGAAGTTTGTGGGAGGATCTCCTGAGGATGCCATCCGCTATACCAAGCGAATGTACGGCATAACTATGGCTGAGAATAGGGAATATCGTATCCCTGTCCTGGATTTCCGTGGCACCCCTACGGGCATTGATGTGCGAAAGGTCGTTGAAAGTGGCATTCTGCCAGTCATCAATACCGGTATCGCCCACAAGGAGCCCGGGATAGGGATGGTAGGGGCAGGGTTGGTCAAACCTCCCGCCTCATGCTTCAAGGACGCTCTTGTGGCTTTTGCCGACGAATATTGCGCCGGTTGATCATACCGAAAAAAGGAGATTGTGATGAAAGTAATAGATCTGACCATTCCTTTGGGTATTGGCACTCCACCGTGGCCAACATACATCCCCCTGCAGGTCCAGTATTTCAAGAGACTTGCACCCAACGGCGCCAATGGGCAAGTTGTGACCCACTCCAACCATGTTGGAACCCATCTTGATGGGGAAATTCACTTCTACACCCCAGGAAAGGACATCGCCCAACTGGACATGGACTTTTTGGTGCATGAGGGAGCCATCGTAGATCTCTCTGATGTTTGTTCCGACTATGATGTCTACACCTCCAAGATGGTGGAAGACCGAGTCGAGGTGAAGGAAGGGGACATTCTGTTGATCCATACTGGATTTCACCATTATGGGTGGGACCAGCCCACTGGGGACGAGATCAGGTATATGATCAAGCACCCCGGCCCGGACCGCGAATTTGCCGAATGGGCAAAGAGGAAGAAGCTGCGCTGGATTGGTGTGGACTGCGGAAGCGCAGACCACCCCATGAACACCAAGATTCGCGACTGGATGCCCCGTGAGGCAAAACAGTGTGATGCTCACTTCAAGGAAAAGTACGGCAAGAGCCTTGATGAGTTCTTCTCAGATGACAAGTACCAGCTGATGCACATCGAAATGTTCAACCACGGTATCATCCATGCTGAGTGTGTAGGTGGGGATATTGACCTGTTGTTGAACCAGAGGGCTGTCATAGGCTGTTACCCTTGGAGATTTGTCGACGGGGAGTCCTCCATAGCAAGAATCGTTGCTCATGTCGAGGATGACCGCTATGAGGCTCTGATGGCTAAGAAGGCCAAAGCTGAACTTACCCGATTTGGGGATGTTGCAGGATCTAAAAATGCTTGGTTGCACGAAGAGGCAAGAAAGAGATAGTTCTCAAAAAGGAGACACGTATGGCATTGGATGCAATGGAAAAGACACTTCGACCGCCGGAGATTCCGCTCAAGCCCTATCCTGCAAAAGTGATAACATTGGCTTCAGGGGAAAAGATGGTGGTTCGTGAGGCCAGGCGCGAGGAAGTCGGGGCCCTTCTGGGATCTCTCTATCCTTTGCTTGGGGTTGCCAAGGATTTCTACGATATCGTTGCTGTTCGCATGTATTCGGAAATCTTGGGCTGGTATCGCTATAGGGTGGCCAATGAGTTCGTGCTTGTAGGCACAATCAATGGCGTCATCGCAGGTATTGTCACCAGTCGACATGTGACGCCCAAGTTGGGGATGAGTTTGCATACCCTCACCATAAAGCGTGGCTTACGGGTTGGGGCACAGCTTTTCGCTGCCAAGATGGAACATCACCTTGAAATTCTTGGTGAGGATGAGGTGTACATCGTTGCCGAGAGTCCCAATGGGTTCAAGAGGTGGATGATCGAGTACCAGCTAGAGGACCGATCCTCACTTTTTCCTGAAGTGAGGCATGAGTTGGGAGGTGTCCCGACCTTTGTGCTGACACGTCCTCTTTGGAACGCTGTGCGAGATGTCAAATGCACTGGGGTACGACCAATTTCTGCTGAAGATCTAAAGTCTTCGGAAAAGCTGATCATGCCCAGCGAATATCCCCAAATCCCGGGGTTCAAGAGGTAACCATGGCTAATGTAGGAATTGTTGGAATCGGACATACGAAGTTCGGTAATTCTTCCGAGTATGATCTTTCTGATGTCTTGGCATATGCTGCCACCGATGCCTTGGAAGACGCGCACTTTCTTGCACGGAGAAAGGAAATCGACCAGGTCATTGTAGGCAACATGGCCAGTGGCTTGTTCTGTCACCAGAGTGCTGTAGCTTCGGCTCTGATAAGCCGTATGGATATGGAGCCGGTCCCTGCCGAGCTGGTGGAGAACGGTCCCGCATCAGGTGCGAGTGCCATCAAGATTGGATATATGGCCGTAGCGAGTGGCATGGCTGACATCGTATTGGTCGTGGGAGGCGAGATTATGCGTAAGGTCACCGGTTGGGTCGGTACCGACTATGTGGCTACCATGCTCCATACCGATGCCGAGTATACCATGGGCCTGACTCTGCCTGCCTTTGGAGGGATGTTCACCCGTATGTACATGGAGCGCTACGGCCTGACCGAGCGCGACCTTGCCCTGCTTGCGGTGAAAAACCATGCCAATGGGGCAAAGAACAAGTATGCCCATATCCAGGCCCCCTGTACTATTGAGGCAATAGCAGACGGACCTGATGCATCTGTGGTAAATACGTACGTGGCAGAGCCGCTACGCATGTACTCCACCTGTCCTGTGAGTGATGGGGCGGCAGCCCTGTTGCTGGTGAATATGGATTCGCCCAAAGTTAAGGATTTCCCCAAGAAGCCTATCAGGATCGCAGGCATCGCAAGTGCCACCGATACCCATTGTGTGCACAACCGTAAGGATCCCCTCATGCTCAATGCAGTGAGGATAGCGGCTGAGAAAGCCTATGCAATGGCGTCTCTCAAGCCTTCGGACATCTCGTTTGCCGAACTGCATGATGCATTCTCCATCCTGGAGCTTGCCATCAGTGAAGAGGTGGGATTTTTCGAACGGGGAAAGAGTTTCCTTGCTGTGCGCAAGGGTGAGACAAACATCGATGGAAGACTCCCTATCAACACCTCAGGGGGCCTTAAGTCAAAAGGTCACCCTGTAGGAGGCACGGGCGTCTCTCAAGCGGTTGAGCTGGTCAGGCAGTTGCGTGGGGAAGCCGAGAAGGGCCGGCAGGTCGTCGATCCCAAGTATGGCATGTCGGTCAATTTCGGGGGCTTTGGCAACAATGTTGTCGCACTTATCTGCGCAAAGGAGTAGGGGGTGAACCATGATTGATTTCAGTATGTACGACCAGAAGGAACCGAAAATTGAAGCATACAAATGTCAGAAGTGTGGTGCCATATATTATCCTGCCCCTATGGTATGCGGTGAGTGTGACGCCAGACGGGACCCTGTGACAGGTAAGGGGTGGGAAACTTTCGCTCTCGAAGGTCCTTGCACCTTGCTCACCTGGACGCGGCTTTGGAACTTGCCTGAAGGGTACTCAAAGAAGAATATGCTGTTTGGTATTGTTGAGTTCGAAAACGGTTTGCGTGCTTCAGGACAGCTGGAGGTTGCCGATCCCAAAACAGGGATGTCACTTCACTCCACTGTTGTCGAGAGCGATGAGAGGCCAGGCAAACCTGTGCATGTGTTCGTATTCACAGAGTAAGATCCTAGGGGAGGTTTGCCATGGGCGAACGTTCACGCAGTATCGCTATCTACAATACTCTCGCTGAACGTATCAGTACGTGGGCCTATTCGCCTGGGCACAGGTTCACTGAAGAGGAGCTTTGCTCCGAGTTTGGGGTAAGCCGCTCCCCTGTACGTGAGGCACTCAACAGTCTGGTCTCGGCACGCCTCATAGAAAAGGAGGCGCATAAGGGGTACTCAGTGAGGCTGACTGACCTCAGGGAGATCAATGAACTCTATGATACCCGTTTGGTTTTGGAACTGGAGGTTGTCAGCCTCTTGTGCAAAAAAGGCCTTGATGCCGCGATACTCTCAAGGTTGAGGACTCGCTGGCAAGATGTTGTTGACCGTTTGCCGGAGGTTGTCGGGGTATCGGCTTTCGAAGACGAGTTGTTTCATGAAACGCTTGCTAAGGCTGCAGGGAATCAGGTATTGGCACAGTTGCTCGGTGATATCTCCAAGAGGATACATTTTGTCCGGCTTTCTGATATCACCGATCCACAGCGGCTTGAAAGGACGAGTCGTGACCACTTGAATTTGCTTGATTCATTGGAAAGACAGGACTGTCATGCTGCACAGGAAATAATGAGGATGAATATTCTCTGGGGTAAGGAGAAGGTTGATTCTGCCATCAAGGAGGCACTTTTTCATGCATACCACATGGCCTAGTGGACATGTCCTTCTGATCGGCTCGCAATTTTCCCTAGAACCTAGGGACGTGAAGGTGCACTCAGTCTTCCATTCGGCCTTGAATCTCATTGATGACAATGGCTCATTGTATACTTTGGTGATGCACAAGGAGCAGATGCATCCTAGCTCTGCTTTGGTTTGCTTTTCTGATCCTTGTGCCGGATTCGATGAATTTGCCTTCACCCAAGCTCAAAAGGGGATGTTCAAAGAGGGCGGGCTTTATTTTGATTGTGGAATCTGGGTCTCTTGCAAGGGAGCACAACGGGTACATCCTTCAGAAGAGATCCCTCCCAAGCTTACGAGCTTTACAGCGTCCTACCTTCGATCTCAGATGAAGAACCTTTCAAGCATCCAACAGAAGAAAAAGACAGCTTTGACTGTGGATGCGATATGTATCCCGGATTCAGAGACAACCCCTCTCTCCTCTCTTGTATCGATGTATGCAAAACTGCTGAGAAAAAGCATTCAGACTACAGATATTGCCTTGGCAAGGAGAGGTATGGAAGGCCTGTTGGGCCTTGGTCCGGGATCTACCCCAAGTGGTGATGACTTTCTCTGTGGATTTTTTCTTGCCTTGCATATGTGCCGGTCAGTATCCGGAATAGATATGCAAACCTACACTAGTGCGATTGCCATAACCCTTTCTGACCTTATTCGAACACCATTGCCCATCACCACTGACATTTCTGTGCAATTGTTGGGCCTTGCTTCTGAAGGGATGTTTTCACAACCCCTTATTGCAATGGCAAAGGGTTTTTCCCTCTCGGTAACAGATACATCATCATGGGAAGCTCTTGCTCATTTTGGACATAGCTCTGGCCTTGATGCAGGTCTTGGCTTTTTGTTTGCACTCTCTGCCCTGCTGCCGGATTTCGAATACAAGGGGGAAATATGCTAGTGAAATTTGCTTATCAAGCGCCAAAGACAAGGGAACAGCTCTTGGATATGCTTGCAACAGGCGACTCAAATCTGAAGCTTCTGGCGGGGGGAACCGACTTGCTGGTCAATATTCGCAATGGCGTCCATCATCCCCATACAGTGGTCGACCTAAAAAAAGTTCCAGGCTTCGATACCATAACCTGGGATAAGAAAGCTGGCTTGAAGATAGGTCCTTCTGTTACTATCAATGCGATCCTTACTGATGTGAAGGTACAACAGCACTATCCTCTGCTATGTGCATGTGCAAAGGACCTGGCATCATATCAGATACGTAACCGTGCAACGGTGGTGGGCAATATCGTCAACGCATCCCCTTGTTCGGATATGGCCCCGGCTTTGCTTTGTCTCGATGCCACAGTGGTAATCGAGTCAAAGCAGGGCAAAAGGGAGATTCCCCTTGCAGAGTTCTTCACTGGAGTTAAAAGGACTGTCCTGCAATTGGGGGAGATGGTCACTTCCGTCCATATTCCTGCCGACATGGCAGGAGTACAAGGTGTCTATAGGAAACTGAAGAGGATCCAGGGCCATGATCTGGGTATTGTCGGAGTGGCGGTTGCCAACCTGGGTTCTGGTGCAAGGATTGCTGTAAGCTCATCTGCTCCCACTCCGGTGGTTACTCCGTTGTTACGCCTTGACCTCCCCATGCCGAAGGTGTTGGAGGCCGTGAATGCGATCATACGTCCCATCAGTGATGTGCGCTGTAGCAAGGAGTATCGCTTTTTTATGGTAGCTGAGTACACCAAGCGGTTATGGAAGGAGGTGATCTCATGAGAATCAAGGTACAGGTCAACAATAGGATGTATGAAAGGGATATAGAGGAAAACAGGACCCTCCTGAGGTTTCTCAGGGAAGACCTTGGCCTGACTGGCACCAAGGAAGGGTGCGGCTCTGGAGAGTGTGGAGCCTGTACGGTCTTCCTTAACGGTAAGACCGTCAATTCCTGTATGGTCCTTGCAGCCGAAGTTGATGGATCTGTCATAGAGACCATTGAAGGGGAGTCTTCAGGGGGAATGTTTTCGGTCTTGCAAAAGGCATTTGAAAAGCATAGTGCCGTACAGTGTGGCTTTTGCACTGCTGGGATGATCATGAGTGCCCGTGAACTTATCCATCACAACCCTCATCCAACCAGATCAGAGATACAGGAGGGATTGGAAGGTAATTTCTGTCGGTGTACAGGCTATGAACAGATTATCGAGGCCATTCTCGATGTGACCGGAGGCTACGAGCCTAAGGAGGAGTTGAGCTATGTATGAGACTCTCGACCGGACCCTTCTGAAGCAGGTAGGTCTCAGTGCAACAAGACTTGATGTCACCGAAAAGTTAACCGGAGAAGCCATGTATGCCAGTGATATGGTGTTTCCTGGAATGCTCTATGCCCAGATCAAGCATAGTCCTCATGCAAGGGCAAAGATCCTCGGCATAGACACCTCCAAGGCAGAGGCCTTGGAAGGGGTTCGCGCAGTCCTCACCGGAGATGAGTTGGACTACCGGCTGGGCCTGTATGTGGTGGACAAGTACATCCTTGCAAAAGGTGAGGTCCGTCACTATGGGGAGGCAGTAGCTGCTGTGGCTGCAGAGACGCTTGTGATAGCCAAAAGGGCTGTCGAATTGATAGAGGTCGAGTACGAGGTGCTTACCCCGGTCCTCAACCACATGGATGCCCTGAAGGAGGATGCTCCTTTGGTTCATCCTGAGCTTGGTAGCTATGAGTACATTAAGGCTGTTTTCACTCCCATACCTGGGACAAACATCGCCAATCTGACCAAATTGAGAAAGGGGGATGTTGAACAGGGTTTCTCTGACTCTGCCTACGTAGTGGAAAGGGAGTATGACAACCCAAGTGTGCAACACGTCCCTATGGAGACGCATGTAGCCATCGTGAAGTGGGGCACAGGTGACAGGATTACCATCCATACCAGTGCTCAGTCACCCTTTACCGTCAGAAATCTTTTCTGTAGGACCTTTGGCCTGCCTTTGAATCAGGTGAAGGTTGTAATTCCCTATGTGGGAGGTGGTTTCGGGGGGAAGGCCGGCATTCACATCGAACCGTTGGCAGCATGTCTTTCAAAGAAGGCTGGTGGGCTTCCTGTCAAGTTCCAGGCTACACGAGAAGAGGAGTTTTCCCTCCTTCCTTGTCGCAGTGCCTTAACCTATCGTATCAAGACAGGTGTTTCCGAAGAAGGTAAAATACTTGCCCAGAGGATGGATATGTACTGGGATGCCGGGGCCTATGCTGATTATGCAGTAAATGTCACCCGTGCTTCAGGCTATTCGGCATCAGGGCCCTATGAGATTCCCAATGCTTGGGTCGATGCGTATACACTCTATACCAACAAGCCCTATGGAACTGCCTATCGTGGTTTTGGACATGTTGAGTTCCACTGGGGTATCGAACGGCATATGGATCTGGTTGCCCATACTATTGGCATGGACCCTTTGGAATTCAGGCGTCTCAATGCCCTCAGGCCAGGCTCGATCACCTTGACAGGGGAGAAGATTACCGACCACACAGGGGATGTCATTGCCTGTATGGATGCTGTTGCCAAGGCAATCGGCTATGGAAAGAAGACAAAAGCGGAGCGTCAGAGAGAGAAGGAGACCGGCCTGAAGCTAGGTAAGAGTGTAGCTATTTTGCAGAAGGCTCCTGCCATGCCCAGCAATACTGCCACTGCTGCTGTAGTGAAGATGAATAGCGATGGGACTGTTGCAGTCACGATCGGGTTGACAGATATAGGCCAAGGTTCGACTACTGCTCTTGCACAGATTGTTGCAGAACGGTTGGGTTTCAGACTTGACCAGGTCTATGTCAAAGTGGAGAAGGATACCGATAGTGATCCCTACGACTGGCAGACCGTTGCCTCCAAGGGACTGATGATGAGTGGTAATGCATGTATCCTTGCTTGTAAGGATTTGTTGGCAAAAGGATATAGGGTAGCTTCCAATGTCTTGAAGGCTTGTGAGGATGACCTCTCCCATGATGCAGAGGCTGTCTATGTTCGTCATGACCCTGAGAACAGGATTGCTTGGTCCAAGATTGCAATTGGGTATGCCTATCCTGACGGGATGGGCATAGGGGGACCTTTGATAGGTGTTGGCAGTTATATTGCCCAGGGCCTTTCCAATCTTGATAAGGAGACAGGTCAGGGCAAGCCAGCCCTTGATTGGACCTTTGGTGCGCATGGAATCATCTGTGAGGTAAATCCTGTTACCGGTGAGTATGCTCTGCGTAAGATTGCCTCAGCCTTTGATGTAGGTAAGGTCGTGAATCCACAGTTACTCAGAGGTCAGATAATTGGAGGTATGCTTCAAGGCCTGGGTACTGCCATGTGCGAAGGATATATATATGACGAGAAAGGTCATTTGCTCAATCCTTCTTTCACTGACAATAAAATTCCTACAGCGAAGGATTTGCCCTTTGAGATAGAGGCCATTGCTGTGGAAAATGTTCAGATTGATGGACCCTATGGGGCGCGGGGTGTTGCCGAACATCCGATGATCTCTGTGGCCCCTGCGCTGGGTAATGCAATTTATCAGGCTGTTGGTGCAGACCTTAGCCATATGCCGATACGGGCCGAGGATGTTTGGAGGGCTATGGAGGACAGGAAACCTATCGACAATTGGATCACCAAGACTCCCATTGGATCGTGTCGGACTGTTCCTGTTTCTGGATCCCACTTGCCCTCTCGGGCGATAGAGCCTTAAGGAGAAGGAGGAAAGAATCAGAATTTGAGAGCGAGTACTGAAGAACAATTCCGGGCTTGTGTCTTGTGCAGGGTATCCGGATCGAATTGGAGGTTTCAATAGGAGGAAGTTATCGTGGCTAAAAAAGATTTGACTGGAAAGAACATTGTATTTGGACTCCAACATACATTTGTCATGTTCGGTGCAACCGTGTTGGTACCGATGCTGACAGGCTTGGATGTTGGCGTGACGTTATTCGCTGCAGGTATTGGAACGCTGCTGTTCCATGTAATTACCAAGTTCAAGGTTCCTGTTTTTTTAGGAAGTTCGTTTGCGTATATCCCCGGAATCATTGCCATAGGGGCCGCACAGGGGTTGCCGTATGCCTTGGGAGGCATAGTAGTCTCTGGTCTTCTCTATGTCGTTGTTTCCATCATATTCAGGTTCGTGAAGTACGAGAACCTGCATAAGATTCTTCCCCCGCATGTGACAGGGCCCATGATCATTATGATTGGTCTGATACTTGCTCCTGTAGCCATACAGAATGCCAATGGGACAAACTCCCCAGGTATTGCCGAGGCTATCGGGGTGAACGGCTGTTGGCTTGTTGCTTTGGTTACCTTTGCTACAGGGGTGTTCGTAAAGATCGGATTCCCAAAATTTGGATGGAAATTTGCTTCAAACCTGCCAGTGCTGATAGCGTTGGTTGTTGGCTACCTCTTTTCTGTCATTCTGGGAATCGTTGATTTCTCTTCTGTGGCCAGCGCCCCATTTATTGGGATTCCCCATTTCACCTTTCCCAAGTTCTCCATCAGTGCAATCACGATAATGGTGCCCATTGCCATTGTGACGATGGTTGAGCATTTCGGGGATGTGTTGGCGATCGGTAATGTGGTTGGTAAGGATTTCATCAGGGAGCCAGGTATCAAGAGAACCCTGTTAGGTGATGGTATCGCAACCTCTCTCGCCGGTTTGATCGGAGGTCCTGCAAACACTACATACTCAGAGAATACTGGGGCCGTAGCCTTGACCGGAGTGACCAATCCTATCGTCATGCGTATCGCAGCAGTTTTTGCTATTGTCCTCTCTCTCATACCCAAGTTTACTGCTTTGATCGGGACCATCCCTGCTCCAGTAATCGGGGGTATTTCCATCCTGCTGTTCGGTATGATCAGTAGCATCGGTATCAAGAATATGGTTGATGCTCAGGTCAACCTCTCCAACCCAAAGCTGTTGATGATCAGCGCTTCCATGTTGGTATTGGGTCTTGGTGGAGCTACGTTCTATTTGGGTCCTGTCCAGCTTTCAGGTCTTGGTCTTGCTGCCATATTCGGCATCATTCTCAATGCCATACTCAGACCTCAGGACATTACCAAATCAGAGAATTAAGCTAAGAAAAGAACAAAGACGTACTCATATACCTCCGTCACTTGAAATGACGGGGGTATGTTGCACGCAAGTGCGATTCACAAAAAAGATAAGTTGAAATATCAGGGTTTCTACACTTCTTGATGAAAAATGAAGAAGTGTACACAGAATAATAATTGAAGGTAGAAAAAAATATAGACATGTGCCAACACCTACGTCTTGAAGGTTCGAATGCATAGGATTCTAGTCTGGTATGGGTAAAAAGAGGGAACGCCGTCGCTTGCCGTCAGGAGAGCGGGAGGCGTGCCCTTCTCCGAAGGTATCTTCAACCAGCAGGATAGTCCCTGGTCCAAAGGTACGCACAGTCTTGTCACTGACCGTAATCTCAACCATTCCCTCTAGCATGACTATGTACTGCTTGCAAGGGGCCACATGCCAAGGGAAGTCATATCCAGGTTCATTTTCGCGAAGAATCATGGACGAGACAGGAAAAGGCGAGGACATCTGACCCAATGGTCCAGTGGGGTGTGTTTCTACGTGCATATCCTCAAAGTGGGACGATCCGTTTTTATCGGCATAGATGCGGGTTATGAGCATAGTGGAGCCTCCAAGGGTAAGCACCAAGAGATTAAGGATCAAGGAAACAAAAGGCAAACTGGCTCTTTGACTGTGGTAGTGCATACAGCTTTTCCTGGAACACCTGAATAGGGATCGAGGGGAAAGACCACTATAGAATCAGAGGAGCCGTTTGCCACCAAAAGCCATTTGCCATCAGGAGAGAGGGCAAAATTCCTAGGTTCCTGTCCTAATGTAGGGGTATAAGATACAAAGGTAAGCATGCCTGTTTCTTCATTGACTGCATAGGTGACTATACTGTCATGTCCTCTGTTGGAACAGTAAAGGTATGTGTTATCAGAGGAGAGATGCAGATCGGCAACGGTGTTTTCAGACAGGAATTCAGAGGGTAGGGTGGTGATGGTCTGTAGATGGGTGAAGCAGCTGTCAAACTTGTCGATGCGATAGACAACCACATGATTTGAGAGCTCACCGGCAACATACAGGTACTGGCTATCAGAGCTAAGGGCCATATGGCGAGGGCCTGTTCCCAGAGGCACTTTCTTGAAGGATGGGAAGCTCCATTCAGGTCTGCTGTAATGAACGATGCGATCGAGTCCAAGGTCGGCTACGAAGAGGTTTTTGGAATCGGATGTCCATAAGGCTGAATGGATATGAGATCCTTCTTGACGTAAAGGGTTGTACCCTATTCCCACAAAGCGCTTGTGAGTGGCAACAGAGGCAATATTTCCCAATAAGTCCAAAGCATAGAGGGTAAAAACCCCGTCTCCATAGTTGGAAACGGCAAGATTCTCTCCGTTGGGGGAGAGTGCAAGGTGACAAGGTGAGTTTCCTCCAGAGAGTATTGTTTCAACTAGGGTAAACGGCTCTGAAGATAAGGGATCAAAATGAAAGGTTTGTACAGATCCTTCTTTCCCTTGGATTTCACTTACTGAGTACAGAAGTGATGCCCTTTTGTTGAAGGCTTGGAAGGTAGGCATATCTATGCCAGTGTAGGATCCGGAAAGGGTTAGTTGTCCTGTAGTCTCATCAAAGGAATATAGGGAAAGCCCAACTTCTGTAGCAGGGACCCTGGAACCGACTATCAGATTAATTGTTGCCATGATACACCTCTCTTGTTGGTATTGTAGCATGAGATGGGGAGTGGAGTTTGTACTATTTACTGTAAAGCAACAACCAGAACAATTGAATTCAGGAAAAGGGATCAAATATTAGCATTATGAAATCATGTTCTATTTGAATGTTGGTAAGTATAGGTAATGAAGGCTCTTGTAAGGAATTACCCAGAATAATGGGTCTATAGTCAATAAATCTAGAAAATCAGTACTGGACAAGAGCCTTTCTTTTCCTTATTATAGTTTGAGTAGTCGGGCGCGTAACTCAGCGGGAGAGTGCTACCTTCACACGGTAGAAGTCGTTGGTTCAATCCCAATCGCGCCCATAAGCAAATCTCTTATATTACTTACATATAAAAGCCATCCTCGAAGCAAACGAGAATGGCTTTTATTGTTTTTATGAGGGAACCACCTTTTATGGGTTCAGATCAGAATTCTGGTGGATCTGTAATGTTGATTGGGTTTTCTGCTGGCTTCCATGATCTTCCAGAAGAGATATTCGGTGTCAGGAATCCCATAGGAGGCTCTCCTAACCGTCTTGATCATATGTAAGCTTCATACCAACACGTCATTTCAATGATAACTCCAATCGCTTATCTTCTGGGCAAGGAGAAACGAGATGGCAACCAGACTTACTTTATACAGACGTAGCATCCTCACCCAGTACAATGCCCGAAAGCCAGACGCGAGCAGTAGTATTAACTGTCCACTAAAAAAGGACTAGATGCAGAAAAAATAGAATCCCATGGGAATCGTGCTATTTTTGGTTTAACAACAAATCTGGACTGGAATGTAGCTGGCTGGTGTTTGTATCGGGAATGCTAATGGATCTTCACTGTCATTATGATGACCAGAATATTTTCCCAGCGATATACCCCAAATGGTAACTGAACGATAATAACCAGTTCGGGCTGGAAGGACGATTATTCGTTTCTGGGTTGGCCTTATGCCGACAACCCTTTGGGGAAAGTAAGGGCTTTTACTTATGCCCTTAACGCCTCAATCTTCATTTTAATGGAAAGCAAAAAGGAGCTTTTTCCACCCAAACGAGGAGAACTGATTCTGCGTTGTGAGTTCATTTCCTCTATTCCACTATAAAATATCTTTGATAGGGCAACAAAATTGAATAGATTCTTTTGCTTAGGGCTATAAAGAATGGTATATTAATGACTAAAGTAAATGCATTACATCTATAATTCTGTAAATAGTCTTCGGAGATAGGAAATGGTAACAATCCACTAAATAACCTATACTTGAGTACATAGCGAAAAGCTTAGGAGTGAAACAGCATGATTTCAGGTGAAATAAAGAGCCAAGTGGACCAAACTTGGAACGCTTTCCGGACAGGAGGAATCTCGAATCCTTTAGAAGTTATTGAACAAATGACGTACCTTCTTTTTATAAAGAGGCTTGATGAACTATATATCGCTCAGGAAAAGAAAGCCATTAGATTACAAAGAGTTATAGATAATCCAATTTTCACTGCAGAAGTAAACCCCTATTCCAAAGCTGGAAGAACCTATGACATGCTTCGCTGGTCTAAGTTCAAGAACACCGATGCTTCTACCATGTATGAAATAATCTCTGAAGAGGTTTTCCCTTTTATAAAGAATTTACGAGAAATTGGCTCAACCTATTCTTCACATATGAAGGATGCTCGCTTCACTATCCCAACTCCAGCATTACTGGCTAAAGTAGTCGATATGCTCGATGCCATTCCGATGGATGATAGAGATACAAAAGGTGATTTGTACGAGTATATGTTGGGAAAGATAGCATCAGCTGGACAGAACGGTCAGTTCAGAACTCCTCGGCATATCATAAAAATGATGGTAGAGTTGACAGCTCCCCAGCCGAACGATATTATCTGCGATCCAGCATGTGGAACAGCGGGTTTTTTAGTTGCAGCTTCTGAGTACCTTCGGAACAACCATTCTGAAATTTTTATAGATGAAAAGGCTTTAAAGAAGTTCAACCAAGAAACTTTCAACGGATTTGATTTCGACTCTACAATGCTTCGGATTGGGTCTATGAATATGCTCCTCCATGGAATAGAAAATCCTAACATTCAGAACAGAGATTCACTCTCTCAAAACCATGCAGAGATTGAAGAAATATATACATTAATATTGGCCAATCCTCCATTTGCGGGGTCTCTTGATTATGAGAGTTGCTCGAAAGACTTACAGATGGTGGTAAAAACCAAGAAGACAGAGTTACTGTTTGTTGCTCTGTTTCTCAGGCTCTTGAAAGCAGGGGGAAGAGCCGCTGTCATTGTACCTGATGGAGTTCTCTTCGGTTCTTCCAATGCCCATCAAACCTTGAGAAAGATTCTTGTTGAAGACCAGAAACTTGACGGGATACTTTCCATGCCTTCGGGAGTGTTCAAACCTTATGCAGGAGTTTCTACAGCTGTTCTCCTGTTCACCAAAACTAATTCCGGGGGAACTGATAATGTCTGGTTCTATGACATGCAAGCTGATGGTTTTTCCCTCGATGACAAGCGTACCGAGCTTGATGGGAAGAAACACGAGAACAACAATATTCCTGATATTATCAATAGGTGGAAGAATCGGGAAACTGAAAAAGGAAGAGAAAGAACTGAGCAATCATTTTTTGTTCCGAAGAGTGAAATAGCTGAGAATGGGTATGACCTTTCAATAAACAGGTACAAAGAGATTGTGTACGAAGAAATGAAGTATGATCCTCCAAAAGAAATTCTATCTGATCTGAAAGAACTTGAAGAAGAAATAATGACAGGTTTAAACGAGTTAGAGGGGATGTTGCAATGAGTCTTACATATTTGCCTTTCTTAGAAGTATTAAGAGATGTTTCTGGAGGGACTAAAAAAGTAAAGAAACAAGATTATCAACCAAAAGGATTGATTCCTGTCATCGACCAAGGGAAATCTCTAATTGGTGGTTATACTGATAATATTGAAGATCAATTCAAAAAAACTAAACTACCTGTGATTATTTTTGGTGATCATACAAAGAATATTAAATTTATAGATCAACCATTTGCAATGGGTGCTGATGGTATTAAAATTTTAAAACCAACAAGTGATAAATACTATGAAAAATATATATATCATTATCTTTGTCAATTAAGGCTAACTAATGGAGGATATGACCGACATTATAAATACTTAAAGCGTATTTCGATTCCGATTCCTTCATTACGAGAACAGAAACGTATAGCAGCTATACTCGACCAAGCAGATGCCCTACGTAATAAACGAAGAAAATCCATAACCAAACTTGACGAACTGTTACAATCAGTATTCCTTGATATGTTTGGTGATCCGGTGACGAACCCAAAAGGGTGGGATAAACATTCTTTAAACGGATTGTTGAATAGAGTCGAAAGTGGTTGGAGTCCTAATTGTGAGAACAAACCTGCCCGAAACGATGAGTGGGGAGTCTTAAAGCTTGGAAGCGTAACTTGGGGAAAATACAATGCTTTAGAAAATAAAGCTTTCCCAGTCAGTAAGGAACCACGACCGGAACTAGAAGTAAAAAAAGGAGATCTTCTCTTTACAAGGAAGAATACATATGATTTAGTAGCTGCCACAGCATATGTGTGGGATACACAACCAAAGCTAATGATACCAGATCTCATATTTAGACTTGCAATCAAAGACAAGACAATAATAAACCCTATTTTTTTGTGGCAACAACTTGCCAACACTCATATGCGTAAGAGTATTCAGAATTTAGCTGGTGGTGCTGCTGGGTCAATGCCCAATATTTCAAAAGCGAAATTAAATTGTGTTGAAGTGGTTGTTCCTCCTGTCGATTTACAAAAAAAGTATGCTAGTTTGCTAATGACCCATCGCAAACAATTTGAGATCTATATGCATAGCAAACGCTCAATAGATCTGATATTTGCTTCTCTTCAGCAACGTGCCTTTAGGGGAGATTTATAAATGAAAGGAGAAATTTTACCATTTTGGAAAGAAATGTGGATACCAATATGGTTGAAAATAATCAAAAATATAGATGCCCCTTTTGACTTGTCTTGTGAAATGTATCGATCAATTAGTCCATTCCTTAAAGATAAGAAAACAATTGAAGAGATTGCTGGCATTGTAAGTGATCCTGAAAAAGCATTTGAAGAACTGAAGAAACTAGATAAGGTTCATCTAAAAGATGAAATCTCTACAATTAAATATATAGAAGGTGTATATGTAATTCTTGTTGAAGACTTTGAGTTACTTAATCTTGCTGATATTTATAAAGCATCTGTTGTGAAGTTTATAAATAAATATAATCTTAAGTATTACATTAGTTCTCCTTTCGGCTTTTCTGTCACAATTTCAGGGATATTCTCTGAACTAATATCAGCACTAAAGTCTTATACAGAAGGTAATGCATATTTAAAACAGATGACTGAAGATTTTGAACAAGCCCTAGCAGATCTTAGAGAAAGAGCTACAGAAGGGAAAATAAAGACATGTATTCAGAAACAGATGAATTTAGTTGAAGCGATAGCTTCAATGAATCCTAATATGAATTCTTCTACTTTTGGGAAAATGTGTGATGAATTAAAAAGAGATAATACATGGCCTCATATTAAGCTAAAAGATTCTATTACATCCCTTTATGCATTTGCTTCAGATTATCCGGGAGTGCGGCATGGTGGGCATCCTCAAAATGCTTTACGACCATTAAATATGAACGATTTAATTGCCGTTACAATAGCAACAATAGGCTTCATTCCTTACTTATGTCGAGAGATAGATACAAAGGCCATAATTCAAAAATAGAGATATTAAGGATAGTAAAAACATGAGTAACTTCAACTTCCTCCAACAAGAATATTCTTCTCTTTATCCTAATGCAAAGAGAACAGAAGAACTTGCTCTGACTGATCCTAGAGGAAGTTGTTTTTATGCTCGTTTGACTCTAGAACATACCGTTGAGTGGTTATATGACCATGATCGTTCACTTCGTAGACCCTATGATAGCAAACTCGGAGCTTTAATTCACGAAAGTAAATTTCAGCAATTGCTTCCAGAATCAATATTTGCCAAGGTGAAAGCTATTCAAAGAGCTGGAAATCAAGCAGCCCATTCGAACAGAGAGATTGGTGCTGTAGACTCACAGAGAATATGCCAGGAACTCTTTCATGTTCTCTACTGGGTAGCAAGAACTTATACGTTACTCAGCAATCCCAAAGAACTGGATGTGACGTTTAACCCCATTTTCCTTCAACCCCGAAAAAAGGTAAGAGTTGTAAAAACTACTATCTCCTCAATCAAGAAGAAAGAAGATGCTCTTGCTAAAGAACGGGAAGAGCGAGATAAAGAAGTAGCTAAACGGGAAGAAATCATACAGGATCAAGCAAAAACTCTAGAAGAGCGTGAAGATGTTCTTGCTGATTTAGATGGAGAACTTGCCAGAACCCGTGCAGAACTTGCCGAGGCAAAGAGCAGAAACATTAGAATTCCTGACACACATGACTACAGTGAATATGAAACCCGTAAACTGATCATCGACCAGTTACTCATAGAAGCTGGCTGGACAATAGGAAAGGACGTAACGGTAGAATTTCCCGTACTAGGGATGCCAAACATTAAAGGTGAAGGTTTCGTTGATTATGTTTTGCGGGGGGCAAATGGTCTTCCTCTAGCCGTTATCGAGGCAAAGAAAACAACTGTTGACCCTTTCGTTGGTCAGCAGCAGGCAAAGCTCTACGCTGATTGTCTCCAATCAATGGAAGGACAACGTCCCGTTATTTTCTTTACCAACGGTTATGAATCATGGATTTGGGATGATCATAAATATCCCCCTCGAAAAGTACAGGGCTTCTATACAATTGATCAACTCCAATTACTGATTGAACGAAGAACATTAAGACAAGCATTGTATGGTCAAGATGTGAATAGGGATATTGTAGACAGACCCTATCAGATCCGTGTGATACAATCATTGAGTGAGTCCTTTGAATCTTCTCAACGAAAGGGACTCCTAGCCATGGCCACTGGCTCAGGGAAGACGAGAACTGTTATTGCACTTGTTGATCTACTTATGAGAAAAGGATGGGTGAAGAGAGTCCTGTTTCTAGCGGACCGAGTAGCGTTGGTAAATCAGGCAGTAAACGCATTCAAAACACACCTTCCACAATCCAGCCCTGTAAATCTAGTTACAGAGAAGGATAATATAGGTAGAGTATACTTGAGCACCTATCCTACAATGATGGGGCTTATCGATCAGATTGATGATACTCAGAGGAAGTATGGGGTTGGATATTTTGACTTGATTGTTATTGATGAGGCTCATAGGAGCGTCTATAAGAAATACGGAGCAATTTTTGAATATTTTGACTCTCTGCTTGTAGGATTAACTGCTACCCCGAGAGATGAAGTCCACCATGATACCTATCGCTTATTCGATCTCGAGACAGGTATCCCAACTGATGCTTATAGTTTACAGGAAGCGATTGAAGATAAATATCTTGTACCTTATAAAGCAATCTCCATTCCTTTGAAATTCCAACGAGAAGGGATAAAGTACGATGAACTTTCTGATGATGAAAAAGAACAGTGGGAGGAATTAGATTGGGGTGATGAAGAGATCCCTGAGGCTATTGATTCCTCAGCTGTTAATAAATGGCTGTTCAATGAGGATACCGTCGATAAGGTTCTCAAGTACCTAATGGAGAATGGCCAGAAAATTGAAGCAGGTGATAAGCTCGGAAAGACTATCATCTTTGCTAAAAATCATGATCATGCAGCCTTTATTCAAAAGAGGTTTGATTTTCATTATCCACACTTGAAAGGTCACTTTGCCCGAGTAATTGATACCAGGGTGAAGTATGCACAGAGTCTTATTGACGACTTCAGCACTCCAGTAAAATATCCTCAGATAGCAATTTCAGTGGATATGCTTGATACAGGGATTGATGTGCCTGAAATTCTAAACCTTGTTTTCTTTAAAATTGTTAGGTCAAAGACCAAATTCTATCAAATGATAGGAAGAGGGACTCGACTTAGACCTGATTTGTTTGAAAAAGGAGTTGATAAAGACTCTTTCACTATTTTTGATTTCTGTGCTAACTTCGAATATTTCGGAGAGAATCCTGATGGTACAGTCGGTAGTGAAGTTGTACCACTAGCAAAAAAAATATTTATGAATAGGCTCCAGCTTATACAGGAACTACAAGAGTTGTCCAAGGTCAGTAATTTTCCCGATGAACTCCAAGAACTCGGGGGGAGCCTACGGGATCAACTGCATGGTGAAGTAAGTTCTATGAACACTTCCAACTTCATTGTCAGACCAAAAAGGCAGTATGTAGAACGGTATAAACAAAGAGATAGTTGGAGTAAATTATCAAATGAGGCTCTAAGCGAACTTAGTCATCATGTTGCTGGACTCCCCACTGAGTTAGTAGCAGAGGATATTACTGCAAGAGTTTTTGATAATACTTGTCTGCTGCTGCAACTGGCTGTTCTAAACAATTCTCCAGCATTCATGACCTTACAAAAACGTGTGATGAAGATATCTTCTAACCTTGAGGAAAAGACAGCTATTCCTATGGTGAAAATTCATATTGATCTTATTAGAATCATTCAAACTGACGAGTTCTGGGAAGGGATTACCCTCCCTTTGATTGAGTCAATGAGAAAAAAGTTGCGTGATTTAGTGCAATTTGTTGATAAGCAGAAACAAAATGCCGTCTATTCAGACTTCATGGACGAACTAGGTGAACAGGTGGTTTGGGACACTCCTCCTTCATCTGTGGGAATTGATGCTGAGCGGTACAAAAAGAAAGTGGAAACATACATTCTAGCTCATCGAGATCACATTACAATAAATAAGCTATATAATAATGAACCGTTGACACCGACTGACTTGACTGAGCTAGAAAGGTTCCTGTATGAAGCTGATGAAGTTGAAGGGCGAGAGAAGTTTGAAGCAGTTTATTGTGGACAGGAAAGCCTGAGTAAGTTCATACGAACTCTAGTAGGACTTGATCGGAATGCTGCAAAAAAAGCATTTTCCAAGTACCTAGATGGTACTCGATTTAAAGCTACGCAGATAAGATTCATTGAAATGCTGATTGAGTATCTTACCAAGAGTGGAGTGATGGATCCTGGACGACTTTATGAACAGCCTTTTACAGGTTTTCACTATGAAGGAGTTGACGGTGTATTTGAATCAGCAGTAGCAGGGGAGATAATTGAGATCATTCTGCAAATAAATTCCAATGCAGGTTAATTGTGGTTTTTCAATGATACTTCCTCTGAAATCGATTACTATATACCATTTTGTGATGTCGTGAACTAATCCTGTGCTTTGCCCAATTGGTAGCAAAAGAGGGAGCAATTCCCATCTAGTATGAAATGATAATGGTCCAAAGGAAGTCAATGTCGATAACGTTTATTAAGTAGAAAGAGGTCTTTGATGATTAAACGAATTAATGTTTTTAAAGGAGTCGGTCGTTTTACCTCACTGAAATCGACTTCGGGTACACAAGGTGATTTCTCAAATTTAAATGTAATCTATGCGCATAATTCTTGTGGTAAAAGCACTTTGTGCGATGTCTTTCGCTCTCTCAATACAGGAGACCCTGCCTATATTATTGGTCGAAAGAAACTAGGGTCAACCACACAGCCAGAGATTATCATTTCATTGGTAGGAGGACCAGCACCTCAATTTAAAAATAATCAGTGGCATGACCGCGATCTATGTCTGCCGATTCATATATATGACGACCGATTTGTCGCTGACAACGTGTTTGTTGGTCATCACATCAGTATAGATCAACGACGGAGTTTGTATGGTTTGGTGATGGGTGATCAAGCTATTGAATTACAGCAATCTGTCAGTAACTCAGAGGGACAACTTACCAAAGCTACTACTGAACTAAAGACTGCCCAGACTATACTCACTAGCTTGATTCCAGATGGTTACAATATAGATTCTTTCAGAAATATTGGTACTATTGACAATGTTGATACAAAAATTGCTGAAGCGAAAAGTGAACTAAGAACCGCAGAGCAAACTAAATCAAAAGCAGATGCAATTCTAGCACGTAAGATGCTATCAGCATTACCTATAGCCCAAATACCAGAAACGTTGGCGACTGTGCTGGGTTCTACTTTTGATACTGTTACACTGGCTGCAGAAGAAAAGATCAAAGACCATTTAGCTAAATCATCCAAGGGTCTACCAATTGATTGGGTCAAACAAGGCTTTGAATCACAAAATGGTACTGTATGTCCTCACTGTGGACAGGATATGGATGGATTGGCAATCCTTAAATCCTACCGTTCATACTTTTCTGGTGAATTGCAAGCTCAAGAGCACCTTCGGGAATCCATAAAACTGGATATAGATAGAACATTTGGTGAGGTTGCGCAAAACCAACTAAGACAGCTTCTCATCTCTCATGCGACTGAACAAAGCTGGTGGAAAGATGTTGCTGAATATGAGTTCACGCTTTCTGATATTGGAAATAATGAAGACATCATTTCTTTGTTGGAAGATGCTTATCAAGTATTTGATTCTGCTCTGGGTCGGAAACAAGCTAACCCAGGGAGTAAAATTTCTTTTACAGATAACGAGCTTTCAACCATTGCTGCTTGGAATAAAAAGGCTATAGAACTACAAACATACAACGAAGCACTAAATGTGATAAATACTGACCTTCGAAGTCAACAGACAAAAGTCGGAGAGATTGATTTAACTATTATACAGCAGCACCTATCTCAATTGATGATTATTAAGAAAAGGTTTGAGCAGGAGACTATAGATGTGTTTAAAGCCAACGATACTGCGATCAATCAGCAATCTTTAGCCCAAAAGGCGAAGCAACAGGCGAATGGCGCACTTCGAGAGCAATCCAATAAACTGTTCGACCAATATGGTTTACGAATAAATGAGCTGCTAGGGATGTTTGGGGTGGATTTTAAAATTATCAATGATGGTGTATCATTTAGAGGTGGCCCACCGTCAGGACACCTTGCAATAAAACTTTGTGATAAACGGGTTTCCGACACACCTGAGTCTGCATCTGATCCCTCACAAACTTCTTTCTCAAATACGCTTAGTGGAGGTGATCGTAGCGCTTTGGCTCTTTCATTTTTCTTAGCCAAAACGGAAATGGCATCTGATGTCGACAGATCAATAGTGGTGTTTGATGATCCTTACTTTAATCAGGACCGAAGTCGTCGACAGTGTACTATAGAAAGAATTAATCATCTTGCTGGACTTGCTAAACAATGTTTTGTGTTTTCTCATGATCTCGATTTCGCACATTCAGTTGAAAGATGTTTTGGAAATCAAACGAAGACCTTTATCATTGATCCTTTGTGTGATCCAGCAATACTCAAAGCACAACAGTTACCATCTCTTCCCAGTCAGACTTACCTGAAAAGTTATCAATTACTTTCTAGTTACTTAGAATGCCCTGCAGAACACCTCCAGCACCTTAAAGAAGTGGCTGATACACTTCGCGGTATTCTGGAAGATTATCTGCGAATCAAATTCCCAAAAGCATGGGGAGAAAATGACTGGTTGGGGGATATGATCTGGAAAATTAGAGAAGCACAAACAGGTATGCCATTATACTATTGCCAATCTCTAGTTGAAGAGCTTGGTTATATTAATACATATAGTAAAGGATTCCATCATGGGGGTACTGGCTCAGAAGCAGACGAAGCTGATGCTAGAGAGCTTAATACCTATGTGCAGAGGACCTTGAAAGTTATTCACATTGGAGGTTGCGTGTAGGTATTTAAAAGTTAAATTTGATGAGAGAGGGGAGGAGTAATACTATGAGAGCCCCTTGATTACTACAGAAAATTAACCAACAGTTCTGAAATTTATGAACTGAATTGGACGTGATTGAAAAGATAAGAGTAGAAAAGATGTAAAATAATTTACAAGGAGATTAATAATTGAAGAACAACGGCAAAGCAGTTTTTATAGGAAATGGTATTAATCGCCTTGAAAATTATAACACATTATCTTGGGATGATTTACTCAACTCATTGGCACTATCGGAGACATTATTAAGGATTTTTCCTAAGCTTAATACAATAGATTTTAAAAATCCATTAAAACCATTTCCTTTTATATTCGAGGAGTTATTACAGAGCGAAAATACTAAGGAAATTGAGTTTAATGAACGAGTAAAAATATTTAAAGAAGAAATACGAAAATTATTAGAAAATCAAGTGAAAAATAAAATAGAGTACAACAAATTTCATAAGAGCATTATGAATTCACAAGCATCAGATGTAATAACATCAAATTATGATTATGGGTTTGAATTGGCTGGGAATAAAGATTTTTTTAGTCAGAAAGAAGATTTAGCTGGATTTAAAAAGGAACTTACCGCAAACATCAAACGTTCTTATTGGTGTAATAATAAGCGAATTTGGCATATGCATGGAGAATTGTATGATTGTAGAAAACATTCTAAAATAGTAGTAAAAGATTATCCTGAGCAATCAATTTTACTAGGCTATAGTCATTATTTAAAAAATATATCCGATATAGAAAAATATGTTAAAGGGGAGAAGGAAAACACACCTAGAGTAATAAGGCGTTTGACTAATAATGAGGATATGAATATTTCATGGATAGATAAATTTTTTACTCATGATATAGATATCTTTGGTATTTCCTTAGGTTTCGAAGAACAAGATATTTGGTGGTTATTAAACTATCGAGCGGAAATAATTAACCGTAAAACAAAGCTTAAGAAGGTATTAATAAATAATACAATAAACTTCTATATTCCAGAATTTGAGGAAAATGATTATGGTAAAAAAAGTTTTGAAGCAGAGGTCTCTTATAAAAAAAATTTGGCTGTAATTGATGTATTAAAATTACATCATGTGAATGTGATTAAATATAGGGCAAAAAATTGGGAAGATTTTTATGAAAAAATAATCCAAAAAATATAATCCTAGGCGGTTCGAAATCAATTCATTCGCAGGTAGTTGGCTTTCCTATAATATATACATCTAAGATACTTACCTCAATCCTATTAGTACTGTAAGAAACCACTTCAAAATATTAATTCTCATTATACGCTCTATCAAGCAGAGGCTTGCATCTTTCAAAATCCTGCTTATTTTTAAGAATTATTCGCAAGTTCCCTGTCCCCCAATGGCCCTTAGTACTTTGGTCCTCAAGGAATCCTTGTTCTAGTGATATCTGTGTAGGATCAAGTCTGACATGTAAAAGGATTGAATGTTGATTCAGCTCAACACATATGACATTTTTTACTTTCTTGAAAGCTACGTACAATTTTACTTGATTCTCAGCAATGTCATCACCTAATGATAAGATGTAATCTCTGACACTATAATAAAGGGTTTTCATTTCATCAGAAGCATCTGTTAGTTTTTGAATGAATGTTTTGTCAGGTCCTTTCTTATTGTTAATTAGTATATTGTCATCTGTCTGGATCGCTTTTACTTGAGGTGTATTAAGGAATTCAAAAAGAATAAGGTCGCTTTCATATTTTTTATATTTTACTAGTTTGATATTTCGTTGCATTTGGTTTACGGCATGTTCATCAAATTTGGTAAAATCTTTTGCAATACATATTACACAAGGGATACCCCAATCGATAGCATCAGCTTTTTTATTTCCTAACTTTTCAAGTACTAGCAACTTAAAATCAGCTTTATGATCTAGTAACCAATCAAGATAATATAGCCCTTGGTTTATGACATTTTCATTGATACTTCGTTTATATTCAAAAATTACGGGGCAGTTGTTTTCATCTATTCCTAAACTGTCCATTCTACCATTGGTAATTTGGTACTCTGATTGCAAAAAAGTAACGCCAAAGAATATAGTCATATTTTTCTCAATGAGGTTTTGTAATTCTTTCTCTAGTAACACTTGAGAAGATACTAATTCTTGGGTTGCTTGATTAATTGAAAAGAGTTTAATATCAGTCATTAAATAACCATCACCTTATATTTAGATAATATAGAAGTTTATCATGAATTAATAACTATTGTGTATTAAAATATCTCTATTTGGCATTTATTGTTCTATTCCAAAACTTTCAGTTGATCCATGGTATCAGAGGCACTGTTCTATCTGATGAACTCAACCCAAGTGATTCCCATTACTAATGTATGGAAAAATGATAACGAAGACAAATGGGATATTAATCATCTTCATATTTAGGTATCTCTACAGAACCGTTGAACTAACAGATTTTTCGAAATTTTATTCTTTATTGGAAAACATATTGACTAAACACAGGAGGGGGATTACTTGGTTTGAGCGCTTGATTATTGGTATGAGTAAGTCTAGCAATTGCATTCTCCCAGGCTTGCCTATCCAATTCTGTTAGGGGACCACCACCGAGTAATTCCAATGGCTTCTCTGTTGCTGCATTGCTAATTATGATCTGAAGTTCCTTCCGTACCTGTTCATTCAACAGTTTGTTAAGAGTCTCTCTGGAAATGAATTCGATTTGTTTCATGGATTGCCCCTTGCTTTTAATGTATATAGGAGAAGGGAAGGAATACCCTGTTTCGCTTCAGGCATTTCAATAAATAATTGAAAGGATACTTCTCAAATCTTTTTATAGCATTGAAATGTATATTTCATATCTTTTTCCAACGAGGAAGGTATTTTTGTTTACATTTCATATTTCAGAGCGTATTATTGGCTTATAGTGAACTTTCTATATATGAAAGAAGCCAGCGTATCTCTGAATAAGTACTGCATTTTTCTCAGGCGGAATATCAGCCTTAAGGTCAAGTTGCAGTATCTCGGCAATATTGCCAGGATGGACTGGAAGACACAAAATCTTTCAGTCTATCGCTATAATAGTTTAAATCACCAATCTCGATGTAAAATATGTTTATCCTTATTTCAAGTGGTTAAAAGGAGATTGCAGACAACGCTCCGAATGGGGGAGGTAGACCGCTCGGGGGTTCAATCTTCCTTTTAAAACGGTGACAACAAAATATGTTAGAGAATATTTTTTTTAAAGCTATTTTTAAATATTGTGGCTATTATGTATGCATAACCTTTCGCTAATATTAAAGTATTAAGGGGGAATATTATGGACTCGAACACCTGCCCTTTATGTGGTAATGGAGCAGAATCACAACGCATACCTGTCCAGAATCGTACTGGGTATGTTTGTCCTTTTTGTGGCCGGTTTTCAATTCATGATGATGTTAGTTTTGATGATATTAAATATCTCCTTGCTGGATATTTGTTTGAAATAAATCATAGGGCCGATACGGGAAATCCTATAATACTTAATAAACAATCAATCCAGCAGATATTAGTATCTTCGTTACTTCCTTCTAATATTTTGGACAAGATCATCAAATGCCTTAAATATCTTAGTATAGAAACAAAATACTATGGTGAAGAAATTGAAGTTCCTCCTGTTGCTATGTATGCATATAATTTGGAAGAGGCTTTTGATATTGTATCTGATTTAGATACCCAAGGCTTATTGCATAGTTCATCAACTCAGGGATTTCTTGGTGCTTCAATCACTTTTGATGGTCTCTTTTATGTTGAAAAGTATCAGAAGGAGTTAAAAACAAATCAATGCTTTATTGCAATGTGGTTTAATTCAGAGACTGATGATTTATGGAAGAAGGCAATTAAACCAGGTTGTTTAGCTGCTGGTTATAATCCTGTAAAAATTGATTTACTTCCTCATAATGATAATATAGTTGATAAAATCCTAGCCGAAATAAGGAGGAGCCTTTTTCTCATTGCTGATTTTACTGGGCAAAACAGAGGCGTTTATTATGAAGCGGGCTTTGCTAAAGGACTTGGAAAACAGGTAATCCAGCTTTGCAGAAAAGATTATTTTGAAGGGAGTGATAGAGAACATAAATTGCATTTTGATAATACTCAGGTTAATACTCGGTTATGGGAACAAGGGAAAGAAGAAGAACTGAAAGAAAAAATCCAGTTCAATATTGAAGCTAATTTTGGGCATGGAAATCATACTGAAGGATCAAATCGTGAGTGAGAACAGAAAAACCTTTAGGTGTCAGATTACAGCGATATTTCCCGAAGAATCTATCCGACCTGAATATTTTGGAATAGCCCAGATTGAAGGAGAAGAAATAGTTATTTACATAGAATTTGACGGGGACGAGAGCTCACCAGAATATCGAACAAAACTCCAATTATTTGATCGCGAGTCAAATGATTTCTACCTAAAAGTAATAACTTCAACAACTTTATATACATGTTTTCATTGTTATTGTATAACGCCTTTTGACTATACAATTATTGAAAATGATGGAAAATGTACAAATCTTAAAACTCCAATTTATGGGTCTAGTCTTCTAGAAATTCATTGTAATAGTTGGATAGAGGATGTGCTTTGTGAAGATGTATCAGAAAAGGTTTGGCAAGCAATACAAATGGAATACTCTTTTTTGGAAAATTGGAGTAATTTAAATGATAATCATGAATTTCATATCAATGATCATGTAAGACTCATTGTCAAAAATGGAACAACTAAAACTATAAAACTTTTTTCTCCTATAGAGAAGAATGAGAAAATAGTGAGATTGTTTCTACAATCGGACCAAAAAGAATCGCTTGAAGATTTCCAAATGTTAGCTTTTAATTTCTTTCTATTTATTCGCTTTGCCACAAATATTGATATTCCATCTGGTGATTTAATTTTGTATGATAGTGCAGAGAGATTGCCCAGTTCTAAAGGGTGTAAGTTTCACTATCATCCTGCTTTCACTTCGGAACAAAAAGAATATCCCTCAGTAACTAATATTCCAATTTCTTTGCAGGATTTGATTATATACCCAAGGTGTATTGAAAAATGGTATAAATGTTGTGAAACCTACAGGTCCTCTTTATCTCTGTTGGTTAGGTGTTTCACTAAAAAATATTTTATTAACCAGAGGATTATTTTTCTGGTTCAGGTTTTTGATAGTTTGCAAGGTGCTTATGCCAATACGGCCATTGTTGATTCGGAACGATTTTCCGAGTGGAAAGAAACGGTATTGAAGAATGCCTCAGAGACGGCTGAACGTCTTGAAATTGAAGATTTGCATGTAGTCTCACGCCTTCAAGGAATGGTGAGTTGTCTAAATAGTAATTCTCTGAAAAATCGTCTTGCTTCATTTATTGATGTTCATTTCCAAACTGATGAGAGAATTAAGGAATTGGGAGAAAAAGATAGAATTCTTAAAATTCTAATGAAACTGCGCAATGGAGCCTCCCATGGAAATTCAAATATTCCCGACTCAATTGATGGAAGAATTTTATACTTATTATGGGATTTAATGAAAGATATCGATAGAAAATTAATAGCTAATTATATACTCCAAATTTCATAATTCTCATTTTTCGAAGTAGCTTTTTAATAGATATCTCCAATCTACATTCTCCCGAAAAGATTCATGGTTTCATTGACGTAATGATTTATCATCACTCTTGAAAGGGTGTAGTGGAGGAATTTGTTGATATACCGACATGAGTTGCAGTCATGTATAATGTCTCCTTGAAATCAACTTCTATGGTTATGTCTGATATATCTTGTTCAAAGACTGGGCCATATGTTATTTGAAAAGTTTCTTTATTTTTCTTAACAATACTTAAATAATTATCAGTAGGAATAGTGATTGGCTTTCCGTCCTTTGTTATCACATCTATTGGGCGTCTTGCTTTATACACTGGGTGTTTGAAGCCTGAATTTTTTATCACTTCATAGATAGTACTTATAGTTTCAGGATCTCCGATTGTACTTGTTTCGTTTAACATACTTTCCCCTTATTCATATTTAAAAATATGATAGCAATCAATAGGTTTGTCAATGTTAATAAAGCCAAACAACTGTGTACCTTTTACTGTATCTTTTATTCAAGGAACACTAAGGAATATTAGAGAATGATTTTATGTACGATTATTCTAATTAGCGATATAATAAAGAAATAGAAGAACGTCAGGGAATGGCTAGGAGTTAGGGGTAACACCTTCACACGGTAGAAGTCGTTGGTTCAATCCCAATCGCGCCCATAAGCAAATCCCTTATTTTTCGTACATATAAAAGCCATCCTCTAGGAAAAAGAGAATGGCTTTTTATTGGTTTTATGAGGTTTTGTACCTTTTATTTGGGGTTCGTAAGGTAAGCCTCATACCAATACGTAGGTTTTACTAACTCAGCCAATCGCTTATCTTCTGGGCAAGGAGAAACGAGATAGCAACCAGACTTACTTTATACAGACGTAGCATCCTCACCCAGTACAATGCCCGAAAGCTAGACATGACCGATTTGGAGTTCTGCAGACATCATAAGATGAAGATCGGGGAGCTTGAATGCTGGAAGACCCTAGCCGCGACCGAAGTGGCTGAGGCTGTCGCTATTGAGTTCATAATTATAATATCATGAAATCGCATGTTTCTCAGGTAATTAATCTGTAGTAGGAAACATCTCTATTCATCGCTATATCAAAGAGATATTGAGGCCATTCATGGTAGAGAGCTTATAGATGATTGGTAGTATCTGCACCAACAACGTGTCATGTGAAGAAAAGGCTGGGTATTCCAGGTTTGTTCTTGATTGAATTTATCTTTGACTTGTCATTAACCCTATTAGTTAATAAAGCAACTCTAGAATATTTCCTTATCAATACACTTTGGATTATTTGTGCTTCCTTACTCCGAAATAATCATGAAATCGATAGCTGCTAAGGCCCAGGAAACCAAGAAGAAACCGGGGGAGAAGACGAGCCTCTTCAGCAGTGAGATCTTTTCCATGGTCGAAGTCTTATCGGGAAGACCTGAGGGTGAGGCCCTTTTCTATGGGGATACTCTCATGATCGAGAGAATCCGTATGAAGGTGATGCTACAGGTCGCAAGCCTGTCATGCACCATCAAGCATATGGATCATCTCTCCTTTTTGGAGGATTACCTCAATGGAATCAGATAAGCCCTTCATCCATGCCCTGGAATCCAAGAGATTCTTCATCAGGGTAGGCAACACCGACTTCAGGTGGGGGATCGACATGCTTGTGTGTTTAATCAAGGCCTTTTCCCTAGGTATTTATACTGTATCAAAAACAACAGTGTTTGGTCTGATGCAGTGGCGACCGTTGTAGTCGCTGTTAGTAGTTCATCTTCCGTACCATTCATATCAGTCCACTAGCCTGCAAACGTATACTCTTCAAGCACAACCGTAAGGAGATTCCCATAGGCCGAACCATAGTGTCCGGTTTAAGAGGATAGGACAAATCTCTGCATTCCTCGAAACGCCTGAAAAACTCTTTGACCCTTGATTGCTGTATTGTAGGCTTTCTGCAATCTCACGGTCGCTGTGCCCATTGGAATAGTACATTCCGATGATCCGTCTGTAATCGAGCATGATTCTCGAAAATACATTTTTTTAGTTGTTTAAATAAAAACATGCAGATTTAAAAATATTGAAAAGGAGTGTTTTCAAAACTATCTATGTTTTTAAAAGTTGCTAACTTTGGGGGGCAAAGTAATAATTGTCATATACTTAAGAAAAGGAGATTATATGAAATTTAAAAGTAAAATTTTAGTAACAACAGTTGTCTTTGCTATGGTGTTTAGTGGTAACATTATGGCTCAGGGATCTCAAGAATCAGTAAATACTGATCAAAATAAGGGTCCTGTAGAAATTAATTTTTATGATTGGACTGGGTATGAAGATGTAGTAGAAGCATTCAATGCTACTCATGATAATATACATGTTAATGAACATGTATTACCTGCTTCTAATTATGAAACTAAACTCTTAACAATGCTTTCAGGAAGGGCAGAGATTGATTGTTTTATGGAAAAAAGGCCTCAGGATGTGTTTTCACAGTTTAAGAATGGATATATCGCTTCTTTAAATAATTTGATTGAAGCAACAGGAGCTCCTAACAACGCAGTAGAAGCATATAAAAATACTTGCAGTATAGGCGATGATATCGTAGTAATGCCATTTAGAGGAGGAGCCACTTATACTTATTATAATAAAAAGATATTTGAAAAATTCAACATTCCGACTCCTGATACTTTTGTTGAAAAAGGTGAATGGACATGGGAAAATTTTGAAAAATTAGCTGAAACTATTCATAATGCAGATAATGCTTATGTGGGAGCTTCAATTTATTTTTGGCCTACTTATACCTTATTCATGGCAGGTCAGGAAAATAATCCTATTCTTGACTCAGATGGTAAATTATATGATGTAACACCCCTTCTTAATCAGATATCATTAAGAAAGAAAATGGAAGATAACGGTTCTATGTGGTCCCTAATTGACATGAAAACTACTAAGACAAATTACTCTAAACAGTTTGGTGATGGTCATCTTGCTATGTTAATAATAGGTGAATGGCTTCCAGGTACATTACTCAAATTAAAAGATGAAGGACTTATGAAAGGATTTACTATGGCTGATGTTGGTATAACAAGACTTCCTTGTGATGTAACGCCTTATACAACATGTGGTATTTCTGTAGGTAATTGTATTACCTCTTATTCTAAGAAACAGCAAGCTTCCTTTGAATTCTTAGAATGGTATAGTGGTCCTGATGGTGCAATGGCTCTTGCTAAGTCTGGTGCTCTTCCTGCCATTTCAAATAATGACGTTAAACAAGAATTCTCAAAAATAATTGGGGATCCAAAATCACTTAATTATTACCTTGAAGATAAAGCCAATTTCAATGCTAACTTTAGTCCTTATGGTTCTCGTGTTGAATCTGTTATTGATGAACTACAAGAAAAGTATCTTCTTGGGAATATAACAGATAATCAATTTGTAGAATTATTCAAAATAAAAATTCAAGATATTCTAGAAACAACTTTCTAATTATTGAATTGACCCTGCCTGTAAAAAAGTGGGGTCTTTATTATTTCTATATTTCACAATTACAACTAAAAATTTAAGTCTGATTTTGTGAAACAAAAGAATACATATAAATTTATATTTTTTCATCAACCGTGCTTTGATAGTGAATCAATTGTTGTAGGAGAGTAATAAAACTTGTCTTGATAGGGGAGAAAGTCAGCAAGGATGGAATAATGATAAGTTATTAGAGCCTTATTTGTTATATAAAACAAAAAAAGTAAAGGATTAATTTAATAAGAAAAACTCCTAGCTGAAGAATGAAAGTCTACGCAGAAACTAAAAAAGCTAGGTGTAGGTGAAAAAATACGTATAATTTTATTTAAGATCTATATATCCCAAAGGTTTAATCTTCCTCTTATTTTAATATTTTCGATTGGAGTTATTATGCTAAAAAAAAATTACAGTAAGACAAGTACAGTATTACTTTTCTTACTGCCGAGTCTAATAGGATTTCTTATATTTATATTTATTCCTATGATAATGGTTATAGTCCTGGCATTTACAAATTATTCAGGTGGTTCTCAATTTAAATTCATTGGATTTAAGAACTTTATTATAGCCTTTACAAAAGGAGAATTTATAAGATACCTTGGAATCACGTTCAAGTATATGATTATAACTGTTATTTTTGAAATATTATTTGGCTTAGCCTTTGCACTTCTTCTTTTTAATAATTTTAAAGGTTCAGCTTTCTTTAGAAGTATATTTTATGTACCAAATATTCTCTGTACGGTTGCTATTGGACTTGGTTTTATGTTCTTTTTTGAACCAAGTTCAGGTATCTTTAATTATGCACTAAAATCATTTGGTCTTCCCACATCAAAATGGCTTGGTGGTGAAAATAGTGCACTGTATTCTATTATAATTGTATCAGTATGGCAGAGTTTTGGTTATTACATGGTTTTGTTTATTGGTGGACTTCAGAATATCAATCCTTCATTATATGAAGCAGCAAAAGTAGATGGTGCTAATTGGATGCAAAAATTTACAAAAATAACTATACCAGGTCTCTCTCCTATTACATTTTTTGCTGTAACAATGGCTGTAATTAGTGGGTTTAAGGTTTTTAATTATATTTTTGTTATGACAGGTGGGCAAAATGGAGGAGGTCCAGCAGGTTCAACTACTGTATTAGCTTATGATATTTATCGGAATGCTTTTGCTTTCTTTAGATTAGGGTATGCATCTGCAGAATCTGTGTTGTTAATTATAATTATTCTTCTAATTACGATTGTCCAATTAATTGGACAAAAAAAATGGGTGGTATATGATGCTGCATAAAACTAAACGAAAAATATATTTTACAATTAAAATGCTTTTTCTCATAGTTGCTTCAATAATAGTCCTTCTTCCGATCGTTACAATTATTTCTTCTTCATTCAAAAATGAAGGTGAATTATTTGAGTATCCCTTTCATTTGATTCCTAAACAACCAATACTTCGTAATTTCAGTAAATTGGCTGATAAATTTCCTATGTATGTTTTAAATTCAATAAAAGTTACGAGTATTATAGTAATAATACAATTGATAACTGCTGCGACTGGAGCATATTCTTTTGCAAAGTTAAAGTGGAGAGGAAGAGATAAGGTATTTCTTCTTTTTTTAACTTCCATGATGATACCAGCACAGGCCATTACTATTCCACAATTTCTTATTGTTAGAAATCTAGGATTGTATGATACACATTTATCTTTAATCCTTCTCGGTTCCTTTTCAGCCTTTGGTGTGTTTTTAATAAAGCAATTTTATATGTCAATCCCTGAAACTTATTCAGAAGCAGCTAAAATTGATGGAGCGTCAGATGTGTTAATTTTTATTAAAATTATTATACCTATGTCTAAGTCAGTATTGATAACAGTAGTTATTTTTTCATTCCGCTTTTTTTGGAATGACTTGTACGCACCTTTAATTTATCTTACCTCTCCAAATTTAAAAACATTACCCTTAGGTATGACCGATTTTGTAGGGGATCAGTATGTATATTGGGGACCTCAGATGGCGGCAGCGTTAATTTCTATTTTACCTGTATTAATTGTCTTCCTCTTTGGTCAAAAATACTTTATTCAAGGTATAGCTTCTTCTGGATTAAAGGGATAATAAAATATAAAGGATAAATGCAACAGCTCTTTGGATAATCTTTGGATTTCAATTTTTCTTGTTTCACAACTCTATCTCTGCTAAAATTTAGAGAATAATCATTAAGGGGTTATATGAATATGCGAAATAATTATTTTTCACAGCTATTCAATTTTTTTTTTCCTGTTGCATTTATTCTTATCATTTCTACTCTCATACTCACAGAAGTTTTTACAAATAAATTCATCAAGAATACAGAATCAATAGTGTATCAAGAGTACTTTAGTAAACTTGAAAATATTAGTGAAGAATATCAACAAATGAGATATACAATCATGCCACTATCTGTTGATTTGTTAAAAAATCCTGATGTAATTCATTATCTTAATTATTCCTCAAATGCTAATAAATCAGAAATTATCCTTAAAGCCTTAACCCAAATTACAGAAATAAAAAACACTAGTGAATATATACATTCGATTTATTTATATAATACAAAGTTAGGTTATATTTCTAATCTCAATGGATATGAAGGTCTTAATATGATAAGCGATAGGAATCTGTCGTTTTACCTTGCTTCACTATCTACATCTAGGTCTTTTCTTATGAAAAGAACCAGTACCTTTAATGAAAAAGATGACATTTTGGGCAATTTTGAATCCGTGAAAAGAAATTTATATACAATAGTATTTAAAGATATTGTTCAAAACAATGCTCTGATTCTAAATCTTTCGGAAGATTCAATTAGGAAAAAATTAGCATCTTATAACACGCAAAATGATGATAAAAATTTTTATATCATTGATGGTGAAAATAAATTTATTTCTTCCCCTAATTCTTTTCAGTTTGGTATGAGTGCATTAGAGTATGATTCTTTTAGCACAATATTAAAAGAACCTGTAAGTAGAGGTTATAAAAAGATTTATGATTCTAACAAAATTCCTTATTTTTGTTGTTGGGTAGATCAACCTGAAATGAACTGGAGGCTTATATATTTAATTCCATATAATAGAATTACTGAGACTTATAAGGCTCTTAAATCACAGATATTTTTTATTATGTTTCTGTTATTATCAATAACACTGACTATTCTTGGTCTTATATCAATTAAAATGGAAAAACGTTTAAATTTCGAAAAAAAAATTACATCTTTTTTGTTAAATAATGATGTGATTCCTCATGAATTAGAAAAAAATGACATACTTTTTGCAACGGGAATATTTCGACTTGATAGTGATTCAATAAATATATTTTCTGTAGAACAACTTTTATCTGTTATAAGGATTAGAACCTCTAACAATTATTACATGATTCATATAACAAACAATCTTTTTTTTATTATTAGTAAAAAAAGTTCAAAAGAACTAAAAATGATTATTTCTAATATATCAAAACTTTTAAAAAATAAAAATATTATTTTATCTGGGATTATTAGTGCGAAACAGTTTGTTGCAGAAGATATCCCTTCGGAAATGATGGAACTTCAAAATATATTGGCTATAAAATATCTCACACAAAATAATTTTCTTGAATATAGTAATAAAAAATATCTAGATATACCAAATAATAAAAACATAAATCTTTCAAAAATCCATGAATCTTTGAGAACACTCAAGGTAGAAGACTATAAGAAAGAAATTAATATAATAATAGAAAATCTTAGAGATATTCAAAATATAGAATTATTAAAAAGTGCATGTGTTTCTATAGCAACTGAAATACTTTCAATTTTTCGACAACCTCTGGATGAATATTATATAAATGGAGCCAAAGCGTTTTTTAGTAGGATGATAGAAAATGAGCAGATACAAGATATAAAAAATACACTTTTAGATATTGTTCCTGTTATTGAGGAAGAAAATAGGCAAAAGGGAAATATACGTGGAGGTGAGATTATTGAAAAAATCAAAGTTTATCTTGAGAACCATCTTTGTGATAAAATGCTCAATTCTTCAATGGTAGCTGAATCATTCCATTTGTCATTAAACTATACTAGAGTAATATTTAAAAAATATACAAACTATTCAATTAATGAATATATTGGAAAACTCAGAATTGAAAAAGCTCAATTGCTATTGATTGAAACAAATGACAGTATTAATGAAATAAAAGATAAAGTTGGTTTTGGAAATTACTCATACTTTTGCACCTATTTCAAAAACAATTGTAAACTCTCCCCTTCACAGTATAGGCTCTATAATAGTAAATCAAAATAATGTTTGTTTTTCTAATTTGGTTTTGTATAGAATTCTAAACTCAATTAAAAAAGAAAATATCTAAGATTTTTTGCTTATGTTATATTTCTATTATATAAATCTAAGGAGGATTTTATGGATTTTATGATAAGGAATATAACTGATTCACTGAATGAGAAAGATTTGCAGGATATAAGTATTTTTAATGTAAAAAATATCTTTGGAAGCCTAAACAATGATATAAAAATGTTAATGATTAAAAAAGGTGAAGAGTGGCTTATAAAACCATTTCCACAGTTACCTATGAGTCTTTATTTAGAGTTTGAAAGAAATGGTAACCGTTCTCAATATGAGGAAAAATACTTTTCTAGAAGAATTGCCTTGCGTTCAGTTATCTTTGCTGAACTTGTAGAAAATAAAGGGCGATTTATAGATAAGATTACTGATTTTCTCTACGAGATTTCCAATGAAACAGTATGGTGGGTCCCAGCTCATAATCGTTATGAGAATGGTGACACATTGTTATTTCCTGATGCTACGCGACCGGTATTGGCCCTTTTTAGTGCTGAAACAGGTGCAATTTTAACAGTTGCCTCATATTTATTGCAAGATTATTTATCTGAAGAATTGCAAGATTATATTTATATGAAAGTACAGCAAAGGATTTATAATCCATACGAAAATGATTACTGTTTTTGGAAAGGTGTTGTGGGACGAAATCTGAATAATTGGGGACCTTGGTGTACTCAAAACTGCTTAATTTCTTACTTTTTTCAAGAAAAGAATCATGAAAACAGAAACGATAAAACAAGACTTCTTATTGCTATGAGACAAGCAAGCTGGACTCTTGATTATTTTATTTCAGGTTATGGTACCGATGGTGGCTGTGATGAGGGTCCAGGATACTTTCATCACTCTGGACTTACTTTTTATATTTCTATTTTACTACTAAATGCTGTAACGAATGGTGCTTATAAATCTATTTTTAAAATTCCAAAAGTACAGAATATTATTGGCTACATCTGGGATTTAAATATTGAAGAAGATAATTTTGCTAATTTTGGTGATAGTAGTTCAATTATTATATATAATGATCTTATTAAATATTCTTTTGCAAAAAGTGTTGATAATGAAAATCTTATGCTTTCATTTGTTAAGAAATGGCGTACTAGAACTTTAGAAGCAAAGTATTTATTACAAGATAAAGATAGTAGAAATCTTTTTGAACATGTTCTCAATTTAAAATTATCTGAAGAAGTTAAAGATATTAAGTTAAATTCATTTAAATTAACACACAGGAATCATGCTTTCTACCCTAGTATTGGACGGTATGTTTTTAGAAACAATAATAATGTAGTTGCAGTGGCAGCAGGTACTAATAACGAATCTCATAATCATAATGATTGTGGATCCTTTATTTATACTACAGGGAACCATCAAGTTTGTATTGATATAGGAACTGGAGTATATACTAAGAAAACTTTTAGTAAAGATAGATATTCTATTTGGACTATGCAGAGTTCTTATCATAACTTAACTAATTTTGGAGATAATCAACAAAAGGCAGGAGAAAGATATCATGCCGAAGTAATTAATTTAACAAATAATAGTATTGAAATGGAACTATCCACTGCTTATGAAATACCTGAATTAAAAAGCTATAGAAGAAAAATAAGTCTTAATGATAAAGGGCTCAATTTACAAGAAACAATTGACTATTCAGGAACTGCAACACTTTCACTTATATTGTATGATAAACCAAATATTACAGAGGGTAAAATAATTTTATTTAATGGTGAAAATATAATATATTGTAATGCAATAGTGGTCTGTGAGGAAATAAGAATTGAAGATAATAAACTTAGAAGATACCTTCCTGCTATTATTTATCGTATTCTTATCTCTTACAAAGATTATCTCTCTTTGTTATTTGAATAATGATAACAAGAAGCTCTTTTCTATCATATAGATAAAGCTTACTGTTTATCCTGAAAGTGTTAGTCAAGTGCAATATTATATTAAAGTTTGACTTATATGTGAGTTTATATCCTAAATGTTAAGTATTTCTTTACCGATTCTTTAAATTATATAAATACTTTAAAAAATGCTTTTTACGGGATTGAAAACAGGTATAAACAAAAAGATTTATAAAACATTATTAAGAATATAAGGAGAAAATATGAGAACGATAGACAAAATTAAAAAGGATCTTGAGAGAAAAATGGAAGCAGAAATGCTTCGCATTCGCTCAAATATTCCGTACACACCTAATCCTAAAACAGGCCTGTATGAGGATATGGGTAAGAAAGATCTCTACTGGTGGACCAATGGATTTTGGGCAGGTATATTGTGGCAAATGTATAATGATACAGGAGATTTCCGATATAAGGAGACTGCACAGGAAGTTGAAAAGAGACTTGTAAAAGCCTTCAGTGGTTTTACCGGGCTTCATCATGATGTAGGTTTTATGTTTTTCATGTCTGCTGTGGTGGATTATAAACTCACAAATAATAATCAATCCTATGAAACAGGGTTGCTTGCAGCCACCATTCTTGCTGGAAGATACAATCCTCGAGGAAAATTCATCAGATGTTGGAATGATGATAAGACAGGTTGGGTTATTGTCGATTCTTTGATGAACTTGAATTTACTCTACTGGGCTAGTGAAGTAACTGATGATCCACGATTCAAGTATATTGCAGAACAACATGTTGATACGATGCAAAAAGTTATCGTACGGGAAAATGGGACCTGCAATCATATTGTAAGTCTTGATCCAACAGATGGTTCTGTTCTGAGTTTGCCACCCTGCCAAGGTATTGCAAGTGATACCATTTGGACTAGAGGTCAAGCTTGGGGATTATATGGCTTCACCGTTAGTTATAAACACACCCAAAATGTTACATATCTTGAAACAGCGAAAAAAATTGCAAATACCTTTATTGAATTTGCACAAGAATGGAATTATAGGATTCCTTGTGATTTCCTTCAGCCCAAAAGTGATGATTTAGACGATAGCACTGCTCAGTGTTGTGCTGCGTGCGGTTTGTTGGAATTAGCAGATATTACCGGTGTTCAATCATATAAAGAAGAAGCAATAAAATTAATTCTAAAAGCTGATGAACTTTTCTGCAATTATGACACAGAAAAAGATGCCATTGTCGGCAGAGGTACTGCAGCATATCATGCTAAAGATGAGGGGAAAAACATTCCACTTATTTATGGAGATTATTTCTTTATTGAAACAATACTCAGACTCTCAGAAAAGTATGTTGAAATCTGGTAAGAATTTGTAATGAATTATATATCATGCAAGGCTGTTTGCTTTAAAGAGCAGCCTTTTTAGGTTCAATCACAAATAATCCTCAATTACTTTAGAAGTGGAGTCCAATGGTAATACTGCCTAAAATCCCTTACTTTTGTAACCATGAACTGGTATCGACACCAAGTTTGCCTAGGATCTCCCGCTGCTTGATCGTAGATTCGGTAATAAGCGTGCCGTAACGGTCGCTGTGGGTGACCTCGCAGATTCCGCTGAGGTCCTCCAGTATTTCCCTCACCGACAGGTTCGTCGATTCATACAGGCCGAGCCTGTTCCTGCAAAGGTACATCAGGATGGTGGCCAGGTACTGGAGGAACAGCCTCGATTTCGCATTATGGCTGGAGTGTACCCGGAGCCTTTTCATGTCCATGCTGTTCTTCATGTCGTCGAAGAATTTCTCGACCGAGTCCCGTTCCCTGTAGATTCTCAGTGCAGCCTGCGCGTCTTTCTCCGCATTGGACAGGATGACGAACATCGCGCTGAAACCCCTTTCCCTTGCCACCGCAGCCTCTTCGTCGAGGATCACCGAACGGCCCCTTTTCGGGGTTACCTTCACCGTGAAGAACTGCTGGAACTCCTGGGGGAGCGACCCGATCTCGGCGCCGGCGGCCAGCCGTTCGTAGCAGTCATGGAGCTTCCCGTTGAAACGGTCGATCCGTTTCTCCGAGAGGCGGGAGCAATAGTAGATGTGGGCGTAGCACCTCCGGTTGTGTTCGGTCCCCAGGGAGAGCAGCTCGGTGACCGAGTAATACCGGTCGTCCTGGTAATGGAACATTTTCGAGGGAACCCTCATGCTTTCCCTGTGTTTCTCTTCCAAATCCCTGAGCCACCGCCTGTTGCAGTCGGCCATCATGATGAATCGCAACCTCTTGTCCAGCAACATGTTGAGGTTTTCCTCGCTGTCAAATCCCTTGTCCATTAGCAGAACGGGGCTGGCAAGGCCGAGGTACTTGAAACGGGCGAGCTCTCCCACCAGCGTGGTGACGTCGGCTATGTTCCCCGGGAGCATCCTCACTGCCACCGGCAGCATCCTCGAGGCACTGAACAACCCGAGTATGTTCACCTGCTCGAGCCTCTCATGGTCCCTGTTGTAGCCATACTTGACCAGCTCGTTGCATTCCGAATAGGAGCTGACGGACGTCAGCTCCATACAGACGGTATCCACGCTCTTGAAGTTCGAGGCCCAGCGGGTCTGGAACTTCTCGATCATGTCCTCGGTGAGGCCTTCCAGGAAACGGCTGGTTTCCTGGCTCGAGAGGACCGACGCGCCCTCCGGCAGTTTCTGGGCGGATGCCCAGGAAGTGTAATGGCAAAGGGCATCGCCCCTGACGAGGATATACTCTGCGAGGGCAAGGGCCTGGCTGCCCGTCTTCTTGCCGAGCGACAGGGTGAGGCAACGTTCCAGCCCTTCGGAAACGGCAATGCCGGTAAGGGGCGCAGTGGAACCGATGACCTTGCTGGAGACCGTCACCTTTTCTCCGGAGGGAGAGACTTGGTGCATCTCCCTGTACCGTGCATTGGGGAGGAACGACCCGTCAGGTCCGTTCTTGCCTATGCAGACCTGCTTGTTGAAGGACTGCTTCTTCTCCTTGTCATAGGAGGAAACGCATTCATAGACATACTGGACGCCGTTGACGTTGTGGACTGTCCGATACCCCGGTTGCTTGTCTTTCTTTGCTTTCATGGTTACATATTGTAACCATACTTATGCAGAAAGTAAAGCCTTAGGCACCTGCTTAAAGCAATATTTGTAAGGAATTAACCTCATTCATGGTTACAAATTTCTGGGATTTTAGGACAGTTCAGCGGCAAACCCACGAAGGGTGATGCCCAGCGCCTTACGCCTTTCCTCTATGAACTTTCCGAAAACCTGCTCGTTCATTGCAATCCTCCTTTCAAGGTGGCAATTCGTTCGCAAGTGCTATATGTTCGCTAACATGATAACTTTATACACCTTCGGTAATGTGGTAATCAAACCCTTATGATAAGGCGGAAGTCGACGCTGCCATATTTAGCGGGGATTCGGTGGACAGGTTCAAGGGGTATGGAAATATGAGAACAATACACCTTGTAGAGCTTTTCTGAGTATTGCCATAGGGAGTTTTATAGTACTACCTGATGTGAAGGCTCCAACATTAGGTACCTGTACTGGTAAGGATAGCTAAAGACAGGCTTCTTCATTATTTAAAGATACCCATTTTTCGAGCTTCAGAGACGGCTTCCACTCTGGAGCTCACTTGTAACTTTTTATAGACTTGGGAAGCATGCCACTTCACAGTTCGCTCTGTAATGTTCACCATTTGAGCAATCTCCTTATTTAAAAACCCTTTTTCAATTAACTGCAATATCTCAAGCTCCCGTTCGGTTAGCATATGTTCATTAGGAATGGGTTGAGGGCCATAAAGATACACCAAGGTGGAAATGTGATATTCACTAATTTGTGTATTAGGAAATGATACTTGTGTAGGATCAAAAACTCCATACTCAATATCGAGGATGAGTGAATGCAACAACCGATGTTGTTTCTTCAGTAATTCTTGCAAAGAAACGTAAAGCGCCTCTGCTTTTTCTGTTTGTCCTGTCATCTGATAATATCCCAGTACATGCTTCTGTTCCAGTTCATATATATAGAATGGGGCGTACTGAATTTTTTCTATCTGTAGGTAGTTATGTACCCACATTTCCAAAGCAGGGAGATCCTCAACACGTCGTAGGGTCCAGGTATACATTGCCTCGATAATGCGATCATCAACAGATGTGACATCATAGTCTTTGGCTTGCTTTCCTGCCTCACGGAGCAACCGTACCGCTTCATCATGACGATCGGTAACAATATAGTATTCAGCTAGAGCCAATTGAGCATTAAGATACAGGTAAAAGGAGTATCCTTTGCTCAACTCTATTCCTTGAAAAAAATTACACTCCGCTTCGTCTGTCTTTCCTGAGTATAAGCTAAGTCTCCCCATTCCAATCCAAGCTAGGCTACAAAAAGTCGCATACCCAGTCTTTTCATTATACCCCAATCTCAGGGCTTCACTGAATGATTGCCTAGCTTGTTCAAATAGCAAGAGATCTAGCTGAATCATGCCAATTTGGCCAAGAAGTATTATTGATAGTGCATCATTTTGTTTGATACCGATGGTTCTCAGTGTTTCCTGCAAGTGGTGATACACTTGTTCAAGATTTTCTTCAGGACCAAACGACAAAGAGGAGATAAATTCGCTTAAGAGAGGTCTAAGGTAGGACAACTCACCAGGAAGCTTATTGATCAACTTATTTGCTCGATAGAAATTCCCCTGATAAACAAGGTCAATTCCATCAAGGATGGAAAGAAGATCGACCTCTTCCATTTTTTTTCTCAGACGAGAGGATTTTATCCTAGCTATCCTGTCCAAAACCTGTTGTGCAGTCCATCCTTTCCGGATTCCGAATGTAATCTCCAAAAGTAACAAAGACGCATATCTTTCAATATTATGCTGTGGTACTTGTTCTATGACATTCGTTATGAAATCAATATTGCCAACAGATAAGAGCTCTGAGCTATATTCATCTAGAAGGATTGTGGCCAAGTCATAATCCTCAATCTCTAATGCTATCATGATTGCTTCTCGATAGGATTTTATATCAAGGAGAGAGGAAATAGCTTGGTTGATCACTCTTTGCATACGTACACTCTTTGTAGATTTCAACTGCTTGATTACATAAGAGCGGAAAAGAGGGTGCATGATAGCCACCCCTTTTTCATCAATCTCAACAAACAAAGATTTATCTTCCATTAGTTTTGCAGCTGGTTTAATTTTAGTCTTGGAGAAAGGGAAGTTGTTCTCTGAAGCAAGTTCCCCAAGAAGCGCAATATAATATACAGCTGGTTCTATCTTTTTCGGGATTTCTTCCCATGAGGTGACAAAATGATTTTCCAGTTCCTTAAGTTGGTTTGTAACTTGTTTGCGATTCAATGTTGATCCCAGGCAGAAACAAGTATCGACCAACAATGGAGAACCCCATGTCTGATCAAGGAGGAGAGACAATGCATCTTCATCGATTTCAATAGCATTGCGTTTTGCTAACTGTCTGGCTTCTTCCATAGAGAGCGCTAGTGCTTCTCTAGAGATTTTCAAAACTACTTCACTGTTCACAGGGGTTTTAGGAAACACACGCACTTCAGTTCCAATAAGCAGCATGTGTACTGATTCTGGCAGATATTCTCTAAGAAATGCAAACCAAGCAGCTATTTGTTTGTGGTGCAAGACTTCAATGTTGTCAAAAATTAAGAACCGTTCCTCGTCACTTTTTGAAAGCAGGTGAATATGATGGCTGATCTGTTCATCTGGAGGTCCTGCCGGCTCGATTGTTTCATCCAAGAGGAGTAGAAGCATGCGATTCAAGCAGGTCAAAAAAACTTTAGGGCGATTATCCTCTGTGGAAAACTGCTTATATGCATGTGCAATCGGATGATTAGCGAAGAATTGCCTAATGGCTATCGTTTTTCCGTATCCATGAGGGGCGTGAATAATGGTGATTCGACGGTGGAATGAGAGACTAAGTTTTTCAATTAGTTGTTTTCTTTCTATTACAGTGCTAGATGAAAATACAGGTGGTTTACTCATGGTAGCGATATATCCTTTCCTATGGAATGAAGTGTAGCTAATAATCAGTACTATGACAAGGAACGAAAACTGTACCACCACTGTACCTACGTACAGTACCTCTACAATACATTCCAGTGATATATTCAAGCCATCAAATCTATTTTCGTTTTTGGAGGTACAAATGGACAAATTTAAAAGAGCTCAAGACTGGTGTATCGGAGGACTCGGATTGTATGCGGCACTTTCACCTCTTTTTTACGTATACTCTGGAGGGGTTGCATTTAGTGTTGTAGTTGCGATTGCCATCATAATCTCTGCAATTATTGCATTGGTTATGCCTGATTCAAAAACAATACAATGGATTCTTATCGCTGCGAGTGTGTTGTTGCTTATCGTTCCCTGGATTTCTGGAATTACAGGATGGTCGGCATGGAACCTTCGTATAGTGTCCATCGTCATGATTTATTTATCGGCAAAAACTATTAAGACTATCGAGTGACATTTCCTGGTAACAACCATAGATAATGTGAGAGGAAGCTGAGTTATCAGCTTCCTCATACATAAGGATTATGCTATGAGAACGATTCCTACTACAGTATTGAGAGCTGGGCTACGCTTGGTGTATGCAGACCCAGAAAAGAATCTTCCAAAGTTTATCAATTGGGCTGAGCCCCTTGCTGCTACTTCCGGAAGAGGGCAAGAGCTCCAACTAAAAACAATCAAGAAGATTATCCAAGATTCCAGTTCAGGGGGCTATGGTCTGATTATGAGGATGGTTCAACAGGTCGACCAGGAGGTACTTGAGAAGATAGCCATGAACCTTGTATTCAATGCTGCTTGGTTTGGAACTGAGCAAGTAAACAAAAAGCGTAGGGAATTGGATATGAACATCCCTTGGGCAATTGTAATGGATCCCACTTCGGCCTGTAATCTCTCCTGCACAGGATGCTGTGCTGCCGAATACAAGAAAACTGATGAGCTTTCCTTAGAAACACTCGATCGCATTATTTCCGAAGGAAAAGCTTTGGGAACGTATGCATATTTCTTTTCTGGGGGAGAGCCCTTGCTTCGAAAACAGGACCTGATTCAGCTTGCGCATAAACACCATGATGCCATTTTTGCTGCATTCACTAATGCAACTCAAATCGATTCTTCATTTGCAGAAAATTTGTTGAAAGTGAAGAACTTCATCCCTATCATCAGTATTGAGGGAACAGAAGAGATGACCGATGCAAGAAAGGGCAACGGGGTTTGGAAACACTGTATCCAAGCCATGGATATTCTCCATGAGCGAAAGTTGCCATTTGGTTTCTCGACCTGTTATCATGCAGATAATACTGAGTATGTAGGTTCTGATGAGTTCATACAATTCATGATCTCAAAGGGAGCGCTTTTTGGATGGTATTTTACGTACATTCCTGTTGGTAAAGATGCATCTCACAGGTTAGTTGCCTCTCCTGCCCAGCGTTCATATATGCTTAAAAGAGTGAGGGAAATACGTGCCAAGAGACCCCTCTTTATCCTAGACTTCTGCAATGATAGCAACTATGTGAATGGTTGCATTGCCGGAGGACGACGTTATTTGCACATTAATGCACATGGAGATATGGAACCGTGTGCGTTCATCCAATATGCCTGTGAGAATATCCATGAAAAACCACTTCTGGAAGCCCTCAAGAATCCCTTGTTCAAGGCATTCCGTGACCATCAACCTTGCAATACCAATATGTTCCGCTCTTGCCCCATGTTCGACAATCCAGAACTTCTGATGGAGATGGTAAACCAGTCTGGAGCAAAAAGTACCCAGAAGCCCCTTAATGCTGAATCAGTTGAACAACTCTATCAAAAATGCAAGCCGATTGCAGATAGCTGGAAACCGGTAGCTGACAAACTTTGGCAATCTTATCAGGAAGAATCTTAATACTTTACAACTACTAAATATAAATTATACAGAAATTTAAAGGAAATGTTTGCTTATGCAAAAGGTATTGAAATATCCTAAGGCAATTATTGTAATATGTCTTTTGATAACGGTTATTTTAGGGATTCAACTTAAATATCTTGAATTGGACAACTCCGTGAGACAATTCATGCCTCAAAATGATCCTTCCTATTTGAAGATGCTGGACACTGAGGAACAATTTGGAAGTATGATTACAACTGCTGTAGCTTTGGAAGCAAAAGGAAAAACAATCCTGACTCCGGAGTACATTGACGTAATTGATCGGCTGACAAAACGTTTTGAAAGCATCGATAGTGTGGAATCTGTGAAATCATTGACCAACATTGACTACATCGAAGGAGTGGATGGGGCATTGGTTGCAGGGACTCTCCTTGGCAATGAGTATACTGGAAGTACACAAGACATTACTTCCATCAAAGAGAAGTTGAATAGTTGGGGCGAGCTCTATGATCGTGTAATTATCTCGGAAGACCAACGAGCGGTACAAATCCAGATAACGCTAATAAAGGGCGCTACTGACCAACAAAAACAAAATATGCTTGATAGTATCTATGAGATTTTGCATGAAGAGACCGCTGACTTTAATCTGGGTACTAGGGTATATGGAGATCCTGTCATCAGTGAGCAAGCCAAAATATTCATGCTGAAAGATTTACGGTATCTCATCCCTTTGGTAGTGCTTGTTGTCTTATTGTCCCTTTTGTTTTCTTTCGGAACCGTTGACGGTACAGTGCTTCCTTTGCTTACAGTCCTTATGAGCACCATATGGTCTGTTGGTTTGATGGCTGTTTTCAAGCAGTCCTTCACCATCGTCTCATCTGTCATCCCTGTAGCGCTCATCGCAGTTGGCTCGGCTTATGGAATACATGTGCTGACACACTACTATGTCGCGTTGGACCGTAATACGGAGCCAATTACTGCTGAGTCGTACAAAGATCTTGTTTTTTCAGGTCTTGAAGAGGTAAGGAGTGCAGTAAAGCTTACGGGGGTCACAACCATTGTGGGGTTTATCTCGTTGATGACCAGTCCCATCAAGTCATTGCATAGCTTTGCAATCTTTACTGCTTTGGGGGTTTGTTTTGCATTGATCCTTTCTCTCACATTTATTCCTGCCCTCTTATTGGTAAAACCCCTGCAAAAGATTGGCCAACGTTCAAAAGTCTATGACCATCTGACAAAAAATGTTGAGATGAGGCAGATGAAGAATCAGGGTAACGGACTCTATTCTGTCTATAACGGGGTGGCAGGGACAAAAGCACGTTTGTTTGTCTTTTTCCTGGTTATCGTTGTGTTGTCCGTCATCGGTTTGAATCGTCTGGTCATCGATACCTCATTTGTAAGCTATTTCCCTGTAACCAGTGGGATAAGGAAAGATATTGATTACGCCGACAACAAGTTTGCAGGTACCAATAGTGTCTATTTCACTATAGAAGGTGAAAAGGAAAGTGCAATTACCAATCCTGAAATCTTGAAGGCAATTGACGACTTGGCCCCATATTTGCAGGATAGCTATCCTGAAATTGGGAAAATTGTTTCTTTTCCGACCTTTGTAAAACGTATGAACCAGGTATTGCATATCCCTTCACCAGAAATGCTTGTTTCTCAGGAATATGAAGAGTCGGGGGATGAGAGTCTCTCAAGCTTTGGGGATGAGAGTCTCTCAAGTTTTGGGGATGAGAGTCTCTCAAGCTTTGGGGATGAGAGTCTCTCAAGCTTTGGGGATGAGAGTTTCTCAAGCTTTGGGGATGATTCTGCTGTGGAAGACGATTTGCTCGATTATATTGATCCAAACATCGCTTATACAAAACATCTTTCTGCAAAGATGACTACCGAAGAGGCTCTTGCGTTGCTTCATGACTCGTATGTTGAGGCTGGAGGTAGTAGGGCTACCGTTGAGCAGATTGTGGTGGAACTTGAGAGAAAACTCAATTTCAATGGTATGGCTTATTACGAGATCCCTTACGACATAGCTAAATATCCTGTTGCCACAAAAGAAGATTTGTCCTCTGTGGTATCACAGTATCTATTGCTTTTCAGTGGTTCTCTTGATGAATTCAATGATGATGCGCTTTCTCCAAAAGTTACCCGTATGGCGGTACAGCTGAAAACTCACAGCACCAATATCACCAAAGCAATCATTGATGATGCGAAAGCATACGCATCTGCAAACTTTCCTTCAGGATATACCTTGGATGCGACCGGCACTGGAGAATTGGAAGTCAGCATGACGGAAATGGTGATTTCCAGCCAGCTTTCGAGTCTCTTGTTCTCCTTGCTGAGTGTAATGATTATTCTGTCCATTTCGTTCAAATCGTTCTGGGCTGGGCTCTTGGGGTGTCTGCCGCTTTTGCTTTCAATTTTACTGAACTACATGGTCATGGGACTTACTGGTATCCATCTCGACCTGGTGACTAGCATTATAGCATCGGTTGCGATAGGTGTTGGCATAGATTATACGATCCATTTCATGAAGACATACAAAGCTGAACGAGCCCTTTCTGATGATTTGGAGTTTGTTGCAAAAGAGACATTCCATAAAAGCGGACATGGCATCGTAGTGAATGCGATGGCAGTTGGGTTTGGTTTTCTAGTGCTTTGTTTTTCGCAGTTCATAGTTTTGAGATATATAGGCATCCTAGTGGCACTTGTCATGTTGACCAGTTCCTTGCTGTCTATGACTGTCATCCCTGGGGTTCTGTATATATTTGATCCAGCTTTCATCAGATCAAAAAGAAATAAAAAATAGTAAGTATAGGAGACGGATTTTATGAGATTTCAAAAAAAATTGATTTGTGTAGCCTTGGGAGTTTTCTTTATAATCCACCCTGTGTTTGCAATTGAAGGAACGACAGTCATGCAACAGGCACATGACGTGAAGAAACCTGAATTTACCCACTCATTGGTCCGGATGGACCTCATTGAGAAAAATGGGGATACACAGTCGAGAATACTTGAAGAATGGAGTAAGGATAAAGATGGTATGACTGGTGCAGTCATCATTTTTAGGAGTCCTGCTTCAGTCAAAGATACCCGTTTCTTACAGGTTGAGGAAAAGGGAATAGCAAATAAGTGGATGTATCTTCCTTCCTTGCGGAGTACTCGCCGTATTGCCTCTACTGAAGGTTCTCAATCGTTCATGGGCAGTGATGCAAGTTATGACGATCTGACGGTAAGGGAAGTGGAGGAAGACGTACATGTCCTACTTCAGGAGAGTGCAGAGAAGAATGGATACCAGTGCTATATAGTGAAGTCAACACCTGTTGACCAGAGTTCAAGTCAGTATCTGTATCGCATAGTCTATGTCGACAAAGAGACAATGATTCCTATTTATGAAGAGTTGTATGACAAACAGGGCTCACTTCTAAAGGTTTTGACAGTTGAGGAGATCAAGAAGGTCGCTTCCTATGATATCCCTCTCGTTAACCATCTTGAGAATGTCCAGAGTGGCCATGCAACACGGTTGGTGATTGGTCAAATTGAATTGGACAAACCTATTCCAAGTAAAGTGTTTACCCAAAATTTCCTCAACACAGGAAGGATATAGGAGAATTGAGAATGAAAATGCATAAGAAATGTTGTGTGGCTGTTCTTTGTGTTCTGTTTGTATTTGGCTCTGTATGGGCCGAAGATGAAGCATTTAGCGAATTTAAGTCCTTTGGTGAGAGCATTGCAAGTAGCGATAGTTTTTTTGGATCCTTTGGCGAAGGCATTGCCTCTGCTTCCGCTCTGACATGGAGTGGTAGGATCGACACTTTTGTACGGCTCTACACCGACACGGGTAGTAGTACTGAATCAACTCCTGTTGCAAGTGATCCTGCATTGACCCTTGGATTGGATTATTCAGATGATAAGAGTGATTTTACAGCAAAGGTCAAACTCAATAGTGAGATTGTCACCACGTATCCTATGGATGTGCTAGAAGAACTGACCTTGCGCAGGTATATTGGTGATTTTGTTGTGGAAGCTGGTAAAATGAAAGTGGTATGGGGAAAAGGCGATAAGCTACATGTCCTTGATAATTTCAATGCTACAGATTTTACTGATTTCATAATTCCTGACTATATTGACCGTAGGATTGCGCTTCCCATGGTCCGGGTTGCTTTTAATGGATTGGAGCAGATTCGTGTAGAAGCTGTGTACACACCCTTCATGACACCTGACCGGTTTGCTACAGAGGGGCTATGGGTCCCCTGTTCGTATACGACATTGAAGGAGAACGTGACCAATATTGCATTGGCAAATGCACAAATGATGTTCAATGCTAATACTGATGCCTTAGCTGTGGCGTATCTAGCCAGTATCACCCCGGAAGGTTTGCAACCCAACACCAAAACCTTGGAATACGGACAGTATGGGGTGCGTTTTACCGGCACTCTGCATAATTTTGACTGGGGTGCTTCCTATTACTATGGTCGCAACAAACAACCTTCTACGGATCTAAGCAAGGTTACTTATCCTATTGTTGTTCCTTCTCAGCTACCAACACTTGCGTATGATCGGTTGCAGGTCTTTGGTCTGGAAGGCGCAGCTGCCTTTGGACCGTTAAATTTTAGAGTGGAATTTGCCTATAACCTGACAGATGACATTGATGGTAATAATCCATGGGTATCCAACAACAGTTTGGGATGGGTCTTTGGCTTTGATGTAGGCTTCCCTGTTGGAAATCTTAATTTCAATGTACAGAACATTGGTTCATATATAGTAAAGAGTGATGAGATATCTAGCATATATGATGTGGACTATAATGCAGAGGGTACATGGAGCAACAACAAAATTGTTTTTGCCCTTTCCGACTCATTTCTGCATGAGAAACTTTCTACTGAATGTAATCTTGTCTGGGGGATTGAGAACGGTAATCTGATGGTGATGCCTAAGATTACCTATTCTGTCACGGAAGGTTTGGATGCGTCCCTCTCTGGTATATACATCTATGCTTCAGAAAATTACGGCGATTTCCATGATTTCAGACGCAATAGTTTTGTTCAGGCAAAAGTTGCATATTATTTCTAGAAACCAATATCTATGCTAGCAAAGAAGCTGTTTCAAAGGATAAAAGTCTTTTGGTGCAGCTTCTTGCATAATCACCCATTCGAAATTGCAAACCTGTCTGGCCTGGATTCTCTTGCCTGTGGACATATCTGATCGCTACTTCTTTATCTTATGGGTAGTTTTCTCGGGATAGGGGTAGGTACGGTGGATGACAAAAATCCCCTGAGACTCAAATGAGCCACAGGGGTTTATCAGAAGCAGGAATAATGAAAATCAGGAAACCTTCGATGACCTTGATTTTGAATACAAATCGAAAGCAACGGCCGAAAGCAGTACAAAGCCCTTGATTGCTTGCTGCCAGTCTGTGCTCACACCTATGATTGACATACCATTATTCAGTACACCAATGAATAGACCGCCTACTACAGCTCCAATCACTGTTCCAACTCCTCCTGAGACAGCCGATTCGCCGACATAACAAGCGGCGATGGCATCCATTTCGAAGTTCTGTCCGGCTTTTGGCGTGGCGGAGTTGAGACGCGCTGTAAATACCATCGCTGCTACCGTAGCCAGAACTGCCATATTGGTGTAGATCCAAAACATCACCCATTTGACCTTGATACCCGACAGCTCAGCGGCTTTCCTGTTTCCTCCGAGGGCGTAAATATGACGGCCTTGAACAGTCTTGGATGCAACGAACTGATATCCTAAAACGAGGATGCCCAGCAGGATCAAGACATTGGGGAACCCTTTGTAGATGGCGAAAACGACGGTGAAAGCTGTGAGAACTGTAGCTATAAAGATTACCTTGGCAAGCCAGATTCCTGTAGGAAGTAAATCAAAATCAAATTTCTTCTGTTTTTTCCGCTTTTGTATCTCTCCAAAGACAATCAGTGCGACAATTACGAACCCAATCAATAAGGTGAAAATATGGAAATTTATTGCCCCTATTTTAGCTCCACCAAATGGATCAGGAATATACCCGGATGAGATCATTTGGAATTCTTTAGGGAACGGAGCTTTTGTCTGTCCTTTCATAATGACCTGTCCCAGACCACGAAAAACCAACATGCCGGCTAGGGTGGCAATGAACGGAGGAACGTTCACGAAAGCTATCCAGAATCCTTGCCACATTCCAATCAACGCCTCGAATAATAATGCAAGTAACATTGTCAAATACGGATTCCACTGTAGGTCTACCATCATGACTCCGCACAGTGCACCAATGAGACAGACGATAGATCCGACAGAAAGGTCGATGTTTCCTGTCAACGTACACAGCAACATACCAACGGAAAGAATCAGGACATAGCTGTTCTGAAGCACCAAATTAGTCAAATTCACCGGTCTGAAAAAGATACCGTCCGTCAAGAGACCAAATGCGACCATCGCCACAGCCAAGGCGATGACCATCATGTACTGCCTCATATTCTTTTTCAAAATCTCAAGTAAGACACTCATCCCATACTCCTTATCGCATGCGCTCAGTCAAATTAGTATCGGATCCTATGTCACGACAACGCTGGGTGGACAGCGGTGTCTCAATTGTTCAGAATATTGCGCATAATCTCCTCCTGGGTCGCAGTCTCTCCTGATAGTTCTGCAGTGATTTTGCCCTCACTTATCACATATATCCTATCACTCATCCCGATAATCTCCGGCATCTCGCTGGAAATCAGAATGCATGCCATCCCTTGGGCGGCAAGTGAGTTGATGATCGTATAGATCTCATGCTTTGTACCGACATCAATACCACGGGTAGGTTCGTCAAGAAGTAGGACCCTGGGCTGACATTTTCTCTGAGGTGACAAGAGTGAAGTACCCACAGAGAGACAGTTCCTGCTGGATTACATCGGCTCGCTCCTTCCAGTGAACAAGAACCTTGTTCTGCTCATTGTAATGGAGCTCAAAGTAATGCCCGTACATATCAGGAAGCTTCACCGGATTCATACGGTACTTCTCGAGAATCCTTCCCATCCGTTCCAGATCAAGTTCCAGGGAGCTTCTCTGTGAATGCTGGAGGGCTGTGGAGTGGAAGAGATGGAAATACCTTTTCTTTCACTTCTCGCGGGGAGGTGTGTCCAGTTGGTCAACAACTCCGCCTTGAGTGGCGAAGTTGGAGTCAGTAGCACGACAATAGGTTCCTGGCTTTCCATTCTTGAAGCATCGCATCTGGTGTATATCCTCAGGCCCTGGTTCACATCCCGCACCAGCCAGATAGTCAAGACCCCAAAGATCTATTTCTGTGATGTCGGGTTTGCTGCGCACCTTCTTGGCATCAGCACTCCTGCCCAGATGAATCGGGACCCTCTCATGGGCAATCTCTTTGAGAATATGATTGTTATGGAGGCAGTGAAAGCGCGATATAACGCAGGTAAGAGCAACCAGCTGTACTTTTTCAGGAACAGTAACGGCTTGGAAGTGGACCTCTTGGTCGGGCAACAGAGGAAGCTCATTCCCTATGAGGTGAAAAGCGGCAGGACTATGGATAGCAAGCACATGCTGAACCTGGAGAAGTTCATTTCCAAGTATCCTGATGATATCGCGGAAGTCGGTGGTGTCATATATAGTGGGGAGTCTGTCGACAGGTTCAAGGGGTATGCATACTGCAATTTTCATGACTGCACTCCGTTATTTGAGGATAATGAACCCCCGTTCACTGTATCGTTCTAGGTATCAGACATAGATAAAAAGAAGATATTTACCATGAATATCAAATAAACCTTGTATTTTGTTTTAGTTGCATAACATCAAGGTGAATATAGTAATTGCCCGATACATAACGTGACATTTGTCACTAAGCATTATTTGCCTTGATTCATATACTAGAGATCGAGGTACAAACATATGCTATTACATGTTGAAGAAGCCATTAAGCGATTTGGATCCAACCTTGCCCTGGACTGCTGTAACCTAGTGGTCGAAAAGGGTGAAGTAATCGGATTGCTTGGCCCAAACGGGGCAGGCAAGACAACCTGTATCCGATCCATCATCGGTCTTATTACCATCGATGAAGGTTCCATTTCTGTTTTTGGACTTACCCAGGATGGAAAGAATAAGGAAATTAGAAAACGAATCGGATATGTCACCCAAGAAATCACCATCTATGAGGATATGAGTGCACGTGATAATCTTGCATTCTTTGCTTCGTTGTATGGTATGAGAAAGGCAGATATTGCTACAAGGATTGACGAAGTTGCGCGTACCATCGGTCTTGAAGGCAGACTCAATGAGAAGAGTAAGCATTACAGCGGTGGCATGAAGCGCCGCCTGAATATCGGTTGTGCACTGATGCATGACCCTGATCTGATCATTATGGATGAACCGACAGTGGGTATCGACCCCCAAAGCCGAGCCTTCATTCTCAGCTTCGTAAAAGAACTTGCCCAGAAGGGGCGCACCATCATCTATACTTCCCATTATATTGAGGAAGTAGAGGCAGTCGCTTCAAGAATTTATATCATGGATAGTGGGCACATCATCGCAGAGGGTACTCTCCCTCAGTTGATCGCGCGTATTCAAGGTGACCATTTCATCGAGGTTGAGGTGCGTTTTGCCAGCGAAGAGAAGAAGACCCAACTGCAGGCAATTCCGGAAGTGAAGGAAGTGGTACTCGAGGAGAATCGGTATCGTATCGTAGTTCCTGGAGGCATTCCCATTCTTGACAAGATCCTCTTAACACTTAGTGATCAGAGTCTGGTGTCAATCAATACTAAGCAGCCCAACTTGGAGGATGTATTCTTGACGCTCACTGGTAAGCAACTGCGGGATGAGGTGTCAGCATGATAGGTTTTTACTGTAAACGGTCGATCAAGGATGCATTTGGGCATGCTATTTTGATTATCTTCCCCCTGATTCTAATCTTCTTTTTCGATTATCTCTATCGCAGTATTGATATCGATACAGGTATGGGAGCCAGTGGACAGTCAAGACTCTCGGTCCTTACCATCGGTTTTGCTTTGACGTTTCAAATATATGGTTCAGCTTTAAGCTTTGAAACCCTGGCACAAGACATCTATAGTCCGATGGGCAACCGACTCTTTGCCTCTCCTGTTGAAGGTCGTTCTCTCGTGCTTGCCATCCTTGTGAGCTCAACGGTAGTTAGCTTTCTCCAAACGTTGGTAGTGGTTTTGTTCTCTCATTTCGTATTAGGAGCAGCGTTTCCGCATTTGTTCTGGGTTTTGCTTATTCTCCTGCTTTCTGTGGTGTTCAATCAGCTGCTGGGAACAATAATCCTGCTTGTCAGCAAAGGTCCGAAGTTAGCAAATATGGTGACTACTATCTACGGTTCAATAGCTCCTATGCTCGCAGGGCTCTATTTTCCACTTCCTCAGAACGAACTTTTTCGTTATATCCGACGCTATGGAACACCGATGAATCTTGCCAATACAATCAGCATTTCGGTTTTGGATGGAACGTTTAGGCAATCGCTGGGCCCCCTTCTCATATTGATATCCCTTACGATGTTGTTGCTTATAATGCTTAAACCAATGGCTGGGAGGGTACGTGTATGAGTATCTTTATATTCGCGTTGAAAGAAAACTTACGGCAACGTATCAGCCTTTTAATGATTCTTGTCTTTCCTCTTGTGCTTCTTTTCATTCCTTCTATGGATGGCATGCTCCCGATGGGATTTGGGCTTTTTGGCCTGCTTAATTTTTATTCAGCATTTCTGATGTCAAGGCCGATTGCAGAAGATCGTATGAACAAAGTTGTGGTTCGCATTGCGGCCTCCCCGGTATCTCATTTTTACTACCTCATAAGTCATCTCGCCGCAGCGGCTCTCTTGTTGAGTATTCAATGCCTTGTGTTCATCATTGCTTCAGCAATATTCTTTGGCTTTTCCTTGGTCAACTATTTTGTGTTGTTCTTCCTATATTGTTCCTATAGTGTGATGGGCATTTCATTCGCCTTGGCATGGAATATGATGTTCCGATCATATACAACCTCGTTTGCATTGTTCAGTGGGGTTGGTTCGATCATGTGTCTTGTCAGTGGGTTAAGCTTTCCTTTGAGTTTGCTTCCGATTGCAATGCAACGTACCGTACGGGTACTCCCTACCTACTGGCTGGCTCATGGCCTTGGAGCGCTTGGGGATTCTTCTCCTTCTGGTCTGTTGCTCTCCGTTATGATACTGTGGACCTTTACTGGGATATTCCTCTTGATAGGAAGCAAAAGGAGGCTATAGGAGCAGATGAGGATAGAACGAGATTTTTCCAGTGAATTGGTGGCAAGGCTACTGTGGGTACTGTTGCTCCTTTCCACCTTTTTCCTGCTCTTCTTTGAGCTTGATGCACTGCTTATGCTTGTGTTTCTGCTGGTAATTTTCTCTCATTTGCTTCGTTGGCGGTTTACCATATCTCCCTATTGGATGCTCCTTGATGCAACTTTGCTTGTCGTGGTGAGCTTGTTCTTACCTTCTCTAGAACTTTTGCTCACCCTTTACGTGTTTTACTTTGCCTCAAAAGGAAAATCTCTTTTTGCATTGCTCCTGTTTGCCTATTGCCTTGTTGCCATGCAACTACCCTTGTTACTCTTTGTATGTACTGCACTCCTGCTTGGGTTTGTGATGTTTCTTTGGAGCCGAGAGAGCGATTCGTTGAGGCAAACCTCTGATAGTTTACGCTCAAAGGTGCATCATCTGGACCAACAGCAGGAGCAGCTTTTACTTGACTATCATCAGGGGTTAGAAATTTCTCGCATGCAGGAGCGAGAACATATTGCCAGAATACTACACGACAGTCTCGGCCATGAATTGACTGCTGCACATCTGACGGTGAAAGCTTGCAGGGCTCTCCTGCAACAAGGCCAGGTTGAAAGGACGGCAGAAGCTCAGCTTAAAGTAGAGCAGCGCCTTGAGGCAGCCCTCGATCAACTTAAGCTAGCGGTGAGGCAGCTTCAACCGGATGAAGAGAGAGAAAACAGAAGGCTTAAGCAGTTGTTTGAACAATTTTCCTATCCAGTGGAAGTCTCAATCAGTGGAGATCCAGCGTTCTTGGAGCCTTCCGTACGACAGGTGTTGTATACTGTAGTACGAGAGGCTTTAACCAATATTGCCAAACACGCAAAGCCGAAGGTCATTACCGCCTCACTTAGCGTGAATAAGAGAATGGCTCGTTTTGTCATCGAAAATGACGGAGTGCTTGAGAAGAGCACACAAGAGAGCGGCAATGGGCTAAGGTATATGCGTAGGCGCATTGAGGCATTAGGAGGAAGTATGGCAATTGTGAAGACAGCGACCTTCAAGTTGGTTATCTCACTTCCCGCAAAAATAGAAGGTTTGCTATGAAGTTGTTGCTTGTTGATGATGATGCCTTGGTCCTTGAAAGTCTCTCGATTCTATTTTCCGTCGATTCGGAGTTGCACATTGTTGGCACCGCTACCAACGGAAGTGAAGCACTTTCCTTTTTGCAGCAGATGATGGTAGATGTTGTGCTGCTTGATATCCAGATGCCGGTTATGGATGGTATTGAAACTACACAGCGCCTTAGGTCCCTCTATCCTAAGCTGAAGGTACTGATGTTGACTACTTTTGCAGATTACCGCACGCTCCATCGTTGCCTGGAGGCAGGTGCACACGGGTTTCTACTTAAAAGTGATCCTACAGAGAAGCAGATTATGACAATCAAGGCGGTACAACAGGGCCTTCCGGTTATCAGCGAGGATGCCTTGAAGAGCTTTTCCGAACAACAGGGGTTTTCTGATCTAAGCAAGCGCGAGAATGAGGTGTTGGTACACCTTGCTCAAGGGCTTTCCAACAAGGAGATTGCAAGCCGTCTTTGCCTCAGTGAGGGAACGGTACGTAATGTTATCTCGGTGATGCTGGATAAGCTGGACCTTAGGGATCGCACTCAGCTGGCTATCTCCTATTGGCAGCAAAAGAGCATGGGGATGTACCATGCTCACTAGCAGTATCTTGGTTTTTATTCATCTGTTCTCTGTTGTGCTTACATCGATGGAGATCAGCTACTTGCTTATGTATGGGAAAAGAGAAAGAGGAACCAATAGGATACTTTTCAAGGACTTGGTGGCCAAGCATGCGGTGACCTTGCGGCAGGCCGGAAAACTGTACTGTCTTTGTGACACACATGTGATGAGTATGGAAATTCTATACGATACCAGAGATTTAAAAACCGCGCTCTGGGCGACTTAATAACCGTTTTCTTTGGTGGTTTTGGAATTCTTTCCTTGTGCCGATAGATTCCTTTCCTCCATGAGAAGCTGTAGCGCTTGTTGGTCTGTGACTCTATTGGGTAGTGTTCATACTACTTCACAGCCTCCATCAGGAGCGTGAAGCCGCTACCCAGCCTTGCCCAAGGTCCATCAAAAACCCATAAAATGAAGAGGCTCCTTTTTTATAGAAAATCTGAGAAAAGAAACATCTTAAGACTTTTCCCAAGTATTCCAGATTTCCTTCAGTGATTCTTCCCCTGCAAAATAATCTATGGGTTTTCCTTTTTCAAAGATTTCCTTGCCAATCAGATTGACCTTACCTGTATCTGGGTATTCACATACATCAAAACTAGTCTGCACTTTGATATCAAGGTACACAAGATCTTCATTTTGGTCATTCTTGAGCTGATGGGCACCATTCTTGCCCTTTTCAAAGAAGATACTGTCACCTTTTTCTACTATCTGGATTTTTCCTGGAGTTCGCAATTGTCCTTTTCCTTCCAGAATTACAAAAATTTCCTCTGCATTGTGATGAAAATGATAAGGGCAGGAATATTGTCCTTTCTTAAGCATACAAACATAACTGGATACTTCTTTTTGGCCAGCAATCTTGGAAATATCCTCACTTGAATATCCATTGTATTCAGGAATAGGGGCCTGCTCAAAAGGAAGATCAATTGTATTCATATGAATTGTTTTTGACATTCTTATCTCCTTTTTACTAATTTATTGTTAATAGCTCATCCAAGCAAGGGGAAAGATTGAATAGCATAGAAAAGAATGGCTCCCTTTAGTATCCATATATTTTTGCACAAAATATTGGAATAATGAAAAGTGCAGCTTTCTGAAATCAGGACTTGGCCGCAGTAGGAAAATATAAAATATGTATATGATCCCTTTCCCGGGTATGCCTGTACATCCTCATAGCGTATTACATGGTATGTCATCAATTGAGTATAGAATGAGGATGATGTACCATAACGATTATCGTGTCCAATAAAACGTAGCCATTCAGGAGAAGGGGATTACATGAAATCAAAACTACTATCTTTCTTATTAATTCTAATGCTTCTTGCAATGTTAGCGGGAATTTATATTGGTGGAAATTTTGCAATGTTCATTTTGGCTTACATATTTGTGTTTGTTATTATGCTGTTTCGTAGCCTTTATGCGGCGGCTACTCTACATGTAAGGCTGTTACAGATTTCTATTTATATATCCATCATGGTCTTGCAGATTTTGTATACGACTCTAATTATATATAATTATCAAGGAAACCTTGCGGAATTTAATTTGCTTAAACTGACCAGCACAGCACTTATATTGTTACCCCCCATCATAGAGAGACTTTTCTTTATCAAGGAGAATAAAGCCTTTTTTATGCCATCTGTACAGGATTTTGCAGCAGTGACCTATGCACAACTCGTTCATGACAAAGATAAAATAATAACAGCGATTCATACTACCAAAAAAGCCGGGCAGGCTTTTTCAAAAGAAAATCTCTCAAAAGCACTGGAGCTTATATCTGATGCACAAAGTTCTTTCCGTTATGTGAGCAATGAAACCTTGACAGACGAGTATTTTAAGGCTGCCAGTAATAGTCTGAATGATGAACACATTTACATAGTGCTAACGGATTCTGGCAGTCCCGTAAGTGAACTGATTTCAGTTTTTACAAAAAGGCAGTTTAATCATGCTTCGCTGTCTTTTGACAAAGCTTTGCAGACGATTGTTAGTTATAACGGCGGACAAAATATATATTTGCCGGGGCTGAACCCTGAAATGATTGAATGTTTTAACAAAAAAACGGGTTCAGCTATCATGGTATATCGGTTGAAAGCAACTAAAGAGCAGAAACAAAAAATAATAGCTAAAATACAGGAAATCAATCGGGAAGGCAGTGCCTATAACCTGTTGGGACTAGTGTTTAAATATTCTTTCAAACCAAACATTATGTTTTGTTCTCAGTTTGTATATCAAATGCTGCAATATGCTGGACTTGCGTATTTTGAAAAAATGAGCACAGAGGTTAGACCAACCGATTTAATTGAATTGGATTATCATCGCAAACTTGAATTTGTGTATGAGGTAAAACTTAATGAGTAATAAAAGCAGTAAGATGTTTATCCTGTTGTCAGGCAAAAGCAGTTATTCAAAGACAATCAGATAAGATAACAGACTACTGGGTAAACAAATTAAATTTCTGCATCACTATTGTTTCCCAAAGATAGAAAGGCTAGGAAGGCTTACTTGCTTCACAGAAGTGTATCCCAATTAAAAATAAAAAAAGATACATTTGCAGTAGATTGCCGTGAACCCAAAATTTGTAAAGCTTGGGGAGAAACCAGAAGAACTCCATGAGCATCACGAACATGGCCTGCTTACTAGACAATAAGGAGGGGTTTCTGGCATTGTAATTTGAATGATTTTTGATGATTCATACAGGTATAGGAGAAATATCACATTGAAAATTCGATTTATACCCACTAGAGATTCCTTACTCTTAGCATATGTTTCTGTCTGCCAGGATTCATGTTTTAATCGTGAAACGACCGCTAATGAAGTATATTCCAATGGTATGAGGAGAATTGCAGGCTTCTATCATGTCATGAACAAGAGCCTTATTGAATCAAATGAGGTCGATTTGAAGATAAGCATATCTGATGACGAATCTCTGTTGTTATACCGAATTGCAGGAATAAGGAATCACTATTTTACGTTTGATCCGTATTTCCTTGGAGGAGAACACCTTCCAATCAATCTCTTGATTTCAACGGCAATCCCCATATCGGATGAACTTTTCAGAGAGACCAATTTGATTGAAGAGATCCTAGAAAGAGAAAGAATGGGACACAATCCGGTGGTAGTTGGGGGGAATCATCAGGATGCGATGCCAATGACATTCTTTTTTTCAAAACCCAATTGCTAATGGAAGTACCGGATTATATGAGGTTAGAACAAGCATCAATCAATAATTGTTTCAGTACAAGTGTCAAGAGAAAATTTTTGGTTATGATAAGGGTTTCTTCAGATAACTCGTATTAATCTCATTTTCTTTTCAAAGCGGGAATATAATCTTCGCTTACAATAAATATCTTCAGATGTATTGGGATTAAAGAATTTAACTAGGTGAAAATTGTAGCAATTCATAATGAGAATGAACATTTCGCTTCTCAAAACACTGAAATGGTTTTCCATACTTCTGTGTCAGGGGCAGCTTCTCAACTTCTTTCCAAATGGCTTTTTCCACTCCATGATTTTGCATTCCATGTCTTATATCGGATACTCAAGAAGATTGTGTTGAGTTTCTTCACCAATTGCCCAATGGCAACTCTACCAACCATTTTTCCATCTGAGAGCAAAGGCTCCTTTCATAAGAGTGCAAGGTCAATTATTTTTGGAAGTATCTCTGTCTCCAAATCATGTATGACACTTCTTTTGTTCAATAATGATATTTCTTTTGCTTTACAATAAGAAACACTGCCGTAAACAAAAACGCCATCACTTCAGCAACAACGATGGAAATCCAAATACCGTTAATTCCCCAAATCATTGGGAGAAACAAAACAGAGCTGACTTCAAACACCAATGTTCGCAAGAAAGCAATCAGGGCGGAGGTTTGTCCGTCATTCAGAGCCGTAAAGAAGCCTGAACCGAAAATGGCAAAACCCATAAAGGGAAATGCAAGGGCGAAAATGCGGAATCCGGAAACAGTTAGGTCCATTAGATCCTTGTCATATCCCACGAAAATGTGCGCCAAGGGAACAGCAAACAACTGTGCGGCAGTTATCATCACTATTCCACTACCACCAAGTAGACGAAGGCTCTTTTTCAAGAGCCCCTTGAGTTCGTCGTGATTTCTTGCCCCATCATGATAAGCGATTACTGGGGCTGAACCGATAGAGTAGCCTATAAAGGTTGCCGAGAAAATCATGCTGACATACATCATGACACCATAGGCTGCCACGCCGTTTTCTCCCGCAAATTTTAGAAGCTGTATGTTATAGAGCATTCCCACGATACTCATGGAAACATTGCTCATGAATTCGGAAGACCCGTTGGTACATGCTTTGAGAATTATCTTGCCATCAAAGCTGGTTTTGCCAAGGCGAAGAATACTGCCGTTTTTTCGGAAAAAATAGATAAGAGGGATACTACCGCCAATAAACTGGCTGAAAGCTGTAGCAAAAGCTGCACCTGCCAGCTTGTATTCCAGTGGCAGGAGAGTCACCAAAATTGCATCCAATACCATGTTGGCAACACCGGCAGTAGCCGTCACCAAAAGACCAAGCCGAGGCTTTTCAGCAGCCACAAAAAAGCTTTGGAATAGAAGCTGCAATACAAAAAACGGTAATGATATAAGAACAATTCGTCCATAAACAATGCAATGCTCAAGAAGCTCACCTTTGGCTCCGAGCAGTGTTGCAATCGAACGAATACATACAAATCCCACAGTAGCGAATAGGACACTAACAACAAAAGCCACATACACAAGCAGGGAAAAATGTCTGTTTGCTTTCTCCTTATCACCAACTCCAAAGGTGTTGGCAACAATAGCGGTTCCTCCGGTGCCAAACATGAATCCAACAGTTGCCACAATCATCAAAAAAGGCATGATCAGATTGACTGCAGAAAAAGCCATCTTGCCTGCAAAATTAGAAACAAAGAAGCCGTCTATCACGCTGTAGATGGATGTGAAAATCATCATAGCGATCGATGGAAGTGTAAATTTTATCAGTTTACCATAGGTAAAACTATCTGAAAGTTGTATCCTCATAATTTCCTACCAAATCCTCTACTTGTAAAAGTTGCAACAGCCGGTCTCAAATTCTTGATATTCCAATCGCTTGTATTGACTGCTACGTGGTACGCTTCAGGTTGTCCCATGTCTACAAGCGAATCTTATCTAGCTCTCTCAGCTTCTAAACGAGATCTTTTTCTGTAACTTGTTCGCTCTCTGAAATGCATCCAATACAACATTCCCCCTTTGGGTCCATAACGGCATAGTTACAATGTTGAATGGCTTGTGTTTTACAATCACCTTGACATTTCTTTCTACAATGAAACAATCCTTGCTCAAGTAGAAGCGGCATCTTGCTTGATAGCATATATGTCTCAGAATCGATACTGTTTCAGAAAGTCATAGGGAGATTTTGCTCGTCATGATTGGTTAGCATGTCTTCCACCTAATTCGTATCAAACCTGCTATTTTTATCAGTAGCAATAATCTCGTTATCCTAATAATTGAAATTCATACTATCTGTGAAACTTTTTTCGGAGTAGAGTACATACCTAACAGAAATAGCTTTCATTGTTCATTTCCTTTATAACGCACCAATTTGCTTACGAAAACAATCCATATATTTTTCCATCAGATGGATGTGTGTGTTGATTTCTTCTGTTGACCAGGATGCAAAAGCCTGTATTTCCGCTTCATAGAGCTTTGCTACAGTCTTGTTCATGTATTCCTTGCCTTTTTCTGTTAGTACAATTTTTTTTGCTCTGCCTGTGTACTGTTCCAGATATAGAATGCCATCTGCCTCTAACCCTCTGATAGCCGAGTTTACCGTCTGTTTGCTTATTCCTGATTTTTTATAAATAACGCTGAGCAAACAATCTTCATCTGTGTCATAGATAGTATACAAGACAATGGATACGCTATCTGTGATACCCAGCTTCAAAGATGCCTGATGATATAGCGCACTCATTTCAGAAGCCAAGTAATTGATTTGATGGATTTCTTTACATCTTTTTTGATTCATTGTAACACCTCAAGATACAATTTCTTATCTTTATAGTACGAAATCGTACCTTTGTCAATGGAATTCTCACGTATCATAAGAATGGAGATCTATGGGAAATACCCTGTGAATTACTGTTAAATTTGATATGAATCCACAGAAGCAATTTCAAGAATCCTGTAACCCTGCATTCACCTTGGTTTTTTATGGAGTCCTGTATTTTTACTAGTTCTCTTAGTGTGACTATCCCTATGTCCTCATGTAGGCCTGCATGGTTGTAGAGTTAGTGGTGGAGGTGTAAAGGAAAATCAAAATCTTTTGCATGTCGGGAGGAATACAGCTTTTTCGGTTTGACCGAGCGAGGATTTCTCCTTGAACCTGGCTGTCGAGTAGTTACAATAGGTAAAAATGCTTGGAATAGAGACAAATTGATACTACATCCTTACTTTTCCACTTCCTTGGATACTATAGATTTTCTCGTTTCTGAATAGCTTTGAGTAGTTCATAGGTCTGGCTACAACGTTTCGTCAGTCAGATGGTTTACATCACTGGAGGGCAATTCTTATCTATTGGCCAGTATATGGAATATTTCGAGATTGATCTTGTCTGGAGTCTGCTTTGCTTGACGGCTAAGCAAAAAAAGGTTTTCTCTTTGATTTTCTGGCTGGCCCGGTAGTATTCCAGAAAGAGACTTGTAGATTTGATATGTGCTCATCGTACGATTGCTTATGCTCTTCTAACCAATTATTCACTCAAATGGACAATAATAAGTCAAACGTGTCTTTTCTGTTTATTGACGGCACAAAATTACGCCTTATCATGATATTAACAGTATGCATACCCGTTACCATCTCAAAAGAAATCTTTATCAAATCATTGATTTCACAAGTCACAGAAGGAGGAAAATACAGTGGCAACTATGAAGCAATTATGGTTCGTGGCAGAAAACAAAGTTGAGGTTCTTGATGTAGAAATTCCCAAAGTACAGCAAGGCCAAGTAAAAGTAAAAATTTCCTATGCAGCTCTTTGTGCAACCGATGTACATCAAGTCACCATGGGAGTATTGGGTGCGAAACCTCCCATGGCTCTTGGGCATGAGGCTTCAGGTACCTTAGTGGAAGTGAGCCCTGAGGCAGCTCAGGCTGGATATGCTGTAGGAGATAAGGTTGCCTTGTTCCCTGTTACCAGTTGCGGAAAATGCGAACCGTGCAAGCAAGGAAGAAGACAATACTGCATCAATGCAAAAACAACCGGAGCTTTTGCCGAATATGTCGTTACCGATGTAAGTGCCATATTTAAGATTCCCGATGATGCTGACTTACAGAAATACTGTCTTGTGGAACCTGCCAACTGTACGGTAAGGGCTTTGGATCTAGTTCCCATACCACATGGAGCCACTGTAGCCATTGCAGGAATCGGAGGTATTGGTTCCATCATGCTGGATATGATTACGCTTTCGGGAGCTTCCAAAATTACAGCAATTGATCCAATTCCAGAAAAGCGAAAGTTGGCTCTTTCCATGGGAGCTCAACATGTCATAGATCCGTTCAATGAGGATGTAGTAGCCCGAGCGATGGATATCACCGATGGACAGGGTTTCGACATTGTCTTTGAATTCTCAGGGTCTCCCAGGGCCTCAGAAACTCCACTAAAAATTTTGGCAAATTGCGGAACTGCAGTATACTTTGCAGTTTTCCCCCCAACGTTCGAGATGCCACTTAATCTCTATGAACTCTACATGAAAGAAGGCAGAATCCAGACGGTATTCACATCTCCTTCATTAATGCCGAGAACCATTAATCTTATTCCAAGGATGCAGATGAATAAGATTATTGGAAAGGTAATGCCCTTGACTGATGCCGTTGAGGGGTTCGAGATATTCAAGAAGGCCATCTACCCAAAAATCTTGTTGGATTGTACAAAATAAAAAGGAGATATGATGTTACAGGAAAAAATTTCTTTACAAAAGGATGACAGTATCTCTAGGTTTCGTATCTTGGGGTATGCCTCCGGAGACTTTGCAAACAATTTCAGTTGGGCGCTAGTTTCCGGCTATCTCCTCTATTTTTGGACAGATGTAGCCTTGATTCCCGCCGCTCTCTGTGGGACATTTATGCTTCTCTCAAAAGGTATTGATGCAATCAGCGATCCAATCATAGGAGCAATTGCGGATAGGACAAATTCTAAATGGGGACGCTATAGGCCTTGGATTATCTTTGCAGCAATTCCTATGTTAGTCTTTAACATTTTGAGTTTCAGAGTATTCCCTTCCGCAAACGTATATGTCAGGGCAGGGTATGCAGTCATCATGTACATTCTTCTCGTACTTGCCTATACCTGTGTTAACATTCCCTATTCGGCAATGCCTGCAGCTCTTACCAGAAATGATGAGGAACGTTCAAGATTGTCGAGTTGGCGAATGACTGGCGCATTCATTGCCACATTGATTCTTTCTCAGGGAGTACTGAGAGTTGTAAACTTCTTCGGGAAAGGGAATGAAGCTCAGGGCTATTCCTTGGCAGCAATCATTTTCTCGGCAATAGCTTTGCCCATCTATTTCTTTTGCTTCAAGACAACAAGAGAGACTGTGGACATTCCGATGCCGAAAACTAAAGCAACGGTTGGAGAATACTTGAGGGTTTTGAAAGGGAACAGGCCTGTTTTCATCTTGATCCTAGCATTTGTCTGTTGGGGGTTTTATGAAGCTGCTGTCGGTGCCGTCCGGATGTATTATTTCAAATACTATGTGGGAGATGCCAATCTTTTCATGATGAACTCAAGTCTGATGTTTTTGGGTCGTATTATCGGAACCTTCTCTCTTTCATACTTGGTTTTGCATATTTCCAACAAACGGACATTACCTTTGATTGGATTCCTGGTCAGTGGAGTTCTGATGGTCATCATGAATTTCCTTCCTGTACATACCGTCGGAGGATTGAATGTCTACCATTTCTTGACTTTCTTGACTGGTATTGGAGGAGGTCTGGGTCTGGCATCCTTGTTCGGCATGGTTCCTGATTGTTCAGAGGTAACACAACAGAAATACCATACCCATGCAATTGGTTTCGTATCAGCATTCATCAATTTTGCTTTCAAACTAGGCATGGCCATCTGTACGGCCTGTGTGGGTTGGGTATTAAGTGGATTGGGCTATGTGGTAAATGGTACCCAGAATCAAAATGTTCTTACTGCAATCAATTTCTGTATGAACGGGGTATGTGGAATCTTATTGATTATTGCATCCATTGCATTGTTGTTCTACAGGCTGGACAAGAAAACATATGCTGAAATTCGTCTGGAAGTCGAACAGAAAGTTGCAGTGAGTCATGAACTGTAAGGAGAAATACAATGAAAAAAGAACCTATTGATGCTGCACGTATCAAAGAATTGGATGAAAAATGTCTGAAAATCAGAAAAGATCTTCTGAATTTCATATACCGAATAGGTATGGGACATCTTGGGGGAGAACTCTCCCTTGTTGAGATGGCTGTAGCCCTGTATTACCAATTCATGAACTACGATCCAAAAGACCCCAAAATGCCAGATCGAGATCGTCTCATCCTGAGTAAGGGACATTGCAGTGAGACTCTGTACACAATATTCCAAGACATGGGGATGTACACTCTGGATTATATGGTGGAACATTTTGAAACGTTGGAAACCGCAAAATTCGGTATGCATTGCAATCGAAAATATGTTCCAGCAATTGAAGTTTCTGCAGGTTCTCTTGGGCATGGATTACCTATAGCTATAGGATTGGCATTGGGAGCAAGAAAACAAAAAGCTCCATGGAGAACCTTTGTCATTGTCGGGGACGGAGAACTGAATGAAGGCTCTAACTGGGAAGCGATTATGTCAGGTGGGCATTATAAACTTGGCAATCTTGTAGCTATCGTTGACAAGAATCAGGTACAGATGACAGGCGATACGAAGCAAGTGATGAATATCGATCCTTTGCGACCAAAGCTGGAGGCTTTTGGTTGGGATGTACTTGAGATACAGGATGGAAACGATGTCAAACAAGTTTGTGAAGCCCTTGCATCTCTGCCGCCAGTAACCATCGAGACTGATAGGAAACCAATTTTTATCATCTCCAATACCATAAAAGGAAAAGGTGTTGATTTTATGGAAGGAAGTTATAAATGGCATGGCGGAGGAATTGCAAAGGCCCAACTGGATGAAGCACTGGCTAGTGTTGAGAAAAATAGGATGGTGAGATAAATGGCAGTAAAGACAACATTTGATTTTGATCAGATGCTTTCCAATGCAAGGGAAGCATATGGAGAAGAGTTGATGAAAATGGCCGACGAAGGGTTGGATTTTTCCTTTACCGTAAGCGATAATATTGCTCCAAGTTCGGCTGCTGGAAAATTCATGGCAAAGTATCCCGACCGTTGCTTCAATTTTGGTATTGCGGAAGCCAATCAGGTCGGTGCTTCAGCGGGCCTCGCTCTTTCTGGACAAATTGTGTATGCACAAGTATTCGGGCCATTTTTGCCTCTTCGTGCAGCCGACCAAATTCATACTGATATTGCGTACAATGATGTAAATGTTCGTTTGATAGGTACTCATGCTGGATTGACCGCGGGGGGAGGGCCTACACACAACTGTGTTTGTGATCTGGCTCTATACCGTGCAATTCCGAATCTTACGGTTGTTGTCCCTTCGGATGCCGGACAATGCATAAAAGTGATACGACAGTCTTATTCTTTCAAAGGACCGATGGTAATCCGTATCAATCGTGGGGGGTCACCTGATGTATACGCAGATAATGACTATGCACTCACATTCGGAAAGGCCTTGGAAACAGTACCAGGAAGCGATGTGACACTCATTTCCACGGGTTCAAGTGTTTACTGGGCAATGAAGGCATCAAAGTTGTTGCAGAAGAATGGTATTTCTGCCCGCGTACTAGACATGCATACCATTAAGCCCTTGGACACCGAAATGATTCTGCGCTGCGCCAATGAAACGGGAAATATTGTAGCCATTGAAGAACATTCCATTAATGGTGGTTTGGGAGGTGCTGTAGCGGAAGTGTTGTGTGAGCATGGGTTTGGAGGGCAATTCCGTCGCATTGGACTGCCTGATCAATTTGCTTTGCTTGGCGATCCTGACAAGGTATATGCCCATTATGGCATGAGTCCTGAAGGAATTGCCGATACGGTTCGTTCCATGTTGAAATTGTAAACAATTTTCTGTTTGTTATATTTTCGGGGGGCCTGTTACAAGGGGCCCCCTATTTTTTTCGCTTATTACTTTGGCTGATTTATAACAAAGTTTGCATATTTTGCATGATATTCAGAAATCGATATGCCTTCCTGTTTCTTAAAAAGTTTATACAAGGATTGAGCGGAAGAAAATCCAACAAGTTCTGCAATCTTTTCAACGGTATAATTGGTGTTACATAAATAGTTCTTTGCATATTCAACCCGTAGTGTGCTTAGTGTTCTGCCAAATGTCGTTCCGAACAGTGACTGAAAAACGCGGTTAACATGGCGAGGAGTTATGTGCAAATACTGTGCTACACTCTCAATGCCAATGGGTTCAGCATAATTCATATGAATATACTTGGAGGCTTCTAAAGCCATGTTCAGAATACCCTCATGATCATCAATTTGTGAAGTTTCTTTGTCTATATGCCGAAGGGCTTGCAAGAAAAATTGGTAGAACAGAAGGCTGACACAAGAATTCCAACCAATTTTGTGAGTATCCATCTCGCACCTGAGTTGTTGTAGTATTTGTTTCCCCTCAAAGGGTTCCCGTGCAATAAGATAGTTGTTGTCACATATTTTGTCGAGCATTGTCTTGATTTCCTGACTTTCCATATTGGCCATAGGGAAATGCGAATCGCTCTTCAATAGGAAGTCGAATATGAAGACAAAGTATTGTCGTTTTTGGTTTGGCTCATAGAAGACATGATGACAAGCATTTGGTGCCAAAAAGAGCAACTCGTTCGTACCCACTATTATATCACGGTCATGGGCGAATATTTTCAGAGACCCTTCCATGACATAATATATTTCGTAGTGAGGGTGATGATGCAAAAACTCTATAGTAGATCCATTTAATATTTCAGCATAATCGATAACAAAATCAAAATTAGACATCTGCAAAGTAGTGATGAATTTCTGGTATACAGTATTTGGGCAATACTCTCGTTCCATGAGGTAATTCCTTTTGATATAGAAAATATGACTATGGATTCATTATAAGATACCCCATTCGAAAGTGAAAGATATTTTTCCAAAATACTCCTGTAGCACGTGCTGTAGAATGAAATGTACACTTACAATGTACAAGATGCAGAATAAATGGAATCACATGGGAACCGTGTTATCTTTGGGGTTTACCTACACATCAGACTATACAGGAAGACACCATAGGACGTAGAAAGCTAGCGCTGGGATAGCACTGTAAGGGAAGCAAGTATTTTTGTGCGAAAGAGTAAAGCCACAATACTATTTTGCAGATAGCAACGGATACAGCAAGAATCAAGACAAGATTCAAGCATTTCGAGCATGAGCGTTCGGTTACTCGAGGATAAAGAACTTCCCTGCACCGTAGCCTTCTATGTATCTGGATTGCTTCTGGAAGCATCATGATCTCAACAGATGTGAAAATCCTTGCCGGTATTTATTGTCTATCCGATACGATTGATCCCAATCTTTGCCACTATGAGATCCCAGACTTCGTTGCTGTTTTCAAGTGCTTCAAGAGGGAGCAGGAAGGCTCTGTCTTCTGTTACGAAAAGATAGATGCAATCGGTTTTGAAATACGCATGATAGACGTCCTGCCAACGATACGTTGCAATTTCATTGTCATTGGAAACGCCGAATTCATCTGAATCCTCTGAAAATTGCACTGTATAGACCAAGCGGGGCGGGTCCAAATTTTGCTGCTTTACTTGCTTCTTAAGAGAGGTGAAAAAGTTGGAGAAGTATGCGATGGGCACTCCCAGACCTACTACAAGCAGGACAGAGCCCAACAGTACTGCCCCTTCAACGCTATGCATCAAAAAACAGATAATGGCAGAGAAGGTGAGGATGGAGGCAAAGATAACAGGGCTTTTGTAGAGTTTTCGGCGTTTTAGGATAGTGAAAATGAGAAAATGCCTGAAGTGGCTTTCACTGAGTTGTACTGCTATTGTCATAGAGCCACTATAGCATAAAAAAAAGTTTCTTTCATTTGCTTTTCGGGGTTCGGGTGCTACTATGTAACTGAATACTCATGAAAACACAGAACAAAAGAGGGTTTCATCTGAATCTCTTTCATAGGATATTTTTATTTCTCATTGTCTTCGTTCTCTGCATATTTTTGCAGTTGGGAATTTCTGCATATCAGGGGAAATACATAATGGACCCGATACAGAAAAGTTCAGGGAATGTACAGACAATCAGCTTACTGCTCAATTCTTTGGGGCAAACCCGGGATTTGCTTTCCTCCTACCGCTGGGATTTTGGGGATGTTGCTGCCCTTGTTTCCAATCTGAGAAGGGAAAAAAAGCTGGCAGATGCAAACCTTGCAAAGATTGATACTTCGATAGCGAGTATTGGGGTGGAGCAATATCTTCTCGTAAGTGCGGTGAATACCACATATCAAAACTGCAGCAACTATCTTTCTCTCATGCAGGACCAGCTCATAAAGAACAATATCGACAAGGCTTCTGAGCTATATTACTCCGATCTGGAGCCCTGTATGAACCATCTGTATCGCTATATGCAACAGCTCATAGAAAGAGCAATCATCGACAATCAATCAACACACGACAGCCTCATACAGCTCAATGATAAACTCGATACCGTGTTCGCTTTGACAGTTTTGGTGATGCTTTTGTTTGGTTTCGCTGCATTTAGGGAAGTGATCCGAATGCTCTCCATCGTACAGGAGATGGCGCACTCATCTAAGGCAATCACTTCTGGAGATTATGACAGGCCAGAAATTTTGGTACATCGAAGGGATGAGATTGGGGATATGGCCCGTGCTTTCAATGAAATGAAGCATGCAATGAGAACCCATGTGCGCTTATTGACGGCAAACAATGAGATGGAAAGGGAAATCTACAGAAAAGATACAGAAGCCTTGGCAATGCAGAACCTGCTTGAACGAGAAAAACTACAGCTTTTGAGAAGTCAGATAAACCCTCATTTTCTTTTTAATACCATCAATGTGATTAAGTATACAGCTCAGGAGGAAACGGCAGAGAAAACTGACGCATTGCTCTCTTCCTTATGTCGTATTTTTCGATATTCCTTGGCCGATAATGAGGTGTTGGTGCCACTTTCCAATGAAATTAGAATCGTGGATGAGTATTACAGTCTCTATAAAGCCCGTTTCAAGGAAAAGATATCGCTTGTATGGAAGATTGCCCCTTCCTTGATGTTGACAGAAACGCTGGTACCCTCATTTTTCTTCCAGCCTTTGGTGGAAAATGCATTCAAGCATGGACTTGGACCTAAGGAACTTCCTGGCTGTGTCTCTCTTACGCTGGAGGAGAAGGATGGAGTCTTATGCTTCCTCATCGAAGACGATGGGGTAGGGATAGAGGAAGAGAAGCTACAATTGATACGTTTGCAGCTTCTCGATTCACCCATTAGTGGGGAGCACATCGGGCTCTATTCTGTGTATGCCCGACTCAAGCTGATAGATACCCGTTGTATGTTTGAAGTGACCTCTGAGAAGGGAAGGGGCACAGCAATTCAAATCAAGATGCCTTTGATGCTAAAAGCTGAGGAACATGAGGATGATTAAGATATTGATTGCTGATGACGAAAGCATCGAGAGAGATATTCTTTATAAGATTCTCTCTGACAATCCTCTATTGAAGCTCTATCAGGCGGAAAACGGGCGTTTGGCCGTCACCTTTGCGCAGTTGTTTGATGTGGATATTGTGCTTATGGATATTGAGATGCCGGCACTCGATGGAATAGAAGCCTCCAAGCAGATACTGAAAGCCAAGCCTTCTTCCCGTATCATTTTCATCACTGCCTACAGTATTTTTTCCTACGCTCGTGAAGCCGTCAAGCTGGGAGCCATTGATTACATTCTCAAACCGGTGGACAAGGATGACGTCCTCAGGGCTATCAAGAGAGCGGTAAGTCAGGTAGAGGCTGAGCGTCAGCTCAAGTCGATAGTGCCACAGGTGGAGAGTCTTGAGGACGATGAAGGGACTGAAACAGCAACCTTGATGATGTCCAAAGTGAAGAAATACCTGGAACATAGTTATATGAATTACGACCTCTCGTTGGACTCGGTAAGCTCCCTGTTGAATATCAACGCATCATATCTGAGTAGTATTTTCAAGCGTTGTACCGGGATTAACTTCCTTGATTACATCACCAACCTCAGGATGTGTGCGGCAAAGGAATATCTATCCGACCCTTTCAAGTCTGTTTCTGAGATAGCCTCAATGGTGGGATATGATAGTTCGAGTTATTTCTGTCGGGCTTTCAAGAAAAACACTGGGTTTACCCCAACCGAATACAGAAAACATAAGGGAAGGGATGAAAGCAGATGAAAAAGGTAGTGGTGTTCATTATATTGCTTTTTGCCCTTGTATTGTTTGCCTGTCAGAAGGAGGAATCGAGCTATCCAGAACTGGTGCTTCGTTATGCCGACAATCAAAGCGATGGCTACCCAACGGTAGAAGCTGCAAAATATTTGGCAGAACTGGTAAAAGAGCGAACAGGGGGGAGGATAGAAATCAGGATATATCCCGATAGTGCTTTGGGATCAGAGAATAGCGTAATGCAGCAGATGTTCTATGGTGGTATCGATATGTCCCGCTTCTCCTTAGGAACCCTCTCTCAATACTTTCCTGAGCTCTGGACGCTTCATCTGCCCTACCTTTACTCCGATAGCGATCACATGTGGAGGGTTCTTGATGGGGAGATTGGAGATATGTATTTGTATGAAATGGAGGGCAAGGGATTGGTCGGATTGGCTTGGTATGATGCCGGAGCCAGAAGCTTCTATACCAGGACCCCTGTTTCCAGCATTGATTCGTTGAAGGGTCTGACCATCCGTGTTCTTGAGAATGATATGATGAATCGTATCATCGCGCTTCTTAGCTCCGAAGCGGTACAGATTCCCTATGGTGATGTCTACTCTGCATTGCAGAAACTACGCATTGATGGGGCGGAGAACAACCTTCCAAGTTATGTTTCTACCGGTCACAACCAAGCTGCTCCCTATTTTTATAAGGACGAGCATTTTCGGTTACCCGAGGTTGTAATGATGAGCGTCCATGCCCAAAATAAGGTGGCAGCGGTTGATCCTGCTTATATAGAGGTTTTCAAGGAATGTGCCAAGCAAAGCGGTTTGTATGAGCGAAAACTCTGGAAGGAAGAGGAGGCCCGAGCCTATGGGGAAGCAGTGCGCTCAGGGGTGAAATTCACCATTCCCAGTGAGGATGATTTACTTGAGCTGAGGAAGGCCATGGACCCGTTGTACCTGGAGCTCGGCGAGAAGGAGCAAAAGATTGTTGAAAGGATTGGCGATACATAAGGATTTCCCTTTTCAATTTTTTTGATAGTTTGTACTTTCTTTGACTGCCTCTTGCGCCCACGGGTATCGTCGCTTAGATTTTTTATGAACCTAAGAAGATTAGGTTGAATTATCATTAGGAGGCGACTATGAAACGTGTAATGTTTGTTCTCTTGGCACTGGTGCTCTGTTCTTCCATGATTTTTGCTGCTGGAGGGAAGGAAGTTGCAGATTCGACTGTAGAAAAAAATGTAAAGCTTGTGTATGCAGAGGTTAATCCCCTTGATTCGATTGTCGGAAAGACAGGCCTTTACTTCAAGGAACAGGTGGAGAAGCTTTCAGATGGTACTGTCACTATCCAAATCCAGGCTTCTGGTGTCCTTGGTTCCGAGAATGACGTCCTCGATTCCATTCTTGGTGGTGGTACATCGATTGATATGTCCAGAATCTCTGCCTTTGCACTTACCAGTTATGGTGCTGAGAAGTCAAAGCTTCTGTCCATTCCCTTCACATTTGAGAACAGAGCGCACTTCTGGGCTTTTGCCAACTCTGATCTGGCTCCAGAATTCTTGAATGAACCCCAGGCCATCGGACTCCCCATTCGTGGTGTTTTCTATGGAGAGGAAGGCTTCAGACATTTCTTTGCTGCCAAACATATTTCCAGCATGCAAGACCTACAGGGTATGAAGCTTCGTGTTTCCAATGACCCGGTTATGAATGGCATGGTAAAAGGCCTTGGAGCTTCTCCTACTGTTGTTTCCTTTGGTGAGCTGTACTCTGCTCTGCAGACAGGTGTTGTCGACGGTGCTGAGCAGCCAATTGCAAATTACAAAGCCAACGCCTTCCAAGAGGTTGCTCCCAATCTGATTCTCGATGGACATACCCTCGGTGCTATACAGGTCGTTATCACCGATACCGCTTGGGGAAAGTTGTCCGATAGGCAGAGGAATGCAATCATGGAAGCTGGCAAGCTTGCACAGGCATACAATGCTGAAATCAGCGAGGACGCTGAGAATGTAGTTCTTGCAGAGCTTAAGGCTGAGGGTGTGAATGTTGTCGATGTCGCTGACAAGAGCGAATGGGCAAATGCCTCTAAAGCTGTAATCGAAGCGAATACAAAGAGCCAGGCAGCGTTGTATCAGAAGATCAAGGATATGAAATAAGAGCGTTTAACCAGCTATGGGTGGGATTGTAAAGACAATCCCACCTTTTCGAGTCTCAGGAGATGAAATATGCCGAAGTTCTTTGCATCGATGGATAAAATTAAACTGGCGTATAACTGGACTGATAAGATTGTAATGGTACTATGTAAAGTCTTGCTTATTGCCGATATCTTGATCACCAGTTATGCCGTAGCCGGTCGCATGCTTAACAAATACATCCCGTTCCTGAGGGATCCTGCTTGGACAGAAGAGGTCGTCTTGACCTGCATGGCTTATATAGCCGTTCTTTCAGCTGCTCTTGCCATACGAAGGGGCACCCATATCAGAATGAAGGCCTTTGACAAATACCTCCCTACTCTTATGATAAAGATTCTCGATATTCTATCAGATATCGCGGTTTTCAGTCTTGGGGTGATAATGATTTATGTTGGTTGGCGATACGCTACCACCATCGGCAGTAGGGGTTTTTATGTCTCTTTGCCATGGGTGAGTCGCTTCTGGATGTATTTTCCAGTACCTCTTGCTGGAGTTGCTATGATTATCTTCGAGCTGGAGGCTATCTATAACCATATAAAGTCCTTCTATGTGAAGGAAGAGGAGGAAGCTTGATGGATGCAAACAGTATTGCAATTCTGATTCTTCTTGGAAGCTTCTTTGTCATGATCTTCCTTCGTTTCCCTATTGCCTATGCGGTAGGGCTTTCGTCTGTCTTCTGCATGCTCTACCAAGGCTCAAATCTGAATGATATCAGCCGTCTCATGGTTAAGGGAATCAGCTCATTTTCCCTGATGGCAGTTCCTTTCTTCATCACAATGGGTGTATTGATGGGCTCTGGTGGGATATCACAGAAACTCATTTCTCTTGCCAATGCCTGTGTTGGTTGGATGCGGGGAGGTCTCGCGCAGGTGAACATTGTAGCCTCCTACTTCTTTGGAGGCATTTCCGGATCTGCAGCTGCCGATACTGCTTCGCTGGGGTCGATTCTCATTCCCATGATGGTTGAAGAGGGATATGATGCAGACTTCTCCACAGCAGTTACGGTTACCAGTTCCTGTGAAGGATTGCTTGTCCCTCCCAGCCATAACATGGTTATCTATGCCACCACTGCAGGCGGCATCTCCGTGGGAAGCCTGTTTCTTGCCGGGTACCTGCCTGGAGCACTGCTTGCCATTACCTTGATGATCGGATCCTATATCATCTCTGTAAAGCGGGGGTATCCCAAAGGAAAGAAGTTCAGCCTCAAGAACTTCCTGGTGCAACTCGGTAAATCCATCTGGGCTTTGGCCGCGGTTGTCATTGTTGTCGTCGGTGTTGTAGCCGGGGTCTTTACTGCCACAGAATCAGCTGCTATTGCTGTAATCTACTCCTTGATTGTTTCCGTCTTTATCTATAAGGGCTTGTCCTGGAAAGGGGTTTGGAAGGTTTTGGATGATTGTGTAGGCACGCTTGCAATAGTCCTTATACTTATTGCTACTTCTTCCATCTTCGGTTACTGCCTTACCACACTCAATGTTCCTACTCTTGCAGCTGAGGCAATCACCAACCTCACCAGCAATAGGATTCTCCTAATTCTGTTGTTGAATATGATTTTGTTGATTCTTGGCGCTATCATGGATATGGCACCGATTATTCTCATTGCTACTCCGATTCTGCTTCCCATTGCAACGGGGGTGTGCGGACTGGATCCTATTCAGTTCGGTATCATGGTAGTACTCAACTGTGGTATCGGCCTGTTGACTCCACCTGTCGGAGCGGTTCTTTTTATCGGTTCGGCTGTTGGAAAGGTGTCTATGGAGAAAGTGGTAAAAGCGACGCTCCCGTTCTATATCTGTATGATACTCGCGTTGCTTCTTGTGTCATTCATACCTGAGATCAGCCTTATCTTGCCGATGGTCTTTGGAGGCTATACCCCTATCAATATGTAGCGTAGTACCGTGTTTGGGATGTGAGCCAGAGTGAGTGCTCTGGCTCATTATATTGGATGCTTTGAGGCTGTCTTATGCGGGAAGAAGGGGAGCCTGACGGGTTGTGATTTTCTGTGTATTTCTTATGGAAACAACGTTGTTGAACGCTGCTGCAAGTATGATAAAAGGTATATGGGTAAGTATTGCAAACTATTAGTATGATCTGGACTTTAGATTATCTCTTTATCAATTGCTATAAAGCATAATAATAATTGTAGTATGCATACTACAATTAGTAAGATATACAGTAGAGCTCAAACTCCAGTACTCCCAGTACCAAATCTAGTTGCATTCTGCATGCTTTAGTGACAGGGTAGGGTATGCCGTTTGATTATTATGATCTTGCAAATAAAAAAACAGACTCCTAATGGATGTTTCTGGCCTTGATAGGATCCTCCCTTTGTGGCAGTGGATGACAGAGCATCCGAGACCTGGGATATACCTGCAGCAGATAGATCTACCTCAATTCAATATATGATGATTTGAAGTGATACAGCTATTTTAGCGAAGTAGCTGTTCTGCCTCTGCCATGTTCTTTATCACCGGCACACCAAAGGGACAGCGTTCTTCACAACTACCGCATGCGATACATTCCTTACCAGAGGCTATCAAGGCTCGATAGTGAGAACGCGTCATATCCGGCACGTTTTTAGGATCTAGTCGCGCAATATCCAGATACTTATTAACAGTAGCAATGTCGATCTCCACTGGGCAAGGCTGACAGTGACCACAATAAACACAATTCCCCCAGAAGTCGTTACGCAGTGAGCCTAGTGCCCCAGCATAATCACGTTCTTTGTCATCCATGTCCAAGTAGCGAATCGCATCCAGCACTTCGTCTTTAGATTGACAGCCTAGCATAACACTGGAAACAGCAGGACGGGTCAATGCATAGTGAATACACTGCTGTACCGTCAGGGGTTTTTCAAACGGCGTGTGTTCTGGTGATATCAGTTTCCCAGCGCCAAGGGTCTTCATGACGGTAATACCGATTTTCTTCTGTTCGCACAGTTTGTATAGTTCGGCGCGTTTGGGATCAATACCTCGGAACAACTCGTTACCGAAACCCTTGTCAAAATAATCGAACACATATTCACTGGAGGGCAGCATGTCAAAGGCAGGATTGATACTAAATAGCATCGATTCTGGAAGTCCTGTGTTTATGACACGAATCGCAGTGTGAGGATTATGTGAACTAAAGCCGATGTGACGAATATCACCATTCTGTTTGAGTTTGAGTACATAATCAGCGAACCCAGTTTCGAATACCCCTGTATAATCATCCTCTGAATCAATAAAAAACATCATGCCAAAATCGATGTATCCAAAGATTCGCAGAAGATCTTCAAAGAAGCGCCTAACCGTGGGAAGATCACGTGAAATGTCATATTGCTGTTTGAGATTGGTCGAGCCAATATGTCCTTGAATCATCACATCCTTTCGACGTGTGCCAAGTGCTTTTGCAATATTTTCGCGAACTTCCTTTCCTGGCATAAACACATCCAGCAGGTTGATATTGCTTTCGAGAGCTGCATCAATTGTTTCTTTTACTTGTTCGTAAGGCTTTTTGTCCAGATGTTCGCAGCCAAGTCCGATAATACCAGCCTTGCATCCTGTATTGCCAATTTCTCGATATTGCATAAACAATCTCCTATTCTCTCGACAAAATACAAATTTTTTGGATCATCAATCAAAAAACGGTTGACAAAATTCTGGTTGATAATGCCGCCATTATAGCAGGATTTGCACAATATTTCTCTATAAATAGATGGCAGGCAATGTATCAAAAAATGATTATACTCGTCCATTATCCCATACTTATTTGTAGACACCTCCGAAAATATTGGAATTTATCCTGGAAAAATCTGAATTCCATAAATGTCCGGTAAGTTTATCTTGCTACAAAAAGCATTTGGGTTTTCATCAAATTTGCGTTTAGCCAATCATTGGGGCTTTTGATTTTTTACCTCGTATCAGTATCCATAACGGATTTTATTGTGCCCATTATTCATAAATGCCAATAACAGGTATACATACATAGTGACTATAGCTCCAATCATGATAGTCAGGTAAATCACCATGGATATATATAGTGGAATATCTGAGAATTGCATGACTACGTTCTTCTCTCGGTAGATAGTATTGGTTCATGAGGAATCACATAGTGAACCGATTGATTCTAGCAATGGAATTCGTTGTTGTATACTGTCTATAGTTGTAAGCAAATATGTATGAATGACAATTGTTTGGGAAAATCTCTTTTACATTTTATATATATACGGTTACTCTAATCTGTAAGGAAGTATAACCTATGTATTCAATGATTATCGTTGATGATGATGAACTAATCAGAAAAGGAATTGAAAAAGTCATACCATGGGCAACCCTTGGATTTACCGTAATTGGGACATTCTCTTCCGCGATAGAAGCATTGAGTTTTCTAAAAAATAAAGATGTTGATGTTATTCTAACAGATGTGAAAATGCCAATTATGTCAGGCCTTGAACTCATACAAGAATCAAAACGTCTCAATCCAAAATGTAGAGCCGTCATTATATCAGGGTTTGGTGAATTTGAATTGGTGAAGAGCGCGCTTACTCTTAAAGCTGAAGATTATCTTTTAAAACCATTGTCGCAAAAGGATATAGAAGCAGTATTCAGAAAAGTTGCCAAAACACTTCAAGCAGATAGCCAATCTCAAGTTACCGACAACAGTACAAACAACTGCTACGAATTGATAAAAAAACTGTCTGGTGAATTTGCATTATGGGATGAATATATTTCAAGAGATACTATCGGCAACAGATATAAACTTTGTTTGATACAGTGTGAAGGGTTAGTGACTATCAACAATGATTTGGAAGCGGCCTTGGCCGGTTTTCATTATGCAATAAAAAACGATTTTATGACCTTCTTAGCGGCAGAAGACGAATTCTGTTTACGCCTGGGAATTATAACAAAACTTTTAGAATCAAATGCTACTGGTATCTACAGAATTATGATTGGAAGTGAGATATTTTGGGTAGACGACATAATACCTTCATTCTGGAGTGCCTTTGACCTATTGGCAGAAACCAATGAGAAGAGTATTTCATCCTATAGTGATACACATAATGAAGAACCGCTGAAGATAATTCAGTATGCACGCAAGACTCTGATTGAAAAAATCGAAGCAGGGAACAAATCTGATCTTGATGACGCATTGCATGAACTTATCAAGATGATTAAAACGTTACAGCTAAAAGAACAAGGCTTTGTATATTGTGCACTAATAATTAAAATATTGCGGTATTTTTCACTTGAAGATAGTTCGGATGGATTCCAATCTCCTGGCCTCAGTATTGGAAATGCAACTATGCAGGATCTAGAAGAAAGATTTATAAATGATATCGAATTCCTCACTAAGACCTTAAATTCAAAGAGTGGTAGCCACAACAAACTGCTTGTCCTAAAAACACAACGTATCATAAAACAACGATTCAATGACTTGGAACTAAGCCTTTCCCAAATTGCAGATGAATTAGGGATAAGCTATGGGTATCTTTCAACTATATTTACAAAGATTGTAGGAAGGAGTTTCAAATCATATCTTGTTGATTTAAGAATGGAAGAAGCTAGGATATTACTGTTGTCCAGAAAATACAGGATTTATGAAATTGCCGAAAAAGTAGGATATACAAGCCCTAAATATTTTACCGAGGCTTTTCATAGATATTATGGTAGCGCTCCTAATGAATATTTGCAAAATTTGCATACATAGGAGTAAGAAGTGAAAAATCACACGATTTCAATCAGAACTGGGTATATAACACTTTTTATTATAATCATTGTATGTACTGCCTCAATTGCTGGTATTACGTTTTATAAAGTAATGGATATGCGAGCATTTTCACGGGTACAGAGAGATGATTTATGGCTTGTTTCTCAGTTATGTGAAAGTGCAACCTATCTTTCTCAACAGGCAGGCAATGTATCTTCTGCTCTGGCCTTCGATAGTGATATCCAGTCAATTCTCATTAAGTATGAATATAATTCTGGAGTAAAACCAGATATAGAGGAAATACAGACTAAGATAAATAATAGTCTAGTAGACAAAGGACGCTTCAACAAAGCAATTTACGATTGCAGAAATATTATTTTATTTTCAAATGATGGGGTAGTGCTGGGTAGCAAAGAAGCCTTTGATATGAATATCAATCTCAATTCCTATCCTTGGGCCGAACAAGTTATTCAATCGAAAGGAAAAGAAATATGGCTTCCTTTATCGTTGGATAAAAATAGTCCAGCAACAAAGAATATTCTTTCGATTCCTGTTGTCAGAAAAGTATTTTCCACACAATCCTCCGCTATTAATTCTTTAGCGGAAAATCTCACAGTCGGCAAAGCTCTTGGATATTTGTTGGTTTACTTTGATAATTCGATGTTTTCAGATATTGTAAGTCAGTACTCAAGAACGACAAAGAGATTCTATCTGATTGATAGCAATGGAATTATTATCAGTGCCCCAAAAATATCGGATATAGGAACAAAATTTCTGTTTAACCCTCTTGCATCAGGGTATGTTCGTTTCAACGGAGAAGAATATCTTATGACAAAGATGCAAATAGAGGGTAGGGGATGGAGTTATATATGTTTGACATATCGAACCGAAGTTGAACGTGATGGAGCTTTGATCCTAAGTGTTTGCATTTTTCTCTCGATTCTTCTTATAGCGGCTTTCATACTCCTTGGCATGATTTTGAGCCGCTACACAACAAAACCAATTTATTTTTTAATTTCATGTTTCAAAATGGCTGAGTCTGGAAAAATAAAAATTGAAGATCATACGAACATTAAGGAATTCAATGATCTTTATGACTCATTCAACCATACTATGGATCGGATTCACGACCTTGCAAATGAAATATATCTATCCAAATTAGAGAAACAAGAACTTGTCATCAGCATCAAAGAAAGCAGGATACAGTCCCTGCAAAATCAAATTAATCCTCATTTTCTGTACAATACCCTCGATAGTATCAATTGGAGGGCTCTGATGGATAATAATAAAGAAGTATCGGAAATGATATGTAAACTAGGTAAGTTCTTCCGTTCCAATATTAGTATATCTGAAAATGTAATTCCGTTATATAAAGAAATTGAAAACACAAAACTGTACATTATGCTGTCCCGATATCGCTTTGGAGATAGTTTGAATTATGAAGTTGTAAGTGATGAACATCTTAAAAATGTATTGGTCCTACGTCTTTTGCTACAACCATTGATTGAAAATAGCATTAAGCATGGAATTGAGCAGACCGGTGAAAAGGAGTATATCTCCATACATATACATCAGAAAAACGAATTTCTCCAAATCACTGTGAAAGATGATGGACCTGGGATCGATGCCGATACGCTTTACTATCTCAGACAATTATGGGAGAAAGCTGGTCAGGAATATCATAAGGAAACAAGAAGTATTGGATTGTATAATGTATTTAGACGACTTTCTCTTACATATTATGGGACAGCTCGTTTGTCCATTGTAAGTGGGACCAACATAGGTACAGAGTTCATTATTACAATTCCAATGAATATTTCGGAAGAAATAGTTAATAATCGGACTCCATTCTGAAATAATCAGAATAATTATCAATATTTACTACCTATCCATTCATATGTTCCTCCCCAATACTAAGTTCAGTGCTTAATAGCATTGCTCATTAATCTTACAGAACCAAGGAGAAAAAAATGAAGAAAACAGTACTTTTCTTTCTCGCACTTCTCATGGCGTTTTTCCCGGTATTTGCCAATGGACAGAAAGAGGAAACGTCTTCGGATTCAGTGAAAAAGATACGTATTCACTTTTATGATTGGGCTCCGACTGACCAATCAATCATTGATGATTTTAACAGTGAGAATCCCGACATTGAAGTTCAGTTCCACTCAATTCCTGATAACGGTGGAGAAAAACTCGTACAGCTAGATATTCTGGCAATGGGTGGTGGCGACATTGATGTTATGCCAGGTTCCGATGGTGAGCAGATGGTACGCATGAAGAATGGTATATATGCTCCTCTTGATGAATTCATTGAACGAGATGGGATTGACATGAAAGCTTCTTTTGGAGATATCCTAAGTTATGCTATGTATAATAATGTCACATATGGATATCCTTTCCGTTCAACTGTTGAAGGAATCTGGTACAACAAGGATATGTTTGATGCAAAGGGCATTCCTTACCCTGATGGGACATGGACATGGGATGAATATAGGGAAATTGCTAAAAAACTCACACAGGGAGAAGGTGCAAATAAAGTATTTGGAACCTATACTCATACTTTCAATGGACAGTGGGCTCCGATCGGTAATGAAAAAGAGGCTTGGTATGATGAGAATGGTCTTTCAAACATATACAGTGAAGCTTTTAAAACACAGTTAGAAAGACGAAATGCTCTTGATACGTTAGGGTATCAACTTTCTTTCAATCAGATCAGAGCAACAAAAGCAACTCAAGCCTCCTATTTCCTTGGCGAAAAATGTGCCATGGTACAGGCCGGATCATGGCTTGTCCAGAATATAAAAGACCAAGAGAACTATCCTCATTCGTTCAGGATTGGTATTGCACCACTTCCCCGGTTTGATGAATCTGTTGAAAATTCGAATTACTTCTCAATAGCTGCTTCAATTCTTGCAATCCCTGCAAACAGCGATCACAAGGAAGAGGCTTGGAGATTCATCAGGTACATGGTTGAAAAAGGTGCTTTAAGAATTGCAGGTACAGGAAATTATCCATGCTATATCCCAGCCTATGACGATAATCTTATTTCAACTTTTATTAAGGGATCTGGACTTGAGTTAGATGATATTAGGCCCCTTTTCGGAGAAATGAGTGCTGTTAGCCAGAAACCTACTGGTTCTGCTGCAGCGGAATATCAACAATCAATGCAAGAACAGACACCACTCTTCTTCAATGGTGAAAAAAGTGCAGAAGCTGTATTGAAACAAATTCAGACCATCACTGATGCAGCAATAAAAAAAGAAAAGTCAGAAAAATAGTCATAATGATTTTACATAGCATCCTTCTGAAATAAAACAGAGGGATGCTTATGTCTTGATTAGAGGCCAGAATGAAAACAAGAAAGCCACATTTAACAAATAGACAACGGAATGAAGAGATTGCAGGGTATTTGTTTGTTATTCCAAACATACTCGGTATAGTAATGTTTGTAGCTATACCTATTCTCTTGTCTCTTATTTTAGGTTACACAAAGTGGAATCCGATGCAAGGTATTAGTGCGGTGAAATTTGTTGGTCTGGATAATTTCAAAGCAATGTTTTTTGATGAACGTCTTATTGCAGCGTTAAAAAACAATTTTATCTATACCTTACTATATGTACCGATTTCCATATCTTTGGCTTTGTTGGTGGCAATAGCTTTGAATAAGAATGTATTTTGCAAAGTGCCATTACGGCTGATGTTTTTCATGCCATATATTTCTGCAATGGTGTCAGTTGCGTATGTGTGGCTCATTCTTCTTAACCCAGAAGGAGGGCCAGTCAATAATCTACTTTCTATGCTGGGTGTAAAAAATCTCCCAGGTTGGTTTAGTCGGAGCAATTCATCTCTTGCGGGTATAATTATTGTTTCTGTTTGGCATGATGTTGGATATTATATGATAATTTTTCTGTCTGCCCTTCAATTATTACCTAAACAAGTATATGAATCAGCAAAAATTGATGGATGTGGATCAGTCAGAACCTTCTATTCGATTACTCTTCCACTGATGGCCAGTAATATCATCTTTGTGTCAATTTTAGCCACAATGAATTCATTTAAGGTATTTGACCAGATAAACATCTTAACAGAAGGCGGGCCAGGATATTCAACAAATGTCCTTGTATATTGTATCTATCACTATGCGTTCAAAGAACTAAATATTGGATATGCGTCTTCAATAGCTGTTTTGCTTTTCTTAATTATACTGGTGATCACTGGCATTCAAACTAAATTAAAAGATCGATTTACATATTAGGAAGGGTATGAAAATATATGAATAATAGTACACAAGAAAAATCAATGAAAATACTGCTAACTCTTGTTCTTGCCATCTTTGCAGTGCTGTGCATCTTTCCTTTCCTTTGGATGGTATCATCATCCTTCAAGAACGAAATCGATGTCATGGAGTTTCCCATTAGGATACTGCCTAAAACCATAAATAGGACCAATTATGTAACTGTCTGGACGAAAAGTAACTTTCCCAATTACTATCAGAACAGCATATTTGTTACAGGACTTACTCTTTTTGGATCACTAATTCTATCAACAGTTGCCGCCTATGGGTTTGCAAGATTACGTTTTAGAGGTAAGAAAGCATTATTTGTAATATATCTTGCAACTTTGATGGTACCTGTTCAAGTTACACTTCTTCCCAAATACATATATTTTGGGCAATTACATTTAAATAACACTTTTTGGGCACTTATATTTCCAGGTATATTCTCTGCGTATAATGTATATCTTATGAGGCAGTATTTTGAACCCATTCCTTTTGAACTAACGGAAGCGGCTGAAATTGATGGGGCAGGACACTTCAGAACATTTTGGCAAATTTGTTTTCCTCTGGTAAAAGCGGGTTTTGTAACGATGCTTCTATTTCAATTTACCTGGACTTGGAATGATTATATCAATCCCCTGATTTACTGTAATAAAGAAAGCCTGCTAACACTAACAGTTGGATTACAAAGATTCCAGCAATCACAAAGTACACACTATGCGTTGATTATGGCTGGGTGTACACTTGCGCTCGCTCCATTAATAATCATTTTTCTTTTTACACAGAAATATTATATCGATAGCTTTGCCTCTTCAGGCGTAAAAGGATGATAAGAATGAAAAATTATGAAATTGTAAAAATTGTAAAATCTCTTACATTGGAAGAAAAGACATCACTTCTTTCAGGTGTTGGCCTATGGCAGACAAGAGGTATTCCTGAAAAGGGAATACCAACAATTTGGATGGCCGACGGATCAAATGGTGTAAGAATCATGAAACCTGTAGAAGGCAAAAGGGCTCAGAAAACCTCTGATTTTCTGCAAGTAACAGACTTGACGCAAGATTCCCCAACAATTTGTAGTCAACATCCAGCAGTTTGTTATCCTTCAGGATCATCTCTTGCTGCAACGTGGAATCAAGAACTAATTGAGCAAATGGCTCAAACACTTGGAGATGAATGCCGGTATTTTAAAGTGAATATACTTCTTGCCCCGGCTATCAATATTAAACGAAGCCCTTTAGGTGGGCGTGGCTATGAGTATTATTCGGAAGATCCTTATCTGACAGGAAAAATTGCAGAAAGTTTCATAAAGGGTGTGCAATCCAGAGGAATTGGCACTAGCATCAAACATTTTGCTGCAAATAACAGTGAAACCTTACGGATAAATATGTCTTCAGATGTAGATGAAAGAGCCTTACGTGAGATTTATCTATTACCATTTGAAATTGCAATAAAGAATGCAAAACCTTGGACAGTAATGTCCAGCTACAACCTTGTGAATGGTGTGCAAATGGCAGAGAACAAAAAAATGCTCACTGATATTTTAAGGAAGGAATGGGGATTTGAAGGTATTGTAGTTTCAGATTGGGGTGGCATCAAAGATCGGATACAGGCATTTTTCGCTGGAAATGATCTGGATATGCCTGAAAACAAGCAAAACAATACGTCCATCATGGAAGCTGTTCAGACAGGAAAGATTCAGGAAGAAGCTCTAGATATAGTAATATCACGTCTTGTTGAATTTGCAGTAACTGCAAAAAAGAAGGAAAGATTTACAGACGAAATTGATTTTGATGCACATAGGGAAATGAGCAATAAGGTTGCGGAAGAATCTATTGTACTTCTGAAGAATAAAGATAAAGTACTTCCTGTAACTGCAGAAAAATACAAAAAAATTGCTGTGTCCGGTGCATTTGCTAAAGAACCTAGATATCAAGGAGGCGGTTGCACATTGGTGAACCCGATAAAGATATCAAGTCCTCTTGAGGAAATTATCAAGACAGCAGAGGAAAACGATATTGAGGTTTCTTATTCTGAAGGGTATTCACTTCGTAGTAGGAGCACATCAGAAATGATAGAAAAAGCTGTACAAGATGCAAAATCAGCTGATGTTTCAGTCATTTTTGTAGGTTTATGGACTGCATATGATAGAGAAGGGTTTGATAGGAAAAATCTCCAAATTGATGCAAGTCATGTTGAACTTATTGAGAAAATTTCAGAAGTACAAAAAAATGTGATTGTTGTCCTTAGTACCGGAGATGCCGTTGAGATGCCATGGCTAGATAAGGTCAAAGCCGTAATTGAACAATTTTTACCAGGTGAAACTGTAGGCAAAGCAATTTCCAGTATTTTGTTTGGTACTGTCAATCCATCCGGAAAACTTCCTGTTACTTTCCCGAAGAGGTTGGAGGATACCTCTTCCTATCTATTCTTCCCAGGGGAAGCAAGACACCATACGTACGGTGAGGGCATTTTTGTTGGGTATAGGTATTATGAGAAGAAAAAAATTGAACCCCTTTTCCCATTTGGCTTCGGTCTTAGTTATACTGATTTTACATATTCCGACCTCTCCTCTGATAAAAAATCATACAAAGATGGTGAGCTTATTACCATTTCATTAAATGTAACTAATACTGGAAAAATGGAAGGGAAAGAAGTTGTTGAATTCTATGTTTCTGATAAGGAATACACGTTGGTACGTCCCGAAAAAGAACTCAAATCATTCTGTAAAGTGAATCTTACATGTGGTGAAACAAAAACAATCACAATAACACTAAGTGAAAGAGATTTGTCATATTTTGATCCTGAAGTAGGTGACTGGGTTGCTGAAAGCGGAACATTTGGAATACATGCAGCCTCAAGTGCTGCAGATATCAAGCAAAGTATCTATATTGAATTTGAACAAACTCATCAGAAATATAAAAAATTATATTTAGATAGCCAGCATATCTCAGTTTTTGAAAATCCAAAGGCAAAAAAACTATATCTTGATTTCCTTGTACGAGAAAATGTTATTTCTGAAAGTCAGATCGAAACTATGGTACCTTTGTTGAAGGGCAATTATATGGGTATCTATAATGTCATTACATCCCTTTTGGGTGGTAACGTAACTCAAGAAGCGCTACAGGAGGTGCTTGACCAAGCAAATGAAAAATAGGTTGCCTTTCTGCTTCATTGATTTTCCTTTCAGGGTACAAAATCTTCAAGGAAGGTCAATGTCGAATCCCATTGTGTATATGTTCTGATGACTGATTTCAAAATCAATACAATCTTTGCATCGATTGGGATGCTGTCTATTTCAATGATTGTTTTCTGAGTGTTTTGCCTTTGCCTTGATGTTGTTATTTACAACATCAAGGCTTTTAGTAATATCTTTGTTATTGCATCCTCACATAGCCCAGATGGTAACCATATTCTTGCACTCTCTTATTTAGAGGGTACTTATTCCTAAGAGTCTAGTATATTCTAGGGGTGCCAAGCATGGTGTTAGAAAAAACCATCTGTTATCCATGGAGGTATTCTAGTAAATACTTTTCCTTTGTTTGACCGTAATATCAAGCTAGGTTCATGCTGAATGACGCAGTCAATAATAGTGTCTACAAGCTGTTTCCCTATTTCTAATCCATGAGGGTAGCTTGTGAAGAACCATGCGTTACGGTTCAATAATCCAAGGACCTCTGTACTCTCGGGAGGCAATACCGTATGCTTCGCAATGGATACTCTACCATCACCAATAAACCTCTATAAATAGTGTAAAAGGATCAAACACATATGTCATTTATATCTTTGGGAATCTCAGAATCTCTTGTAACTGTTTTGGAGCGAGGAAATATAACAACACCCTATCCCATTCAGACAGAAGTAATTCCATCAATTTTGGGAGGTAAGGATATTCTTGGTATTGCAAAAACCGGATCAGGTAAAACCCTTAGCTATGTATTGCCTATCCTTATGAAGTTACAAAAGAAAGTTATTCTGAAAGATAGGCATGTCCAGGTACTGGTAGTGGTTCCTACGAGAGAACTTGCTGCTCAAGTAAATTCTGTATTTTTGAAATATATTCATGAATCGGCATCGGATATAAAAACTCTAGCTGTCTTTGGTGGCGCTTCAATTAATCCTCAAATGATGGCAATGAGAAATGTAGACATTCTCATTGCTACACCAGGTCGATTATTGGAACTTGTCTCAGTGAACGCTGTTCATTTGTCTGCTGTAAAGGTAGTAGTTCTTGATGAGGCAGATAAAATGCTAACTGTTGGGTTTGAGAAGGAAATGGATCATATTTTTGCTCTCCTTCCTAAGCACCGTCAGAATCTGCTTTTTTCGGCAACCTTGAATAAGGATATCCATGCATTGGAAAAAGTTCTCTTGCATGATCCTTTAGTGATTAAAATGGAAGAGGAATCTGATCCAATTGATCTCATTAAACAGACTGCCTATTGTATTCCAGAAGAGAAAAAAGGTCCTCTACTACGCTATCTTATAAAGAGCCAGAATATGGAACAAGTACTGGTCTTTACCTCTTCAGTGGCAAGGGCTGATAGGGTTGCTGATAAATTACAGAAGAATGGTATAGAAGCCAGATCAATTCATAGCAAAAAAAGTCAGGGAGCGAGGACAGATCTGCTAAAGGCCTTTAAGCAGGGACATCTAAGAGTGTTAGTTGCTACAGATCTTCTATCCCGAGGAATTGATATTGAATTTCTTCCCTTTGTAATAAACTATGAACTGCCACGCTCTCCAAAAATATTTATTCATAGGATAGGAAGAACAGGTCGTGCAGAAAATCCTGGTGAAGCCATTACGCTCATTAATCCTTCGGAAGAGGCTCATTTTCATGTGATAGAAAAGAAGATGAAGAAAAGAGTCACAAGGATAGATTGTGAGAATATTGATATAGCAATAGTTTAAGAAGAGTTGGTAGGTTTGTTGCTTGGTTCCAGCGTTATGGATCGTAGGCCTATATAAGTTTAGCAGTTTTCATAAGGGGAAAAGGTATAGTATTGAGCAAGACCTGTGAGCAAAACTATCTTTATGTTATTAACTATCAAGTACAAGAGAGAGAATTATGTCTTTTGGAGATGAAAATTCTTTTTGACAAGGAAGTATCCAAGAAATACTTTTTTTCTTCTAGAAATATTGACCCTTCGCGAAGTCCTTTTATCAAAGTAAGAATTTCCATTCTTCATACTGCTTCCTCTTTGGAAGAGTTGGTGCAGATCCTCAGTGATGAAAAAATGACCTGTCCGAATTTCAAATTTGCTAGATTTAAAATTGAAGAAGGGAAACTAGATTATGCAACCTGGATACACGGTGTTACAGAGTTAGGTAAAGTTATCCAGGGTGAAGCGGATATGAAGAACCCTTCTGTTCAACTGGGAATTACATTACTTGATGACCATTGGATTTTTGGCATATACGAGAAAAATATGAATCCTTCGGAAAAGCATAATCAAAAACCTTACACTAACAGTAATTCCTTAGAAACACGTACAGCAAGAGCTGTTGTAAATATTGCTGTAGGTCAACAGACACAAACGAGGTTAGTGGATCCCTGTTGTGGAATAGGCACGGTAGTGCTTGAAGCCCTGTCCTTAGCAATCCCCGTGATTGGGTATGAGATTAGCTGGACCATAGCAAACCAAGCTAAGCAGAACATCTCTCACTTTGGATATGATAGTTGTATTGTAAAAGGTGATATGCATGAGATAACCGAAACCTATGATGTTGCAATACTAGATTTGCCTTATGGTTTGTTTTCTCATGTTACCGATACACAACAGAAGAGTATTATCCATTCTTCAAGGCGTATCACCGAAAAGCTTGTACTAATTACCTGCATAGATATGGACGAGGACCTAACTTCAGCAGGATTTACCATTGTAGATCGCTGTACAGTTACTAAAGGAACGTTTGTCCGTTATGTAAGGGTGTGCCGATAATTCTGTAAAAACCTTCTGGTACATATTTCCTGTACATGAACTTCAAGATTTTGAGGGTGATCTTATGTATTCTCTTAAGTATAAGGGAATAGGCGTACATCCAAATAGGAATTTTGGATACCCTGTACAAAGAAATTAAAAAATACGCACTTTCTCAAAACAAGCGTAGCAACAGTAAGGGCTCTGCTCATATAATGATCGAGTAGGGAATGATCATTCGTATGGTGCACAAAAGATCACCTAAGGAAATAAATAGCTGAGAGGATGGATACTATGAACCTAAAAGAACAGATTATTGAAGTCGAAAAGAACTATTCCGAACAATTTTCCTTAACCATACAAACACCCTATGGATTACGATTTCTTGATGGATTACTGCCAGATATGCATTTCCATAATTTTATTCGAATTCCCATTTCAAGTCTCCCTCATATGGCAGAAATCCTTTCCGAGGAAAAGAAGTTCAGGGAAAAACATAAGAATGAGGTCGTACAAATCCAAGTTTTTGACTGTGCTAAGTCACTTTTGGAACAGTATATCGATAAGGAGGCAATTGTAGAACAACTAATCATGTATGCCGACAGCAATACCCTTGCTACTTACTTTGACTCAATTCCTCCGCACTTTGAAGGGCAGCCTTGTTCTATCCGTTTTGCAGCATCAACGGAAGATTTTCAGATGGGGACTTTGCTAGACGAAGAATCTTTTGGGACTGAGTTTGCTGATTTTGCAAAGCGACGATATGCACGAAAACAAATAGTGTATGAAGACTGCACTATTCCCATGAATAACGCGATTTGCTTCACAGGAAGAACGTCAATAGGGAATTGTGATTTTTATACCCAAGGTGCGTTTGCAAAAATTGAAGATTTTGATGTTCTAGAAAAATTTCAGAGAAAGGGGTATGGTACTCGCCTTATGAAATTTCTTGTCGAGTATGGTATTGAACAGGGGGCAATACATTTTTTCCTACAAGTTGATAGCGACAACAGTGCGCGTAAAATGTATGAGAAACTGGGATTTACAGCTATAACAAATAACCTTATAGTCACTAGAAGGCTTTCAGAATTCTATGAAGGGGTATAGTAGTACCATGAGTAGAGAAGTGATGACTAGGAAACTTCCCTTTAGAGGAATAACATATTGGAAAAAATCTCAATACTTGTAAGAGTTAGTGGGAATAGTAACGATAGCGCTCAAAAACTAGAACTTTTCTGGTAAAGGAACTCATACCAATGCATACCGATTCAGATAATCAAGAACAACCAAACAATCCTCTGCACGGAGTGAAGCTTGAACAAATATTACGATATCTTGTGAGGTATTATGGGTGGCGAAACTTGTATTATGAGATTGAGATTCGTTGTTTCTATAACGACCCAGGGATAAAGTCAAGTTTGAAATTTTTGCGGCAAACGCCTTGGGCTCGTGCAAAAGTAGAAGAACTCTATCTTTCTTTACTGGAAGAGCAAAAAATGGAAAGGGAAAATGAGAATGACTTTTAGCCTTAAAAAACCAAGGGTAGTGCCACAGATTTGTGGGGTAATGTAGAAATTCTCCTTCTTGTAAGAAGGAGTGATATCTTACTATCAATCAAGTACTAGCTTGTAGAAGAGAAAATATACGTCAGCTTTCCAGTGCGCTTTCATCCACCTGTGCGTCAGTTGCTGCCCTGCTGATGGCTTCGATTCCGTTCATGCATCCTGCCTTGGTAGTGTAGCTATCTTCTGCCATGGCAATATTCTGACCATTGGAAGCCAGGAGGCGGTAACGGTATTTATCCTCGTTGTCAAAGTACATCTCATACTTGGGGAACTTGGCGATAGGACTGGCCTTCTGTAAGGTCAAATCCTCAACTGGAGATAGGGCGTTTCTCGAAATCGTCTCCACTCCCTCACGGCAGTTCGCAAGCGTAGCATAGTTCATACTGGTAAGCACAGTCTGGTAATTTGCAGCTTGGAGGTTGAAACGGTAGAACCCTTTGGGGGTCTTGGTAATAACAAATCTTCCTGGCATTGGTAACTCCTCTATAGTGTCACTTTAAGTATACGTATCCAATGGAAGAATAAGCAAGCTGATGACCCCATCTGCTTACATATAAATAAAATATATACTAATTAATAGTATCTTCTAGGAATATTTCACTGCTGGTATACTGCTAAGTCGGAAATTGACAAACATTCCAGTGTATTAAATGGAGGAGCCGAACTCTTCAATATTTGTTTATGTATGTACATTCATCGGAAAGAGGCAAAAATGGAATTTTTAATGGGATCATCAGGAGATTCATCCTCATGGGTAGTGACATAGGGTTATAGCAAAGAAGACCGTCAGTAAAATCCAAAACTGGATGAATACCTACCACAGGAAAGTCCTGAATGGATTGATTCCTCTGGAGTAACAAAATATGGAGATGGGGGAAGGATTCATTATTCCTTTTGTTTTGGAGGGTAAGGAATCAAGAAAGGATACACTGCTTTACCGGAAACCACCTGAAATTGTAATTTACATTCATAGGTACCAATGAGGGTGCAAGTGTATAGAATGATTTACATTAGAGAGACGCATGGGAAATTATTTTGTAGTGGGTAGCTTCGAGGCTTTCATATGTGAAAGAGATACGTATTCAACAAGAATTTTAACTAGACTTTAGGGTTATGAGATAGGCTGTATACATAGGAGGTAGGATTATGCGTTTATTACTTTGCGAAGATGAGGTAGAACTTTCGAATGCACTTGTAGCAATGTTAAGACATAGCAATTACTCTATTGATGCTGTCTATGATGGTGAAGAGGCTCTAAATTATCTGGAAACAGAGAATTATGACGGTGTGATATTGGATATAATGATGCCAAAGGTTGATGGTATACAAGTACTAAAGACAATCAGGAAAAATGGCAATAATATTCCCGTACTGATGTTAACTGCTAAATCAGAGATTGATGATAAGGTTTTGGGGCTTGACTGTGGTGCTGATGATTATTTACCTAAGCCATTTTCAACAAAAGAATTAATTTCACGTATACGAGCTATTACAAGAAGACAAACTGAAATTACTAATTCTGTACTCTGTTATGGGAATATTATGTTAGACCGGTTGACCTTTGAGTTACAATCAGAGAAAGGCTCAGTGCGACTTGCAAATAAGGAATTTCAAATGTTGGAAATGCTTATGATTAATCCTCTTAATGTCATTTCTACAGATCGGTTCATGGAGAAAATCTGGGGTTATGATAGTGGTTCAGAAATAAATGTCGTATGGGTATATATCTCTTCTCTCAGAAAGAAACTCACTGCACTTGAGGCAGAGGTTGAGATAAAGGCAAGGAGAAATATCGGGTATTCCCTGGAGGGGAAATAATGGTAGAGAAATTACGAAGGAAATTTATTTTAATTTCAGTCAGTGCGGTATGTATAGTAGTGTTTGGGATCGGACTGTTTAGCAATTTGTCTAACTATTCACAAATAGGGAGAAATACTGATGAGCTTCTCCAGATACTTGCAGAAAATGATGGATTCTTTCCAAAACCAGATTATCTTGATTCTCAATATGTATTGCCACCAAAGATGTCACCTGAAGCGCCATTTTCGACGCGGTTTTTTACAGTAAAAATGGATAAGAGGGGAAACCTCATTGATGTGGATACAGGTAAAATCTCTTCCATCTCTATAGATCAGGCTCTTGCCTATGCAAACATCATATTGCAAAGCAAAAAAATGAGTGGGTTGAAAGATGATTATAAGTATATCGTTGTAGGCAAGGAGTATGGGTCCTTATTGGTATTTGTAAATGTTAGCCGAGATCTGCAGCTTTTCTTTTCGTTTTTGAGAGGTAGCATCATAACTGGTATGATTGCAATCCTTGCCGTCTTTATCATTGTCCTTGTATTTTCCAAGAAGGCAATAGCCCCTATAGCAGAGAGCTATGAAAAACAAAAGCAGTTTATTACTGACGCAGGACATGAGCTCAAGACCCCGTTAGCAATCATCAATACAAATGCGGAAGTGTTGGAAATGAATTATGGAGAGAGCCAATGGATACAGAGTATCCATAAGCAAGTTCATAGGTTATCCAATCTTGTGGAAAGCCTCGTTTCCCTTACGCGCATGGATGAAAACGAATATCAGCTTGTACATACCAAATTTTCCTTATCTAGTCTGGTAGTCGAGACTGCAGAACAGTTTCGTGAAATGAGTAGGATATATGATAAGAAGCTTGTAATAGAAGTTGAAGAAGATGTTGCTTACTATGGGAATGAACAATCAATTGGGCACCTTGTTTCAATTCTCATTGATAATTCATTGAAATATGGTTCAAAGGAAAGCTTGATACATGTTGAATTAGGTAAACAAGGTAAAAAATGTATCCTAAGGACTACAAATGAAGCCGATAATCTGAGAATTGGAAATTACGATATTCTTTTTGAAAGGTTTTACAGGGCTGACAGTTCCAGAAATAGCAAATTGGAAGGATATGGTATCGGCTTATCTATCGCAAAATCCATTGTATTGAAACATAAGGGGAAAATTACGGCGGAGAGTCCAGATGGAAAAACACTCGTCGTTACTGTAAAACTCTAAGACCCAATGTCCTGATCTATACTTTTCAAAAACCTTCAAATGAATATCATATTTGGGGGTCTTTTTGGTAGCTATACCAATAGTGTAGTGGTATTGGATTACCCTGAAAAAAGTTGCTGTAAGGTATGTGCTTTTCACACACCAATGAGTCGAGTAACCGACAATGATGAAGTAATAATTAGGACAAGTTTCACCTATACAGAAATTTACATTTCTCAAGACAGCAATTCATGTAGTAGGTAACGTGACGAAGTAGCCTACTGTCCCTAAGAAAAAACACCCTCCAAATAGTGCTCAGCATTGCAAGTACAATTATTGTTTGGAGGGTGTATATCAATTCTTTACGTATACTGTTCTTTGGATTTTCCTCAGGCTAATTCTCCGGCTGCCTTGATCTTCACCCTGCTGGTATTTCCTGGGTAATAGGCCAAGGGAACGTCCTCGACATCGACTATCTCAACGGTTTCCCTCAGGGCTCCGCTTGCAACAGCTAGATTGATAGCCTCAGCTTTAGCATGTTCCAAAGCCTGGGATCGAGGAGTACTGTCAAAAGAAACAAGCTTCTCATATGTCCCACTTACTTTGCTGATAGCCGAACCGATAGCATTGGCAGTCCCAAAATGATCGGGGGTCTGCACACTCTTGGCTCCAATCAAGTCTTTTGGAATGATTATGGAACCTCCACCGACAAGTACCACATCCATTGGCTCTGAGGAAATCTTTATTGCATCAAGATTATCCTCGACCATTGCCTTGATCGTCTCCATGCCTTTCCTTACAAACTCGGTATCGAGGTGGGCCACATTGGAAGGATCTCCCAGTACTGCCATCCCGGCAGCAACAGCCAAATCGGTAGCGGTAAGCACATCTCCTCCGAATACCAAGGATTTTTCGGTAATCTGGTACCCGACGCTGTCCGGGCCGACTGATACACTTCCGTCTTCAAGCTGCTTAACGATAGACCCTCCACCAAGTCCGATGGAGATGACATCAGGCATACGGAAGTTTGTCCGCACTCCTCCAATGGAAACGGCTACGCCACTTTCCCGTGGAAATCCATTCTGGATTACCCCGATATCGGTAGTGGTGCCACCTACATCGATCACTACCGATTCCTTGATGGAACACAGGTAATCGGCACCTCGAATACTGTTTGTCGGTCCACAGGCAATAGTCAGAATTGGATAACGACGAGCATGCTCCATAGTCATGAGAGTTCCGTCGTTCTGCGACAGGTACAGCTCAGCATTGACCAGGCCTTCTTGCTTTAAGGAAGCCGAAAACCCATCGGTAAAAGTTTTTGCAACCTTGTGTAACGCCGCGTTGAGAATAGTCGCATTTTCACGCTCGATCAGTCCCATTGAGCCAATCTCGCTGGAAATGGATACATGGATGTCGTCTCCCATGACTAGGCGGCAAAGTGCTGCTGCCTCGATTTCCATCTCGTTTCGTACTCCCGCAAAAACACAACTGATGGCAACAGCTTTCACCTTTCCCTTTAGACCGGTGAAAAACTCTCGGGCAGCTTCCTTGTCGAAAGGAACGATTTCTTTTCCGTCATATTCATATCCACCGCCAACGATAGTGGAGGCAACTGCAATTTCCTGCAAAGAGGGCGTCCAGTCGATCATAGGCGGAATGGCCACTGAAGCAGGAGAGCCAATGCGTAATATTCCGATTTTGGCCAGGTTCTTGTGCTCTACGATTGCATTGGTACATTGGGTGGTCCCAAGCATAGCCTTGGTGATAAGAGTCCTGTCAATTTGGGAAACCACCAAAATGGTACGAAGGGCCTCAAGGATTCCAGTATAGATATCCTCACTGGTAGGTTGCTTGATATCGGCAACCACGTTGAGGTTCTCATCGATCAAAACAGCGTCGGTATTTGTCCCACCGACATCAATTCCCAGACGATATTGCATCACCTTACCTCCCGAGAGCGCACTTCCAAAGGAATATAGTCAGTATCACAACCAAAGTATCTTGGGCCTACCAGAGCAAGCCCCTTTTCGGTTCTCCACATTTCGAAACAACGAAGTCCGACAACTAAAACGCGTTTGCCGTATTTCAGAGCATCGGTGGTAACCGGCAAGAAGGTTTCGGTATCCACCAGACAGATAAGGTCAGGGACAGTTGCCACGATCGTATTGTCTACTGTACAAGTCAGATTCTCGTTCTGAAACTCTACCATGGCTTGCTTGCCTTTGCAGTCGGCAATTCCCTCTAGAACGACAGTTCCGACGTTGAAGGCTCCGCGAGTTTCACGTAATACATCGCTTATCTTGCCCTTGAACAGGCGATATCCATCAGTGAATTCTAAAAACCTTTGCTCTGGAGTTTTGTCCCCGCTATCCTTGACGGTACGGATGGCTTTCCCTAACTCTTCACTGCGAGTGACAATGTTTTTAACTCCATATTTCTTGACGGTCTTTCCATCCATCGGATAGAGGGCTACGGCAACAGAACCGCCACAGCTCATCGTCACAGAACGTGCCAGTTCTTCAGTCCATTTGTTGGAAATAGTCTCGAACATGACTGAATTGCCTTTCTCGTCGGTGAGGGCCATGGGAGAAGCACTGACTCCACCAATGGTAAAGGTAACCATTTGCAGTTCAGGAAAGGCCCTTCCCATGCCATCGACGTCAACTAAGGGAAGCCCTAGGGTAGCAGCACATACAATGGGGAACATGCTGTTGAATCCACCTGCCTCCATAGGCATGAACGCAAAAACTTTCTTTCCGAAATACTTGCTTACCAAGTCATAGAGGGCTTTTGCCTCTCTTCCGTTTGCAGCTTTTTCGGCAAGTACCGTTGGAGCCCCCATCATTGCCATAGGGATGACAAGAGCATCATCAGGAACTTCTTCGGGGTCGAGTAGGGTAACGGGGCCAAACTCATTGATGGCACTGATGGCCATCAACTTTCCGATATAAGGGTCTCCACCGCCTCCGGCGCCCAACAGAGAGGCGCCTAAGGCGATATCTTCAATTTCTTTCAAACCAATCGTTCGCATTATTTAACCTTCTTTGCAAAAAGTCTGTGTAGTATGATATAGGACACCATCGAAACTATAATTCCGTTGATGGGACCGATAAAGAACACTGCAATATTTCCTGTTATGTAAGCCACCGCAGCACCGAGAAGAAAGGCAATGATTCCATCCAGGGCAAAGCCTTTGGTAATCACAACATTTTCCTTATTTCCTTTACCGATGATCCAATAGGAGGCAATGATTACTCCGGCAATAGGGGGGATGAAGGCAGTGAGGATACTAAGGAAAGCCTGGAACTTGGTCATTACTCCAATGGCAGCCAGAATTGTGCCAATCCCACCGGCAACAGCAGTTGCAATCTTGAATTTCTTTTCACCAACCCCAAACAGGTTTGAAACTGCAATACCACCACTGTAAGCATTGGTAACGTTGGTTGTCCAGGTTGCCAAGACTAACGCGATCAAGCCAAAGGCAGGGACTCCGACTGAAGCGAGCACTGTTGAAATGTCATATTGGCCTGTTACAATGGAAAGAACAGCTCCAATGAGTATCATAGCCAGGCCTGCAGGGAGAACTCCCAAGACTGATGATTTGACAACATCCTTACGATTCTTTGCGAAACGGGAGTAGTCACCGCTGATAACTCCACCGAGGGCAAACGTTGCAACAGTGAGACTGATGCCGGTTACCAGGCTCATAGGGGCTACAGGCTGATAATTTGCAATGACAGTACCTCCATCATTCTTGGTGAAGGCGGCATATAAACCATATATCATAACAAGGATTAGGGCCGGAACAGCAATGTAGTTGAGGTACTTTAGGGCCTTATAGCCATACATCGCAGTGAGAAGCATCAAGATGCCCCAGACAAAAGAACTGAACCAAACGGGTATGGTTATTCCGGTCATGGAAGCAATCATGGAAGAAAAGGAGGAACCACAAACTGAACTTTGGATTCCAAACCAGCCGATGCAGGCGATGGCAAGCATGAGGCTGATAATGTATTGTGCACCTTTTTCCCCAAGGACAGCACCAGCCATCGAAACGGTGGGAAGCCCTGTATCACAACCTTCCATTCCCATGAAACACATGTAGGTACATACAATTCCATATCCAAGCAAGACACATAAGATTACACCACCGAGGGTAAATCCCATACCGAGGAATCCTCCAATCATAAGACAAGGCACACAAATCATGCTGCCTATCCAGATCATTGCCAAGCTGCCCCAACTCTGACGCTGTGAGGTGGAAACTTCAAATCCAGTGTTATGTTCACTCATATGCTCTCTCCTTACGAGTAATTGTGTATTGGAAGGATAGTAAAGCACGAGTTATATTCTGTCATTGGTAATACTTCTGAAAATACCAAGAAGTATTTTGTCCATTTGGACAAATATTATGATCTCAAAACCCTCATTACTGCAGTTGCAAAGGAAAGAAAGGCACTTAAAGGGAAGGCCATCACTTCCGAACCAAATTGGGTATTGAGTTTTTGCACTCTATATTTTACAGAATTTATATGGAGATTGAGTTTTTCAGCAGTCCGGGCAATACTTCCTTGGCAATCAAGAAGCAATACAGATAGGGTCCTGAGACTTTCTTCATCTTGTTCGATTGGACGAAGACAGAGGGTGTCTTTCTCAATGGCAAGCTGACCATTCTCAATGCATTCGAGGCAATTTTTAGCAAAGGCAATGTCTTGGGCAGTGTAGTAGCTTTTACAGGGGAAAATGGAACGGCATGCTTCATGGGTTTCCTGGATACGAAGATAGGATTGTCTGACTTCTGTGGTGGTGAGAGTGTGCTGGATGGAAAACACCTGACAACCAAAAATATTGAGCTCTTGGGCAATCTCCTCCCTATGGCCGAGGCATTTTCCGTCGGTAAAAGCCACAGTTTGTTTCTCATAGTTGTCACATACGCATAGTGTATAGTTTCCTTTCAGTATTTTGGCAAGCGTTTCCTTATGCTGTCCATGGTTTTCCTCATCCTTGCTGGGAATAAGCACCCACATCTCCTGCAAGGCTGCAACGTCAATATGGAAGAGTTCTCCAAGACGCCGCATCTTTATCGGTTCGTCACGGAGTATGGTCCTAATCATCTCTGCTGAGATGAATTGGTTGTGTTGAGGATTCCAGATATTCACAAACAACTGTACCACCTCGACAATTTGCCGAATTGTTTCTTCTGATAGTTCAACACCTTCTATATGGATAATGTGCAAATACATAGAAGGTCCTCTGCCTGCATTAATCCTGCTTTGGCATTTCCACCATAAGGAAGAAAATCGATGAGTTTCCATTGCGTGGACAAGGTTTGCCTCAGCTGCAAAAGGATAAGCAACTGAGTTCAACAATTTGCCATTCTGGTCTGTCAGGAGAAAACTTGCATGTAGTCGGTCCCGTAGCATCGATAATAAGGTATCCATGGTCCTCAAGTGTTCAGGAAGCTTAGTAACTTGGTTCAACAAATCCCCAGCGAACAATGTCTGTTCAGTCCTATCCTTGATGATTTTCTCCATGACCGAGGTTATGACCTCACTATACCGATAGTTGAGGCGTCCCTCCGGCATCACAATGAGTGCAATCCCATAGGTATCGGCCATTTTGATTACCCGTGGGTCAAGTTCCTTTACAATAATTCCCAGGTAATAGAGAATGACTCCAACTTCCCCATAGTTGGCAAGATCCTTGAGGATGTTGCACTGAGCGTCAACATCAAAGCGGATATTATACCAACAAGTGAGAGCGACTTCACTTCCAATGAACCGGTTTTTCTCAAAGAACTCATCGAGTAAGGCTGTAGGTTGGGCATATTCCAAAACAGACACAGAGGTCACCGGTCGATCAAGAGCACTCTTGCCACCAAGAACTTTAGCATCTTTAAGGCAGGGGAGATCCAATAGTTGGGAAAGATATACACTCATTTTGCTACGCTAGCCAAAGCTAAGCACTTTGTAAAGGGTGGTGGATTCCATTTGGGAACAACAGGAAGCAAAACGTTGCTTATTCGAAATATTTCTCCTGTTCCCAGAACCAAAGGTAATGGAAACAGGAGAAAGCAATACGGTACAGACAAACAATAGAGGTACTCCAGATATACAGCGATCAAATGTATGACAAACGAAAAGATGGTATCCAAAGGAATAGATGGCTGTATCTTCAGGTAATCCTCAAGTGCTATGCTTGGCAAGCATAGTCAACTGATTCTGTAATGAATTGGGATCATCAAACCGCTTTTCACGACGCACATTCAGCAAACTGTACAGAATTGGAGTAATGAATAATGTAAGGAAAGCTCCTGCTATCAATCCCCCTACAATCGTCAAAGCTATCGGTTGCATCAACTCGCCACCTGATCCTGGAAAAAATGCCAAGGGAACCAATCCAAGTGCAGTAGTCAGTGTAGTCATGAGAATTGGTTTCAATCGATTTTTCCCAGCTTCTACTATCGATTCAAACACAGGAATCTTTTTCAGAACCAATCGATTTATTGCATCAACGAGTACAATTCCATTATTCACTACTATACCGGCAAGGGCCACAATCCCAACCGCCGAGTAGAGGCTGAAAGATTCACCCATAAACACATGTATCCAGATAACACCGATTAGCAATAGGGGGATAGAGGTAAAAATGATGAAGGGATCAAGTAACGATTCGAATTGGGCCGCCATCACAGCGTATACGAGGAATAGAGCTACAATGATCACAATGATGACAGAACTGCCAAACTGATTGATCCTAAAGGCTTCTCCACTATAGCTGATGGATACGGAATTGGGGACTACAAGGGAACTATCCAAAACTTCTTCCACTACAGCTTGAACGTCGGTTGCAGAATATCCATCTGCAAGTGTTGCAGTTACATGATTTACTCGCTGTTTATCCTCTCTGGAAATAGTCTTTGGTGAATTCTCCAATGTTAGGGAGGCGATACTATCGAGACGGACCATTCCAGAAGTGCCTGAAACCAATAAGGATCCGATATCATTCAACGAGATTACTTCGCTGGAATTCAAAGAAGATACAAGACCAATGGAGGTGTCATCATTAAGTACATAGGTTGTCGAAGCAGTTAATCCTTCGATAGCTGCTTTCAGAGTCGTCCCGACAGTACTCATTTTTACACCCAGGGCGGCAGCCCTGCTTTGGTCCATTACCACCCGTATCTGGGGATCCCCATTGGAAAGATCGTTTTCGATGGAAGCAAGTTGGGGAACTTGGTCTGCTAGAATTTTCATGATGTCATTGACCACCGCTTGGGTTGCATTGGAATCGTCACTACGTATTTCCACATCGATAGCACTGCTTGAGTCGGGACCTCTGCCAGCTGAAAAAGACCAAGTTGCTTCCGGCCATCGAGAGAAATATGGACGAATAGCATTCTGCATTTCCTGTGCGGTAACTGTCTGCTCATCGATATCGGGAAGGTTCAACTGGATTGATCCAGTATTGCCTGTACCAACCTGTGTGATTATTGAGGTAAACCCTTCAACTTCAGATTCGATCAGTTTTTGCATTGAAAATAGATATTCCTTTGTTGCTTCCTGAGTTGTCCCAACTGGAAGCGTTACCCCAAGCTGGATTCGGTCATCCGTTGACATTGATGGAGTAAGATTCATTCCCAATCCACTGAACTGAAGTATGGAATAAAACAACAAGACCGCAATGAAGGTAAGCATTAACAACCTGTGTCGCAATACAAATCGGATACTTCCTGCATAGCCATTCTGTACTGTCGTTTCTGCCTTCTCCAATACACTATCTATAGCCCTGATAGGTTTGAAACGCAGAGGTTTCTGCGTCCTGGTATCCAATCTCAAGATACTGCCACACAATGCTGGAACCAGGGTGACAGCAACAAACAATGAGGCTGTAAGGGAAATCATTACAGTAAGGGCGAGATCCTGAAACATCTGTCCCATCATCTCAAGTTCATTCTTATAAATTATTACTGGGATGAAAACGCATAAGGTAGTTGCGGTGGATGCAAAAATCGCATTGAACATTTCCCGTGATCCAAGAATTGCAGCAACTGCTGAATTACTACCTTTTGCACGGTATCCATGGATGTTTTCCAATACAACAATTGATGCATCGACTATCATTCCCATACCTAGAATCAGTCCTACCATACTCATAGTATTTATGGTGACACCGGCAATTGACATGACCATCAGGGTAATAAGGATGGAAATAGGCATGGATAATCCTATGATGACAGTACTTTTCAGTCCTCTCAAGAATAGGAAAATGATAGCCATAGCCAGTAGCCCACCTTGGATTGCTGATGCATATACCTGGGACATGGTGCTGTCTATAAGAGTAGTATCATCACTGAGTACTTGTAAGCTTACTCCTTCCGGCAACTCTGAATTTATGGATTCAATCTGGGATCTGACTGCTTTTGCAACTGTGGTGGAATTAGAATCTGTCGTATTGCTGACAGAAACCATCAGACCACTGGTACCATCTATATACACCTGCTGATTCCCACTTTCATATGATATTGCTATATCACCAAGATCCTTTATGCGTATTGCAACCCCATTACTTGCTGTTGTTACTACTGTTTCACCTATTTCATCCAATGAACCATACCGTTCATCAAGGATTACTTCATAATTGGTACCATCCTGAACGAAGGTACCTCCTGAAGTCTGCACATTCCTGGTATCCATTGCTGAGACTACTTGAGAGATAGTGATTCCATATGCTTGTAATCGATTTTGGGAAATTGAAATACATACTTCTTTTCCGGCGCCGCCCATTACATCCACAGAAGCAACTCCATCAACCCTTTCCAACATCGGCTGTATTGTTTCCTCAGCAATAGTCTTTAATGTATCCTGTGTAAGATTTCCTTTCATCATCATGCGAATAATCGGCATGCTAGACATATCGAAGCGCATCAAGGATGGAGTTGAAGCAAAATCTGGAAGGTTGTTGCTTATCTGGGAGATGGCGGACTCTATATCGGAACTGACTTCATCCAAATCTGTTCCATATCCGAACTCCAACATAATCCTACTACGACCTTTTGCGGAAGAGGATGTCATGGATTCCAAACCGGTAATACTTGATAGCTTATTCTCAAGTATCTTGGTAACCTGTTGTTCAACTTCTTCAGGACCAGCTTCACCGCAATTTACAGATACAGAAAGAATTGGCATGGTAGTTGAAGGGTATAGAGCCACTCCGATTTTTGGTACAAAAATGGCTGCGATCACACATATGAGGACATATACCATGGTTATGGTGACAGGACGTCGTACTGAAAGCTCGCTAATTTTCATCATGTGACTTCCTTTGCTTCCGGTGCAAGGGAAACCTTTGTCCCGTCAGTAACAGTTCCTGCAGTCACTACTTTTTCACCAATTACCAGCCCATCAGTGATCGCAACTATCAAATCATTTGATATTCCAACTGTTACTTTCCGTCGGGATACTGTGGAATCGGAGTTCAGTACATATACAACCTGTTCATCCAAATAAGAAGCTAATGCTTCAACAGGAACCGTACACGTACTGTCTGACTGGGAAGTCACGAGATCTACAGTTACAAACATGCCGCTTTTTAGATTACTGTCTTCTGAGTCAACCAACAATTCAACCTCAACCGATCTGGAACTACTGTCCACAGAAAGTCCGATACTTGATACTGTGGCAGTATACCTTGTGTCAGGCCAAGGTACTGTAGTGAATTGAGCTCTCATACCGTTCTGTATTGACGAAAGATATCGCTCAGGCAGATCGATTTGTATCTTTAGCTTTTCGATTGACCTGATGGTTGCAAGTACGCTTGAGATGGTTACAGTCTCTCCTGCAACACTATTGAGTGAATATACAATTCCTGCTACTGGCGATGTCACAGGGCTATATGCATAGGTAGAACCCGGTTTCGATGCATCGACTAACGCAATTGTTTGTCCCACTTCAACCTGTTGCCCTTTTTCCACTTGATATTGAATAACTTTTCCTGAAATGGATGGATAGATATTCACTGCATCATTGTAACCAAGGTCTCCATATAACCGAGTGGTCTTATATACGATTGCTTCTGTTGCTTCAGCGACAGATACTGTGACCGTTGCATCCGAAACATCGCTTTGTGAGATTGCTGGTTTTGGTCCTGCCATATTGGAACGCTCTTTTGATTCTAGGAGGGTTTTTACCGAAGCCCCTACCAAAATACTTATAAGTATAAGGATACTAATAGTGACCACTACATCGAATTTGCTATGTTGTTTCATTTGGTTCTCTCTTTATCGAAGTGTTAAATTTTTAATGTTTCTTGTAATTCTGATGTAATTCCATACAACTCATGCAATGTATCAACATCCATCCCAAGAGCAGTAGCAAGATTATATGTGGATAAAACATATGATAGGCTAGCTTGAACAAGGGCCTTATCAGAATCCAATACCTCTTGACGACTTTCATTCAGCTCGGTTATGGATAACAGACCTGAATCATAGGCATTCTGGGATAATTCAAACATGCGATTGAGAATGTCCAAGTTTTGAATTTGGCTTTCAATACCTGTCCACAAACGTTGAATGTTTGCTACGTTTGTCTGTATATCGGTATAAGCCTCAGACAACCCAGTGGAAAGGGAAAGCTGTGCTTGGGAAATGTCATCTGTTGAGTCCAACAGATCTAGTGAGAGCTTGCTCCCTGGTATATATCCACTTACGGGAATACTCACTGCTACTGAAAAGGAAGCAGTGTCCGATAGTGAGGATGTGTTTGAGAAACCGATATCCCATCCTCCTGAAAGGGTGACTGAAGGGGTATATGTAGAGATTTTTTTTTCTGATAGCGAAAGTTTCGCTTTCTCTACCGCAAGTCGTAACAGTTGGATGTCATATCGTTGTTCGGCATATGTAGCATACAAATCACTTGCTGTTGGTAATGCAAGTTTTAGGGGCTCGATCTCTGCTGATATTTCATACGTTTCTTCTGGATCAGCACAAAGCAATAGTTTGAATGTATTGAAAGCTTCATCGTATGAGTCTTTTTCTGATTGCAAAAGATTTTCCGCTGATTTACATGAAATCAAAGTTTTCATGACATCCAACTCAGAAATCAGTCCTGCTTCATAGCTTTGTTGATTTTTTTGGTATTGCTCTTGTGCAACTTGCAAATTGTTTTGCAAGACCATAATAGATTCTTCTACTGCAACCAAAGTCCAATATGCTTTTGAGACATTCACGACCAATGAAGAAAATGCCTGATCATAGGCGATACATGTACCGCTATAAGTGCTTTGAAGCATCTTGTCATCCACTTTATTCGTACCATCGAATGACAATGAGACTCCTACTGATGCACTCGAGGACAATGTCCCGATGTGCGAAATAAGACTGCCAGACGCCCTCGCGCTTGTCATAAGTGAAATACTTGGCAGATACGATGCCCAAGAAGCTTGTGCCCGACGTAGAGCTGAAGCCATATCTGTTTTATTACCTTCCAATCCTTCATTCTGTGTTGTTGCCAACTCAATTGCATAGGAAAGTGACAGGAAAGTAGGCTGATCAATGCCATCCGCGAAAAGGAAGCCTCCTGTCAATAGTAGACAAAATGTTATCGTAACTACATGTAAACCTGAAAGACTATGTTGTTTCATATATGTATCCATTCCCTTCGAATTTAAATTATTCTACTGTTTTGAAATAAGTTACCTGAATTCTCATTTGCCAAACTCTTTTTCCAGCTCATATATTGCTCCTATAAAAGATTCTAGTGTCTCCTTGGCCCAAGTATAGAAACCCAAACTTAAACAAACCTAAAAATTTGAAATAAACAGATTAAAATTATTAGAGTGTTTCTTGCATTTGTTCTCCTAATGAGTGAGCTCAAGCCATTCTTTGTGTGAAAGGAGCGTATCTCTCTGCTACCATTGATGAAAATTTTGAACACGCAATAGATACGTTGCCTTCCCATGTAGGTTAGACTTCGTTCTTAGGGGATGAAGCTAGTAGTCCATGTTCTTTGCAATTGAATTCATCAGCGGTCTTGTCGGTAAATATGGCAAATTTGTATGTAGAGACGAGGTCCAAACATTTCAAACGTCACTTTACATGATTGTGCTGATATAGTGGTAATTCTGATTGTTGCATCACCTAAAGTGATGATATAATTAGGTTTAAAGAAGTATGTTATATGGAGGAATTATGAAGGTAGCAATTATTTATTCTTCTCACCAAGGGTACGCACTTGAGTGTGCTAAGCAAATTGCTGATGGCCTTGAAGCAACTGGGAAGCAGGTTGAATTGGTTGAGGTGAAAAGAGAAGGTGGGAAGTGCAATATCGATGACTATGACACTATTATTATTGGAGGGGGAATACATGCAGGTCATCTTTCAGGTTCGCTTCGAAGGTTTTGCTCTAAACAAGAAGAGCTTTTGTGTTCCAAACGGCTAGGACTATTTATTTGTAGCACTGACAAAGATAATCAAGAGAAACAGTTTGTTGATAATTTTCCACAGTCACTTCTTGCAGTAGGTATTGCTAAGGGATGGTTTGGTGGGAGAATCATTTTTTCCGAGCAGAAAGGTATTATGAGAATCATTCTTAAAAAGATACTTAAGGGAGAGCATGATGTTTATGAGGAACAACCCGAGGCTGTTAAGCTTTTCATTACTGAGATGGCCTAAGTGAATAGTATCAGTGTTGTTGCAAGTTTGTTGCTCTTGAGTTATCTCCGAGAGGTCTTAATTCTTGTTTTTTCAGAAGATGAACTGTACTGACTGCTTAGTCCATCGCTGAAAAGTCTTGCACCACTGTGGACAAGGTATCAAATCCAGTGTTTGAGAGATTCTTGGGAGATATCATTCTCTAACCAGGAGCTAAAGTATGATGCGTCTGCTTACAAATGTCTCTAATGAACCTGTCTGTGTTTTTTGAAAGAAATCCTAACTTTCTTGAAAATAGGCTTGGTCTTTTCCAGCGTCTTTTGCTTTATATAGTGCCTTATCAGTACGGTAAAGTATACTCTCAATGGTATCGTTCTCTGTTAGTTCAGCGATACCTATACTGATAGTAAGCTTGAATTTTTGTAATATATGGCTTTCAGTGACCTTTGAGCGTAGCTTGTTTGCCAAGATGAGGCTTTCATGGGAATTTGTCTTTGGAAGTATTAGCAAGAATTCATCCCCACCCCAACGTCCAAAGCTATCTGTTTTCCGTATGGATGAGCTTGTTAGCGTAGCGAATTGTACCAAAGTTTCGTCCCCGACTATATGTCCGAAGGTATCATTTATCTCTTTGAAGTTATCTATATCAATCATCAAAATCGAAAAGGTTCCTCCAAATCGCTGACATAAGACTAATTCCGTATGGAGCCTATGGTCCATTTCCAGTCGATTGCTTACCTGGGTAAGATGGTCGAGTCTGGAAGAGTTCTCTAGTTTTTCATTATACCTATTGACTATCCTGATGCTGATAATTAACGCTAAAATTGAAGCAAGGAGACCTATCAATATTGTCCTCAGAAGCATCATTCTGACAATTTGCAGAGAAATACGTTCCTCTTGTTCTACAATGATATACCACTTGATGTCTGAGATATATCTGGAAGTCAACAGGATATTCCCAGTGCTCCCCTCATAGTGAGTATCAAGGGTCTTCGTTTTTGAGGCCAAGATAGTATTTGCAATCGTATCGATTCCAAAGGTAGTATGAATGTTCCGTTTCTCGATGATATTCATATCTGAATGGGCTTGTACAAAACCCGATTCATCAACCATATAGACTACACGGCCATAGGTCTCTTGAGTCTTCCGTAGTAGAGCAGCAACATCAGACATATCCACACCGACTCCAACGACTCCCAGAAGTTCGCCACTGGTACTTTCAACACGATAATTAATAAATATGGTGAGTTTTCCTGCACTGACCTCATCTGTATCTACATCAAGTGCAACACTCTCTCCAGAGTCGATAAAATCATAATACCAGATATCATGTGCATTCTCTTTATTTATCTCTTTGTGAACGCCTTGATAACTATAATAACGTGAAGTCTTGGTTGAGACAAAGAAAGCTGTGGCAAAGCCATGTTCAAGGCGTATGGAATCAAGAAATCTTTCAATCTTCAAAGGTTCAATCTCACCATCTTGGATCCAATCGATTAAAAAAGTATCTCTAGCCATTAGAGAAGAAGCAAGTAGGGGGTCCTGTAACCTTGAATTGATCTCCCAATCTATTAGATCTCGGACTAAGGGTAAGGAAGTTGTGATCAATTCTTCACGGATAGAATCTCTTTGGACAAAATAATTAAGGAGACTGACAGCGATAAATGATGGAATGAGTACCAACATGAGTAATATTGTCAGCTTATAGTGTGTCAACTTTTTAATCATATTGCAGAGTATATCCTAGTTTAAAGAAGGGGGCTATTACTTTTACCTAGCATCATTCTTATGTGAATACACTATGAAAAGGTGCCATTGCAAAAATCAAGGCAAAAAGTTACTTACCTCATATGGTGTCAGGTTGTTTTTTGGGATTGGCATGTCACTAACGTGCTCTGAACAAAAAACCTAGAGAAAAATTAATTTCCAATCTAGGGTTTATTGACCATTGTTTTTTGCCATATGCCATAGTGTTTGTAGAATGCAGAAAGAATCTTACAGAAATCCTTTAGCAAACAAATAGTATTCTGAAAGGTTATTCCACAAAAGTGTCGGTCTGTTTCTGCAATAGAAGGGCAAACTGTTCCGGTACAACAGGTCTGCTAAAATAAAATCCCTGCATCTCATCGCAGGACTGATCTTTTAGGTAGTCAATTTGTTCAATTGTTTCAACACCTTCGGCTACTACAAGAAAACCTAGGGTCTCTCCCATGGTAATGATTGCATGGGTAATAGCTTTATCGTCAGTGTTTTCAGGAACATTTCGGATAAAAGATCGGTCAATCTTAAGCGTATCAATAGGAAAATGCTTAAGTTGGGCAAGAGATGAATACCCTGTACCGAAATCATCAATGGCCAGCCTAACCCCCATGTTTTTGATTCTGACTAGCACATCCCTCATCTTCATAGGATTACTCATTATCATACTTTCCGTAATTTCCAATTCCAATAAATTGGGTGCCATCCCGGAATCATCCAAGACAGATTTTATATCATCTGTCAAATTGATATCCATAAGTTGTCGTAATGATAAATTTACTGCCATGCAGATAGCAGGGAGTCCCTGTTTCTGCCAGGCAACGTTTTGCATGCATGCCATTCTCAATACCCATTTACCAATTGAGAGTATCATTCCAGTTTCTTCAGCTACTGGGATGAATTGCGTAGGTGTAACTGAACCAAGTTGTGGATTTTGCCAGCGAAGAAGCGCTTCAACGCCAGTAATGGTACCTGTTTTTAAGTTAACCTTTGCCTGATAATGTAAAGAGAGTTCATTTCGCTCGAGTGCGAAACGTAAATTCTTTTCAATATCAAAACGACCAGCCAGTTCAGACAGAATATCTTTAGAGTAGAATTGAAAGGTATTTTTACCTTCTTCTTTAGCATAATACATAGCCATATCGGCATGATTCATCAACAGTTGCTCGTCTTCGCCATCCTGAGGGTATACGCATATACCAATGCTAGCAGTTATTCGGCATTCCTCACCCAGTAAAATTACTGGTTTATACGTATTGGCAAGAATATTTCTGGCTATAAGTTCCAAGTCCCTCAATTTTTGAAAATTATCGATCAGAACAACGAATTCATCTCCACCTAGACGGCTAACAACATCTGTAGCCCTAAGAGTTTGCTTATAGCGTGTGGCAATCTCTTGTAGCAGTTTGTCTCCAGCATCGTGGCCTTTCGTATCATTGATAATCTTGAATCGATCAAGGTCAATGAAGAATACTGCAAATTTTTGTTTAGTATGTTTCGCAGACTGAATCGAGTGGTTAAGAATCTGAAGAAACATCAGTCGGTTGGGCAATCCTGTCAGGCTATCGTGTGTAGCAAGATACTGAATGTTTTTTTCGGCTTGTTTATATTCAGTAATGTCCTTTGAAACTAGAACAAATCCCAACAGCGTATCATACGTATCTTTGCATTCGGAAATGGATAAAATTATTGGATGTTTTGTACCGTTTTTAGAAGTCAAGAAAGTCTCCATATTCCGAATGGGACTCGTGTTCAACAATTCAGGAATATTGATATCTTTTGATTGATTCTCATGGAGAAAGAGTTTCTCTAAAGATTCGCCGATTAATTCCATTTGTGTATATCCAAGCATATTTTGTGTTTCTGGATTAATATCTAATATCAATCCTTCTGGATTTGTAAGAATTACAGAATCGATGATCGTCTGAAATAATTTTTCTGCTATAACAACAGGAGTCATTGCCATGAGTCTGTACTTGACAATTGCATAGAAAATTCCTATGGACCAAAACGCTCCTGTTATTGCGGTTATATCCGGGATATCAACTTTCAAGATTGAGACAACTACCATAATAATCAGCCCTAGTAGTAGGGATGCTATTGAAGAAATATACATTACTCTTGTCTGTTTTAGCTCCCTTTGGGATATCGCCTTTTCACCCCATCTATAACTTATTACTATGCAAATACAAATAAAAATAATGAATTGGGCGGTCCATCCCCAGAACCACATTGAATCTGTCCTAGCTACTACTGTCCAACCATTGGCTCCAAGAAAATATGACCTTGCGTAAAAATCCCTAGTAATTTCCATATAAGAAAACACGATACTTGGAAAATATAGGAGGATATAGATCCACCATTTTTTTAAAAGTTTTTCCTTTTGGGTATATTCCAAGAAGTAGTGAAGAATTAGGCCAATAAAAATGAAACATCCTATTGAACTTATCTTGTACCAGAAAATGCATGCTTCAAGAGTACGTGCAGAAATATATAAAGCAGATGTGAATGACCAGATAAAGAGACTACAATTGATACCAAGGAATAGTCTGTTTAGCAGAGATGTTTTATTCATCGAAAATACATAAAATCCCAAGATAATATAGATAGTTGAAAGAGAAGACAGGGTATATGAGTATATATTCATACTACCTCCTACTGAGTAAGTGATAAAAATCTTTTTCCAGTGAAACTATGATGCCTATCATTCAATAAAAGTAGATACTATGTTCCATATATAAGACTTGAACGGATTTCCACTAAAAATGCAGGGGTAGAAAGAATGAGGATCTGCCTTGAAGCAAAAAGAGAGAGTTCCTCAAGTCTCTGTCTAGTGCAGGTAATGAAGAAAAATGTAAACTGGATATCTATGATACATAAAGAGTATACCATAGATATCCAATGGCAAGTATCCTTGTTTCATCAAGGGTAACAGGACTTATGTATCAACAATTGCATGCTATAGGGTAATTGCCGAGTTTCTTGTATGCATCAGTCCTGCAAATTGATACTCAACGTGGAGTTTGTCACACCATATTGAATACCCTTAAGCAATGTGTTTATGAGAACAACCATTCCGATGAATTCTCCTGTTTCCTCAATTGTTGTTATAAGTCCATAGGTAAGATTGAGTTCACCATACACAGAAGAGTAGTATCCTCCGATCATTTCTACACCTAAAGCTCCACCAATATATAAAACTGCAGCAAGAATAAATCCTTTTTTCATATACGCTGGTCTTGAGAAGATAAACTTATAGAAATAGAGGGTAAGCAAACCCACAAGAATGGCACCAACGATGATCCATGAAAAGCGAAAAATTCCTGTTAACTGGAACCTATCGCGTAAGGGGTTAATTAATAGTTCGTGAAGAGCAGAACCTTCATCGAATGCCAAATAGAGGAATAAGAAACTTAAAAAACGATATTTTTTATGTTGCTCTTGCTTCAGCGTAGGCACTTGATCAGGTACGAGACTCAGAATATAGAAGAGAAGTGCTGCAGCAGATAAGAGTAATACTGCAAATATTGAGGGGATATTTGTCTCTTTATCCATATCAAATTTCGGTAAGATACCATAAAGAAACCCATGGTCAAAAACAAATGTCGATATCTTCGTGCCGATACTCAACACAATAATAGCACAAGAAATGAGGGTAATTGTTCTAATGGTTTTTTCCCTATGAAATACTACATGCATAGTGGGCTCCTTAAGCTTTACTGTTAGAAATTGGCAATCATCTAGTATCAAGCTTCAAGTATATACGAATATTTTAAACTGTATACATGCTCTCTAAGCAATTCAGTACTATACCCTATCATGAAATTGTACATACTAGAGGAGTCTAACCTCCAAATGCACGGGACTTACAAAATATTTTATATATCTTTTGGTTACAGAGAATACTGGTATTCCTTACTGATACACATCAATATGCACATATGCTAGGAATTCAGGAGTGAAACAGTTCTATATAGGGGTTGAGAAGGGGGAATCTACCCCAACCCCTATCTTATCTCTATTCCGATTTACAGAAAATAACTTGCAATAAATGGTAGTAATGCGAGAAATCCTAGGAAGCTCTTTTTACCTTCATGTTTTCCGGACTCCCATTGAAATAGAACTGCACAAAGAAAAAGGTTTACTATGCTACTTACCAATAATATGACAAGAGGTTCAAATTGTCCATTTCCCGATTCCATACTCAGATTGTTGAAAGCTTGAATCCCATGGGATGCTGGGAGTAGGGAGACAATAAATTGAAGGTTTGTAGGAATCATATCTGAGGGAACCATGAGCCCTCCCAATATTACCGAGGGTATATATACTGCCTGAGCAAGGAGGATCCCTGCTCGTTGGGAGGGGGAAACTATCCCGATAAGCATGCCAATAGTAGACAGACAGATAGCACAGCCAACCAGAACCACAAAAAACCATACCCAGTTCACAGGACCAGTAGCATCAAAAAAGAGCAAACTCAGGATTGTTATAATGACAGAAACTAGTACCGAATGGATAATACTGCTAATAATTGGTATGGATACCAAGGACGAAAGGGTTACGCCATTTACGCGGTAGCTTCGGAAGATACCAGCCTCACGAGCCTGAATCTGTGTGCTTGAGAGGTTGAGCAGGGTTGAAGACATAATTCCAAACAGAATCATACCTGGAATCATGATATCCTTAAAAAAAGGATTTATCTGTGTCATAAATAGTCCCGCTAGCAATAGGAATCCTAGAGGGAATAGATAATTCATAAGCATGAGGCTCTTATCCCGTAACCCTGTTCTGATATCATACAGAAGATGATAGGTGTAGGCACTCATATCCTTTCCTCCTTTGAGCGAGTAATCTCGATAAATCGTTCTTCCAAAGAGGGTCTTTCTACCCTAAGATCCAGTAATTCGTCTTCAGCCTCTTGCAAAAGAGTGAGCATGGATAAGACAGCAGGCCCTGGGTTCTCTGTGGTGTAATAGCAATACCCCTCTTTGATTCCTGTGAGTATTGCCTGCTTGATTGTGTGTATGGCTTTATCAGGTTCTTTGTTGAGAACTTCCTTCTCTGCGAGTGAGATAAGCGTCCCTTTTGCTGATGATAGGGTAATTGTTGTTCGTTTGTCTCCAGCAGATGTGACTTCTTCAGGAGTTCCTGTCATAGCTAGGGTTCCCTGTACAATAATGCCAATGGTATCACAAAGGGCCTCAGCTTCAGCCATGTCATGCGTTGCCATGATTACGGTTTTTCCCAAGGCTTTGAATTCCCGTATCATTGCATGCAATTCAATTCTTGATTGTACATCTAGCCCTGCAGTGGGTTCGTCAAGGAAGAGGATTTGGGGCTCATGAACAGCCGCTATTGCCAATGAAAGCCTTCGTTGTTGTCCAATAGAGAGCGTATGGTAGGGAGCATTGAGCTTTTCTTTGAGCCCTAATCGGATAAGAAGTGCATCGGTTGGTTTTATGCCATGATAGCGGCCAAAAAAGTTAACGGCTTCTCTACAGGTCATCATCTCTGGTATGCCAGAGCTTTGTAGTTGGACCCCAATAGTTTTATAAAGCTCTCCGCTATGGTTTTGTGGGTTGGTGCCCGCTACAAAAATCATCCCTGAGGTTTGCTTCCTTAGGCCTTCAATACATTCTAATGTGGTGGTTTTCCCAGCTCCATTAGGTCCTAGAAGACCAAAGATCTCACCTTTTTTTACGTGAAAAGAGAGATTGTCAACAGCTCGTATTTCGCCATATTCTTTTACCAGATTGGTAACTTCTAACGCAAAATCACTCATGATTTGCTGCCTCCTTACGCATTCCTAAGAGATAAAAAGCTTCTCCTGCTTGTTGCAGATAGGAAATTATTGTTTCATTGGAACAAGGGTGGATACTGCCTGCATTAACCATCATGGATAATCCATGGGTGAAAATATACGAGTTGTGGATGAGATATTGCTGAATCGACTCAGGAACTTCCCGAAGTTCTTTGCTTTTAGTACTCTCTTTTCCAAATTGCGAATAAAATTGTTCTTGTTGGGCTTGTACATCATCCAATTGCAGGCTATCGGGTCTGTCAATAAAGAGAAATCTAAAAAGTTGTTTCTCATCTCGGGCAAACACTACATAACCCACGGCTATATCGAGTAATTCTTCTCCACTATAGGTTCGGTTTTGATATTCAAGGATACAGGCACGACTTTTTTCCTTTAGTTCTTGCTCTAGCTCTTCAATTGATTTCATGTTTGAGTAGATGGGCATCGTGGAGGACCCCAGCTCTCTTGCAATGCTTCGGACGCTAACAGCGTTCCACCCATTCTTCCTTACTAGGTTGAAAGCTGTTTCGATGACTTGTTCCCTGGTAAAAACTCTTGGTTGTCTCATCCTTACCTCAAATATGTAAAGCGTGTAGTATGGTTGACCGTATTCGGTATCTTATATAACAACTGTTATACTAAATAACTACTGTTATATTAAATGGTGAACACTCTTCAGTCAAGAAATTCTTATTCCAATAAACCTATTCTGGTCCACAAACCCATGCATGCGGTACGTTAAAATGAGGCCCATTGCCATTGATTTTGGAAAGATACTTGCCACTAGCAAATAAAAGCATTATATTCAGTCCGTTATTACTAGAGGAGAACATGATGCAAGATCTTTTGATTATAGGTGGAGTAGCTGCAGGAGCGACCGCAGCCGCCAGGGCTCGTAGAATTAACAATGAAGTGAATATTACCTTACTGGAGGCAGGAGCGGATGTTTCCTTTGCCAATTGTGGACTCCCATATTACTTGGGCGGGGATATTGAATATCGTTCATCCTTGATTTTAGCAAGTGAAGAGACCTTTGATGACCAATACAAAGTTACAGTCCATACCCATACAGAAGCGATAGAAATTGATCGTTTGCTAAAGAACGTGAAGACTCGTAATGCAAAGACTGGGGAGGAGCAAGTATTCACTTATGATTCACTCATTCTTGCCCAAGGGGGAAAACCTGTAATACCCCCGCTTCCGGGAGTTGATAAAGATCACGTATTTCAGTTATGGACACTGGATGATATGGATAAGATAGACCACTACATTAATGATAAGGAACCTAAGCATGCGGTTGTTGTCGGGGGAGGCTTCATCGGACTGGAGATGGTCGAAGCACTGACCAAACGTGGTATGGCTGTTACTTTGGTGGAAATGGCACCGCAAGTGATGCCCAATTTGGAAGGGGAGTTTGCCGGTTTTATTACCAAAGAACTTCAGGACTACGGTGTGAAGCTCAAATTGGGCAAGTCCTTACAGGCGATTGAAGACACACGGGTACTCTTGAACGACGGCACTACTGTTGATACCGATTTTGTATTGCTTTCAGTAGGAGTGCGTCCTACCTTGCAGTTGGCAAAAGATGCAGGTCTTGAGATAGGATTGACAGGTGGTTTGCTTGTTGATAGGTCATTGCGTACCAGTGATCCATCTATCTTTGCTGCAGGCGATATGGTCGAGATAGAGCACAATATTCTTGGAAAGCATGTACGTATGCCTCTTGCAGGACCTGCCAATCGCCAGGGACGAATAGTGGGGGAGAACGCCCTCGGAGGTTCCCGCACGTATAAAGGTGTCTCTGGAACTTCGGTTGTAAAAATCTTTGAAGCAGTAGCCGGATCCACTGGTATGTCTTTGAAGGCAGCGAGAGAAGCCGGTTTTGATGCCGATGCTGTGGTCATTCACAAGGCAAGCCATACCGCATATTATCCCGGTTCCCAAAAAGTCAGCCTGATGCTTGTCTGGGATCGAAAGAGTAAGAAGATTCTTGGAGCCCAGGCTGCAGGTCGTGTAGGTGTTGATAAGCGTCTTGATGTATTGGCAACTGCCATCTCCGGAGGCCTGACAATTGAGGACCTTTCAGAGCTTGACCTTGCTTATGCCCCACCATTCAACTCTCCTAATGGTCCTGTCAATATGGCAGCCTTTACTGCAGAAAACCATCATAGTGGATTCAGTCCTTCTGTATTGGCACAGGATGTGGAGAAATTTGTTTTGGAGAACCAACCCATCGCAATCGATCTGCGCGATCCAATCAGTTTCGCAAAGGCTAGCCTACAAGGTAGCAATAACTTGAGTCAGAATGTGCTTAGGGAAAATCTGGATCGACTTCCGCAGGAACAGACTCTTCTTCTGATAAGCGATGATGGGCAGAAAGGACACGTAGCATTGAGAATGCTCAAGGGATCAGGATTTGAAAAAGTGTATAACCTGAGTGGTGGATATCTTAGTCTTGAACGATATGCTCGTGCAATAGGATACCAGCACCTGAGTGTCGATCTTTACCCCGTTGAACGCAAATCCGTGAAGGATCTGGGAAAAAGTAGTACAGCCGAAACTCCTGCCGAACCAGAAGAGGGTACCGACAATCTTGCAAAGGACGGACCTCTTATTCTGGATGTGCGGACACCGATGGAATTTTCCATGGGTGCATATCCAGGGGCTATCAATGTTGAACTTGATAGCCTCTCCCAGTGGGCACAGTCAGTTGAAGATACGTCTCGCAAAATAATTGTCTATTGTGCTTCAGGAGCGCGATCGAGTTACGCCATGCGAGTTCTCAAGCAACTGGGATTTTCCAATATTGAAAACGGCGGAGGTCTCCATGAGATGATGGCAAGTCATCCTGTAGCCTGATTCTCTTCAATGACTTTCTGTAGGGTAACCCCCTAACTATTCAAAGATGGGTCTCATACGTTCAAGATTGTATCTGAACACCAGGCTATTTCTTTTCCCGGTGTGTAGCTTCCATTGTTGATTCAAGGGCCGTGATAGAATCTTCCAAGTTGTGAGAGACCATCATTGAATAGAGAATGTCAATAACTGTAAGTTGGTTGATTCTACTTGTAGTGGCACCGGGACGGTAGATTTTTTCGGTGGAGGGTATTAACAGTGCGATTGATGCACTGTTTCTTATAGTATTTTTGATATCCATGGTAAGAGATATAACTGGTACAGATCGATTTTTGGCAATCTCAACGACTTCAATCATGGTTTTGTTTTCCCCTGAGTATGAGATGACAAATGCAACTTGAGAATGATTCATAGTTGAAGCTCGAGTAAGTTGTAGGTCGGAATCAGAGGTATAATATACAGAGAGACCTAAACGGGTCAGTTTTTGCATAAAATCATAGGCCACAACGCCTGAGGCACCTACACCAAAAAGATTGATTGAGGTAGATGTTGTAAGTAATGAAACGGCCTTTTCGACACTATGAGGGTCAAGTGTTGCTTCAAGGGAAGAAAGGGATCGTTGAGTTCTGTCTACAATGCCACGAATTACCCGAGAGGGATTTGCTTCAGATTCCAAATCCAAATCAGGAATGTATCGTTCATCTGAATCCCTAAATACATCACGAGCTAAGCGTAGTTTAAAATCACTAAAATTATCAAAACCTGTTCTCTTGCAAAATCGAATTACAGCTGCCTGAGAAGAATTGCTTTGTTTGGCAAGTTCCCTGACATTAAAATGCAAGGCCTTTTTTGGCTCTTTGCAAATGTACTCGCCAACTTTTCTTTCCGATCCACTTAACAGATGCAAATGCGCATTCACAGCAACTAAAGCACCTTCTACCATTTCAAAACTTTTAGTCATGGTATCCTTCTGTATCTTCTTTGTATAATTTCACTAGTTGAGAAATGGGCCTTTTATGTTTTTGTTCCAACATGATCGCATCATCCTTATTGATACCAAGAAGTACCATGAGTATTGCAATTTTTGGTTTTCTCCCTGCCTCTTCAAAAGCCTTTTCCGCAACTTTTTGAGTACAACCAGTTGCTTGTCTAATCAGTCTTTTGGATCGTTCAACCAATTTCTTGTTTACTGGAGTAAGATCAACCATCAAATTATGGTACACCTTTCCAATTCTAATCATGCTCGTTGTAGTAATCATGTTCAGCACTAGTTTTTGTGCAGTGCCCGATTTCATCCTGGTTGAGCCTGTTACTACTTCTGGTCCGACGTCTAAAAAAATGGAATGGTTTGCATAGAGGAACGTTTTCGATCCTTTGTTGCAGCTAATTGCTCCCACAGAAGCCCCTAACTCTTTTGCATAATGCATAGCACCAAGTACATAAGGAGCACCGCCACTTGCAGTAATCCCAATGAGTACATCATCAGAATTGAACGTATACTCCTTGAGGGCCTGTATGCCAGTTTCCTCATCATCTTCGGCATTTTCAATGGATTTGGTCAATGCTTCATTTCCCCCAGCAATAATCCCTATTACCATATCAGATCTCACTCCAAATGTTGGAGGGCATTCTGATGCATCGAGAACTCCTAGTCTCCCACTTGTACCAGCCCCAATGTAAAAAAGCCTTGCTCCCTTTGTAAAAGCAATCACAACATCATCTATAAGGGCCGTAATGGAATCGAGTTGTTTTTCAACCGCATAGGGGACTGTTTTGTCTTCGTTGTTAATAACTTCAAGGATTTGTCTAGTTGACATCTCATCAATGTTTGATGAATTTTTATTTCTCTGTTCTGTAGTGAATATATCTAACATATCTTGAGTGATTGTTGTGTCTATCATATCTGTATCGCTCCAAATTGATTCACTTTATTGGAAAAAAGCTACTAGTAAAAGGATTAGTAATCGTACCATCCGAATATGGTATTGTAAAGAAATAATATTTCAATATTTTAGTTGTCATATGAAATATTGTGCCATATACTGATATCTATCATGGAAAGTAAAATACATACACAGCATTTTCTTGAAACTTACCAGACTAAAAAAGAAACGCACATCATAGGGCTTATGAGTGGCACAAGCCTTGATGGGGTAGATGCGACGCTTGTCCGCATATCAGTAGAGAATGATGATAAGGTTTCTCTTCTATACCATTATTACCTTCCCTACACACATGAAATGAGAGAAAAGGTAAGTCGGGTATGCCGAAAAGACACTGCAACGATCAGTGATATTGTGGATGTGCATTTTGGGCTTTCCGTATGGTATGCAAAAGCCGTCAATACGCTCCTTGAAAAGAGTGGCTATGCAGCAGAATCTATCGATGCCATCAGTATGCACGGACAAACTGTTTGGCATTCGCCCATACCGAAGCCTTTTCCAGGTCCTGATGGGGAATTTGGTGTAACTGGTACCCTACAATTGGGAAATCCCTCAGTGCTTAGAGAGCTGACTCATATTCCCGTTGTTTCGGATTTTAGGTCAGCTGATATGGCAGTGGGAGGAGAAGGAGCACCTTTGGCTCCCTACAGTGATTATATGATGTTTGGTTCGCCAGAAGAAGGACGGATTATTCAAAATATTGGGGGAATTGGCAATGCAACTGTTCTTCCTGCTAACAATGGCCAACAAGATATCTTCGCATTTGATACAGGTCCTGGAAATATGATTATTGATGAGCTTGTTTCTATCTATACAGAAAACAACCAGCTCTATGATGATACAGGTGCTATTGCTAAAGAAGGTATCGCCAATGAAATGATAATTACTCATTTTATGAAAGATCCCTATTATAAGAAAAGCCCTCCGAAAAGTACTGGACGTGAAGTGTATGGCAAAGATTTTACACAAACATTTCTGGCTTTGTGTACCGAGAATCATCTGTCGCTTGTTGATGCCATTGCCACTGCCACTGCATTTACAGCGGAAACCATCAGCCAGTCATATAAAGATTTCATCTTACCTTTTCACCGAATTTCAAAGGTGTTGGTTTGTGGTGGTGGAGCCCTGAATCTAACGTTATTGAAGATGATCGGACAAAGATTGCCAGAAGGAATCGAAGTCACGACAACGAGTGCCTTTGGTATTCCAGACCAAGGGCGTGAAGCTATGGCGTTTGCAATTATTGCCCATCAGTCACTATTAGGGAAAAGTGGCAATTTGCCACAGGTCACAGGAGCGAGAGTGCCTGTTGTGTTAGGCACTATCACGCTATAGAAGAGGTTTTCTTATGCATTTCGAAGGAGGAAAGAAGTGAAAAGATTAGTTTCAAGAATGATGGTAGTTTCTATTGTCTTGGCAGCACTTGTTATTCCAATGCTTACCGCGAGTGGGACAAAGGAAGAAGCAAAAAGTACTGAAAAAGTGATTACGATTGGTGTTGATCAAGAGGCAATTGGAATTGATCCCCATATCGTGACAGCGTTCTCATCTCATAGACGACTTGATTTGCTGTACAATCGTCTAGTCCGTTTGGATTCGAATTTGGTAGTAGTCCCGGATTTGGCTGAATCATGGGATATCCCAAACAATCTTACCTATATTTTCCATCTCAGGAAGGGCGTGAAATTCCATGATGGAAGAGAAATGGTTGCTGATGATGTTAAATACTCACTAGAAAGGGTAATGGATCCCAAAACAGCATCTCCAGGAAAATCCTATCTTTCTTTAGTTACTAGTGTTGAAGTGCTTGATACCTATACGGTTAAACTGACTCTTTCTGCTCCACTTGCTTCATTGCTAGATTCATTAACAAGCAACAACCTTGCAATTGTTCCTAAAGAAGCGGTAGAAGCCAATGGTAATCTTCAGAAAGTAGCAGTAGGAACAGGACCCTTCATGTTGGCAGAGTGGGTTGCTGACAATTCTATGACCTTAGTGAAAAATCCTGATTATTTTATTTCAGGAGAGCCTCTTGTAGATAAGGTTATTTTTAGAATCATTCCTGAAGCTGCCTCTTTATTGGCCGGTGTTAAATCAGGCGATCTGGATATTGCAACCATTAATGATGGAGCAACTATTCGACAGGCTAAAAAGACTGATGATATTGTAGTGATGAGTAAGCCTGGTATCAACGTAAGGACTTTTGGTTTTAACAATACAAGAGCTCCGTTTGATGATGTTAGGGTGCGCCAAGCTGTGGCTCTGGCAATTGACAGAAATGAAATTATTGCAATGGCAGAGTTTGGCATGGGCACTCCTTCAGGACCTATTCCTGTAGCTGCGACTGATTGGGCTCTTCCTATGGATAAGCTTCCAATGAATACTCCTGATTTTGACAAAGCAAAAGCTCTCTTAACGGAAGCGGGGTATCCTAATGGATTCAGTTTTAATATCGTATGTTCTGCAACATATGAAGGTGGACTTGATGTTGCTCAGGTTATCCAAAGTGAACTGAAAAATATTGGAGTCACTGCAAACCTTGAAGTTGTAGAGTGGGGTGTCTATATTGATCGTTGGGTAAAGAGAGATTTTGATTCAATGATTGAAATCCGTGGAGGTTCGGGAGAACCTGACAGATTCTTATATCGGACGATTCATTCTACTGGTGGTGTAAACAATTTCTTGTTCAAAGATGCTGAAACTGACAGGTTGCTTGACCTTGGTCGAAGCCAGACAGTTCCTGCGGAAAGAAAAGCTACGTACAATGCCTTGCAAAAGGTGCTTACGGAAAAAGCTCCATTGATATTCTTGTATTCTCCAAGTGAGTCCCATGTCCTTAGTTCTAGGGTCACTGGATTCAAGCAAGTTGGAAATGGATCACTGTACTACGTCACAGCAACAGACGTATTGTAATGTGTCTATTGATGCCTCTCCTCACGAGAGGCATCATTATATCAATGCTACTACTATATTATTTGAGGTGAAGTGTGCTGAGGTTTATTGTTAAACGTTTGTTAACTCTCATTCCTGTCCTTATAGGCGTTTCTTTAATTGTATTTTTCCTTGTAAGACTTATTCCAGGAACTGCTCTGGAAATGTACATGGGAACACAAGTAGAGGCAACTCCTGAAATGATGGAGGAATTACAAAAATTATTTGGTGAAGATAAACCCGTACCTGTTCTCTACATCGAATGGATGAGTGATATCCTTAAGGGAGATTTTGGGTATTCCCTAAGAACTGGACGACCAGTTCTTCCGGATATTCTGTCTCGTCTTCCCCTTTCTCTCGAACTTACCCTGTTGTCATTAATTCTCGCCCTTCTCATAGGCATCCCCCTTGGGATAGCTTCCTCGATAAAACAGAATACTCTAGGGGATTTCTTTATGAGAATCCTAGGGCTCATTGGGTTGTCTTTGCCTCAATTCTGGTTGGCCGCTCTCATGGTCATTGCTTTTAGTGGATTCAACGGATGGATTCCTATGGGTAACTATGTAGGGTTCCTAGAGGACCCAATACGAAATATAAAAATGTTATTGCTACCCTCATTGGCGATAGGGATTGGTTTTTCGGCAGTGGTCATGCGATATACACGAACCAGTATGCTTGAAGTGATGCAAATGGATTACATTCGTACTGCCAAGGCAAAAGGGCTTACTCGTAAGAGCGTAATCTATTCACATGCGTTAAAAAATGCAATTTTACCAGTCATTACCGTTACCGGATTTAATGCCGGATATTTGTTGAGTGGAGCAATAGTCATAGAAGAGGTTTTTGCTCTTCCAGGTATGGGTAGATTATCCTTGTATGCCATTTATCAACGGGATTATCCCATTATACAAGCAATCGTAATGATAGTAGCTACCATCTTTGTCTTGGTGAATCTTATCACAGATATTGTGTATGCGTTGGCAGACCCAAGAATTCGATTGGATGACAGGAAATAGGTAAGAGATGAAACACAATAGATTACTCAAGAATGGAATTGCAACGACAGGGCTCATTATCATAGCGCTGTATATACTCATTATCATTGTATCATTTTTCTGGCTTCCTTTTGATCCAATGGAAATGAATGTACAGGAAATGCTTGAAGCCCCTTCCTTTACTAGTGGGCACCTGTTTGGAACTGATGAATTTGGCCGCGATATTCTCTCAAGAATTATGAAGGGGAGTGTGGTAAGCCTTACTATTAGCATATGTGCCACTGCTTTTGGTGGGACAATTGGCATTTTGATGGGTTTATGGGCAGGATTTTTGGGAGGTCGTTGGGATAACCTAATCATGAGGATTGCAGATATCCTCTTTTCTTTTCCCTCGCTTCTTTTGGCAATTTTCATTATGGCAATACTAGGTGAAAACAATGCAAATATTATCATTGCAATTGGCATTGTCTACATTCCACAATTTGCAAGAATTAGTAGGGGCGCAATAATTGCACTAAAGTCAAACGAGTATATTAAGGCCGCCCGTTCAAATGGAGCCGATAATTCCTATATCCTTTTTAAGCATCTACTGCCAAATAGTATCGCACCCATTATCGTACAGATATCATTATCCTTATCAGTGGCAATTTTGTTGGAATCTGCTTTGAGCTTTTTGGGATTGGGTATTCAACCTCCTGAACCAAGTTGGGGAAACATGCTAAGTAGTGCAAGAAAAGTGATGATGCTTGCTCCGTGGACTGCAATATACCCTGGGCTTGCAATTGTAACGCTTGTACTTGGTTTTAATCTGCTCGGAGACGGCCTGAGAGATATCCTGGATCCGAGACTGCGTAACGTAAGGTAAGAGAGGAAATAGAGTGGACCAAAAACCAATACTAGAAATACATGGACTAAGGACCGAGTTCAAGACTGATCGGGGAATAGTACATGCAGTAAATGATGTTTCATTCTCCTTGAGAAAAGGAGAAACCCTTGGCATAGTAGGTGAGAGTGGATGTGGAAAATCCGTTACTAACTTTTCAATTCTTAAGCTTATCCAGTTTCCTCCTGGAAGGATTACTGATGGTGAGGTCCTATATAAGAATGAAGATATCTTTTTGAAGAGTGATGAAGAGGTACGATCGATCAGGGGCAAACATATCTCTATGATTTTTCAGGACCCTCTTACTTCTTTAAATCCTGTATTTAAGGTGTGGCTTCAGATCGCTGAACCCCTCATGCTTCATCACAAGCTATCGAAAAAGGTAGCCAAACAAAAAGCAATAGAGCTGTTAACGATGATAGGTATTCCTGATGCTGCAGAGAGAGCGGAAGATTATCCTCATCAATTTAGTGGTGGTATGAGACAACGGGTTATGATAGCAATGGCTCTTTCATGCAAACCTGATATTTTGATCGCTGATGAACCGACCACAGCACTTGATGTTACTATCCAGGCACAAATATTGGATCTCATAAAAAACCTTTCAAAAGAACATCAGACAAGCGTTATTATGATCACCCATGATTTAGGGGTTGTAGCAGAAATGTGTGATTTTATCTGTGTTATGTATGCAGGTAGGATTGTTGAAAGGGCTAGTGCGGAGAACCTATTCTATCATCCAAAACATCCTTACACGATAGGTCTTCTTAATTCGATACCTAGATTGGATGGAGATAGGAATCAAAGGCTTCATACCATTGAAGGTGCCCCACCAGATCTGGTAAATCTTCCACAAGGGTGTCCTTTTGAACCTCGCTGTGAATGTTCACTTCCCAAATGTGCAACAATGACACCTCCAGAGTTTACCATTGATGGTGATAAAGAATGGAAAGTATCCTGCTTTCTACATGAAAAGGAATAGAAGCATGGAAAACAACAAAGTCTTGTTAGAAGTAAAAGATATGAAGGTGCATTTTCCCATTGAGAAGGGGATAGTGATCAAGAAAACCGTTGGACACATCCGAGCAGTCGATGGGGTTTCCTTTACGGTACATGAAGGGGAATCTCTTGGATTAGTTGGAGAGTCTGGATGTGGAAAATCAACAACAGCCATGTCTATAGCCCAACTCCAACCTCTTACCTCAGGGAGTGTGTGGTTCGAAGGAGTTGACCTTACAACGTTGACAAAGGAAGAGTTGAGAAGGGCTCGAATGAACTTCCAAATCATTTTCCAAGATCCTTTCTCTTCCTTGGATCCTCGCATGACTGCCCTACATATCATTGCAGAACCTCTTAAAATATATGCAAAGAAAGGAATCATTTCCTTAAATGCAGAAGAGATTGAGGAAAAGGCACTTTCTCTCATGGAAAAGTGTGGGCTTTCTTCAACCTTTAGAGACCGTTATCCCCATGAGTTTTCAGGAGGCCAACGACAAAGGATCGGTATTGCACGTGCTCTTAGTCTAGAGCCCAAACTTATCCTAGCTGATGAACCCGTCTCAGCTCTCGATGTCTCCATTCAATCTCAGATACTCAATTTGCTTAAGGATCTGCAAAAGGAATTTAATCTCACATTCTTATTCATTGCACATGATCTTGCTGTTGTGGAATATTTTTGTTCAACCATAGCTGTTATGTATTTGGGATGCATTGTAGAAAAAACCGGTTCTGAAACGTTGCATAAACATCCTCTGCACCCTTATACGCAAGCACTTCTTTCAGCAGTACCTCTTCCTGATCCCATTCAAGCAAGAAAACGCAAGAGGATAATTCTGAAAGGTGATGTCCCTTCTCCATCAAAAAAGAGGGAAGGGTGTCCTTTTGTTGAAAGATGTCCCAAAGCAATGGGAAAATGTGCTTCTGAGGTCCCTCAACTCAGAGAGATTGAAGAAAATCATTATGTTGCTTGTTTTCTGTATGAGTAGAATACTGAAGAGGTGTGTATGCTTGAAATAAAAATATGTCCAGTTCAACTCCATCTAAGTAACCCCTTTACTTTGGCACATGGATCTAGCATGGTGAGGGAAAATGTGTTTATTGAGATGAAAATGGATGGGTATACAGCATATGGAGAAGCACCCATTGTTCCCTATTATTTTGTCAGTAAAGAGGCTGTCATTGATGATTTAACCACTACCCTTGGAAATTATAGTCGGTCACAGCTTCAAGATTTTGTTTATACTGGTACTTCTCCCAATTTTACCCATGCCACTTCCTTAGCCGCTTTTCAAACAGCAGCACTAAATCTTCGTAGTGCACACTCAACAAAGAGTGCAGAGGAATTGCTTTCAATCAAGACCCAATGCGAATCTCCCAAAACTACCTTTACAATCGCTTATCATGAAGATATCGACAAGATGGTGGATATTGCCACTTCCTGTGGGTTTTCGCATCTGAAGATCAAAGCTGGAATTCCTGGAGATATTGCCCGTATCAAAGCCATACGAGCTGCCCTTCCTCATGTGAAACTATTTGTTGATGCTAATCAAGGATGGTCGGTTGTCGAGGCTAAAAAGAGTTTTAAAGAGTTGGAATATGAAAATATAACCCTGATAGAGGAGCCAATACAAGGAAGTCCAAAAGAGATTGAAGCGCTAGCAATGAGTACCTCTATCCCTCTCTTCCTTGATGAAAGCATTCAAAACGAAAAGGACCTTCACCACTATTTTCAAGAGGCCCCACACCTTACAGGAATTGTAGTGAAAAGTGCTAAGATTGGTGGACCTTACAATGTACAGAAAATCATCCAAACCGCACAGCAAAATGCTATACAAGTCTTTCTTTCTTCCATGATAGAAAGCAGCGTCGGGATTCTCAGTGTTGTCCCTTTCACAAACCTCTGTACCTATGTTGACCTTGATGGACCCTTATTGATCTCTAATACCCCTTTCACTGGGTTACGGTATGAAAAAGAAAGGGTATGCTATGATAAGAATGGAAGGGATGCTAGTGATGAGGTGAAAAAGCTTTTTGCTCACATGCATCCAATTGCATTGCTGGGGAGTTGAAATGGCCATTGTTATACAGCATATGAAAGATGATGAGGCTTATGAGAGTGCCTGTATTGCTTGTCAGTCGCTTATCGGCACAAGGTATAACCTAGTACAAGAATCTCTTTCTATAGGACTTACTGAGGCCATGAGAACGGATGACATTCTACTTGTGGCAAAAAATGACGAAAAAATTATTGGATTTGCTTGGATTGATCCCAAAGGAGCCTTTTCATCAGCTCCCTATCTCCGCCTCCTAGCAGTTGATGAGAACTTCAGAGGGCAGAGGGTAGGGTCTGTCCTGTTAGATGCCTTTGAAGAAAACACTCGGCATATTGGCCGCGATTATGTACTTCTCGTTTCAGATTTCAACGAACAGGCAATTAACTTTTATGAGAAGCATGGGTATACAAAGATGGGGGCACTCCCTGACTTTGCCCATGAAGGCATCACAGAACTGATCATGGTAAAAAAGAGAGAAGTAGATGTCGTTTGATGTAATTACACAAAAATATCTAGATGATCACTCATTCACTACAGCCCATATCAGGATAGAAAAGTGGGGGAATCTCCTTTTTGATAGAGTTTATTCGACAGGGAAACAGATCGATTCTCCCCTATTTGATATTGCATCCCTTACAAAACTCTTTACGACAACTGCCATCTTGCACCTTATCTCAAAAGATGCGTTACAGGAGAACACAAGCATTGGGGATATCTTTCCGAATTACCCCTCTCAATTTCATCATATCACTGTATCCAGCTTATTGACCCATACTTCAGGAATGCTTGCCTGGTATCCATTGTATACCCAAAGAGAAACACCGTTTGAAATGATTCTTCAGGAAATTGCGGAAAACCATCCTTTAGGTGATGGTATGATCTATTCAGATATAAATTTTATGATATGTGGGAAAATCATAGAACATATCAGGGCACTTCCTCTAGAACAGGCCATGCAGAACCTCGTGTTCAATCCTCTTGCATTAGAGCAGACAACCTATCGTCCAGATCCAACCAGAGCAATTCCAACAGAGTTTGGCAATAGGATTGAGCAAAAGATGGTAGAAGAGAGGAATCTTCACTGTGATTGTTTTAGGCCAACTGATAAGGCCATGTTGGGAGAATGTAACGATGGGAATGCTTTTTACTATTTTAATGGGATCGCAGGGCATGCAGGTATTTTCTCTACTGCAGAGGATATTGCTAGGCTTCTTTCCCTATATCTAGAGTACCATACACCACAATACATATCTCCAAAGCTCATAGCCAAAGCAACAACTGATCAAGGTATGGGCAGGGGCTATGGATTTCAGATGGGGGAGAATTATCCTCACTCGGGAGTTGGACATACAGGATTTACGGGAACCTATGCATACCTTAATCCAAAACTAGGGTATACAATTTCAATTCTCACCAATAGACTCAATGTTGCTCAGCCTCATGCCATTCAATCCTACAGAAACGCCATAGTGAATGAAGTAATTTCATCGTATGCAAAATAGGCCCATGGTAGGTATTCCCTGGCAGGACACAATAGGAAAAGTTGATTATACTGGCAGTACGTTTACGTATATGTATTTTAAAAAGGAGGGCCATTGTGCAGTATTATCATCTGGATGTATTTTCTGCCACACCTTTACGAGGCAATGGTTTGACGGTAGTATTAGCCCCCTGTGATTTGAAAGAGGAACTCATGCTAACCATGGCACAAGAGTTCAAACAGTTTGAGACTGCATATATCTTTCCGTATGAGAATGGGGCTTATCCTGTCCGCATCTTTACCATCCAAGAAGAACTGAGTTTTGCTGGTCATCCTATCTTGGGTATGGCTGCATTGCTTCATAGTCTTCATTTTTCCAAGCAAAATACTTGTACTATCCCCCTCAGAGTTGGAGAAAGGGTAGTACAAGTGTCTTCTGAGAACCAAGGGAATCATTATACAGAAGTGATGGACCAAGGAATTCCTCAATTTGTTGCTACACTGCTTCCTACTCAGTATGAAAAGGTTTGTGCAGCAATGAACCTTCTCCTTGAGGACCTAGATGAAGAGTATCCTTTGCAGGTAGTGTCCACAGGCCTGCCTTATCTTTTGCTTCCTGTAGTATGTGACCTTTCCAAGGTTTGTGTAGTTTCAAAGAACCTTGAAGAGCTTATTGCCCCTTTCAGTGCAAAATTCGTGTATGTCTTCAATACCCAGACGCTTGAGTGCAGAACCTGGGACAACAGTGGTCTCTATGAGGATAGTGCAACCGGAAGTGCTATAGGCCCGCTAATTGCCTATCTGGTACAGCAAGAAAAACAAAGGGTAGGGGAAACCATAACGTTCACACAAGGAAGGTTTGTAGGAAGAGCAAGCCAAATCCAAGGACGAGTTGATGCACAAGGACATGTATTGGTTTCCGGTGATGTTGCCTTTTTTGCGTCTGGTGAGTGTTTTTTGCCATGATTCTTTATAAAAATCTTTAGGTTTGTCGGTCCTCTTCCCAACAGGACCTATATGCAAAAGTACTACTGTTGCATATCATGTGATGTCTAAAGGATTGAATGAATATCATATGTGTGATATTCAGCTATGTTCGAGGATACCCGAAAGCTGAAAAGTACTACTAATCTTAGTTCTCAGCATATGATTGACAATGGCTAAAAATCAAATACAATTACATTACCATCATTAATTACAATAATTACCTATTTTGTATCGAAAGCATGTTTGTCTAAACAACCTATTGAATGAACCTGGTAAAGAAACTGACAATTATACTGAAGGTGGAGTATTTTTCGTTTATACTATATGTATGGAGTATTTTTACAAGAGAATACCTTGGAAAACTCGGTTGTCACTAGGCATATTTCTTGAGCCATACCCAAAAAGTGAATGGTATGATTATAACTATTGGAAAGACATCTTCGCACCAGTACCGATACCTAAAGACACTTAAATGCTAAGAATGACTACCTATCGTAGGAATGGATACAAGACAGATATACAAAACTTGTCTGATAAATCGGTGTAAAGGTTTTTGAGTAAGGTAGGGCTCTTTCTGATTGGAGAAGAGAATATGAAAAAAAACAATGGGAAGAAAAAACGAGTCAGAGAAACACCTGAACAAGAAGTGCAAGAGAAAAAAGTAGATCAAGGTTGGGATTATTATCACAGTTTGATTGAAACCAGTAGCGACTTCTTTTTTACGTTAGGCCCGGATGGAATTATCATTGATATTAATTCTGCAGCTGAAAAGGCAACAGGCCTTCCAAGAGAAAAAATTATTGGTACTGGCTTTTCAGAATATTTCACTGATCCTGAAAAGGCTCATATTGGATATGTACACGTTATTGCTATTGGTAAGATTGTTGATTATGAACTTTGTCTCAAACATATCAATGGAGCATTTATTCGAGTTTCTTGTAATGCTTCTGTGTATTCAGATAAAATGGATCAGACTCTTGGTGTGCTAGTTGTTGCAAGGGATATATCAGCAAGCAAGAAATATGAAGATGAGCTTATTAATTCTGGAAACAATCTTGAATTGCGAATTCAAGAAAAAACAGCCGAATTAATCATTGCTAATAATGAACTTGCTTTTCAAAATGAAGAAAAAGATAAACGTGCAGCAGAATTAATCATAGCAAATACTGAGCTTGTCTTTCAAAATGCAGAAAAGGACAAACGGGCTGCAGAGCTAGTGCTTGCAAATGATGAGCTTGTTTTTCAGACCAGGGAGAAAGCGGACCGAGCAGCTGAATTAGTTCTGGCCAACAAAGAGCTAGCTTTTCAAAATGAAGAAAAGGATAAGAGGTCCGCAGAATTAGTCATAGCTAATTCAGAGCTAGTCTTACAAAATGAAGAGATTTTATATATTAGTCACCATGATTTTTTAACAGGTCTATATAATAGAATTCACTTTGAACATGAGAAGAAACGATTGGATATTTCAAGTCAATTGCCCATCTCAATCATTATGGGAGATGTTAACGGTTTGAAATTGATCAATGATGGATTTGGTCATTCTCAAGGTGATGAGTTACTCATCAACATTTCTAAGATATTGAAGAGCTGCTGCAGAGATGAAGATGTTATTTCAAGAATCGGAGGAGATGAGTTTGGAATTATACTTCCCCAAACCGATAGTAAGTCTGCTCAACAAATTTGTGGTCGCATTTCTGACGCATGTAATGGATATGTGTTACAAGGGAGCCAGATCTATCTCAGCATCTCTTTAGGGTATGCAACAAAAGAAATAAGCACAGAAAAGATAGATAGCATTATAATGACTGCTGAAGAAAATATGTCTATGCACAAGTTATTAGAAAGGAAAAGTGTCCACAGTTCAATAATAGCATCAATAAAAGCAATAATGTTTGAGAAAAGTCATGAGACAGAAGAACATGCAGAAAGAATGGCATTTCAGTCAAAATCAATAGGTTTAGCTATGTCTTTGACAGAGGCCCAGATGAATGAACTTGAACTAGTATCTACTTTGCATGATATTGGAAAAATGGGCGTAAGTGCTGAAATCTTATCAAAACCGGGTAAGCTTAGTGATAAGGAATGGGTTGAGATGAAAAAACATCCAGAAATTGGCTTTAGGATTGCACAAGCAACCTATGAACTTATTCCTATAGCTGAATTTATTCTTTCTCATCATGAAAGATGGGATGGTAAGGGCTATCCTCAAGGCCTAATAGGAGAAGATATACCGCTTTTATCTCGCATAGTTGCCGTTGTTGATGCATTTGATGCTATGACCAATGATCGAGCATATCGTCTTGCCATGACAAAAGAGGAGGCCATAGATGAAATTCGGAGAGGTGCTGGCACCCAATTTGATCCAGAAGTTTCCAGGGTTTTCGTTGAAAAGGTATTAGGGCAAGGGTGGGATCAGGTGAACAAACTATGATGGATATGGTATCCGCAAAGTTTAGTCCCATACGAAGGTATGAACAACTTCGCTACATGCAACAACAGTTGATTCATTTGTATGGTTCCCACTAAAGAGTTCCAAAATGTGAAATAAATCATGCTAATGCCTGCATTAGATATGGATCCTTTTGTGAGTTGGCATTCATCTCCTTGCGATTACATTGGGTAATCGAGAGTAAAAAGAGGTTCCATACATATTTTTTGCATACATATGGTTGTTTTCGTAGAGTATCTACAGGATACTATGTGTAAAATCAGAAACCTGAAAAGGGGTGAGATCTATGCAGTTGTTATTGTTGTCAGGGGGATCTGGTAAGCGCCTTTGGCCGTTATCCAATGAGGTCAGGTCAAAACAATTTCTAAAAGTTCTTAAAAATCCAGAAGGCCAGAATGAGTCGATGGTCCAGCGCGTGTATCGGCAAATTCAGGAAGCTGGGATAACAGGTACAATAACCATTGCAACAAACAGCACCCAGGAAGAGAGTCTTCTGATGCAGCTTGGATCAGACATCAATCTTGTCCTCGAACCCGAACGCCGGGACACCTTCCCTGCAATCGCCCTAGCCTGTACGTATCTAGCCCTCGAAAAACATGTAGCACTAGATGAAGTGGTGGTAGTCCTTCCTGTAGATGTATATGCAGACCTTGCCTATTTTTCAACTTTGCTTGTAATGGAGCAAGTGGTGCGATGCGGAGATGCAGAAATTGCTCTTATGGGTATAACCCCTGATCATCCTTCAGAGAAATATGGGTACATACTTCCTGGGCCAAAGAAAAGTGAGCAGGTATTTGCAGTACAGGGTTTTTCAGAAAAGCCTGATTCCAATCGGGCAGTGCAGCTTCTCAGTGAAGGTGCATACTGGAATGGGGGAGTGTTTGCCTTTACCCTAGGATATCTTGTAAACAATGAGGCCTTACTTTCCCCCTGCACATCTTTTCAGGAACGCCATGCCTCCTATGGAAAGTTAAAAAAAACCAGTTTTGATTATGAGGTTGTAGAACATTGCAAATCCTTGGCTATGGTTCCTTATAGTGGCAATTGGAAAGATTTGGGTTCTTGGAATGCACTGACCAGTGTTTTGGAGAATACATGTTCTGGGAATGGTTTAGTTGTTGAAGATCAAGGGAATACCCATGTCATCAATCAGTTGGATATTCCTATCCTTGCACTTGGGACAAAGAATCTTGTCATTTCTGCTAGTTATGATGGTATTTTGGTTGCTGATTTGGACCATTGCAGTTCTCTCAAACAACATGCTCAGGAATTGGCCAAAACTCCCCGGTATGAAGAATTCCTATGGGGTTCTTCTCAAACTGTAGATATTCCAGTGCTTCCAGATGGAAGGGAATGCAACATCAGGCGCCTGATGATTTCACCAAATAGTGAAACAAAACCATTGGTGAATTCAGATTCTCTCTTGCTTTGGATAGTTGTCACAGGTTCAGGGACCGTGATGGTTGGTGGGAAAAGCCAAAAGATACAAAAAGGCGATGTAGTCACTGTACCTAAAGGGGTTGAGCACCAGGCTTATTGTGAAACTGAGCTCATGCTTATGGAAGTACCGATATCAGATTAAAATGAGCGGATTGCTCTGACCAAAAAAAGTTCTGTCTTTTCAATTTTACCTTGTACCCCTGCGCTGAAACCCTGGCCCCAAGCCTGGGTCTCGTCATATTCGGTGGAACTCCAGTATCCAAAGCCAAGTTTCTTTACCTCTCCAATATCCATGCTTGTCAATTGCCAATAGAGAAGGTCAAGTTCGTCTTGTGAAGGTAAAAACCAATCATCATATCCATTCAGGGAAAGGTCATGACAATATTTTGCGGCATGGGTTCTTTGTCCTGAATTTTTTTGAGAAGCTACTATGAGAGACGTATTGATAGTGCCTTGTCCAAGATCAGAGGATGTTTCGCCTACAAATGAGTCAAAAGATCCCCATTGTAAAGCGACTTCCGTCTTTGCTGGAGCAACCTCAAGATATCGCCAACCATCAAGAAATTCTCCTTTGTCAAAAAATATCAAACCTTTGGCTGGTCCTACATCCCCGATTTTGTAGGTTTTTTCAGATTTAGGATTTGCAAAGGAAGCACAACTGGAAAGAAGAACTAACACGAGAAGCATTACTGAAAATACACGGACCTTACAGGGAATGTTTGTCATCGGTTGTATTCCTTATTCCTTGGATTCATAGTTGGTGTTAATGATATTTGAGTAAATCAAATAGCCTCCACGTTCTCTTTCCTTTACCGCAAAGGTAGCGATTTCTGCGCGTCTGATAAGCGTATTAACTTCATCTCCATGTTCAGGATAGAGAGAAATTCCCGTACTCGCAGTAGCATGTATAATCAGGTCTTGAATTTCAAACGGTTCGGTAAATACCAAGCTGATTTTTTTTGCTACAGCAAGGACATCTCTTCGATTCCTGAGTCCGTTAAGCAAAACAATGAATTTGTCTCCTCCAAGTCGAGCTACCAAGTCACTCTTCCTGACTTGAGCCTTGACACGGCCTGCAATGAGTTGCAGAAGACGATCACCGATTTTATGTGTATACGTTTCATTGATCTCTGTAAATTGATCAACATTTATGATCAGTATTGCACCGATATCATCAGTATAGCGTGCTTGTGAAATGGTCAATTTGGCTTGATCATGAAAAAAGTTTCGATTAGGTAGTCCTGTCAATATATCTTGTGTGGCAAGAAATGAGAGCTTGTCTTCGAGTTTTTTCTGATAGGTAATATCTTCGATGGAACCGTCACGATACAGCAATTGTTTGTTTTCATCGAATACTGAGCGGGCAATGTCTCTCACCCAGATGGTCTGCCCATCGTAACGTTCAATTTCAAAGATGAGCCCATGTATGAATTCATCCCGATTAATGATTTCTTCCCAATTGATTCGAGCATCGGAATCTTTGAACAAAGAAAAATAATTTTCAGAACGAAGTACTGCAGAATTGGGAGCTCGCAGAATGCTAACCATGGTCTGGTTGATATCGAGAAAATTTCCCTTGGTGTCTATGCGATACAACCCTGAAGGAACACTGTCAAACAAAGAACTTTCACCTGGTATGTGAGATCCCATCTCATCGATATGTTGAGAGGTAATTTCAGCCATATCGTGGGAGGTCCTTATCTCTTTTATTTCTCTTATGATTAAGTTTGAGGCGGTTTGGGCAGAAGTAACATGCAAAGTATGGATTTGTGTTTTCGTAGTATCAATACTTGGTTCCTCTTTTTCACTGATCAGCAAAATGTATTGTAAAGAACCGACTTCAAGGAGAATTCTTACCATATTGGCGATGGTATAGAAGTCTTCCATATCATTGGAAAGTATTGCTACATCAAATTTCTTATGTTGTACTGCTGACAATCCATCAACCATAGTGGTGACACTGGTAATATTGGAAATATTGTTCTTAAGTAGTTCCACCAACTCATTTTTCAATTCTGTTGGTTCTGTTATGATAATGGTGCTGATGGAATCTATCATAGTACCTCGCATATATAGAGCTTATTCATTATCCCTTCAGGCAAGGTTGTATGTCAATGAAAATTGCCTGAGAATATCATTGTTCGCGTTTTGTTTTATATGAGAGTAGATAATGGAAATTTCTTAGCTTATACTATAGCAATGAGTAGACCAATCCATATCGTACATATTCCAAGACGTTTTGTAGTATCGGAATGGGGAGGTTCTGAAACCTTCATTGCTGAGATTTCACAACGTCTTGTTGTAAAAGACCACCAGGTAAGTATTTATACATCTAAAGCGTTGTCTGATCGGGATGAAGATATGTATAAAGGTGTTCCCATACGCAGATTCTCCTATTTTTATCCCTATTTGGGGCTTTCTGAGCAAGCTAAAACCCAACTGGACAAGAAAGCGGGAAATCTCTTCTCTTTCTCTCTTCTAAGGGCCCTTCTTGCAAAAAAAGAGTTGGACCTTATCCATTTGCATACAGGGAAAAGAATGGGCGGTATTGCACGATATTGTGCACATAAGCGCCATATCCCCTATATCATTTCCCTTCATGGGGGAAATCTTGCAGTTCCACAGGATGAACGGGACACCTGGCTTGAGCCTACCAAAGGAAAATTGGAGTGGGGCAAGCTTTTGGGTTACTGGGTAGGGTCAAGAAAGGTGCTTGAGCAAGCCTCGGCTATCATTTGTGTAGGAAAAGATGAGTATGATGCGATGATCAAGCGTTATCCCGATACGTATATCGAATACCTCCCTAATGGAGTGGATATACAGAGATTCTCTCAAGGCGATGGAAAAGCCTTTCGCTCTGAACACGGCATCCCTTCTGATAGATTTGTCTGCCTGACGATGGCGCGTTTGGATGTGCAGAAAAACCAACTGGGCCTACTTGAGCAGCTTCCTATGCTTCTTAAGCAAAACCCAAAGATTCATTTGCTATGTATCGGGCCAGTAACTAACCGTAGCTATGCTGATTCACTGAAGAGTGAGGCCGTGCGTTTGGGTGTTGAAGATCATCTTACCATAGTGGAAGGGCTAGCGTATCAGGATAAGAGTTTGGTTGATGCCTATCATGCTGCATCTTGCTTTGTTTTGCCTTCTCTTCATGAGCCCTTTGGAATGGTGGTGTTGGAAGCTTGGGCAAGTGGGTTGCCTGTTGCTGTTTCTCATAGGGGAGGATTGGTTGCCTTAGTTGAAGATGCTAAAACGGGTCTCTTTTTCGATCCCTCCGCACTAGCTTCCGATCCACAGAGTATTTCCTCAGTGCTTGGTCGCTTGTCCGTTGATTCTGCATTGCAAGGAGATTTGGCAAAAGCTGGTTTAGAGACTGCTACCGAGTCCTATAGTTGGGATAGCATCACTACACGACTTATTGCTATATATCAGAGGGTGTATGAAAATACTATTCATTAATACTACAGGTGGATATTTTGGTGGAGTGGAACAAAATATTGCATTGTCTGCTAAAGGACTTACTCATGCTGGTCACACCTGTTATTTTGTGTGTAAGAAAAAATCTGGAATCGACCAAAGCCAGTTTGATGCCTTATTTGTTCAATCCTGGGTTCTCGGCCAGAACTCCTTTTCTGAAATCGTAAAGACTATCCAACCAGATGTATTCTATGTTCACAAATTTGAAAGTATTGAGGATATTCTCTCTGTAAAAGGATCAAAAAGGGTAGTGCGGATGATTCATGACCATGATTTGTACTGCCCAAGAAGACATAAATACTATGCTTTTACCAGAAAAATCTGCACCCATCGGTGTGGACTAATCTGTTATGCTGATCTTGCCTTTCTTCAACGCACAGTGAAAGGTATTCGCTTTGTCCCGATCAAGACAAAGCTGTTGGAGATGCAAAACAACAAGCATGTAGATGCATTATTGGTAGGCAGTACCTATATGCAGAAAGAATTAGAGAGAAATGGATTTTCTACTGGGAAAATCCATTTGCTCCCACCCTGTGTTCAAACCTATCCGCAGAAGCTTCAGCTTTTTCCTTTGCAGCCTTCGATCCTTTTTGTTGGACAGCTGATCAAAGGAAAAGGAGTCGATATTTTGCTCACAGCTTATGCCATGTTGCTGCAAAAAACCGGTCATAACATTCCTTTGCATATTATTGGTCAAGGAAACGAAGAACAAGCGTTGCAAAGCCTTGTTCAAGATACTTCCTTCAAGTCTTTGGTACAGTTTCATGGATGGGTAGCTCATGCAGATCTCCCTCAGTTCTATGATAATTCCACGTTGGTGGTGATTCCTTCTCGTTGGCCAGAACCCTTTGGCATGGTTGGTGTTGAAGCAATGCTTAGGGAACGGCCTGTCATCGGTGCAAACGTAGGGGGGATTCCTGACTGGCTCAAAGATGGTCAAAATGGACTTTTAGTTCCTCCCAATGATCCAAAATCACTCTGTGAGGCAATGTATTCACTTGTTTCAGATCTTGAACAAGCAAAGAGAATGGGCAAAATTGGCAAAACTATAGTGGAAGACCTGTTTTCTTACGAAAGCTATCTTCGTGATTTAGAATACCTATTGGAGAAGAAACTATGATTAGAATTGGTTGCCCTAGCTTTGGCACAGACTGTGGACGATCTGGAATTGGTAGTTACCTGCGTGAATTGTTGGACCGGTTTGACAAGGATGATCTTAGTAAGGAATTTTCCTTTGAACTCATAGGTCCTCAAGCTGATCGGGACTACTATTTGAAAGGGAAAAAGAACATTCTTTGGCATCAGGTCGAAGGCGTTGATGGTTCCCCTCTTCAAAACTTTTTTTGGAATCAACGAGCCTTACCCAGACTATGCAAGGAGAGGGGCTATGACCTTCTGTTTCTACCAGCTGCAAATCGAAGACTCTGTGGAAAAGCGCCTTGTCCTACTGTAGGAACAGTGCATGATCTGGCCACCCTGCATCTGAAGAATAAATATGACTTTTCCCATGCGGTCTTTAACCGGAAGGTATTGCCATATCTGATCAGAAAGCTAGACCACATCATAACTGTCAGCCAATTTTCCAAGAATGATATTGTCCGATTCGCACATGTACCTACCTCTAGGGTAACGGTTATCCCTTTGGCAGCTGATCAAGATCGATTTTTCCCTTCGGATGATCTCAACGCTCTCTCAACTTGGATGAAAGAAAAATATGGCATAGATGGTCCCTATTTGCTTTATATCTCTCGATTGGAGCATCCAGGGAAGAATCATGTGAATCTCATCAAGGCCTTTGAGCTCTTTCGGGAAGAAACGGATACAGACTATTATTTGGTTTTGCCAGGTCCTGACAAGGAACGATCTGAAGAGATTCATGCTGTTGCCAATGCTTCCAAGTATGCTTCCTCAATAAAATTCTTGGGCTTTGTGGACTATGAAGATATTCCTAACCTTTATAGAGGTGCTGCCTTATTTGTACTCCCTTCCTATTTTGAGGGATTTGGACTCCCCGTACTTGAAGCTATGGCTTGTAAAGTTCCTGTCATCACTTCCAATGCTGCATCTCTTCCTGAGGTAAGCGGGTCTCTTTCCCCTCATTTTGATCCTAACGATCCAGAAGCGATGAAAGATGCTATTGTTGCAGTGTTAGGTGATAAGGAGACAAGAGAGATGTTAGCTGCTAAAGGAGTTGCGTGGGCACAAAACTTCTCTTGGGACAGGACAGTCCAAGAAACCCTGGAAATTTTTTCACGAATTGCGAAAGAAGGAAAGAAGAAATGAAGTCAATGCAACAATCTCTAATTTCCATAGCAGGGCCTTTATTGACACGAGATAAGGAGGTTGCCCAAGCTTTGGCTGATCGTTTGAAAGAAGAGAAAGTTATAGCCTGCCATTCGCTATTTCCCCAAGCCAAAACGCTCTCTGATTTGCAACATCTCACCGTAGAGGAGATCCAGGCAATTCTTGAGGAGTTTTCTGAAAAATACCTTATTGTCTATGGAGATAACTTGTTGTCGTTGGAGAGCATGAGAAAACTATCATCATTACGTATATATGTTGATGCTGATGAACTGGATATTGCTTCTTCTGTCTTGAAAGGATTGAAGCTTACACAAAAAAAAGAGAACTTGCATGGTTCGGCCCTTTCTGCAGAAGTGAAAAAGATCTTGCAAACAAAATCTGAACACATCGATACAGAAGTAACTGTAACCCGCCAATATGCAGATATAATCATTGATGCTGATGAAAATCCAAAGGAAGCAGTAGTAAGTATTGAAAGGTATGTTCTACGTACAGACTCTCAGAAAACCCCAAGGAAAATGACAAGTGATGAACGGAAGGCCAGAGTCGAAGAGATGTTACGACAATATCGCAACCCCTCCAGTCAGACAAGGAAGGCTAAGATCAAGAAAAAGCTTTGGACATTCGTTATTCAGACAACATTATTCCTTAAGCGACTATTGGATATCCTAATATCCTTGGTGGCGTTAATCATGTTGTCACCGCTTTTTGCTATTGTTTCCTTGCTCATAAAGCTTACCGATGGAGGACCTGTCATTTATGTGCAGACACGAATAGGGAAACAGGGCAAACCGTTTCCTTTCCCAAAATTCCGTTCAATGGTCATACATGCTGACAAACTGAAAGATACGTTGCTCAATCAAGCTGAACGAAAAGGTGATGTTACCTTCAAAATGAAGAAGGATCCCAGGATTACAAAAATTGGGAGTTTTATCCGAAGGTTCAGCATCGATGAGCTGCCTCAGCTCTGGTGTGTACTCATAGGGGACATGTCCATTGTTGGCCCACGTCCTCCTGTACCTAGGGAGGTGGCCCTTTATACCCAAGAAGATCGGCGTCGACTTGAGGTTACTCCTGGCCTTACTGGTATCTGGCAAGTTAGCGGGCGATCCGATATTGGGTTTAAGCAACAGGTCGAACTAGATGTTCTCTATATTGAAAGTCATGGGTTTTTATTGGATCTCAAACTTATTTTGAAGACTATTCCAGCCGTATTGACTGGGAAAGGAGCCTATTGATATGGCTACTCTGCAAAAGGATGACATATTTTTCCTGTTGGGTATTCCTATAGCAAACGTTACGAAGAAACAAGCTTTGACAAGGATATGGACTGCTATGGAGAGTCCTGATGTTTCTGAGATGCACTTTGTGAATGCTCATTGTGTCAACATAGCAGCAAAAAATCCTTCATATCTTTCTGTCTTGCAACATGCCAAGGCTGTCTTTGCCGATGGTACAGGAATTCGAAAAGCCGGAGCAAAACTCCGTCATCCTATCGTAGATAATGTCAATGGTACAGATTTGTTCCCTCTCATGTGCAGTGAATGCCAAAGGACCAGCAAAAAGCTCTATTTGCTTGGTGGAAAGCCTGGGATTGCAGAGAAGAGCGCTCAATGGGCAAATGAATATGTCCATTCTGATATTATTGCAGGGTATCATGATGGGTTTTTTACAGAGGAAGAAACTGAAGGGCTACTCGATCAAATCAATGAATCCAAGGCAGATTTGCTATTGGTAGGAATGGGTGTTCCTATGCAAGAACTTTGGCTTCATTCCCATCTTCCGGAACTTACTGTTTCAGTGGCAATGGGTGTTGGAGCGTTGTTTGATTTTTATTCAGGAACTATTCCCCGCGCTCCTGTTTTGATGCGCAAAATGGGGATAGAATGGGTTTGGCGTCTGGTGTTGGAACCTAAGCGCATGTGGAGACGGTACATTATCGGAAATATTGAATTTATGGTACGTATTGAGAAGATACGACAAAAACAGAAAAAAGAAAGGCAGGAACTATGAAAGCTGTATGTGATTTTACCGGGATATCCCATCTTGAAGTCCAAGACGAATCATTTAGCTATTCTGCTTGTTTTCTCCCACTGATGGGGAAACCTTTCATTCAACACATCCTTGAATATATTGAACGACTAGGAATTCGTGAGTGGGAGATATATCTTTCAAGATTTGCCGATGAGGTGGAACAGTTTATCGGTGATGGGGAACGTTGGGGGGTGAAACTCTCCTATCATCTGCTTAAGAAAGAGACTGAGATCGGAACACGTCTGAATCATGATTTTTCGAATAACGCACAAGAGTCATTTCTCTATTGTAATGAACAATTTCTCCCATTTATCACACAGGAAGATCTTGGTTTTGGGCAACGATTTGTCACTTCTGAAGGACAAGATACCCGATGGAGGGTCTGTAATCTATCCACTTTTGGAATGGAACTGCCATCCAAACAAGTTGAGGAGCTCAATGTTGTTTCAGCCAATGACTATCTGGAAAGTATCCAGAAAGTATTTTCCAGAAAAGGCAAAGAGTTGGTGGTATTTGGAAAGGAACTTAGAGATGGGGTGTTCTCTGGGCCGGGCACGAAAATTCCTTTGACCTGTACCCTAATTGCTCCAGTATATCTGGGATCTCAAGTACGCATTGGAGATCATTCGATCATTGGACCAAATGTTGAGATTGGCAATGGTTGTATTATTGGTGATAACAGTTTCATCAAGGAATCTTCGATATTGGCAGGAAGTTTTGTAGGGCAAAATCTAGATGTGAACGGATGCATTGTAAATCAGAATAATATTCTCAATGCACGTCTAGGTGCAGTCTATCGTGCCACCGATGAGATGCTTGCTACAGCAGTGGAAAGTTCTGACGATTATTCTGATGAAGTCCCTGTATCGCTTGGTTCCCGAATTTTGGCCTTGGTTTTGCTCTTACTGACTCTTCCTGTATTGGGAGTGCAGATTGTTTTCTCAAGAAAAAAAATTCGTCAAACGGTAGTATCCATCCCCCAACAGAATGCTTCTGCAAAAGTAAGGACACAAGAGCTGAGGTTCTTCAAAACTCGTTTGCAAACCTCTGGAAACCTATGGAAGCACCTGTTTTGGCATTTGATCCCTGGCCTGTATCTGGTTGTTTCCAGACGGGCAAGGTTTTTTGGTATTCCCTATAAGAGTTTGGATGAGTATGAGCATCTCTCAGCAGATTGGCAACAACTCTACCTACGATCAATTCCGGGTTTGATTGCAGAGGCGGACATACTCTATGATGAGTATCCAGATGACCAGATGCTCTTTGCTTGTGAAATGTATTATCGGGTGATGGAAAGTCGTTCGTATAATGCCGCTTTGTTAGGCAAATACATTAAACGTCTGTTTACTGGAGTTTGACAAGTGGTCAGTTGCATCCATACCATGCATCAAGAAACGAATTGGCCTCTTTTCTCCAATGGTCCTCATCTGGGTTGGGATTTTCCAACAATACGGCTAATTGTCCATAGAGCTTTTCTCTAGGATAGAGCAAAGAGAGTCTTTTTTCCTTAAGATTTTTACCCAGATTTCTGAGAATGTTTCTAGGGGTATGCTGTTTCGGTTCACGAAGGAAGTGATCCTGAGCATATTCACTAGCCAGTTTCCAGTTTTTTCCGGTTCTGGTTCTTTCACAATAGAGCATGATCTCTACCCAAAGTTCTGCAATTTCCTGCAAGTCAGAGAGGGGAGGCTGTTCCTGTGTAAGACTATCGGGTTGTGTCTTGAAACGTGCAGCTTGCTCATACAAACAGAGAACACGGTTTGCATGTGGTATAGGGAGGCTGACACTCTGCTTTCGTAAGGTTTCCATGCGCTTGGTAAGGGGTGGTGTATAGAGCTGATGGGTGATCAAAAGGCTGTCACCTATTGCAAGAGTACATTTTTCCCTGTTTCTTCTGATGAAATCCTGATCTGGAAGAACATGGTTTGCCTCTTGCATACCTGCATAACAGTGGAGGATTGCCTGTAAGAGACCCGATCCTCGATTGAGTAATAATCGTAATGCTTCTACTTGGGGTAGGTTTTCGCTAAGGTAAGAAGGTGCATTCTCGCTGAGTATCTTGGGATCACCCACGATAACCTTGTGAGATTCCAGCAGGTCTTGCCACATAAGCTGATGAGGCAGGCCCCTGATCATATCAAGGGTCAATGGTTTGCCGATATCTACCTCAATTCCCAGTTGTTCTTCATATTTTCTCGTAATCTGCAGTACCTTTTCTGAGAGTGAGATGCGTTCACGAGATATGACAAAGAGATCAAAGTCATTGTAAGGAGCTTCTTTTCCATCCTTCACAATACAAGCCCCCTCGCCACGACCATAACCCCCAGCTAGAATGAGAGCAAGGAAAGGTTTCCCGATGGCTTGTTCTATCTCTTTGCCCAATGCTTGCAGGGTATTATCGAGAAATGTGTTGAATTGTTCGGATCCTGTACTACTGTAGATGTTCAAGGGTTATCTCCTTAAGTCCTTCTAGAAATCCTTCTCGTCTTCCTCTGAGTTGTGCAAAGCGTAGAATCGGGGCATAGAAGAATGAACCTAATGCCCGTCTTGAAAGGGTATATCCCCAATCACTTTTTACTTGTCGTAGATATGGTAAAAGTGAATAACGTAGAAAAGATCGTTCCCAAGAGGTCCAGGAGAAAATCTGGGCATCTGCTTTTCCTTCTCCCTTTTGGCGCTTGCGGAATTGAGCATAAGAATAATTGTGAGAGTGGTAGACTTGTGAGTTTTTGCAATATTTGATAGACCAACCTCTTTGTCGGGCTTTCCAAGTCCAATCGATATCCTCGGAATAGGCGATTGTCTCAGAAAATGGAGCCTCGTTCCAGCATTCCCTTCGTATTGCTGATGATGCCATAGAGAAACAATGTTTCCAATATTGTTGTCGTTCTCCATCACCAAACGTATCGTTGGTGTCCTTTTCAAAGAGTAGCTTGCAATCGGGTCTGGGAATTTGTCTTCCAAATACCGCTGCCACTGTAGGGTCGCTAAATCCCTTGAGCAACTCGTCCAACCAGTGTTCATCCAAAGGAGTACAGTCCGAATTGAGGAATACGACAAACGGAGCGTTTTGATTAGTACTACGCATCGCCTCATTCAAAACCTTTCCAGGGATATAGGTTCCTTTTGCAACTCTATGAAGATGATGGCTATAGTGGGAAAGTACTTCTTCTGTTCCGTCTTCAGAGTCATTGTCAAAGACATGCAGTTCATATGGAAGGTCTTGTCTAATTACAGCCTCAAGTGTTTGGCTAAGCAATATGCAATCATTGTGTGAACGAATAACAATAGGAATGGGAATTTCTACCGCATGGGAGTCTGACATCGATCAATCTCCTGTTTGAAGAGGTCGTAAAGATCTTCCAGTCCCTGTGGATACGTCTCAAGTTCAACATTACTGGAAAAGGAAGCGGTAGAATCCTTATCGTCTGGAGAGTAGCCGTGCATTCCTGCTATGGTCCTTTCTCCCATATGGCTGGGAACGATCAGGACGCCAGGATTCATCAAGAAAAAGAGTTGTCCATATCGTTGCCCGGGGAAATCAACTCCCCAATCATGGAGAGTTTCTGGAGTCAGTATGTGCCCAACAGGAATATTTTCCAAAACTGCACGTAGAGGAGCTTCACTTTCGCCTTTGATGAACCAGAATCGGGCCATGGTCGAGTCGTATACGGCAGCATAATCATGGCCAAACCGTAAACCGGTCTTTTCAATTACTTCCATTAGATTGAAGTCTGTATGAACATCAGTCATCCCATGGTCGGAAAAAATAAAAATGCGAACTTCTTCATAGTGCTCTTTTGCTGTAGCCAACAGTTTGCGAAGTTGTGTTTCATACCACACGATTTTATCGCTCACTTGCTGATGGTTTTTTCCATATTTATGTAAGATTGCATCCATGGAAGCCATATAAAGATAGGCAAAGGTACAGTTACGTTCTTCATCTGTGAGTGCTTGGGTAAGTGAGGCCAGGTTTTCTTCCTCACTGGCTTTCCAGTCGGCAAGAAAGAAATCAACATGGTTATCCCTTGCATAGTCCATGATGGTATCCAGACCGCTGTTGATACCGTTTTTTTGATAGAGATCCTTTTTTTCAGTATAATCGAAGAGAGGTAGGAGTTTGAAAGGCATGTTATAGATGTTGAAATATCCTGAGTATTGCAACCTGCGTTTGATGATGCGCCCTGCAATGTTACGAACCCTATTCCTGCTGGAAAGAGCTTTTGGAACAAGGCGCATAAGCTGGATGAAGGGAGAAGCCCTAAATGGTGAGTGTTCTGGATCATATGCATAGAAAGAGAAGTGCCCATGGTCTCTTGGAAGCGCCCCTGTCAGTATGGTAGGGTCACAAGTAGCGCTATATCCGAAGATTGTCCTCAAATCCTGTTTATGGACAAGTTCTTCATCTAAAAAATTATGGGCCTGAAGTATTTCCCAACCTAAGGCATCAATAAAGATAGCGAGGCTTACGGTTTCTTTTTTCAAGGTATACCTCTTTGTATTAAGGAGAACTCTTATTCCTGACTAAACGCTGCCAAAGCCTCTTCTTGTGAATTGAATACCTCGATGATCTGATGGAGTCGAACCAATTCAAAGAGTACACGAACAGATTTTGTGATGTTGCAGATTTTCAAATCCCCTCCTTTTTTACTCAGAATCTTTAGGCAGGAGAGAAATACACCAAGTCCACTGCTGTCAATGAATGTAATCCTGTTCAAATCAAGCAAAATATTGGTTTCATTTTCAATTTCTTTTTCTAGTTTTGCTTTGAATTCTTTAGCATTGGTAGCCGTGAGAGTGGTAAATTCCACTTCAATTACCGTGACCTCACCTTTTTTTGTTATAATCATGTTGCCTCCTGGTTGCTTTTGGGTAGTATGTTTAGGCATTGTTATCATAAGCTAGAAATCCCGAAAAATATAGGATTTATAACCATTTTTCCTATATTTGCATCCAATTATTCCATTGCAACCGTAAGTAGCTACCTATAGAATGTAAATAAGGGAACTATTATGAGAAAAATCACTTGGATTAAGCAGATGCTTTGTTGTTTGCTCGTGCTTATGGGATCTGTATGTAGTGCACGAGGTACATCTGAGGCTACTCTCACAATCACCACTGCCGCCCCTCATATTCTGATCGTATCCTTTACTGATGACTTTGGTTCTTTTCGACTTCCGATCGATCCTCTTTCCACTGGTATTTCTGACTGGACAATCAATGGGAAGCCTCCTCTTTCTGTATACCATCGAAGTGGGTCTGTTGATGAACTGCCAAAGACCTCAAAAGGAGAGTATCCAGTCATGCGGAAGTACTGGACCTATCTAGTGCTTGAAAAGACCTTGATTGCAGGATCATCCTATACTATTGAGGGTCCCTTTGGAAAAAAAACCATTATCTTTGATCCTCAGGAAATACTATGTGAGTCTCTCAAGGTCAACCAAGTGAGCTATCTTCCCTCCAGTTCTATCCGGTATGCAAATCTTGGAGTCTATATGGGATCAGGAGGTTCTTATCTGTTTCCTTCTCCTCCTTCCTATCAGGTACTACAAGCACAGGATGGGAATGTTGTCCTATCAGGGATAGCTGAATATCGTGGGGATGACACTGAGGTGTCTCCTCTAAAAGTAAGTTCTGGGGAACAGGTGTATCGCCTCGACCTCAGTATGGTTCCAAGTGGAGGCCCTTATGTCGTCCTCCTCGAAGGGGCAGGAATTTCTCCTACATTTTATATCTCAAACGAAGAGGTGGGATTCATTGCCTCCACATATGCCCGATTTTTGTATCATCAGAGATGCGGCATTGCCTTGGAAAAACCTTATACTGAATATGTACGAGAGGCTTGTCATACCGAGGTGGCCTTGACCAGAACTCCTTGGAGTATCGGTGGAGGTATTACCGTTACTAAATCAGACCCTCGCATTCCTATGCAGGGGGGATACCATGATGCGGGTGATTTTGACCGACGACCTTTCCATACTATCATTCCTATCCTTCTGTTAGGGTACTATGAGGCCTTTCCGTCTCATTTTGTCGATGGACAGTATACAATCGTGGAATCTGGAAATGGATTGCCAGACTTTCTGGATGAAGCATTATGGGGAGTTCTTCTATGGGAAAATCTTCAGATCCTAGATTCCCGGGATGTCCAGTATGGAGCGATTATGGCGGGAACCGAGACATCTGCTCATCCTGAATATGGCAAGGTGAATGCTACATCGGATTCCTTGGAATATGGAACGTGGGCAGTCTCTGCAGAAGTAACGGCATTGGGCTCGGGAATGATGGCACAGGCAGCAAGACTACTTCTGGCATTCCCCGGCTACGAACAGAAGGCTTTGGAACTCTATAGGAAGTCCCAATTGGCTTTTGATGCTCTTGCACGACTGAAAACAGATGAAGGTAAGCCGTATCTTGAAGAAGCGAGTGCCGCGATGCTCTATGCTTCTTTGCAGAATGCCTTAACTGTAGGATATTTTGAACCAGATAACAGAAAAAAGCAAAAATCCTTTCAAGTACAATTCTCTGAATTGGCTGATACGCTTCTGGTAAAGGATGGTTTCTGGCCACAGCAGTATCGTCCCGGAAATATTACTGCCAGAATTCAAACAGTATATTTTAGCAGTTTCCTTTTATTGAAATCTAATTTTGATGAACAGCTACAACAAAAATTGAAAAAACTGGTATTCAAACAAGCGAAAGAGGGGGGGTACATGGGGTTTGACAGCTCATTCCCTTTCTACGCACAAGGGGCAACAAAAGCCTATGGGTGGGGCGCTGCTACTGCACAAGGGAGATATGCTGATGTCGTTGCGTTCGCATATCGACTGGAAGAAAACAGTGAAAAACGTGCATATTATCTTGGCATACTCTCCCAATTTGCTGATTATGCCCTTGGCCTTAATCCTTTGGGGCAATCCTATGTGACTTCTCTTGGTACAGTACAAGTCAATAGTCCTCTTCATCTTGATTCTTGGTTTACAAGAAATGAAAAGGGATTAGGACCTGTCCCCGGCTTATTGGTATATGGACCGAGTGCAGAGCGAAGTGGAGCTACGTACCAAAGAGTCGTTTCAGATACACTCTATCCTTTGTGGGATGATTTGCCTCTCCAACGGCGATGGACTGATGGCTGGTCTTTGGTCAACAATAATGAATTTTCTGTTTGGGAAACAAGCGTGTGGAATATGTGTCTGTACGGAGTACTCTACGATCCAACACTCAAACTATAAATGGCGCCAAATATTGGTGTTTTGATAGGTTTGGAACACAATGGCTTTTTTTGTTGTAGAAGATGAGCCTTTGCTAAAGGACTTGATACAAATGCAATTATTTAGGTAGATAATTTTTAATTCGATGTATCCATTTTTTTACTGTTGCCTGTGGAGATTTACCATACACACGTAGCTGATATGAACAGGTAATGTCCTTGGTCCAAAGTTTCTTATATTCCAAGTATTCTCCACCAAATTCTATTCGTTTATATCCTCGAAGAAGACTGTCCTGAATGATTTCAGATAGGATAGCATTTCCTGGCGACCATTGGGCATATTCCCTGTCGTAGGAACCGAACATCATATAGACTACATCTTTATCACAAATATTCAGTTCGAAGGCGAGTAGGTGGTTGTCACCCTTGAGGAAACAAATATCCAAAAGTCCCAAGGGTATAAAGGCGAGGGCAACCTTTTGATAGAACGAAATGAGAAGCTCAAGTGCTTCCCCATTTTTTTGCAAACATTCACCTTGCCAGCCGTTTCGATATGCCTGCATGATTTCTGCAAGAAGTGTTTCCGTTCCATAGGCTTCAAACTCCTCTTTGGTTCGAAAGCGTCGAAACTGGTAATCACTATATTCCTCTTGCAATTTTCGGGTATACCGTCGGATTTTTTTACGATGGCCTTGGGTCCTTTCTGCCAGATATTCATCCCAAGGCAAATTGAGGAGGAATTGGGGTTGTTCATTGAAAACAGAACAGGAAAATGATAGAGGTAGATTCTTAAGGTGTTCTTGTAAATCAACTAGATCATCACCTAGTGAATCCAACTTATAGAAGTCGAAATAATCAGTGGAACGGGAATATTGGAGGTAGAGCGAAAGCATGGCCTTAGCCATGGTAGCAGAATCTTTGGCCAATACAGGGAGAATTCGTTGAGAGTTGTACTCTATGGTCCTGATTACTTTGTATTTTCCCAGTCTGCCTTCCTCTTCTCCCAAATGAAAGATTCCCATGGATACCAATACACCAGATTGGTCAAAAAAACGAAAAGGGAGAACAGGTTTAGTATTTCCGTAGAGTTCAATTCCTGATTCTATCCACTCAAGCCTGTTGAATGGGGATTGATAGGGTGATTTTTCCCATAAATCCAACCATTGCTTGCGAAAGCAATCATCCAGAGGAAAATCTGCAATTTTACACTGGAACAGAGTCTTTTTTGAAACGTGCAAATTATCCACCTTCTCTTATTCACATATCAGTTGGCATTCATCATATCATGGATTACACTGTATATATGAATATTTTGATACTATCTAATCTCTATCCTCCATATATTCTTGGTGGCTATGAGATTCTTTGCGCACAAGTCGTTACGTATTTGAAAGATCGTGGTCATCAGGTGCATATTCTTACCAGCGACCATGGAGGGGCTGCATCAGATGCTGAAGTAACCAGAACGCTTAAAGTATATCAAGATTTCACTAAGAAAGCTACATTTCTGAGAAGGGCTCGTGTCCGTACAGCAAAATATAATGCAAGAGAAACCGAGAAGGTTCTCAAGCAAAGGAATCCAGATGTAGTGTTCATTTGGAGTTTACTTCGTCTTACCCCTTCTTGCGCCCATGTTGCTCAACGCTTGGGATTCCCCACCGTATATACCTTTAATGATGAGAATATCTCAAGTTTTTCCTTTCATGGATGCAGTTTTTCCCCAAAACAAGCTGTTCATTGCTTGTTGGATTTGCTTTCTCCCCTAATTACGGTTAGAGGTTTGGATTTTACATATTCTACCTGCATCAGTGCTATTCTGAAGAAAAATCTGCTAGCAAAGAAACTCCCCATTAAAGAAAGTCTTGTTATCTACCAAGGAATTCCGGTTGAACAGTTTCCTCTTAAAGAAAACCCTGGGATAAGACAATCACCGTCTAAACTCCTGTATGTTGGTCAGTTGCATCCGTATAAGGGTGTACACACGATACTTGAGGCAATCGCTATCCTTGAAAAGAGCAATAAGCTAGGTCCCTGTTCGCTCACAATCGTGGGTAAAGGTCCTGAAGACTATACCCAGAAACTACAGGAAATGGCTTCCCAACTACCTGTATCAGTTCAATTCATGGGATTGGTTCCCCACGATTTGTTGCCTGAAATTTATCGGGAGATGGATATATTCATTTTCCCTTCTATCTGGGAGGAACCGTTTGGATTGACTCATTTGGAAGCTATGTCCAGTGGTCTACCTGTAATAAGCACAGCCAATGGAGGCCAAGGAGAATTTTTGGAGGATGGAAAAAATGCACTGACATTTACACCAGATGATCCAAACCATTTGGCTTTGCAGCTAGAGAGGCTTCTCGATGATGACAAGCTATTCAAAAATCTATCACAAAAGGGACGATTAACAGTGGAGCAGAAGTTTTCGTTCAGCAGGTACGTTGATGAACTGGAAGCTCTTCTGTCCAGCACTGTGGCTTCTAGTCTTCCGCGATTATGAAATTGGTCTCGTTGATCTCATGGACCCTGCGACGTGCAAAGAAGGAAGTCATTGCATAAATAATCTGTAGCCCTCGTCCACGGTCATTGGATTCATCGTTGAGTATGTCAAAAAAGTCAGCCATCATCGGTTCTTTCTCCGGAGGATCCCAAGCAATAGCAGAATCACGAATCACGACCTTAATAGTGCTGTCAAATTGTATTTCCAATGCTATTTTTTCTGAATCATTTTTAGGCAATCCATGTTCCACAATATTGCTGAGGAATTCACTGCTGACAAGTCGGGTTCTGAGACCTTGCATGTCACTTCCTCCATTTTCTATGATAAAGGCTTCGGCTTCAGCTGCTACGGCATCAACCTGTTCAAGTTGTGACATGATTTCCCTGTAAAAATGCTTTGATTTCTCTTCTGGTGCTATCGCTTGCAGGGAAATGAAAGAATAGTCATCATTGCGTTTGGAGTAGCCTTTGTTGTTGATTAAGTCATAACAGATATGGGGCAGCATGATGCAATTGTCAAGGTGAACATCTTCCTCCAACAGAGTCACAAGTTTGTCTTGCCCCAATTCTTCATTGTTAGCATCAAAACATTCGAATACTCCGTCAGTAATCAGACAAATCACATCATCATAAGTAAATGGAGTATATATGGTGTCTGTATCCTGATAGACATGGTCTTCTATCCATCCAAGGGGAATAGATCCAACAGAATCAAGGACTTTGGTCGACTTGGTTTGCAAGTTATGTAAAAATAGCGGAGGATGTCCTGCATTGAGGCTGGTAAGGCTCATGGTTTCGAAATCCAGAAAACAGTAGCACATGGTCATGAAGTTATCTTTAAAGAGGCGCTTGCTTAACGTCGCATTCAGCTGGGTGAGTATCTTTGCAGGTGATTCAGGGTTTTGTTCACTTCTGATGATCAGGTTAATGATGGACTTTACTGCTGTCATGGTAAGAGCTGCCTGAATACCATGGCCAGAAATGTCTGCAATGTACAGGATGTATTGTGTATTTGAAAGTCTGACACAGTCAAAAAGATCTCCCCCGATCGTAGCCCACGGGGTATAGTTGGCTGAGAAAAGAATGCGGTCATCTATGAGTAACCAAGGAGGAAGCATGTAGCTTTGTACTGATTGGGCTGTCTCCAAATCTTTCATAATTTCCTGATACACAGAATTCAGTTCATCTTCAGCTTGTTTGCGTTCAATGCTTTCAGAGATGGAGATGGCAAAGAGTTGTAGCAGATCACATTCTACGGTAGACCAGATATGTTCTTCAGAACAATCACTGAATCCAAGAAATCCCCAAAACTTGTTTTTGGTAAAGATAGGAAGAGTAATGTAAGCCTTGATTCCCTCATCTTGCAGATGATCCTTGAACAAACATGCTTTCATTTGACTGGTAATTGCTTGGAAAATCTGCTTTTTTTCTAGGGCCTGTATGATTTGGGGGATCTGATCCGAGGGCACTTCCAAATTGTCGTCAGGAAATGTCTGTCCATTGGCAAACCATTGTATTTGTCTGATTACCTTACGTACAATTCCCTTATGATCATATACGCTCTTGAAATAGTTCACACGGTCCATGCCTGTAGCTTTTCCCAAGAGTTCCAGCGAGTGGGGAAGGACTTGTATATAGTCAGGTGATTTAAGTAATTCCTGTGTAGCTAACGTAATGGCATTCGATAGACGGTCACGTAGCTGAAGATCTTGTTCTAACTTAATCCGATTTGTGATATCTATTGCTATTCCTCGAAATCCAATAGTGGAATTATCATTTCTGATTGGTGAGATGGTAAAATTTACCATAAATGATTGATTTCTGCTATTTTTCATCCAGAAATCACCTGATGTCATGGTTTCCCCCATCTCACAGTGATGAAGAAGTTCCAATACTTGTTTTTTGGATGAGGAAGGAAAGAAATCAAAAATCAATTGAGGATGGAATTCATCAGAATCAATCTGTTTGAATATTTCCTGTGTTCTTCTATTGAAGAAAGTCACTTTGTATTCGTTGTCCAATTCAATGATAAGACCTGGAAGCATGTTTGCCATTTCCTTGAACTGCTTGCTACTTTTTTGAAGTTCAGTGTTTTGCAAACATGCTTTGCAGGCGGTACCCAGCTTGTGGTTTATCGGACGAAGTGCCTCCAGCAAGTTTGTATCAATTTCCCCCTCGCTTTTGTAAAGGACTAACAGCCCAATATCAGAAATGCTCATGACATAGAAGATTCCTTTTTCTCCCCTAATGCTGTGTGTAATGATGTCATCAGAGAAATCATGGTGTAATAACTCTTGTCGCAAAGCTATGAATGAGGGGTGATTTTCAATATTTCGTGGTATAGAGAAAGCATTTGACAAAGAAAAGGATGATGCCTCTTTCCTGTCGACCAGGAGAACAGCCCCCATGGAACAGTCAAGTTCTCCAATATACAAGGCAAGACTCCGACCCAACATTTTTTTGAGATCAAGGGATTCGCCTATGGGAAGGAGAATTTTATAACATATTTGGTCGATGCTTTGTCTGTTCATTTTCTACCTTTTTCACTCTACTCAGAATAGACTGATCTGATTTTCGTCAATATGATTCCTTCTAGTGGAATATTGGTGTTCTTCAAACGAGTTAGAGTCCTCTGCACAACCGATGGTCTGAGCATGTCACATGCTGTCACCAAAAGTATGGTATCCGAGTAGTTGGTGAGGATTTCCGAATCGACGCATTCATCGACAGGCGCCCCTTCTATTATGATAATGGAGTAAAGCTGTTTCAGATCCTGCATCAATTCCAGCATTCGAGCAGATTGCAAGAGGTCTGGAATAACGGCTTCTTCATTCTTTACTATCATATCAACACCTGGAAGTACGGTCTGGCTAATGATCTCGTCAATGGAGGCTTTGTAGGATAGATATTCTCCTAAGCCTTTTTTGTAGTTTCCATCTGAATCCTTCAGGCAATAGGTATGGAATGGAGAAGGTTTCTCGGTATAGCGAATTTGGGCATCGATAATCAATACATGCTCATCTTGGCGACCAAATACTGTAGCCAAGTTGATGACTGTTGTGCTTTTTCCTTCTTTTTCTGAGGTGCTGGTCACGAGAATCGTAGAGCCTTGTTTTGGATATTTGAGGCGTAACGGACGGGCAAGTATGCGATACAGTTCAATTTGACGGGATTCTTCATGTTCCCTAGGCACAAGCAAAGAAGTGTTCCTAAGATAGGGGAATGCTGCAAGTATTGGCATATTAAGCTTTTGCTTGGCATCAGCACTTGATTTGATTTTTGTATCGGTGATGATGGAAATGAGGATGAAGATAAATCCAAGCATAAATACTAGGAAGGAAATAATTATTGCAATGAGTTTTTTATTGGATTCCATAGGTAGCAATGGGATCGCAGCATCACTAATAATAGAGAAATCAGACTGAGATTTCTCAGAGATTGTTTTATATTGATTGAGGATTTTTTCCAATCCACGTGTTTCTGCCTCCAAAGAAATGACATTGCCATTGAGAGAGTTGTAGGTTTGACTGATGGTCGGCATATCTATGAAGTTCTTGCTCAGAGAATCATACCTCTCCTTGTCGGAGGCGTATTGAAGTTCTAGGCGAATTAGTTCCAGTTCATTTTCCAAGAATACTAGCTTCACTTGTTGGAGATACTCATTTGTAGTTGCGTTTTCATCAACTCCTATGTGAGGTAATGTCATAATCTCATCAATTTCTTGTTTAAGACGTTGAATCTCCTCAGTATTACTGGTTCTTGCTTTAAAAAGTTGGTAGGCATAATAAGCTGTTTCATATTCACTACGGTTGATCAGACCCCTGACGTACTCATTTTCTGCAATCGTAAGTTTGGTCTTTAATTGTTCCAGTTCAATGGGATCAATGGTTTCTGCACGGAGGATGTCAATTTTGTCAGTGATTTGATTGATTCTGTTGGTCGCTTCATCGGTGGTGATTCCTGGTTTGGACGTCAGTTTTGATAGAGCTTCTTGGCGTTCGAGTTCTGCTTGGCCTACACTTTGGATTTCACTTTTTACTCGTATGATCCGTTGTTTATAAATTTCAATTTGTTCTTTATTTTTTTGTATGGAAAGTTCTAGTTCAGCTAATTCTGAAGCATAGATAGTTGTCTGGGTTTTAATGTCTCTGATGTTGTACTGTTCTATGAAATCTGAAAACTTGGTTTGTGCCTCCAGTAATTCCTTGGAGGTTGCGTCATATTGTTGTTGAAGACCTTGCAACTGTTCCTTGAGTTCTTCTCCGATTCTCATATCGTTGGTTTCAAGAAAGATATCTCTGATGGTATTGGCAATATTTTGGGCTTCCTCAGGATTTTCTGACTGGGCTGCAATGAACATAAGGTTTGTGTCTTGTGCAACATAGACATCTATGGCTGAACCCAATTGATCAAGAGTTTTCTCCAGATTGAGTCGTTTCCGTAGCTCTTCAAGATTTGGCCGGGTCTTAACCATGTTCACTCTGTTCCAAAGAGATGTGTTGGAGGCTTCAAACTTTATCAGACCCGCTCCTTGTTCGTAGGATAGTTCAGTACCTTCACCTATGCTTTGATAAATTCTGAACGTATCAGGCACATAAGAATCTATGGGTTGATAAAAGAGAACAGTAGTGGACTCAAACTTCTGTGTGCCCAATAAAAGTGCCGCACCGACTCCCAATCCACCTGCGATTACCAGGAGAAATAGTATCCACCAAAATTTTAATCGGAGGGTCTTGAGGACTGTTTTCAGTTCCAAGGGAAGTCGGAATTCTTCCTTGTTAGTTGATGATTCTGTACTCATGAGTTAACTCCTGGTCCTAAGATGAACTACTTTTTCGCGAATTTTGCGTTTCATGTCTTGATCGATGGAAAAAAACCAGAAAAGTACCAGATAGACCAATACTCCTGGGATGGCTTTTATCATCATATCCCACAGACCTTGTACAGGGAATACAATTTTAAGGAGAAAGCCTATACCCACCAAAACAATTCCAGGCAGTAAGACGGGCAGATAGACTTTTGTAATGTAGTGGTGATAGGGGAAATTATACTGTTTTGAAGCTTTGTACAGGGTAAAGGTTACACTATTGGCAACCGTCGAGATGAGAGTACCCAGGGCGATGCCTGCCAATCCCATATACTTGACAAGAATCAGACTGGCACCAAGATCAATGATGATAGATGAAATGGAAACTTTGGCTGTAAAGGCGTGTTCTCCAGTCATTGTCAGAACATTGGAGGCTATGAGCTCGGGAATAGTAAGCAAGAATGAGGTCATAAGAAGCAATAATGGTACATTTGCCTGTAGGAATTCGGGACCAACCCAGAAGATGAGCAATTCTTTCGAAAATACATAGATGGTGAGGGTTATCAAGGCTCCCGATGCCGTTACGTATTTTGCAATATCTATAAGTAGGTAGCGTATGGTCTCATCTTCTTTGTTTTCCTTTAATTCTGATATAAGAGGCGTAAGCACATTTACCAGTTGCTTGGAGAGTAGGAAAGCGTATTCGTTAATTTTTAGTGCAACAGCATAGATACCGACCAACTCCAAGTTCAAAGTAAGCTGTACGATCAGTGTATCGGTTTGGAAAAGCACAAGGCCGGCGATGGTGGTAACAAATGAATACATGCTGAAGGAGACGGCTTCCTTGAGAAATGATTTTTTTACTTTCTTAATGGACAGTGAAAGACCTTCTGTTTTTTTATAGGCAAAGAAAAGGTAGAGTAGGTTTTCGACAAGAAAGGTAAGGCAGTTTACTGTTGCCAAGCCAAGAACTCCCAGATCATTACGAAGTGCCAAGAAGGCAGAAGCTGCATATACTATTGAACTTAGGATTTGGATGACATTGATCAGATAAATGCGTTGTTCTCCAAAGAGAACGCCTTTGAAGAGACTCATAGGGATTTGGATGAGTAGGGAACGAACTCCAAGGATAATCAGCAAGGTTACTGCAATTGGGATGAGAGGTTCAGGAATTGAAAAAAGTTTTCCATAGAAGAAAGAAAATCCCACTAGTATGAGCATTCCTCCAAGAGCAAGCATGACATATACAAAGAGGACAGTACTGAGCATTGTGTTACGGAACTCAAGATTTCCATTGACTCGAGTTTCTCCAGTCCATTTTACTACTCCCAGACCAAAACCAAAATCCAAGAGGGAAAAAAAACCTATGATTGAGAAGGTAAGCGACCAAAGCCCATACATATCTTGGCCAAGGCTTCTGATGATGAAAGGAATCAACCAGAAGGATATGAGCATAGAGAAAAAGAACCTAAAATAGTTGGTCAATGCGTTGATGGTCGTTGTTTGTACCCTGCGGTTTTCACTCATGGTTTTTATTCCTTTGCACTGCCTTGTCGCGTTTGACTTTTGTTATGAGTGCCTGTCCAAAACCTGCAGCGACTACCAATTGGTAGAGCACTGTTGATTGACGTAATACCCATTCAAATAAACCGATGGCAAACACAGCTATGAAGCCGACCACTAATGCTAATAGTAACCGTTGTTCCAGGCTTTTCCAAGTCAACCCATTAACGATCATGGAAAAAATAAAGATACCAATGATAAAAATGAAATATATCATACCCCAATATCCCATTTCTGCAGCTGTAAGGAGGTATATATGATGTGCAACACCGGCTTGTGTTTCATATCGCATGACCGAAATATGTTCGCGATATTTTTGGGTAACTGTCAATACTTGGGAGTATTGGTTAAGTCCTATGCCCCACGTGTAGTCATCAGCCATCATGATTGCAGCAACTTCAAACTCATTTCTCGCTTCTTCACTTGTTTTTGGTGCATTGAGGAATCTATCAATTACCGTATCAATAACCATGAGCCCACCTAGCGCCATACAGAGTACTAGAAAAATAGTGGTAAATGTAATTCGTATGTTTCTGGTACGGAAATTGGAAATTATGAGAGCTGCAGTTATCGATCCTCCTGCCATGACAATCCCAGTACGCGAACCTGTAGCCAAAATAGCGACAGTCATGCCGAGGACAGACATCAAGGTCAATACATAGTGGAATTTATTGAGGTTGACATCGCTTACAAGCCAGACCAATAGGACACATAGGAAAATAAGTGCAAAGGAGGGTACGGTATTGGAATGATCAAAAAAAGCATAGATCCTATAGGTTCCATCCAGATATTTCTGTTTGACCGCAATGAGGCCAAGAATAAGGGCAGTAAGGGTATATGATGCCATCAGAACCCGTATTGAAGTGAGGCTATACTCTTCTGTGGCAAAAAAATTGGTTATACACCAATACATGATCCCCATTCTAAATAACTGCCAGATAGCAAACCAACCATACATCTGATATTCAGAGTTATAGACATTTATTACGGCAAGGATAAAGAAGCCGAATAAAAGGAAAGTAAACCGAGGTTTCCAAACAATTTTACTTCCTGTACGTAAAAGCATGCCTAGAATCAAGCCCATAGCTATGATGTCTGCAAGCGTAACCTCAAAACCCCGAACAGGACCCCTGTACTGTTCCATTGACAGAATATTGATACTGAACTGCGAATTGAAAAGGAATGAGATTACCATTCCGATGAGTGCGAGGTATTTTAATCTTTTAGAAAATGCTGTAACCCCTGCAATAAGTGGAATGCCTAATATCAGAGCTACGCTAAATACCATATATTTCATACGTAATTGATGATACCACGATAATCAATGACTGCGGAACATAAAGTGTCAAGGAAGTTTCGTATCTGGGGAATTATGACGGGGTTTATTGTCTTTTCTATGTTAACAAGGCAAGTATGCTGGTATCTACTGTATGCACAGCTTTGATTTTGGAGAGCTTGTTCATACGAATAGGCCCTTTATGTACCAACGTATAACTAGCTTATAGCATGAAGCATATCGATTGATAAAATTTATACAAGCATTTTCCGTAGGTATGACACTATATGTCATACCCATGTCTCTATACTTACTTACAGGTACTGTTTTTTTGGATGGATGAGGAATATTTCTAGATACTGTAGAAACAAGAAATATTGGATACTGTTGTACAACAGTATTGTCACCTATTTATAAGATGGGCTTGGTCACCTAGAACAGCAACAAAAGCAATTCAAGTTGCTAAACCCTTAAGGGTATGGTATCCCTAATATAGCAATGAGTTGCTGTACTGTTTGTTCTTTGGAATTCTATTATTTACTTTCGAAATATATGGAGCACTAGAAATGGATTATCTCTCAGATTTAAAAGCAATCCTCCACTCAAAAAGGGCAAACCTCTATTACCTGGAAAAATGTAGAGTGATGGTAAAAGATGGTCGGGTAGTCTATCTTACCCAAATTAAAGATGGTTCACAGTACTGGAACATTCCCATTGCCAATACCACAGTGATTTTGTTGGGAACTGGCACTTCTGTTACACAGGCCGCAGTACGGATGCTCGCTTCAGCTGGAGTTTTGTTAGGTTTTACAGGAGGAGGGGGTACCCCTCTTCTAGCAGGGACTGCTGTTGAGTGGCTGACCCCTGAAAGTGAATATCGTCCAACAGAGTATGTGCAAGGATGGTTGAAATTTTGGTTTGACCAAGAAAAACGATTGATTGTAGCTAAAAAATTTCAGAAAGCTAGACTAGCATACTTGCAGACCGTCTGGGAAAAAGATCGAGACCTTCAGCAAGAAGGACTCTATCTAGATGATAGTGAAGTGGAAAAAGCCCTTTCCGTATTTTCAAATCAAATCGAGAAAGCTTTTAGCGTAGGAAACCTTCTGTCAACTGAAGCTTCAATGACAAAACAACTCTATAAATATGTTGCTAAGAAAACTGGATTTTCTGGGTTCGTACGCGACAGAGAAAATGCTGTAGATCTTGCTAATACATTTCTCAACCATGGAAATTATCTTGCATATGGGTTAGCAGCCACAACATTATGGGTATTGGGAATACCTCACGGATTCGCAGTAATGCATGGAAAAACAAGAAGAGGAGCATTAGTGTTTGATGTTGCTGACTTGGTTAAGGATGCATTAGTCTTGCCTCTTGCCTTTATATGTGCAAAAGCAGGGGTATCCGAACAGGAATTTAGAGAAACCCTCTTACAAGCATTCGCAAAATACAAAGCTTTGGACTACATGTTTGACAATGTGAAAGAAGCTACACATGATAGCTATCTCGTGAGTACAAACCTATGATAGTTATTTTTAGTTCACAATGCCAAAAGAATGCCATTGCAAAAACCAATAGGGTCCTTGACTCATTCGCAAATCGAATAGGCACTTCAACTTGGAAAACTGTGATAACCCAAGAAGGGTTACTTGCGGTAAAAAAACTCCTACGCAAGACGGCGAGTAAGAACACTGCAGTTGCTTGCCATATCATACATGGAAAAAGCTCCATGGAACTTCTTTGGATTGTTGGGAAGCGAGATCGTTTTAATAGGGAAGGATTAGTCCCAGTCAATTTTACTCAAAAGGATATCCTTACAAGTTCTTGGGAAAATGATTGGAATTTCCATCCACTAATACAGACTTTTGTTGCCATTGCTGCACTGTTTCATGATGTAGGAAAAGCAAATAAGGCATTCCAAAAAAAACTCATCTCTTGTTCAAAACCAGTACAAGATCCTCTTAGACATGAATGGGTATCCTGTCTATTTGTTGTAGCATTAGCTCGTCAAGGCGGAAATAGTGATATCGGATTTTTGGAACTACTTGAAAACAATTCCTATTCCATACCTTCCCTCATGACATCAATCGAAGGAATCGGCAATGAAGCATGTCCCTTCCAAGATCTCCCTGATTTTTGCTTTTATGTTATCTGGCTTATCCTTGGACACCATAAACTGGCAAAAGGGGAGGATGCCCCTGAATGGAAGGCTTACTGCCTTTCCGATCTGAACTCTTTCAAGAAGATGCTAAGGAGAAATTGGGGGTATTGCAGTGAAGAACCGCCAACTCAAAGCCTTCTTTTTCCAAAAGGGATTGTGATGCAGTCAAAAGCTTGGGCCATGCAAACCTCAAAATGGGCGAAAAGAGCCATTGCTTCCCTCCCTTTATTCACTGATGCTATAAAGGCCCAAACAATCCGCCCAATACTACTCTATGCACGCTTATGCCTCATGTTTGGTGATTACTTATTCTCTTCAACTAGAGCTGATGCTAATTGGAAAGATCCACTAGGCTTATATGCCAATACTGATGCAGACAAGAAGCTCAAACAACATCTGGATGAACATATTCTTGGTGTACAGAAGGAGGCCTTGTCAATGGCTCACCTTTTACCCCGGTTTGAGAAGGATCTTGATTATGCGGAAGATGTTCGTTCTCTGAAGAAGAAATCATTGCCTGGCTCTCCCTTCTTTTGGCAAGATAAAGCTGCCAATGCAATTCAATCATGGAAACGTAATACCTTTGCTGGTAATTCCAATCCTCAATATGGTTTTTTTGCTGTAAATATGGCAAGTACCGGGTGTGGAAAAACATTTGCAAATGCAAAAATCATGCAAACACTATCGAAAGATGGCCTAAGTCTTAGATTTGTTTTGGCACTAGGATTAAGAACCTTAACCCTACAAACTGGTAATGAATATCGAGACAGAATTGGGCTTGATGAGACAGAGCTCGCAGTACTCATAGGTTCACGAGCTGTAGAAACCCTACATAATCAGCAAGAGGACCAGTCAGAAACTGGTTCAGAATCAATAGGATCTCTTTTTCAGGGAGATGTAGAATATGAATCTGCCATACCAGAATCACAACTATCTGCTATCATACATGACGACAAATCACGTAAGTTACTCTATTCACCGGTGCTCTCCTGTACCATTGATTACATGATGAAAGCAACTGAGACTGTTCGTGGTGGGCGCTGGATGCTACCTTTTTTACGTCTGATGTCTTCTGATCTTGTCATTGATGAAATTGATGATTTCACAGGATCTGATCTGGTAGCAATAGGAAGGCTGATACACTTGGCAGGCATGCTAGGAAGAAAAGTCATGATATCTTCAGCTACAATTCCTCCTGACTTGGCAGAAGGATATTTCAGGGCTTACAAAGATGGCTGGAGCATGTACGCACGTTTACGAAACCTTCCGTTGCAACTTGGTTGTGCATGGATTGATGAATTTACTTCATTAGTGATATCAGATACAGAACCCCTGAAAGAGAAGGCATGTATTGCATATCGAAACAAGCATGCTGAGTTTGTTGCAAAGAGAAGCCAAAAAATTGAAAAGTTTGAAACAAAAAATGGCATAAGGAGAAAAGGACGAATAGTTCTTTGTGAACACCTGATAAAATCAGATCCCGGTTTACCCAAGGAACAAGCATATTTTGAGATTATTAAGAATGAAGCCATATCTCTCCATACCACTCACTCTTATCCAGACCCTGAAACAGGTATCAACGTATCATTTGGATGTATTCGAGTTGCAAATATCCAACCCTGCATAAATCTCTTTGAATATCTGCTTTCTGCGTCCTATCCTGACGATGTTGAAGTTCGCATAATGCCTTACCATAGCAGGCAAGTACTCCTTCTACGCAGTGCACAAGAAAAACATCTTGATATGGTACTCAAGTGCAAAAGCCAGAATCGTTCTGATGCATTTTCAAACCCTGTCATCAAAGAGCATCTTCATCAAACAGCCACAAAACATCTGGTATTTATCCTAGTTTGTACGCCAGTTGAAGAAGTGGGCCGTGACCATGATTTTGATTGGTCGATAATTGAGCCGTCCTCATATCGGTCGATCATTCAGCTTGCAGGTAGAGTGAGAAGGCATCGCTTGGGGCCAATAGATCATGCAAATATCAGTATTATGCAGTTTAATCTGAAAGGTTTAGAAGATACGGATAAGCCTGTATTCCTTTGTCCAGGATTTGAGACAAAAGAAACTGTTTTACATACTCATAATATTGCAAATTTGGTAGATGTGAAAATGCTTGAAAAGTCTATAAATGCCTATCCCCGAATATGTAAAAAGTCTCCATTGTTTCCCCATAATAGCCTTGTTGACTTAGAACACTCGACCATGGAACGTCTACTAACTGCATACTCTCAACAAGGGCCTGAATCACTAGAAGGTTGGCTTGGCTCTTCTTTATGGGGTTTAAGCGCACTCCCACAAATATTATCTCCTTTCAGACATTCCGATATGGCTATGCAACAGATATTTCTCTATTTCGATGGAGACAACGACCCCGTTTTCGGAATATTTGATAAAAATTTCATCTCTAAGATGCATATGCTTAACATACGCACTGAAGTGATTCCAGATGAATTGCAAAAAAGGCTATGGGTGAAAAGAGACTATTCAAGACTTTTGTTGGAACAAAAGGAAAGGACTGGAGAATCGTTTCTGTCTGCTTCCTTAAAATATGGGGAGATTCAGATTCCTCTCAATACGTCTGGTTTTTTCTATTCTGATCAATACGGAATGAAAAACATATCACATTAGGTAAGGGGGTGTTCATTGGATAGTGCACTACATGATTTCTTCGAAAAGAAGAATGTTGGCTCTGAAGACGGGAAATCAATAGAAGAATGGATCATCAACGCTTCGTACAGGGCAAATCAACTCTCACTTGCAACCCATAATGGGAAATATACCCATTCTGGTGCTAAGAAAGAGGTGAGTTGTATTGCTAAAGAGAAAGAAGCTACAAATGATGGATTTTTCCGATCTGGGAACTGTCTGCTAAAAAGTATCGGTTCGTTAGGAAATCTTGATTGCTTAGGCAATGCTGCTTCGTTGGATGTTTATGCATTTCTTTCACTGGAGCTAAATGATGGACAGTCAGTATTGGCTCATGTTGAGAAATATTCAGAATACCTACGAAGCGAACTGGGCCTAGAAGACAGTATATTCAAGAAAATTTGTTCAGGTTTTCTATTGATCAAGACAAACGACGAAGGAATGAGAACGAGCGACCTTATCAAGCAGGTCTATTTCCCGGTTGATGATGGCTACCACCTTCTTTCAATTTTAACCCCGTCCTGTTTAGTCACAGAGATGAAAGTTCGAATTGATACGAATTGGAGGTATTCAACATACAACAAAGAAGGAAGAGAAGCTCGAAGGAAAAATGCTTATCACACTGGATATGCAGAATTCTTTGGTCTCACTGAAATTGCTTTTGGAGGAACTAAAGCTCAAAACATAGGTGTGTTGAACAATAAAAATGGAGGCATTACATATCTATTGCCGAGTTTTCCCCCTGTTTTGGAAAAAAGAACGGTGAAACTTCCTCATAGGGATTTCTTTAAAGATTGTCTTTGGAGGTCTGAATTTGAAGAGTTGTACACATCTTTATACCGTATTTTTTCTACTGATTATACCAATATTGCAATCCGAGATGCTAGAGAAAGATTATTCAAAGCTGTCATTGATAGAATCATCCAAAAAGCATGGGAGATTCAGAAAACATCTGGAGGATGGTCAGACCGAAGCCATTATGTGCAACTGCCGAAGCACCAAAAAATATGGCTTGATGCAATGTATAGTGAGGCAAGAGAAGATAGGGATATATGGGTCCCTAGAGTGATCGATGAGATGACACGCTGGATTTGTAATTATGTCCCATCATCTAGAGATAAGAATTCAAATTCCTTAGGAGATGAGGAATTCTTGTATGTTCGATCGCTGATAGAAGAGGTAAAGGAGGCATTCCTATGAAACATATGATTATTATTCCGCATATCAATGTGTTGAATGCCAACGCCCTATCCAGTCCTATCACTGTCGGTTTTCCAGCAATGACTGCTTGGCTAGGTTGTGTACATGCATTACAAAGAAAACTTGTTGGAATCCCAGAATTTAACAAGATCAACTTTTCAGGAGTAGGTGTAGTAAGCCATTCGTTTACAATGAAATCTTATAAGGATGCTGGAATGTATTTGAATTCATTGGTAGGGATGGGAATTCCTCTAAACAAGAAAGGAGGACGATCAGCATTTATTGAAGAAGCTCGTTGTGACTTGGAAGCATCACTCATCATTGAAGTTAACGATGTTGATCTACTCCAAAAAGAAGAACTCGGAAACAGGTTGTATGAGCTATTACTGGGAGGGATGAAAGTTGCAGGAGGAGATGTACTTCACCTGGAAAAGCCAATGCTCATTGCTTTGAATGATGAGTCTAGCTTTATCAAATTCAAGAAACGTCTTATGCCTGGATTTGTATTATTGGAGCGAAGGTCCCTTATGGCTGAAGCAATGTCCGAAGGTCTTGATGGTATTGATGCTTTGTTGGAATTTCTAAAAGTGAATTACCGTTGTTCTGAATCAGAACCATTTGTTTGGGAATCGAATAGGAAAACTGTTGGATGGATAGTACCTATTGCTACTGGCTATCAAGGTATTTCTGATGAGATTGTATCCTCTTTCCAACGAGACAGGACAACTAAACATCGGTTTGCTGAAAGCATAGTGACATTAGGAGAGTTTGTGATGCCTTATCGTATCAAGAGTATAAAAGAAATGCTTTGGTCATATAACTTTGATGCTGATAATGATCTATATATGTGTATCAACGAAAATATAAACAAGGAGAAATAACATGGCTAAGAAAGATTTAATTGCATCGGTATTGGCGTTTGAAAAGAAACTGGTTCCCTCTGATGGATTTATGTATGGTACTTCATGGGAAACAAGAAATGAGAAAGCGAGACCTCTGCAGATAACGCCAAAGTCAGTGCGGGGTACTATCTCAAATAGATTGAACAAGCAACTCAAGGATGATCCAGCAAAGCTCGATGCAAAAATTGAAAATCCAAATCTTCAAATTGTAGATAGTTGTGCCTTAAATCTTGATGAGAATACCCTGAAAGTACATTTCACCTTGAAAGTATTGGGAGGTGTTGGTATCCCCTCAGCATGTAATAATGAGAAATTTGGTGCTAGCCTTTCTGAAGTTGTCCAGGATTATACTGAACGTGAAGGGTTCAGAGAACTTGGGAAACGGTATGCGATTAACATTGCAAATGGCAGATTTTTATGGAGGAATCGAGTTGGCTCTGAGCAAATTGAAATTGTTGTAAAAGCTCCAGCACTTGAAGAAAGTTGGACCTTTGATGCATTGAGCATTCCTATCAGGGATTTTACTGTTGATGACAAGCAAGTCAATGAACTAGGTGACAAAATTGCCAACGTATTAGCAGGTCAAAGTTCATTGCTGTTATTAGAAATTGAAGCATTTGCAAGAATCGGGAAAGCTCAGGAAGTGTATCCAAGCGAGGAGCTGGTTCTGGGGAAACAAAAGACACAGAGCGAGAAAAGTAAAATCCTCTATCAGATCAATGACCAGGCAGGGATGCACTCCCAGAAAATTGGCAATGCTCTCCGTTCGATTGATACTTGGTATCCTGAGTATGAGGAGTCTCAAGTTGGTCCTATTGCAATAGAACCTTATGGTGCAGTCACCACCCTAGGACGTGCTTTTCGAGCAAAATCTGATTTTTACTCTTTATTTGATACCTATGCTTTAGGTGAAAAGCTTGCTGCTGTAGAAGATGAACATTTTGTGATGGCTGTTCTGGTGCGTGGTGGAGTCTTCGGAGAAAGCAGTAAGGAGTAAATATGTACTATAGTGAAATAACACTCTTGCCTGCGCTAGAGATATCACAAGCTTTTCTATTGAGTAAGCTCTTTTCCACGATACATGATCGATTGGTTGAGTTGAAGGAAGATAATGATACTGTTCCCATTGGAATTTCATTTCCTGAATATTCAACTACAGATAGGACCCTTGGAAATAAGCTACGAATATTTGCTCAGAAAAGAGAAATTCTTGAGGGGTTTGATGTAAAAAAAACTCTGAGAATCTATACAGAGTATGCTCATTTTACTGGTATTCGTGAAGTTCCAGAAAAGACACTTTCATTTGTTCAGTTTACAAGGATACAACCTCGATCAACTCCAGAGCGTCTTGCAAGAAGAAAGGCTAAACGTATGAATATTAGGTATAAAGAGGCTATAGAAATGATCTCAAAATACAATCCCGAACAAATTACCCTTCCTTATATTCTGATAAAAAGTAAGAGTACTAACAAAGGATTCTCTATGTATATAAAAATTGAACAGTCTCATACAATGGAACCATTTATATTTAATACATATGGTTTATCTAAAGGAGGTGCATTGCCAGAGTTTTAAACATAGGTATTTTTATAGGAAATCTTATAACTTATTATGATTCTAATATTTATTTCATATTTGTAACTGTTACCTGCCGTATAGGCAGCTTAGAAATTTCCGCTGGCAAATAATTCGCTTTTTCGACAGTTACCTGCCGTATAGGCAGCTTAGAAATTATAGGAGCACCAACATTTGCAGAGCCACCGGTTACCTGCCGTATAGGCAGCTTAGAAAAATATACTCTGGTCTCTGCAATCTTTCGTCACGTTACCTGCCGTATAGGCAGCTTAGAAATTAATTTATTATACACATTAACACTTAGGTGTGTTACCTGCCGTATAGGCAGCTTAGAAAAGGAGAATGTTTTGAAGCGTGCCTGGGAGAAAGTTACCTGCCGTATAGGCAGCTTAGAAAATTGACACCTAAGTGTTAATGTGTATAATAAAGTTACCTGCCGTATAGGCAGCTTAGAAAGGCAGGGGTAAAAATGTTTACAGAAGGTGCTCGTTACCTGCCGTATAGGCAGCTTAGAAATTGCATTACGCAAATTCATACCTGCGCGCATAGTTACCTGCCGTATAGGCAGCTTAGAAATTGACAGCAGTCACAGCCTTGACCGTTGTTTCCGTTACCTGCCGTATAGGCAGCTTAGAAAACAGCAGAGCCAGTATCCTTGACAGCAGTCACGTTACCTGCCGTATAGGCAGCTTAGAAATCATGAAGACCCCCACAATATAGCTTGCAATCGTTACCTGCCGTATAGGCAGCTTAGAAAACAATAGCATGAAAGGAAAAGGAAAATATGGCGTTACCTGCCGTATAGGCAGCTTAGAAATCCTGATAGATTGCCCTTACTGTCGATCGGCAGTTACCTGCCGTATAGGCAGCTTAGAAATGGCTGATATAGCCCAGCCAGGACGGCTATTCGTTACCTGCCGTATAGGCAGCTTAGAAATTTATGCGATCGTCCTGGGACTTCGAGGTCTTGTTACCTGCCGTATAGGCAGCTTAGAAATGGCTGATATAGCCCAGCCAGGACGGCTATTCGTTACCTGCCGTATAGGCAGCTTAGAAAAGCAGGAATAAAAATGTTTACAGAAGGTGCTAGTTACCTGCCGTATAGGCAGCTTAGAAACATATCATTTATCATGTCTAGAGCATGGGCTTGTTACCTGCCGTATAGGCAGCTTAGAAATATGAACCTAGAAAGGTTTATGTGCCGAATGTGTTACCTGCCGTATAGGCAGCTTAGAAACTCGAGTCCCAATACTTTTATAATTCCTTGGATGTTACCTGCCGTATAGGCAGCTTAGAAAAGGGAGTACGACAAGTGGGATTATCTTAAGATGTTACCTGCCGTATAGGCAGCTTAGAAATCCTAGAAAATAAAAATCTTGGAGGATTTTTTGTTACCTGCCGTATAGGCAGCTTAGAAATTCCAGGATCAGAATGGTATAAGAAACCCTACGTTACCTGCCGTATAGGCAGCTTAGAAATTATCAAAAAACTCATTACCCACAATCTTAAGTGTTACCTGCCGTATAGGCAGCTTAGAAATATCACGTCCGAACCCGGGCTGGTAGACCACAGTTACCTGCCGTATAGGCAGCTTAGAAACTATGATTCCCTGCCGGATCGTTACGCTACACGTTACCTGCCGTATAGGCAGCTTAGAAATATCCATTTTTATCTTTTATTGGAGGTATATCGTTACCTGCCGTATAGGCAGCTTAGAAAAGGGAGTACGACAAGTGGGATTATCTTAAGATGTTACCTGCCGTATAGGCAGCTTAGAAATTGACAAGGAATTCGGTTCAGCTTCAGATACCGTTACCTGCCGTATAGGCAGCTTAGAAATCAACCTTGATCTTTATCAAGGCGAATACCGAGTTACCTGCCGTATAGGCAGCTTAGAAAAGCAACTCAGAATGGTCGGACATCTTTGCTACGTTACCTGCCGTATAGGCAGCTTAGAAATCAAAATGCAAGAAATATATTCTCCGATTTATGTTACCTGCCGTATAGGCAGCTTAGAAATTGTATTCCTTGAGAACCGTCAGCCCCTTTTAGTTACCTGCCGTATAGGCAGCTTAGAAATTATATATGCAATGTTAGGTAAATACCTATTGGTTACCTGCCGTATAGGCAGCTTAGAAAGGCAACAGTCGAATACCATCGAACGTCTATGCGTTACCTGCCGTATAGGCAGCTTAGAAAACTATGGCGATTAGTGCGTCTAATCATAGGAAGTTACCTGCCGTATAGGCAGCTTAGAAAAGGAAGTGAGAATACTGTCGACAAGGCATTAAGTTACCTGCCGTATAGGCAGCTTAGAAAATTCATGGTATGCAAGGCCGGCCTTATATTCTGTTACCTGCCGTATAGGCAGCTTAGAAAGACATGCTGGCCGAGGACATCGCCTTGCAGATGTTACCTGCCGTATAGGCAGCTTAGAAATCCTGAGGAGTTGTCTGCATAAGCGATGTGGTGTTACCTGCCGTATAGGCAGCTTAGAAAAACATGACCAGTATGCTAGTTGCGTTCAAAGAGTTACCTGCCGTATAGGCAGCTTAGAAAGGTCATGGAGGTAATGTTTATGAGTTTTCGTTGTTACCTGCCGTATAGGCAGCTTAGAAAGTCAGATGAGTTAGCCCATGCAATATGAAAATGTTACCTGCCGTATAGGCAGCTTAGAAAACCGATTTGTTTTCCTGTTTCATCGAAATCAAGTTACCTGCCGTATAGGCAGCTTAGAAAAAAGTGAAGTACAGAAGAAAAAGAAAAGGAAGGTTACCTGCCGTATAGGCAGCTTAGAAATACGCAAAGAAGCCTAATGGTTATAGTGCGTAGTTACCTGCCGTATAGGCAGCTTAGAAAGTGCCCCATCTTCCCAATGTTTGCAGTTACCTGCCGTATAGGCAGCTTAGAAATCACCAAGGATCAGAAGGCGAACATCTCCCAGGTTACCTGCCGTATAGGCAGCTTAGAAATTGCAGTCTGTCACCAACTACGGGGACGAGACGTTACCTGCCGTATAGGCAGCTTAGAAATGATGAGGTCGGGTTTCCTATGATTAGACGTAGTTACCTGCCGTATAGGCAGCTTAGAAGGGTTTTCTCATAACATTGGTTTATCTTATGATTATCTGCTGCAAGGCCTGAAGTGATGAGTGGTTTTAGAATATAGGCCAAATCAGTGATGGGCTGCCGAAAAAAAATGATTCAATAATGGAATATCTTAGAAGTTGACTGATTTCTTTTCAATTTGAAAGCCAAATAAGGAATGAAATGAGGGTAGGGGGATTAGCACTATTTCCACTTCCTTCTTTGTTCTATTGGTTTGCTTTGAATGTTTTTCAGGTAAATCAATGATGTTTTATGCTTCTATTTTACTGCACCCGCGGTCATCCCCTTGATGAAGTACTTGGACATAAACAGATAGAGGATGAGCATTGGCAGAATTGCAATAGTTAGGCCTGTAAAGAGCAGACTCCAGTTAGTACTGTGTTGTCCGAAGAAGGTGCTTAGGCCTACTGGCAACGTCTTCACAGCGTTTGATTGAAGAAAGACCAAAGGGAAGAAGAAATCATTCCAGATTGGCACTGAATTGTAGATAGTGACAAGAGCGACGGCGGGTGCCACCATGGGCATGACTATCAAGCGATAGATAGTAAAGTCATTGCAACCATCTATCTTGGCTGCATACTCAAGCTCTATAGGGATGGCTTTCATAAAGCCTGCTAGAATGAATACTGTAGAAGGGAGCCCCATTGCCATGAAAATGAGGATGACTGACCAACGGGAGTTAATCAGGCCTAAGGTCTTAATTAGTAGGAACAGTGGGATGATAGCTGCCTTCAAAGGTAACATGATACCGCTAAGGAAAAGCATATATACAAAGGTATTTCCACGATAGGTATATCGTGAGATTCCATACGAGGCCATTGAGCCAAATAGAAGCACAAAACCCATGGCAACACTGGTAACTAAAAGACTGTTTGTAAAATAGCCGGAAAAACCCTTGTCAATCCAGACCGTTTTATAGGTAGTAAAGGATAAAGCCTGAGGTAATGCAAACGGAGTGGTTAGGATCGCACGATTAGATTTAAAGGAACTGAGAATCATATTCATTAGGGGGTAGAGAATCAAGAGAACATACCCGCTCATGATAGCAATTGCTAGGGTAATGAAGACCTTTCTTCCCTTTGATGATCCTCGGTAACGCAGGTCGGTTATCATAGCTGTACCTCCTTGCGTTTTGTCACAAATACAGACAATAGTGAGGTTGCAAAGGTCAGCATATAGATGACTAGCCCTATTGCCGACCCGATCCCAATCTCTGGGCTGCCGGCATCAATAGAACCGAATGCAGTTCTGTAGAAGAGGGTGCCAATCGTATCGGTGGAGTAATTTGGGGCTCCATCCAAGCCTGTCATAGTATAGATTTGCTCAAAGACATTGAGGCTTCCTATGATTGTGAGGACCATGATTATCGTAATGGCTGGGATTATCAGAGGAAAGATTATCTTCCAAAATAGTTTCCATTCGTTGACTCCTTCCAGATATGCTGCCTCCATGCATTCTTGCGGTACGCTGTCGATAGCAGCAAGAAATACAAGGGAGGGAAACCCTACCCAACGCCAGATATTGACCAAGATTATTGTGGGAGTTGCCAGATGCTCTAGGCCTAGCCAAGCACGTTGGAGCGAGACAAGACCTACAAGCTCAAGAAAGTTATTGACCAAACCTGACGGCTTGAGATACATGCCCCATAAAAACCCTACAGCAACAATAGAAAATAACACTGGTATGAAGAATATGCGTTTGAAGAACTGGGCTCCAGGAAGATTCCGACTCAGCAGATATCCGAAGAGCAGTCCAAAAGTGTTCTGTATCAAAGTGGTAGAGAGAAACCAATATAGGTTGTTCTTCATTGCATTGAAGAACCTCTCTTGATAGGGAAAGGCAAAAAGCAGTCTTTTGAAGTTATCTAATCCTACGAATTCTAGTCGTATAAGCTGTTTCCAAGAGAAAAGACTATTGTACAGTGACATGAATAGTGGCAAGAGAATGAAGAGCCCTACGACCAGTAGGCCTGGTGTTATGAAGAAAACTATCCATTTTACTTTGCTGCGCTGGATTTGATGCATGGCAGTTCCTTAGGTAAGAGTAGGGTAATGGAGAGAGAAATCCTACAGGGGCAAGACCCCTGTAGGAACGACTAATCTTCCTTATTTCTGGAAGGGCTTATAGTAGGAGGCAATTCCGTCTTGGATTTGCTTCGCTGACTGCTGAGGAGTCAAGGTACCTGCCATGACTCCCTGTGCCGATGCCTGCCAGAGGGATGATCCTGTAGGCTGCTGGTAGCGGAAACCAACAAGAAATAAATATGGTGTAGCATTCTTCTGCAGTTCAAGAACCCGGGAAATGAAGGGATCTGCTGATGCATCGACACCAGGAACCGATGATACCATTTGCATCTCGGTGACCATTGACTTACCAAACTCCTTCGTTGATAGGAACTTAAGGAACTTGACAGCCGCTTCCTTCTTGGAAGAGTTGGCGTTCATGGCAAAGTTCATGTCTGCATAGACGGATACATAAGCAGGATCAGTTGCCTTTTCACTGGGAACCGCGAATATGCCGAAGTTCAGTTCAGGGTTCTGTGCTCTGAAGTACGCAGCCTCATAAGAGCCTGCAATCAAATGAGGTGACATCTCGTTGAAGAAATTTGAGCGCATGTCCTCGTAGCTAATGCCCATATACATATTTGGCATATATTCAGTTAGGGACTTCATCTTCTCAATCATCTTTATGAAGGCAGGATCTTCAAAGTTTTTCTTACCGGCAATTACAGCATTGTAGAAATCTGTACCGCCGTAGAAGGCCGCACCCATTCCTCCAAACAAGGTTTCAAGACACCATCCATCCTTAGCTCCGTTTCCTAAGGGAATATACCCAGCTTTTTTTGCAGCTTCGAAATTTTTGATCAGTTCATCCCAAGTCTTGGGAATCGAAAGTCCAAGTTCCTTGTAGATGTCAATGTTGTAATACATGAAGACAGTTTGGCTTACTGCAGGGCTACCGTAGATCTTACCGTCTGTAGGACTGGTTGCACCAAGCAGAGCATTTTCAGAGTAGTTCTTTAGTTCTGGCATCCAGGCTTCCAAAGGTTCGAGAAAACCTGAATCTGCAAAGGTAGCAAGGCCTCCATAGGCACGACCTTGGAAGACATCAGGTCCCGCTCCTCCAGACAAGGATGCTGCTAGGATAGTGTTGTACTCAGTATTCTTGTGGGCAGTCTGAATAACTTTGATGTCTGGATTGGCTGATTCAAACAGAGCAATCTGCCCTTCGTAGAAGTCTACGTCTTCAGGTCTCCATGTCCAGAACTCAAGGGTGGTTTTATCCTTTCCCTGGTTGGTCTGTTGTTCTGTTGTCCCTGCTGCAAAGAGCATGCTTGCTGCACAGAGAGCAACGAACAAGATCAAGAGAGTGTTTTTTTTCATTGCGAGTCTCCTTTTGTTTTGTAAGCAAAGTACTTGCTTCCATATAAATTCTGCGCTAGCAACAGTCCATTGTCAAGGAAAACAAAAAATAGTTTTATATAAATATTTTAATAAGTAAAAATAAATTTCAGAAATACTATAACCATGTTATGCTAGTCATATGAGTGGATGTTTGTATGTGCTTAAGCAATTTCTTCCTAGTCTGGCATCAAGTGAGCATAAGATTGCAGAGTATCTGCTGGCAAATCCGATGCAAGCCGTATCCTTAGGTGTACAAGAAGTTGCAAGCTCAGCAGGTTCGAGTTCATCAGCATGTATCAGACTTGCCAATCATCTAGGCTATTCAGGATATTCAGCACTGAGGATGGCATTGGCAAAGGAAGTGTTCTCCTCTGAGAAGGAGCATCTTGAAGTGCCTATCTCTCAGATTACAGAACAGACTTCCACAAGTGAGATAGTACATCTGGTTGTAACCAGTACCAGTGAAAGCATCAAGGAAAATGAATTCAGAGTTGATATCAAGACATTGGATTCCGTAGTGGATGCAATTATCCATGCTAATCATTTGGTGGTTTCCGGAGTAGGGGCATCAGGGATTGTTGCCTCTGACTTCCAGCAGAAGCTTTTTCGCCTTGGCTTGCACGCAGTCTATACACCGGATAGTGACATGCAAATTGTAGAGGCATGTGCACTATCCAATCAGGATGTTCTGGTGGTTTTCTCTTATTCCGGGGAGACCAGTAGTATGTTGAAAGTGGCAAGGGAGGCAAAGAAAAGTGGGGCGATGGTAGTGGCAATTACCAGAATTGGAGGCAATTCACTCTCCCGTATTGCTGATTCGACACTCCATGTTGTAAATAGTGAATCTTTATTTAGAGAAGGTGCTACCCTCTCTCGTTTCGGACAATTATTGGTGGTAGATCTCATCTATACTTTAATCCTTGTCCGCTCCCACAGCAAGGTCGAGGAGTTGCTGAAGCGATCATGGGAGGCTGTTGCCCATGTTTCAGGGTAGAACTGAATCGACAAAACATATTGTACCACGTACGTCGTCCTTTGCGAAATAATGGCTGATGGAAAAACATTGAGGAAGGAATGCCTCAGTAGGAATATATAGGAGCTTTTATGAATATCATAATTCCAATCAAGCAAGTGCCGGAGACCAGTGATGTCCAGATGGATAAGGAAACAGGTACCATGATTCGCAGTGGATCTAAGTCGATAGTAAATCCTTTGGACTTGTACGCCCTAGAGACGGGTCTCAAACTCAAATCTCTCCATGGTGGTACAGTAACAGTGCTTACTATGGGACCGGCAAGTGCTGTAAAGGTCCTAAAGGAAGCGATCGCCATGGGATGTGACAACGCAGTCCATCTTTCTGACCGAGCCTTTGGAGGTTCTGATACATGGGCAACCTCCTATGCCCTTGCCAAGGCAATCGAAAAGTTGGGAATCCCTGATCTGGTCATTACCGGCGAACGGGCAACCGATGGTGATACCGGCCAAGTGGGGCCTGCCATAGCCTCGTGGCTTGATATGGCCCTGATAACGTACGTCTCTTCAGTTGAGATTACTGAAGGAAATTACCTGATTGCAGAGCGCCTGATAGAGGAGGGCTACCAACAGGTACGATCCTCCCTGCCTGCCCTCATTACAGTGGTAAAGGAGATTGCCTCCCCACGGCTTCCGACGCTTTCTGGCAAGAAACGTGCTATCGCATCCACCATCCCAGTCTGGGGAGCCCAGGACATTGGTTGTGATGCTTCATTCATTGGGTTGAAAGGCTCTCCTACCAGGGTAGTGAAAATAGATACCCCGAGTGTAACAAGGCATTGTACTGTTATCCATGCCACCGATGATGCCTTAATCTCTGAGGCGGTAGACGATCTTTTCACGTTCCTCGATACAAGGAATCTGTTACCAAAAAAAGGAGCTTCCCATGCATGAAGTCTGGATTATTGCTGAGGTACATGAAGGAAAATTAAAGGATGTCTCCTTTGAACTGCTGAGTAGGGGCAGGTCTCTTGCTGATACCTTGCATGTTCAATTGGGTTCTGTGGTCCTGGGTCATCAGGTAGGAACGAATGAATTGCAGAAATTGATCAACTATGGCTCAGATGTAATCTACTTTGTAGATGATGCTCGGTTGGCATTTTTTGGATGTGAGCGGTATGCAAAGGTACTAGGGCATCTGATAACTGCCCATGCTCCTCAGATAGTCATTGCAGGGGCTACGACCATGGGACGGACGCTCATGCCGTATGTCGCTGTAAAAACCCATGCAGGCCTTACTGCAGATTGTACAGAGTTGAGTATAGAAGATAAGACAGGTAACCTCCTTCAGACCCGTCCGGCCATTGGGGGAAATATCATGGCGACGATCAAGACTCCTGATCATCGTCCCCAGATGGCAACGGTTCGTCCACGATCAACTCGTCCCTTAGAGCCTGATCAAAATAGGAAGGGGACTATAGTAGAGATTGCCTTTGATGCTGAATGGGATGACAAGCGTGTTGAGGTTGTCGGTATCCGAAAGACTGATGATGATCAGCTTTCCATTGAGGAAGCTGATATTGTCGTCTCAGGAGGAAGAGGCTTGAAAAAAAGGGACAATTTTTCCCTTGTCGAGCATCTGGCGAAACAGCTTGGGGCCCAAGTGGGTGCCAGCCGTGATGCCGTTGACCGTGGTTGGGCAAGTTATCCCCACCAGGTTGGATTGTCTGGCAAGACAATATCCCCACGTCTCTATCTTGCCTTGGGCATCTCAGGTGCTGTTCAGCACCTCGCTGGCATCAAGACAGCAGGGTGCATTGTGGCTATCAATTCGGATGAACATGCAAACCTGCTCAACATTGCTGATTTCGCCATTGTCGGGGACTTGTTTGCGATTATTCCAGAGATAGAGCGACGTCTTGAGCAAAGGAGCAAGTCATGAGCACTGCATATACCCGTCTTACAACAGAGATTATCGTAGAGTTGGAGAAAATTGTAGGTTCTCGGAATCTGATTACCGATAAAGAGAAGATGGAACACTACAGCCATGATGAGACCTCTGCCGAGGAATATGGCCATATGCCAGAGGTTGTGCTTACTCCTCTCAATGTTGGGCAGGTCTCTGCCATCATGAAACTTGCATCCAAATATATCATCCCAGTAACCCCGCGAGGGGCTGGTTCAGGGCTTTCTGGAGGAGCTATCCCACTATTTGGAGGTATTGTTCTTTCCTTAGAGAAGATGAACAGTGTGTTGGAAATCGATGAGGCCAACCTGACAGTCACCGCTGAAGCTGGCATTGTGACCAATGAGCTCAATGAGCACCAGAAAGGGAAGGGTTTGTTCTTTGCAGGTTACCCCATGAGCCTTGAGACCTGTTTTTTGGGCGGTAACATAGCAGAGAACGCAGGTGGAGGGAAAGCGGTCAAATATGGGGTAACAGGACGCTATGTTCTGGGTATTGAGGTGGTAACACCCCAAGGTGAGATAGTCGAACTTGGAGGAAAGGTTACAAAGGATGTCAGCGGTTATGACCTCAAGCAACTGTATATTGGGTCTGAGGGTACCTTGGGGATCATTACCAAGGCGACCATCAAGTTGTTAGGTATGCCCAATGTTGCTTCTGACCTTTTGGTTCCTTTCAAGAGTGCACAGGATGCAATCTCAGTAGTCCCCCTGATAATGAAAAGTGGCATTGTTCCCACCAGCATTGAGTTCATGGATTGCAGTTCGATTGAGATGTCCTGCTCGTATTTGAATGAGACCCTACCCTTGGAAGGGGTAGGGGCGATGTTGCTCATTGAGATTGACGGCTCCAATGAAGAGCAGGTCGAACGTGACCTGATAGCAGTAGGGGAGCTGTGCAGCAAGCAAGGGGCGATGGAGGTATATATCGCAGAAGATGCCTCAAACAGGGAACGTATTTGGTCGGTAAGAAGGAACATTGCTGAAGCCATCAAGGTATACAGCCCTGTCCAAAGTCTGGAGGATGTCGTCGTCCCCATTGGATCCATCCCCAGTGTATTGCCTGAACTCAAGCGGCTTTCAGAGAAATATGACGTAACCATCCCGTGCTATGGGCATGCAGGGGACGGTAATCTCCATGCTACAATAGTGAAAAACCCACAAGGCAGTATGGAATCTTGGCATGAGCTTGAACCAAAGATTCTTTCAGAATTGTATGCTTTTATAGTTGGTAAACTGGGAGGAAAAATCAGTGGAGAGCATGGTATTGGTCTGAAGAGGAGATCTTATCTCAAGAGCTTGACCCCTCCCGCTGAATACATGCTCTTTGAAGCTGTCAAGAAAGCACTTGACCCTGCAATGATTATGAATCCTGGGAAGATACTTTGGTAGGAGCACCTTGAGAGAATGTAGAATGTTCATCCATACAAAAATTCTTTTTGGATGATTCACAGATTCTGAAGGAAATATAATACATACGGTACATTTCTTCAGAAAGTGGTAATACGTTCTCTCAAGCTTGAATATCATCATTGCTTTTTTGATTTGTATTCATAGCAAGAGTGATTTATCTGGTTTTTCTTTTCAAATTCTTAATCATCTCACTTCAATTGCATGCTAAGCTATCGATATGATCAATACTCATCGTTTCAAAGCACTTAATGACAAAGAACCCAATACCAATGGTCTTTATGTTGTGTATTGGATGCAAGCCTCCCAACGTATTCTTCAGAATGATGCCTTGGCTTACGCTATCCAGACAGCAAATGTAATGCACAAGCCACTGCTTGTCTACTTTGGTATTACGAGTGCTTTTCCAGAGGCAAATAGAAGGCATTACCGCTTTATGTTGGAAGGGATAGAGGAACTGGAACGGGAACTGCAGACTATGGGCATTCCTTTGCTTGTCCATCCCTATGGCATAGCAAAAGGGTTGGAGCCTCTGTATGAGCACATGATATATCTGGTTACAGATCGTGCATACACACGCCATGAACGCTCTTGGCGTTCCCAGGTAGCCCAGAAAGCCCCTTGTGCCATGATGATGGTAGAAACCAATGTAGTGGTCCCTGTTGAAAGTGTCTCAAACAAGGAAGAGTACTCGGCAGCAACCTTACGTCGCAAGATTACCCCTATGATCGAAGAGTTTATAGAGAATACAGCGTTAGAAGAACTCTCAATATCATCACTTGGTGTTGAGATGCCCTATGCTACTACTGACTTGTCAGACATACCAGCCTTGATGGAAAAATTGGGTATCCCTGATGGTGTAAGAGAGTGCCAGTGGATGCATGGTGGACAGGGCAGCGCTATAGAAACACTACATGGTTTTATTTCAGAACACCTGAATGGGTATGATACAAAACGTAATGACCCTGTAAACCCTTATGTATCATCACTCAGCCCTTACTTGCACTTTGGCATGATAAGTCCAGTGACCATATACCACGAAGTAATAAAGACCAATTTTGTTGATGTTGCACCTTTCTTGGAGGAGCTCATAGTCCGCAGGGAACTGGCCATGAACTTTGTATATTTCAATCCACAGTATGATTCTTACGAAGGATTGCCTCAGTGGGCTCGTAAGACTATGGCAAAGCATCAGGGCGATGAACGAGTCTATATCTACACCAAAGAGCAGCTTGAGAGGGCTCAAACGCATGATAGGTATTGGAACACAGCCCAGAAGGAACTCATCCATCTTGGTACTATCCATGGGTACATGCGCATGTACTGGGGGAAAAAAATTTTGGAATGGAGCAAGACACCTCAGGAAGCTTTCACCACAGCCCTGTATCTCAACAACAAGTATCAGATGGATGGAAGAGATCCCAATGGGTTTGCAGGTGTTGCCTGGTGCTTTGGCAAGCATGACAGACCTTGGGCAGAACGTGCCATCTTTGGTAATGTCAGGTATATGAATGACAAGGGTCTGGAAAGGAAGTTCAAGATGGAAGGGTACATACAACGCATAGAAGGACAACTGCAGGATAGGGGAATTTCTAGTTTTACTGTTGAGGATATCCTGTTCAACTATAAGAAGTAACCCCCGATCCTCTTTTATTTAAAGGCGCAGCAGCAAAATAGGCTTGCTGCTGAATTTAGATGTATCATTGTATCATGTAAACACTGAAGAGTAGTGGTTTTCATAAGAGGCTATTCATCTTTCTGTGTTAGTAAGGTGATATATTTTAAACAATGTACTGAAAAGAGATAATATTCGTTTAGGATTGATTTGTAGGAAACTTTAAACGCATAAAATAAGAAATGTTTCCTAATCCGAATGTAAAATGATTAAAATGCATATTTATATTGACTGGAAGGATGAAGCAACGTTTTTCTGTTCGGAAGCTGAATATGAAGTGATTACATACATTAATTATGATCGATAAGGGAAAGTACCTGGTGACATATCAATTTCTCCCGGACCAAATGGTATTTTCTTGCCTGGAAACAATGAATCAAATGAGGCAGATATGGATTTAAGGCAGACAAGTTACCTTGGGTTTGACCCAGTAGAGATCTGACACATATTCGGATTGTCTCTCGACCTGGAGAAAAATTCATAGATATATAGTGCGTATTGAATGTAAATCAACAAAAATTTGCTGAATATCATTGAATTTATGATTCAAATATATGTTATTTTGATAAAATAGATATATATAAATATGTTGCAAACTGTTGCAAATATATACATTATAAGAAGATTACATATATTAATTATTATTTTGCTTGACTTATACTATAGGTGTTTCTAGAATTAACAGAGTTGATTAAAAAGAAACAATTTTTAGAAAAAAAACAACAAAAAGGAGAGTTTATGGGATTTTTTGATGCATTTTTCAATGGGTTGAACTGGTTGATTAGTCAGTTATGGGGACTTCCGATGATGATCCTACTTATCGGTACAGGTCTCTATCTATCTATTATCACAAGATTTTTTCAGTTTAGAAAGCTCGGATATATTTTGAAAAATACTTTTGGAAAGATCTTTGAGAAAGAAAATAAGAGTCTAGCAGGGATGATGACTCCCTTTCAGGCCGTCAGCACTGCTCTTGCAGGTACTGTAGGTACTGCAAACATTGCAGGAGTTGCAGCAGCTATTGCGATTGGAGGTCCGGGGGCTTTGTTCTGGATGTGGGTTGTCGCTCTGGTTGGAATGATGACCAAGATGGTTGAAATCTCACTTGCAGTACATTTCAGAGAAGTTCGCAAAGATGGATCTGTATACGGTGGACCTATGTTTTACTTGAGCAAAGGACTTGGGAAAATCGGGAAACCTCTAGCAATCATCCATGCAGTGGCAGTTCTTATCGGAGGCTTGGTAACAGCCGCACTGTTACAGCCTCATACGGCTGGAGCTGCCCTTGAAGGAAGTCTGGGAATCAACCCGTACATCACGACTGTGGTGTTAGCAATCTTGACCGGTCTGGTGATCATTGGTGGCTTCAGGTCGATCGGGAAATTCTGTGAAAAGCTCGTCCCCTTCATGGCTGTATTTTATGCTCTCGGAGCTATAATCATCATAGTCATAAACTTCGCAGGTATTCCTCATGCCTTCTATCTTATTTTTAAATATGCATTTGCCCCAGTACCTGCTATTGGTGGATTTGCGGGGGCATCAATTATCATGGTCGTACAGAAAGGTATGGCAAGAGGGATGTTCTCCAATGAAGCAGGTATGGGATCTGCTCCTATGGTTCATGCAACAGCAAAAACTGATCATCCGATCCGACAGGGACTGTGGGGATCATTTGAAGTATTTGTTGATACGATTATCCTCTGCTCACTGACAGGGCTTGCTATCCTTATAACCGGTGTGTGGGATTCAGGACTCACTGGGATAAATCTTACTATCCAAGCTTTTGAAGTAGGTCTTCCTGGAAGTGTAGCATCGTTTCTAGTCATGTCCGGAATCGTCCTCTTTGCATTCTCTACACAAGTCGGATGGTTTGTGAATTACCAGACAGCAGCATACTATCTGTTTGGCGAAAAGGGTGTCAAATACCTAAAATGGGTCTATCTTCTTCCTGGTATCATCTTTGCTGGTCAGGGTGCTAATGCGGTATGGCTGTTTGGAGATCTTGCATGCGGAATCATGGGAATCCCGAACCTTATCGGACTTCTTCTATTAAGCAAAGTCTTCATGGAGCTTTATCGTGATTTCATCAAGAAAGAGGGTCTCGATAAAAAACGCAAATTTTTTTCAAAAGGTGAGAAATGAAGTAATGAAAAATAGAATAAAACAAATTACTGATACTGAACTGATAGCATTATGCAGAGATATGGTCAAAGAATCGAGCATTTCCGGCACAGAGAAGCAAGTGGTCGCAGTGGTAGAGAGATGGATGAAGAGGCTTGGGTTTGATGAAGTGAACATTGATAAATTTGGAAGTATCATCGGTAAGATACAAGGTACTGGAAATGGTCCGGTGGTGATACTTGACGGTCATGTCGATACAGTGGATATCGGAAATGCTTCCCTCTGGACACACGATCCGTTCGGTGCGGAGATTGTGGATGATAAGATATACGGTAGAGGCACCTCTGATATGAAAGGCGCATTGGCCGCAATGATCTATGCCGCTTCCCGGTTCACGGAAGACAGACTTCCTGGAGATCTCTATGTGACTGGGACAGTCCATGAGGAGATGTTCGAAGGTGTTTCACTTAATCATATCCTGGATAGTATCCCGGCTGATTATGTGATTATTGGTGAAGCGTCCTCACTAAATTTGAAGATTGGTCAGAGAGGGAGAGCTGAGATATGTGTAAAAACACATGGCAAGAGTTGCCACTCCTCTAATCCTCAGTTCGGGAAGAATGCTGTATATCTGATGCAGAAAGCTCTTTCAGATCTATCAACCCTAGTGCTGCCCTCAGATAATCATCTGGGTTCAGGCATCATGGAACTTACTGATATCATCTCTAAACCCTATCCAGGTGCATCAGTAGTCCCTTATGAGTGTACCGTCACGTTCGATCGGAGACTCATTGAAGGAGAGACTGCCGAACAGGTAATAGCAGAAGTGAGTGGTGCGATCACCTCATTGGCAGAAGATGAATTCGAAGTCTATATATCGGTAGGTAAAGCAGACTGTTATACTGGTCAGGCGATTACAGCGAACCGATTCTTCCCTGCCTGGTACTATCCTGATGATTCGGACTTTGTGAAAAAGGTTCATGAAGGACTTCAGGAATCCGGTATACCTGCACAACTTCAGACCTATTCATTTTGTACGAACGGATCTGCAAGTGCAGGACTTAGAGGTATTCCTACTCTTGGGTTCGGCCCCTCTGTTGAGAGCCAGGTACATGTATGTGATGAGTATATTGAGATCACTCAACTAATCCAGGCATCAAAGGGATACTGTGCTATTATTTCCTCTCTTATGAGATAACTCTCCCAGAATGATCTTGTGACCAGCCGCCATCCAGTGGCTGGTCTTTTCATCCATTCTTCACTAGAAACTGTTTGATGAACCATTGATCAAGGCTTCTGTCTCATTGATTTGCTATATATAATATTCACAAAGTATCAAATTGTATTTGCAAATGATCAGGTATCAATAATGAAAGTGACAACGTAAGCGTAAAGGAGAATGTGGAACTATGGCATACAAGATATAGGTATTCACATAAGAGGATGTGCTTGCAACAACGAAGAATAAATCAGGAAGTTGTAGATTCCTTCTGCACCACATAAACAATATTTATGAGTTTTTGGAGGATTACAACCGTTTCATATACCTTGCACTTAAGGTTTCTCAACTCGAGTAAATAGTCGACGTCCAGAGTAGACGAATATATCCCTTTCCTTTGAAACGAACACCTCCAGTATTTGATCTCAATATCGTGAGTTCTACTTGATTCCAAGGAAAATGAACTTGTGTAGCTATCAAGAAAGATATACAATTGTTGTAGTAAAAAAATTATGGATATATTATTGCTATACCTGTTGTTATAAATGAGTTGAAGAATGAAATATATCAACGATAGGAATTGGACCGGGAATAGCTGATATACCCCATGCTGATTTGAGAACATAGAGATTGAGAAAATATATAGACTGTAAGAATATACAGTTGACTGTATGGAAAACAGTAAAAAGAACTAAAAATGAATATTGGGAGCGTTACAAATAAGTAATGGATGCAATAGCAATTGGACTACATATTAAGAAGATCAGATTACAGCAAAAAAGGACTCAACAAGAAATTGCTGATTTCTGTGGGTTTACTAAGAGTCATCTATCCAAGATAGAGAGCGGAAAGGTTATGCCTTCCATTGGTGTGCTTGCTAAGATAGCAGAATCATTAAAAACTAAGATCTCTTTTCTCCTTGATGAGGAAAATCATACCCATAAGGATATCACCTATGATTCGAAACAAGAAATCCAAACTATGATGATCAGGACTTCCAAAGGATACTCAATTTATCCGTTTGCCTCGACTCAAGAGGATAAGGTCATGCAGCCCTTCCTTTTTGAAACTCATAAGGACGACCATAAGCTGCATAAGACAATCCATGAAGGAGAGGAGTTTTTCTATATTTTGGAAGGGGAAATGATTCTAACGATAGGCAATAAGGAATACCATCTCTGTGAAGGTGATGGTTTGTATTTTGATGCCCGTTGGGAGCACCAAACAAGGCCGCTAACTGAAACAGTCAGAGTCTTGGATATCCTTTCTGAGCCCTTACTTTCACACTTTGATGCAATAAAAAACAAACCCTAGGCTATTTGCTTGAAGTTTGCTTCTAATGTTGTCTCATTGTCTATAATTTGTTCGAAACATAAGGGATTATCGGCCCTTTGTATGTATGTCTTATCTAATTTTGAAATTGTAGTCGAAATATAGCAATGCTATAGCTTCTCCCTATACAGTGGCATACTCATGCACCTCGGACCACCTCTTCCCCTAACCAGCTCTGATCCCTTGATAGGGAGCACTTCGATACCATTATTCTGTAGGACTTCATTTGATACCACATTTCTGCAGTACGTGATTACCTTCCCAGGTGCTATAGCCAAGGTATTGGTACTGTCATTCCACTGTTCCCTGGCAGAAGCTATGGCATCACTGCCTCCGCTTTGTATAATATTTACAGAAGGGAAGGCTAAAGCTTTCTTTAGAGCATGTTTCAGGGAAGGTTCTGCATGTATATCAAGATTGTCATTCTTACCTTGTTTCATGCTGAACACCTTCACAGCAGATCTTATGCCTGGGAACATACAGAAGGCATCACGGTCAACCATGGTAAATACAGTGTCTAGATGCATATATGCCCTTGTATAGGGAATTTGGATAACAATTACAGTATCGAGCCCCTCCCCACCTGCTTCAATCGGAGAGAGCATCCTTTTTGCAAATCCTTCAATTGCCCAGACATCGGTTCTTGCACTGCTTCCGCAGACGACACACTTGTCGTTGAGCATCAGAATATCTCCACCTTCAATACTGCTCTTTGCTGTATAGTCCTGATGGATACGGGCAGTATGGAATAAAGGATTATACTTTGCAATCAAGGAAAGTAACCAGTTCTCTCTTCTCCTTGATTCGGTTTTCATTACATTGATTGATACCCCGCCTCCTACAACAGTAGCAGGATCCCGTGTAAAATACAGATTAGGAAGGGGAGGAATATAGTAGGGGAACGTATCCCGAATATAGTAGGAAAGGGTCTTGTGCTTTACTTTGTCATCGATTTCGGTCTTGAGTAGTCCTCCAATGCAAAATGCTACTAGCTGCTTCGCATTGGAAGCATACAAGTGTTCTTGTATGATCAACTTTAAAGAAGGTGAAAATATCTGTGAGGTGTTAACAAGATATTCAACAGCAAGGGTACGTTGCTCTTCATTTTTGAATACTTCTTCCAATAGGGTTTCAATATACAAGACAGTGCATCCTTGTTCTCTCAAAACAGATGCAAACATGTCATGTTCCTTTTGCATCTGTGCAAGAAAAGGAATATCCTCAAACAACATCGAATCAAGGTACTGCGGAGTCAAGGATTCCAGCTCTCTACCGGGGCGATGTAACAATACTGACTTGAGGCATCCTACTTCTGATGTAACACTAATGAGTGAACTCATGATAATGACCTTTTCCTTTTCTTGCTTTGGTACTGACCTTTTTAGTATAGTACCTCTTTGCGTTGAATAATAGGCTGAAATTACTTGCAAGTCTGATGCCTGTCATAGTGAGAAGAATGGGCATGACTTTACACTACCTCTCTATCGCTATGAAAAATAACCCGTCCTCAATAGATATTTCTCTATTATGGACGGGCTATATGATTGCTTTTGCTGTCCTCAGAAAGTGTAATTGAACACTATCATCAGACAACAGTATCGTAGACTTCGGTCATCAGCTTTGCTCATAACCTTACCTATTCAGCGTATCGGTTGCTATGCCATCAGCTAATTCTGCTGTCAAGGCAAAAGTTTCACTGAGTGTAGGGTGAGGATGAATACTCAATGATATATCTTCAGCAACAGCTCCCATTTCAAGGGCGAGAACCGCTTCAGAGATAAGCTCACCTGCATTCTTTCCACACATGCCAGCTCCAAGCAAACGCCCTGTCTTTTCATCATACAAGGCCTTGCTTACCCCTTCAGAAGCAACAGCGCTCAATGCCCTGCCGTTTGCCATCCAAGGAAAAGAGCCTTTCTTTACAGCTATCCCTTTCTCTTTTGCTACAGTCTCGGTCAGGCCTATCCAAGCAACCTCAGGACTTGTGTAGGCGACAGAGGGAATTCCCATAGGGGTAAAGGCAGATGAGAGGCCACAGGCCACCTCTGCAGCTACCTTGCCTTGATGACTGCTCTTATGTGCTAGCATTGGCTCACCTACGACATCTCCGATAGCAAACACATGCTCCACATTAGTCCTGAGTTTTTTATCCACATCTATCCATCCGCGATCATTTTTCCTGATAGTGGTATTTTCCAAAGCAATTCCATCGGAATTGGCTTTCCTTCCCACGGCTACAAGCACAGCATCTGCATCAATGGTAGTAGGGGCCTTGTCTCCCTTCAGGTAAAGGGTAAGGTGTTCTTTCTCTGCTTCAACCTTTTCCACCTTGGTAGAAGTATAAATTGCCTCATACTGTTTTTTCAGCTTTCGGACCAGAGGCTGTTTGAGGTCCCTGTCTGCAGGGGGGATCAAAGAATCCATCATCTCTATGATGGTTATTTTCGAACCCAGGGCATGATACATGGTAGCCACTTCCAGCCCAATGATGCCTCCTCCTATGATCGCTAACCTTTTTGGTATGTGCGTAAGTTCAAGAGCCTTTGTGGAGTTCCAGATACGCTCGTCTTCATACGGTATGCCTGGTATCTGAACGGATCTGGAGCCGACTGCTATGATCAGATCCGTAAAAGTTAGCTTTAGCTCCTCCTTGTCAGTCTTTACCAATAGTTCTGTATCTGAGATAAACGTTCCGACTCCAACTACGCGCTCGATCTTTCTGGCCTTGCACAGCGAATCCAAACCAGAGGTAAGCGTGCTTACCACTGAGTCCTTGTGAGAACGGATTTTCTCCAGATCAAAGGTTGGTTTTCCAAAAGAGACTCCAAGGGACGAGAGCTGTTCAGCCTCCTCAATCACCTCGGCAAGGTGAAGCAGTGTCTTTGATGGGATGCAACCTACATTTAGGCACACCCCTCCCAACATTGAATATTTTTCAATGATAGTAACCTTGCGCCCCAGATCTGCAGCACGAAAGGCTGCACTATATCCACCGGGTCCTCCTCCGAGGACCACGAGGTCTGCCTTTTTATCTTGCATGTGTACACACCTCCTTAGAGTAGTACTCGTCGCATATCACCCAACAAGGAGGCGAGATACGTCGTAAAGCGAACGCCTGCAGCACCATCGATGACCCTGTGGTCATAGGCTACTGAGAAGGGTAGGATGTCACGAGGGATAAAGGTCTCTCCATCCCAAACCGGCTTCTTGGATAGCCTAGCTATACCAAGGATGGCAACCTGCGGTGGATTGATGATAGGCGTAAAAGCTGTGCCACCTATTCCTCCCAGACTTGAGATACTGAAAGATCCTCCAGAAAGGTCCTCAGGCTTCAATTTCCGGTCACGGGCACGAGCACTTATTGCAGAAAGCTCCTTTGCTATATCGGTAACGCTCTTTTTGTCAGCATCCTTGAGGACAGGCACTATGAGGCCTTCAGGAGTATCGACAGCAATACCGATGTTGTAGTAGTGCTTAAGGATCAATTCCCCATTGTCTTCATCAAAGGAAGCGTTCATTTCTGGAAACTTCTTCAGTGAGGCAGTCACAGCCTTGATGATAAAAGAAAGGATGCTAATGCTGACAGTCTCGTCACTCTTTTTCATCTCGGCTTTCAGGGATTTCCTCAATATCTCAAGCTCGGTAACATCAGCCTCATCATATTGGGTAACATGGGGGATGATCTGCCAGCTCTTTTGCAAATGCGGTCCAGAAATCTTCTGGATACGGGAAATTTTCTGACGCTGGACTTCCCCATACTTGGAAAAGTCTTCAAGCTCTATCTTGCCAAAGGAAATGGTACTTCCTGTTCCATTCAAAGCTTTCTTCACCAGGGCTTGCACATCCTCATGTAAGATTCGTCCGTGCGGACCTGTTCCCTCAACCTTAGACAGCTCTACTCCAAGTTCGCGTGCATATTTGCGTAGGGAAGGGGTAGCATGGAAAACAGAACCTGATGGCTGTTCATTAATTAGATCAGAAACAGGTTTTACTTCCTTAGTTGCTTGTTCTGGCTTTGGAGACTGGACAATCTTTTCTGGCGTATTGTCCTCATTCTCTGGTTCTTGGTTTTCTTGTGAGGGAGCAGTATGTTCAGAGCTAGCTTCTTTTTCTTGAGAAGGTTCTTCGGCTTTTTCGCTTTCGTCTTCAGAAGCCATATCAATTTCTGCTACAGGGGAGCCTTTGGAAACAAGGTCTCCCTCCTTGACCAGGACTTTGGTTATTTTTCCTGCAAAGGGGGAAGGTATGTCAATGACAGCCTTCTCACTCTCCAGAGCCACCACAGAGTCTTCAGCAGCGACTGTATCGCCGACCTTGATATAGACATCAATGATTGCCACATCTTGGAAATCGCCAATATCTGGGATTAGTATTTGTTTTGTTGCCATGTCCTATTTCTCCTTAACTAAACAGTGGATTCGGCTTATCAATGTCAATCTTATACAACTTGATCGCCTCACTTACTTTTTTGGCAGGAATGGTTCCCAGATCTGCCAATCCTTTGAGAGCAGAGACGGCTATATAGTATCTGTCGACCTCAAAGAATCTACGTAAAGCATCCCTAAAGTCCGATCTGCCAAATCCGTCAGTACCTAGAACTGTAACGTTCTGATTGGGGATAAGTCTCCTGATCTGCTCCGGATAGGCTCGTATGTAGTCAGTACTGATGACAACAGGCCCCTCATGCCCTTCCATTGCCTTGGTAAGGTACGGAACCTTCTTTTTGCCTTCTGGATGGGTGAGGTTGTAGCGTTCAGCCTCCACACCATCACGATGGAGGGCGTTGACACCAAGGATACTCCAGATATCAGCCTCGACAGCAAAGTCCTTTTCCAATAACTCGGCAGCAGCGATGACTTCTCGTAGAATGGTTCCACTTCCCATCAGCTGTACAACAGGGTTCTTGTTCTTTTTTGCTTTCTTGAAAAGGTATGCACCCTTCCTGATCCCTTCCTCGGAGCCTTTAGGCATTTCAGGATGGGTATAGTTCTCATTCATAAGGGTGATGTAGTAGAATATATTCTCATCATCTTCGTACATGCGCTTCAATCCGTCTGCTATGATGACTGCAATCTCATAGGAGAATGTAGGGTCATATGCCTGACAGGAGGGGTGGGTCGCTGCCAAAAGCAAACCATGTCCATCCTCATGCTGTAGTCCCTCCCCATTGAGGGTGGTACGTCCTGCAGTAGCTCCCATCAGAAATCCTTTTGCCCTGCTGTCTCCTGCAGCCCAGACAAAATCACCGACTCTCTGGAATCCGAACATCGAATAAAAAATAAAGAAGGGGACCATGGAAACCTGATGGTTAGCATAGGACGTGGCTGCTGATATCCAAGAGGATATAGCACCTGCTTCTGTAATGCCCTCTTCAAGAATTTGTCCTTTCTTGTCTTCGCGATACCAGAGGAAAGACTCCTTATCCACAGGTTCATACAGTTGTCCATCTGGTGCATAGATACCAATTTGTCTGAACAAACCTTCCATGCCGAACGTCCGTGCCTCATCGGGAACGATAGGGACGACCCTTTCGCCCATGCCTTTATCTTTCACCAGCTTGGTAAGCAGTCGTACAAAAGCCATGGTAGTTGAAAGTTCCCTATCGCCAGATGAAGCTACCATATCATTAAAATCCTCAACAGAAGGGACTTGTAGTTTCTCTCCTTGTTTATGGCGGAAAGGAACTGGGCCACCCATGACCTCTCTGCGGTGGACAAGGAATTTGCCTTCTTTGCTATCTGGGGCAGGTTTGATAAAATCCAAGTTCTTAGCCTGCTCATCATCGATGGGAACATGGAAGTGATCTCTGAAGGAGAGAAGGTCTTTCTCATCCATATGCTTCAGGTTATGGGCTCCCATCGATCCTTCTCCGCTACCCATGCCAAAACCCTTGATGGTCTGAAAAAGGATAACCGTCGGGTTTCCCTTATGGTTAGTAGCTTCATAGAAGGCAGGATAGATCTTTCTGGGGTCATGGCCTCCTCGGCTCAACTGCCATAATTCCTTTTCAGTCATTCCTTCGATAAGGCCTTCCAAGTACTCATCTCCAGAGAATAGCTTTTCTTTGAGATATGATGGACCTTTTGCCTGAATAGTCTGGAATTCTCCATCAACCATGTTTGTAAGTTTTTGTAGGAGGATACCTTTTGTGTCCTTTTCAAGAATTGAGTCCCATTCAGTACCCCAGATTACCTTGATGACATTCCAACCAGCTCCCCTGAATTTTCCTTCAAGTTCCTGAATAATTTTGCCATTACCACGAACCGGTCCATCGAGACGCTGAAGGTTGCAGTTTACAACGAATATGAGGTTGTCCAGTTTTTCCCGCGAAGCAAGAGAGAGGGCCGCAAGAGACTCAGGCTCATCGGATTCTCCATCACCCATGAAAGCCCATACTTTCCTGTCCCCTACATCTTTAAGACCCCTTGCCTCCATATACTTCATGAAGCGTGCCTGATAGATGGCCATGGATGGTCCAAGGCCCATCGAGACTGTTGGGAACTGCCAGAAATCCGGCATCAAGTAAGGGTGCGGGTAGGAAGAAAGTCCTTTCCCTCCTGTCTCTTGTCTAAAATTTTCTAACTGCTCTTCAGTCAGTCTCCCTTCAACAAATGCCCTTGCATACATACCAGGGGAGGAGTGACCTTGAAAGAAAATCATGTCAGCACCATATTTTGCTTCTGGTCCTTTGAAAAACCAGTTGTAGCCTACTTCATACATTGCAGAAGCTGATGAGTAGCTAGCAATATGTCCACCCAAACCTTTTCCGTCTTCATTTGCTCGAGCAACCATTACCATGGCATTCCAACGGACAAAAGCAGCTACGTTACGAGCTATGAGAGACTCCTCTGGTGGAATGACCGCAGTCTTGTCAGTGATGGTTGTGTTTATATAGGGGCTTATAACCCCAGGAGAGGTCGTGATACCTTTATTACGTGCAGTTTGAGTCAGTTCCGATAGCAAATAATCTGTTTTTTGATCACCTTCATTTGCTATCACACCCTCTAGTGACTCTAACCAATCTTTGGTTTCTGCAGGGTCTGGATCATGAAAAATCTTTTTACTCATACATTTCCTCCGATAGTGAGTTAGGATTTATTGAAACAATGTATTATCAAGTTCAAGTTCTTTTATCCTTACAAAAACAATACTACCAAAATGGTGGTAATTCAACATGATAAGGTACAGAAATATTACAATATGGAGGATTGTATTGAGAAAAAAGTGTATTTCTGACAAAGAATTGTATAAATATAGACAAAAACATTATTGTGTACAATATAAATATGGTAAAAACTCATGCTTATTGTTTTATACAAACTGCAAAAATATGATATATAATCATTATGTGTGAGTATTTTGTATGAAGTAGGTAATTGGTGTATATATAATTTGCCTTGAATAGTGCCATACAACTTCTAGTAGGATGTGTTTGGACCTAGGGTTTTCTTTAAAGGAAAATTAGATGAAAGTATCTGCCTCAACGAAGGTTTTAGCAGTCCTCTGTATCACATTTGTATGTATTGCCTGTGATTGAATGTTGACAATGTTACACCTTCTGCTTGGATCCAAGGTACTTGGGTGGGTACTGCCCATACGTTCTCCTTTACTACACATGATATCGTACATACCTCTACGGGTAGTGAGGGGAGTTTTACGGCTTCGACATCAGATGTAACGGTAGAAGATTTTAAGGATACCATAGACACCTATCAGGTTGAACTTAGCAAAGATGAGGGTGAAGAAAAACACTAGTTTGTATTAATTATTCTGAGCCTGATATTATAGAATATTTTTATACCACAACAGATGCCTTTCCCGATGATCCAACAGATACGTTGTATAGATGAATAGTCACTTGGCATCGGCTATTCCAGGAAGGATCCACTTATTCAGAAAATAACCTCTTGTCTAGGATTACTCCTGACAAGAGGTTTTGTCTCTGATCTATCTGAATAAAAAATAGGGGCCTAGGCCCCTGTATACATGAAGAGGAAAAACAATGGTTACTTGTTTTTCTTTTTCTCCATCTTCTCTTGTTTTTTCTCTTTAGCGGTCTTTAGAGGTTTTTTCTTCTCTGCTTTCTTTGCATCCTGTGATTTAGCCATAAGGATACCTCCATGAATTGTATGAAATCGGGTGAATAATAGCCTCTATATGAGTGAAAAGCAACCTCTGGAACTATGAAATGTGAAGCTATTGTGTACATTATTGGAAGTATTGATGACTAAGGCAAATCCATCAATACCAGTATGGCAATCAAAGTGATGGAACGATTTCTATTTGAGCAAAGTGAGAACAAGCTATTCACATACCAGTTCTCCAATACGTACAAACTTGAAGCTGATTATATCAGTGAAGCAAGTACATGTCTAATTAATGGTTTTATTTCTTCTTATTGTTGGTCTCAGTAGTACATACGTAAGCGAAATAATGGCAACAATGCCGAGACTTATGAACAAACCTATACGTTGGGTATGATTAATTGTAGCCCCAACTATAGTAAGAATTACAAGAACAATTCCTGCATATGAACTATAGGGTGCAAGATACATTGTAAATTTTTTACTTTTGTCCTTCTGAAGCAAAAGATAGTTTTTTCTGTTTTTTATCTGTGATGCCAGTATAATGATCCAATTCCCAATCAATAATACACCTGCTGCAGTAGTTACATATTCGTAAAGCGTTTCTGGTAATACAAGAGATAACAGGATGGTGATCAATAATCCGCATGCCCCAAGCAAAAGCCCAATACTATGTACACCTCTCTTATTTTCTTTCATCAATATTTTAGGGGCCTCATGATCTTTTGCAAGAGATACTACTACGTTCGTTATTGCAAAAAGGGCTCCTACAAACGTAGAAAATGCTGCACTGATTATGACAATATTAAATATGGAACTTACATAGGGATTGTTAAATGAGGATAGGGCACTTATGAAAGGACTCTCACTTGTTTTAATTTGTTGCCAATCAATCATTTTGAAAATTATCACTAGTGAGGAAACATATAAAAATACCAAAGCAAGATTTAGTGTATTGATAGCCTTAGGAATCGATTCCTTATGTTTTAATTCTTTGGCAGCTGCTCCAACTACCGCAACTCCAGCAAAAGGAAATAGTGCAAAAATCAGGGCAGACCATAATCCTGTAAATCCTTTTGGAAACCAAGTCATTGACGAAAAGGAGATTGCAGGACTTCCTGATGTAATGCCTGCAGGTGCTATGAATCCAAGAATGAATACGATACCAAATAATATAAATAAAACAAGGATAGTAATTTTTACTATGGCGAAGAATGATTCAATTTCTCCAAAATCTTTTACTCCCAGTAAATTTATGCCTAGGCCCAAAGAAGAATAGAGTAAGGAAAATACCCATAACGGTACTTGTGGAAACCAATAGCGAGAAAACACAGATAGGGCAGTCACTTCACTGGACATTATGAGCACCCCTGCAATCCAAAATACCCAGCCAGAAATAAAACCTATGTCGTCTCCAAAAGCTTTTCTAGCATAATCCCTAAACGATCCTGTTTCCGGGTCATGTATTTTCATTTCAGCCAAAGCGCTAAATGCAATATATGCAATTAGGCCAGCAAGTAAAAAGGCAAAAATTACGGAGGGACCAGTCAATCGAATGGCTACACTTGTTCCTAGAAAGAAGCCTGCTCCGACTATGGACCCGATTCCAATAAGGCTAAGTTGCCACCAAGTGATGCCAAACTCACCATGCTTCTTGATTTCCTTTTTTCTATGATGCTTTACAATTTGTGATACTATTTTTTCGTCATTCATCCAGCGTATCCTTGATTTTAAAATCTACTTTCTAAGTAAAATTGATTGGAACTGTGTTTTTTACAAACTAATCCATGTATGGAGAATATCCAAAATCCGCCCGTCTTCCAAATCAATGATACTGTTCCGACCTCATCAGGTTGTTTTTAGGCACAGAAACACCTGAAATTAGAGTATGACCATAGCCCTTATATTTGTCAAACAAGAATTTCGCATCAGGTTTTCTTGATAAAACAAAGGCTTATCGTGGCATGACCCTATCTTTTCCCAATTCTTTTGCCAACATGAGGTTTCTGTCTGCATGTTCCATGAGAACATCAGAGGTATTCCCATTTTCAGGAAATAGTGACAAACCAATGGATAAGGACAACTGTTCTCCCATTTTGCACATGTCTGTCATATCTACAGTTTTTACCTGCATCCTGAGTGTCTGGGCAATTTCAAAGAGCTGTGCAAAGTCAGTATTAAAAATGATGACAGCAAACTCATCTCCGCCATAGCGGCAGACAATAGCATGTCCTCCCAACGAGTCTAAAAGAAAAGAAGCGACCCTTTGTAGGATTATATCTCCTGTGGTATGGTTGTACTGGTCATTGTATTTCTTGAAGTTATCAATATCCATCAGCAGGATACCATTGGTGAAACCTTTCGAAGTACTACGAGACACCATGTCTTCAAGGGTTACATCAAAGTAGCGTCTGTTAAGCAAGCCTGTAAGATGGTCCCTGATGGAATTCTCCTTAAATCGTTTGAGTTGGTAGGAACTGATATAGTTGGCAACAATGCTCAACACTGAGGTAATCAAAACATATGTGATGAAGCTCGGCCAGTTGTATGTCATGAGGGCTGGTGTATTACACAATAAAACAATAAGAACTGCCAGCTGTACTGTGGCTAGTAAGATGGTAATAAGAAGAGGGAGCAGTACACTTGAGAGTAGCACAGTAATCGTCACATAGATCAGGGGGAAGAACTCTGTAAGCCCTAACTGTGAGTCAATGAATATTGATCCCCATGATCCAATAAGTGCAAGTGCCACTGTCAGTAAGGAAGAGAGTCGATAGTTTTGTTTGAGGGTGGCGATATAGGCAATGCTATCAATGATGGTCAGCAAGCCAATAAGAAACAGATAAGCTTGCCTTTCATACGAACCTGAGGGGATAACCTGAAGAGAAAGGATACAAGCAAGCAATAGCAATACAAAGATGAAAGGTTGCAACCATAGTAAGAGTTGGCTACGAATGTCTTGGTTTCCTTTTCTTTTCATACAATATTATTGTATGGGGTACGTAAAATTGCAAGATACAGTAAAAGATAGATGAGAATAGTTTGTTGATATCATATTTAGAATAGAAAATGACAAATCATCAATTGCGTATAAACAAACACAAAATATGTACTGGTAGTTGTTGGGTATGTGCTATCAAAAAGCAAGCAGAGACTGTAAGGAAAAAATGAAAAGGAAAGAAGCAAGATAAAAAAACGTTGCCCTTATTTTGTAGTCATAAGAGCAACGTTGTCTTGTAGTAGCATAGTAGCTACAGCTATTTCAGTATATAAAATGCTGAATTGGTCTACAATGAGGCCTTACCATGTTTGCTGAGTTCTGATGGCCGTATCTCGCCCGCCTTAGTCAGACCAATCTTTGTAAGAATAGGGCCAATGATTTCAAAGAAAATGGAAGTTGCCGTAACTGTGGTGATTACCATCACCCCAATGCTTGCTCCATGTGCACTAATTCCTGTGAATTCCTGTTTTACTACAAGAGAAAGCCCGATGGCCACACCAGCTTGGGAAAGGATACCCATTCCAAGATATTTTTTGATGTTGCCTTCCATTTTTCCTAGGACAGAGCCTATGTATGCTCCACCCATCAAGCCAGATGTTCGGCCTAAGATGTAAACTCCACCAAGTAATCCAAGAGAGGGTAGAGCATTCAGGTGCAGGTTTGCTCCGGCAAGGGTAAAGAACAGCACAAACATCAGTGGCATGAACGATTCCAATTGGCTTTTCAGGGAGTATATCACCTTGGAGCTCTGAGTATTGACGATAATGATACCAAAAATCATATTTGTAAGGATTTCTGAAAGGCCCAACCAGGTACAGAGTCCAGCAATGATGAATACCTGAGCGAATAGAAGAACCAGTACATCAACCTTCTCGCGTAACCTTTTTACCAATAGGCCGAAGAAAAAGCCCATAGCAGTTCCTATCAAGACAGAGAAGAATACCTCTTTCAACGGTTCAAGAAGGACCAGAGCGATATTCATGGTTCCGCCCATCTCTGAGTGAAGTAACGATTGAGCAATTGCCGAGGCAAACCCAAAGATGATAATCCCTAGTCCGTCATCAAATCCAACTACAGCATACAGGGCTTCGGTCAGTTTGCCTTTGGCCTTGTATTCCTGGATGATGGCAACAGTTCCAGCTGGTGCACTTGCGGGAGCAACAGCACCAAATACAAGGGCAAGGGGAAGGTCACGAGTCAAAGCATACACTACACCCATTACAATGATGAAAGCCATGAAGGATTCGGCAAATATAACAGTTATGATCCCAGAGCCCTGTCTTTTTAATGCAGAAAGGCTCAGTTCCAAGCCTATGCTTACCGCAACAAAGCTCAATGCAATATCAGTGATGAAAGATAAGCTGCCTTGGACTGGTTCGCTGATGAAATTTACCAGGGAAGGTCCCAACAGTACTCCAGCTATCATGTAGCCTATCAAGGAGGGCAGTTTGACGAGTCGCATGAGCTTTCCCATGTAGAAAGCAAGCAACATCATGATTCCAGCTGTAAGTAGCAGAGGAAATTGTGCAAATATTGTCATATGGTTCTCCCTAAAAATCCAATGATCCGAGGGTGAAGGCCAAGTCATGGACCGTTACCATTACCCCACGACTCTGATCGATATCGTTGGTGATGGTGCGGATTCTTCTTAGTACGCTATTAACACTCTCTCTGTCGATTACCGCGATAAGGACACGGCTAAAATTCTTACTTCTATCACTCCAAAATGCTGCAAACAATGGCATATGGTAGAGGTATTGGTTTGCATTTTCTGTTTCAATGACTGCCACCGAACCATCAGCTTCTGAACTTACTGCTTCTAGGATATCATCGAAATACTCTTCTTTCTGTATATATACTGTCAGCTGGGAGTTTTGTTTTCCAGCTTCAGAAAGATCAGGTGTGGATATTTGGGAGTTGAAAATTTCCACTATCTGTTGTGCAGTGGTAGCTTCCAAGATATTTGCTCTGACAGTCTTGTCCCTGACAGCCTTGGAGATGGCAGCAAGCAGACGCACATGTTCGTTTCTCATGTCCGTCGGACCGATGAGAAAGATAAAGATTTGAGAAGGTTTCTCGTCCAAAGCGGTAAAATCAAGAGGCTTTTTAGTTGTAATGACTCCAATGATGAACTCATCAAGATGATCAAAACTACAATGAGGGATGGCAATACCATTGGTTAGGCCAGTTGATCGCAGTTTTTCCCGTTTGGAAAGGGCATCTAAGATAGCTTTCTCCCCGATGTCTTGTAGGGGTTTTGCTTTGGTTGCGTTTTTCGCTATCAAAGCCAGTAGGGTTTGCTTGTCCGTAACGTCTGCTTGAAGTGTAATACACTCAGCGTGCAGGTTGTGCCATAGATTCATAGTCATCCTCCAACAGTAGCCTGCTTACTTCGTCCGAAGTATTGGCCGCTAAAATCTTTTCTTTCATTCCCTCTTTCTGAGAGAATCTTGCTAATCGTGACAAAATACGTAAGTGCATTGTTTCATTGGGCGCGAGCAGTAGGTAAAAAATATATGTCAGCTCCCCATGAAGATTTCCAAAAGTAAGTCCTTTCTTGCTGATACCCATAATGATAGGAGGAAAGCCAGAGGGAACCTGCTTCACATCCCGTAGGTGAGGAAACGCTGTCCCTTGCCCAAAGGCCGTAGTAACCATCTCTTCTCTGACAAGCAGTTGTTGTACAAGTTTTTGCCTGTCAGCGACCAAGCCCTGTTCCTGTAAGGGAGCCGTCAGTTCCCAAAGGGTCTCTTTTACACCTGTAGCTTGTAAATCCATACACATAAAAGGTGGCAAGATTATACGGGAGAGTTGCAACACTGTACCAGGAACATCCATGAGCTGTGCAAATGTATGTTCTTCTGAAAAGTTCATTTTGGAGTTAAGCCACATGTCAATGACACTTCTTTTGAATCTCCACTGTCCGGCTACCTTCATACAGGGGATTTCATTGCGTGCGATCATCCTAGTAACCGTCTTTGGAACGATTTTAAGGTAATCGGCAACATCCTGTAGGGTTAATATATCCGAATTGTCCATAAATGTCCTTTAAAGTCCTTAATAGAGTACTACTACTCCTTATATAATTTGTCAATGGCTAAACAGAAAGAATCTTTTGTATAGGAGCAGATTCAATTAGATTTTTTTGTTTGTTGGGTTGTGTATCTGTTTTTGATAGACAATACCACCATAGATACGTCTAAAGATAGGAGGTATAGGATGAAACCCCCTTTACGAATTATCGTTCTTTCACTGCTCGTTTTTGGTATGGTAGGTTGTACCCTGAATCTTTTGGACCAACAAACGCAGTACTTCTATAGCTTGGCAGGAGAGGGCGACGCCGATTCTTCACAGACTCTGAAGTATCGTAGTGATGGGTATACCATTATCATGAGCCGCGGAGAGGGTGGAAAAGTACTTACAGAGTCAGAGGCCAATGACTTGATTTCCGAAACAGGTTTTTCCCTCGAGTTGGATACTAATCCCCTGACAGCAATAGCTAGTATGTCTGTCGATGAGTTGGGAGATTCTGGCTATCATGTTGTGCAGTCCTTCTCTTTGGGAGTTTTGGACAAAGGGCCCCATACCTTATTGGGAGTGACTGATCTGATAAAGGAAAATGGTACGCGTACAAATACTGTCTACCTAACAATTGAGTGAGGCTCCCACTGACAGTATGTATCTCTGAAACCTCACAATCGAGTGCAGAAGACAGACCTGCAAGGATAATCTCTTTACAGGTTTCTAGCATATGATTTTTGCATAGTTATGTTCCTAATGAGGTATTCATATATCTGTTCCTGCATTGATTCCAACTATTTCTCCATGCCAGAAAGTTCCTATCCAGGGCCTAATTGTATTTGCACCCCAATCGTTGAATTCTATGGCAACAGGGGTATTTTGGGCGTTAGTATTTGATATCCTCGATTGTACGAACACCGATACCCAAGTGAAAGAGTCTTACAGTAGGTGTTTAGTATTTTGTATCCACGTTTCTTTTGTTATGCAATAGTGATCATTATTTGTTGTCTTGCCAAACAGTGTCTCTTGTATAGCAAGATGGGTCCATTGCATCCCACACTTCTTCATAACAGCACCTGATGCAGGATTTTCCGTCTCATGGCAACTTGTAACAGTTTCAATTCCAAGTTCAACAAACATATAGGTTAGACTTGATCGCAAAACCTCACTCATGTAGCCCTTGTTCCAATAGGCCCTGTTCAGCACATATCCAAAGGAAGCTTCAGTTTCAGATATAATTCTTAGATCAATACAACCGATTACTTTCTCATTCTCCTTGAGGACTATCGCATAGGTTTCTTCGTTGGATAACAAACTTTGTAGTATATCTTTTGATTCTTGTATACTTTTGTGTGCATTCCATGTTAGATATTTCACGGTCTGTGCATCGCTGGCATATTCGAAGACATCTGCTGCATCAAATTCAGTGAAATGACGGAGATGGAGCCTGTCTGTATCTATAGTTTGTGCTAGGTGCTTGTGTATGGGCTTTTTCATCTATTCTTTCCAGCATGAGATTTGCTGTAGATACTACTATATCGGAGTATGAATTGTCTATACAAGGAAAAAGTGAATATTCTCATGCCTCTCCATCATCTTGGCAACGAAATATGAGGATGTGGTTACTTTTCGCTAAGGGGTGAGCGAACACCTGCATTACTAAGTGTAAAGAATTAGTACTAGGATTTTTCGGTAAGTTTTGTTTGACTACATCCATTGTTCTAACTTTTTGTTGGAAGTATTTCATTGAAATATGGACATTATTTATAATATGTAGCACAGAGAAGGAAACTTTGTACAAAACTTCTTACTAATGTATCGTTTTTCTTTGCAATGAGTGTGTTTTCTAGGGTATGATGCTGACAAAACTATATATGGAAGGTACTGCTTGATTCAAAAGTTATTGCATAAGCTAGGCATTCGAAAAAGAATAACTCTAACACTTATTAACTCTATGCTGATTCTTTTCATAGTATTGCTTATTTTTATTCTAGGTATCTTCTTCTATAAAAACATAGTTCAATCATATGATACACAGGCACTGAATACGATTCGTGCCTTGTCTGCAGCCTTCGATACAAAAGAAGTGCGTTCACTTACAGGCAAAGCTATTGATCAGGACAAGACTGCTTACCTAACTATGAAGAAGCGATTGTCACAGACCTTCTCGGGTGCCTTTGCCGCCAAGACAGCATATTTCTTCACTATTCGGGATGGGTTGATTTATTTGATGGTTGATTCCAACCCGATTGGTTCAATAGACTCTTCTCCCCCAGGGCAACTTTATGAAGAGGCTCCCCCAGAAGCTTACCGCATTTTCACTGAAGACCAGCCGCTCATAACAGAAGCCTATACCGACCGATGGGGCAGAGGAATCAGTGCCTTCATACTGCTTCCTCAAGGTGAAGAGAATTTTCAGATTGCCTTTGGTCTAGATTTTAGCTCAGAGGTTCTCTACACCCAAGCACAGAAAAAAACCTTTGGGTATTTGGCCGTAATGACAGTGTTGCTCATTCTGTTATGGATTGTTATGCATGCCTTGAAGAGGAATAAGCTGCTACAAGATGAAAAAGAGAAGGCAAACGAAGCTAACATTCTTCTCAAGACTCTCCAGATGAAAGAGCGACAAGAGAGGATACTGTTAGAGACAACATTGCAATCGCTTGGTGAGGCAGTCATATCCACAGATATTGATGGTAAAGTTGTTGTCATGAACAGGATGGCCCAGAAGCTTACAGGTTGGGGGCTATCCGAGGCTTTAGGGAGGCCCTTGAATGAGGTATATGCTATTGTAGATGGGCTTACTCACAAACCTATTGAAAGCCCTTGGCCTTATACTGTGCTTGAGACAGGAGTTCCCATACAGTATGACAATGCTGAAATTAAGTTGATAGCTAAGAGTGGCCAACTGATCACCATCGAAAATATGGTGTATCCTATTCTTGATGGAGATGGAACTGTTACAGGGGTCGTCCTAATCTTCATCGATGATACTGAAAAACGATTGCAGAAAGATGAACTTCTCTATGTAAGTACACATGATGGATTGACAGGATTGTTGAATCGTCAGTCGTTTTATGCAAAATTGCAAGAATTGGATGACCCCAAACAGTATCCCTTGGGGCTTATGCTTTTGGATATCAATGGCTTGAAACTGATAAATGATGCGTATGGGCATACTACGGGTGATTCGCTGTTGAATGAGATAGCTATTATTTTGCAGCGCCCATGGTATAAGGATCAGATAGTAGGTAGGGTTGATGGAGATGAGTTTGCCCTTTTCTTCCCAAAGGCTACTGAAGAAATTGTACTGAAAGTCTCTCAAGAGATTCAAGAGGCTTTGTCAGAACGGGCATTTTCTGGGTATGCCCTCACGATATCTCACGGTTACGCTAAGAAAGAATATGCCCAGACTTCCCTTAGTGAATTGCAAAAGAAAGCTGAGGATGATCTTTTTAGTAACAAGTTTGTTGAAAACCAAAGTGCTCGCCTAAAAATGATAGATCTGCTTTTACAGTCCCTATTCAAGAAAAGCACCAGGGAAATGGAACATAGCAAACGAGTTGGAATGTTGGCACAGCACTTTGGCATACATCTAGGGCTGGTAAAGGAAGAGGTTGAAGCATTGCATACCGCAGGAATAATGCATGATATCGGGAAGATTGCCCTGGCTACGAGGATACTCAACAAACAGGGGAAATTAAATGAGGATGAGTGGAGAGAAATCAAACGTCATCCTGAGATAGGATTTAACATTCTCAGTTCTGTTAATCAATATGCTCCCATAGCCGAGCAGGTTCTTTGCCATCATGAACGTTGGGATGGCAAGGGGTATCCTAATCAAATTACAGGGGATATGATTCCTTTCTACTCACGCATCCTTGCTTTGTGTGATACGTTTGATGCAATGACAAACTATAGGACATATAGGGCAGGAGTTTCAAAAGAAAAAGCACTGGAAGAGATTCAACGCTGTAGTAATACCCAGTTTGATCCGACTCTTGTTACTCAGTTCATCGAGATGATGCGGCAAGAGTCCTGAATCGTTAGTAGTGGAGAATGCAAATGCTATGGTTCCTTTTTGAAAATGGGAACGTAACTCCAGACTCGGATTGTAAAAAACAATGGTATGGATCAAAAAAGATCTCATATTGTCAGCCAATCATTGCAAGACCGAAACAAACTGAATGGTAGACAAGCTCTGTTTGAAGTGTATTCACAATACTAAAACTAGTATTTTCCAATAGGAATGCAAGGTCGATTGCAATTTTATAAAAAGTTACTATAAATAGAAATACACAATTCTATCTAGGGTAATTCTCTATACTCTTTTCTTGTGTTGTCCATGAGGTGGTGATACACTGGGCTATCACACAAAAGAAGGATCGAAATACTATTTGATCTGATTTTAGGAGGAAACGATGAGAAAACGTGGTTTGAAACTATTTGTTCTGGTCATGATGGTCCTCTCGCTTTCGGTAGGTCTGCTTTTTGCCCAACCACTTCCGGAAACACAAAATCTGACTATCCTTGCTACGACTGACCTCCATAGTAATGTATGGGGATTCAGTTATGAGAATGACAAGGAGACTACCAATGATGGGATGGCAAGGATCGCTACCTACATTGCTGAGGTTCGCTCCCAAGAACCAAATGTCATTCTAGTAGATAATGGCGATGTCCTGCAGGGTAACATCATGACTGATGATATCTACAACAAACAGGATGGCCCCCACCCGGTAATCAGAGCCATGAATCTGTTGCAGTATGACGCCCTTACATTAGGTAACCATGAGTTCAACTTTGGGGAGAAGCTCATCAAGAGAGTACAGGGCCTTGCAGACTTCCCGGTCCTTGCTGCTAATATGGCACGAGTTGATGGAATGATGGCCGCCCTACCTTATACCATTGTTGAGCGTGGTGACCTTAAGATTGGTATCATCGGCCTAACAAACCCCAATGCCCCCCGTTGGGATGGGGAGAAGACCGACCCCTTTGTGTTTGCCGCTGTAGGACCTGCCTGCAGAAGGGTAGTGGACATCCTAAAAGACAAGGTTGATGTACTTATTGCCGTAGCCCATGTGGGAATCTATCCTGAGTATGATGAAGCGGGCGGTAGTGACGGGGGAAATGCAATTCTGGAACTCTGTCCGGAAATTGATGCTTTGATAGTGGGACATGCTCACAATACCTATAAGAATATCCATGGCGATACTGTTGTGGGTGGAGCGAGGAACCTTGGTAAGGAAATTATTCGCATAGACCTTGGCATCGATAGTGACAAACGTATTATCTCTCGCAAGGTTGATGTGATCACCATGGACAAATATGAGCCAAGTGATCTGATTCGTAAGGATGCCTTTATCATGGAGGCACATAAGAAGACCCGTGATTTCATTTCAGGAGGAGCACCTTCAGCAGACGGCAAGAGCAGTGGAGGTATTTTCGGTACAGCTGCTGTCAATTTCCAGCCCAAGAATGAGATTATGGGAATCCCAGAGGGAAAACTTCGCGACACCGCGGTCATGGACCTCATAAATTCGGTACAGTTGGCCAATTCAGGTGCTGATGTCTCAGCCGCTGCATTATTCTCTGATACCAGTGATATTCTTGCCGGTCCTATCAATTATGGAGATATCTTTGGCATCTACAAATATGATAACACCCTCTATAAAGTTGAAGTCACCGGTGCAGAGCTGAAGGCTTATATGGAGTGGTCAGCAGCTTGTTATAACCAGTGGAAGAGCGGAGACATCTCGATCAGTTTCAACCCAGAAAAACCTGGGTACCTCTATGACATGTTTGCTGGAGTGGATTATCAGATTGATCTTTCCAAACCAGTAGGAGAAAGAATCGTGAATGTGATGTTCAAAGGTAAGCCCCTCTCTGATACCCAGAGACTTACTTTGGCAGTCAACAACTACCGATATTCTTCAGCTCTCAAAACACAGAAGATTGTTGCAGCAACCAAGATGTGGGAATCGCCCAACTCAATTCGCGATATGCTTGTTGCACATATTAAGGAACAAGGCACAATTGAGCCTAGTGTTGACAACAACTGGAAGATTGTCGGTGTAGACCTTGCCTCCCCCTATAGGGAACAGGTGATCAAGATGGTCAATGAAGGTAAGTTGGAGAAACCCTATGCATCTTCTTTGAATATCAATGATCTGAAAGCAGCTGGAGTAATCTGAATAGTATAAGTAACTAAAGGACGCCCCTAGAATTACTAAGGGCGTCCTTTTATGGTTCAAAATGATAGTATAGACGTTTTATGCCTATAGGCTATCGTCAGTTTCTAGTTTCTTCCGCTTTCTCACACTTTCGGTAAGTAAGAACTCAATCTGACCATTGATGGACCTGAAATCATCTTCAGCCCAAGATGCAAGCTCTTTCCACAGCGATGAGGAGAGACGGAGTAAAACTTGTTTTTTATCTTTTTCTTTACTTGCCATACCTCATCCACCTCTTAATACATAAAACCTTAGTATAGGCTACCGCTATTTACAATTGGTTGCACATCACGGTTTCCGCAAAGCACTACCAACAGGTTGCTCACCATGGCAGCTTTTCTCTCTTCATCAAGCTCAACTACTGAGTTCTCGCTTAGTTGTTTTAGAGCCATCTCAACCATGCCAACAGCACCCTCAACAATCTTCTGCCTTGCGGCAATAATTGCAGAAGCCTGTTGACGTTGTAGCATTACAGCCGCGATTTCAGGGGCATAGGAAAGATGGGTGATCCTAGCCTCAAGAATCTCTAATCCCGCTATCTCAACTTTGCTCATCAATTCCTTCTTAAGATCATCAGCAACCTCTTTACTGCTTCCGCGTAAGGATTTCTCATCTTCTTCATCAGATGCATCATATGGAAAGAGCCTTACAACGTTACGAAGGGCAGAGTCACTCTGAATGGAGAGGTACTCGGCAAAGTTATCCACATTGAAGACAGCTTTAGCAGTGTCAATAACCTTCCAGATAACCACAACTCCTATGATGATGGGGTTTCCTTGGGCATCGTTAACCTTTTGCTTTTCGTTGTTCAACGTCATTGCTTTCAAGGAAATTTTATTGTTAAAAGCGTTTGTGTTTCCTCGTTGAACCGTCAATGTTTGCTCAAGAGTTTTAGGAGCAGCTTTATCTGCAGCTCGTTCACTTTTTGCCACGGGATTTACTGCGCTCACAAATGGATTAACAAAGAAAAATCCTGGATGTTTGATAGAGCCGTAGTATTGGCCAAAGAGGGTAAGTACCAAAGCTTCATTTGGTTTGATGATCTTAAGCCCAGCATAGAGGAAAGGTCCAACTATAAACCCATACAAGCTTGTGGTTATGATGATCATGAGTCTCAATGAAAAGGGAAATGCAATAATGCAAGCTACTATGAACCCTGCAATAGAGAGCAAAATGAGTAGGGTATTTACTATAAGAACAAGCATGCCGTTAGTTGGAGCGAGCAAAACTTTCTCTTGTCCGTAATCAGGAGAAACCATAGTCGGGGAACTGTTCATCACAAAACCTCCATAAAAAGCAAATAAAAATGTAATATGATATCAAAATAATATCAAATAGATAATATTATTAAAAAGTATACTTGTCAAGCATCTACTCCTTCCTTAGCAATACATGCTATACAAATAGGGATCTGTGGTGTATAAAGGCCTATAATGAAAAAAGTAATAATTATCCTAATGATGTTTACAATATGCACCTCATGTATTTTCTCCGCTTCGTTTGAAGAGGAAAAGATAAAGACAGCAGACGGGGAGAATTTCCTATTTCCCGAAGATGCCCTTCAGACTGGACCAGCCATTTTTGCTCTTTCCATGGGCAAAGACAGGGAAAATGGAGAAGCCCAGCAAGCGGAGTTGATACTATGGCAACAGTATTTCAATGATAATCCCAAAACATTGGGATCATTGCCAGTCTATCATTTTCCAATACTTTCTGGAGTTCCTTTTTTCGTAAAAGGAGCTATCAGAAAAGCCCTATATGAGTATTATGTGGATATTGTTGATCCGGCTAGGGTTGGAGTGCTGTTTGTCTCCAAGACAGAGCAGTTTGCAAAGCAGGCTCAGATACCTTTTGATGATGAGAGCACCCTAGCCGTTGTAACCCGAGATGGTTTTATCGCAGGCTTTGTAAAGGGTGAGATAACGCCTACTAAAGTTGAGCAATTACAGAAACTGATAGCCCTTCTCTGAAAGGTTCTGAGCCATTGTGATGCATATTCTCATGTTTTACAGTGATTTGCATACTTTTAGTATCTCAAAGCATTGGAAATGCTTTCCCCTGCAAATATCTATCAGTATTATTGCCAATAACAACACTATGTTATCTAATGCTACTATTTGCTATAATACCAACCTGACGAGTGAGGAGAGTGTATGCAGAGAAAACCAAACGATTTGTGGAATATTGATGATTCTGCCGATCTCTACCGCATTGAAGAGTGGGGTAACGGATATTTTCATATTCAGAAAGATGGGGAAGTTGAGGTTCGTTTGAAACGGGATACTCCCGAATCCTCCATCAGTCTCCTAGAGATAGCCAAAGGATTGAAGGACCGAGGGACTAAACTTCCTGTCCTATTGCGATTCAGCAATATTCTTGATGACCGAATCCAACACATCAATGAAAGCTTTGCCCAAGCCATTAAGGAAGTGGGATATGAAGGCTTCTACAGAGGGGTGTATCCTGTAAAGGTAAACCAACAACAGCAGGTCATCGAGGAAATCTGTCATTTCGGTAAGCAGTACCACCATGGACTTGAGACAGGGAGTAAGGCAGAACTCGTCATAGCTCTGGCTTATGTCGATGATCCTGAGGCATATATTGTCTGTAACGGATATAAGGATGAAGAATACATCGACCTTGCTCTCAAAGGGATGGCCCTTGGTATGCAGACTGTCCTGGTAATTGAGATGCCCGGAGAAGCGGCCATTATCGTTGAGAGGGCAAAGGCTCTGGGTATTACTCCAAACATCGGCATAAGAATGAAACCATCGACTGTTGCCGGAGGACACTGGACCGATTCCGGTGGGGACCGTAGTGTCTTTGGTCTGAATACCACCCAGGTAATTGAAGTTGTTGATATGCTCAAGAGTGAGAACCTTCTGGATTGTCTTAAATTATTGCACTACCACTTGGGCTCTCAAATCCCTAACATACGATCCATTAGAATGGGAGCTACTGAAGCAGCACGCTTTTATGCGGGTCTGATTCAGGAAGGGGCTCCTATGGGATTGTTGGACATTGGAGGCGGACTGGCTATCGACTATGATGGAAGTCATACTGATACCAGCAACAGCCGCAACTATACGACACGGGAATATTGCTCTGATGTGGTTGAGGAAATCATGAACATCTGTAACCAAGAAAAGATTCCTCATCCTACAATCCTCAGCGAATCTGGGAGAGCATTGGTTACCTACTACTCTGTCCTACTGCTGAATATCCTGGATACCAATGTGTTCTGGAACGGAAAGGGCAGGGAAGAGCCAATCGCAGAAGAGCTTCTTCCTGCCTTGGATAACCTCTTGTACGTGCGTACTATGCTCAGTGAGGATACTGCCCAAGAGTGTCTGAACGACTTGAACTACTACCGTGAGGAGATTCGCAACAAGTTCCTCTACGGTCAAGTGAATATGCGAGAGCGAGCAGCGGCAGAGCATCTTTACTGGTCCATCATAAGTGAGATATATACGCTCATGAAGAAACAGGAGCATCCGGGCCCCCACTTGAAGGTGTTGGAACGCCAACTTTCAGATATTTACTATGGAAATTACAGCCTCTTCCAGTCGTTGCCTGATGTTTGGGCTATTGACCAGCTGTTTCCTATCATGCCGATTCATCTTTTGGATAAGAAGCCCAACAGACAGGCAATCCTTTCGGATATCACGTGTGACAGTGAAGGGAAGATTGACCGCTTTATTGGAAGGGGTGGGGTGGAGAATACCTTACCTGTGCATATCCCACCGGAAGGGGATGACTATATTCTGGGAGTTTTTCTGGTGGGAGCTTACCAAGAGACCTTGGGAGACCTGCATAACCTTCTCGGCGATACCAATGTCATGAGTGTTACCTATGATGAGGATGGAAAATTCAGGTTTCATGATGAACTTGAAGGCGATACCATTGCAGAGGTTCTCAGTTATGTCGAATATGATATTAAAAAGATGGAAACAATGATCCGTACCAAGGCAGAGACAGCAGTCCAGGAAGGAAGAATAACAGCCCAAGAGAGAAGGAAGATTATCTCATCCTACACTTCTGGAATGAGAGGCTATACCTATTACGAGACCGATCAGGAGGATTGATCTTAATGAAAAAACGTATGATGATAATTGGCGCCGGTGGCGTTGGTAATGTTGTAGTAAGAAAGTCAGCAAGGATGGATGATCTGTATTCTGAGATTATGTTGGCAAGCAGGACCAAATCCAAGTGTGATGCCATCGCAAAAAGTGCAGGTCCAGTCCCAGTGGTGACAGCCTCAATCGATGCTGATGATGTTCCAGCCCTTGTTGCCCTTATAAAAAGCTTCAAGCCTGATCTCTTGATCAATGTTGCCCTTCCTTATCAGGACCTTACCATTATGGAGGCTTGCCTGCAGACTGGTGTGAACTATGTTGATACTGCAAACTACGAACCAAAGGATAAGGCGGAATTTGAGTATTCCTGGCAGTGGGCTTTTGATGACCGTTTCAAAGATGCTGATCTTACAGCAATCTTGGGAAGTGGTTTTGACCCGGGGGTGACCAATGTGTTTACAGCATATGCTGCAAAACATTACTTTGATGAAATTCACTATCTCGACATAGTCGATTGCAACGCAGGTGATCATGGGAAGTCCTTTGCTACGAATTTCAATCCTGAAATTAACATCAGAGAGATAACCCAAAGAGGACGATATTGGGACGATGGAGCTTGGAAAAGCACTGAACCGCTCGCCATCAAGAAGCAAGTTGACTATCCAAATATTGGAGAGCGAGCATCCTACCTGCTTTTCCATGAGGAACTGGAATCGTTGGTAAAACATTTTCCTACTATCAAGAGGGCTCGGTTTTGGATGACCTTCTCCGAACAGTACATCAACCATTTGCAGGTTCTGGAGAGTGTGGGTATGACCAGCATTGAACCTATACTGTATGAAGGTATCGAGATACAACCCTTGCAGTTCCTCAAGGCTGTCCTGCCTGAACCCTCTTCCTTGGGTGAGAACTATAAGGGGGAGACCTCTATTGGAGTTCAGTTGAGTGGAATCAAGAATGGTCAAAAAAGGACTGTATACATCTATAACAACTGTAAGCATCAGAGTGCCTATCAAGATACCAAAGCCCAAGGAGTTTCCTATACAACCGGTGTCCCAGCCTCCATTGGCGGCAGATTGCTTGCTCAGGGAATCTGGAAGGAGAGTGGTGTATGGAATATGGAACAGTTTGACCCTGATCCCTTCATGGCCCTGCTTCCTGAACTGGGACTTCCTTGGGAAATTGTCATTGATGGAACTTTATCATTTGATGAAAAGGACATGAGCAATGCTTGATGCAAGTAACGTGAGCCATACTCCTGCCTTTGTGCTGGAGTATGATGCTTTTCAAAGGAATCTTGCCCTTATAAGGGAATTGCAACAGGAGCTGCCATGTACCTTCCTGTTTGCCCTCAAGGGATTTGGAATGCATCGGGTCTTTCCTGAAATTGCAGCCAGTGCACAAGGGGCGACAGCGAGCTCACTCAATGAGGCACGTCTTGCCAGCGAGTTCTTTTCAAGTGTACATGCCTATGCTCCTGTCTACCAGAGAGAAGAGTTTGATGCCATAGCAAAGATATCTTCACACATTACTTTCAACTCAGTGGATCAATACATCCGATATAAAGATCGATTGGGTTCTTCTCTTGCAGGGTTACGGGTGAATCCCAAATATGAGGTTGTTGAGACAGCCTTGTATGATCCTTGTTCCCTTGGTTCAAGGTTAGGGGTCAACCCTAAAAATTTAGAAGAACTTCCTTCTGGAATTACCGGTTTGCATGTACATAACCTCTGTGAAAGTGGAGCAGAGGAGATGAAGGGAACCTTGGCCGCTATAGAGAATCACTATGGACATTTTTTCTCCAAGCTTAGGTGGCTTAACTTGGGTGGGGGGCATCTTGTCACACGAGAAGGGTATGACCTTAACCTTTTTAAGGATACCGTGCTGTCATTCAACAAAAAATACCCCCACATAGAACTGATTTTTGAACCAGGTGCCGCTTATGTTTGGGAAACAGGGGTCCTCGTATCAGAAATTCTGGATATAGTCACAAGTGATTGCATTACAACGCTGATGCTTGACACATCCTTTACTGCCCATATGCCTGACTGTTTGGAAATGCCCTATACTCCTAAGGTACGAGGCGCATCCATTGTGACTACCCAATCCAAATCAGATACAAGCCATCTCATTCGTCTTGGAGGTGCTAGCTGTCTGGCTGGAGATTGGGTTGGGACCTATCTGTTTTCTTCAATGCCCAAGATTGGAGACAGGCTTGTATTCTCTGATATGATGCACTACACCATGGTAAAGACCACCATGTTCAATGGCATTGCACACCCAGATATCGGAATAATTCGTGACAGCAACTATGAAGTGGTCAAACACTTTTCCTACGAGGATTATAAGAACCGCCTGTCATAAGGAGTGAAGATGAACCCATATTTCTTAGATTCTGAATATCCCAACAGTTCTCCTGAAAAAGCATATTTTCATGTGATACCGTTTCCTCTCGAGGAGACGGTCTCCTATATGGGTGGAACTGCAAAAGGGCCGCAGGCCTTACTGGAGGCATCCGGTCAGCTTGAGAAGCTCGTTGATGACCAGTCTGAACCAGGATTACTTGGTATCCACACTACACATGCCATTGACTGTACCTACACGAGTAGCATTCAGGAGGTGTTTGCAAAAGCATCAAAGTTGATATCCTTGGCATTTGAACAACAATCAGTTCCAGTCCTGTTGGGTGGTGAACATAGTGTTACCAATGCTTCTATTCAATCCATTTCCAATACCTTTACCAAAGGGGAGATAGGAATTCTACAGTTTGATGCTCACATGGACCTCAGAGAGGCTTATGAAGGTTCTCCTTTCAGCCATGCCAGTGTCATGAAAAGAGCTGTTGAAGTGGGTATCCCTCTCTACCAAGTGGGAGTACGCAACTATAGCAGCGAAGATCTGGAGGCAAGGGAAGCTTTTGAGGTTATGTACCTGGATGCACATTCCATCGATACTATGAAGCATACCAGCGAAGGCTTTTCTCAAGTCTCTTTGCCTGAAACATTTCCTGGGAAACTGTACATTACCTTCGATGTTGATGGCTTTGATGCATCTCTTATGGGTAGTACAGGCACCCCCGATCCCGGAGGACTCTTCTGGTGGGATGCCATCAACCTGTTGGAAATCCTTACTGAAGGACGGACTATTGTTGGTTGTGATGTGGTTGAACTTGCTCCCAATCCTCTGTTGCACCATGCCCCTTATGTGACTGCTAAGCTTACGTATCACTTGATGGGACTCATTGCAAGAAGAAATGGATTGGCAAAGGGATAGTCAACGCATAGGATTGGACAGGAATACCACACTTTTGGATAGGGAAGCTGTATGAGAAAGCAAATATCCAAATAAGACAAGGGCCACCTGCATAGTGATGGCCCTTGTGAGAGAAAAAATGGGTTCTATGTATTTTTGTTGCTTATGCCTCTATTCAGCAAGAGCAGTGCCTAGAGCGTTGCATGCTTCAATGGCTACAGCATCTGGTTCTTCTTGTGCAATGACTGGCTCTGCTATCAGGTTGACGCCTTGAGCATGTGTCCTCTCCTGCCAGGAACGCATCCACTCCCCATCGCCCCAGCCATAGGAGCCAAAGAGTGCAACACGTTTATCTTTCAGCCTATTTTCCAAAGATCTGAACATCGGTTCAAAAACCTCTTCTTCAAGTTCTTCAACACCCATTGAGGGGCAACCGAATGCTATTGCATCGTAGGTATCTAGCAGGTCAGAATTGAATGCTTCTGCATGAATAAGACGTGTTTCTGCCCCTGCAAGTTTTGCACCTTCTGCAACAGCGTTAGCCATTGCCTCGGTATTGCCTGTCCCACTATAAAAAATGATTGCTACTTTTTTCATACGTATACCTTCCTTACTGCAAGGCTATCCAAGGGTTTTCCTTCTTTGTACATCCTAAGATAGAGCGCAGTACATTTCTTGAATTGAGCAAACTTCAGTCTTGCTTCTATTTCATTGCCATAAACTTTCCAGCATCCATCACATTTTCCATTACAGCCCTTATTCTTGATAAACAGACTGACATCAGATGGTGGATAACCTAAAAAAACTCCGATTTCATGGGGGAATTCATCCTGATGGATGAGTCTATCCTGCAGAAAGGATAGCGTTGTATTGATTTGACATAGGGGATACCCAAAGCTTGAGAGCAATTCTTGTGTCTCCCCCTTGGCCAGTTCTTTCTCTAGGAGGGTAGGGCGATAGACATAAATTAAGGCAGTTTTCATTCTTTTGAGAAGAACAAGTATATGCACTCCTTTTGTATTGAGTTGTTCATTCCATGTTTGTACTGCGTGCTCCAGAATTGGCATACTGTCAGTTGGGCAGGTAAATAGATTTCCTGCTTTCAAAGCTGCCAGGGTTGGTGCGCAGTGTCTGAGCAATAATTCTTCTGACATATTCCCCTCAAGTTAGCAATGGCTAACTTAAAATGAGTATAGGTATTACCTGCATTTTGGTCAAGGGAAGAGAGTCCTACCAGGGCATGTACTACTCTGGATGGGTTTTGTTACCTGATCATTCTTTGGATAAGATGTTCTTTGTAAGTTTCTTCACCTTGACTGTAAGGGGAGAGCTATGACCAAAACGGGCAATGGATTCATTCAGGACCCACCTGTAGGCTAACCTTGCTTCCTCATCTTTATCTATCTTATGGTAGCAGTGCGCAATATGTGCCATAAGGCCTATACGTTCGGCATCAGTGGAGAAATCCTTTTCAGCATCAAGAAATGCACGCACTACAATATAATGGTTTAAAGCATCTTTATAGCGTTTCATCTTTTCCAGACAGTAGCCTAGGGCAACTCGTGCCATGATGGTCTGATTATCCGTTGATCCTTCAAATTCCTCAAAGATACCCAGCACATGTTTGCGTAGAGGGAGTTCCTTGGTGAAGAGTTCCTGGTGATGGTGAAGATCTGCCTGTAGGCAGATGACATCCATATACAGGTCATATGATGGGCTTTCCTCTTCTGACCAGTCACGTCTAAGCAATTCAGTGACAATAGTTTGGGCTTCCTTGTTCTGGTTATCATCAAGGTAGGAGTTCGCCAGGGCTATCTGTGCCTCAATGGTAATATCATCATCGTTGCCGTAGAGGTTTTTGGTAGTTTCATATATCTGTTTTGCAACTGCAAGTTCATTTGTCGGGTCATTAGCATGGAGGTAGGCCATATTCAGCTCTCCCATGAGGTTCACATAGAAAGAGTTGGCAGGTCCGTGCACATTGAAATGTTCGACACGCTTATTCTCCAGCTCCATGATGTTCTGATGAATTCGGGCGAAGTATATTGGGTCGTCCAGCTCGCTGGTAAGAAGCAGGCGTGTTAGATAGTTTTCCATATCATAAGTATAGCGTTAGGGATTATCCCTAACAAGTGGCTCTCGTGATTTGATGGCGCGTATTGCAATGAAGCAATCGTGCACATAGCTGTCCATCACCATACATCCGCTTCTGTCGGTGTATAGGTCGATAATTGAGAAACCTTGAGTACACAGTCCACCTATCAAGTCGTTGATGGTGTGGCTGAATTCGATGGTATCATGTTTTTTCAAACGTTTTGCCAGTGCCTTATGATTGAGGCTTTTCAGATGGGAGAATGGTATAGTGTATTTGACTCTCATGCGATTTTTCAAAGCCGCCTTCCCTTCAAACACATAGAGAACGGGATTGATGACGCTGGTCAAAAGGTATCCGCCCTCTTTGAGGATCCTATTGCACTGGCGGTATACAGTTTGCACATCGTCAATGAAACAAGTGGAGGTCGGATTGTATATGAAATCAAACTGCTTGTCAGAGAAACGGGACAGATCACACATGTCGCCCTGTTCGATAGTTATTGCAAGGTCCTCCCTCTTTGCAATATTTGCATCTTGAGCAAGCTGCTTTTCTGATAGGTCAAAGACTGTGACAATCGCACCATAGGCAGCAAGCAAAATTCCTTGTTGACCACCTCCACAGGCGAGGCAGAGTACTTTTTTCCCTTTAGTTTCTCTTATCCATTCATGAGGAACCTGCTTCCAAGGGGAAAGAATCATGTCAAGGGAACCTTTTCTTGCCTGTTCTACCTGTTGGTGATTGCACCCATCTGTCCATATATTGCCTCTTGAGGCTTCATAGTCCCATGCATCTGCATTATATATAGTGTACTTTTCCATGCCGCCACCATATCACGTATACTTTGGGGTATCAAGTAAAATTAGGTTAATAATTATTTACAGAGTAAAAGCTTGGTCTAGTTGTTTTGTAAACAAAGGTATATAGGTCAGAATATCTTGCCTGCGATGAGAGTGCATGAGGGTTACTCTTTCGCATAAGACCTCAAAGTTCTCTATTGTAGGAAATTTTTTGCTCCTTACACCACGGGCGAGAGTCACATGGGGATGAAAGTGTTGATCATCCAGAAAAAAATCATTAGCTCGTAACTTATTTGCAAGCTTGGCTTGCAAAGCCTCTAATTCCCTGTTGTCTTCTATACCCAACCAGAGTATATCTCCTTTACGTTTATGAAATTGACCGAGTTGATTGAATTTTATTCGCAGGGGAGGTGATTCAAGTGACAGGAGTATCTCTTTGAGTATGGTGAGAACTTGACCTTCCACCTCACCAAGGAAACAAAGAGTAAGATGCAGATTTGTTGAACGGGTAAAAAATCCTTTCTGACAATAGGGGCGTATGTCCTTTTGCAGACCTACTAGTGAATCCCTAGTAGCGTCATCAAACTCCAAAGCATAAAAAAGTTTCATGATCCAAGTATATGGGTGCTTAGCTCTGCTTGCAAGAGGCCCACCAAGAAAGCCTTGATACCATTGGAAATTGGCCCTAGTATGTTCATACGGAGGCATTGTATGAAAATAGTTTTGATAGGAGCCGGTAGTGCCCAATTTGGGTTTGGAACATTGGGAGACATCTTCCAAAGTAAAAAACTGGCTGGTAGTGAGATATGTCTTGTTGATATAGATAAGAAAGCTTTGGATCATGTAACTGATGTCGCTGAAAAGTTTATAACAGAACATGATCTTACGTTTACCATAACAAGCTCCACTGACCGAAAATCTGTCCTAGCGGGATCTGACGTAGTGGTAATTTCGATTGAGGTCGGTAAACGATTCCCCTTATGGGATGAAGACTGGACCCTTCCCCAGCAGTATGGAATCAAACAGGTTTACGGAGAGAATGGAGGCCCTGGTGGCGTCTTCCATGCGTTGCGTATCACACCAGTCATAGTGGAAATTTGCGATGATATTGTTGCATTCGCTCCTGATGCCTGGGTATTCAATTACTCTAATCCGATGACTGCAATTACGACAACTGTGTTGCGAAAATATCCTAATCTGAAGTTTGTAGGTATGTGCCATGAAATAGCATCCCTAGAACGGTATCTCCCGTCCATTCTTGATACTCCATTTGAAGATCTTGACTTGAGGGCGGCAGGACTTAACCATTTCAGTGTATTGCTTGAGGCTAGCTACAATAAGAGTGGGAAGGATGCATATCCGGATATCCTAAAGAAAGCTCCATCATTCTTTGCCAAGGAGCCTGGATATTCTGACATACTTTCCTATGTGAAAGAAAATCAAGAGCTTTTTCAGACTGAAGGAAGGACTGACAGAGCATTGCCTGAGGGTATGACCAGTGCCAAGAAGTGGGCCGATAGGACACTTTTCAAGAAGATTCTTGAACATTATAGTCTCCTTCCCATAACAGGAGACAGCCACTTTGGCGAGTACATCCCTTGGGCCCATGAGGTATCAGACCATAAGGGTATAAAGGACTTCTATACATTATACCAAATGATGCTCTCCCATGTGCAGCCAAAGATAGAGCTTAAACTCAGTGAACGTCTAGTCATTATCCTGGAAGGTATTCTCGATGACAGTGGGTATGAAGAACCTGCAGTCAATATTCTCAATAACAACCTCATACCATCCCTTCCTTCCTGGATAGCTGTTGAAGTTCCAGCAAAGGTTCATAGCAATGGTCTTGAGGGTATTGCTTTCCCCAAATATCCGAAAGGCTTTGCCTCATTACTGAGAAACTATTGTGGGGTCTATGACCTGATAGCAGAGGCTGTACTGTCTGGTAAAAAAGAATATGTCATCCAAGCTATGTTGGCCAATCCTGTAGTAGATCGTTGTGAGAACATCCCCGAGCTTGTCGATGTTATGATCGAGCGCCAGCAGAAGTGGCTCGGCTATTTGAAGTAGCACAGGGCTGGACGCAAAAGAAACCTTCCTGCTTGAGGAAGGTTTCTAGTAGCGACAAAGGGACTCGGACCCCTGACCGAACGGATATGAGCCGTTTGCTCTACCAACTGAGCTATGTCGCCATATGTTGTAAAACAACTATTGCATAATAGTAAAAGCAATAAGGTTAGTCAAGAGGGTTTTTGTAAAGAGTTCTTTTTAGATTTATGTAGCATAGCTAGCCTTTACCTTATTGTATAATTATTTTTAGAGTAAAAAAATATATAATTCCTGATCTGTAATTATTGATATGTATGGAATTTGTAAGGGTAGTGGTATGGGTAAAACTTGAGCTCTAATCCAATGGCCTAACATGCAAACACAGCACTTGCATGCAAACATTCGGAAGATGCCTGGGTGGAAAGGTGTGCAGGCAAGGGTATTGAGAATGAGTTCGTCTGCCATGTTTAGATTCATCTGTTGTGAATTCTTTACTATCCGGCGATCTCTGTACCAATCCATTCTTTACCTTATTCAAAAATGCTTGCCTTATTCTCACTATATCGCTACTCTAGAAGCATGATTGGATTCTTCATTAAAAAAGCATTTTTCGATGGCTGGGATAACCTTATTGGCATGGTTGTCCATAACCTTGGGTTTCTTCTGGTGATGTTGGCCTTTATGGGTGGACTGAGTCTAGGAGAAGTCAATATGGCACTGAGTATGCTCGCCATATTTCTTTCGTTGGGGATATTCGCCTTTTTCTTTGCAGGAAGCGCTTCTTCAACCTATGCCTACAGTCGTTATGAACGAGGTGGCTTTGAAGGTTTCAAACGAGGGATCAGGGAATCATGGCGACATGCCTTGCTATTTTGGGCCCTTTTGATTTTGGATATTTCTCTCATCCTGCTAGTCATACCCTTTTATCTCAGCTATGGGAATATTGTGGGAACAGTGCTCTCTGTTGTGCTTTTTTGGGTATTTGCCGGCTTGAGCATGGCCCTTATGTATTTCTTCCCGTTGTTCTACCACATGCGTGGAGATACCCCCTTGAAGACTCTGAAAAAAAGTTTCATTATTCTTATCGATAACCTTTGGTTTTCCATTTTTCAGGCCATTTATCAGATTATTAACTTTGCTCTCTCCCTTTTTCTCGCTGGATTGGCCCCTGGAGTTACTGGCATGATGCTTGCTTCCAGTGATGCCACCAAGCTCTTGATGTACAAGTACGACTATCTTGAGGAAAATCCCGAAGCTGATAAAAAGCATATTCCTTGGGATGAACTGCTGTATGAGGAGCAGGAGAGTGTTGGTCACCGTTCCCTTAGGAATATGATTTTCCCTTGGAAGGACTAGCATGAGAGTTGAAGTTGAGCTGAAAGCCCATGTATCAGATTTTGCTCAGCTTCAGAAGCGTATAGAATCTCTTGCAGGAGTGTCTCCTTCTTTGTGTGAATACAAAGAAGATACCTACTTCTCTCAAAGTGAAGAAGATGCTCTCTTTCGCATGAGGCTTGAACAGACAGGTTCTTCCTTTGATGCAATGCAAGGGACATTGGTTTTTACCTATAAGAATAAAACGCTTAAAGAAGGCATAGAGGTAAATGAAGAAGTGGAATTCAATTCTACTTCTGACCAGGCTAAAGCAGCTTTCCAATTCTTTCTCAGCATGGGTTATGAGCTATATATCACCAAAACCAAAAAAGGGTATGTCTACACATACTCAGTTGTCCCAGATCTTCCTTTATTGACTATCGAGTTGGTTGAAGTTGTTGGTCTAGGCTGGTTCATAGAGATGGAGTTTATCCTTGAGGACACCTCCATGGTAGAACGGGCTAGAAATTGCCTGCTTCTCGTCCTTGATCAAGTGGGTGTCGAACGTTCGTCTGTCGAAAATGAATACTACATGCATATGCTTAAGAAGAAGAAACCCGAAGCCTGAGCCTCGGGTTCTCCTTTTTTGGGAATGTGTTACGTATCAGTCTACAGGGTAGTGGGGAACGTTATCCTCACCAATGAAACGGCTGATGCATTTCACAATAGTCTCATGGTCACGAACATCGGTCAGACCCGATACAATCGCTACGCCCACAGTTCCAACACCTTCGACATAGATGGGAAAGCCGCCTCCACAAGCAACAAACTTGGTTGGGTCCAGGCCTCGCTCCTCAAGGGAAGATCCTTTCTGCTTCAACCACAAAGCGTAGTGCAAGGTGCTCATCTCAAAATTCAAGACAGTTCTGAACTTTCGGTCTATCCAACTCTCATTACTGAGATTTGACCCTTCAGCAGAGTACTGAAACAGCGTTAGACCGCTCATAAGCTTGATAGAGATAGCAATCTTCAGATCCTTATCCATAGCTTCCGCTACGAATATCTTGCCCAACTCCCATGCATCTTCATGGGTGAAGGTCTCAAATCTCAACAATTCCTCTTGTGCCGACACAATTGCCAATCTCTCGTCAAGTTCCATACCTACTCCGTTGGGAATTTTATTCCCCATTGTTTTCTCAAAGTGTCCATGACTTCCATGACACGAATAATCTCGCTATGCGGCATCTGCTTGCATTCGAGCTCCCCTTCCTCAATAGCCTTTCTACATGCTTCAACCTGATGTTCAAATCCGGTGATGTACTTGAAAGGCTTATATGTTTCCACAAGGTTGTAATCCTTGTCATACACATTAATCCCTTCACAGTTATTGATGTTCAGAAATTCGATATAGCCACGACTTCCAAAGATGGCACCTTTTCGGTCACTGGTGCTTACCATGGAACTGTGTAGGACAGCCATCTTTCCCCCTTTAAAGGTAAGGGTCATGCTGTTAGATTCATCCATCCCACTATCTGTCTTGATGCAGGTAGAGGTAATATCTTCAATTTGGTTGCCAAATACCATCATGGCAAAGTTAATGGGATATACACCAACATCCAACAAAGCGCCTCCTGCCAAAGCAGGATCAACAAGACGCCTTACTCCCTTCACAGGGTAACAGAGGTTTGCAGTAAGGGCATGAGGTTCTCCGATAACACGACGATCAAGTATCTGGTCCAAGACTAGCCTCATCGGGAGATAGCGTGTCCATATTGCTTCTGCAACAAGAAGTTTCTTCTTCTTGCCATAAGCAAGGACTTTTTTTGCCTGTTCAGCATTCACGGTAAAGGATTTTTCACATAAAACATGTTTGTCATGGTCGAGACAAAGCATCATATGCTCATAATGAAAGGAATGTGGGGTACACACATACACCAAATCAACATCTGGATCGTTGACCATTTCTTCATAGGAACCATATGCTTTCTGGATATTCCATTTACGAGCGAACTCTTTGGCTTTATCAAGGTCTCTAGAAGCGATCGCGTATGCTTCTACATCTTTCATCTCAGCTATGGTTGCTGCCATCTTTCTTGCGATGTTTCCAGCACCTAAAATTGCCATTTTCATACGTATTCCTCCTCTATGGATAATAGTATAGGCTTTCTCTTGGTGTTTTGAAAGTCAAATGTTATGTGAATAGAGAAGTTTACAAGAGTTTACCTGTACAATTTTAGGTGTCTATCCTAATAGTGTCAGAAAATTCAATGCTAAGGAGACGACTCCAATAAGGGCAAAGGTTGTGTTGCTCTTGATTCTAAGGCTACTTTTTGCAACAAGCGCGACCAAAGACCAGAGACCAAAGAGGGTTGCTGTGGTGAGTAAGGCCAAGTTGCTTTCTGCAAGAAGTGGTAGATAGGGAAGTAGAATGCAGAAGGCAAGGGATGCACGTCCACCTCCTTGAGTTCCCAAGGAGAGCAATAGCGTTGCTGTAGCTCCTACAAGAAGTGTAAATAGCAGTACCAAGGAGGCTTTTTCAGGTGAGACTAACATAGCTAGGGCAACGTTGGAAAAAGCTAAGGAGAGTATTTTCAGAGCTTCCATCACATTGGAGAAAACATACCGTGCTCCACTAGAACGGTCAAAGAGGTGGTATAGTGCACTCATTACAAAATAGGAAGAGAATAAGCTGAAAGTGAGAATTATCAGCACAGTCGCTTGGACAAATCCGAAGTCGCTTCTTTTGATAGCTATCGTAAGGAAAACCAGAATAACCAATGAAACCAATGAGCCCAGGATATCAACTACAGCATTGAATACTGAAGACGGGGTATAAGGATGTTTTCCCTCACTATTCAGTTTTCTGTTAAATGTATCACTATTGTAGGAAAAGTTGAAATAGGTGCCATTTCTCAGCTTGGCAGTAAAGTCAAGTTTATGCACCTGCTGAGCATGAGAGGTAATCTCTCCTACCTGTCTTTCGAACTCTGAAAACAACTTGTTCAAATCATCCATACTCAACTCCAGAATTTATCAGTCTTGATCTCTTCAATCAGACGGGAAACTTCGACGGTCAACAGAGAACAAATCATACGCTCTGCTTCCTTAGGATTAGTCTTAGCAAGTTCAATCGCCTCAGGAAATTCCATTGGTTTTCCAATATTTGCATAGTAGTTTCTTGAAACCACCGTCATACTTCGTCCTGCAGTCTTTGAACGTTTGTCCTTAACCCTTCTTCTTGGGGCTAGCAGGCCTATAGGGACGATAGGAACAGGCTTCTCTAGGTAAATTCTAGCAACGCCGGGACGAAAAAAAGCTAACTGATTTTGGGTATTGAGAGCTCCTTCAGGGAAGATATAGACTGAATCACCTTGTTCCAAATAAGAGGCTGACGTATGTACAACTTTTTTCCTGTCTTCTGGAGTCAAGGCCCTGATCTGTTCAGTCCAGCCTAGAAAGCTCCCTACAACCGGAATGCCAAAACCTGGGCCTATGACCACATGCAGGGGATCTTGCATGAGAGTGGTTACAAAGTGTACATCACTGCTACTGAAATGATTGGAACAGAATATTTTGGGACCAGGGGGAAGTTTTTCTTCCTGCCAGGTCTGAAAGTCATAATTGAGTTGTAGGATCACCTTAACAACAGTTCTATATATGCTGTGAAGGCAATAACTGATTTTTTTCACCCATAACTCCTGGTTCGATTGTATAAACAGTATAACCGCTGGTCAACACCAGGTTGGCATCCATAGATCCCTTCCTAACGAAGGGTCATGTATCTTGTGAGCTTCAATATTATAGACTGCTTGGAGATTCTCTTGACAAATTACCTCTTGAGTCGGACCGTTTGCAAAGACATTCCCCTTATTTAGGAGAATTGTGTCAGTGCTGTAGACTTGAACCAATAAGAGATCGTGTAATACACAGATGACACTCAAGTTTTTTTCAACAAGGCGTTGGAGCAAGTTCATCATGATTCGTTGGTGTTTCACATCCAGATGGTTAACCGGTTCGTCCAACAACAGCACCTTTCCTTGTTGGCAAAGCGAACGTGCGAGCAGGACTCGCTGCATTTCTCCCCCCGATAGCTCGGTTACCCTCTTATGGATAAGATGCAAGATGTCACAGTCACGCATTGCCATTTCAACAAAGCCTTCTTCGTCATGCCCTCCGTAGGCATAGCGTCCCATTGATACTGCTTCCAAAACTGAGAAGTCGTAGTCAATCTTGCCATTTTGGGGAACAAAACCAAGCTTTCTGGCAAGATCTTTTTGTTTCAAAGAAGAGACTTCACTGCCACTTATATGTACAGTACCTGAAGTGGGGATAAGCTCCTTGTAAAAAAACTTGAGTAAGGTGCTTTTGCCACTTCCATTGGGACCGGTAAGGGCTATGAACTTTCCTTCTGGGACAGCAAGGTCAAGGTTTGCAAAGACTTGCTGCTTGTCATACCCTCCCGTGAGGCCTTTGGTTTCCATACTATACATAGGCGTATCGTCCTTTGCGTAGCATCCAGATAAACAAAGGTGCGCCTAGAAGGCTTGTTATGACACCTACTGGCATCTCACCTGTAGGCAGAAGCAATCGTGCCAGTGTATCACTTCCTAAGAGCAGTAAAGCTCCGAAGAGGCAGGTGCTCAAAAGCATTTTGCTATGTTTTGGACCTAGTATTAGACGAGCCATATGGGGAGCCATCAAGCCTATGAAGCCAATTACTCCGAAAAAGGAGACACAGGTAGCGACAGCAAAGGTAGCAAGTAACAAAAGGATTATTCGAATCTTCTGCAAGGGAAGTCCCGATGCCAAAGCCGATCCTTCATCAAGAAGCAACATGTCCATTTCCTTATGGCTGAGGCGCGTAGGAACAATGAACAGGAGGACACACAGGACCATAAAGAATACCTGTTGCCACGTGCTAGACGTGAAGCTTCCCAGGGTCCAAAAGAGGATACGGTCATATTGTTCATGGTTGAGAAACATCAACAGTGTCATGGCAGCCGAGAGGATATAGTTGGCGGCAACGCCAGTAAGCAGCAAGGTGGTCTGACTCACTTTGTGCTTCGATCCTACAAGAAAAATGAGGGCAGTAGTTGCTAGAGCGCCAAGAAGAGCTGAAAGGGGGAGCCCAAGGAAAGCTGCGTAGCCTAGCGTTATGGAAAGGGCAACACCAAAAGAAGCTCCAGCGGAGACTCCCAACACAAAGGGGTCAGCCATAGGGTTGCGCAGTACTGCCTGGAAGACTGCTCCAGCTCCCCCTAGTATTACACCACATACTATTGAGGTCAGCACGCGAGGAAGCCGCAGTTGGAAAATAATGTAGAGTTGTGATGAATTGGTAGATTGTCCAGTAAGGACGAGTAGGGTGTCAGAAAACGAAAATCCAGCAGGACCGAGAGTAAGCGAGACTATTCCAAGAAGCAGGGTCGACAGCGCCAAAGTCAAGGCTAGGCGCTTTCTCATAGCCACTGTTCCCCATGAACAGCCTGAGCCAACTGTTCTAAGGCCATGGCACTACGTGGCCCTTGTCGGCTTACCATATCAGCGTCAACAAATACCAGGTTTCCTTCCTTGGTCGCCCTGAGGTCACTATAGGGTTTTGTAGTAATGAACTCTTGAAGAGTTTCTTCTTCCGTCTGCCCCCAACGTTTTGTCAGGATAATGAGATCTGGGTCATTGGCGATCAAGAGTTCCTTGCTATATGTCCACCTTGTTGCATCGTCAGCGATGTTGATTGCTCCGACCATACCCAACATCTCGCTAATATACGTATCACCTGTGGCTGTTCCATCGAAGGACCCAAAGTCAACCATAAAGTAGACTCTTTTCTTATCCATGGTTCTAGCTTTTTCCACTACATTCTTGACCTGGTTCTGCATTGATAGGATTATCAGTTCCCCTTCCTTAACACGGTCAACTCTTTGTGCAATCTCACGTATCAAGGTGTAAGTCCCTGCAAATGTTTGTTGCATGTCCAAGGACAAAACCTCTATGCCGGCATCTTCAAGAGCCTGTAACAGCTCATCACTGACAAAGGCTGTGGAAATGGCAATATCTGGTTGTAAAGATACGAGTTTCTCTAAGGAAGGGTTGTAGAGGGTTCCTATACTGGGTAGAGACAAAGCCTCATCTGGATAAGTACAGTAATCAGTTCTTCCTACTAGCTGGTCACCGACCCCTAAGGCATATAAGGTCTCAGTTGCATTGGGGGCAAGGCTCACAATTGAAATCTTTTCAATCTCTTGAGGCTTTTTTTCTACAAGTGGCTGAGCGAGAAGGGAAGTGCTCATTGCCAAACCCACCAGTATAACCAACACAAATGTCTTGAACCTGTTTACCATATACACGTGCCCCTTTGGAATAATGGGCATGCAAGATACCCAAGCTTATACTCCGTAAGCTTTACGTAAAGCCTTCTGAGTCAGGTCTCCTGGCTTAGGCTTCCTCGGAACCTGCGACTTCCCACTTTTGGCAGTGTCATATTGCAGGTTCCCAGCCCTTACAGTGGCGGGACCGCAGAGGCTTGTACCCCTTTCCCTTAGCTCAGAGTGAATCTATCGTACGTTTGTTAGATGGGAGCTGTCAAGTCATTCCGGTTGACCTTGGTATTTCTCTACGATACTATCGCTCGTATGAAGTATAAGCATATAGAGATTTATTCAGATGGCGGTTGCAGTGGCAATCCAGGGCCAGGGGGCTGGGCATTTACCTTCAAGGCAGACAATATCTTTGAAAAAGAGTCTAGTGGCGGATCACCTGCTACAACCAATAATAGGATGGAACTGACTGCAGTCATAGAGGCACTGAAAGCCTGTATGCCCTTCCAACCGGATAAGATTGTCATCAATACCGATAGCCAGTATGTAAAAAATGGGATAACACAGTGGGTTAAGAATTGGAAACGCAATGGTTGGAGAACCGCTTCAAAGGCTCCGGTCAAGAACCAGGAACTGTGGATTGCCCTGGATGAACTGAATAGCAAGCTTCCCGTAGAGTGGAAGTGGGTCAAAGGCCATGCTGGAGTCGAAGGCAATGAACGTTGTGATGCAATGGTACGTATCGAGATGGATAAGTTTTTGAAAAGGTAATGATGAATACGAATAAAACAACTCTTTGGCAACTCTACTTCTCGTTTTTGAAAATCGGTGGACTTACCTTTGGAGGCGGGCTTGCTATGCTTCCCATGTTACAACGTGAGGTGATAGACAAATACAAATGGGTCACAGAAGAAGAGCTCTTGGATATCTATGCCATTGGACAGGTTACTCCTGGTATCATTGCAATAAACACAGCTTCAATGATCGGATATAAAAAACGAGGGATTTGGGGTAGCATTTTCGCTACTTTTGGCGAGGTTACCCCTTCCTTAGTGCTCATATCGTTGCTTGCTTCTGTCTTGACACAATTTGAAGGGAACGTCCTGCTTCAACATGCTTTTGGTGGAATTCGTGTTGCTGTATGTGCCCTTATTGCCCAATCAGTCATTGGCCTCTACAAAAAGAGCATCGTTGACATCCCTACATTGCTCCTTTGTCTTGCTACTGTCCTTGGTACTCTCATTTTACAGTTGTCTCCCATAGTATTTGTCATTGTGGGTATCCTTTTCGGTCTTGGTGTACAGAAGCTCAAAAGGAGAAAAGCTGAATGACGTTTCTTCTCCTGTATTTGGAATTCTTTAAGATTGGGTTGTTTTCCATTGGTGGAGGGCTGACCACTCTTCCGTTCCTCTATGCTTTGGCAGAGAAGCGACCACAGTGGTTTAGTGCAAATAGCATTGTCGACATGTTGGCCATCAGCGAATCGACTCCAGGCCCTATAGGCATAAATATGGCAACGTATGCAGGCTTTCTTACAGCCGGGCCCTTAGGTGGCATCATAGCTACTTTGGGGGAAGTGACGCCAAGTATCATCATCATCTGTATCATTGCCAGGTTTCTTACCCAGTTTGATAAGAACCCCCTTGTGAGGGATGCCTTTTACGGTTTGCGTGCTGCAGTAATAGGTCTAATCATCTATGCAGGATCAAAAGTGTTTTCTGTAACCATGATACAATCAGGGAGCATCAGATTTACAGAGACAATCATGTTTATCGTCCTGTTAATTCTTGCGATGAAGTTTAAAAAGGTACATCCGCTCATTTGGATTGTTCTTGGTTCAATTCTGGGGATAGTACTGAAGCTTCCTTCATAAGGGAACTTGCAAAAGCAAACCAACTGTCTTCTCCCTCTATGGTTGCGAGAGCTTCAAGAGCTCTCGCTTGCTCTTTATGCATAGAGAGCAAGTACAAAGCAGTCTCTCTTGCAAAATCAGTGTATCCATGTGCAAGGGCCAATTCCATAAGTGTGGCATGGAGGGGGAAATTGCCTCTATCCAAAGTTAGGATCTCGGAATACAAATCAAACGCTCTGTTCAATTCTCCCTTTTCCCTCAAGGCATAGGCTTTTGCAAGCAAAAATTCCAGATGTACAGGAAAGAGGGGGAATGAGGTATCACATAGTATGATGGCCTCATCAAATTGTTCATTTGCCAAAAGGGCAAGAACCAGATTGTACCGGCCCTCGCTCTCATTTGGTGCTAGCTTGACAGCCTCTTCAAGTAACGGGACTGCTTGTCCATACATTTTTGCATCAAGCAAAGACAGGGCCTCAGTTTGTAAAAGAAGGCTATTCTCTCTCTTTGTTGCACTGGACGTGCAAGACCCGAGTAGTAAAAGAGAGATAAATAGTATGGGAATCAGTCTTTTCACGACTGTAATACCGTCCTTTCTATCTCCATGACCTGAGAGCGGTAAAGATTGGTTATTGAAGAACCATAGTCAGCAAGTAGCTGGATTATGTTTCTAGGATTATTCTCACCATCCTTTCCATTGAGCCTGTCGCCAGCATCCCCAAGCCCAGGAAGGATGTAGGCTGCATCGTTGAGAACTGGGTCCATCCAGAGAGTATACACCTCAGCTCCCTCGATCGCACGACAGATGCGCAATGATCCCTTCAGGGCACTAATGACGTTGATGAACTTTACCGACTTAGGTTGTATGTTGTTGTCACGCAGATATTTGACGATGGTTACCAGTGAACCGCCTGTAGCGTTCATGGGATCTGCAAAAATCAGGTCTTTACCATCAAGATCCTCAAGTTTGAAATAGGACTTGTCAAGATCGAGGATGTAATCCATATTGGCTTCTTTCTTGCTGTCATCACGCTTGATCTTAAAGAGTGCAAAGGGTGTAACAAAGTCATCGGAGGAGTACTCCTGAATCTCTTTGCTCAGGATCATGCTGGGGAGCAAAGCCCCACGAAGCATTACACACATGACACTATTCTTGATGAATGAGTCTACATCAGGGATTCTATGGACTGCATAGTTTCTGACAGGGCTGGTCACAGGGGTCTTGGTAATTATGCTGCGTTTGCTGGGAAGAGCGGCATCGGCATAGACATGGGAGAAAAGCATCTCATATGCTCTCTGTATGTAATAGAGGAATTCCTCATGCTCAGTGCTGGGATCGCGAAGCTTTGCGATGAGGCGTGATGCCTGCCCATGCTGTTGTTTGGGTGTTTCAAAGGAATAGACATGGATGTTGGGTTCTTGCTCAAAAACCTCTTTGAGGTATTTGCCAATCTCTGATGCACTGTCTACCAGACCTTTTCTTGCACTTTCAAGCTGCATTAGATCGGTTGCATTTTCCAATACGGCACATTGTGCAAGACTTTTCTTGTACAGCTCATCGACATGGGTAATCTTCTCCTTGTCACTATCCAAAAGATAGCCATCAAGGTCTGTAGCATGCAGTATAACTTTATTCATTGGGTATATTCTCCTGTTTCTCTGAAGATTTTACCTCAAGTAAACCATTTGTACAAGGAAGGTCAGCCCTTAACTGCACCTGCTGTTACCCCTTTAATAAACTGCTGACTCATAGTCAGATAGAGTACCAAGACGGGGATGGCGGAAAGAGTCAGGACAGCGAGTACTTTCGACCAGTCTGTCTGATATTGGCCAAACAGACGGGTAACACCAAGAAGAAGTGTTTTTTGGTCTTCATTGTTAATGAAAATAAGAGGGAACCAAAGGTCATTCCAAAAGGGGATTAGATTGTAGATAGCGACGGTTGCCAAAGCTGGACGGATCAATGGAAGGATTATCATGTGATATATCTTACAGGAAGTAGCGCCATCGATGTACGCCGCTTCCATCAATTCTTTGGGTATCTCCCGAACGAAGGTGGTAAGTATGAAAACCCCTACAGGGATTCCCATGGCAACATAGATGGGAGGTAGGGACCAGATGGTGTTCAAAAGGCCCAAGGTTCGAGTAATTTCCAATAATCTGATGGATGCAATCTTGATGGGAAGCATCATGCCAGCAATAAGCAAAAAATAGAAAAAGGAAGAAATGCGGCTTTTCCAACTTGCCAAGGCATATCCTGCCAAGGATGTGACTAATGTGACAATCACAAGGGAAAGGACAACTACCACAAGGCTGTTCTTGAAGTAGGTAAGGAAATCCCCATCACGCAAAACTGTTACATAATTCTTGAAATTCCACTGTTTTGGAATCCAGAAAGGGTTCTCATAAATAGTGAGCCGTGTCTTAAACGAGTTGATGATCAGTACCCATAGTGGGAACAGGACGATGAAAACCCATATGAGCATGATTATATGGCTTGGGATATGCCTGTTTTGTCTTTTGAGAGATACTGCCATTAATCACCTCCTTGGGTTTGTTTGAGGGTGGGTAGTACCCCTGCAAGGAGTATGAGGAAGGTGATAGTTGCAATGGCAGCCCCAAGGCCAGCATCCGGTATACCTATCGGGTGTTGGCCTGCGATCCCATAGCGGTAAAAGAGAGTACCGATCAAATCAGTCGAATATCCTGGAGCTCCATTGACGTTTTCCATAGCGAAGACGATGTCAAAGGCATTGAAGTTATTCACAAAGGTCAGCACTGCTATGATACCCACTACAGGCTTGATAAGTGGCAGTTTGATGGAGAAAAAGATCCTGAAAAATCCAGCCCCTTCAATTCTTGCAGCTTCCAGTATATCTTCACTGATGTTTCTCAGCGCTGCAACAAACATCATCGTTGGAATTCCCATCCATTGCCAGCAAGATACTAAGGAAACACAGGTAAGGGCTGTGCTGGTATCCCCTAACCAAGGATGTTTGAAAAAGGGTAAACCAAGGGCAACAAAAAAATCACCGGACCAAACAGGGTTGAGTATGAGCTTCCAAAGGTACCCTGTGACCAGTACGGCAAACGTTGTTGGAATGAATATGAGAGTCTGGTAGACTTGTCTTCCTTTCATGGTTTCATTGGTAAGAATGACTGCAAAAATGATTCCCAAACAGTTTTGGAAGAGGAGATGTATCAGGAAAAAGTACCAGGTATTTGCAAAAGCCCCCCAATACCGCTCAGAGATAGTCGAATCAGTGAAGAGTTTGGTGAAGTTACCCATGCCGACAAAGCTTCTTGTCTGTGGATTGTTCCCCGTGTAGAGACTGAGCCGCAAGGAGTCGACCAAAGGATATGCCATAAAGACAATATAAAAGAGTAAGGCCGGTATCAGATAGAGAAACCAATGCCACTGATGGTCCTTTTGTAAGATAGGTTTGTGATTCCACATATATGCTCCTTCATCTGATTATAGATAGGGTTACCCAATTGGTTGGGCAACCCTATTGAAGATACTAATACGTGTGATTACCTAAGTTTTTGGATAGAGTCAGCAGCCTCTTTGGCAGTGATATCACCTTTCATCACTTTGATGACAGCCTGGTCCATAGGTGAATAAAGGTCCATTAGAGCTGGCCATACAAAACGAGCATCGGTTTGCTTGCCTGCATTGAGAGCAAGGAACTCATTCGCATGGGGATTTTCCAATGTTATGGCAAACTTGATCATAGGGAAGTAACCGCTAGGCAGATTCTGACTTGCAGTGGTGGCGCCTTCTTCGGTACAGAGCCAAGCAAGAAATGCTTCAGCTTCCGCAGGATAAGCAGTGTCCTTATTCATTGTAATGGCCATGTCTGGGTGAAAACAAATAGCTGTCTTGTTCCCCTTAGGGGCAGGAATGGCAAAGAGACCCCAGGCAAAGGAAGCATCATCATATACACCCGCTGTCCAACTACCGTCCACGAACATGACAGCTTTCTGGCTGTTGAACAGAATCTGGCTATCATTGTAGGTCACTGCCTCAAAACCTGAAGGGCAGTACTGCGCTACATCGGCCATTGCCTGATACGCTCTGACAAAAGCTTCATCATTCATCTTCAAGATCCCAGTCTCGTACTTGACACGCTGTTTGGCTCCGCCAATATAGTTGGGCAACAATCCAAGGAAGAATGTCTCAAAGATGTCCCACTCATCAGCTAGGCCGTTGGCAAGAGGCGTGTAGCCACGGCTCTTGAGCTTGGCATTGAGAGCAAGGAAATCTTCCCAAGTCTGTGGAATTGTAAGTCCTTCTTTCTTAAAGATATCCTTGTTGTAGTAAACAGCATGGGAGACTGCTGCAAATGGAATTGCGAACTGCTTGCCGTCAGGCATTTGCCAAGGTGCCCGGTTTGATGCACTGAAGTTCTCCTTGAGGCCAGGGATATCAGAGCAATCAGCAAAATATCCAGCATTGAAAAGCTCTTGGCCTGCAGCATAAGAACGGGCATACATAAGATCTGGTCCGGTTTTGCTGTCTAATTGCAGACGGAGTGTTGCATTGTAGTCGGGCGGATTGGTAGGTTGGAACTTAATGGACACATTCGGAGCAACCTTTTTGTATTCAGCAAGCAGACGGTTCATCTGTTCGACATCATCGGTTCTCCAGGATCCCATGGTAAGCGTTACAGAATCGCTTGCCAAATCCTTGGTTCCTTGGCTGCTAAGTGGTAGGGCCAAGCTCAAAAGAAGCAGAACAGCGATAAAACAATTCAGTTTTCTCATCAGTAACTCCTTTGATATAATTGTACTGAAAGTATAGCACAAATAATAAAAGTATGAACAATATTGATGCTTACATATCAAGACCCTTATACATCTCAGATATATTTTGGTTGAAGAAAATATAATAAAATGAAACATGTTATCAATTTTGCATTTAGTAAGGACAAAAAAAAGATAGTATGATACTGTTTACCCATCTTTTTCTCATGAGGTGAACTATGAATCTAGTGTTTCTCGGCCCTCCTGGAGCCGGAAAAGGGACTATAGCGTCCCAGGCTAAAGAACATTATGACATCCCGCACATTTCAACCGGGGACCTGTTCCGTAATCATATCAAACATGAAACTGAATTGGGCAAACAAGTTAAGGCGATTCTAGCTGAAGGGGATCTTGTCCCAGATAGCATTACTATTGCCATGGTAAAAGAGCGTCTTACCCAAGATGATGCAAAGAAAGGTTTCATTCTTGACGGTTTCCCACGGACCATAGTCCAGGCAGAGGCCTTGAAAAAGATGACAAGCTTGGATGCAGTCGTCAATTTTGAACTTGGCCGTGAAGAGATCATTAAGAGACTATCGGGGCGCAGAATGTGTAAGTCCACCGGGAAAATCTATCATCTTATATATGATCCCCCAAAGAATGAGGGGTTTGATGATGAGACAGGAGAGCCCCTGATTCAGCGTGATGATGACAAGCCTGAGGCTATTGCCCATCGTCTTGATGTCTATCTGGAACAGACTGAACCTCTCATTGCCTTCTATACAGAGGCAGGGTTATTGGTTGATATTGATGCTTCTCCATCACCTGATACTGTTATGGCCCAATTGGTTAGTGTACTGAAGAAATAAGATCGGGTCAGAACTGAACAAGATTATATTGGCAAAGGCCCAATGCAAACAAGAAATTGCCTGCATTGGGCCTGTGTTTTAGTCGCCAACACACAAGTATCACCAATGCCTTTTCTGGATTTATACAAATTCCCCTAGAAAAATACCAATGGTATTGGCTCGGGGAGATATACTATAGGTGAATCTTATTTTTGTACAAAATAGAGAAACATAGCTAGTCTATAATTAAAAATTGCATCCCAGAGAAAGAAATGTATATACATATTCTGATTGGAATAATCGTATCTTCTTTTCCTTTTTCTAACCTTGCTCTGTTGCTTACGGCTAAGGCTTCTTTGTCTGGGCCATAAGGTGTTCCAGTTCCTCTTCAGGGGCCAGATGGCCGCTACGTCCATAGTAGCTTATAAGCTTTGCCAATTTTGCCAGTTTTTCATCATAGGGTTGTTTTTCCTCCATCCTCCATGCCCAGTTGTGCGAACCACAGGTGGAGGGGATGTTCATCCTTGCCTTTGTATGCAAGTCCAAAAGATCTTGCATAGGGAAGATGGCATATTGAGCATGGCTAGCCATTACTGATCTTATCATAGCCCACACCACATCCTTTTGATTGCAATCAAGATAATCCATGACCCTCTTCTTGTCATGGTCCTCCAAAGAGTCAAACCAACCACGAACCGTGTCATTGTCATGTGTGCCGGTATAGGCTACACAGTTGCTTGGGTAGTTATGAGGAAGGAAAGAATCAAAGGGATTGGGCCAATCGGCAATATCTTTGGAAAAGCCAAACTGACAGATACGCATACCGGGAAAGTTGTTCTCATCCCGTAACTGTTCGACTTCTGGAGTAACAAAGCCCAGATCCTCTGCAAAAATGGGGAGTTCGCCCAATTGATTTTTCACTTCCTTGAAGAAGTCGTTCCCTGGGGCCTTTACCCAGGTCCCATGCTCAGCAGTCTTGTGTCCGTAAGGGACCTCCCAGTAGGATTCAAACCCCCTGAAGTGATCGATACGTAGGATGTCACACTGATGGAGCAATGCTCTCATGCGTTGCATCCACCATTTGTAGTTATTCTTTTTCATGGTCTGCCAGTCATAGACAGGGTTACCCCATAGTTGTCCTGTTGCACAAAAGCAGTCAGGTGGGACTCCGCTAACTCCCGTATAGTGTCCGTTTTCGTCTGTCTTGAACAGGTTGATGTGACTCCAGGTGTCTACTGAGTCAGCTGCTACAAAGATGGGGATGTCTCCAACAATGGAAACCTCATGCTTGTTGGCATATGTTTTTAGATCCTGCCATTGTTTTTCAAAGAAAAATTGCAGAACCTTCCATATTGCTATTTTCCTTGGGTATAATTTTTGTAATTTGGCAACAAGCTCTTCTGTATATGTGCCGTCTTCCTTTTTCCAGACACTGAACCAGCGGGCGTCGTTATAGTGTTCATACAAAATCATGAAGAGGGCGTAGTCATTAAGCCAGAAGTGATTTGTATCACAAAAAGTCTTATAGGATTCATTGTGCTCTTCATGATCCAAAAAATGTATCGCTGCCTTTTTAAGTAAGGGCATTTTCCAGGCATCGACCATCGAGTAGTCGACCATGTCTGCCGGAAACGGGGGAGGGGAGGCTATCTCTTCCTGGCAGAGGTATCCCTCCTTCACAAGTACAGAAAGGGAAAGCAACAGTTCATTGCCTGCAAATGTCGAACGTGAAGCGTAAGGGGAGTTCCCATACCCTGTAGGACATAAGGGCAGTATCTGCCATAAGCGTACATTGGCTTTTTGGAGGGAGTCGACAAATGCAAAGGCCTTAGGACCAATGTCGCCAATGCCATATCTACCTCCTAGACTGGTTGGATGCAAAAGAACTCCACAATATCTTCTTTGGTCAGTGTTCATGGTTGTTAGTTACCTCTTTGAGGGATTGTCTTTCAACGATTCTGAAAGGAATTTCCATGTGCGTTGAACCTAATGTTTCTCCATGTATCATTCGAAAGAGCGCTTCACTAGCAAGATATCCCTTGTCTTGGGCAGGCTGGTCGACAGTAGTAAGAGAAGGGGTTATGAGTTGACTTTCATTGATATTATCAAAACCAACAACAGATATATCATCAGGCACTTTGATGGAGTGTTCGTTGAAGTAAAGAATGACCCCAATAGCTACAATATCACTCATTGCTATGACGCATGTTGGCTTGTTCTTCAGTTTTGAAATAAGGTGGCCTGTATGTTTGCCATCTTCGAGGGTACACTCACTGACCATTTGGGTTACGCCTCCATCGAGATCATAGAGACTCAGACCATATTCCTTAAGAGCCCGCTCGTATCCACGCTTTCTTCGTTTTGGGACACTTGCCTCAAATTCATCAGAGTCAAAGGCATCCTCACTCAAACTTACTATGACTATGCAACGATGACCTTTTTCTAGTACGAGGTGCATTATCTGGTAGGCAGCCACCTCATCTGCAATATTTACTGAAGGCATATCTTCAGAAGGCGTTCCGTCAATTGTAACAAAAGGTAGTTTCCGGGTTTTCATGACATTGACGATATCCATGCCAACCTGCATACCCATGGTGATGAGCCCGTCTACTGCAGCACAGCGAACCGCATCAATGATGGATTCATTCAGCGGTGGAATTAGCGTAAGGGTATAGCCATATTTTTGGCAGACACTGCCTATACCTTGGATTACCTGCAGTGTATAGGGGTTACGCATTGAATAGTGAATGATCTGAGGAAGGAGAAAACCAATGCTAAGGTGTCGTCTCAAGGAGAAATTACGTGCCATAGGGTCAGGGATATACCCAAGCCGTTCAGCCGTTGCAAGTATCAGATCCTTCGCCTTGACGCTAATCCTTGAAGGTTCGTTGAAGGCAAAGGAAACTGCAGTTTTGGAATACCCGCTTTCACGTGCTATATCCTTGATTGTTGGTCGTTTCTGAGGAATATCCATGCTTACATCCTTTTGAGCAAGAGGTATTGGTAGGGGCCAAGAATGAAAAGGTCATTTCCAAGGACAAGTTCCCGTTGTGAAAAGACTTCATGATAATAACCGAATATTGTGTTATTGAACATTACGGATTTCTGGTATTCACTGAAATTTACTAGGATTAGATGCGTAGTACCCCGTTTTAGGGCAAAGACAGATACATCATTGGAAGGGATGACCACCTCTGGGGAGTTCGCATCAAAGTCAGATTCGACAGAGCGGTATCCTATCATCTTTTGGATTGTAGAGAACAATAAAAAACTCGCATTGTCCTTTTTGTCCCAGTCAAATTTGGGACGGTGCAGGTTTCTGCTATCTTTGGACAATATCGGGTCATTATGGTAGCTGTAGTCATTGAGACTCGCAATCTCATCACCACTATAGAGCACACTCACTCCCTTTGTAAGATAGATGAACACGTGCGCCAGAGCAAGCCGCTTCAAGGCTAGCTCCTGCTGGTAAACATCTTTTTCCTCTAAGGCTTTTTCCAAGCCACACAGGGAGGCTGAGGTCCCGCAGTTTCTGGCATCCCTATTTCTCTCATTGTACTCGTATAGTTCACCTCTCGAAAAAGAACCGGGGAAGGTGCCCAGATAGAAAGATATGAGAAACTGTTTGTGTTCAAAAGGAGATAACCCGATTTGATACAAATGCTCATCCTCGATACCCCAACCGATGTCATCATGACAACGCAGATAGTTCACCCAACATGCGGAAGAAGGGATATCTGTGGGAAGTTCGACAAGGCTCTTCTGCAAAAGCCGAGTATCGCGAGTGGCAAGGGAATTCCACATCTGTACCATCAGCGAGACGTTGTACAAGAGGTGACACTCCGGAGCTCTTTCAGTTCCAAAGTAGGGGGCAACCTCTCTAGGGGCCATAACGACTTCACCCTTGATAATGCACAGTGGAGCAACGATCTCAAGTGCCAGACGGAATATCCTAAGAATTGAGTGAACCTCAGGCAAATTGCGATTGTTGGTGCCCCACCGTTTCCAGATATACGGTATAGCATCAAAACGAAATACCTCGACTCCATAGTTTGCCAAAATAAGCATCGATTCCAACATGGAAAGCAATACCTCACTGTTGGCATAGTTGAGGTCCCACTGAAAGTGGTTGAAGGTGGTCATCACATACTCATCAGTTTCCTGTAGGTAGGTAAAATTCCCTGGGGCCTGCTGGGGAAACACCTCGGAAGTAGTGGCCTCATAGGCATCGACCATAGCTTTATCCCTAGTGAAGAAAAACCTATCCTTATAGGTCTGTTCCCCCATTTTGGCTTTTTTTGCCCAAGAATGGGTTTCAGCACAGTGATTAAGAACAAAATCAAGACAGAGACTGATGTTCTTCTCTTTACACGCATTGGCGAGAGAGACAAAGTCTGTTATATCTCCAAGGCGTGGATCAAAAGAGGTGAAATCTTCCACAGCATATCCCCCATCATTATTGGACGGAGGCATTTTCAAGCAGGGCATCAGGTGGAGGTAGCGTACATGCAAGGTTGTAAGGTAGGATAGCTTCTCTTCAAGGCCTGCAAAGGTCCCGTTGAACTTGTCTACATAGAGCATTTGTCCACTCATCTCGGAACCCAGATACCAGAGAGGATGTGCGATCCTCTCGGTATCGAGGGTCTTCAAAGAGGGCTTACGGGCCTTTGCCTTGTCCTCGAACAGGGCATAGAGAGGCTCAATCTGCTTGTTCTTGTATAGGGTTTCCCACAAGGATAGCAATTCGTTCTCTCTGATTGCCCATCGGCTCTTGAAGTTGTCCATTCACTAACTCTTTATAGCACCATCGCTAATTCCCTTGACAATATATTTCTGTAAGAAAAGATAGACGATAATGATCGGAATAATTGAGATAAGGACTGCAGGGAAAATCAGTTGCCAAGGATTACCAAACTGTCCAGCCGTAATTCGTGCAAAATACAGCTCAAGAACCAGGGTTTTGGTACTGCTGTTACCAATTACCAAAAAGGGTAGGAGATAGTCATTCCAAATCCACATGGAGTTTAGGACTATAACCGTGACGGTAATGGACTTGAGCAGTGGCATGACTACATACAGATACATCTGCATGATATTGCAACCATCTATTGTCGCTGCCTCTTCAACCCCACGAGGGACACCCTTTACGAAACCATGGTACAGGAATACTGACATCGATAGCCCGAACCCCCCATACATCAGAACAAGACCCGTGGCACTTTTAAGTCTGATATCATCGAAGAACTGGATCAAAGGGTACATTACAGCCTGAAAAGGGATGAGCATCGCTGCTACAAAACACATGAATACCACATAGCTTGCTGTACTCTTATTGCGAACCATCATCCAGGCGGCCATACTGCTGACTACAACAATAAGAAGAACTGAGAAACCTGTTATTGATGCTGTTATCAGCAATGCGTTGAAGAAATGAATTTCCTTTGCGGCATTGGTAAGATAGGAAAGTGTGAAGCCTGAGGGCATACCCAAGGGGGAACTGATAATCTCACTTTGGTCTTTAAAGGAATTCACTAACAATAGCCACAAAGGGGCCAGAGTATAGATTGCAACAAGAGTAAGAACCACATACAGACCAACCATCTGGAGCCTTTTCTTGAGAAAATAGTTTGCATTCATCGTATTGGAGGTGACTGTGCTTAATTCTTTCATGTTACATCTCCAGTTCTTTTTTCTTGGTAATGGCTACCTGAGTCAGAGTTATGACAGCCACAAGTAGGAAGAAGATCACAGCCTGTGCCTGAGCTTTGCCGTAGTTTGGCGGTGTAGTGTCCTTGACTGTTCTGAGTATCTGCATTGCAAGAAGACGTGTACCGAATTCTCCATCAGTCAGGGCAACGTTCTGGTCCAACAACTTGAAGCTGTTGGCAATTGTCATGAAAAAAACGATGGTAAAGGAAGGCATGAGCATGGGAATGGTAATCTTGCGAAATGAGTGCCAGTAGGAAGATCCATCGATGCTTGCAGCTTCATAATAGTCAGCACTGATATTGTTCAGGCCTGCAACATAGATAATCATCATATATCCTGCATACTGCCAGGTACTAAGCATAGCAAGGGCAAACAAAGCCTTTGTTGAGTCTTGCGTCATATATCGCAAAAAGGGCAAGTAGAGGGCATCAGGTGAAAACAGGATGTCTGTAAAGATGATCTGAAATACAAACTGCCAGATAAATCCCAAGGCAAGACCGCCCAGCATGTTAGGAAGAAAGAAGACAGTTCTGTAGAGACCTGAACTTTTGGTAATTTTGGTAACCATCAAAGCAAGGGCCAGCGCAGCAATATTTACAAAGACAACTGCGATAAAGGTATACTTGACCGTATAGAGAAGAGCGGAAATAAAACGGGTATCCTGGAATGCTTCCTTGTAGTTTTCAATTCCCACAAACGATTTAATCATACTTGTAGCACGAGTCCCTGTGTCGGGGTCAAAGTAGTAGGTTCCTCTCCAAGCCAAAAACGAGTTGACTACACCCATGATGAAGGGGTAGAGAATGACCATAGCAAAGAGGAGTAAAGAGGGCATGACCAACGGCCAGAACCATTTCTTATAAAAATTCATATGATACTCCTGGAAAATAAGGGGCCGGAATTTCCGGCCCCTTAGGGTATGTGTATTACTTCAGAGCAATCCACTCTTGGATAGCATAGTCTGCAATTGCCTCATAATCTGCGGGAGTCCAATTCAGCTTGGTAAGATAACTCTCCATGATTTTCAAACCGACAACGTCGCCACTCCAGGATGCTGGTGCGCCTTGGTAAGGTGCTGTGAGGGTGTTGCCACTGGCAATGTATTCAATGATTGAGTTTCCAAGACTATTGGGAACTGTTGTGGTTTTAGGATCGGCATTATACGGAATGAATGCGAACTCTTCCACAATAAACTTCTTTCCGGTTTCACTGTTGTTCATCCAGTAGAGGAAATCAAAGGCTTTCTGCTGTTCTTCTTTGGGAACCAAAGCATTGACAGCATAGTAGTTAGGGACGAATACAGGAATTGAACTGTTGAGCTTAGCAACGGTAGTACCGTCAGTTCGTTTCACATCTTGGCTCTGGTACGGCATCTTTACAGGAACAAACTCAAGTCTTGCTGACTGTGCTTTGTTTACCCCTTCAATGTTGCCAAATGCCCAGTTACCCTGCTTGAAGAATACGGCCTTGCTGTCAGCAAAAATCTGTACAGTCTGGTCATAGCCAAAGTTTGCGCTGGAGACGAAATCCTGTCCACGCACTGCTTTTCCCTTTGCTCCGGCGAGATAGCTGGTCTTCAGGTCAAGAGCCTGTGCATAGGCAAGCAATGCCCCCTTAAGACTCTTGATCTTGGCCTCGTCAGCCTTGTTGGCTTCGACTGGATTTGCAAAGACAGCATTGAGGGCTACGTTGATGAAGTGATCACCATATGTCCATTTCTCAGCACCCATGACAGCAAATACTCCGTTGAGCTTTCCACTGAGGGGACCTTTTGATGAAGAAAGGGTATAGGAGTTGCCATTCAACTTGACTGATGTTGCCTTAGGACTAGCAATCCATGCATCAATGGCTTTTACCAAAGATTCCCATTCACCATAGGTAGCGGCCTTGATGTCTGCAAGCACTGCATCAACTTTAGCGGCACCAAAAAGATCAGCGAGCATGTCTCGGTCTACGATGAAGCCATAGCCTTCAACATTGTAAGGTATACCGTAACTTGTTTTTCCGTCTGAGGTCAGTCTGAGCCCTTGGGGAATGGCTGCAGCCATCTCGCCGAAGGCACCGGTTGTAATGGTAGTCAGGTCAAGGGCAAATCCACCCTGGCTCCATTCTGCAAGTTCCTTGATGCCCTGGATGGAGAATACTGAAGGCATGTTGCGGCTATTCATTTCAGAACGGAGGGTTTCCATGTGGTCCTGTCCGCTACCTATTGAAAAGTTCTTGACTCGAACACCAGTTTCTGCCTCATATGCTGCACACATTGCTGCAAACTGAGTGGCATTTTCTCCCTTTGAGTTATAGACATAGATGTCATAACCCTTGTCAGCTTCACCAGAACCCTGTGCAAACAGAGTGGCTGAGAATGCCATAAGAATAACGAGAAGGACGATTAGACTTTTTTTCATGTTTCTCTCCTTTATGCTTTTTACAGCTTTGAACATTTTGCTGTACCAGCTAAGGTTTATCTTGAAATGTAAACCTTGCTTGGTATATACTTATACTAAACCGGTTTTCTAAACCAGTCAACTAAAATGTTTAGATAATTATATATGATTATTTTGTATTGAATTAATACGAAAAAATGAGATCTTTGACCTTGGAGGCAGATATGAATCAGATGTGGGGCAAAACAGTAGACAGTTCGGTAAATCAGACCTATGTGGAACCTCTCTACCCCAAAACCGGAGAGACGGTCACGATCAGCATACAAGTGGGATTGGAGAGCGACGTCTCTATGGTTGCATTCTTTGCATTCCATCATGGAAACGAACATCCCCAATCTTGTTCTGTGACGCAGGAAGGACAAAGGTTATTCTATAGCGCGTCCATTCAGATGCCTGATGAAAAACTATATTGGTATTTTGTCCTGTACTCCAGTGACCGGGTCTATTACTACAGCAGAAAAGGACTTGCAGCTTTTCCGCCTTCCCTGTATGATAGCTTTTTCCTAAAGCCAGATATCGTTCCAGTCTCATGGGTAGGATCGTCTACGTGTTATCAGATCTTCCCTGACAGGTTCAAAGTAGGCGATCCCAGCGTTGGGGCTACCGACGGTCAGTACTCCTTCGATGGAGGGACGGTCCGTACTATGGATTTTTCAGATAAGCCACTAGCATTTGAGGAAGGCAAATGTCTGGACTTTTACAATGGGGACCTTAAAGGTATTGAGGACTCTATTCCGCACTTCAAGGCCTTAGGGGTAAATGTCCTCTATCTCAATCCCATTGGGGTCTCCAAGACAACTCATCGGTATGACTGTTGTGACTTCTTCCATATAGACGAAAAGCTTGGTGGAGACGATGCCTTCATTTCTCTGACAAAGAAACTGCATGAAGAAGGCATTCGTATTGTGGTGGATATTTCCATCAACCATACAGGGACTGAGCATCCTTGGTTGAAGAAAGCTCAAGAGGATAGGGATAGTGAGGAAGCTTCCTTCTACTACTTCAATGATGATGGCTCAGTAGCATGTTGGGAAGATGTACCGACGCTTCCCCAGCTGAATTACACAAGCAAACGCCTCAAAGAACTTCTCTATAAAGAGAAGGATTCTGTCTTGATTAAATTTCTTAAGGAACCTTACCAACAGGATGGATGGCGTCTTGATGTAGCACCTGTCCTAGGGAGAAGAGGGAAGGACCAGCTATGTGAAAAAGTTTGGAGAGAAGTTCGGGATGCTGTAAAAGCAGTGAATGATCAAGCCTATCTGGTAGGTGAGGACTGGGCCGATGCCTCTCCTTTCTTGCAAGGGGATATGTGGGATGGTACGATGAACTATTTTGGATGCAGCAGGCCACTTCGCTCATGGATGGGTGAGACTGATCGCTTCATTTCAGATGGGTGGGGCCATAATCCAAAGCCAACCAGAGCTTATACAGGAGACGAGCTTGCTCAGGCTCTGGAAAGTCAGCTTGCAAGCCTTCCATTTCAGATGCATCCGATGCAAATGAATCTTATAGATAGTCATGACACTACACGTTTGCATGCAACACCCAATCAGTTTGATTTTGCCATCTACAGCGGATGTGTGATGCTGATGTATCTTCTGCCTGGTATGCCTAACCTCTATTATGGTGATGAGATAGGACTTTCTGGTCCCTATGGTAGTGTAGAAGATTCGCGCTACCCGATGAAATGGGACAATGCTGAGTGGGATATGGGATTCTATGAATTGTATGCCTCACTGGGAGATGTAAGGAAACGGTATGAAAAGATGCTACAAGCCTCATCATACAAAATCCTCTACAGCGATGAATACAGTCTGGTATTTGCCCGATATGACAGAGAAACAGCTCTCTTATGTGTGCTTAACAAGAACAAAGAGAGGTCAACGCTGATTATTCCCAACTCTATGCTCCAGGTAACAGAGTTTCTTGGAGAGAAAAAACCAGATGCATCAATAAATATGGATATCATTACTATCGGGCTGGTTGGTAAGGAGAACTGTATTGTTGAGTGTAAGCGGTAAGTTCCTACTACTAATGGCATCGTCTACACTATATTGAAAGGGACATGGTGTAATAAGAGAAAGTGATTTGAGAATCAAGGATTTTCTCTCATTCTCCAAACCATCTATGAGGCACTTGAGATAATACACAAGGCAAAAATTTTACTATATACTACCAAATACAGTCAAGAAAAAAAATATTTTTATTTTTTTTGGAGACTCCAATAATTAATTAAATTTTTTGTTTCTATGTGGGAAAAGGAATAAAACTATTTATAGGATAAATAGTTACCTGAGTATACAGGAATGTTGTCATACATCCCATTGACTGTTTCCTCTAATAAGACAACTATGAATATATTGAACCTTTGGAAGTATCATTTGTTGAATGATCCTTATCTACTTGGTTAATAAATCAGCCATACAAAATTCTATAGGGAAATATAGAGATGAAGAACAAGAAACTATTACTTGCACTAATGGTTGTTGTACTGGCTTTTGGGATGTCTGGGATTGTGTGGGCTGCTGAAGTGGCGACAGACACTGTCGGGCTGCAGGTAGAAGCGATTCACATCATTGCTGTCACAGCGAGTACTGAAAATTTGATGATTGCAGCAGCTGATATCACTGCCGGTCAAACACCAGCTGATGCCGTGGGACTCCTTCCTGCATACCTCCAGTACACTACAATAACTGATGGTGCTGCAACTTACGAGATAACTGCCCAGATCGCTGGAGTCTTACCTGCAGGGACTGAACTGCATTTGACAACTACTCCAGGTACAGGCGGAAGCGGTGCGGGCCAGGGAACCGGTGTTAGTGCTGTAACTGTACCTACCGCTAGTGCAGTGAATATAGTAACTGCTATCCCAAGCTGTTGGACAGGTTCTGAGAGTGAAGCAGGAACCAAGGTAGATCATTTTCTGCACATCACTGCCTTTGCGGACCTTGTTACCACGGCAACTTCTGATGTGGTTATTTCGTACACTATTCAAGATACTGTTGTATAATAAAACTATCTTTTGATTGTTTTAAACGGGCATTAGGGCAAGGGTGTAAAAACCCTTGCTTTTTTTGTAAATCGGTATTTGCAAACAGGGGCTAGAAATCCTTGGAATTTGTATTCGTTTTGAGAAATCGCTCTTGATACGGGTTATTTTGAGTGCATATACATTTCAAATTGAACAGAAATTCGATTTTCTCAAGCTTTTTCGCAGGTGGATTCTTCAAAAAAAAGAGAAAAGAATTTTGTCTTGATGCTCCTCCCTTATGAAGCTTGTATGAGCATAGAAAAATTGTTTGAAGTAGAAATGGATTTTGTTGCCCCTATCCTGAAGGTAGTCCTTGTCCGTCGGCTTCATAATCCTGATGATATCCTACGCTGCAACCTGTTCGCAGAAAATTCTCTATTACTAGTATTATTTTAGGTTACTTTTTACCTATATTTAGTGCCCGTATGCAAATACCGAATTTATTACGATGATTAGAGGAAGCATGATTACATGAAAAAACCATACAAGTTCTTTATTTTTCTGTTTCTGTTTTCACATATAATTATCTTCTCAACTTGGGCTGGAATTGATATCCTGGTTGCCCCCAAGGTGCCAGGTGGTTGGTTTGAGACTATAGACTATTGGGATCTGTTGGCAAGGGCTGGAAGCAATCTTGAGAGCGAGTACGAAAGCGAAAGCGACACAGAGTCAATCGACATATCCGGTACCACAGGTTCCGATGACAACTGGAGGGTGGACGTTAAGAAGATAGACTCAAACTGGGATAATAATCTTGTGCTAAGCGTTGAGAGAATGTCCAACGGAACCGGCCAAGGAAGCATATATGGAGGAGCGGCATATCTACAGCTAACCGACACCTATCAGACCTTTTTTAGTGGTAGCGGCGATAGGAGTGGTATATATATCCAATGTAAAATAAGCGGGCTTTCCGTTGGCAATATTTATTTAGATAACTATTTTACAACGATTTACTACACTGTGGTGGATATCAATTAGGGAGAAAATATTACAATGAAAATGAAAGCCTCAATTATCTTTGCGGTTTTGTTTTTTCTTCTCGTGCCCTTTAGCACCTATGCCACCATTAGTGTGGTCGGAGCGCTGACACAAGAGAGAAAAAGCGAACAGGGAGAATTATATCACGGTTCTATATACATCAAGAATGTCGGGGATGAAGATGAAAAGGTCAAGGTATACCAGACGGACTTTCTGTTTTCTTTTGACGGGATTAACAAGTACGGCGAACCGGGAGAAGACCCGCGTTCCAACGCGGATTGGTTCACCCTTAGTACAAAAGAGTTGAGAATACCCTCTGGCCAGATTTCAGAAGTGAGCTATACAGTGGAAGTCCCTGCTGATAAGGCCCTTGCAGGTACATACTGGAGTATGGTCATGGTGCAAAGTGTACAGGAAAACATCAGAGAGCAAGGTGTTCGGGAAGAGGGCAAGGTCAAAGTTGGCATAAGCGAGACCATTCGTTTTGGGATCCAGATGATTACAAACATAGGTGACACGGGAACTCGCAAACTACATTTTTTACATTCTATGCTTCTGAAAGAAGAACAAAGCACAATACTACAGATCGATGCGGAAAATACCGGGCAGAGAAAATTGAGTTGTTTACTATATGCTGATCTCTACGATGAAAACGGAAAATATGTCGGCAGGTTCGAAGGTGGCATATTGGGTATTTATCCAGGAACCTCAGTAAGGTTTGGAATTGACTTGGGGAAGAATTTGTCCGGCACCTACAAGACGCTGGTTGTTGCTGATTGCGGCGGTAATGAACTTTTTGGAGCAAACTACACCCTGGAAATAAAATAATGAGAAAGGCGATCCTGATCCTTATTTACATTTTTCTGATCGGGCAATTTCTAATAGCCAGGGAGAGTGGAATCCAAATAAGGCCGGCCGATGATGAGATATTAGAGGTTGAATCGAGGGCAATAGCGACAACTGTCTTTATCGTGGTAAATAACACAGGAAAAGAAAGGGAGTTCGTTGCCCGTACGACTCTTCCCGAGGGTTGGAAGCTGGTAACTGCAAATTCCCCCTTTGAACTTGGGGCTGGGGAAACCGATATAAGACTGGTAAGCTTTCTGATTCCACAGAATATAGGAATGGGCAAGTATGAGGTTACATACTCCGTGGAGGACAGGGAGGACTCCTCTGTAAAGGCTTCCTGGACTACCTCTGTAGAGGTGCCGTCAGTGATGATGTTAGAGGTTAAGTTGCTGGAATTCCCTGAATATGTTTTTGCCGGAGAGGTATATGAAAGTCTTTTTGCCATTATAAATGAGAGCAACATAGGAACTACCGTGAATGTTGAGGTTGAGAGTGGCAATCTCCTACCATTCACCCTAGATGCTGATAGATTTTACTTGGACCCGGGTGACTCAATACGGGTTAGGGTATATGTTAGCACGTCCACAAATCTTCTTGATAAAATAAGGCATCCTCTGCATATTACTGCTCAGGTTGATGGACATGAAGAAGTGAAAGCGGAAGCCTTGTGTGCTGTAGAAATTTTACCAATAACGCCGAGAGGAGAGAGCTGGCACAAGATTCCTTCGATACTGGATATCAAGCAGGTATATACTAAACACGGGGAAGAATGTCATATGGGGTTTCAGGCAAGTATTTCCGGAAGGGGATTCCTGGATGACGCCGGTAAGCACAACGTCTCCTTTTTATTTGAACTGCCGGATTTCTCTGAGAATGAGATACTTCCTGAAGAGGTAACCTATAATATTGGTTACTGGACTGAGAGATATGAGCTTTATTTGGGCGATAGATCCTATTCCCTTACTTCTCTTACCATGAGTCCGCTGATTGGCAGGGGGGGGGAGTGGAAACTGAATGTGGGAGATTTCAATTTTGGAGGCTATTATATGCAGCCCCAGACTTCATCGGTCATGTCGATGGCAGTTGCCAGCTATATGGATTATACATTTAACGATATGAACAGCCTCGGTTTAAACTTTCTTAAGAAACAGGAGAATGATAAAGAAACCTATATTGTTAGTGCGGAAGGACACTTTGAACCGTACAACGTTGCGAGAATTGATTTTGAATATGCGTCAGGAATATATAAAAATAAGAGAATGGGTGATGCCTATCTACTAAGACTGATGGTTGACCGGAATTGGTTCTCATATCTCTTTGAGTTGCATCATGCCGATCCCGGGTATCCGGGCAGCAACAGGGATATGAATTCTATTTTAAGCCGTTTAGTACTTTCTCTTGGTGGCAACATGAACCTGACCTGCGGATTCAGGCAGGAAAAACATAATCTGAAGTTGGATCAGTCCCTCTCATCCGCTTCCTATACAGAAAAATATGAACTTGGTTTTGACTGGAAGGTAAGCTCAAAAACACATCTTTCCGCCGGCTTGTGGATTGAAAATCGGAGAGATCTTCTATCCCCTTCCGACTACAATTACCGGGAAGAGAAGGTTGAATTCGGGATAAACCAGTCGTTTGGGCAGTTACGTATAAATATATCCGTGTACGCTGTGAAAAAAATTGATTTTAAAAACAGCAGGAGTATCAGTTTAGCAAATAATTTCACTTTCTCCACTACGTATAAACCAACAGATAACCAATCCTACGAATTGAATTTAAACCATAACACAGAATGTTTGTGGACAAGCATCGGTTTGGACTGCTTTTTTCAACTATGGCCGGAAACCTTTCTACGTACGCACGTAAAGGCATATTATTATGAGTACTCTCCCTATTTCGGAGGGGGAAATCTTGGGCTGGGATTTACCCACACCTTTGCCAACAGAAGCACCATTTCTCTTCAAGGAAGCTATGACATAAAAAGAGATCAGGAGAAGGGGAATGGGGTATTGCTATCGATCAATTACAAAATACCACTGAAGATACCGGTAACCCGAAAGAAGAGCATCGGTACGATTAGTGGGCGAGTTTATCACGAAGGAACAAACAAGGGTATTCCTAATGTGGTTGTCAGGCTTGACACCGTTCGGACGATAACAAACAAGGATGGTGAGTTTACTTTCCCCGCAGTGAAGACAGGAAGCTACTATCTGCATATGGATATTTCAAAAGCCAGGGCCGGACTGATTGCGACTCAAAGGATGCCTGTAGAATTGGCTGTAGAAGGCGCAAGGGCAACTATCATTGAAGTTGGGGTAACTATGTCTGCTACTCTTTCTGGGCAGATCATGCTCTACCGTTTTGAAAAAGATGGTATTGGAGGTTTTACAGATACTGTCGGTTCGGAAAACTTTTTGCCTGACTATGGCCTGGCAGATACAATACTGGAGCTTAAGAGTGTTTCGGAGACAAAGCGTGTCTTTACAGACAGCAACGGTTTCTTTGAGTTTTCGGATTTACAGCCGGGTAAATGGACCCTAATGATTTATAAAGATGAACTCCCAGAATATCATTATTTAGGGCAATCCATCTATAATTTCACTTTATTACCTGGTCAGAATGAAGAGCTTCATGTGAGAGTCTTGCCTCAAAGACGACGTATCCAGATAATTGAGGAAGAGACAATTCTAGAGTACATATAGATAAAATATCAGGGTAAAATGATACTTGTACATGAAACATTTATTGATCTTGTTGAGGTGCTGCATATTTTATTCAGTGCCTGTTTTTTGTGTCCCATAAAATGGACCCATTGTTTCTGAAGCATCATTTTACATGTGGTACAAAAATACATAGCGTAATAATATATTCATTTTGTTTATAATGATTATTATGCAATATTTTTGCAACAAAATCCAAAGTATTTGTTGCAAAAATATTGCATAAAGCTCACTAAAGGTTCAGTATAGGGTGTCATAACCTGAAAGGAGATCTTTTAGTATGGCATATTTCTTTGAAGAACCTTCTCGCACCTTTAGTGAGTACCTTCTGGTACCTGGCTACTCTGACGAACACTGTATTCCCTCAAAAGTGAGTTTGCGCACACCCTTGGTTAAATATGCCAAAGGGGAAGAGCCAGCGCTCTCTCTTAACATCCCAATGGTAAGTGCGATTATGCAGTCTGTCAGTGGGGAGTCCATGGCAAGGGCACTTGCCCGGGAAGGGGGAGTGAGCTTTATCTATAGCTCCCAGAGCATAGAAGACGAGTGTGCAATGGTCGCTCGGGTAAAAGCCTTCAAGGCTGGTTTTGTTCCCAGTGACTCAAATCTCCGTGAAGACCAGACTCTTCAGGATCTCATAGAACTAAAAAAGCAGTTTGGGCACAATACCATTGCAATTACAAGTGATGGAACTGAAAATGGAGTCTTGAGGGGAGTGGTATCAAGCCGCGATTGGAGACCGAGCCGGATGCCTATGGATACCCCAATCTCGTCCTTCATGACTCCTTTTTCCCGACTTATCTATGCAAAGGAAGGGGTTACCCTCAGTGAGGCGAATGACATCATATGGGAACATAAGCTCAACTCGTTGCCCATTGTTGATGATAAGAACCGACTTCGTTCGTTTGTTTTTCGTAAGGACTATGAAAGCCATAAGGAGTACCCGAATGAAGTGTTGGACTGTCGCAAGAGATATCTGGTAGGGGCAGGAATCAATACAAGAGACTATCAACAGCGCATACCAGCCTTATTGGACAGCGGTGCAGATGTGCTTTGTATCGACTCCTCAGAAGGCTTTACCGAATGGCAGAGAAAGACGTTACAGTGGGTACGTAAAGAATATGGGGAAACCGTTAAAATAGGAGCTGGCAATGTCGTCGATAGGGAGGGATTTCTTTTTCTTGCCGAAAGCGGAGCTGACTTCATCAAAGTAGGTATTGGTGGTGGCTCTATCTGCATAACACGCGAAACAAAAGGTATAGGCCGCGGTCAGGCAACAGCTGTCATTGAGGTTGCCAAGGCTAGGGACGATTATTATAAGAGAACAGGCATCTATATCCCCATCTGCTCCGACGGAGGCATTGTCCTTGATTATCATATGACTTTGGCTCTTGCTATGGGATCTGACTTTTTGATGCTAGGACGCTATTTTGCCCGATTTGATGAAAGTCCGACAGAGAAAGTCAACATCAAGGGTTCCTATATGAAGGAGTACTGGGGTGAAGGTTCTGTAAGGGCACGCAACTGGCAGCGCTATGATATGGGCGGGGATGGCAAGCTCTCCTTTGTTGAGGGTGTCGACTCCTTTGTACCCTATGCAGGACCACTGAAAGACAATGTACAGCTTTCATTAAGTAAGATGCGCTCCACCATGTGTAACACAGGAGCCTTGAGCATCAGCGCCTTACAAGAGAAGGCAAAGCTGACATTGGTTTCCTCTACCTCTATTTTGGAGGGAGGTAGTCATGATGTGCTACTCAAGGATACAAATGACATGCCAAGGAAGTAGCAATACAGTAGATGGTATTGTTTCTTATAGAATAAGTGCTAATCTATACCTATACCCCAATAATGATTAGCATGTAGGTTAGAAACAAAATTGGATTTCTAGCATACATGCCTATGATGCCATATATAAGAAATACCGATTCAAGTGCATAATTATCATCTTCATAGTTGACACCTTTGGCGCCTTCATGGTACTTTCTTTCAAGTCGGCCGGATAGCTCAGTGGGAGAGCGGTTGCTTTACACGCAACTGGTCGGGGGTTCAAATCCCTCTCCGGTCAAAAGTGCATCCTAGCGGATGCGCTTTTTTTATTTGAAGGATGGCCTGTATGAAGCGTACCCTGTTCGAAAGTCCCCAAATGGCCATACTCATAGCCATTTTCTGCAACTTGCTCTGGGGAACTGCATTTCCTACAATCAAGATAGGATATGAACTGTTTTCCATTGCAGACAGTACCAGTTCCAAGATCCTTTTTGCAGGAATCAGGTTTTTCCTTTCAGGTCTTATTCTGTTTGCCTACCATTGCGTTACCACAAAGAAAATACCTACTGTCAAAGGCAAGAATTACCAATGGATTCTTGTTCTTGCTCTGGTCCAAACAACAGCACAGTACTTTTTTGCCTATATCGGCGTTTCCAATACCACAGGTGCTGCGTCCACTATATTTTCTTCACTATCTGCTTGTTATGCAGTAGTGCTGGCACATTTCTTCCTTAAGAATGACAGACTTACAATTCCAAAAGTGGTTGGTTCAATAGTCTGTGTCATTGGAATACTCATCTCAACCTTAGGGGAAGGATCTATCCATTTCTCCCTGAATGGAGAGGGTATGTTGCTTATTTCCCAATTATGTTTTGCCGTTGGCTCTGTTTTAAACAAGAAGATTACTCAAACTGACGAACCTTTGGCTGTTACTTCGTATAACCTGAGCATAGGGGGTCTTGTACTCATCTTCATCGGTCTTGGTGGAGGAGGAAAGCTTGCTACCGTATCTCTTGGGGGCCTTCTTGTATTGCTCTATCTTTCCCTGTTGTCAGCCTTGGCTTTTACCCTCTGGTCCCAGTTGCTCAAATATCACCCCGTGGGTAAGATAAGTGTCTTTACCTTCATAGTCCCGATAACAGGAACGCTATTCTCAGCTCTTGTGCTTGGAGAGGACATCATGCATATAAAGTATCCCCTCTCTCTGATACTGGTTACCCTGGGTATTTACACTATCCATATGAAAAAGAAAGCTGTCAATAAATCTATGGTGTTGCCCCACTAAGACCAAATGGGTATAGTTGGAAAAGATTGGGAGGTCATGATGCAGTTTGACCAGTATTTTCTCTACTTTTTTCTCTATGCTATGATCGGATATGTCTGTGAAGTCATCTACTGTTCTGTCCCTTTGAAAAGACTGGTAAACCGTGGCTTCCTGCATGGTCCTTACTTACCCATCTACGGATTTGGGGCCTTGCTAGTGGTAATACCCCTTATGTTTTTCAAGGCATATCCCATCCTTGTCTTTCTATTTGCTGTACTGTTGACCAGTACCTTGGAGTTTATGACCAGCTTTTTGTTAGAAAAGATTTTCCATACGCAACTTTGGGACTATTCCAAGCATTTTGCGAATATACATGGCAGGGTTTGCCTGCTCAATTCAACCCTATTTGGTATAATGGGACTTATAGCCACATATTGGTTACACCCTACATTGGTAAAAGCTGTATCTGTCATTCCTGATGTTGTGATGCATCCTTTGAGCAGTGTGCTACTCTTAGGCATATCCATTGATGCAACAAGCAGTGTATATAGGATGGCTTCTTTCCAGAAACAGCTGTCTGAGTTCCGGATGAGAGTCAGTGAACTGGAAGAGAGAATTGAACTACTTGCCAAGCAGAGAACAACACCCTCATTGGAAAATCTGAGAATACGTCTTGACAATGAGCTTGAAGATCTGAAGATCAGACTCAATGCACGTACAAAGTGGATTTTCAATGCATTCCCTTCTATTACTGTTAAGAATGAGGAACAACGTTTGCAGCTTGAACTGTTGAAGATGAACTTCCGCTCCTATCGGGAAAAAAGAAGAGAACAGAGGAACAAGAGATGAGTATGCAAACACGACTGGAAACGATTCTGAAGAAGATGGAAAAGGCAGCTGAGGAGAGTGGGAGAAATCTTTCACAAGTACAGCTTATGGCTGTCAGCAAGACTCATACCTATGAGGAGATCCTTGAGCTATTCGCCTGTTCACAAATGCTGTTTGGAGAAAATAGGGTACAGGAAGTGGAAGAGAAATTTATCAAGGAAAGACCGGTTGGGATGAGACTACACCTTATTGGACACTTACAGTCCAATAAGGTAAAGAAGGTTGTATCCCTAGTCGATGGAATTGATAGTGTCGATTCGCTAAAGATAGCAAAAAGGATCAGCAACACTAGTTTGGAATTAGACACTGTGATGCCAATATTATTGCAGTATAATACTAGTGAAGAGGCTTCAAAAAGTGGTTTTGAGAGTCAGGATGAACTCTTTCGGGCTATCGATGAGATGACTGCCTTCCAAGGTATCAGCATACGGGGCTTGATGACCATTGGTCCTCTTTCAGGCGGTGAGAAGGCGATACGTTCTGCCTTTGCTCTGCTGAGGGGGCTACAAGAAGAGTGCATCATTCGGTACCCTCACCTTGATTTTTCAACCCTTAGTATGGGAATGAGTAGTGATTTTCCCCTTGCAATACGCGAAGGTGCTACCTTGGTGAGGGTTGGCACTGCCCTGTTTGGAGAAAGGCACTATACATGATAAAAAAAACACTACTTTTGACCGTGCTCCTGTTGTTTTGCCTTTCCCTCTTTCCCCTTGCAAGTGCAACGCTACCCGCATATGAGCCATACCAGGAAAATGAGTTTCCCCTATGGACCTACAAACTCAGAAGGGCTGAAATCCTTTTTTTCGGTTCCTTTGTCCTAACTATGGGAGTGGCAAGCCTAACCTACTCATTGGTCGTTAATGCAGGGTGGGCCCCTCCTGCTAAAGATGCCCTTACAGCTCTCCTTATCCAAGGGGGAATAGCCAGTGGCCTTGCCTTGGGCATTTCAGTTGCCGACTACATTATCGGTGAAGTGGAGGCCAAGTGATGGCTGGCAAAGAACAGTGTCTGGAATTGACTGTCGAAAAGCTTGAGGGGAAAATTCGTCTTGATGCATACCTTGCCAAGCAGGGATTAAGACGCGCTATTTTACGTGGACCAGGTACCATAATTGAGCTTAACGGTAGACCTACAAAGAAGGGCAAACCTATAAAAAATGGTGACATAATCTCGGTAACTTACACTGAAGATATCTTTGAAGGGCTCTCTGTGCAAGACATATCCCTTGACGTATTGTATGAAGATAGTGAGATGCTGGTCATAAACAAGGAACAGGGGATGGTTGTTCATCCAGCGATTGGTAACCATGAGGGGACAGTAGTAAATGCGCTCCTTTTCCGCTATGGAATGGAATTCAGCAGAATATTTGCAGAAGGTGTTCAAAAAGATCCGGACGAGAATGGTATGGAGGAAAGTGAAGGAGAGCAAGAAGTCTCCCTCGATTCTCCCTTGATTAGACCAGGCATAGTTCATCGTCTCGATAAGGATACCAGCGGAACTCTTGTCATTGCACGTACGCTGAACTGCTACCAATCACTATTGGTACAGTTTAAAGCCCATACAACAACCAAGACCTATATTGCACTTGCAAAAGGGAATTTTACAAGACTTGAAGGAAGCATTCATACCAATATAAAGCGAGACTTGCGTAATCGCAAACGTTTTGTCGCCTGTAGCGGAGAAGAGGGTAGGACTGCACTTACCCACTATAGGGTACTTCGGCAATTCTCTTCCTTTGCCTTGGTGCGCATTACCATCCATACGGGAAGAACCCATCAGATTCGTGTGCATTTCTCTTCGTTAGGTCATCCTCTGGTTGGAGATGTGATCTACGGTAAGGAAGATGGCACCACCCTTATGCTGCATGCCCTTGAGCTTGAAGTTGATCATCCCGTTACACATGAACGTCTTACTTTTCGTTCGCCCTTGCCATCACGGTTCCTAGAGCATGTACAAAAGAAGTAGAGGTACTTTTCCGTACCTTTTTCGCCTTCTTACTCCTGTGCTGCTTGTCTCATTCATCCTCTCGCCAGTTTTGTCTTTCCTTTACAATTGCTCCCAGCTCAAGGAGTTGGTGATTAAACATTCGTTCAATACGTAGTTTGCTTGCCGTCCCATGACCTGGAAAAAGTAGAAAGTTCTCATCAAGGGACATCAGACGCTTCCAAATGGACTGTAAGAGCAAGGCCTGTTCGCGGTAGCCCTCAGTCGATCCAACTCTGCCACACATCAGGGTATCTCCAGTAAAGAGTGCGTGATCGATCCTAAAGACAAGACTGTCCAGACTGTGTCCGGGGACATGGATAACTTCAATGTCCAGGTCACATAAACTAAGTATCTGATGATCACTGATAGCTTTGACCGGATACTCGTAGGAAGAGAAGGCTGATGCATAGATGGTAGGGTTATAAATCTTGATCAAGGTGCCAAGACCTGCAGTATGTGCCTTGTGCCGATGGGTGAGAAGCACATGCTTAAGCTTGAATTCGTTGGATTCAATCAGGTGAATCAGTTCTGTGTCCACATGACCGGGGTCAATAAGGATGGCATCACTACCTTTCTTCGAGCCTATGAGATACGTGTTGCAAAATCCTACGACAGAGAAATGTTGGTATATCCTCAATGGTGAGCCTCTTCATAATTGGAGTAACGGAAGGATACCCGACGTTGGTTGGTATTGATGAAGTCAACCTTTTTGAGGTTGCAGTCTATGAAGTCAGTATCACGCAGAAAGCTTGAACCAAAATTGGAGTAATAAAGATCACAATCTCCAAAATCGCATCCTAACGTATCAATACCGACAAAGTTGGTATGTGTTATTGAAGAACCGCTGAAGTCACAGTAGAGCATCTTGCTACCTGAAAAAATGGAGTACCTACTGGTTATACCATTGAAACGGCAACTATCGAACAGGCAGAAATCAAAAAAGCTGGTGATGAATGTGCATTCCGAAAAATCGACATTTCTGAAGGTACACCATGCCATGTTGGATGAGGTAAACTCTTTCTTGGGAATAACTAGGTTTTCAAATTCCCCTCCTGTGAGAGAGAGGTCAAGTACATCTTCTTCCCCTAGGAGAGAGGCTACACAGCTCGTATGAAGTTCCTCTTTATTCGGGCTATGCCGAAAGCAGAAGGGGCCATCTCCACATATGTATGTATTGCACGTTGGTTGGGCACAGGTCTGGAAGTTAAACATTGCTTAACAGTATCAAATCTCAGAGAGTTGTCAAGCAGGGCTCTTTGCTAGTACAGTAGAAATATGCAGCAACATACAGGTTTAGTTACCAGGGGAATCAACAATATATACACCGTAGTGGAAGAGGATGCGACGTATCTTTGCCGTATCAAGGGCAAGCAACTCAATTCTGTCTCGAACGAATATAACCCCTTGGCTGTAGGTGATCATGTCTCTTTTGTAGTTACAGGAACAAAGGAAGGGCTTATACTTGATCGACTTGAAAGAACTAACTGCTTTCAGCGTTGGAATGTCAAGGGCAACAGCAACCAGAGTGTTGTTGCAAACATGGATCTGATAGTCTGTGTCTGCAGTGCTGATTCACCACCCTTCCGTCCCCGTTTTATAGACCGTGTTATCGCCTGCAGCATAGGCGTTGATGTGATGATAGTCATGAACAAGAGTGATATTCTTCTGACTGAGGATGAATTCGAACGCTTTGCCCTCTACAAAAAGCTTGGGTATACCATTCGAGGGGTTAGTGCCCTTACAGGTGATGGTCTTGAAGAATTTGTAGCACTGCTGAAAGGCAAGACTGTTGCCTTCATAGGACAAAGTGGGGTAGGAAAGTCCACACTGATCAACAGGATTCTTTCTGTTGATCAAAAAATTGGGGAAATATCCGAGAAGTATAACCGTGGCAGACATACCACAAACTACTCGTTGATGATAGATGGCCCTGACTTTACCCTAGTCGATACACCGGGGGTGCGGGAGATCCTGGTTCCCCATGGTGATCCCCATAGGATTGCCGAATCATTCCCTGAATTTGTCGAACCATCTAAGAAATGTGCATTTGATCACTGCCTACACAATGAGGAGCCTGACTGTGAGGTCAAGCATCTCTTGGACGAAGGCAAGATTCACCACGACCGCTACGACAGTTATTTGAGAATGCTTGCTTCCTTGGGTGTCAAAGGCCCCGAATGGATGGGAAAAAGCGATCAAAGTCGAGAACGATACAGAAATATGGATAAGCATGAACAAGAAGAGTATTGAGGACCTGGGATTTTTCTCCGTCTTACAAAAGATGCAAGGCTGTGCCTTAAGCCATGAAGGTTTTCAGCATCTAGCATCCATGGGTTTCTTGACTGACAAGGCAGCCTTGGAAGAACGTCAAGAGAAGGTTGGTGCCTTCTACCGCTTGCTGGGTCGATCTGATGTAAGCATGCCTTCCTCTTTTGAGGACATTACCCAAGCCGTACAGATTCTAGAAAATCCCTTGCTCGTCCTTGACGGACAATCCCTTATAGGCATTGCACACTATATTTCCAGTGCAGAATCCCTCTTATCGTATTGTAACCAAAACCTTGAAAATAGCGGACCGTCTCCAGCTATCTATGGACTGCTTGGATCTGCAATTGATTCGTCCTTGGTACACCTACAGGAGAACATTCACACGATTCTCGATGAATCTGGAGAGGTCAAGGAGAGCCATCCTGCAATTCGGTCTTTACGTAAACAGGTAGAGCAGGCAAAGGGTGAACGATCAAGATTTTGTAGTGACTACATGAAGACCAAAAGTATTGCAATGCAAAGTGACCAGAGTGCCTACCGTGACGGCAGGGTGGTCATTCCAGTACGCAATGACCGCCGCAGTGAAGTCGAAGGGTTCATCAGCAGCGCATCAGCTTCCGGTAATACTGTTTTTATGGAGCCTTATAAGCTTGTTGAAATGAACAACTCAGTTGTGATGGCAGAGAATCAGATTCTCGTTGAAATAGCCAAACTACTGGCCCAACTTGATGAAAAGACCAGAAAATGCAAATACGAACTGTTCTCCCTTATGGAAAAGGTAGGTTCCACTGACGCCCTCTTTGGAGTGGCCCGTTACAGCTTTGATAACCATGCCTCCCAAGTTAACCTTGACAGTGAAGTCTGCACACTTTTAGATGCCCGTCATCCCTTGCTAGGGAAGAAAGCGGTTCCCATTACTGTCACCCTGGAGGGAAAAGTACAGGCAGTAGTCATTTCGGGACCCAATGCCGGAGGAAAGACCGTCACGATCAAAACAGTAGGCCTTATGGCACTGCTGAACCAGTTCTGTGGTTTCATTCCTGCAAAGGAAGGGAGTGCTCTTCCAATCTTCGATGATGTCTTTACCGATATAGGGGATGAGCAGAGCATAGAGGAAGAACTCTCCACTTTCAGTGGACACATGAAGCAGATAGGATATATTCTGCGAAATATGACAGAATCTTCCTTGGTCATTATGGACGAATTGGGCAGTGGTACTGATCCAGTGGAGGGTTCTGCCTTGGCTAGGGCCACACTTGAATACTGTATAAAAAAAGCCAAACTGACTCTGGTGACCAGTCACCATGGGGTGCTCAAACAGTTCGCTTATGCCAAAGAAAATGTGATAAACGCCTCTATGGAGTTTGATGAGCAGAGTCATCTCCCCACTTTCAGGGTTATCAGTGGCATCCCAGGTGATAGTCATGCTCTAGATACTGCAACGACGATGCAACTTCCACTGGAAGTATTGAACAAGGCAAAACAATACCTAGGCAGTGAAGCTGTCGAGATAGGTGAGATCATTAAGGGCCTTGAGAAGCGTAAGCGTGAAGCTGACTTACAGGAGCAGAATCTGAACGATCGTCACCATAAGCTGCAGCAACAAGTAAAACAGGTCCAACTGAAGGAGCTGAAGCTGAAGCAGGAAGCCCATATTCTCAAGCAAGAGCAGAACAGCGATCTTTATCGCTTCATGCGAGAAAAGAGCAGTGAGTTGGAAAACCTGGTTTCTGAGTTGCGTAGTGGGGAGATTACCCGTGAGAAGACAAAAAAGGTCAAGGCCTTTGTCTCATCGGTCCAAGAAAAACACGAACAGACAGATGCACAAATTCAACAGCAGAGAGAGGAACTTGGACCAAAAAGGGAGCCTACTACGCCACTACAGTTCAAACCCAACATGGATGTGTTATGTGGAAGCGCCAGACGCGAAGGCCGTATTATCCGCAAGGCTTCGAATGGAAAGTGGATAGTAGCCATTGGGACCATGAAGTTCACTCTTGCCGAGAGTGAACTCTCACTTCCTAGAAACCTGGAAGACAAGAAGGTTCATGTGCAATACCACAGCAGTTCCCCTCCACCTAAGATGGTCCTCGATGTACGGGGGATGACGTTGGAAGAGGCTCTCTCTGCCTTGGATATCCAAATCGAGAGTGCCTTGGTACATGGATTCTCTACCTTTTCTATCATCCATGGATATGGGGATGGTATTCTCAGCCGTGGGATGGGGGAGTACCTGAAACAGAGCAACAACGTCACTGATTATCGTTTTGCCCTTCCAGAAGATGGGGGTATGGGTAAGACGTATGTGTTTCTATAAAGGAAAATAAAATCTGGCAGGGGCCAATGCCCTTGCTTTTTTTTTGCCTATGTGATATTTACTAAATTAGTAATTTACTAATTTAGTAAATGGAGTGACTTATGCCTATTGATAAAAAGAAATTGAAACAAGAGTATAAAGAGAGCAAACCTCCAATGGGATGCTTTGCCCTTCGTTGTACTGCAACTGATGATGTATTTATCGGGAGTTCCACAAATTTGCAGCATGCTAAAAACTCATTGCTATTTAGACTATCCGTTGGAAGCTTGGAAAACGTTATAGAGCTTCAAAAGTTGTATAATAAGCATGGAATTGAGCATTTTCGTTTTTCTGTACTCGAGGAGCTTCCCTATGACAAACATGATGAATCTAGGGATTACAAGGATGACCTTGCAATCCTTACCGAACTATATCTGGACAAATATCCAAAAGCTAAGGAGATAGATTTATGGAAATACCCACGACACTCAAGCACAAACCAGTAATTGTTGTTGAGAACTACTGCGAAGTCGATGGTAGAAATGCCCCTGACTCGGATGCACAGGGACTTTCCATCGGGCTTGCCCAGTGGAATGATCGTGGAAGCGTAGAGGCTTCTGCTAAAGTCTGGCGTCATACAGGGGAAAAATGGTCCCGTCAGAGTGAGGAACTTCCTTTGACCAGAGTTCTCGATCTTGCAATTTTGCTATGCAGGACTAACCTTTATTTTCAGGATGCTTACCGTTATCCAAAGTATTATGATCCTCAAAATCCACAGATTGACAGGATTGGGATACAGGGAGATGCGATGACCGTTGAGGTCTGCACAAACAATCCGCTCATTGATACTGACATCCGCTTACTCGCTGATGCCATTGGCAAGGATGGGGAACTTTTAGGTGAACGCTTCAGAGTCCTTTCTTCCTTACTTAAGGACATGGGATATTGAAGGATTAAAGTGGTTCAGTGTATTCTTGCTAACGTAAGCGAGTCATGTTAGGCTTTTTACAAGGAGTTAACTATTATGTCTGATTACATGGATGGAACTGGTGTCCAATATCATTTGCATATAAAAGAAGGCGATGTGGGTCGGTATGTCATACTTCCTGGCGACCCCAAGCGTGTGCCATTGATAGCAAAATATCTGGATGATGCCCGCTTGATAGCAGATAGCCGTGAGTATGTTACCTATACCGGTACCCTTGAAGGGGTGAAAGTGTCGGTAACTTCTACCGGTATAGGAGGTCCCTCAGCTTCCATTGCTATGGAAGAGCTCTTCAAATGTGGCAGCGATACCTTTATCCGCATGGGAACTTGTGGGGGTATTGCCCTTGATGTGATGGGCTCTGATGTGGTCATCGCTACAGGAGCTGTAAGGATGGAGGGCACAAGCCGTGAGTACGCTCCCATTGAGTTTCCTGCTGTTGCCAACTTTGAGGTTGTCACTGCCCTCATGGATGCTGCCTCTAGATTAGGTAATAGAACCCATGCTGGAGTGGTACAGTGTAAGGACTCCTTCTATGGACAACATGCTCCCTCAGAGATGCCAGTTTCCTATGAACTCATCAACAAATGGGAAGCATGGAAACGCCTAGGGGTGCTTGCAAGCGAGATGGAAAGTGCGGCCTTGTTTGTTGTTGCTGCCAAACTTGGAGCACGATGTGGCAGTGCCTTCTTTGTGGTGGGTAACCAGGAGCGAGAGCTGCTGGGAATGGATAACCCCAAGTTTCATGATACTGATTCAGCCATCAAGGTAGCTGTCGAAGGAATCAGGAACCTTATCCTGAAAGATATGGCAAAAAGCAAATAACGTTGCTTGATCTGTTATGGCTTCATATAAAAACTCCCCGATGGGGAGTTTTTTTCATGTAGGATGGTTCGAATGCTGAGATCTTGTGGAAATGGGCCCATCTTCCCCAAGGAACTGAGGCAGTTACTCCCATGATAGGCTTCATAGGTTCCACACAGAGGGTAGTTTTTCCCAGAGCGAGGGAGTCGGAAGCTGATGTTCTTGTAATGAAAGAGAAGTTCGTTGGTGTTAGAAATGTGTTCCAAGGTATATTGATGCTTCAGAAAGCTAAACTGGGGCTTCCCTTTATTGGGAAGGTAGATAAGTAGGTCCAGTAGGGTAGGTAGCAGGGTGTAGTCCAATAGGGCACCCCCTTGTATTTCGATATGCAAATACACTTGCAAGAGAAGTTGTTTTGCCTTTCCACAAGTCGCATAGATGGCTCGTTCACTAAAAAATCGCATTCGGTAGTACATTCCTGTCCTCCATGTGCATAGAGAACAATACTGTTAGGGTTTGCTTCAGTGTTCGTAAAAGGGAACATCGAGTTCCACTAGTTTATCTTTTCCTTGTTGGAGAAGGGTATCCAGATTTTCATTCTTTTCTGCAATGCATAAAGGGTCAATTGTAAATATTTCCAGGCCTTGCTTCTCATATTCATCCTGAAGTGCCTTGTTGGAAAAGTTTCCGAGATCAAGGTCAAAACGGATTCTTTTGATATCTTCGGTAAGGTTTTCACTCTTGAGCAAGAGGGTTTTCTCTGTCTGTAAGTTAAAAATACGGATAATTCCCCTCATGGTATGGGAACTGAATAAGTGCAAATCTTTCATATCTGGGAACTATAGTAAAATTGATGAGTTCTGTACACCTGATAAGAATACGATACCCCCTTGCATTTTTTCTCTCAAAGACCAATACTTTGCATGTTTGTCGCATGTACAGGGATTTTTCGTTTGTTGCTTAATTATGAGGAATCCTTTATTATATTGCATTATTACAAGGTAGGAATTCAGATGGCTCAACAAATTCAGGATTTGGTTGCTTCCATCCGTAAGGATGGCATTGAAGTAGCCCAGAAAGAGGCGGCTCAGATTATCTCTGATGCCAAAGCCCAGGCTGACGATATTGTTTCCCAGGGACGCAAACGTGCTTCCCAACTAATTGAAGATGCACAAAAAGAGATTGATGTACGTGACCAGAGTGCCCGTGCAAGTCTTCAGCAGGCAAGTAGGGATGTTCAACTCTCCTTGAAGAAGGCTATTCAGAAACAACTTGATACCTTGCTTGTAGAGAAACTTGAAAAGGCTTTCAGTTCAGAGGCATTGGTTTCGCTTGTTTCATCTGTCGTCAAAGAGATCCCTGAGAGTTCGAAAAACGAAATCCAGATAAATGAGAAAGACTTTAAGAAACTTGCCGCTTCCCTAAAGAGCGAACTCAGTGAAAAGATCAAGGGTGGATTGGAAATCAAGGCTGTTGATAAGGTGCAGAACGGTTTTCGCATCGCTGAAAAAGACGGCTCTGGCTTTTACGACTTCAGCGCAGAAGAGACGGCCAACCTTATGGCTCCGTTTCTCTCTTCAGCAATTGCCGAGATTGTCTTCGCGCAAGCGAAGTAAGGAGCAGAGATGGCTTCCTATTACTATCTGGTAGCGACGCTGCCCTTGTTGCGCTATGAGGCACAGAGCCCGTTAGGTTCGGCTTCTTTCCTCGAGCAATGCAAGAGTCAAATGAGCGATCACGATTACCAGACGATTGCATCTGCCCTATCAGGCAGAAGTTCTTCACATCCTTTTCTCAAGAAGTGGCAACAGTTCGCTTCTATGGTAAAAAAGGAGCTGAATGATCAACGGAGCAAAAAACTCGGTTTTTCGTCACTCAAATACCGCAATGATGGGGAAAAGGAATTTCGCATAAGTGAGGCTGTTCGTCAGGCCCTTTCAAATGAAAATGCCTTGGATGCAGAACTCTCTTTGCTTGCCCTCAAATGGAATTATCTTGATGAGATTGCAGCATTGCACTACTTCGATGTGGAGGCTTTGCTCGCTTATGCTGTCAAGCTACAGCTTTTGGAGCGTAAGAGTCTCTTTACCAAGGAGGAGGGCAATGCTGAATTCAAGCGTCTCTTCTCCAATTTACAGTCAGAAATAGCTAATACGTAGTGGAGTTGGATATGGCAAATACAAGTGGACGTGTTATTGGCGTCAACGGCAATATGGTTTCTGTAGAGTTTGACAGCGCCATCTCAAAGAATGAAGTTGGGTATATCCTCTTAGGGGATGTCAAGCTCAAGGGCGAAGTCATCAAGATCAACAAGAATGTTGCATCATTACAGGTTTTTGAGATGACCGACGGTATCAGTGTGGGCGACCCAGTGGAGTTTTCACATGAAATGCTCAGCGTTGAGTTGGGACCGGGTCTGTTGCAACAGATTTATGATGGTCTGCAGAACCCACTGCCCAAACTGGCCGAACAATGTGGTTTCTTCCTGCAAAGGGGAGTCTACCTAGATCCCATTCCCAACCAGGATTGGGAGTTTACTCCTACAGCTAAGGTCGGAGATGTGCTTAGGCCTGCCGATACCTTCGGTACGGTACCTGAAGGGCTTTTTACCCATGAGATTATGCTTCCTTTCTCCTTTTCTGATGTTGACTGGAAAATCACATCTATCAAAGAGAAGGGGACTTACAATGTTCGTGAGACCATTGCAACAGTCGAAGATCCCAAAGGGAACAAGCGTGAGTTAAGTATGGTCTTTACCTGGCCTGTAAAACGCGCCATCATGAATTATGAAGAGCGCCTGCGCCCCGATGAGACACTGGTTACCAAAATCAGGATTGTAGATACCTTTTTGCCCGTAGCAAAGGGTGGTACGTACTGTACCCCCGGACCCTTTGGAGCAGGCAAGACTGTATTGCAGCATATGACCAGCCGTAATGCAGACGTTGACATCGTCATCATTGCCGCTTGTGGTGAACGTGCAGGGGAGGTTGTAGAGGTACTCAAGGAGTTCCCTGAACTTACAGACCCCAAGACCGGCCGTTCCCTGATGGAAAGAACCATCATTATCTGTAATACCTCCTCTATGCCGGTTGCAAGCCGTGAAGCCTCGGTTTATACCGCGGTGACAATGGCCGAATATTACCGCCAGATGGGTTTGAACATCCTCTTGCTTGCTGACTCGACATCACGTTGGGCTCAGGCAATGCGTGAGATGAGTGGTCGTCTTGAGGAAATTCCTGGTGAAGAGGCTTTCCCTGCATATCTTGAAAGTCGCATAGCAGAGTTTTATGAACGTGCAGGAAAAGTCCGACTTAAGGACGGCAGGATCGGCTCTGTCACCATTGGTGGAACCGTCAGTCCCGCTGGTGGAAACTTTGAGGAGCCTGTAACGCAGGCAACACTGAAGGTTGTAGGAGCTTTCCATGGTTTGAGCCGTGAAAGAAGTGATGCACGTAAGTATCCTGCCATTGACCCTCTTGGGTCCTGGTCCAAGTATGAGGGTATCATTGCAAGGGATAAGGTGGACTATGCCCGTTCAATCCTTTTCAGAGGCGGCGAGGTCAGCCAGATGATGAAGGTTGTTGGTGAGGAAGGTACATCCATCGCTGACTATGTTATCTACCAGAAGAGTGAGCTTATTGATGCTTGTTATCTGCAGCAGAACTCATTTGATCCTGTAGATGCGTCTGTTCCCGTAGATAGACAACGGCATGTATTTGAACTTTTGTTCGCAGTACTTGCTGCCAATTATGAACTGGAGAACAAGAAACAGGTTCGTTCCTTCTTCAATACGGTCAGACAGAATTTCCTGGATTGGAACAATGTAGAGTTCAATAGTGAGCGGTTTACCCAGATAGAGGCTGAGATCAAGAAACTCTACAAGGGCAAGTTCGTTCAGTTTGACGCTGTTGCCGAGAAGTTGATGTAAGGGGTAGATGATGCAAAAAGTATATTCAAAGATAGAATCAATTGTAGGAAATGTCATCACAGTACGTGCAGAAGGAGTCAGCAATGGGGACCTTGCCATAGTGTCTTCATCTCATGGCGATAGTTATGCCAATGTTATTAAGCTTGACAATGACCTCGTATCCTTGCAGATCTTTGCAGGAGCACAAGGTATTTCAACTGGAGACCAGATTCGCTTCCTAGGCGTTCCCATGAGGGTTTCCTATAGTGAGAATCTACTCGGGCGCGTATTTGATGGAACGGGCAAACCCCGTGACAAGGGACCTTCCCTGACTGAGAACATGATAGATATTGGCGGTCCTGCAGTTAACCCTGCCAAGAGAATCATCCCTAGAAACATGATTCGTACCGGTATCCCTATGATCGATGTCTTCAATACACTCGTTGAGAGCCAGAAACTGCCAATTTTCTCTGTTAGCGGTGAACCCTATAACCCCTTGTTGGCCCGAATAGCCATGCAAGCAGAAGTTGATTTGATTATTCTCGGTGGCATGGGACTGAAGTATGACGACTATCTTTTCTTTAAGGATACCTTGGAAAAGAGTGGGGCCATGAGCCGGACAATCATGTTTGTCCATACAGCAAGTGATCCTACCGTTGAGTGTATGCTTGTCCCTGATATGGCCCTGGCTGTTGCAGAGCATTTCGCACTTGATGGAAAGAAAGTTCTGGTTCTGCTTACCGATATGACAAACTTCGCTGACTCAATGAAGGAAATGGCCATTACTATGGATCAGGTCCCTTCCAATCGTGGGTATCCTGGAGACCTTTACAGTTCCTTGGCTTCACGATATGAGAAGGCTGTCGACTTTGAAGGGGCAGGATCCCTTACTATCCTAGCCGTAACCACCATGCCTGGTGATGATGTCACTCACCCGGTTCCTGACAATACGGGCTATATCACAGAAGGGCAGTATTACCTCAAGGGCGGAAGGATTGAACCTTTTGGTTCTCTTTCCCGCTTGAAGCAGCAAGTCAACAAGGATACCCGGGATGACCACCGAGCTCTTATGGATGGTATGATCAAGCTGTTCGCTTCCTATAAGGAGTCCGTTGAGAAGAAATCCATGGGTTTCATGATGACCGAGTGGGACGAAAAGCTTCTCAAGTATGGTACCCTGTTTGAAAACAAGCTGATGGACCTTAGTGTCAACATCCCCCTCGAACAGGCTTTGGATTTAGGCTGGGAGATTCTGGCCGAGTGTTTTGAACCGAATGAGACAGGATTGAAGAGTGATCTGATTCTCAGCCGTTGGCCGAACAAGTCGGTTGACTAAGGGGGAAAGATGGCTGTCAAACTGACAAAAAACGAGCAAAAGCTGCAAAAGGATCACCTTAAGCAGTTTCAGCGTTATCTTCCGACCTTGCAGCTGAAGAAACAACAGTTGCAGATGGTCATCCGGCAGATAGAGGCTGAAGTTGAACAGATGCGACTGAAACAGAAGCAACTGGTCTTGGCAATGCAGGTGTGGATAGCAGTCTTTCATGAGAATACGGTTTTTTCTGGTGAACTTGACCTGGAGACACTGATCAAGATTGATAGGGTTGAACGCTCAGTAGGAAATATTGCAGGGGTATCCATTCCCATTTTCAAAGAACTTTCCTTCCAGCCCATAAGTTATGATCTGGATGACTACCCGCTTTGGGTTGACCAAGCTTTGGAGAGCCTGCGGGATGTCTCACGCTTCGATGCTTTGATTGCTACTCTTGAACAACAGGTGAAGCTACTGAACAGGGAGCTGAGGACCACCAGCCAAAGGGTCAATCTTTTTGAAAAGGTAAAGATTCCGGAAGCCAAGGAAAATATCCGCAAAATCGCCATTTATTTGGGTGATCAGCAGACAGCAGCGGTGGTACGGGGAAAGATTGCCAAGAAAAAATTGGTAAAGGAGGCCTGATATGATTGTTCCGATGAAAAAAGTATCTGTCATTGTCCAGGCCCATAATAAAAACTCGATGCTGAAAAATCTACGTAAAGAGGGTGTGATGCACATCTTTACTGAGAGCGTCCGCACAGAAAAGAGTGAAGTGCTCAAAAAGCAGTACGATGAGCTTATGAAGGTTCGTAGCAGCATTCTTGAAAAGGTAGACAGCAAGAAAATACCAAAACAGAAAAATGTTTCTGAAGAGGTGTTTGTTGAGCTTCATGACCGGTATCAGCAGTTGCTTGAAACTAGGGCCAAACTTGAGGAAGAGGTTACCAAGGACAACGTGCTCATTGAGCAATTGCGGCCTTGGGGTGATTTTGATCCTGAAGAAATTGCAAAACTTTCCAATGATGGTGTCAGCCTTGCTTTCTATACGCTTTCAAAAAAAGATTTGAAGACTCTTGATCCTTCCATTCCTTATATCATGTTGGCCCCTATGGGACAACTTCAGGCTATTGCTGTTGTAGATGCAGTTCTTGACAGCACAGTCGGAGCCACTCGCTTTGCCATCCCGGAGAGAGGACTGGTTGAGCTCCAAAAGCGTAATGCTTATGACAAGCAACGCCTTGGTGAGATCGAAGCCAGTCTCAAGGAAGCAGGAGTCTATCTCGATGCGTATCAGTATAGGATGGATCGTACAGAGCAGGAATTGCATTTCGACCAGGTTTCAGAAACTTCTGATGGAGGTGAGGACCTCACTTGGATTACCGGTTTCCTTCCCGAACCTGAAGAGGCGGCTTTCAGCAAGTTTGCCTCCAGCCAAGGGTGGGGCTATCTGATAGTCGACCCAAGTGAAGAGGATGAACCACCGACACAGGTCAAGTATGCAAGAGGTACTGGTATTATCAAACCAGTATTTGATATCCTTGGTACAGTTCCCGGCTATAGGGAGAATGATATCAGCCTCTGGTTCTTGTTGTTCTTCACCCTGTTCTTTGCCATGATCATAGGTGATGCTGGGTACGGGCTGGTGTTCCTTTTGGCTGCAGTTGGTATGCATATCAAGGCAAAGAAGGCAACTACCATGGTATTACTTGTCTATGTGCTGAGTATGGGAACGATTGTCTGGGGGGCGTTGACAGGTACATGGTTTGGTTCGAAGTTGATTCTTGAATCCTTACCCTTCCTGCAGAAGGTGGTTATCCCTTCCATATCCAACTATCCTGAGCTTTTTGGCCTTGACGCTGTCACGGCACAGAATCAGGTGATGAAGTTCTGTTTCATTATTGGAACGGTCCAGCTCTCCTTGGCTTGTGTGCTGAACATCGTGCACAAGGTCCCAAAGAAAGATATGAGTTTGTTCGCTGATGTCGGATGGATGATAGACGTGTTGGCACTTTACTTTGTAGTACTACAACTTGTAGTCGGTGAAAGTGTGGACTTTGCAATCGTTGGCGGATCAGTGGGACTTGGATTCCTCTTGGTAGTGGTATTTGGCGCCCAGGGCCCTGGTATCCGATTTGCTAAAGGACTTGTAGCAGGGTTGGGTGGCTTTTTTACCACATTCCTGAATACAATAAGCTGTTTCTCAAATATCATGAGTTATATCCGCCTATTTGCTGTAGGAATGGCATCTGTTGCGATAGCGCAGAGCTTCAACAGTATGGCAGGTGGGATGCTTTCAGGATTCGCTGCAATAGCTGGTATCTTGGTCTTGGTGATTGGGCACTCCCTTAACCTAGTTATGGGGTTGCTCTCTGTAGTGGTACATGGTGTACGACTGAATCTTTTGGAATTTTCCGGACAACTCGGTATGGAGTGGACTGGAATCTCATATGAACCGTTCTCACAGACGGTACAAGAAAACTGAATCGTTGTTTAAGAACAACTAAGGAGAAAACATGGCTAATTTGGAATTTATTGGACTGGCTTGTGCCTTGTCCCTTTCTGCTCTAGGTTCCGGCCTTGGTGCAGGTGCTGCAGCTCAGGCAGCAGTCGGCGGCTGGAAGAAATGTTATGCAAACGGTAAGCCCGCTCCCTTTATCATGGTCGCTTTTGCAGGGGCTCCCCTGACACAGACCATTTATGGATTCTTGCTTATGAATTTCATCTCTGCCGCTATTGCAACCGGTGCTTCCTCCATGCTTGCCCTTGGTGTTGGAGTCTTTGGTGGATTGGCTATTGGGCTTTCAGCTTGGATGCAGGGCAAAACCTCCGCTTGTGCTTGTGATGCTTTGGCAGAGACAGGAAAGGGAACAGCCAACTACTTTATCGTCATTGGTATTGTTGAAACCGTAGCTCTCTTTACTTTGGTCTTTAGCTTGCTTGCTTTGCAATAAGAAGCTACTGAACAACGGTTCTCATACAACGAAAAGCACTCCTGTAAGGGAGTGCTTTTTGTTGTATGGAAGGTCTTGGTGGTCATATTTATTCAGTGCAAGATATCCTAAGGTTACAACATATACTCTCAGTAACATATTCAAGAGAAATATGATTACATACAGGTTACTACAAATAAGCCTAGCAAATTGCTAGGCTTATCACTTGACAATATCTTAGTAAAGCCCAATGATGATCATATACCCCCATGGGGTATAAGGAGTAGCTTATGATGTTTATACCATTATTGCTTATTATTATGCTTGGATACTTTTTATTTCGTAATTCTGATTTCACAAGAAATCAAAATTCAAGAACTAATGAGCTCACACCTTTGGATATCCTCAAACAGAGATATGCTGAAGGAGCACTATCACAGGATGAGTTTCTTCGTATGAAAGAAGAACTAAGCAAGAATACCTAGGAGGTTTTTACATGCATGGATATTATTGGGGTTATAATGGAATACCCAGAATGGGGGGCTTCTCCTGTTTGAACTATGGTAACTCACCTTTAGCCATTTGGCTGATGGCCTCTCTGATGCTACTGGTGGTTGTGGGTATAGTACTGCTAATTACCAGTAGCAGGAAAAAACATCGTCTCTTATTTGAAAATTCTGAAGCTGTGTCGATAATCAAACGTCGTTATGCTAAAGGTGAACTGACTGTTGATGAATTTGCAAGAATGAAAAAAGACCTGCAATAGAGCTATTGGGTGCTAGTACTGCCGTGGTGTGTATTTCTGTATGCATGAAGTATGTATGACTAACAATACGGTTACTACCAATTGTATGTCATGCATATTTTTATTCCAATACTACAAAGATATGTATTTGACATTGAATAAAGAACTCTATGGCTATACAAAAACAAAGATGAATTGATGAACTGTATCTTGAAAAGTTCACTATCAATCTGATTCATACTATACTAAGACATCATCGGTGGGTTCTCTCCAACTCCAGCAATGCAATTTTCTTGTCAAGACCACCTGCATACCCAACTAGGGATCCATTTTTACCGATTACTCGATGACAAGGAATGATTATTCCAATATTGTTTCTGTTGTTTGCCATGCCGATGGCACGGCAAGCCTTTGGGTTCCCTATTTGGATTGCTATGTCCTCATAGGATCGAGTCATTCCATAAGGAATCTCTAACAAGGCATCCCAAACTCGTTTCTGAAAGGGTGTCCCCCTTGTTAGTAAAGGGATGGAGAATGTTTTTCTCGTGCCAGAAAAATACTCATCAAGCTCATGTTTTGTGTTGGTAAATATATTCATGGATGAGCAAACAAGACTATCCGGCTCTTGAATTCCAAAATCCAAAGCTATCAAAGCATGTCCATCACTCTTTAGCGTGATAGGACCGAAAGGGGAGTCATATTGTGAAATAAAGATTGGTGTCTCATTGGTAGTTGTCATGGTTTGTCCTCCTTGCTCATCTTAGAACGAAATGGAATTGAAATAAAGATGATAGGATCCTGTTATTCTGATGCGGAATTCTGGGTACTTGGATCTTTACCAAGGGTTGGTATTGGTATTGTTTAGTATCAGACTGTGCTAACAGGACAACAAAGGGAGCATGTATTGCTCCCTTTGTTGTCCGACAATGAAAGATAAAAAGGTGTCTAGCCTACAACACGTACCCTCTCATCAATCGGTTGGAAGGTTTTCTCACCAGCTGGACTCTCAATTGAACCAAAGGGCATCTGTGTTATGAGCGACCAGGAGGAGGGAAGGTTCCAAGTCTTTTTTACTTCATCTTCTATTAGATTGCCATAATGCTGTAAGGACGCACCTACCTTGATGTTGGCAAGGGCATTCCAGATTGCAAATTGGACCATTCCAGTACTATGCATACTCCAGAGAGGAAAGTTTTCTTTGTACAGGGGGAAATCATCCTGTAGACTCTTGATGACATCAGTATCTTCAAAAACCATGACAGTACCAGCTCCCGCAGCAAATGAGTTTATTCTGTTTGTGGTATCTTCCACTTGCTGATCAGGAATCATTCTCAAAAGTGTATCAAGAATTATCTTCCAAAGTTTCTTGCTTTCTTCCCCATAGAGAATTACTGCACGAGCACTCTGTGAATTGAAGGCTGAAGGTGTCAGACGTACAGCTTCCTGTACTGTCTTGGTTACTACGTCCTTTGCTACTGGAAGCTTGCTTCCAAGGTCATATATTGAACGCCTGAGGGCAATGTTGTTAAAAAAGGTGTTATCCATATGTAATCTCCTTGTGAACAATATAGTTGATTACAATATAAAAGTAAAGGGACCTATACTACAATTATGTGCACGTAGATGAAGTTTATTCATTCTTGATCAGAAGGTTTTTGTACAAATCGATGAATGCATGTCGAACTGTAACAGTACAATCATTTTTCAGCTTTTGAAGGACAAAAGATTGTAACAAATATTGGTTTTAGTTTCTGTACGAACTGAATTGAAAAGATTGTTTAGCATATCAAGCACTGATACATTGACTTAAGCATGTAAATAGCTGAATATAAAGTAAATAGAATTGTTGTTTAGTAGGACACAATCGTATTGGAAAGATAATTCTACCTACTGCTGATACAGTCCACCAATCAAGACTTGCACGTGATTTTTCCACGAAAATTGAAATTCCTTACTACATATACGATCACACATGATTAATTGCATTGCAGGTATAAGGAGAATATGTGTGAGTTCTCGAGTAATTGGAATATTTTTACTTGTTGGTGGTGTGATTGCATTGGTTTTGTGTCTGTTTATTATGATGGACAGATAGTAATCAGGTGAGAGTTCTGATTTTTCTATCCCTTTGTAGCGAGTTATAATTCGTTTGTATAGAAACGAAAAGGAAAAAGAATATGACAAGAATACTTGGGATCATTTTGTTTGTCGGCGGTGCAGCACTTATAGTTGGGGGATACTTTGCCTCCCAGTCTGCATCAGAATCACTTCGTTCATTTTTTGGCTTCAGATTCGGAAAGGAGACTATGTGGTATCTTATTGGAGGTATCGCTGCTGTTGTTTCTGGCTTATTACTGCTTATGTCCGGTAGGAACTAACTCATAGCAAACCATACTTGGTCTGAATGGGCTGACAGTATTATTTTAGGAAGCTCATCTTCATCAATCTTGTCCTTCTTGTTGAAACCTGTATACTGAAAGGAATTCAGAAAAAGAGGTGCTCCAATGATTTATGATGAGCTTTCATCCCTATCCCAATATAATTCCCTCAATGACGAACTTCCCAATGTGCAAATGATCCTAGAATCAACACAATGGCAGGATGAATCTGTTGGCCAATATACATGTCGAAATCCTCGCATTACTTGTGAGCTTGTGGAATATACAAGCACTGCAGAACCTCGTCTATATCAGGTATTCGAGGAAAAGACCCGTGTGCACATACTTCTTTCTGGTGAAGAGCTTATGGCCCTTTCCTGGCGTGAACATGCCCGATCCATTGCTTTTGACCAAGAAGGGAAGGCAACCCTTGCTGCAGATCCAATTGGAGTGATACATGCAAAAACTGGACATTTCGCTCTGTTTATGCCCGGTGAGCCTCATACGGTAGGAATGGAATCCTCAACAAAAAACTCAAAGATAAGAAAACTCATCTTCACCATTATAGATTAATAAAAAGCTATACAAATGTTTACCAAACCCTTAACAAAGATGAGCAAAAAGGGTAGAATTGTGAACAATTAAGTGAGGAAGTATCATGATTGAGTATCATTCAGGCACTATTGGAGATAGAAATATAGGAAAGGATTTGCCCGTACTTGTTCAAACCATGTATGACAGTGCAATTCCACACGATAAGGCTACGTTGGAACAGCTTCTCAGACGTATAGGATCCCTCAATGCCATGGGATGTGACATTCTACGCTTTTCTTATCCAAATCTTGATGATCACGATAGCTTTTCCTGGCTTTGTAAGCATAGTCCTATCCCATTGGTAGCAGACATTCATTTTGACTATACATTAGCACTGGATGCAATTGCATGTGGCGCTCATAAGATACGCATCAATCCTGGTAATATCGGAGCCCGCTGGAAAGTGAATGAAGTGGTCAAGAGTGCCTTGGATCACAACGTTGCCATACGTATAGGCCTCAACAGTGGCTCTCTACCCAAAGGTGATGAAAGCATGCCCCTGTTGATGAGCAACAGTGCCTTAGAATATCTCTCATGGTTTGAGAGTTTGGGCTTTTATAATTCTGTAGTCTCACTCAAGGCAAGTGATGTAGAGACGACCTATGAGGCGAATAGATTGTTTGCTTCATACAGTGGCTATCCCATCCATTTGGGAGTGACAGAGGCTGGTTCTGTGGTCTCTTCAGTTACCCGATCCACATGGGCTTTGGGAAGGCTTCTTTCCCAAGGCATCGGAAATACGCTCCGTATAAGCATCACTGGTGATATTGAAACCGAAGTGCAGGCAGGAGTTGAACTTTTGAGGACATTGGGCCTACGGAAGGGTGGAATTCGCATCGTCAGCTGTCCTCGCTGTGGACGACATAGCTTTGACTCACAAGGTTTTCTGCAGTCCATTGAAAAAGATTTGCTGACTGTTCAAAAGGCCCTTACGGTTGCCATCATGGGCTGCCAGGTCAACGGACCTGGTGAGGCGAAACATGCAGACATTGCAATTACAGGTATTGGAAGGGATATCTTCCTCTATGAAAAAGGAAAACTGGTTCGAAAAGTCAAACTTGAAGAGGCTAGGGAAGCAGTATTGGAAGCAGTAAGGAATGCAGAATAAACTTATAGTGAAAGGTGCTCGCGAGCATAACTTGAAAAACATAGATATCGAACTTGAAAAAAACAAGCTCATAGTCATTAGTGGACTTTCTGGAAGTGGAAAGAGTTCGCTGGCCTTTGATACAATCTTTGCAGAAGGCCAGAGGAGATACGTAGAGAGTCTCAGCTCCTATGCACGTATGTTTCTTGATAGAATGGACAAACCTGATGTCGATTACATGGAAGGACTCAGTCCAGCTATCGCTATTGAGCAGAAGTCAACTCAGAAGAATCCACGGTCGACAGTAGGGACCATCACAGAAATCTATGACTATTATCGTTTGTTCTGGTCCCGAGTAGGGACACCTCACTGTCATAAATGTGGGCGTGAGATAACTGAGATGAGTGTCGACCAGATTATTGATGCTATCTACAAAGCCCAGGATGAGAGCAAGATTATCGTTAGTGCCCCTGTCGCCATTGGACGCAAGGGTGAGTTCAAGAAGGTATTTGAAGATGCAAAGAACGGCGGCTTCCAAAGAGTAAAGGTTGATGGAGTAATGCTGGATCTAGATGAGAGCATCAGCTTGGATAAACAGCAAAAGCATTCTATAGATGTGGTGGTGGACCGCCTTATCCTACGTCCTGATGCCCGGCAGCGTCTTGCATCCAGCATTGAGACATGTAATGAAATGACCAATGGGTTGGTAAAGATAACCTTCATAGCAGAAGATTCCAGCGAACATGAGGAAATCTATAGTGAACGCAACAGCTGTTCACACTGTGGCATAACCCTTCCTGATCTGGAACCACGTCTGTTCAGTTTTAACAACCCCTTCGGTGCCTGCCCTGATTGTAATGGTTTGGGTGTAAAGACTGAGTTTGATCCTGATCTGATCATCCCAGACTATTCCAAAAGCTTCAACAAAGGAGCCATTGCCACCCAAAACCCAGAAGCTGAATGGTCTCGTATTCCTTTTGAGGCCCTTGCAAAGCATTTTGGCTTTACCTTGAACACCCCATTTAGCAAATTGGCACCTGAGGTCATTAATGCAATCCTCTATGGGACGACAGAAAGCCTTACCATGGAATACACCAAAGAGAAGCGTAAAGAGCTCTATAGGGTAGACAAGCCCTTCCCTGGAGTGATACCTGACCTGCAACGCCGTTATTACGAGACTCAAAGCATGCAGATACGTATGTGGATGAATTCCTTTCAACACTCCCATGTCTGCGACAGCTGCCATGGGGACCGGCTCCGTCCAGAAGCTTTGGCTGTTACCATCAAAGATATGAATATCATGGATGCAACCAGACTTTCAGTAAAAAATTCCTTAGAACTCTTTAGGGAGTTTTCCCTTACCGAGAACCAGAAGATAATTTCTGCTCAGGTACTCAAGGAAATCCGTTCGCGCTTACGCTTCCTCAGTGATGTTGGCCTGACGTATCTTACCATTGACCGCAGTAGCGCCACCCTCAGCGGAGGGGAGGCACAACGAATTCGTCTTGCAACACAGATAGGATCAGCTCTCAGTGGGGTATTGTATGTTTTGGATGAGCCTTCCATAGGCTTGCATCAGAAGGATAACCAAAAGCTCATTGATACGCTAAAAAATCTGCGAGACTTGGGAAACACTGTCCTTGTTGTCGAACATGATGAGGCTACCATACGGGAAGCTGATTACGTAGTTGACTTGGGCCCTGGGGCAGGGGTACATGGAGGATATATTACCGCTCAGGGAACTCCAGCTGAGATTGAAGCCAATCCTGAAAGTATCACTGGGCAATTCCTCAGTCGCAAACTCACTATTCCTATACCTAAGAAACGGCGAAAGGGTAATGGGAAAAAGATAGTCATCAAGGGAGCGTGCAAGAACAATCTCAAGAGCCTTGATGTGGACATCCCCTTAGGCAAAATGATTGTACTTACTGGTGTTTCCGGCAGTGGAAAGAGTTCCTTGCTGAATGAGGTCCTCCTTCCGGCAGTAAAACGTCAGCTTGCCCAGAAAACCCAAAATTTTGATGGTTATACCACACTCACGGGTGTTGAGTATCTAGACAAGGTCATCAATATTGACCAAAGCCCCATCGGACGTACACCCCGCAGTAATCCTGCAACATACGTTGGTGTATTTACTCCTATCAGGGAACTCTACGCTTCTCTTCCTGAAAGCAAGGCCCGTGGATACAAGAGTGGGCGTTTCTCTTTCAATGTAGCTGGGGGAAGGTGCGAGAACTGTAAAGGTGATGGTAATCTGAAGATTGAGATGAACTTTCTTCCCGATGTATATGTGACCTGCGATGTTTGTCATGGGAAACGATTCAACAAGGAAACCCTCTCCGTACGGTACAAAGGCAAGAACATAGATGACGTCCTTTCCATGACCATGGATGAGGCAGCAGAATTCTTCAGTGCGATACCACGAATCAAGCGCAAGCTCGACACGCTCATTTCAGTTGGCTTGGGGTATATCAAGCTTGGTCAGAGTGCCCTCACGCTCAGTGGAGGAGAAGCACAACGAGTAAAGCTCAGCCTGGAATTATCAAAATATGGTACAGGAAAGACTTTGTATGTTCTTGACGAGCCTACCACTGGTCTGCATTTTGCAGATGTTAAGAAACTTATGGAAGTCATCAACCGTCTGGTCGACAGTGGCAATACGGTAGTACTCATAGAGCACAACCTTGATGTAATCAAACAGGCAGATTATCTTATAGATCTTGGTCCTGAAGGTGGGGATGGAGGGGGTCTGGTGGTAACCAGTGGAACTCCAGAGCAAGTTTCCCTATGCAAAGACTCTTTCACGGGGTATTATCTTGCTCAGATGCTCCATGAAACAGAATGAAAGATTACGATTCAGAAAACTGATTATTTTTGCCCTAGTGTTTTTAGGGTGTTCCTTTTCTGTATTCTCACTCTCTGTTGATGACCCACTTCTCTTGGCACTGTCTATAGAGCAAGCAACTGAGGGTGATCTAGAGGAAATGGTGAGGTTACGTAATTTACCTCTTGGTTCCCTAGAGGAGATGCGCTCTTCACTTTACAGCTATCATGATATTAAATCCCTCTCGCTTGAAGAGGGATTTAATACCAAACAAACCTATACATTGAAAATTCTTAACTCCGAATCAGTATCTAATGACCGGACCCAATCCTCATTAGTAATTCTCCAAGGTGATGTAGTGGTGGAATTCTCTCTTTCAGATGATGAACGGGTAAAAAAGCTCTCGGCGGACAGGATGGTTGTAGACCTGGACAATACATTGCTGATCGCTTTTGGGAATGTTTTATTTGATGAAGGCGGAGATACCGAGTCAGTGCAGACAGTGACAGGAGATATTGTGACTCTCAACTGGGAAAGCAAAGCCCTTTTGGTCACTGGGGGTACAACCACAACAGAGAGGAAGAATAGTGAGGATGAGGATGTTCGATTCTTCACTACAGGCGATCTTATCTCCTATAACGGCAGTGGCGATGGTATATACTTTGACAAGGGGTTCATCACCACCAATGAAAAGCATGCCTACTCGTCCATCACGGCCGAAAGCCTTGCTTTTCTCAGTGGTGGTGACCTCATGATACAGAATGCATACCTCTCAATTGGAAGAGTTCCCATTTTTTGGGTCCCAGCTTTTTTTGTTCCAGGAGTCAGGATGGTAGGAAATCCTGCCATAGGATTTTCAAGTGATAGGGGAATGTTTTTGAACACCACCTTTGAGATGTACGGAACCTATCCTAACTTTAAGAAGGCAGAGAGCAGCAGCTTCACCAGCTTGCTTGCAGGTGAACCTGATGCCTCTTTCATCCCCTCCGGGCCCGTATACCGCCCAAGAGAAAACGATATGACCTCTTTTGAGAAATGGACGACCGATAGCGGTTCATATCTTGTTTTTCTAGCCGATTCCTACGAGCAAAGTGGTGTCAGCATAGGATTGGAAGCTCATAATAGCTTTTTTTCCAAGAAAATAGTCTTCGACACTGACATACGCCTTGCGGTTCATCCTGATGGGAAGGATACTTTGGCAAGTAGTCTGGATTTCCCTAAAGTGAGAATGTTTGGAAAGAACAACATATTAGTTGACACTTCTTGGGCTGACCTGAGCATAACCATGCCTTTCTATTCGGATCCATCAGTTCGGCGCCTATACGGAAACAGGCTTACTGCATTCTCCTTTGATTCCCTATTCGGCAAACGTCAGGAGTTTCCCTCAGACTATAGCGGAGATGTGAGTAGCTATACCTGGAAAGCTAAAGGAACCTTCAATTTTCCGACAACAATCTTTGGCAATTTCATCAAGATAGCCAAAATAAGCACCCTCAATGCGTCCATAGACTGGCTTTGGGGCATTGATTCAAACACTTCCCTCTACAGCTACAATGTGCAGAAGCTCACCCTCCCTGAACTACAGGCAACCATTAGCGGAGAACTTTTTTCTTGGTCGCGAGACCTTGAGGATACGACACAACCTGAAACCAATCAAAATGAGACAAATGGTAATAAGACTTCCAACGAACCATTTTCCCTCGATGATACATTGGCTGAGGTATATGTTCCCACACTCTCTGCAAAGACCAAGACCCTCCCTTCAGGGACAAAGCAATCTATTACTCTTGGGTACTCCGTAAATGAGAAGTTGATATATTCGGTTGCTGATCTTGAAGATTCGGATACCACATGGGACATGAACAAGAAGTTCTATACTTCCACTACTCCGACTCTCAATTTGGATGTAGTAGTGCACCCAACATTTTTTACCTTCAACCAAAAGCTATCCTCATCATTCATCACCAGTGAGGACAGGACAAAGGAAACGTATCTCACCCGACAGTTTCAGCTTATCAGTGCAACCAATGCATCCATACCGCTTATTGGCCTTACCTATACATTGGAAGAGAAGCTCTATACCTTCAGGGACTCCTGGTCCATTTCCGCCCCCTATGAGTCAAATGAGACGAGTCCCGCCTTTACCAAGGAAAATGTGACCAAGCATCAGCTGAAACTTGCAAAATCCTTTAGCGTGGGGGAGGGGACTCTCTCCCCTTCGATCACAGCCACGCTTTATCCTTTGACACAGGCACTGTTGCCTGCACTAGGGTATGCGATAGGCCCTTGGACACTGGGCAACTCATTAAAGTTTGTTGATCGTCAAGGAAATCTTACGGCCCAGATTTTCTCTTCTTCGGTCAAATTCAGCATTCCCAACGTTACGTTATCCTTATTGGGCTCGTATGATCTGGAAGATCTTGGAAGTGACCGATGGTCTCCCCTTACCCTTTCAGGCAGTGGCCAATTACAGCTGTTTGCCAAGCAACTCTCGTTTAAGGAGAGTTTTTCCTTTGTAGCCTCATCAGATCTGTATGGACCTAACTATTTCAAAGACCTCACCACGACTATCTCCATTCCTTACGTGATTTCCACCCTCGTATATGCAGGACCTTCAGATGCTTTGCAAGCAGAAAGCCTTAGCACTCAGATAGCCCTCCAAGAACTCTCTTTTTCCTGGTGGAAAAGACGTATAGCCCTAAAGGTTGGCCTGAATGCCAAGCTCAATATCAGTTTTATCGACTCATATTCCACTTCCTTGAGCCTTACAGCAAAAGCTAAGTTCTCCATAGCTGAGTTCCTTGACTTTTCCTTCTCACTTACCAGTTCCAACAGAGGTTTTTATCGCTATTATACTGGTTCCAACTTCTCCTTCCCTCTGATGTGGGAGGATCTCATGCGTTCATTCGAACTCTTTGGAGAGGGGAGGCATGCTACACAATTCAACATGAACTCCATAGCTGTTGAGCTTATACACTATATGGAGGATTGGTCCTTGAATTGTAAATATACGGGAAGTGTTGTATTATTGAACAATCAGTACAAGTGGGTTCCGGTTGTTTCGGTTTTCCTCCAATGGAAGACCATCCCTGAACTCAAGGTTGATGAAAAGTGGACTGAGTCATCGGGTGTATGGACTCAGAGTACTTCGTCATAAGGTGGGAGATGGAAAGTAGTATCGATTTCGATAATGAGGAGCAGATGGAACGTGTTTGCGGTATCAATGATCGTAATCTGCCCTATATGGAAGCCTTGCTTGGTTGTGAGCTATTTGCAAAAGGTATCAAACTAACATACGCTTGTCCCAATGAAATGTCTGGAAACCGCTTGCAAAGGATGTTTTCACGTCTGAAGAATTTGGCATTAGTGCATGAGCATATCAGTGAAGCCGAAATATTCATGGAGTACCAAGGCCTTAAAAATTCAAAGTCTGTAATGGAGCTAGCTCTGAATGGGGAAGAGGATGTTCCGAAGAGGCCTTCTATCAGCGTTCATAGCCGTGTTGCCTTTCCAAAAGGCTTACGACAAGAGAAATATATCCTTGCTATGGAACAGAACCAAGTGGTTTTTGGCATCGGGCCCGCCGGAACAGGAAAGACATTCCTAGCCGTTGCTTATGCCTTGAGTTTGCTGCTTTCCGGAAAAAAACAGAAACTGATCCTTACGAGACCAATAGTTGAAGCTGGTGAAAATCTTGGCTTTCTTCCTGGGGATATGGCTCAGAAGATAAATCCATATTTACATCCACTGTATGATGCCATGGAGTCAATGACAAGCCTTTCGACTATACACCGTTTGGAAGAGAGCGGCAGCATTGAGATAGCCCCACTAGCATACATGAGAGGTCGGTCATTGCAGAATGCAATTGTCATACTCGATGAGGCACAGAATACCACCATTGAGCAGATGCAGATGTTTCTCACTCGTCTGGGCGAACAGTCAACTGCAATCATTACTGGTGATATATCCCAAGTTGACCTTCCTCGTCATCGCAAAAGTGGCCTGGTTCATGCTTTGGACATACTGCAAAAGATTGAGGGCATTGAATTTGTCCTTTTTGATTCTCATGATGTGGTTCGTAGCCGCATAGTCCAGCAGATAATCGATGCCTACGCCATTGATGCAAAAAACAGTGACAAGGGTAGCCATGTATGAGTAGAAAACAACATAGTAAAGAAAGAAAATCCAGCAATACAAAGAAACAGAAGAGCCTAGCCATAACTTTGGTTGTCTTGGTTGTTCTTACTGCGATGATCATCCCCTTATTGGTGACACGTAGTCCAGGGAAAGGTCTTCGCTCATTCTCTTCCCGCTATGAAGTTGGATCCCTTGCCAATGAGGATGTTTTTGCTTTCTCATCCTTCGAGTATGTTGATACCGAACAGACAGATCGTCTTATAGAAAAGGCAGAAGAAAAGGTACTTCCCTATTTTTCTTTTTCCTTGCATGCTACAAGCGTGTCGGTTGCTAGGGTTCAGGATTTTATAAACTATTGGAATCCTGACAAGGTAGAAGTCCAAAAGTTTGAACGGGTAGGGTCGCCTGATTCTGCAAACGTCATGGCCCGTTTTACAGAAATGAGTGAATCTGATCTCCATTTCATGTTATCTGCCCTTGAAGAGACCAGCGAGCTAGTTCTGCAAAAAGGACTATTTTCCCAGGCAGACATCTTAAAGAACAAGCAGCTTGGCTATGAATATTTCTATCTGGATAATACCCTTTCCATGCAGAAAACAAGGACTCTGGTTGAGCAGCCATTCAGTGCCATGGTGACAAAGGAAAATCTTGGACCGTATCTCACCTACTGGCTTACAGCTTATGTCAGTGCGAACCCCAGTTTCCAATCCTTGTTGCTTCTTGATACCCTTGCCTTGCTTTTAGAAGAAAATGTCCAATATAACGAGGCAAAGACACTCCAACTTCGTTCGGTTGCAAAAGAACAGGTCAAACCTGTATTGGTAACCATCCAGCGTGGACAAAAACTGATTAGCAAGGATACGGTCATCTCAGAAGAACAGATGGCGTTGGTCTCAAAGATGAACAGTTCTTCCATCAACTATACGGTGCTGGAACTGATAGGAAGGTTGGTATTTGTCCTGCTGGCAACAGCATCGGCTTTATATGTCTTTACCCAGTATCTCAAGCATGAGAAGCGTTACTATCTCTATCTGAACCTGATGCTGTCTTCAATTCTATTTTCCTTGCTGATGCTCTATATTATCTCCTACTGGACTGTACAAAATGACATACAATTCAAGGACTCGTTTTTACCTGTCCTGTTTGCCCCAATCTTTATCTCACAGATTACGAACAAGAAGCGTATGGGTATCATCAGTGGTTTTATGCTCTCCTGTTATGCCGTTATATTGCCTCAAAGTACTGAAATGACATTTTTCTTCTCAATGACCACAATTGGGTTCTGTCTCTATTTCTTCCAATTCACCATTAAACGTCTGGATGATATCTACAACTGGTTCTATGCCTGTCTGTTTAGCAGTTTTATTGCCATAGCCTTGAACTTGCTTGCAGGGTTCTCCTTTAATGGAATAATTGGATTGTTAGGAGCACTTGTAGTCAACATTTCGGTTTCCTTGGTGTTGGTTGCTGCAATAGTTCCCCTGTGTGAGAAGCTATTTAACATTCCCACCTTCTTTCGTCTCAATGAACTTGCCCAAGCTGATGATAGCCCTGTCCTCGATCGCCTCTCAGTGGTTGCACAGGGGACGTATAACCATAGTCGCTATGTTGCTGACCTAGCGTACAATGCTGCGAAGGCCATAGGGGCAAATGCCATGCTTGCTAAAGTAGGAGGCATTTTTCATGATATAGGCAAGGCTGACCATCCGGAGTATTTCATTGAGAACCAAGGCCAGGAGAACAAGCATGATGATATCAAACCAAGTCTCTCGGTTGCCATTATTAAAAGCCATGTGAAGCTTGGTGTCGAAAAGGGTAGGGAGGCTGGACTTCCTCAGGAAGTGCTGGACATTATTGCACAGCATCATGGTAATGATGTCATCCTATACTTTTACCATGAGGCAAAAGAACAGGCTCTTGCTTCCGGCCTTGAGGTACATGAAGATGACTACTCCTACAGTGGGGTACGGCCTACAACCCCCGAAGCAGCGATCGTCATGCTCAGCGACTGTGTGGAGGCTGCTAGCCGTTCTTTGAAAAAGGCTACCCCTTCCAAATATGAGAAACTCATTCACTCTGTTATCATGGGCAAGATTGCCCGTGACCAATTGAAGGATTCCCTGCTTTCGCTGACAGATCTTGACCTCATAGGGGCCTCATTTTTGCAAACGCTTATTGGAAGAGACCATCACCGTATTGAGTATCCTGAAGAGTTGGGATGATATTCAGCAATAGTTACCTTGAAAAGGATAGGAATATATGAGAAAAGATTGGGTGTTGGACATATCCTATGAAGATAAGTCCTTCCAAGAGGTTGCACCGGAAAGTCTGGTGGAAAAGAGAGTGTTTGCAGTATTGGAAGCAATGGATGTGGAGCCATGTGAGCTCTCACTTACCTTTGTCAACGATGCATACATGCAAGAACTCAACAAGACCTATCGTGGTAAGGATGAGAGTACTGACATCCTCTCTTTTGTCCAGGAAGATGATCTTGAAGATTTTTGCTGGCCTGAACTCACCTTTGCTGAGGATAGTTCACCACCGGTAGCAGTTAGGGTGCTTGGAGACATGGTAATATCTATAGATACCTTGAAAAGAAATGCACAATCATTTAGTGTTGAAGTCGATGAGGAGCTGTTTAGGCTCATAATTCATGGTTTGCTACATCTTCTTGGATTTGATCATGCAAGCAATGATGCAACCGAACCGATGCTCGTACAACAAGAGCAGCTTCTCATGAAACTTGGGGGTGACAAACGTTGATTTCGCGATTGAAAGGCTTGTTCAAGAAAAAGCACCAGAATTTGGACCAGGAGCTTCGGGAGCAGGTTGAAAGTGAAGAACGGCAGACGATGATTGAAGGCATCGGGGAACTGAATGACAAGACTGTAAAAGAGATTATGGTCCCCCGTGTTGATGTTGATTTCATTAACAGCAATGTTACCCTTGAGGACCTGTATGACATTATTCAAGAACAGGGATACTCACGCTATCCGGTATACGAGGATACTATCGACAATATCATCGGTATTCTTTATGCAAAGGATATCTTGCGCCATGGTATAGAGAATGGCTTTGATGTGAAAGCCCTCATGCGTAAGCCCTATTTCATTCCTGAAAGCAAACATCTTGATGATCTGCTTAGGGAATTCAAGATTCGCAAGGTGCATATTGCCATTGCAATTGATGAATACGGTGGTGTCAGTGGCATTGTCTGTATGGAAGACATCCTTGAAGTCATCGTTGGAGATATTCAAGATGAGTTTGATGATGATGAGGGTGATGGAATCTTCAAGGTTGAAGAGAAAGTCTATATAGTAGAGGCCCGTACATCCATTGACGATGTAAATGAGAAAATAGGACTGAAAATCGACGAAGAGGACTTTGAGACTATCGGTGGGTATGTTTTTGAACTTTTCGGAAGGATCCCTGCTGAAAAAGAGTCGGTCGAAGATCTTCAAGCAGTATTTACTGTAGAAAATATTGATGGGCATAAGATTAACCAATTGAAATTGGAAATCAAATAATTTTGGGTAATACGTTGACCCTTCGTTGGGTAAAACAGTATATTAATATCGATACGGAATTGAAATTCCCGGAGGAAAACAATGAAAATTGCAATTAATGGTTTTGGAAGAATTGGACGCAACGTATTTAAGGTTGCTTTTGCAGACAAGAACATCGAGATTGTTGGTATCAACGACTTGACCAGCCCTAAGACCCTGGCTCATCTTTTGAAATATGACTCAAACTATGGTGTTTATGACAAGACCGTAGAAGTCGGTGAAAATGCAATCATCGTTGATGGGAAGAGTATTCCTGTTTTTGCACTCAGAAACCCTGCTGAACTTCCTTGGAAGGAACTCGGTGTTGATGTAGCTATTGAGTCAACTGGTGTTTTCACCGTTGCAGAAGGCCCTAAGGGCGGTTATAAGGATCACATCAAGGCAGGTGCCAAGAAAGTTATCCTCACCGTTCCTGCAAAGGACAAGATTGAACAGACCATCGTATGTGGTGTGAATGATGACCAGCTCGACCTGAGCCTTGAAGCTTTCTCAAACGCTTCTTGCACCACCAACTGTCTCGCTCCTATCGCCAAGGTCCTCAATGACTCTTTCGGTATCGAGCGTGGTCTTATGACTACCATTCATGCATACACCAATGACCAGGTCATGCAGGATCAGCCTCACTCAGACCTTAGACGTGCACGATCCGGTGCTGTCTCCATTATTCCTACCACCACAGGTGCTGCCCGTGCTGTAGCCGATGTTATCCCTGCTTTGAAGGGCAAGCTCAACGGCATGGCCATGCGCGTTCCCATTCCTGTTGGATCCATCGTCGACTTGGTTGTCATGCTTGAGAAGGATGCAACTATTGAAGAGGTCAATGCAGCAATGAAGGTTGCAGCTGAGGGTCCAATGAAAGGTATTCTCGAATATACTGAAGATCCCATTGTTTCCCATGATATCGTGGCAAATAACCACTCTTCAATTTTCGATGCTTCGCTGACCATGAAAATGGGTGAGAAGATGATCAAGGTTCTCAGCTGGTATGACAATGAGATGGGTTACTCAACCCGTGTAGTTGACCTTGCCAAAAAACTGGTGAAATAACTAATGTTTCTAACTTTTCAGGCCTGTTGCAAAGCAGGCCTGAGATTTTGTTAGGAGCTATGTATCTATTCTATAAGAATATAGAAAGGAGAATAGTATGATTTTACAAACTATCAGGGATTATGATTTCTCCGGCAAGCGAGCTCTTGTCCGTGTAGATTTTAATGTGCCGCTGAAAGACGGTGAAGTTACTGACGATACTAGGATCAGAGCGGCATTGCCGACCATCAAATATATTTTGGATGCAGGTGGCAGTGTCGTAGTGATGAGCCATTTCGGCAGGCCTAAAGGAAAAAAGAATCCTGAATTTTCCATGGCTCCTATTGGCAAGAAGTTTTCCGAGTTGTTGGGCCGTCCTGTTAAGCTCGCTTCTGATGTCATTGGAGAAGAAGTCACTAAGGAGGTTAAAAGCCTCAAAAGTGGTGAAGTGTTATTGCTTGAGAATGTCAGGTTTTATCCCGGAGAAGAGAAGAATGATCCTGAGTTTGCAAAACAACTCTCTCTTTTTGGAGATGTCTATGTAAACGATGCTTTTGGCACAGCACATAGAGCCCATGCATCAACAGCTGGTGTAGCTCAATATTTGCCCGCTTACGCTGGATTCCTTATTGAAAAAGAGATCAAGTTCATGGCCCCTCTACTTGAGAACCCCGACAAGCCTTTTGTTGCCATTATTGGTGGCTCAAAGGTTTCAAGTAAGATTGGCGTTCTTGAAAGCTTGGTCAATACCTGCGATACCATCGTTATCGGGGGAGGAATGGCTTATACCTTCCTCGCTGTTCAGGGCTATGCCATTGGTAAGAGCCTGGTTGAAGAGGAGTTTAAGGATACGGCTTCCTCTTTCCTTGCAAAGGCAAAGGAAAAGGGCGTAGAAGTTATTCTTCCAGTAGACCATCTCTGTGGTGCCGAGTTCAAGGAAGATACCAAGGCAATTGCTGTTGACAGCATTGAAATCCCTGCAGATCTTATCGGTATGGACATCGGTCCTAAGACGGTGAAGTTGGTTGTTGCCGCTGTTGAGGCCGCAAAAAGTGTTGTCTGGAACGGCCCGATGGGTGTGTTTGAGTTTGATGCATTTGCCCAGGGAACTCTTACTGTTGCCAAAGCACTTGCAGCTTGTAAGGGAATTACAGTTGTAGGTGGAGGAGACTCCGTTGCTGCCATCAACAAATTTGACCTTGCAGATAAGATCAGTCACGTGAGCACCGGTGGAGGTGCATCCCTTGAATTCCTGGAAGGGAAAGTCCTTCCTGGTATCAAGGCATTGGAGAAATAAGATGAGAAAACCCTATATTGCTGGAAACTGGAAAATGAATATGACCCCAAGCGAAGGTGCTGCTTTTGCAAAAGATCTTGCAAAGGCACTTTCTGGTGTCAAGACCAAGGTCATGATCGCCCCACCTTTTGTGACCATCCCCGCTGTGTTGGAGGCTGTGAAAGGCAGCAACATAATAGTCGCTGCCCAAAACATGTGTGACAATACCAAAGGTGCTTTTACTGGAGAGGTTAGTGCAGCAATGCTCAAGGACCTTGGGGTTACCAATGTGATCCTTGGCCATAGTGAAAGAAGGGCCATCTATGGTGAGAGTGATGCTCTTATCAATAGGAAAGTACTACTTGCCCTCTCTGAGAAGATGGATGTGGACCTCTGTGTTGGTGAGACTCTTGAAGAGAGGGAAGCCGGCAAACTTGAGGAAGTTCTTACCCGTCAGGTCACTGTTGGGCTCAAGGGAGTCTCTGCAGAAGATATGGCAAGCGTCACTATCGCCTATGAACCTGTTTGGGCAATTGGGACGGGAAAGACTGCAACTCCCGAAGATGCTGATAGCGCTCATGCTTTTATTCGTTCTCTTGTTGCTAAACTCTATACAAAGGGTGTTGCAGAAGAGCTCATAATACAGTATGGTGGTTCAGTAAAGGCTTCAAATGTTAAGTCTTTGATGTCCAAGGAACATATTGATGGTGCCTTAGTAGGTGGTGCTTCGCTCTCTGTAGAGCAGTTCTTGCCTATCGTCACTTTTGATATGTAACATAACCGGAGTAGAGAAATGGGTGTTTTGAGCGTTATTTTGTTGGTACTATTCGTGATCGTCAGTCTCCTTTTGATCTTCCTTGTCGCTGTGCAGGATGAACAGAGTGAAGGATTGGGCGGCATCTTCGGTGGTGGTAGTAATACTGCTTTCGGATCTCATGCAAGCAGTGTCGTTACCAAAGCAACTGCTACGCTGGCTGTAGTGTTCATGATTCTTGCTCTTGTCGTCGCATTTGTCAACAAGAGCCCGTCTCAAGACAAGTTGCTCGACTCGGTAAAGACTGAACAGGTTCAGCAGACCACAGACTGGTGGAAGACTTCAGAAACTCCCGCTAGCATTGTTGAAGCTCCTGCCGCAACCAATTAGGTCGGTAGATGCCATTTGTTAATTGACTGCCGGCCGCATACTGTGCGGTCGGTATTTGTTATAAGGGATATCATATGAAAGTTTGTGTACTGTACGCTTCAGCCTCAAAAGAAAATCAAAAAATCAAAGCTATAGCTAAAGCCTTATCAGAGGGTGTTTCCTCACAAGGCCATCAGGTTGATATCATTGATATGAACCTGGATATGGGAAAAAAGGTTTCCTTTTATGATTACCTAATTTTTGGAACAGAAGCCACTACCTTTTGGGGTGGAAAGATTCCCTCTGCTGTATCCCAATTCTTGAGAACAGCCGGTACAGTCTCAGGTATCCGTTGCATGGGTTTTATTGCAAAGGGTGGCATACGTTCCATGAAGACCTTGCAAACTCTGATGAAAATCATGGAGCATGAAGGACTATTTCTTAAGAAAAGTGAGATTGTCACCAAAGTTGATTATGCAAGAGCTGTAGGAAAACATCTGCAGATCTAATGTACTTTTTCTCTATATATGGCTATTTTATACTTAAGCAATTCCTAGGAGTTTTTAATGAAACGAATTTTAGTTATGGTCATCACTCTTTTGTTGGCAAGCACTTTGCTTTCTGCAGCACCAATTGGGGCTCCTGCTGCCACTGTTCGCCTTACCAAGACGACACCTATTTCCGTTGCGGATCTTGATGCAGAGGTAGCACGCTACAAGGCCAGTGCTGTTCAAAATGGTACAGACCCTGCTACTATTGATCCTTTACAGATTCTTGGCCTGCTGATTAACAACGAACTGTTTCGTCAGGGTGCTGCTCGTGATGGGGTTAAGATAACCGATGCTATGATTGACCAAGCCTATGCTTCCCAGAAGACTAGCATTGAGTCAAATTATGGTCAAAAGCTTACAGATGAAGAGTTTAAGCAAGTGGTCAATGCTAATTTTGGAACTGTAGAATCCTATAAGAAAATGATTGCCGAACAGCTGATGGTCGATGCATATGTAAGGATGAAGAAGGCGTCTGAATTAAACAAGCCAGTCTCAATTTCTGAGACAGAAGTATCTTCATTCTATAGAAAGAACAAGACCCAGTTTGTCAGTCCTGAGACAGTCAAGCTCAGCCATATTTTCATTCCATTCACAGATGATGAAGCGGCCAATGCAAAAAATAAAGAGACCATGGAACAAGTTGCCCAGAAGTTGCATTCAGGGACGCTTTCCTTTGAAAAAGCGGTAACTGAATACTCTCAGGACCCCCGTAGTAAAACTAAGGCTGGAGATATCGGTTGGCTGACCATGGATGATACACAAGCTCTTCAGGGGTTGGGTGATGCTTTCTTTGATGTGGCATTTGCCACGGAAGTGGGTAATACCAGCGATGTTGTTACATCAAATACAGGTTTTCATATATTGAAAATCCTTGCGTATAATGAGACCAAGATTTTGGGTCTCGATGATCAAATAAATCCTGATACAACCTCTACCATTCGTGACTACATAACATCACAACTTACAGGAGCAAAACAACAGGAAATCTACTATTCAGCCATCAACTCTTTGGTTGAAGATTTACGCAAAAGCGCAAGCGTAAACATACTGTATAAGAAATAACTATGAGAACAAGACACAAAGCACGAGAGCTTGCAATTCAGACACTCTACGCCCTGGATTTTAATAATATCATGGCGAAAGAGTATATTCCTCAACACTTCAGTGGAATCACTGATTCCGAATATGCAGAACTTGAGGAAGAGGTGAAGTTGTATGCCCACTATTTGGTGCAGGGTACCATAGAAAACCTGGACCAAGTTGATGAGCTGATTACACAATTTTCACTGAACCGTCCTTTAGACCGTATCGATATAGTCGATAGGAATGTCCTGAGAATTAGTGTCTTCTGTCTCTTGTATGGGGATATTCATCCCCATATCATCATTGATGAAGCAGTTAAGCTTTCACAGGATTTTTCAACTGAAGTGAACTATAAGTTCATTAACGGAATGCTAGATACGATGCAAAAGCAACTGTTTCCCTTAAAAGGAAAGACTGAACATGATAAGACTGAAAACCTTTGACCAGATAGAAAAAATTCGTGAGGCGTGTCACCTGACCGCCCAACTCATGAATTCTCTCCCATCTTTTTTGGAACCTGGCATGTCTACCTATACCATAGACAAGTATTGTTATGATTTTATGATTGCACACAAGGTAAAACCCGCCTTTCTTGATTATGAAGGATTCCCTGCCACGGCCTGCATCTCTGTCAATGAAGAGGTCATCCATGGTATTCCCTCCAAAGATAGGCTCCTTATTGAAGGTGACCTTGTAGATATCGATCTGGGCATCAACCTTGATGGCCATTTTTCCGATATGGCCAGAACCTTCATCATTGGTGAGACCAAGAAAGAATGGGAACAGCTTTGTACAGTAACAGAGAGGTGTCTTTCCCTGGGTATCGAAGCGGCTGGCAAGAAGGGTGCTCGGATTCAGGACATCAGTTCGGCTGTGTTCAAGCTTGCAAACTCCAAAGGATATGGTGTCGTTCGCGATTACTGTGGTCATGGGGTAGGGCTTGCTGTACATGAGGAACCCTCAGTCCCTAACTATGTTAGTTCTTACATGGCCAACCCCCGCATTAGGGAAGGGATGGTATTGGCGATTGAACCTATGATTAACCTTGGGACCAAGAATACCAGGACATTGGATAATGGTTGGACTGTGGTCACTGCAGATGGTAAACCTTCTGCACATTTTGAAGATACAATAGCTATTACTAAGAATGGTTTGGAAATCCTTACCGTAGAGGCATAACGAGGAGTTCGATGGTGAATAAAGAGTTCATTTCTGGAGATACAATTCGCGACAGTGCCCTGAAACTTGCTCACAAGATGTATCTTAAGGATCATTTCATTCCGGATATCATCTATGCCTCCTTACGAGGCGGAGCCTATATGGCAAATGTGTTTAGCGAGTACTATAAGATGGTCCGTATTCGTGAGAAAGGGAGACCGGTCTTCTATGCAGCTGTTGTAGCCCGTTCGTACGGGTATCTCAGAAGCCAGACTAATGTTATGGTTGATGGTTGGACGTATTCACCTGAACATCTGAGAACTGGCGACAAGATTTTGGTTGTCGATGATATTTTTGATACCGGCAAGACAGTCAATGCTCTAGCTGAAATTATCATGCATAAGGGTATTCCTCGTGAAGACCTCAAGATTGCCGTGTATGACTACAAGGTCCCTCTCTACAAGGGCGAAGAACCTCTTCCCATACAACCTGACTACTACTGCCGTAAGCATGTGCTGAACAGCCCTGATGACGAACAGTGGATACACTATCATTGTCATGAGTTCCTTGGTCTCACATCAAGTGAGATTGACGAACAGTTCTCCGACCCTGAAGTGCGACAGATTTTGCATGATGTACGAGGGGATAATTTGAACTAGCAATAAAATCGGCCGAAAGGCCGTTTTGTTGTTTATTCCATAGGATTATTATTTGTAGAGAGTTTCCATATGATTAGAAGTCCTGTTGCATAAACGCAAGGAACTCTAAAACCATATCAGGATGGGGACTTTCTTTTGGTATGATCATATACAAGGGAATCTCACCTGTGTAACGGGTGAATCCAAGGTCAAGTTTGTAGAACCCTTCTACTCCTTCACTGGATATGCTTGCATGCAGATGATTCTCCAATTGCTTGAAAAGGTTGTCCTTTTCATTGGTATACATTTGAGTGAAATCACGCATTGATAGGGCTGATAGATAATGATCGACTACAAATTCGGGAGCAATGAGAAAGTCTAGTTCCTTTGCAGCCATATAGGCATAGATCTTTGCCATACTGGCCTCAATATAGTGATCTGTCTTGCCAATTTGCACATATAGTGAGTCGTCAAAAACAACTATCTCTTTAGGCCCTAGCTTCAGATAGGAACTGAAATCAGATGTAAGAGCATTTACATCAAAAAGTTGTTCTTCGTCGTTGGCTATGAAGCCCTGGAGGACAAATGTCTTGGTACTACGATAGGCGAGGTCCCCGAAGTAAATCATTAGGAGTACGATAGCCACCAGCAAAATTGCTATCCACCAATGGCAAAGATCTCTCTATTTGATCCAGAAAACAGCTTTTGGTCCTTTCTGGGCCGTATTTATAATCTCGCTTATGCTGGGTTTTTATGGTTTCTGACAAGTTTACCCCTTATTACCATTGGAGCAAGTACTACAGCTCTGTATTCTTATGCTTTTGCAGTGACTGAGCAACAGAATAGGTATATGGAAGTGGCACCTCCAATAGCTTGAGGTGGATAAAGACACTCCAGCCTAAGATTGTGGTGGCAATGCATGACCGGCTCGATAGCATGACTGTCTACAACAATTATAAGAAGTATGGGGCGGAGTATCATCTTACCCAACTTGATGGAACGGTAAGGGTCACCATGGATGATCAGAAAAACTATACTGTTACAGATACCAATCAGAGTTGGATGAACTGACAGTAGTCTTAACTTTCCTGTCAAGCACCTTATTGAGCAGATCTGGTCTGTTGGTGGTTATGTAATCTACGCCCATATTCACAAACTTTCTCATGTTGATGGTGTCGTCGACAGTCCACACCCCTACACCAAGGTCATATGCTCGTAACTGATCATAGAGTGCTTGGGAAAGGTAGTCGGATTTTATACCTACAGTATCAACATTGAGCTCCTGCATATTTTTGGCGACTTTCTCTGGTCCTGTTATACCTTTACTGGATAGATAGTCCTTGCTTATAAGAGCTCCCAATTGAAGATTGGGTTCAAGTCCTTTCAACAACACTAAGGTCGGGAAGTCAAAGGAGATTGCCATAGAACGATCCAGAATTGCATATTTGTGTAAGGTATCAATGAGTTTCTGCTCAATGCCTTCATACCTGGACCCATCCTCTTTCACCATAATCTCAATCTGATACTGAATAGGTCTTGTTGCATTCCCTTCGATAAATTCAATCACCTCTGCCAACGTCGGCATCTTTTGAAAACCGAAATAGTGTTTTCCACCCTTAAATGTGGCGGCAACATCAAATTGCTCAAGCTCTTGTTCTGTATAGTCAGAAATTGCACCAGGCTTTCCGGTGAGACGAAGGAGCAGAGGGTCGTGGATGACCATCAGAGAGCCATCTTTGCTCATATGGATATCCAGTTCAACTGCGTCAACGTCGTGCTCTAGAGCCACAGTAAATGCTGCTATGGTATTTTCAGGAGCCAGTGCTGCCCCTCCACGGTGAGCAACTACGCTCATTGTCTGATCATCAGCAGCTTTTGCCGCACAACCTGTAAATAAGAACATTGAAATGCTACAGATGATGGCAACACTAGAAACCACCATAAACGAACGAAGTGAACTCTTATTTGAATGTATCATTGTACTCCTTGAGTATAACCATGGAGGTCTCTCAATTACCTTGTTAGAATAAACCTTTACGATAAGCAGTATCCTCTCTTGCCAGACGGAGAAGCCCTGTTCCCTTTTCCTATGATAACACACTTGCTCATTGTCATGCAATTTCCCATTGGTATCTTGCCATTATTCTCACTATGCTGTCTTGAAAAGATTGTATCGTTTTGGGTTGCGTCATGGAAGGGTTACTGATCTGCCTATTCCTTGTCTTTATGCAATAGGGGTGTATGCCTCTTCATTTTTCTAGAAATATCAAGAAACCTCTTACAGTATCTTCTCAGACTTAGTTTCATTCGAAGCTTTGACAGCAGGTAAGTCATTTAAAAAAAAAATTCAAGAATCATTAATATTTGGTTTGAAAGATACCAAAAAAGTAGATTCATAAAGGTAGAAGAATACAAGCTCTCCCATTGAGGGAGAGCTTGTATTGCAATGGTTTAAAAATAACTAGAAGGTATATTCTTCTGCTCCTGATGTTGAACCATTCGAACTGTCATCAACATCTGCTTTGGCATGTGTTATTGAGATGTCATACATACCATTTTCTTCTGTTGCGACCAAGAGATTAGTACTTGTACCAGTAGTAGTCTTTATTTGTGAGCTAACTATACTAGCTAATGAAAGCTCTGCAGCATAGCCTGACGTTACGTCTACTCCGGCCCCAATATTTGCTGTAGCACTAGCAATATCAATGGTAAATACATGTATGGCAGAAGTCTTTGAGGAAGGTTTGGTTATAAGATAATAATCTGTACTGTCATTAATTGCCAAGGCAAAAGCATTGGGTTTATAATCTTTTGAGCTAGAACCAATGGATGTCCAAGTCGGAACTGTAGAATCCACATGGTAGAGATCTCCATTGGTAGTAAGAACAAACATATTTGTTGCATCATAATAAAAAAAGTTGGCTATCTGTACATTTTGAGTACCAAGAGAGACAGGAGCAAGAGCAGTGGGAGGATCGACAAGGTAGTGAATTCGATCGCCTGATTCATTTATGAAAGAAACAATCATCTGTGCTGTTGCATCTTGTTCCTTTGCTGTTTGTTGAATGACAGTTTCAACATCATAATCTGTGGGTACAGAACTAAACTCTCCATACGCAGTATTTGTAAAGGCTGTACTGCCCGAATTATATTTTAATAATTCAAATATCCTGGGCCCACCATTATTTCCAGTAACCAGAATCATGGAATTAGCATATAAATTTTTCATTGAAAGACTTGATGTGATAGAAGTCGTTTGGGTATGGTCAACTGCAATAGTAGATATTGGGGCACTAAGGTTGGTAGTATCAACAACATTGAATTTGTTGTCAGCACGTTCAACATCATTGTTGGTGATGTAGAGCACTTCTGTACCGTTAAGGGCTGCAGCTTGGATTATATTCTCATATTTACTTTCGACTACAGTCGTTTTAACTTTTGCAGAGGTAACTCGCTCTACTCCTTTGGCTGTCCTGAAATAGAGGTCTGTACCACTTATTCCCAATAGCTGTTTGTACTGTATCGACAGCGGAGTCTTTGACAGCGCAATCTCCCGAAATATGCCGGAAGTTCCATCCAAGTTACAAGAAACGAAGGCAATGGTTACTAATAGTATTGTTAGCAGTGATGCTAGTATTTTCTTCATAAGAATCTCCTATTGGCGGTATGTGACTGAGAGAGTGATTGGAATGAAACCTGCTAGGGCATTATCTGCTTTCAGATTGTCTTCATAGTTGAATTCTGGAATGAGCCACATTCCAGTTGAGATACCAAAACCCCAATTCTCTCCAGGAAACCATATTGCTCCAATTTCGAAGTTTGTATAAAGAGTCATCAGCGAACCAGTCTTATACTTGATATACGCGCCACCCAAGCCTACTGACAAGGGTATGTCGAAAGTGCCTTGCAGAGGGAAGTAAGAGTATTTTGCAAAGAAGGGAACAGCTGAGAAAAATTCTTTTTCAGCAGAAAAGTTAAAGTTATAGCCAATCTCTCCTCCTATGGCAGTCTTGGAGGAATTGAACATCTGGTAGCTTATGGAACCATAGCCGCCCATATTCATACCTGTATTGCCTTCTCCTGGACCAGTTAGGGTAGTCTTGTCATCAAAGAAATAGACAAATGTCGGAACATTTGTGCCAAGTCTGAATGAAAATTGTTGGCTTCCAGCGTCATAAAAATCAACTGAATACAGGGTCAAGGGAAGAAGAAAGGCTATGAGACATAGCAGTAAAAACTTTTTCATGGGTACCTCGTGTTACTTGTAAGAACAAAACGATGCTTTGGGCGTTACATATAATCAATCATACGTATAAAAGGTCATTATGAAAACCATATGGCCAGTATAATGAGAGAGAACGATAAAGGCAAATCAAACGGTACGTTCTCTAGCATTTGTTGCCATTACCATGCATTTTACGGTAATCTACTTAAAAAGGAAGGATATGCCATGCAAGTTATGTCAGGAAAAGAAGTCTCAAAAGCAGTCTATACAGATATACAAACCCGAGCTGAAGCCTTTGTACAAACGTACGGCTATGCTCCTACTCTTGCTGTCGTCTTGGTTGGAAACGATCCTGCCAGCCAAAGCTATGTTACGAGCAAAAAGAAAGCTTGCCTCTCCCTGGGCTTCGGTCATCAGGATTATATCCTAGCTGAGGACAGTACTCAAGAAGAGCTCCTCACTATAGTGAGAAACCTCAATGCTGATCCTACTGTCCATGGCATCCTCGTCCAACTGCCTCTTCCTGCTCATATGGATAGTGAAGCGGTTATTGAGTCCATTGACCAACATAAGGATGTCGATGGCTTTCACCCTATGAGTATTGGCAAGCTCCTAATAGGGCTTCCCACTTTTGTCAGTTGCACCCCTTTGGGTGTCCTTACAATGTTGGACCACTACAATATAGAGACTGCGGGAAAACATGTGGTCATTGTAGGGCGGAGCAACATCGTAGGAAAGCCACTTGCAGCATTACTTATGCAGAAAGGCCGGGATGCTACAGTAACGGTCTGTCATTCACGTACAAAAGACCTTGCATCCATTACCTCAAGAGCTGATATCCTCATTGCTGCCATTGGCAAACCTTTGTTTATCCAACCTTCCATGCTAAAGGATGGTGTTGTTGTAATTGATGTCGGAATCAATCGCGTTGAAGATTCTTCAGCCAAACGAGGATATCGCTTGGTTGGGGATGTTGATTATGATACAGTTTCCCCTCACTGTTCTTTCATCACTCCAGTCCCTGGAGGGGTAGGGGTTATGACTATTGCAATGCTTATGAAAAATACACTGCAAGCGGCTTTGCTGCTTGCTTCCAAGGATACAAAATGATTCGCTCGTATTGGATAGAAACATATGGATGCCAGATGAACACTGCAGAAAGCAATGCCCTGGAACTCCAACTCAAAGGGGCAGGCCTCGTGCCTGCCAATACTGCAGAAGAAGCGGATTGCGCCATACTCAACACCTGCTCAGTTCGTAAAAGTGCTGAAAATAGAATATGGGGAAGGCTTGGTCTGTTTGCCCATATAAAGACACTTCATCCTCTAACGCTCATCGTAACCGGTTGCATGGCGGAACGGTTACAAGAGGAACTCAAGGATGAAGCACCCCATATTGATTATGTTATGGGAACCAATGATAAGCAGAAGATCATAGATGTGCTTATTTCTCCAGAAAGTGCAGAGCTTCGTACAGAAACCTATAAATTTGGTACCTCGTATTATCGGGAAGGTGAGTACTCATCGTATATACCGATTATGAACGGTTGTAACAATTTCTGTTCCTACTGTATAGTACCCTATGTACGAGGTAGGGAGATTTCTCGTCCAGTAGAAGAAATCCTTTCCGAAGTACGGTTCCTTGATGCTAAAGGCGTAAAGGAAATCACCCTGCTTGGACAGAATGTAAACAGCTACCATTATGAAAAGGATGGCAAGACACTGACCTTCCCATCTCTACTGGAGAAAGTCTGCACGGTCGCAGGAAATATCGAATGGATTCGCTTCGAAAGCCCTCATCCCAAGGATTTTTCTGATGAGCTTATCAGAGTCATCAAGGACCAGAGTAAGGTAGCCAAACACTTGCATATACCTATGCAAAGTGGAAATACCCGCATCCTGGGACTCATGAATCGCAAGTATACCCGGGAACGGTTCCTTTCCTTGATTGAAACCCTCAAAAGTGAAATACCTACAGCGACCTTTGCTACCGATGTAATGGTAGGCTTCCCATCAGAAACCGAAGGGGAATATCAGGATACCATTACAGCACTCGATCAGATGGGATGCATTGAAGCGTTCATGTACTACTTCAATCCTCGTGAAGGAACAGCTGCTGTAGCTTTCCCCGGAGAAGTCTCTGAAGAGGATAGGGGAAGAAGACTGACTGATCTTATCAATTTCCAACATGCAATCTTTGTGCGTGAAAAAACAAAACGCTCTCAAGGTATTGCCAAGGTGGTAGTCAACGCTGTCTCCCGTAACGACAAGAACCAGATGCTTGGAAGAACTGAGCATAATGAAATGGTTGTCTTTGATGGCAGTCCTGCTGTCGGGAGTATCGTCACAGTGCGTCTCACTGGCTTGAAGGGAAATACGTATACGGGAACATTAGTGAGATAGCCAGATACGGTTGTCCATAACAAGATATTAATTCTATATACTGGAGGTATATGAAACCTAATTCAGAGACTCTCCAACAATTTGAAAAAAAGTTTTCTATTCTCAAGCCAATGATTCTCCACGCCAAGAGGATGACAGTATTCACTGGGGCAGGGGTTTCAACGCTTTCAGGAATTCCAGATTTTCGCAGTTCAAAAGGGATATACTCCCAGAAGTGGAAAGGCCTGGATGTGGAGCATATCCTAAGCATTTCCTTTTTTATGGAACATCCTGATGTCTTCTACGCTTGGGCGAAGGAGTACTGGTATCACCTGGATGCCTATGAACCAAACGTTGTGCATAGGACCCTTGCCAAACTGGAGGCGAAGGGATACATGCGTTCGCTCTATACACAGAATATAGACATGTTGCACCAGAAGGCAGGCAGCAAGAAGCAATATGAGGTGCATGGTAGTGCCGCACACCACTACTGCACCAACTGCAATGCCCATTACTCCTACGAGCAGATAGCACCAATCGTCCTCAATGATCAGGTCCCTCACTGTAAAGCCTGCGGTTCCCTGATCAAGCCTGATATTGTATTTTATGGTGAGAACCTAAACTCTCATATTGTAGGCCGAGCCTATGAGGATTTTAGTCATACCGACCTATGTCTGGTGCTTGGTTCTTCCTTACGGGTACAGCCAGCAGCGTCCTTTCCCCTGTATGCAACCAGAAATGGAGCCCCCCTAGTTATTGTCAATGCACAACAGACTACCCAGGATGGGGCAGCAACGTTGCGCTTTATCGATCTTGAAAAAACCTTTATGGCCTTGGAAACATGGGTAGAAACTATAGAAGCAAGAAAAACTATACTTTGACTATCGGATTTCTTCATTAGGCTTTACAATTGAGGGATGAAGGTATTAGTAGCAGATGATGAAGAGAGAGTGTGCGCCCTGATCTGTGCACTCATCGATTGGCCGCGCTTGGGTCTTACCCTATGTGCCAAAGCGTATGATGGAATCAGTGCCCTTGAACTTATCAAGACAGAATCACCAGACCTTGTCATTACTGACATCCGTATGCCAGGCCTTGATGGGCTGGAGCTTATCCGCAAGGCAAAAGAGATTCAACCCAATGTGCAGTTCATTATAATCAGTGGTCATAAGCAGTTCGATTATGCGCAGACAGCAATAAAGTATGGGGTAGCGGAGTATCTGCTAAAGCCCATCAAGAAACTTGAACTGGAACAAACCCTTACCAAGATGATCACCCGATACAACGAGCAACAGTCGTTGTATCAAGTTACAGAACAGTTACAGCAACAGGTAACCCAAGACCGTAGGCAGAAACGAATACTGGCCTTTTCCCTGTTAGTCAAAGAAGGGCAGACAGAATTGCTTACCAACTGTTTTACCCGTTCAAACATCATGCGGGTCCTTGCCATCAAAATGGATATGTTACAAGGATTTCATGCACAACGCTCAGATTACATCCTTACTGAAAAAATAGAAGAGTATATGAATCGTGAGTGTACTTCGTTTTGCTCTGATATCGCCATACATTTTGTTGATGGAAACATCTACCTATTGCTCTCTTATGCAGAGACCCAGGCACCGTTGGTCCTCAAAGGAAGTGATGCCCTCTTGCAGTATCTCAAGACACAAGGCGAAATCTTTGGCAATATACTGTTTACCTTAGGTTTGGGAATAGAAGTTTCTTCCTTTGATGAGTTGCCTACTTCCGTCCTTTCCTGCCAGCAGGCAGTAGCCCAAAGATTGGATTCAGGCCCTTTGAAAAGATATGTCGCAACCGGATGTGAAGAAATGCCTCTTGAAAGTCTTATCAGACCTTTTGTCCTGGGGTTGCAGGGAATTTGTGCACAGAATTCACCGTCAGCCTTGGCTTGTCATTGTACTGAATTCCTTGCTGATATTACTGCAGCAAAACTTTCACCTTATGCCAAGTCCCAGTATATGTTGGATTGTTTTGATGAAGGAACAGCCTTTATCATTGAGCATATGACGAGTAGAAATGCTGTTGTCACAGCCCTTGTCGCACTACGCCAAAGATTGGAAAATGCCTATTCAATGGAACTGTTACAACAGGCATTTATCACTGGCATGGAAGCTATCTTCAGCAAATATCTTGAGGACAAGGAGGAAAGTCTCAGCAAACCCATACTCAAAGCCCAAGAGTATTTGGCACTTCATTTTCAAGATGAACTCATCAGTCTGGAGTCAGTAAGTGAAGAGGTAAATCTCAACAGTTCCTATTTCAGTTCCCTTTTTAAGAAAAGCTGCAACAAGGGATTCTTTGAATATCTAATGGATCTTCGCATCACTGAAGCAAAACGACTTCTGGCAAACGGCGAGTTCACCATTGGTGAGATAGCACAGAAGGTTGGATATCGAGATCCCAAACATTTTTCTCGGGTCTTTAAGAAAGTCTGCCAGATAAAACCCAACGAGTATAGGAAGCTGTATGGCTAGAAAAACACAATACCTCGATGAAAGAATTGCTCTTTGGCTTGTTCTTTTGGTAGTTCAGGTGGTAGGGCTTCTTTTTATGGCACTGCTGTACCAAGTCGGAAGAATACAAGGCCTGCTATGGCTTCTCTTGCCAATTGCTCTCTTAGTGGCAAGTGCCCTGTTACTCTATGGTTGGGTTATCGTACCCTATAAGAGAACAAGACACATCCTACAGCTGTTTGCCTCCGGATATACCTTTGAAAACATTGTGGACAGAAGACTGCCTCTGAACAGGGAAATGAAAGAGGTTGAAGCAAAACTACACACATTGTTGAATACAGACCAGATAATGAATGCCAGTAAGAGACAAGCCCAATTTCTGGCCTTGCAAAATCAGATAAATCCTCACTTTCTATACAATACGTTGGAAGGAATTCGTTCAGAGGCACTCTTGGCAGGTCTGGATACTGTGGCTTCCATGACCGAGGCTCTCTCCACCTTTTTTCGCTACACTATAAGCAATGTGGAAAATCTGGTAACCCTGGAGCAGGAGTTGGAAAATACTCGGAACTATTTCTGTATTCAACAGTTCCGATTCGGAAACCGCATGGCCCTTGAGGTAGTCATAGATGATGATGACAAACAAGAGGTGCTTTCTTATCGTATTCCCAAGCTGACCCTGCAACCGATAGTGGAGAACTGTATCATTCATGGACTGGAGTGTCAGGTAGGCCCGGGAATGCTTAGAATCCATATAGAAACTACTCAGTCAAGGCTTCTGGTCACTGTCAGTGATAATGGGGTGGGTATGGAGATTTCTGTTCTGAATAAGATGTATCACAGCCTCTCTGTACGAAGTTTTGATTATATGAAACGTGATGAGCACCATGGTGGCATTGCCTTGGTGAATGTAAATAACCGTATCAAGTTGTTGTTTGGTGAGCAATATGGCCTTACGGTGACTAGCCAGGTAGGGGTCGGTACCGACGTGCTCATCTCCCTACCCAGAAGTCTAGGGGCAGAGGATAAGGTATGAAGCACGAAGTGTTCCGTCTGGAACAGGTATCGCTACCTCCTTATCTTTTTGATATCAACCTACAACTCTACACGGGGGAGATAGTGGCACTCATAGGGCTCAATTCCCTGGGCATTGAGCAACTGCTGACCATCTTCAAGAAAAACATTCCCATTCACTACGGGCATGTCTACTGTAACGATATCTTAGTCAATGATTATCTATCCAGTTCCAGGAAACTCAATCGGGTAACAGTCATTCAGCGTGATTCCACCCTCATCGATACCCTGACAGTGGAAGAAAACCTGTTTGTGCTGCGTAAAGGGTTTCATAGGCATCTTATCAACTATACCCTGTTGTCCACCCAGATGGAGCAGTTGCTCGCACCTCTTCCCGTCAAGATTACAAAAAAAACATTGGTAGGTGAACTCACAGCATTTGAAAAACTGGTCATAGAGTTTGTCAAGGCGAGCATAAGCAGGGCTGACCTGGTAATCCTCGATGAGATCTCAAACTTTGTAAGTGAGATAGATCTTGCCAGACTAGAGAAGGTCATGCTCTATTTCAAGGAACAGGGCATGACGTTCCTGTACCTGTGCAATCACCATCAGGAGGCCTTTCGGTTCTGCTCGCGTTGTTATCTTATGCAAGAGGGAAGGATCATAAAACACTTATTTCCTTACCAAATGACCAATGAGGTCATCATCCAGTATAGCAACGTCTTTGAGCAGAGTATGGAGCTTTCACAAAGGCAAAGGCAGTATGAGGGAAAAGGTGATTCGGAATATCCCTTTCTTGTATGTGAGAACCTCTGGTACGAGAATGTGCATGAACTTAGCTTTTCAGTACGTAGGGGAGAGACTGTGGTGCTTCTTGATAGTGAGAATCTCTGCATAGGTGATCTGTTTACTCTCTTTCAGGGTACTGCACCACCTGAAAGAGGATCCCTGACTCTTGAAAGAAAGGCCCCATCAAAAGATGACCGCACTATTGCCCTCATACCCCCCAAACCTTATGAGACACTGTTGTTTCCACAGTTGTCAGTCATTGACAACCTGTTCTTCACCAGTGATGAGAAAATACGGCATCTCTGGTTGCGTCCCAACCGAAGAAGGGCCATTGCAAAAGAACTGGAACCAATAGTTGGCAAGGATCTTTATAAGACAAGTCTGTACGACCTGCCACAAGAGAAGCTCCATACCATTGTCTACCAACGGATACTGATGCAACACCCTTCGTTTGTCTGTGCGGTGCAACCTTTTGCATCTGTTGACATGTTTCAACGAATCACTCTCATACACTATTTCGATGCCTTCAAGAAGAAAGGGATAACCTGCCTAATCCTAGCTGTCTCCCTCTCGGATACACTGCAAGTTGCAGACCGCCTGATTATACTCAAAGGCGGCAAAATAGATCGCATACTTACACGCGACGAATTCTCGCAGTACGGTGGAATTGTCGGGTCCATACCCATGAAATCTAAAGAATAGACACCCTTTTCCAAAAAATCACTACCTAGCGTCCTGAGAAAAGCCATGGGATACTTTGCACATACAGGAGTACCGTGGCATGAATGAAACCCCTTACAGTGTGGAGATGATCTCTATTACCAAGACTTTCCCTGGGGTGCGTGCCTTGGATGATGTTAGTTTTACCCTTCGTCCTGGTGAGGTAATGGCCCTTCTTGGGGAGAATGGCGCTGGTAAGTCTACCCTTATGAAAATTCTCAGTGGGGTCTACACCCGTGATAGTGGTGTAATACGTATTTTTGGTGACGAGATTGAAGGGGATTTAACTCCACGCAAGGCTCAGGCCCTGGGTGTTTCAATGATCCACCAGGAACTGAACATGTGCGGCCATCTTACAGTCGCCCAGAACATCTTTTTGGGTAGTGAAATCACACGAGGGACTTTACTTAACGAGCACGAGATGAATCGCCAGGCAAAAGACGTCCTTGATTCCCTGCAAATTGATATAAATCCTGAAGTGATAGTCGGTTCCCTTGCTGTATCAAAACAGCAGATGGTAGAAATTGCAAAGGCCTTGCAGGCCAAGTCAAGGATACTCATCATGGACGAACCTACCAGCGCACTTACCAGTGTTGAGATAACACAACTCTTTACCTTGATAAGGAAGTTGCGTGAAACTGGGTGCAGTATTGTCTATATTAGTCACAGACTTGAAGAACTACAGCATATAGTCGATAGGGTCACCATTATGCGTGATGGGAAATTCATTACCGAACAGCCTTTCAAGGATTTGAAGCTGAATCAGATCATTTCTTTTATGGTAGGTCGTGAAATTAAAGAAAAATTTCCTCGCATACCTGCCAATAAAGGCAGGTTGGCCCTTTCTATTCGTAATTTGAAGGCAGGGAGAATGGTCAAGGATGTATCCTTGGACCTGTACCAAGGGGAAATCTTGGGTATTGCTGGCCTTATGGGTGCGGGAAGGACTGAAACGACTAGAGCTTTGTTTGGAGTAGATACCAAGGATAGCGGGGAAATTGAGATCGAGGGCGTCCCTGTCAAGATTACCTGTCCTGAAGATGCCATCGCAGCCGGCCTTGTGTTGGTTCCAGAGGACAGAAAACGCGATGGGCTGTGCGTGAAGCTTTCTGTAAGGGAGAATATCGTCCTGCCTAATCTTGATATTATCTGCAACAAAGTTGGTATCATCAATCGCAAGCGTGAAAGGGTGATGGTTAACAAGGCTGTCTCTGATTTGCAGGTTAAGCTCCCTACCAGTGAGGTCAATGCCTCTTCCCTTTCTGGAGGGAATCAGCAAAAGGTTGTCGTTGGCAAGTGGCTTGCTAGAAACAGTAAGGTGGTTATTTTTGATGAGCCAACCCGGGGTATTGATGTCGCTGCCAAGGTTGAAATCTATACCCTGATGAATAAGCTGAAAGAAAATGGCATTGCTGTCATGTTTGTTTCCAGCGAAATGCCTGAAATCTTGGGGGTCTCAGACCGTATCCTGGTTATGTGTGATGGAAGGATCACCGGCGAGCTCGACCGAGCAGAGGCCAATCAGGAAAAAATAATGGAATACGCAACCCGATTTGAAAATAAACTGAATGATCAGAACTGATAGGGAAGGGATAATGAGCAGAGAATTTGTGAATCCATTTAAGCGAATGATGGCCATACGTGGCATAGGGCAGGTACTGACAGTCACCATTGGGCTCATAGTGCTCTATGCGGTGTTTGGAATAATGAATCCGGTATTTTTCTCCTCGAGGAATATTTCGAATCTTCTCAGACAGATAGCCCCAATTCTTCTTATCGGCATTGGGCAGTCCTATGTTCTGATAACCGGTAATATCGACCTCTCCATTGGGTCTGTGGTCGGCATGAGTTGTATGATCAGTGCGACGATGATGACCAAGGGCATCAATCCTTGGGTAGCAGTCATTGTCACCCTGATATGTTGTCTTGCCTTTGGTTTGGTCAACGGTCTGTTGGTTTCCTTTGCAAAGCTTCCTCCTTTCATCGCCACCTTGGGGACTATGACAATTGCTCGTGGTATTGCCCAGATAGCGAATAACAACTACAACACCGACAGCATCGGTGAAGCAGCCCAGGGCTTCAGGGATTTCTTTTACTATGGCAAGAGTTTTGGCTTGTACAATACCATCTGGATAGCAGCTGTACTCTGGTTTATCTTCAACTTCATCCTAATGCGAACGCGTAGTGGTCGTCATATCTATGCCATAGGCTCCAACGTTGAGGCTGCCAGGCTCAGCGGAGTCAATGTTATCAGCGCCACTACCAAGGCGTATATGGTCTCGGCCTTTGTCTCTGGAATTGTTGGGCTTATAACGAGCGCAACCAGCGGCATGGGAACGATGGATGCTGGAAACAGCTACGAACTCTATGCGGTTGCCGCTTCAGTCATTGGAGGTATCTCCACCTTAGGTGGGCAAGGCTTGCTTTTCGGTACGGTAATCGGGGCTTCCATCTGGGGCGTCCTGCAGAATGGTCTGCAGTTTGCCGGTGCTCCTGTGGCAATAAGGAACATTGTCATCGGAATCATCGTTGTGGTTTCTGTCTTGCTTGATGTCATTGTACGTTCAGGCAAGGGTTCCAAAAAAAAGCGTCTTGCTTCTGCATCATGAATACTAACACGTAAGTGTAGTACATAGAAAGAAAGGAGAATGTGTTATGAAAAAAATTGCAATTGTACTGTGTGTACTCGTATTGGCAACTGCCCTGTTTGCCCAGGGAGCTAAAGAAGCTTCCGGTTATAATGTTTACCTGATTACGATGGACCAAATGGACCAACACTGGGTAAACGTGGACAAAGGTGCACAGAAGGCCGCTGCCGAGCTTGGTGGGGTAACCTACAAATGGCTTGCTCCTGATGTGAAAGATGATGCAAAGCAGATAGAAAGCATCAACAATGCTGTTGCCGGTGGTGCTGATGCTATCCTTCTTGCTGCAAACGGGCCCAACGCTGTAACTGCTACCCTCAAGGAAGCAGAGGCGGCTGGTGTTAAGATCATCTATGTTGACTCTGCAGCTAACTATCCTGCAGTGCAGACTCTCGCCACTGACAATACCGCCGCTGGTGCAACCGCTGGTAAGGAATTGCTCAATGCCCTCAAAGTCAATGGCGTAACTTCCGGTAAGATTGGTATCATCAGTGTAAACAGCGCAACTGCTTCTACTGTTGCTCGTGAAGATGGTTTCCGCAAAGCTTTTGAAGGAACTGGTTTCCAGCTTCTTGAGACCCAGTATTGTGATGGCGATGCTGCCCGTGCAAAAGACATGAGTGCTAACTTCATCACCCAAGGTGTTGTAGGTTTGTTTGGTGCTAACGAGGGATCAACTGTTGGTGTGGGTAATGCCATTGCAGAAGCCGGCAAGAAGATCGTTGGTGTTGGTTTTGACAAGTCCGATATGATCCTTTCTCTTATCAAGAATGGTTATCTCCTTTGTACCATGGCCCAGAATCCAGATGTTATGGGATATGAAGGTATGAAAACTGCAATAAAGGCTCTGAAAGGTGAATCTGTTGGTGCTGAATACTTTGACACTGGTGTTTCAGTATTGACGAAGGCTAATCTCTAAGCCAATACCAGTGGCAAAAAAAAAGTCCAGACCTGATACAAACAGGTAGTGAAACAAGAGGGGATTATCCTAGAAGATGATCCCTTCTTGTTACCTACCCAAGTAATCATAGCCATTCATTTACCCACCTTATTGCTTTTTATCCCTACTATGTGTATCTTTAGGTTACTCCAAAGGAGAAATCCTTCGGGGGTGTTTCGGTTTCGACTGGCGGAAGATCAGGCCAGTGGCTGCAAGCGGAGCGCCAACTCCATAAACTAGCAAAAATTTTAACTGCCAAAAAAGAAGACGAAGTCTTTTTCGAAGCAGAATACGCTCTCGCTGCGTAACAGCACGATTGTGTACAGGCCCGACTGCTGCCGCTCTTAAGCAACGGTAACCTGTAAAAATAGGGGCTTACTCCCATCAGTGCCTACGGGTTGGGAGGAAACTCAAGTAGGATACGGAGGAAGGACGTCTTGCTGGTGTACCTGCCTACCTTCGGAAATAAAGAACACCAACTAAGCTTGTAGACGTCATTGGGTGGCACGTTAGGACGGGGGTTCGAATCCCCCCACCTCCAAAACACCGAAGACCGGATTGCTCAATAGAGTGGTCCGGCCTTTTTTTGGTTCATGAGATTTTCTTGGGTCAAAATACTTTCTTGTAGGATTTTTCCCACTCCATTCTAGCCTGGAGATTCTTTCCCAGCATTTCCGATTGCATCTCGCCTCTGATGGACTTATAGTAGGGTAATCCAAAAGGGGGAGTTATGAAGGGAAGATTGAAGCTGGTTTCAAAATATATTGTTGGTCTTGTGGTGATTCTGGTCCTGTTGAGTGGTTGTGCTACTGTTGATACACGTACCCCAGGATCTGATGATCTTCACCAGATATCATTGCTAAATGCTCTTTTATTGGGTGAATATGATGGGTTTGTATCCGTAGGAACACTCAAGACTCTAGGAGACACAGGTATTGGCACATTCCATGCCCTGAATGGTGAGATGATATTGCTTGATGGTGTGGTATACCAGGCAAAAGTTGATGGCTCAGTTAATCAGGTTGATGATGAAGTGATGGTTCCCTTTGCAATGGCAACCAAATTTGACTCTGATGTTGCAGACTTTCCGTGTGAATCCATAGAGAGCATTGAAGAGATAAAATCCTTTCTTGACCAGACTATTATTGAAAGAACCCATGACTTGAACTGTTTTTATGTTGCCAAGATACAAGGTACGTTTCCCTCAATAACAGTCAGGAGTGTTCCTGAGCAAGAAAAACCCTATCAACGGCTTTCTGTGATTGCGTCTACGCAAAAAGAATATACGTATGAAAATACTGCGGGTACGATCGTAGCCTTTCGATGCCCAGATTATGTAGATGGCATAAATCTTCCACAGTGGCACTTGCATTTTATTTCGGCTGATCTCTCAAAAGGAGGGCATGTGCTTCTTCTTAATGTTGCAAATGCAAACCTTGAGATAGGGGTAATGAGAAACTACCATATTGTCCTTCCTGAGAGCAAAACCTTTGCGAGCATGGATATTGCACATGATCTTACCCAAGAAGCAATTTCAGTGGAAGGAAAAAAGAAATAATAACCCGATTCAATGGTGCTTCCAACTCTCGTAAATAGTATGCATGCATCATTCTTGTTTCCAGAAGAAAACGTAAGGTCATAGGCCGAAGATAGCTTCCACTGGGTTTGATCATACATCAAAATACTGATGTTCTTGACATGGTTACCGGTCAAGACATTGAACACGGAGAAACTGTAAAGGTTTTCAACCATAGGAATATCGTCAGCAAATCTGAATGTAAGGACAATCAGGTCTTCGTAATTGCAAGAAGGGAGCTGATGGATATTCTTATTAATCTGAAAAAGCTTCTATGAGAAATGAGTAAACCAGCAAGCCCTCCATACCTTAATTCTGCTATACTTATCCACAAGGAGCTCAAGTGAAAATACTCCACACATCTGACTGGCATCTTGGAAGGATGCTATACAGACAAAAACGTTACGAAGAGTTCTCCCTCTTCCTTGATTGGTTGCTTTCCATTATAGAGGAACAACAGATTGATATCCTCCTTATCAGCGGCGATGTCTTTGACAATACTACACCCAGCAACTTAGCCCAGAAGCTCTATTATGACTTTCTTTCCCGCCTCTTTTTAACAACTTGCCACAGCACAGTTATCATTGGAGGAAACCATGATTCACCGACCTTCCTCAATGCTCCAAAAACGTTGTTACAGGCATTACAGGTACATGTAATAGGATATAAAGCAGATGAGCCAGATGATGAGGTGATAACCTTGTATCATGAAGGTAAACCAGAAGCCATAGTCTGTGCTGTCCCTTATCTTCGGGACAGGGATATCCGCTCAGTCGAGCCTGGTGAGACCCTTGAAGATAAAAATATAAAATTGGCGGAAGGGATACAATCCCATTACGAAGAAGTCTGTTCGTTGGCAGTTGAGGAACAAAAAAGATTCACCCTTGATGGCTTTCCTACTATCCCCATAATCGCCATGGGACACCTCTTTACTGCTGGAGGGGAAACTATCGATGGTGATGGAGTACGAGAGCTCTACGTGGGATCATTAAGTCATATAGGAAGCAACATGTTTCCCGTTACAATCGACTATCTTGCCTTAGGGCATCTCCACATCCCGCAAATGGTAGGGGGGCTTTCTCATTTGCGCTACTGTGGATCTCCGATTCCTATGGGGTTCGGAGAAGCCAATCAGGAGAAGCAGGTTATCATGGTAGAGTTTTTTGGAAAGGAGCCGACCATTAGTCCCATACTTGTCCCCTGTTTCCAACAACTCATACGCATAACAGGGTCCTTGGAAAAGATAACCTCTAGTATCAAAAGGCTCAAAAGTGAAGACAGCAAAGCTTGGCTAGAAATTGAATATACTGGTACCGATGCCTCTGGCAACCTCCGTGAACAAATCGAAGAACTGTTGGTAGGATCTTCATTAGTGGTGACCATTATCAAAAACAAACGGACCACCGAGCGCGTATTGGGTGCCCTATACGAGCATGAGACACTAGAAGACCTCGACATTTCTGAAGTATTTAAACGGTGCTTGGATTCAGAACAAATTCCTGAAGAGGAACGAACAGAACTGATAGAATCATATGATGAGATCGCCCGTACTCTTGCAGAGTATGATCAACTGGCAGAATAAAAGGGAAACTGATGAAAATCCTAGAACTCAGGTTTAAAAACCTAAACTCCCTCTATGGAGAATGGCGTATAGACTTTACGGAGAGTGAGTATGCATTCAATGGTATCTTTGCACTTATCGGTCCCACCGGTGCCGGAAAGTCCACAATTCTCGATGCCATCTGCCTTGCCCTCTATGGATCTACACCAAGGCTTGGAAGAATTACCCAGAGCAGTAACGACATCATGAGCCGACAGACAGGGGAGTGTTTTGCAGAGGTGGTATTCGCCTCCCAGGCAGGTCGTTTCCGCTGTCATTGGGCACAACATCGTTCGAGAAAGAAAGCTGATGGGGACCTACAGAATCCAAGACACGAGATTTCAGAAGCCAATGCTGAAGGGAAGGTGATCGAAAACCAACTTAAGTCAGTGCTTGGTGCTGTAGAGGATACAACCGGTATGGACTTTGACCGGTTCACCCGGTCGATTCTCCTTGCGCAAGGAGGATTTGATACCTTCCTTAAGGCAACTGTTGAACAAAAATCCAAGATACTTGAACAGATAACAGGAACAAAGATCTATTCAGACATATCAATTGGGGTACATGAACGCCTTCGTGATGAGAAGGCTATTCTTTCCACCCTGGAAGCTGAATCCCGTGGAATTCATATCCTTACCCCAGAGGAAGAGTATTCAACAGAAGAAGAGCTCAAACTATCCCAGCTAAAGGAAAAAAACTTGGGAACCTTGGTCTCTGACTTTAGCAAGGCCATTGTCTGGCTGAATGACATAGCCCAATTGAAACAAGAGACTCGTGAACTGGCTGAAGAGGAGAGAATACTTATTGAGGATACGCTTGCCTTTCTCCCAAATCGCACTATCCTTGATAGTGCTTCCAAGGCAGCAACTTTGGAAGGTGCATATGCAACTTTTTCTGGTTTGCGCCAGCAGCAGAAGGAAGATCAAAATTCCTTACAAATCGAAAAAGACGCTCTCCCTGCATTGGAATCTGATGCAGACATCCATTCTGAATGCCTGGTCAAAGCAGAGGAACTGACTGAACAGGCAAAAACTGCACAACAAAAGGCAGTACCCACCCTTAGGAAAGTTCGTGCTCTGGACCAAAATCTTGCACAGCTTACTACCAGCATCAAAGAGAATGAAACAGCAATAGTTACCAATACTGAGACAATTACAAGCTATCAAATGAAAAGGGATATACAAGAGGAAAAGGTAGCTATCGAACTGAAAAAACGTTCGGATATCGAAACATACTGTACTGGGCATGCATCAGATAAAAACTTGATATCAGAACTGACAGGTCTCAATGAACAGATACAGAGCTTATCTTCAAAACAAAAAGAAGTCGATAAACACACTGATGAAAACACACACACGTTACAAGCTCTCAAGATAGCAAAAGAAACCCTAACCATCTGCAGTACACAAACCATCGCACTGCAGACTAAGCATGATACTGCTAGGGAATATCTTCAGAATTCTCAAGCTGACCTATCAGTATTGTTGGGCAATAAGCTGCTCCGAGAATATCGATCCGAGAAGGATTCACTGCTTCGGGAACGGGAGTATCTTGCAAGAATTGCTGCATTGGAAGAGCACCGTAACCATCTTGTTGAAGGAAAGGCATGTCCTTTGTGTGGTTCCATAGAACATCCTTTTGCTGTTGGCAATATGCCCACTTCTAATGAGACAGAAGCAAAAATCACAACCATAAATATGATACTACGTGAAGCTGACAACCTGGAAACCAAAATCCAGGAACTTGTAGTCAGAGAACAGGATGCAAGTACAGCCCTGACTAATCATAAAACCAATGAAACTGAAGCTTTTCATGCCAAAGAAAATGCCCAATTTGCATACACAAGAAGCGTTGAGAAATTACAAGAAGCTCAAAAAGCTTTTTCTAGCATAGAAACAGCAGTAGCTGAAAAACTCAAAGCCTATGGAATGGAAGAGATTGAAAAAGACCTCACAACTTTATTGGAATCCCTTCGTGACAGAAAGAATACATGGCTAGCAAAAGAAGAGGAAAAAAAGACAATTGATAATACAATTAACTCCATCAAAGGGGAAATACAACGTCTAAATGGAGTTATAACAACACAGAAAACTGCATTACAAGAGAAACATGAAGCACTCAAAATTCTTGCAAATTCCTTTGCCACTGTCAAAGCAGAGAGACAAGAACTGTTTGGAGTAAAGGATGCTGATGAGAAAGAGGAAAATCTTGCCAAGGTTATTAGAGATGCTGAGGACAAGGAAAAAGAGGCTAGGAAAGCCAGCACTGATTCTTTGGAGAAAGTCAGTATATCCAAAACCAGAATTGATTCATTGCAAGATTCATTGACTAAACGAATGATTGCATTGGAAATGCAGGAAGCCTTGTTTTTGAAAGAGCTGACTTCTGTAGGGTTCTCTAATGAAGACCAGTTCCTCTCTGCAAGACTTCCCATAGTTGAGCGCAATCGCCTAGAGCTAGAAGCAAAAACCCTTGATGATAGGCAAACAGCGCTGAGAACTAAGCAACATGACAGAAATACAAGATTAACTATAGAACTGTCGAAAAATATGACAGACCTGTCCCTAGCTGAGCTACAACCAGTATTTCAGGAAAAAGAGGCGGAACTCAAAGAGTGTAGGGATACTGTTGCCGAATACAAGGCTAAGCTCAAAGAAAACAATACAGCCAAAGAGCATATTGAAAGTAAGCAAGAGATTATTCGGATGCAAAAACAAGAATGTGCAAAATGGGACAGGCTTCACTCTTTGATTGGCTCCTCTGATGGGAAAAAATTCCGTAACTTTGCCCAAGGCCTTACCTTTGAACTGATGGTCTCTCATGCCAATAGACAGCTGGCAAAGATGAGTGATCGCTATCTACTGATACGTGATACTGCACAGCCTTTGGAACTGAATGTCATAGACAACTATCAAGGGGGAGAGATCAGATCGACAAAAAATCTATCTGGAGGAGAAAGCTTCATAGTAAGCCTGACTTTGGCTTTGGGGCTTTCCCAAATGGCCAGCAGAAAAGTTCGTGTTGATTCCCTTTTTCTGGATGAAGGTTTTGGAACATTGGATGAGGATTCGCTTGAAATTGCCCTGAAAACACTTTCGAACCTTCAGCAAGATGGCAAGCTCATAGGGGTCATTTCTCACGTATCAGCGATGCAAGAGATGATACGCACCCAGATATCCATTATCCCCACTTTAGGGGGAAGAAGCATCCTTACAGGTCCAGGATGTAGCAAGGTTCCTGATTAGAAAGATTTTTCAATGGTTCAAGTATTGTGCGTTGGATGCAATGTCTATAATATTGATATGTAAGGATTTGTAGAGTCTAAAACAAATCTCCAGCTCATAGGTGTGTGTCCTTGACAGTAATCACTTCAATTGAATCAGTTTCTTTTTTGAAAAATCATTTGCATCGGAATCAAAATGATCAGCAAGGTTCTCAATGGAACGTATAACCCGTTCAAGATCTTCGTTGGAAAGTTCTTCGAGGGATGAGAACATATCCTTGAATCCATTTTCATAGAGCTGTTTGCTTCTCTCCAAATAGAAAGATTTGCCTAAAGCTGAGGGCCTGAGAATGATATCCTTTTGATTGTCTTCCTTCCTGAATCGCTCTACTAATTTTTGTGATACAAGTATTTTCACATACTTTGAAAAGGTACTTTGTGGCATACCAAGATATCTGGAAAGCTCAGCCATCTTCAGGCTATCGTCCTCATGTTCAATGATACATTCCAGAACCTGCCAACTTTGGGCAGAAAGAGATACCCCATCGACTCCCTTGAGCTCCATGTTATAAAAGCGTACATAGATATTGGCATACCTGAATAATTGTCCCACCAATTTCCTATAGCGTCCCATCCATCTCAATTCCATGCAATGCTCCAACAAGTACATAATCTCATTCCTATTGTGTATCGGAATGAGACTGACCAACAACAGGAATAAAACTAAGTATATCACAAATATTAAGCCTGTAATACACAACAAGAGGGTATCAGAACATTCTGATACCCTCTTTCAATGGTCTTATAAAGCAACAGCAAAAACTCCTGCTGCAGTCAGATACCATACGATGAACAGTGTCGTTATGCTGATACCAACATACACTCGACCTGTCTTTCTGAAGAAATAGGTATAAAGACAAGCTACTAACGGCCAAAGCACCAACAGCGGAATATAATAGATTCCACCCATCCCTGCTGCTGTCTGGACAAGTGGACTGGCACCAAAAACAATAGACCCACCGGCCATCAAGGGAACATAGAGAATCAAAAGCCAGATGACAGCCCCAAGAGTCAGTACAACTGAATTGATGGCCATTTCTTTCCCAAGACTGAGTTTCCCTGCTTTTGGCCTTTGAAATCCTGCAAAGAGAATTGCCTGCGGTATGAAAAAGATCGCAAAGGGAATCAAATATCCAAGGAAAGCCAGGAATCGCGGTCCCGTAAAAGGAAGAAGCGTAAGTACCCAAGCCCTAAAATCAACGTTCCAGACAGAATCAACAAAGACAAGGACCAAATACACCGGCACCATGATACAGATTGCCAACAGAAGGGACTTGAGGATCCGTCTCACTACTGGACGGCCAGTTTCATCAGTCAAACCATAATTCACCAGTCGTGCTCCCTTCTTTTTCAAAAACGTAAAATGGCCTACAAAAATAAGTACCAGGGCAATGCTGCCTACGAGGACAGACCACGCCATATACACATTCGTAAAGTTCTGGGGCCAAAGTCTGTTTGGACTAAACCAAGGAACAAAGAACATATGGTTCCATACAAAAAGATACAAGAGAGGCCCTAAGGCAGTGGTGATAAGGGCACTGATCCACCACTGTTTTCCCACGTAACCACGATATTCAGGCATTTTTTCTTTCAATTCACCAAAATATTGGGTTCCAAGGAGCAATGCGCCCATAGGGAAGAAGAATAGCATGGCACCAAAAAAGGCAAGGGCGGTGCCAAGGAGCTTGAACGGCCATATCTGGCTTTTGGGAGAAATTGCCAATGTGCCTTCTCCAATTGTTTGTTGCATCCAGTCCAAGGCATTGCCAATGGCGGGAATCGAATCAGTGGAACCTGCATGATTTTCCCAAGGTTGGTAGAGGATGCGAGCTGTACCTGCCGCGATTGATCCATATACTTTTCCTACCGTGATTGGATCATTCGTGTCAAATATTGGTTGCAAGACCGGTGAAACAGGAGCATCAGAGCCTTTGGCTATAAATACCATCACTCCCATTTCTGTAATGAGCCCGATATTGAAAGCCGCATTTTTAAGATTCTTTGCACCGGAAATATCCATTGAACCTGGGGCATTCACCTCCGATTCCATGAAAAATACTGAAGAATAGCCCTGAGGATCGGCATTGATTGCCCCCATGGCCCCGGCAAAACCACCTTGGGACATACCAACAATTCCGATATTGTCTTTATCAACATTTGGCAAGCTCCTCAGATAACCTAATCCAGCAGGTCCTCCTGCACCATATTCATTGTTCATTCCCGTAGATCTCCCATGTCCACTCATGTCCATGGATAAAACTACATATCCTCTTCTTGCAAATTCCAAGGCAGTATTTGCCATAAAATTCTTCTGATTATTCAACCCATGAATTGCAAGAATTGCAGGTGCCTTTTCCGTGGCACTCTTCGGAGTATACAGATATGCACTGACCTTGAATCCCGGAGCCTGCCATATGGAAACTTCCTGAACCTTCACTTTTCCCAAGCCAGAGTTGACCCAAGATCCCAACAGGCTACCGCCTATCATCAGGGCAAGTGCCAGAAATAACAACAACCAATTCCTTTTTTTCTCTGTCATACATTCTCCTTTTGTTTTTTGCTTTCCTTAGAAAGTTTTTTATTCCCAAGGAAAGCATAACTCAGCAATATTTTTTTTGCAATGAAATTATTTCATACTGTTCCAATACCTGTAAGGATAGACAACAAAAAAAAAGCAGGTGTCAGAAGGGACACCTAAAAACCTGCAAGGAGTAGAAATGATTCCCTATAAAGCACCAAACCTTTTCAGGGATCCCGACTGATCGGAATTCTTTAAAACTTGCAAAGTAACCTAAAAGTGGTTATTCATTATATAAAATCTGAGGAAATAGAAGCATGGGTCAATGTCAGTGTCATCGTATTATAAGGAAATAGAAAAATAAACATTGAAATAATCCCATGCTGCCTTTCTTTTTCTGATTATACCGTTCTCTTGGTTGAGACTCCTCTTCACCTTGTGTTAGGATGAGGGCCAAGGACGTTCCTTGTATGGTTACGTTCTTACTCGTTTCTTATAAAGGATTCTTATGCTCATACCCAGTATATTGCTAGTTGTTGGTTTGTTGCTTCTTGTATGGAGTTCAGACCGTTTTGTCGATGGTGCATCCATGGTTGCCAAATACTTTGGCATGCCACCACTTCTTATAGGTATGGTCATTGTAGGATTTGGAACTTCAGCCCCAGAAATGGTTGTTTCCACGTTTGCGGCTTTGCAAGGTAATCCAGGTATTGCCTTGGGTAATGCCTACGGTTCAAACATTGCCAACATAGCCCTTATTCTAGGTATAACAGCTCTCATTGGACCTGTCAGAGTCCATTCAGCAATTCTCCGTAAAGAGCTTCCCATTCTTACTTTTGTCACTGGAATATCCATCCTATTGTTGATGGACCTCTACCTGTCATTTTGGAATGCTGTCTATCTTTTGGTGCTTTTTGCCTTTCTTATGGTCTGGTCAATACTACAAGGGATGAAAAAAAATACAGACGCCTTGGCAAGGCAAACCGAAAAAGAATTGGCTTCTGATATATCCCTATATAAATCTATATGGTTGCTTATATCTGGTCTGATCATTCTCATCATAAGTTCGAGAGTCCTTGTATACGGAGCTGTTGAGATTGCCCAACACTTTGGCGTCAGCGACACCATCATAGGCCTTACCGTAGTAGCAATAGGAACGTCCCTTCCAGAACTGGCTTCCTCGATCATAGCAACAAAGAAAGGGGAACATGACATCGCCATAGGTAATGTCATAGGATCAAATCTTTTCAATACCTTAGGTGTTGTAGGGATTGCAGGGATGATCAATCCTTTTGTTGTAGAGAGTTCTACAGTTTACAGGGATATGACCATCATGGCAATTCTTACCATTTCCTTGTTCATTATTGGATATGGGTTTAAAGGTAGGAAGGGAAGGATCAATCGATTTGAAGGTGCTTTCTTGGTATTTGTTTACCTGCTTTACACTTCCTACCTTATTAAGACAATTGTGATAGTCTAATACTTAGGGTCTGGCTTTCCATTCTCCAAGGAATAGAGCACACTTGAAAAAAACTTAAAGCTATGGCAGGCATGCCTGACTTCATTCATATATATTTCACGTTCATACTCGATGCGCCTAATGGTCACATTAACCTTATTGCTATGTATATCCAAAAAGGCATACGAAGCCCGAACATCTCCGTCAAAAGAGTAGCCTACTGCCCCTGGGTTAATTATGCGCTTATCCCCAAGGGTGAAGTCAGCAGGAATATGGGTATGTCCACATAGGATAACTGATGCATCTTCTTCCATCAGCTTGGTATACAGTTCTGAAGAAGAATCTATATCTTCTGTGATAGGTTCGTTATACGAGTAGGGACTTCCATGACAAAAGATGAAAGGGTCATTACCGATTTCACCTCTCTGAACAATTGGCCATGTCGACATGAGAGCCTTTGATTCTGGTTTCATTCGGATATCAGTATAGCGAACAAACTTTCGCCAAAGCTTTTCTTGTTCATCTTTAGGATTGATAGATTTGATACCTTCAATGGTAGCTTCTGTATTTCCTTTTATAGTCACCAATGGCTTATTTGCCATCAAAAGATCAAAACATGGCTGGGGATCAAGACCCATAAACACTAGGTCACCAAGAAATAGAATATGGTCTACACTGAGGGATTTAGCATCCAAGAGCACTGCTTCCAGCGCTCTAAAATTTCCATGAACATCACTGAGAACTGCAAGTTTCATCTCTTCATCCTTTATAGTCACGATTGAAATGTTTACTAACTGTAACATGTCATACTTTTCAATGAAACTAGCTGACCCTCTAGAAACGGCAATTCATACATTCTATTCATGGACAGTTGATATATTTACACTGTGAGAATATTTCTGTTTATACTAAAATCAATAGTTGTATATTTAGCTTTTACTCTACCTAGCCAACACTACATAAATTCACCAAATAGGAGCTTTTGTATTTTTCGTCAAATGTAGATATAGGCACTTCCTCACTCTTGCTCACCTTATAATCTCTTTCTAGAATAGGGATATGAAAGAACATATCATAATTCAAGGGGCCTATGAAAAAAACCTCAAGCATATATCTCTAGCAATTCCACGTGATCAATTGGTTGTCTTTACTGGTGTTTCCGGATCGGGAAAGAGTACGTTGTTATTCGATGTTATTTTTCAGGAAGCCCAACGCCAGTATCTTGAAGCTATGGGATTCCTTGGCATTGAAAAACCCAAAGTTGAATCCATCAAGCACCTGTCACCTGCAATACATATCTCACAAACATACAAAAACAGGAACCCTCGCTCCACTGTTGGCACTGTCACTTCTGTCTATACCGAATTACGAATGATATTTGAGAAGATATCCTTGCAAACATGTGAACACTGCAGCAACTTGTTTCCTCAAGATGCTACAGCCGATGCAATGATTAAGACCAAAGATTCCATCCAAGTCTTTAGCACATGCCCATCATGCAAACAGAAAGTTGCAAAGCTTACTGTTTCTAACTTTTCCTTCAACACCGAGGAAGGAGCCTGCCCAAACTGCCAGGGACTAGGTGTCGTATGGGATGTAGAGCTCACCTCATTGCTTGATGAGAAACTCACCCTTGAAGAAGGAGCCGTCAAGATTTGGAGACATCGCTACAAAGAGTATGAGATAGAGCTTTTCAACGCAGCACTCACATATTATGGACTCCCATCGGTTGTTGGACAACCACTTGCTGAATTCACTGAAGCACAGCTTGCATTGTTACTCTATGGTAGTGATAGCGAACAATTTTCTAAACTTCAACCTTCTGTAAAATCTAGAAAACCTACATCCAAAAAAGCCAGAGCAGGTACGTTTGAAGGCGTCTGTACGATGTTGCTCAGAAGACTCTCTGAACACAAACGGCCTACAAAAGAGACAAAAGACTTCCTCGTTCAAAGACAGTGCCCTGTTTGTCAAGGAGAGCGATTGAATGAGCTGTCCCGTAGTGCAACAGTCATGGGCACTAGACTCCCTGAACTATCTCAATTGAGCCTTCAGGCTTTATTGGAGTGGTTGGAAAACCTAGCGACAAAACTTGAAACACAGCAAAACTTGCTGATAGGTTCCTATCTGCTCGACCTTTTTACCAAAATAAAGAATCTTTTACAGGTAGGGTTAGGATATCTCACCCTTGATAGACAGATACTAACCCTGAGTGCAGGGGAGACTCAGAGAGTACGATTGGCATCTGCCTTGGATTCTGAGCTTACCTCAATCATATACATTGTCGATGAGCCGACAACAGGACTGCATCCCAGTGATACACAAGAGCTGCTCACCAAACTGAAGAGGCTTCGAGACAAGGGAAATACAGTGTTTGTAATCGAACATGACCCTAGTGTAATTAAAGAAGCCGATACTATCATTGAGTTAGGTCCGAAAGCTGGACGGCACGGAGGCCTTCTCCTATCATGTGGAACAGTACGTGAGGTGACGAACAACCCGTCATCCATCATCAAGGGATATCTTTACGAACAGAACAAAGTAGGAAGGATTCCTCGAAAACCAAAGAATGGTTACTTGCAGGTTACAGATGGATCATTACACAACCTCAAACATGTAGATGTTAAATTCCCTCTAGGACTGTTTACTGTAGTTACAGGACTCTCAGGATCGGGGAAAACAACACTGGTCTTTGATCTGTTGGCTAAGGACAAAAGCCTTTCCAAGCATTTTGATGAGATTATACTTATCGACCAGCCCCTTCCTTGGACCATGAATCGATCGACTGTAGCAACTTTCATGGATTTCTATACCCCCATACGGGAAATATTCGCCAATGAAGCAAGAATCAACAGTATTGATCTCTCTGCCAAGAGCTTCTCTTTCAATTCGCCCGGTGGTAGATGCGAACAGTGTGAAGGCTTGGGAACCATTACCAGGTCACTGATCTTCTTCGAGGACAGGCAGGTACCCTGTCCCTTATGCAAAGGGAAACGGTTCAATGCAGAAGTCCTTTCAGTCTTATACAAAAAACACTCAATCGACGACATTCTTCATTTGACTATAGAGGAAGCGGCTCTTTTGTTTACCGGCTACTGGGCTATCGAACAAAAGCTCACCATCCTTCAGGATGTGGGGCTTGGGTACCTGGAGCTTGGACAAACGCTTCCCAGTCTTTCAGGTGGGGAAGCGCAACGGCTCAAGCTTGCTAAATCATTAGTGAAAATGCCTAAAAAAACATCTAAATCGCTTTTTCTCATGGATGAGCCCACCATCGGGTTGCACCCAAAGGATATTGAACAATTCATCCTTTTGTTACAGGAGTTTGTCCGAAGAGGAGCCACCTTGGTAGTTGTGGAACATAACCTTCAGCTAATACAACAGGCTGACTGGATAGTCGACCTTGGTCCAGGAGGTGGGGAGAAAGGGGGAGAGCTGCTGTTTGCCGGTCCCTTACCCAACATCTTGAATACCAAGAGAAGCTTGACTGCACACTATCTTGTAACTGAAGGGTACTAGACAGTATCTTCATCCAAAAATGGGAGAATATTATTTTGTTGTGCAAGCTGGACACTCTTTAGCCCTCGTTCGCTCAAATGGGTATAGAGGTCTGAGAGCTGTTCACTGCTATGCCCTATGGTCATACGTAGCACATGCTCATCAACTGAACCACGTAAGAGGGTATTGGCCATATGCCTCAATGAGTGGAATGTAATGTTTCGTTCCTTAATCTCATTCATGCTCAATACGCCCGAACGTACTAGTTCCTGTTGGAAACGTTCGCTGAAATAGTGACTCGATACGAAAGGTCCTTTTCTTTTGCTCCAGAAGACCAAATGATATGCATCGGGATTTGGATTGGAAATAGAGAGGTTTTTAAGTTGTTCACACAAGAAAGTGGGGCAAGGTACATGTCGAGTCTTTTTCCCTTTGGGCGCTTTGAGACCAGCCTTGTCAGCATAAGCCTGGTCAACAGTAATGATGTCTTCACCCACTGAGGTAAACTGCAAGGCCCGTAACTCCCCACTGCGCATACCAGTAAGCAACGACAGAAGACATGCCAGATAAATTCTTTCTTCTCCCTTTTTCTTCATATACTGCATAAATTTTTTCAACTCTATCTCGCTGAGAATGCCTCGCATCTTATGCATACTCTTTAATGATTGCACCTTATAGGAATTGTTAGCACTAAGCAATCCTCGCCTCTGAGCCTCCCCAAGTGATAAGGAAACTGCGCCCATACAAATATTTATGGTTGATGAAGCAAGCTTACCCTCTTTTACCAGAGTAAGTTGAATATTTTCCAATTGGTTCAACGTTACTGCTGATAAGAGCAGATTGGTGTGGATAAGAGGCAATATATGGTTCGAAATCAGGTTTGCTCTTGTTGCAATGTAGTCTTTTGAGATGCTGCCAGGGTCAAGGAGGTTCCTTCGTTCCACATAGGGACTCTTTTCCCAGCTAAAGAAACGCTGCAAGTAGGAATAGAAGAATATCGGATCCTTCCTCCCGAATATAATTCCTTCATCCAAGGCTTTCTGGCATATGAGAATAGCTTCATCACGCCGTTTGATGGGAACTGATGAAATGATGCCTAGATCTTTACGGATCTTTTCCACACTTTTCTTGTTTGTTCTCTCTCCTGTATCAGGATTTCGGAAGAGCGCATACCAATAGGTCCTTTCAGATCGGATGATTCTACAGAGCGTGAAGGGGGAGCTGGTTACCATACATTCTCCTAGGGAATTGGGTAAATGTTCAATTACTTGTTCAATCTAAAGTATTTGTTCATTTTAATCAGTTCAACAAAAAATACTTTTATATCTTGTTGTAGAATACTTTATTAAGCTTTTACAGTCAATTGTTTTCTTTATTACTACTTACTCTTTAAAAGTAAGTACTTATTATCAATGTGAATTATTTTAATGTGTATATAGTTTGTATATTCTTTACATATGTATCAAATATACATTGTACACTTTCTTTTTATTATTAATTAACAATTATATTATAATTTTTTATACGTTTATTATAAGGTTAACATAATTTTTTTGGTTCTCTTTTTATTGTTTTATTCTTATTTATATGCTTATTAGTTCTTTAATAAAATTATTATAGGTATATTTTTATTTTCCTTTTATTTTGTATATTTATTCATATGCATTTTTTTATGCAGTTCACTGTCAAACATTTTTGTTTTTCACCTTATCGCAGGTGACATTTCTTGTCTGTAATATATAGATAATACATATGTATCTTTTATATGATTTTGTTTTGCTATTTTAATGTCTTATAGAATTATTAATTTTCTTTAAGTATATATTTTGATAGTATTTTATATATATTTTGTATGTTACTTTTTTCATTTTACACAGTATTTAGAGAAAATACCCGCATATTGCATTTGACTAGTGCATACTGTATATACCATACACCTAAAATAATAATGCAAGTACATCAAGGGTATATCTGCATATAGCATAATTTGACATTGACTGCATTTCTACCAGCCTGGTCTTATTTTCTTCAATAGTGATGATCATGGTTTTGGTAATGTATCGGTATTCTTAGTAAACCAAGGACAAAATGCTAATTTCTCATGCTTTTCTCATTGAATATTCATATCTGTTGCCTAAGCTACTTCTGATTTACCAAGAGAAATCAAGGAGATTCAGGAATGAATAAACGCATCTTTACTGTTTTGTTGTTAGCCGTTGGCTTGTTTTCCGTTTTTGCACAGGGAACAAAAGAATCAACTGTACCCGGATCGTTGACACCAGTGTCATTGAAAACAATCGTTGTAGCGGTCCAGAGTTTTCCCCAAACAAGTATTTCAGCGATGAGCGAAAATTCGAATGTAGCGATCAGAATTGACTACAGTATTGAAGAGACCCTTGTAAAGACGGATTTTCGCGATGGAGGAAAATTCAAGCCAGGGCTTGCAGAATCATGGGAAGTCATCGATTCCCGCCATGTTGTGTTTCATTTGAGAAAAGGCGTTACATTCCATGATGGTACCGATTTCAAATCTGACGATGTCGTTTATACGTTCGGATCTGAACGCCTCATGAACAAAACAGCCGCAGGGCTTGCTGTTGCCGGTCCTTTTCTAGGTGGTATTGAAAGCGTAAAAGCTCTTGATGACTATACCGTTGTAGTGAGTTCTAAAATGGACGATGCCTTGTTGCTTACTCGCTTTGCCTCATATCCAAGCCAGATCATCAGTAAAGATTCTGCAGAAAAGCAATCCTTTGAAGAATTTAGCTTGATGCCTGTCGGAACCGGTCCTTACAAAATCACCAAATATGATGATTCGGTAGAAATTGTACTGGAGAAATTTGATGATTACTGGGATACTACAAATGGCGCTGCAGCCGATACGATAATCTTCAAGTATGTTCCAGAGCTTTCCACAAGAATTGCAGGATTAACAAGCGGAGAATTCGACCTGATCACAGAAGTCCCTTCTGACCAGGCACAAGCAATTGAAAAAATGAAAGGTATAAAGGTCGTTGGTGGGCCGATCCAGAACATCTATGGTATGTTCTTTGATACCACAAATGATACCTTTATGCAGTATCCTAAGTTCAGGCAAGCCTTGACTGTATCAATCGATAGAAAAAAACTGGTCGCCTCGTTATTCAATAATCTGACAACCATTCCCAAAAACTGGCAATCAGAATCATTTGGAGAGATGTATCTTGCCGATTATCCAGGCGTAGAATACAATCCGAGCCTTGCCAGGCAATTGCTCAAGGAATGTGGCTACAACGGTGAACCTATCGTATATCGAAGTCTTCCTGGATATTATACCCTTGAACAGACTGTCGCTGAGGCTGTGGTTCAAATGTGGCATGATGTCGGCATAAATATTGATTTGCGGATACAAGAGAACTGGACCCAGATCATGGCGGATGACAACGACAGAAACATCTATAACGGTTCCTTTTCCGCATATTATCCTGACCCTGTTGGGCAATTCTGGAGAAGATTCAACAGCGTAAATGCAGCAGGGAAGGGATTTACCGTTCCCCAAGACTTTGAAGATCTAGGTACCACCCTTGAACAGAATCCTGATTTGCAGGTCAGAAGGGATACATTCAAAAAGATGTTGGATATGTTCCAAACCAATCCCAATGGCATGTATCTGTACAATTTGCCAATGATCTATGCAGAAAGCGAAAACATTGACTGGTTACCGCTTCCCATTGAAGGAATGGATTTTACCGTCAATTCCGTAAAGGGCCTATAAAGCCATGAATATCTCAGATGTTTCAGAAGTTGTTCACTCCCAAGGGAGTGGACAACCTCTCCTATCCATACAGAATCTAACTATCAGCTTTGATACCATGAAAGGAAAGGTAAAAGCCATAAGAAATGTGAATCTGAATCTTTATCAAGGGGAAATTTTGGGAATAATTGGGGAAACCGGTTCAGGGAAAAGTATTACCTGTAAGGCAATCACCAGGTTGTTGCCTAAGGAAACGATTATGCAAGGGAAAATTCTGTTTAGGAATAAAAACCTTGTTACTCTCCCACTTAAGGAATTGCAAGAGTATCGCGGAAAAGCAATCTCAATGATTTTTCAGGATCCCATGAGCAACCTTGATCAAATCAGGTCAATATACTCCCATATGAGGGAAGTCACCTCGGGAGCAACCAAACAAGAAAAAAGAGAGATTGATGCTGAAAAGCTATCCTCTCTTCATATACAACATGCCCTGCAACGTATAGACGACTATCCTTTCCAATTTTCGGGGGGTATGGCCCAACGAGTTCAAATTGCCATGTCCCTGCTGGGAGACCCAGAGATTCTGATAGCAGATGAACCAACATCAGCACTGGACGTCACCATACAGAATACAATATTGAAGGAATTCAAAAATCTTTCACACACAATGCATCTTTCGATTATTTTAATCACGCATGATTTTGGGGTTGTCTCGGAGATTTGTGATAGGGTAGCTGTCATGTACCATGGAACAATCGTGGAATCTGGTATGGTTTCTGATATCATAGCACAACCTTTCCATCCCTATACCCATGCCTTACTTCAATCAGTTCCTTCTTTGGAATCTTTCAAATATGTGCTTACTCCCATCCAGGGTGACTGCCTGGCCAATGAAGAAGAAGTACGGGGATGTGACTTTGCACCACGTTGTCCTTTTGCAGATACCCGTTGTAAAACAGAAAAACCAGGTGCCCAGATGGTTCAAAATCGCTATATACATTGTTTCCATCCAATATTGAGCAGTCAGGAGAATCTTGAGAAGGTTATGAGAAAACACGTATTGCAACATTCCTGTGGGATGCCCGCACTAGATGTGTATAACCTTGGCTGTGTATTCGATACAAAGAATGAACTTGGTGATATCGTACCCTTTCATGCAGTCGACAATGTAAGTTTTCAACTCCATGCAGGAGAGATATTCGGAATCGTAGGCGAATCGGGTTCTGGGAAATCAACAATTGCAAAGGCAATCATGGGTATTAATCGCATCAATGAGGGATCTATCAGGTGCATGGGAATCGTAAATGAAAGTGAAGAGTGGTCGATGAAAAACCACTCCAAGCGAGTTCAATACGTATTTCAGGACCCCTTGGGAGCCCTTGATCCTCATCTTACTATCATTGAACAGGTCGCTGAACCTTTATGTATTCATAAGCATATGAAAAGAAAGGAACGCAATGCTAAGGCAACGGAAATTTTACGCATCTGTGGTCTGGAAGAGAGTCATTTTTATCGTAAACCGGGAAAACTTTCCGGTGGTCAAAGACAGAGGGCTGTACTTGCACGGGCACTTATCAATGAACCTGAGATTCTGATTTGTGACGAACCTGTTTCGGCTATGGATGTTTCAGTTCAAGCCCAGATTATCAATCTGCTTGAACAGCTTGCAAGGGAAAGGAATATGTCCATGATATTTATCAGCCATGATTTGAGAGTCATAAATAATATTTGTGATCGCATTGCAGTAATGTATGCAGGACGCTTTGTAGAAATGGGTGGCGTGGAACAAATATTCCAAAATCCCATTCATCCCTATACAAAAATGCTTCTGGGTTCCATTCCGAATCTGAAGGAACATCATACCTTCATCACGGAACTGACGAAAGGTGAGAACCATACTGCTTCTGAAGGGTGCCCTTTCTGCAGTCGTTGCAAAAAAGCAACAGAGCTTTGCCATTCTTTGGCCCCTGTTTTGAAAGGAGAAAAAAATGGACACTTCGTATCCTGTTTCAATTTGGACTAACATAAGACGTTTCATACATCTGCATTCCTATTTTCTCATCAAAATATTGAGAAGTCTTATAACTTGTTTACTCATCTTTTTCTTTACCTTCATTTTCGTACGAACCGGTGGAAATCCTGCAGAGAACTTCCTCGGGACAAACTCAACCCCTGAGGCCATAGCGTTATTTAATGCAAAATGGGGGTTGGACCAATCTCTTACCCAGCAGTTTTTCTCATATATTGGGAATATCTTACATGGGAATCTGGGCGAATCCATCATAAAGCACCAACCGGTAACCCATCTTATCAAACACTATCTTCCGGCTACATTGAGTCTGATGATTCCTTCGGCCCTCATTTCAATTCTTGTCGGAGTTCTCATAGGGTATCTGGCTGCAAGGCGATATCGAAAGCCTAGTGACCATATGATTCTCATTTTTTCTACAGTGGGGTATAGCATTCCAAATTTCTTCTTCGGGGTTCTTCTTATATTCCTTTTTTCTATTCTTTGGGGAGTGCTCCCCCCAAGCGGAAATTCTACTTTCAAACATTTCATAATGCCGATAATCACAATAGCTACAGCTGATCTTGCAGTCTTTGCCCGGTTCAGCAGGGCTGCTTTCATTGAAATCTATGAAACATCCTACATCGAAAGTGCCCGGGCGTTGGGTATACAAGAAAAACGTATTTTTTCTGTCCATGCCCTGCCAAATGCTGGAATTTCATTATTGACGATCTCAGGGTTTTATATCGGGTCTTTAGTCACAGGAGCAATTGTCACCGAAACAATCTTTTCCTGGCCTGGTTTGGGTTCACTGTTAGTCAATTCCGTAAAAGCTAGGGATTTCCCCTTGGTACAGGGACTGATCCTATTCTTTGGCATCACCATTATTGCAATGAATTTGCTTACCGATATCCTCTATGGGGTTGTTGACCCAAGAATTAGAAAAGGGGTGATTACATGAAGTACTTTTTCAGAAAATATTCTCCGGCTTTTATTGCCTCTGTTATCATTTTGGGGTTTCTTATCATAATTTCATGTTTTCCGACTCCTTTGGATCCCGAGGCACAGAATTTGATGAACCGTTTCCAACCTCCTGACTGGAGGTTCATGCAAGGAGAGCATCCTCTTGGTACAGATTTCCTGGGAAGAGATATGCTGAGTCGGATGATAAGCGGTACACGAATTAGTTTCTTTATTGCATTTTTTGGCACTATAATCGGAGCAATTCTTGGAACTATTCTTGGCTACGTATCGGCAAAATGCAGAGGGCTGGTCGATGAGGCTATCATGATGATGGTCGATATCCAGGCTTCTCTCCCTTTTCTCATAATCGCGATTGCCTTTGTCTCAATGTTCAAGAATTCATTTTTGGTTATTGTCATACTTTTGGGTTTTGCCGGCTGGGAGAAGTATGCAAGACTGACAAGAGGCCTTTCATTATCAGCACTCAATCAAGGGTATGCCATTGCGCTTAAGACAGTAGGGGCTTCTCCAAACAGGGTTTTCTTTAGGCATATCCTACCCAATATCTCGAGTACCTTGATAGTCAACATGACCCTGAATTTTCCAGGAACAATGATAGCCGAGAGTTCGTTGAGCTTTCTGGGGCTTGGCATACAACCTCCCTATATTAGCTTGGGGCGTTTGTTAGGGGAAGGGAGGGTCTATTTGCTGACTGCTTGGTGGATAGCAATTATTCCTGGTATGGTAATCTTTGTTTCTGCATTGGCAATTACCTTGATCGGCGATTCCTTTCGTGATTTGTTTTTAGATTAGTATAGGAGTATTCAATGAAAATAGTTTTATTTGGGTTTGATGGGCTACGTCCTGACTGCATCACTTCGAATAGTATGCCAAATCTCAGGAAATTCCTTGATGATAATGTACAGTGCAAAAATTCCCGTTCGGTATTTCCTACGGAAACCTATGTCAATCATCCAAGTATTTTTTCTGGATTTCTTCCTGAAAGACATGGCCTTGTAGCAAATGTCTTTTATGATGAAAGCGCTTCCAGAACAGAGCCTTTTGTTGGTTCGCAAGTAGAGAAAGTGGAGATGATCGATGACCGGACAAACGGACGGTTGTTTGCTGTGCCTACTTTGACAGACACGCTTTCTCAAAATGGGTTATCCTACATTTCGTTGAGCACGAATTCTCCTGGAAGTACCCGTCTCATTGCCCATAATGCAAAAAGACATAAGGGAATCAATATTTCTACCAGCGGTCTGCAGTATGCAATTCCTGAGGATTTTGCGACAAGGTGGGGGAGCTCCCCGGCATATGGGAGTTTTTTGCTTCCTGATATACAGGGGGTGCGAAAGCTTACTACCATAGCTGATGATCTTTTTACGACCAATGGTTTGGCAAATGTAAATATCATTTGGTATGGTGAACCCGATAATGTGTTCCATGCTCATGGGATAGGCTCCCCCCAGTCCCTTGAGGGGCTCAGGGAGGTGGATAGGCTTTTTTCCCAAACGCTGAAACGGTGGTGTCTTGATGAAGAGGTTCAAGTTATGGTTCTTTCTGACCATGGTCATGTAACGGTAACGCACCATTTTGATATTGTCAAAGCTTTGGCAGACAAAGGGTTTAAGGCCTCTAGTAATCTGGAATTCAACGATGGTGATGCCTTTGCTGTTGTGTATGGTTACAGTGGACTCCTATATGTGGGGGATACATCTCTGATTGCCCCCCTGAGCCAGGCCCTGATGGAAATGGATGAGGTTGGTCTGGTCTTCACTGATGACCTTGATGGTATTCATGGAGTAGTTGAGGGAACGTTCTCCAAACGTCTTGTTGCGAGCGATCATCATCGGTCGGGTGAGATTCGATATGTGTTGAATAATTGCCAGGAAATGAATGAATTTGGTTTCCCTGGTTGTTGTTATTGCCCTGATTTTATCAAGATTGGAGGGTCCATTCATGGTGGCCTAAATCCCTATGAGGTCAACTCGGTACTTGGTTTTGGTGGTAGTGCATTCAAGAAGCACATGGTAGTGGAGGAAACAACCTCTGTCATCGATGTTACGCCAACCATCTATGCCTTATTGGGCTTGAAGCCGTCTTTAAAGGTTCAGGGACATGTTGTAACGGCAGCCTTAAAAAATGGAGAACCCAAAAAAGATACTTTACCACAATGCTTTGAAGCCTCAAATGGAAAGGGCTATAGCCAGAGTATTACTATTGTCTATAAGGGTTCCATTCCCTATATACTCCATGGTGAGAGAATTTCCTGAATAGTGCACGATATGCATATCTAAAAAGGGCTGTCTCAATACATATCAGGTAGTGAGACAGCTCTTTTTTGGTAAACATCAGAACGTATAGGTTCCAAAATCCATAACCAGACAAAAACGCGGTAGTGGTACAAGTAAGTGTAAGCGTACTCAAAGTACTGATTGTGTCTTTCAGTAAAAAAGTTTCCGTTGCTTAGTATTGCATCTGTTTCAGTTCACGTCTCGTGTCACGGTTGATGTCTTTTTCTTTTGCATCTGCCCGTTTGTCATGAACCTGTTTACCTCTACAGAGGGAGATCTGAACCTTTACCAAATTACCCCTGAGATAAATAGAGGTCGGGATGAGGGTAAAACCTCTTTCATCTACCTTACGCTTGAACTTCTTGATCTCTGCCTTATGTGCAAGCAATCTTCGATTTCTTAGCGGTTCGTGGTTATTGAGGTTACCATGTGTATAGGCCTGGATAGTAAGTCCTACCAATGTCAGAGCGTTGTTGGTGACAGTAACATAGCTGTCAGAAAAGCTGAACCTACCATCCCGGATTGATTTGACCTCAGTGCCTACCAAGGCGATACCACACTCCAAATCCTCGATGACCTCATAGTTGAAGTAGGCTTTTCTATTTTTTTGCAAAAGCTTATATGTATTTTTGTTCTGTTTCATTTAGTCTTTCCAAGCAATGCGAAATCCTATAAGGTCTCCGCAAGCAGTAGTGTCGACAGCTCCTACAGTATGTTCGTCTACGGAAGAAGGAGCATTGAGATAGCTTCCTCCCTTCACAGAAACGTCAGAGGAGAGTGCGAAGGTTTGATACAGCGTTGCTACCTCATGGTAGTCGGTAACCCGTTGTAAGGGGATATAGGGGCTTTGGGTAAATTCCCAGACCCCTCCGAGCATGGCTATTGGTCTTGTATTGTCAACATCGGTGATGGTTAGCGACCGTGTATAGGCTTTGTCCTTGGACTGAAGGGCTGCTAGTGTCCACATCTCTTGCGTTGGTATGAAGACTTCCTTTCCGCTCTTCTCAGTTAGCCAGGAGCAGAAAGCCTCTGCCCCCTTATAGCTGATGTTGTGTACAGGCTTGCCTGTTGCAAACACGACGGAAGGAAGGATACCACTGAGATAGAACTCATCAGTAAGGGAATCCTGTTGCAGTTTATCGATTTGGCTTTTATCCCATTGGGGATTCTCTTCAATGAAAAGGGCCCATTGGTACTGGCTGACCGGTGTGCTGGCTATGCTGAAGGTTTCTGTCTCAACACTGATTCCGGCCTTGTTGGTCTCAGGAAAAATCAGAGGGACTTTTGTTCCCATGACAAAAGAAGTACCTTGGTAGGTTATGCCTGACTGTTCAAAATTGTTTGCTTTGAGAAGAGTCTTGGTACCTTTCACTAGATGGTCTTGCTCAAGAAGTCCGACCTCTTCAGTAGTGCTGTCAGAGAAAAGCTGTTGTGCAACTGTCAACGTTTTTTCTATAAGGACATTGGTCTTGTTGCTCATTGCTTCTTTAGCCTCAAGAGCATCTGCAAGCATAGTAGCAGAAGTAATGAAGTTTGCCGCCAAGGCAAAGCTATCATGTGTAGTTTTTTCATCCAAGTCCATGGCAAGTGCGTCCTGTACCAGGTTTTTGAACACAGGAGGGTAGGGATGAACTGTATCAAACTCAGTGATTGCACTGAGTTTGATGACCTCTTGCAAGTTGAATTTGTTGATGGCAGTTTTATCTTGTCGTGTCAGACCTGAAATATCGGCCTCAAGCTTGTCTGTCCTATGGAACAGCCAGGTCAGAAATACCGGATGGCCAATCTTTAGGGAAGTTTGCCCAATGGAAACACCCCCTTTGGTAAAGGTCACCTCGTGTTCTCCACTTTGGACAAAAAATTGATAAGGGGTTCCTCCGAGATACGTTCCGTCAATAGTCACACCAGTTTCTGCAAGTGGGCTAGTGAAAGTAACATATTTTCCACCTTTGATGATCCCAGGCAAAAAGCATACTATAAAGATGAGTAGCATGATTGCAAGTGTCAGCAGAGTAGCTATATATATGCCCGGTCTCAAACCGAGAAACTGAGGAAGATGCACCTCATTGACCTCGGGTAGTTCAATATGTTTTTTCATAATACCTAAAGGTATCTATCAAGGCTCTGCTTGTCAACTCGAACCTATTGTGATAGTTTGCTTTATATGGATGAAATGCTAACGTTTTTGGAAAACAAGACAGTACAGGTGTTGACGCGGCGCAAGGCGATGAAGGCTTATGAACTGGCCAACAAGAAGCCGAGGACCGTTGTTGGTGAGATAAAAGGTTGGGCTGATGCCCTTGTCTTTGCTGTCTTTGCTGTCATTCTCATTAACCAGTACCTCTTTCAGCTTTTCCTCATTCCTACGCCTTCTATGGTTGCAACCATGAATATCGGCGATCGTGTCTTCGTAAGCAAGACCATTTACGGAATCGAGGTCTATCCTGGAGGTCCTAAGATATTTTCCAAAAATCGTCAGGTTCAGCGTGATGACATCATAACTTTCTATAACCCAGAATATGATTCGAAAGGCCCTTTCTTTGATATCCTTTCTCAAGTCCTCTATATGGGTACCTTTTCCTTGGTAAACATAGACAAGAACGCAGATGGCTCGGTAGCCGAAAGACTGTACGTGAAGCGTGCTATCGGGTTCCCTGGGGAAGTAGTCCGGTTTTCTGCAGGAAATGTGGAAATCCGTAAAGTAGGTTCTTCTGACTTTGTCCCAGAAGCAGACTTTAGGACTGATCTTGATCTTGTAGCAGGACCTCATCGAAGCATTGATTCTTCAAAGTATGCAGGGATCAAGGCATGGGGATCACTTTTTGGTTACAAGGAAGTATCTATACCTTCCACAAATGCCCCCTCCTATCTTGCTTCAGCATATACCTCTGTGAAAAATGACAATTACCCTGACGACATGTATCAGTTTGAAGCATCAAGAACCAGGACAAAAAACCTGTTTGATCCAAGCAATTTCTCCTACCGCAATGAAAGTGCCCGCTATAGAATGGGTACATACATCCCCTCAGGCAAAATTCTGCCCCTTGGAGACAATAGGGACAACTCCCGAGACGGTCGGTATTTCGGACCTGTTCCTCAGAAGAAAATCAACGGCAGCGTACGCTTTCGATTCTGGCCATTTACGAGGATAGGCTATTTAGGTAACAAATAGTGTCGTATATTGTTCCAAACACTTACTTTGACTCAAGCCTACCGTCTCCCTTAGCCCTCTATATCCATATCCCTTTCTGTACAACCTGTTGTTCCTATTGTGCCTTCTACTCCGAAGAGGAGGCCCTCTGGTTGCCCTATAGGGAAAAGTACATGCAACGCCTCCAAACAGAGCTGGAGACTATTGTCACCTCTACAGACAGTGGCTTCTCTACCATATTTATCGGAGGGGGCAACCCTGGTTGTCTCACCTTTGAACAACTGCACAACATGCTCTTCTTGGCTCAAAGCAAAGGAAAAAGCGACGAATGTACCATTGAAATGAACCCTGAGACGTTTAACAGAACTTTGTTTCCCTTATTTGAGGATTCACTTGTCACCAGGGTGAGCATGGGTATCCAAAGCATGGATGATACGGTTCTGGCCACCTTAGGCAGAAATGCCTGTAGAGCGGACAACCTCAAAGCAATCAGCCTAGCCTGGGAAGCTCATGAGAAATATGGCATAGAACTCTCATTTGATCTCATGCTCTGTCTTCCGGGTCAGACCATGGAGATGGCCATCGCTGATATTGATGAGATAATGGGTCTTGCTTCCCCTACCCATATCAGCCTCTACTGCCTTACGGTGGAGGAGGGCACCGACCTATCAGAAAAAGTTTCAGAAGGAGTTCTTCCTGTTTTGGATGAGGATGGTCAGGAAGCCTTTCTTTGGGGAGTTTGGAATCATCTGAAAAGGCTGGGTTTCCGCCACTATGAAGTATCCAACTTTTCCCGTGATGATCGCCGGTGCAAACATAACCTGACATATTGGAATCTTGACAGCTATCTAGGCCTAGGATGCAGTGCCGTATCCGCACTTCATAATGGCTCTAAATTGCAACACATCAGCCAGAATCAGGTTCTGGATGACTATAGCCAAGGCGCACTCTTTACCGGCTACAGTGAAGAGACCCTCACGCTCTCTGAACATATGGAAGAGTTCCTCATGATGGCACTTCGTACTGATATGGGCATCGAGAAGGCTTTGTTTCTAGAGAGGTTTACCCAATCATTTGATAAGATGTTTGCATCAGTCATAGAAACTTTGGATTCTAGGTGGTTTCTTTCTACTGACCAAAGTTTTTCACTGACAGAGTTTGGCTTTATGGTACTGGATGAAGTGGTGCTGCGCTTCGCATTGGCGGTTTTGTGACTACTTGACCGGCAAGTATCACTGTGGTAACCTAATTAAGTTGCATTATATGCAAGTATTCTACACATTTAAGAGGTTCAAATTATGTCCGGCCATAGTAAATGGGCTACCATCAAACACAAAAAAGGTCTTGCTGACGCTAAGCGCGGCCAGAAATTCACCAAACTGATCAAAGAGATTTCAGTTGCGGCTAAGATGGGAGGTCCTGACCCTGAATCGAATGCCAGACTGCGTACTGCCATGCTGAAGGCACGAACCGAAAATATGCCTAAAGACAATATCGAACGAGCGATCAAGAAGGGCTCGGGTGAGATGGATGGTTCTGTATTCTTTGAGCTTACCTATGAAGGGTATGCCCCAGGAGGGGTCGCACTCATCATTGATACCCTCACTGACAACAAGAACAGAACCGCCAGTGATGTACGAAGTACCCTCACCAAGAGTGGCGGCACTTTAGGTGCAACTGGGTGTGTATCCTACATGTTCCAGACAAAAGGTATAATCGCCTATGATTCAAGCAAATATACTGAAGAGCAAATCTTTGAAATTGCATTGGAGAATGGAGCTGATGATGTTACCTCTTCCGACGGAATGATAGAAGTCATTACCGCACCGACTGATTTTGCAAACGTTCTTGAGGCACTCCAGAGTGCAGGTTTTGAGCAGGAAAGTGCTGAGATTGAGAAAGTAGCTGACTTGAATGTTACCCTTGATGCTGAAAAAGCTCGCAAGGTTCTCAAAATTATTGACAAGCTCGAGGAACTTGATGACGTCCAGCAGGTTTCCACTAATCTGGAGCTACCCGATGATTTTGAGGACAGCGACGAAGAATAGCTCATGCGTATCCTAGGTATTGATCCAGGATATGCAAAGACAGGCTGGGGTGTTGTCGAATCCAACGGACAACTCAACCGGCCTGTTTCTTTTGGCGTGATCAACACTTTGCCTACAATGGCTGATAATGATCGTATCCATTTCATTGCAAAGTCCGTAGGGGAAATTGCAATTGCCCAGATGGTTACCGTATGCAGTATGGAGGACATCTTCTTTACAAAGAATGTGAGTTCCGCCATCAATGTTGCGAAAGTCATTGGCGCTGCAATACATCAGCTCGCCCTACAATCCATAGAGGTGAAGCTCTTCAGCCCCCTGGCCATCAAAAGTACTGTCACCGGATACGGGGGAGCTGACAAGAAACAGGTTCAGGAGATGGTTCGTCTCCTGTTGGGTTTTCAGACAATTCCAAAACCAGATCACAGTGCTGATGCTTTGGCAGCAGCACTGTGTTATGCGGTTTACAATGCTACACAGTCGAGGATGAACAACGTATGATCCATGCAATTATCGGAGATATAATCTCCATCACCGAAGGGGTGGTTGTTTTACGGTGCAACGGTATTGAATACTCACTGAACGTATCAGCCCAGACAGCTAGTCGATTGAGTCAACTCACTGGCGATGACCGTATAGGTATTCGCTTGCTTACCACCTTGATACATCGTGAAGACAGCATGACTTTGTTTGGCTTTTTTGATGAGGCCGAACGGGAAGCTTTCAAACAGCTGCAGACAGTCTCCGGTATAGGCTCGAAGCAAGCTCTTCGTATTCTCTCAGGAATCAGCGTGAAGCATTTGGCCCAAGCATTGGACAATGGTAATGTGAAGTTACTCTCCTCCATCCCTGGAGTAGGACCGAAAACTGGACAGAAGATGATTTTAGCTTTGCGCAATGTCCTAGTCTTGGAAGACGAGAAGGGTCCAGCCCCTTCTTCAAGCAAGAGAGCTGCTCTGAGAGAGTGGAACGACATACTCGATGCCCTCGTTGATATGGGCTATGAACGTCGGAGAGTTGAAGATGTTGTAGAAAAGCTGGTGACTGAAAAGCAAGAGAAGCTTACCGCCCTCAGCCACCACGAGACGGAAGAGTTCATTTTCCGAAGTGCAATCATTGCACTGGGGTAATATATGGATAGTATGGAAACAAATATGAGTGAAATTGATACATTGCAGCATAGTTCTGTAGTCTCAACCACCTTTCAGCAAGATGTGGACAAGCAGGAGAATATCCTCAGGCCCAAAATGTTGTGTGACTTTCAAGGTCAACAAAGACTGAAGGACAACCTTGCAGTCTTTGTACAGGCTGCCAGGGGAAGGGGAGAACCCCTTGACCACACCTTTCTTATAGGGCCTCCAGGCTTAGGAAAAACCACCCTTGCTTCGATAATTGCCAATGAGATGGGCTCTGAAATACGCATGACCAGCGCTCCTGCCCTGGACAAGCCAAAGGACCTTGCAGGAATATTGACCAATGTGACTGAAAACTCGGTCTTCTTCATCGATGAGATCCATCGTCTCAAACCTGCCTTGGAAGAGATGCTCTACATCGCCATGGAAGATTTTGAGATAGACTGGGTCATCGGTCAGGGACCTGCTGCGAGAACTATGCGCATACCCTTACCCCGTTTTACCCTCATTGGAGCAACAACCAAGGCAGGCTCGGTCTCAAGCCCGCTTGCCTCACGCTTTGGTATAACAGCTCATATTGAATTCTATAACGAAAAGGAACTTTCACAGATCATCGAACGCTCTGCCCACATCATGGATATTTCCATTGAGCCGAAAGCCATAGTCCAGCTGGCAAAGTGCAGTAGGGGAACCCCTAGGATTGCCAACCGCCTACTTAAGCGTCTACGAGACTTTGCTACAGTAATGGGTGACGGCATTGTTACCATGGAGATAGTCAACCACGGTCTCGAAAGGTTGGGTATCGACAACACAGGCTTGGAGACCCAAGACAGGAACATACTCAGAACCATCATTGAGTTCTATGACGGCGGCCCCGTAGGAGCTGAGACTCTTTCCATATCTGTTGGAGAGGCAATAGAGTCCCTTGAGGATTTCTATGAGCCCTATCTTATCCAGAAGGGATATCTCAAACGCACACCCCGTGGAAGAATGACAACCAAAAAAGCTTACGACTTGCTGGGACTGCCCTGCAAAAGGAATATGGATGAAGATCAGGGAATACTCTTTTGAACTGCCACCGGAACTAATCGCACAAACTCCCGCTGATAAACGTGGTTCCGATCGTCTTATGGTAGTGAACAGGTCAACAGGAGGTGTTATCGACTCAGAGATGTCAAATTTTGTCGACTATCTACCAGACGGTAGTCTGCTGGTGGTGAACAACAGCAAAGTACGTAAGGCTCGCCTCTATGCTTCCAGCGAAACAGGCGGTACCGTTGAGTTTCTCTTTTTAGAGGAAAACCTGGACAAAAGCTGGCAAGCCATGGTTACCAAGGCGAAAAGACAGCATGTCGGTAAGCGCTATACGTTCGGATCTGATTCATTTATATTCCATGCCCAGATCATCTCTGAAAATGAGGATGGCACTCGAACTGTACAGTTTGAAGAAACTATCAATGAGGAATTTTTTCAAAATCTGGGTCATGTGCCACTTCCTCCCTACATCAAACGGGATGATGATTTTCAAGATGAGAAGCGTTACCAAACCATTTACGCTGAAAATGAGGGCTCTGTTGCAGCACCCACTGCTGGCTTGCATTTTACCGCTGAGATAATGGCTAAGATAGAGGCGAAAGGTTGCTCTGTCGTTCCCATCACGCTCCATGTAGGCCCCGGAACCTTCTTGCCTGTCCGTACAGAAGATCTCGATGATCACCATATGCACTATGAGCGATTTGAGATAAGCCTTGAAAGTGCACACCTCATCAATGAGGCAAAACGTACTGGAAGACCTATTGTAGCAACAGGGACCACGAGCGTAAGGACCCTGGAAAGTGCTTTCGATGAGAAAACAGGGAAAATTCTCTCTGGCCTGAACCGTACCAACCTTTTTATCAAGCCAGGCTACAAGTGGAAGGTAATCGATCATCTTTTGACAAACTTCCATACCCCGGAATCGACCTTATTGGTACTTGTCTCAACCTTTGCTGGGAAAATGCTCATCGACAGGGCTTATCAGCATGCTATCGATGAACGCTATCATTTCTTCAGCTATGGGGATGCAATGTTTATTCTGTGAATAGAGCTTTCTGAATTTCAAGAGCGATTGCTTCCTTGCTTTGCATTCCATCGATACGGAAAAACTTGACCTCTTGCGGAAGGGTGCTGAACAACCTTTCATAGTTCGTTTTGACTTGCTCCAAGAACTCATGACGGTCAAAGAGTTCTGTGTCTCCGCCCCTGAACTCTATCCGTTTAATGCACTCATCAACAGGGGTGTCAATATAAAACAAGTATTGGGGAGCTGGGAACTGGTTCAGGTCCTGCACCTTTTCAATAGGACACTCCACACCTTGGTATGCGAGGGAAGAGTAGATATAGCGGTCACAGATTACAAGCTTGCCTTCCTCCAGATCGTTGGCCATGCCATAAATGGGATTATAGAGATGATCCTCACGGTCTGCTGCATAGAGCATTGCCAATGCGAGAGGGGTCGTTACTATTTGCTTTTGCAGGATGGCCCTAACAAGACGTCCTATCGGCTTGTCAGTAGGTTCGAACGTTGCCCGACATGATCTGAGTTCCTTGTCGCATTTCTCAGCCAACAACTGCATCTGTGTGGTCGTACCCGACCCATCAAGTCCTTCAAAAACTACAAGATTCTCAAATATTGGTGACATCACTCTTCTCCTTACACATCCCTATGGTACTGTAAAGGAGGCTTAGCGTAAATCAGTTTTTATGATGAATAAGCGGTATTCCCCTCCCTTTGCAGTACAGTAAGTGGTGGCAAAGATGTTACAATAGGGTATACTAGGCGAAAGGTTTTAACAGGTGAGATATCATACTACGTTCAAAGACATAGCAGTTTCCATCCTTGTGGTGTTAGCTTGTTCCGGCATCTGCCTGTATGGGATGCTGTTTTTCAGTGTAATCAACCCTGCCCAACCTTTCGCTGATTTTCTTGTAGCCAATCTTGACAGAGGCTCGTCATTGTCCTTCAGGACAAAGAGTATTGAGAGGTCCTTTTTTAAGGAAGTTGAGCTGAAGGATGTCTCGATACAACTTGATGAGGAAACCCCTGTCGTCTCTGACTCACTGATTATGGATAGGGGGATAGGGGAATTGCTTCTCTCTTTCTTTGGCAAGGGGAAAAAATTCACCTTCACTTTGGAACACCCCTCGGTTACTATCTCCATGACAGAATTGGAATCGCTTGGAGGAGGATCAGAGCCTGGAAGCTCTACCTTGCTCTCCTCTTGGTTAGCACGCAATTCCTTAGGCCTGAAAACTGACTCGCTGAGTGCAACACTCACAGGGCCTTCCTTTACAGCTTCAATACACCATGCAGACCTTTCGCTTTCCCTTGAACCCAAGCTTGAACTTTCTTCTTTCAAAGGTAGTATCGAGACTGCAAAAGCACAATTCGGGCAGGGAATGCTACAGTTGGATAGTATCTTTCTGGATATGGATTCCACTCTCGAAATACATGCAGAAGCTGGGACAGGAATGCTATCGCTTGCAGGAGCAGAAGCCAAATACGAGCAATTGGCACTTGCAAGCCAGCTCACGTCCCCCGATATTTCACAAGGAAAATTGGATATTGATTTCTCCTTAGCAAACCTCAAGGTACTCCATCCTAAGCTTGATGCATATGTTCCAAAGCTCTCTTCACGTCTGACTTTGGACAATCTTGCTTTTTCTGCATTGGAAGCTTCCTACGACAAACTGGATTTGACTTCTGGTACGTATGTTTTTCAGATACCCACTTCTACCTTCAACCTAAAGCAGGATGAAGCTTCCTTATTGCTAGGGTTTGCCACTAAATCTGGTGCCCCTCTAACACTTCATACTGAAGATTTGGCTTCGTTACAGACAGACACCCTGATAGGATCTGCCCAGCTTGAGGAGAGTGGGAAGCTCTATGCAAAACTCTCCCTGCAAAAGGTACAGACTAGAATAGGTGACATCATTTTCAACCTCGGGCAGACCCAACTCTTTTCCGATGCCTTCCTTGTCCCTGATGGCATTGACAATGTTTCCCTCTCCTTGGAATCCGAAGCAACAGTTACCTTTGTTGATGCTGATATAACCCTTGCGTCCCCCCTGTCCGCCTCCTTGAATCTTTTCGAAAACTTTACGTCTCTATCAAGTTCACTAAGCCTGCCATCACTTACTTCTGAGTTGATGGAAGAACCTTTCTCTGGTGTACTGGCTTACCAACATAATTCACAGGGAGGACAAGTTCAGGCAAGTCTATCCCACAAAACGCAACTGTTGATTAGCGCCTTGTACAATTTGCCAAAAAAGGAGAAGGGGACTTTCTCCATTCAGGGAAGAATGCAGGATTTCACTATTGGCCTTGTTCGACCTACCCTTGAACGCTATGCACCATTTCTCAAACCCTATTACTCCGATACGACACGCCTTACAGGAAACCTCTCGTTTCAATCCACTCAAGGAACAGGAAGCATCCTGGGATTCGATGGAACCTTCTCCTCTGATTTGGTGCTCTTAGACGTCTCCCTAGGTAATAGGAATCTCGATGCAGGGTTTACCGTGCTTGCAGGAATAGAGGGGGACTCGGTAGTGGTGGATTCACTGAATCTCTCCACCTCTGATTTACGCTTGGCATTCAGCGGTTCGACTGAACTCAACTACTGGCTACCCTCTGGTGATTTGCAACTCTTTGATACAGAAAAAGGATCTCTGCTTATTTCAGCAAATTTCTCACCGCTCCCTCCCAACACGTATCGCTATGAGATTACCACACCCTTTGTGCCATCCCTTGACCTTGAAGGAGTTATAGCCAGAGAAGGTCTGAAAAATCTTATAGGCACTGCTGACTTCTCTGTATTTGGACAGGCATATCCCTTGGATTTTACGTTCTTGCTCCCCACACTACAGATAGAACTCAAAAGCAAGGATAATCTTTTGTTGCAAGCCTATCTTGCTCCTCCCTATCGGGCCAATATTGTTGCCAACAATCTGGCGTTGCCAAAAAAAGGACTCTTTAATGAATCGTACTTGGATGGCCATTTTATTTTACAGTTCAACAAAGTCAACGATTGGAAGATTGAGGCAAATAATATCAAAGTGGATTCACTGCTGTTCAATGAATCCGAGTATTCGGTTGAGGGTTCAGTGTTCGCCTTTCCCGCTTCTCTTAAAACAAGCAATCTAAAGCTGAGTCAAGGCTCTTCACAGTATGACATAGCTTTGGAATACAAAGGTAGTGAACTTCTCAAGACGTATCTGGCAGGTGGTCTTGAACCTTTCACATTCTCGTTTGTCGTTGCAGAAAAGAATATCCCCAAGATATCCCTTGCTCTTGCAGGAAATAGAGATAGGGTAGAAACCCTTCTAGAAGTGACCCAGGTAGGGTTGCAACGGTTTTATTCCCCACTGTCAGAGGTATCGCTCAACCTTACAGCATATGGGTATACTGATTTCAAGAAAAAGGTCAGCCTAGATGGAAAGCTCAGTTTTGATAGCCCACAGTTTTCCTTTTCCTCTGATCTCAGTGCAAGTGATACACAATTGAAACTTGAGCATGGGCTCTTCGAACAAGGGTCGCTCGTTTTTATGGACATGCTGATCAATTTGGATGTACAAGAGGGAGTACTTCTCTCCCAAGGAAGGTTGAGCCATAGCAGGACTCTCCCCTATACCGTGCAGACTTCACATCTCAACCTTTCACTTTCCTTGCCCTTTACTCCAACTGGTTCCTTGTTTGATATGGGAAATGTTATTCGTGATTTGCCAATCGAAGGATTGAGTGGGAACCTTGCCCTTGATGACCTGTTGATTTTCGGTGAAAAGGGTATTGCTGATGGGACCTACAGTTTCAGCTACAAAGATAGAACGGCGAGTATCTCCAGTTCTCTACTTTCTCTTCGTTATGATGCAAAGGATGGCAATGTCCAAGTCAACCTGGATAAGGAATTTGGCATCGGAATTGATCTTGAAGGATGGATTCGTCCTGATGACCTTTATCTCAAAGCAGAGAATATCTACTTCCCACTTACAATGCTCAACAGACTGTTTGTCAAGCCCATCTTTAGCTTTATTGATGGTATAGCCCAAGGTGAGGTTATCATTGGCGGCACTTTTGCAAAACCCAAGGCATATGGACAACTTTCTCTTGATTCAGCTTCCATGGACCTTTTCTGGCTACCCCAAGATATTCTTTCGGTCAGAGGAGCCACAGTTACCATCGATGGCACTAGGGCAACAAGCCCGACATTCCCTTTCTTTTCTACCAATAAGGAAACTGGTGTTACCGTACGGGGGCTTGCAAGCGCACGCGCCGATTTTGATGGTCTCAATCTTGCTAGTTACGAAATAGACGCACGTTCAACCGAGGGACAGGTATTCTTATTCATTCCCATACAGAATATTGATACTCAAATTGAAGCCAATGTAGAAGGCACCTTCAATCTTTTTGGGATAGGAACCCAGACTTGGCTCTCTGGTGTGGCAACCATGGAAAACGCCATAATCAGCATGGGGCTTCGTGACCTTCCTTTCTGGTATGTTCCCACTGGCAAGACCAGCACAGACTTCACCATTACAACAGGAAAGAATGTTTCCTTCTTCTATCCTAATCCGACAAATCCTTTCATCAAGGCAACCTTGACTGAAGACCAAAGTATAGACATCCTGTTTGACCATACGACTGGGGATATGGCTCTCGATGGAACCTTCGCTTTCAGAAGTGGTGAAATCTACTACTTCCAGAAAAACTTCTTCATAACTGAGGGGTCCCTCGGATTGCATACCGATGCTCTTTCAGGCTCCTCCACCGTACAGCCAAGGATCAACCTACGAGCAAAACTATCCGATTTTGACCGGCAGGGCAATCGAGTCGATATCTTTTTGATCCTAAGGGATTCAAGCCTTGCCAACCTCAACCCGCAGTTCGAAAGTGTCCCGACAAAGGATATCAATGAGATTCTTGAAATCATGGGTCAAAGCATCCTGCCTACCGGTACTTATGGACAGATCAACCTTTATAGTGTTGCCTCCCTAGCAGCTGCAGCAACAGATGTGGCAGGAAAGCTTGGATACCTCAACACGACAAACAACGGTGCACTGACAGAATCCATACGTATCTCCTTGGGGCTTGACCTTTTTAGCTTGAGAAGCAACATTGTGCAGAACATCCTCTTTGATGCCTTGCCTGGTAGTTCCCTAAGCTCAAGTTTCAGCCCACTTGCCAGATATTTGAACAATACCACCATATTTATGGGGAAATATATCGGAAAGGATTATTTTCTCCAGGCACTGGTCCATCTTAGTGCCACCGACAGGTCCAAGATCAAACGCTCGTTTGTAGCACCTGACCTTGCTATAGATCTGGAGCTTTCCATGGAATGGTCTAATCCTCTGGGTACATTCTCATTTTTCACTCAGCCGAATGAGTTGTCGATATATAATATTTTCGATACCATAGGTTTCAGTGTAACCAAACGAATAGTTTTGCGTTAAACAGTTTGATAGGAGTCAACATGGGCAATCGGAAGACAGAACGGATATTTTTGATCATAATATTGCTGGTATCCACGCTAGCCATCCTAGGCGCGGCAGATGAACAAGCTTGGTATATAGGTAAGAAGATTGCATCCTTTACCAATATAGGATTACAAAATGTTGAAGAGAATAGCGTCGCTGACGTACAGTACCCATTCATAGGGAAAACGTACACTGATGAAGTGTTCAACGAGTTACAAGGCAAACTGTATGCCATGGACAGTTTCCTCTATTTTCTTGCAGAAGCCCAGAGAGGGGAAGCTGATGACAATTCCCTTGTCATTGAGATGAGTTTCTATGAACTTCCTTATGTAGATAGAGTAGTCCTGATTGGTAATGAAAACGTCAAGAACAAGGATATAACCGATGCAATCACTGCAAAGACAGGTACCTTTCTTCAGGAACAGGCGATTGTTCTTTCTAAAGAGGCTATTGTAGCCCTCTATCAGAAAAAGGGGTATGCAGAGGCAACTGTCGAAAGTGATTACAGCATTGATGAAACCAGCAACAAGGCAACTATTACCTATACCATCACTGAAAATGCACAACAGAGAATCGGTGAAGTCGTGTTCGAGGGGAATGAGGCATTCTCCTCTGACCTGTTAAAGAAACAGCTGGAAAGCAAGGCCATTACCTATTTCAATTCCGGTTATTACAATCCTCTGACTATCGAGACAGACAAAGAGAAACTGCTCGCCTATTATGGCAGCAACGGATATATTGAAGCTCAAATCAAGGAAGTCCGTACTGAAGATATCAGTGAGGATGGGGACAAGTTTTCACGTCTTCGCATAACATACAGCATTGATGAGGGCAGGCAATGGTCTTTTGGTGGCATAACTATTGAAGGGAACACAGTCTTTACCGACGAGGAATTCCAAAAGCTCATTTTCATGAAGAAGGGTGAAGTACTCGACCAAAGCCGAGTGCAAACCCAGATAGCCAATGTCGCTGATCTCTACTGGAACAACGGGTATATTTTCAACCTCATGTCCACAGAAGAGGTCCGTGATGAAGAGAATCTGAGTATCTCCTTCGTCCTAAAGGTTAAGGAAAACCAACAGGCCATCATTGAGGATATTCGTCTCGAAGGTACGACAAAGACTAAAGACTATGTGTTCCTTAGGGAACTGACTTTTTCCAAAGGTGATATCTTCAGCAAGGAACAGCTGATAAAGAGTGCCCAGAACATCTACAACACCCTTATAGTTACAGATGTGCAATTTGACATCATCAACGGCAGCAAAGAGGGGATGGTCATACCAGTATTCACAGTAGTTGAAGGCAATCAGATGGATATCCAGTTCGGCGCTACCTTCGGGGGTAATGTCGAGGGATTCCCTGTCAGTGGCTTCTTGCAGTGGTCTGACAAGAACCTTGCGGGAACAGGACGAGATCTGTCCATCTCCACCACCTTGAGCCCTGACACCCAGAAGATCTCTGTAGCCTTTAACGACGGATGGGTTGGCGATAGGCGTTGGTCCAACGGACTCAGCCTTTCCTTTGAACGAAGCATCAAGGATTCCACCCTACAGAGAGGAATAGGAAGTGACTATTACGGACTCGAAACCACAGAATCAGCGTATCCTTTGGGGTATAGCAGCTATGCAAGCTATATTGCTTCCGATAAGGCACTTCCTGCAAGCAAGAATCTGATGACCTATGATTACCAGAGATTTGCCATTGGGTACAATTCGGGATATACCTTCATGTTCCGCCCAGGGTCCCTCATCCTATCGGGTGGAGTCTCCATCGGTTTGAACCATGCAACGTATGACCGCAATATCTATGATCCATTTGAAAAGCTCATCAAGCTATATGCTGACCGTTGGCAGTTCTCCAACCGTATATCCCTAGGCCTTACCTGGGATGGACGGGACCGCATCGAAAATACGTCCAAGGGGTATCTCTTCTCACAGAGTTTTGCCTATGCAGGAGGAGTCCTCGGAGGACTTTCCAACTATATCCGATCCTCCAGCAGTGCTAGTGGGTATGTGACTCTCTTCACCTTTACACTTGATGAGAAAAAAGCCAATGTGGTTCTAGGTGCTACATCCACTTTGAACATCATGCTTCCCCAGTACTATGCTGATGACAGTGGTACTTGGGAATGGAGGGCTGCCAAAGAAGGAGCCACACGCTATGAGATGCTTTATATCGACGGCATGAATATCGGACGAGGCTTCAGTGTAGTCTATGACCAGTCTCTTCTGTTTGATAATCAACTCTCCATAAGCTGGCCCTTGGCACACAACATACTCTCAGCTGAAATCTATGCCAGTGGGACTGGAGTCATTTCCTCTTTAGGAGATTTCTCAGGTTTCAACTCATTGGGTTGGTACTACTCCATGGGAGCAGGTATTAAGCTGAAGATTCCAGGATTCCCTCTTGGGCTCTATCTGGTTAAGAATGCCACGTACATTGACAACACCTTTGCCTGGAGCCAGGACAACACCCTTTTCAAGAGCAGTTCGAATCCTGATAGCGGGCTGAGTCTTGTATTGGCCATCACTACCTCATTCTATTAATAACTATGGCAAATGAAAAACGCGTCACCCCTATGATGGCGCAATACAACAAGATAAAGGAACAGCATCAAGATAAAGTCCTCTTTTTTCGGCTTGGGGATTTTTATGAAATGTTCGAGTCTGATGCTGTTGAGGTCTCACGTCTGCTCAACCTGACGTTGACCAAGCGTGGGAACCAATTGATGTGTGGCATTCCTCACCATGCTTCAAAGATTTACATCAAGCGCCTTCTGGATGCCGGGAAAAAGATTGCCATCTGCGAACAGATCGATCTTCCTCAAAATGCCAAGGAGATAGCCACAAGAGAAGTTGTTCAGATTGTCTCTCCCGCTACTGTCCTTGAGGATGACTTTCTTGATGCTACCAGCAACAGTTATGTTTTGTGCGTATCCTTGCAAAAACGCATGATTGCCATTAGCTATGCAGACATCACCAGTGGGGAGTTTGTACTCAGGACCATACCTGTCGAGAAACAGTTCACCTCCCTGCTCTCTGTTCTGGAACAGGTTGGTCCTCGAGAAGTGCTCGTCGATGAGGATGATTATTTCTCAAACCCTGACTTCAAGCTAGTCATCGATGGTCACCAGGCGATGGTCACAAAACTTCCTCCATGGTATTTCAAGATCAAGGATGGCTTTGACAAGATGTGCTCTCAAGTGGGTACTTCTTCCTTGAAGGCCTTTTCCTTGGAGAGTAATTCTTTGGAAATTGCGAGTGGAGGAGCTCTTCTACGCTATCTAGAGGATTCTGCAAAGACCGCCCTGGCCCATATCACCCATTTTACTGTCGAAAGCGAGGATACGTATCTTCGTATCGATGAAGCAAGCCGCAAAGGGCTAGAGCTCCTTGTCAATAATAGCGACGGATCTTCCAAATTTAGCCTTTACTCTGCAATCAACTCAACCCTTACCAGTGCAGGCTCCCGCCTTTTGAAAAAGTGGATTACGTTTCCCTTGGTTGATGTCGAGAAAATTCTAGATAGACAGGGGTGGGTCACATTCTTTGTCAATGACAGAAAAGAACTTGAACGTGTACGCTCGATCCTCAAGGGTGCCCTTGATATGGAGCGGCTTACCTCGCGAATTGCCATGGGTCGTTCGATAAGTAGTGACCTGGTGGGAATATCCCAAACAGTTCATGCCTTTTTCGCTCTGTTCAACGAACAGTACCAACAGCTTCTGGATACAAGCATTTCAGAAACGGATCTTTTGACCCTGGTAGATTTGATAAAAGAACTCGATGCATCTATCAATACAGAGCATCAGGGGCCTTTTCTGGAAGGCAAGGTTATCCTTGATGGTTTTGATGCACAACTTGACTCCCTACGCTCTATCAAGGGGGGAGGCAAGCAACTGCTTGCTACCTATCTTGCCAAGATTCGCGAAGAGACTGGCATTACCACGCTGAAGCTCTCCTCCAACAAGATTCTAGGTCACTACTTGGAAGTCTCAAAAGGTCAAGTTGATAAGGTTCCATCTTCTTTCTATAGGAAACAGACTCTTGTCAACGCAGAGCGATATACGAGTGATGAACTCATTGAGTGCGAACAGAAAATTCTCCAAAGCTCTTCAGAGGCTGAAAAACGGGAAAGAGTAGTGTATGAGACTCTCTTGGAGAGGACCCGCGCTATGAAAGGCCCCCTTTTGGCCATTGCATCACTTCTCAGTAGGGTAGATTGCCTACAGGGTTTTTCCACGACAGCAAACAAGCATGACTACACGGCCCCAAGTTTCATTCCTACCAATTGCCTAAAGATTGAAGGGGGCCGTCATCCTGTTGTGGAACAACAATTGGGTATAGGCAACTTTGTCCCTAATGACCTTACCATTGAAGAGAACGGACAGCGTTTCTGCCTTATTACCGGACCAAATATGGCGGGAAAATCTACCTACCTGCGCCAAAATGCACTGATAGTTCTCCTAAGCCAGATAGGTAGCTTTGTCCCGGCAAGAAACGTAGAGCTCTCAGTTGTGGATCGTCTGTTTTGCAGGGTAGGAGCTAGTGATAATCTCGCCCGTGGGGAATCGACCTTTCTGGTTGAAATGCAAGAGGCTGCCCATATTTTGAGAAGCGCTACAAAACACTCCCTGGTCATCGTGGATGAACTGGGTAGAGGAACCAGTACTCAGGATGGAATGTCCATCGCCTATGCGATGATGCAGAGCCTTTTGGAGATGAATTCCAAAACCCTGTTTGCCACCCATTACCACGAGTTAGCTCACCTAGATAACTCAAGTCTTCAGTTGCTTACCCTACAGGTCCTTGATCAAGGGGGGAAGATAATTTTTGTACGCAAGGTCATCAAGGGAATTGCCAACAGTTCTTATGGGCTCAATGTTGCCAAGATGGCAGGAATTCCCGCATCATCCTTGCGCAAAGCTCGTTATTTCCAGAAAAGGCACTTTGCCGAGTATGGAATAGCGAGTCCCCAACTTGAACTGTTCGCTGACAATGAGCAGGAAGGAGATACGGATCTTCCCTCCCTAACAGCTGAAGAGGAAGCCGTTCTGGACAAGATACGGGACTTCTCAGTTGAGAGTTCTTCTCCTCTTGCTGCCTTGGTCCTTTTGGAGCAACTCAAGGCTCTGCTTGAAGCAGATTGAGTAAAACCGCTTCTGTAAAGGTATGTTGTGTATCTATTGCGGACGCTTCAGCGATACTTTGCTCTGTCCTATATGCTCTGAGGAACTGAACACGCAGGCTTTTGCATCAAAGTATCCAGACAGATGTCCCACCTGTAATCGGCCTCTACAGGATACGGCGTACCCCTGTTCCTTTTGTCTGAAGGGATTCCAAGCCTATGGGCCCTATACAGGCATTGTCTCCATTTTACTCAACCAGTACAAGGCTGGCGAAGAAAGGCTTCTTTCAAGAATCTTCGCTCCTTTATATCTACCAATGCTTGCAAACATTACCAAGCCCCTGTTAATTCCAATACCTGCAAGCCGAAAGGGTTTCTCTGACCGTGGATTTGACCAGATGCTGCTCATTTGTAGAGTTCTTACCAGAAGTACAGGATATCCTTCTCTTAGGTTATTTGTTCAGAAAGGGGAAGGACAAAGCAAATTTCTCTCCCTGTCTGAAAGAAAAGAAAGACACACACTATCTTTACTTCCCACAGATAGCAAAGCAATTACACATAAGGAAAATGGGTATACCTTTGTCTTGTTGGATGATATCTGCACTTCTGGTTCTACCCTTACAACCGCAAGAGACCTACTTTCTGAAGCGTATGACATTGATGCACTATCTCTAGTTATTGCTATGGTTTGAATAAATATCCAGTAAATATCTTAGGTAAACAAACATTAGCTCTTCTTTTGCCAGTAAGAGTGCCCTTCTGATTGACAAAGTAGGGGTATCTGCTTACTATACAAGTAGGATATGTCTGATTATTGGGGGATCGCTCGAAGGCGAATCCCTTTTTTATGACAATTGGAAAGGTATGTTAGGAACAGGAATACAAAATACAAGTTTATTTGCGGAGTATTCTCCGCTTTTGGAAGCCCTAGGGATTACCCTCGTTGATATCAGCAGGATTGATCGTGGCTTCAGTGTCGGGGTACATATCACAATCATGACCAAAGGCCGTGAAGTGGATGTATCTGATTGTTCGAAAGTCTATAAGCTCGTCTATCCGCGCATGGAATTGCAGCTAGGTGAGCGTGATCTCGAACTTGAGGTATCCACCCCTGGTTTGCAGAGGACCATCAAGGATGTATATGAGTTCACTCTGCTAGAGGGAAAACGTGTACGGGTCTATGATACAGAACATAGTGATTGGGTCAGTGGCCTGATCACAACGAGCGATGATAGTTCAGTTACCCTTAGTACTGCCTATATCGGCAATTCACAAGAGATGATAGAGACAATGGTCGTTCCCTTTGCAAGAATCCAAAAGGCAAAGCTCGACTATAGATGGGAGGACGATTCACATGGCAACTGATTTAGGTGACGCTATCCGAAGCATGGTGGCGGAAAAGAATATTTCAGAAGATTTGGTACTTAACACTATCGAAGAGATTCTTCGTGCTGCCTATAAACGCAAGTTTGGCACAGAAGAGAATGCCGTCATTGAATTCAATGATGACTTCTCTTCCGTTGAGCTTAGTGCAAGACGTAAGATTGTTGATGATGATGACTGGTACAATGAAGTTACCGAAATTTCTTTGAGCGATGCCAAAGAAATCCATGAGGATTGTGAAATTGGCGATGAGTTGCTCATTCCAGTCGACCTGAAAGATTTTGATCGCATCAGCGTACAGAGTGCAAAGCAGCGGGCCCATCAGAGTTTTAGGGATATCCAGAAAGATACCCTATATAGTGAGTTCAAGGCAAAGGAAGGTCAGCTGATTATCGGATATTTCCGCCGTCAGGTCCCAAATGGCGATATTTATGTTGATATTGGAACAACAGAAGGTATCCTGCCCAGACGCAACCAGTCCAGCCGTGAAAGCTATGGCAGCAACGACAAGATCAAGTGCTATGTAGAGAATGTCGAGAAGGCTGAACGTGGTGTTCGTGTTGTACTTTCAAGGACAAGCACTGAATTGATCAGACACCTCTTTGAAGTTGAAATCCCTGAAATTGCTCAGAATCAAATTGATATCATTAAAATTGTCCGTGAAGCCGGCTATCGCACCAAGGTCGCTGTTGCATCTCGTAATGATGAAATTGACCCTGTTGGGGCATGTGTCGGGTTGAAGGGAAATAGAATTCAGACTATCATGGGTGAGATAGAAGGGGAGAAGATTGATATTCTTCGCTATGACACCAACCCGCTTAACTATATCCGCAACGCCTTGTCCCCAGCTCAGGTCAAAGACGTAGTGGTTTTGGACAAGAACATTTTCCATGCAGTGGCGATAGTTGACGAAAGTCAGCTCTCCCTGGCAATTGGAAAGCAAGGCCTGAACGTCAGACTTGCAAACAAGCTTGTGGACTGGATCATTGATGTTAAGACCCAGGCTCAGTTCAATGAGTTGGACATTGCTACCGAAGCTCGTTCTCGAGCAGAAAGTTTCTTTGGCCAGCCTGATGAATTTGGTGAGATTGCAGGGTTTGAAGAACAGTTCCCGGCTGTCGCTAATTTGGAAGAGGCTTCCCCCGTTCTTGAAGAGAGCCTAGTGGATGAAGATGAGATTGCGCTTTCCGACCTCCCTATGGATTCACAGCTGTTGCAGAAGTTACAGTTCCATGATGTCTACAGCGTTGAGGAATTCATCAACCTCACAGAGGAAGAGATCACTTCTTTTTCTGATCTAAGTGGGGAAGAGGTCATTGCAATTAAGGATACAATCAACGAGTATGTCGATATCGTTGAAGACGAAGAAGATGAAGATACCGAATATGTATGTCCAAGTTGCGGTTCGGCAATCACCATCGATATGACTGTGTGCCCAAACTGTGGTACAGGTCTTGCATTTGAGGTAGAGTAATATTATCCAAGAGGGAAGAATGACGGAAGAGAACAATAAGCCAAAAGCAACGCTGATCAAACATGTAGTACATCCATCGGAAGCCAAGGAAGAGAAGAACACTTCTCCTAAGGAACCCGAAACCAAACCTAAGTCTCCTGAAAAGAGAAGGGTAGTTGTGGTGAAGAAGAAGGTTGTGGTTGTTAAACCACAAGCTAGGCCCGTTGCGTCAAGTTCAAGCACTGATTCTTCAACTTCCACCACTGAACAAAAATCGGCTGGACAGAAACGTACTGGTACGTTAAGAAAAACTGTACGTTCTACTGGGGATAAGATTATCACTTCCCCACTGCATACCGGTCCCGTTGTAATAAGGCCTACAAACCTTCCTCCGGTACCTAACCAAGGTCAGACCGTGAAAGATCATGCCGAATGGCAGAGCAAAAACCCTAATGGGGTTGCTCCGACACCGGCCCCTCCTTCCAATGGTCCCCGTATCGCAGGGACTGTAGGGGGACGACCAGCTCCAGGTAGCCGTCCTCCCTATCAGGGCAACCGTTCCGGTAGTGGATATCAGGGTCAGGGTGGTGGTGCACCAAGAACCGGTGGATATCAGGGGAATAATCCTCGTCCTGCAGGAACTGGCTATCAAGGGAATAACCCCCGTCCCGCCGGAACCGGCTATCAGGGGAACAACCCTCGTCCAGCTGGAACTGGATATCAAGGCAATAATCCCAGACCTGCCGGTACTGGCTATCAGGGTAACAACCCCCGTCCAGCTGGTGCTACTGGCTATCAGCCTCGTACAGGTGGCTACCAGCCCCGTCCTGGTGGTGCTCCCGGTGGTTTCAGACCACAAGGTGGCGGCCCCGGTCGTCCTCCTTTCAACCGTCAGGGGGGCAGTGGTCCAAGACCTGGTGGTTCCGGAAGTGGTGGCCAAGAATTAGAGCTGAACCAGAGAACTCCAAAGAAATCTTTCAAGAAGAGGAATTCCGCTTCCTACAAGAAGAGAAATGCTGAAGAAGAGAAAGAGTTCCAGATCCAGAGAAGAAAGGAACAAGCAGCAGCAAAGCTCGCTTCTGTCCCCAAGCAAATTGATATGATGGAAGTCATCTCTGTTTCTGACCTTGCAAAGAAAATGAATTTGAAGGCCGGTGAAATTATTGCCAAATTGTTCAAGATGGGCATGATGGTAACTATTAACCAGCAGATAGATTTTGAGACAGCAGAGATTGTGTGTAGTGACTACAACTGTGAAGTACACTTAGTATCCCTGTATGATGAGACACTTATCACTCGTGAACCTGAAACTGACAAGGATATGGTCGATCGTGCACCTATCGTTACAGTAATGGGACACGTTGACCATGGTAAGACCAAATTGCTCGATGCCATTCGCTCCACTAAGGTAGCTGAAGGTGAGTTTGGGGGAATAACCCAGCATATCGGAGCGTACAAGGTTGCTCTTGATGGTAAGGGCGAAGTGGTATTCCTTGATACTCCTGGACACTCAGCATTCTCCATGATGCGTGCCCGCGGAGCACAGGTTACTGATATTGTCATCCTCGTCGTTGCTGCCAATGATGGTGTTATGCCGCAGACCCGTGAGGCCATTGACCATGCACGAGCTGCAAATGTTCCCATTATTGTTGCAATAAACAAGTGTGACCTTCCTGAAGCAAATCCTGATAGGGTAATGCAACAGCTCAGTGATCTTGGCCTGATGCCCGAAGCGTGGGGTGGAACAACACTTTACTGCCAGATTTCCGCTTTGAAAAAGACGGGAATTGAAGAATTGCTGGATACCGTATTGCTACAAGCTGAAATGCTTGAGCTAAGGGTAAACGCCAATTGCCGTGCAGAAGGAAAAATTATTGAAAGCCGTATTGACCAGGGACGTGGTATTGTCGCGAGTGTGCTTATCGAACGCGGTACATTACGTCAGGGCGATCACTATGTGGCAGGTATCTACCCAGGTAGAGTAAGGGCCATGTTTGATGATAAGGGGAAAAAGATTGAAGAGGCAGGACCTGCAACTCCAGTCGAAATTATCGGACTTTCCGATATCCCAGGAGCTGGTGATCCCTTCCAGGTTACTGCAGATGAAAAGCAAGCCCGTCTTGTTGGCAACAAGAGACAGGAACTTGAAAGGGTAGGCGATAGCCGCAACGTCAAGAAGATTACGTTGGACAACCTCTACTCAAGAATTAAGGAAGGGTCCATCCAGGAATACAACGTCATTATTAAAGGTGACGTGCAAGGCTCAGTTGAAGCATTGCAAGGAACCCTTGATGCACTTTCGAACGATGAGATCCACCTCAATGTCATCCGAGCTTCGGCTGGTGCAATCATTGAGAGTGACATTACCCTTGCCAGTGCATCCAATGCCTTGGTCATCGGATTCAATGTCAGGCCTACTCCTCGTGCGCAGGCCCTAGCAGATCAAGAGAAGATTGAGATCCGTAAGTATAACATCATTTATGATGCAGTCGATGATGTACGTGATGCCATGGAAGGCATGCTTACACCAGAGATTCGTGAAGTTGAGATTGGAACCGTTGAGGTTCGTGAAATCTTCAAGGTGCCCAAGATTGGTACCATTGCAGGTGCCATGGTCACCAGCGGCAAGGTCAAGCGTAACAGCCTGGTCAAGGTCATTCGTGACTCCGTCCAGCTCAATCCCAAGATGGTCAAGATTTCTAGTCTTAAACGTTTCAAGGATGATGCCAAGGAAGTTGTAGAAGGCTTCGAATGTGGTATTGGATTGGATGGTTTCCATGATCTCCAGGCTGGAGACATCCTGGAAATTATAGAGACGGAAGAAGTCGCACGCAAATTGGAGCAAAAAGTTAAGAAATGAGTGAATATAGCCAAAAACGTATAGAAGCAAAACTTTCCGAGGCTATCAGCATGCTGATAGTCAAAGGGGAGGTTAAGAACCCGAATGTAAGCACCCTTTGCTCTGTAAGTCGTGTTGAGCTTTCGGTCGACAACTCCTTTGCGATGGTATTTATTTCCTCTGTATTGGACGATGAAATCCTTCACAAGAGTGTTGAAGGGTTGCAAAGTGCCAGTGGCTTTATCCAGAAACGTGTAGGGTCTTTCCTTAAGACCCGTAATACTCCAGTGCTCAAGTTCAAGGCAGATACTTCTCTCCGAGATGGCCAGAAGATTAATGCACTGATTGATTCGCTGGTCAATGATGGGAAATAGAGCAAGCATACTTCTAGTTCACAAACCAAGTGGGGTCACTAGTTTTACCTCACTTGGTACTATCAAGCGTACTGTCGATCCTAAAGTGGGACACGCCGGTACGCTTGATAAGTTTGCACATGGCCTCATGATTGTTTTGACTGGAAGCATGACAAAGCTGAACCAGGTATTCTCAACCATGGATAAGCGCTACCGTGCTACCATCTTATTTGGCAAAGAAACTGATACCCTCGATCCAGAGGGAGAAGTCATAGCAACTGCTGCTGTACCAACGTTAGAACAGATCAGAGAGGCCATTCCCCAATTCATTGGTGATATTCAGCAGAGCCCACCCCAGTACAGTGCCCTGCATATTGGAGGCAAACGTGCCTCAAAATTGGCAAGGGAAGGTAAAGTTGTCGTCATGGAAAAACGTCCTGTCAGCGTGTATTCCTTTGAGGTTGTCTCTTTTACGGACAATGTGCTCATAGCCGATATTCATGTCTCCAAGGGCACTTATATACGCTCCTTGGCAAGGGATCTTGCACTCGCCTGTAATTCCCGTGGATATCTGGTTGATTTGGTTCGTACACAAATAGGTCCCTTCCTTCTAGAGGATGCAGTAGCTTCGGCCGATACTGATGCCCTAGTGGCTTCAGTAGGCAGAACCGACACTCTTATAAAAAGCATCGAGAATATGGCTTTGTTGGAAATTGAGGATGCTCAGCTTTTTTCTCTTGGGAATGGACAGTATCCTGAGACCTATACGACTATCAGAGAAGCCGTTAATGGCCGGTATGGCGCTGTATACTCACATTCTGGTATACTTTGTTGTGTTCTTGATCTTGTCGAAAAACGCATCATTGCACAAATTAATCGTGAACAAGTGAGGTCTTAGATGAAGAAGTATGATTTCATGCAACTTTGTGAGCACCCGGTACTCTGGCAAACTGATATGTGTGTCTCAGTTGGGGTGTTTGACGGACTGCATGTGGGTCATCTGAAAATTCTCAACCGTAATGTCGAACTGGCTAGAGAACATGGTTGGCAAACCATGGCCATAACGTTCAACAAAAATCCCAAGATGTTTATGAAAAGTCAAACAACGCACAACAGACTAACAACTGATGTGCAAAGTGAAGAGATTTTGACAAAACTTGGGATCGATCATTTGGTTGTCATTGACTTTTCTGCTGAATTCAGTAAACTCACAGCTAAGGAGTTCCTAGCATTCATCTGCTCTTTTTGTCAGGTGAAGGCGATGGTTGTCGGAGAAGATTTCCGCTGCGGTGCCCCGGTTTCAAGCGCCGGACCTGTTCAGCTGCAGGAACATCTGTCCCGATTAGCACCTTGCGCTTTTGTGGAAGTCCCCCCATTTGTCCGTACGGCAGAAGGGGAGATAGCAAGTAGCACACTGGTGCGAGAAAAACTTCTAGAGGGCGCTTTGGAAGAAGTCCAAAGTATGCTCGGCAGACCGTATGCCCTGGATCTGGTTGCTTACCCTTCCAAATTCACTAAAGACGGCCTGCTGTATCGTACCGCTTCATTCATGCAGCTTCTGCCTATGGCAGGTGCGTATGAGGCTACCATGCTTCTCTCTGATGGTCAGAGATGGAAAGTTCTTGCTCTGTTTGAAGAATTTACCTTGCTGATCAAGCCAGAAGAGGGGATGTGGAATACCACTGCTGTACGTGCAAAATGTCTTAGCATTGCTAAGAGGAGTGTTTTATGATCTCGAAAGAAGAAAAACAAGAAATCATCACCAAGTTTGGTGGCGATGCTGCAAACACCGGTTCGACTCAGGCACAGATTGCCTTGCTAACCGCTCGCATCAATGAGCTTCAGCCTCACTTCAAGAAAAACCCTAAGGACCATGCTGGTACCCGTGGACTCTTGCAGATGGTTGGAAAACGCAGAAGACTGCTCAAATACTTGAGAAACAATGATATCAATGCATATCGTACCCTTATCGCTGAACTTGGGATAAGAAAGTAGTGTTGGTGTTATTCTCTAAAAAATAGGAAGATAGCTCCGGCAACCAAAAAGGTTGTAGGAGCTATTTTCATTTTTCGAAGTAGGAAAAAAGAACAAAGAAGGAATTTAAGAATGCAAGAAGTAAAAAAAGTTTCCGTAAAGATTGGTAAGGGGGAACTGGTTTTTGAAACCGGTAAGATTGCAAAACAGACGAATGGTACTGTATACGCACACTACGAAGGAAGTGCTGTCATTGCAACCGTCTGTAGTGGTCGTCAGCCCTCCGAGCCCCTTGATTATGTACCCCTCAGTGTTGAATATAATGAAAAATACTATGCTGCAGGAAAAATCCCCGGCGGGTTCCTAAAAAGGGAATCCAGACCCAAGGATAAAGAAATTCTAGTCAGCCGCCTGATCGACCGCCCCATGCGACCTCTGTTTGACAAGGCCTTTGGTCGTGAAATTCAGATTGTACCGACTGTTGTTTCCTCCGATATGAACACCACTCCAGACATCATTGCAATGAACGCAGCATCTGCTGCCGTTACCATCAGTGATATCCCTTTCAATGGTCCTATCGCCGCTGTAAGGGTAGCCATGGTCGATGGCGTGTATGTCGTGAACCCAACCTTTTCTCAAATTGCAAAATCAACTCTGGATATTGTTGTAGCTGGAACCCGCGGTGGTATCACCATGGTTGAAGGCGGAGGCAAAGAGGTCAGCGAAGAGCTCATGCTTGCTGCCATTGCAACAGCACAACCAGTTATCGTAGACATCTGTGATGCTCAGCTGGAGCTACAGAAACTTGCAGGCAAGGAAAAACTTCCTGTCATCGTAAGCAAAGTAGACCTTTCATGGCTCGTTCCTGTAAGGGAATTTGCTGAACCCCTGATCAAGGTTGCCTCTTTCGTAAAAGGAAAGATGGAACGCTATGCTGCTCTTGCAGTAGCCCAGAACGAAGTCAAGGAAAAGTTCTCCTCAGAATTGGAAGAGGATCCCAAGAGGGAAGGCCAGCTTGCAACTCTGTTTGAAGAGCTTGAGTATGAAATCCTCCGTGATTCAATCCTCAACCATGGTCTGAGGACAGATGGTCGCGCTGTTGACAAGATCAGACCCATCAGTTGTGAAGTTGGACTGCTTGCCAGAACCCATGGTTCAGCACTCTTTACCCGTGGAGAGACCCAGAGTCTTGCCACCACTACCTTGGGCACTTCCAGTGATGAACAGATGTTCGATACCATTGATGGTGACAAGTACTTTAGTAACTTCATGCTTCATTACAACTTCCCTCCCTACAGTGTAGGTGAGACAGGTCGCCTTGGAACCGGCAGAAGAGAGATTGGACACGGTCACCTCGCACAACGTGCCTTACAAGCAGTCATCCCACCCAAAGAACAGTTCCCGTATACCATTCGTGTAGTCAGTGAGATTATGGAATCCAACGGTTCCTCCTCAATGGCTTCCGTATGTGGTGGTTGTCTCTCCCTGATGGACGCTGGTGTTCCCATTAAGAAACCTGTTGCAGGTATCGCTATGGGTCTCATCACCGAAGGTGCTGACTACTCCAAGTACGTTGTCCTTTCCGATATCCTTGGTGAGGAAGACCATCTTGGCGACATGGACTTCAAGGTAACAGGTACTAAGGACGGCATTACCGCTTTCCAGATGGACATCAAGATTGCCGGAGTCACGCCAGAGATCATGACCAAGGCCCTTGCCCAAGCTAAGGATGGCAGAATGCATATCCTCGGCATCATGGATGAGGCACTAAAAGCACCTAGGGAAGATATTAGTGAGCTTGCTCCTAAGATTCTGACCATGAAAGTTGACGAAGAAAAAATTGGTGCGGTCATCGGTACCGGAGGCAAGACCATCAAGGCAATCGCTGCCCAGAGTGGTGCTGAAGTAAATATTGCTGATGACGGAACTATCACCATTTACGGACGGACAAGTGCTGCGGCTAACCTTGCTAAGGAATTGGTCAAATCGATCATTGAGGAACCAGAAGTTGGCAGAATCTACGAAGGTACGGTAAAACGCATAATGGACTTTGGTGCATTTATCGAAATTCTTCCTGGAAAGGAAGGCCTTTGCCATATTTCCAAGCTCTCCAAGGAGAGGGTACAGCATGTTGAGGATGTCTTGACTGTTGGCCAGGTAATTCCTGTGAAGTTGATGGAAATTGATCGTCAGAACAGACTTAACCTCAGTTATGTCGATGCTCTTTCTTCCAAATAACCATGGAAGAAATTGTTTCTATCACCTTGCAAGCCGGAGCAAAGGCTCCGGCGTATGCTACCCAGTTCAGTTCAGGCGCAGATATCTGCGCCTGTCTTGAACAGGATATTATCATCGCCAGTGGCTCCTACGCCAAAATTCCAACCGGCCTCAGTATTGCCCTTCCCTTAGGCTATGAGGCTCAGGTTCGACCGCGTTCAGGACTTGCTGCAAAGTTTGGCATAACGGTGCTCAACAGTCCAGGTACCATCGATGCTGACTATCGTGGAGAGATACAAATCCTGCTTATCAACCATGGCAAACAGGATTTTACCATCCACCATGGCGATCGTATTGCCCAACTGGTAATTGCCAGATATGCACAAGTATCCTTCGTGTGTAAAGGAAGCCTTGATACCACTGAACGGGGTCAAGGGGGCTTCGGTTCAACAGGAGTGTAAAGTGGCTAAAAATGAACGCCATATGTTGGTGTACCGACATGTAGGAAGAGAGTATTTGCTTTCTTTTATCGTGGCGTTCATGTTTTTTTTCTTTATTTTCTTCATCAACCAGATTCTTCTCATTGCTCAGAGAATTTTACTGAAGAACGTCGATTTCTTTGCTGTATTCCAGCTTATCCTTCTTTCAATTCCCCAATTCTTACTCTATACCTTTCCCTTTAGCTCCCTGACCGCATCCAGCATGGTCATAGGCGATTTATCAAGCAGCAATGAGATACTTGCTATGCGTTCCTCTGGCATCTCCATGAAGCGCATTTTCATTCCCATCATCACGCTCTCTATAGTATTCTCCTTTGCCACTTTCTTCACAGCTGACAGGGTCCTTCCTTGGAGTACGTATCAGTACAAGGAACTCTATACTGATCTGATGAGGGACCTTCCCACATTGGAACTTACCAGCAATACTACCAATACTATTGGCAATCGGATAATGGTCAACAAGGAAGTCTCCGGCTCCACTGTCAATGATATCATTCTCTTTGATCTTGCAAAGAGGGGTGACAGCCAGGTCCTCAGCTCACCAAAAGGGAAGGTCACCCTCATAGACCTTCAAAACTTCATTTACCGTCTTGACCTCGAGACTCCAGTCATTTTCAATTCAAACGAGAATGACATATCATCATGGACCCTTTCAGAGGCAAAACAAGCACAATTCTACCTAAACTTTTCAGGTCAGGTAGCCTCCTTGGCTACAGCTCTTCCTTCTCAACTTTCCATAGCAGAACTGAGCGAGCGTATTGCCAAGTATAAGATAACAATGTTGGAAGACTTGACAATCTACAAAACAAAAATACTCTCCTTGGAAGAGGAACTGATTCGCCTGCAAGCTTTAGGAAAGACAAGCCAAGCAGTAGAATTGCAAAACAAGATAGTTGAGATGAAAAATGATCCGCCAATTAATTTTTACTACCAGTACTATAGGGCTGAACTGAACAAGAAGTATGCCCTTTCTGCTGCTTGTTGCATGCTGGTCTTCCTTACGTTTTCGCTTTCTTTCTTCCGTGTGAAACATGGGCGACTGATAGGATTCGGCCTCTCCATGCTCGTTGCCGTAGTATACTGGTACATGCTCTTTTTTGCCCAGATGCGTATATTCTCTGTCTCATTCAACCCAGCCTTTCTCATTTGGGCCCCCAATGTATTGCTATTCTCGATGGGAATTTTACTATTGTCCCTTACGAGGCGCTTATGAGACTGCTCACAAGACACATCATCAGTTCCGTAGCAAAGGTGGGATTCCTTACCTTGATTCTATGTACACTGATGCTGATCAGTGTCGACCTCTTCACTCATCTCGATTCCTATGTAAATGGTGAGGTACCAGCCTTTACCATCTTTACGTTGACTCTGCTTTACGGTCCCGAAGCCCTGATGTTTGCTCTTGCACCATCAATGCTTTTCTCTGCAACCTATCACCTTTCGCAGATGCAGGCGAACAATGAGCTTATTTCCATCTATAATGCAGGCATTAGCTATAGGAAAATAATTATTCCCATTCTTCTATTGGGACTCGGCTTCTCACTTTTCCAATTCGGATTCAATGAACTGGTAGCAATCCCTTCTTCTAGAAGCAAAAAGGTCATACAAGATGAGCTATTTGGATTACGCAGTACCTTTGACAATCGTAACATCACACTCAGTGACCCAGAGGGAAAGTTTGTTGCTCATGCCTCCCACTACACTGATGAGAACAAAACCATTAGGGCCCTATTGCTGGTACTTCAAGATGATACGGGTCAATTGCAAAGTCGGATCGATGCCACCTCTGCCTCTTGGGATGAACAGGGTAGGGTCTGGATTCTATCTGATGCAGTCATTCACACTATTGATCCAAAAGAACAGCGTGTTGATTCAAGGCGGGAAAACTCCATAGTAATCGATCGCTTTGATTTGGAACCCAGATATTTCAGAAACATATCCAGTGATGTCAAAACGATGGAATTTTCGGCAGCCTTGGACTATTTGGAGAAGATCCATGTGCTCAATCCAAAGCTCTGGCATGAAGCAGCAACTGATTTTGCCACAAGGATTCTTGGAGCCTTAACTCCACTTGTCCTGATCTTCATTGCCTGTACGATAAACTACAGATATAAAAAAAACGTACTCTTGTTCAGCATCATCACCAGTCTGTTCATTGCAGTCATTTATTATGTAGTACAGATGATGACCCTTATTATGGCCAAACAGGGTGTCATAGAACCTGTTTGGGGTATGGTAATCCCCATGATTGTGATAGTATCGATAGCAATATCAGAACGTCTAATTCTTCGTTGAGGCAGTATGCAGAAAATTTTCAGAGAAACCCATAAGGACAAAAACAGTAATGCAAGGCTTGGTCTGCTAGACCTTGGTCATGGTACAGTCGAGACTCCTGTATTTATGCCAGTAGGTACGAATGGCACCGTCAAGGGCATGTATCATCAGGATGTGGCAAAGATTGGGTACAAGCTTATCCTGGGAAATACCTATCACCTTTACCTACGCCCAGGTATGGAGGTTCTTGAACAGTTTGGTGGATTACACAATTTCTCCCATTGGAATCATAACCTGCTCACTGACAGTGGTGGCTTTCAGGTCTTTTCACTTTCTGGATTAAGAAAGATCAGCCAGAAAGGGGTTAACTTCCAAAGCCACATTGACGGCTCGAAGCATCTTTTTACCCCAGAGAAGGTAGTTGATATCCAAAGGACCATCGGCAGTGATATTGCCATGTGTCTCGATGTATGCACACCTCCGGATATCAGCCTAAAAGCTGCTACCGAGGCTATGCACATAACGCACAGCTGGGCACAGCGTGCCTTAACTCACAAGGATGGCCTAGGAGAGGGCTTCAAGGGTAATCTCTTTGGCATTGTGCAAGGCAATTTCTACAAGGAACTCAGAAAAGAGAGTGCTCAGTTCTTCAACAGCATGGATTTTCCTGGAATTGCCATCGGAGGACTCTCTGTAGGGGAAAGTTCCGAACAGTACAGCGAATTCCTTGCTTATACTGCTGATCTGGTGACAAGGGAAAAGCCACGCTACGTCATGGGCATCGGAAGCCCTGACTATATCCTGGAAGCTGTTGAGAATGGCATTGATATGTTTGATTGTGTTCTCGCTACCCGTATGGCCCGCAATGGAGCCATCTTTACCGATGATGGGGTGATAGTCCTTAAGAAGGCCATCCACAAGTTTGACCCTGCTCCTCTAGAAGAGGGGTGTCCCTGTACTGCTTGTACGCAGTATTCACGCTCCTATATGCACCATATGATAAAGACAGGTGAGATGCTTGGGGGCATGCTTGCAACCGAACACAACCTGACGTATTTCTACCGTCTGATGGAGAAGGTCCGCCTGGCAATTGCCGAAGACAGGTTCTCCTCATTTAAAAGGGATTACCTTGCAAGATTCTACGCAAGATAAGGCTGCAGCAAAAAGCAGTGTCATAGTGATGCTATGCACCCTCACCAGTAGGGTGCTTGGTATTGTCAGAGCTAGAATCATTGGTTCTGTATTTGGGGCCAGCGGTACCGCTGATGTGATCAACTTCACCTTCAACATTCCCAACAACTTTCGCAAGATTTTTGCTGAAGGAGCTATCAACGCTTCTATCATCCCATATTTCAGTCGACTTATTGAAAGCGAAGATACAAAAACCACAAAACGGCTTTTTGCTTTGCTGTGTACGTACCAGACACTTATCCTTCTGCCTTTGGTGTTAGTATCCTACGTATATGGTGCGCCTCTCTTGGCATTTTTCTCTGATTTTAATGCAGAGCAACTTGTCCTCGGAGCCAAGTTGCTCCCTTTCTTTATGGTATATCTTCTCACCATAAGCGTAGGTTCTGTGTTCAATGGACTGTTGCACTGCCATAAGAGTTTCTTCCACTCCCATGCAGCCCCCCTGCTGTTTTCCTTCTCTGTCATTTTTGGAGTACAGTTTCTACATCCATACTTTGGGGCTATGAGCATGGCTTATTCCGCCCTGGCAGGGGGTATTTTACAAGGAACTTACTCTTACCTTATGGTGCGCCGATATGGCTACCACCTGAAGGTTGCCTTCGATACGACAGGCACCCCTTTCAAACCTTTGATGAAATCCTGGGTCCAGATGGTTTTTAGTTCAATCATTGTGGTCATTGCCCAAATGGTAGCCTTTTGGTTTGCCTCCTCCCTCCCTGAGGGCAGCGTGACTGCCTTCAGCAACTCTCTGATATTCTGGCAGGCGCCCTATGGGATATTCTTCAATGCTATAGTTGCAGTATCCTTTCCGCTGATGAGCCGAGCCTATGGCTTGGGTAAACCTGATGAACTGCAAAAAGTATCCAGGGAATCGATGATCAATCTTCTTACGTTTCTCTTGCCCAGTACCATTATCCTATTTACCCTCAGCAAAGAAAGTGTCTCTGCTGTCCTACAGACTGGGAACTATACCCTCGCTGATGCAAATCTCACAGCCTCCATTCTCAGATACTATCTGTTGGGCATGACTGCAACTGCATGGTTCAATCTCTTGCAGAGGGTTGGATACAGTGCTGAAAGGCATAAGACCATGACACAAGTGACCGCTTTCATGAGCATACTTGATATAGCTCTGATGTGGCTTTTCATCAGAGTTGGGCTTGGCATCATCGCCCTTCCCTTGGCTTCCATTGTTTCCTTCAGCCTTTGCTGTATACTCCTTGCATACATGGTGCGCGATCTCTATCCCCTGTATAAAGACAAGGCCCTTTTCAAGGGAATTCTTCGTGTAGTGGTGGCAAACATCCCCTTGTTTGCCATGTGTGTCCTCTATAGCCTCTTTGATTTGCAGTGGTATGAAAGTGGATCAACACTTTTTAACCTAGGCATGGTGGCCATTCTTGGAGGAGTAGGGGTAGTGTTGACATTGTTCTCATATTCTATAGCAAACATACCATTCCTGCGGCTGCTCAGGTCGAAGAGAAATTAATCACCATGTACAGTAAGTATCAATAGTAGGATTACTCATTCTTCCACATTCTGTACATTCTTTATCATGTAAAGAAATACCCCCACCACAAGGTTGTCGAGTTTTCTTTGAACAATGTTTATAGCAAACCATACAATTGATACCACATGGGGCAAACATCACTGTAGTGATTTTCTTAGGCATTTTCATGGGCTGCCCCCTTACTTTTCTAGAATAAAGACCCTATATTCATTTCAATAAAGGTAAATCATCTTACCATACAAGAGAAGTATTACCTGAAATTTCTCACAGGACCCATACCATACATAGCTAAAAACCATGAAAAATGCCCCGCTTCTTTTGTAGAAGCAGAGCATCTTTAGTACCAGATAGATTATTCTTTGTTCAGAACCTAGAGATCTATGACCTCAATGCTCTTTACCGTGAAGTCATAGGCCTGCTCGTTGAGTTTGAACACAAACCGCTCATTTACCTGATGGTTTAGCAGTGCCCTCCCAAAAGGAGCAAGCATGTTGATGATATTCTCATTGGGATTGGATTCCCAAGGTCCCATGATGGTATAGGTGATGCCTTCGCCATTGAGATTATCGAACAACACAACCTTGGTGCCAAAGCCAATGCGGGTAGGATCAACCTTATCCTTGGTGATGACAGTAGCCCTGTCGACCTCCTCACTGAGACGGCGAAGAGTATTGTTAAGCATGGACTGCTTTTCCTTGCCATACTTGTACTCGCTATTCTCACGAAGGTCACCCATATCACGGGCCTGTCCAATTTCCTTAGCTACTTCAATCAGTTCAACGTGCTGTATATGCTCCATCTCTTTTTTCTTTGCTTCAAGGGCAGCGGCGGTACAGAAAAGCCCTGTTGGAACAAGCGTCTCCCTATCAATGGGGCTAACCTCGTCAAAGAAACGGAATTCAGGATATTTTTCGCTTATAGCGTGCTTAATCTCAATTTTCTTTCCCCCTGGGAGATCAAAGACATTGGCTACTAGGCTATATATCTTCTGTGCTGTCTCTTCGGTTCCTTCCTCAATATATGTCAGCGCCTTTTTCTCATTGAAAAGAATGGTCATCAGAGTCTTAGTATTCTTCCTATTCTCCTGGACATCCTTACGTGAATCAATACAGCGATTGGTGTAGTCAAGGAGCTGCAACTCAGCGAACAAAAGCTGTTCAGAAGAGACTCCTGCCTTAATCCACTGCTTTTCCTCAGAGTTCTTGATGAGATAGATAAGCGTCGAGGCCTTTTCCTTAAAATTATCAACGGCATCTTTGTAGACCTTGTTGAATTCAGGGGTCTTCTTGTTATGTCGGAAAATTTCAGGAATGTAACTGGTGAGATAGTACGGGAAGAGCGAAGAAAGTACCTTGCTCCAGCCTGGAATCTCAGAAACTACATGATCGATGAAGCTTTTCTTCAATTCAGGATCCCTGATCGCATCAAAATGAGCTTCAATATCATCAGCTCGTTCAAAGAGTTCCTTAAAGGAAAGACCTTCAACACGGTTGATGAAATTCATATTCTGCTTCTGTACGAGATCCTCCAGCAATAGGAATGCACTAAAGGTGTAGTCAGTGACCTCACCCATGGGCTTGAGGGCTCCGTTTTCCTCGAGGAACATGTCGCTGAAATACTTGACCATCTCATAAAAGAAATCGCTTTCGACATCACCTTTGGAGGTAAGGAACTCTTTCAATCTCTTGATCTTGTCGTAGAATTGCTTTTCGCTTCGGAAGACAGCAAGCTGCTTCTCCTCGTAACTTACAGGAGTTGACCGAAGGATATACGTATCTACGTCTTGAGCCGAAAGGTCAAAAACTGGATTGTTCATTAGTTCTTTCTTGGCATGGTTGGACCAGGAAGTCCACTGCTTGGCTTCAAGAATTGAAGGAACCAGTTCTGACTTCATCTCCTTGAGGGAGCTTTTTCCGCCATTGCTGGTCAACAAGGTGGTAAGGGTCCAGGGAATATCCTCGAGTACCTTCTTACTGAGCTTCTCCTTGGGGAGAGCGCTTTTAAGCACCCAAATGTGGCTCTTTGCAAGAGGCATCAAGCTTTTGAAGGCCATGGCTGTAGAAAGTCGGTTACCGTCCTTGCCCTTTTGTCCAGCAAAGTCAACGATCACATCATTCTCATCAATTGTGCGTATCCTGCCCATCTTGCCTGTGCTATTCTGAAATACGAAGGTTCCCTTGTCAAAGGCAATGTTTGTCTCGAAATCTTCAATGCTATGCAACACGTCCCGAACCATATTGCTGGTAAGGGCACTTGACTCAAGGCAACTATTCAGACGGGAGTGATTCTTATACTTGGCCTTATAGCTTTTGATGAGGTTTTCCTTAGCATAGATATCTTCACGGTCAAACTGGAGGGTCTTTTTCTGTGCTTCGATCTGATTATCCACATTGCTCTTGTTTGCAGACTCTAGGTCACGCAACAAAGCTATGGCAGTACTATGACTCAAAGAGCCCACCTGGTCAGCAAGGTTCATGAAGTACTCAAAATTCTCCACATCAAGTTCCAACAAGGTATTGAAGATGGTACGAATAGGGGAAGTGTCCTTTCTTTTGAGAAGACGATGCACCGCTTTTCGATACATCGAGATAGCCTTGTCCACATTGCCTTTCTGCTGGGCATGGGCGGCGATCTGCTTGACTATCTCAATTTCATCATAGTCAACCTTAACCAAGCGTTCCCACACGGAGTATTTCTCTTCTTCCTTTCCGTTTTGGGCATAACTATTTGCAAGCAGCCGCAAGGCATGCTTGTTCTCTGTCTTGCGTAGAATCTTCTGGCAAAGGAAATCAACAATACCCCACTTTTTGTTCTCTGCGAACAGCTCAATTAGATTGAGTAGGAGAAGGTAGTCTTCAGAGCCTCTACGCTCAAGTTGGACAGAACCACTGACATACATCGCTATGATGCTGTTGCGTTCCTTTTCCGTAAGATGGGTATCACAGAGATTCTTAGCTTCTGTTTTCTCTTCATCATCCAACTTGCTGATCTCTTTGTCCAGCTCGTCAAAACTCTGAATTGTGTAATTGGTAATGGTGGATCTTGTCCACTGCTCTTCTTTCAGCAAGTTCTCAATTTCCTGGAAACCCATGCCTTCCTCCAAAATATACGTAAAATCTATGACGTAAAAGAAAACCGGGCAGACCGGGACTCAGCCTGCTCGGATTTATGTTTCAGTTCATTAGCTATACTATACCATAATTTGCGTCCCTTAGCAATCGCTATACTTGTAAGATACGAATATGATTATGGTTAGATGCAATGCTGAGGAAGTTATACATTGCAAAAAGGCCTGCTTCCTGCTATAACAAAGAGTATGAACAGAGCACCTTTACTCATAGCACCAAGCATGCTTTCTGCAGATTTTTCCCGTGTTGCAGAAGAAGTGGAAACAGTAAATACAAGTGGAGCCTCATGGGTCCATTTGGATGTGATGGATGGGTCTTTTGTGCCAAACATCAGTTTTGGACACAAGTTCATCAAGGATTTGCGACCTTGTTCGCCCTTGGTGTTCGATACCCACCTAATGGTGGTAAACCCTGAAAAACATGTGGAAATCTATGCCCAGAGCGGGTGTGACTATATCACCGTCCACGCTGAAGCAACGGTCCACTTGCATAGGACATTGCAACTTATCAGAAGTTGTGGTTGCAAGGCAGGGGTCTCCATTGTCCCATCCACCCCTGTTAGCATGATTGAGCAGGTATTGGATATTGTTGACCTTGTTCTGGTAATGAGCGTCAACCCAGGCTATGGCGGTCAGCAGCTGATTCCCTCAACCTTGCGGAAAATATCCGAACTTGATCAGATCCGTCGTGATGAGGGATATGACTTTCTCATCAATGTTGATGGTGGGATAAATTTGCGCACCATCAAGGATGTGGCCTCCTGTGGCGCTGATGTGGTAGTCTGTGGCAACGCTTTCTTTTCCTCTGAAGACCGCTCCCAATTTGTTACAGACATGATCCAAGCGGGAAATCTTGGACAAGGGCGATGAAAAGTGTCATTCAACGGGTTACAGATGCATCTGTGAGCATTGATGGAGCGTGTGTCGGCCGTATTTCACATGGGTTACTGGTCTATTTGGGAGTTGAGAAGGGTGACACTGGAGAGCAACTGAGATGGCTATGTTCCAAGATTACCAAGTTGAGGATTTTTGCCGATGGCGAAGGAAAGATGAATCTGAGCCTGAAGGAAGTCAACGGTTCGCTTTTGGTGATAAGCCAGTTTACCTTGTGTGCTAACCTGCACAAGGGGAATAGGCCTTCCTATAATGAGGCGGCCGATCCTGAAGAGGCCTCTCTCATGTACAACAAAGCACTGGAAACCTTTAGAGATTTAGGGTTTCATGTTGAAAAGGGGATCTTTGGTGCGCATATGCATGTCACCTACACCAATGACGGCCCAGTCACTATGTTGCTTGATGCCTGAATTGAAGCGACTGTAACAGGTGACAACCTAATGGAATAAGAAGATATAATTATAGTTTCGAGTAGGAGCACAGTATGGCAAAAAATAAGGAAAAGAGTTTTCCTTCGGATACCTCACAAAAGCAAGAGGCCTTGGAAGCGGCAAGAGTTCAAATAGACAAGCAATTTGGAAAAGGCTCTTTGATGAGGCTTGGCGATAACAAGGACTCCTTGGATATCGGATCGATTTCATCCGGTTCTCTGTTACTTGATGAAGCGCTAGGTGTAGGAGGCTATCCAAAGGGCCGTATCATTGAAATCTACGGACCTGAGAGCAGCGGTAAGACTACCTTGGCCCTCCATGCCCTTGCAGAGAGCCAGAAGGCTGGTGGAATTGCTGCCTTTATAGATGCTGAGCATGCTTTGGACCCAACCTATGCAAAAAAGCTTGGTGTCAACATTGACGAGCTCTGGATCAGTCAGCCAGACAGTGGCGAGCAGGCACTGGAGATCTGTGAGTCCTTGGTCCGTAGTGGGGCTGTGGATATGATTGTCGTTGACTCTGTTGCCGCCCTCACACCCCAGGCCGAGATTGATGGTGATATGGGAGACAGCCACATGGGCCTGCAGGCCCGTCTGATGAGTCAGGCACTTCGTAAGCTTACCGGCCTTCTTTCCAAGAGCAACACCACTATCGTATTCATCAACCAGATCCGCATGAAAATCGGAGTCATGTTTGGCAATCCTGAGACAACTACCGGTGGAAACGCACTCAAGTTCTACGCTTCGGTAAGAATTGAAGTTCGCAAAATCGAGACACTGAGCAAGGGAGCAGATGATATTGTCGGTAACCGCATCAGGATCAAGATTGTAAAGAACAAAGTAGCTCCACCGTTCAAGAAGGTGGAAGTTGACCTGATGTTTGGAGAGGGTATCAGCTATGTTGCCAGCATCCTTGATGCATCAGTAAAATATGACCTTATCGAGAAGAGCGGTTCTTGGTACTCCTATAATGGGGAGAAAATTGGACAGGGAAGAGACAAGTCCATAGACTTCCTAAAACAGAACACTGATATTGCCATTGATTTGGACAAGAGGCTCAGGGTTCTGATGTTCCCACCAAAGGGAGCTGTTCCTGTATTGGAAGTTGCTCTTGAAACGGAAGCAAAGAAAAAGGATTGAGCAATAGGATGAACATATGGAGGAAAGCGGGCGGTCTGCCCGCTTTCTTGCCATACATGCAATCGTTGGATATACTCAAGCGTACATGGCTCAGATAGTGCAGGAATCAGAAACCACACAAAAAGAACCCGACGGGACAGAGTTCCTCCTCGAATCTTTCGAGGGGCCTCTTGATGTCCTGTTATATCTTATCCAAAAATCAGAAGTAAACATCTACGACATCCCAATCTCTGAGATAACTGAGCAGTACTTGGCATACGTGAAGAGTGCAAAGGATCTTGATTTGGGCAACCTAACCCAATTTTACAAGATGGCTGCAGACCTTCTTTTCATCAAGAGCAGGATGCTGCTTCCAGTCGACCTGGAGTTTGACGAAGAGTATGAGGATCCTCGTCAGGAACTTGTAGAACGGTTGCTTGAATATCAAAAATTCCGCAAATACACCGAACTGCTTACCAATACCGGTGGAAGTTCAGAGATGTTCATCATGCGTAAGGATTCACAATTCAGACTTCCTTTCGGCGATGAGGAGATCTTTGTAGGTGTCACCTTACAGGATCTTCTCGCTTCCTTTACCAAAATGATGACCAGCATCACCCCAAGCAAGGTCTTCAATGTCTATGAGTCTGTGACGGTAAACGAGAAGATTGCCCTGATGCATGAGCTTTTTGAGACTAAGGCGTATATCACCTTGGAAGAGGTCATCATACATCTCGACCAGATGTTACACATCGTGTGTGCGTTCATGGCGATCTTGGATGCCTGCAAATTCCACCTGATTGGATTGGAGCAGTCGGAAGCCTATGGTCAGATACTAATTCGAAAGCGCACCGATGTTGAAGAAGAGTCTTTGGAAGATGCCTACGATGAAGACGAATTGGACATCGAGGGCCTTTATCCCATCAGCGAGGAAGAAGAATCGGTATTTTTCCAAGAAGATACCTCACAAGATGCCGAAAGTAGGGTTACAACTGCTGACGATGGTCGAATAATTCTGTATGATGAGGAGAGCGAAGATGAACAGATCCTCTTTGATGAGGATTAGTATGGAGCGGAGGTTTGTTCGATTTGAAGAATAAGGGTGTGCAACTGCCACGTATCCAAAGGGAGAGTGGGCCTATACTCAGCATGGAGGCGAGGCTTGCCGAAGCCTTTCTATTTTTAGAAAATGAGCCGGTATCCTTGGAAAAACTTATGAGGATGGGATCGTTGACCCAAGAGCAGGTTCTGGATGCACTCTCTGAACTCAAGGAACACTATAACCTTTTCATGCATGGCATGGATCTGGTCGAAAGCCAAGGTTCTTACCAGTTTGTACCTTCGGGCGACATGCATGACAGGCTCAAGGCTTTTTATGGCAAGCGGGTTGATAGGCGCCTGTCCAAGGCAGCCTTGGAGACGCTTTCCATCGTTGCATACAGCCAGCCAGTTACCCGTCGCGAGATTGATAATATCCGAGGGGTTTCCAGCGATACTATCGTCCGGCTGTTGCGTGATCGTGAATATATCAAAGTGGTTGGCCGGAAAGATGTCCCTGGCCACCCCTGCTTGTACGGGACGTCAAGGAAGTTCCTCTTCGAATTTAACTTGAGCAGCATCAGCGCATTGCCAAAGCTCTCCGACATAGATCGGCAACGGTTCGAATGGGACGATGAACAGGAGAAAGAAACAGTATGAAATTAGAATATCCGATCCGTTTGCAAGTATATATGGCAAAAAGTGGTTGTGGTTCCCGTCGGTTTTGCGAAACACTCATCACCGCCGGTAGGGTTACGGTCAACACCAAGCGTGTTACCGAATTGGGAACAAAGGTCGAAGCTGATGATGTAGTCATGGTCGACGATGAGCTCATTGAGCCCAGTGACAGGACCTACTACTATGCCCTCAATAAACCCAAAGGGTATGTCTGTACCAACTACGACCCTAATGAGAAGCTATATGCACGGGATCTCATTACGATTGCAGACAAGAATCTGCTCTTCAATATTGGCAGGCTGGACAAAGAGTCTACAGGCTTGGTCCTTTTCACCAATGATGGGGAAGTTGCACAAAAAATAATGCACCCTTCAGAAGAGATTGAAAAGGAATATATGGTCAACTGTAGCACGGAAGTCAGGCGTGTAGATCTCGAAGACGCACTGAAGGGAGTATACATTGATATCCCCCAACCATACCGGATAAAACGCTTTGATATCCTTTCCAAGAGGTGGGTGAGAATTGTACTCACTGAAGGGAAAAACAGAGAGATCAGAAAAATTTTCAGTTATTTTGGATATGATGTAAAACAGTTAATAAGGGTGAGGATTGGGAACCTTGAATTGAATGATCTTCCCATGGGCCAATTCCGTCAGGTAACTGCAACTGAGATACAAACCATGCTCAGTGGTGCTACTGAAAATCCAAAGAAAGGAAGAACTCGATAATGGTCGTTGCCATCGATGGACCCGCTGGTGTGGGAAAGAGCTCTATTGCAAAGATGATCGCTGACAAATGCGATTTCTACTATCTTAATTCAGGCTCCTTTTATAGGGCATACACCTATGCCCATCAGAAGGCAGGCAAAGATCCCTTTGACAATGAAGGGGTCTTGAGGACTGCAAATAAAACACCGTTAACTGTAGAGGATAGCTTGATTTGCATAGAAGGGGTCAGTGTAGAAGACAAACTGCATACCCCTGAGGTAGACGCTGTGGTGGCTCAAGTTTCTGCAAATCCACTTCTTCGTGAACATGTCAATGCTCAGTTACGCCATATCGCAAAAGATCTTGATGTTGTTGTCGAGGGAAGGGACATTACTACTGTCGTTTTCCCTGATGCAGAACTCAAGTGTTATTTTGATGCAACCGCTGAGGTCCGTGCCGAACGCAGGTTCAAGCAGCATCCCGGTGCTCAGAGTTATGAGTCAGTACTCAAACAGATTATTGAACGTGATTCCATCGACCGAAACAAGAAAATTGGGGCACTCAGAATTGCTGATGATGCCCTGTACATCGATACCTCGCACTTGACTATAGGTCAAGTTTGTGAGAAAGTGTTATCTGCTATTTTTGCGCTCAAAAGCGAAGCAAATAGGTAAATTTAGGATCAGGAGAAATCAAGTGGCTGAAGAACAAGAAATGGATGAAAAAAAGACCAAAATGCAGAATTTACTGCAGGAGGAGTATCTTAAATCTCTTGATGGAATCGAAGACGGTCAGCTCGTGACCGGTACTGTTGTCCAGGTAAACAACGAGTTTGTGTTTGTGGATGTCGGTTACAAGAGTGAGGGACGCATCTCTCTCGAAGAGTTCCCAACGATTCCAGAAGTCGGTGACGAAGTTAAAGTTGTCATCATCAGTAAGGAAGGGAAGGGTGGTCAGATAATAGTTTCCAAGAAACGTGCAGACTTTAAAGAACGCACGGATGAATTGAAAGCTGCATCTGAGACCAGGTCTCCCGTGATGGGAAAGTTTGACAAGGTTATCAAGGGTGGGTTTGAAGTTGACCTCGGTGGTGAGTACAAGGGTTTTTGCCCGCTTTCCAAAGCTGATGTCGTACGTGTTGAAGACCCAGAAACGTTGATCGGGATTTCCGATTACTTCATCATTGACAAGTTCCATGGTGGCACCAAGCTCAAGAGCGTGGTGAACAGACGTGAGTACCTCGACCTTAAGATTAAAGAGAATAAAGAGAAGTTCTTCTCGACTGTCCAGATTGGTGATGTTGTTGAAGGTGTGGTGAAATCTTTCACTTCCTTTGGTGCATTCATTGACTTGGGTGGTTTTGACGGACTTTTGCATATCAATGATATGAGCTGGGGTCATGTTACCCGTCCCAAGGATTTCGTAAAAAAGGGACAGGTCGTACAACTCCGCCTCATCAATATCGATCCAGAGACTCAGAAGATCAACCTTTCACTGAAGCACATGCAGGAAGATCCTTGGACAACCTTTGAACACAAGTTCAATGTAGGCGATGTCATCAAGGCACCTGTCACCAAGATTACAACCTTTGGTGCTTTCATTGAAATTGAAGCTGGAATTGAGGGCCTTGCCCATATTTCCGAACTCTCTTGGACCAAGAGAATCAACAACCCCAAGGAAGTGCTGGATGTTGGCGATGTGGTCGAAGCAAAGATTCTCGGTTATGACTTGGACAAGAAGCGTGTATCTCTTGGGCTGAAGCAGCTTGAGGATAACCCTTGGGACTCTATCGACGCAAGATATCCTATTGGAATGACCCTTTCCAAGCCAGTTGTGAAAATCACCAACAGTGGTGCTTTTGTCAACCTTGAAGATGGTATCGATGGTTTCTTGCATATCGACGACATTTCCTGGACAAAGAAAGTCAAGAACATGGCTTCCTTCTGTGCAGAGGGCGATGTTATTGATGTTGTAGTAACCCGTGTCGAACCTGATAACAGACGGATTCGTCTTGGTGTGAAGCAGCTTGAGGGAAATCCTTGGCAGACTCTACGTCATGACTATCCCAAGTTCAGTCAGATCAGCGGCGTCATCACCAACGTCACCGACTTCGGTGTGTTTGTGAAGGTTCCCGGTGAGATTGAAGGTCTTATCAGCAAGTACAACCTCATTGGACCTGATGAAGAGTTCTCTGATGAAGTTCTGAAGAAGTTTAACGTAGGAGACCCTATCACCGCCGTGGTTGTAGAGTGCAATCCCAGTACGCAGAAGCTCTCTCTCTCCGTCAAGGAGATGGTAAAACGCTCTCAGCAGTCTGAAATTGCCAAGTATATCCATGACGACAATGATGATGGTGATACCTACTCTCTTGCAGATATGATGCGTTACAAGGACGAGGACAAAGAGAAAGCCGATAACTAGGCCTTACTTTTTAAATGATACAGGCGGCATAAGCCGCCTGTATGTATAACCCTTGAAACGGAGAATATAGCATGATTGATAAAAAAAAGGTTGATACAGAGCTCACACTTGCTGAACGCTTGGAAAGATCGCTGAATTCCATGCTTGGCAAGAATAAGAAGTATTTTCTCATAGCTCTACTAATCATTGTTCTTGCCCTGATCGGTTTAGGCATTGGAACCAGTGTGTCCAAGAGTAACCTCAACAAGCAGTTCAATCTGATTGACGAGCTTGAGGCTACATATGCAGAAATCCAGGCAATGGACAGTGAAGCAGCTGACTACCAGACGAAGTATGATGAGCTTCTCGCTCAACTACAGGACCTCGCTGGAAAGAATGCCAACTATCCTGCCCTCAAAGCAGAGTATCTGTTGGGTATGGTTGCATTTGAGAAAAAGGAATATCAGAAGGCTCTTGACAGTTTCTTCTCAGTATATGGGAAAGCCGATGGGACTTATATGAGTTCTTTGGCCCTCTCAAACGCTGCAGCTGCGGCTGAAGAGCTGAAGGATACAGATCTTGCTCTTGAATACTACACCAAGCTCATTGATGAGTTCGGCTTCTCTGCTGCTGAAGCACCAAAAGCACTCTTTGCCCAGGGGCGTTTACAGGAGAATGGTGGTAACCTGGAATTGGCTAAGGCTACATTCCAACAACTTGCTGACCAGTTCCCCAATTCTGAGTTTGGTAAGCTTGCTCAGAATAGGCTTGCTTTGCTGTAAGAAAACAGGGTAGGGTGGAGAAAAACCACTGATATAAGGAGACAGATACAATGAAGATGAAATTAACCCTTCTTCTTTTGGTATCTGTCTTTTTTGTGTCCTGTGGGATGCCTACCATATTTAACCTTAGTACAAGTGAATATTCTTTAAAATCGATTGATAATTCTGATTCTGACGCTATCTCTGGTTCTCTTGAAATAACTTCAACTGATACTACAAGCATTGCTACCCTTCTGGATTCTGAGACCAAAGGTCCTTCATTAATGTTTTTTTACACAATCAGTGGTTCTGATTTATCAGCGTTTCCCTTTTCTACAACTATTGAGAATGCACTTATTACTACATTCTCAACAAAAATTAAGAAAGAGCCTTTTGGTTTAAACAATCCAATCTACCATGAATTAGTATACACCACGACTAGTGATCAGATAAAAGTACCCCTCTATGAGTTCAAAGGGATAAACAATCAGAAATTTACTTTCCCAAATCTCATTCTTACGGGAAATTCTGCCTCTAGTATACCTAAGCTTAATTCTTTCACTCTCCAGGCCAAATCTACAGATGATCTTCACGGTACTATTTAGAGCTTAGAGTAGATACAGCTACCCCTGGAGGTTCCTTCACTCCAACATCTGTTGATCTCTATGGTTTTGAAGGATATCCCTTTTTTACAAATTCTGATGACATTTATGACAGGCAATCATCAGATTCAGACGAGTATGCCTATCTTCCAGATGGAGCCTCTGAAATATATCTGAATATATTTAGTGCATTCAGTATTACAGGAGATTTTACTAATATTTTTTGGAGTACCCTAAACCATATTGGTGAGATTAAACTACCTGTTTCTTGATGCTTAATTCTTACAAGGCACCGAGAATTCTTTCAGCCAATATCCGTAACAGAGCAGCACAGTATCCATTGTTGGTACTCTAATACTGCTTGGGAACAAATCTCATTATTTTTTTGAAAAATACTTACTTGTGAATAATATATATTCTGTTAACTAGAAACCAATCCGCTTCAGATAATCATATTCCTATCACCAATGCCCTATATTGTCTTTCCATCCTTAACCCTCAAGAGATGGAACATCATGGCAAGCTCTTCCTCAGTCAGACCACAAAACTCAGATAACAACATTATCTTACGCATGAGTACCTCAATCTTATTCAGATATTCTTCCTTGACCTGATCCAGATCTCTAACAGCCACAAAACTTCCTTTACTTGGTACTGTAGTGATGAAATGTTCCCTTTCCAGTTCCTCATAAGCACGTTTGGTGGTAATTGCGCTAACTTGTAATTCTTTGGCCAGTTGTCGTATCGAAGGAAGTTTTGAACCTACGGTAAATTCTCCTGTGGTGATCAGTGTCTTAACATGATCTACAATCTGTTGATAGATGGGCTTGTTTTCTTCTGTCTTGGGCAATAGATTCATTGTATTCACTCCGTATATATACAGTATAAACATTTTAGTGCTGATTGCAATCTTTACTTTTTATACATAATCTCTCTTAGCCTCCCATGTAAATAATGTAGTTCGTTCTTAAGTTTGATATAATCCCTATAAATCATTCTCCTTTCTGAAAATATCCATGTTTCATAATTAACTTTTCCTTGTTTTGGTAGTAAGGATTATGTACTACACTTTAAAGGAAGCCTAACCATATACACAAAAGAAACGGGGCGGTCATGGAGATCTCATCATACAAGGGAACCTGGCGGGAAATATCCGAACCAGAACAAGGGGTACATCGGCAAGACCTGAAATATCTGGACGTCTCCCTGCCTGTGGAAACAAATAAAGTTAAGACAAACTCGTTAAAAAGAGTGGTCCCAAGCCAAAACTGAAGTAATGGTTACGCACTACATTTAAGAACATGGGTACCTTGATATCAGAATTACCCAAGGATTAGTATGGGTTCGAATTAATTTTAATTCAGTTCAACTCATTTTGGTACAGAGAAAAAGCCTCAATTAGTTTTTCTCTCATAGCTTTATCAACGTCCTTATCAATTTCCTTGGTTTGGATAAACTCTGGCACATTGTAATTGTATATATACCGTTCAAACATGGTTGCCTTATCAATCTCAAAATATACTAATGTAAGGGATTCTATTTTATTTCTGCTAGAAATAATGGTATTGGTGTAGATGGCTGACTTTTTATCTTCACATTTTGTTCTAATCCAGTTTGAGATGTCACAAATTAGCTTTGTTTTGTTTCTTATATGACTATAATTATAATTTTTGGAATTTCTGACCGATGAATGGTAGGGAGGATTTATGTTCACAAAGTCTAAAAATTTCGTATTGTCTATTTTGGAATACTCCTTGTGCGTTCCGTCTTCCAACCGATCATCGATTGAAAAATGTTCATTTGGATAAGTAACAGAAAGAAACGAAGAGTATGTATCGTCATTTTTATATTGAATAGATTTGGTCTCAATTGTGATGTCATACTCTTGTTTGCTTTGTACAGGAGTTATCTCAAATAAAGAATCAATTTCTTCTGTACTGAGTGTATCTGTTATACGCATTTTCTTAATTCCCTGTACATTCTCCTTGAGAACTACTAGTGACAAAACAAAATCATTGATGTAAACACGACGAACAATATATATTTCTTTATCAACCAAGAATCTCGAATTGATGGTAGAATTTTGTATGTAATTATCTTCGTCCTTTGTAGTGGACTGGACTATTGTGAAATCAGTAACCTCCACCTCGGCGGAAAGGCTAAGATCGAGTATTGCCCTTGTATCTGCAACTCGGATTTTTTCTTTGAGACCTCCTTCCTTATCAGAAAATCCGATTCCCAAAAGGTACCCATTGAATTGTTCCCCTGGTTGTATGACCAATTTATCATTTGCGTTGTACTCAAAAGTGTATTGGGAATAAAATTGCAGGTCCAAAGGATTTTCAAAGGGATTTGCATGTATTTCACTTTTTATTACCTCATCCGTCCGAAACGAACAAAAGGATAATACAAATTGTAACAAGACCGCTAACAACGGTATTAATGCAACTATCACCTTACCGTTAATAATCTTTCTGATTTTCATACAATTTTACTCCATAAAGCAGATAGTAATCTTGAGTACAGGTTAAAGAAGTTTTTCTAATACGTACAATTCCTAAGATGTGACAGAAAGATATCCATCTCAGCAATACCGTTCTTTAAATTCTTTTTTTCAGCCTATACTCCCCTTACAAAAAAATCCAGATAAATTTGCTAACGGCTATATTTACATTTCTTGTTTTGGTTGGAATCTTTTGCATGTTTTAGGTATACTATTGCACATGATTGAATATACCTACAAACAAACCACTGACTTAAGCTCTGCACTCATGCAGCTCTTTACCATTGTTACCCTGCTTAGAAGCAATGACGGCTGTCCTTGGGATCGTGAACAAGACAACAAGAGCGTCGCAACCTCACTGTTGGATGAGACGTACGAGTATCTTGATGCAGTCCTTTCTGATAATAAGGCTGAACAGCAAGAGGAAATTGGAGATGTTGCGCTTAATGTCATGATGCTCCTTCAAATTCATCAGGAACATGACGACTTCTCTATTGTCGAAGCAATCAATGATGTATGTCAGAAACTCATCAGAAGACATCCCCATGTCTTTGGTGATGCCCAGGCTGACAACAGCACTGCAGTGCTAGATCTATGGAACAAAATCAAGGTTGAGGTCGAAGGAAAAACAGCCACTGAGGATAATTTTTTCAGCAGAGTTCCCTCTTCACTGCCTCCATTGGAAATGGCCAACGAAATCCAGAAGAAAATACGCAAGGTGGGCTTCGATTGGCCAGAAAAGCAAGGAGTCATAGACAAGGTGTGCGAAGAGCTTGATGAGGTAATAGAGGCCGATACAGCCCTAGATCGCAATCAGGATGAAGTGGAGATGGAAGTTGGTGATCTTCTCTTTGCAGTGGTCAACCTTGCACGTTATCTGAAGGTCTCACCCTCTGTTGCGCTTCATCGTTCCAACATGAAGATGAAAAGACGATTCAATGCCTTATGTAAAATCTGCAAGGAACGTGACATTCCTCTAGATATCAATCATTTTCGAGAGATGGATACCATCTGGGATGAAGTCAAGGAAGGAGAAAAGTAGCTTATTGCCCCCATACGGGCAACATGCTATACTGAAAAAAAATGGAAACCAATGTTCAACTTTCCCCACGCAAACGCCATGAGAGTATGGCTGTGTATGAAAAAATTGCCTTGGATATAGCCAATCGCATTGTAAGACGTGAGATTGCTGAGGGTGTAACACTCTCAGGGCGATCATTGATGTCCAGTGAATATGGGGTGTCTCCTGAGACCATCAGACGCTCCTTTTCCCTACTTGAAGAGATGCAAGTTGTTCAAGTAAAGCACAACAAAGGTGTCTCTGTCGTTTCCCGAGACAATGCAAAAAAATATATTACCAAATACAGCAAAAACAATGAGAATCGTATATTGCTCTCCCAAATTCGTCATGTCTTGGGTGAAAGGGAACAGATCGACAGAGAGCTCTTTATCCTTGCAAAAGATCTCATAGAATCAAATGACAGGTTCTCTGCAAGCAACCCATTCCCAACATACGAATATACCATCAAAGAAGGTTCATTGGCAGTCGGCAACAGTTTGGGCGCATTGAAATTTTGGCAAAAGACTGGAGGGACAGTCATTGCAATACGCCGTGAAGGTTCCATTCTTCTTTCTCCGGGGCCTGACTTAAGCTTGGAGATTCTGGACGTCCTTATTTTTGTAGGTAATCAAGAGACGCTTGCGAAGACAAATGAACTCTTGAATTGACAATCCTTATTCTCTTGATAGAGGCCCATATACTGAAGATATTGAGCCGTTGTGGTACAAGTAACGGACCACCCCTATTCCCAGGGACAGGGATAGGCTGAAATACCCTTTGCTGCTGAACCTACCCTCATCCGATATTGAAGCAACCCTACTCTATTGATCACTACTACCCTACCAGATTCTTGATGATATCCGATGCTGCAAAGACCTGAAATACTACTCAGAATACAACTTTTCAAGCTTTCACTTCACAACTTCCAATAAAGCATCCAAGACCTTGAAGGTATGTTTTCCATACGTATTGACTGAATCAGTGCCGAGAAAATGCCACAGTAATATGAAAGTCTTATTACAATGTGGCAAGTGTATTGAATAGTTCTTCAAGCCCTTTGGGGATTTCACCTGTTTGTGGATAGAGCAAATAGTTCAAATCATGGTCGTGTCCTGGAAAGATATGGATGGTCAGATTGTTTTTGCCCAATTGGTCAAAGGTATTTTTTATATCCCTCACGCCTTGAACAGGTACATTCCTGTCCAGAACTCCATGGAAAATATGGATAGGTAGGGTAAGTTTGGGAAGGACCTCACTATTTGGAGGCATATTGTTTCGATAATCGATGAACCATCCCGAAGTGAGGAAAACACTATAGTTATTTTCCAGCCATTGGTCGTCTCCTTCCAGGATTGCCTTTTTCATTTGTTCAAAGCCAGGTGCAAGCATAAGCTTGAAATCTTCTGAGGTAATCTGCCCATCCATAGTAATATCCAGTTGAGAAAATGCAGTTTCTGTGTTAATTCCTAGTGCAGGCAGTATGCCGTATGGGTCTTTCTCCAACTCTTCATGAGAAATTGAAAGATCTTGATTGTCATCAAAATATTGCCTATAGAATATAATGCTCGATTCTCCACTTTGTTGCCACGCTAAGACATCATCCATAGTTGTGTTCACATACCCGGCCAGGACAAGGGCATCGACTGCATCAGGCCTAACAAGTGCAACTCTGGGGGAAATCATGGTACCGGAACTCCAGCCCAAGAGGATTATTCGTGTCTTGCTGAGTCGGGGCAAGGCATGCAGGGTTTCAATAATGGATGCAATGTCCTGTATCTCATTTGATGGCAGATAGGTCATATATTCATTCTTGTCGATTGTCTGATAGAGAGGTGGGTCTTCACCTAGGGTAACTCCCCGAGTATTATAGCTGAAGAATCCGATATTTCTTTGATTGCATTGTTGGGAAAACAAATCAAAATAGGAGAATTCCTGCGACTCACCCAATTTTCGGTGATTGTCATAGGTATTGGGACCTGATCCATTCACAAAAATGACCAAAGTGTCTACTGGGCCGGCAGGCAATCTCAGTCTTCCGTTAAATTGCATACCATCAAACCCTGTAATGGTAAGTATCTGGTCAGAGGCTTCAGCATGAAAAAGCTCCTCAGTCTGGGAACGCGGCAATGAGGTACACCCGACAAAAAAGAAAAGCAAAGCTAACAATGGTATGGATAGGTATTTATTTGACATAGTCAGAATATATGACTTTGCATGATTTTTGTGAAGGATAATTGTAATAAAAAGCCCAAAGTGTAGATAAGATAGTCAGCATCCATTTTCTGTTACGAACCAGAACATTCATTGCGACTAGCAATTCATATCGCTTTTTCTCGATTGTATCTCTTTGTCCATTGGCAGAGAGGTTCATATCCTGTCAACATCTGAAATCTTCTCTGCTGGTTTTCTCAGGGCAATGCCGAATTGTTGATAGAGATCAAGCAACCGACTCCCCATCGCTGGGATGCTTCGCTCTTGTGCGATTTTTCTTCCTTGTTGGGTGAGGTCGGCGAGTGTACCTTTCTCCAGAGATGTAATGAGATATTGGAATTCGTAGAGGCTTCTGGCCTTGTACACATCCTGCTTGTCGATCAGCCAATCCTTATAGACAGGAATATCATATACCACGACAGGAATCCCACTGCTCAGGGCTTCAAGCACCACAATCCCTTCCGTTTCCTCATGACTGAGAAAGACGAACAGGTCAGAGCCAGAGTAAGCTTGTCCAAGCGAGTCCTGATCAATAAATCCTGGAAACTGTACATTGGCAGGTTTCTTTCTTATTGCGTTCTTTATCTGTTTGGTCATCAGCGATAATGGAGTATGCCCGAACCAAAAAAACTGTATTTGAGGCATCCATTTGGCCAAGGCAAGAAAATCAAGAATACCTTTTCGTTCAATGAAGTGTCCAACGCTAATCACTACTGTATCGGTTTCTGAAAGTCCGAACCGATTACGGAAGGCCATTCGTTTTTCCTTTCTTGGGGAAAAACGGGTGGTATCAACTCCGTTGGAGAAGGCAATGATAGGTTTGGTCACTCCGTATTGTTCCAAGATCTTCTTGGAATATGAGGTCGGAGTCACGACCACATCCCCCTGTTGGTAGAGAAATCGTATCCAAAGACGAAACAATGGGGCCAAGGTATTCGAGAATGGGAAGGAATGCTTGAAGTCTTCCATGGTGGAGTGAGCATACCGGACAACGTACATTCCTCTTCGTTTGGCCTTCCATACTGCAAATACGCTGTCAGGAAAGACTGTATTGACATGGATGACAGCTGTGTCATCCTTCCATTTGTGTGTAGTGGCAATGCCTTTGGCATGGAGCATCGCTTCCTGATGGAGCAGGGCTTGACCAACCCCGCTTCTTTTTACCAAGTTCCAAGACCCTATATAGAGCAGTACCGTCATCGCACTATCCCCTTCTTGGACCAATGTTGGTAGGCACCAATCCGATGCATTGATTCATCAGCTAGATTTAAGCTCCAGAAGAGGAAGGATCCTTTCGGTTCAAGAGTTGCAAGGGTCATACTGGTATAGAGCAGTATCCCCTCTTTTATATGGGTTACAGAGAAGTAGAGTAATATATCCTTGGGATTGACGAAGGGAATCCCGAGGAACTTCAATGTCGTCAGGTTGGTGATATCGACAAATACTTTGGTATCTGAGATTTTGTACGTATCCTCCCGACAGACAGAGATGGTGTCTGTAGCAGGAAGTGTCTGGGCAACAAGATCATCTGCTTTAGATTTTTTATCCTCTGGATCTGCAATGGTGTAGGATTCGGAGAAATGGACCTTTTTGTTGTGTTCTGCATAGCGAAAGCCCTGCAAGGTCGAAATCTTGTACAACAGATTGTACAGCTGTAGCTTTCGCTCCAACTCACTTTGGTCTGACCAATCCAGTGGATATGGTACCAAAACCAAGGATGCGACAGAAATACCTTTCGCTCGATTTTCCGCTTCCAAAGTCATTTTCTGAGCAAGAAAGCCATCTGGAACAAGTGATACGACGGAATCCTGCCAGATTGCCGAACTGGTGAGGGTTTTCCCATCCAATTGCTCAGTCCATTCGACTTGGAAAAGAGACAATTGACTTTGGGAATTTGCCCAAAGATCGGTTGCAGTGACAAATATGAAAATACTGATGAGAAAGTGTTTACGGTACATAATCCTAACTCCATGGAATGAGATAGGTAAAAATCTTTGCAAGCCCGAGGCTGTACAGTGCGATGGAAAAGGGTTTTCCCAGTATGATGATAGTTGTAAAATCTCGCCAGGATATGGTGGTGGTCCCAGCTAAAAAACAGAGATAATCATCAGGTGCGACTGGCATGAATATAAGGATGGCCAACCAACGGACGAATCGGCCCTTCTTCTCCATCCACCGATCGTATTTTTCGATCATGGAGGAGGAAAAAAAACGGTATAGTAGAGGACGACCATAGAGACGGGACAAGGCGAACGCTCCCAAGGAACCGACAACGATACCCACATAGTTAAAGACAAAGCCTTTCAAAACACCGAAGGCCAAGACACCGACCAAGCACCCTAGGCTTCCTGGCAGAATGGGTAGGATCACCTGTACTGCCTGAAAAACAAGGAAAAACAATGCCGACCAGTTGCCATACCCGGCAACATAACGGTGTAGGGAGTCAAGGGAAGTGAGAACCCCTGTCTTCAACAGGAATATACCATAGAGAAGGATGCCCAATAGGCCCAACATGGAGAAGATTTGCAGTATTTTTCGTGTCATACCAGTCTCCTATATGGATGGGGCCGATCCTTGACAAGCTGCTCATACACAGTAGAAACCGACTCAGCAAAGGTCAGCCTGTCATACCGGGCACTCGAGGAACGCGCTTGGACGGAGAGTTTTCTGAGAAGAGTAGCGTCAGAACATGCACGCTCAAGATATTGGTGATATTCTTCGCTCGAATGATACTGCCAGCCGTTCACCTCATCTTGGACCAGTCCATCAAGGCAATCATCGGCACGACACAAGACGGGAAGCCCTGAAGCCAATGCTTCCACATAGGTTAATCCTTGGGTTTCACTGGTGGAAGCACTGCAAAACACACATCCCAAACGATAGAAGAATGGAATGTCCTGTTGGTTTTGCATACCTGCAAAGATGACCTGCTTTTTCCGGCCCAGACTTGCAACCTGTTGCTCCAGTTGCCGTCGTTGAGGGCCGTCGCCTACCAGAAGGAGCGTTCGGTCGGTTCTGTCTGAGGTGAAATTGGCGATTAACTCAGCAGTGTTCTTCTCTTTTGCTAGACGACCAACATAGACTACCACCAAATTCTCCATCGGTATGCCTAGACGGGCCTTCATAGCATCCAAGACTTCTTTCTCTGAATCGACTGTGAATTTCGATAGGTCTATGCCTGAGGGAATGATTTCAATTGGCTTGTCGATTCCGTAGGAACGCAACAGGCGCTCAATCTTGGAGGTAGGTGCAATGACAGAATCGGTCTGTGCTAGTATTTTTCGGGAAAAGAGTTGAACCAAAGCCCGACCGATCCGTTCGTTGGGGGAGAAATATTCAGTATAATCCTCATAGAGGGTGTGATAGGTATGCACAAGCGGTACTCCCACCGCATGTGCGATTCGCTTTGCCAGTGGGAATGTGCTGAATTCACTTTGGGAGTGTACAATTTCTGGTCTCCATCTGATAAGGTCCTTCAGTGGTTTCCTGGCAAGGGTGCCTCTTATCCGGGTACCAGGATAGATTGTCCCTGAGTTCAAAGAGCCGAGATACCAGACTCCTTCCAGATAATATGTGGTATGTGACTCAGAGAGGGTGAGAATACGTACCTCATGCCCCAACTGGATCAAACCTTGCTGAAGATTCATTAAGGAAGTAACGACTCCATTTATGGTCGGTTTGTATGCATCTGATGTAAGCAAAATTCTCATGAGTCTACTCCTTTTTATACTACAAATGCACCAGTGAGAATTAAACTGTAACGTTTCTTCCTTAGGGTGCAGACCCCCATTCTTTTCCGCCTAAAATCTCCCATAAATCATCTTTCCTCGTCTCTATTGCATGGTATACTATTGCTGTATGGGTCTGCTTGTAGCGTGCTTTATTCACCCTGACATAGCACTGTAGAAGTCATGAACACAAAACATGAGAGATCGGAGCGAAGGTGCCATACCCACTATGAGACGAGCATACTGTCCTCCCTATTGCCGGACCTTCCCATATCCCCCGCCAGCCTTACGGTCCTGCCCGACCGCCTCGGTCAGGACCGTGGCATTATCAGGAAGTTCATGCTTTCCATGCCCAGAGAAGAGAACCGGTTCATTACCGTCGACGGGCATCAGCAAAGCTGCACCGAGATACGCTAACCCAATGGGGACAAACCCAACCTTGAACAAGAGGACTACCGCTATAATGCGTAAGGCAATAGCTGGAAGGCCTGTCCAGTTTGCCAAGCCTTCAAGGACGCCCAACATATACCCTGTGTGCTCCCTATAGAGCCTGTTGGTATTTTGGCGTTGATATTCCATTACTTTTTCTTTTTCATAGACTCTTTTAAGGCAGCAAGCTCTTCCTCAATGGCACTGTCTGTCTCCATCTTGTTGAACTCATCACTACTGGAGGGCTTGCCATGGTAGCCTGCCATCTCGGCATCAGCTTCCATACGCTCGATCTTGCTTTCCAAGTCGCTGAATTTGCGGGCAAGATCGCTACTGTCACTACTCTGGAGAGTTCTGGCTACCTGCCTCTTCTCTTTGGCACTGGTTGCACGTTGGACAAGAATCTTCTGCTTATCTTTTACTTCTTTCAGTTTGTCAGCTATCTGTGTAAGCTGCACTTCTTGACTTGCCAGGATCCTGTCTAGGCTTGCCAGTTGTTCGTCTATGAGGCGGACTCTTTCGCTGCAACGCTTCTTCTCAGAGAGGGCTTCCCTTGCCAGATCCTCACGCTTGTTGGTGATGGCAAGCTTGGCACGATTTTCCCAACGCTCGATAGCCTTGGCAAGTTCTTCCTTTTCTTTGGTCAGGCTGGTTTTTTCTGCCTTGCGAGCTGCTGCAGAAGAGCGGGCCTTGGTAAGGGTATCCTGCAGTTCAGTAATCATGAGGTTGATCATCTTTGCGGGGTCTTCGATCCTGTCGAGGGCACTATTTACATTCGAATTGAAGATGTCTGCGATTCTTTTGAACATGTTCATTATGGTCTCCTTCTGCCACTTGGTGGCTGTATGTTGTTTACGCTAATACCAATTGCAGAAGACGTGCCAACTTTTAAAAACAGGCGTTTAAACGTGATTTTGAGAGGTTTCCCATTACTTAAGACCTTCAATACCTATGCAAACCAGAGTATTGGTAAATAATACCAACTTATTTGGATGAATTAACCAACAATGAAGACACCGAATCCAAAAATATTTCGACCTGTGTGGATGACAACAACGAGAGCTTAAAACCCAAAAGGACCATGCATTTCTACACCATATTTTTTTGTTCAAATTGTATTGTGCAAACACTTCCTCATAGGTATCTGGACTAGTAGAGCTAACGATTTTCCTGATGTAGCAAAATTCATAATATCCTCCGTTGGTTAGTGGAAAAATGATGTACCTATAAATCCAAACCTTTTCCCCAAACATTGCTTACCTTAAAAAAGTTTCTCTAAAAGGTTTGGATTTATAAAAGGTTATGATATCGGCAGGTGTGTAAGGTTAAGACCGTGAGGCCCCTGCCTACTCAACAATGCAGGCATCTCTGTAAAAACTACAAATACAAAAGATATTATGGAATCATGGATGAAAGATACAAGAAACACGTATGATTAAGCTTTTGCCATGGCTATTTCTGAATATCGGCAAAATAATACAATTCCATTATTATTACAAATTAGGAAAATACTTTTGTGATGATATTTTCCTAAGGGATATGAATAGTTTCCCTTAATGTTATTTGGCTGAAGTCTTCTTCTACATAGGAGAGATAATTTTTTCATACAAATATCATTAGGATGTTGTTCGAATTTGGTGTGGGATATTTTTATTCATTGTAATGCAATTATTTGGATTCTTTAATTAACCAATCCATATAAAATTCTCCCTACGATTTCATATAAGTATAAAATAGATACTAGCAAATTTTATGTACCAAAAACTGACAAAAGGTTGGTTTTAGAGCTTCCTTCAGTCTTGTCTTTTCAATGAAAATATAGCTTATTTATTACTATGTATGGGCTTGACAAAGTGCCATTCTCCAAGTTTAATTAAGTTGTCGGTTTCAGTTCTCTAAACTCACCATGTGCAAACAGGAAACCTTTTTGAGTTTCCACTATCTACAATACTACATGCTCTGGAATCTACAAACGTTTTATGGAGGTATAAGAATGAAACGAAAAATACTATTTGTATTTCTAATTGTTGCGCTATTAGCGCTTCCCGCATTTGCTACAGGCGATAAGGAAGTAAAATCCACAGAAAAAGTCATACGGATTGCAGAACAGGTCCCTGGCCTCATTACCCCTGGTGTATGGGACGGTCAGGTCTTTTCCATGAACAGTTCAATGTACGAGTATCTGGTAGAAGTTAATGCCGATACGGGAGAGCTTGATCCTGTTCTAGCCACTGAGTGGTCAACTGTTGACGGCAAAAAATGGATCTTCAAGTTACGTGAAGGGGTCACCTTCCATGACGGTTCTGACTTTACTTCAGCAGATGTGAAGTATTCTCTTGAAAGAACACAGGATCCAAGTATCGGTCACCTAAAAAAGCAAGACTTTGAGGTTATCTCTTCGATTGAGACTCCCGATGACTATACAGTCATCATTAATCTCAAGGAACCCAGACCAACGTTTGTCTATCAACTTACCGATTATAATATGGCAATGCTCTCCAGTGAATATGACTACGCAAAATTGGGTGAATCAAAACCCATGGGTACCGGTCCTTTTATGCTGAGTCAGTATATCCCCAAGGAATCAGTGGCAATGGTGAAGAACCCAAACTACTGGGATTCTACTCTTCCCAAGCTAGATAAGATTCTTATCTATTTTGTAGGCGACATTGATGCCAGCGTATCCATGTTGGAAGATGAACGTGTAGACGTGGTCACCTTTGTAACGCCTGTCATAAAGAACAGACTCTCTAAGATAGATGGGATTAGCGTTATCTCCCCCTATCAGGAACAGCGCTTCGTTGCTATGAATGTTGAGGAGAAACCTTGGGATGACAATAGAGCCCGTCTTGCCCTCAAATATGCTATGGATCCTCAGATTCTTGCAAAGAGCGTGACACAGATGGATCTTGGTTCTGGTGCCCAGTACAACGAGACTCCTATCATGAATATGCTTGCAGAGTATAAGGAAATTCCCCTTCGAGGACGTGACATTGAGAAGGCCAAGGCCTTGCTCGCTGAAGCAGGCTATCCAAATGGGGTAAAGGTAGAGCTCTACTATGCTTCCGATCACCCCTTTGGAAAGGAACTTGCCCAGACCCTTAAGGAACTCGCTGCTCCTGCTGGAATTGACTTTGATCTCAAGGGTTTCACGCGAGATGTGTATCTTTCCCAGTACTGGCTCAATGTCCCTACTTCCATCACCGGATGGGGTGGTAGGATAGATCCTTCCATGCTCTTGTCACTTGCATTCAAGGGCGGTGGCGCTTGGAACGAATCACACATGGATAATCCTCGAATCAATACCCTTATCAACAAGATTACGGGAGAGATTGACGAAACGAAAAGACTTGAGTACTATCATGAACTGCAGGATGTCTTCTATGAGGAAGGTCCTCTGTTAAACGTACAGGTCCCTTATCTGGTTGCGATTAACGACCGTGTCATTGACTATAAGCAACCATTGACAATGATTCCTCAATATAAATACACAGATATAAAATGAAGAGAACACTAAGTATTGTTGTAAAGAGGCTGGGGTCACTACTTGTGACCCTAGCCGTTATGTCCTTCATCATCTTCATGCTGGTAGAAATAATGCCAGGAGATGTCGCTCAGATGATTTTGGGACAGAGTGCTACTGACGAGGCTGTTTCTGCCCTTCGTGAAGCTAGAGGCTTGAACGATCCTGTACTCCAACGATACTTTCGTTGGGTTGGTGGAGTTGTCACCGGAGACCTTGGAGATTCCATCTATATGCAGGGGGTTTCGATCAATTCGATTCTCTGGCGGCGGGTAGGACACTCCATGATCCTAGCCTTGGCAGCATTTCTTATCTTTGTACCACTCTCCATGTTTTTTGGAGTCTTGGCAGGAGTAAAGGAAAAGAAACCCACAGACTCAATAATTTCATTCTTTGGATTGGCTACCATGGCCTTACCCGAGTTTGTATCCGGTGTTTTTCTTATCACTATCTTTGGTGTTCAGCTGAAGTGGTTGCCTATAGTCAGTGTCATTCCCATTGGAGAGAGCCTGTTCAGCAATCTCGAAATTCTGGTGATGCCTGCCCTATCCATAACCTTTGTTATGTTTGGGTATGTATCCAGAATGCAGCGTTCCTCCATGATCCAGGTAATGCACTCAGATTATATTAGGGCTGCAGTACTGAAAGGAATGCCCCGCAAGTATGTGATCTATCGACATGCACTGAAAAATGCCCTGCTGCCGACCATTACCATAATAGGCATGAACATGGGGTGGTTGTTCGGAGGACTTGTTGTCGTTGAAACGCTCTTTGGATTTCCAGGAATGGGCAGTTTGCTCATGACAGCGATCAAGACACGTGATGTGCCTCTCATTGAAGCATGTGTTCTATTGATCACTGTGATATTCTCCTTATCGACTATGATGACAGACATACTTTACAGCTATCTCAATCCTAGAGTCCGATTACAAGGAGGTCAGAAATAATGAAATACTTTTTGTTTCAATTGAAAAAAAACCCCCTTGCAATTGTAGGGATCACAGTTTTGCTGCTTTGGGTATGTATTGCTATTTTTGGCCCTTTTATTGTAAGTCATACCCATACTGCAATGGATTCTACAAATCAGATGACTGCTCCTGGTAAGGCTGGACACCTGTTGGGAACAGACAGCATGGGCCGTGATATCCTATCAAGGATAGTATATGGAAGCAGATCAATCCTTACGGTTGCCCTCATGACCAGTATAGTCTCAACAGTATTGGGAATACTTCTAGGATTTATTGCCGGATACTTTTCCGGGAAAGTTGATGCAGCTTTCTTGCGAACCATGGACATTCTCATGGCAATCCCCCCTTTGGTACTCTCCATGGTAGTATTGGGAATCCTTGGAGATTCGAGTATCTTTTCACTGACACTTATCGTTTCAATCGCCTTCATCCCTGCTACAGCTAGGGTCTCTCGGGGTGTCTTATTGACAGAAAAAAGTCAGGAATATGTCTCAGCTGCTAGGATTAGAGGAGAAAGCCACTTCTACATCATGTTTGTTGAAATCCTCCCCAACACCACAGGACCTATCCTTGTTGAAGCTACCGCTAGGTTTGCATACTCCATCATGATGGTTGCATCCTTGGGTTTCTTGGGTGTGGGCCTCCAACCTCCTACCCCAGACTGGGGAATGATGGTCATAGAAAACAAGCCTATCATCTCACAAGCACCTTGGGCTGTTCTATTTCCTGCTCTTGCTATTGCCTCACTGGTTATAGCAATCTCGATTTTCTCTGACTTTGTCAGCAAGGTACTAATTCATGAACGATAAAATACTTGATATTCAGCATTTGAATGTCCAATTCAATACTTTTGATGGTACATTCTCTGCGGTGCGTGATGTATCACTCTCCTTAGGCAGGAATGAATCCATTGGTATAATCGGAGAATCAGGTTGTGGCAAGTCCACCCTTGCCTTCTCTATAATGCGCTATCTCGCTACCAATGCGGAGATGGAAGGAAAGCTCATCTTCAATGGCAAGGACCTTATGGAGAATTCTGAGTCTGATATGGACAGGATTCGAGGAAATCGGATTGCCATGGTATTCCAGAATCCCTCCACAAGCCTTAACCCTGCCCTCACCATTGGATTCCAACTCGATGAGGTGGGGATAAGACACCAGAAGCTCAGCAAGAGCAACGCCAGGAAAGCTTCACTCGCTGCTCTTGAAATGATGAATATCGGAGATCCAAAGGGAACTGCACGACGATACCCTCATCAGATCAGTGGAGGAATCCAGCAGCGTATTTGTATTGCCATGGCCATTCTTTGCAAGCCTGACATAATGATCTTGGACGAGCCGACCACAGCCTTGGACGTAACTACAGAGGCGGTCATCCTGGAGTCCATCAAGGATCTCAAGGACAAGCTTAACATGTCCCTCATGTATATCTCCCATGATATGGGAGTAATAAACAAAGTGTCTGAACAGATAGTTGTCATGTATAACGGGGAGGTAGTCGAACAGGGGCCCAAGACCAAGATATTCGAACACCCTTCTCACCCCTATACCCGAGCCTTGATCAATTGCATGCCTCGTGGTGGAGTTGTGAAGGAGAATACGAAGCTCAATACTATTAAAGGATATGTACGCCGTCGTGGTGCAGTTGAAGGCGGTTGTCCCTATGTGGATCGCTGTGATGCACGAAATGATACCTGTGAAGCTAAGTACGGCATGAGACTCATCGAAGAAAGTCATAGTGCAGCTTGTGACCGAGCATATGCAGAAGATATTGAGGACGCTATCGAAAAGAACCGTAAGCCCAGGGTTCGTGAACTAGCATCCAAAGAACCAATAACAATCCTAGAACTTGAAGACCTACACAAAATTTATGGAAGCAGACGAAAAATCTACGCAGTCAATGGTATTGATGTTGAGGTCAACAGCGGAACGGTCATGGGCATTGTTGGTGAGTCGGGATGTGGCAAATCCACAACCGGTCATATGGTCGCTGGCCTCTACAAACCTACCAAAGGAAAGATAACCTTTGATGGTGGGGACATTACAAAAGATTGGAAACAGCGCAAAGCTGAAACTCTCAAGGACATCCAATTGATTTTCCAGAATCCTGGCCGGAGTCTCAACCCTTCCCATACTGTAGAGCAGATCATAGGCCGTCCCATGCAACGGCTGCTACATATGAAATCCAAAGAAGAACGCAAGAAAAAGATAATCTCCATGTTACACAAGGTTGACCTAGGGGGCGAGTATCTGACAAAGAAACCAAACCAGTTGTCAGGAGGGGAACAACAGCGTGTAGCCATCGCCAGAGCCCTCTCCATATCTCCCAAGATGATAGTGTGTGACGAACCTACCAGTGCCTTGGATGTATCTGTTCAGGCATCGGTATTGAATCTGCTCAATGATCTGCAACATAATAGTGAGGTCACTTACCTCTTCATTTCCCATGACCTGAACGTGATCAACTATCTCAGTGATACGATTATGGTGATGTATGCAGGAAAGATTTGTGAGTATGGCAAACGTGACGAAGTCATGGGCAAGCCCTTCCACCCGTATACTGAGGCACTGCTCTCGGCAATGCCTGAAGTTGACCCGACCAAACAGAAGGATCCCATTCGCTTGGAAGGCGGTCTTCCTGATCCTGCAAAGAAACCCAAGGGTTGTCCTTTTGCAGGAAGGTGTCACAAACAGGTAGGAAAAATCTGTGAAGAGCAATATCCCCCAATGGTACGTTTCAGTGATTCTCACTATTACAACTGCCATATTGCAAAACCGGAGATGTAAGGTACACTATCAGTTGTCCCAAACATGGGGCAACTGATAGGTAGGGACTGGACCAAAAACCTAGTACAACAATCCATACGTCAACCGGGGCAGACACCTTGGAAAATTCTTATATATATCTCCCATACAATATGATAAACTGACAGTGACTTTTTCTTCTGCTTACTAGTGCATGTATAAATATTGCATACTCATTAAGAAGGGATCATATGAACAAGGGGATCACTAACAGCTCAATTCTATTCTCCATCACTTCATTGCTTGACTATATGGAGATTGATCTTCTTGATGAGATAACAAATCATGGCCGAAGAGTAGCTTATATTTCCTTAAGAATTGGTGAACGTCTCAATATGTCAGACAAAGAACTGTTTGATTTAGGTCGTGTTGCTATTCTCCATGATATTGGAGCTGCCAGATCTGTATCAGAACAAGAAAATCCTTTGATTGAGAGAGACTTAATGGAGAGATATCAAAGTCATTGCGAGTATGGACAAGCAATAGCAGATCTTTTCCCCTCCTTAACAAAACAACCCAATATTATCCTATATCACCATGAAAAATTTGATGGATCAGGTTTTTTTGGCAAGAAAGACGATGAGATACCTTTGATGTCCAAACTTATTTGTTTGTCAGATTATTTGGAACTCAGATATTTTTCAAAACATACAAAATACATCCCAGAGCAAATCATATCTGAAATAAAGCTACAATCAGGAGTACTTTTCAATCCTTTACTGGTTGAAACGCTGGAGGATCTTGCTAAGGAAATGACCTTCTGGCTGGATTTAGAGAATTCAAATATCAATTTTGCTTTACAAAAACACCTTCCTAACATCGATAATCCATTAAGCACAAAAGACTTTTTTGTTATTGCAGAGATTATATCTGCTACTATTGATGCCAAGTCAGTATTCACCAATATTCACTCCAAAGGTTTGGCAGAAAAAGCCTTAAAGATGGCAAAATTCTGTAAATTCTCAAGGCTTAAGACAAAGCAATTTCATTTGGCAGCTCTGTTGCATGACATTGGTAAATTAATTGTACCTATACATTTATTAAATAAGAGGACACCTCTCACTTCCCAAGAGATGAACATCATTCGTCAACATTCATACTATACGGAAAAGACCCTGATACTTATGGGTGTCGACTCCAATGTTGTTCAATGGGCAAGCAATCATCATGAAAAACTAAATGGGACAGGATATCCAAAGGCTCTGAGCGGATCAGAACTTGATTTTGAAAGTAGAGCCCTTTGTGCTCTGGATGTCTTTCAGGCACTTACTGAAGACCGTCCATACCGTGAGGCATTTTCTTTGGATAAAGCCTGGGCCATCTTGGATAAGATGGTGATGGCCAACGAACTTGACGGTGAGATTGTTTCCATGATCAAGAAAATATTTTCATAGGACAAGGATTAATTTTTACCATATCTCAGTGGCATTCAAGCTTGAGTATCCTTGCATACGGACGCAAATGGAAGATATTTTTTTGTATCGTATCGTTCACCTCATGAAGCTCTAGCCTCTGGCAGAAAATTCAAGGCAATCTCTTGTTTGATTTTCACAGCATGGAACATGCTAAAAGTACCTCTACAGAGTGCAAAGGTACTTCTACAAAAGAATTACATATACTACATATCACTAAAGGTCAGAAACCCATAGGTATACTGACACTACTTTACACTATCAGCAAGCTTCTGCTGATACTCACCCATCAGTCTGGTAAAGAACTCGATGTAGTCCTCATCCCAGGTACCGGCACAGATGCTTGTACGTCGGATGGTCAGTTGTGATGCGATGGTAAACTTGTCAACCTCGGTTCCAAATACGGTCTTGACCATATTCTTCTCGCCAGCAACCCTTACCTCATAGAGATATTCACCTTTCTGGGATACCAGGAGTTCCTCTCTTGGTATTCCAAGGTAGGAACGCAGGACCTCTTGATACTCAGGGCTTTTCTCAGTGTTGATAAGGTAGACACTTCCCTTGATGAACTTGGCAAGAGTATGTTTTTTACCCAGATCCATAAAAAGCACCTTTTTCAGGGTATACCCTTCATTCAGGCTTTTCTGCAAGGTTTCCTTGACAGTATTCTCATCCATGTCTTCCGGGATCATCAGCTCAGCGAGCATCACCTCATTGTCCCCACTTATCCCTAAGGAAAGAGGGTTCACAAACTCAAGCTTGGGCTTGGGGTTGTACCCTTGGGTAAACTGGAGATTCAGGCCACTGCGCTGAAATGACATCTCAAAATTACGCATCGCATTGATGTGACTGATGAACAGGGACCTTCCGGTCCTCTTGTAAGTTATGATGACCTGCTTGGGAGGATATACGGGAAGAACCCTTGCCGGCAGTTTCCTCTGGTGTAGCTTAAGATCTTCCAACAAGGTATCTACATGTTCGGTATCAGCTACCTCAAGGTTCTTGTTGCAGACACCACAAAGATGCTCACATTCTGGCAGACAACGTTCGGTAAGCAGGAGATTCCTGGCCTGTTCAAATTCCTGTTTTAGGAACTTCTTGCTGACACGCAACGATACCGTATCCCAAGGAAGGTCCTCCTCTGTGGACAGAGGTTTGAAAATAGCCTCAGAAGGGTCATAGTCAGCTTCTGCAATCGCTTGAAGCCATAGCTCAGACTGCAGGTGTTCATCCCATGCATCAAGACGACACCCCTTTTTATAGGCACTCTCTATGACAGAAGCATAACGCTCGTCCCCACGGCTGATGAGACCTTCCAGGTAACTGATATTCGGTTCATGATAACTTACCTTACAACCGCGTAGTCTCTCTTGTATGCTGCGCTTAAGCGTTGAGAGCTGTTCGTATGACTGTTGGGGTGTAAGCTGTTCTGCCCACTGGAAAGGCGTATGAGGCTTGGGAATGAAAGTCCCAATATTTATGTTCATATTGATATGACTCGCATCATAGACCTGGCTGAGATAGTTCACTATCTCCTGGTTCTCCCGCTCCCTGTCAACAAAGGGAAGCCCTATCATGAAGTAGAACTTTGCCAACTTCCATCCCCTACCCTTGGCTTCTTTAGCAATTGCAATGACCTGGTCAAGGGGAACCGGCTTGTTCATAGCCAACTGCCAGCTTTCTACAGGAGTCTCGATTGCAAAGGTAAGCCCACTTTTACGAACTTCAGAAAGCTGTTCGAGGATTCCCAAGGCAAAAGTATCTACCTTAAGGCTTGGAAGAGAAAAGGAGACATGGTCAGGGCCAAACTCACTGTGGAGATTCTCTATGATCTCCTTGATATAAGGATGGTCTCCACTGGACAAGGAAGAGAGGGTGACCTCCCTAAAACCGAAGTCATAGACATTCTGCGCCACTTGGGCGCGAATGGTCTCATACTGCTTTTGCCTATATGGCTTGTAATACTGCCCAGCATGACAGAAACGACAGCTATTGGGACACCCACGCATGATCTCAACCACACCATTGTCCTGGGTAACCTTGAAGTTGGGTACTACATAATGTTTATAGGTATGATCCTCAAGATTTGCAAAGGTAGTGTCCACAGAACGCCTGTTCTTTGCCTTGCCAGGAAACCAGAGTGCATCGATACTCTTCAGAGCCTCAATCTGGGCAGTTCGTGTCAAACCTTTCTTTTTGCCTGACAGCATCATCTCGACAAGTTCCTGCAGCCCATTCTCGGCCTCACCTATATAGACAAAATCGACAAAGGGAGAAAACGGGAGAGGATTTGTGGCAGCCGGTCCGCCACAAATGACTACGGGATCACTTTCCTTTCGATCAGAACTACGTAGGGAGAGTCCTCCGAGTTCGAGTATCTGTAGGATATTAGTTGCACACATCTCATATCCGATGGAGATATTCAACAGGTCAAGCTCGTTCAGAGGTATGTACTTGTCTAAGGTATAGAGGGGAACCTCGCGCTTTCTGAGCAAGGCCTCAAAATCATGGGCAACAGAGAATACTAGGTCGCAGTAGACCTCATCCATCCTATTGAGGATATCATACAGAATCCTGACCGCATTATTGCTCATACCAATCTCGTAAAGATCAGGAAAACACATCGCGGTGTTAAATGTTACCTTGCTGTAGTCCTTCTCTCCATAATGGAACTCCCCCCCTGTATACCGTGAGGGATTTTGTATCAGTAATAGATCATCTTTGATCATTTCAAATGCATTCATGAGTACCTTCTTATAGAAATTTCTGTGCAAGCGTGCTGTACTTCCTTTGCTGGACTCTCACATCGGCGTACCCATAGAGAGTCTCTAGCAAGCGGTATACCTGAGCCAATTCTGCCTTACCTTCGAACGCTTGCTCCAAAGGGATTGCAAGAGAGAGCATAAGGATAGCTTTCTCTTGGGCAAGAATATCAGAAGCGACGTTTTGTAACAACGTAAGCTGTTGCTGTGGAGAAAGGGGAGCCAAAGCATCCTGAAGCTTCTCTCTATCAGTAAGAGAGCCTATTACCATTTGTGCATAGGAAAAGGGATCAATCGTATCCTTCAGATACAGCTCAAAGACTCTTGTAGCCTCTGAATTGGCCCCTATCATAAGCAGAGCCTGATAGTACGTTCTTGCCTCTGTCTCCTCCAACAGCAATCGTTCTTCTAGCCACCTTCCACTAGTTATCCCAGATAAGGGATTATTCACTTCCAAGGACAAGGAACACATCAGGCGATGGGCACCTTCCAGATGTTCGTCATCCGTCTTGGCCATTCCAAAGTAGAGGGTAAGCACATGATAGGCTTCCTCCTGTCTATCGAGCTGTTGCAAAGCAATACCTCGATAGTAAAGAGGAACAGCATCAATGCGCTTTGAAAGCATTATCGCTGTCTTTTTTTCCAACTCTCCATACTTTGACTCTGATGAAAGCCTTGAAAGATTCCTAGAAGAGGATACAAAACAGGAAGAAAGCAGAAAACAGAGAAAAAGGGAGAAGAGCAAATACGCAAGAACATGTTTTCTTTGCATACGCTATTCTCCCTCAAGTATCATAAAAAAGGTAAGCAATAAGCCGGGTTCTGTATCCGATGATCATCTATCAACACCTATTGTTACCAATAGGTTCTAGCAACCTACCCGCAGGCAAAAGACGGACCGCCCTACCTGCTGCTTGGTCTTGCTCCTGACGAGGCTTACCCTGCCATCCCTGTTACCAGAGATGCGGTGGGCTCTTACCCCACCATTTCACCCTTACCGGCAAACCGGCGGTATATTTTCTGTGGCGCTCTCTATAGCGTTACCGCTCCCGGGTGTTACCCGGCATCATGTCCTATGGAGCCCGGACTTTCCTCAAGCGGCCTTACGGCCGCCCGCGATCATCTAGCTTACCTTAAAAAACCTAAAGCAAATCGTCAAATTCACTGCTATCAACAAAATCAGAAAGTCCACCTTCTTCAACATCAAGGTCATCACCAGGCTTGGCGAACATTTCATCACCACCTTCAATGTCTTCATAGTAAAGAATTCTGCTACAGTAAGGACAGAAATTAATCTGCTTCTCACTGCGAACATCATTGACAAACTGGACTGGAAGCACAATGTGACATCCCTGACAAACAAGACCATGAATGGGGACGATACCCTTTCCTTTCTTGTTCTTTACAATGTTGCCGAACTTATTGTACAGATCTTCAGTGATATCAGTACCAAGATAGGAGTTGCACTTCTTCTCTAAAGCAGCAAGCTGTTTCTTTTTCTCAGAGAGTAGAGCTTCGATCTTGTTAGATTCGGAGTCCACTTCACCCTGCTGAAGATTCATTAGCTGTTCTTTTTCTGTAAGGCTCTCCTCAAACTCATGGACCTGTTTCTCTTTGGCATGCAACTGCTTCAAAAGACTCTGTTCCTTGGAAGCGGCGTCCTTGATCTCTTTCTCCAGTGCTTCAAACTCACGCTGGGTGGTGATCAGCTCCATCTGTTTTTCGGAATTCTCCCGAGCCCGAACAGAGTCCTCATACTGGATACGAAGGCTCTTCAGATCATCCTTCGCCTGTTCGCTCCTATCGTTTTCTTCGATATATTCCTTGTTGATCTTGTCCAGCAATTCCTGCTTGACTTTCAAATCCCTTGGTAACTTTACAATCTCGTCCTCAAGGGAGAATCTACCGGTGAGATCCTCCTGCAATTGGTTGAGTTTTGCGAAAACTTCTGCTTCTTCCATCATTCTCTCCTGGTATATATCAAATGAAATCCTTCAATTTCCTACTGCGCTTGGGGTGTCGCAACCTTCTCAGAGCCTTGGCTTCGATCTGCCTGATACGCTCTCTGGTAACTTCAAAATACAACCCTACCTCTTCAAGTGTCAATGAGTAACCATCTTCAAGGCCGAATCGCATCTTCAGAACTTCTTGCTCTCGAGCAGGAAGCGTTGCCAGAACATCCTTCAGTTGTTCCTGAAGCAAGGAATATGCTGTCTGTGTTGCAGGGTTCTCTACTTCCTTGTCTTCAATGAAGTCCGAAAGCAAGGAGTCTTCTTCCTCACCTACCGGTGTTTCCAGACTTATTGGCTCACGCGCCACATTCTTGACTGCCTTGACCTTTGCCTCGGTCCAACCCAGTTTTTCAGCAACCTCTTCATCGGTAGGTTCACGACCAAGAGATTGCATCAGCATCCTGGATTCGCGTACCACCTTGTTGATCTGCTCTATCATATGAACTGGAACACGGATGGTCCGTGCCTGGTCACTGATGGAACGGGTAATCGCTTGGCGGATCCACCATGTTGCATACGTAGAAAATTTGAAACCCTTTCGGTACTCAAACTTCTCAACAGCCTTGATGAGGCCAATATTCCCTTCCTGGACAAGATCAAAGAAGTGTAGACCACGGTTAGTATATTTTTTTGCAATGGAGACAACAAGGCGCAAGTTGGCCCGAATGAGTCGGTCCTTTGCATCTTTCATCATCTTTTGTCCGTACTTTATCTTGGTCGAGTGTACAAGGATATTTTCACAACACTCCTCAAACTGGTACTCGATCATTTTCAGGTCCTTGTCAGTGAGCTGAAGCTCACGGATAAGATCCTTGATGGTATCACTGGTAAGATGGAGCTCCTCTTCAATGATGGAACAGCGGCTCTGCGTTGCAAGGTCGCGACCCAATTGACGGAGTTCCTTAGGTGTGGAGATATGCAGCTTGTTTTCCAACTGCTGTTTTTTCTCCTTATAGGAGCGTATCTTGTTTTCCGAAGAGACAAAGTCATGGGTAAAGGAGGTTATCTCCTCTGGTTGCAGGTCAATCTTCCCAAGCTTCTTGAGTAATGTGACACGGCTCTTACCTAAAGTCTCGTCATGGAACACATCCTCTCCACTGCTGATCATCTGCTCTTTCTTGGTCATATAGTTCTTCAAGACAGCCTGGACTTCTTTCAGGGGTTCCTTGTAGTACTGGGTAAAACGCTTCTGATTGGTCATCAGATCTTTGTATTCCTTAGCGTTATACTCCTCCTCCTGACCTTCCATCCTGGTATTGAGCGTCTTGATGATATCGTAGAAGCGAGTGATCATGATCCCACTTTCCTGAATGACTTCCTTGATGATCAAGGCACCGTCTTCCATCTTCTTGCTCAGTTCTACTTCCTGTTCTGCAGTAAGCAGGTTTTCCTTACCGATCTCACGAAGGTAGAGGCGTATTGGGTCATCCCCTGAGGAATCACTCTTATCTGTTCCTAAAATGGTATTATGACGTACATGTTCGGTATCACTGTCATGGTCGTTGAGAGATGAGATGTCTACAAAGCGGTTTCCACCAGCAGCATCATCGTCGGTGCTCATGCCACTCCAGGCACGTTTCATCGAGTCATCACTCTCTTCTTCCTCGGCATCCTCTTCATCTTCGTCCACATCATCATCACCATCGACAACAACCTTTTTCTTGGCTGGCTCCTTGGTGGGATAATCGTCAATTGCAGACTCGTCGATAATTTCGTCCTCTTCATCTACAAGGGCGTCTCCGAGCAAGTCATCATCTGGATCTTCTTCAATGTCTGTATCTATATCATCATCTGTCGGATCTTCGACGAAGATAACGGGGATTTGGGACTTGTCATTCTCAGTCACAGGAATCTCTAGTTCCCCTAAGGTCTGCAAAATCTCATCAACCGCTTCATCGGTAGCCATTTCCGCACCTAATGCTTTGCGGATATCATCTTTTGAGACATGCCCCTTCAAAGCAGAACATGCGACCAAGTCTTTAATGATAATTTGCGAAATATTTTCATCGAGCATCTGTATAATTACCTACCTGTTATAGTATCCTGTCCAAGAACCTGCCTGAGGAGAGAAATCTTTGCATCAATCTCTGTCTTTTCCCGGAGCAAATCCTCGATCCCGTCATCTGATGTGCCATCACTGAGGCTGATGTCTAGCAACCTTTTGTTGCTCACCCGTTTCTTCTCGTAGTTTCTGAGTTGAATCCGATTCACCGCTTCATTAAGCACCTTCTGGGGTACCATCTTGAACTCCTCCATAGTAAAGGAGAGAGCCACATCATTGCGAAGCTGCGGATCATCAATCATCTGCAAGATATATTCGTCGTTCTTCCCGACATCCTCTCGAGCAGCATCTTCCAATACGTTGTACAGAGCTTCAGCCTCCTTGTCCTCAAGATCCTCCACTACCAATTTGTATCGCGTCTGCAGATACAAGCCCCTATTGTTAACCAAGGTCAACATAGCATACAAGTCTACAGAGATGGTTGCAGGATTCAGTGGCCTGATACCAACAGATGTTGCTTGTACGTCCGGTTTTCCAACGAATTGCTTACCACGCAAATAATCGTCAATTATTGACGATTCGTCAACATTAAGCAACATAGAGAGATGTTTTATAAGAGCTTCTTTCTCAATTGCCGACTCCGTGGCATCCAAATACGACCTAACAGCAGTAAAAACAGCAGACTTCCCTTTAGACGTTGTTGTATCATACCTGTTAACAGCATTATTTACAAGATAATGAAACCCTTGCATAGGGGATTGCAGGTCACTTTTTAATGCTTCCTCACCCTCTAACTCTACGAGCTCTGCAGCGTCTTTTGCTTTGGTTAGCTTGAGTACCTTGTTCTCCATGCCAAACCTCTGGGCAAGTACCAAAGCTTTGGCCGTAGCACTTTGGCCTGCATCATCGCTATCGAAGAGCGTTGTGACCTTGGTACAGTAGCGTCGCAGCAACTTTACCTGTTCCTCTGTGAAGGAAGTTCCTAAGGGTGCCATAGCATTGGTGTATCCGCTTTGGTGCATGGCTACCACATCAAAGTTCCCTTCACAGAGAATCGCCTGCTGACTTTTCTTTATGGTATCCAGGGACTCATAGAGCCCAAAAAGGTTGTGTTTCTTACTATAGATTGGAGTATCAGGGGTATTTATATACTTTGCCTTGCTGGTACCAGAAAGATCCCGGGCACCAAATGCCACAGTCTTGCCCTGCCATGTGCGTATGGGGAACATCAGGCGATCCCTAAAAAGGGGATAGGTAGCATTCTTCTGGCTAAACAGTCCACTCAAGGCAAGGATATCATCACTATAGTGTTGTTTCTTCAGAAAATCATACAGCCAATTAGAATCGTCGGGGGCATAGCCTAGCTTAAAGCGCTCCCACATATCAGGGTGTACATTTCTAGATTCCAAATAGTCCCTACCCTTCTGTCCTTGTTTGGATTTGAGCAGAATAAAATTAAAGGAACCGGCTATCTTGTCGTAGAGGTCATACAGGGTCTCATTGAGATCCCTTTTCTGTTTTTCATGGGGACTCTCTTCAGCTAGTTCGACATTTGCCTTGGAAGCGAGCATTTTCACTGATTCAATGAAGGGGACCTTTTCCATCTCCATAATGAAGTCGAACATGGATCCACCCTTTTTGCAACTGAAACAGTAATAGAAGCCTTGGTCATCGACCACTGAGAAAGAGGGTGTCTTCTCCTGATGAAATGGACAGAGCCCCCAAAGACGTCCACCCCTATTGGAAAGGGTGACATACTCAGAGACTACATCGCTGATAGAGAGCCTCGCCTTGATCTGATCAAGGACATCATCTGAAATTTTAGCCATATGGGCCTAAAACTTCATAATGGGTTGGTTGCTCGTTCTGTTTTCAAGCAACTTCTCTATCTCTTCTTTGGTGTACAGTCTTCCTCTTCCCATACCAGGACATGAGGCCATCTCAGCCTCCCATGCAGCTTTGTCTTCCACTATGCTACTCCAGAACGGGTACGTGCGACACTGCTCAGGTCTACCTTTGTAGACAGAACAACCTTTCTCTGTCAGAAAAATACAATCGTAATTCTTTTTTTCTTCTAAACTGATCATGTTGAAATTGCCCATAGGGACATTACGGCAGTAGGTAGTGAGACATGTCTCTTCGGTGATACCAAGGTGAGAGGATAACCTCTTCAGATCCTTTGGAGAAAGAAACACAAATCCGGGCTCACAGCTGCAAATTGGAGACCTTTCTCATAGAAACAGCTCATTGACACCTCTAAATGTGAAGTATGACAGTAGTTACAACCGGTACATTCGAATTGGAGACCTTTCTCATAGAAACAGCTCATTGACACCTCTAAATGTGAAGTATGACGGAAAGAAGGCCTTCCTCTGAGAAGAAGGCCTCCATTTGGAGAGAGAAGGATTCGAACCTTCGAAGGTGTAACCAACAGATTTACAGTCTGCCCCCTTTGGCCGCTCGGGAACCTCTCCGTTTGCCAAAGACAACCGTACATTACCTAGTATTAAGGTTTTTGTCAACCTTGATTACAGAAAAAAACAAAATCCGATCCTTTCAAACAAGAGGTCTAGTCAATTTTCTGGAAGCCCTTGACAGACACATTACCCTACCGGTATATTGCAGATGTTCTTTTTGCCGTCTTAGCTCAGTTGGCCAGAGCACGTGACTTGTAATCTCGGGGTCGTCAGTTCGAATCTGACAGACGGCTAGATACTGTTAGGGACATACCAAAAGGTGTGTCTCTTTTTTTGGTTCAATTGGATGACACAACAACCAGTATCCCTAAAAAGCGATCAATAAATAGCTGAATCATTCTCTCTCAAGGGAAGATCCGTGTCAGAGACTAGCAATGGATTTGATCATTACTCAGATAGGAAATACATAAAACACATTTGATACGTACCTGCTGAATAGCATTTTCCAAATGCCCAACAAGTACAATAGGTTACGCTTTTTTATGACTGTTAGAAACTTGAATTTTACCATTCTTTTTGTGAATGACCAATTCAGAGTTTTGGTTTTGGCTGATTATTCTTCCCTTGTCCACTGCTTCTTGTTTAGTATCAGTGTGAATACTTGCCCGTTCATACCCATTTTTTTCTACATCCCATCCGCCATTTTGGTTTGGGACCACATGATGCTCTTTCCTCGCCATAATTGTTTTTCCTTTTAGAGAGAGTAATATATAAGCATAGTCCAGATATAGCAAAAAGTATATATTACTGCATTATCAGCTACATTAGTTGCTGTCAGCTACTCCAAACACAACCACTGTAATGCATGGTTTCACCCATTGGATAATACCATCAGAAAGCTCAATGGATTCTTTCAAGGCATATGCACATAAGGTTATTCCTAAGAGATGGCAGACTAAATATCGATAAAGAATTGCAACCTCTCAATCTCTGGTTTGAACGGATATTGATGAGGTACCTTCGCTGAAGATACCCCATTTTAACCAGATCACGATCCTTATAATCCATGAAAGATTGTCAGGACAAACCCTTGTCCAATTATTTCAGGGAATAGTATTGTTTCTAAGCCTGCCTCATTGCAGTCGAGTTGCGTATGGTCAGGAATGTATCCAACACCTTATCCTCAACTTTTTCCTGAGCAAAAAGGGAACTAAGCATGTGCACCGATTGCTCTCCTAGTCTTTGGGGATCCTGATGGACAGAAGTAAGCTCTGGCCTGGTAATGCTTGCAAGGGTGGAATCATCATACCCAACAATGGATACCTGCTCAGGAACTTGTATATGCTGCTCTCTCAGTGCCTGCAAGACGCCAGCGGCGACAATGTCGTTACAACAGATTACCGAATCAAAGTCCTTTAGGGTAGAAAGAAACAGCTTGGTCTTTTCATAGCCACTGGCAAAGTCATACCTAGTGGTGGTGATCAACATCGGGTCAAGGTCAAGTCCAAACTCAGAGAGGGCCTCCACATAGCCACTGAGGCGGTCTAGAGAAGAATAACTACCCCTTCTGGGGTCATCCAAAAAGGAGAGAATCTCTTGTTTAGTCTCTGCGGGTTCTTGCCAGAACCCAATAAAGAAGGCAATGTTTCGGTGTCCCTGCTTGAGAAGCAACTTGGTGGCAAGGTAGCCACCTTGCACATTGTTATAGTAAAGATGGGGAACCGTTGTTTTAAGAAACTGCCTCCGATAGAGAATGATAAGAGGAAAATCAGGGGCAAACAGCTCTGTAACCGTATTTGCAGAGCCATCGGTAAGCGGGCAGAATAACAGGGCATCAATATGTGCCTGACTGGCAGAGTGCAAGCATTCGATCTCCAGTGAAGGGTCACCATGACAGCTATAGACCAGCACCTGATATTCCATCTTGTAGGAGGCGATAAGCACACCTTCAAGCATTTGTGAAAAGAATGCATTGTTGGCACTGGGAAGGACTAAAGCAACGCTTTTTACCAAAGAAGTTCGTAAGGGCTGTTTTACTGCGTATCGAAGTTTTCTCACAGCATCATGAACCTTTTTCTGTGAAGAGACATCAACCACTTCAGGATTATTCAAAGCTCGGGAGACGGTGGCAATGGAGACTCCAGCCTCCAGTGCCACATCTTGGATAGTTACGCTTTTTTTCTTTTTTGACTTCATGGCGTTATCTCTTTGTCATGGATGCTTATTTCAGCTCCAATACCTATAAGGGAAGAAAAGTAGTTGGGATAGGAAACTTCGGTACAACTTGCTTCGTTGATCTGGGTGCAACCCTCTATCATAAGGGCAGCGGCAGTAAGAGCCATTGCCACCCTATGGTCGCCATGGCTCTCCACGATTCCTCCATGGAGGGGAAGTCCACCATAGACGACCATATGATCATCTCCTATGGTAATCTTTGCGCCAAGCTTTCCTAGCTCCTCAGCCATGACCAGCACCCTGTCACTCTCCTTAACGCGTACATGCTCGAGGTTGGTGAACGTAGTCATCCCATCAGAGATGAGGGCTGCCACACACAGTGCAGGCAAGGCATCAGGAATATCCCCTAGGTCAATGACAAGGCCTCCCTTCAGCTTTTTCCCACCTCGTATGGTCAGCTTCTGTTCTGATTTGTCTTTCAGTATATCGGCACCCATTGATTGGAGAAGGTCAACCACTCGCTTATCGCCTTGTGCATCAGAAAAGTCCAAACCTGAAATTGTAAGGTGGGAATCAGACACAAGTGCTGCTACCATGGGAAAAGCTACTGCAGACCAGTCACTTGAAATGGTGAACCTCCCACTTTTGTATTGCTGCTTTCCTTCAACAATAAAATGAGTGTACTCAGGCTCGTTACTTTGTACAGTTGCCCCAAAACGACGCATCCAATCCAATGTCATCTGTATGTAAGGCTTTTCCAAGGGGTCCACCACCGTTATCTCAGTCCTGTTCGTTGCCAAAGGAGAAGAGAGCAACAAACTCGATACAAATTGTGAGTTAAATCCATTCAAGGTGACCTTTCCCCCGTTTAGTCCACCCTTGACCACGAGAGGGGGTGCTTGTGAGTTGCCTCTGATGATGGTTATATCAGAACCCATGCTTTTCAGCGCATCAACAAGTACCCGTATGGGCCTTTTTTGGATCTGTTCATCTCCTGTGATAAAAGTTTCACCTTCAGCAAGGGTTGCCATGGAGGTAACAAAACTAGTGGTGGTACCTGAATTTTTCGTATCGATCCCTTTCTCAGGCATACAAAGCGGTATTCCCCTACCCTCTATGACAAGCTGATTGTCACCCCTTGTTACCTGGGCACCAAATGCTTTGGCTGCTTCAATTGCACTAGAGCCATCTCCGCTCAGAAGCGGGTTATCGATAATGCTCTGCCCTTGGGAAAGAGTTGCAAGCAAGACAGCGCGTATGGTATGACTTTTTGACCCGGGGACCTGTAGATTGCCCTGTAAAGAGCTTTTATTAACCATTACATACATAGTACACCTCCATTCAAACGGTCTTCCGTCCTAACAGGGAGCAAAACAGACGTTTCACACCATCGATATTGGAAAGCAAGGTCACTAGGGTAAGTGTTGTCAGCACTAGGGTAAGTGGGCGACCGAACAGGGCACCATAGAAATGATCCTCTGAGGATGCAAGTGAGATTGCCCTACGAAAATTGGAATCCATCATACCTCCAAGCACTATGGCCAGGGTCATCGGAGCGACAGAGTACTCACGCTTACGCATCAAAAATCCCAACACACCAAAAAAGAACATGAGCCCAACATCAAACATCCTGTTGTTTACTGCAAACGCACCAATGACACAGAGAACCGTTACCAAAGGAAGCAGTATCCGTTTGGGAACTGCAATGATTTTGCTGATCCTAGGAGCCGCCAGAAAGCCAAGAAGCAAAAGAAATAGACTACCGATGAAGCCCCCTGCCAGAATGGCGTGGAACATCTCCGGATTGGTCCTGATAAACATGGGACCGGGACGCAACCCATGGACATAAAACACTGAAAGGATGATCGCTGTGACAGCATCGCCGGGAATGGCTAGGGTCAATAGCGGTATCAGAGCCCCGCCTATACAGGCATTATTAGCAGCTTCACTTGCAACAATGCCTTCTACTGCACCTTCGCCAAAGGGAAGCGAAGGGTTCTTCACAATACGTTTGGCCTCGCTATATGCAAGGAACGCCGCAACTGGACCTCCAGCCCCTGGTAAAGCTCCAACTACAGTCCCTATCGTAGAGTAATAGAGACTATGAAAGAAATGTTTGAGAATATCCGTTGTCTTTACTACTGCTTTCGTCACCTTGGAGACCTCAGCATCCATGGAAGAGCCTGAGATGACACTCAAGACTTCTGCAAATCCAAAGAGTCCAACCAGTGCGGGTACAATATTTATACCAGCATTCAAGCCTTCAAGACCAAAGGTCATTCGCGTGGTTCCCAAAACAGGATCAATCCCAACGAGACTGAACAACAGGCCCAAAGCGGCACTGATAAGGCCCTTTGAAAAGCTTTTTGTAGTTAGGGAGCCTACTGTACTCAATCCAAAAAGGGCAAGCAGGAAGTAATCCATCGGAGTGAACTTCAAAGCAACCATCGATATGGGTTTAGCCATCAGCCACAACACCATAAAACCAAACAAGGTCCCGGTAAACGAGTAAACGATGGCATACTTCAAGGCCTTATATGCCTCACCCCTGTTTGCTAGGGGAAACCCATCAAGGGTAGTGACTACTGATGAGGGAGCACCGGGAATATTGATAAGAATTGCAGAGAGAGCACCTGAAAACACTCCCACCACATAGACTCCCATAACCGTTGCAAGGGCATCTGTAGTCTGCCACGAGTACGTAATAGAGACCAAAAGAGCAGTCGCCATCGAAACTGACAGTCCAGGTATAGCCCCAACAAACAATCCAGCAACGGAACCGGCAAAAACCAAGAGGACAAAACGAACATCCACCATATAGGCTGCAATACCTAAGAATTCACTCATACAAAGCCCCTCTTATGGCAACATGACATGCAGCAGCATGCCAAACAAAATATACACGATCAGAGGGAAGGTAAGGCTCAGCACAAGTATCAACCAAATCCTTCTCTCCTTGAGATAGACAAACGAAAAAGCAAGAAACAGTACAGTAGAAACAACAAATCCAACAAAAGCGATACTTATCATATAAGCCATGCTTAACAAGGCAAAAACCACCGAATCTTTCCAAGGCATCTGCTTCAGAGAACCAACCATATCGGAACCTTTCAGTTTTTGAGTAGCTTCCTTCTCACCATGAAAAGGCCCTGCATACGGTAGTTTCCCTTGCAGTTCATGTCCTTGTTTCTCTTGGGTTTTTTCCTCTTGTGCTTTTCTTTCCTTCTTTCCCTCTTGCAACAAAGAGAGTGAAAGCAAAAACAAAAAGGCCGCTATTACCAAAGGAAAAAGGTAGGGGGACATTTTCCATTTTGCCTTTGAACCTACATGCAGGACCAATGAGTAGACAGCAAGCAAGACAGAGAGCAGAAGAAAGGCAAAGCCCTCCACAGAGGTTTGATGTATACCGGATTTTTTACTATGCATTGCTCATATTTCTCCTTGCAAGCAAAAGCCCTTGCCCCTTCTCATAAGGAAGGGATAAGGGCTTCTGGATTTTCCAATCATTAGTACGTAAGTTTTGCTATGCCAAACTTTTCAGGGCTGTTCTTGGCAGCGCCACTGTCATAGAGCATCCAGGAGACCAAAGACTCCCAGTCACTATAGAAAGAGAGCATTTTATCTTCTGTGGGATACTTCTCATACAGTTTTTCCAAGGAATTTTCAGCTACATACGCCTTCCATCCCTCTTCCTGCACACTCTTCATCGCTGCATCCTTGAGGATAGCGACAACCTCAGAAGGTACATCCTTGCTAACCAAGAGGGAAAGTGGTGTGAATGGGTTGTCAAGGAATCTCTCTGAACCAGGGATAATCTCAGCTAAGGTAGGGACCTCAGGATAAGAGGCAATCCGCTCATTGGCCGAAATTCCCAAGAGTCTGAGATCTCCACTTGCAAGATACCCTGTGACAGTTGAGAAGTTAGAGTTGGTAAACTCGACCTGGTCACCTAAAACAGCAAGAATACAATCCGAACCACCAGGATAAGCAGTAAGGGCCATCTCCATTCCAAGCTTGTTATAGATAAGGGACTGCACATGACCTGATCCACCGGGACCGGTGTAGGACATCTTAACCTTTCCTGGACGTGCCTTGATATCAGAAACCAGCTCATCCAGGGTCTTGTATGGGGAGTTCTTGTTGACCACGATAACCTTCGGGTCATTTACAGCGGCCATAATGGGTGTAAAGTCAGCATAACTCATGGTGCTCAGACCCATTACACGTTGGGTTCCTAAGGACTCTGCAGTAAAAAGGACGGTGTATCCATCAGCTTTGGCGTCAAGGACTGTTCTAGCCCCGATGGAACCTGAGGCCCCACCCTGGTTGATGACTGTTACAGACTGGCCTAGGTGTTTCTCCAACTGAATAGCAAGTTGGCGGCCTGTCAGATCTGTGGTACCACCAGCACCGTAAGGAACAATCATGGTGATGGCTTTCTTGGGATAGACAGCCGATGGTGTAGCTTCAGAAATTCCTGTGGCCATAACGAGTGATGCCAAGGAGAACAAGACAACGGTCAGTGCGAGCATTTTTTTCATAGATACACTCCTAAGTAGTTCTATCATGTCATATAATGTAAAAAAGTATCATACAATATGCATGATTTGTCAATTAAAATGATATATTTTACATTTTTTGTATTCTAATTTCTAATTTGTTATAATATTTACTATTATAGTATCTTTCTTGTAATCTTCCTATATATAAAAAGGATTCATCTGAAATATTTTAGATGAATCCTAAGCAACAATATTTTTGTTTTTTGGAATTTAGTAGGTATATGTAAATTTTACATAACTATGTAAGGGTCAGACATTTCCCAGATCAATCAAGTCCGGTCGCAACTTCTCAGCTCCATCGAGAAAAACGGGTTTGACCGCCTCGATTACACTATTGGTTATGACCATCACGCGTATTACACGCTCAAGCATCCCTTCAATCTCAAGTTCCTGCATGCAGAACAAGGGAGTAGTTTCACAAAATCCCCCTTTGCGTAATCCCGTAGCTGGATTTCGACTCTTGAGGTCGCTTGTCTGTGTAAGCAAAAGACATGCTATATCGGATTCTTGTATGCAATTGACCTCTAGGACTGTCGAATAGAGTTTGCAAGCTGCCTGTTCAATAAGAATAGGATCATCGCTTTGTACACAGATGGCACCACGTACGGCACTAATGAGAGGATTATTCATATATATCTCCTGTTAACTGACAACCACACCATCGGTTACCAGATTTTCTATGATAGCTACGATCGTGCTGAGCAAAAACACCCCAGCCATCCTGAGAAGAGTCAGAATAATCGGCGAGAATGGGAACACCCGGTCACTTCCCCATACAATAAAGGAAAAGACTATGATCCAAAGTCCAAATAGCAGGTTAGTCCAGCTGATGAGAATAAGGGCAAACTGCAGAAGTTCAATGAATGTCTGGTTCACAAAAAAATAGCTGCTCGAAAGATATACCAAAAAAAAGAACAGGTATAGAAGCATCGTATAGGTATGAACTCTACTGGAGAATGCCAGCAATCTTCTTGTGTGCAACATAGCCTTATCGTACCATCTTAGCTCTACTTCGAGCAACCGGGAAACTGACAAAAATAGGAGAGCCTTCAACAGATACTTCCAGAGACTCCCCAGTACATGCGTTGGAAAGGGAAAAGGAGCTGAAACTCATTGGGTAAGACACAAGAGGCCATTTGAGATCTTTTGCATCAACAAGGGCCTTCCCTTCAAGGGTAGCTGGGTAGAGGCTGACAGTTGAACCCTTGGCCAGGGTTTCAAAGCATGTATGGATTGGAACAAGGATATTGGTCTCATAGCGAGTAAACCATAGTTTTGGCGGGCCAAAATGAGAAAACAGGGAGTAGGTCTGTAACAAGTGATCGAGGCGATAGCCCCCTCCACCTACCAGAATATATTCACCATCACTATGTTTGAGGCCTTTTTCTATGGCCAGGTAGGTATCACTGTGATCCTTATCGACAGAGTGCCGTTCATGGTCGAGTGCAAGCGCTTCTTCTGCAAATTGGGTAGAATCAAAATCTCCAATGACATACTGTACTGAGACTCCCAACTGTCTGGCCATATCATAGCCACTGTCTGCTGCAATTAGGTAATCCCCCTGCTCTAGAAGGTCAGCGGGCAGGGAGTCTGGTCCCCCTCCCCCTGTGAATATGATTGCCTTGCTCATTTTTTTCTCACTTTACCTTGCTGGATAACGTATATTGGCATACCATAGCAGTATAATAACACACAATAAGGATCAGCCATGTCAAATACTACAGAACGTCTGAAAAACCTAGGTCTGCACACTGCAGACATTCTTCTTCCCAAATTGGGAGTTGACCTCACAAAATGGGCTGTCGTCGCTTGTGACCAGTATACTTCAGAAAAATCTTATTGGGAACAAGCCCAAGCCTATGTAGGAAGCGCCCCCTCCACGCTAAACCTCATCTTCCCAGAAGCCTATCTGGAAGATGCTGAGCCAGAAAAGCGAATTGAAGCCATAAACGAACATATGGCTACCTATATGGATAGTGCCATATTTGATACCTATGGGCACTGTTTTTTCCTGGTCCACCGAACCACCAACACCTCTGAAAAGGGACGATGGGGCCTTTTGGTCCTTTTGGACCTTGAACAGTATGACTATTCTGTGGAATCCCGTTCGATGATCAGAGCTACCGAGGGTACGATCCTCAGCCGTATTCCACCAAGGAAGGAAATACGTAAGAATGCTCCTCTGGAGTTGCCTCACATCATGGTACTCATCAGTGACCACGAAAAATCGGTAATAGAGCCCTTGGCGGCTAAAAGGGATCAACTCAAACAGGCCTATGATACAACCCTCATGGCTGGGGGAGGAACCCTCAGTGCCTGGGTTGTCGATACACAGGATGACTTTGCCGCCATTGCCGACGCCCTTGAGAAGATACAGAGCAACCTTGATCCGGAAAATCCACTGCTCTATGCAATGGGAGATGGAAACCATAGCCTTGCCACAGCAAAAAGCTGTTGGGAGGATATTAAGAGCACCATCGCACAAGACCAATGGGACACCCACCCTGCAAGGTATGCCATGGTTGAGTTGGAAAACATCTATGATCCTGGTCTTGCCTTCGAACCTATCCATAGGGTTCTCTTTGGCATCACATTCGAAACATTTAGGGCTGAAGTTGAGAAATGTGCTTCCTCAGTAGTCGTCGAGAAAGTCTCGGACCTCCCTACACTCCATAGGCTCATCAATGAGAAAAGTGAGTTCCAACGTTTTGGCTATCGTGACAAGAACGGCTATTACCTTTTCAACCTATCACAAGCAGTTGCGAACATTGCAGCAGGAACCCTACAGGTGGTCATTGACTCGCTGCTTGAACAGAAAAAGGCTACTGTGGATTACATTCACGGCGAAGAAGTCACCGCACTGCTAGGCGCAAAGGAAGGCAATGGCGCTCTCATCCTCCCCAATGTATCCAAGGAAACCTTCTTTGAAACCATAATCAAAGATAGTGCACTACCCAGAAAAACCTTTTCCATGGGAGAAGCGAATGAGAAGAGGTACTATATGGAAGCAAGGAAGATTAGGAATTAGATCCCAAGCAGACCAGATGCGTCATATTGTCCACAACGTACCAGAGTATACGGCATGGTCGTGCAGTCGATGAGTGTGGAGGGAACAGTTCCCTGTTTTTCCGACCCCACGACAAATGCTGGGACTCTGTCCTTGAAGGAAAAGATGATGTCGGTAATATTGGTTATGGTGTGATAGCCGGATTCATTGACACTGGTTGAGTATATCGGTTGCCCAAGCTTGGTAAGGACTGCCTGTAGGAAACTGTCTGCAGGTACACGCACAGCAGTAGTCCCGCTTCCATCAAGTTTCGACAGGATTGCAGTAAGCGCACAAGGCCAGGCTGCCTCAACATCCTTGGGCACGATGCATATCTGTTTGGCTTGCTCTAAGGTTGCAAGAACGAGAAAGGGCTTTGTCTCTCCTCGATATTTTACTGTCCGCAGGGCCTGCTCAGCAGGCCCTACTTTTGCGCACAATCCATAGATTGTATCACAAGGAAGGACCATTACCTTGTTCTCTTGCAATATTGAGACTGTCTTCTCAAGTGTTCCTGGAAGTTGCTTGTATAAAACTTCTGCTTCTTCGTAGTCTTTGCTCATCTATGCCTATCTCTCCTCTGTGCACCAATGCCCCATACTAGCGTAAACATTGAAGAAAATGCTAGGGCCATAAGGGCTATCCAAGGTTTCGAGAATCCAGAGAAAGAATGGGTTTTTATTTTTGGAATGGCATCTTCCCCTTGTTGTGTCTGATCACCCTCCCCTTCGTCGGCAAAATAGAACACCTGCTCACCTTCCACTTGATAACCAAAACGAAATGCGGCATCCTTCAATGCGTCCTGTGATGACATAAGCTTCTTCTGTTGCTCCAAGGAATCAACCTGCAACAGAAGGATCTCCTGCCTCTGTCGGAGGTCCTCCAGATCTTGCCTTTTTGTACGGGCATGGAAAAATCCTTCCTCTCCTAACAGACCAAGAAGGATAAAATAGGAAATTATTATGCTGAAAGTGAAGATTAGTCTTAATTTTCTTGTTATGCTTTTGTTCATCTTTAATGCTAAGTATGATACTATAGCTTTGTATACGTGTAAAGTTTGCTTCGGGAGGTATAAATGTCCGAAAATAAGCACTATGGTCGTCAAATATTACTCAGTCTGTTTCTAACAGTCTTTATCTTACTGGTTTTGCTCTATGTAGCATCCAGGTACTTGCTCCCTCTATACTCCATCAACCAAGAACAGATTTATGCTGTATTGATTAAATTATTCCCTTTGCTGATCGGACTAATCATGATTGAGATCGGAGTTCTTGTCGCACGCAAGCGTGATGAAGACTTTGCAGATGAGATTGACAAACTTCCACCTAATGCTTATGACAAACCTTTATACACCCTCCCAGGTGATGATCCATTGCATCGTCATACTGATGAGATGGTTTTCAGCCAGAGCTTGGCAAACGAATACAAACCCATTGACAAGACGCTCGCACCTGAAGATGAGCTTATCAAAAGTTCCCCAATAATTCGAGAGGTAATTCGACCTACGCTCTCCAAAGTAGAGCAAAGAGAAGATACAGAAACATCTAGAACTGTTACCCTTACCGAACAGCAAGAAGAAGTCCCTGTTACACAGGATTCTGGACATGCCATTTCCGAATCTCGAGAAGTAGAGAATGAAAACGCTGCTTCTGATGAAATGGTACAAGCAGCTTCGCCATCCATCAGGGTGGATGAACGAACAAGAGTTGTAGAGACCTACACCAATGATTTCAGTTCAATTCTCTCTGTGGAGTTGGAAAATGCACAGGAAATGGACTATGACCTCACACTTGTCCTTGTTGATGTGAGTAAAGGTCCTGCAGAACAGATTGCCAATAAGATAATTATGCTTAGTGGTGAACTTGCCTACAGCTTTACCCTTGAAAACAACAGGATAGCGATGGTTCTGCCATTCTATAATGCAGAGGAAGCCCGTTCCTTTACCCTTTCCCTGTTGGAAAGCTGTAAGAAGGAGTTCTCTGGAGCATCATTGCAGATAGGGTTCGCTTCTAGAAATGGAAGAGTGCTTGACAGCTCACTGCTCTTACATGAAGCAGTTACTGCATGTATGCTAGAAGATGACGAAGACGATGACGATGACGAAAATGCCTAGCAGGTACACTTCTAGCGTTTGAGAGGAATGTCGAAGCACATACGATCCCTGGTAAGTATCGTATTGGGGAAAACTTTCTGTGCATCATCTGCAAGAAACTTCAATTCCCAGTCATTATATCGGGGGCTGTAGTGTATTAGTGCCAATTTTTTGACTTCAGCATCTTTTGCTATTCGTGCAGCCTGTTCACTGGTCATGTGCATCTTCGCTTGTGCAGTCTCCACCATATCTGAGCCAAACATACCCTCACAGAACAACAGATCACTATCCTTCACATGAGAAGCTATCGAGGGGAGATACAGGGAATCGGTGACGTAACTGAACTTTCGCCCTTCCCTTGATTCGCCCATTACCTCAGAAGGCTCTATGACCCTTCCATCTTCAAGTGTTACGGGAAGGCCTTTCTGCAACTTCCCCCAAAGTGGCCCCATGGGGATACCAAGACCAGAAGCTAGGTCAGGGTGAAACTCACCGGGGCGAAGCTTCTCTTCCATGACAAACCCTGTGCAAGGCTTTGTATGAGAAAGAGGAAACGCAGAAACCGTATACTCATCATTATCGATGAGTATTCCAGGGTGAGCAACTTTCACTATTATCTCATAGTTGATATACATGTCCAATATTCTACGGTTTGCATCGATATATTCTTTCAGACGAGGTGGGCCATAGATGGTAAGCGGGTCATCGCGATCAACTTGACTGGATAACATCAAGATTCCTGGCAAGCCGGTAACATGGTCAGCATGCATATGACTGATAAAGATCGAATTGATCTTCTTCCATTTGAGGTTGAGCATCTTCAGTGATATCTGGGTGCCTTCACCGCAGTCAAACAAGAAGAGCTCTCCGTCACGTCTTACCATGGCACTGGTAAGGAATCTGTTGGGCAAGGGCATCATGCCACTGGTTCCTAAAGCAAATACTTCAAAATTCATGAAGGCAGTATATAGTAAAACGACACTTAGTCAAAGCGGGTACAACCCAGCAAAGGGATTTTCCTTACCCTTCGCAAACTCCAAAGAACTGACAGCGAACTGACCAGAATAAGGACCAAAAGAATGATCGTGATATCTAGGTAGGGAATTATCACTTGGAAATCCAGAAGATAGAATGAGAGGGCAGGAATCGATTTCTGTGCAAGGAAAGAAAGCATAGATCCCAAATTAAGGCCCAACATGACCCCTACTATCGTTCCCAGGACAATGGAGATGAGTGTAACCAACATGACCGTGGAAAAATATACCCCCCGAATCAGGGGATTTTCCGCTCCAAGCAATTTCAGAAGGGCAATACGGCTTTTATCGTCTTCGACAAGCTCCCTACTCAACTCACTTATGAAATATCCACATAGTATGGCAACGACTATCATCACACCCAACACTGCCTGACGGCTTGTCTCCAGGTTAGTGGCCACTGCATAGTTCTCCTGATCCCAGGAAGTGACAGAAAGACCTCCCTTTTCCAATGAAGAACGAACCTCTGAAAGCTTGCTATCATCAACCAACAATTCAAAATAGGTATCAGCCTTTGATGCAAAAAGCTTCTCCAAAAGGGAAAGGTCACAAAAAATCAGGTTTTCATCCAGTTCCTTATATCCTGAGTCATAGAGGTTTCCTACAATACAGAGTTGGGGCCGTAAGCTATTGTTGCTGATCATCATCAGGGCAACTCTGTCTCCCTGTCCTACCTCAAGCTCTTCTGCAATGCTGGTGCTAAGCAAAATTTGTGGTAAGGAAGAACCGTTTGTTTCAAGATCAGTATCCAAGAAGGTCAGTTCAGCCTGTCGCATTTCAGTAAAATATGAGCTTTCCACCCCTTTTATTCTTACCATAAGGTTCTTGGAAGGACTATATATCAAAGAGTAGGTCTGGGCGACCAACTGTACATCAATAATATGCTCATTCGCAGGAATCGTTGTGCTTGCATTCTCATGCACCTGAAGATGACCATTGCCCAATAAAGCGTACTTGTTGGCTATCCCGCGGCTCATGGACTCGACAAAAAGCTGGGCAAAGACAAGAGCAGCAACAACAAAAGAAATCAGCAGGATATTGAAAATAATCCTTCTTTTTGCAGCAACGCCACTTTTTATGCCTAACTTTCGTCCAATGAGCATACGTGCGAGCTTTAGCCTCACCTGATTACCTCCACTTTACGGTTATGGAGTCTGTAGACCCTGTCACACCTCGATGCAAAGGGGGTGTTGTGGGTAATGAGCATAAGGGCAACCTGTTTCTCAGCTACCAGATGAAAAAGCATATCCTCTATGAGAGCGGCATTACGCTCATCCAGGGAACCTGTTGGTTCATCGGCAAATAGGATCAGCGGCTCATTCACCAAGGCTCTTGCTATGGCTACCCTTTGCCTCTCCCCACCCGAAAGTTGGTCACTTTTATGGTCAAGCCGATCACTGAGTCCTACACTTTCCAGCAAGTGTTGTGCCTTTGAGCGAGCTTCCTTCTCCCCTACTCCCATAATCATGGCAGGCACTGTTACATTCTCCAAGGCAGTGAAATCATCAAGGAGGAGACTGCTTTGGAAAATGAATCCCATCGAGTTGCTTCTGATCCTACTCAGTTGAGTATCATTGAGCGTATTAAGCTTTTTTCCATCAAAAAGCACCTCTCCCTTTTCGCTGGAGAGTAGGCCTGCACTAATTTGAAGCAATGTGCTCTTGCCAGATCCGCTTTTTCCGGTGATGGCTATGCTTGTTGCAGAGCTCAAGATGAGATCGATCGAATCAAGGATTTCAATCGGCTCTCCCCCACGTGCAGTGGCTGGAAAACTTTTACTTACTCCCTTAAGGCAGAGTATTTCATTGGACTTCATCATGGGCAAACATCTCCATAATATCCGCCTTCAGTATACGGCGAGTGCCTAGATAGGAGGCAAAGCCACTGAAGCAGAGTATCGCTACGACCAGAAGGAAAAGATCAAAGAAATTAACGACCAGAGTGAGGTGTACACCTAAAGAACTATAGACTAGTCGTGAGAAATTGGGGTATAGCAGAATACCAGCAAGGGAGAGAATAACTCCTCCAAACACCCCAACAGAGGCGACAATCAAAGCTTGCAGAATAAAAATCTGCTGAACCTGTTTCTTGGGTAATCCCATGGAGCGAAGCATCGCAATCTCACGTTGTTTCGCAAGTAAGAGACGCCTTGAACTGTTGCGGATATGGATGACGATGATCGCAACCATCAACAGCAACATAAGAGTCATCATACTCTGTTCCAATTGCATCGCCCCATAGAGAGAGGCATTTGCCTCTTTCCAGGTGATAGGCTCAAGCTCAGAAAAATTCTCCTTGATCTCTTTTGCAACAGCATCACTTTTCCCTGCAGAAAAGATACCGACAAACAAGGGTGCATCAGAGTTCAGTGCATAGAGCGTATCCAAGTCGGTAAGGTATGTGGAACTATCAAAATCATACATGGACGTGTAATAGACTCCCCCAATGGTCATCTTCCTCTGCGAGGGGACAACCGTAGCCTGCTTACCTTTCTTCAGTAACGTAACTTCGACAGAATTCCCCATTGGCATAGCAGAGAGATGCAGATAGGATACGGTAAGCTCCCCTGTTTTGAAAAGCTCTCCCCTATAAAGGTTCAGTCCCTCGGAAAAAGCGCCCTTACTCTGTATGGCACGTATCCTACCTGCCAAGGAGGAGCCATCCTTGCCCTGGATTAGTACTGGAATTTCAGTAAATAGGAATGCATAATCGACCAAAGGTAATTGTTCCAGTTCCTGGACCAGGGCATTACCCTTATCGAGATCATTAGAGGAGAGCGGTGACTGCACATCGAAAGATTCAAAGGTGCGTATGTCTTCGAACTGGTTTTCCTGCAGAGCCTGCATGAAAGAAAGTACCATGGTGATGGCAAACAGGCAGAGGGCAAGACCGAAGGCAATGCGCACACTGGTGCCCTTGTGCCTGTTCTCCGAAGAGAAAGCATATCGTTTAGCCAGAAATATCATCATGGGATCTATCGGTACCTGATGGAGAGCACACGCTTACCATCGAGAGCATACGAGATGTCACAGTAAGGCTGCCCATTATCATACAGGGTCTCCACTTTACCGCTATCGCTAGGGTAGAAAGTCTCTTTTTCAAGGATATCGTTCATATACAGCGATTCTGACACCTCTCGACCTTCCTCATATCGTATGCTACGTACTTGCCCATCTGATGTTTTCTCTACCGCTTTTTTAAGGGTGCGTTCCTCATTATACCAATATTCTGTGGTAAGGGAAGGAGTAATTCGTAGGACCAACAATCCTGCATCATCGTAGAGATCACTTTCCTCAACCCCATTCTTCGTAGTTGTAAGACGTATTCCGCCCTCTAGGGGCATTTCTACGGCAACGGACTTGATGAGGACATCACCATCCCAAACCTCTTGTATCTGCAAGTTTTGGGATATTTGGGTCACTTTTGTGAAAGTCTTATCCTTCGTATAGGAAAACCAAGGGCGTACAATAGGATCGCCAAAATAGGAAATGGAACTGCCTTCCTCTGTGATAGTGAGTACGCTGTTGAGGCTATGGGTATTCACATCATAGGTATAGAGTTCCATTTCAGTGAGCTCTTGGGCGGTCAACATCATGGTCTTCTCCAGAACGCCCTCTCCATCATAGTAGTAATATCGGGTCTCTTCGCCCACTCCTTCGGAAACCAGACGATTATTCTCATACCTTTTGTTATGGGTAGTGCCATCCTCAAAAAGAAACGTTGAAAGCTCGAACCCTTCTTCTAGGGGCGTTAGGGTCTCTTTCCACACTGGTTCACCTAGGTGATACAGTGTGGTCTCGTTGCCCTGAACGTCTAGAGTATAGTCGCTCTTATCTGAAAACATACCCCTATCCTGCCCGATGCTGTTCGAAGGCATCTGCACTTCAGCCTGCAGGGAGAACAGGAACATCAGTGTGAGCAAGAGAGGCGCGACTTTTCTCATAATCCTACCAGGCTATCGAGGAACTCATCCTTGTCAAAAGGATGCATGTCAGCATAGGTTTCCCCAGTGCCGACAAAAGCGATGGGTATGTCAAATTTTTCACCTATCTGTACCAGAGCCCCTCCTTTTGCGAGGGAATCATATTTGGAAAGGATAAGTGCATCGAGTTTGACAGCCTGATTGAATAGGTCTGCCTGACTTATGCCATTTTGTCCGGTTGTGCTGTCTATGACAAGAAACTTCATGTAATGAGCGGCATCAACTCCCCTTCCCTGTACAATCTTGTCAATCTTGGAGAGCTCGCGAAGCAGGTTCTCCTTGTTGTGCATCCTGCCTGCAGTATCAACAAGAATGAGATGCTCTCCTTTTGCTTTTGCCGATGTTATCGCATCGTAGACAACCGAACCAGGGTCGCTGCCACTTTTCTGTTTTACCAAGCGGCATCCCAATCGTTGTGCATGCACTTCTAGCTGGTCAATGGCAGCAGCGCGAAACGTGTCTGCTGCAGCAAGCATCACATCATATCCCTGGTTCTTGTACATCTGCGCCATTTTCGCTATAGAGGTTGTCTTGCCAACACCATTGACCCCTAGGATAAGGAATACTGTCAGCCCATCCTTATGCAACTCCGGAAGATAGGCTCGGACCCTTGAAGAAAGAAATCTCTTTACCATACGTTGGAGATCTTCCTGTGTTGCAGGTTTTTCGTTTTTTGCCAGTTTTCTCATTTCATCCGAGATCTCCATGGCAAGCTTCGCACCGAGATCCCCTTCAATAAGGAAATCCTCGAGATCTTCAAAGAACTGCTCATTGAAAACCTTTATTCCAAATAAGGCTTTGAGCCTATCACCAAACTTCTTTTTCATACAAAAACTCCAAGATATGCTATCGAATGCCGGAACTCGCAAGAGCGACATAAGAAGCAAGATTCATTATAGTGTGCAATGTGGAGACAAGGGCAAAGCCACTTGTCGCAACCTGCAGGGGCTGCCACAACGGGTTTGCCTCATCGAACGTTTGAGAGAGTGTGGTACTGGCCACATAGAGTCCAAAGACCAGCATAGTATTTCGTAAACTTTTATAAAAGCCCTTTTGTTCTTCTTGAAGAAGTGCTGAGCTGGACATCCACTTTGGTTGCAAGGAGACAGATATCTCTTGCACGGGCTTCTGCACCTGAAGGGTTTTGCTTGAAAACCCCTCTTTCTGAGCAACAATAACAAGCGGTACCATTGAAGAACTGATAGTGAGATCGCATCTAGTGTCTCGAAAGCTCCCATCAACAAACCAATTCACCTTTCCCAGCGTGGAAGAGAGGTGTATGTCCCCTAATTCTGCACGCTCTAAGGAAGCCGATACATGCATGATGGTGTTAGGAAGCAAGGTAATCTCAATCTGATTCGGAATGTAAAGCTCACCACCAAGGCTTACAGTATATTCACCGGAAGGAAACAACTCTTGTCTATCCTTAAGAATAAGAGGCTCCCCATTGATGTCAACAGAGACTGAAGAGGTATAATTGTCAAAGATGAGTAACCCATACTTGGGCCCTGCAGTCTTTGCCAATAAGGCAGTTCCTATCTCCTCTTGCATCTCAGAGGGTTCTCTTTGCACCAACACACGGTCAAAGATCAGGGTGGTGGTATCAGAAAAACTTTCATACCAATAGAGTCTTATCCGATCATTTGAGGCAAGTTTGGTCTTATTGATCAGGACAAGTGCATCAAGCTTTTCTTGTGAGGCATACCAAAAGCGAGAATCAGGAAAATTCTCCAAAAGCTTGGCATACCCCTTCTGGTAGGATATCTGCTTGTAGGTGACCGGCAACCGGTCAGAAATGGTGGTGATTGAATCTGGCAGTAATTCTCTTGCCTTCTCTAGATCCTTCTCGGATTTTGAGGCATAAGCTGAAGAAATGCTCTCCAGCCTAGAGAGTTCAACTTCCTGTAGTTGTCTTTCACTTAGGTAGGTCTTGTAAGCGTCGCTAGGAATAACAAACCGGTTGGCATAGGTAGATCCTGCATCATCTACCAGTTGGAGCAAAGAAGCAGAATCGTCCTGGAACGATATGATGCCTATAGAAAAGGGTACCTCTTCGACAGCAAACAACGGCAGGCATACTAACAGTATACCTACCAGAGCCAATAGGAATACCCTGATCTGCACTCCTATGCCTCCTCTTTTGACCACCGCAAAAAACTTTCAATAAATGGATCAATAGCACCATCCATGACAGCTTGGATATTCCCTATAGTCTCATTTGTCCTATGGTCCTTAACCATGGTATAAGGCTGGAATACATATGAGCGAATCTGACTTCCCCAGGTAATTTCCTTTTTTGCTATTGCTGTCTTTTGCTGCTCTTTCTCTTTCTCTTCCTGATAATATTCATAGAGACGGCTCTTGAGCACCTTGAAAGCAAGGTCCTTGTTCATTCCCTGGCTTCGTTCATTCTGACACTGAACAACAATACCTGATTCATAATGGGTTATTCTGACTGCACTGTCAGTCTTGTTGACGTGCTGTCCCCCTGCCCCTCCAGCACGGTAGGTATCCAGACGGTAGTCATCGGGCTTGAGGTCGATCTCAATGGTGTCATCTATTACAGGGGAAGCATAGACACTGCTAAAGGAAGTATGCCTCCTCTTTTGGGAGTCAAAAGGACTGATGCGTACCAGACGATGCACTCCGGCCTCACCCTTCAGATAGCCAAAGCAATAAGCCCCACCAATCTTGATAGTAACACTCTTTATGCCACCTTCATCTTCCTGCAAATCCAGGATCTGGCTCTTGAAACCATTTCGTTCACAGTAACGGAGATACATTCGCATGAGCATGTTTGCCCAATCGCTTGCCTCAGTACCACCAGTGCCGGCATGGATGGTCAGAAAACAGTCATTCTTATCGAACTTCCCATCGAGGAGAGTCTTTATCTTGAGCTTGCCATACTCCACAATCAATTCCTGGATCTGGGAGTCTATCTCATCCTGCTCTTCTGGGTTGTCGGGCTCATCAGAATAGATGCTGATGAGCTCCTCCATATCATCCATTTTTTGAATCAGTTCTTTCCAGGGGAAATAGGAGTCTTTGAGACCATTGAGTTCACTGAATAATGTTTCAGTCCCTTTCTTGTCCTCCCAGAATCCTGGCTCAAGTGTCTCTTTTTCGAGATCTGCTATTTTTTGCTGTAGATTGGAGGAGTCAAAGCCGCCTCCATACTGTGTAGGCTTCTTCTTTCATATCTTCGAACTGTGACTTATTCTGAAAATGCATAGGATCTCCTCAATCTTATTTACGTTCAAGCCTGAGGCCCAAGGTATGTTTCTGTTCCTCACCAGGGGCGAGCGACAGCGGCCAAACAAGCAGGTACAGGGTGTGTTGGTAGAGTTGTTCCTCTGCCAATGTTGTCTTGTAATCAATAGTATAGTCTTCCTTGAGCAAGGTAAAGCGGGTATCTGCAACAAGGGTTATCATCGTGTTGTTGGGTTCGTCAAATATCTTGAAGGATTTTACATTCTTAACCACAACCTCAGCCTCTTCATAAGCGATGAGTTTGTGGTCTTCCATAACAGAGAAGGATGTCGTCTGTTTCTTGGAGCCTACAGACAGGGGGATCTCACATCCATACATACAATCGAGTGGGGAATCACCCCTGTTGGTGAGCGTCACTTCAAGAAGGACAGTATTCTGACGGAACTTGAAGTGTTTCCCGATGGAAAGTGAACTGCTTATAATGGAATTCTCTTCACATACAGCCTGAACCAAATATTCGGTATTTCTCCTGTCAAGGACAGAAAGATCGTAGGTAATCCTTCCCATATCCAGACAAGTATTTTCATCACGCTTGTCATACTCAAACACAGGAACTGAAGGGGAAAGAAATACATCTGAAAAAAGTCTCTGCTTGGTACCTGCAACAGGTGGGTGCAGGCACTGGCTCGTGCCAAACCCTGCCAGGGGGGCAAAGGTGTCACCATAATTGTACAAGGAAGGCAGATAGGTGAGCTCGCTGAGAGAACCACCCTTGGTATCGACAACACTACTTATATTCTTGCCAATGGTGAGATACTCGTCCAAGTCATCGAGGTCATAGTCAGTACTTACCGGATAGGTATAGTCAGAGACGGCAAAAAGAACTGAGTCAGCTTCATTGATGTATCTCCAGACCAGCTTGCGCACAGAAGAGCGCAACATTGACGCATTAGCGTCACATATATAGGGACCACCTTGTGATATTTTCTGCAAGAGGAGTTCAAGACGTTTGCGTATGTCCTTGTCTTTCTTGTAGTTGCGCGCAGAATCCAGCAGTGAGGTAAACCTCCCATACAAATAAGTAAGGGACTCATCCTTGACAAACAAGTCATTGAAACAGGAAAGATCCCCTATCTGACAGTCATGCCCATACCAACCGGCTTCCAAGTACCCTTTTTTCATTGGTTCGTCGGGGTTGTTAATCTCCTCAATGGATGAGGGTTCAAAACTACAGAGAAGAGCGAACAGCTCTTCTGTCTGCTGTTCAGTTATGCCCCCCTGGCAGAGCTGGTCAATGTTGAGCATCGCAGCACAGAATGTGGAGGAACACTCTTTCATAAGAGTCTTGAGGCTGGTAATGAACTGGGAGAAATTAATCTCGGAAAAGGCAAACTGCCTGACTAGAGACCCAACAGAACTCGCAGTGGGAACAATCTGTACGCTCTTACCCAATTCTTGCATCTGGAAAGGTTCCTCAAGATAGTTCTCATTACGTATTGCGTCATGACTGGAAATAAGGACCCTATCGATACAACACAACGAGAGAGTGTTTATATAGATTGGATTAAAGTATTGGGCATAGCACCAGAGCGTCTTGCTTCTCTGTCCATATCGTTTTCTGATCCAAGTAGTATTGAGTTCTATCTGATTGGATCTGTCTTTTGGTGAGAGAAGCGAGAGTACACTCTGGTTATACGATCCTGTGAGCAGCTCTACCCTACCCATACGGGCAAGGTCACTGATGAGCATATTCACTTCAGGGTGGTTCTTTTCCAACCATTCCATCAAAAAACTGCTCAGATACAGCTGTAACACAGCACTGTTGTTGCTATGAAGATAGGTCAGCATGGGTTTGAAGACAGATGTCAGCGTCCGTTCTAAAACGGCGGGGGGTGAGCCTGCTGGAATCTGACTATATGCGCCTATCAGTACTTTTTTCATTGCTACCGCTTAATGATACACTTGGTGGGGCATGCCTGTGAGGCTTCTGCTATCTGTGAGTGTGGCACAGACTGGTCAAATGACGAGAGGAACCTGTCGACCTTACAACCGGACTCAGGGAATTTCTTTTCACAAATCATACAGCCTATACATGCTACCGTACACATCTTTCGTATTTTCCCTCCTGGCTCATGGCTATTGCATTCAATGACATATTCACTATCCTCATATATCATCTGCATAACACCAGTGGGGCATATCTTGACACATTTTCCACAGCTGATGCACGTCTTTTCATCAACGATGATGTACCCTTCCTCATCCTTGGAGATGGCTCCCACGGGACAGACGGCAATACAGCTGCCAAGATGGAGACAGCCATCCTTACAGGAGTTGTCCCCACCAAAGAGAAGTGCTGCACTATTACAGTCCATCTGCCCCTCATAGACGTAGTCCTTGTTGGTAAACTCCGTGTTGCCCCGACACATGACATGAGCGACCTTACGACGCTTATCACCTGTGTTCTCAATTTTCTGCCCCATAATCTCAGCCATCTTAGCACTTAAGGAGGAGCCGCCAGGAGTACAAAGACCAATTGGCGCTTCACCAAGTGCGACAGCCGCTGCATAGGCATTACACCCTGCATAGCCACATACACCACAGTTGGCACCAGGCATGATAGGTTCGAGTGCGAGAACCTTGGGATCTTTCTTGACCGCAAGCTTTTTTTCTGCAAAGGAGAGGCCAAACCCAAACAAACCGCCTAAGACGGCTATAACCAAAACAGCAAGTAAAATATTCATGGCTTCCTCCTTATACCAGATGCAAGTTCGTGATGAGTGCCTTGTCGAAGGCCATGAAGGCCAAAGCCATCAGACCGGCAGAGACAAAGGCAATTGGCATACCCTGATAGGATTTGCGCACAGGCTGAAGGTCCAGCCGTTCTCGGATGTTACTCATCAGTACAATGGCCAAGGTAAAACCTAGCCCTGCTGCAAGCCCTGCGACAAACGCTTCCATCACATTATACCCACTGGTAATGTTGATGATGGCTATACCAAGAACAGCACAGTTAGTGGTGATAAGTGGCAGGAAGATTCCCAGAGCCTTATACAGGGGTGGACTAATCTTCTGGATCACCATTTCCAAAAGCTGAACCAAAGACGCAATTACCAGGATAAAGGAAAGCGTCTGCAGGTACTGCAAATTGAAAGGGACCAGAAGATAGTAGTATATCGCCCAAGTAACAACTGAAGCTACGGTGGTGACGAAGGTCACTGAAGCTCCCATGCCGATAGCATTCTCACTATTCTTGGAAACCCCGATAAAGGGGCACAAACCCAAAAACTGTACGAGAATGAAGTTGTTGATAAAAATAAATGTTATGAGTATTGCAATATAGGTCATCTTACTTACCCTTCTTTCGTGAGCTCTTCCATTCGAAGAATGCCTTCAGAAATCCCATGACCAGAAGAGCACCTGGAGCAAGGGCCATAACCCTCACAGGATTGTCATAGAACCAGGGAATTTGGATGACTCCGCTGAAACCACCTGCAGGAAACAACGTGATCGTACCCGATCCAAACAGTTCACGGATGAGCGCTATCAAGGTAATTGCCAACCCAAAGCCAATGCTCATGCCGATGGCATCCAGGGCACTGTCAAAGGTGGAATTTTTGCTGGCAAATGCTTCAGCCCTTCCCAAAATGATGCAATTCACTACTATCAGGGGAAGATAGACACCCAAAGAACTATAGACAGTTGGCACAAATGCATGCATGACCATCTCAGTAACGGTAACCAAGGAGGCAATGATTACAATATAAGCCGGTATATGGATACTGCCAGGGATTACATTGCGAAGCATCGAAATGATTATGTTACTAAACAGAAGCACAAAGAATACTCCCGCTGTCATACCTATCGCATTGGATACCTGACTCGATACACCAAGGACCGGACAGAGTCCCAAAGCCACGACAAATACTGGGTTTTGTTCAAAGAAGCCTTTGGTCAACTCCTTCATATGATTATTTTTCATGTCAGTCCTCCCAGAGTCTTCACGTAGGCGCTTCCACCTTGGATGGCTTTACCAACTGCCATGAAGGTAACAGAAGAGCCACTAACTGCTGCAGCGTCTGAAGGGTCGAGCATATTCTTGGTAGTGGGCACTGCCTTGGCAGAACCGGTTCCCTTGAACTTGTCCATATACCCTTCCTTCTCACTTTTCTTACCTAAACCAGGGGTCTCATTATTGGTGAGCATCTTGGCAAAAAGCATTTCACCATCAGTGGTATAGGAAGCTACCAAAGTCATCTCACCTCCGTATCCGGCACTCTTGAGACCGACAATATATCCACGAATCTCATCCCCTTGGTAAAGAGGGATACTATACATGACAAAAGGAACATCATTTGCTTCGACCTGCTCGCCAATTGTCCATTCATTGCTGACGGCATTCAGTGCCCTCATCTTGTTCTCAAGTTCTTGTTTGACAATTGCCGGAGCTGTGATGGAATTTGTCCACCCAAGGGCAAAGGCACAGACAGCACAAATGGAGAGAAGGATGAATGCATATTTCAGGTTCTTTTTCATACCTTCTCCTCCTTCAGCTGTTTGCGATACTCACGGGTATCACCAAACTTACGGGGGGTAATATAGCGGTCAATGGTCGGAGTCACTATATTCATTAAAAGGATGGAGACTGAGACTGCTTCGGGCATACTTCCAAAATACCTGAAAAGGAATGTAAAGAATCCACAACCGAGGCCAAAGATTATCTGGCCCTTATGTGTTATCGGAGAGGTCACATAGTCGGTAGCCATAAACAGGGCACCCAGCATCAGGCCTCCGGTGAAGATTGTTGAAAAGAACGATCCTGAAAAAAGACCAAGCTCTGAAGGCAGCCCTCCGAAAATCCAAGTCAGAAGACCTACACTACCGAGGTAGGTAAGAGGGACCTGCCAAGTTATGATCTTACGGATCAGCAGATAGATTCCACCTACCAACAGCAACAAGGCACTCACCTCTCCTATACATCCACCGACATTTCCTAGGAAGGTGTCGATTGAATAGGGAGAGATGCCGGTGACCGCAGCGATACTCTGGGCAAAACCAGTGGAAGGATACCCCCCTTGAGCGAGCAGGGCATTAGGATCAAGTCCAAGCTGTCCTGAGGTGATGGCAGTTTTTGTAAAGGAAAGAGGAGTCGCAGAACTAAGGGCATCAGGTGCCAAGGAAGCCAGGGTCCTTGGTAGCTTATAGCTACTCATCGGTGTGGTGAATGAGAAAAACACAAACACCCGGCCGGCAAGAGCTGGATTAATCCAGTTGGCTCCAAGTCCTCCAAACACCCATTTCGCAACAAAGATTGCAAATGCACTTGCTACAAACGGGATGTAGAGTGGTACAGTAGGACTCATATTCATGCCCACCAGCAAGCCGGTGAGAAATGCAGAACCATCCCAAAGTGTCGATTCCTTGCTCACTTTTCCCAAAAGATACTCACAAAGCAAGGCTGTTGCGATTGAGACGCCAAGCACAAGAAGGCTTCTGAGCCCAAAGGCATAGATTCCCCATATTGTAGCAGGAGCGAGTGCCAAGGAGACACTCCACATGATAGATGCTGTATGCTCTTTCGCATGGAGATGCGGTGAAGATGATACAGTCAAAGAGGGTTTGTTCATTTTTTCTTTCTCCCCAACTTCTTTCCGGTCTTCATCCCATGAACCAGCGGAAGATGAGCTGGACAGACATAGGAACAACAGCCACACTCTTTGCAATCCATGAGGCTATGTTGCATGGCTTCTTCATACTCGCCATTAGTAATATACCGATACAGGTGTGAAGGCATCAGGCCTATGGGACAGGCTGCCACACAACGGCCGCAATTTATGCAGGGAGAACGTTTCACTTTTTTCTGTGAAGGCAGGGCAAGCAAACCGCTCGAACCCTTTACCATGGGAGTATTCTCATCAAAGAAGGAGAAACCCATCATAGGGCCTCCACTTACCAGTTTTGCAGATTCATCCGAGTAACCACCACAAAAGGCGAGAAGGTCACTGAACTTGGTTCCAATAGGAGCAAGCACGTTCTTGGGCTCTTTGATACACTCACCAGTTATGCTAATAACCCGTTCATACAGGCTCTTGTGCAGGACAATGGCCTCATACAGGGCATGACAGGTGCCAACATTTGCAACTACAGCGCCAATATCCAAAGGAAGCTTCCCTGAAGGGATTTCCTTATGTATGGTAGCTTTCAACAGTTGTTTCTCATCGCCTTGTGGATATTTTACCTTTAGGCCAATGATCTCTACAGGGTAGCCTTTCTCCTTGGCAATGGAAGATAGATGATCGATGCAATCGACCTTGTTCATCTCTATGCCCAGAATGGTTCGTTTGGCTCCGATTATCTTTGCCCCAATCATGGCACCGACAAGAACCTCGTCTCCCTTCTCAAGCATGATGCGATAGTCAGCGGTAAGATAGGGTTCGCACTCAACTCCATTGACCACAAAGGCATCTACACTCTTTCCGGCAGGAATGGAGAACTTCACATGGGCTGGGAAGGTAGCTCCGCCCAATCCCACTATGCCCAGATCTTTGACCTGTTTGAGAAGATCACTCTTCTCTTGGATCTTCCAATCAAACGTTTCCGTAGGTTCGTTCTCCTGCTCTTGGTCAGGGATAATAATGAAAGCATCACAACTGATGCTGTTTGCTAGGGTGACTTTTCGGATATCCTTGATGGTACCGCTAACGGGAGAATGTACATCAGCGCTGATAAAACCGGAAGCTTCTCCGATCTTTTCTCCGCGTTTGACAGTATCCCCTTTTGCTTTCAAGGCTTTTGCCGGTGCACCAAGGTGCTGTGACAAAGAGACCAGCAACTCAGCGGGTAAAGGCAGTCGTTCTATAGGCTGCGAACGACTGAATACCTTCTGGTCGCTAGGATGTACACCACCCTTGCTGAACGTAGGCACTTTCTGCATGGAAAACGCTCCTTACAATAATGATCTAAAACTCTCGAGGGAATTTTTGCAAAATGCTGTTCTATTGTACAAGAAAATACGTATAATGGAAACCATGAATCGGATATTTAGATATGCTTTCTGGAAACTCAAGGGTACAAAAGTATATGCACTGGTTGGAAAAAGCGGTACCGGCAAGAGTTTCCGTTCAAAATTAGTAGCTCAGAAATATGGCATTGACCTCATTATAGATGACGGGCTGCTCATTCGTGGCGACCGCATCTTGGCAGGAAAGTCTGCAAAACGGGAAATGAATGTCCTTTCTGCAGTACGTACCGCTGTCTTTGATGATTCAGAGCACCAGGAACAGGTAATCCAAGCTATCCAGAAAGAGAAATTTCACAAGGTGCTCATAATCGGTACCAGTGAGAAGATGATTTACAAGATAGCTAGCCGACTCAACCTACCCCAACCAGAAAAACTGTATAGGATTGAAGATATCGCAACCAAGGAAGAGATAGAGACTGCGATGCGCATCCGTTATACAGAGGGTAAACATGTCATTCCTGTCCCTTCCATTGAAATTACCCGAAACTATCCACAAATTGTCTATGATACCATGCGTGTATTCTTCAAAAATGACCACAGATACCCTTTCAACAAGAAAAACATGAGCTTTGAAAAGACCATTGTACGACCGGAGTTCAGCAAATACGGCAAGGTAACTGTCAGTGAAGCTGCGCTTACGCAGATGGTTGCACACTGCCTTGATGAATTTGACAGCCAGATAAAGGTGAAGCGGGTACAGGTACAGATAAAAAGCGAGGGCTATGCCCTTACGGTCAAGCTACGCGTACCTATGCAACATCATATCGCCACAACACTAGGTGAGCTGCAAGAGTATATAGCAGACAGCCTGGAGAAATATGGTGGCATTTTCGTTGCCAGTGTGAATATTGAGATTGAGGAATGGGCCTAGAGGTCGTGAGCCTCAGCACTTGAGGAGACTTTTTGCTCTTGTTCGCCAGGATTCTTACCCCCACGATTTGAACTGCGTCCCCTGCTTCTTCGTTTCTTTGAAGCTGCTGAAACTTCTCCAGTTCCTTCGTTTCGCTTGGAACGGGAGGGGCCACCTCTTCTCTGAGGAGGCTTGTTGGCAGGGCGTTGATTTCGCACACAGTTGCGAGGAGTCTTGAAGCCTCGTGCACTGAGCAGCCTTTCACTGGCAAGCTCAACTTCATAATTGGATGGGGTCATCGGGCTGATAAGAACCTTGATTTGTCTGAACGTTTCCTTGAACCGCTCATCAATGGTCAACTGGTCATCGGCAAAGACAATCAGAGGATCGACAAGAGCCTTAATCATATCGGCCAGCATAATTGAAGGCCCCTTATTCTCCTTAGCCAACATCACGCGCTTATCCAACTCCCTCAGGCTATCCTGGACTTGGGGAAATTTGCTGTAGATGGAAAAACAGGGAAGCATAAAAACCAGAAGCCTATATTTTTGCAAGTCATTGAAGATCTCACGACTATGACCTGATGAGAGAATCTTGTTGACCTCTTCGGTGAGACGACTCGTGGAAGTGCGTGAGAGTTCATTTGAATACTTGCGGATTGCCATACGGATATTCAGTCGTAGGGTAAAACCTGTCGTGACCGAATACTTTATGGCCCGGATCATCCTCACAGGATCCTCCCTGAAGGACTCATCAAGGGGAATAATTGAGCTGATCTTCTTCTTCCTGAAGTCATCCATAGCGTTATTGAAATCCAACAGCTGGTTGGTGGAAGGATCATAGTAGAAAGAGTTTACCGAGAAATCCCGTCTTTTTGCATCCTGGTCGATGGAACCAAAAACGTTATTGTTCCCTTCCATCGCCTCTTCCCCGCTACGGAAGGTGGAGACCTCATGCACCTTGTCCCTAAAGACAAGATGAACCAACTTGAAACGCTTTCCAATAATGCGGGCATTCCAAAAAAGCCTCTGAATCTGGCGTGGGGATGCGCTAGTGGCTATATCGAAATCTTTGGGAATCTGACCAAGCATAAGGTCGCGTACAGCTCCACCTACCAGATATGCTTCTGCACCTGACTGCTGCAGCTTCTTGATTGCCCACACGGCATCCCTATCCAGGAGCGCGTAGTTAATCTTATGTTCCTTTTGCGTATAGATGTTTGCTACTGGGACTGTTCTTCCATGTTCATCTTGTTTGTATCTAATTAGCATCTTGCTCTCAATGTGTTGGTATTGGCAAAGAACCGCATATTGCAGAGCACAAGCGATTCGTTATACACTATTTGTACACCATTCACATCAAAAGCACAACAGGAGTATGAGACAATGAGAGTTGAAAGAGAGAAACGGACCATCATAGAACCCAAGGTACTGAAGGGTTTCCGTGATTTCCTTCCATCCATGGAGATTCCCAAAAAGGCAATCGTCAACAAGTTGGAAGAGCATTTCTCCCTCTATGGGTTCGTGCCCATAGACACTCCTGTCCTCGAATATACAGAGGTGCTCCTAGGCAAGGGAGGAGGAGAGACTGACAAGCAGATTTTCCACTTCCTGGACAATGGTGATCGCGATGTGGCTCTCAGGTTCGATCTTACAGTCCCCTTTGCACGCTTTCTAGCCCAGCATCAGAATGAGCTTGCCTTCCCTTTCAAGCGCTTTCACATTGATAAGGTCTGGAGAGGGGAAAACCCCCAGAAAGGACGCTTTCGTGAGTTCACCCAGTGTGATTTCGATATAGTTGGAGTAGACAGTGCAGAGGCTGACTACGAGATACTTGCCATGATGGAAAGTTCCTTTGAGGTCATGGGAGTTACTGACTTCAAGTTTTGCATTGCCCATAGGGGTCTTTTCAATGCCTTCTTGGACCATCTTGAAGTTGCCGAGCAGAGTGTGGAAATTCTCAGGATTGTAGACAAACTGAAAAAGATTGGTAAGGAAGAAGTCTTTTCGTTACTTGTAGCATGTACAGGCACACAAGAAAAGGCTAATAAGATCCTCAGCTACATCACCGTTGAAGACGAGAGAGAACCCTTCTTGACTACTTTGAAAAGGCTCAGTGCCCTTGCAGGGGGAGAGACTGAACATACAACCAGGATGCAGACCATCTATGGCTATCTCAGTGATGCAGGCATAGCAGAGCACTTCTCCTTGGACCCTTCAATCACACGGGGCCTCGATTATTATACTGGCATTGTATATGAGACGTTCCTAACTGAACTGCCTCACTTTGGGTCTGTCTGCAGTGGAGGCCGCTACAATGACCTTGCCTCGCTCTATACCAAGGAGCAGCTTCCCGGTGTAGGGTCCTCCATCGGACTCGATCGCCTGCTTGCAGCCTTGGAAGAACTTGACAGCCCCCTTATAAAGAAAGCCAGTTCTGCAGATCTCATCATATTCTGCTTGGATGAGAGCTTGAGAAGCTGGTATGACTCTCTTGCAAGAACGTTTAGAACCGAAGGAATTCGTACTGATGTCTATCTGCTTACAAAGAAAATGGGAGCCCAGTTCAAGTATGCAGAGGCAAACCACATACCCTTTGGCTTGAGCTGTGGGCCAGATGAGCAAAGCTCAGGGAAGGTAACCCTTAAAAACCTACAAACCCGAGAGATGCACCAGATGATACCCATCGAACAAGCCATCTCCATCATGAAAAAGGAATTACTTTGAGAGATATGAAAATGTTGCCTGTGTACCAACACAGGATGGAAATTCTCGATGCCCTTGATAAGAATCAGGTCATCATAGTAGAAAGCCCTACAGGAAGCGGAAAGACAACCCAGCTTCCTATAATCCTCCATGAGGCCGGCTACACAAGCTCACTCATGGTGGGAATCACCCAACCCAGACGCATAGCCACCCTTAGCGTTTCAGACTACATCCGAAAGCAAGTTAACACAACAGATGACTTTGTCGGATACAAGATGCGCTTCGATGATACGACAACCCTTAACACAAGGATCAAGGTCATGACCGACGGCATCCTACTTATGGAGCTGAAGGCAGACCCCCTGTTGAAAAACTATTCGGTCATGCTCGTCGATGAAGCACACGAACGTTCCCTAAACATTGACTTCATTTTAGGCCTTTTACAGGATGTCATGAAGAATCGACCTGAATTCAAGGTCATCATCTCCAGTGCAACCATCAACACTAAGGTATTCAGCCAGTTTTTCGGCCAAGCACCGGTTATCAGCATTGATGCCAAGATCTACCCCATCGATGTGGTTTACCATCCACTCCAGCAGGAAAACCTAGAACATCAAGTCGAGGCCATAACCAAGATAGTCATGAACCAGGCCCGCAAGAAGATGGGTGATATCCTGGTATTCATGAGCGGTGAGTTTGATATAACCAACTGTGTCACATCCCTCTATATGGCTGACTCTGACAAGATGCTTGAGATTTACCCTCTGTTTGGGCGTCTGAGCAAAGAGGAGCAGGAATCTGTCTTCAACGAAACGGGCGAAGGCAAGACCAAGGTGGTCGTTGCTACCAACATTGCAGAGACTTCTGTAACTATCGACGGCATCACAGCAGTCATCGATACAGGTATAGCCAAGATGAACTTCTATAACCAGAAGGACTTCACCTCTTCACTTGTACCTCTTCCCACCAGCCGAAGCAGCTGTGACCAACGTAAGGGACGTGCAGGACGAACTGCTCCTGGCATCTGTTACCGCCTCTACAGTGAAGAGAACTTCAAGGACAGGATGCTCTATGGTACTGAGGAGATCCTTAGGACAGATCTCAGTGAGGTTGTGCTGAGGATGAGTGATCTGGCAATCTATGACTACGAGCATTTCCCCTTTATCACACGGCCCAAGAACAGCGCCATCACCAGTGCAGAAGATACTCTGAGATTTATTGGGGCCATCGATGAGAGCCGTCATCTTACCACCGTAGGTTCTCTGATGTGCAAGTTTCCTTTGCTTCCCCGTCATTCACGTGTTCTTGTCGAAGCCTTGGTGCACTACCCTGATGTGCTGGAAGAGGTGCTTATCGCAGTATCCTTTCTCTCTACAAAGAATCCCTTCCTTTTCACACCCGGCGAAGAAGATCTTTCACGTTCAGCTCACAAGAAGCTCAATAACTCCGAATATGGGGATTTTGTCTCCTACCTGAACATCTTCAAACAATACACCGCAAACACCACAAAAGAAGCGAAGGAGCGGTTTTGCAAGAAGTATTATCTCGATTACCAGGGTATGCAGGAAATCGTACATGTCGATGAACAACTTGGAGAGATCTGCGGTGAAATAGGCTTCCCCCTCACCCATGGGGGAAATATCCGCGAATACCTCAGCTGCATTGCTAGCGGCCTGTTGCAGTACATCTGCATCAAGGCAGATCGCAATATGTATAAGAGTCTTACTGCAAACCAGGTATTCATCCATCCAGGCAGTGCCTACTTCAAGACTTTGCCCCAGTTCATCATCGCCGGTGAGATCGTGCAGACAAGTAGGATGTATGCCCGCTCGGTAAGCCCGCTTGAAAAAGCTTGGCTTGATGACATCAATCCTGATATCTACAAGCAACTGACATCTCTCAACCAGAAGGGAAAGACAAAGCTCTCCAAAAAAGAGATTTCCAAACAAAAAGAATCAGAAGAAAAGATTGAAAGTATCGCAAAGGGCAAGGCTGTCGTCCAAGTCTACAAGCGTACCTATCCTACAGTCGCTCTGGGCAAGAAAAACAAGCGAACTGTCGCCATTATACCCCTTGAAGATCTGCCTTATCTCTATCAGACCAACGAAAAAGCACCCAAACGACCTAAGAACTTCCCTGCAACTCTTCTGTATCAGGGATACTATATTCACTATGGGGACAAATTCTTCTCCATATTGGATCTGTATGGAAAAATTGATGTAAAGAAGGGTATCATAGACAACCCTCCAAGAAGCATCTACACCATTGCTGATGGACAAAACCTGGTTGATAACCTGACGTGGATCATGACCCTATCGAGGAACAAGAAGGAACGCAAGCTTCTGGGATTTGTCGGATTTGAAGAAAGTGGTGACGGAAATTTCCGTTTCACTTTCAACCATGACGGCTTTGATGCACTTGACAGTTCGTTGTATACCCTCTTGCAACTAGGTGACAGGTTTGAGGATGCAGGAGAAGAAAAGCTTGCCAATCAAGTAGGCAAGCTCTATGGGAAACTGCTGAAAATGGTCGAGTAGTCTAGAATATCGGTCTTGCAATAACCAAGTGTTGCACAACCTGCATATCGAGAGGCTTGAGAGTTGCCTTGCCCTGACCTTCCATCAGGACAAAGAGCACCTTTCCGGCCTCTTTTTTCTTGTCCTTAAGAAGATGCTCCCTGAAATCTATCCAATCGCCACGTCCTATTCGGTAATCCATATCATAGCCATAGGATGCAAAGAGCTTGGTAGCGCCTGATGCATACGCCTTTTCAGTGATTCCCAAGGTCACACCAGCATCCAGGGCCCTTCCGGTTCCCCACGCAACACAGATGCCGTGTCCGCCCAGAGCAAAGTGAGAAGAGGATTCCAAGGCATGGCCGAAGGTATGGCCCAGATTGAGCATCTGCCTGATGCCCAGGGATTCTGTAGGGTCCTGCTCGATATACCAGACCTTGACCGCAAGCGAAAGTTCCAGCAAAAGCTTAAGGGCTTCGCTGTCACGCGCGAGGATCTCATTCTTTTTGGTCAGCAACAACTTATACAGTTCTTCATCCTGACTAAGGAGAGCATGCTTGATAACCTCAGCGAGGCCATTGAGGAACTCCTTGTCGCTGAGGGTACGCAAGGTATCGAAACTGATAAGAACCTCATCCGCAGGATAGAAGGATCCAACCATGTTCTTCAGCCCCCTGAAATCAATTGCAGCCTTCCCCCCTACCGACGCATCGACCATGCACAAGAGTGTGGTGGGTACCAAGGTAAGGTGACAGCCACGCATGTATACGGATGCGGCAAAGGCAGCCATGTCACAGACCACCCCTCCCCCAAACCCGATGATCCTTCCATCACGTGCAAGGCCTTCATCCATGGCTGAAGAGAGAATCCTTTCCAATGAGGCAAAGTTTTTTGAAACCTCGCCACTTTCCAGCACAACATGCACAGGCGGAAGCTGCTTGAAGAGCTTCGCAGTATTGGTGTCAAAAACCCAAAGGACAGACCGACCGTAGTTGCCCAGGTGGGCAGAAAGATCCTTCAAGTCATCAGCAAGAAGAACTGTACTCTTTTTCCCATGTGCAAGCGTAACTGTACGTAATGTATTCATACCCTCATTTATACCGTTTGTAGAGGGGAAAGACAAGATGGAAAAACATAACCCACTCCCTAATGAAACATTTGGTTGGCTTGAATTATTAGGCAAATTCGGTGACAATGCAAACCATGACAGAAATACACTATTTTGATAACGCAGCTACTACACGCATGAGTAAGCAGGCAATACAGAAATATGCCTCAGTAGCCGAATCATATATCGGAAATCCTTCAGCACTTCACCAAGAAGGAATCAAGGCAAAAGCTTTGCTGGAGGAACTTAGGGAAACGAGTGCTCAACTTTTGGATGTCCCTCCTTCGACTATTTTCTTTACCAGCGGAGGAACCGAATCCAATGCTATAGTCATGAATCATCTTGTGTGGAAACCTCAGAAAGCTGAGATAATCCTAACCAACATTGAACACCCCTCCATCAAGGAATATGGCACACTCTTCAGACAATTAGGTTGGAAAGTCATCTACCTTGATGCTCCAAAGGGTTTTGTACGTCCTGATGATCTCAGACAAGCCCTTACAGACAAGACACGCCTTGTCTGTTGTCTCCTGGTCAACAATGTGGTTGGTTCTATCCAGAACATCGCATCCCTGGTTTCTGTAGTTCGGGAAAAAGAAACAAGTACAGGCCGCAAAATCCATTTCCATACCGATGCTGTGCAAGCCTTGGGTAAGATACCCTTTTCCCTAACAGCTTTGGGAGTCGACAGTGCCTCTTTCAGCGCCCATAAGATTCACGGACCTCGGGGTGTAGGCATCCTATACAATTCCAATGCTTCAGTAATTGCTCTCAACCGCGCCGGTGAACAGGAAAAGGGATTACGTGGAGGAACAGAGAATCTCAGCGGCATTGCAGCAATGGTTACCGCAATGGAGGAGGCCATGAGAGAGCTGGATGCCAACTATCTGCATGTAAAGAAGATCAATGACCTAGTTCGAGAAAGACTTTCGTTCCTACCGATACTCTCACCTATTGAACTGTGTTCACCGTATATACTCACTTTATCAGTAAAACACTGGCCCAGTGAAGTATTCACCAGAATGCTCTACGCAAAGGGCTTTTGTGTATCCTCAGGCTCAGCCTGTTCAAACAATGCGAAACAAAAGAGCCAGGGGGTATTGATTGCAATGCTCTTCCATCCCCAAGATGCAAAGAGCAGCCTACGCCTTTCCTTTAGCGGGGAGACAACCATAGAGGAAGCAGAACTGCTCTCTCAAGCAATAGAAACAACATATAGGGAGCTAGCATGAAAGATTCCACTCTGTACCTCGTAAAACTCGGGGAGATATCACTCAAAGGTCTGAATCGTGACTTCTTTGAAAAGCGGCTCAAGATGAACATCAAAGCCAAACTCAAGCCATATCGCAATATTGTCTCCAATCAGAAAGGTCGCCTCTACTTTGAGATCAGCAACGAATGCCCAGAAGAGCATGCTCTCAGAGCTTTCAGTACCACTTTCGGGGTGGTAGGGTTTTCCAAGTGTATTAGTTGTGAAAAGGACATCGAGGTTATTAAGGAGCACGCTGCCCTTTTGATACAAAAAGGACCTTTTGCCTCTGGGACGGGGACCTTCAAGAGCGAGACAAGGCGTGCTGACAAGCAGTTTCCCATGAACAGCTATGAGATAGACTGTGAACTCGGAGGGGTTGTCCTCGATGCCTACCCCTCCATGAAGGTCAATGCCAAATACCCAGAGAAAACCATCTTCTGTGAGATACGGGATAAGGCATACCTGTATACCTCCCCACTGCCGGGTCCTGGAGGTCTGCCGGTCAGCACTGCAGGAAAAGGCATGCTGCTGCTAAGCGGCGGCATCGATAGCCCTGTAGCTTCGTACCGTATGGCACAACGAGGGCTGAAACAGGAGTGCATATACTTCCATGCTGCACCCTACACCAGCGAGAAAGCCTTGGAAAAAGTGGCGAAACTCGCTTCGATCATCGCCCCCTATTTGCAGGGAACCAGGTTGCATGTAGTGCCATTCACTGATGTTCAACTCTGGATACGCGAACATAGCCCTGAGGATGAGCATACACTGATGTTCCGAGCTGCCATGATGAAGGTTGCCAATGCGATATCCCTGATGCAAGAGGGGACTGCCATCGTCACAGGTGAAGCTCTCAGCCAGGTAGCAAGCCAAACTCTTGAAAGCATGACCTTTACAGATAGTATGAGTGACCAATTAGTCTTGCGCCCCCTTGTGGGGATGGACAAGCAGGAAATCATGGATATGGCAAAAAAGATCGGCACCTATGAAACCTCAATACTCCCGTATGAAGACTGTTGTGTAATTTTTAGCCCTAAGCATCCACTGGTACGTCCCAACAAGATGAACGTGACCCACCATTTTGAGCTGATGGAAATCGAATCATTGTTGGAAAAGGCGATTGAGAGTAGTGAAACAATTGATTTTGGCCCTGATGGAAGACGCAGGGAGTAAGCGAATATAGACACTTTATACAAATGTGTTTAAAACTCTAAATATTCACTGTCATAAACAGTGAATATTGGGTATTGTTATTTTACTTCGGAGGCATTTCGGTGAGAATCGGATTAGATGTTGGCTCCACCACCATGAAAAGTGTGGTCCTTGATGACAATGGCAATCTTGTGCATTCACAGTATACCCGTCACTTTTCACAGATTCGGGAGACTGCAGTAACTTTACTGTCGGCAATTCTATCGGAAATTGGCGACAAGGATATATCCATCAGCATTTCCGGCTCAGCTGGAATGGGCCTTGCACAAAACCTAGACCTCAGCTTTGTTCAGGAGGTATATGCAACCCGCCTAGCGGTTAAACACTATCTGCCTGGTAGTGATGTTGTCATCGAACTCGGTGGGGAAGATGCAAAGATACTCTTTCTTGGGTCCCAGATGGAGGTACGAATGAACGGAACCTGTGCCGGAGGCACAGGCTCTTTTATCGACCAGATGGCTTCATTGCTCAATGTCAGCCAAGATGAGATGGACAGCCTTGCATCACACGCAAAACAGACCTACGCCATAGCTTCCCGCTGTGGAGTCTTTGCAAAGAGTGATGTACAACCCCTGCTCAACCAAGGAGCCGCCAAGGAAGACCTTGCCCTCTCAATCTTCTACTCAGTAGTCAATCAGAGCATAGCAGGCCTTGCCCAAGGCAGACCCATCAAAGGACAGGTGGTCTATCTCGGAGGTCCACTGACATTTTTCTCCCAATTACGAAAAGCCTTTGACCTCACGCTCAAGCTTGAAGGAACCTGTCCTGACAACTCTCTCTACTTTGTGGCCTTGGGTACAGCCTTGGCCAGCAATGGGAACACACTTTCCCTCAAAGAGCTCATCCATATTGTAGAACATACCAAAGTGCAAGCATCCTACACCTCGATACCTCCCCTTTTCAAGGATGAAAAAGTGTATGAAACCTTCAAGAAAAGACATGCCAAGGCCAAACTCGTCTTTGGCGATGCTACAACGTACGAAGGTGAGGCGTTTTTGGGTATCGATGCTGGGTCTACCACGGTAAAGCTCTGTATCCTTGATCTTGAAGGAAGGGTTCTTCATACACGATATCAGAGCAACAATGGCAACCCTGTACAACTGATCAAGGAATTCCTCACATCCTTCATGGTTACCTACCCTAGAATCTCACTGGTCAAAGGGTGCTCCACCGGATATGGGGAGCACCTTATCAAGCAAGCCTTTGACCTTGAATACTCCCTTGTGGAGACCATAGCACATTACACCAGTGCAAAAGCTTTCAATCCTCTGGTAGATTTTATCATTGATATCGGCGGGCAGGACATTAAATGCTTTAAGGTAGTCGATGGCGTCATTGATGATATTTTTCTCAATGAAGCTTGCTCTTCCGGTTGTGGCTCGTTTTTGCAGACTTTCTCCAACGCCTTGGGCTATTCGCCCGAAGAAGCAGCCCAGCAGGCCCTGAGAGCAAAATATCCTGTCGACTTGGGTAGCCGGTGCACGGTCTTTATGAACAGCTCGGTAAAACAGGCTCAGAAGGATGGTGCATCAGTGCCTGACATTTTTGCTGGCCTTGCCATCAGTGTGGTGAAGAATGCGCTCTATAAGGTAATCCGTTCCACTGACCCCTCTATGCTAGGCAACCACATAGTAGTGCAGGGAGGTACTTTTCTCAATGATGCGGTACTTCGCTCATTTGAAATGGAACTGGGTGCAGAGGTAGTCCGTGTCCAGGAGGCAGGTTTGATGGGAGCCTATGGATGTGCCCTCTATGCAAAGAAAATGCATCAGAGCGTACCATTGGGCACTACCCTGTTGCAACTTGATGCCTTACAGCATTTCACTCATAGTACAAAAACTCTCCATTGCAAAGGTTGCACCAACTACTGCCTGTTGACTGTCAATCAATTTGACCATGAACGCAAACTGATAAGCGGAAACAAGTGTGACCGCATCGTCAAGCCGGAAAGTTTCATTCCAGACCCCAGGGACCTGAACATATATGCGTTCAAGCAACATTATCTTGCCCAGTTCAAGTCGGTCACGAACCGAAGGGGCAAGATAGGAATCCCTTTCCAACTGAATTTCATGGAACAGCTTCCATTCTGGCACACATTTTTTTCCTTTCTTGGTTATGAGGTTGTCACCTCTCCACCTTCCACCCGACAGACCTATCTTGACGGGCAGTCTACCATTTCCAGTGACACTGTCTGTTATCCTGCAAAGTTGATGCACGGACATGTCCAGTACCTCTTGGATCAGGGAGTGAAAACCATCTTCTACCCTTGCAGCAGCTATAATATCGATGAGCATAAAGGAGATAACCATTTCAATTGTCCAGTTGTCGCCTACTACCCTGAGGTATTGAAAAATAACATCCCAGAGCTTGACAACGAGGACATCACTTTCATCAGTGACTACTTATCCCTTGCTGACCGCTCCTTTCTTCCCAAACGACTCTATGATGTCTTGGGCAAGCCATACAAGATTCCCAATAAAGAGATCAGGGAGGCTTGCAAGCGTGGGTATGGCGCATATGAAACCTATTTGAAGGCTATTCGAGCTCAAGGTGAGGTAATCATAGAGAATGCACGGGCAAAGAACTGGCCTATCATTGTGCTTGCAGGCAGGCCCTACCACCTCGACAGTGAGGTCAACCATGGCATAGACCAGCTACTGTTACAGTGTGGATGTGCCATCATCAGCGAAGATACTGTGGCCTACAAGATGAAAAAGGAGAGCCGCAATGTCCTCAACCAATGGCCCTACCATGCCCGTCTCTATGATGCGGCCAGATATGTGCTGCTCCAGAAAGATATGAACCTTATCCATCTGGTATCCTTTGGCTGTGGCCTTGATGCGGTTACCAGTGATGAGATCAGGGATATCCTGCATGGCAGTGAAAAGATCTATACCCAGATTAAAATTGATGAAATAACCAACCTTGGAGCGGTGAAAATACGCATCAGAAGCTTGTTGGCAGCACTTGAGGAGGGCAATAGGTAATGCCAGTCACATTTACCAAAGCGATGAAGAAGGATTACACTATCCTCATTCCCAATATGTCCCCTGTACATTTCACCTTAGTCAAGGAAGTCTTTGTCAATCATGGCTATAAGGCCATCCTTCTGGAGAACCAGGGCCCGAACGTCATCCGCGAGGGCTTGAGGTACGTACATAACGATATCTGCTATCCTGCCCAGCTGGTTATTGGACAGATGATAGATGCTTTGAAAAGCGGGCTCTATGATGTGGACAAGACAGCTCTGGTAATAAGCCAGACAGGCGGGGGCTGTAGGGCCAGCAATTACATTTTCCTCCTGAGAAAGGCCTTGAAAAGGTGTGGCATGGAGCAGATTCCTGTAATCAGCCTGAATCTCAAGGGTATGGAAAAGAATCCAGGACTCAAACTCACCCCATTCATGCTCTTGCAGGCTTACGCCGGCTTTGTCTATGGGGATCTCCTGATGACCCTCTCCAACCAGGTTCGTCCTTATGAGGATACCCAAGGAGAGGCTGACCAATTGGTCTCCAAATGGATAACATATCTCAGCGGGAAGTTCGCAAACAACAGCGGCTACATTGGTTGGGCGATGAAGCGCAATCTCAATACCATTGCCAAGGAGTTTGCACAGATCAAGACTACCAAGGTTGAGAAGATCAAGGTGGGTATCGTAGGGGAAATCTACATGAAGTATGCCCCACTTGGGAACAACAACCTCCAACAGTTCCTTGAAGACCAGGGCTGTGAGGTCATGGTCCCTTCCATGATGGGTTTTCTTTACTATGGAGCGGATAACGCAATAACTGACCGCAAATACTACGGGGGAAGATTCTTCTCATCGCACTTCACCCAACTTCTGATGAAACCATTGTTTATGGTTGAAAGGATGTCCCTAGATGCAATAAGAAAACAAGGGTGCTTTACCGTCCCTTCCACCTACTTTGAGATGAAGAAGCTCAATGAGGGAATTCTCGATTACGGCGTCAAGATGGGAGAGGGCTGGCTTCTTACAGCTGAGATGCTGGAGCTTGTCCATACCGGGTACAAGAATATAGTCTGTACCCAACCCTTTGGATGTCTGCCCAACCATATCTGTGCCAAGGGTATGATCAGGACCGTGACGGAGAAAGCTCCTGATGCGAATATCGTTCCAATCGACTATGACCCTTCGGCAACTCATGTGAATCAGGAAAACCGCATCAAGCTGATGCTTGCAATAGCAAAAGAAAAGTTGCAAGCGTCCGAGCAGTAAGCCTATTTTTGTTTGCCCGTACCTCTGCTACTGTTCTCCTAGACAATTATTAGGTATATTCGATGTATGACGAAACTAACAATTGGAGTGTTGGAAGAGCTTCAGCAGCTGGTTCACACCCAAATAAAAGAAATAGCAAGGAAAAAAGACGGACCTATTCGCATAGGGATTCCAGGAGGGAGAAGCGTAAGGTTCCTCATCCAAGGCATGCTTGACCTCGATGATGCAACGTTCAGACGTATTAGGCTCTACCTCCTTGATGAGAGGCTTAGCGGAGAATTGAATTACGATATGCTTCTTGAGGCAGGTCTGGGCAAGGCAATAAAGGACAATCGGTTTGTAAAGACAAACCTACATATTCCCAGCATAGGCAAATCTTTGCTTGAACAAGAGAAAGTACAGCTTGACCTGGTTTATCTTGGTGTGGGTGAAGATGGCCACATTGCATCCCTCTTCCCTGGTTCCTATCCTTCCATGGACAAAAGCCAGACTTCCTTGGTGAAAGACTCTCCCAAACTCCCAAAAGAGCGGGTCACCTTCACCTATTGGGGATTTTTGAAGCATGCACACAAGACTCCTATTTATCTGCTATTCTTGGGTGAAGGCAAACGGGAGGCCCTGAGCCGCCTGCTTGAGAACAAGGAAAAGACAGCTAGCTTACCCTGCTCCTTCTTTTCACAACAGGACTTTCCTGTGACCATCATCACTGATATAAAGGAGTAAAGTTATGAAAAGAATCATCATACAGTACGGAGGAACCGGAGACCTTGCCTTGAAAAAACTCTATCCTGCCTATGAGAATCTCATTGGGAGAGGATTTGAATTTGATATACTTGCACTGGGAAGAAGATTTAAGGATCGGCAAACCTTTTTGAATACCATCATAGACAAGAAGGCATCTCCTGAATTCCTCAAGCATCTTGACTATCTCCCCTATGATATGGCTGACCAGAAGGCTACAGGCAACTTGATAAAAAAACTTACATCCATGGTCGATGATAAGGAGAATGCAGAACTTATCTACTACCTAGCCCTACAGCCAAACCTCTATGAGGAGGCTATACAACAAATCCAGGAGGTTGATGCCTCCATGGACTGTATCTGTACTCTCACCAAGAAAATCGTTGTTGAAAAGCCCTTTGGATTCGACTTGGAATCTGCTGTGCGTTATAACCAGATTCTAGAGACTGCATTTGATGATAGGGAGATTTTCAGGATTGACCATTACCTTGGCAAGGAGTTCATGCAGAACCTGCTCATCATGCGCTTCCACAACGACATCATCCGAAGAATCTGGGACAAGGACTCCATCGAGAGTATTCAGATAATTTTCGACGAGACCCATGGCGTGGATCAAAGGCTTGGCTTCTATGAGAAGATCGGGGTGGTACGCGACACCATCCAGAACCATATTCTCCAGATCATTACGTATCTCACCATGAATGAGCCAGCCTCCCTCTCTTCAGAGGATATAGCAGTCGAGAAGGTGAAGGTCTTGAAAGCCATATCACCCATTAAGGAGTTCTCCATGGGAAGGTATGAGTCCTTGGGAGCAAATAGTGGGCATGTTGTAGACATTCCCACCTATGCGGCTCTCAAGCTCTGTGTGAATACCTATTTCTTTGCAAACATCCCCATCTATGTCCGTACAGGAAAAATGCAAGCAGAGCCAAAGAGTCTCATCTATGTGAAATTCAAGAATACGACCAAAGAAGTGATGCATGACCAGGGTATTGCTGAGAACGGTGTCATCATCAATATCCATCCTGAGCTGACCATCGATATCAGCGTCAACCTGAAGCAACCGAACACATCATGGAAGTCAAAACCTGTTCGGTTCCGGTTCAACCAGGCTGAGACATTCGGGGCAAACACCCCTGAAGCATATGAACAAATCCTGCAAAAAATCCTGCAAGGGGACAAGAGCCTCTTTCCTTCTATGCGTGAGATCACAGAGTCCTGGAGAATTGTGACCCCCCTGTTGGAACACAATGATCACAGTGAGGTATATCCTGTTCGGACACTGCCTCGCTTTGCTTCAGAGTTGGCAGCGAAGAATCATTTTGAGTGGTATACGTGAGATACTCCCATGGCTTAAATCAGATGGCTGTTTTTTCCATCAAGGAAGCAGATCCAGTAGGATAGAGAAAAAAGGGGAAGGGATGGCATTTTCAGAGAACGCCATCCCTTTTTCATATCTACTATATTTTTTTGAACCAGTGACTCGAGTGTAATACGAGAGCTCTGCCAGATGAACATTGCCCTGGGAGACCTGGTTCTAGAGCATACAAGCATCCAAAACCATAGTAACAAAGTAGATAGGGACTAATTGGATATGTAAATAAGTGTTAAAGAGGACAAGTTTTCAAAATAAGGCAAAAATCAAATATTCACCTTATTGGATTTTACAGAACAGATAGTTCTCAGCAACCACATCATATTTCGGGCCTTGCATCTTTTCCAAAACCCTTTCAAGGTCAAGGATTTTGCCTTTCGGCATTACAAAATAGTCTTCCAGGTTTTTGGTATGTAGCGTATTTTTGGAATCGACAATACCTATGAAAGCAAAATCATCATCACAGTTAGTTAAGGTCGCATCGCCGTGGCTATCGTTACACAGGGCAATACCACCAACCTCCAAAAAATGTTTTGTCGCTTGAATGACAAAGCCTGCATACTGGGAAATGATCAGGCTTACAGGCTTACAGTGCAGTGCTTTGGTGTAGTCTTGCCCCTCGAAGGTGATCCTAGAAGAAGTCTCATAGTCCTTGCGCAATTCTACATACTCTGTAATGTCTTGCAGGTTTTCGAAAAAGGAAATTGCACCTTTGAAATTATCGACATAGGTAACGTCAGGAATAACCAAGGAAGGCGCAATATCAATATGGCTTCCAGGGTAGAGGGCAGACTGTATTCGATATTTCTTTGCAACCGCTTTATAGAGGGATTTTCTGTTCCCAATCTTGGCTGCATACGTTTCATATTGTTCGATGATTGTAGGTTTCATATTCACCTCCATGGAAGTGCCAGTATACATGGTTCTATATCCAAGATACAGAATCCAAACCTACATGCTTTTTTCTGAAAATACAACGGTAACCATCCACTACATATGGTTTGATTTCTATTCTTGGAGACTTTGTTTCACTACATCTCTCCTAGCTATCTACAGGAATACTCAGCGTGTGTATACCCACGATTTGTAGTTTGATCGGAGGGTATTCATATGGGTAAACGCACGTATTTTTTTTGAAAATATTCATACTTTTCTCTATTTTCTTTTGTAAAAAATATCAAAATTGTTCTATTAAATCAAGTGATAATTGCTGAATGCTTTCTATTTGGTTAAACGATTTTCCTTTCTATAATCTAAAAATACCTTCATTTATGAAGCATTTATTCACTTTTAAGCATGTTTTTATTACTATAGGTTATTCGTTTAAGTTAAAATTTAACCCCCTTCTCATCCTTGACAGATAGCAAAATCGGCTCATAAGCTATATGTACAGGAGCAACCAAGGCCATGAAATCTTCCATTAAAGAAGTAGCACATTTAGCCGGTGTCTCAATAGCAACAGTTTCATATGTTCTGAACAGAACAAAGAAAGTACGTCCAGAAACAGAACAAAGAGTATTGGATGCGGTTTCTAAGCTTAACTATCATGTGAATCCACTAGCCAGGAACTTACGTAAGGGTGAAAGCAAACTCATTGGATTCGTAGTGAGTGATCTTTCTAACAATTTCTTTCAGGAAATCGCCCTTGGTCTGGAAACCCAACTTACCAAAGAGGGGTATCGCCTGATTATCATGAATAGCAAGGAGCAAAAAGAAACTGAAATCGAGAACGTCAAGAACCTTATTGCAGGAGCTGCTGATGCCTTGATTATAGCCCCAACCACAGCAGATTGCTCCTATCTCCATTTTATACTTGATAATAATCCTATTCCCGTTACGTTTGTTGACCGTCGGCCTGAAGGATTCGAAAGTGATGTGGTATTGGCTACCAATGTGCAGGGAGCCTATGAGGCTGTTAAGGTACTTACCGATAAAGGGCATACAAACATTGCGTTTTTCGGCTCCAGACAGGACTCTACCATGGTTGAACGTTTGGATGGCTACAAGAAAGCCTTGGAGGAAGCGGGAATAAGCATCAATGCAAATCTGATCCGATTTGGCAACCATGACAGCGTATCCCAGCGATCACTTCGCCATGGGATAATGTACCATCATGCACTGGATGTCTTTACAAACCATGACATCACTGCAATTTTTTCAGGGAATAACTTAGCGACCCTTGGCGTATTCAGCTACATCAAGGAGGCAAACATACAGGTTCCCAAAGATGTTTCTTTCATTACGTTTGACGACTCATCCTGGCTCACAATGACAACCCCAACACTTTCAGCAGTTGCCCAGAACCCGGAAAAAATGGGCCGGGTTGCCGCTAAATTGATTCTTGAACGTCTTGCTGAGCCTCCAACTGCAGAAAAAAAGTCATTTCAGATAGTGAGAATATCCACTCAACTTATTTTACGTGGTTCCTTATAGCACTTTTCGCACTTTCGGTCACTTTGACCGAGCAAATACAAAGGAGGGACTATATGAAAAAAACAGTAGTCTTGTTTGTGATCGTATCGTTACTAATCGGTGCAACGAGTATTTTCGCTGCAGGCGCTAAAGAGGAAGGAGGACCGGTAACTGTTAATATTGCACTTGCCAATAACCCTATCTCTCAAGCAATGAGCAAATTGGTTCAGGAACAGTACAAGGCCGATAATGTAACAGTTAATGTGTCTGTACTTCCGGAAAATGACCTTCGCCAGAGACTGACTACAGAAGCCTCAAGTGGAGGAACGACCTATGATATTTTCTACATAGGCCCTTACGAAGCTCAGACATGGGCAAAGAATGGCTGGCTTGAAAACCTCGAGCCCTATTTCGAGAACCTGAGCCCAGAAAAAGCAACTTGGTATGACAGGAAAGACTTGATCCAAGGAATGGTGGATTCTCTTGCCGTCGACGGAACTTCCTATGCCCTTCCCTTCTATGGTGAAAGTTCCTTCATCATGTACAACAAAGAATTGTTTGCAGAGAAAGGCCTGACCATGCCTGCCGAACCCACGTGGGACGAGATTTATGAACTTGCCAAAAAGATTCATGATCCTGCCAAGGGTATTGTTGGTATGACGATGCGCGGAGCTCCAGGATGGGGAATGAGCGGTGCACCTTTCGTAACAATGGTCAACGCATTTGGTGGTCGTTTCTATGACATGAATTGGAATGCAACCGTTGATACACAAGAGCAACGTAATGCTTGGATGATGTATAAGAAGATTATGCGTGAAGCAGGTCAGACTGACATTCTTGCTTACACCTACAACGAGTGTATCGCACTTATGGCCAGTGGCAATTGTGGCATATATTATGATGCAACAAGTATTGCTCCTCCCCTCGAAGCGAACGATTCCAAGATCCAAGGTAAGGTTGGGTATGTGATGGCTCCCCATCAGAAACTCAAGAGCAATACTGCATGGTTGTGGAACTGGGCAATGGGAATTAACCCCAAGTCCTCCGATGCCAAGAAACAGGCTGCATTTGATTTCATGCTCTGGGCAACCAGTAAGGATTACATCAAACAGACTGTCGCTATCGACCCAACTGGGGCTTCAACACCACCAGCTTCACGTTCATCGACGTATGAGCTTCCTGTCTATGCAAAAGCTCCGTATGCAAGCATGACCCTCAAAACTTTGGAAGGTATGGACTTCACCAAACCAACCTTGGAACCTGTCCCTTACGTAGGACTGCAGTACATTGCCATTCCTGAGTTTGCTGATGCAGGCACAAAAATGACTGAGTATTTGGCTGACTATGTAGTCGACAAGATTACTCTTGATGAAGCAATCAAGAAAACACAGGCTGTGTTTGAACAGGTTGCCAAAGATGGTAACTATCGCTAAAGGAAAGTAGCTTGTAAAGCTTAATAATCTGTCTGACAGTATTGTCAGGCAGATTATCACCTACAAGGATGAAGCATCATCCGCCGAACGCTTCTTACTAGAGCGTAAATGGGAATACCATGAGAACGTTAAGAAAAACCGATTATGCTTTCTTGCTCCCTGCTGTCGTAGTAGTCGCAATAATGACACAGGTTCCCTTTATACTTACCATCATCTTTTCTACTCTTCGTTGGAACTTGTCGCGTCCCGACCTTCCAAGGATATTTATCAATATCCAGAACTATTGGCACTTCTTTAAGATTGAATCCTTCTCCGAAATCCCAGAATTCTACAGTATCCTCTGGCAGACTATCCTTATAACAGGAATTACCCTGTTACTCTGTTCCATATTGGGATTTTTACTCGCTCTTTTATTGGATAATGAAATCCCTGGAGTCAATATAGCAAGAACATTGATGCTAGGACCTTTCTTTGTCATGTCTACAGCAAGTGGAGTCATTTGGAAAACCACAATATTCAATACCACATTTGGGTGGTATGGAATACTGGCAAAAGCCCTCGGGTATACTCCTGTGGATCTGGTTTCCTATTATCCGATTCCTGTCATCATTGTCCTGTTCACGTGGCAATGGATGCCTTTCTTCATCCTGGTTCTCCTATCTGGACTGCAAGGAATTCCTCAAGAACTTGTCGACAGCATGAAAATTGATGGAGTTACCTGGTTCCAAGGAGTGTATAAGATCAAACTCCCTTTGATCATGAACCACATGAGGGTTGCCGTTATGCTCGGACTTGTATTCCTGATCAAGGAGTTTGGCCTTATCTTGGTAACTACAGCAGGCGGACCTGGAATTCGTTCCTACACCCTTCCCTATGCTGTGTATATGCAAGTATTCAGTGCCAACAACATTGGGCGAGCCAGTGCCCTTGCGGTTACAACTGTGGCACTCACCCTAATCTTGGTGAACCTGCTCTATCGTTCGATCATCAAGCAAAATAAAAAATATAGCTAAGGATATGAATATGGAACAAAGATCTATTGTTGCAGTACAAAAAAGCATGAGACGCAAACGCTTCATTAAAAAATGGGTTCTTGCCATTATCATCTATGCGATTGCCATTTTCTATTTTTTTCCTGTCCTGTACATGTTCTTATCAGGATTTAAGACTGAGCAACAAGCAGTAATGCCTAGCATCTTTTTCAGACCAACTCTTGATACCTATAAAAAGGTATTGAGTGATCCTACTATGTATCAATACTTACGCAACTCCCTGATACAGGTCATTGGAGGTACAGGCATAAGCTTATTACTGGGTGTTCCCGCAGCTTTTGCTGTTGTCTTTGGGAAATTAAAAACAAAGGGTTCCAACGATAAGTATTACCTTTGGTTCATTACAACCATCTTGCTTCCACCCGTCGCAGTGTTGATACCCCTATTTACCTGGTACCAGAAACTCAATTTGATCAACACCCCTTATGGTCTAATGGCTGCCTATATTGGCTTCCATACCCCAATCATAGTATGGATGGTGCATTCGTTCTTTTCAGACCTTCCAAATGAAATATTTGAAGCTGCAAGCCTTGATGGATGTACCAAGCTCCAACAGCTGTATAAGATTGCGATTCCAATGGCACGTACGGGAATCATCTCTGCAGCACTCTTGGTTGCTGTATTCATTTGGAACGAATTCTTCTTAGGATTTAACCTGACAGGCAACCCGACAGCCACGCTTCCAGTCTTCATGTCTCGGTTCAGGGAACAACAAGGGCAGTTTGTAGCCCAATTGTCAGCTTCTTCTACAATAGCGGTCTTGCCTGCTATCATTCTGGGATGGATGACTCAAAAGGCCTTGGTTAAAGGGCTTACCAGTGGGGCAGTAAAGGGATGAGTGAGAACATCCTTGTCTTTGATATAGGTACTTCTTCAGTAAAAACTGCATTGTTTTCTTTTGAAGGAGAGCTCATCACAGCTATTGGCGTCCCCTACACTACCTTGTATCCAAAACCCGGATGGGCAGAGCAAGATGCACATGCATTTTGGCATGCGGCCATAAAGGGAACTCATATTCTTCTTGATTCCCTAGATATAAGACACTCAATTGCGATCATATCCTTATGTGGGCATATGAATGGGATGCTGGCTGTTGATGACCGGGGGGAACCAACCTACCCTGAAATAATTCATTGTGACACGAGAAGTGTCGATGAGGTTGCCTTCATACAAGGCCTGTATAGTCAACAGGATATCTATAGGATAACAGGGAATCGCATAGATGAGTTCCTTACGCTTCCGAAGCTTCTTTGGCTCAAGAACAACCAAAAAAATGCGTATAAGAAGACCCGTTTTGTCATCAATGCAAAGGACTATGTACGCAGCCGTCTTACCGGTGTTTTGGGAACTACAGATTTTTCTGATGCATCCCTGACCGGGGCTCTGAACATACGGGATAAACGATGGGATGAGGAATACCTATCCTCACTTGGTATTCCGCAGTCCTTGTTCCCTTCTCTGCATCTCTCCACTGAGATAGAAGGCTTTCTCACAACAGAGAGTGCCTCCCTATTACATCTTCCTTCAGGAATTCCTGTTTGTTATGGTGCAGGTGATGCGGCAAGTGCAACCCGTGGAGCAATGATCTCTGATCCAGGTAGTGCCTATGCATCTCTTGGTTCTTCGGCATGGATATCAACCTTGTATCCAACCATGGTCAACGATCCAGAGATGAGAATGCAGCATTTCTATGACCTCGATGGGGTAAAGATTAATGTTTGTGGCACTGTACAAAGCGCTGGATCTGCCTTGGCATGGGCAAAAAACAGGTTCTTCCCTTCTATAGGTTTTGATGAATTGGAACAAAAGCTTTCTACCCTTCCTATACCCAACAAAATCATCGCCCTCCCCTATCTTATGGGAGAGAGGACCCCACATTGGGATGCTTATGCAAGGACTTCATTTATGGGAGTTTCACAAGCAACGACCACTCTTGAAATGGCAATGTCCCTCTATGAAGGGGTCGCCTATGCTCTCTATGAGATCAAGGAATCATATGATGAGCTCAAGATTCCTTTCAGCTCCCTTACTCTTCTAGGAGGAGGAGTGAAAAGTAAATTTTGGCTTGAAATGATAGCTTCTGTCTTTGGAAGTCCATTGTTGGTACATCCTCACTACCAAAACGGAACATCCTTCGGAGCGGCCCTGTGTGCAATGGTTGCCAACAAAACATACGCTTCGCTCGAACAAGCGATAGCATCAAGTCCGCTGACTTTTCATACGGTTGAACCAGACATGCACAAACATAAGATCTACATGCAGTATTTTGCCCTTTATAAAGAGATGTATCTGTCGATGAAGCCCCTCTTTGCTGACTTATACAAGCTAAACAAATCGTTCGAGGAGGATTTCTTATGAAAATGATGAAAGCATTGGTAATCGAAAAAGCAAACCATGCGATTGTAAAAGAAGTTCCTATTCCAGAAGCTGGAAAGGGAGAAATTCGAATAAAAGTTCAGGCAAGTGGAATTTGTGGAACAGATATCCATATTTATAGAGGAGAGTATCTGGGCTCGTATCCCATAATCCCCGGTCATGAATTTGCAGGGATAGTTGATGCCATAGGTGAAGGGGTAACCCGGTTTGCTCTCAATGACCATGTTGCAGTAGAACCAAATATCAGTTGCAATAACTGTAGTGCTTGTTTTAATGGCCAACCAAACTTTTGTGAGAACTGGCAAGGGATCGGTGTCACTCGAGCTGGGGGGTTTGCCCAATATGTGGTGGTTCCTGAAACTTCCGCATTCTCTATCGGGACTCTTGATTTTGCCCAAGGCTCTTTCATGGAACCCCTTTCATGCGTCCTACATGGGGTACAGAAAGCTCAGGTGCACCTAGCTGACAAGATCCTTATCATGGGAGCCGGTCCGATTGGTATTCTTCTTCTTAAGACGGTGCTCACACAAGGCTCAAGCGAAGTAACGCAACTTGATACAAACAAGGGGCGACTGCAACTCGCAAAACATAGTGGGGCTAAGCATATAGAGACTGATGTGAACAACCTCAAAAATGAGGCGTATGACATGGTGATTGATGCTACGGGTGTTCCCTTCTTGCTGGAAAAATCTCTTGACCTGGTAAAAAAGGGAGGAACCCTCCTATGGTTTGCTGTTCCCAAAAAAGAGGCGACAATTACCCTGTCACCATTTAAGATCTTTGAAAAAGGTCTGCGTATCGTAAGTAGTTACACCTCAGTAAGAAACTCGATACAAGCTGTAAGAATGCTGGAAAATGGGAAGATCGACGTCTCGGATGTCATTTCCCATAGGCTCAGCATAGAGGAGTTTGTAAAAGGTATTGAGAAAATTGAAAAGAGTGAAGAAGGCGTTCTCAAAGTAATCATCACGTTCTGATTTTGCTATAAAGGAGATTCCTACTATGGGGAAAAAGAGATTCATTGACAAGCTTTGTGTAGTTACAGGTGGTGCTGGGGAGATTGGAATAGCTACTGCACTTCGCCTAGCAAGTGAGGGTTCTGATATTGCTCTTGTCGATCTTAAAGACATGAACAGTGCTATTGAAAGGATAGAGAAAACTGGAGTCCGTTGTATTGGCTACACATGTAATGTTGCTGACTACAGCGAAGTGGAAACAACAATAGATGCAATACTGAAGGATTTTTCCAAGATTGACATGCTCTTCAACAATGCAGGTATCCAAGGCTGTTTCAGCCAGATTCACACCTACCCTGTAGAGGACTTTCATCAGGTAATATCAATTAACCTCATTGGAGCTTTCCATGTCCTGCGCGCTGTCTCCTCTGTTATGGTAACACAAAAATCTGGTGTAATTGTAAATACCGCTTCTATGGCTGGAGTCGGAGCCCCTGTGAACATGGCAGCATATGGTGCTTCCAAATTTGCATTGGTAGGTCTTACACAGACAGCGGCAAAAGATCTGGCACCATTCAATATCAGGGTCAATGCGATCAGTCCCGGCTTTATGGGGCCTGGCTACATGTGGGACAGACAGGTAGACCTGCAAGCTGCAGCTCTCTCCCAGTACTACGATAAGGACCGCAATGTGGTAGTAGATCAGATGATCAGTGAGGTTCCCATGCGACGGTATGGATCCATTGATGAAATTCCTGGAACGGTTGCGTATCTGATGAGTGATGATGCTTCATATATAACTGGTGAAAACATTAAGATTTCAGGTGGAATCTAAATAGGAGTTGGCTATGAGTAAAACTATTCTGGAAAGATTTTCCCTACAGGGAAAGGTAAGTTTGGTTACGGGAGGGGGCTCAGGAATTGGCAAGGCCTTTTGTCATGCTTTGGGAGAAGCTGGGTCCAAAGTAGCTGTTGTAGATATAAACCTCCCTAGTGCCCAAGTAACTGTAGAAGAATTGAAACTAAAGGGTATTGAGGCAATAGCCCTCAAAACCGATGTTACCAATGAAGCAGAAGTAGCGTCAATGGTTGAAACAGTGGTTACAACCTTTGGGTCTCTGACCATAGCAGTAAACAATGCAGGTATGGGAATATGGAGCGATGCCCTTACCATGCCGTTTGCAACCTGGAGAAAAACACAAGCTCTGAATTTGGATGCAATATTCCTCTGCGCAAGAGCAGAGGCTAAGGTAATGAAGGAAGCCGGGTATGGCAAAATAATCAATACGGCAAGCATGTCTGCCCATATCTCGAATACTCCTCAGAACCAGTGTGCCTACAATGCTTCAAAAGCAGGAGTGCTCCATCTTACCCGATCTTTGGCAGCTGAATGGGCGCCTCTTGGTATAAGGGTCAATTCGATCAGCCCAGGGTATACCCAGACTGATCTTGTGGACAAGCTACTTGAAACCCCTGAAGGAAAGTCCATGCTTCCCAAGTGGCTGGAAAAAATCCCCATGGGGAGAATGGCTCTGACAGCTGACCTGCAGGGAGCTGTTGTCTATCTGGCATCTTCTGTTAGCGACTATGCCACAGGCTCAGATCTGCTCATCGATGGTGGGTACTGCGCTTGGTAGAGTAACATAAAGGGACACATAGCGAATTGAACTGAAATCATCCTGAGGACATGTAATGATTAGGCTATGGATTGAAGGTATTCAACCTGAGATCTGTAGCCAAAATCTTTCTTTTCCTTAGGCCTGAGAACCAAGTGATATACCCATCAAAAAGTCTTTCTTTTCAGGTAAGGGGTATACCTTTACACATTTTCTTATGGCGTTTTTATTGCAGTATTTAGGTTCCTAGACTAGAATAGTGTACTTGAGAAAGGAATCCTACTACATGAATTCTTCGCATTATGTCAAAAACATTGGCATCAATTACCTATATACACTTCTGCTCAACCTCGGCTTGGTCCGAGGGGTGTGGATGATCTATCTTGCCTCAAGGGGATTCAGTCTTATGCAACTGGGTATCCTTGAAGCAACCTTCCATATCGTATCCTTTTTAATGGAAGTCCCCACCGGTTCCGTTGCCGATCTCTGGGGGCGTAAAGCAAGTAGAATATCGGGGAGATTGGTGAATATTCTAAGCCTTGCCCTTATGTTCTGGGCACAGAGCTTTCCTCTTCAGCTTATCGGTTTTGCCATCTGCGCTTTGGGGTATAATCTAGAATCGGGAGCAGGTGACGCTTTGGTCTATGACTCCCTATTGGTAGTAGGCAAACAGGATACGTATATGAATGTATTGGGAAAACAGGAAATCATCGCCCAAGGAGCTGCAGTCATGGCTTTCCTTGTAGGGGGGTGGCTGGCAGTCCATAGCTATACCTTAGCATTTGGTATTTCCATGGCAGTTTCCTTTGCATCAGCACTGATCTCCTTGAGTTTTACCGAACCCCCTGTGGAGCATAAGAGAAAGTTAGTGAAGGAACGAGGTTTGGGGAAATCCATTATCTTGTCCATGCAAAGTCAGATGGTTGACAGTGTGAGAATTATGGTCGAAAAGCCCAGAATCGCTTTTCTTCTCCTTTTTTCTGAACTGTTATTTGCCTTTATGGTCTGCCTATTTTTTTACCTGCAGAATTTTTGGACACAACAAGGTTTCTCTGAAGGCCAGATTGGCATTGTCTTTGCAGTTCATTCCAGTATTTCAGGTTTCACGTCCTTCAATGCCATGAAAATTGAACGCAAATTGGGTCAGAAGGGAGTTCTGGTAGTTATGCCCTTGCTGCTTCTTTCTTGCCTCTGGGGAGTCGCCCTTTCCCCCTGGCCGATTGTTTTCTATGTAATGACCGGTTGCATTGAAGGGATTCTGATCGTTACCATAGGGGATTATCTGAACAGACTCATTCCCAGTGCCCATCGGGCTACCATTCTTTCCTTCCAGAGTATGGCCTTCAGCATGTTCATGATTCTCCTCTTCCCCCTCGTCGGATGGATCGGCGACAAGTACTCCCTGCATCTTTCCTTCCTTGTCATGTCCGTATTGGGAACCTTGCTTTGCATTCCATATATGGTATTTGCTTCTGGTATGCAAAAGAATACAACACGATCCAAATCCTGAGAAGTTATTTTATGCTTTCCACCCTGAGACAAAGCACAGGCATCCACGTGTTGTGAATGCCTGTACTTACTTGTATGGTCCATTGCCATATGAAAAATCTTACCTATATTTCTGTTGTACTTTGGCAATCTCTTCGAATACCCTCGATCCTATGCGTTCGTCACTGGCAATGACTTCCCACCTTAACAGGGCATCTTCGCTCTGACTTACACGTTGGAAAACCTGGAACCAGGGAGTCTGTAACTCTGCTGTCGCATCATAGTGCAGAGGAAGGTTGAAACGGTACAACGAAGCACCAAGAGTATCCCCCTGTTCATTTTCGGTGACCTTAGTAGCCCCCATCTTGAACAGAAGCTCCTCTATAGCATCCTGCAGCGCTATACGCTTGCTAGGTTCCTTGATCATGATTGACCACTCTCTCGCTCTCCATGAGCTATCCTGCAGTCTTTTAGACTCAGCAAAACGAACTGGGTCAGTAACATAGGCCTTCAAGACCAACAATGTGTAGAAAAGGGTATTCTCAGTTGAGAACTTCAGAGAATCCCACTGCCCTACATTCTGGGGAAATTGCAAGTAGTAGTGGGCAGACTCTTCCACTGCAGCGAGGACATGCTCATCTCTACCCTTCAACAATACACTCTTGATGTAGGAGTGGCCATTCTGGACCAAGGAGATCTTTTTGCCTTGCATGACACTCTTCAACAACAACGTGGGGGAAGCCTTGATATCGAACAGAAAAGTGGGATCAAAGTTTTCAGGTTCTGAGGTAAAATATGGGGCAAACATATTCTTCAGTTCTTTGGAAATGATTCCCATGACAAATGCTGGTGAAAGCTGGCTTCCCTTGTAGAGAAGATCCATCCTGTCTCCATCACCATCATAGGCGAAGCAAAGATCCGTCGGATGTTCCTCAAGATATGCAAGGGTATCTCGCATGCTTGCCTCAATTCCTGGATTGGGATCACCAACAGGGAAATTACCATTGGGAACCAGATGGCGATAGACACCATCCACACCACACTGAGTAAGGGCACGGCTCACTGCAGAACCATAGCTTCCATGCAGGAAATCACAGACAACAGGTAGCCCATCGAGGCTACCGGAACCTACTCCGGAAAGACGCATGGAGTAATCAATGAACTGATCCATCGTGTTGAGAGGAATAATTCTTCCACCCTTTCGCTTATTGGCCAAAAGGGGTTTCTCATAGTAAAACTCTATCTTACCCAGACCACCCTCGGGACCACTCTCAACAGAGACACTCTCCAAATTCTTTGCCACAATTTTCATACCGAGGTAGGAACCGGGGTTATGACTGGCCGTTATCATGACACCACCACTTTCGGGGTATTGCATGCAGGCGTAGTAAAACTGGCATGACCCTATAGGATTAGCCTCAAGATAGACTGTCAGTCCTGACTGCACAAAGATATCAAGGGCACTCTGCATGAGAGCCTCGCCACCTAGGCGTGAATCCCGGGCAAGTACGACACTTTTGGTCTTCACATCATGGAGCAAATAATATGCAATTGCGTGACAAAGCCCTTCTGAGGTCTCTTCATCAAAATTGCTCTGTCTGCTACGAATATCATATGCTTTGAAAAGATTTCTTTTCATTAACGTTCCTTTGTACGGTGTACCGTACTCTACTGGAAAAAGAGGACATTCCTACCCAATCTGAGCAAGAGTGTCCTCCATACTTAATTCTTACGAAGTCAGGCTTTTTTCAGAAGTCCTTGCCCCAGGTTAAGCATGGTCTGCTCATCAAAGAGATTGAACTTTCCTGAAGAAAAACTCAAGCCCACCTGCTTCTCCAGATCGAAATCAAGGTCACCGAAAACAACAGAGTGGATATGGCTCTCCCCCATCTTCAACTGGACAATGGTCTCCATACCTGAAGGAAGAGAGGTAAGCACAGTAGCATCGACCATGGAAGGATCCTCTGTAATGGTGACATGTTCTGGACGAAGTCCTAGGACTACCGCCTGTCCTACCTTCAGGGTCATCTTTTCCTGTGGCTCATACACAAGCTCTACCTTCCCAGGAAGGGTAAGGGTTATCGGTTCGATATTGGTAACCTCTGCCTTGATGAGGTTGATGTTGGGCGAACCCACAAAGTCAGCGGTAAACGTGTTTGCAGGGCGGCGATAGACTTCCAAGGGAGGGGCATACTGTTGCATATGGCCCTCTTTCATCAGACAAACCTTGGAGGACAGAGTCATCGCCTCAAGCTGGTCATGGGTGACATAGACAAAGGTGGAGTCTGTCTCCCTATGTAGGCGCTTCAGTTCAGTACGCATTTCCATCCTCAGCTTAGCATCGAGGTTGGATAAGGGTTCATCCATAAACAGGGCCTTGGGACCTGTAGCAAGGGTTCTGGCAATAGCGACACGCTGTTGTTGTCCACCGGAAAGTTCTGAGGGATAACGAGCTGCAAACTCGGATATCTTGAGCATGGACAAGAGCTCCTCTACCCGCTCTTTTGTATCGGCTTTGCTCCACTTCAGATTTTCCAGACCAAAGGCAATATTCTTGTAGACCGTCATATGAGGCCACAAGGCATAGTTCTGGAACAGGAAGCCTACATCGCGCTTATCCGGTGGGATGTCCACGCCTTTTTCTGAAGAGAACACCACTTTGTCATTGATGGTTATTTCCCCTTCAGTCGGAGTCTCAAGGCCGGCTATCATGCGCAAGGTTGTGGTCTTTCCACACCCAGAAGGACCGAGTAAGGTAACAAAGGAACGGTCTTCTATGACCATGTTCAGGTCATCCACTGCTACAAATTTCCCAAAACGTTTGGTAACGTGCTTTAATTCAATCTTTGGCATCTTATGCTCCTTAGTTGTTTCCGATTCCCTTGTCGATGGAAGCCCCTGTCAGTTTGGTAACCAAAAGGTTGAGGCCTACCACGATGACTACGATCATCAGGTTGATGGCATTGGCATACTGGTTCCAGCCTTTCTCATTATACTGGAACAGCAACGTGGTGAGGATTCTCGTGGAAGGAGAAACCAACAGGATAAAGAGCGAGAGTTCTCGCATACAGGAAATGAAGGGCAACAGGTAGCCGCTGATGAAGGTGGCCTTCTGTATCGGGATAATGATACGCGTCATTCTCTTGAACCAACCGATTCCCATGATGGTACCGGCTTCCTCGATCTCACCTGAAAGCTGAAGCATTGCATTGATACCACTTCTTGAGGCAAAAGGAAGATACTTTACCGATCCAACAATGACTAACAGCCAGAAGGAGCCGTACATGGCAGGGATGAAACCCCTGCGAACAGCAAACATCGAAAGGAAAATCGCACCAAATGCCATAGATGGCATCAGGTAGGGAAAGAATGTCAGATTGTTGACCCAGGTGGCCAGATGCGACCCTCTGCGTTTTGCTATGGAATACCCTGCAAGTATGCCTACCGTCCCTGCGATGAGGGAGACAATGATGGAGAGCTTGAGACTGTTTGTCAGACCTAGCCATATTGAAGGGTTACGCAGGATGCCAGGTTCACTGTTGGCAATGTCTGCCCTACCCGCTCCAATCCAGAATTCCGTAGTGAAATTGGAGAAGGAATAGTCTCCCGGTGCCATGATAAAGGACTCGATAGCGAAGGAGAACAGGGGCAGGATTGCTATCATCATCAGAAAAATGATAAGAGCCACCGTAAGGGGGGTCCTCCACCTGCGCAGGTTGAAAAGCGAGATGTTGGAGCTTTTGCCTGTAATGGTGGTATAAGATTTGCGTCTGCCGGTTATCCACTGGTTGAGCATGAGAATACCCACTCCTATGATGATCATGACCAAAGCCATGATATAGCCATAGCCAGGATTCATCCCATTGAGGGTACGGAACATCTGGGTGGTAAGGACCTGATAGCGAACAGGGCTTCCCAGGAATGCAGGAACTGCAAAGGCACTCATCGTTGAGGAGAATACCAGAAGAAAAGTGGAGAGCAAGGCCGGCTTCACAATGGGAAGGGTAATCTTCGTCGTGATCTGCCAACGGGAAGCATGCAGCAACATTGCCGCTTCCTCAAGGTTTGCATCCATATTCCTCAGGATTCCTCCGATGAGGATGTAGGCAAAGGGGGCATAGTGCAACCCTTGCACTATGACTATGGGAAAGAGGCCATATGCAAACCAGTTTGCAGTCTCTATGCCGGTAAGCACAGTAAAGAGCCCGGGAGCCCCTCCTATGCGAGAGTTTCTGAAGAAATTGAGCCATGCCATCGCCAAAGTCCAGGCTGGCATGATATACGGGAATACAAATACGGTGGATATGAACCCTTTTGCCTTGATATTGGTCCTAGTCACTGTCCAGGCAAAAAAACCACCGACCATAATGGCCATGACACAGGAGAGAAAGGCGACCACCAGGGTATTGAGAAAGGGTTCATAGAAAGTCTTTTGGCTGGTGATACCGCTGGCAAACATTTTTTTCCAGTGATAGAGAGTCAAAGTCCCTATATCTTGCTTTACAAACCGCGCCTCTGATGAGTGGACTGTAATGGTGTCCCCTACAATGGTCAGCAACGGTACAAGGGTAAGATATCCCAACACAACAAAAAGGATTACCAGGATGATATTGTGGGGTTTCTTGATGAAGGACTTGAAAGTGTTCAATTGGATTCTGGCACTCATGAGCTATTTCCTTACCAAATGGCCTGCAGAAATCTGCAGGCCATAATGCAAATACAGGGTTTAGTAGATGTACTGGTTGAGGAATTCCTCAACTTCAGCACGATTGTCAAAACAGTAGGCCCCGTCCTCTTCTACGAGCAATGGCTGCCATACGGCAAAGGGGAAATCAATATCATCCTGGATAGGATTGTTTGGATTGGCACTGTAAGTACCGACATCTGCACCCCAAGGGGCAAACCCTTCTGGGCTGTAGAGGAATTCGATGAACAGCTTTGCGGCATGGGGATTCTCTGCAGAACGGGCCATCAGAGCATAGAGGCTATAGTAGAAACCACTGAAAGGCTCCATGGTCATCGCTGGCTTGAGAGCAAGGTTCTTGCTGGTGGCATATCGTGCCTTGGAGAAGACAAAGAGGCCTACGGGGGGGAAATCGCGCTTGGCGTTCTGGCCCTTGATGCCTACGTTCTCAGCAATGTTGGTGTCACTGGTACCTACGATAAGGTCATTCTCATAGATAGCCTTGATCCATTCATATCCTGCATTGGGTGTGGTAAGTACAATATCCTTTCCGAAATAGGACTTATAGGCTTGGGCAATCTTGGCAGACCACTCTGGGCTAGTGCACATGGTCAAGAAATTGGCATTCACCCCCTCTTGGAACGGGTTCTTGAACTGTAATAGGCTCTTATACTTGGGATCGGCAAACTGCCAGATATTGGTATAGGGAGAGCTTGTAAGATCCTCATCATTGAAAATGAATACCTTGTTGATCGCAAAAACCTGTAGAGGGCTCTGCATTGAAGAAGGGATGACATCCTTCAGGGTTGGGGGAACATAGTTGTAGAGGTATCCGGGTTTGATAAGTTCACCAACAAGTCTTCCAGCATCCTGGGCTAAGACAAAGTCAGCACCAAAGACGCCAGCCTGTGCTTCCTTGGAAACTTTTTCGATCAATTCAAAATCCTTGAGGTTGGAACTGATAACCTCAATGCCATATTCTTTGGTAAAGGCTACGGCAGCCTTGGCTATACGGCTTGAAGTAGCATAGACGACAACCTTTCCTTCTTCTTTTGCAAGGGCAACCAGTTCATCATGGGTAAGTTCCTCGATGGCTGGAGCAGGAGCAACAGCAGCAGGCGCTGGCGCTTCTTTAGATCCTGTAGCAAATACAGAGGTAACCAGCAAGGTGGCAACCATCAGTAAGACAAGCAGTTTTTTCATACATCTCTCTCCTATTTTTCTTTAGATACAAAGCACTAGAAAATATAAGTATAGCATGATTGTAGGCATTCTCAATAACGAAGCCTAGAATAGATTTAGCATTTGTTGCACAAGAGATGCACCGTAAGCAGAGAAGAAACACCAATACATGGGAAAGGGGAGGTTTCCCTCCCCTTTGTTCAAATCTTCAAGAACATCTTTTCCTTGATGGCATCAAGGTTTTCATTACCGATTATGTTGGCCTTGCGTGTCCCCTCCACTATGATCTCCTTGACCTCAGCCATATGGTTCTCATAGTAAGCCCTCTTCTCCCTCATCGGGTCAAGAAGGCTGTTCAACACCACATTCAGGCGCTTTTTGCACTCAAAGCAACCGAGTTTGGCAGAAGTGCACCCTTCATGGATCTCTGGAGATTCCTCTGGGTTAAAAATCTGGTGATATTTGTAGATGTTACAGATCTCGGGATGTCCTGGAATGTCTGTAGTAACTCTGGCAGGATCGGTGACTGCCTTACGCACTAGCTTCCACACCTGTTCAGGAGTATCGGAAAGATAGATAGCATTTCCCATGCTCTTACCCATCTTGGCATTGCCATCGAGACCACTGAGCCTGCCGATCTGGCTAAGCTTCACCTGTGGCTGAGTGATGGATGTCCCATAGAGCTTATTGAACTTGCGTACGATCTTACGGGAAAGTTCAATATGGGGAACCTGGTCCTCACCTACCGGTACGAGGTCAGCATTGCAGAACGTGATGTCGGCAGTCTGGCTTACCGGATATCCAAGGAACCCATAAGTAATATCCTCATAGCCATAATTCTGAGCTTCGGTCTTGATAGTCGGATTATGCCTAAGCTGGTTTACGGTAACTATCATGGAATAGAAAGTGGTCAGTTCAGCAATTGAGCTGACCTGTGACTGCTGTACAAAGGTAACCTTATTGGGGTCTAACCCAACAGAGAGGTTATCAATAGTCACATCATAGATACTACTGTTGATAAGCTTGGGATTAGTAAAATGGGTGGTAAGAGCTTGGATATCAGCAAGGAGAATAAACTCCTCATAGGTATCCTGCAACTCAAAGCGAGATTTCAAGGAACCCACATAATGCCCCAAATGGAGTTTTCCAGTAGTCCTATCACCTGTCAGTATTCTTTTTCTGGTTTCCACGACCTACTCCTTTTCCGATTTTTCTGGTTCTGCCTCAGAGGTGCTCCCTTGTAGGTTGAACACACGTACCATGGTGTGTTGCATACTGCAGGAAGGGCACTTGGCAGGTGGCAAATGGTTTTCGATCGATTGCACCAACTCTACATGGGCATGACAATTCTGACATTCATATTCATAACTAGGCATACGGTATCTCCTCTTCTATAAGACCCCGGTCAGGCTCTGTTTCAATAGTAGCATCTGCTCTTCGCTCAAGGGCATCTGCATGATCGTCACAAGATCCTCATCGAGTAAAAACATCAACTTCAGTTCGGCAATCTTAAAAGGAATCTTATCCTTTTTCAATCGGGCCAAGTAACCGCTACGCACCATCTGCGAAAGGGTGGTGGCAAGCTTCGGTGTTTCCATCGTAATGAACGCATCTACTGTGTAGCTGCCTTCGTCCTGATTGATAAGCAGGAGTACTTCCCTAGCCTGTTGGAACACTGACTGCGGAAGATTCAGGCCCAAGTCAAAAAACGTCTCTGGCTCAAATGCATATAAGGCGATGGAAGCGTTTGCCATCTGTAGTGCCATTTCGTCATTGATAAGCCTCTGCCGAGTCTTATAGGATATATAGGCACGTTCATATGAACCATTGGTAAAGACCAGTTCATCATTCTTTGGCGTATACAGGTTCAAGGGACCATCATTCTGGTTGAACCAGGAGAGTCCATCCAAGTTGCTCTTCGGGGACAGCTCCTTGGCATACATCATCCCTGTATTAAGCAAAAACCTGGGGTAATCACCCTCAACCACCCCATACACAGCAAGTGCATCCTGTTCTAGAGGATAGGTATCGTTGATTGGGGTAAGAGAAAGGGATACCCGTCTTGCACGATTTGCGAATTCAGTAAGGTCCCCAAAGGCAGAGGCAACCAATTCCGGTTCAGCTACAGCATCAACAGTAGCCACGATGCTGCCATTTTGAGCCATACCCTGAAAATGAAAGTAAGGCCGCTCTCTCTTGGTCAATGAGGCACAAGAAGAGAGCATGAGTACGATACATATCGATAGCACTACAATCTTACTCTTTTTCATGAGATCATTCCTTTATTGCTGATAGCCTCACCAAATGTTCACCACACTCGATCGGCTCAACATGTTCCAATGAAGCAAAGGTTAGGGAGTTCGACAAAGTCTCCTTTGCTATAGTGGACCCAAAGATAGCAAACACCTGTTGTATAACCTCATCACCATCATAGGTGAGAATTATTCGGTCAGAAACCTCAAACCCACTATCTTTACGAAGGTTCTGGACACTGCGAACGATATCACGCGCAATTCCCTCCTGAAGGAGTTCTTCAGTCACTTTGGTATCGAAACCGATAGTCAAAGATCCTTCATTGAGTACCTTCACCCCTTCCTTTTCGGTACGCTGGACGATGATATGCTCAACAGAAATCTCAATCTCGCCTTCACTGTACTGAAGCTTCACGGTTTTTCCATCAAGGATAGAGGCAATCTTCGTTCCAGAGAAAAGCTCAATCTGAGAGGCAACTTCCTTCATCTGCTTCCCAAGTCTGGAACCCAATACCTTGAAGTTTGCCTTTGCACTGTAACTTACCAGAGCACTCTCATCCTCTTGGATAAGAACCTCTTTTACATTTAGCTCTTCGGCAATGATATCTGCCATGGAAGAAAGGACCTCACGATCCTCCTCATTCCTATCGACAAGGAAGAGGGTCTGCAGAGGCTGACGTGTCTTCAGGTTGTTTGAGGCACGAAGGGATCTTCCCATGACAATTGCCTTCTGTGTCAGGGCCATTCTCTTCTCCAACTCGAGGTCACGTTGAGCACTCTTATACTCAGGATAGAGCTCGAGGTGGATGCTCGGGCTCATATCATCAGTCTTGAGGTTCTGGTAGATATCCTCAGTCGTAAAGGGAATGATAGGGGCGGCAATCTTGATGAATGTCATCAAAACACGATAGAGGGTATCATAAGCCTCTTTCTTGTCCCCGTCGTTCTCACTTCTCCAAAAGCGTCTGCGGCTTCTGCGGATATACCAATTGTTCAAATCATCAATGAATGGAACAAACAAGGAACAAGCCTTCTGGATGTCATAGGCATCAAAGGCTGCGGTAACCTCCTCGATAAGTTTCTCACTGCTGCTGATGATCCAGGTATCCATGGGATTAGAGAGCTTCTCATAGGAAGTCTCACCCGGCTCATACCCATCGATATTCGCATAGGTAACAAAGAAAGAGTAGGCATTCCACAAAGGTATGATGAGGTTCTTCAATACATCCTTGACGGAATCCTCACTGAACTTGAGGTCCTCTGCCCTGACAACAGCACTGTTCATCAGTGCAAAACGGAGAGAGTCAGCACCATATACATTGACTATTTCCATTGGGTCAGTATAGTTCTTGGCACTCTTGCTCATCTTCTTGCCTTCAGGTGTGAGCACAATACCATTTGTGATGCAGTTCATGAAAGCAGGCTTGTCAAACAGACCGGCGGCTATGACAGTCAGGGTATAGAACCAACCACGAGTCTGATCCAAACCTTCACAGATGAAGTCAGCGGGGAAATGCTCTTCAAAGTACTCTTTGTTTTCAAACGGATAGTGCAACTGGGCATAGGGCATCGAGCCGGATTCAAACCAGCAGTCCAATACGTCAGTGATGCGCCTCATGGTGCCTTTTCCATCGGGACTTGGCCAGGTGAGCTCATCGACAAAGTGCTTGTGCAGGTCAGGTACAGATTGTCCGCATTTTGCTTCCAGCTCTTCCCTGCTGCCTATTACCTCGATATGATCACTACCGTCACATTTCCAAACAGGAATAGGATTGCCCCAGAAACGGTTTCGACTGATGGCCCAGTCACGAGCCCCTTCAAGCCATTTGCCAAAGCGCCCATTCTTCAGATGCTCAGGCATCCAGGTAATCTGGTCGTTCGCATTGAGCATCGCACTCTTGATCTTCTGGATATCTACAAACCAACACTCCATCGCACGATAGATAAGGGGTTTGTGGGTACGATAACAGAAGGGATAAGGATGCAGGAAGTTTTCCCGCTTAACCAACTTGCCACTCGCTTTAAGAGAAGCAATGATATCTTTGTCTGTATCCTTGACAAACCTTCCGACAAAGTCAGGGACTTCGCTGGTGAACTTCGCTTCGCTGTCAATTGGGCAAACTGTTGGAATGCCTGTCCCCTTGAGCACCTGATAGTCATCCTCCCCAAATCCTGGGGCCGTATGGACAATACCACAGCCGTCTTCGGTGGTGACATAGTCGCCTGTAACGCAGACGAATGCACCCTCTTTTTTCAGATGGGCAAAATAGGGAAACAGAGGTTCATAGCGCATCCCTTTGTAAAAGGATCCCTTCTGTTCATCCTCAATCTCATACTGGGTCTCATCATTGTAGTAATGACTGAGTCGGTTCTTACCCAGGATATAGTGGCAATTATCACTCTTGTCGAGGATTTTCACATAGTCGATATCGGGGCCAAAGGCCAAGGCAAGATTGGAAGGGAGGGTCCAAGGCGTGGTAGTCCATGCCAAAAAGAAGGTATCCTTTTCACCGTCCACAGCGAAACGGACCGTAACAGCCTGGTCAACAACATCCTGATACCCACCAAGATTCACCTCAAAGTTAGAGAGTGGACACCCGAGGGCAGGACTATAGGGAAGGATATTGTACCCTTCATAGATAAAGCCTTTTTCATGCAAGGATTTGAACACCCACCAGATGGACTCCATGTAGTTGGTGTCCATGGTTCGGTACCCATTTTCCCAATCGACCCAACGCCCCATCCTGTTGATGGTAGTCTCCCACTCCTTGGTATAACGCAA